>NZ_JAPFQN010000005.1 GCF_026241165.1 Mangrovivirga halotolerans | reverse complement strand
CCAACACCAACGGGCAGTGCGACCGTAACTGTATCACCACAAGTGAGTGGCAACCTGTCTGCTGATGCCTCGGCGATCTGTGCTGGTGAATCAGTTGATCTAAGCTTCACCTTATCAGGATCTTCGACAACGTATGATGTGACTTATACCGATGGCACCACTCCGGTGACCTTAACAGGAATCAGTAATGGGCATGTAGAAACAATCACCCCGTCAGCAGCGGCTATTTATAGCCTGACCAGCATTACCGCAAATGCTTCAGGATGTACGACTACTTCTAACCTGAGTGGCACACCAACAGTGACCGTGAATCCACTACCGGATGGCAGTCTATCGGGCGGAGCAACCGTATGTGCCGGAGGCTCAACGAATTTGACCTTTAACTTTGCTGCTGGAACAGCACCATTTGATGTGGTGTATACCGATGGTACGACCAACTTTACAGCAAATAATATCACCGATGGGGCGACAGTGAGTGTCTCTCCATCAACAACGACGACTTATACATTAGTCAGTGTGACGGATGACAACGGATGTAGTGATCCAACACCAACGGGCAGTGCGACCGTAACTGTATCACCACAAGTGAGTGGCAACCTGTCTGCTGATGCCTCGGCGATCTGTGCTGGTGAATCAGTTGATCTAAGCTTCACCTTATCAGGATCTTCGACAACGTATGATGTGACTTATACCGATGGCACCACTCCGGTGACCTTAACAGGAATCAGTAATGGGCATATAGAAACAATCACCCCGTCAGCAACGGCTACTTATAGTATCACGAGTATCACGGCCAACTCTTCATCTTGTTCGACGACGAGCAATGTGAGTGGCACACCAACAGTGACCGTGAATCCACTACCGGATGGCAGTCTATCGGGCGGGGCAACCGTATGTGCCGGTGGCTCAACGAATTTGACCTTTAACTTTGCTGCTGGTACGGCACCATTTGATGTGGTGTATACCGATGGCACGACCAACTTTACAGCAAATAATATCACCGATGGGACGACAGTGAGTGTCTCTCCATCAACAACGACGACTTATACATTAGTCAGTGTGACGGATGACAACGGATGTAGTGATCCAACACCAACGGGCAGTGCGACCGTAACTGTATCACCACAAGTGAGTGGCAACCTGTCTGCTGATGCCTCGGCGATCTGTGCTGGTGAATCAGTTGATCTAAGCTTCACCTTATCAGGCTCTTCGACTACCTACGATGTTACTTATACCGATGGCACCACTCCGGTGACCTTAACAGGAATCAGTAATGGGCATATAGAAACAATCACCCCGTCAGCAACGGCTACTTATAGTATCACGAGTATCACGGCCAACTCTTCATCTTGTTCGACGACGAGCAATGTGAGTGGCACACCAACAGTGACCGTGAATCCACTACCGGATGGCAGTCTTTCAGGTGGAGCAACCGTATGTGCCGGTGGCTCAACGAATTTGACCTTTAACTTTGCTGCTGGAACAGCACCATTTGATGTGGTGTATACCGATGGTACGACCAACTTTACAGCAAATAATATTACCGATGGGGCGACAGTGAGTGTCTCTCCATCAACAACGACGACTTATACATTAGTCAGTGTGACGGATGACAACGGATGTAGTGATCCAACACCAACGGGCAGTGCGACCGTAACTGTATCACCACAAGTGAGTGGCAACCTGTCTGCTGATGCCTCGGCGATCTGTGCCGGGGAGAGTGTGAACCTGAGCTTTACCCTTGCGGGCTCTTCGACTACCTACGATGTGACTTATACCGAGGGCACCACTCCGGTGACCTTAACAGGGATCAGTAATGGGCATGTAGAAACAATCACCCCGACAGCAACAGCAACGTATAGTATCACGAGTATCACGGCCAACTCTTCATCTTGTTCGACGACGAGCAATGTGAGTGGCACACCAACAGTGACCGTGAATCCTTTACCTAATGTAATAGCAACTCCGGTCAATGAAACTATATGTAGTGGAGAACAAACAAATATTTCATTTTCAACAGATAATGGTGTTTCTCCCGTTAGTTATTCCTGGATAGTTAGTTCAAGTGGAGCTGATATATCAGGAGCAACATCGGGATTTGGGAATTCTTTAAATCAGATATTATTTAATTCGGGTTCTTCACCACAAACCGTAACATATACAGTTTCACCAGAAAGTGAAGAGGGATGTACAGGTAATAGTATAGAAGTAACAATTACTGTAAATCCAACTCCAGAGCTTATAGTAACCAATAATACACCGGACATCTGTAGAGGAGAAACAACAGATATTCAATTATCGGGAACGACCACAGGTGCTACTATCAGTCTTGCAGCAGTAAATTATAATGGTCTGACAGGTGGTTCTTATGGTACAGGAGGAACATTCACTTACGGAGATGCGGTTACAGAGACATTAACCAATGGTGGATTAACACCGGTCACCATCGATTATGTATTCACAGTTAGTGGAAACGGATGTACCGGAATAACGATTACCGAATCAGTTACAGTTAATCCTACTCCAGACTTGACCGTGACCAATAATACACCGGACATCTGTAGCGGGGAATCTGTAAAAATCAATGTATTAAGTGGAGTAACTGGAGCAACGATCACCTTGCAGTCAGTTAATTATAATGGATTGACTGGTAGTTATACGGGAGGAGAGACCTTTACTTCACCAAGTAATTTGATAGAGAACCTTTCTAATACCACAACTGCACCGGTGACTGTGGAATATTCATTTGCGGTATCAGCTAATGGTTGTGATAATCCAGCAATTCAAACTGCGAGTGTAATTGTGAATCCGATACCGGATCTTGCTGTAACCAATAATACACCGGACATCTGTAATGGAGAAACAACAGATATTCAATTATCGGGAACGACCACAGGTACTACAATCAGTCTTGCAGCAGTAAATTATAATGGTCTGACTGGTGGTTCTTATGGTACAGGAGGAACATTCACTTACGGAGATGCGGTTACAGAGACATTAACCAATGGTGGATTAACACCGATCACCATCGATTATGTATTCACAGTTAGTGGAAACGGATGTACCGGAACAACGATTACCGAATCAGTTACAGTTAATCCTACTCCAGACTTGACCGTGACCAATAATACACCGGACATCTGTGGCGGGGAATCTGTAAAAATCAATGTATTAAGTGGAGTAGCTGGTGCAACGATCACCTTGCAGTCAGTTAATTATAATGGATTGACTGGTAGTTATACTGGAGGAGAGACCTTTACTTCACCAAGTAATTTGATAGAGAACCTTTCTAATACCACAACTGCACCGGTGACTGTGGAATATTCATTTGCGGTATCAGCTAATGGTTGTGATAATCCAGCAATTCAAACTGCGAGTGTAATTGTGAATCCGATACCGGATCTTGCTGTAACCAATAATACACCGGACATCTGTAGCGGAGAAACAACAGATATTCAATTATCGGGAACGACCACAGGTGCTACTATCAGTCTTGCAGCAGTAAATTATAATGGTCTGACTGGTGGTTCTTATGGTACAGGAGGAACATTCACTTACGGAGATGCGGTTACAGAGACATTAACCAATGGTGGATTAACACCGGTCACCATCGATTATGTATTCACAGTTAGTGGAAACGGATGTACCGGAACAACGATTACCGAATCAGTTACAGTTAATCCTACTCCAGACTTGACCGTGACCAATAATACACCGGACATCTGTAGCGGGGAATCTGTAAAAATCAATGTATTAAGTGGAGTAACTGGAGCAACGATCACCTTGCAGTCAGTTAATTATAATGGATTGACTGGTAGTTATACGGGAGGAGAGACCTTTACTTCAGCAAGTGGAGTAGTGGAAAGTTTAAATAATAACACTACAAATCCGGTCACTGTTGAATACATTTTCAGTGTTTCCGCAAACGGGTGTAATAATACTTCCACAGAAACAACAACAGTAACAGTTAGTCCTTTACCAACTATTACTAACTCTATATCTGAATTATCTGATGAAATTTGTAGTAATGATCAATTAAATTTTAATCCAGTTTCATCAGTAGCAGGAACTACTTTTAATTGGACATCATCTATTAACGGAACGATTGATCCAGCCAGCATATCAGTAAGTGGAAGTGGCGTGATTAGCGATTCACCTGTAAATACCGGTGCGGTTCAAGGATCAGTAGTTTATACAATAACACCAATAGTGAACGGATGTGCGGGACCACCAAGAGAGTACGTAGTAGTTGTGAATCCGGAAGTAAATGTAACATCTGCTTCGCAGAGCTATGAGATTTGCGGAAATGAAACTACTAATATCCAATTAATAGAGACAAGATCAATTTCAGGGGTAGTATTCAATTGGACTGTTACCTCTGATGCTAATATTTCTGGTGCAACAGACGGCTCGGGTACAGTTATTTCCCAGCTATTGCAAAATAATTCAAATGTTTCTGGTGATGTTGTTTATACAATAATACCAAGTTATAATGGTTGCCAGGGAATGCCATATGATATAACAGTTACAGTTAAACCTATTCCAACGGTTGGAGCATTACCTTCAGCAGAGTCCATTTGTAATGGTACATCAACAAATATTACACTGTCAAATCCTAATAATGTTGCAGGCACCACCTACTCTTGGACTTCTACTGCTGAGGCAAATATAACTGGCGCAACAGATGGTACTGGTAATGTGATTCAGCAGACACTATTTAATTCTGGCAATAATGCAGCTGGAGTTCAATATGAAATAACTCCAATATCAAATGGTTGTGCGGGTACACCAATAACTGCTTTTGTTACTGTAAATCCTGAATTAATAGCCGATGCAGGAAATGATCAGGTATTATGTGAAGGAACAGGAGTTACATTAGGAGGATCTCCTACAGCATCTGGTGGTTCCGGATCTTATAACTATAACTGGACCGGCCCGGATAACTTTAGTTCTGCTGTTGCTAACCCGAATAATGTAATTGCCCAGGTAGGAGTAAACACTTATACTGTTGTGGTTACAGATAGCAGAGGGTGTCAAAGCGCTCCTCAGTCAGTAAATATTACGGTTAATGATGCTCCTGAAGTATTTGCAGGTAATGATTCGCAAATCTGCCGTGATCAGGTTTTCAATCTTCAAGGAAGTATTGGAGGCTCCGCAACAGAGGCATATTGGTCATCACCAAGCGGTACTGGAGGATTTTCTCCTTCGAATTTATTTTCTGAGGCATTAACTTATACTCCAACCCAGGCAGAGATAGATGCCGGACAGGTGATATTGACTTTAACTACCAATGATCCTGCAGGGCCATGCGGGGCGGTTATAGATCAGGTATTGGTAATTATTAATGATCTGCCAAATGCGAGTTTCAGTGGATTGCCTTCTGAACTAGCAGAAAATGATCCACCAGTTGAATTAACCCCATTTAATACAGGTGGTAATTTCCTTTTCAATGGTGTTGATTTTGGAACAAATATTTTTGATCCTAATCCAAATACAGGTACAAATGCTACTTTAGGTCTAAATGATATTACTTATACATTTACAGATGGAAAAGGATGCACCAACAGTACAACACAAACTGTATTTATAAATGCTCTGACCCCAATTAATTTCTTTGTAGGAGATAGTACAGTAGATGCTTCTGGCAATCCTGTTGTATGTAGTAATGAAGGACTTCAACTGTTAGTTGGTTCACCCTTAGCTGATCAAATTAATTACGATGCTAATACGCCTCCTAACACAGTAGGATTCTTTGATGGCGCCAATGTAATTGAAATAAACGGAGAATTCTTTTTTGATCCAACTGCTGCCGGTACTGGTATTCACCAGGTCACATATACTTATACCAACGAAAACAATGCTACAAATCAATTAACAAAAGACGTTTTTGTTTTTGGTACGCCGCAAGTTGACTTTTCAGTTTCCGACCAATGTGTTAGTGATCCGGTATTATTCCAGGATGCTTCTTCGATTGAACCATCACCATTTAGTGAAGGATTGGTTTCATGGACATGGGAATTTGGAGACGAATCAATGAATGATAATAGACAAGACCCTGATCATTTATATAATAGTGCAGGGACTTACGATGTGACACTTACTACAACAACATCCAGAGGATGTACCAGTACTGGGACAAAAAGTATTAAAGTTGGAGAAGTTCCTGTTATAGATTTTCTTGTTTCAAGGGTCTGTAATGGAGATCAATCAATATTTACACCATCAGTATCATTACCAGATCAGGAAATAGTAAGATGGTTATGGGAATTCGGTGATGGTACTCAATCAGTCAATAAAAATGCGACATATACCTATCCTTCAGCAGATAAATATAACACTTCATTAACAGTTGAAACAACTGAAGGATGTATTAATACCGCAAGTCAAGAGATCTTTATTTTACCACGAGTTACTTTGGTTAATGATCCTGCGGATCCATATTTAGCTACTTTTAATATTGATACAGAAGGATGGGTTGCACAAGGTGAAAACGTGAGTTGGGAAGTTGGTATACCTTCAGCTGGAACAATAACCCCAATTGACAATGAAGCCTGGGTAACAAATGCCTCAGGATCACCTTCTGTATCAGAAGATAGCTGGGTCAATTGTCCTTGCTTTGATTTTAGTAATATGACCAGACCAATGCTAAGTCTCGATTATTTCTCAGACCTTTTTAGTGAGGATGGAGCTGTTATTCAATATTCTCTGAATGGAGGTGAAACTTGGGAAGTCCTTGGTCAAACCGGATCTGGAATAAACTGGTATACAAGTGACAAAGTGACTTCAAGGCCTGGCGATCAGGATGGATTCAATAGTTATGGCTGGAATACTTCAGAGGTTGATTGGAAAACAGGAAGAATATATTTAGATGAATTAATTGGTCAACCATCAGTAAGGATGAGAGTTGCATTTGCGACTGGGCCAAATCCTCCTTTAGGGTCAGATTTTGATGGTTTTGCACTGGATAACTTTAAAATATTTGAGAGGAGCAGAAATGTTTTAGTTGAACAATTTTCAAATCTAGCACCAGAGGTACTTACTGGTACTCAGGAAAGTATCAACAGATTGGATCAGGTAGGTGATGAAATTTTAATGATGCATTATTTTACAGATATTCCTACTGCAGATAGTCTGTATGATGCTAATAAGGCCGACCAGGGAGCAAGAGGCTTGTATTATTCTGTCTCACAAACTCCGACAACAGTTATAGATGGAAATGTGTACAACGGGTTATCATCAGACTGGCAGCTAAATACAGTTTTAACGAGGAGTTTAATTGATCCTGATTTTAAAATAGATATCGATTTTCCAGTTCCAGATGAAAGGTATATTTTAACTTTTGATATTGATATAACAAGTATATATGATAGGGCTGCTGAGGATATTTATGTTCAAACAGTAGTTGTAGAAAATGAAGTCTTATTGAGCAATGGAGATGTAATTCCAAATCTTGTTAAGGAATTTTTACCAAGTGCCGCTGGAACCTTATATAGATTTAACTGGGCACAGGGAGAAAGAAGGTCTTTAAGATTTGATTGGGAAATTGCTGCGTATGATCCTTCAGAATTAGCTGTTATTGTATTTATTCAAACAAGTTCAGGAGAAGTGTTGCAATCTAAGATATTAAAGGCTCCGGACTTTGGATATGAAAATTCTATACTTACTGGTATTGAAGATGATTTTGAAAACACCAGAGTTTTGGTTTACCCTAATCCTGCTGTAGATGAGACAACCTTATTATTAGAAGAACCAGTAAAAAAGGATACAGATCTGATATTGTATGATAGTAAAGGATCTATTGTTTATGAAGGAAAGATAATGAAAGGTGCAAAAGAAAAACAGATTGAATTATCTAATTTTTCTACTGGTATTTATAATCTACAATTAGTTTCCGAAGGTAGAGTGTTAGGCACACTTAGAGTAATTAAGAATTAGCAAAATATTTAAATTGACATTAGAAAATAAAAAATATATATTAATGTGCATATAAAACTTATAAGCCCTGATGAGTACTGACCTTACTGGTTCTCTGTTAAACGAGAGAATGAAATTATTTTTTGAGGCAGCTGAAAAACCTTTTCTTATTTTACATTTTAACGGTGAGTTTCTGTCAATAATATCCTCTTCTTTTAATGCAACAGAAAAAGATATTTTTGATTTCCAGAATGAAATAAGAAAAATTGATTTTTCATTAATTCTTCCAGGCGGTGTATTTATTTTTAATCATCAGACTTATAAAATATGCCAAATAATCCGTTCATTTGACGATAATAATATTTTTTACGGTGTTTTATTAAAAGAGGGGGAATTGCCTATTTCAAAACTCCCTGAACTCAATTTTAATGAAAGAGCTAATAAAGTCGTTGTAAAAAAAGACACAGGACAGATACACAGTGCTTCAAAAGGGTTTTGTGAGATATTTGATTTTGGTTGGAGTGAATTATTGGGGACTAGTGTATCTGATATTTTTGGTATAAAAACACAGGAACTACTTGCCAAAGGAGTGAGTTCCTTTAAAGGTAAATTATCTCTAACTTCTAAAGGTGGGGTGAAATGGGGTAATATCAAGGTCCTTGAATCTTATATAATAGAGGATAAGGAGTTTTTAATTTTGAATTTTGATGATCTTACTGAAAGTCATTTGCGGAGTTTACAGTACTTTCAAATGATGAGACAATTCGGTGAATCAATCTTAGTTGTTGATTTGCAATCAAGAAAAATAATTGACCTTAATAATGCTACAATTGATCTAACTGAGCTTTCTCAACAAGATCTTTTATCAAAGGAGATAATAGAAATTTTACCTGATTTATATCCGATAAGTGATGGGGGCTTTAGTGTCTGGGTAAAAACTATTAAGGAATTGTCAAATAGCGGTGAGAATTATATTAAACGTTGCACCCTTAAATCTAAACATTCAAAAATAACAGTTGAAGCGTCGGTTCATTACCATTATTTGGACAATAAAGGTTATTTCACTGTTTTATTAAGAGATATAACAAGGCAATTGAAATCGGAATTCTCTCTCAAGGATAGTAAAGAGAAATTGCAAATTCTTTTCAATAATGTCGGTTACGGAATTATAGTAACTAGTCCTTCCGATATAATTTTACGAGTTAATAAAACCTTTCAAAAGCTGTCTGACTTTACTGAAGCTGATCTGGTAGGTCGACCTATTGAATCAATTTTTTCAGAAATACCTCCATTAACCAAAATAGATCCAATTCATAGAAATAATTCAAACTCCAGGATTGTAAGCTTATCTAATATTAAACATAAGGAAATCTATATATCACTAAAGAAATCAAAAGTTAGAAGCTCTGATAATGGGGTTCGGTCTCATATTTATGTTTTGGAAGATGTTACTGATTATTTAATGACATATCAAAAAAGTAAGGACCAGGAGTCATTATTGGAATCAGTTAATGAAAACCTTAAAGAAGCTATATATAGGTGTATTAAAGGGAAAGGACTTGTGTACGCAAATAAAGCTTTTTTAGACCTTTTCGGATTTAAAGATCTTGATGAAGCTTTGACAACATCTGAAAGCGAGTTGAATGATTATTACCTTAATGGAGATAGAAGAAAATCGATTTTAATACAAGCAAGAAATAGGGGATATATAAAAAGTGCAGAGGCTGAATTTGTAAGAAGAGATGGTACTAAATGGTGGGGGTTACTTAATTGTACTGTAAATAAAAATGCTAATGATGAATGGATTATTGATGGAGCAATTGTCGATATTTCCTTAAGAAAAGAAGCAGAAGAAAAAGCCAGGGCAAACCAGGATTTATTAAAATCAGTAAACGAAAATATTCATGATGCAATTTACAGAAGTACTGTAGATGAAAAAGTCATATATGCTAATAAGGCATTTCTAAATCTTTTTGGATTAGATGAAAACATAAATCTGGATCAAATCAATCCCCAAAATCTGTATAGAAATAAAACAGATAGAAACGAAATAATAAGAGAAGTTGAAGAAAAGGGGATGGTTAGAAACAGGGAAATTTTTTTCTTAAGAGAAGATGGATCTGGATTTTGGGGGTTAACTAGTATCAGTAAAATGGTTGGAGAAGATGGCAGACAATATTTAAATGGTGCAATAAGAGATATTACTGATCGGAAAATAGCCCAAACTAACCTCAAAAAGAAAAATGAAGAATTAAAGAAAATCAATTCTCAGTTAGATAGATTTGTTTATAGTGCCAGCCATGATCTTAGAGCTCCCTTAACCTCACTTTTAGGTCTAATTAATATTGCTGAAAAAGATAAAGAAAATCTAGAGCAATATTTAGAATTAATGAAAAAGAGCATTTTCAAACAAGATGGATTTATAAAAGATATCATTGATTTTTCCCGAAATAAGGAGATTCCTGAGAAAATTGAAAGAATTGATCCAGGGGATTTTATTACAGAAATTCTTGATAATTTGATCTATGGAAATCCGGATGATAGAATTAAAGTTAATGTTATCATTGAAAATAATATATCAGAGATATTTTGTGATTCGAAAAGGTTATCAATTATTCTGTCAAATCTTATTTCAAATTCTTTCAAATATGCTGACTTTAACAAAGAAAGACCCTATGTTAATATAAGTGTATCTGCAGATCCGAGTTATGCAATATTTGAAATAGAAGACAATGGTATTGGAATCAGTGAAAAGTATTTAGGTAAAATTTTTGATATGTTTTTCAGGGCTCACGACACATCATTCGGTTCGGGAATAGGCCTTTATATTGTAAAAGAGACTATCGAAAAATTGAGGGGAAAAATATTCGTAGAGTCAACAATTAAAAAAGGCACCAAGTTTATAGCCATGGTGCCTAATAGAAAATGATTTATTTTAATTAAATGATTTTTACAAAAAAGTAATTTTTTCTTCCTTTTTGTATCAGATAATATTTTTCAGCTAGCGGGTCAATTTCAAGAAGTGCATTTCCATCCGTGATCTTTTCTTTATTTATAGAAATACCACCTTCTTTAATCATTCTTCGGGCTTCTCCTTTACTTTTGAAGATCAAATCTCCAATGTGTTCACCCAGAAAATCTACATAACTGATCTCACCAGGAGAACTGATTTCTTTTTGGGGTACTGTTTCAAAAACTTGTAATAAAGTTTTTTCACCTAAGGAATCGAAATCTGAAATAGTAGCTTTTTTATCGAAAAGTATTTTTGAAGCTTTTTTAGCGGTTTCAAGTTCTTCTTCACCATGAACCATTTTGGTAATATCGTCAGCCAGGGCATTTTGAAGAGTACGCATATGTGGTGCTTCTTCATGTTGCTTTTCAAGAGTTTCAATTTCCTCCTTTGTTTTTAGCGTAAATACTCTGATAAGCTTCTTACTGTCTTCATCTGAACAGTTCAGCCAGAATTGATAAAACTGGTAAGGTGAAGTCATATCAGGGTCAAGCCAGATATTTCCGCCCTCAGACTTTCCAAATTTTGATCCATCTGCTTTGGTTACCAAAGGAGCTGTAAGTGCATAAGCTTCTCCCTGGGCCTTTCTGCGAATGTACTCAGTTCCAGTTGTAATATTACCCCATTGATCGGATCCTCCCATTTGGATCTTTACATTGTGATTGGCGTATAAATGGTAAAAGTCGTATCCCTGAAGCAATTGATATGTGAACTCGGTAAATGAAATACCAGTTTCAAGCCTTTTTTTGACACTATCTTTTGCTAGCATGTAATTAACAGAAATATGTTTCCCGTTGTCTCTCAAAAATTCCAGAAAACCGAAATCCTTAAACCAATCATAATTATTTAATACAACTGCAGAATTTTCACCACTATCAAAATCAAGAAATTGCTCCAATTGTATTTTGATTCCTGATTGATTTTCACGCAAGGTTTCTTCGTCGAGTAATTTCCTTTCAGAAGCTTTGAAAGAAGGATCTCCAATCATACCAGTTGCGCCTCCAACTAAAGCAACAGGTTTATGTCCAGCTCTTTGAAAATGAACCAATAACATGATCGTTGCCAGGTTTCCGATGTGAAGTGACTTTGCAGTAGGATCAAAACCAATATATCCTGCCGTTAATTCTTTTTTAAGTTGTTCCTCAGTGCCCGGAGTCATATCGTGCACCATTCCTCTCCATCGTAGTTCTTCTATAAAATCTGGCTTCATAGATATATTTACTTTTTTTTAAATTTTTGGCAAATATAATGTTCATTTTTTGTTTAAGAGATAAAATCATGAATAATCCTTATCCGTGTTGAATAGCTATTAATTATTTAACTTTGCCTTTCGTTAAGTTTTGTGGTTTTAGTCTATCATTGCTTTCAATTTATTATACAATTAAAAGGAAAATTTATGTTGAAATTACGTCTTTATTTGACGGTATTAATATTGGTCTTCGCAGTCTCTTGTGGAAGCGACCTTTCTGACAAGGGAGATCAATTATACAAACAAGGTAAATACGAAGAGGCAGTTGAGGCTTATTCTGAATATTTGGAAACCTATCCTAATAATGAGATTGTTATTTATAACAGGGGTAGGAGCTATGAAGAACTAGGGCAATATGATAAAGCAATTGCTGATTATGAAAAGGTACTTAAAATTGATGACAGGCATATGAATAGCAGATTAGGCCTAGCCTCGTTATTTTATAAAAACAAAGACTATCCTTCTGCAGAAATAATACTGACTGAATCAATGAAAATCAGTCCTGAAAATCCCAATGTATATGCACTTAGAGGGAAGGTTAATTTTCAGATGAGTGAATTTACACAAGCGATTACAGATCTTTCAAATGCTATAAAAATTAAGCCCGATATGGCCGAAGCATACTACTATAGAGGTTTAGCTTATATTGGGGGTAATAAAAAATCTAGTGGATGTGCAGATCTTCAAAAGGCTCTGTCAATGGGTATTGATGTAGCACAAAATTCGATTAATAGTTATTGTAAATAATTCTTATTTAAAGTAAGAAAAAAGGGAGCTCGAAAGCTCCCTTTTTTTATTTTTTGAAATTATCTGAAACGATAAGATCTTTAGTTCCATGTGAATAGGAATAAAATCCTTCTCCTGATTTAACACCTAATTTGCCGGCTTGTACCATGTTTACTAATAATGGGCAAGGAGCATATTTAGGGTTCCCAAGGCCATCATGCAATACCCTTAATATTGAAAGACAAACATCGAGACCAATAAAATCGGCTAATTGTAAGGGCCCCATCGGGTGAGCCATTCCAAGTTTCATCACAGTGTCAATTTCCTCAACTCCTGCTACTCCTTCAAATAGAGAATATATAGCCTCGTTTATCATTGGCATTAATATCCTATTTGCAACAAAGCCCGGATAATCATTTACTTCTACCGGAACTTTACCAACATCTTTAGAAAGTTTCATTATAGTATTGGTAACTTCATCTGAAGTGGCATATCCCCTGATTACTTCAACTAATTTCATAACAGGAACCGGATTCATAAAATGCATACCGATAACTTTATCTGGTCTTTCCGTAACGGCACCAATTTTAGTTATGCTTATGGAAGAAGTATTTGTCGATAAGATACAATCAGCTGGAGTTAGCTTGTCCAGTTCTCTGAAAATATCCAGTTTGATATCTACGTTTTCTGTAGCAGCCTCTACAACCAGGTCAGCATTTTTAACTCCATCTTCCATAGAAGTAGTAAAAGTAATATTTGAAAGAGTAGAGTTTTTAGCATCTTCATCGATCAATTCTTTTTTTATTTGACGATCAAGATTTTTAGTAATTGTAGCCTTCGCTTTTTCCAATGCTTTTTCATTGATATCAACAAGATTTACGGCAAAGTTACTTTGTGCAAATACGTGCGCGATACCATTACCCATGGTGCCTGAACCAATAACTGAGATATTTTTCATTTTAATGTCTGTTTATTGAGTTTGTGGCCCTGAAATTAAAAAATCCAATGCTCTTCGAAAAGAACATTGGATAAAAGCTTTTTAATTTTGGTTGATAGATTAAGCTAATTTAAAAATATCAGAAGGTTTTTCGCAAAGGACTGCTTTTTTATTTCTTATGACAATAGGAGCTCTGATTAAGTCAGGATTGTTGTATAATACATTTAACCAACCTTCCATTGTATATGCATGTCCTCTGACCTTTTCCTGATATTTAGGATCAGCTTTGTTCAGTAATCTTTTTGGAGGAATATTAAGCATGTTAATAATTTCCTTCCACATAAGCTTACTGACCCGAGTGCGATTGTAATCGACATCATTAACATGATTAGACACTGAATAAGCATATGCTTTTGTTTGCTTACCGCTATTCGTTGCCGAATCATAGATGATCATGAGTTCATTTGGGTGAAATTGCATGGCAGTAACTATTGGTGTAGATAAATAATATAATAAATTATTTCCATATTTCAAATATTACCTTTTGCCATATGGTTATTCAATTGGTTATTTATCAGTCATTTAGCTCATTAAAAATCAAGAATTAGAGCCTGGTTTGGATTTAAGGTGATTTTATCTTCAACAATTAAACTTTGACCTGAGATTATCTCTTTGGCTTTTTCTCCTTCTTTAACTGATTCACTAAATCTGGAAAGATCGAGCGTTTGTTCACTATCATTATTATTTATTATGACCACTACTTTATCATTATCACTTCTCCTTTCATAAAAATAAATTTCATTTTCTGGGATATAGTGCTTTAAACTTCCTCTGGCAATAGCCTCTGAATTTTTTCTCCAATTGAGAATTTTCTTCATGAAGTCAAGTGATTCATTTTGGCTGTCGGAAACATTTTTACCTGTAAAGATATTGACCTTGTCATTTTTCCAGCCTCCTGGAAAGTCTTCTCTTAATACACCATGGTCTCCATGACCATCCATTAATATTTCTGTACCATATAGTATTTGTGGTATTCCCCTTGTTGTTAATAAAACGGTTAATGAAAGTTTGAATTTTTCAAAATCATTATCAAGAACATGAAAAATTCGATCCATATCATGATTGTCTACAAAGATTTTATGCATGAAAGGGTCAGTGTATATAAAATCTTTTGCCATGACTTCATATATGCTATATACACTTCCCTCAGGTTTAAAGGCTTCTTGTATTGCGAAACACACTGGAAAGTCTGAAATACTAGGTAGTTTGGAATTGTACTCACTATCACTTGAATTCGGTTTTCTCGACCAGTAAGATTCAAAGGACGCATTATTCAACCAGGTTTCTCCAACAATAAAAAATCCTGGATATTCCTTTTTAACTCTTTCAACCCAGTTAGCCATCATTACTTTATCTGGATAGGGGTAAGTATCCATTCTGATGCCGTCAATTTTAGCATATTCTATCCACCATAAACTTGTTTGTATGAGGTAATCAGCTAATAGTTCATTATCCTGATTAAGATCCGGCATTGTTTTAACAAACCAACCATTAACCATTTTTTTATAATCATAATTTGAAGCATATGGATCAGAAACAACAGAGCCTGTATAATTGGTTTGTGTAAATTCCGGCCATTGATGGATCCAATTTTCAGTTGGCAGGTCTTTCATCCAATAATGATTTGATCCGATATGATTAAAAATCAGGTCCATTATTACTTTTAAGCCTTTTTCATGGGATTTTTCAACGAATTGTTTGTATAAGTTGTTGCTTCCCAGTCTTTTATCGATGTGATAATAATCAGTTATAGAGTATCCATGATAACTATAAGACTCCATATTATTTTCCTGAACGGGGTTAAGCCAAACCGTGGTAATTCCAAGCTCCTCAAGATAGTCTAGATGATCGATTACCCCCTGGATATCACCTCCGTGTTTTCCACCAGGATTTTCTCTGTTACTTTTTTCAAGATAGCCTTCAATGTTGTTTGTTTCCGGATCACCATCAGCAAATCTATCTGGCATTAATAAATACATCACATCTGAAGGTGAAATCTGATTTATATTATGGTGCTTTTCTTTTTTATATAATTGATATTCTATCTCAGTTGTCTTTCCATTTTTAGAAAACGAGATATTAACAGGTCCCTCTTTTCTATTATTATTAATTTCCAGATAAAGGAATATATAATTTTCATTTGCTGTGGTAATTTTTCTTTTAAGGAAAACACCATCATCTTTAATTATTACTTTTGAATCGGCAATATCTTTACCATATATCATTAACTGGAAGGTTGGTTCTTCCATTCCAATAAACCAGTGCAGCGGCTCTGTTTTTTTTATATCAGGTTGGGAAAATAAAACTAGCGGAAAAATAAATGCTGTTAGTAATAAGATGTTTTTCATGATTATAATAAAAAAAGAGGCTCTTTTAATAAGAGCCTCAAATGATATTTAAAAATTTCTATTATTTGCATTTAAGTCTTCAAATGCCTGAGCTAATCGTTTTTTGAAGGAATCTTCTCCTTTGCGAAGCCAGACTCTCGGATCATAATACTTTTTGTTTGGTTTATCATCACCATCAGGATTTCCAATTTGTGCCTGGAGATATCCTTCATTTTCTTTATAGTAGTTCTTTATACCGTCCCAAAAAGCCCATTGAAGATCTGTATCAATATTCATTTTAATGGCTCCATAACCGATTGCTTCAGTTATTTTTTCAGGTTCAGAACCAGATCCGCCATGGAAAACGAAATTCACCGGGTTAGGTTCAGTATTGAATTTTTCCTGAATATATTCCTGAGAGTTTTTAAGAATTTCAGGAGTTAATTCTACGTTACCTGGCTTATAAACGCCATGAACATTACCAAAAGCAGCTGCAACAGTAAAGTTAGGGCTGATTTTTAATAACTCTTCATAAGCATAAGCAACCTCTTCAGGCTGAGTATAAAGCTTAGAGCTGTCAATATTTGTATTATCAACGCCGTCTTCTTCACCACCTGTGACACCCAGTTCAATTTCAAGTGTCATACCCAGCTTATCCATTCTTTCCAGATATTGCTTACTTATGGCAATATTTTCATCGAGGGGTTCTTCAGATAAGTCGATCATATGACTGCTGAATAATGGCTGGCCATGTTGTTTGTAATATTCCTCACCAGCATCTAAAAGACCGTCGATCCATGTTAATAGTTTTTTTGCAGCATGGTCTGTGTGAAGAATAACAGAAACTCCGTAATGCTTAGCCATCTGGTGCACATGATGAGCTCCGCTAACTGCCCCGGCAATGGCTGCTTTTTGATTTTCATTACTTAATCCCTTACCGGCATAAAAGGCAGCTCCACCATTTGAAAATTGAATGATAACAGGGCTATTAACATCTCTTGCAGTTTCGAGAACTGCATTAATGCTATCTGTTCCAATTACATTTACTGCAGGGAGAGCATAATTATTTGCATTAGCATGTGCTAGTAACTCTTTAACTTCTTCTCCCCAAAGAACACCGCTTCTTAAGGTTTTCTTTACTTCAGACATAATCTTTTTTTATTATTTAATTTTTAATAACTCTTTGGGTTGTTGTTTTTTCTTTACCTATGAAATGTACGAGGTAGATCCCCGGAGTAAACTCTGTAAGATCAATAGTAGGGGAAACATTTGCGTTGCTAATATCAATAATTTTGAGGATTTGTCCTAAGCTATTAGTGATATTGATCGATTTTATCTCTGAATTATCTATCCCGCTAACTGTAATTGTGTTATTTGTTGGATTTGGATAGATGATTAGATTCCCACTCTCAAGATCATCATCAACAGCCAAAATATTATTCACTATTGATGGAGCTCCTGTTGGTCCAATACTTTCAATTGGTAAATTTTGATTATCAGTTAAAATATGAAACTCTCCCGGAGCTAGATCAAGGTTTATGGTTGTGTTATCAAAATTAATTGACTCTTCTGCCAGGACAGAATACCATTCACCTGTTTTTGGGAGGGAGATTGTGATGGTGCCTTCAGAAACTCCAAAATTACCAAATACAACTATATTTAGATTATCTGATAAATATTTAAAGGATTTAATCGATGAAGTCAATGAAGCTGTGAAAGCATCTGGATTCCAACTTTGCGCATTGATAATATTTTTCAACTGAATAACCTGACTGAAGGTATTGTATACTTCTTTTCGGTTTTGTTCATCATAGTATTCCCATAATACTGGTTTTGGAGAAGTCCTTCCATCAAAATTAATACTGACATCATATCCAAGTTCACCAAACTGCCAAAACATTTTAGGACCCGGAGGTAGAAATAAAAATGGTGATGCAGCTTTTACTCTATCGAGAGCTATTTCTTCATTTTGAATATTATATGAACCGGAGCTATTACCATAATTTAAAGCTTCAACCATTTGTCTTTCTTCATCATGGCTCTCCATATAAGTAACAAGGTGATTGTTGTTCCAACCTCTGGATTCAGCCAATCCACCGGAAATGTTTGATTTATTATTATCATGATATCCTAAAATTGTTTCTTTATAGGCTCCATGCATATTTCCCCAAAGCATCATTCCGTAATTAGAAAGTTCTTTTTCTTCATTATTGTCAGCAAAATGCTCTAGTATAACGTAGGTTGAAGGATCATTAGACCATATGACATCAGCCATTCTTTTCAGATAACCAACCCTTTCAGAATCATATGAACTCCAAAATCCTACATTTCCATTAGTCGTTCTCTGAGAAAATCCTTTACTCAGGTCAAACCTGAATCCGTCAAAATGATATTCATTCACCCAATAGGTATTGATCGTATCTACCAGGGCCTGGGTATATGGAGATGAATGATCAAAATCAAAGAAGACACTAAACGGGTGAGGAGCCTCAACATTGAAATACGGGTTGTCTGGAGTAGGTTTAATATTATTTGGGTCGCTCTCAAAATCAAACCACATCGTTGCATATGGAAATGGTACGTCGGCGTGATTTAATACCATATCCAATACAACTGCTATCCCCATACCATGGGCTGTATCGATAAATTCTTTTAGTTTATTTTTTGTTCCATAAAACTTATCAACAGCAAAGAAAAATGTAGGATTATAACCCCAACTGTTATTTCCGGCAAATTCCATTACAGGCATCAATTCAATTGTATTAACACCCATTGATTTGAAATAACCTAAGGTATCAATTAATGTCTGATAATTTTTGTTTTGATCCCCTTCGAAAAAATCTCTGATTAATAATTCGTAAACAATTAAATTTTCTTTTTCCGGTTTTTGGTAACTGTCGTTTTGCCAAACAAATTCTTGCTGAGCAGTTTGAAGAACAGAAAATCTGTTGTAATACCATTTATCATGAGCTGCTTCTGAAGGAAATGGCTTAAGGTTAGGGTAAGTTTCAGACGGTATATATCGGTCGTCTGGATCTAATATTTTATCAGCAAACGGATCTGCAATAAATGTAGTTCCATCTACCAGATATTGAAATGCATATTCCTGTCCTGGTGTTAATCCATTTATTTCTAACCAAAAGTAGTCACCATCTTTTGTCATTTGAGTAGCCGAAGAGATAGTCCAGTCATTCCATTCACCATATAGAAAAACATTACTTTTACCAGGTGCAAATAGACATAGGGTAACCTTGGTGTCATCACCATCATGATAATTAATGCCTGGAATGATTCCAGCTGGGCGAGGAGCTGATGGTTGGACGCCCTTAAAAATAACATCTATATCATATGTTATTGTTTCACTTCCATTATTAGCTTCAATTTGTATTAGATTTATATTTGTGTCATTAAAAGTATAATCAAAAGAGAAAGCTCCTGATGTTGATAAAGAATTAATTTCAACACCATTAGCTAAAAATCTTACAGTTGATTGCTCATTAACACCACCATCGAAAATAATAGTTTCTCCTTCATTTACGAACAAATAATTTGTCACTGGATTATTTATTGTCAAAGCAAAACCAGTTTCAGCAACATAATCAACAGTTTTTCCATCAGACCAATCATTTCCCTTTAGCAACATCCCTATTTCTGTTTGACCATCAGGAATAGAAGCAAAGTGATCAGAAGGCTTTAGGGTTAAGGAAAAAGTGGTTGTCCCTCCTTCAGAAATTTTAGTAAACTTGGCAGCAGCCGTTGATGTAGGATCACTATCGGCAGGATTTTTATTAAAAGCTGCATCAGTCGCACTAGTTGTAGAAGGAAGCCACATCCATAAATAAGCATCATTTAAGTTTTCCAAACTCGTTCCTGTAACATCATAAGTGATAGTTATCTCAGTTGAAAATGAAAAGCTTGCGGGTGATATCGTGGGCTGGATATCAACACCATCCTGACCCATAGATGAAAAATATACAAAAAATATTAATAATAGAGAGTAAAAGTTTTTCATGTTTTTATGTCTATCTAGGTTTGATTAAAAATTGTATTTTAGCAATATTTTTATTTAGGTTTTAAATGTATTGACACTACTTGTATAGTGGTTGAATATTTATAATTTAATCAAAAGAATATCATTATACATAATTTTTAATGGCTTTCGGATAATGATTAATTATAGTATTATTTCAATCGTTTGCGTAAAATTGGTTTAAAATCTTTTTGTCTCTTTTTACTTGTTTTTCAAGTAAACATATTATCTTAAGGAACGATAAAATTTTATTAATATATAAATAGTACTTTTTTAATTTTTACAGTTTGTTTATGAATTTTGTATCTATGATTGATTTTATCATCAGGCATGTTTATTGATCAAAAGATATATTCATATGTAAATTAATGGACATGGGAAATTCACATCAGGTAACAATAAAAGATATTGCTAGGGAGTTAAATATTTCGCCTTCGACAGTATCCAGAGCGTTAAAAGACCATCCTGATATTTCAAAGGATACTAAAAAGGCAGTTTCTGATCTTGCAAAAAAATATAATTATCAGCCCAATGCGATTGCTCTGAGTCTGAGAAGCAGAAAAACGAATACAATTGGCGTTGTAGTTCCGCAAATCGTGCATTTTTTCTTTTCAAATGTAATAAGTGGAATAGAAGATATTGCTTATGACAAAGGGTATAATGTAATGGTCTGCCAGACTAACGAATTGCAGGAAAGGGAAGAAAAAAGCGTTCAGGCATTATTAGCAAGTAGGGTAGATGGATTGCTTGTTTCTCTAAGTAAAGAGACTAAAACTTATGACCATTTACGGAAAGTTACTGATGGAGGAACTCCTCTGGTATTTTTTGACAGAAAATCTGATGATTTTGATGTCAGCTCCGTAGTGATAGACGATTACGAAGGTGGTTATCAGGCTACAGAACATTTAGCTAAACAGGGCTATAAAAAAATTGCTCATTTGGCAGGCCCTTTAAATCTTACATTATCAAAAAGCCGTTATGCCGGTTATCAACAAGCTTTAAAAGATTATGGATTGGATTACAGAAGAGACTATGTCATCGAATGTGCCAATGGTACTATCGAGGAGGGATATCAAAAAACAAAACCACTTTTAGATTTACGAGACAAACCTGATGCAGTATTCGCTGCAAATGATCCTGCTGCAATAGGTGCTTTAAAAGCAATTAAAGATTCTGGCTTAAGAGTCCCGCAGGATATCGGAGTGATCGGATTTAGTGACTGGCAATTAGCTTCTCTGGTTGAGCCTGCCTTATCTTCTATTTCTCAACCCGGTTATGAAATGGGTGCAGAAGCAGCAAGGCTAATGTTCAAAGCACTAGAAGCTGCTAAAGGTGAGGAGGTAGAAAAAGAAAATATTGTGCTTAAAACTAATGTGATCTCAAGAGAATCTACTCAAAAAAAATAGCATCAATAAAAGAATATTTCAAACGATTTAAACCCGTCAAAACTTTGATTTTGATGGGTTTTGTTGTTTTTATAAAGTATTTATACTAATAATTTTTGTTGTTTATTTGTGCGTTATGGCTTTTTTTTAAGCTATCTTAATGCTAAAAGCACACATTAAAACAAGATTATTATGTCCCGTCTGAGTGAGTCGATAGGTTCTGTTGAAAAGGTTGAATTAAATGATTCAAAAGTATCCCTTAAACTAACTAATGGGAGTGCTGAAATAAGTTCATTCGATGAACAGGTCTTTAGAATTAGTATAAGGATCAAGGAAGAAAGGGACTTTTCATATGCGATTACTGACCCTGCCAGAATTAATAGAGAGATAAATATTGATGATCTGAAAAATGAAATCAGCATTTCCACAACTAAAGGTCATCTGAAAATTAATAAAGATCAGTTCCTGATAGATTTGCTGGATCAAAATGGAAAATCTTTACTAAAAGATGATTCGCTAGGTACCCGTTTTATCGGAAATGAATTGACTGTTTACAAAAGATTAAAGGAGGATGAAAAATTTCTTGGATTAGGAGAAAAAACAGGACCTCTAAATAAAAGAGGAAGAGCATATGTGAATTGGAACACTGATCAGTTTGCTTATTCCCCTGATGATGACCCGATGTATTGTACAACTCCTTTTTATATCGGAATTAATCAAGATGGTTTTTATGGGGTTTTTCTTGATTCTACTTATAAATCCTTGTTTAATTTCGGAGCGAGTAATGATCGATTTACCTCAATAACGGTTGAAGATGGACCTTTAAATATTTATTATATTTTAGGTGATAATCTTGCTGAGATTACTCAAGCTTACTGTAGGTTGACTGGTACACAGGCATTGCCTCCGAAATGGTCTTTAGGATACCAGCAATGCAGATATAGTTATTATCCTGAACATGAGATAAGGAATTTAGCCAGGACTTTCAGAGATAAAAAGATACCGGCGGATGTCTTATATTTTGATATCCACTATATGGAAGATTACAAAGTCTTTACCTTTCATAATGAACGGTTTCCCAATCCGAAGAAATTAATTAGTGACCTGAAAGAAGATGGGTTCAGGTCGGTGGTGATCGTTGACCCGGGAATCAAGGTGGAAGAAGGCTATGATGCGTATGAAGAAGGAAGGGATAAAGGATATTTTATGAAATATCCCGATGGTGAGGATTTTACTGCTCAGGTTTGGCCTGGATGGAGTAATTTCCCTGATTTCACTAATCCTGAAGTTCGGGATTGGTGGAAAGATAAAATAGGCTACTATACCGATCTGGATATAACAGGTATCTGGAATGACATGAATGAAATAGCATCATGGGGACAATCCACACCTGATCTTATTATCAATGACTATGATGGTGATAAGACCAGTCACAAAAAAGCAAGGAATGTGTATGGTATGCAAATGGCAAGGTCTACCGCTGAAGGAATTATTAAGAATAAGCCAAACGAAAGACCATTTGTTTTGACACGGTCTGCTTATGCTGGTATTCAGCGCTTTGCTGCAGTTTGGACTGGAGATAATGTTTCTACAGATGATCATATGTTGCTGGGTGCGCGTATGCTTGTGGGGATGGGGTTATGTGGTATGGCGTTTGCCGGAAATGATGCCGGTGGTTTTGTTGGCGAAACAACAGGGAAACTTTTTGCAAGATGGATTGCTCAATCTGCATTTACACCATTTTTCAGAGGTCATACAATGGTTAATTCTACCGATGCTGAACCCTGGTCATTTGGTGAAGAAGTGGAAGATGTATCTAGAAATTTTATCGAATTAAGATATAAATTGATGCCCTATATCTATTCTCTTTTTTGGCAAGCACATAAAGACGGGATGCCACTAGTTAGAAGTATGGCTTATTACTGGCCAGGCGATTCTCAAATTTATGATGGAGCATTTGAGAATCAATACTTGTTTGGCGATTCGATAATGGTAGCACCAATGCGTTCAGATACGGACTTTGTAAAGATTTATTTTCCGGAAGGGGAGTGGTATGATATTTTTACTGATAGAAAAGTTCAGGGTCAAAATACATCAATACTTGAATATGAAATAGCAAAGTATCCTTTGTTTGCTCGTGGAGGCTCATTTTTTACTGAACAATCCCTTGTTCAAAACACCAATGAGGATCATGATGGAACTCTTAAAATCCACCTTTACCATGGCAATATTGGCAGCAAATATGATTTTGTTCACTTTGAAGATGATAATATTTCATTTGAATATAAAGATGAGAAATATTATCAAAGAAGAATCTCATATGACCCTGCTAAAAATGAGTTGCTATTTAATATTCCTGAAGGAAAAATGGAGAGTTCATTTAAAAAGATTCAATTGATTTTTCATGGATTTGAAATTGATAATATATCCATTAATGGATCAGGGAAATCTTTAAATAAGATTGAACAATATCGGTTTATAAGCAAAATTTCAAACTTTGATCCTTTCTATAATAATGAGGATGATGGTTTGCATGCTGATGACTTGCCGTTTGTGGAGTTTGAGAATGTAGAAGGTGAAATAAGAGTAAAATGGTGATTTTCTTTATCAAAATATCTGAATAATTTATAACCTAAATAAATAACCTGAATAACATGAAAGAACGAAGTAAAATAGCCTTGCTATTATTTTTTCTACTAACCTCTTTTGGGATTATTTCCTGTGGGCAGGAAAAAACAGAGGAAAAATCTGAAGTAACTCAGGAAGTTCAAGAGAATAAGTATCCTGAGGCAGCAAAAGATTATTCCATTTATGAGGTAAATATCCGACAATATACTCCTGAAGGAACATTTAATGCCTTTTTACCACATATGGACAGGCTCAAAGAAATGGGGGTGGATATTTTATGGTTTATGCCAATTCAGCCAATTGGAATAGAAAACAGGAAAGGCCCTGAAGAGGGTAGTCTTGGTAGCTATTATTCTATTAGAGATTATACAGCTGTAAATCAGAATTTTGGAACTTTGGAGGATTTCAGGAAAATAGTTGACAGAGCTCATGAGTTGGATATGATCGTGATTTTGGACTGGGTGGCTAACCACACTGCTTTTGATCATCACTGGACTAAAGAACATCCTGATTTTTATAATCGGGATGATGAAGGGAATTTAATTCCACCTATGGGAACAGATTGGACAGATGTTGCTGATCTCAACTATGAAAATAAAAAACTGCATGAGGCTATGAGAGATGAAATGGCCTGGTGGATTAAAGAAGCTGATATTGACGGTTTCAGATGTGATGTAGCACATGAAGTGCCCATGGCATTTTGGAATCCGGCAGTTGATAGCCTTCAGAAAATCAAAGACCTTTTTATGCTTGCTGAATCAGATGTTCCGATGATGCATGATTCAGCTTTTCATATGACTTACGGCTGGGGCTTTCATGCTTTGTCCAATCAGATTGCTGAGGGAGACAAAAAAGCTTCAGATATTGGTCCTTTTCTTAAAGAAGACAGGGAGAAATATGGTGAGGAGGCTTTTCGAATGAATTTCACTTCTAATCATGATGAAAATAGCTGGAATGGAACTGTTTTCGAAAGATATGGTGATGGAACCAAAACATTTGCAGTGTTAATGTCTACAGTTCAGGGCATGCCTTTAAT
This sequence comes from Mangrovivirga halotolerans, assembly GCF_026241165.1. Lineage (GTDB taxonomy): Bacteria > Bacteroidota > Bacteroidia > Cytophagales > Cyclobacteriaceae > Mangrovivirga > Mangrovivirga halotolerans. The sequence continues at coordinate 680,518 of NZ_JAPFQN010000005.1, read as the reverse complement.
TTATAGTGGACAGGAAGCTGCTTTGGATGAACGGTTAGAGTTTTTTGTTAAAGATACAATTGAATGGGGTAACTATCAATTCGAAGATTTTTATACTAAACTATTGAAACTGAAAAGGGAAAATCCGGCATTATATAATGGAGAATTCGGCGCACCAGCTGAACCTGTTGATTTAGGAAATGAGAATGTATTTGCATTTAAAAGATCTAAAGATGATAATACTGTTTCTGTGATTTTAAATCTCAGTAAAGATCCTCAGTCAGTAAATGTACCTGAAGAATGGGTTGGTACTCAAAAAGAATACATGTCAGGAGAAGAAGTAGAGCTTGCAGCTGACCAAAGTCTTGACCCTTGGGTTTATTATATTTTTGTAACTAACGAAAACTAACGATGAGTACAGGAACAAAGAAAATGCCCAAACTAAGTTTTCTGGACATTTGGTTACTTAGCTTTGGATTTTTAGGAATACAATTTGGCTTTGCTTTACAAAATGCTAATGCAAGCCGAATATTACAGACTTTTGGAGCAGATGTAGAACATCTATCATGGTTTTGGCTGGCAGCACCACTAACCGGGTTAATCGTGCAGCCAATAGTTGGACATTATTCCGATCGGACATGGAATAAGGTCGGCCGAAGGAAACCCTATTTTCTTGTTGGAGCAATATTAGCATCAATAGCATTGATATTAATGCCTAATGCAGGTCAGTTTGCTCAGTTTATGCCTGCTATGTTCGTTGGGGCTGGCTTTCTTATGATCATGGATGCATCGATAAATATCGCCATGGAGCCGTTCAGGGCTTTAGTGGCAGATATGTTGCCATCCGATCAGCGAACACTTGGGTTTAGTGTACAGACCACCCTAATAGGTATAGGCGCAGTTATAGGATCAGCACTTCCTTATATTCTTAAAAATTATTTAGGAATCGATGAGCCTGCTGCCGAAAATGAGGTTCCTCTAAATGTGATATATTCGTTTTTTATAGGAGCTGCAGTTCTGATAATTTCAATTCTCATTACTGTTTCTGGTGTTAAAGAATATTCACCGGAGGAATATGAAGCGTATCACGGTAAAGCACCCGACGAGGAGGAGGAAGCCGGATTTTTCCAGATATTTAAAGATTTTGCCAATATCCCAAATAACATGTGGAGATTGGGGCTTGTGCAATTTTTCTCATGGTTTGCTTTATTTAGCATGTGGGTATTTACTACCCCTGCAATAGCTCAACATATCTATGGATTACCGATTTCTGATACTAGTTCTGCAGCTTATAATGACGCGGGGGATTGGGTTGGAATAATTTTTGGCGTTTATAATTTAGTTTCAGCTATCTATGCTTTTTTCATATTACCCTTTTTAGCAAAGATTACATCACGGAAAATGGCGCACTCTATATCTCTTATTTGTGGAGCAATTGGTTTTTTCTCCGTGTATTTTATAACCAATGAAGATTATCTGATTTTATCTATGATAGGTATCGGAATTGCCTGGGCCAGTATTCTGGCAATGCCATATGCAATTCTTGCCGGATCTATTCCCTCTGGGAAAATGGGTGTTTACATGGGTATTTTCAATTTCTTTATTGTGATTCCTCAGATTATAAATGGAATTTTCGGAGGTCCGTTAATTAAAAATGTTTTTGGGGAACAAGCAATTTATGCATTGATTATAGCAGGATGCTCGTTTACATTGGCCGCTATATTAGTAGTTTTTGTAAAAGATGAAGATGAGCCTGAAGCTGATGAAACAGTAGTAGATATATAGAACATTAAAATTATAAGTAAAAAATATAATGCCCGGTAAAACAATACCGGGCTTTTTTGTATATTAATATCATGTACATTACCGGATTAGAACTTATCGAAGCTCCATTTAATATAGAGCAAAATCAACTAAAACAAGTTCTGGGAAAAGCATTAAACCTCGATGAAAGAAATCAAAGAGCATTTAATGTACTTTACAGGGCTACAGGAATTAAAACCAGACAAAGTGTGGTTGAAGATTATTACCGTGGCAGGTCTGTCAATTTTTTTGCAGATGAAGGAGACAGGATCATTTTTCCTTCTACTAAAACAAGGATGGATCTTTACAGAAAGTCTATTTTGGAATGGCTTATACCATCACTTAAAAAGGTTCGCGATTCAAAGTTTAAAAATGTCCAATTTACACATCTAATTACCGTAAGCTGTACTGGAATGTATGCTCCTGGATTAGATTATGATATTCAATATCACCTAAATCTTGATCCTTCTATATTCAGACAGTCAATTAATTTTATGGGATGTTATGCAGGAATTTCTGCATTAAGAATGGCTAGTGATATTTGTAAAGGTATGCCTGATTCAAAAGTTCTGATCATTGACGTGGAAATGTGCAGTCTGCATTTTCAAAATTCTGTTAAACATGATGATCTGTTATCGAATAGCCTTTTTGCAGATGGGGCTGCAATGGTTGTTGTAGAAGGAGCTAATTCAAAGAATCATAAACTGGCATTAATTGATAGTTATGAGACTCAAACAATACCTGAAAGTATGAACGATATGGCCTGGGAAATTGGGGATGAAGGATTTAATATGAAGTTATCATCCTATGTTCCTCAACTATTAGGTGAACAACTTGAAAAATTTGCGGTATGCTTTGAAAAACATCCCACAACTAATTATGCCATACATCCCGGGGGTAGGAAAATTCTAGAAGCCGTTCAGAAAGCATTTGGAATAAGCTTACAACAATTAAGTCATTCATACGATACTTTGGAAAAGCATGGAAATATGAGTTCTGTTACCATTTTTTATGTATTGAAAAAAATGATCTCTGAAGGTAAAACAGGTAGGACTTTTGCTGCTGCTTTTGGACCGGGATTAACCATGGAAGCTGCAAATATGAATATTTTGGCTAATTAACAGGGAATTCAATATTACTGACTTTATCCAAAGCACTCATTTTAATAATCAGCTTTTGTCCTTCCTCTGCATCTTCAGAAACATCGGGACATTGGCTACCTGCATTCAGATAGTAATGATAGTATTTTTGGTTTCGGGTATATAAAACGATGTTATCAGGACTTCCAAGAGCTTTTTTTAATTCATGGGTAGTTAAACCAATAAGCATTCCTTTATTTAATTCAAGTTCATCAATCATCTCTAATCTTTCACCTGAACATCCTTTAATATCGTTTATCCAGGTTTCCTCATTGAAATTTGGAAGATCTATATCAGAGCCACAGGCTGAAATGAATAATGAAATCAATCCTACTAAGATAAATAACTTGCTAGACAGCAGATTTACTGAGTGCAGACTTTTCATAAGGTGTTTTACTTATTTTAAATAGCCATACAAAGCTAATCAAAGCTACGCAGATTGTGGCTATAAAACCTGCCGACATTAGATTCATATTTGCAAGAAATACATAGCTTAAGGCAATTCCGGAAACAATTCGCAATGGTTCAAGAATATAAAACCATCTCTTTTTTTCGAGAATTATTCCAGTATGCACTACACTCCATATAATAAAAGTACTCATGATGATTTTTTCCAATAAAGAAAATTGCCCTTCATTAAAAAGAAAAAGTGCAGTGACAACCAATGCAATTATGTACTGAAATATCGCATACAGATTTATTATTACCGGTGCCGGGGTATCATATTTTACATAGGTTTTTTTATCTACCTCTGGAATACCTTTTGTACCACCAAGATATGAAGGCATCCACCCAGGTTTATTAAATGTAAACTTTAATTTGTCCTTGAATTTCATTCCCTTCATGTTCGCAGCCATTTCTTTAAAATGCTTCAAATTTACCCAAACAGGGTTCCATGAATTTGTCGGTACAGTGACTCCGTATACAGGTCTTTCCTCTTCTTCCTGAAATGTACCGAACATTTTATCCCAAATAATAAATACCCCTGCGTGATTCTTATCAATATACTTTGGGTTTCGTCCATGATGGACTCTATGGTGACTCGGTGTATTAAATACCTTTTCAAACCAACCCATTTTATTGATTGTCTCAGTATGAATCCAGAATTGATAAACTGTTACTAAACCAGAAACCAGGGTGAATGTTATAACATCAAAACCAAGTATGGCTAGAGGCCAGTAAAACGGCGCGGTAAATAATATTTGAAAAGTGCCTTGCCTCAGAGCAACAGACAGATTGTAATCTTCACTTTGATGGTGAACTACATGACCGCCCCAAAAAAGATTAATTTCATGACTCATGCGATGAGACCAGTAATAGCAAAAATCAGCCGCAATGAAAAGAATGATCATTGAATACCATGTCGGTTCAATCGTAAAAATCCTTAAATTTTCATATATGAAGTGATATATAAATAATACTCCAACTTTCAGAAAAAGATTGGTGGTCTGTTGAGTGATTCCACAGCTAATGTTAGTTAAGGCATCACCAACTCGATATAATTTAATTTTCCTCACGTGCTGAATAACCATTTCAATTCCTATCAGCAGGAAATATATCGGTATAGCGATTACTACAGGGGATAGTTCCATCGTTTGTTTGGGTTTTCAACTTTAAATTTAATAAAAAAAATATTATTTATTTTCAAAATTACCTGAGGCAAAACCTGGTACGTTTAAATCTTTTAATTCAACCTTTTTTGGGTGGCACACTAATGATGAATATTTGTACCTTTGTCAAAAAATAAATAAGATGGATAAAGTACTGCGTTTACTCTGGTTTTTTTCAATTGCCGGATTTTTTGTGACTTTTTTTTATACCTATGCCGGTTTAGAAGGAATGGTAGAGATCGGTGTATATGAAGATCTGAATAAATTTTTCCTTTCTAAAAATGAATTCTTTTATTCTGTATTTGGGATTTTTATTGTAGCATCAGGAATATTTTTGGCAGCTACCCAGTTTATCAAAAATATAGATGTGAAATCTGGCTTTTTAAAAGGGAGTACTCAAAAAAGAAATAACTTTTTAAGTTCACTGTACCTAAGCGCCATAGGGATTAATATTTTATTGATTTCTTTCGTTGTATTTGTAGGATTTATAAACAGTCCTACAATTAAAGGAGATTTTAATGGTGAGATGTTATTATATTTTGGAATCCCGGTAATTATATTCGGAATATTATTTATGGTCTATTCTTTGATGAAACCATATAATAAGTAAAACAGTTTAAATATTTGTTAGCCAATGTTTTATGTTGGTTTTGCTGAATATTTTTGTATGGAGCTGGTAATTTTTAAATTTTAATATCCTGATAAATATTCCACTTCCTTTTATATATTTATGGATTGAATAAGAACTGAAATCAAGCAATAATGGCAAATTCGAAAGGTGAAGTAGTTTATAATGAGGACAGTATCAAATCGCTTGAACCAAATGAGCACATCAGGCTTAGACCTGGTATGTATATTGGTAAATTAGGTGATGGTTCTTCATTTGATGACGGTATATATGTTTTAGTAAAAGAAATTGTAGATAACTCAATCGATGAACACATGATGGGGAATGGTAAAACCATTCACATCAAGATCACCGATCATAACGTAGAAGTACGTGATTATGGTAGGGGTATCCCTCTTGGTAAGGTAGTCGATTGCGTTTCAAAGATCAATACCGGTGGAAAGTATGATTCAGGTGCTTTCCAGAAATCCGTGGGATTAAATGGTGTGGGTACCAAAGCTGTTAATGCACTTTCTTCTAATTTTAGAGTTATTTCTTATCGAGAAGGTGAAAAGAAAGAGGCTTATTTTGAACAAGGTTACCTGAAAGAGGATAAACCTGTTGAAAAAACTTCAGAAAGAAACGGAACTTTCATCAGATTTACTCCGGACAACTCTATTTTTAAGAACTACCGGTTTATCCCTGAATTTCTTGAAAATCAAATTTGGAATTATTGTTACCTGAATGCAGGATTAACTATAAATTTTAACGGGACTAAATATCATTCTGAAAAAGGTCTATACGATCTTCTTGATAAGAAAACTGACGAGGAAGCCAATAGATATCCTATTATTCATCTAAAAGGTGAGGATATTGAGTTTGCCATGACTCACGCTAATCAGTATGGTGAAGAATACTATTCATTTGTAAATGGTCAGTTTACTACTCAGGGTGGTACTCACCTTGCCGAATTCAGGTCTGCTATTGTAAAAACTATTCGTGAATTTTATAATAAAAACTACGAGGCAGTAGATGTAAGGCAAGCTATTGCTGCTGCAGTGGCTGTTAGAGTACAGGAACCTGTATTCGAATCGCAAACCAAAACAAAACTGGGAAGTACTCATGTTGGACCTGGTGGGCCGACAATGAGATCATTTGTGAATGACTTTGTGAAAAGGGTGCTTGATGATTATTTACACAAACATCCCGACACAGCTGAAGCTCTGCAAAAAAGAATTCAACAATCTGAAAGGGAAAGAAAGGATATAGCCGGAATTAAAAAGTTAGCTAATGACCGTGCAAAAAAGGCTAATCTTCATAATAAAAAACTAAGAGATTGTCGAAATCACTTTAATGATAAAAAAGGAAATAAGCAGGATGAGACGATGATCTTCATTACTGAGGGTGATTCAGCCTCTGGTTCGATTACCAAATCAAGGGATGTTCAAACACAAGCTGTTTTTTCATTAAGGGGCAAGCCATTGAATTGCTTTGGTAAAACAAAGAAGATCGTTTATGAAAATGAAGAATTAAACCTTCTTCAACATGCTCTGAACATTGAAGATGGATTAGATGGACTGAGATACAGGAAAGTAATTATTGCTACTGATGCGGATGTGGATGGTATGCATATCCGATTACTTTTATTGACTTTCTTCCTTCAGTTCTTTCCTGATCTGGTAAGAAACGGGCATGTTTACATACTTGAAACTCCATTATTCAGGGTTAGAAATAAGAAAGAGACTATCTACTGTTATTCTGAAGAGGAACGGAGAGGAGCTATTGCTAAGCTTGGAAATAAGCCGGAGATAACAAGGTTTAAAGGATTAGGTGAGATTTCCCCGGAAGAATTTGGTGGGTTTATTGGTGATGAAATAAGGTTGAGTCCTATCATTATTAATAAAGAAACGAGTATCAACAAATTGCTGACTTTTTATATGGGTACCAATACACCAGCAAGGCAAGAGTTTATCATTGATAAGCTACGGGTAGAAAAGGATGTAGTAGAAGAAGGCAAAGTGCCTTTATTGGAAACTGAAGAAAGTGTAATTGAAAAAGCATAATTTAGATGGCAGAAGATAATAACCAAAATAATTCAAATAACGAGGAAGAAGAAATTCATGATGTTATTCCCGTTGGAGGGATGTATGAGAATTGGTTTCTTGATTATGCTTCCTATGTAATTCTTGAAAGAGCTGTTCCAGCCATTGACGACGGTTTTAAACCTGTACAAAGAAGGATCATGCATTCCATGAAGGAAATGGATGATGGAAGGTTTAATAAAGTTGCTAATATCATTGGTCAGACAATGCAATATCATCCCCATGGTGATGCATCTATTGGTGATGCAATTATTAACATGGGGCAAAAGGATCTCCTGATTGAAACTCAGGGTAACTGGGGAGATATTAGGACAGGAGACTCTGCTGCAGCACCAAGGTATATAGAGGCCAGATTATCAAAATTTGCCCTTGATGTTGTATTTAACCCACAGGTAACAGATTGGCAGCTTAGCTATGACGGGCGAAAGAAAGAACCTGTAACACTTCCTGTTAAATTCCCTATGCTTTTGGCCCAGGGAGTGGAAGGAATCGCAGTTGGTCTGAGCACAAAAATATTGCCTCATAACTTTAATGAGTTAATTGACGCTTCAATTAAGGTTCTGCAGGGAAAGAATCCGAAAGTTTATCCGGATTTTCCAACAGGGGGACTAGCTGATTTTTCTGAGTATAATGATGGGCTTAGGGGTGGAAGAATAAAAGTCAGAGCTAAAATTGAGGAGGTTGATAAAAAGACTATTGCTATAAAAGACATTCCTTTTGGTACTACAACCAGTTCATTAATTGATAGCATCCTTAAAGCGAATGATAAGGGCAAGATTAAGATCAAACAGGTAACCGATAACACAGCAAAGGATGTAGAAATCCTCATTTCGCTGGCTTCAGGACAATCGCCAAATGTTACGATTGATGCTCTTTATGCTTTTACCGATTGTGAAACAAGTATATCTCCTAATGCTTGTGTGATTATCAAGGATAAGCCACATTTTCTTGGAGTTACAGATATTCTGAAGCATAATACTGATCAGACAGTTGACCTGCTTCGACAAGAGCTTGAGATTAGAAAAGGTGAATTAAAAGAAAAACTACTTTTCTCTTCTCTGGAGAAAATCTTTATTGAAAACAGGATCTATAGAGATATAGAAGAATGTGAGACCTGGGAAGCAGTACTTGAGACTATTGATAAAGGTTTGGATCCATATAAGCCTGATTTTTATCGTGAAATCACTCAGGATGACATTGTCAGGCTTACAGAGATCAAAATTAAACGTATTTCTAAGTTCGATACCTTCAAGGCTGATGAGCTTATGAAGAAATACAGTGATGAGCTTGCCGAAGTTGAATATAACCTTGAAAATATAATCGATTATGCAATCGAATATTATAAAAGGATCAAGGAGAAGCATGGGAAGGGTAAAGAAAGAAAAACTGAGATCACTACTTTCGAAACGATACAAGCTCATGTTGTTGCTGCAAATAACGTGAAGTTATATGCTAATTTGAAGGATGGCTTTATTGGTACAGCCCTTAAAAAGGATGAGTTTATTACTGATTGTTCTGATATTGATGACATCATTATATTCAGAAGGGATGGTAAAATGCTCGTTACCAAGATTGCTGATAAGACTTTTGTGGGAAAAGATATCCTCTATGTAGGTGTTTTTAAGAAAAATGACGAACGTATGGTCTACAATATGATTTATCTGGATGGTAAATCAGGTAGGTCAATGGTGAAAAGATTCCAGGTACTAGCCATAACCCGTGACAGAGAATATGACCTTACTAAAGGGCATGCTAACAGCAAAGTTTTATATTTTACTGCTAATCCAAATGGGGAAGCTGAAAAAGTCACTGTTTATCTCACTTCAGGATGCAAAGCCAGGATCAAGGTATTTGATTTTGATTTTGCTGAAGTCGACATCAAAGGCCGGGGTGCAGGAGGAAATATTCTGACTAAATACCCTGTTCGTAAAATTCAATTTAAGGAAGCAGGAGTATCTACGTTAGGTGGTGTAGATATTTGGTATGATGATGTTGTCGGGAGGTTAAATAGAGATGAACAAGGGAATTATTTAGGGAATTTCAATGGAGATGAAAAAATACTTGTGATTTATGATTCCGGTGAATACGAATTGACAAATTTTGAATTGACAAATCGTTATGAGGCAGGAAAAGTAAAGTTAATTACCAAGTTTGATCCAGAGAGACCTGTATCTGCAGTATATTATGATAGTGGATCAAAAACCACTTATATTAAAAGGTTTTTGATAGAAACCAGTACTCTCGATAAGAAGTTTTTATTTATTAGCGAAGGACGAGGGTCAAAATTACTTTTCGCTTCGACAGCTTTTAAGCCTGTGATTAATGTGAAATATCAGGACGGGAAAAGTAGAAGCGAAGAAGATTTGAAGGTGGAGGATCTGATAGATATTAAAGGATGGAAGGCTATAGGTAATAAATTCCCTCTTCAAACAGTTAAGGATATTAAGGATATAACTCCAAAAGAAGAAAAACCAAAGGCAGAATCGAAAGAAGAGGACGAGGAATCAACCGAAAAAAACAAGGATAGAGATGTATACACATCGGGTGATTCCATCGATTTCGACAGTGATGATGATAAAGAACAACTAGGATTGTTTTAACATAAATGGATAATTTTAATTCCAGAAAAGATTTTTTAAATCATTTATCAAATTTTGTAACAGAAAAGCGAAAGTCATTAATCGAAGAGATTCTTGACTTTCGCACTCGTTACCTAACTGTAGTTCTGGAAGATATTTATCAATCTCAAAATGCCAGTGCTGTTTTAAGGACATGTGAATGTCTCGGTTTACAAGATGTGCATATTGTAGAGCAGGAAAATAAATTTTCTGTAAACAGAAACATTGTAAAAGGTGCGTCGAAATGGATGGATATCTATCGCTACGATAAAAGCGATACAAATAATATTAAATATTGTATTACTTCTTTAAAGGAAAAAGGATATAAAATTTGCGCTACATCTCCTCATGAAGGAGCCTACGAATTAAATGAATTTGAGCCTGATGGTAAGACAGCATTTTTGTTGGGGCATGAAAAACACGGACTAAGTGATCAGGCTATAGAAATGGCTGACTTCAGTATTAAAATTCCTATGTATGGATTCACTGAAAGTTTTAATTTATCAGTTAGTGGTGCTTTAATATTGTATGATTGTATACAAAAACTAAAAAATAGAAAGGTTGATTTTTACCTATCTGAAACTGAGAAAGAAGAGATCAGATATAAATGGTATAAAATGTCATATAGTAAATCTGACCTTTTAGAAAAGGAGTTTTTTAAAACATGAAATTAAACCCTGTTATAAAAAAAATCTTTAAAATCAGTCTTTGGGCATTCTTGATATCACTGTTTGTTATCTTAATAACCAATTTAATGGTTGTTTGGATGAATAAACAAGATCTCGTGTTTTCAAAAAATGATCTTACTGAAACTAAAGTAGGATTGGTTTTAGGTACGAGTAAATTTCTTATTCAGGGTGGTGAGAATCCATTTTTTAATAAAAGAATAAAGGCAGCCGCGGATTTGTATCACAGTGGAAAAGTAAAGCATTTGATAGTAAGCGGAGATAATAAATACCAATCCTATAACGAGCCAAGATATATGTATCAGGCTTTGATTGAGAAGGGGGTACCTCATAAGGCCATTACATTTGATTTCGCAGGATTCAGAACGCTGGATTCTGTGGTTAGAGCAAGGAAAATATTTGGTCAGGATTCTATTGTGATTATAACTCAGGAATTTCATGCCTACCGTGCGTTACAAATCAGTAAAAAATATAATATCAAAGCACAGGCATTTGCCGCTGAAGAAGTACCTTTAAAGGAAAGTTTTTTTGTAAGGAGCAGAGAAGTCCTTGCCAGAACTGCTATGTATGCAGATCTTTATATTTTGAACACTCAACCTGAACATTTAGGTGAAAGACAACCAATAAATATTGGAAAGTAAAATTTTTTATTACTAATCTTGCTTGATGATTACAAATAAATCCAATTTTATAATTTATCCATTGTTATTGATGCTCAGCATCAGTTTCAATATGGATTTATTTGCCCAAACAACAGTTTCGGGAAGAGTGATTGATGCTGAAAACGGAGATCCAATTCCTTTTGCGAATATTTCAATTCCAGGTACAACCAAAGGGACGACTACTGATTTTGATGGATATTACGAATTAGAAATCAGTAATTCCACAGATAGTATAAAAGCCAGCTACATTGGATTCATTCCCCGCACTAAAGTAGTTCCTGAAAATGGAAAGCTGAATTTTCAGTTACAACCCGATGTGATTGCCCTTGAAGAAGTGGTTGTAACAGCAGGAGAAGATCCCTCTTATCCAATAATGAGGAAAGTAATTGAGGCAAAGGAAAAGAATGATAAAAGAAATCTTGAAGCATATGAATATGAGTCATATGCTAAAATCGAAATAGATGTTAACAAGATCTCTGAAAAATTGAGGCAAAAGAAGGTTATGCAAGAGATCGCTATCGTACTAGATAGCCTCGATCGTATTGCCGGAGAAGACGGGAAGCCAATATTGCCTGTTTTTATATCTGAGTCAATCAGTGATTTTTATGTGAAAAATAATCCATTGATTAAAAAGGAAGTGATTAGAAAAACTAAGATCACTGGTGTTGGGGTAACAGATGGTAGCTTCACTTCGCAATTCATAGGTACTTCATTTCAGGAATATAATTTTTATGATTCCTGGATGACTATAGTGGATAAAGAAGTAGTTTCTCCACTTGCAGACTCATGGAAAGGTTATTATGATTATTACCTGATAGATTCCATGATGGTGGATTCATTTTTTTGTTATCAGATAGATTTTGAACCAAAGAGGGCTCAGGATGTTGCTTATAAGGGTACTATGTGGATAACAAAAGACACCTATGCTTTAAAGCAAATTGATGCAACCATTGGTAAAGCGGCTAATCTTAACTTCATAGAGAAGATCAAAATCCAACAGGAACTTCTGCCCTCCAAGGAGGGAGCCTGGCTGCCAAAGAAAACTCGAGTTACAATAGATGTCGATGAACTGAGTAGCGGGTCAGCAGGAATGCTGGTTAAATTTTATGTGTCTAATAAAAACTGGGTAGTTAATGATCCCAGGGACCCTAAATTTTATGATCAGGCGATTGAACTTAAGCCTGAATACAGAAGTTTTGAAGATGATTACTGGGAAGAAAACAGGCATGAGCCTTTATCTGATGCTGAATTGAATGTCTATTCAATGATTGATACAATCAGAAATATACCAATTGTTAAAACTTATATTGATGTCGTCGAGACAGCTATTTCAGGTTATTACCAGGTAGGCAAAGTGGATATTGGTCCATATGCTGTTTTGATTGGAGTTAATGACCTTGAAGGGTTCCGATTGAGGGGAGGATTTAGAACTAATACCAATTTTAGTGAAAAATGGATCTTGGGAGGCTACTTAGCTTATGGTTTTAAGGATGAAAAATTTAAATATAACGCCAGTGTCAGACATATTTTTAATAAAGAAAGGTGGACCTTTCTGGAGGGAGAGTATGGTTATGATGTAGAAATAACAGGCCTGGATAAAGATGAAATTTCTTCAAACCCGGTTTTCTACACTTTTAATAAACTTGGATTTTTAAGGAGACCCTACTACCATCGTTACGGTAATTTCAAATTCAGCAGGCAAATTTCAAGAAGCTTTGAACAGCAAATAGCATTTAGATATAAGCATTTTGATCCAGAGTTTAATTTTGCCTATTACAACATTTACAGTAATGAGCCTGGAGTTGTAAAAGAAGAATGGACTACTAATGAAGTAGAGATTACAACTAAATTTTCCAAAGATGAAAGGTTCGTATATGATGGCAATAGAAGGATCAGTCTGGGTTCATATAAATGGCCAACTTTTGTATTATCATATACTTATGGTATACCTGACTTTTTGGGTGGTGATTTTGAGTATCATAAACTAAGGTTTGATGTCTCACAAAATTTGCGACTGGGTAGTTTAGGGACTTCAAGATACAAGCTTACTGCAGGGAAAATATTCAATCCATTGCCTTACCCATTATTGGAAATACATTTAGGTAATGAGAGTTTCTTTTATAGTACTGCAGCTTTTAACCTGATGAATAACTACGAGTTTGTGAGTGATCAGTTTGTTTCATTTAGATACTCACATTCCTTTGAAGGGTTGATTCTTAATAGGATACCACTTCTTAAAAAATTAAAATGGCGACTCCTATTTAATGCTAACGTTGTTTATGGGACATTAGAGCAGGATAATTTTGATATCATGGCGGAATTCACTCCTTCAGGAGAGCCAGTAAGTACCTTTGGTACCTTTAGAGAAAATAAACCGTATGCTGAGATAGGTTATGGCGTGGAAAATATATTAAAATTCATTCGAGTTGATTTTTATCACAGACTCAACTATTTATATAATCCAAACGTAGATAAATTTGGTGTTAAAGTGAGTTTCCAGTTTATTTTATAGAACATTCGATTCTATATATTATTATGCTTAAAAATCAATTTTTATTCTTTACTGTTTTAATTAACCTGATTATTATTTCAGGAACCTCATGTCAGAGGGAATATAGCTCTGAGCGGTTAGTGGAGTTTGATAAAAATGTATTTCCTGAAACTGAAGAAAAGATAAAATTCCTTGAGGAAAGAATTGCTTTGAACCCAAACAATCCCGAAAATTATTACCTTAAAGCAGAAGCTCTCAGAACAAGTGGAGAATATACAGATGCTTTAGAGCAAATTGATAAAGCTCTTGCTCTTGATAGTAGTGATGGTAATTACTATTTATTAAAAGCTGATGTTTTACACAAAAAGGGTTTTGTCACCAGGTCATTGTTTTTTGCTTTAAAAGCTGAAAATAAACTTCCTTATTCACCGGAATTGAGATCAGTGCTAGCAAGTAACTATTTAGAATTAGAAAAGCCTTCTTTAGCCAGAACCAGTATTGAAGATGCAAAAAAACTGCAACCTGCAAATGCTGAATTTCATTTATTGAGTGGAGAAATTGCTTTAGTAGAAGGGGATACCGGGAGAGCGATAAATGACTTTAATAAGGCCATTAAAATGGATTCCAAACTTATTTCAGGGCCATTAAAATTAATTCAGATAAGTCTTGAGCAAGGAAAGGTAGAAGAGGCTTTAAAATATTTCGATCAATTTCCACAATCAACAATAAGTGAAAACGAAGAATTAAATTATCTTTTTATTAAAACAAAACTTGCCTCAGGAGATGCAGATTTCTTCTTTTCAAAAGTGGATAGTCTTAAAAACAGAGGTGAATTTAATGTTTTGCTTATTAAACAAGCAGGTGACTGGATGAAGGAAAGACGGAAGTACCTTTCTTCAATTGAATATTATGAGCGCATACCTGAAACTAGTGCTCAGTGGATACCAGCATCTTTATCGAAAGCTGAATCTCTGAGTATTTTGGGCAGAACAAAAGAAGCATTGGCAGTTTATAACAACATCATAGAAAGATTTCCCGATAATGAGGAAGCGATTGCGGGGAAGGAGGCAATTGAAGAAAAAATTGCTTTATATTTGCGCTGGCAACAACGGCAAAGGAGAATCGATAGCTTGTCTTCCCAGCCGCTGAAACCAAAAAGTTTAGATTTGAATAATTAATAAAATGAGTAATACAGAGCAGATAAAAATCACTTTGCCTGATGGGACTGTAAAAGAGTTTTCCAAAGGATCCAGTAGTATGGATGTTGCTAAAAGTATAAGTGAAGGCCTGGCTAGAAACGTTCTGGCCGCAAAAGTAAATGGTGAGATCTGGGATGCAGACCGTGCGATTGATAGAGATGCCGACGTTCAGCTTCTTACCTGGAACGATGAAGGAGGGAAGTATGCTTTTTGGCATTCTTCAGCTCACCTTCTGGCCGAAGCTCTGGAAGACCTGTATCCTGGTATTAAATTAGGAATTGGTCCGCCTATCGAAAATGGATTTTATTACGACATTGATTTTGGAGATATAGAATTCGGAGAGCAGGACCTTGAAAAAGTTGAGAAGAAATTTTTGGAGCTGGCAAGACAAAAGAATGTTTTTGACCGAAAAGAAATCTCTAAGGATAATGCGATAAAATATTATCAGGAAAAAGGTGATGAATATAAACTCGAATTAATAGATGGCCTGGAGGATGGCTCTATAACTTTCTACACTCAGGGTAATTTCACTGATTTGTGCAGAGGACCACACATCCCACATACCGGATTTGTAAAAGCAGTTAAATTATTAAATGTAGCTGGTGCTTATTGGAGAGGTGATGAGAATAATAAACAGCTGACAAGGATTTATGGTATTTCTTTTCCTAAGCAAAAAGAGCTAAAAGAATACTTAGAACGCCTTGAAGAAGCTAAAAAGAGAGACCATAGAAAACTAGGTAAAGAGCTGGAGCTTTTTACATTTAGTGAGAAAGTAGGGCTAGGATTACCTTTATGGCTGCCTAAAGGAGCCGTTCTACGAGACAGATTAGAAAGCTTTCTGAAAAAAGCACAGGTAAAAGCAGGGTATGATCCTGTTGTTACTCCGCATATAGGCCATAAGCAGCTATATATTACAAGTGGTCATTATGAAAAGTATGGTGAAGATTCATTTAAGCCCATTCAAACTCCTCATGAAGGAGAGGAATTCATGCTTAAGCCAATGAATTGCCCACACCACTGTGAGATTTATAAGTCAAAGCCAAGATCTTACAAGGATCTTCCGGTAAGATATGCGGAATTTGGTACTGTTTATAGATATGAACAAAGTGGTGAGTTACACGGGTTAACCAGAGTAAGAGGATTTACTCAGGATGATGCTCATATTTTTTGCAGACCAGATCAGGTAAAAGAAGAATTCATAAAAGTAATTGACCTGGTACTCTATGTCTTTAATGCTCTTGGATTTGAAGATTATACTGCGCAGGTTTCACTGAGAGACCCTGAAAATAAGGCTAAGTATATTGGTGGTGATGAAGTTTGGGACAGGGCAGAAAGAGAAATACAGGAAGCTGCAGACGAAAAAGGGTTGAAGACT
This sequence comes from Mangrovivirga halotolerans, assembly GCF_026241165.1. GTDB lineage: Bacteria > Bacteroidota > Bacteroidia > Cytophagales > Cyclobacteriaceae > Mangrovivirga > Mangrovivirga halotolerans. The sequence goes on along the minus strand of NZ_JAPFQN010000005.1, from coordinate 664,247 downwards.
ATTGTTGAGTATGGAGAAGCAGCCTTCTATGGTCCTAAGCTTGATTTTATGGTTAAGGATGCTTTAGGTCGAAGCTGGCAGCTTGGTACCATCCAGGTTGATTATAACCTGCCTGAAAGATTTGAATTGGAGTATGTAGGGTCTGATAACAACAGACACAGACCGGTAATGATCCATAGAGCTCCGTTTGGATCAATGGAAAGATTCGTAGCAGTTTTAATAGAGCACTGCGGAGGTAATTTCCCATTGTGGTTAGCTCCGGAGCAAATAGCTGTTCTACCGATTAGTGAAAAATTCGCCGATTATGGACAGGAAGTTTTCAGGAAATTACAAGCAGCGGATATTCATGGTTTTATCGATCACAGAGATGAAAAGATCGGTAGAAAAATCAGAGATGCTGAAGTGAAAAAGATACCTTATATGATCATAGCCGGAGAAAAAGAAGCTCAGGAAGGTAAAATATCTGTAAGAAAACATGGTGAAGGTGACCTTGGCTCAATGACAATAGATGAATTTATTGAGCATATTAATGATGTAAAAAGTAAGGAATTATTGAAATCTTGATATATTTATTGTCGGGAATGCTTTTAACTCAAGTAATTTATTGAGATATTTGCACCCTGAATATAATTTTTAACTAAAAAGAAGGAGGTTAATATCGCCAAAAGAGGAAGAAGGCCCTTCAGAGGAAGAGTTGAAGAGCCTTACAGAGTAAATTCAAAGATCAGAGCACGTCAGGTTCGTGTGGTAGGAGATAATGTTGACGTAGATGTTTATCCACTTGATAAGGCCTTAAAAATGGCTGAAGAACAAGGGTTAGATCTCGTAGAGATTTCTCCAAAAGCAGATCCACCTGTGTGTAAGATTATTGATTACTCGAAGTTTAAATACGAGCAAAAAAAGAAACAAAAAGAAATTAAAGCCAAAGCCCAGAAAACTGTGGTAAAGGAGATTAGGTTCGGTCCTAATACTGATGATCATGACTTTAATTTCAAGTTAAACCACGCAAAAAACTTCCTTAAGGAAGGAGCAAAGGTTAAGGCTTATGTTCATTTCGTGGGTAGGACGATCGTATTTAAGGAACGTGGCGAGTTGTTACTCCTTAGATTTGCACAAGCTTTAGAAGACATTGGAAAGGTAGAGCAAATGCCTAAACTTGAAGGTAAAAGAATGACACTTTTTGTTTCTCCTAAAGCTCAGAAGAAGAAATAATATTTAATTAATAAACAAGTAGTAAAATGCCTAAAGTAAAAACTACATCTGGAGCTAAGAAAAGGTTTAAGCTTACTGGTACTGGCAAGATCAAAAGAAAGCATGCTTTCAAAAGCCACATCCTTACAAAAAAGGAAACCAAGCAAAAGCGTAGCCTTACTAAAATGGCTTTAGTACACAAGTCTGACGTACCAAGAGTACGCGAACTTTTAAACATCTAATAATTGGTTAAATTGTTAAACCCGGGTATTGGTTAGTTAAGTTTCGCAGAGGCGAACACCACTATTCAAAAAGCAAAAATTTATGCCTAGATCAGTAAATCACGTAGCATCAAGAGCAAGAAGAAAAAAGATGCTCAAGTCGGCCAAAGGTTATTGGGGTCGCAGAAAAAATGTTTGGACAGTAGCAAAAAATGCTGTCGAAAAAGGTTGGTCATATGCCTACCGAGATAGAAAAGCTAAGAAAAGAGATTTCAGAAAGCTTTGGATCGCTCGTATCAATGCTGGTACTCGTGTTCACGGAATGTCTTACAGCCGTTTCATGGGACAGTTAAAGAAGTCTGATATCGAGCTTGACAGAAAGGTTCTTGCAGATCTTGCAATGAATCATCCTGAAGCGTTCAAAGCGATAGTAGAGAAACTTAAATAATTCGAAAATATTTCTTATTATTGAAGCCCTCATTTGAGGGCTTTTTTTATTTATATGATATGGAAAAATTAGATTCTTTAAATCAAGTAGCCGAATTTCATAAAACTTTTAAGCATCCAATCGAAAAAGATCCCGTAATCCCTGAGAAAAGTCGTTGTGATCTTCGAGTTGCCTTATTAGCAGAAGAGCTTAAAGAACTTCAGGAGGCAATTAATGATAACGATATTGTAGAGATTGCCGATGCATTATGCGACTTGCAATACGTCTTATCAGGAGCTGTTCTTGAATTTGGTCTCGGTGATAAATTCAGAGAGCTTTTTGATGAGGTTCAGCGTTCAAATATGAGTAAGGCCTGTGATACGGAAGAAGAAGCTAAGAGCACGGTGGATTATTACAAAGAAAAGAAAAATGAAGAATGCTACTATAAACAGGTAGATGGTAGATATCTTGTGTTTAGAAAATCAGACAATAAGACAATAAAGTCTGTAAATTATAGTCCTGCTGACTTAAAGAAAATACTTGACAAGTGATATTTAATGAATTCTAAAATAAAAAAAAGGCAGCGATCAGCTGCCTTTTTTTATTCCTGGTCGTTATTTTCTTTTTTCTTTATAACAAATCTATTTATAAGGAATGCCATGATCCAGCTTACCAGGGAAATGCCTACATATTGTAATTGTCCTTCGTTGATTCTAAAGCTATACATTAGAGTAAAAAGACAGGTAAGGATCAGGACCCAATAAATTACCACGAAAAATGTGTTCAGAGATCTGTTATTCATCGTCTTCTCTTTCTACCAAAAACGAACCATAGAACAGATACGACTACTATAGCCCCGATAATCAAAGCAAGCAAGTTTCCTGAAGTTATCTGGTCAATTCCGTGCATTTTATCGGTAATATTAAATGAAAATTATGAAGTTTGGTAAGTAAAAAGTAGCGAGAGGGGGATTTGAACCCCCGACCTCCGGGTTATGAATCCGACGCTCTAACCAACTGAGCTATCTCGCCAAATGGGCTGCAAATATAATGACGATATTTTTATAACTCCAAGCATTTTTCAAACTTATTTTGTTTTGGTTTTATGTTTTTTGTCCTAAATTGGAAAATAAGAAAAGAAGCCTAAATGAATAAAAATACCTTTACCACTGATTTTGAGATAAATGCATCTCCAAAAATGCTTTATCCATACTTAAATACAGCAGGAGGGCTTGCTCAATGGTTTGCTGATGATGTAAGCCTGGATGGCGATAAGAATTTTCTGTTTTCCTGGGATGGAGAGGAGAATAAAGCCAAGTTGACAGGGCAACGGTCTAACATATATGTTAAGTATGAGTTTTTGGATGAAGATGAAGAGCCGTCGTATATCGAATTTAAATTGGAAGTGAATGAACTTACCCAGGCTACATTTTTAGTGATCACAGATCATAGTAGCAATTTTGATAATGAAGAACTCTTCGAAATGTGGGAACAGATGGTAGGAGCTCTCAAAGAAATTGTCGGTGGATAATATTCAACTCTAAAAAACTTTTTATTACCCCACATAAGGCATTATTTTTGCTTTTAAATTTTGGAAAAAGCCAGCCTGAATGAAAAAAATTGACAAGCTTATTTTTAAAGCTTTTATAGGTCCTTTTATTTTGACCCTATGTATCGTTGTGTTTATACTTCTGATTCAGCAATTACTTCGCTATATGGATCAAATAATAGGCAAAGACCTTGGAACGGACGTCTATGCTGAATTATTCCTCAATTTTGCCTATGTCACAACCCCTATGGCTTTACCCTTAGCAATACTACTCTCTTCAATTATGACTTTTGGGAACCTGGGGCAGCATTTTGAATTGACTGCTATAAAGGGAGCAGGTATTTCTCTTGTCAGAGCTTTACTTCCAATTTTTATATTTTCAGTATTTCTTTCTGTCGCTGCTTACTATAGTAATTATTATCTGGTTCCACGGGCTGCATTAAATGCATATAGTTTATTATGGGATGTAAAGCAAAAGAAGCCTTCAATGGAATTGAAGGAAGGTGTTTTCTACAATGGTATACCAAATTATAGTATTAAGATCAACGGAAAAGACGATGATCGACAATTGCTTAAGGATTTAATGATATATGATCATTCGGCTCACAATGGTAATATAAGTTTGACCGTTGCAGATTCAGGGCGAATGATTTCCATCAATGAAGGTAGATATTTAAAGCTTGAAATGTTTAATGGGGCTAGATATGCAGATGGAGAATCGAATAAATCAATTTTGAAAAGGCGACGAAATGAACCAGCTGATTTTATAAAAACTGAGTTTGAAAAGACCTATTTCATTTTCGATCTGTCTTCAATGACTGATATGAAAAGGACAGATAAAGATCTTTTTGCCAGGAATCGGATAATGCGAAACCGAGAGCAATTGCTGGTAGACGTTGATAGCATACGAAAGGATGTGGTAAAAACAGAATATAGTGTTTTTCAGTATTCAAAATCTTTTTTCTTGCACCATGGAGTAAATCAGGAACTGACACCCGATTATTTGGAAGAACAGATTAAATATTATGATTCATTAGAAGACCTCAGGAAGAAAGAAGTTAAAATAGACTCTTCTCAGATTGCAAAGAAAAATGCACCTGCAGATTCACTTGCTGATAATAATTCTAAAAGAATCAAAGAAGATGATTTACCAATTTTAATAGAGGATTCTGTAACATTAAAAAATAGAAAAGAAGAAAGAGACAAAGAAAGCACAAATCGCCCAGGTTCAGTAGTTGCTAACAAGGAGATTAGTGGTGACTTAAGAAGTAAACTGGATTCTATAAGGGATAGTAAACGTATCAGAGACCGTCAAAGTCGATCCAGAGACTTAAATGTCAAAAGTGAAAACGAGAAAGGGAAGGAGGAATTACCTGCAGAGTCAGATACAAATAAAGTGGATACTTCTGATTACGATATAGCAGGTGACGAAACACCGATTAGTTTACCTGAAAAGAAATCATCAAAAAATAGTGTTGAGGATAACCTGGAGAAATTCCAGGAAAGGATAGATTCTGAAGGCACGCAAAAGCAAGTAATTAGGCGAGCATTAACAAGAGCAAGACAAAACAAGGGTAGAATAGAGGCTAAAAGTGAGAATATTAAAGAAAAAGAAGCAGAACTCAGGGCTTTTATAGTAGAGTACAATAAGAAGTTTGCTATGAGTTTTGCCTGCATAATCATGTTTTTAATAGGAGCCCCTCTTGGGTCGATTATTAAAAAGGGCGGGTTAGGTTTTCCTACTATTGTTTCGGTGATATTTTTTATCATATACTATGTGTTAAGTATTTTCGGTGAAAAATGGGGTAAAGAAGAGGTTCTTGATCCGACTCTTGGGGCATGGATGGCGAATATAATATTGTTTCCTTTGGGTATATACTTTTTACAACAGGCAAGAGTTGATGCCAGATTGTTTGATGCCGACTTTTATTCTGTTGCAATCAAAAGGTTGAAGAAAAAGTTCTTTAATAAGTGAGGGAATACTTGTTAACATTAATTGAATAACATAATTTTGCACCTCATTTAAAATTTAACTAGTCATGTATTTAACAAAGGAAAAGAAACAAGAGATCTTTGAAAATCATGGTCGGTTAAAGTCAAAAGATGATACAGGTTCTGCTGAATCACAAATTGCGTTATTCACTTACAGAATCACACATTTGACTAACCACCTGAAAAGTAACAAAAAAGATCACTCAACAAGAGTAGGATTATTAAGATTGGTAGGTAAAAGAAGAAGACTTCTTAACTACCTTCAGGAAATTGATATCGAAAGATACAGAGCGATCCTAAAGGAGCTTAAATTGAGAAAATAAACAACAAAAGAGGGGATTCTAATAGGATTCCCTCTTTTTTTATTATATTGCTCTCGTCTGAAGTCTGAACTCCATCTAATTAAAATTTTAAATATTATTTTCAATTCTTTATGATTCCTAAAGCAATTATAAAAACCATCCAACTGCCGGATGGAAGAGAAATCACTATTGAAACAGGACGGTTAGCTAAGCAGGCCGATGGATCTGCTGTCGTTCGTCTTGGAGACACCATGTTATTGGCAACTGTAGTATCGAGTAAAGAGGCAAAGGAGGGAGTTGACTTTCTACCGTTAAGTGTAGATTATCAGGAGAAGTTTGCTGCTGCAGGTAAAATACCTGGTGGATTCCTAAAAAGAGAAGGAAGATTGTCTGATCACGAAGTTCTGATCAGTAGATTAGTAGACAGAGCCTTAAGGCCTCTGTTTCCGGATGATTATCATGCGGATACTCAAGTAATGATTCAATTAATATCGAGTGATGATGATATTTCACCTGACGCCCTTGCAGCTTTAGCGGCTTCATCGGCACTTGCTGTTTCTGATATACCTTTTGGAGGTCCAATTTCAGAGGTTAGAGTAAGCAGGAGAAACGGTGAGTGGAAAATCAACGCTCCGATATCAGAAATTGAGGAAAGCGATATAAGCCTTATTGTAGCTGCTACCAAAGATAATATCATGATGGTAGAGGGCGAGATGAAGGAGGTTCAGGAAGATGAAATGCTTGAAGCTCTGAAGGTTGCTCATGAAGCGATTAAAACTCAGTGTGAAGTTCAGTTAGAGCTTGAAAAAGAAGTCGGGACTTCTGAGAAAAGAGTATATAGCCACGAAGAACACGATGAAGGCTTAAAAGATAAAATGCATCAGGAATTATATCCTAAGGTTTATGCTATTGCTAAACAACAGCATGCTAATAAGGATGTAAGATCTGATATGTTCAAAAGCATCAAAGATGAATTCATAGATAGCCTTGGAGAAGAAAGTGAATACGATGAGGTATTGATAGGAATGTACTTCAAGGATATCCAGAAAGAAGCATGTAGAAATCTGATGCTTGATGAAGGATTAAGGCTTGATGGTCGTAAGTTTGACGAAATAAGGCCGATCTGGTCTGAAGTAGATTATCTTCCTTCAGCTCACGGATCAGCTGTATTTACAAGAGGAGAAACCCAGTCATTGACTACTTGTACTCTTGGAACCAAGCTGGACGAACAAATGATTGATGGGGCTGTATATAGCGGTACAAATAAGTTTTTATTGCATTATAATTTCCCTGGATTTTCTACCGGTGAGGTAAGGCCTAACAGAGGCCCTGGCCGAAGAGAAGTTGGACATGGTAATCTTGCTCTAAGAGCGCTTAAACAAGTTGTTCCAGCTGATGAGGATAATCCATATACTATAAGAATAGTTTCTGATATTCTTGAATCTAATGGTTCATCGTCCATGGCTACTGTATGTGCAGGGGCAATGGCAATGATGGATGCCGGAGTGCCAATTTCAAATCCTGTTTCCGGAATTGCCATGGGTATGGTAAGTGATCCTGAAACTGGTAAGTACAGAATTTTAAGTGATATTCTAGGAGATGAAGATCATCTTGGGGATATGGACTTTAAAGTTACAGGTACTAAGAATGGTATCACTGCTTGTCAGATGGACATCAAGATTGATGGATTATCTCATGAGATTTTGAAAGAGGCATTAGAGCAGTCTAAGAAAGGGAGACTGCACATTCTTGAAGAAATGAATAAAACCATCTCTGCACCTAGAGAAGATTATAAAGAACACGCTCCAAGATATGAAACCATTAAAATAGGATTGGATCAAATAGGAGCTGTAATCGGGCCTGGTGGAAAGATTATTCAGGAAATTCAAAAAGAATCTGGAGCTACTATTATTGTTGAAGAAAAAGATAATCACGGTTTAGTGAATATTTTTGCTAACGATAAGGATAAAATGAAGATGGCAGCAGATAGAGTGAAAGCTATTGTTGCTCTTCCTGAAGTTGGTGAAACTTATACCGGAACTGTGAAGTCTATTATGCCTTTTGGTGCATTTATAGAATTTATGCCTGGTAAAGAAGGATTACTGCATATTTCAGAAATCAAATGGGAACGAGTAGAAAATATGGAAGGCGTTCTTGAAATAGGTGAAGAAGTCCAGGTTAAATTATTAGATATCGATAAGAAGACCGGTAAATTTAAATTGTCAAGAAAAGCACTTCTTCCAAGACCTCCGCGTAAAGAGCGTCAAAATAAGGAATAAGTGATCTGTATTATAATGAATAAAATGATTGTAAAGAGGACTTTAAGTCCTCTTTTTTTTTGAATTTTTTGTTGATTTTGATATTTCTTTAAAATATTCAAAAATATTTCGGTTGGTCAACTCCTGACCTTCAGAATTTTTTAAGTTTAATGAGGTGGAATTAATTTGTATTAATTGGTGTTTAAATTTTAATTTACCTTCTGATCGTTAATAAATTAGTGTTTATCTAATATTTTCAATTGTTTATCTCAGGAAAGATAACGTCTGTGTTATTTGAGATTATAGCAAAATTTTATTCTGCATAGTACTGTTGTCATCCCAATTAATTTTTAAATAACTTGAAATATTGCTAATTAATTGTTAGTAGAATTCGTCTTCACGGATTATATTTAAGGTGGGATCATAAAAAACAACGAATGAGACAACTTAAAATCAGTAAACAAATCACTAACAGAGAAAGTCAATCACTTGATAAATATTTGCAAGAGATTGGTAAAGTAGATCTGTTATCACCGGATGAAGAAGTTGAACTGGCTGTACGTATTAAGCAGGGAGATCAACTGGCACTAGAAAAATTAACCAAGGCAAACCTCAGGTTTGTAGTTTCAGTAGCAAAACAATACCAGAATCAGGGGCTTACCCTGGGTGATTTGATTAACGAGGGAAATCTTGGTTTGATCAAAGCTGCTCAAAGATTTGATGAGACAAGAGGATTTAAGTTTATTTCATATGCTGTATGGTGGATCCGCCAATCTATTTTACAAGCATTAGCAGAACAATCACGAATTGTCAGATTACCATTAAATAGAGTTGGTTCTTTGAACAAGATATCAAAGACTTTTTCTGATCTGGAGCAAAAATACGAAAGAGAGCCATCTCCTGAAGAGTTAGCTGATGTGCTTGAAATAACTGCCAGTGAAGTAGTTGATACTATGAAAATCAGTGGTCGCCATGTATCTATGGATGCGCCATTTAGCCAGGGAGAAGAAAATAGTTTGCTAGATGTACTCGAGAATGAGGGAGAAGATAAGCCTGACCTTGAATTAATGAGTGATTCTTTGCGTAGAGAAGTATTAAGAGCTCTTTCAACTTTGACAGCAAGGGAAGCAGATGTTATAATGCTTTACTTTGGACTTAATGGTGAGCATGCATTAACTCTTGAAGAAATTGGTGAGAGATTTAATCTCACAAGGGAAAGAGTGAGACAAATAAAAGAAAAAGCCATTAGAAGGCTTAGGCATACTAGTAGAAGCAGAGCATTGAAAACATATCTTGGATAATATGATAAAAAATTTACATTAAGGAAAAAGGTCTCAATTTGAGGCCTTTTTTTTTAACTTTACGGCAACTTTTCCGTTTAGGACTATAGTTTGTTTTAACAAAAGTGTAATAACTATTTAATTATAATGACTACAGAAAATATTGATTTAGTAATTATCGGTTCCGGGCCAGCGGGTTATACTGCAGCTCTTTATGCATCTAGAGCAGGATTAAAACCTGTTTTATTTCAAGGAGGTCAGCCCGGAGGTCAGTTAACAATCACTAATGATGTTGAAAATTACCCTGGATATCCTGATGGTATCAACGGTCCTCAAATGATGGTTGATTTCCAGAAACAAGCTGAGAGATTTGGAGCTGATATCAGGTATGGTATGGTTACCAAAGTAGATTTTTCAGGATATCCTCATAAATTAATAGTTGATGACAAGCATGAGATAACTGCAAAGGCTGTAATTATTTCAACTGGTGCATCAGCTAAATGGCTTGGACTTGAATCAGAACAAAGACTTAATAGTAAAGGTGTTTCTGCCTGTGCAGTTTGTGATGGATTCTTTTTCCGTGGTCAGGATGTAGTTGTAGTCGGAGGAGGTGATACAGCTTGTGAAGAGGCTACTTACCTGTCAAAGCTTGCGAATAAAGTATATATGCTCGTACGTCGTGATGAAATGAGAGCAAGTACGATCATGCAAAAAAGAGTTGATAACGCCAAAAATATTGAAGTGCTCTGGAATACTGAGACAGTAGAAGTTCTTGGTGAAGAGGAAGTAACTGGCGCCAGAGTCAAAAATAATGTTACTGGTGAAGAGTACGATATCGAAGCCCAGGGTTTCTTTGTAGCAATAGGACATAAACCTAATACAGAGATCTTTGAAGGTTATATCGATATGGAATCCACGGGTTACATAAAAACTCTTGGTAAATCATCTTTAACTAATGTAGAAGGTGTTTTCGCAAGTGGTGATGCGCAAGATTCTATTTACAGGCAGGCCGTAACAGCTGCCGGTTCAGGATGTATGGCTGCTCTTGATGCAGAAAGATTCCTTGCTGCTAAAGAAATGGAAGAAGAAGTAGCTAAATCATAACCTTGAATAAGATTATGAAAATTGATATTCTGGCAATAGCCGCTCATCCTGATGATGTAGAACTATCGTGTGCCGGTACATTATTAAAGCATAAGTCTCTTGGGCAGAAAGTTGGTGTTGTAGATCTCACCAGAGGAGAACTAGGAACCAGAGGGACAGATAAAACAAGAGCAGAAGAGGCCGCAGCCTCTTCTGCTATTTTAGATCTTGACGTCAGAGAATGTATCGATCTGCCTGACGGTTTTTTTGCCAATACTCCTGAGTATCAAAAGAAAGTTATAAAGGCGATCAGAAAGTTTAAGCCCAGGATCATTCTGACAAATGCGATAAGAGACCGACATCCCGATCATGGTAAGGCAGCTGAGCTTGTTAGAGATTCAGCTTTTTTATCAGGGTTGATCAAAATAGAAACTTTTGATGAAAACGGGCTTTCCCAGGAAGCCTGGAGACCTGATAAAGTATATCATTTTATTCAAAATGATTTTATCCAACCAGATTTTATTGTTGATGTAAGTGAATTTTGGGATAAAAAGATGGAGTCTGTTAAAGCTTTTAAAACTCAGTTTTTTACAGGAGATCAATCAGCTGATTCTGATGAACCTGAAACATTTATATCACGGCCGGGATTTATAGATTTCCTTGAAGCAAGAGCTAAGGAATTCGGACATAAAGTCGGAGTGAAATATGGAGAAGGATTCACTACCAATACTTCGCTAGGAATAAAAGACTTAGATTCACTATTATAAAAAGTGTTGGCTTTTAATGTGCCAACACTTCATTTTCTATTTCAGTTACAGATACTCTGCCATCATCCTCAATTCTTTCAAGCCTTACCTTTTTCAATTCATTAATTAAAACAGGATCATATTTTGCAGAAACCCTTACATAATTTTCTGTAAAACCATGCATCATACCATCATCACTAATATCATCTTCAAATAAAACAACGTGGTTTTTCCCTAGTTGAGATTCATAAAAATGTCTTCTTTTCTTTTCAGATAAAATTCTTAGCATCTTAGATCTCTTATTACGGATTTTCATCGGAACAACATCTTTGTGTTCTACAGCATCAGTATTTGCTCGCTCCGAATAAGTGAAAACATGTAAATAAGAAATATCAAGTTCATTTAAGAAATTATATGTCTCCATAAAATCCTCATCTGTTTCACCTGGAAACCCGACAATTACATCCACACCTATACATGCATCAGGCATTAATGATTTGATCTTGGCAACTCTCTCAGCATACAATTCTCTAAGGTATCTCCTTCTCATTAATTTAAGGATCTTATTGCTTCCTGATTGAAGAGGAATATGGAAATGAGGAACAAATCTTTTGCTTTCAGCGGCAAAACTTATAATGTCATTACTTAATAAATTAGGTTCAATAGATGAAATTCTAATTCTATCCAGGCCTTTTACCTGATCAAGTTCCTTAACAAGGTCGAAAAATCGATATTTTCGTTTCCCATCAACAATGCCATAATCACCTGTGTTTACACCTGTAAGAACTACCTCTTTGACATCGGTTTGAGCGATTTCGTTGGCTTTATTAAGGATGTTTTCTATGGTGTCACTTCTCGATTTACCCCTGGCAAGCGGGATAGTACAAAATGAACATAAGTAATTACATCCGTCCTGGATTTTCAGAAAAGTTCTGGTTCTGTCATTAATTGAATGAGAATGAACAAAGTCTTTTGCCTCTGAAACCTCTGAAGCGAGTACCCTTGTTTCTTTTTCTTTTATAAAGCCATCAAGCAATTCGATTAGCCTGAATTTTTCCGCAGCACCCAAAACTGCATCAACTCCTTTGATTTCAGAGATTTCTTTGGGTTTTAATTGAGCATAACACCCTATAATTGCTATATAAGAGTCCGGTGATATCGAACGAGCCTCTCTCACTATCTTTCTGCATTTTTTATCAGCATTGTCAGTGACAGAACATGTATTAATAATATAAATTTCCGGAGTGTCTGTAAATGGAACTTTCTTAAATCCTTTTTCCTCGAATTGTCTTGAAATAGTTGAGGTTTCAGAAAAATTCAATTTACATCCTAATGTATAAAATGCTACTTTTTTGCTCATGGCGCAAAATTACTAAAAATGATACTATTTACTATATAGTAAATGGTATAAGCGTGTTGGAAGATATTACATTGTTAAAAGTTCCATAATTATGTATTTCATCAAATAATATGCTTTTTCACTGTTTTCGTTATTTTTTTCATCTCTTTTCTGCTGTTTTTTTGAAAATTCACTTAAATTGGGTGAAAAAAAAGGCTGAAAGACACAATTTTTTTGCAATTGGCAAAAAATAAGGGTTAATTTTGAAACAGCTTTTTTAAGATTGCTTATTTTTAATAACTAACTGGACAATAAAATAATTTTATGGCTACATTAAGACAAAAAGCTCTTGAGCAGCTTGGTAGTAGGGGAATCGTTACTCCTGATTATCCAAACAAACCTGCTTCTACTTATTTCGGAGAGAATACATTTGGATTGAAACAAATGCAGGCAACACTATCTCCGGATGTTTTCAAAAAAGTAAAGAATGCTATTTCGAAAGGAAAAAAGATCGATGAGGAATCTGCTGATGCAGTTGCCGCTGCTGTTAAGACCTGGGCTCTGAACAAAGGAGCAACTCATTATACTCACTGGTTTCAACCATTGACTGGGTCAACAGCTGAAAAGCATGATGGATTTTTTGATCCACTTGATGAGATAGAGAAGTTTAAAGGTTCAAAACTTGTTCAACAAGAGCCAGATGCTAGTTCATTTCCTAATGGAGGTATCCGCTCTACGTTTGAAGCTCGTGGTTATACTGCCTGGGACCCGTCTTCACCGATGTTTATAATTGATGAAACATTATGCATACCGACTGTATTTGTTTCTTATACTGGTGAAGCACTGGATAATAAAGCTCCATTATTGAAAGCCATGGAAGCAGTTAATATAGCTGCAACAAAAGTTTGTAAATTATTCGATCGAAATGTTACTTCTGTAACTCCAGTTTTGGGAGTAGAACAAGAGTATTTTGCTATAGATGAAGCATTATATGCAGCAAGACCCGATCTTGTGATGGGTGGAAGAACTGTATTTGGCCATGATCCTGCAAGAGGACAGCAGCTGGATGATCATTACTTCGGATCTATTCCTTCCAGAGTAAGAAACTTTATGAAGGATTTCGAATTTGAATGCCTTAAACTAGGTATTCCTGTTACGACCCGTCACAATGAGGTTGCTCCAAGTCAGTTTGAAGTAGCTCCCGTCTTTGAAGAAATAAACATTGCAGCCGACCACAATCAATTATTAATGGATGTGATGGGGAAAGTTTCGGAAAAGCATAAGCTTAAGATCTTATTCCATGAAAAGCCATTTAAAGGACTAAATGGTAGTGGTAAGCACAACAACTGGTCACTTATTACTAATAATGGTGTAAACCTTTTTCAACCAAGCAGTAGCGCAAGAGAAAATCTGCAATTTTTGACTTTCTTTGTTTGTACTATTAAGGCTGTTGATGAGCATGCTAAGCTTTTAAGAGCCAGTATCGCTTCTCCAGGTAATGATCACAGATTAGGTGCCAACGAAGCTCCTCCTGCAATTGTTTCTGTATTTATAGGAAGCGAATTGACTGCAGTACTTAATGAGCTTGAAGAAAATGGTAATATCAAGCTGAAAAAAGGTGATAACATGTATATGAAGCTGGGAATTGATAAAATTCCTCAGATCATTCTTGATAACACTGATAGAAACAGAACTTCACCTTTCGCTTTCACAGGAAATAAATTCGAATTCAGAGCAGTTGGTTCAGAAGCAAATAGTGCTCAACCAATGACCGCCTTAAATCTTGTAGTTGCAGATCAGTTGACAAAGTTTGCTGAAGCTGTAGAAAAGGAAGTTAAGAACGGTACTGAAAAAAGACTTGCTGTAATTAATATTCTAAGAGAATATATTAAAGAATCGAAAAAAGTTAGGTTTGAGGGGGATGGATACTCAGAAGAATGGGTAAAAGAAGCTGAAAAACGAGGTCTTCCTAATATCAAAGATACTCCAAGAGCTCTTCATGCTTATGTTACAAAAGAGTCTAAAGAGCTTTTTGCAAGGCATAATGTTTGTAATGAAGTTGAGCTTGATGCTCGTCATGAGATAATGCTTGAAAACTACATTATGAAGATTCAGATCGAATCTAGAATGATTGGTGATCTTGCCTTAAATCATATTATTCCAACAGCGGTAAACTATCAGAATAAATTGATAGCAAACGCGAATGGCTTAAAAGGTCTTGGTGTTGATAATACTGAAGTGGTTAAAAATATCGAAAAGATTTCAGAACATATTTCTGCAATCAATGCCGGTATTAAGGATATGACCAATGAAAGAAAGAGAATCAATAAAATTGAAGATCTGGAAGAAAAGGCAATCGCTTATTGCGATGATGTAAAAATTCAGTATTTTGATTCGATCAGATATCATGTAGATAAGCTTGAATTGCTTGTTGATGATGAAGATTGGCCTCTTGTGAAATACAGAGAAATGTTATTTTTAAGATAAAATAATATTGAATACTAATAAAAAAAGGCTGTCTAAACTGGCAGTCTTTTTTTATTGTACATTTGTTATAAAAATTTTAATTAAAAGAATTTGGTTATATATTTGTGAAATAACATTTTGTAAATAATATGAATTTTAAGCTGCTCCTGCAGGTATTTTTTATTCTGATTTTTTCAATTTTTCCTTCAAAGTCACAGGATAAAAATGGAAGTGATCTACCATCCTATTTTTCATTATTGAATTACCAGGCAGATATTTGGAATTCGGATAATGGATTACCAAATAATTCTATCAGGGATATCATTCAAGACGAAAATGGCTTTCTCTGGTTTGCTACATATAACGGGCTATGTAAATTTGATGGATATGATATTGAGTTATATAATTTTTCAACTCATCCTTCTATAAAATCATCAGGTTTTTTATCGCTTTATTTTTCTAATACAGATAGTAGTTTGTGGATCGGAACCAATGGTCAGGGGCTGTTAAAATATAAAGATGAAAAGTTTCAATCCTTTATTCCAGAAAATGTTTCAAATGGTGTCATCACATCAATTTCCGATTCTGGAAAAGAATTTATACTTGGTACTCGTGAAGGTGTTTTATTTTTCAACAAAAATACTGGGAAGTACCGGAATGTTGATCACCCGGAGATTGCAAAGGTAACAGTAACTGATACCTACATTTTAGGGAATAATATATTTATAACCACCCTGGCAAATGGAATTTTCCATTTTGATCAATCGATGAACTTATTAAATAATTATTTACCCTCAATAGAGTGGAATGCGGTATATGGGATTTCAAATGGCTCGGTTTTATTTGGGGGAACCGATGGGTTATATACCTTAAGAAATAATACATTGGCAAAGTACACTCGAAATGATTTACCAGGAAATGAAGTTACCTACATTTTTGAAGATGTACATGGAAAAGTATTTATTGGTACAAATGCAGGTGTTGCTATATTAGATGATGGTTCAGGCTATTATGTGGGAGATAATATCGGACTAAGAACTGGAGTTATCGAAGTAATTATCGAAGATTTTGAGGGTAACTATTGGTTTGGTACTAATGATCAAGGATTAATAAGGTTTAAAAGAGGGAATTTTATAAATATCACCAAATATCAAGGGCTGCCTTCTAATAGCGTTCATTCTATTATCAGAGGTGATGAAAAAATATTTATTGGAACTCAGAATGGTGTTGCAGAGTTTTATTCAGGTGAATTTCACTTTTTAACATCTACCAAAGGAATAGATGTAAGGGATATTTATATTGAAAATGATAATTCGTTATGGCTGGCATCCTATAGTGGGTTAATTAAAGTTGAAAACGGTCAAATTGTTAAACAAATTGGGCTGCAAAGTGAATTTAAATCAGAAAAGATAAGAGACATTATCAAATATGATGATTCTTCTTTATTAATAGGTACAGTTGAAGGTCTTTACATTTACAACTTCATAAATGAGGAAGTTAAATTATTTTCAAATGATTCTGATCTGGCAGATTCTTGGATTTTAAATTTGTACAGAGATAAAAAAGGAACGATATGGGTAAGTACTAATGGTCAGGGACTTTTTAGGATAAGAGATAAAACTATATCAAAAATAGCTGACAATGATGTAAATGATGGGAATATCGTTTTTCGCGCTACTGAATTGAATGATGGTACTTTATTATTTGGTTCTATCCTAGGCCTTTTTAAGATAGAAGATGATAAACCGAAATTCATTAATGGGAATGAGAATATTCTAAAACAAACTGTTTTTCAGATTATTAAAGGTAAAAGAGGGGATCTTTGGTTTACTACGAATAACGGTTTGCTACGAATAAACGAAAAAGAGTTAATAAATTTTATTCACGGCAATACATCCACATTACCTTCTGCAAAGATGTATTCCCGAAGTGATGGAATGTTATCAAATGAAATTGCCTCTTTATCAATTGGTTTGGCTGATGATAATGGTGGGACATGGGTCTCTACCTCCCGAGGTATATCGATCATTTATCCCTCTGAGATCAAACAAAACCTTACTCCACCTGCGATTCACATTGAAAATATAATTCTGGATGGAGAAATAGTAAAAGACAGTAAAAACATACAAATCAGTCCAGGTAAGCATAGGCTTGAAGTACAATTTACTGGAATTAGTTTGAGTCAACCAGATAAAGTATCATATGAATATATGCTGGATGGCTATGATGAGACATGGATTAAAAGAGGAAATAACAGGTCTGCTTTTTATAATGATATTCCGGAAGGTGAATATACTTTTATGGTGAGAGCTATAAATGGTGACGGTGTTCAAAGTAAAAATGCTGCATCATTTTCTATTGAAAAAGCAGAATATTTTTATAAAAAACTATGGTTTATTGTTCTTCTGGCTGGAATTATTATCCTTCTTTTCCTTTTTATTCAACGCAGCAGGGTAAAGGTTCTTAAGAAGCGGAATAAAATGTTGGAAGAAATGGTCAACCAAAGAACTTCCGATTTAAATAATCAAAAAGAGCAGATTCGAGAACACAGAGATGAGCTTTTACAATTAAATTCAGTGAAGGATCGACTGTTTTCTATTATAAGTCATGATCTCAGGGGGCCTTTAAATTCCTTTGGCTCCGTATTGCGGTTATTGGCAAGTGGTAATCTTAGTGCTGATGAGTTAAAAATGCTCGCTGGTAATTTAAGCAGAGATGTAGTTAAGATTCAATCGTTTTTAGAGAACTTATTGCAATGGGCAAAAAGTCAAATGAGTGGTATTAAACCAAAACCTGAATCCGTGAATTTAAGATTAATGGTAGATAGTTGTGCTCAACTTATTGATATGGATCTTAAGTTTAAGAATATCACATTTGTAAATAATGTTGATGAAAAAATCACCGTTCGTTATGATAAGAATATGTTAAAAACAGTAGTGAGGAATTTGGTTAGTAACGCCGTGAAATTCACAAATGAAAATGGAGAAATCATTGTTACAGCCAGTGTGAGGAGTGGTATACTTTGGCTCTGTGTTAAAGATGATGGTGTCGGAATGAATAAAGAAACGCTTAATGACTTATTTAGTAATGAAGATGTTCTTTCTAAGCCGGGAACATTTCAGGAAGCAGGAACAGGACTTGGTTTAAATTTATGCAAAGACTTTGTAGAGGCTCAGGATGGTGAAATAGAAGTTAATTCTGAAGAACAAAAGGGGACACAGATATGTTTTAGTATCCCGGATTTTTCAATCTAGAAAGGATATCCAACACCAATGTTGAGAACAAATGGGTCTGCAGCTCTGGTATTGTATGGGTATTTGTTAAATCCTTCATCCCATATAAATCGTCTTCCTTCAGCTCTGCCAGGGTCATGAATTTTCACACCAACATCAAACCGAACTACAATATAGGAAAAGTCTAACCTGAGACCAGCACCACTTCCAACAGCGATTTCTTTATAAAAATTCTCAAATTCAAATTTACCATTTTCAGTATTAGCACTTCCCTCTGGATTAAGATTAACATCCTTTAGCCGCCATACATTACCTGCATCAATAAAAAACGCAATATCTATGAATCCAGCTAGATTCTGTCTGAATTCGATACTGGCTTCTAATAATATCTCACCGGGTTGCTCAAATCTGTCATCGTAAGCTAATGAATCAGTATCTCCAACAAAAAATAAAGGTTGGTAATCTCCGGGACCAAGCCTTTTTGATCGCCAGGCTCTAATAGAGTTACTTCCTCCGGTGAAAAAGTATTTTTCATAGGGGAGAGGAGCAAGGTTTTCACTGCCTGATCCGTAAGGGACAGCAACACCTCCTTTAATTTTGTAAGCTAGTTGAGTTCGTTCATCAAAAACTATCAATCGACGAAAATCTACCGATACTTTGTCGTATTTGAAAAAAGTTAAACTACTATTAAACTCCGGTATAATCCCTCCGTGTTCAAGCAATAGTCTGAAATATGCAGAATTATTATCGCTTCCTTGTCCGTATTGATTAATGTTCTTTGTAAAAGTGAAATATGTGGCGCTCACAAAAGAAGGATCAAAACTTCTTATCAAACTATTTCCTTGTAATTCAAGTTCTCTCAGCCTGGCCTGAAACAATGAGTCTTTGATTTCGGAGTCGATTAAATAAACCTCAAGTGGTGTTAGATTATAATAATTTTTTTGATGTTTGAACCATTGATATGAAATATAGGCGTTAATATTTTCCCGTTGATATTCCGGTGTGGATACATAATTATAACCCGTTAAGATTTTAGTTGTCGGATTTAGCTTACCCATATTTGTTTTTCTGGCTTCACCTAACGGAAGAATAAACTGAGGGAATGTCAAACTTAAATTCGCACCATATTCATTGTTGTTGTAAAACTCATTATTAGACTCATTTTCAGTAGCCACTCGCTCAAAACCTACCCTTGCATTTAACTGAAGTATTTCTAACCCACCAAATGTATTTCTGTTTTTAAGAGTAAGGTTGTAGAAAGGCCCCGGAACTCCCTGGCTAATATTAATACCCAGGCCAAATTCATTTGCCATCTGAAACTTTTTCAGTGGGGTAACCGATATAAATACATCAATATTTCCACCCAGGGTATCATATGTTATATTAATAGTTCTGAACATATCAAGTGTACCCAACTGTCTCTGGGTGTCGAATATGTTTTCTCTGCTATATAATTGACCTGGTTTAACAAAAATACGACTGGTTAGTACTTTTGAAGAATAGGTTTTTTCAAAATACTTATAACTGATTCCTCTATAGTAAATTTTTTGTCTCGGCTCTTCTTTATTTTTAACATCTGAATCAGTAACCATCGTTACAGAATCAATTTTATATAGACTATGGGAATTTTTATTTTCTGGATTAAGTATGTTGATGTTAATATCAACAACATTTAGTGAATCATGCTTGGTTACAGTCGCCCTAATGTATTCCCTGTTAAAATTAAAGTAACCATGGTTTTTCAGATAAGCATCAAGTTCATTTCGCTTATCTATCAGAATTGCCTGATCATAAGCTACACCAGTCTTGATTTTTCGTATGTCCTTAGCTTTTGAAAGAGTCTCCTCTAAAGTTGAATCTTGAATGTCGTATGAAACATCCCTGATCAAATATCTTGCTTTAGGATTAAGTTCATAGGTAACAATAACTTTTTCATTGTTTCTGGCAGTGTCAATATGGTAATCTACCTCTGCATTGAAATAGCCTTTATTTTTTAGAAGCTGCTCAATTGCAGCTGCGGAGGTTGAAGATAGGGAACTATCATAAACTGCTAGTGGTTCTCCCCAGCGCATTAATAAATTTCCTTCTTCCAGTTTTTTATCTATCTTCGATACTTTCTTGCGCCTTTTTCTTTGTAGTTTATTCTTTTTCTTCTCTTTTTCAGCCTCCTCGATTCTGCTATTGTACTTTTCAATTACTTCCTGCTTATCCTCAAGAATCTCATCAACATCATAATATCTTTCTCCGGTTTCATAAAACCATACATAAATAGCAAATGGAATAATGGGTAATTTTTTATTTGGCTTTTGAATAATTACCGGTTCAATGTCACTATTTGGTATATTTACCTCACCTTTGATCTTATTTTTAACTAATAGCTTTTCATTACCCTCTAAATAACGAGTGCCTAAACAGCCTGATAACAGAAGGGTAATAAGGGGCAATATTATTAGATTATACTTATTCAAATTTGGCCTATGCTATCTAAAAATGCTGTTAAACGAATAAAACAATTGCAATTAAAAAAATACAGAAAGAAAACTCAAAGGTTTTTAGTCGAAGGTGCTAAAAATATCAACGAGTTGCTTCATTCCACTGTAAAGATAGAAAAACTGTACCTTACATCTTCGTTTTTTAATACAATTAACACCTCTGATATTCAAAATGTAAGTAGTGTACTTGAAATAGTTAAAGAGAATGAACTTGAATCTATTTCATTTTACCAGACTAATAATGCAGGACTTGCTATTGCTGAGATACCAGATAGCCAGGTTGATATAAAGAAAGATTCCTGGACGCTTCTTTTAGATGATATCAGGGATCCGGGGAATCTTGGAACCATTATTCGAATTGCTGACTGGTATGGTATTAAAAATGTGATCTGTTCGCAGGAATCAGCTGATTTTTATAATCCAAAAGTCATCAGCGCAACAATGGGTTCTTTTACACGAGTAAATGTAACTTATAATGAAATCGCTGAAATTTTAAATAAAAATTCAAATATTCCATCCTATGGAGCCTTTCTTGGAGGTGAAAATATTCACTCTTTAGAACAATTACCTGAAGCTGGATTTTTAATTATCGGAAATGAAAGCCATGGAATCTCACCTGAAGTAGAAACTTTGTGTCAAAACAAAATAACTATCCCGGGATTCGGTACTACCGAATCTTTAAATGCCGCTGTTGCCACGGGCATACTCTGTGATAATATCTTTCGGTTAAAAAAGAAATAATTTATTTATCTTGTAGCTTAATTGTTTAAACGAATTTTTTATAACCCAATAGACTTAATAAATGAGAAAACTATTATTTTTTTTCTTGTTGATGAGTGGACTGAATGTTGTTGCTCAAAATCCTTTTCCAAGAAATGATGTTGAAGACGACCGTAGTGGTAGATATGCTTTTAAAAATGGCACGGTTCATATTGATCCTTTCACAGAAATTACCAATGCAACCTTATTGATAGAAGATGGGAGGGTAGTCTCTGTTAAAGAGAATGGTACTATACCAAATGGTTTTAGTATTACTGATTTGAAGGGCAGGCATATTTATCCAGCTTTCATTGATCCCTATTCAACTTTTGGAATGCCGGAAGTAAAGGATGGAGGGTTTAGCTGGGGTAAAAAAGAGCAGATAACTTCTCCCCGAAAAGGCCCTTATAATCCAAATATGGCGATAAGGTCTGATGTTCAGGCTGCAGAGCTTTTTAATTTTGATAAAAAGAAGGCTGATGAATTAAGAAAAGCAGGATTTTCTACTGTAGTAAGTTATCATAAAGATGGTATCGCACGAGGTAAATCTGCTTTAATTAATCTTGCAGGGGAACAGACCAATGAAATGATCTTAAACGCTAATGCTGCGGCTCATTACAGTTTTGATAAAGGGTCAAGTACTCAGGATTATCCAGCTTCACTAATGGGAGCGATTGCTTTGTTACGTCAAACCTTCATGGATGCCAATTGGTATAAAGAGACCAATCCTTATTTTGATCTAACATTAGAAGGGCTCAATAATTCTATGAATCTTCCTCAGATTTTTGAAGTCGAAGATAAGCTTTCAGTTCTACGGGCTGATAAGTTAGGTGATGAGTTTGGTGTTCAGTTTATAATTAACGGTGTTGGTGATGAATATCAAATGGTAAACGAAATTAAAGAAACCGGGGCATCACTGATAATCCCTGTAAATTTCCCTAAAGCGTTTGATGTGAGTGATCCATATATCGCAATGGATATAAGTCTGGCTCAAATGAAACATTGGGAAATGGCTCCTGCTAATGCATCATTATTACATCAAAAAGGAATAAAATTCGCTTTTACAGCGGATGGTCTGAAGAATTTATCAGATTTTCTAAAAAATGTACGTAAAGCTGTAGATTATGGCTTGCCCGTTGAACAAGCTCTAGCTGCAATGACAACAATTCCTGCGGAAATGATCGGAGCAAATAATGTAGGGAATTTACGATCTGGATCATATGCTAATTTTATTATTACAGATAAGGAATTATTTGAAGATGATGCAATTATTATAGAAAACTGGACAGGTGGGGATAAATTAATTGTCAATGATTTACCTGAAGTAGATTTAACCGGATATTTTACTCTTAATGTGGGAGGTGAGAAATTTCAATTAGTAGGAAAAGGAAGTCCTGCTAAAGTGAGTCATGAACTAAAGATTAATGATTCTACTAAGGTTAAAACAAAAAGCAGCTGGAAGAATGATCAGCTATCCCTCTCTTTTGATCACGATGGTTCCGTTTACTTATTGTCAGGATGGAAGTCTGATGATGGTTTTAAAGGAAAAGGGCAGATTAATTCTGAGTGGATAACCTGGTCTGCAAATCGGGATAGTACATATCAGAAAAAGGAAAAAAAGGAAGAGGAAAAGGATATAAACATTGGTGAGATGATCTATCCTTTTG
Organism: Mangrovivirga halotolerans; assembly: GCF_026241165.1. Taxonomy (GTDB): domain Bacteria; phylum Bacteroidota; class Bacteroidia; order Cytophagales; family Cyclobacteriaceae; genus Mangrovivirga; species Mangrovivirga halotolerans. The sequence goes on along the minus strand of NZ_JAPFQN010000005.1, from coordinate 641,243 downwards.
TTGCTTATGGAAAAAAGGATTTGCCTGAGCAAAAAACTTATCTCATTAAAAATGCCACTGTATGGACTATGGAGGACGATGGAATCATTGAAAATACCGACATTTTAGTGGAAGGTGGGAAAATAGTTTCCATTGGTAATAATATAAATTCATCAGGTGCTGAGGAAATTGATGGTACCGGAAAGTATGTTACTCCTGGAATTATTGATGAACATTCTCATATTGCTTTGGATGGAGTGAATGATGTGGCGGTCAATAGTTCAATGGTCAGAATGAAGGATGTTGTGGATAATTCAGATATTAATATTTACAGGCAATTAGCCGGAGGTGTGACAGCAGCTCAATTACTTCATGGTTCTGCAAACCCAATTGGAGGACAGTCAGCATTAATTAAAATGAGATGGGGAATGTCTCCTGAAAAAATGTTGATAGAAGATGCTGATGAATTTATAAAGTTTGCTTTAGGTGAAAATGTAAAAAGAAGTCGGAGTAGTAACAGTATAAGATTTCCGCAGACACGTATGGGGGTTGAACAGGCCCTGGTTGATGCATTTAATAATGCACTTGATTATGAAAGAAAGTGGAATTCTTATAATGAGCTAAGCAGGAAAGATAAAGAAAGAACTAAAGCACCAAGAAAAGATCTTGCACTTGAAGCAATTCTTGAAATTATAAATGAAGAAAGGTTTATTACTTGTCATTCTTATGTACAGTCTGAAATAAATATGTTGATGCATGTTGCTGAAAGATTTGGCTTTAGAGTAAATACCTTTACTCATATTCTTGAAGGTTATAAGGTAGCTGATAAAATGGCGGAACACGGTGTTGGAGGTTCTACTTTTGCTGATTGGTGGGCTTATAAATGGGAAGTGCGTTATGCGATTCCTTATAACGCTTCTTTAATGACAGGTGCCGGTGTTACTACCGCTATCAACTCAGACGATGCAGAAATGGGGCGTCGTTTAAATCAGGAGGCTGCGAAATCAATAAAATATGGAGACATGGATCCATATGAAGCCTTAAAAATGGTGACAATCAATCCTGCCAAGTTATTGCATCTAGATGACCGAATGGGGTCGGTAAAAGAAGGTAAAGATGCTGATCTTGTTATTTGGACTGAAAGACCAACTTCTGTGTATGCAAGGGTAGAAAAGACCTTTGTAGATGGAAGAATTATGTTTGATTCGGATGAAAGTGAAGCAATGCAAGAAGAAATTGCTGAAGAGCGGAACAGGCTAATAAAGAAAATGTTGAAGGTGAAAGAAAATGGAGGCGATACGCAGGAACCTTCAAGGAACGGACAGAAAAACTTCCACTGTGATGACTTCTATTACCAATTTTAATTCAAACTCTTTCGAAATGAGAATATTATATATCGTATTATTTTTAATAATAGGGATTAGCAGTATTTCTGCACAAGTTCCTTCTCCCGGGGAAGCTCAATCGAAACCAATATTAATTACTAATATAACTGTTCATACCGGTACCGGAGATGTTATTTCTGACGGGGCAATAGTATTTAAGGATGGAGAGATTGTGTCTGTGGGGAAATCTACTGAGGTTGATGCGCCGGAAGGTGCTACAGAGATAAATGGTGAAGGGAAGCATGTATATCCGGGATTTATTTTACCAAATTCTAAAGTGGGATTAGTTGAGGTAGAGTCTGTCAGTGCAACTATTGATGCATCGGAGCCTATTACAATTTCTCCAAATATCAGGAGTATCATAGCTTATAATACCGATAGTGAGATTATCCCTACTTTAAGGTTTAATGGTATTTTGTTAGCCCAGGTTACACCAACAGGCGGATTAATACCTGGGCAGTCATCAATTGTTCAGTTAGATGCTTGGAATTGGGAAGACGCTGTAGTGAGTATGGATGAAGGAATACATATTAATTGGCCTATGGCTAAACTTCCTCCTCGATGGTGGAGAAATGAAACAGAATGGAGGGATAATGAAGATTATGACGAAAGCATAAATAAAATTAAGGAATTGTTTATTGATGCAACTGCATATTCTCAGACTGATCCTACTGATGAAAATCTTAAACTCGAAGCAATGAAGGGAGTTTTTGATGGATCAAAAACATTGTATGTCCATGCCAACAGAGCAAAGGAAATTATTTCATCACTTTCTTTTGCTGTAGAAAATGGCGCTAAAAAAGTAGTATTGGTAGGAGGTGCTGATTCCCGGTATATTTTAGATTTCATTAAAGACAATGAAATACCAATAATCTTAGCCGATGTGCACAGGCTCCCGATGAGGGCTGAAGAAGGAGTTTATGATCCATACAAGTTAGCCGGATATCTTACAAACCAGGGAGTGAAAGTTGCATTGGCTTATAATAGTGTTGCAAATAGCCGTAACCTTGGGTTTTATGCTGGAACTACAGCAGCTTATGGTTTGGATAAGGAAGAAGCACTTAAATTGATTACTGCAAATCCTGCAGAAATCCTTGGGCTGGATAATTATGGTACTATTGAAGTAGGGAAGTCAGCAACCTTTTTTATATCATCAGGAGATGCATTGGATATGTCTGGGAATGAAATCTCGCATGCATTTATAAATGGTAGAGAAGTACCTCTTGAAGCTTTGCAGCAGAGATTATATGAAAAGTATAAGAAAAAGTATGACTTAAAATAAGTGTTTTTCTTTTTCGTTTAATTAATGCCCGTTTAAGATTGCAATTTTATCTTAACGGGCATTAATTTATGTTTAAAATCTTAATCAATGAATTTTACAAGCAGGACAAAATTTATATTAATTCCATTTTTCATCTTTACATTTTTTAATCTTCTTTCCCAGGAAATTGAAAATGATAAGTCCGGCTACCAAAGCAAATTGGATCAATTGACTTTGAGAGAAAAAGTAGGGCAATTATTTATAGTTCCTGCGTATCCTGACAGAGGTCAGGATCATGTAGATTCAATCAACTTTCTTATTGACTCTTTAAATATTGGCGGATTAATATATTTTCAGGGAACCTCATCCCAGCTGGTAAATTTTCAGGAGAAGCTTTCTCAATCAAGAATTCCTTTAATCCAATCAATGGATGCAGAGTGGGGGCCAGCCATGCGGATACGCGATACCTACAGACTTCCATATGCGATGACCTTAGGGGCAACAAGAGATACTTCCCTGGCATATGAATATGGTAAGCTAGCAGGAAAAAAACTTAAATCGATGGGTATAAATGTTAGTTATGCTCCTGTAGTCGATATTAATAATAATCCTGAAAACCCGGTTATAAGCTTCAGATCTTTTGGTGAAGATAAACAAGTAGTTAACAATCTTGCCTTTGCTTATGCTAAAGGCCTGGTTGATCAGGGAGTTTTGCCTGTTTTTAAGCATTTTCCAGGTCATGGGGATACTGATTCTGATTCTCATAAAGATCTAATTACATTAAATCACGATTACAGCAGATTAAAAAGCATTGAGCTATATCCGTATCGTAATCTATCCAAAATGCCTTTAGCAGGTGTGATGATTGGACATTTGGCTGTACCTGAAGTGACGGGAAATGATGCCCCTGCTTCTATAAGTCCTGAAATAATCACCGGTATACTTAAAGATAGCCTGGGTGTTGAAAATATGGTGTTCAGTGATGCAATGGACATGAAAGGAGCTTTGAAATATGCTGAAACAGGAGATCTGGAATGGAGGGCCTTAATTGCGGGTACAGATTTTTTATTGATGAGTAAGGATGTGATAAAAGCCATAGATTTTATTGTCAATAAGATAGAAGAATCACCCTATTACGAAAACCTTCTTGATAAACACCTATTAAGAATATTAAAATATAAATCTGTTTTACCCGATATACAAGGTAATTATTATGCGGATGCCGAAGAGCAATTGGAATATGAGTATAAGGTATTTGAAAGAAAAGTATTGCAAAATGCTACGACAATTCTTGGGGACAGTTCAATAGTACCGTTAAAAGATTTGGGTAACTCAAAAACTGCTCTTGTACAACTAAGATTCAATCCTGATAATAAGACGTTGTTAAATACTATCAATAAGTATGATAGTGTGGATTTTTATCCTGTATTAAAAGGAAAGCAAATAACTGATAATATTTTAAGTCAGCTAAAATCATATGACCGAATAGTTATACATCATGCTGGTTTGTGGATGAGTACAGCGGCTAATTATGATCTTCGAGAAACTGAATTAAAATCCACTGAAAAGCTTTTGGAGCTACCAGGACAAAAGATACTGTTTGTCACAGGAAATGCTTATGCAGTTAATGTGCTGGATCCCTTAGGGAAAGCAGATGTAACGGTTTTGACTTACCAGGGTAGAAATGAGGGAGAAAGATTAGCTGTGGAGGCCCTGTATGGTGGGTTTTCTGTAAAAGGAAAACTTCCGGTTTCTTTAAATAACTATAATTATGGTGAAGGGATAAGTACAAGAAAAGTCCGATTAGGTTACAAATATCCTGAACAATTAAATATTGACTCACATTTCATAAATACTAAAGTAGACTCTATTGTTCAGTATGCCATTGATAGTAGTGCATTCCCTGGTTGTCAGATCCTTGTTGCTCTAGATGGTGATATTCTTTTCCATAAGGCCTATGGTTATCATACCTATGATAGCATCAGAAATGTATCTGTCGATGATATTTATGATATAGCTTCTATTACTAAGATTACTTCGGCGTTGCCATTATTAATGAAATTAGTCGATGAGGGTAAAATTCAGCTTGATAGCAAATTTTCACGATATAATGATTATTACGATAATAGTGTAATAGGAAATGCATCAATAAGATCAATACTTGCTCACAATGCAAGATTAAAAAGCTGGATACCCTATTATAAAGAAGCTCAAAGGAGGAATGGTAAATGGAGATGGAGAACATTCAAATCAAAGCCATCTAGAAGGTTCCCGATAAAAATTACTGATAGTTTATATATGCACAGAACCTTTAGGAAAAGGTATGTATATAAAGGAATAAAAAAGGCACCAGCAAATTCCGATTCAGGTTATGTTTATTCCGGGTTATCATTTTATTTATGGCCGGACATCATAGAAGATCAGACTGGTGGAAGAATTGATGAGAAATTAAGTGATGAATTCACCAGTAGATTGAGTGCAACCACTCTAACTTATAATCCCTTGGAAAAAGGATTTGAGTTGGATCGAATCATTCCTACAGAGAAAGATAATTATTTTCGAAATGAACAAATTCATGGTACAGTTCATGATGAGGGAGCAATCATCATGCAGGGCTTATCTGCCAATGCTGGTCTTTTTAGTAATTCGATTGACCTGGCTAAAATGATGCAAATGTATCTTAATTATGGTGTTTATGGAGGAGAAAGATTTATTTCAGAAGAAACATTAAAAGAGTTTACCAGCTGTCAATATTGTGATGAAGGCAATCGTCGTGGTTTGGGGTTTGATAAGCCCTTGTTAGAAGAGAAATGGAAAGGAACACCGTCTCCTGATGCAAGTGATTCGAGTTTTGGACATACAGGATATACAGGTACATTCGCATGGGCTGATCCTGAAAATGGATTGCTTTTTATCTTTTTGTCCAACCGGGTTTATCCTACAAGAGAATATAAAAATCTTTACCGTTTGAATATCAGGCCTTCAATACATCAGGTTTTTTATGAAGCACTAAAAAAAATAAGTTCCGAAAATTAATTCGGAACTTCACAACAAAGGTTTCATCTATGATGGTATCAAAGACCAAATAATTATTCAGTCTTATACTTGTTTATACATCTCAAGTAAGATTTGTAACCTGTCAGAGTAATTTATTTAAAATAAAATTTTTCAACTCCTTTCCAAACTCCTCAGATCTTTCATTTGCCCTGTTTATACCCTGAATAAAATTTTCTCCAAGTTTTTTTTCATTAAATACCTGAAAGGCTGCTTCAGTGGTTCCTCCTCTGGAGGAAACTTTTCGTATCAGTGTCTCGCAGGTGTCTTCACTATTTTCCAGAACTTTTAATGCTCCTTTTAAAGTTTGAAGAGCAATCATCTTAGCCTGGTCTTTTGAAAAACCTTTGCTTATAGCCGCATTTTGCAGCTGTTCAACAAAATAAAAAAAATAAGCCGGACCACTACCACTTAAAGCAGTGATAGCATTAAGGTCATTCTCATCTTCCACTTCAAGTATTTTACCTCCAAGGGTAAGAAGTTCTAGTACGCTTTCCTTTTCTACTTCAGTAAGCAGACTCTTTGACGAAATATAAAATCCTGTAAACCCCTCTTTATAAGGTATTGCAAGATTGGGCATCGTACGGATTATTTTTTTATGATTTAGATTTTCTTTTATCAATTCACAACTGATCCCTGCCATAATAGATATAAGCCACTGATTTTCCTGAATATTTTTTTCAAGAGAAGGAGCGATTGAAGGGAAATCCTGTGGTTTTACTGCCAGGATAATGTATTGGTAACAATAAAAATTTTCGGGAATATCTTTTGCACATGAAAATCCCAGGGATTTAATCTTTTTTAAATTTTCTTCCCTTTTCTCCACAATAAAAACACGGTCTTTAGCGTGATAATATTCTGAGATGGTTTTAGCATATACTAACCCCATATTTCCACCACCATAAATCAGTATCTTATTCATCACATTTATTATTTGCTTTATTCTAGGTAATTTTACAGTTATTTAAAATTCTTTTTAACGTTTTTTAGGCGTTTACAGTATTTCGTTACAATTATTTTAATTAGAATAGCTTTTCATTGAAATATATATATGACCAGGCCAAAACAAAATAAGAAAAAGAAGATCCTAAGAATAACATTTCGCTGGGCAATAGGATTATTTGCCATTGGTGTTGCAATCATCGGGTTATTTGTAGGAGCTATATATATAGGAATATTTGGTAAACTTCCTGATAAGGACGAACTAAGAGGTTTTTCAAATCCTGAAGCATCGATGGTTTATTCAGCTGATGGAGAAACCCTGGGACAATATTTTTATGTAAACAGGCAAGCGGTAGAAAAAGATGAAATTCCCGACTATTTGATCAATGCTTTAGTTGCAACTGAGGATGTTAGATTTTATGACCATGAAGGAATTGATTTTCAAAGTTGGTTCAGGGTATTGGTCAGAACAATTATTCTTCAGCAAGAATCAGCAGGGGGTGGTAGTACAATTACACAACAATTGGTTAAGAATATCTATGGTCGACAGGAATATCCTTTTTTAGCTTTACCTATAAGTAAATTTAAGGAGGCAATTATCGCCGGTCGTATAGAAGATATTTATAGCAAAAAGGATATTGTGACAATGTATCTTAATACTGTTCCATTTGGTGAGGAAGTATATGGTATTGCTGCAGCCGCTGATAGATATTATAGTAAAAAAGTTGAAGACCTGACAGTTGATGAAGCAGCAGTATTGGTCGGTATGCTTAAAGCCAATACCTATTATAACCCAAGACTTAATCCTGAAAATAGTTTTAAGAGAAAGTCAGTAGTTCTAAGTCAAATGGCTAAATACGGATATATATCTGAAGATCTTAGAAAAGAATTCAGCCAAAAACCTATTAATCTTAATTACAATAATCGAATTGTTGATACAAAAGCAGGTTATTTTGTAAATCAGGTCAAAAGTCAGGTTCAGAAGATTTTAAAGGATAAAACCAAAGATGATGGAACACCTTATGTTCTTGAAAAGGACGGTTTGAAAATCACAACAACATTAGACAGCAGGTTACAGGAAAAAGCAGAAAGATCTGTCAGAGATCATCTTTCGAGGCTCCAAAAGTTAATGAATGAAGATCAGAGTGTAAAAAACACGTTATCTCTGAATAATCCTGGATTTAAAGCAAAAGTAAAAAGAACAGAAGTATTTCAAAAACTTAAAAAGAAAGGCTTTTCTGAGGATAAAATATATGACTCGTTAAGGATTAAAAAGAAAATGAGAGTCTTCACATGGGACGGTATTGAAGATGTTAACTTCTCTGTGTTAGACAGTATAGCATATTATGAATCTTTTTTACAATCAGCAGTATTATCTATTGATCCCAGTACAGGTGATGTAAAAGCCTGGGTTGGAGGGGCAGATTTCAGATTCTTTCCCTATGATAATGTATTTGCGCGTCGTCAGGTAGGATCTACGATAAAACCATTTATTTATTTAGGCGCATTAAACCAGGGGTATAATCCGTGTGATTTTGTAGCCAACAGGGTCAAAACTTATGTGGATTATGATGACTGGTCTCCAAAGAATGCCGGGAACAATAGTAATGAGGGAAAATTTTCTATGATGGGAGGATTAGCAAATTCAGTTAATCTGATATCAATTGATTGGTTGTTGACCATTGGTCCTGAATATTTTGTAGAATTATTACGTTATAGTGGAGTTGAAAGTCCATTGGAACCTGTTCCTTCATTGGCATTGGGGAGTTTTGAGATTCCGGTTTATGAAATGGCCAAAGCATATACTACTATATTAAATGATTTTCCTGTAGATAAACTAAATCTCATAACAAAAATTGAAGATAATAATGGAGAAGTGATCTATCCTGTACAGGAGGAAGTACAAAAGATTGCCGCGTTGGAAAATGATGAAGAGTCAAATGAACCCTTATTTGACGAGTCTGATAGAAGAATCATTATTGAATTCATGCAAGAAGTAGTTAGAAGCGGCACTGCTACCAGACTTAAAAATTATAAGTTAAAAGGTGAGGTAGCTGGAAAAACAGGTACTACTCAAAACGGAGCTGATGGTTGGTTTGTGGGGTACAGTCCGGAATTACTCACGGTGGTTTGGGTAGGAGCTCCAAGCCCAGATGTACATTTCGGGAATTCTTCACTAGCTCAGGGAGCAGCAATGGCCTTACCTATATGGGGTGGTATATATTCCTCTATATCACAAGATCCTCAAATGAGTAAGGAGTACCTGGGGAGATTCAGGGATTTAACAACTAAAGAGGAAAGAATGATCAACTGTCCTATGTATAAAGAAGACAATATATTCGATGATATTGGTGATATTTTTAGAAATGATGAAGTCTCTAATGACAAATTAGAAAGAAGAAGAAAGCGAAAACAGTTTTTCAGGGATCTTTTTAAAGGTAAGAATAAAGAAAAAGATCAGGAGGAAGATGAGTTTGAACTTTAATAGATTTAGTCTGTTGACTATCCTATAAAGTTATTATCCTCTTTACGGATTTGTTATTTTAATTAATTTTTATTTGAAATTTTCACAACGATATATCTTTTTATTTGAAAAATATAGCGTTTGCGGTCTGATTTTTTTCAATTTAGATGCTTTGTGAAAGTATTATATTTTGCTAAGATACTATTTGGCAAATAATAATTTCTCCCTACCCTCGAAAATCACAAAGAATTAGTTGTTTTTGCTATTAAATTTGGAATAAAACTGCGTTTAGAGACAGATAGGGTGGTTTTTTTAAAAAAAACATAAAATATTCTGATTACAAATACCTATTTTATCATACTCATAAACCGAAACCGTTTGAATTTATAAATTATTAATAATACGTTTAAAAACACTATCAATTCGCATTAATTGCGTCAATACATTGCCAATTCCATAATTGATCTCTACTTTTGTAATATAATTCAATACCAAACAATTATGAGAAAGTTAACATTAACAATTTTACTTGCAGTAGGGGTTACGATTAGTTCTGTAGCTGCTACAAGTATTAAGGCGGACACAACAAAAAATGATGATCTGGCTTTAGAGAGAATTTCTGAAAAAAGTGTATATCATCTATCTTATTATAATAAAGCTTTTGATCTATACACTTTAATAGTAAAGAAAGGCAATACTGTAATTTTTAAGGATCAGGTAACCGGTAATGGAATCGATAAGATTTATGATTATGGTAAGCTTAAAAGCGGTGAATACAAAGTTGTTGTAAATTCTTCTAAATCAGGGAGATTGATTGAGAAAACAATCACTGTAGTTAGTGATGTGGATTTCCTTAAAAGTAGATTCATTGTTTCTAAACAAGATGATGGTCGCGTTTTGATTAAGAACAGAACAGGAGAGAAAATAGAAGTGATGATTAATATAAATGGTCAAAGAGATACTATTACTAAGTTAATTTCTTTTAATCCGCTCGAAACTAAAATTTTGAAGATTGAAGACGATGTTAATACATCTGAATTGACAGTGTTTTATAATGGTGAAAATTTAGCATCACTTAATTTCTAAAATATTTAAGATCGGTTTTTCATGTTTATTTGGGTTAAAAAGGGGAAGCAATAGGCTTCCCTTTTATTTTTTCAATAAACGTAGAAATCTTGGATATATAATTTTGTAATTTTCATTAAATAAAGCTTTTCATTAAAATAATAACAATAAAGTTTAGTTTTTGCGTTTATATTGATCTAAAAACAACCGTTTATTTGAAATATCCGCAAATAATTGCATCTTGCAATCAAACACACAGTTTTTCATGTTTATTTGGGTTAGTTAAGGGGAGCAAAGCTTCCCTTTTTTTATGTTTATTCGTCAAAGAATGATTAAATTTGATGGATAATTTTTTAAGAGTATGCTAAGTGAAGGATTTTTTAATAATTTCAGTGACGTTGCTTTAATAGTGCAGAAGGATGAGGTTATAAGTTTTAATAACGCTGCTCAATCTTTTTTTGATACTATTGATCTTCCCATTTCTTTTAATTCGTTTATAAAATCTAATCTTGATAATCAACAACCTATTGGAATTGGATTAGTTTCTTTATTCAGGGATTACCTAAAAAAGTCAGGTCAGGAGGGAAGCTCTTCTTTTGAATATTTACATAGAAATAACTGGTATGAAATTTCAATTATAAGATGTGACCAAGACACTTTTTTTATTTCATTTAAGGATATTTCATTTTACAAAAAATTCGATCCTCAAAACAAGATAAATTATAAAAGTCTTGCGGAGTGTTCTCCTGATACCATTATAAGATTTGATAAAGAATATAAATTCCTTTATGTAAGTGAAAATATTTATGATCTTCTGCATTTAAGAGCTGATGACCTCATTGGTAAATCAATATTTGAGATTGGTTTTAATAATGAGATAATTGACCTATTGTCCTTTCACGTTTCCTCTGTATTCATTCATAAGAGCAAACAGCGTGTAGAATTAAGATTACCAACAGGTGTATTCATAGATCTTTATATGGTTCCGGAATTTGCTGTGGGGGATGAAATATCTTCTGTTGTAGCAACTGCCAGAGATATTACCGAGTTGAAAGATACCCAGGAACAAGTTAGTAGAAGTCATGAGGTTCTAGCGGACGCATTTCGGATGGCAAAACTTTCTACCTGGGAAATAGATGTTAAACTAAATAAAATCACTGTTAATAATTTTCTGCAGGAGAACACCTCCAAAGATTATCATTTTAAAGATTTTTTGAATCAGTTTATTCTTGAAGAATATCATGAAAAAATTATCCAGGCTGTTAAAGACTGTATATCAGCAAAAGATGAAAATTTCAAGGCTACATTAAATTATCAAATTGTAGTTGGTCAGGATATCAGAACTTTCATGACCAATTTAAGAATTCGTAAAAATAGCGTTGGGAATACAGTTTTTATTTATGGTACCAGTTATGACATAACTGAGTTAAAAAAGGCTAAACAAGACCTGAGAGTTTCAAACGAAAAACTCTGGGATGCTATGAAAACAGCTAATTTAACTAACTGGGATTTGAATTTGATATCGGGTCGAGGTCAGGTCCAAAAGCATTTTCTTTCAAATATTGGTATTGAGGTAGACGAGGAAGTTTATAGCTTCACGCTTAAGGAATTGTTTGGCTTTGTTGTAGACGCTGATAAAGCGAGATTATTAAGAACTTTTAATGAATCTTTTAAATCTAGTGAACCACACTCTCTTAAGTTTTTTGAATTTAAAGTTAATGTGAAAGGCAAAATTTTCACAATATCAGCAAGCTTTAGACTTAAATTAAGCTCTGACGGAACAGCTATTTATTGTTTTGGTACAGCACAGGATATAACCAGATTAAAGGAAGCAGAGGAAGAGTTAAAAGACTACAGGGAAAATTTAGAATCTCTAATAGAAATCAGGACGCAGGAACTTATCAGCAGCCGAAGGAATTTACAGGATGCACTTGATTTAGCACAACTGGGAACCTGGGAAATAGATATATTAAATAATCCAGGATACTTTACGGGAAGTAAAATCTCACAAAATATTATAGGTCTAAGCAAAACTCAATGTCCGATTGAAGAATATATTTCTCTTGTTCACCCTGAGGATCTTCACTATTTCAAAAAAAGCCAGGAAAACTCTGTCAATGCTAAACCAGGTGATAAACTTGATAACATTGAATATAGAATAATTAAGCCAAATGGGGAAATAGCTCATCTTTATATATCTACTAAAGTAGCTCACGATGAAGAGGGAAATCTGGTGAAAATGTACGGAAATATTCAGGACATATCTCCGATTAAGAAAGCCCAGGAAGAAAAAGACAGGCTAACTAAAATAATTGAAAGTTCTTCTGATATTATCTGCCTTATAAATAAAGATAAAACTATTCAGTATATGAATAAGGCAGGGAAAATTTTCTATGGTATTGATTCCGAAGATGACCTGAAAGGACAATCAATAGAAAAATTCCAACCTAAAAAATCAGTTAGCCGTGATCCTGAACTTTGGGATAAGCTTGAGGAAGATGGTTTCTGGATGGGTGAAAATATTGAAGTTAAGTACGATGGAACAGAATTTCCTGTTTCACAACTTTTAATGGCTCACTATGGTAAAGATGATCAACTTGATTGTTTTTCCACTGTTATCAGGGATATATCCATGCAGAAAAATATTGAAGAAGAGCTGAGGTATAAAAATCATGAATTGGATACCTTTGTTTATAAGGCTAGTCACGATTTAAAAGGGCCAATTACATCTTTGATAGGTTTATATACCCTGGTGAAATATGATGTGAATGATGTAAAATCACTCGAATATTTTGAAAGATATAATGCACAGATCAACAGGTTAAATGATCTGCTAAATGACTTGTTAAACCTTACTAAGATAAAAGATAAGGAAGCAGAGAAATCCCGAATTGAATTGAAATCCGAAATCAATGAATTCATTGAAACATATTCTGATAAATCATCTAATCCTGACCTGGAAATAAATTTAGATATTGAAGAAAATCTTGTTATTTATTCTGATAAACTATTGATCAGAACAATTCTTCAGAACTTGATCGAAAATGCGTTTAAATATTCAGATAATAATAAGAAAAAACCTTTTATTGGAATAACTGCAAAAACAAGGGGTGGGCATCTTAATTTAATTGTTGAGGATAATGGTATAGGGATCGATACTGAACATCAAAAAAATATTTATAACATGTTTTATCGAGCGACCGAAAATAGTTCTGGGTCTGGCCTGGGTCTTTATCTTTTAAAAAATGCTATTGATAAATTAAAAGGAGCAATTAATGTGGAAAGTGAACCTGGACAAGGAACAATTTTCAAATTAAAAATCCCTTTTTCACAAAATCATAAAGAAGAACCTACCTTTTAGTTAAAGACTTGATGAATTCAAAGAAATCAGCCCTTTCCTTTTTATCAGATATAATATTTCGAGTTGTTTTTAACAAGTGGGTAAAATTTAATTTTTTACTTTCCCTGGATTGACTTTTTTGGATTTCTGCTTTTGGCTCAGGTATATCTGGTGAATTATTTTCTGAGCTTAAGTTTTGTTCAGCTGGCTTTCCATCAGCAATAGTGTCAGCACGCTTAAATGAAAGTTGAGCAGCTTCTTTTCTTCCCAGTTTTTCTTCGACTAGCCCCTTGTTGTTATATGCAATAGCATCCTCAGGGTCTAATTCAATTGCTTTGTTGTAATCTTGTACGGCGCCTTCCAAGTCACCTAATCGATCTTTTATAAAAGCTCTGGAAGAGTATCGGTAAGGATTGTCAGGGTCTAGTTCAGCTGCAAGATCGAGGTCTTTCATAGCAGCAGTCTGGTTTTTATTAAGAAAGTGAGCTAAAGCTCGTTCACTAATCACTGCAGGGTTATTTGTATGCTCGACAAGCTTATCAAAATCTGAAATTGATTTTTCAAACATGTTAAGCTTAGAATATGCTTTTGCCCTGTTGTAAAGTGCATCGAGATTTTTATCATTACCTTCCAGAATCTGGTTAAAATGACCAATAGCTTCTTCAAACCTTTCCTCGCTGCACAATTGTTTTCCCTTTGCTAAAACCTCTTCCACTGTCATATTTAATTAATCATTTTGACTCTCTTGGTTCTCTTTTTTCTTTTATGCCTTTTTGAGTCATAAAGTTTTTTTCTCGTTTTTGGTTTTACCACATATATAGTTGAACCTGAATCATTTGATTTACAGGAAACTGTGGAAAATGATAATCCACTGATCAGGATAACCACTACCAAAGCCGAAGAAAAAAATTTGTTCTTTATTCTAATACCTATTTTCATAGATGGTTGTTACAATTTTGTTGAATTTTATAAGACTACATTCTATAAAATCCTGATTCGATGCAAATATGGTAAAAACAAAGCACTTTAACTGATAATAATAGGGGGTCAACAGTACTTGTGCATAGGAATTTTTAATTCTTCTATTTTAATAATAACGAGTCAAAAAATATAAATTGTAAAAAACTGTAATATAAAAAAACCGGCTTCTGCCGGTTTAGATTTTTTTTAATTGACTGGATACCAGGTTTGAGTTCGGTATAGAAAGGCTAGATAACCCCTTACTTTCAAGGTTTTTCCTTCCCTCCATATCTTACATCGATAAACACTTCCATTTTCAGGATCTAAAATGGTTCCATCTTCGTATTCCCCATCTTCGTTCTTTTCCATGCCCTTGATGATTTCCATACCCTGCACAGGTTTCATATATCGTGGATCATCTTCATCACATTCTTTACACTTGGCATTTTTTCGGTCTTCATTTAAAATTTCAACCACCTTACCGTAATATTCACCATCTTTCTCATAGATAGAAACAATGGATTTAGGCTCACCTGTTTCATCATCTATAGTTTTCCATTTTCCGGTTATTTGAGCTGATACTGTTTGAAATCCGAAAACCAGTAATAAAAGCAATAAAAAATTTCGCATATTTTTAAAAGTTGATTAATCGATTACAAAAACGAATTAATGACTAAAATAGTTTAAATAAATTCAAATTAAAGAATTAAGATCATTGATTATAAAAAAAAACTCCGGACGAGCCGGAGTTTAAAATTTATTTTTCTGCTTGTTTAGTTTCTTTAATTTTTATCTCCACCTTCTCGATCTTTTTATCTACGTGAGAAGTGTGGTGATCATTAACAGAAATATAAGGTGCAATAACTAATGCAACGATTGACATCAGTTTGATCAAAATATTCATAGAAGGTCCCGAAGTATCTTTAAATGGATCACCTACTGTATCACCAGTTACGGATGCTTTATGAGCTTCAGAGCCTTTATATTCCATCTTGCCGTTAATTTCAACACCTTTTTCGAATGATTTTTTAGCATTGTCCCATGCGCCACCAGCGTTATTCTGGAAAATACCCATCAAAACTCCACTAACAGTCGTACCAGCAAGAACTCCACCTAGTACTTCAGGGCCAAATGATAAACCAACGATTATTGGAGTCAATAAAGCAATAGCTCCTGGCAGGATCATTTCTCTGATTGAAGCCCTCGTAGATATCTCAACACATTTATCGTATTCAGGCTCTTGTTTGTATTCCATTATGCCAGGCATTTCTTTAAACTGCCTTCTTACTTCATTTACCATATCCATTGCGGCTCTACCCACAGCAGCTATGGCAAGAGATGAGAATATAAACGGTATCATACCTCCGATAAACAATCCGGATAGTACATCGGCCTTATAAATGTCTATTGAACTAATACCGGCTATTCCTACGTAAGCAGCAAATAAAGCCAAAGCAGTTAGTGCTGCAGAAGCAATTGCAAATCCTTTACCTGTTGCTGCAGTTGTATTACCTACTGCATCAAGAATATCTGTTCTTCCACGAACTTCCTCAGGAAGACCACTCATTTCTGCGATACCACCCGCATTATCAGCAATCGGACCGAAGGCATCAATAGCTAACTGCATCGCTGTGGTTGCCATCATTCCGGCAGCTGCAATACCTACTCCATAAAGTCCTGCGAAAGAATATGAGGCATAAATACCACAAGCAAGGATTATGATTGGGAGGAAAGTAGATTCCATACCCACTGACAACCCGCCAATTACGTTTGTTGCATGACCAGTAGATGATTGTTTGATTATCGAATTCACAGGTCTTTTACCCATTGAAGTATAGTATTCTGTAACGATACTCATTAATGCACCTACAATCAATCCGGTAACTACAGCGTAGAATATACCCATTTTGGTAAATCCGGCAGACCCTTCACGCATCAATACCAATTCTCCGGCTGGTAACAACCAGTCAATGATAAAATATGAAGCTGCAACAGTTAAAATAATCGATGCCCAGTTTCCAATGTTAAGAGCATTCTGAACACTGCTGTTTTCTCCTTTAATTCTTACCATTTGAGCGCCGATAATAGAAAATATAATACCAACACCACCAATGATCATCGGAAGTAGAATAGGGGCAATGCCACCAACTGCATCATCTGATTGAATTTCTCTACCAAGAACCATCGTAGCCAATATTGTTGCTACATATGATCCGAATAAATCCGCACCCATACCGGCAACATCACCGACATTATCACCTACGTTATCAGCAATAGTAGCAGGGTTTCGTGGATCGTCCTCTGGGATTCCCGCTTCTACCTTACCCACAAGGTCTGCTCCAACATCTGCAGCTTTGGTATAGATACCACCACCAACACGAGCAAATAGTGCAATACTCTCAGCACCTAAAGAAAAACCTGCCAATACCTCAAGAGCAGTTTCCATCTCGATACCATTTGCACTGCCACCGGTAGAAAGTACGTAATAATTATAAAATACGATAAATAAACTACCAAGACCAAGAATCGCCAAACCGGCTACACCAAGCCCCATTACTGTACCACCTGTAAATGAAACATTCAAGGCTTTTTTGAGGGAGGTTTTAGCAGCCTGTGTGGTTCTGACATTAGCTTTTGTAGCAATTCGCATCCCGATAAAACCCGCCAATGCAGAGAAAAAGGCTCCAATAAGGAATGCAACTGCAATAACCCAGTCTGAATTTTCAACAAGACTTCCGGAGTAAGCCAAAAGAGCTCCGACAATCACTGCAAAAATCCCTAATACTTTCCATTCGGCTTTAAGAAAAGCCATTGCTCCTTCAGCGATGTAACCCGCCAATTTCTGCATCTTATCCTCTCCGGCATCCTGCTTGTTTACCCAAGCTGCTTTTATGTACATGACCAAAAGGCCAACCAAACCAAGCGCCGGCACCACGTAAATTATATTACTCATATTGTCTTAGTTGGATTAGTTAAAAAGTTTAAAGATGCACAAATATATAAGATGAGAGGAGAATAGAAAATAAAATTTTGTTTTCTCTGTCTGCTTTTTAAAGCAATTATCTTAAAAATTGAACATAAAAAAAGCTGCCGTTAAATAGGCAGCTTAAATATGATTAATGCATATATTATCTTGTACTATCCTTATAGATGTGATTAAGGAATTCTTTCTTTCTGTCTTCATTCAGGAACTTTCCACTGTAGTGAGTGGTTACCGTTGATGAATTGGTATCATTTACACCACGTGAAGATATGCACATGTGATCAGCATCGATTACAACTGCCACATCTTCAGTTTTTAATACCTCTTTTAATTCATTGGCTATTTGAACAGTCATCCTTTCCTGCACCTGAGGTCTTTTCGCATAATATTGGACAATGCGATTTAATTTTGACAAACCAATAATGT
Organism: Mangrovivirga halotolerans; assembly: GCF_026241165.1. Lineage (GTDB taxonomy): Bacteria > Bacteroidota > Bacteroidia > Cytophagales > Cyclobacteriaceae > Mangrovivirga > Mangrovivirga halotolerans. The sequence continues at coordinate 623,384 of NZ_JAPFQN010000005.1, read as the reverse complement.
TACCATTTGAAATGTAAGCCACGTGAGCATGACCATAGATAGGTACAAAGTGGTGTTCACAATTGGAGTGAAACGTAATGTTTTTCTCTACCAGCATTTCATGGTACCTGAATTTGTTTTCAAAAAGTGTGATGTCTGGCTTGTTCTCAGGATTTAAGCCGCTAAATATTTCCTTGACATACATTTTTGCCACTCTTCTTGGGGTACCTTGCAGGCTGTCGTCATTCAGGTCAAGACCTAAAATCGTCATAATTTCTTTAAAATGCTTTTCGATCAGTTCGATCTTAAGTTCATCGTCTTTATCGAAAGCATCCGCTCTCATTGGCGTTTCCAGTGATGTGCCAACATGCTCATCACCCAAATCATCTATTCTTTTTTCTATTTTTTCGTCAACACGGGTATTCAACGAAGTTTCTCGGTGTTTCATATAATCTGACTGTTAAATCAAGTTTCTTATCAATTTCTTTTCTTAAAATATTCCAAATAACCACAGCAATGTTTTCTGCTGTTGGGTTAGCATCCCGAAAGTCCTCGACATCGAGATTAAGATTTTTGTGATCATAACGTTTTATTATTTTATCCTTAATTAAATCGCTTAATTCTTTCATATCGTAAACATAACCCGTTTCCGGATCAGGTTCACCGACTAATTTGACTACTAATTCGTAATTGTGCCCATGAAAATTCGGATTATTACATTTTCCAAATACTTTGTCATTCTTTTCATCACTCCAATTCCGATTATATAAACGGTGGGCAGCATTAAAGTGTTCCTTTCTATATACAGCTATTTTCATATTTCTAGCATTTTATTAAACCCCATTCCGAAAATTTTGTTTAATAATTAACATTAAAATATTAAACAAAATATGAAAAATACTGACGTTGCCATCGTGGGAAGCGGGTTATCATCATTAGTCTCTGCAGCTTTATTGGCTACTGAAGGGGTAAAAGTAAGTATTTTTGAACAAAATTACCTGCCTGGGGGCTGTACAAGTTCATATTGGAGAAAAGGATATACTTTTGATAGTGGTGCGACTACGATTGTGGGATTTGATGATGGCATGCCAATGAAAATATTTTCTGAAAAAACCGGTATTGATTTTAAGTTGAGAAAACTTGATCCTCCCATGCAAGTACATATGCCTGATAAGAAGGTGCTTACCAGGTATAATGATATAAATAAATGGATGGCAGAAGCGAAAAATTACTGGGGTAGCAATGAAGATCTCAGAAAATTCTGGGAAGAGATGTATAAAGTGAGTAAAGATGTATGGAAAGTTAGCGGACAGCAAATTCAGTTTCCACCATCGAAAACGAAAGATCTGCTTAGCCTGATAAAAAACTTTCAACCCGGTCAGTTAAAACTTGTTCCAGCTGTATTTAAAAATGTTCAGAATGAAATTGATAATTATCAGCTGAATGATCTAACGCATTTCAAACAATTTATCAATGAGCAACTTCTCATTTCAGCCCAAAATTTTGCCGAAGAGGTAAATAAACCATTTGGTGCTGCGGCTTTATGTTATACTAACTATACAAACTACTATGCAGATGGTGGATTGATGGGGTTGATTCAGCCAATAATTGATTACCTGGAAGAAAACGGAGTTGAGCTGATGTTAAGAAATCCTGTGGAAAATATTGTAAAGACAAAAAATGGTTATGAAATAATTTCAAAAAATGGAGTTTTTCGATCTAAATACCTTATTTCGGGCGTTCCTGTAAATAATACGGTGCAGTTGTGTGATTTTGAGATCAGGAAATCCAATAATTCAAAAATATTACCTTCTGAAAAGTTATATAGTGCATTTCAAATAGGGATTGGTTTTAAAGGAAAGTTAGATTTTAGGGCTATTCACCATCAGATCTTGCTTGATGGAAAGATTCCTGAACTTGATGCTGAGTCATTTTTTCTTTCAGTAAATCACCCCGAAGATAAGTCCAGAGCTCCTGAGGATCATAGTGTTGCAAATATCAGTATGCATATTCGGAATCCTGGAAATACACGATTCGATAAGGAGGCTGTAGCTAAAAGGGTGCTAAAAGAGTTGGATGAGAGAAACCTTATAAAAAGAGATTCCGTTGATTACCTTCATAGTTCTACCCAGTTTAGCTGGGAGAAATGGACGAATCGTGCTTTTGGTTTTGTCGGTGGATATCCTCAATATCATTCAATAAAACCATGGCAGATGATTGATGCCAGGATGGATGGAGATAAAGCTTATCAATGTGGAGACTCTACTTATCCGGGGCAGGGAATTCCCGGTGTCGCACTAAGTGGAATGATCGCCGTAGAAAAGCTAAAAGCTGATTGGTTTTAATTTATTGATTTCAAAAAGAATGTGGTTTAGTGTTCTTATCCGTAAAATATTACTACGGTTATTAATAAAACCATGCTCGAATTATTGAATTGTTATTGAAATCGTATATTTGTGCACTTACAAACAATGGGAGGAAATTTTGACTTTCGAAGAATTTACATCCAAGATCGAATTATATAAGCACCAGGGGAAAAAGGTATTTACCTCTTCCAGTTTTCAGACTCATAGTCTGGTAATGCTACACATGATCAGCCGAATTGATAATACCATACCGGTCTATTTTATCAATACTGGTTATCATTTTCCTGAAACCCTTACTTTTAGAGACCAGGTTGCTGAAGAATTTGGGCTTAATGTTCAGGATATAAAGTCAACAACACCTAAAATGATGCAGAAAGATGCCAATGGGAGGCTTCTTTTTACTAGTGACCCCGACCATTGTTGTTATTTAAATAAGGTTCAGCCTATGGAGCCTCTTTTAATGGAATACGATGTCTGGATAAATGGTGTTCGAGGTGATCAGTCTGCTGTCAGAAAGGCAATGACTGTGGAGCAACCGGCTCCAAATGGTGCAATTAGATTTCATCCGATGTTAGACTGGACGATGCGGGATATTTTTGCTTACATAAAAGAACATAATCTTCCGAGACATCCTCTAGATGCCAAAGGATATAGTAGTATAGGTTGTGAACCATGTACTCGCAAACCAGACCCGGAAATGCACGAAAGAGAATCCCGATGGTTTGGAATGAAAAAAGTTGAGTGTGGCCTGCACACTGATTTAGTAAAAAAGTAAAATCTATTACCACAAACACATGCGAATATTAATTACAGGAGGAGCAGGTTATATCGGTACTGCGCTTACTTCAACCTTGCTAGAACAAAATGATGTAGATGAGGTGATCGTTTATGATAACCTTTCAAAACAGAATTATAATTTTTTCCTCGGCCATACTTACCCAAATAAGAATAAACTTACATTTATACAGGGTGATCTCCTTGATTCACGCTCACTTAAAAATGCACTGGAAGGAGTGGATGTGGTTTACCATTTGGCTGCAAAAGTAACGACTCCGTTTGCAAATTCGGACCCACATTTCTTTGAGCAGGTCAATCACTGGGGTACAGCCGAGCTTGTTTATGCACTGGAGGAGAGCGATGTGAAAAAACTCATTTATTCAGGAAGTACTTCTGTTTATGGTTCATCCAAAGAAGAAGTGACTGAAGGAACAGAACCAAACCCACGTACTTTTTATGGTATCTCTAAAATGAGAGGAGAGGAGCACGTGCAAAGGCTGGTCAATAAAATGGATACTTACATCCTTCGCTGTGGTAATGTGTATGGATATAACAAATCAATGAGATTTGATGCGGTGATTAACCGATTCATGTTTGAGGCTAATTGCAACGGAAGAATAACTATTCATGGTAATGGTAAGCAGGGCCGGGCTTTTATTCATATCGATCTGTTGACCAAAGTTTTTAAGGAAATAGCCTTTAAGGATATTAAAAAAGGGATATATAACGTTGTTGACAGAAACCTGTCTGTGCTTGATCTTGTTGATGTTGTAAAGGAAATTTATCCGGAATTGGAATATTTATTCATTAACCAACACCTTAAATTAAGGGAATTAAGAGTTGCCCAGGATTCTGCTCTCAGATCACAGATTGATTATGAAAATAGCAGATCTTTAAAAGATGAATTGCTTGACTTCAAAGACAGGTTTTCCTTTTAATTTATTTTTTCATATTTACTGATCTTATTCAGATCAAAGACTGTGTGTCCGTGCCGATCTGAATAATAGGCCGGAACAAATTTACAACCAAAGGCAATTTCATCAGATATGTACGAATATCTTTGGTGAACATGTTCACTATACGTATCATCAAAAGCCTTGAAATGAATCAGTAGCTCAAACTCAAAATCATCTTTTGTGTCTTCATTAAAGCCATATAAAGGGCTTTTTTCGGTGATCTCATGTACTACTGTCCAGTTCAAAGGAAAAAACAAGATGTATTTACGTTCCAGTTTGAGATTATAAAAATTATATACAGGTCCTCCGGGACCTATTTCTTTTTTCTGCATGATCACTTCTATCTCAGCTTCCATTAGGGTGTTACTTTTTAGATTCCCAATTCGAAACTGAAGCATCTTTTTATCTTCTTTTTCAACCATCAAGGCCTGTTTGCTAAAGATTATTTTAGCCTTTGGTCTGGAAAAACGACTATATAACAGACCAGTAGCGATAGCAAACATCATAAATCCTAAAAAAGCCTCAAAGCTGGCTATGATATTGGTTGTCAGGCCGATTGGATGTAAAGCTCCATATCCAACAGTGGTAAAAGTCTGAAAACTGAAAAAATAGGAGATAAGTAATGGATTATTGGTGGAGAGTGATTCAATGCCTCCAATATGCTCAACTCCAATATTTAAATAGATCAGGGCAAATACGAGGTTGATAAATGTATAGCCCAGGATAAGGACCAAAAAGAACAAAGACCACCGGATATTAATTAGCCATTCGAAAGTGCTGACAAGGATATATGTTCTTCCAATGCGCTTAACATTAAAACTACCGTCTTTATTGATTGTTCTACCCGAACGGTATTGAACTTTATCCCCGGTTCCCGGATCTCTGCGTTGGTTTTTGATCATAGGTTTTCTGTTAGTTAAATTTATTCTGATTGTATTTTAAAAACAAATCTTAAATGAAAGGTCAATATTTAATATTAACTTTTTGTTTAGTATTGTTTAATACTGACTCAACATTCTATAAAAAAGCTTCTTTATAAAGAATAAATAAGGATATACAAATTATTTAATTTTAAAGTTGACCAATCAGTTTATTTATTTGACTCGACGTTTAATTATTTCCGATTAAGGAAATTACTTCGGTTTAAATATTATTTCACTTTTCTTGCCTTGAATTAATCAGGATTCTAAGGAATTATTTTTATGATCGTGTCCACTAAAATCAGAAAAGGAAACACATTATTAACTGTGGTCGGGTTACTATTCATTTTAACTACAGGCCGTTTGAATAATGGACCTGTAAAAATTCCTTTAGAAAACATAGACGAAAGTACCCGGTTTTATGGATCTCATATTGCAAAGGATATTTTTAGTTCTTTTTCTTCAGATGAAGGTGCGCGTTATTTATTAGACAAAAAGTATATCACTCCTAAGATTTATCAAGGGATTAATAATAGCGGTCAGGTATTTGATAAATCTTATTTTATGTTCCGAATGATGCTGGGGAAAATTGAATCATTCAAATTATTTGGAGGAGAACAACCCCATATAATCCGATCTCTCAGATATAAACTGGAAGTTGAAAACGAGGATCAAATAAAAATAGGTCTTAATACAAATGATGATCTGGCCGGGTATTATTTATTTGTTACAACCAAGCATGGCGAAATAAAACATGAAAATCTGTTACTAAGATTGGTTTACGTTGATTAATAAGTGTTCAATAGGATTATCATTAATTAAGCGACTTTATCAACGCTTTCACTTATGAAATACCCAATCTTGGGTATTGACTTTACCCATTTCACTACCTATTATTGTTTTACGCCTCAAAGAATTATCAACTAATATGAAGCTATCCGTACTGTCTGTTTAGAAGGCAGTTGAATATGCATGTGATTTGTAGTAATCTATTTATCTGATTCAAATTTTATCAATTTATTAAGGCCTGACTCACTCACCTCTTTTTATTTCTTTCATTAATCAATAGTAATATTTGGAATTTGGCAGGCGCCAGGTAAAACTATGTTAAACAATATTTATCATGGCTAAATCAAATGGAGAGTCTTTAGACAAAATGTTTGAAGTTCAGTCGAAAATGGAGCCTGAACTTCTGGAAAAAGAAAACGTTGTTGGCGTTGCGATCGGTCATAAGATCAAAAATGGTGTAGAGAAAAATGAAGATGTTATGACCTTGTTTGTAAACCAAAAACTTCCCGAGAATCTTTTATCATCCGAACAAAAGATTGAAAAGGAATACAACGGGGTGAAAACTGATGTGGTGGAAATAGGTGATATCTTTGCCGGCTTTTTAGATCCTGAAACAGGTGTTGAAGTTGATGTAGACACTGAAGTACAAGTAGATCATGAACCAATGCCTGATTATATTGTTCAAGCAGGAGCTGGATCAACTCTTAAACGAAGGGTTCGGCCTGCAGAAGGAGGCTATAGTTGTGGTCATTATAAGGTCACTGCAGGTACCATTGGTACATGTTGCTATGATCTTACTCCCTTTCCGGGTATTCCCAGTAAGTATTATATATTAAGCAACAATCACGTAATTGCCAATTCAAATGATTGCCGCATCGGAGATCCGATCCTGCAGCCTGGTCGAATAGACGGAGGCACCTATCCAAGAGATGTTATTGCCCGATTAACCAGGTATGTTCCAATTAAATGGATCAATGGGGATAAAAAACCGTGTAATTATGTAGATGCAGCCATTGGTGAAGGAAATTTCCAGGATTTGGACCGGGAGATTTACTGGCAAGGAACAGTTAAAAAGTTGTATGATGCACCAAAAATAGGAGAGATTGTTCAAAAAACAGGGCGTACAACAGGATTTACAACCGGTAAGATAACCAACATCAATGCAACAGTTAACGTAAACTATGGTAGTGGTCGTGTTGCGAAATTCTGCAAGCAGATCGTAACTACCCGCATGAGTGCACCGGGTGATTCAGGAAGTCTCATCCTTGACAGAGATGAAAATGCGGTAGGATTATTATTTGCAGGGTCCAGCACACGGACTATCGTAAATAATATTCTATATGTTCAGTCTTTATTAAAAGTAAGGCTTACTGAAAAATAATCACTTATTATGTAAATTATAAAGGCCAGGACATTCTGATGTTTTGGCCTTTTTTAAAACTAAATAATTATGGAAGATATAAAGACAGCGATCAACAAAGCAACAAAATGGATGGATGAGTATGAGGGGGTAGAAGGAGTTGCTGAAGGAAACAAAGGAGGCAGACAATGCATTACAGTTTTTGTCTCGAATGAAGAGATAAAAAACAAACTACCCAAAGAAGTTGACGGATACCCCGTAAAAGTAGAGGTAACAGATTCATTTAATGCAATAGATGATAAATTGTGAGTTTATAGAAGTTTAATATTAGGTAGTTATGAATCGAAGGGTGTTTCCTGTAATATACCTAATGTTCTCATTCTGATCTTTAATTCAAACTAAAGACTAAAGGAATTGTGATGTCTACTTTGACAGGTTTACCTTCTTTTATCCCGGGAATCCAATAAGGAGATTTTCTTAACACTCTAATAGCTTCTTCATCACAACCGGCACCTATACCTCTGACAACTTTATGATTGACAGATCTACCATTGGTATCAATTTGGAAGTTCACGTATACTTTTCCAGTGATACCCATTCTTCTAGCTGCTGGAGGATATACTATGTTTTCACTTACATATTTATAAAAATCATTTATTCCTCCCTGAGGATATGGTTTGATTATATCCTCTTCTTGTTTACGGATTTTATTTTCTATTTTAAAGGAAAAATTCCGACTGTATTTTTTGTCGTTTTGTGTCGCAGGAGACCAATAACTCAAGGATGAAAGCAATTCTATTAAATATCTTTCATCATCATTCTTAGGATTATTCTTTCCATTAATCAGAAGGTTTTCAATATTTCCATCCTGGCTAACGGTAAATGAAATCAAATAACTAAAATCATCATTTAATTTACCCAGGTAGTTTTTCCTTTTTAACCCATTGTTGATATCATAATAAAATTGCGTAATATCATCTTTATAAATTGCAGGATTTTCGAATTCAGAAATTTCATTCCATATGGATTGAAAATCAAGACTATCCATTTTTTCATCAATTAGATTAAAATCAAAGCTTCCAAGGTTTACAGGTTTCTTATTGAGTTTAATTTGAGCGGGTGCTTTTGATTCAAAACTAAATGTATTGGTACCATATTGGACGTGCGAAATAAAAATAAAATCATAAGAGGCCATAAGAAAAGTAATATTTCCGGATTCATCACTGATTATTGGTTTATTTCCGTTTGTAAACTGAATAAGTGCATCCGCAATTGGAGTATTTGTTTCTGCGTCTATTAATTGAACTTTTTGTTTTTTAGTTTGAGAAAAGCTGGAGAAAGTAAGTAGAATAAAAAGAAATAGAAATGTCCTCATCATATTACTAGTAATGGTTGATCAGAGCTGGTACTTGCAATTTAAATCCGTCTGATAAAATAAAATTTTGGTTGATTTTTAAAATTAGTTTATTCAATTTATATGCACAAATTAATAATGGTGGATCATAATAGTTTCCCCTCTAGCGTAAGCATGTGATTGTGCTATTATTGTCTGAACTAAGATTTATAGGATGTAAAGATTAAAGGATTGATATATTGACGATTTAATCCCCAAAGAGCGCAAGTTTAATCTTGTTATAGTATCAAATAGGTCAGCACTAATTCAAGAAGCCTTTTGGACCGATCATCATTAGTTTCTTTAAAACTATCCAACCTCACCGTTTAGCCCTGCATTACGTCTTCACTATCCAGAAATGAAAAAATGATTTAATTTAATTGCCGGCATGAGCAGGAAATATATTAAAATCTATAGTTTCGCTTAACGATAACGGCACAAGTGGAACCTTGCGCCAGAGGGGGGAATTCGGGTTATTAGTTTTTTTATGGAGATTAGAATTAAAAAAAGCTGTTTCGAATCCGAAACAGCTTTATATCAACAATCTAAAGTCTTTTTAGCAGTATTCTTCAAAAACGCCTTCAAGGTGTCTGGCAATTAATTCTGCCGGTGCACCTTCAATCTGGTGTCTTTCTACAAAGTGAACCAAATCTCCGTCTTTGAACAAGGCAATACTTGGAGATGAAGGAGGGTAAGGAAGTGTCATTTCTCTTACTTTGTTTACAGCTTCGCCATCAACACCTGCAAAAACTGTTGTTAAGTGATCAGGCTTAACATCAGCATCTTCAACAGCCATTCTAACACCTGGTCTTGCAGCTCCTGCAGCACATCCGCATACAGAGTTGATCACAACCAAGGTAGTTCCTTTATTGTCAGCAAAATGCTGCTCAACATCTTCTGCTGTTTTTAATTCTTTGAATCCTATATCTGTTAATTCAGCACGCATCGGTGCTACTAATTCTGCTGGATACATATCAGTATATTTCTGTTTTTATAAAAATCCTAATTCTAATTTTGCCGCTTCACTCATCATATCCTGAGTAAATGGCGGATCGAAGGTCAGTTCAACCTGAACATCATTGATACCTTCTACTTCTTTTACTGCCTTTTCTACATTTCCCGGAATTTCTTCCGCTGCAGGGCAGGAGGGAGAAGTCAGCGTCATCAATACGTGTACGTTGTTTACCGGAAAGAAGTTGATCTCATAGATCAATCCCAATTCGTAAACATCAACCGGAATTTCCGGATCAAATACAGTTTTGATTGCTGCAACTACTTTGTCTTTTAATTCTTTCTGTTCAGCGTCCATAATTCTCTAATTTGAAACTTTCTGAAGTACCATCGCATCAAGCTTCATCTGCTTGATCATTGCTCCAAAACCATTCGAGCGTTGTGTTCCGATAAACCTGTTCATGCCGATCTTTTCTGCAAAGTATAAATCAGCATTCAATATGTCCTCAGGTGTCTGATCTGAGAATACTCTGATCAACAAGCTTACCAGCCCTTTGGTAATGGCTGTGTTACTGTCTGCTTCATAAACGACTTTTCCGTCATCAAGTTTAGCATTTAACCAAACTTTTGACTGACAGCCTTTTACTATATGTTCTTCATCGCGTTTGTCTTCGGGATAATCAGGAAGTTTTTGACCTAATTCCATCAGGTATACGTTCGACATTTCCATGTCTCCGTCCAACAAACTAAATTCTTCTATTATTTTTTCTTGTGCTTCTTGTATAGTCATTGATTATCCAAAAATTTTCACCACCTTTTCAAGACTGGCGATCATTGCATCCACTTCTTCTTTAGTATTATATACGGCAAAAGAGGCCCTTACTGTTCCCTCAATGTTAAAAAGATCCATTAAAGGTTGAGTACAATGGTGTCCGGTACGTACCGCAACACCGGCAGAATCGAGCATTTGTCCGATATCAAATGGGTGAATGTTGTCAAATAAAAATGATATAACCCCTACTTTTTCAGCTGCAGTGCCATAAAATTTGATGTTTTCAAACTTTGACAGCTTTTCCATGGCATAGTCGTGCAGCTCCATTTCATGGCGCATGATGTTTTCCTTGCCGACCCTATCTATGAATGATATAGCCTCTTTTAAAGCGACTACATCAGCAATGTTAGGAGTTCCGGCTTCAAATTTATAAGGAATGTCGTTCCAGCTGCTTTTTTCAAAAGTCACCTCGCTGATCATCTCCCCGCCACCCTGATAAGGAGGCATCGATTCTAAAAGTTCTCTTTTTCCATATAAAATACCCACTCCGGTCGGACCGTACATTTTATGTCCGGAAAAAGCCAGGAAGTCACAATTGAGCTCCTGAACATCCAATGGCAGGTGAGAGGCAGCCTGGGCTCCATCGATCATTACTACTGCATTGAATTTGTGTGCTTCTTCGATGATCTGTTTTACCGGATTGATAGTTCCTAAAGAATTTGAGGCATAAACGACCGACACAATCTTTACTTTGTCAGAAAGCATCGATTTATATGCTTCGAAATCCATTTCACCCTTATCATTTACCGGGATAATTCGAAGTTTAGCTCCTTTTTCCTCACAAATCAGTTGCCATGGAACAATATTGCTATGGTGTTCCATCGCACTAATGATCACTTCATCACCTTCAGAAAGAAATTTACGTCCGTAAGAAGAGGCCAACAGATTAATGCTGTCAGTTGTACCTTTAGTAAAGATGATTTCTTCCTTTTCAGGAGCATTTATAAACTTTTGAACAACTTCACGGGTAGATTCAAATGCTGTGGTAGCCCGCTCAGCAAGTGTATGGATCCCTCGATGGATATTAGCGTTATCACGAGAGTAATAATGCTCTATAGAATCAGTAACCTGCTTTGGTTTTTGAGTAGTAGCTGCGTTGTCAAAATAGGCCAAAGGCTTATTGTTGACCAGCTGATCCAATACAGGAAATTGATCACGTATATATTTGATATCGATCGATTTAGAAGCCGTGTCTACAGACATTATTAAAAGTTTTTGTGTAAACGTTCTGAGATCAGGTTTTCAAGATAGTTTCTAACCTGCTCGTTTCCGATATGCTCTACGATGTCCATTGCAAATGCATAAAGCAGTAAAGCCCTGGCAGATTGCTTGTCCATACCACGTGATCTCAAATAGAAAAGTTGCTCCGGATCAATCTGTCCCGTAGTCGCACCATGAGAACATTTTACATCGTCAGCCCAGATTTCAAGCTGTGGCTTAGTGTTTATGGTAGCATCTTCTGAAAGAAGTACGTTACGGTTAGACTGGAAGGCATTCGTTTTTTGCGCATCCTGTCTTACGAATATTTTTCCGTTAAATACTCCTGTAGACTTATCATCAAAAACACCTTTGTAAAGTTCATTACTATCAGCATGTGGTTTTCTATGATCCACTGTTGTATGGTGATCTACATGGTGATTGTCTTTCAAAAGAGAAAGACCGTACATGTTAGCCTCACAGTGACTGGCGTCAAGCGTGATGTTAAGGTTATTTCGAACCATCATACCACCAAAGGAAAGGGTAGTAGAGGTGAAATTACTGCGTTCGTCTTGCCAAACCTGAGTATTTCCTACATGAACATTCCCATTGTGTTCACTTTGGATCTTATAGTATTTTACAACCGCACTTCTGTTTACAACGATCTCAGAAACAATGTTTGACAAGCTGTGGTTTTCACCGATGGTGTCAAACTTTTCAATGACCTCACCCTGAGAATTTTCGCCAAATACAAACAAGTTGTGTGGGTGAGTGATTACACCACCTTCCTCAGTGTAATTCAGGTAATAGATCATTACCGGTTTGGAAAGGATCTGTCCCTTTTTGATGTTAATGTAAATACCTTCATTGGTAAGTGAATCATTGATCGCAGTAAATGGATCTGATTCAGGAGTTGCATGTTTTCCGAAGTTTTCGATGCAATCTTTTTCATTTGCTTCGAATGCTTCTTTAACAGTCATCAGGTTGATTTCTTTTGAAAGCTCATCCCAATGGCTTAATTCTTTATTTAAAATACCGTTAATGAAGAAAATGCTGTAGGCATCAAGATCCTGGATAATTCGATCTTTCACCGCCTGATCTGAAATTTCAACAGAACGGTTCCAGTCGTCCTCGGTAAAGTTTTTCTCGATTACCTTATCAAGTCCGGTATATTTGTATTCTTCGTTTTTTCTTGAAGGTGTACCAACTTTAAGGTATGAATCAAAGCTTTCCTTTCTGAAAGAGTGGAAATCACTTGATTTTTCACCATTAAGTTGTTTTTCCCAATTATCAAATCGAGCCTTCAGCCCTTCTTTGTTATAAAGTTCTGGCATGGAAGTATTTCTTTTTTCAGTTAATGGAAATTAAACCGCAGCTTCAGCTTTGATCCAGTCGTAACCTTTTTCTTCAAGCTCAAGAGCAAGATCTTTAGTACCTGATTTCACAATTCGACCGTTGTAAAGAACGTGAACGTAATCAGGAACGATGTACTCGAGAAGCCTCTGGTAGTGAGTAACAACGATTGTCGCGTTATCCTCATTTCTAAGCTTATTAACTCCGTTAGCAACGATTCTGAGTGCATCAATGTCAAGACCTGAGTCAGTTTCATCGAGAATCTTCAACTTAGGCTCGAGCATTGCCATTTGAAATACTTCATTTCTTTTCTTTTCACCACCAGAAAACCCTTCGTTAAGTGCTCTGCTTAATAGAGATTGGTCCATTTCAACCAATTTCATTTTTTCTTTAACCCTTGAAAGGAAAGAAACAGCATCAAGAGGATCCTGTCCTCTGTGTTCTCTGATTTGATTTATTGATGTTTTAAGGAAGTTCGTTGTACTTACTCCCGGAATTTCTACCGGATACTGAAATGCAAGAAAAACACCTTCACGAGCTCTTTCTTCAGGATCCATATCTAACAGATCTTCACCATTATAAGAAACTGAGCCACTTGTTACTTCATACTCATCACGACCTGCAAGAACACTGGCTAAAGTACTTTTACCCGAACCATTTGGTCCCATAATAGCATGCACTTCACCTGCTTTTACTTCCAGGTTTATTCCTTTTAGTATTTCCTTACCTTCAATTGAAGCTTTAAGATCTTCTATCTTTAACATTTTTGTATGTATTGTATTCTTAAGTTGTTTAATTGATTAACCTACGCTGCCTTCTAAAGTTAGAGCTAGTAATTTTTGTGCCTCGACAGCAAATTCCATTGGTAACTGGTTAAGTACTTCTTTGCAATAACCATTAACGATCAGGGCAACAGCACTTTCTTCATCGATACCTCTTTGCTGGCAGTAGAATATCTGGTCTTCACCAATTTTTGAGGTTGTCGCCTCGTGTTCTACCATTGCCGAAGCATTTTTATTTTCAATGTATGGGAAGGTATGCGCACCGCATTTGTCACCCATTAATAAAGAATCACATTGAGAGAAGTTTCTGGCGTTTTCTGCTCTTTTGTTGATTTTAACCAATCCACGATATGAGTTTTGGCTTTTTCCGGCAGATACACCTTTCGAAACGATTCTTGACTTGGTGTTTTTACCAAGGTGGATCATTTTAGTACCAGTGTCAGCCTGCTGCATGTTATTGGTTACAGCCACAGAGTAGAATTCACCCTGGGAGTAGTCACCTTTAAGGATACAGCTAGGATATTTCCAGGTTACTGCAGATCCTGTTTCAACCTGCGTCCAGCTGATCTTTGAATGATCGCCGGCACAAATACCTCTTTTAGTTACGAAGTTGTAAATACCGCCTTTGCCATTCTTATCACCAGGATACCAGTTTTGAACAGTAGAGTATTTTACTTCAGCTTCTTTTTCAGCATAGATCTCAACGACTGCAGCGTGAAGCTGGTTTTCATCTCTCATAGGAGCTGTACAACCTTCCAGGTATGATACGTAAGAACCTTCTTCAGCTACAATAAGTGTTCTTTCGAACTGACCGGTATTTGCCGCGTTGATTCTGAAATAAGTACTTAATTCCATTGGGCATCTTACTCCCTTAGGGATATAACAGAATGACCCATCAGAGAAAACAGCACTGTTAAGCGCAGCAAAATAGTTGTCATTTTGCGGAACTACAGAACCGAGATATTTTTTTACTAATTCAGGATGTTCTTTTACAGCTTCTGAGAACGAGCAGAAAATAATGCCAAGTTCCCCTAACTTATCTTTAAACGTAGTAGCAACCGAAACACTGTCCATAACAGCATCAACAGCTACACCTGTTAATCTTTTTTGTTCTTCAAGGGAGATTCCCAGCTTTTTAAAAGTCTCTCGTAATTCTGGATCTACTTCATCAAGACTTTTTGGGGTCTTTTTCTGCTTTGGCGCTGAATAATAGATGATATCCTGATAATCGATCTCAGGATATTCCACATTCGGCCATTTAGGTTCTTTCATAGTTACCCAGTGACGATAAGCTTTCAATCGCCATTCAAGTAACCATTCCGGTTCGTCCTTTTTAGCAGAAATAAATCGAATGGTGTCCTCATTGAGGCCTTTAGGAGCAGTGTCCGCTTCTATTTTCGTTTCCCATCCGTATTTATATTCGGAATTAGTAAATTCATTAAGAATTTCGGTATCTTTCGCCATGAACTCTCTTATTTAAATTAATTCTTAATAGCAAAACTACAACATATAAACCGCATATTTGTTTAAACGCAGTAGTATTTTATAGCTATTACGAGATTTTCCGGCGTAAAGATACCATTATTTAGAATATTTATAAATAATTATCTGGATAAGATTTGAACAGGTCGGTTTAAACTCTCTTCAAGGGATATTAAAGTTTCTGTTCTTTCAATTCCATCAACTTTTTGAATTTTATCGTGAAGAACTTCCCTTAGGTGGTTAGTGTCTTTACAATATAGCTTTACAA
Source organism: Mangrovivirga halotolerans (assembly GCF_026241165.1). Lineage (GTDB taxonomy): Bacteria > Bacteroidota > Bacteroidia > Cytophagales > Cyclobacteriaceae > Mangrovivirga > Mangrovivirga halotolerans. The sequence continues at coordinate 607,979 of NZ_JAPFQN010000005.1, read as the reverse complement.
AAATACTGTAGTTACCAGTGGTGTAGTGGATCGAAGCGATTTCAGGAATATCTTTTAATCTTGAAGCGACTTCTTCATAAAGAGATGATTTTTCTAAAAAAATACCCAGGAAGGCTGTGATATCGTACCCGAGTTTTGAGTAGTCTATGCTCAGGGTAGATCCTTTGACAATACCCATCTCTTCCAGCTTTCTCATTCTCACGTGCACTGTACCGCCCGATACATATACCTTTTTTGCGATTTCGGTATAGGGTATTTTAGCGTCTTCTGTAAGCAGGCTGAGAATCTTTAAATCAATATTGTCAATTTCGTAATTCTTACTCATTTTCTAGCTTTTGGATTAGTATTTGGGTAAATAACTCCCTCAAAATTAAAAATCTTTTAATATCTTTCAAATATTATTGATAAATTTTTAAAAATATATCTGAGATGTTAATTTTGCATAGTTGCAATGAAGGAAATACTTACACAAAGACAAGTACTTCTTGCAATATTTTGGGTTAATGTTGTTTATTGAGAAGGGCTACTTTTAGGGGGGTGGCCTTTTTCTTTTTTATATAAGCGAATATTATTCATTTCAACCGTTTGCATAAATATTTTTTGGCATAATTGTATTATTTCGCAATAATATTTTTGCATTTACCAGAAATTCGAATTTAATTACATGTCAAGTAAGAGGGTGGAAAGATTTAATCTTTACATACTCGTATTTTGGGTTAATGTTGTTTATTGAGAAGGGCTGCTCCACCGAGGACGCGGCCTTTTTTTTATGCCTAAAAAAAAAATATTCTTCATGCATACTTTTTTTTGCCTTCAAATTTATTTTATTTGCTATTCGGAAAACTGTTTTTATTAATTAATTTCATTGAGATTAACAACTAACGAAACCTGAAATAAACATGACTGAAAGCATATGGTTGAAGAACTACCCTAAAGGTGTGCCTCATACTATCGATCCGGATAAATACAGCTCGCTTGTCGATCTTTTCGAAGAATCTGTTAAAACTTATAAAGATCGAGTTGCCTATATTAATATGGGTAAATCAATGACCTTTGGAGAGCTTGATGAACTTTCAAAGCGTTTTGCATCGTATTTACAAAATGAACTGAATATTAAAAAAGGAGACAGAGTTGCTATTCAAATGCCTAATTGTCTTCAATATCCGGTAGCTATGTTTGGTGTACTTCGGGCAGGTGCGATCGTAGTTAATACGAACCCGCTATATACCGCGAGAGAGATGGAACATCAATTTAAAGATTCCGGTGTCGGGACGGTCATTATGATCGCAAATTTCGCCAGTAATCTTGAAAAAATTATTGATAAGACGAATATTAAGAATGTTATAATTACCGAGCTGGGTGATATGCTTGGTTTCTTAAAAGGTAATATCGTAAATCTAGTTGTGAAGTATGTTAAAAAAATGGTTCCGGATTACAAACTGCCAGGAGCTATTAAATTTAATACTACTTTAAAGGCTGATTCTGAGGGTTATGACAGAGTCCCGGTTTCTGGAAATGACCTTGCTTTTCTTCAATACACCGGTGGTACAACAGGTGTATCCAAGGGAGCAATGCTTACTCACAGAAACATCATTGCTAATGCTGAACAGACCCATGGCTGGATGAAACCAAAGCTGGTGGAAGGAGAGGAGTTAATGGTTACAGCTCTGCCTCTTTATCATATTTTCGCTCTTACTGTAAACTGCATTTTGATGTTTAAAATTGGCGCATCAAATCTTTTGATTACCAATCCACGTGATATGAAGGCTTATTGCAAGGAGTTGACAAAATATGATTTTACGGTAATGACTGGGGTTAATACTTTGTTCAACGGTATGTTAAATCATGATGATTTTAAAAAGATTGATTTTTCAAATCTGAAATTTTCTGTTGGAGGGGGGATGGCTGTTCAACGTTCAGTTGCAGAAAGATGGCAGAAAGAAACAAATTCCACATTGATCGAAGGATATGGTTTGACAGAATCTTCTCCTGTATTGAATTGTAATCCACTTGATGGAACAGATAAGATTGGAACCATTGGACTACCACTTCCAAGTACACTAATTAAGATCGTTGATGACGAAGGAAACGAAGTCCCTCAAGGAGATCGTGGTGAGCTGTGCGCTTATGGCCCTCAGATAATGAAAGGATACTGGCAGAACGAAGAAGCAACGGAAAATGTAATGGTTGATGGCTGGTTAAAAACCGGTGATATAGCAGAGATGGATACGGACGGCTTCTTTAAGATCGTAGATCGGAAGAAAGAAATGATCAACGTGTCTGGTTTCAATGTATATCCAAATGAAGTTGAAGATGCTATCGCTGCTCATGATAAAGTTATGGAGGTTGGAGCTATTGGAGTGCCTGATGAGAAATCTACTGAAGCAGTTAAGGTTTACGTGGTGAAAAAGGATGAAAGCCTTACAGAGGATGAATTGCATGCCTATTGTAAAGAAAACCTTACAGGATATAAGCGTCCAAAATATGTTGAATTTACGGATGAATTACCTAAATCAAATGTTGGAAAGATCCTTAGAAGAGTTTTAAGGGATAATGATCCGTTGGTTAAGGATAATTCCTGATAAAAATTTACATTTGTAAACGGTATTGAATTACAAAGTTGAGAATTCGTTTAACGAACTCAACTTTTGTAAAATATAAAGCCGGATAGTTTCTCTGAAATTATCCGGCTTTTATCTTATATGAGTTTTTATTTTTTATACGATCATTAATGAAGGATCTTTTAATAGATCCTTTATCTCTGAAGGTGGACCGAAGTGCTTGTTCTTAAATCCATTGAGCAGATCGATTGTCGGATTAGACATTAAATTGGATAATTCATCCATAACCTCACCACTAAGCATGTAAGGTGAAGTGTTTGGCATTAAGGTCTTTCCTTTACACACTGCAAACAATTGGTATTCTTCTACTTCTTTTACGTTTGTGCCTTTAATCAGGCACGAAGTAGTCTTTTGATCAATGTTTTCCGGATCAACTAATAGTTCATCATGACTTTTGCTCATCAGGTGATCCTGAAAATATTCATCAATGCTTTTTCTGCTGTCTTTTGATAATTGCTTTCTAAACATATCTGCACATGAAAGACACATAGCATATTCAAAAACTACATCTTCTGCATCAAGTTTAGGATATCGTTTGACAACTTTTTCAATAACGTATTGATTGTTAGTAAGGTATAACTCCTTATTGCATTCTATACAAAATTGAAAAGGAGCCCTTTCAGAATAAGAATAAAATTGTTTTGGAATTTCAATTAGATTGCTTTCTTGCTCAGGCATCTGTCACATTTTTGGCTTTACACACAATGCAAAATTAAGAATAATATAGGGGAATCCTAAGACTAAATTGCCTGATTTTATTACTTTGATTTATTTCAAGAATTAATTATCTTATTACAATAAAATTTATTGTTATGGTTGGATTCTTCGAAACTGAACACCTGAAATTCAAGAAAGATTACATGTCAAATTTGATAGCGTTGGCTCATGCCGATGGTCATTTACATGATAAAGAATTAGCATTTATAATCAATGCTGCCAAAAGACTGAATCTTAAGGAGAGATATCTGAAGGAACTTTTAGACAATGCTGATAATCTGAAAATTAATGTTCCAAACAGCATGAATTCGAAACTGGATCTTTTACATGATCTGACGATTGTCATACTTGCAGATGGTCGGGTTGATGATAACGAAATTGAGTTTTGCAAGCATGTAGCCAATCTAATGGGGCTTAAAGAGTCATTTGTCATTGACCTTGTTTATAAATTTGAATCAGGTCATCCAAATCTTACTCAATGGGAAGAAATGAAAGAACAGTATTTAAATGATAAAAGTATATTAGCCCCTTCGCTAAATGCCTAATTCATTCTGTAATTCCCGAAGATCTACAGGGACCACTCTTGAAACACCTTGTTCAATCATAGTAATTCCATAAATGATGTCTGTTGAGGCCATTGTTCTCTTATTGTGAGTTACAATGATGAACTGTGAGTCTTTGCTAAATGTCTTTATTATATTATTGAACTTATCAATGTTTGCATCATCCAGGGGTGCATCTACCTCATCAAAAATACAGAACGGAGCTGGTTTCAATAAGTATATAGCAAATAATAAGGATGTCGCAGTCAGAGTTTTTTCTCCTCCGGAAAGTTGATTAATGGTCAACGGTCGCTTACCTTTTGGTTTAGCCATAATCTCGATTTTTGAATCAAGTGGATTATCCGGATCAACTAATTTAAGGTCACAATCATCTTCCACTGTAAATAGAGAACGGAATACTTTCAGGAAGTTTTCTTTGATCATTTCAAATGACTCCAGGAAGCTTTCTCTGGCAACAGTATCTATCTCACTGATCGTTTCAAGTAATGATTCTTTTGCTTCGATAAGGTCATCTCGTTGCTGAGTAATGAAATCGTGTCTTTCTTTGATTTCCTGGTACGCTTCCATCGCCATTGGGTTGATCGGACCTATCCGATCCATCTTATCTTTGATCTTATGAACCCTGGCTCTCAGTTCTTCTTCATCCATTCCTGAATCAGGAAGCTCTTCTGCGCTTTTTCTTAATAAAGAATCCAGATCGACTTCGAATTCTACTGAAAGGCGCTCTTTTATACCTGTAAGATTAAGCTTTGCATCGTTGAGGCTTGATTTTAATTCCATTACAAGCGTATCAACATCTTCTTTTCTATGATGAAATTCTTTTAGTGATTTTTCATATTCATCGACGTTGCCACGAGCAGCGTAATATTCTCTTTCCGCTTCATTAACTCCTGCCTCGATCTGTTCTTTTTCCTGATACATTTCGATCAGTTCATCTTCAGCATGCTCAGATCTATCAAGAAGGCCTTTCACTTCATCCTCAGTTTCCTTTAGCTCTTCCTGGTTTTTTTCAATTCTTATTTTACTGCTCTCATAAGCTGACTCTTTAAAGGATATTTCTTGTTCAATAGAATTCAGTTTATTCTGAATCTGATGGAATTTTATGTTTTCGTCGTTATAAGCAGCTGATTTTTGAGAAAGAAGTTCGTTTTTTTCTTCCAGTTGATCACTTAGTATCGCAATTTGTTCCTCTGTTTCATTTAGTACAGCTTCCTCTTCCGAAACTTTAGGTCTTAGCGTCTCGAGATCTTCTCTGTATTCAGTTATTTTTTCCTGTATATCCTCCCTGCGGTTGGCATTGCTGCTCAGCATTTCAGTAAACTGCTCATGCTTTGTCTTTAAAGAAACGTATTCTTCATTGATCTGAGCAATCTGCTGTTTGAGTTCTTCTATTTCTTCTTTTTCGGAACTCTCAAGCAACTTATGCAGTTCTTTCTGATTTTCTTCAAGACTTTTGTTTACCTGGTGAATTTTTTTGGAGAACTTTTCGATCTGCTCCTGAAGCTTTTCCAGGTTTTTTGCCCTACCAATTCTTTTTCCTTCAAAAAGCCCTACAGATCCCCCGGTTATGCTGTTAACTCTGCGGGTGATCTTGCCACTGATAGTGATGAAAATACAATCAGGATCATCCGGGATGTCGCTTTCATCTCCATCAACTATATATACATTGTCCAGAACATGAGAAACCAGTTTTCTGTATTTCTCATCATATTCGATCACCTCCGTGGCAGGGAAAGCCTTATCGAAGAATTTATGTTCTGTATTCTTTTTCTTTTCAAAACTGTCGAGAATAAAGAAATGAGCTTTTCCTTTTGATGCCTCACTCAATAAATTGATAGCCTTGTATGCTTCTGCATAGTTGTTTACTATGTAGTAATTCATATAAGGCTCGAGAAAATTCTCTATAGTTACCCTGTATTTTTCATCTGTGGTGAGCACATCAGATAGAAGGGGAGCATCTGTTTTCCAGTTTTTGTGTTTTTTAAGGAATTTTATTGCCTCAGGAAAGCCTTCAAGGTTATCAACTAACGATTTGGTTAAATTGTATTCATTTTGTTTGGCATCAAGCTTCCTGTTGGTCTGATGCATTTCCTCTTTGATGACCTCAATAGTCTTCTTTACAGCCTCAAGTCTTTGTTGTAATTGTTCTTCCTTTGCCTGCTTTTGAGCCAGGTTATCTTTTTTCTCGTTGAGATAGTCTGAAAGTTCATTTAGCTTTTCCGCAAACTGCTCAATATTGGCAGTCTTTTCAGAGGTTTCATCAGCAGTTTTTTCCAGCTCCTGTTGAAAAGAATTGACCTGAATTTCTTTGATCTCTAATTCTTTCTTGATCTGGTAAACATTATTTTGCTTTTCTCTGAGGGTTTTATTTAAGGCAGAGACCTTTTCCTGAATTATAGCAGTTTCAGACTTTTGTTCTTCATAGGCAGCTTTTAATTCCTCAACATATGCAGTTGCTTCAGCAACACTCTTTTCAACGACTGATTTTTCTTCGCTGAGACTTTTAATACTAAAAGCAGCTCTTTCATTACTTTTCTTATCGTGATCAATTTGCTCCCTTAGCTTATCTGTTTTATCAGTAAGAAAGCGCATTCGTTCATTTTTGATCTTATTTTCACTTTCGTACTGCCTGATCTTGCCTACGTAATTGTTTAATGCCTTTTGTCTGCCGGATAAAAGCTTTTCTTTTCCAATTATATCTGCTTTGAGTTTTTCGATCTCCGCTTCCTTTTCTTTTACCTGCTTTGAAATCGCAATTTTTTTGTCATTTTCTTCCTCAAGCCTTTTTTCAATATTATTGATGTTGGCTTTTTGTTCTGATACAGATTTAACCGCCAGCTCAATTGAGAATTCTTTATACTCCTTTTTATAGTTATAGTATTTTTCTGCCTGTTTGGCTTGCCTCTCTAAAGATTTTAAGTTTTTATCTATCTCAAATAAAAGATCTTCAACTCTGTTAAGATCATCATCAGTTCCTTGAAGCTTTCTTAAAGTTTCCTTTTTCCTGATTTTGAATTTTGATACACCAGCAGCTTCTTCAAAAAGATCTCTTCTGGCATTATCCTTATCATTCAGGATGTCATCAACCATTTTAAGCTCGATGATAGCGTATGAGTTTGACGATATTCCTGTATCAAGGAAAAGGCTGGTAATATCTTTTAATCTACAGGTGACACCATTGAGAAGATATTCGCTTTCTCCAGAGCGATAATAACGTCTGGTAATAGTAACCTGAGAGTATTCTGTTGGTAATAAATTTTTTGTGTTGTTAAAGGTCATTGAGACCTCAGCCATTCCTGCTGCTTTTCTTTTTTTTGTGCCATTAAAAATGACATTTTCCATTTTATCTGATCTGAGGTTTCTTGTTCTTTGCTCACCAAGTACCCATCTGATCGCGTCTACTACATTGGATTTACCACAGCCATTAGGACCGACAATTCCTGTGATGCCCTCATCAAAGTTGATTACAATCCGATCTCCAAAGCTCTTAAATCCTTTAATCTCAAGTTTCGAAAGCTGCATGCAGGTTTATTTATTAGGTTTTTATTCCGGATTTGATTAAAATTGGCTGTTGGCTTAAAGACAACGGCAAAACAATTTAACAAGATAATAATTTTGACCCGGAGCCTTCAAAATTAATATTATTTTTTAAAAAATCTATTTAATGGACATATTAGAATTTCTTCCCTTTATAATAGCCATTATTATATACCTTGTTCAGCAGGCATTAAAGGCAAATAAAGACTCATCAAAGTCTTCACCACCAATGGATTCGGATAATGGGGGAGGCAGACCCAAGTCTTTTGAAGAGCTGCTGGAAGAAATTCAGGGGAGTAAAGAATCATCAGAAAGAGCAGAGGATTATGAGTCGTATGAAGAATATGAACCAGAACCTGTTCGACAATCTTCAAGAGAATATTCAGGGGAGGCAGAAAGCTCGGTAGTAGAACGTTTCAGGAAATCTGTTAAAGAAGCAGAAAATACTGTTAAAATAGAAGATAAACGTAGTACTGACCTGGATAAAGGATTGAGGTTTGAAGAATTCAAGATTAAAAAGAAAAAGACTGAGGGATCCAGGTATAAAAAAATGTTGAGAAATAGAAAATCTGCGAAAGACGCAATTATTCTAAGTGAGATATTGAGAAGAAAGTATTAATCAAACGTTTACTGTACTGAAGTGTTCTTTATACTTTTCTTTTAATTCAGAACCATCCTCACCGGTAATTAATGGGATATTCCTACTTTTTAAATCCTGCCCGATCTTTTCTAATTCATCTTCTCTTTTGCTTTTTTGAGAATATGTCCTGATTAATACTGCCTTTACTCTTTTAGGATATTTTCTCGCGATCTCCTGATAAATTTCCGGATCGTGCTGTGAATTATCACCAACCAGAACAAATCGGGTGTTTTTCATTAAGTGCATCACAAACATGATAGAACGGAATTTGTGAAAATCATGATCTTTATCCTTATCCTTTTTCTTAAAAAATTGTTTTACAACCTTATATTCATGAAGTAACAGAGGACCTTCGGGAAACATATGTTTCTTAATAAAAGTTGAGATCATCAGAAATAAATTCATCTGACTATTTGATATGTAAAAGATCATGCTTTTACCCTGAGTAAGAAAATTATACAGGTCAGCCATATCACTTACAGGTTTTCGGCTGTAGGGATTTTTTAAGAACAAATGCTTTATTCTTTTTCTGATTCGCGTACTGTGGGAAACTAAAATCGTATCATCGATATCTGAAATGACAGCTTCATCTGTAAAGTTATCAAGGTTGTAAATAAAAGAACTGGATACTTCAGGAACAATTACTTCAGTTCCACCGTCTAGTTTATAGTCTATATTTACCTGATTAATTTTTTTAGATTCACGAATGTCAAAATCCGTATGAAAAAATCCGTTTTCATCAATTTTAATGACTTTACAAACCTCGTCTACAGTAATACTTATTTGCTTATTCTTTGTAGGTTTTTGAGAGAAGTACCTATAAACAAGTTTAATGTTATAAAGAGGATTTGCGGATTTTTTTAATTTCAGGTGTTTAGGTTTCATCCATATTACCTGTCCCTGGATATGAATTTTATTTTCATATTTTAATACAAGTTGCGGTAAAAGATGAGGTTTTTTCACGATATTAGTTTTAGTTAATAACTGTCATTACAACAAAAATTTACCCTAAATGTTAGAGAATCCAAAGCTAGATTGGCTATTTGTTATTAATCCGGTCGCAGGAGCTGAAGATAAAACGGTTTTTGTTAAGAGAATAAAGGAAAAACTCAAAAATGCAAAAAAATCATATCGTTTATATTTTACTACAGGACATCAGGATTGTGAGGTTATTGATCTTTTTATCAAAAAATATTCACCCCAAAATATTGCTGTAATAGGAGGGGACGGAACTTTATTGGATGTCGTTACTTCCGTAAAGAATAACCCTATACCTATAGCTATTATACCTTTCGGATCGGCTAATGGAATGTCTGCAGAATTAGATATTGAACCGGATCAGGATATCAGGCTTAATCAAATAATTAATGGAAGAGAAATAAAAGATTTTGACCTGATAAAATTTGATGAAAATACTTACAGTTTACATATCAGTGATATAGGTTTAAATGCAGAGGTGGTTTCGGCCTATGATAAAGATGAAGATCGTGGCATGCGAACTTATCTTAAGCATTTGTTGTCTGTTTGGAGCACAAAAAAAGAATTCAATGTTAAAATCACTGCCGATGGAGAAACCTACGAACGAACAGTGTTCATGGTAGTCATTGCCAATGCAAGAAAATATGGGTCAGGAATGCTGATCAATCCTAAAGGCAGACCTGATGATGGTAAATTTGAACTTTGCCTGGTTACCGATGTTAGTATTGATGGTATGATCAAAGCTGGGTTGTCAAGTATAAATGAGCGATTTGTGCCTTTGGAGTCTCTGGAGACCATTCATTGTAAGAATGCCACTATTGAACTCGAAGAAGAGAAGATATTCCAGGTGGATGGAGAAGTTGTGGGGAAAGTAACTAAGATAACTCCTGAAATTATTCCTTCTGCCGTTAAATTAATGCTCTAATATTCATTTTATTCGACCAAAATCGGAAGGATCATTGTTATTCGCTTGTTGATCTTATCCTGTTGAGGAAACCGAGGACTATCATCAATTATTTGCTGTAATTGTATATTGATATTTTCATCGCTTCTATTTTCCAGCTCAGCAAAATCGAGAAAACCATCGTGATTGATTGAAAAACGGATGTGGTACTGACCTTTTTCTTTGAATTCAATCTTGTTGGTTACTTCATTTATAAACCATGATGTAACGAGTCGATTAACCCCATCATCATCTTGAGTCTTTTCAGGAATGGGATTGTTTTCAGACCCTATCAATCTTGAAATGATTTTTCTGGCCATTTCTTTATCCTGATCTGTTTTAACCGGCTTAATTATATATCTGAATTCACCAGACTGGGCAATCATCGCCTGAGATTTTAAATCATACGAAATGAATCTTGATGAGTCAGAAGCAGGTAAAATATCAATTTTCAGATCTGTGAGATTATTGGTAGGATTACCAATAGGAGGTTCAATAATACTTTGCTCTTTTTCTTTAATATTAAATGAAAAACTAAGAAATAAGACAGATAGAATTACCCATGTCCATTTTAGCTTTGGAGCTTCACTTTCCAGACCACTGTATTTCATCATTTCAACTCTTCTGAGAGTTTTATTTTTAGCAAAGAAATTCGCAAAAGGGACGCCGATTTTTATTAAAATCTGCTTTACTACCAATGCTCCGTAAGCTTCTTTATTACCCCCTCGATTTTTTAATACCATACTATCAGCGATATATTCCTGAATAGATTCTAAAGCATTTTTCTGCCAGTAAATGAATGGAGAAAACCACAATATTACAGAAGCGAACCGATGAATAAGTAAATCAATGCTATGTCTGTCTTTTATATGGTAGTATTCATGAAGTAAAATCTCTTCTTTTTCATTTTCTTTATACTGCTGAGAATTATCGAAATAAATCGTATTGATAAATGAAAAGGTTGGAAGTTTTCCTTCTGTTGTTTTGGTTTTGATGCCTTTAAAACTTAATCCATTTTTTAATTTTTTAGCTGATGAATACAATCTTAATAATTGAATTGAAAGCAAAATTAAACTAACTATCACACCAATAATGAATATTGCAAACAAAGAATTAGTGATCAGTTTTGTTGAGGAAAATAGCTCTCCGTTTTCTCCTGATAAAAAATAGTAAAGAGTTTTTTGATCTTTTACTTTAGGAAGCGAGGTATAAAAATATACCGGAATAGAAATGAGTGGGATGAGAAATGAAGCCAGCAGAGTACCTGTCAGGTACAACCTTAATTTTTGAAAATAAATTTCACCAGTCAGAAAGATCCTGTAAAACAAATAGAAAATCGCCTGACAAAGCGAAACCTCGAATACATAGAGTAATATTTCATTCATTCTTCTTTGTCAAGATCCTTCTTCACCATTTTCATCATTTTATCCAACTCACTTGCATCAACATTGTTTTCTTTTGCAAAGAATGAAACCAGATTCTGAAAAGATCCTTTGAAATATTTCCCAATGAAATTCTGAAGGAACTCATTACTGTAAGTTTCCTTATCAATTATTGGGTAATATTCGTGAGTTTTGCCGTATGCTTTGTAGCCAACAAACCCTTTCTTTTCAAGAATTCGGACAATGGTAGATACTGTATTGTAAGCAGGTTTAGGTTCGGGGATTTTTTCAAGGATGTCTTTAACAAAACCCTTTTCCATGTCCCATAAAATCTGCATTACTTGTTCTTCTGCTTTAGTAAGAACTTTTGAATCATCTTTATTTACTATTCCCATAATCCAAAAATAAAACTATTGTGTTAGTTTTCAAACTATTATGTTAGTTTATTGAGAAAGGAAGATATAGCTAATAATGTTGGCGCCCATCTGTAGGGCTTTTAATCTCACACTTTCAGGATCACCATGTATTGATGGGTCTTCCCAACCGTTACCGAGGTCTGATTCATAAGAATAAAATATAACTAGTCGTCCTTCATGAAATATGCCTAAGCCCTGAGCTGGTTTTCCATCGTGCTCATGAATTTTAGGCAGACCTTCGAAATCAAATTTCTGATGATAAATCGGATGACTATATGGTATTTCAACCAATTCTTTATCAGGAAAAACTTTTTTCAATTCAAGCCTGATAAATTGATCCAGACCATAATTATCGTCAATATGTAAAAAGCCGCCAGAGGTTAAATACACTCGCAAATTTTCAGCGTCAGAATCGCTAAAAACCACATTCCCATGTCCGGTCATGTATAAATAAGGATATTCGAATATTGATTTACTTCCGACTTCAACATAATCATAATTCGGATTTAGAGAAGTGCCCAAATATCTATTGCAAAATATAGAAAGGTTTTTAAGTCCGGTTTTATTTGCATACCAGTCTCCACCACCATTGTATTCTACCTGTGCCAATTTAAGTTGAGCACTGGCAAGATTGACGGAAAAAGCCGTCAACAGAAAAAATAAGCTAATTTTCAGGACCTTCATAGATATCAAATCTAATAAAAGCTAAGAGAATATTTAAGTCAATCTACATAATTATGACTTAAGTCATAGAGTCTATTGATTATTTTGCTTTACGTATTAATCATAAAATATTTATTATATGATATAAATTTTAATTATTTTAAAAATAGTGGTAAAAGAATTACCATTTTTAAAATAATTGGTTAGCTGTTTTGAGTTTGTAAAGGGTTATCCTTTACATTGGTTAAAATTCTTTCATTATTTGTTATTGCTCATAAACAAAATAATATTCTAGTATGATAATCGGAGCTATTAAGCAGCCTGGTGAAAGCAGGGTACCAATAATGCCCGGAATAATTTCAGGCTTTAAAAATCTAGGTCTTAATGTCTCGGTGGAATCAGGTGCCGGTAAAGGTGCCTTTGTTTCAGATGAACAATATAAGGAAGCCGGGGCTGATGTCCTTGGCAGGGAGGAGTTACTGAAAAGTGTAGATATATTGCTCGCGATTGTTCCTCCGGAGGCTGAAGACTATCGGTTAATGAAAAAAGGTGCAATAATCATGTCATCCTTTGAACCTTTTTCACCCGAAAATGACTATGTATCACTTGTAGAGGATTTTCCTGTTCATGCATTATCTCTTGATATGGTTCCCAGAACCTCCAGGGCGCAATCAATGGATATTCTTTCATCCATGGCCTCACTGGCGGGATATAAATCCGTGATCAAGGCAGCAGAACACTTACCAAAATACTTTCCAATGCTGACTACAGCAGCCGGAACAGTGGCACCTGCTAAAGTATTGGTGCTGGGTGCAGGTGTTGCCGGGCTTCAGGCTATTGCTACTGCTAAAAGACTCGGTGCCGTGGTTGAGGCATTTGATCTGAGGAAAGCAGCCAAAGAGGAAGTCGAAAGTCTTGGTGCCAAATTCGTTGTCGTGGAAGGAGCGAAAGACGATAAGGAAGCAGGTGGCTATGCGGTAGATCAGTCTGAGGAATTTAAAAAGAAGCAGGCACAAGTCATCGCTGATCATGCTGCCAAATCTGATGTAGTTATTACTACAGCATTGCTTAGAGGTAAAAAAGCACCGATTCTTATACCAACCACAACATTGGAACGAATGAAAAGTGGTTCTGTGGTCGTGGATCTTGCTTCTTCAGCTGGAGGAAACTGTGAGTTGACAGTTGATAATGAAATTGTAAATGAAAAAGGAGTAACGATAATCGGGGCAGGAAATTTATCTGCAGAGCTATCTGTTCATGCCTCTGAACTTTACGCCAAAAACATATTAAATCTGCTAAAATTATTTGTGTCTGAAGGAGAGATCGATCTTAAAGTCGATGATGACATCATTCAGGCGATAAAAATCAAAAAAGAAGAATCATGGATGCAATCATCAGTTGGATAGGAGAAAACATCCTTTTCATATACTTATTAATTTTTGCTATTTATCTCGGAACAGAGATTATTGGGAAAGTACCCGTCGTACTCCATACTCCCTTAATGTCTGGAGCAAATGCAATTTCTGGAGTTGTGGTTATCGGAGGTATCATTCTAGTCCGTTTAACCCCTTCCGATGACTATTTTGGACTGTTTATCGGTTTTTTAGGTATCACCTTTGCAACCATCAATGTTGCCGGAGGATTTGCTGTTACTCAGCGTATGTTGTCCATGTTCAATAAGAAAAAGAAATCATGATATATTCTTCCATTACTGATCTATGCTATCTTATAAGTACCGTATTTTTTATTATCGGTCTGAAAAGATTAAGTAGTCCCAAAACTGCGACTAAAGGGAACGCCCTTGCAGCAACCGGAATGATTTTAGGTATCCTTACTGCATTATTTGGTGCATTAGGTGGAGAACCAGTAAACAACTATGGAGTTATTGCAGTAGCACTTGCACTGGGAATTACAATAGGATTAATAGCGGCAAAGAAAGTCGAGATGACTGCTATGCCTGAGTTGGTTTCACTCTTCAATGGTTTTGGAGGTGCTGGTACTCTGGCTTTAGCAGTAGTTGAATTAGTTGGTTATTTATCTGGTGTTGAAGTGCCATTCGGAGTGTTGCTTACAGTTTTATCCGCCCTCTTCATAGGGGCAGTTTCATTTACAGGTTCATTGGTTGCATTTGGAAAGCTTAAAGGAATATGGAATGAAAAATTAAAATTGCCTTATTCCGCCTACATAAATGTTTTATTGCTTTTGATTGTTGTTATAGCAATGGTCTTTTATTCAATCAATCCATCTGCGATTAGCCTTGGGTTTGTGCTGGGTTTGATTTTTCTGAGTCTGTTTTATGGATTTAGTTTTGTATCCCCGATAGGAGGAGGAGATATGCCGGTGGTAATTGCATTTCTTAATAGTTTGACTGGTATTGGTGCTGCTTTGGCTGGTATCGTTTACACCAATAATGTAATGCTGTTTGGCGGTATTCTGGTCGGAGCATCAGGTATAATATTGACTGTATTGATGTGTAATGCAATGAACAGGTCTCTGGCACAGGTTCTAGTAGGTAATTTTGGTGGAACTTCCTCATCTTCTTCTGATGATGGAGATAGGGTTGTGAAAGAAGTATCAATGTCTGACCTAGCTGTACAACTTAAATATGCTAAAAAGGTATTGGTTGTTCCAGGTTATGGACTTGCGGTAGCTCAGGCACAGCATGTTTGCCGGGAACTTGAAGTGCTGCTTGAAGATGAGGGTGTAGAAGTGAAATATGCTATTCATCCCGTTGCTGGCAGAATGCCAGGTCATATGAATGTTTTATTGGCTGAGTCTGATGTTCCATACGAAAAACTTCTGGATCTGGATGATGCTAATAAATCATTAGAAGGTGCTGATGTTGTTTTAGTTATCGGGGCAAATGATGTGGTCAATCCTGCAGCTAAAACTGACTCTGGGAGCCCAATTTACGGAATGCCAATATTAGAAGTGGAAAATGCTCACCAGGTTGTTGTGTTTAAACGAAGTATGAACCCAGGATATGCTGGGGTTCAAAATGAGCTTTTCTTTAAAGATAAAACTAAGATGTTATTTGGTGATGCCAAACAATCACTTTCTGGCTTGGTAAAAGAATTAGCTGAGGTATAAAGATAATCTTGATAGATTAATAGAGTTGTGAATCTGATGGCGAATAATTATTGTTGTTCGCCATCTTTTTTGATTTCCAATTCATTTCTGAAATTTATATCTCGTTGAGGGAAAGGAATTTCGATGTTTTCTTCTCTGAACCTCTGAAAGATGGCATAATAAAGTTCGCTTTGCAGAAAGGCTGGACGATCGACATATTTAGTTGACCAGACCAATAGCGTAAAATCAATACTACTGTTCCCATATTCTGTAAATAATAGAAATGGTTCCGGATTGGAAAGCACGTTTTCATTTTTATTCGCAACTTCCAGCACTATTTGTCTTACTCTGTCAGGATCTTCCTTGTAGCTTACCCCTAAAGGGACTTTAATTCGTATTCTCCGGTCATTGTGCGACCAGTTTATCACCATTTTCGAAATAAATTCGGAGTTTGGTACAATAACAATAATATTATCATTTGTTCGGATTGTAGTTGCACGACCACCAATTTTAATGATATCTCCTACAATTGTACCTACTTCCACACGATCACCCACTTTTATTGGTTGATCAAACAAAATGATCATACCTGAAACGATATTATCTACTATAGTTTGTAAACCAAAACCAATACCGACACCTAAAGCACCTACTACAATACCAAGGGTGGTGAAGTTAATTCCGAAAGAATTCAGGATTATCAGTGTACCAATAGTAAGGACAAATAATCTGAATATATAACCGTATGTTTGCCTGATGCCATATTCGATATTGTACCTGCCCATTACCTTTGTGACCAGTAATTTTCGGATCAGATTAGAAATATAAACAAGGGCGACAAAACTAAGGATTAGTGATAGAATAGTTATGAGGGTGAATTCAGTCTGACCCAGATTAAAAACAGGATATGATAAAATATCCATTACAGGTTTGAAAATTTCGCCTAGTTTATCTAATATTTCCTTAAAATCCATTCTTTATTTTTTTCTCCATAGCAGGGAACTGTCTCCATAGCTAAGGAATCTGTAATTATTATTTAAAGCATAATCATAAACTTTTTTCCAATCTTCTCCAATAAATGCTGCAACAAGTAATATTAAAGTTGAGTCAGGCTGGTGAAAATTAGTTATAAGTCCATCTGCAAAATGAAATTCATAACCGGGGAAAATAAAAATTTCTGTTTCCCCATGAATAATTTTGAGATTGTTAGAATTCATGTAATCAAGTATCGCTTTTAACGATTCTTCTCTAGTAGGGACGTCATTGTTTTCGTAAGCGATAAGTTTTGGTATGAAAAAATTTTTCTCACCATTCAACAATTTCACACCATACCAGAACAAACTTTCAAGGCTACGCATAGAGGTTGTTCCTACGGGTATAATTTTTCCCTTTTTGTTTAACAGCGATTCGATAACTTCTTTTTTGAACAATATTTGTTCCTTATGCATCGGGTGATCTTCGGGAGTAGCAACTTTGATCGGACTAAAAGTTCCAGCACCTACGTGCAGTGTGATATATTCTTCATCTATACCTTTATTCTTCAGAGCACTTATAACTTCTTTTGTGAAGTGAAGTCCAGCTGTCGGAGCAGCTACTGCTCCATCTTTTTCCGCGTATACCGTTTGATATCTTGGAACATCCTCTTCCGTTGCGTCCCGATTTAAATATGGAGGTAGAGGAACCTGTCCCATATTTTTCACCAGATCGGCAAAAGGAGTATTAGTTTCCCACTCGAAACTTACTAGTTTTTGCTCTCTGTTTACCCATCGAGCACTAATTTCTATATCTTTTCCGTCAACTTCAATAGTTCTTTTCAAGATCTCATCATCTTTCCACTTTCTGGCATTTCCTACCATACAAAGCCATGAGGCTGAATCTGTTATAGTCATTGCGTCATCTATA
This sequence comes from Mangrovivirga halotolerans, assembly GCF_026241165.1. Lineage (GTDB taxonomy): Bacteria > Bacteroidota > Bacteroidia > Cytophagales > Cyclobacteriaceae > Mangrovivirga > Mangrovivirga halotolerans. The sequence goes on along the minus strand of NZ_JAPFQN010000005.1, from coordinate 590,548 downwards.
ACCACAGTTGGACTGTATGGTTGGAGAAGAAAAATTTCAATAATAGCACCGGTTTCTCTTCTGAAAAGTAGCCTTGCAGGAATTACTTTAGTATTATTAAAGATCAGAGTTGAATCCTGTGGGATGAGTTGAGGTATATTTTTAAATATTTCAGATTCAATTTTACCGGAATTGTAAACAAGTAATTTAGCCTCATCACGCTTTTGCAAGGGATGTTTGGCAATTTTTTCATCCGGTAATTCGTAAGTGTATTTAGAAAGATCTACTGATTTCACAATTAATTATTTTATGCAAATATAAAATCGCGATAACAAAATAATGAGGAAAACTATTTATTGTTTATTCTTATTGAATGTTTCTGTAGTTATTAATGCTCAAAACGATGTTGATTTTTGGGACATCCTTGGAGAGGTTAAATTTGAAACAGGGTATATGGAAGGATCAGAAGTTCCATTTGATGTTCCTGTATTTTCAAAAAAACTGAAGAGTTACGAAGGGCAAATTATTAAGTTAAAAGGATATATTTTACCTGTGGAGGTTGGTTCAAGTGATCACTATATATTATCCAAGCTTCCATTTAATGTTTGTTATTATTGTGGTGGAGCAGGACCTGAAACCATAATAGAAATTATTTCTGATGAGGAATTAGAAGCTTCCGACAACAGGGTGGTTATAGAAGGAATGCTCATGCTAAATAATAGCGACATGAATTACCATATGTATGTTTTAAGAAATGCTGAATTAATTGATTAATAATTATATATAAATAAAATGAAAAGAATTTTATCTGCTTTAATTTTTTCTACTCTTTTTTTTTCTATTCAGGCTCAGCAGGATAAAGCCTTTATAGATAGCCTTTTTCATATTGCATTAACAAACGGCAGGGCGTATGAGGATCTGAGATTTCTAACTAAGAATATCGGAGGAAGGCTTACCGGTTCTCCAGAAGCAGCAGCAGCCGTAGAATTTACCAGGCAAAGAATGGAAGCCTATGATTTTGATACTGTGTGGTTACAGCCTGTAATGGTGCCGCATTGGGTAAGAGGAGAGCAACCTGAAAAAGGCCGGGTGATTTCCAGCACTTTCGGAACCATAGAGTTACCGGTGACAGCTCTTGGAAATACTGTTGGAACAGGTTTTCCAGGTGTAACTGCAGAAGTTATCGAAGTGAAAAGCCTTGATGAAGTACTCGAATTAAAAGAAAAAGATGTAAAGGGTAAGATAGTTTTTTTTAACCGGCCTTTTGATGAGACAGAATTCAGTACTTTTTCAGCTTATGGAGGTGCCGTGGATCAGCGTGGTAGTGGGCCTGCAGAAGCTGCCAAAAAGGGAGCTGTTGCCGTGGTTGTTCGTTCAATGGGAAATAAGATTAATGAGGTTTTACATACTGGTATGACTAGATATCAGCCAAATGTACCCAAGATTCCTGCTGTGGCTATAAGTACCTATCATGCTGAGGAATTGAGTACCATGTTAAAAACAGATAATGAACTAAATATTTATCTAGAAACTCATTGTGAATTTTTGCCTGATAAATTATCATATAATGTGATTGGTCAGATAAATGGAACGGAGTTTCCCGATGATTATATAATAGTTGGCGGACACCTGGATAGCTGGGACCTTGGTGAGGGAGCCCACGATGATGGAGCAGGATGTGTGCAGTCTATAGATGCATTAAGAGTACTTAAGCTTTCAGGTTATAAACCAAAGTATTCAATTAGAGCTGTTATGTTCATGAATGAAGAGAATGGATTGAGAGGAGGAAGGAAATATGCTGAATTAGCTCAAAAATATAATGAAAATCACCTTGCTGCTATCGAATCTGACAGGGGAGGATTTTCGCCCAGAGGATTTACCTCGACCGGTACTGAGGAACAAGAGAAGATGATCCAAAGCTGGGCTCCGTTATTAATTGATTGGGGATATTATGATTTTAGTAAGCCTGGGGGGGGAGCAGATATTTCACCGCTAGCAATTCAAAACACTTTACTCATTGGGTTATATCCTGATTCTCAGCGATATTTTTACATTCATCACACACCCAATGATGTCTTCGAAACAGTCAATCAACGAGAATTAGAACTGGGAGTTGGAGGGTTAGCTTCAATGCTGTATTTACTGGATCAAAATTTAGAGAAAAAAAATAAAAAATAATTTTCATCTGATTTCAGAAATTTACCAGATTGATTATTATTACTATATAATCTACCAGTTAAAACAAATCGTCATGGAAAAAAAACGCATTGTAAAAGATTACGATAAATTGCCTGAAGAGGTGATCAATCAAGTCAAATTAGAATATCCTTATGGTTTTGCTGAAAACCTTGTTTCTTTTGTCAATGCAAAAGGAGAAAAAGTATCTGCTCTGCCTTTTGATACCGATGATGTATATTATTTGATCAGAATGACTAAACAAGAGGCTGTGCAGCTAATTGAAGATGATGACGATTACGATGAATTTGGTAAATTATCTGAAGAATTTATTGAAGATCAGGAAGAAGATGAAGGAGATGAAGATTAAAAAATAAAAATAGTCGAATCAAAAAAAAGAGTGGCTAGCCACTCTTTTTTTTGTCTTATCTAAATATATAGTTTCTAACTATTCGTCTGTTGCCTTTTTATCTTCTAGTTCTTTTAGAAAGGACTGAGCCTGGTCTATATCTCCGAATTCATAATGATGGGGGTGTCCTTCATTATCAAAAACTTCCATCCTTATGAGCTGTATAGCGTACTGTTTTTCTGAAATAGCTTCTCCAATATGATCTTTGAATCTCAGGAAGAAACTTTCTTTATTGGCTTCTAATTGAGCTATTTGCTTGTTTTCATGTTTTACCCTGTTGCAATAACTACATTTATAATGCTTTACAATTTCTCCGGGCTCAGTATCAGTCGGTTGTTTTAAAATTTCCTCCTTTTTCAATTTTAAAGTTTGCATACCACATCTGTCGCATTCAAGGGCGACAAGATGACCTGGATATTTTTCAATTTTAACATAGTCTGAATCATCATCTACCCAAACATCATAATCCACTGAGAAAATATTTTCCTCTGCCTGCATGGCTTCATCAAGATGTACATCTTCTTCCTGTTCAGTAAGCAACCTCATTTGTTTTCCCGATTTAGGAGAAGTTCTAGGTTGAAATCTTAATTTTTTAAGCCTTCCTTTTTGATTAGCAGGAAGCATATATTTTAATAATAAAGATGGAATGTATCCTACCAAAGTACCGGCACAAATAGCTACTGCAAAACGAATAAAAATCCACCCTTTGGATTCAGCTACTGGTTCTCTAAACAATGTATTCAGATAAAAGAAAACTGCAGCACCAAGACCAATGAAAAAATAAATGTACATTTTCTTTTCACGGGAAGAAATGTAATCGTATTTCAGTTTTGGATCTTTAAATCGTGCAAGATTCAAAAAATTAATAAACAGAGATCCCAGAGCAAATAACAAGGAGATTGCAATGGCTACGTACATCACGGAGTGAAAACCGGATAAAAATGATTCGTAAGACATAGTTAAATATTTAATTTTCCAAAATATAAGGTGAATTGACCGTATTGTCAATATAAAATTTCATTCATGGTATTTTTATATATAATCGATTAAAAATATGTAAAAAATTATAATTATTTGAATTATATTAATATACAAATAAAATTCAAATCTAATTTAAATATGGCTACTAAAATCACTGAAATCGAAGGAATTGGTCCGTCCTACGCAGAAAAATTACAAAAAGCTGATATTACAACAGTTGAAGGACTTCTTGAAAAATGTGCTTCACGATCCGGTAGAAAAAATGTTGCTGAAATAACAGGAGTTGAAGCTTCACATTTACTAAAATGGGCAAATTTGGCCGATTTGTTTCGAATAAAAGGCGTTGCAAGTGAAATAAGTGAACTACTGGAAGCTGCCGGTGTGGATACTGTCAAAGAACTAAGAAACAGAAATCCTGAGAACCTGCATAACGCTTTAGTTGAAGAAAGTAAAAGGAAAAATCATGTTCGACAGGTACCGTCTTTAAGCCAGGTAGAAAAGTTTGTCAACGAAGCAAAAGAACTTGATCCTGTTATAACTTATTGAATAAAAAAATCCTAAAAAATACACCGGGAGAATTTATTTCTGCCGGTGTATTTTTATATTGTGTCATGAAAGAAAAATTTATCAGTGATATACAAACAGGGTATTATTTTAAGGGAAAGGATTTTGTAATTGGAGCAGGTGTCCTTGATAATGAGATAATATCTGATGCAAAAGTCAGAATTCCACTTTCAACTATTAACCGACATGGTCTGATTTCCGGGGCAACAGGGACAGGTAAAACCAAGTCTTTACAGGTTTTTGCAGAATGTTTAAGTGATAACGGGGTTCCTGTGTTAATGATGGATATTAAAGGTGACCTGAGTGGTATAGCCAAACCAGGAGAGATCAATCATCATATAACAGATAGACATAAGGCAATTGATTTAAAATATAATCCTTCAGGTTATCCTGTAGAACTATTATCACTCACAGGTAAAGAAGGGGTGAAGCTACGGGCAACTGTTTCAGAATTTGGACCTGTGGTTCTTTCGAAAATGCTTAATCTCAATGATACACAATCGAGTATTTTATCAGTGGTTTTTCAATATGCTGATAATAATGGTCTTCCTTTACTCGACTTAAAAGATCTTAAAAGATTATTGAGGTTTATTACTGAGGAGGGAAAGGAAGACATTCAAAAGGAATATGGCAGACTAAGTGCAGCCTCCATCGGAACTATTATGAGAAAAGTTATTTCGCTTGAACAAGAAGGGGCGGAGCAATTTTTTGGAGAGCCTTCTTTTGATATTAAAGACCTTTTAAATAAAGATGATAAAGATAGAGGGCAAATCAGCGTTTTAAGAGTAAATGATATTCAGGATAAGCCTAAGTTGTATTCCTCATTTATGCTTTCGTTGTTAGCAGAAATTTTCACCACATTTCCTGAACGAGGAGATAGTGACATGCCAAGGCTTGTGATGTTTGTTGATGAAGCACATTTGCTATTTAAAGAGGCCGGGGACGAACTTCTCGAACAGATTGATACTGTGATAAAGCTAATTAGATCTAAAGGAGTGGGGATATATTTTTGCACTCAAAGTCCAACAGATATTCCTGAATCAGTTTTAAGTCAATTAGGATTGAGAATTCAGCACGCTCTTCGTGCAGTGACAGCTAAAGATAGAAAGGCTATACGTTCTGCAGCAGAGAATTTCCCTTTAACGGAATATTATGACACCGATAAAATTCTAACTTCACTTGGAGTGGGACAGGCTCTTATTACTGTACTAAATGAAAAAGGAATACCTACGCCGTTGGTAGTTACTCATCTGCGGGCGCCTGCATCAAGAATGGGGGTATTAAAAGAAGATGAAATCTCGGCTTTATTAAATAATTCAGAGTTGGTAGACAAGTATAATCAACCGGTAGACAGAGAAAGTGCGTATGAATTGCTTGAGAAAAAGTTATTTACAGAAGAGAAACAAATAGAAGAGTCTGAAGGAGTCAATAAGCCACAAAAGCCCCTTACAGATGAATCTGTTTGGGAGGAACTTTCAAAAAATACCATGGTGAGGCAAATGGGTAGAACGTTGATCAGAGAACTATCGAGAGGGCTTTTAGGAGCCGTGTCCGGAAAAAAGACATCATCAAGAAGAAAAGGAAGTTCTATTTTTGATCTCTTTTAGAAGTCTTGCTTTTTAATAAGAGCATTTACAGCTTCTTCTTCGCTGCTGAAGACTTCCCATTTCATAATATGAACTAACCCTATTTCATTTATTCCTCTGGACTCAGCAGGTTTGTCAGTGTATGAAGCAATACTGATTTTGTTAGGCTGTAAATCTGTCCCGGCTATATAAACAGCCTGGCCTTCTTCGGGTAAGTTGTTCTCTTTGAATTTCATTGGCTCTTTTTTATATATACAAGTAGAAGCGCTTAGGAAACCCCTTTTATTTAAAAAAAATATGATTGGAAATGGCTTAATTACATTTGATTTTTAATTATTAGTTGTATGAAGATTGATTTTTTAGAGCATACCCTTCAATTTAAATTTGATGCCGGGACATCGAGAGGTGTAATGAGGGAGCATAATGTGGTTTATGTTATTCTCACTGATCCGGAAACTGAATTAAAAGGGATAGGAGAATGTGCTCCATTACCAGGATTAAGCGTAGATAATAAAACTCAGGTTATCGATTTTCTCAAAAGTTTAAAGAAATCAGAAGAATATCTGAACATTCCGTTAGCTTCAGCGGAAGCTTTTGAAATAGTAGAAGAATTAGTACCTGAAGATCTTCCTTCTGTTAGATTTGGGTTGGAAACTGCATTACTGGATTTAATTTCCGGAGGAAAAAAAGAAATATATGAAGGAGAATTCTATCAAGGTCAGAAGCGTATTCCTATTAACGGATTGATCTGGATGGGGGATGAAGAATTTATGCTTAGTCAGATTCGAAAAAAAATTGATTCGGGCTTCAATTGCCTTAAAATGAAAATAGGTGCAATAGATTTTGAAACTGAATTGAATGTTTTAAACTTCATCAGAAGAAACTTTTCAGAAAAAGACCTTACAGTTAGAGTGGATGCCAATGGTGCTTTTTCTACTACTGAAGCTTTGAGCAAGCTAGAGAAATTATCAAAATATGACCTTCATAGTATAGAACAGCCTATTAAACCGGGGAATATTGAAGGTATGAGAATGCTTTGTAAAAAAACACCCCTTCCTATTGCTTTAGATGAAGAATTGATAGCAGTAGATGCAAAAAAAGGAGAAGAATTTTTAACCGCAATAGAGCCTCAGTATATAATTCTTAAACCGACATTATTAGGTGGACTTAAAGTTTCAGATAAGTGGATCAAAAATGCTGAGAAATTAAATATAGATTGGTGGATGACTTCGGCCTTGGAATCAAATATTGGTTTAAATGCAATTTCTCAGTTTACAGCGTATAAAAACGTCATCCTTCCACAGGGTCTGGGGACAGGTCAGCTCTATCACAATAATATTGATTCTCCTTTAACTATTGAAAATGGAGAAATATTTTATGATAAAAACAAAAAATGGGATTTGAGTTTATTTAAGAAAACTCGTTGATCAATATGTCTTTTAATTTAGGTAAACCGGTTGATGCAGGTTCTTCGAAACATTTGACCCGGGTTGCCCTGACTCCATCTGGTATTTTAGGGTCCACAAGATAAACCGGAGTATCATAAGTGCAATATTGAAACAGTCCTGCAGCTGGATAAACCTGAAGTGATGTTCCTGCTATGACAAAAATATCCGCCTCTGCAGCAGCTGCCGTCGCTGGTTGCATCATAGGAACTAATTCTCCAAACCAAACTATGTGAGGCCTTAATTGAGAGCCTTTTTCGCAAAGGTCACCTTTATTGATGAGTGGCTGGTCAAGATCATAAATCAGACTTTCATCGACAGAACTTCTTGCTTTCATAATTTCACCATGTAGGTGTATGATGTTCGATGAACCAGCCTTTTCATGCAGGTTGTCTACATTTTGAGTGACAATAGTTACATCAAAATGGTCTTCTAGATCAACAAGAGCTTTATGGCCGGGATTTGGTTCTGCTTTTAAAACTGCTTTTCTACGTTCGTTGTAAAATTTCAGGACCAGGTCTTGATTTGATTCCCAACCTGCAGGTGATGCTACTTCCATAACATCATGACCTTCCCATAGTCCGTTGGCATCCCGAAAAGTCGGGATGCCACTTTCGGCACTAATACCAGCCCCGGTTAGAACTACGAGTTTTTTCATATTATTTCTTTTTTCTTCCTCTTGGCTTTTTCGGCTTGTTTTTAGCCTCTTCAGCCAATTTTAAACATTCTTCGAGGGTCAGTGCCTCAGGTTTTTTGTCCTTCGGTATTTTAACGTTTTGTCTTCCTACTTTTATATAAGGACCGTATCGGCCATTTAAGACTTGTACTGAATCATCTTCATCAAAAGTTTTGATGTATTTATTGGCTTCAGCTTTTCTTTTTTCCTCGATCAATTCGATAGCTCTGTCCAGTTCGATCGTATAAGGGTCATCATCTTTATGTAGTGAAGTGAATTTACCTGCGTGTAAAATGTAAGGACCATATCGTCCGATATTGACGGCAACAGGTTCGCCTTCGTATTCACCAATTTCGCGTGGTAATTTGAAAAGTTCAAGAGCTTCCTCGAGAGTAATATTTTCAATAAACTGATCCTTACGCATACTAGCGTATTTTGGCTTTTCTTCATCATCGCTTTCTCCAAGCTGTACTATAGGTCCGAATTTACCTAGTCTGGCGATTACCGGTTTACCTGTTTTTGGATCCGTACCCAGTTCTCTTGAAGTATTGATCTCTTGTCTCGAGATTGCTTCGGTATCTTCCACCTTTTGATGAAAATTTCCATAGAAAGCATCAATCATGGCGTCCCATTGTTTTATTCCATTGGCAATTTCATCAAATTCTTTTTCTACAGTAGCAGTAAAGGAATAGTTAGTGACATTTGGAAAATGTTCAACGAGGAAGTCATTAACCACCATTGCTGTATTTGTAGGGAATAATTTGTTTTTTTCAGCTCCTGTAGTTTCAGATTTTTCTTCTTTTTTTACTTCGCCATTTGTTAGTGTGATCAGATTATAATTTCTTTCTTTTCCTGGTCTTGATTCTTTAACGACGTAACCCCGTTTCTGAACAGTGCTAATTGTCGGAGCATATGTAGAAGGCCTACCAATACCCATTTCTTCCAATTTCTTAACCAGTGAGGCTTCAGAATATCTCGCCGGAGGTCTTGAGAAAGTTTGTTTGGAAACTATTTCTTTAGGGTCTAATGATTGCCCCTGTGAAAGAGGAGGTAAAATTCCTTTAGCTTCTTCTTCTTCATCTTCGTCTGTAGATTCCAGGTAAACTTTAAGAAACCCATCAAACTTAATTACCTCACCGGTTGCAGTGAAGTGTACTTCGTCATTATTACTGATGTCAATTGTAGCAATTGTTCTCTCAATTTGAGCATCAGACATCTGGGAAGCAATTGCACGTTTCCAGATCAGTTCATATAGTCTTTGTTCATTTCTGTCTTTGCCAGCATCCTGCTCCGAGAAGTTCGTAGGTCTGATAGCTTCGTGTGCCTCCTGTGCCCCCTGGCTTTTAGATTTATACTTTCTTACCTGCGAATATTTATCTCCATATTCGCTTTTAATGGCCCCAGTAGCACTGGAAACAGCCTCATCCGAAAGATTTACAGAGTCTGTTCTCATATATGAGATTTTACCGGCTTCATATAGTCTTTGAGCCAGAGTCATCGTCTGAGATACAGAAAAGCCCAGCTTTCTACTTGCTTCCTGCTGAAGGGTAGAGGTAGTAAATGGAGGAGCCGGACTCTTTTTGGATGGCTTTGTTTCCAGTTTACTTATACTAAATTGAGCGTTAGTACAATCATTTAAGAAGCTGACAGCTTCGTCATAGGTACTGAATTTTTTATTCAGCTCAGCTTTTATCTCCTTATTATTGTCATCTTTAAATATGGCTGTGACACGGTATGAATCCTTGGATTTAAACGCTTCGATTTCTCTTTCTCTTTCAACAACTAACCGAACGGCTACAGACTGTACTCTACCTGCTGAAAGACCTCTTTTGATTTTTTTCCAAAGGATAGGAGAGATTTCATATCCAACAATTCTATCCAGGATTCTTCTAGCCTGTTGAGCATTAACCAGGTCTAGATCTATCGCACGAGGATGATTGATCGCGTTTAATATGGCATTTTTAGTAATTTCTCGAAAGACAATTCTTTTCGTTTTATCGTCTTCCAGTTTTAAGGCCTCCTTCAAGTGCCAGGATATTGCTTCTCCTTCGCGGTCATCATCCGATGCCAGGTAGATTGTATCTGCATCTTTTGATAATTTCTTCAGCTCCTTGATCACATCTTTTTTATCACCTGTGATCTCATAAGTTGGTTTAAATCCATTTTTTATATCGATAGCTTTATCTCCTTTGGGAAGATCTCTTACGTGTCCATATGATGAGGTCACTTTGTAGTCTTTACCCAAAAAGCCCTCAATGGTTTTTGCTTTTGCCGGAGACTCAACTATAACTAAATTTTTTGCCATATCCTGTTTTCTTTCAAAATTAAAGTGCCAAATATCTGTAATAAAATGCGAAAAATAAAAGTTGATTTATTGCATTTGAATTATATAATTTACTTACAATTTATATTTTTTGTTTCTTAAACACTTATATTTAGGATAAAGAGTTCTGATTAAAATTCAGATTGTACTGTAAAACAGCTAATTAATAACAAACACAATATGAAGAAATTGATCTTGATCAGACACGGAAAGGCTCAGGAAGCCGGAAGTGCAGAAAAGGATATAGACAGAACATTAACAGGAACGGGCTTTGCTGATTCCAATCGGTTAGGAAGAACCCTGGAGAATAAAGAGCTATTTCCTGACGTGATCATTTCTTCAAATGCCGAAAGAGCTGCTCTGACTAGTAATATTATAGCAGAAGCTGTCAAATATGATTCTTCTCAAATCAGACATAACGATATGATTTATAATGCCTCAGTCAGAAACCTTCTCGATCTTATAAATAATTTTAAGGAGGCCTGGGAGTGTGTTTATATCATTGGTCATAATCCAAGTCTTAGCTATTTAGCTGAATATCTATCAAATGCTGAAATTGGATCTGTAAGCCCTGCAGGAGCAGTAATCCTAAGAGCTGAAGTTGAGCTTTGGAAGGAGATTTCTCAGAATACTATGTATTTTGAAAATTATTTTTCTCCAGAATCTATTAGTAATGGTTGATCAATTAAACAGATTAATTATTTCTTCACTATCATAATTAGCAATTCCTTCTTTTTCATAAATAATATTCCCCTGATTATCCACTATCACAGTATATGGTATGCTAGAGTGTGATAATTGGGATGGAATGCTGGATAATGGACTGTAAATTGAGAATGTGAAATTCTTTTTATTCTTTAACTGGGTCGCTTTATCAAAATTTTGATCAGAGGAGATCATTAAAAATCTTATATTTCTATTCTCTGTTTTCTGATATAGTTTTTCAATTGAGGGCATTTCAGCCAGGCAGGGGGGGCACCAGCTAGCCCAGAAGTTTATAAAGGTATAATCATAATCAGAAAAATCATGCTCTATTCTATTTCCTGTTTCATCTAACAGATAGATATTTTCATTTATTTCTTTTGAAGTAGCCCCAGAATTATTTACTGAAGCCTCATAAAAGGGTATTTTTATTAAAAGACTTTGCAACGAACTCATTACAAATAATCTAATAGGGGGAACTAAAAATATTATGGCAATAAGTAGTATTAAAAAATTATTTTTTATTGCTTTAAGAAGTTTTGTTATCTTGCCGTTTATATGAGAAAGCATTTTTTAATTTATCTGGTATTTTTTGTATTAATTTCTTTCAACGTTAAAGGACAGAAAAAGGATTACAAAGATATATCTCCTTTGGTTATTTCAAGACAATATAAGATAGCTAAGCCTCTTCTGTCTGAATTGTTAAAAGAACATCCTGATTTCCCTGTTGCAAACTTATATGCAGGAAAGATATATCATGATATTTTCTCTGGTTATGATTTCATCGCTGATAGTAGTGGTTTTTTCAGTTATTATGACTCGGCTAAATATTATTATCAACGGTATAAAACTCTAGGTAATGAAAAGGATATAAGGAAGAATGATGATTTTTATAAAGAGTTTTACCGAAGAGACCTCAGAACCGGGGAATATGATATTAAACTTTCAGACATAATTGTTGAAATTGATCAGTCAATTGATAAAATGGATGATCATAAAAGGGAAGTAGTAGATCTTCATAGGTTTAAAATGGAAGTAGAAAAAGAATATTCTGTTCTTCTAAAGAAAGTCAAAGGGCATATTTCAACTTTTTTAGATTATAATGAATTCATATTACTGGAAGATTCAACATTAATACCTGAATTTCAAAAGTTGTCAAATCTCTATGTAGAGAATCTCGAAAAAAGAAAGTTAGCAAGTAACAAGGTGATTATCCTGGGACAAGAGCAATATGCCAATACTTCAGCTGATATTAAAACCCTGAAAATTGAAGAGATCAAAGGAGTAAATTTCCCTGGTATATTTATTAATGAAAAGATTTATTATCCTGATTTAGGTTATTTTTTAAAAACATCAGTGAGTGATTTAGATAGAGTTTTACAGGCAAAAAACATACTATATTCCGCTTTTGACACTGAGCAATTCAATGAAAATGATATAAATGATGCTCAACATACTCTGGATGAGTTCAATGAAAATGGATTGATAAGCAGTCTTATTAAATTTAAGGTTCACAAAAATGAAGTCTCAGATTCTTTTAAAGATGAAGTTTTTGATAGCCTGTCATCAAAAGAAATTATACCAATTCTCCAGGAACATGTAGTAGCTCTTGCAGAAAGTAAGATTCTTTTATCTGATGTAAGTTCTAGGAATACTGATTTTGAGCGCTCAATTCATTTAAATTTTATTTATAAAGAGTTTTACGGAAAGGTGGAATTCAATAAATGGATCAAAAAAAATCTATCTACTATTGAGAATGCTATTGATTCATTAAATTCTGAAATCGATAATCATTATTTTAGATCGAGATACGTTGTGTATGAGTCAGATACTTTTCCGATATATTCAACAAATGATATTGAAAATAAAGAAGTGATGTATAATTACAATGAAGGTGAAAGAACAATCAGTCTTGGTTTCTTTTCTACCCAGGATAGTTCTGCTTCACGCTTGGGGATTTATTTACTGGATTCTGATAGTTTACTTAAAGATTATAAATTAAAAACTGAGTTTATTAATGATTCTCTAGCTACAGAATGGAATATTAAATCGTTTAATGAGAAAATACATTATAAAGAAGGCACAGCCTTTATTCATGTTTTAAGTATTAAGGGTGATACTCAAAAGTTTCTAAAAATAATCTACAATACTGATCCTTTACTTGTACCAATAGAATATATGGTAATTCGAAAAGAAGAATTTGAAGAAGTTAGAAAAAAGAAAGTTAAAGAAAAATCACCCGAATATGAGGTATTGAGATAAAAAAAAGCCGCATCTAGCGGCTTCTTTTTTTATTCTATTATTTTTTTCCAGTCATTAAACCTCTCTGTAATCTTTTTAGAGATCTTTTCGAAGTTTTCCCAGCTATCTTCCACATGATATATAGAAGGAAGATCTCCAGCAAGTACTGTTTGATAATCTTTTTTGTAAATTCCACCACCATAATAGTAGTAGGTAAACATATTTCCTTTTTTATTAAAAAGCTCAAAACCAAGATAACCGTCCCATAATTCACTTAACAAAGCAGGGGAGATCACTTTATTGTTGAATCTGATGATTTGAATTTCACTTTCATCTTCAAAATATTCCGAATACAATTCATTTTGAATGATCCATCCAAGATACATTCCGATATGGACGTATGCCTGTTCAATTGGTAAAGTTTCAGGGAAATTACCTAAAAAATGATTTCGCGCATTATCATAAATGGTCTTTTGCTTTGCAGACTTTTCTGAATTCATAATTTGGCTTCTAGAGAGTTTAAAAAAATAAAACGGACTCTAAGTTAATCAAAGGTTAGGTGATTACGTTCCGCTTGTAATTTATTTCTTTAATTTAAATAAAATGAACAAACAATTTAAACTTTATCTCCAAAAAATAAATAAGCACACATGATAGCAGCAACGATTCCTATTAAATCTGCTATCAATCCACCAGCTACAGCATATCTTGTATTTCTTATACTGACAGATCCAAAATACAGGGCAAGTACATAAAAAGTGGTTTCAGTACTTCCCAGCATAACTGATGATAATAGAGTTTGAAAAGAATCAGGGCCAAACTGGTCAGCCATCACCTGTATTGTAGCCAATGCTCCACTTCCGCTTAAAGGCCTTATAAATGCTGTTAGAAGTGATGGTACGAAGGATGTGTCTAGTGAAAGTGATTCAAACAGGTATTCAAACATCACAATAATATTTTCCAGGATAAGGCTGGATTTTAATAAAGCAATTGCAGCAAGAATAGCCACGAGATAAGGAATGATTTTTACACTGATCTGAAATCCTTCCTTAGCACCATCGATGAAGCTTTCATATACGTTTATTTTCTTTTTCCATGCAATAGATATAAAAACAACTACAATAAGAAGAATAATAAAGTTTCCGGCAAATGTGCTGACTTGCTGTACCTGATCCGAAGAAAGTTTGGTAAAGAAGTAGAGAATCCCTACAACAAAAACGGTCATAGATCCAAGGTATAGGAGGATAACTCTATTGAGTAAATTAATTTTCTGCCAGATAGCCATAACGATCAAACCACCCATAGATGAAAAGAAGGTCGCAATTATAATTGGCAGGAAAATCACTCCTGGATTTTCTGTTCCTGCTTTTTCAAGTACAGCCAGGGCTGTTATTGGAATGACAGTAAGTCCACTAGTATTCAAAACCAGAAACATAATCTGGGCATTTGAAGCTTTGTGCTTATGTGGGTTTAACTCCTGGAGTCCCTGCATAGCTTTTAATCCAAGAGGAGTGGCTGCATTTCCTAACCCGAGAAAATTAGCAGAAAAATTCATTACTATATTACCAATTACCGGGTGTCCACTTGGTATTTCAGGAAAAATTCTAATAAAAAAAGGATTTACCAACTTAGAAATGAATCGAATCATTCCGGCTTTTTCACCAACTCTAAGTATTCCAAGCCAAAGAGCAATAGTACCTGTAAGGTAAATAGCCAATTCAAAACCGTTCTGAGCTGCTTCCATCATACTGTTAACCATTGCAGTAAAAATGGCTACGTCTCCGAATACTATAAACCGTAGCACAGCAGCAACAAAAGAAAGAATGAAAAAAAGTATAAAAATGTAATTTAAAATCATAAGAGGTGGTGCCCTAAACAGATTAACAGATTAACATTATAACGATAATAACTTATTAATAATTATGTTTTTACTATATTTTTTAAAACAGCGATTTGAACAGCCGATATGCCGGCAGTTTCTGTTCTAAGCCTGAATTCTCCTAAAGATACAGGCTTGTAACCATGATTAATCGCATTATTGTATTCATCTTTTGAAAAATCACCTTCAGGTCCGATTAGTATATCAGTATCCTGTCCCACTACAATAGCATCATACAAATGTATGGGCTGTTTTTCCTCAACGTAGCAGATAAACTTTTGACTATTTTCATTCTTATCCAAAACATCAGAAAGTTTTACAGGACCTTCAAGTTGTGGTATATGAAATCTGCCTGCTTGCTTAGCTGCTGAAATAATCTTTTTTTCTATTCTGTCCGTTTTGAATTTCTTTCTTTCTGTATTATCAGTTAAAATAACTGTTATTTTTCCTACACCCAATTCTACTGCTTTTTCACTAAACCATTCCATTCTATCAGAATTTTTAGTAGGAGCAATGATTATATTAATTTCGGGAAAGTCATTTTTAAAATACTTTTCATCAAGGATCTCAACTTCACAAGATTTTTTAGATGTATCTGTAATTCTACAAGTATACAAATGACCTTTACCATCCATCACATGTATTTCATCTCCTGTAGTTTTTCTAAGTACTTTAACACAATGAATAGCTTCTTGTTCAGGAAGCTTATTATCAGTCTTTATTTCTGGATGATAAAATAGCTGCATATTGGTATTAGACGACAGACATAAAAAAAGCCCCGATGTACGGGGCTATAAATTTATAATAATATATCTATTATCGCTTACTCATTTCTACATATTCTCTAAGATTTTCACCTGTATAGATCTGACGAGGACGACCGATCGGTTCGTTGTTCTCTCTCATCTCTAACCACTGAGATATCCAGCCTGGCAGACGTCCCATTGCAAACATTACAGTGAACATTTCTGTAGGGATACCCATCGCTCTGTAGATTATACCACTATAAAAGTCTACGTTAGGGAATAGTTTTCTTTCGATGAAATATTCGTCCTTAAGAGCAGTTTCTTCAAGCTTTTTAGCAATTTCAAGAACTGGGTCTTCAACACCAAGTTTTGAAAGTACTTCATCAGCATGCTTTTTAATAATCTTCGCTCTCGGGTCAAAGTTTTTATAAACCCTGTGTCCGAATCCCATCAGTCTGAACGGATCGTTTTTATCTTTTGCTTTCTTAATGTATTTCTCAACATCACCACCATCTTTTTTGATGTTGTCAAGCATTTCAATCACAGCCTGGTTTGCTCCACCGTGAAGAGGCCCCCAAAGAGCATTCACTCCAGCTGAAATTGAAGTATAAAGTGATGCGTGACTCGAACCTACCATTCTTACTGTAGATGTAGAACAGTTTTGCTCATGGTCAGCATGTAAGATCAATAATGTGTCCAGGGCATTACTTATTACAGGATCAACTTCATATTTTTCTGCCGGAAGGGCAAACATCATTTTAAGGAAGTTTGATACGTAGTCAAGAGTATTGTCAGGATAGTTAACAGGATGGCCAACTTCATTTTTAAAGGCCCACGCAGCCATTGTAGGAAGCTTTGCCAA
Source organism: Mangrovivirga halotolerans (assembly GCF_026241165.1). Lineage (GTDB taxonomy): Bacteria > Bacteroidota > Bacteroidia > Cytophagales > Cyclobacteriaceae > Mangrovivirga > Mangrovivirga halotolerans. The sequence goes on along the minus strand of NZ_JAPFQN010000005.1, from coordinate 573,980 downwards.
TAATCTAACAATGCTTAGTTTAACACCGTCTATCGATCTGTTAGGATCAAGACTTTCAGGATAAAATGCGGTTAGAGAAGTAATTAAAGAAGATAAAACGCCCATTGGATGAGCATTTGAAGGGAATCCTTCTAAAATACGCTTGATATCTTCATGCACCATAGTGTGCATTTTAATATCATATATCCATTGATCATATTCTTCAGCTGTAGGAAGTTTACCATAAATAAGTAAATGAGCTACCTCAAGGAAATTAGATTTGTCACATAGGTCCTCGATTGAATATCCTCTGTATCTTAAAATACCTTCTTCACCATTAAGGAAAGTGATCTTACTGGTAGTAGATCCTGTGTTTTTAAATCCATAATCCAAAGTGATGTAGCCAGACTGAGCACGTAATTTACTTATGTCAAGCGCCTTTTCACCTTCGGTTCCTTCTATGACAGGTAAATCATATTTTTTACCCTCTATAATTATTTCCGCAGATTTAGACATATTTATTGCGATCTTATTTATTGTTAGACAAAAATCAAATTCTCTTTCTGTGCTTTATGAGGTGCCACTACTTGTGCATACTTAATTGCCTCTATAAAGTTTAATTCCAGTGCAAAAATTTATTCAACCAACCGATTGTTAGGTTTTGCTTGAATTGCAGCGAAATTAATTAAAAGTGACTCAATTTGAAAGTTGTTTAAACGAAATCTGTAACGTTTTCTGAAACATTTATCATGTCCCTCGGAACAGATTACTGATTTTTCCTGCAAAAAGCAGTATTACCCCCAGGCAAATAATTATTAACAATTGTTATTAATACATTATATAGACCTATTTATAAATATAGTCTGGTTTAAACGAAATTTACTATGTAAGTAGGGTAGGTAAAGAACAGGTATGATATTATGGTTGCTAAAGTCGCCGAATTTTATACCTTAAGAATCAAAATTATTGATTTAGATATTCCAAAAGTATTTCTAAACACCAACTTTCATAAGGAAGCGCTTAATAGTAGTAAATAATAAGATACAATGGGCAGTAGTTTTTCTAGGCGTGTAAACATTTGAAAAGTTTTCTTTCTTTCACAGAGTCTTAGTCTTATTCAGCGCCATAGAAAACCTGTGGGGTTTTCGGAATACTCTTCAGGTGAGAAAGGATAGCGATGGGATTCTGAAAAAATATACTGTCAAATGCAGAAGGGTATAAGTCGGTACGTTATATTAAATTTGTTTTGATGAATGAGGGAATTATTTTTTTTCATACTGGTGATGTCCACCTTGATAGTCCTTTAAAAGGAATTAAAGCAAATAATAGAATTCTGGCAAAGAAGCTCGCAGATGCATCTTATGATACTTTTAAAACATTAATAAAACATGCCGTACAAGATAAAGCGGATTTTGTATTGATATGTGGCGATCTTTTTGACTCTGAAAAGAAGAGTATTAAAACCATTTTATTTTTAAAGGAGCAATTTGATGAACTTCTGGAGAATGATATTAAAGTGATTGCTATTGCAGGAAATCACGATCCATATTTCTCATGGCCAGAAGATCTTATTAGGCATAAAGCCCTGTACCTTTTCGATCCAGGAAAAGTTTCCTCTTTAATTGTTGAGTCCAGAAAAGGTATAAAAGTTAATTTCACAGGTTATTCATATAATTCTAAAGCATTAAGAGAATCAATACATTCTCAATATGAAATTTCGAAAGAAGCTGATTTTAATATTGCATTACTTCACGGGAGTGCTGGAGATATTAAAAATGAGCACCATCGATACGCACCATTTAATATTAGCGAATTAAAAAATTCGGAATTTGATTATTGGGCTTTGGGACATATTCATAAGCCTGAAATACTTGGCGAACGAATGGCTTATTGTGGAATTCCGCAACCAAGAAATTTTAAGGAGTTATCGGGTGGTAATTATTTAAGGGTGAATTTAAAAAGTAATATTAAACCCGATCTCAATTTTGTTAATATCAGTAAGATTGAATTTAGAAATCTGGAATTGAATGTCTCTGAAAATGAATCTATTACCTCATGTTTAAAAACTATTAAAAATGTGCTTAGAGATGCTGATGGAGAGAAATTCTATGTCAATAGAGTGAATTTAACCGGGGAGTCAAAATTACTCTACGATTTCTTTAAAATAGATTCAAACAAGGAGGAGTTTATTGATAATTTAAATGAATTTTTAGCGGATCAATTGGTTGATAATATTTACCCCCGCCTTGATCAATATATTGAAAGGGAGATATTTTTTAATTCAAATCCATTTTTCAAGGAGTTAAAAAGACTTTTGGAAGAATATCCGATCACCAAACATATTGAGGAAGCATACTTAAAAAATAAAACTTTGAAAAAAGTTACAGACCAGATCCTGGATGAGGAAGAAATACCTATGAGCAAACAAGATATAGAAAGGATTTTGATTGATCTATTTAAAGCAGAGTTTGATGAGAATAATTGAAATCCATATTGAGGGCTTTGGTAAGCTTTCGGACTTTAAGATTAAAAATCTATCTGATGGCATCAATTTGATTTTTGGTGAAAATGAAGCTGGAAAGTCGACTTTGATGAAGTTCGTTATTTATACTTTGTTTGGCTATCCGACAACAAAGCGCTCTTTATCTAATATGGAACCAGTTAATGGCGGTGCTCACGGAGGCAGGCTTTTAATTGATCATTCTACCCATGGAATACTTTGGTTTGAAAGATTTTATGGTCCAAATGGAGGACAGTTAAGAATATATAATCAGAATGGTGATCTGCATCAGGAGGCAGAAGATCTTTTATATGAAATATCGGAGCATCAATTTAGAAATATCTATGCTATAACAATTGATGAACTCAATTCATCCGGATCAATAGCCGGAAGTGAGTTTTTCGAAATGCTTATTAGCAGAAATATGGGCTTGCGAAATGTGAATTTAACGGAAGTAAGAGACGAATTGAAATCTAGAAAAAAGGCTTTGCTGGGACATGGAAAAAAAGGTTTGTTAAATGAAATTCTTGAAGAGAAAGAAGGGCTGGAACAGATTAAAGAGTCTCAAAGGCAGGAGTATGAACAGTATTACGCTTTAAAAAATAACATTAAAACACAAAAGAAGGTTTTAATAAGTAAACGGGAACAACTGGAGAAAAAAGAAAGTGAATTAATAGATAATCAAAGGATATTGGATATGTATCCTGAGTATTTAAGATTTTCAGACAACGACAGGGTAATATCAACTCTGCCTCTACATGAATCATTGAATACCGATAAGCTAAAACAGGTGATTTCACTGAAAAAAAATATTGATAAACTAACAGCTGAGATAGATGTTTTGGATCAGGAATTAACAGAAGCTGATTCTGAACGAAGACAACTACAATTTGATGATTCATTAATTTTAAAAAAGGATGAAATTGAAGAGTTAAAGTCTAATTATAAATACATTGAAAATCTGATCTCCCAAGTAAAAAGTGAAAAAATCAGGTTGACGAATATGAAAAAGGAGATTGATTATGAAGCAAAGCAACTAGGGTTCGATGAGAAAAAGATACTTCATTTAAAATCAAATAATAATTTAGATCGGTCTCGTTCATTCGTTAATGAATATAAAAACATTAAAACAGAGTTATCTGTAAAGGAGAAGGCTCAAAATGAAAAGTTAAGAATTATTCAGTCAGATCCTTCATCTAAAAAATTTAATATTTTCCTTATTACACTGTCGCTTTTGTCTTTTCTTACCGGATTTATTTTTTATGGAAAAAACATGGTGATCCCTTCTGTTGGAAGCTTTTTCTTATCAATCAGTTTTGTTATTTATCTCATATTAAAGCAAAGGAATCGAACAGCAATCATGTCCGGTTTGTATAATGAAATTGAAGAAGAAAGAACAATTTTAGATTCCAGATTTGAAAGTCATCTGAATACCTATTTAAGAGGAAGGGATTTTGCAACAATTTATGATCTTGAACAATGGGTAGACAAATCGGAAAATTTACTCAAAAAAGTAGGAGAGTGGATAAGCAATGTGAAAACCTATAAATTTCAAGAGTCTGAATTACATCAGTTTGAGGAACAAGTTGAGCAAATACATCAACAGAAAATTAATAGGGATGATTTATTTAGTGAATTGAAAAATTTATTAAATGAATATGAGGAGGCCCTATTAAAGGAGAGGAAATTATTTGAAATCAAGCAAAAAGTTTCTGATAAAGAAAGGTTGTGGAACGATAAATTAAGAGAGAGACAACAATATATTACAGAGTATAATTATCTGTTAGAAGCATTTGGGCTGGATAGTGATTCGGATTTTAATCATCTACTTGAAAAATCCGAATTAAGAACTGAATTAGAAAAACAAAATTCAGAGATTCTCTTTGCTTGTGGAAAAGTATTCGGTTTAGAACGAATTACGAGCCTTGATGATATTTTTAAAGGAATAGATCCGAAAGAACTTGAAAAAAATATTGATTCAATAAAAGAGATATGTACTCAACTAAAAAAAGAAACAGATATTCTTACAGAAAATTTGGCGAGGAATTCCCAAACTATTGAAAATCTGGAAAAAGGATCTGAAGAATTTTCAATACAAAAATTGGCAATAAACGAAGCCAGATTATTAGAGAAAACCAGGGGATATTATCAGATAGATTACCTTCAATGCCTAATAGAAAAGGCTACTGAAAATCTGGAGAATTCTATTAAACCAACTATTATAAAAGAAGCAGCAAAGATCTTTTCCAGAATCACAAAAGGGAAATATTCGTTTGTGCAAGAGGAGGGTAACCAGTTTGTTAGTGTCTCAGGCAGCGATGGTAAGAAAATTAAAGTTGATGACCTAAGCAGAGGTGCTAAAGAGCAGTTGTATTTGTCTATCCGACTAGCCATGATAAAAGCAAAAGCAGAGCCTGTTCCTATTTTACTAGATGATATTTTAGTAAATTTTGATGATGTCAGATTAAATGCTACTATAGATGAACTCAGAAGAATTTCCAGATCTCATCAGATTCTTCTTTTTTCATGTCACACTTCTATGAAGAAATGTCTGGATGAAAATGTCATTAAAATATAAATTCAAAAAATGGTGGTAATGACGATTAGTTCGTAACTTATTTAAGCCTCGCAATAATTTGTTAGGGATTATTTATTTAAAATGAATGTTAATTTGATTGCATTCCTTAAAAAATACCGAACTCCAGCTAAAATCGTAATATTACTATCAATAGTGTATGTTTTAAGTTTTTTGCTAATTGATTTTTATGGTAAAAAATTTATAATAAAGACTGTAAAGGAACAAACTTCAAGAAAAGTAGATATAAGTAGTTTTCATGTAAACCCATTTACTACAGCATGCTCTATTAATGACATGGTTATTTATGAAGAGGATGAGAAGACGCCATTTCTTTCTATTAAAAATCTTACTATTGACGCTTTATTTTTTTCATTATTTAGTGATGATCTACACATATCCGAAATTTCAATAAATGGATTAAATGTTAAAATAATTCAGGGAACAAATGAGATTAATATAGATGATCTAAGAGAATCCGCGGAAAGGATTTTAACTGAAAATGGATCTGAGAAAATAAAATATAAAAATATTCGTGTAGATAATTTAGTTTTTAAAGAGGGGAAGATTGAGTATAGAAATACGCTTTTTAATGGTCAGGCAGGCATTCTTGATATAAATCTTAATGTTAAAAATAATCCCTATGATGTGAATGAATATCTCTTATCGGGGAACTGTCAGTCTGTAACAGGAGGAGATATTGAGTTTTCCGGAGTTTTTAACCAGTCCACAGGTGTTTATAATAATAAATTTATTGTAAGTGAGTTTAAGATAGGTTTTTTGACACCATTTATTGACAAGGCGTTATATGCTAAAGAATTAAATGGTAGGATGGATTTTAAAATTTCTTTAGGTGGTAATATTGATTCTCTTGTTTCAGAAGCTAGTGGGGTTTTTCATCTCTATGATTTTTCAATTGAAGGAGAAAATGATATTGAATTAACAGCCTTTGATGAAATAGAATTAGAAGTGGATACAATCTCCGCTTATCAGGGGCAATATCATATATCTAAAATCAAAATTAATAAGCCTTCAATGGGAATATACAGGGTTAGATCAGGAAATAATATCATTAGAAAGTTTTCTATGGATATGCTAACAACTTCCAATTTTGATTCTTTAATAACTCTGAAACATCCTGATCCGGATAGTTTAATTATCCATTATGATAAACTAGATTATATTCATAGTGCTTATCTGAAATATTACAATAATCTATATATTAATATTAATGATGTGATCAAGCAGTTTTCTTTTAAAGAGTTAAGATTAGATAGTTTTAATGTTGATAAAGGAAGATTAGAATATAATGATTATTCCTCTGATGAACCTTTCCATTTGTTATTAGCTGAAGGTATGGCTAAAATGGATTCATTTAACTCCAATAAGGATGATTCTCATTTATTTTTTGATGCACAAATGAATTATTCAGGACAATTGTCAGGTACTGTTGTATTCAAATCTTTAAAAGACAGGAGATTTTATGTATCACATAAGATTAAGGATATAAAGATAGTTGACTTTTCACCTTTTACAGAGTTTTATATTGACCAGCCATTTTGGGATGGTGTAATTAATCTTCAGGCAGAAACGGAAATAGAGAATGACTACATGAATAGCATCAATGAGGTAGTTATTTCACATTTGGAGGTAGGGGAAAAGATCCATGGGGCAAAAAATAAAAAGATTCCTTCCAAATTTGCTGTAGGATTAATGAAGGATGTAAAAGGAGAGGTGAGATTATCTATTCCAATCAAGGGTAAAGTAGGGCACCCTGAGACAGATTTTATACCAAACGTAGGTAAAGTAGTCAAAGATCTGATTGTAAAAACAGCGGCGACACCTGTAAAATTGATATCAAAGCCATTTAAAAATAATTTAAATAATCTCCATGAGATCAAATTCAATTATTTGGATAGCGTTATATCTGCGAAACAGAAAAAAGAGCTAAATGCCATTTCAAAATTATTGAAAAAAGATGGGGTCAAAATCCAATTAATCCATATCTATAATAAAGACTGGGAAGCGAGACAGTATGCATTGTTTCAATTAAAAAATCTTTATTATAAACAAAGGATAAATAGTGAATCAGATCTAACCTTAATTGATACCTTAAAAATTGTTAGTATAGGAAAAATGGATCCTGATTTCAATAAATTCGTTTCAGATTTGATGCAACTAGATGGTATCATATATAATCCTGAAGAAGTAGCTTTAAATTATTTAGGTAAAGAAAAAATATATTCAATAGTTAATTCATTAAAGGATGCCAGGGAGATTAATACTATGAATTATTTAGCAATGAAATCTGGTATTGGTAAAAAAGAAAGTAGATATTTTATTACCTATCAGGATGAAAAGGAAACTAAAAAATATCAGGATAGACCAAGTTTTAAGGTGGTTATTCACACAGGTAAATGATTTGAAATAGGAATTAATCTAGTTACGTAAAAAAAATAGTTAATAAAAAATTGTATTTTTCTTCATTCGTAATCTGATAATTAGGATTTTTGTGCCAGAATTGAACCAGGGTCTAATGATGTATTACGTGACTGCATTTTTTTATTATTTATTTATAAAACCGCTATCCTTATTACCACTAAGAGTTCTATACATACTATCTGATTTTTTATTTCTGCTATTGTATCATCTTATTGGTTATCGAAAAGAAGTAGTTTTCGGTAATATGAAAAGGGTTTTTTCAGATAAATCAGAAAAAGAGATAGAGACTATTGCTAAAGAGTTTTACAGGCATTTTTGTGATCTGATAATAGAAAGTCTAAAATTATTTAGCATTTCAAAGAAAGAAGTGATTGAGCGATGTAAAATTGTTAATCCTGAAGTTTTAAATAGATATTTTGAAAAGGGTAGAGATGTTTCTCTTGTTTGTGCCCACCATAATAATTGGGAAATGGCTGCAGTTGCATTTCCACCACAAGTTGGGGATGGTTTGATTTCTGTAATTTATTCTCCCTTATCTAATAAATTTTTTGATAAGGTGATTCAGGAATCAAGATCAAAATATGGAATGTATTTAATTCCAAAAAAAGATGTATTGAAGTTTTTTACATCTAAAAAAGATAAACCTACAATGATTGCCTTTGCAGCTGACCAATCCCCACAATGGTCAAATAAAAACGTTTACTGGATGGATTTTCTTGGTCAGGAAACCGCTGTTATGTACGGAACAGAAAGGTATTCAACCAGGTATGATTATTCCGTTGTCTATCTGCATATTAAAAAGGTTAAACGGGGATATTATGAGCTTACATTTGAAGATTTAATAGAGGATCCAAAAGCCACAGAGAAAGGTGAGATAACCGAAAAATACACCAGACTTATGGAACAAGATATTTATGATCAACCTGCATATTGGTTATGGACTCATAAGAGGTGGAAAAAGAAACGTTCCGAAGATCAAGCTTAGATATTCTAATACATTATTCATAAATAATTTTTTTAATGTTTAAAACTTATTTCGCAGGTCAATTATGCATAGCGATTATAATCACATTGATTTGTGGACATCCTGCTTTGGCACAAAATCAGGATACAACATCAACTGCTGATGATAAAGAATTAAAAAGAGGGAAATTATATATCACTCCTTTACCTGCGATTGCATCCAATCCAACTTCCGGGTTTATTTATGGTGTTGCAGCATCTGCCGGTATGTATCTTGGAGAACCAGAAGACACACGGATATCTTCTGCTTTTCTTGCTTTTACTTATTCAACAAAAGAACAGCTGGCTCTTATATTAAAGAGTAATGTCTTTTCAAATCAAGAAAAATGGAATCTGTTAGGTGATTGGAGGTATTTGGTTACCAATCAACCTACTTATGGTTTGGGTACAGGGCCTCAAAATGCAAAACCTATTGGGGATGGGATAGTAATAAATGGTATAAGGGGAAGAGCTGATCTTGATGATCAATTAATGTATTTTAATTTGTTCAGGTTCCATGAAACGGCTTTTAGAAAGGTAAAGGATAATTTTTATCTGGGCCTAGGCTATCATTTGGACTACCATTTTAATATCGATGATGTGGAACTTGATTTGAGCACTGATGATGGGGATGGTGTAAAATATACAAGCCATTATAAATATAGTATAGAGAATGGTTTTGATCCGGAAAAATATTGGTTATCAGGAGTTAGTTTAAATGCAGCTTATGATAGCAGGGATAATGCAATTAACCCGTATTCCGGTATGTATTCTTTACTCACTTTCAGGATTAATCCAGAGTTCTTGGGAAGTGATGCTAATTCAACGAGCCTCTGGGCAGAATATCGTAATTATTACAATCTGTCGAAGAGGAGGCCACGACATTTACTTGCATTATGGGTTTTCACACATATTCAAACAAGTGGAACGCATCCTTATATGAATCTTCCAGCGATTGGCTGGGATGTTTATGGCAGGTCAGGAAGAGCATATACTCAAGGAAGGTTCAGGGGTGAAAAGATTGGTTATGCCGAACTTGAATACAGAGTTCCACTTCCACCGATAATTAAAAAGTATCCCGAATTATTTGGCCTGGTAGCTTTCGTTAATGCAACGACTGCAACCAGTAAACCTGCAGGCATCCAATTTATGGAGTATATAGATCCAGCTGCCGGAGTAGGATTAAGGTTTATGCTTAATACCAAAAGCAGAGCTAATGTTACCATAGATTATGCGTGGGGCAGGTATGGTGAAAGGGGATTGTACTTTAATTTAAATGAAACTTTCTAAACCATGTACAGATCGTCGTAACTGTAAATGTGTTTTTGAAGTTTCCATTTAACCCATTCAATAATTTCCGGATGCTTATCATTTTCCAATAAGTTAGTTTCCAGCACTTCTAGTAAATGATCAAACTGATTAATTGTGATTTGCATTGAATCTCCTTTTTTAGGATCAATGATAAAATAATAAAAATCGTATTCTTGCTTCTTTTTATAATCCGTCAGTTTTATTAAAAGTAAATGTTCACTTTTCCAACAATTTATTTGATCCATAACTCTCTTTTTTTGCAAAATTGGTGACTGAACATTAATAAACAGGAAATTTAATGTTGTAAATACTTTATCAATTTCCATTTTATATTAAGTGTTTGCTTTATTAAATAAATAGGCTTTTAGGGTAAAATGAATTAAGAATACTTAATACTGTTCTTAATAAATTTATTTTAGATTCTATATTACAATATTTATATTGTAACTTATGTTGCTAATATTTTCATATTCCAGACTATAGTTTAAAAAAGAATATAAACTGTATCTTTGGATTAAAGACATTGATGAATTAAATGGGAAGTATCAGATTTTTTAGGACACAAAATGGGTTTTGTTATTTAAATGATGAGGAGATTATTGTCTCTGATAAGGATAGTGCAAGTATTATCCTTGCCAATGATTTTAAACTGACAAAGACCTTCAATTTACTTTTCTATGGAGTATTTTCTATAGGGATGCTTTTTCTTGCCTATGAATTTTATAAGAGTGGAAAATTAATACCTGTGGGAATATTTACAATGGTCAGCATATATTTTGCTTATGGCCTTTTTGATTGTATTATAAATGTTTCTATAAAGAAGATCCAGAAGAAGAATATTAGTCATGTTTCTTTTCATAAAGGAATTACTGGCCTGACAAGATCGAAATTTGTTATCCATTTTACGGACGAGGAAGATAAAGAGCGAAAACGGAATATTTATTTAGCAGATACTTTATTTAACATGACCGATTATAATCCAGTTATTGACCTATTGAAAGATGCAGGCTATCTGGACGATGATCAATTATAAGGACAGTGCCTGCATTGATTTTTACAGCAATACCCTTTTTTCAAATGAAAATATTCCGTAAAAACCATTAAACCATTTTCATTATAATAGTCTAATCCCTCTATAAGCTTATTTTTATTCCAAAGCGGATCTTTTAATATATTTTCTAATTCGCCTGCTTTGATTGATTTAATTTTTTGATCCAATTCATTAAATAAGCATTGCCAGCAAGTATGAGGTTTAAGTTTTAATGTTTCCTCAATATTCTCCGGAAATTTTCTTTTTAGAGGATTAAATATATTATTCCTGCACTCAGGACAAATTTGATTAGCCATTTAGAAAAGACGATATTTTTATTCAAAAATATTCATTAATTCTTATTCCAACCTAATAATCTCTATATCTGGTTTAAACAAAGTAAAAAAACCAAGTCCATTTATGACATTACTTTTGTAATTGATGGGTTCGGACAATTCATCAATCAATATTAGTCTTTGGCTATCTTTCTGTTTTAAATAATCGAAGTAACTTTTTTCAATATTGGATAGAGATACTAAAATGGTGTCATTTGGGGCAAAGTCCTCAAATGGAATGGTAAAAGAACTGGATATAATATGTTCAGATGAATCTGAATTGTCTTCAATTAATTCAACATAAGGAGATTGCAGTAAATAATAATCAGATGATACCTTTTGAGTATTTATCATATAATAATTCTTCCCTAAAGGGTCATTAATTGTAAACTCAATATTAAGTAAAGTATCAAATTCAGTATATAGTAAAGTTGTTTCAAGTTCAGAAAAACTAATTTTTTCCATTAAGGTAGCTTCAGCTTTGACTGAATCCTGACTGTAAGGATCTAAAAAACTTAATTTATATATATTCCCTTCCTTTTCGGGAATCTCAGGATTGAAATAAACCCCCTCGAGGTATTCTGTGAGAAGAAATTGCTGATTATTTGTGGTGATCATAATTTCCAGATCTTCTACAAGAAGAGATTGAATAAGTGAATGGATATTATCTCCTGAAACCCTTGATTCTACTGTGAAATTTTGAGTAATTATCAGATTGAGGAAAGTTTCATTAAAGTTTACTGAAGTTATAACCGGTTGCTTTTTAAGAGTTGGTATGTTATCTACCTCAAGAGGTTCCGGTAAGCAACCTTGAATAACCAAAATTAATATGAAGCAAATTAATGTTCTCATTTCAAAATTTTGCATTAAAAGTTAATGAAGGTAAAAATCCAAGAAGTCCAGGTTGTTCATATTTATAATTTTTATTTTCCTCATCATAGACTACATCGATTGCCACAGGTGATGTCCTATTATATATATTATAAAGGTTTAACTTAACTGACCAATCAAATTTATTTTTATTTGTGTGATCATAAGTTATGCTCAGGTCTAACCTATGACTATCATTTAGCTTTACACTATTTCTATCAGGATATTGAGGCGTGAGACTAACTCCTGTAGAAGAGGAATTTATCATAGCATAATATCCAAGAATAGGAGTGAACCGTGCACCACTTAAATATTCCCAGAGCACAGAAACTGACCATCTATCATTGAATGAGTATTGGTTTACAAATATTAAGTTATGACGACGGTCATATCTTGATCGGAAGGATTTCCCGTTATTAATCTCTTTGAAATTTCTGTTAGACCAGGATAATGTATAAGATAAATTTCCGAGCCATTTACCTTCATTCTTTTGAATAAATAATTCCCATCCATACGAATTTCCAAATCCCTGGACCAACTTTGATTCAAAATCGTTACTTAAAGTTAAGTTTGTGCCTTCCTCAAATTCTATAAGATTTTTCATGTACTTATAATAAATTCCTGATTTTACCACAAAAGGAAGACTTCCTGGATTCCATGATGTGCCAAAAGTTATTTGATCTGATTTTTGCGGTTTGATTGACTTGGTAACTGGATACCACAGGTCAGTAGGTAACGTGAACGCATTACTGGAAACTCGGTGCAGATACTGAACCATTCTTGAATATGTCAGGTTCAATGTCATTCTATTATTGACTTGATAATTAAGACTAAACCTGGGTTCAGGATTGAAATAGAATATATTTTTAGACAAGATGATGTTGCTCAACCTCAATCCAATGTCAATTTTTAATTTATTAAAATGGTATTCACCTGTACCATATATTGACCATTCGGGTACTTCTCTTGATTTTCCTTTTGACGAAGAAATAAAATCAGAGATTTCTCCGGATGTGTTTAAGAGGTTAGGAGAGATATCATGATTGATTATTTCATATCCAAACTCTGTTTTAATTTTATTATTGATTGTATAAACTAAGTTATGTTTTATACCATATTCCTTAATATCTGAAACGGCAGATAGCGAATTGTCTTCAAATTGGCTATTGATCTTATATTTGAATTCTGTGTAATATATATTAAGTATACTTAATAAATTTTGATTTAGATTTCCTCTAATTGATAGGGTGTGGGTGAAATTTTGAAGAACAAAATCCGTTTTATTAGTTGAGGAAGTATCATTTCGGTTTCTTCTTAATTTCATAATATCTTCTCCCATATAAAAATGATACTGTGCGGAGAATCTTTTATTAATATTAAAGTCAAATTGTGTATTTACATCAGTAAAATAATAGGGCACTTCTGACGAAAATACTTTTGCTAACTGATCAATATAAGTTCTTCTAACAGCGCCCATAAAACTTAATTTATTTTTAATAACGGGGCCTTCTGCTTTTATTGAAGTAGAAATCGTACCAATATTTAGATTATAATTCCATTCTGATGTGTCTGCTTTCTTAGAGTTAATCGCAATTATGGAGGAAAGTCTTCCTCCGTAATTAGCCGGAAAGCCTCCGGTGTGCATTGTTACATCACCTAATATATCCGGATTGAAAACAGAGAGAAAGCCAAATAAATGCCCGGTAATAAAGACAGGGGCTCCATTGAAAATTATTAAATTCTGGTCAGCATCCCCTCCTCTGACGAATAGGTCTGGCGAGCCCTCGATACCTTTTATTGTACCTGGTAAAATTGTTAATGATTTAATGATATCAGATTCACCAGAAATAGAAGGGAGGTTTTTTATTTGTTGAGCATTTATGGAATATTGATTATTGGAGATTGAATTAATAAATTGCTTTTTATTTATTCTTTCTGCAATAACAGCAACCTCATCCAGATTTGTACTTAAGGGTACCAGATAAATATTGATATCATTCCTATTTATTAAATCTTTGATTACCAGTAATTTTTTGGAATATCCAATTGAAGAAATGATGATTGAATCCTCTAATGACTCAAACTCTAATTTGAAATTTCCATTTAAGTCACTAGTGGTTCCTTTATTATTCTTTACAAACCGAATATGAGTATATGGTACCGGGACATTAGATGTTTTATCAATTATTTTACCTTTAACAAAAGAGTCTTGAGCATGCAATATAAAATTGATGCCAGATAATAAAATTATACAAATGAGGAATCGACCAATGTATCCCATTCGTTAAAATTTAAAAGTAAAAAGGTCTGGTATAAAGGTTAGGTCTTATTAATAATTTAACAATAAAAAAGGGCAACTGATAACAGCTGCCCTTATATATTTTTATTGAGATTATTTAATTACTTCCCTGCTGTTGATTATTCTGTCCTAAATTCATTTCATCAAGCTTTTTAAGAACATCCATAAATTCATCAGCCTTTCTGAATCCTGGTACAGGAAAAATCGTTGTCATTTTTTCGTCCATAAAAACAATAGTGGGATATGAATTCACCTTAAAAGATCTGGCAAGACCGACGCCGCTTGCTTGCTGGCCCATAAAGTTAAATGTTTCCTGGCTTTCAGCATCTAGCTTTACAGCATAAAAGTTTTCGTTGACATATTCTACAACTTCAGGATCAGAAAAAGTCTTCTTATCCATTACTTTACACCATCCACACCAATCAGTATAAACATCAAAGAAAATTTTCCTTGGTTCTTCCTTTACTTTAGCTTCAAGTTGTTCAGGAGTCAGCCAGTTTATGTCTGAATCTTGAGCAAACAGGCTATTTATATTTAATGTAAGTGTAAGTGCTAATAGACTAAATAGTAATTTCATGTTATAATAATTTGTTTTTATAACGGGTATAGTTCAAAAAAGATACCAAAGAAAGTCAGATTCCCTGAAGTAAAGTAAGTTTTTTCTTGATTTCTTCAATTATTATAGGTTCAACAGCAATAATTTCTTCAATTTCTCCAATTACTTTCTCAAGTTCCCCTCCATCTGACAGGTGATCCTGTACTTTTTTAGCAAGGTCTCCGTAATGTACTGATCCGAGTGTGTAAAAAGTAGGTTTTATTTTATGAACAGCTTGTTTTGAAGCTTCTGTATCTTTATTGTTAAGGGCAGTCCTTATTTCACTAGTAATCTTAGGTATTTCCTGTATAGAAATATTTAAGATCTCCTTGGTAAAATCAGGATCCTGATATGCAACTTTTCTTACCTGGTTTAAATCTATTAACTCTTTATCAGCCATTTAACTATAATTTTAATACAAATTACAAATTTTATTAAAATTCTCATTCGCTTTTTGACATTATAACCTTCTTATTATACCGATTGGATAAATAAAATACTAATAAAAAGATTGTTCCACTAATTGTTATCATTGCACCGGCAACGGATACATTAAGCAGGAATGCAAGATAATATCCTAATATAGAAGTGATTAACGCTATAATTGTTGTGTAAATAAGCATTTTATTTAACCTTTCTGTGATTAAATAAGCAGTAGCTGGCGGAATAATTATTAATCCGACTACGAGAACTGCTCCGACAGATTCAAAACTGGATACTGCGGTATAGCTGACAAGTCCCATTAATACATAATGCCAGACTATCGGTTTTATTCCGATTGAGTCTGCAAAATCGGGATTAAATGAGGTAATAAGTAACTCCTTGTAAAAACTTAATATAACAATTAATACTATAAATGTATTCAAACCGACAATCCATAGGGCAGTAGGCCCCAAATGAAGGCCACCCTGGGTTACCCAAACATTAAAAGGAATATAAATTATCTCTCCATACAAAACGCATTGTTCATCTATGTCAACATCATCTGCAAATGCAGTAAGTAAAATGATCCCTATAGCAAAAAGGAAAGTAAAGCTATATCCAATTGCTGCATCAACCGGAATTTTACCTTTTCTGGTTAATACTTCAATCATTATAGTCACAAATACTCCTATTACACCAGCGCCTATCATCATGAATATATTTTCCCTGCTACCGGAAAGCATAAATGCAATGACGATTCCTGGCAGTACAGCATGAGAGATCGCATCACCGATCATAGCCATTTTTCTTAGTACTAAAAAGCTACCGAGAATACCACAATTAAATGCGACCAGGAAACCAACTGTTATTATTATCAATGCGTCCATTAAATTTTCTTTTTCCTTGGAATTTTAGCTTTATGTGGATCAGCCTCAGGATAGTCAAGTAGCCTATCTAACTTCGCCTCCAGTTCAGGAGTCAGTACATGTTCTATAGCCTCAGCATCATCATGAACATGATCGGGAGCAATATTAAGATAGGTAGCCAAATAAGCTTCCCATAATCTATGCAGTCTTACAATACGTTGTCCCTCATCAACTCCTTTTTTAGTAAGTTGAATTTGATTGTTTATTTGGTATTCCAAATAACCTTTCTTGTTTAGTCTATTTAATTTATTGAAAAACTCTTTTTTACTTAATGAATATCTATCTGCTGCTTCATTTTTATCGATGCTACATTGGACATTGCCTCTTTTTTCGCAAATCTTATAAAGTAACTTCAGTATGTTTTCATTATGTATTTTTTGCTTATTCTTTCTTTGATTGAACCATTTGCTAATAATTCCAGTTTGTGGTGCTATTAAAAAAGAAATTAGAGCGATGACACTTAATACAACAACCACCCAAGGACCAGTAGGCATTTGAGGAGCGGAG
Organism: Mangrovivirga halotolerans; assembly: GCF_026241165.1. Lineage (GTDB taxonomy): Bacteria > Bacteroidota > Bacteroidia > Cytophagales > Cyclobacteriaceae > Mangrovivirga > Mangrovivirga halotolerans. The sequence continues at coordinate 557,186 of NZ_JAPFQN010000005.1, read as the reverse complement.
TAGGAGATAAGCACACCAATTCCACCACCTAATCCTGCAATCAAAGAAGAAATAATCAGTAATTTATTGATGTTGTTAGTCCAGAACCTACCAGCTGCAGCTGGTGTGATCACCAAAGCAGACATTAAAACTACGCCTACAGCCTGAATACCGGATACTATTGCCATTACATACAGGCCGGTCATAACCTTATTGATCATTGAAACATTCATTCCGGAAGTATGGGCGAAATCCTCATCAAAAGAAACGATGGTAAATTCTTTCTTCATTAGTAAAACCACAATGATTATAATGACAGAAAGGGCAATAAATAAATTGATGTCTTTTTGAACAAGTGTTGCTGCTTTACCAAAAATAAAATCTTCTAATCCACTTTGTCCTGCGTGACCAGATTGCTGAATAAAAGTCAATAATACGATTCCGATTCCAAAGAAAAATGTTAATACAAACCCGATGGCTGTATCTTTACTTATTTTAGGATGCTCAGACAGCTTTACAACAAGGTACTGGGAAATTATCCCTGATACAAAAGCCCCTGTTAACAAAACAGGCAATGATTTAACCTCAATCAGCATGAAAGCAATCGCCACGCCTGGTAAAACTGAGTGTGAAATAGCATCTCCAATGAGAGCTTTTTTCTGCAAATAGGCAAAGCAACCTATCAATCCGGCAGAGAAACTCAATAAAATACACCCCCAGAGAACATACTGGAGATTAGGGTCTTTCAGAAATGATAGAAATTCGATCATCTGATTACTTTTCTCTTTGTGGCATTTGGTTTTTACTTAATATCTGTCCAACCTCATTAAGGAGTGTCAGTTTTCCTCCATATGTGTCATTAAGATTCTTTTCTATGAATACGTCCTGGGTTTTTCCGCATGCTACCAATCGTTGATTTAACATCATTACCCAATCGAAAAAGTCCATTACAGTTTGAAGGTCGTGGTGAACCACTATAACAGTTTTCCCTTGTTCACCCATTTCTTTCATTAGTTTCAGAATAGCTTTTTCAGTCGAAGCATCAACACCGGCAAATGGTTCGTCCATTAAATAGATATCAGCATCCTGGATCAAAGCCCTGGCAATAAAGACTCGTTGTTGCTGTCCACCACTTAGCTGGGAAATTTGCCTGTCCCTAAATTGATACATATCAACCTTCTCTAATGCCTGTTTTGCTTTTTCTTTATCACTCTTTCCGGGATTTTTAAAAAGGCCAACTTTTTTGTATCGTCCCATTAAGACTACATCAAATACTGTAACAGGAAACTGCCAGTCGACTGATTCCCTTTGAGGTACATAGGCTACTCTTTCCCTCACCTCATCCAGGGGATTATCAAAGAAAAGTATTTTACCACTGGCAGGCTTTAACAGCCCCATCATTGCTTTGATCAATGTACTTTTGCCAGCACCATTGGGGCCTATGATTCCAATTATTTTTCCAGCCGGGAGATGGGCATCGATGTTCCATAATACCGGCTTACGGTTATAGGCAACAACCAGGTCGTGTATTTCAACTGCTGTTTTAGTCATTTGAGTGAATTAACTATTGTGTTAACATTATGTCTCACCATCCCTTCATAGGTTCCTTCCGGAGTACCGGCTGCTCCCATTGCATCAGAAAAGAGAGTTCCTCCAATTTGAACATTATGTCCTTTTTCCCTGCAACCTTCTACCACAGCACGGAGACTTTTTTCAGAAACTGAACTTTCTACGAAAACAGCTTTTATATCATTTTCAGTGATATATTCTGTCAGTCTGCTTATATCCCGAATGCCAGGTTCAGACCGTGTGGATATTCCCTGTAATCCGCGAACCTCTATATTATATGCATCTCCAAAGTATCCGAAGGCATCATGAGCCGTGATCATAACTCTTTGTTGTTCAGGGATGGTAGCTATTGATTCCTTAACCCAGGCATCCAGAGCACTCAGAGCTGAAAGATAATCCTTCGAATTGTTAAGATAGTATTCTTTATTTTCCTCATCTGATTTTATCAATGTGTTTGTAACAATAATAACAGCCTGTTTCCAAAGAGAAACATCAAACCAAATGTGTGGATCATAAACCCCGCCAAAATCTTCGCTTTCTTTTAATAATGATTTTTTTATACCTGAGGAAACAGGAATTACAGGTTTGGAATTGCTTATCTTTTCAAGGGTTTCCTGCATTTTTCCCTCAAGGTGCAATCCATTATAAAAAATGATCTCTGCTTCTCTCATTTTAGAAAGATCGTTTTGTGTCGCCTTATATAAGTGAGGATCTACGCCAGGTCCCATAAGATATTGAGCATTAACCTTTTCTCCGCCTACATTTAAGGCTATATCATAGATCATTCCAGTGGTTGAAAGCACGTTGATCTTATCACTGTTTTCCTTTTTTTCAGTATTACTACAAGAAAAAAGAAAGGCAGAAACAAATAATAAAAATATTAATCGGTTACCCATATATTTTCTGATACTTCTTTTGATACATTTATTTTTTGATCTCCATCAAGTAAAAGCTGCATTGAGTTATCAAATTCCAGCTTGTCTATTGCTTTAAGAGGAGTGCCTATTTTTATGCCTAGCTTACTACAATATTGAAGAAAGGCAGGGTTATCATCAGAAACCGCCACAACTATAGCTTCATTCCCTTCTTCCAGATCCTTTAAGAGTATCTTGGCTTTATCTTTTATAACCCCATACTCGTCCGGAATAGGATCTCCATGTGGGTCAAAGCTTGGGTAGCCGAGGAATTCATCCAGGCGCTTTATAAGCAGGGGAGACTTTATATGTTCCAGCTGTTCTGCTACTTCGTGGACCTCGTCCCAGTTAAACTTTAAATTGTTTACAAGAAAGACCTCCCAAAGTCTATGTTTTCTGATGATCTTTAAGGCTTCTTTTTTACCTTCCTCTGAAATGTTTACTCCCTTATAACGACGGTATTCCACTAATTCTTTCACCGACAGTTTTTTCAACATATCACTTACTGAAGCCGCTTTAGTTTGAAGTGATTCGGCAATAGAATTTGTTGATACCTCATGCTCTCCACCGGAAGAGAGGTGGTAAATAGCTTTAAGATAATTTTCTTCAGTGTAACTAAGCATTTACTTAAAGTTGTTTTCGTAAAAATATAAATTTAGATTAACCTAAAAAAATATTTTAACATAAATAAATCTAAAGAAAATATGCTATTTCAGTTAGGAAATCCATTTTTAGATAATAAGTAAAATTATTTAAGATATGTCTAATTTATTAAAAAACTCCTTTAAGTCTCCTTTGTCCACAGTATAACGATCAGAATTATATTCTTCTCTTTCGAACTTTAGAACACTTTCTTTTTGATTTAATTTATCATTCGTGTCAAAATCTGTTTCAATTAACCAGGCATCCTTAAAGTACATATTCCAGGTGGCATTTTTTCTTGAAATAATAATTTTCTGATGTGCTGCCGCCTCAAACAGCTTAGTAGGCATTTTTCCTTTAAATGCTGCTGAGTTTTGATAAGGAGATATAACATGAGTAGAACTGAATAGCTTTTCTTGTATAAGTTGATGAGGGATGGGGTTTTTTGACAAGAAAAGATCTACATTATTGACTTTAGCTGCTAACTCTAATAGCTCATTCATAAGTGAATAATCGTGATACTGACCAATTACAGTAAGTTTTACTTGTGTATTAGGATATAAATTAACAAACCATTTAACTGCATCTAAAGTACCATGTAATTTAGATAGTGTACCAGATATGAGAAAGTGAGGGGACAGGTCGATATGTCTATCTGATTTTAAAAGGGATTTATTTTCGAATAAAAGAACGGGGGTCGTTTCAGGTATATCGAATTGCTCAGAATAAACCTTTTCAGCCAGAATTAGGGCATCCGTTTTTTTAATAAGCGATCTTTCCATCGTACTTGATGCTTCGAGCATTTTCATTATAAAGCTACTCTTATGACCATTTCTTGCCTTTCTGTTAAGGGAATAGTTTTCTTGTATATCGTATACTAAATACGCGCCAAATATTATTTGGTATACCTTCATAACCAGCAGTGTTTCAGTATTAGTAGCTATAATTATCTCAGGTTTAACTTTAATAAGTATTCTTAATACATAAAGTAAAGCTTTAAGTCTTTTTGCTAACGATAAACCTGCCTTCGGAATACTGAAAAAATTTATATTTGAATAGACGGGTTTGAATTTTGATGGGAATCCAATAACGTAAATTGTATATTTGTGCACCTCTGCCAGCGTGGCTGCAATCTTGTCTGTCATCCTGGTATCGTCGACTGGTTTGGTGGTTGACGCAATAAGAATTTTTCTATTCATGGAATAAAAGTAAAAACAATGACTGAATTACAAAAAGTAATTGAAGAAGCCTGGGAAAACAGAGAGTTATTGAAAGAGCAGAAAACTCAGAAAGCGATCGAAGAAGTTATCGAAGGACTTGACAAAGGAACTATGAGAACCGCTGAGCCTTCAGGTGATGACTGGCAAGTAAACGACTGGATCAAAAAGGCAGTAATATTATACTTTCCGATTCGTAAGATGGAAAGGATAGAAGTTGGTCCTTTTGAATTCCATGACAAGATGATGCTCAAAAGCGATTATGATAAATTAGGCGTAAGGGTAGTTCCTCATGCAGTGGCCAGATATGGAGCCTACATATCGAAAGGTGTCGTTATGATGCCTTCGTATGTAAATATCGGGGCATATGTTGATGAAGGGACGATGGTTGATACCTGGGCAACAGTAGGAAGTTGTGCTCAAATAGGTAAAAATGTTCATTTGAGTGGTGGTGTTGGAATCGGGGGAGTTCTTGAGCCGGTGCAGGCAGCTCCAGTGATTGTTGAAGACGGAGCTTTTATCGGATCGCGCTGTATATTAGTTGAAGGAGTTAAAGTGGGGAAAGAAGCCGTTCTGGGTGCGAATGTTACACTTACAGGATCTACTAAAATTATAGATGTTACAAAAGATGAACCTGTGATCTACAAAGGTTATGTTCCTCCAAGATCTGTTGTAATTCCAGGCTCCTATACAAAAGAATTTCCTGCCGGGAATTACCAGGTTCCAGCAGCCCTGATAATCGGGCAAAGGAAAGCAAGTACAGACCTGAAAACCTCACTTAATGATGCTTTACGCGAGAATGATGTAGCAGTTTGATAATTAATAACTTAAGAATTAAGACCGGCAGGGAGACCTTCCGGTTTTTTTTATTTTCAATATAATTCTGTCTTTGTAATTAATATTTGAATAAACACTGCTATTTCATTAAAATAATCTTATCTTTGCGCTTTCAAAAATATAAATATTCTATTGAGACAATTCATTGATTTGGGTCTTTCTCCTGTAGTTGTTCAAGGTATTGAAAAACTAGGATTTGAAGAACCCACTCCGATTCAAAGGGAAGCAATCCCTTTCTTATTAGCAAACCAAAAGGATATAACAGCGTTGGCACAGACCGGCACCGGTAAAACGGCTGCATTCGGTTTACCGTTGCTTGAGAAGGTTGATTCAACCATCTCCAACACCCAGGGCTTAATCCTTGTGCCGACGCGTGAATTGGGGCAACAGGTAGCTCAACAACTTAAACAATTTGCTGCTTTTGCGAAAGCTGTAAATATTGAAGTTGTTTATGGAGGTGCCTCTATTGAGCAGCAAATTAAAGCGCTGCGCAAAGCTCCACATATATTAATAGCAACGCCCGGAAGACTTATTGATTTGATTAACAGAAAAAAAGTTAATCTTTCTAAAGTAAATTATGTAGTACTGGATGAAGCCGACGAAATGTTAAACATGGGCTTCAAAGAGGATATTGATACTATCCTCGAGACTACACCAAATGAAAAGAATACCTGGTTATTCTCAGCGACAATGTCAAAAGGTATCAGACATATCGCTTCAAATTATTTGAATGATCCACACGAAATTAAGGTCGATAAAAGAGAAACAGTAAATGAGGGAATCACTCATGCTTATATCGAAACTAATCGTGAAACAAGGGTTGATATTATCAAAAACATCCTTCATGTTGAAAAGGAGGCTGGAGCAATTTTATTCTGCCGTACAAAAGCAGAATCTGAAGATGTAGGTTTAGCTCTGCAAAACGCAGGGATCCATACTGAAGTATTACATGGTGGCTTTACTCAGGCTCACCGGGATAAGGTAATGCGTAAGTTCAGAGAAAAGAAAATCCAGCTTCTGGTTGCTACTGATGTAGCGGCAAGAGGTATTGATGTAAAGGATATCGGATATGTATTTAATTTTGGTATTCCTGATAATATCGAATTCTATACTCACCGAAGTGGTCGTACGGCAAGAGCAGGTTCTAAAGGAACTTCTGTAGTTTTCATTGGTCGAAGAGATCGTTCAAAGCTTAAAAACCTGGCAAAAAGATTAAGAATTGACTTTGAGCCTTTCAAAATGCCTGATGTCAATGAGATCATCCAGGAAAAATTAAGTGATTGGGTAGGAGGATTACAGAAAAAGGTTGATAAAGCTGAAAAGAGAATACCAGCTGAAATAACTGAAAATGTAGCTAAGCAATTAAATCACTTTTCAAGAGAACAACTGGTTGCTATGCTAGTGGATTCTGAGTTTGGTAAAATGTATAAGGCAGTTAACCAAATTGATAAACTAGAAGAGAACAGAAAGAATAGTGAAGTAAGTGGAAGAAGAAGTGATCGAAATGATCGCAGTGACCGTAGAAAGGATAACAGATCTGAAAGAGCGAGAAATTCGAACCAGCCTTCCAGAGGAGATAATGATTACCCTAGGTACTTTATCAACATTGGAAAGATGGACAGTATGAACAAGAAAGATCTTGCAGTGTTTATCAGCCAGCAGGCGGGTATACCTCAAAGAGACCTTGTTTCTATTGATATTTTCAGAACACATTCTTACTTCTCTGTTAATAAAAAGTTCACTGATCGTATTTCTTCCTCAATGAGAGGAGTGGAAGTCAATGGGCGACCTCTCAGAGTAAATAGAGACAATATTAAGTAAACTTAATATAGATTTTTTTAAAGCCCCTTTTTTAGGGGCTTTTTTTATTTCAATATTTTTTTGATCTCACTTGCCCTTGTCATTAGCTTCAGGAGTTCTTCTGAATTTTCATTTTCCAGGGCCTTTTGAAGATTACTAAGTTGATTTTGATACTCCTTTACTGCAACCAAAAGGTTTTCTTTATTAGCTAAAAAAATTGACTTCCACGTGTCAGGATTACTTTTGGCGAGCCTTACTGTTGAGGCAAAACCAGAACCGCTGAGATTCAGGATTTGCTCATGGCTTTTTTCAATTTCAAGAGCTGTTAAGCTCAAAGCGAAAGAAGAAACATGTGATAAGTGTGAGACGTAAGCCAAATGGATATCGTGTTCATCTGAGGGCATATAGATGAGTTCCATCCCCAGCTCAGTAAACAGACTCCGAGCAATCTGCAGTGACCTCTTATTTGATTTTTCGCTATCACACAATATCATTTTTTGCCCGGTAAATAAATCTGAAATTGCAGCAGCAGGACCGCTGAATTCCGTACCGGCAATAGGGTGGGCTGCAACAAATCTGTCTCTATTAGGGCATAAATTAGCTATTTCACAAATAGATTTTTTAGTAGAGCCACAATCGATCAATACCTGATCTGACCTTGAAGATCTCAATAAGGTGGTGACCAATTGTTCAATGGCAGTAACCGGCGTAGCTATTATAATTACTTCAGCTTCATTAAGTAATAGTTCAATATCAGCAACACCCTTATCAATTAATCCATATTTTAAAGCTGCCGAGCGATGGATTGGATTATTGTCAAAACCCAAAATTTTATAATTAAGCTTTTTAAGGGCAAGTCCTAAGGACCCACCAATTAAGCCCAGTCCAATGATACCAATCGTCATATTATATAGCTATTTTATTAGGTATACTTAATATTCTATTCAATGCATCCTCAAATGTATTAACAGAGGAGCAAAGCGAAATTCGAATAAATTTATCTCCTTGTTCGCCAAAAATGAATCCTGGAGTGAGAAAAACTCCTGTTGCATTCAGAATATGATCTGATAAGGCCTCTCCATTGGAAAAAGTATCCGGTATTCTGGCCCAAATAAACATACCCGAAGCTTTCGTGTCATACTTGCATTCCAATTGGTCCAGTAGCTTCATAGCTACAAGTTTTCTTTTTTTATATTCCTTGTTTAGGTTGTCAAACCAGGTTTTTGAGCTTTTTAATGCTTTAGCTGCAGCAATTTGAACAGGTAAGAACATACCTGAATCCATATTTGTTTTAAATTTCAGAATGTTGGAAATGTGTTCTTCACTCGTTACCATGAAACCTATTCTCCACCCGGCCATATTATGTGATTTTGAGAGGGAATTAAGTTCAATCAAATTGGGATGAATTCCATAAGCTTGTAATGCGCTAATAGGACTATCATTTAATATGAACGAATAGGGGTTATCATTTATTAATAATATATTATTCTCTTCGGCTATTTTTAAAACCCTTTTGAACATATTTATCGTTCCGCTTGCTCCGGTGGGCATATGCGGGTAGTTCATAAAAATAACTTTAACTGGAAAGCTTTTTATTAGGTTTTCTAAATAACCAGTGTCAATTAGCCATTTATTTTTTTCGTTTAATTTATATTTTACGGGGGTGGCTTCTGCCATGCGAGTAACAGCTTCATACGTTGGGTATCCCGGGTCGGGCACCAGTGCAATATCTCCTTTTTCCAGGTAGGTCATTGCTATATGCATCAGTCCTTCTTTAGAGCCTATCAAAGGAAGTACATTATTATCTGATATTTGAGAATGGTAATGTATTTGGTAAAACTCCTGAACAGCAGTTCTGAATTCAGGTAAACCACGATAACTTTGATAGCCATGAGTTTCACTTTTACCAGCTTCCCTGATTAATGATAAAACTGCATTTTCAGGAGGAGCCATATCAGGACTTCCGATACCCAGGTTAAGGATATCGATGCCATTTTCTTTCATTTCAGAAAGCTGTTTTAATTTGGTTGAGAAATAATATTCTTTACTTCCCGATAACCTTCTTGCGATTTTAATACTCATAACCTCAAAGTTTAGGCAAAAAAAAAAGAGGCCTCTTGGGCCTCTTATATTAATAGTATTTTTAATACATATTATCTATTACGAGAACCCTGGTGGCTTCGGTAAATAGTAATAGTAGTAATATGTAGTTGTGTTCATTTTCATTGATTGCAATAAAGGTAATTAAAGTTAATAATAAAAATAAATTCACTAATTAATTGCGTAAATATTTAATATTTATGTAATCTAACGGGTGTTAGGTTAATTAAATCGTAAAAATTCCAATAATTTATACGAAAATAATAACAGAATAATTTTTGAAAAAGGGGTGTATTTATCAGTCATTTCGCTATTCAATTGTTATTTTTAACTTAAATAAGATCATAAAAATGATATGGCCGGATCAATATATTTAACTACCTCAGAATCAGGATGTGGCAAATCCCTTGTATTACTTGGCATATCCGAAATCCTTTTAAGAAAGACTAATAAGATTGGTATTTTCAGACCCTTTATCAGTAGGCAAGCAGGGCAACGTGATAAAAACATCGAATTAATATTAAAACACTTTAATCTTCAGATCAATTATGAAGATACTTATGCCTTTTACCTGGATGAAGGATTAAAATTAATCCAGGAAGGTAAAAAGGATTGGGTGATTGAAAAGGTTATAGCAAAGTTTAAGCACCTCGAACAGAAGTGCGATTTTGTCATATGTGAAGGGTCGGATTTTTCAGTCGATAGTGTTTCATTCGAATTTGATATTAATGCTACCCTCGCTAAAAACCTGGGATGTCCGGTTATGGTGGTAGGAAAGGGCACAGGGAGAAATATCGATGAGACTCTAAATCCTTTGTTTTTAGCATATGATAGTTTTATTGATAAAGGATGCCGGATAATGGGGGTAATCATAAATAAAGTATCTGAAAAAAATATTCAACCGCTATTAAAGAATCTCAATAACAGAATTCCTGATGAGTCAATTATCAAGGCTGTAATACCTAATAATAAGATATTAGAAAGCCCGACTATGAAGGAAATCGCAGAACAACTTAATGCTGAAGTTCTATATGGTGAAGATAATTTAGATAATCAGGCATTTCATATTACTACTGCAGCAATGCAGGTACAAAACTTCCTCCCGAGGTTATTAGAAAATTCTCTGGTTATTACACCAGGAGACAGGGCAGATGTGATATTAGGAGTTCTCCAGGCGCATGCTTCGGTTAACTATCCGGCAGTTTCAGGTATTTTATTGAGTACAGGTTTTAAACCTGATCATTCTATTGATAATTTATTACGAGGTGTTTCTGATTTAATTCCGATTATGTCTGTCAAGACAAATACCTACGAAACTGTATCTAATTATAATAAGATTCACTCATATATCACACATGATAATGCACTTAAAATAAAAAATAGTCTATCAATATTTGAGAAATATATTGATACTGATAAACTTGAAAAAGAGCTAGCGGACATTAAAATCGAAGGACTAACACCTAAAATGTTCGAGTATCAGTTAATTCAAAAGGCTAAGTCAGATATAAAAAGGATTGTTTTGCCTGAAGGAGATGATCCAAGAATTCTGCGTGCTGCATCAATTCTGGCAGAACGAAATATAGTGGAATTGATACTTATAGGTAATGAAGAAGAGCTCAAGCTTAAAGCCAATAAATTAGCTATATCACTTGATTCAAAGCATATTATTATAACAAATCCGAAAATAAATGCGAAAACTCCGCAATACATTAATAAGATTGTAGAATTGAGAAAGCATAAGGGTGTAAATCATGATATGGCTCGTGATTTGATCAATGATGTTTCTTATTTTGGAACAATGATGGTTCTGGAAGGAGATGCCGATGGAATGGTAAGTGGAGCAGTACATACTACACAGCATACAATCAGGCCCGCGTTACAGTTAATTAAGACAAAACCGGATTACAATGTGGTTTCCTCAGTTTTCTTTATGAGCCTGTCTGACAGAGTTTTAGTTTATGGTGACTGTGCGGTCAATCCAAATCCCGATGCGGAAGCATTAGCCGAAATTGCAATAGCATCAGCAGAAACGTCCTTAAATTTTGGGATACAACCACGTGTAGCTATGTTAAGTTATAGTAGTGGTTCCAGTGGGAAGGGTGAAGAGGTTGAAAAAGTACGAAAGGCAACAGAAATAGTTAAGTCAAAATTTCCTGACTTACCGATTGATGGGCCAATCCAATATGATGCTGCAGTAGATGCTTCAGTTGGTGATAAAAAATTGCCAGGTTCACCTGTGGCAGGTAAAGCTACTGTTCTGATTTTCCCGGATTTAAATACAGGTAACAATACTTATAAAGCCGTACAACGAGAAACTGGTGCAATTGCGATAGGGCCAGTTCTTCAAGGGCTTAATAAACCGGTTAATGACCTAAGTAGAGGTTGTAAGGTAGATGATATAGTGAATACAGTTATAATAACAGCAATACAGGCACAAGAGAAATAATGAAAATTTTAGTTTTAAACTCAGGTAGTTCATCAATAAAATATAAGCTTTTTGATATATATAATTCATCTTTTGATGTTTTGGCAGAAGGAATGGTAGATAGGTTAGGCCAGGAAGGTTCTGTTTTAAAATATGACAGGAGAGTTGAAGATAATATCATATCTGAAAAATTAGAAAGAGAAATCAAAGATCACCGGGATGGATTAAAACAAATATCTGATTTATTAATTGATCCAAAAATTGGGGTTTTGGAATCTTCAGAAGATTTAAATGCTATCGGACACCGGATTGTTCATGGAGGAGAAAAATTTTCAGGTCAAATGGTAATTGACCAAGAAGTCAAAAATCAAATAAAAAGCTTATTTGATCTTGCTCCCTTGCATAATCCTCCTAATTATACAGGTATTGAGGTATGTGAAGAAGTATTTCCTGGCATTCCTCAGGTTGGGGTTTTCGATACTGCATTTCATCAAACAATTCCTGAAGTCGCATATCGGTATGCAATACCCGAATCATGGTATACAGATCATCATATCAGGGCATATGGCTTTCATGGTACTTCACATCGTTATGTAACTGAAAAGGCCCGGGAATTCCTGGGAAATGCAAATTCAAAAAAAATCATCACTCTTCATTTAGGTAATGGGGCTAGTATGGCTGCTATAAAAGACGGTCAATGTGTTGATACCTCTATGGGCTTTTCTCCTTTAGCCGGATTAATAATGGGCACGAGAAGTGGAGATCTGGATCCATCAGTTCCGATTTATATGATCAACAATCATAATCTGTCAGCGGGGGAAGTAGATAAGATTCTCAACAAAGAAAGTGGGTTATACGGGATAGGAGGAGATAGCGATATGAGAGATTTGGAACAACGAATGAAAAAAGGTGACAAATCAGCTTCTCTGGCTATTAATATGTACACTTACAGAATTAAGCAATACATAGGCAATTTTACTGCTATTATGAATGGACTTGATACATTGGTTTTTACAGCCGGAGTAGGAGAGAACAGTGATTTTATCAGGAAGGAGATTTGCCGGAATCTTGATTATTTTGGCATAGAGTTAGACAAAAATTTAAATTCAAACAGAAGTGAGATGGTCCGGAAAATTAATTCTGAAAATAGTAAAATAAATATTTTGATAGTTCCTACGAATGAAGAATTAGCTATTGCCCAAAGAACTTATGATGTATTGGAAAGATGATGTTGGGTTAATCGAGTAATTCATCTGCTGGCAATTCAACGAAAAACGTAGTACCTCTATTGGTCCTGCTGGTTACAGAGATATTTCCGTGAATTTTGATTAAAGCTTCTTTTACTATGTAAAGGCCAAGCCCTGATCCATTATTAATATCAGAACCACGGTAAAACATATCAAATATTTTGTCCAGATGTCCTTTTTCTATACCAGTTCCATTGTCTTCAATTTCTATAATTACTTTTTCCTGATCTGAGGATATGTATATATCAATTTTGATATATGGTATTTCATTTCGATGATATGCATGAAATTTAATAGCATTAGAAATGAGGTTATTAAGAATTATTTTCAATCGAAGCTGATCACAAGTTATTATTTTTAATTCATCTGGAATCGAAACCTTGAATTCAATTTTTTCGAAATTATTATTAAAAGACTGGTTATCGATTATTGAATTAATCAGATCTTCCAGGTTGATCTTTTCATATTCAATTTCCTGTCGAGTGTTTCGGCTGAAATTTATTATCTCTACAATAAATTCATCGAGCTTATGAACACTCTTTTCCATTAACTGCAGGTACTGGATCATTTGATCATCTTTGGTATCTAATTTTGCTACATTAATCAGACCCAGAAGAGATTTTAAAGGAGCGCTTAAATCGTGGGAGGCACTATAAACAAACCTATCAAGTTCCTGGTTGGTCTTCTGCAATTCATGGTATTGCTTTGTTAATAATTTATCAGCCTCTTTTTTAGCTTTGACAAGACTCCACTCTCTTAGCGTTCTGTTTACAATCCTTGGTAATTCCTGGAAAACAGATTCTGATTTAACCACATAATCAATAGCACCTTTCTTGATAGCTTCTACAGCAATGTGTTCATCTCCCTGACTAGTCATTAAAATAACCGGAAGCTCAGTTTCTGTATTGCCTTTAAATTTAATTAGTTCAGTACCGTCACCATCAGGTAAGAGGTAATCTGTAATTATTAAATCCAGGGAATTATTATTGATTTGTTTTATTGCTGACTTTAAATCATATACGGTTAACACATTAAAATTTTCAGATCTTTCCAAAAATCTTTTTATCAATTCAGCATGTGCTTCTTCGTCTTCGACTAAAAGTATATTTACTGTTTCCTGCATTAGGGTGAATGAAAATAACTAACTCCTATATTCAAATATGTTGAATATTATTGAAAATAGATAGATTATGGTGGTGAATTGTATTCTGTATAGTTAATAAACATCCCGTGTAGGATTAATTGATGTTTCTATTGTGTTTTAACTATAAGATTGTGTTATGTCTTCTGTTTTAGATTCTGATGAATTAACAGATTCTTTTAAATCAATTGTAAAAAAGAAAGTTGACCCTTTTCTTGGACCATCAGACTCAACCCAAATGTTACCATTATGCATCTTGACAATTTTTTCTACAAGGGCAAGACCGATACCGGTTCCTTCGACGTTTTTCTCGAGTCTGTCAAATAAATTAAATATTCTTTCCTGATGTTCCTTTGCTATCCCAGCACCATTATCCTTAACATAGAATATCCTTTTTACTCCATCTTTAATGCCTATCTCAACTCGTGGTTCATCTTGTGACCCCATATATTTAAGTGCATTTTCTATCAGATTCTGAAAAACCTGAAGGAGTCTTGATTTATCACCATAAACTTTAAGATCAGGAGAATAGGATTTGACGATCGTGGCATTTTTATTATGAATATGTCCTTTTACAGCAGAAAGAGATTCTTCAATAATGTCATCCAACAGGCAATAATCAAAATGATTAACAACCATACCTATTCTTGAAAGCTCCAGAAGATCATTGATTAGAGTTTGCATTCTACCAGTGGCTCTTTCTAGCTGGTCAAGGTCACCATCTACCTGGGATAAATTTCCATTAGTGAGATCGTGTTTGAGAATTGAAACAAACCCTTGCACAGTAACCAATGGGCTTTTCAGATCATGAGAGACGGTGTATGTGAATTTTTCCATCTCATCATTTTTGATTTGTAATTCCTTATTTATTTCTTCCAACTGATCTTTTTGAAAAGCTAATTCATGAGTGTGAATTCTTATTTGCTTTTCAAGGTGAAGTTTTTGGGATTTAATTTTTCGTATTCTAAAATATATAAATGAGGTTATTGAAGTTGAAATAACAATGAATACTAAAGCATAAAACCATAATGTTTTCCAGAATGGAGGTTTTACTAAAATTACAATCTCAGTAGTTTTGCTATCTTCAGGTTGAAGCTTATTTATTGCTTTTACCTGGAAAATATATTTACCAGGAGCCAGATTGGTATAAGTAACTTCACTTTTTTCTCCTGCTTCTATCCAATCTTTATCGAAGTTAACCATTCGGTATTCATAGCTTATATTTTTATCAGGATTGGTAATAATAGAGGTCCATTTTAAACTAATAACACTTTGATCGTAATTCAGAAATAAGGTATCAATGTGGCTTAGCGATTTGCTAATAATGCTACTATCTGATGGAATTATTCTTTCATTAAAAAGGTAAAGATCAGTAAATATTGGCTTTGGAGAATTGGAATAGAAATTTACCGAATCTGTGTTCAGATAAGTGATTCCACCCAGGCCACCAAAAAAGATATTGTTAGTCTCAGGATTAAAATAAGATGCATTTTCATTAAATTCATCAATGCTAATCCCATCTTTTTTATCAAAGTTTATAAAAGTCTTATCTTTATCATTAAAACGCGAAATTCCCAAGTCAGTCGTGACCCAAATTTGTTCGCTATTGTCAATTAAAACATCATAAACAATATTTACCGGTAAACCTGATTCTTTATTATATATTGATATATCTCCATCCTGTTGATCGTATATCGCTAATCCAAAATCAGTTGCGATGAGTAAATTGCCTTTTGAATCTGCAGTTATATCAAAAACATCGATATCCTTCAATGAGAATTTTTCAGATTCAATAAAACTAAAAGTATTTCCTTCTTTATAGTCTCTTTTGATAAGCCCCATTGGCGTACCAAGGTAAACTACCGAATCAGTAGAATTGATATATGCTGTATTAATTCCATAGTTAAGCAAGAGTGTATCTAGCGAACTATCAAAGAGTATTTCTTCCAGCTTTCCTGTTTTCTTATTAAGCTTATTGAGGTTAAAAGATGATATGGTATAAATATTTCCTTTATCATCTGAGATCACATCTCCGATATAATTGAGATAACTACCCTTAAAAGTAGCTTCCTCATGAAAGATATTCTGAATCTCTCCTGTTTTTTCATTATAAAAGTTTAATCCTTCTTCAGTACCAATGTAAATTCCATTTTCTTCAGGCACTCTTTTTAATATCGTAACAGCATCAAATGACAAACTATTTTCTTTAGTACTATCATGAAGCAGATATTCAAATTCACCTGATTTCTTATTATAAATGTTTACACCATGATTTTGAGTACCAATGAAAACTTTATCTTCATTTTCGACTACACCCCATATTATTTTATCATTGAGTCCCTTATTCTCATTTGGAGAATAACTGATATTTTCAAAACCAAGTTGATTAGCATAGCAAACATGAACACCATTTGTTGTAGCAAACCAAATGTTATCGTTTGAATCCTGATATATATTGTATACCTGGTCACTCTTTAATGAGAATGAAGCTTCTTCATCATGATGATAATTTTTGGTTTCTTTTGTTTTAGGATCATAGGTTATCAAACCACTAGACTGGGTTCCAAATAAAAACAAGTTTCTTAAACTATCATAATGAGTTTCAATAACCTGGAAAGATTCTTTTTCATAAATCGGTTCAATTTGAGCCGAACTAACATTTAAAAGATATGCTCCCTGGTAGTAAGAGGTTATTATTGCTGTAGAATCAGTGATTTTATCAAAATCAGCTACAAGAAGGTTTTTATCTGCTAAGGAATTTTCTTTTAAAGTATCAAAATCAAAAGTCTTAGTATTTATAAACTTTAATCCATTACTGGTGCTTACTACCAGGTCATCTTTAAAAAGAGCAAATCCTATTATGGAAGGATATTTATGTTTGATTGCTTTTTTATCTGAATTATTAATAGTTTCGACTTTATTGTCCTTTCTGTCAATTATGGATAAATATCCATTGTAACCAGCCACAACCAGCCTGCTGTCAGGTAGCTCTTCCACATCTACGATATATCGGCCACTAAATAAGATCGAATCAGTATTAAGATTTTTATAGTGTTTGAAATAGTCATGTTTATTATCATAAATACTCAAACCATTATGCGTACAGATAGCTAATTGGTTACCGCTTAATGGTTTTATTTTCCGGATACTATTATTGGGTATTGAATGCAGGGAATCGCTGCTATGCCTGAAAATCTGGAAATTTTTTCCATCGTATTTATTCAAACCATTTTGAGTGGCTATCCAAATAAATCCTAAATCATCCTCTGCAATATCAGTAACAGCAGTTTGAGAAAGACCATCTTCCACGGACAAATGGTGGAATTTATACTCATTTTGAGCATAAATATCCGTAGTTCCTATCCCTTGGAAAAGCAAACAGAATAAAAAATTTAAAAAATGTACTTTATAAAAATATTTTGGCGCCATCAATTTGTTAATACCGAAACTTAATAATAGGTAAACCCTTATTTCCAGAATTTTTGGCACGAAATCTGAAAAAGAATAATTTTTCACTGATTATTTAAATCTTATTTTAGCAATCAAAATGCTAATATAATGACAATAATCAGTTAATCAAGACTTTACAACGGAAGTATATATTTGTTCAAAATATTTCAAAAAAAATGAAAAAATTAATAGAAAGAGTTTTTATAAGTACATTTTCTGCAGCAATTGCTTTTTTGTTTATCATTCTTTCTTTTGCTGATAAGATTTTGCTGAAGGATGAATTAATTAACGAAACCTCATCTTAAATACAGGTTTTCTTTAAATTTTTCATTGTTAATCGGCACAGATTAATTTAATTTAAAATATGTGTGGCCGATACGTTCAAGTTTTTACAGCTGAGCAGGTGAAAAAAACATTGCCAGCGATAATTGTACCCTCTTCATTTAAAGGAGTCCAAAATTACAATACTTCTCCTACTCAAAATGTATTTATTGTGAACGAGGATTCTAAACCACAACTCCTGGAGTCCAGATGGGGTTTATTACCACCTTGGGAATCAGATAAGAAAAAAACAGGTCTGTTTAATATTCGTTCTGAAACTATTACTGAACCGTGGAATCAAAAACCCGGTTATGCCCGTTTTATCGGTTCGATTTTAAAAGAACAAAGATGTTTATTTTTGGCAAACGGATTTTATGAATGGGCCGAAGGATCAAATCCAAAGCAACCTTATTTTATTTATTCAAGAAGAGAATTAGAAGAAAATAATCTGATGACTTTAGGTGGTTTAAGTTATGAATGGGTAAATAAACAAACGGGAGAGGTTTTTAAAACAAGCGGTATCTTAACCCAGCCTGCTAATGATTTACTAAAAAAAGTAAAGCATCACAGGATGCCTCTGATTATTAGTGATGAACTGCGAAATTCTTGGCTAAATCCTGATATTGATCTTGGGGAAATAAAGCAGATTGTAAAAAATACAGTCTCCTCTAAAGAAATGAATGCTTATCCGGTTGGTAAAATTGGGAGAGAAAATTCTCCTTCATATGTTATGCCCACTGGTGAAACAATTTTCCCTGAAGAAGAAACAAAAATTAATCATCAATTAGATCTCCTCGGAATGGGGGGTAGACGAAATAACCCTAGATAAAATATATGAGAAAGCATTTCATTTATTATTCAATTTTTTTCCTGATTCTATTTATCATTCTTGGTTTATGGGTAAGCAATGTTTTTTTTATTATTCTGATTGCTATTTCTCCAATTTTAGTTTTAGGGTGGTACGATATTCTTCAACCCTGGCACTCAATTAAACGCAATTTCCCGATCTTTGGAAGATTGAGATACTTACTTGAATCAATGGGGCCTAAGGTTTATCAATATTTTATTGAAGGTGAAACCAACGGGACACCGATTAACAGAAATTTAAGATCACTTGTATATCAACGAGCTAAAGAAGAAGTTGATACCTTGCCATTTGGTACCCGGGAAATGGTTTATGAAGAAGGATATGAATGGATGCACCATTCAATGAATCCATTACCTTTAGAAGAAGTTCCAGCTGACCAAAGAGTCATGATTGGAGAAAAAAACTGTAAAAAACCATATAATGCTTCAATTCTAAATATATCGGCTATGAGTTATGGTTCCCTTTCTTCAAATGCAGTGTTGGCATTAAATGGAGGAGCCAGTTTAGGAGGTTTTGCCCATAATACCGGTGAAGGAGGAATAAGTAGGTATCATTTAGCTTATAAAGGAGACCTGATTTGGCAGATCGGAACGGGTTATTTTGGATGCAGAACACCTGAAGGAGACTTTGATGAAGAAGAATTTAAAAAAAATGCTTCGAATGAAACGGTAAAAATGATAGAGGTTAAACTTTCTCAGGGAGCTAAGCCTGGCCATGGAGGGATTCTTCCGGCCAAAAAGAATAATTATGAAATAGCTAAAATTAGAGGGGTTGAACCTCATACACAGGTAGTGTCTCCACCATATCATAAAGCTTTCAAGGGTAAAGGAAATAAAGGCTTACTGGAATTTGTTCAACGGCTTAGAGATGCTTCCGGAGGAAAACCTGTTGGTATAAAATTGTGTATGGGTAATCCTTCAGAGTTTGAGGAACTGTGTGATGAAATAATAAACACCGGTATATATCCCGACTATATAGCTATCGACGGTGGTGAAGGAGGGACAGGAGCTGCACCTTTAGAGTTTAGTAACGCAGTAGGTATGCCGTTTAAGGAAGGATTGGCAACTGCTTATGATATTTTAGTAAAAAAAGATCTTAAAAAAGATATAGTGCTGGGTGGGTCTGGTAAAATTGTTACCAGTTTTGATTTATTCAGAGCATTTGCTTTAGGAGCAGATTTTTGTTATTCTGCTCGTGCCATGATGCTTGCTATTGGATGTATCCAGGCGCTTGAATGTAATTTAAATACATGCCCGTCAGGGGTAGCGACCCAAGATACTTTTCTTGCTCAGGGATTAGTGGTCAAGCATAAGATTAAAAGAGTTAAAAATTTTCATCATGAAACGATTTATAGTTTCAGGGAATTATTAGCTTCAGCAGGGGTGAAGTCTCCTTTAGAATTGACCAGGGATCATATTTATAGAAGAATAAGCTTATCTAAGATCAAATCTTATACGGAAATTTATGGTAAAGTAGATAATTGATATGGAAATTTTAAATACTTACGAGGTTAGATGGTTTTGGAGGTCAGAAAGAGAATATGAGAAAATAGTTTCTTTTTTTGATAGGCTTGAATATCCAAAAGAGCCAGAAACACGGATAGATAAATATCTAGTAAGTAATAATAAAAGCATATCATTTAAATTAAGAGAGGGAGCTTTTGAGGCAAAATATCCGACTGGGGATCATTTTTCATTATTCAATATGAAACTAGACTCCTTTAGGAAATATTCTATAATACCTCAAAAAATGAATATTGATACGGAATTGAGTATTGAAGTTGAAAAAGACAGAGTCTTATTACTTGCCATGGATGGGAGGTTTCGGATGGAGAGATCCTCGTTAGTGGTTAAAGATCAAACTTATTATAGTCTGAATATCGAAATTGATTCAGCTTTATTTTCAAATATTACAGAATTAACAAAACATAGCCCTCCAATAAGCGGTTTAGTTGAGCAAGTAAAAAGTATAACTACTGTAAAAAGATGTAGTTATTCAGAGTTTATAAGTCACTATTATTGAGATGGAAAAAATTACTTTAGGTGCAGGTTGCTTCTGGTGCATAGAAGCTGTTTTTCAAAGAATGAAAGGAGTTGAAAGTGTTAAATCCGGATTCATGGGAGGGACAGTAAAAAACCCACCTTATAGAGAAGTAGTCACTGGAACCACCGGACATGCTGAAGTCGTCCAGATTAAATATGATCCGGATGTAGTGTCGATAGAAGAAATACTTGAAGTATTTTGGAATACACACGATCCTACAACTTTGAACAGACAGGGGTATGATGTTGGAACACAGTACAGGTCAGCGGTCTTTTATCATAATGAATACCAGAAAAAAGTAGCAGAAGCTTATAAAGAACAACTAGACGCATCAGGAATTTTTGACAATCCGATTGTTACTGAAATTACAGAAGCTGGTGAGTTCTATCCAGCTGAAGCAGAACATGATAATTTTTATAATGAACATCCTGACCAGCCTTATTGTAATGTTGTAATTCAACCTAAAATTGATAAGTTTAATCGATTATATGGTGATAAGGCAAAATAAAAATAAGTGAACCAACCGGTTTTAATAATAGGAGCAGGCCCTGTAGGAATGATAACAGCCTTATTTTTAGATAGGCTGGGAGTTCCAAGCTTACTAATAGAGAAAAGAAAGCAGCTTCCGGATATACCTCGTGCAATACATCTGGATAGTGAGATAATTAATATTCTCAAGCTTGTCGGTCTTGATGATTTTATAACAAATCAAATATATCCATCAAAAGGATTATTTTTATTTGGTAAGAACACTAATAAAAAGTTTTTACAGGCAAATCTGAATTTTAATAATGAATGTTCCTCTTTCTTGTTTGATCAGAACCATTTAGAGCAAGAACTGTTGCGAGAGATTGAAAAATCAATAAATATAAGCTTAAAATATAATTGTGAGTTTATTAGCGCTTATAATCAAAAAGCTGAATTAGCAGTTCAAGGGCAGGTTATTGACCAGTCGTTTAGCTATTTAATTGGAACGGATGGTGCAAATAGTAAAGTGGCTGACGTTTCAGGTATTAAGTATACTGAATATCCTTATCGTAAAATTAATTATAAGGTAGATTTTATAACAGATCAACCGCCAAACTATCAAAACAGGATTGAAAAGTTTTGCTCCACTAATGGCAGTTTTGTTCGAATGGCATTTAAGGATCGTGTGAGAGTAGAAATAACAAACAACCCGAATGGAGAAGCTGAATATTCAATTAAATTAATCGAAAAACTGGCTCAAACGAGAGTTAAAAAGGTACTGCATGCTGATAAATATTACTTTAACACTAGAATTGCTAACAAATGGATTGTAGATAGAACGATCATAGCAGGAGACGCGGCTCATACTATGCCACCATATATTGGAGAAGGTTTATGCAATGGAATACGAGACGCTTTTAATTTAAGCTGGAAGGTAGCTTTCTGTTATTACAATGGCCACCATGATTTCCTTATTAAATCTTATTCAAAAGAGAGAAAGAACAATGTTAAAAAATACATTGGTTTAACCTTATTAACAGGTTTTTTATTTACGACATCCTTAAGATACATTCTAAAACCATTTGAACTACTTGGCATTCCTTTAAAAATTAATCAGAAACCGGTAAAAAAAGGAAAGAGTGATTTAATTATCCCCAAATTTGACCTATTAGCAAATGTAGCTACAGTTGGAAGGGAATGGGATTATATGCGTCATTTATATAATTCTTTTACAATTATCACTTCAGAAGATCTATCAAAGGGGGCTATCAAGGAAATCACCAGA
The DNA here is from genome assembly GCF_026241165.1 of Mangrovivirga halotolerans. GTDB lineage: Bacteria > Bacteroidota > Bacteroidia > Cytophagales > Cyclobacteriaceae > Mangrovivirga > Mangrovivirga halotolerans. Next base: position 534,877 of record NZ_JAPFQN010000005.1, on the reverse strand, counting down.
TTATTTACTCCTTTCAACGTTAATTTTTATTCACCGGAAGATAAGATTGCACAATCTGTCTTGAGAATACTTAAAATAAAAAAGGTCAAATCTGTTATAATCAGACCCGACCTTTCAGTTTTATTTTCTGGTATTCTGAATGAAGCAAGTAGAATTAAGATTCAGAATACCTTTAAAAAAGAAATTATTTCATAGATAGTTTTTTTCTTAATTCGTCAACAGTATTTCGCTGATCCTGTAATTCACGCATAATTTTGATTTCCTTTTCCTGAGTTCTCTGCCTGAAATCCTGAAGTTCATCCTCTTTGGCGTTTAAATTCTTCTTGGCTTCTTTAGTAAGAGAATTGCTTCTTTTGAATTGCCAGAAAAAGAATCCTGCTAATAATGCCAATACAGCAAACAACAATAAACTAAATGTAACATATCCTGTTTTGCTTACTGGCATTCCTAAAAACATAAGGTTGTCAACCTTAGTTTGTAATTCCTCATTTTGTGAGGTTAGGGAAGCTACCTGTGATTTTAGCGTTTCAATTTCTGAAGACTGGGTTTGAATAACACTCTGAAGGCTGTCAATTCTTGAATTAAAAGAATTTAAAGAATCATTCAGAGACTGCTTAAAATATGCAAGTCTATCCAACCTCACTGTTTTAACTGTATTATATGTTTTGGACTTATCTAAAAGATCATTATACTGACCTTTAAGATCACCCTCTAACAGTTCTTCCTCTTCATCCTGTGCTACTGTATTAAATCCTGTTACTAAAAAAAGGATTAATAATGCAAGTCTAAATTTTAAGCTGGTCATTATTTAAGTTAGAATTATGTTTTAAACTTTAAGTCAATGCAAAGATAATAAGTGCCTTAGACTATATTAATATAATAAATAAAAATCTGTGCTTATAACTATGCACAACATTCTTTTATTTTATATTTAATCAACTTTTTAACCTTTCAGGGTGAAAAAATATTGATTTTAACCTTTTGATATAACTGTGCTGCCTTTTCAAATAGTAATAGGCAGCAAAAAGTAAAATTTTTCCTCGTTGCTAATAAAAGGTTCACTCAGATCATAATCAAATCAAGATCGGTACCTTATTCTGTCTGATATTTCATTATCAGGGCTTTCAGAAGCCGGAAATCTATGTTCTTTTAGCAAGGTTTCAGATTTTTGAATGGCCTTAACCATAGAGTTAGCCAGATCTTTCCGTTTAATACCCTCAACAACTATTTCAACAATTTCCTTCCAGTCCTCAAATTTGACTTGTGAGTTTATTCCTGAATCTCCCATAATCAAAACTTGTTTTTCAGCGACAGAAATATATAGTAATATTCCGGTTCTATTATCAGTTTTAAAAATTTCTTCCTCAAGAAATGCTGTTTCACCAGCAGAAACTACTCTCTCATATTTTTTATCCAATGGGACAAATAGTAAGCGTACCGGAATGCTAAATTTTGCCAGGAGAATACTAAATGCCATTAAAATTAAAGAGTATAAACCGAGTTCGAAAAAGGTTATCCTGGCAGGGATTAACCAAAGGTAACTCGCAACTGCAGTAAAGGCAAAAATAATTAAAGCCAGAATAGTAGCTAAAAACCAGGTTCCTTCATCGTAATCATCAGATTTGTTTGCTATATAAGGTACAAACTCACCTGAAGTATTCTTTTCCAGGTCTCTGATAGCTTTCAGGATCTTTTCTTCTTCTTCTTTATTAAATTTTTTCATGTTTTTCAGTTTTATTACCAACCACCAGATGCACCTCCGCCGCCGAAGCCGCCTCCACCGCCGGAGAACCCGCCAAAGCCTCCTCCGCCGCCGGAAAATCCGCCTCCACCACCGAAGCCACCGCCATAGCCGCCGTAATATCTTCCTCCACGACCTCCGTGTCCTCCACTACTATCGAGAAATGCAGCGAAAACACCGGCGATCAGGCCAGCAACCAGGTTAAAAATAATAGTGACAATAATGACAGTTATAATGAATACGATAATTCGACTAGCTGTTTTACCTACAGTTTTTCTTAAAATAGCTTTCAAGATGGATAAGAATATCAGTCCAAAGATTATTATAATGGGTAAGAATTTAAAAATATTGTTATCCTCTGCAGACTCCGTTACTTCTGGCATGGGTAATTCTTCACCTCTTATTAATTTGAAAATTGCATCAGTAGAATGATTTATACCTTCGTAAAATTCTCCGTTTCTAAAATCAGGTTTAATAATACCTTCGATAATCCTTTTTGCATAAATATCAGGTATAGCCCCTTCTAATCCATAACCAACTTCTATTCTAACCCTTCGGTCATCCTTAGCTATTAAAAGAATCACTCCATCATCTATTCCTTCACGTCCAACTTTTAATTTTTCAGCAAGTCTTATAGTATATTGAGCTATATCTTCCGGCTTGGTAGATTTTACCATAACAGCAATTACCTGGGAGCCGGTCTCTTTCTCAAAATTTGCTAACTTAGTATTTAAAGTTTCAATCTCAGATGAAGAAAGTGTATTGGTTTTATCTACTATAAATCTTTCTACCTCAGGTAGTTCTGCTATTTGAGCATAGGTATTAACCTGTGTTAAGTGAAAAGCAGAAATAAATAAAAAGAATAAAATATATCTATTGAGGTAAAAAATAGTCGAAGAGCTTTTATTTATCATTGTTCAGATTGAATTTTGTCAGTAATTTATAGCATCAAAAACAGGTTACAAAATAAAAAAGTATGAAAAAAGGATTAATAATATTTTTAGCAATAGTAGTTGTCCTGGGGATTCTTGGATATAACTTTTTCGCAGGTAATTACAATAAAATGGTTACTTCGCAGGAATCAGTTGAAGAACAATGGGCCCAGGTGGAAACTCAGTATCAAAGGCGGGCGGACCTTATACCAAATCTGGTAAATACTGTTAAAGGTTATGCAGATTTTGAAAAGGAAACTCTAACCCAGGTGATAGAAGCCAGGGCAAAGGCGACCAGTGTTAATATTGATGCTAATAACCTGAATGAGCAAACAATGGCTCAATTTCAACAAGCCCAGGGTGAATTGAATGGAGCATTATCACGATTGTTAGTAGCAGTTGAGCGATATCCGGAACTCAAAGCCAATCAAAACTTTCTTGAATTACAAGCTCAATTAGAAGGTACTGAAAATAGAATCCAGGTATCAAGAAGACGTTACAATGAACAGGTAAGGATGCATAATGCATTAATAAAGACTTTCCCGAGAAATATGCTTGCAAATATGTATGGATTTGAACCTAAGCCATATTTTGAAGCAGCTGAGGGAACAGAGAGTGTACCTGAAGTACAATTTTAATTAGAAAATTGTAACCTTTTAGATTGAAATTCAGTTATTATATTATCGAGGTGAGGCTCACTGATTTATTCAGTGGGCTTTTCTTTTTTTATGGAAACATTTGCATTATCCACACATTATAAAGAGACCTGGGATAAGATCAAATATCTCTATGGTGATACTTTTACCTTTTGGGAAAGTTTAAAGTTAGGGGGAATTGGAAGTCCAAGACTAATTTTAATCAATTCTACCGATGAGGAAACACAAAAATTGATTAATAGAACCAATGCATCCAAAAACTGTAATATTCAATTATTAAAGAATGGATTTCTGATTAGATTTCGCTCCAAAAATGACGAATATGGTATAGGGATTAATTTTAGTGAGATTAAAGTTTTGAAGATCAGTAGGTTTAAAGAAGATGAAAGTCTGGAAGATGCAAGAATAGCAACTTTTTTCATTAAACCTGATCAGAAGATAGATCTGATTGTCAGAAGATTTGAGTTAAACAGGTTTAATCGGTTTATAGAAAATTTCTTGAGTAAAAAAGATTTCGATATTATTAAGAATACTTAAAATAAATAATATGTTTATAGTTTTCTTAATAAATAATTAAAAAGCTTGTTTATTAAGTATACTTATTATTATATTTGAATTATTAAGTATACTATTAAACAATGCCAAAGGGAGAACATTTTAAGAAAGATAATCCAAGGATTCACCAGGTTAGCTTTAAAGTTAACGCTACTGAGTTAAGTTCGTTAAAACAGATTCTCGAAAAAGAAAATATGGGAATGGCTGAATGGTTCAGGCATCAGATAATTCAGTACTCTGATAATGGAAGCGCGGTTGTAGATAGTAAACTAAATGGCAGATCTGAAAAGACTGACAAAAAAGAGAAAAAAGTAAAAATTGAGAAGCCTATTGAAAAGGTAGCCAGCAAGAGTGAAAATAAAGAATCAGAGAAAAAACAACCAGTTTCTCAACAAGATCAGTCTCAAATGTCTCTTTTTTAAGAAAAATTCAATTTATTCGGTCTTTTTTCCTATAGTTTATTTTAATTGAATAATTGTTATATCAATACTTTTTGATAAAGTATTATATTCCAATTGTATTTTATAATTTTGAATAGTATCCAAAAGGGTAGAGTTGTGGGAGCAGAATTAACATTAGAAGTATATAAATATCGAAATGTACTAGAATCGATTGCTTACAAAATGGTAGGCTCGTTAGAGGATGCGCAGGATATTGTCCAGGACGCCTTTCTCAAGTGGTTTACTATCGATAAATCTAAAATTGACAATGCGAAGGCATATCTTGTTCGAATCGTTACAAACAAGTGTCTGAATCATCTGGAATCTCTTAAACATAAGAAGACAGAATATTTCGATAATCTCCAGCAAGCAGAGTGGGTACAGAAGATTAAAGATAGCGATATATTAAAATTTGATCTGGATACAGAAGTTTCTTCAGCCCTTAATTATTTACAACACAAATTAGAACCAGTTGAAAAGGCGGTTTTTTTAATGCGTGAGGTATTTAATTTTGAGTATGAAGAAATTCAGGAAGTAATAGATAAGAAAGTTGATAACTGTAGAAAGCTATTTAGCAGAGCCAGTAATAAATTGAAAGAAAAATCTGATTATTCAGAACCAAAATCAATTAGTAATTATTCACATCTTACAGATAGTTTTAAAAATGCCTGTTCAGGCAATTCATCTGCATTTTTAGCTGATCTTAGAAAAGATATAGAAGCTAAATTCAGAAAAAAATAAATTTTTCACATTATTTTGTCACAAAGTCCATAGTTGTCTGTCTTATTATAAAGGGATAGATATATTTAAAATTTTACTATTTTATTCTATGGAAGTTATATTAACGTTTTTTGTGGCTCATTGGTACTTGTCACTATTTTTCCAGACATTTTTCCTTCATCGCTACGCGTCACACGCAGCATTTACAATGTCGAAGGGGATGGAAAAAGTTTTCTTTGTTTTAACCTGGATTTTTCAGGGATCTAATTATTTAAGTCCTTATGGTTATGGGGTAATGCATAGAATGCACCATGCATTTGCAGATACTCCAAATGATCCTCATTCTCCTAAGTATGATGAAAGCATATTTAAGATGATGTGGAAAACAAAAACTATCTACTCTGCAATTGCAAACAAAAAAATGAAAGTAGACTCAAGGTTTACTAAAGATGTTCCTCAGTGGGAACCTTTTGATGTCTTTGCAAGATCGTGGGTATCAAGAATTTTCTGGGGTGCTATATATGTATTTATATACTGGCAATATGCAGATGTATGGTGGTTATGGTTACTATTACCTCTTCAGTTTGCATTTTCTCCTATACATGGTGCTATCATTAACTGGTTTGCTCATAAATATGGTTATACCAATTTTAAAGTAGGTGATACTTCTAAGAACTTCTTACCGTTTGATTTTCTTATGATGGGAGAGAGTTATCACAATAACCACCATAAATACGGAAACCGTGCTAATTTTGGTGGGTTCAGATGGCATGAGATAGATCCGACTTACTTAGTAATAAAGGGTTTTGATAAAGTCGGTATCATTAAAATAAAAGAACAAAAGCACGTTTCTATATCTGAGCAAGAAAAAAGAAAAGCTGCATAAAAAACGTATCTATTAAATAAAGCAAAAGGCTACCTGACATCAGGTAGTCTTTTTTTTTGCTAAACCTAACTTGATGTCTTTAAATTTGATCTGTTTTAATGATCAAATATTAAAATGGTTGAATCAATAATAATAAAATTCTATTTATAATAATTTAAATAAGGCCCGGAGTCCTCTGTTTTCCTATTGCCTTATTCCTATCAATTTATGAATTATGATAAACTTATAGTAATGACAACAAGAAGGATCTTTATGATTATTGAATGAGTAACCTAGGTCTCTAATTCTATTTAAGAAAACTATAGTAAGGAGGATTTTATAAAGAATCAGTAACAAATTAATGGGGTGCATTCTTACAGGATAAAAAAAACCGAAGAAGAATGAAATCCCCTTCGGTTAAAACATTTAGTTTCTAATTACTTCAGTTCTTTAGATACCTGCAGTAATCAGGAAATATAATATTTTATGCAGCAGCTTTCTTATTTACTTTTTTACTCTGATCGTTCTGTCTTTCAGATTCAAATGAAGGAAGTTTACCTTCTTCCTGAAGTTCACTAATCCTTGTTGGAGAACTAAAGGTAAGCGTCCAGGCTTGCTTTATAGACTTGGCTTTTCTAATATCGCGGATTATATCCATCCATTCATGAAAGCACAGATAAACAGGGTTATATGGCTTTTCAAGTTCTTTTGTAATTCCATATACAGGCTTTTCTACTTCAGGTTCAAAAGTTCCAAACATTCTGTCCCAAATAATTAACGTTGATCCGTAGTTTTTGTCAATATACTGAGGATTCGTTGCATGGTGTACTCGGTGATGTGATGGGGTAGTGAAAATGTATTCAATCGGCCTTGGTAGTTTATTAATATAAGCACTATGAATCCAGAACTGGTATAATACTTCAATCTGATGACAGATAAAGAAAACTACCGGATTAAACCCAACTAAAAATACAGGAATAAAAAAGATAACTTTAAGGTATTGTGTCCAGCCTAATCGGAAGGATACAGACAGGTTATATTTTTTTGAACTATGGTGTGTAACATGAGTAGCCCACCAAAATCTGCTTTCGTGACCAATTCTATGTGATACATATCTCCAGAAGTCAATCCAGACGATACATAATATAAATGACCACCATGTTGGAGGTACATTCCAAGGAACTAAATTATAGAAAAATATAGCTAATCCGAATGTAACTATTTTTATTGATGCTCCTAACGCCACATTTACTAACCCTACAGCAGTTGCTGCAATGGTATCCTTTCCGTCGTATTTATCTTTATTCTGATAATAACTAATTACCCACTCAATTATGACCAAGGTTATCATTACCGGAGCTGCGTAAGCAATGATATTCGGTAAGCCCATATTTTGGACCATTTCATAGGTCAATTTCTCTTCCTGCATAAAATGTGTTTTGTTTGTATTAAATTAGTTCAGCTTAAGTCTTAAAAATAATAATTAATGTTTTTGAAATAAAGTCAGCATGCATAATAATTTACAGCTAAGCTAAATTAGTCAAAAAGTCCAATTACATATGGTTTCTATCCACTTTGAAAATGTAAGTAAGTCCTTTGATAAAACTCAAGCCATCAGCAATTTATCATTCAAAGCTGATAAAAGCCAGAAAATTGTATTTTTAGGTACGAGTGGAAGCGGTAAAACTACAGGGCTTCGCCTTATAAACAAGCTTATTACTCTTGATAGTGGAGATATCTATATTAATGGCACATCGATTAAAAATATAGATCCTGTTTCTCATCGACGGAAAATTGGCTATGTAATTCAAAAAGGTGGACTCTTTCCTCATAAAACAGTGGAAGAAAATATTTTAACCATTCCTAAACTTGTGGGAATGGATGAAAAAATAGCACGTGAAAGGCTTACCCAATTATTGAAGCTTATTAAGCTTGAAAATTCTTATTTAGATAAAATGCCTGCCCAGTTAAGCGGTGGTGAACAACAGCGAGTAGGAATAGCCAGAGCTCTGATTAGTCAGGCTAATTTAATACTTATGGATGAGCCTTTTGGTGCATTGGATCCAATCACGGCAGATTCTGTATTGAGAGATTTTCTTGCAATTCAAGATGAATTAAAGTTCACTGCAGTAATTGTGACTCATAATATTATGGAGGCAATTAAAGTATCAGATTTAATCATCTTGTTACATAAGGGGAAATTGCAACAAAAGGGAAGTGCTAAAGACTTATTATTCAATCCATCGAATGATTTTGTCAGAAGTTTTTTTAATTCAAATCGATTTGAGCTCGAATTAGAGGCAATTATATTGAGTGATCTTAAACCCTATATTTCTCAAGAGGTAATTTCTGATCTTGGAGAGGAGTTAAGCGTAAGAGAATGCATGAATAAAGGATTACATAGAGAACAATTACTTAAAGCAACCGAAGAATATAAGGCAAATTATAATAATTGATGGATATAGGTAAGTTTTTTGAATTTGTTAAAAATCAGTGGCTTGAGATCTGGTCTCAGACTTATGAACATCTTTATTTGACTATTATCAGTTTGCTCATAGCTTGCTTTCTTGGAATTATGGCTGGAATATTTATTTCTCAAAAGGAAAAATATGCCTCGTCAGTAATTTCGATGGTTAATGTAATACAAACTATTCCTAGTCTTGCATTATTAGGATTTATGATACCCTTACTGGGAATTGGTAAGATACCTGCAATAACAGCATTGTTTCTCTATGCTTTACTTCCCATTGTGAGAAATACGTATACCGGAATAACTAATGTCGATCCTGCAATTATCGAAGCGGGCAGCGGTATGGGAATGACTGAAAATCAAATTCTCTTTCAGATTAAGATCCCTATCGCTCTTCCTGTGATTTTTGCGGGTATCAGGACCGCATCAGTTATAAACGTTGGTGTTGCCACATTGAGTGCTTTGATAGGAGCAGGCGGACTTGGCGAGTTCATATTTAAAGGGATACAATTAAATAATAGTTACATGATACTGGCGGGAGCCATTCCTGCTTCTTTATTAGCCTTGATATTTGATTTTTCTTTAGGGAAACTGGCAGATCTTAAGATCCGTACTCTTACTAAAATATCCGGTTGGATAGTGGTTATTTTAATCACTTTGTTCTCTCTTATTTGGTATTTACAGCTTGATGGTAAAAGAACAGAATTCCTTGGTGGGTTTCCTTCTGAATTTATTGAGAGAGAAGATGGTTTAAAAGGACTGTTCGAAAAATACAATTTTGAAATTGATTATATCGAAATGGAAATCGGTTTAATGTATAAGGCATTAAATGAAAAAGAGGTCGATATAATAAGTGGGTTTTCAACCGATGGCCGCATACTTGAATATGGTTTATCATCTCTAAAAGATGACAGGTCTTATTTTCCGCCTTACTATGCAGCTCCTGTGATAAGAAATGAGATCCATCAAAAATATCCGTTTATTAAAACTATTCTTAGTCAACTTCACATTGATGACAGTACTATGACTGCTTTAAATTATCAGGTAGACATTGAAAAGAAAACCCCACTTGATGTTGCCAGGAATTTTCTAGAAAAAAAGAATTTATTGAATATTCATTCAAAAAATAAATATGTAGGTAGAGGCGTGATTAAAGTAGGTTCTAAGGCCTTTACTGAGAATTATATACTGGCAAATATATTCGCATTGATAATAGATCATCAGTCAACTTTAGAAGTGGAAAAGTTATTGGGATTCGGTGGTACGAAATTGATAATCGAAGCAATGAAAAATGATGAATTGGATATTTATCCGGAGTACACAGGAACTGCTTTATTGTTGATGCTCCAGCCTGAAGATCACGTGATCGATTCTTTAGGATATGATCGTGAAAAAGTTTTTGATTATGTCTCTGAAAAGTCACTTGAGAGATTTGATCTCAAATGGCTCAATGAACTAGGTTTGAATAATACTTTTGCTTTAATGGTAAGAGATGAATTCGCGGATAAGTACAAATTGGGGTCAATATCAGATTTAGCGGAAAGATCAAAATAATCAATTTTTTTTCATTTCAGTTTTTCTCATAGGCATTTGATCTATTTTGTCAAACCAGTATTTGCTTTCTCTTATTTGATGAGTAATATCTTTTACCCCGGTATCCTTTCCTATTAAAATAATGTTCAGTTTACTACTGTCTAGTTCGAATTTATGAATTAGCTTTTTGTTGGGCACAAAATGTGTTTCAATATCAGCCTGATTTGAAATTATCATCCATTTTGCTTCTTCAGGAGCGATAATTATAAGGTCTCGGTCAATCAACCCAGGTAGATCTTTTTTCCATTTGGTATATTGCTCTCTGATCAGTGAATGCTTATCACTGCTTGAAGAAATGATTAAAACTCTCTTTTGCCATGCAGCATCTTCTAATATCTTATTCAGATTATTAAATGTACTCATAGATGTCAAAGCAATTACGATTACTATATAATAAAGAACAAAATATTGTTTCATCTAAAACTTTAATTTAAATCCAACCCCATTTTCATTAAGGCTAATCATTTCAACAATATTATTTAGCTGTTCACCATGGCTATTATGTATAAAGTATAGGACCAGGTCAAAACTCAATAGAAAACCACCCTGAAGTATTAACGATTTTCCATAGCCTTTCCATCTTTCGGGGTTTTCAGTAGAGCGTTTACTTTTTTCCATTAGCCAAAAACCTCCAGCTATATAGGCCACATCGAGGCCTGTATTAAGTAATAATATTTTTTCTATACTGGATTGTTCGTTAATTGAATTTGCCAGGCTCAGGTTTTGATCTCCATTTATTGCTGAGTAAAGTCCTAAGCCTCCTATTACTAAATTTACAGTATTCCAATAAATATTCATCTGCATAAAATATTTATTTTCCTTTGAAAAGGAATCAGAGCCAAGCAGAATACCCCCATTGACAGCAACATTAGAGATTGCCCATGAACTTAGAATAATCATTCCGGTTTTAGTAATGTTATTTCTCTCTTTATTGTAGGTAGCCAAATCAGGGAGGTTTATGTCGTCTGAACTATTTTGAGAATAGGTGGCGAAAAATAAGAAGGAGAGGAAGAAAAATAGATTTATTTTAAGTTTCATATACAATGTAATAAGATTAATATTGGTGACAGATGATACAATTTAAATTTAATCCGTTTAAATTTGTAGACTGAGCATCAATAGTTTGATATTAGCTTAACAACTTTTTGGTAAATCAGATAAATATTTTAGGTTATAGATTTACACTAATAAATAATTAACATTTGAAATTTCAAGAACTTAAATTAAATGAAAGCCTGCTGGACGGATTGATGTCCATGGGTTTTGAAGAAGCAACCCCTATACAAGAACAGGCTATTCCTAAAGTACTTGAAGGCAGGGACCTTATCGGATGTGCCCAAACAGGTACAGGTAAAACAGCTGCATATTTACTACCGGTTTTAAACAGGATAGCTGAAAGTAATTCCAATAAAATAAATACTTTGATTCTTGCACCAACGAGGGAGCTAGTTCAGCAAATAGATCAACAGTTACAAGGATTTGGGTATTTCGTCAACACCTCAAGTATTCCAATTTATGGAGGAGGAGATGGTGCTACCTGGACGAGACAGAAGCATGCAATGAAGCAAGGTGTCGATATAATAGTTGCTACACCCGGCAGACTTCTTTCTCAATTGAATACTGTTGATTTTGATTTTTCAGGTCTGGAGCATTTAATTCTCGATGAGGCTGACAGAATGCTAGATATGGGATTTTATGATGATATTATCAGAATCATATCATTTATCCCTAAAAAGAGGCAAACACTTCTTTTTAGTGCTACCATGCCTAGAAAGATCAGAGAACTGGCCAATAAAATTCTTCATAATCCGGCAGAGGTAAATATCTCAATTTCTAAACCAGCAGCCGGAGTTGATCAGGTAGCTTATTCTGTATACAATAAGCAAAAGACCCCACTTTTAATGAATCTTCTTGATGAAGGTAATTATGAAAGTATAATCATCTTTGCTTCAAGAAAGGAAATCGTGAAGGATCTGGAGAAAGAGATGATCAGGAAAAAATATGATGTACGGGCATTTCATTCAGATCTTGAACAACCTGAAAGGGAATCTCTAATGAGGGATTTTAAAAATAAGCAGGTAAGAGTGTTGATCGGTACAGATATTTTAGCCAGAGGAATTGATGTTGAGGGAATTGATCTTGTTGTCAATTACGATTCACCATCGGATCCGGAAGATTATGTACATAGAGTGGGAAGAACTGCCAGAGCGTCCCGAACAGGTAAAGCGGTAACATTTATCAATGAGGATGATCAGCGAAAATTTTATAAGATCGAGAGAATGATTGAGACAGTAGTTCCAAAGGGAGAATTACCAGCGGAACTTGGTGAAGGTCCCGCATACAATCCTCAGCCTTTCCGCAAGAATAAAAGGAAAAACTTTAAGAAGTCAAACAACAATAAAGGGAAAGGAAATTATAAACATAAAGGATACCAGGGAAACAAAAACTCAGGACATAAGTCGCATAATAAAGGAAGAAATAAACAGCAGCATAAGAAAAGCGGAGAATGAAAAAATACAGAGTACTGACAAAAACTGAACTGGAAAAATTAAAAGATGAGTTTATAGAGTTTTTATCAGTCCAAACTATTACAGCAGAAGATTGGAAAAAGATCAAGGAAGAGGAACCTGATAAAGCAGATGAAATCATAGCCTGGTTCAGTGAAGTGATGTATGAGCAATGGATGCGAAAGATACATTTTGCTGTGAAATTTGATCCTCAAAGCATCACAGCATTCAGATTTTCAGCATCGAATATGGTATTAGTTTCTCTGAATACTGAAAGTGATAAGATCAACTTTACTGAAATGCCTCTTTCAGATCTTAGTAAAGAAGATATTAAAAAACTGAAGGTATTTACCTCTACAAAAAATTACGAAAAGAGCAGGGAAGAAGAAATTTTTCAGTTGATCGAGAAAGGATGTGTTCCGGATGAAGGAAACTATTTTAAAACATTATTACAGTTATTACCTAACTGACCCAAAAAAGCCGGATTTAATAACCCGGCTTTTTCATTTTCAGATGATATTTTTTTTATTGATGTAATGCTTCTCTCTGTTCAGAGATCTTAGAATCTTCTATATAATCATCATATGTCATTAATTTGTCCAGCATTCCATTTGGTCCGATCTCAATAATTCTGGTAGCTACTGATTGAGTAAAGGCATGGTCATGAGACGTAAATAAAATAGTACCCGGGAAGTCAATTAATGCATTGTTCAATGCAGTGATCGATTCAAGGTCAAGGTGATTGGTTGGCTCATCTAGCAAAAGAACATTACCACCTGTAAGCATCATTTTGGATAGCATACAACGGACTTTTTCACCACCGGATAATACATTTACTTCTTTAAGTACTTCCTCACCACTAAAGAGCATTTTTCCGAGAAATCCTCTAACGTAAACTTCTTCCTTGTTTTCGGAATATTCTCTCAACCAGTCAATAAGATTATCATTACCAGTAAAATAATCTTTATTTTCATTTGGTAAATATGCAGGAGTGATAGTTTGACCAAATTTATAATTCCCGGCATCAGGCTCTATTTCACCAGCCAGTATCTGGAAAAATGATGTTGTTGTTAAACTATCTTTAGCAAGTACAGCTATTTTATCACCTTTATTTACATTCAGGTTTATATTATCAAATAGTAGCCTTCCTTCTCTTTTTTTAGTCAGGTTGTTTATTTCAAGAATTTGATCTCCCGCTTCCCTGTTTTGAGAAAAAATGATAGCAGGGTACCTTCTGCTTGAAGGTTTAATCTCATCGAGGTTGATCTTATCTAATAATTTTCTTCTACTGGTAGCTTGCTTTGATTTTGCTGCATTTGCAGAGAATCTGGCAATAAATTCCTGAAGTTCTTTCTTCTTTTCTTCAGCTTTTTTATTTGCAGAACTTCTTTGTTGTGCAGCCAGCTGAGAAGATTCATACCAGAAAGTATAGTTTCCTGTAAAAAGATTAATTTCTTTATAATCGATATCGACAATATGGGTACATACAGTATCCAGGAAATGCCTGTCGTGGGAAACTACTATGACTGTATTTTTAAAATCAAGGAGAAAATCTTCTAACCATGATATTGTATTAAGGTCAAGGTCGTTGGTAGGCTCATCCAGAATAAGCACATCAGGATCGCCAAATAAAGCTTGGGCTAATAAAACACGAACCTTAAGAGTACCAGGCAGATCTTTCATCAATGAATAATGATGATCTTCATGAATACCGAGTCCACTTAATAATGCAGCTGCTTCTGGTTCTGCGTTCCAACCATCCATTTCTGCAAATTCAGCTTCAAGTTCAGAAGCTTTTATACCATCTTCTTCAGAAAAATCTTCTTTTGCATAAATGGCATCTTTTTCCTGCATGATAGACCATAATTTTTGGTGTCCCATCAACACAGTGTTCATTACAGTTTCTTCGTCAAACTCAAAATGGTTCTGCTTAAGAACGGCCATTCTTTTTCCGGGCTCCATGGCAACTTGCCCTGCTGTAGGTGATATTTCACCGGAAAGAATCTTTAAAAAGGTAGATTTTCCTGCTCCGTTAGCACCTATTACACCATAGCAGTTTCCATTAACGAATTTGATGTTAACATCATCGAAAAGAATGCGTTTACCAAACTGTAAGGATAAGTTATTTGCTGAAATCATTCGTAATTATTTGTTAGCCCTAAGGCATTTGATAATTTTAAAGCTGCAAAGGTATAAAATTCAAACGGTTCGGCAGTACATCCTGTAATAATTAATCGATATATAAATGAAATATCCTCCCAAACATTATAGTGAATCCTCAATGGCCATGTCATTGAAAGTGATGCGGTTATTTCCACTCGCTACTGTTATCACTTCAAATACTGATTCATTACCTGACGTAACCCTGATGCCTTTATTGGTAGACCAAATTTCGGATAGAATGGTATTATTAGGACATATAGACAATAATAATCCACAAACCAGTGCACTAAAGGGAGGAGAGGTTAAAATTCTTTTTAAAGGACCTGATACATATATTTCCCCATTGAATTATGTAAGTGAAAATCAGTTACCCACATGGAATTATGCGTACGTTGAAATAGCGGGTAGAGCAGAATTTATTTCAGATGAGGAATGTAGGAATTTATTAGTTAGAATGGCTGATGAATTGGATACCAGGGACTGGAAACTAGATTACAATGACCCGAGGATTGACAGGTTATTACCTTTTATTCAGGGGTTTAAAATTACAATTACAAGGATTAAAAACAGATTTAAGCTTTCACAGGACAAATCACCTGAAGACCAGGAAGCTGTAAATCAAGTAATGATGGAAGATACAAGAATGAAAAATTTTGTTACTGATCTTAAAGAGATCATACCTTGATAAATTCTATATCATTTATTTAGTTAACTTAATATAATTAATTGATATTCAGTATACTTATTCACCTTTTTTTGTAGGTGAGATTAAGGATAAATAACAATGGATTTGGAAGAGATTAAGAGCATAAAGCGATATCAAAAGTATTTTAAAAGACTGATCGATCTTGAGCGGGAAGAAGAAATGATGGCTCAGCTTAATGAGATCAGGGTTTTGTCCGGGCCGGAGCGTCAGAGAAAAGGTCGGGCCTTGCTGGATCTTCGCGGTAAAGATGCCGGGGCAGGTCTGGGTGGCACTTATCTGGTTCGATTAGGTGGAAGGGGAAAGTTGCCTGATACACAGATCAGTGTAGGTGATCTTGTTATATTAAGTAGCGGAAACCCCTCTGGTAGAGAAGAACATGCGGTTGTTCATGAGCTAACTAAGGGAACGATTACTGTTGCCTACCAGACCCTACCGCCGCATTATGTTTATGGCAGGGGTGTCAGAGTAGATCTTTTTGCTAATGATGTTACTTTTAAAAGGATGCAGGAGGCTGTGGGAAAACTAAAACCGCATCAGATCTTGTCCGATCTTTTACTTTTCCACAGAGAGCCACGGGAAGAAAATGAAAAGCAACAGGAAGTATTGACCTATTCAAATTCTCAATTAAATAGTAAGCAAAAATTTGCAATTGAGAAGTGTCTCCAGAGTAAGGATTTATTTTTATTACACGGCCCTCCTGGAACGGGTAAAACAACTACTTTAACAGAAATAATTTATCAGCATGTGCAGGCTGGTAAAAAAGTATTAGCAACAGCAGACTCTAATACTGCCGTTGATAATATGGTTGAGAAACTAATGAAATCGGGATTGAAAGTTCTGCGAATTGGTAATCCGGCAAGAATACATCAGGAACTCATTCCTGTATGCCTGGATTATAAAATACAGAATACAGAAGGATTTCAGTCTGCCACTGCTATGTGGAATACTATACATGAATTAAAACAGGACCAGGATAAATTTACTGTTCCTAACGGACAAAATAAAAGAGGATTGTCTGATCAGGAAATTCTTAAACTATCGAAGAAAAAAGCATCTACCAGAGGAATTCCTATTCAGAAGATTCATAGAATGGCAAATTGGTTAAAGCTACAGGAGAAAGTAAACAAACTTGTAGAAGAAGCTAAAAAAGCTGAAGATGAAGCTGTAAAGCAACTCATTGGACAGTCTGATGTAGTGCTTTCAACCAATAGTGCAGCCGGAAGCGAGGTACTAGAGCCATTTAGTTTTGATATTTCTGTAATTGATGAGTGTACCCAATCTGTTGAACCTTCCTCATTAATCGCTATGACAAAGGCAAAGAAGTGGATTATGGCAGGAGATCATAAGCAGTTACCACCCACTGTAATTTGTAAAGAAGCAGAAGATCTTTATTTGTCTTTGTTCGAACGCTGGATCTCAGGATATAAAGAATGGAGTGTAATGCTGGAAGTGCAATACAGAATGAATTCTGAAATTATGAAGTTCTCTAATAGATCATTTTACGGAGGTCAATTGGTAGCCGCTGAGCAAGCTAAGAACAAGACTCTTAATGATCTGAATGGATTTATGCCACCTGATGAACAATATGACCCTGAAAAATTCAAAATATTGAGTTCCAATAAGCCAATAAGCTTCATTAATGTAGAAGGTAAAGAAGATAAGAAAGAGGGAGCTTATTCATATTTTAATATGGAGGAAGCTGAAAAAGTGAAACAAGTTATTGAGGCTTTATTGTTTTCCAGGGTATTTCCTGAAGATATTGGAATTATAAGCCCTTATGAAGGGCAGGTAACTCTGATGAAAAAGATGATCGATATTGAGGGTATAGAAATAAAATCCATTGATGGATTTCAGGGAAGGGAGAAAGAAATAATCATTTTATCGCTGGTTAGATCAAATAATAAAGGGAAAATAGGATTTTTAACTGATTACAGACGGTTAAATGTTGCTCTGACGCGAGCAAAGAAAAAGCTGATCATTATTGGTAATGAAAATACTCTTAAGGATAATAAATATTATTCAGCTTTGATGAAGCAGATCCGGCAATCAGATAGATCGGTTTTGGTCAACGACTGAACTGATAGTATTGATATAGTTTGAAATATAGTCTTTTAGGTACCTTCTTTTGTATTGCATTATGTACCTGGGATGAGGAAGAGCAACTATTTCATCAGCTATTTTTTCCTTTTTATTAAGATCTTCCAGGTATTTTTGGTTTTTCCCTCCACCAAGACTAATAATTGATTTTTGGGGCCCGACTATATTAATTAGTTTTTTTAACTGATATACTGAATAATCATAAATGGCATTTTTAAGATTTTTATCATCGTAATAATTTAAATTTTTTCCCTCTTTTTCAAATCCAAGAGGAGAAACAGCACTAACGACAACATCTCCGTAGTATTTTTGAGGTCCACCGTAATCATTAATCATTTGATAGATATATTGAGATGAAAGCTCATGTCTTTTATTATAATTATTAGGAATACCTAATTCAGTATCCATATAGATAGGGTCGGTGAATGGAATACCAGTCACTCCAGCACCAAATCTTCCAGGATTAATACCTAGAATAATCGTACGGTGCTCATTATCCTCATAATATTTATCAAAGAAGACTTCTATATTTTCTATTGTTTTATCGTCTTCATAAGGATCAAGAACATTAATAGATGAATCTATTTTGCTTGAAGGAAACTTTTCCTTGAGTTCTTTATGATATTCAAAAAGTAGTTTATTATTCATGAGTAATAATAATATGCCGGTAAAGTATTAATGATTTTAAAATTAGGCATTTGGTCAGGATTTGATAAAGATAATGGAGGTATTTTGATTTTAAATTCAGTAACTATATCATTAGAAAGCTTAATTTTATCGTAAAAGATAGATGCATTTATTTTTTTTGCTGCCTGTTTGGATATTGACAAACCGATACCGGGGCCTTCCGATTTTGAGGTTCCCCTGAAATAGTAATCAAATATTTTAGATCTGATTTTTTCTTCAATTCCAATTCCGTTGTCATAAACATGAATATAATAGTCATGATCCTTTTTGTAGGCAGTGATCAGGATAAATGAGTCTTCGTTATTTTTAGAATATTTAAATGCATTTTCTATAATATTCTCAAGTATGATTCTTAAAAGCTGTTCATCAGTATAGACAACAAGGTTTCGTTGAAAATCATAGATCAAATTAATTCCTGTACCTTGATGTTGAATTCTTTCAACACTGCAAATCGTCTTAATCAGGTCTCGTACATCTATTTTTGAAGGCATAGGGTCTATATTTTTAATATTATTAAGACTAAGCAGCCTCTTTAAATTATGGTCGAGAACTGTAGCAGTATTTTCAATTAGCTCTGAAAATTTCTTTGCTTTACCTTCATCCTTCTTCATTATATTAGAAAGTCCTATAATTCGCGCCAGAGGTCCCCTGATATCGTGCGATGCCCGATAAACAAAGTCATTCAATTCATTAATAGAGGCAGTCAGTTTTTTATTTGCTTCTAAACGGGAAGTCACATCTATGATTATTTCCAGAATCGCATCTTTATTTTTGAATTTAACTTTATAGGATCTTTTTTCAACAATTAATTCATCCTTATCTGAACTATAGTGAGTCCAGGTTTTCTTATCATTTTGATTTGGCTGATTCAGACCAAAATAATTTCTGTATGCACCACTTTTATCTGCTTCTTTGATAATATCCAAAAGACTCAAGTTGAGAAATTCTTTTCGCGTATATCTATATTTAGATAATGCTGCTTCATTTACATCAAGAAATTGAAGGGTTTTAATAGAATAAATCCACATTGGACTGGGATTGAAATAAAACAAAGTTTTGTGATTATTGACCGACCTTTTTCTGTATTTGTTGTGAGACCTGATAATTGACATCGTGGATGCGAGTAAAATTACACTACACGAAACAATTATAATGGCACTGATGAAATGTGAGTAGGTATAAAAATTGAAAAAGAAAAGAGTAAGAATTGTTACAACGCATAGTTTTATCACGATGCAATGCCACAATATGGTCTTGGATTGGTAGAATACAAGCATACAATGAAGTGGTTGATAAAAAATGATTTTGGTTGAGTTTAAATTAATGAATTATTATTTCTTTATGAAGAAAACTTATTGGAAAGCTTAAATGTTTAAAAAATGAATCGAAATAAACCTATGTTTGGAAATGGTAAATTATGATAATAAATGTTCAAACAATAGTTTTGATTAATCGTATCTATGTAGAGTTAAAAACAGATTTGTGGAAGATACTATAAAGAATATAAAAACTTCAGTTACGGGAATGACATGCGCTGCATGTGCTAATTCGCTAGAAACATTTCTATCTGAGCTTGAGGGAGTGGATTCTGTTAAAATAAATTATGCCGATCAGTCTGCAAATATTTCATTTTATAAAGATCTCATTTCTGAAGATGTTCTTAATGATGCAGCTGCCAAAATAGGTTATGGATTAATACTTGGCACAGCACAAAATCAGGTAGAACAAACTGAGCACCTGGAAGAAGAAAGATTAAACTCTCTTAAAAAGAAGTTAATAATTGGATTAGCACTTACTACTCCGATATTTGTTATTTCCATGATTTTAAATAACAGTATCGCATATGCTAACGAGATATCTTTACTCCTAAGTATTCCTGTACTGTTTTATTCAGGAAATGAATTTTTTATAAATGCTTTTAAAAGAATACGCCATGGGCAGATGAATATGGATACTCTGGTAGCTTTAAGTACAGGTATTGCATTTATTTACAGTTTATTTAATACCGTTTACCCAGAGTTTTTAATTTCCAGGGGATTAGAATCACATGTTTATTATGAATCGGCTGTAGTTATCATTTCATTGATTTTATTAGGCAGGTATCTGGAAGAAAGAGCAAAGTCTAAAACTTCCTCTTCGATAAAAAATCTGATAAAGCTTCAACCTTCTGTGGTGACCATTTTTCGTAATGGTGAAGAAACTGAAGTTCCGGTTGATGAGGTGATAACTGGTGACCTGGTGATAATTAAACCTGGAAGCAGAATACCTGTTGATGGAAAAATTAAAAAAGGGGAGACCTATGTTGATGAGAGCATGATCACAGGAGAACCTATACCTGTTTTTAAATCTAAAAAAGATAAAGTTTTTACAGGAACCATTAATGGTAATGGTACATTAAGAGTATTGGCTACAGGTGTAGGAAATGATACCCTACTTTCACAGATCATTGAGATGGTAAGGAATGCTCAGTCTGAGAAACCTAAAGTTCAGAAAATTGCAGATAAAATTGCATCAGTATTTGTTCCTGTAGTGATTTTAATAGCTCTACTTTCTGCTTCCGTCTGGTATTTTATTGGTCCTGAACCAGTATTAACACATGCAATTTCAGTATTGGTCACCGTATTAATAATAGCCTGCCCATGTGCTCTTGGACTCGCCACCCCCACTGCATTAATGGCAGGTATAGGAAATGGTGCCGAACAAGGTATTTTAATAAGAAATGCAGATAGTCTGGAATCTTTACAAAAATCTGATATTCTTGTTTTAGATAAAACCGGCACAATAACAGAAGGGAAACCAAGATTAAAAGAAATTATATGGGCCGGAAATGTCTCTGATGAAGATAAAGTGTTCTATAAGAATGTTTTTCTTAGTATAGAGAAAGAATCAGAACATCCACTAGGAAAAGCAATAATCAGTGGATTTTTAAAAGACCTTAATAGTCCTGAGGTTTTTGAAATTGAAAATCCTCAAAACGTACCTGGAAAAGGCATGGTAGCTGATTGCAAAGGCAGTAAATATGTTATTGGTAATTTGAAAATGATGGACGATCATGATGCCTTTACCAATGATCCGATAATTAAATCACGGCATATAGAATATGAACATAAGGCCGGTACAAAAGTCTATATGGCCAAGGGCAGGGAAGTGGTATGTTTTGCTGTTATTGAAGACATGGTCAAGCCAGGAGTAAAAGAGACTATCCTTCAACTAAGAAAGGAAGGTATAGAAGCAGAAATGCTTACTGGAGATAATGAAGTAACTGCGAAAGCTGTTTCAAGAGAAGTGGGGATTGAACATTACAAAGCAAATTTATTACCTGCTGACAAAGGTAAAATTATAAAAGAATTGCAGTCAAGGAATTTTAAAGTTGCAATGGCGGGCGATGGAATAAATGATGCTGAAGCGCTGGCATTAGCGGATACAGGAATTGCAATGGGGACTGGTACTGATATCGCTATTGATAGTGCCGGTATCATTTTAATGAAAGGGGATCTTTCAAAAGTTCTTCAGGCGGTTAAATTAAGCCGAAATGCCTCTAAAACGATCAAACAGAATCTGTTTTGGGCATTTATATACAACATTATAGCCATTCCGATTGCTGCTGGAGTATTATACCCGTTTACCGGGTGGCTTCTTAGTCCAATGATTGCAGGAGCAGCAATGGCTTTTAGTTCTGTTTCAGTCGTATTAAATAGTTTATTATTACGAAACAAAAGATAGATTTATATAAAATGGAGAGTGTAAAATTTAAGACTAATATTAATTGTGGAAATTGTATAAAATCAGTTACCCCGCATTTAAATGACCTGGACGATGTAGATTTCTGGAAAGTTGATACTGATAATCCTGATAAAATCCTCGAAGTTACTTTTGATGAGGTAGCAAACGAAGAAGAGGTGATAAAAGCTGTTGAGAAAGCAGGTTTTAACATAGAAAAAATTTAATATATTAAGTTTACCTAATAACATGTTGAGAATCTTACCATATTTGGTTATTACTGTATGCGTATTATTATCGTGTACAAGTAAGATAGATTCTTTAACAGAAAATAAGATAAAAATCCGGGGTGTTAATCTTGTGGCGCCTCCGGAGCCATTTGATCCAGTTTATTTTGATTCCTTAGTTGAGCTGGGAGTTTCTCATGTTGCAGTTGTCCCGTTTGGGTTTTCTCGTAAGGGTTCCCAGCGCGTAATTTATAATCATGAAAAACAATGGTGGGGAGAAAAGGATGAGGGTGTCTTTAAAACCATCGAACTGGCTCATGAACACGGTCTGCAAGTTCTCCTGAAACCTCATATGTGGATATCAGGCGAGGGTTGGCCAGGTGATTTTTTTATTGAAGATGATTTTATTGACCAGTGGTTCAATGAATATAATCAGTATATTCTTCACTATGCTAATATTGCAGATTCAATGAATGTGGAAATGCTTTCTATTGGCAATGAACTTAGAAAGCTGGCAATAAACTACCCCGCATATTGGAAGAATTTGATTGAAAAGACCCGAGCGGTTTATAAAGGAAAATTGATTTATTCAGCTAACTGGGATAATTACACTCAAATCAGTTTTTGGCAAGATCTCGATTATGTAGGGATCAATGCTTATTTTCCATTACCAAAGAATAGAATTGAAGAATTAACAGACCTTGAATCAATTAAAGATTCATGGTCTCCATGGGTCAGGGAGTTAAATGAATTTAATTCAAAAGTTAATAAACCAATTATATTTACTGAGTTTGGATATATGAGTAAAGATGATTCATATAACGGACATTGGTTAGTATCAGATTCAGCATATGACGAAGAAGATCAGGCTCTTGCTTACGATGCTCTTTTAAGTGTATTCAGGTCAAAGGACTGGTGGAATGGAGGATACAGCTGGAAATATTTCATGAAATCTATCCCTCGTGAAGAATATTATCGCCGTGATGCTTTTATCTTTCAGGGCAAGAAAGCGGAAAAAATTTTAAAAAAACATTATTCTACCGGTTATTGATTGGTTTAGTTTTTAGGGATGAAGTCTAAAGCTACTGAATTGATGCAATATCTTAATCCAGTCGGTTGAGGCCCATCATTAAAAACATGGCCTAAGTGCCCTCCACAAGTAGCACAAACCACTTCAGTTCTTACCATGCCCATCGACCGGTCCTCAACGAGCAATACATTTTCTTCATCATAGACATCATAATAGCTTGGCCAGCCAGTACCACTATCAAACTTGGTTTTCGAACTGAAAACTTTTGTTCCACAACCTGCACAGGTATACACGCCTTTCTTTTTGAAGTCATCATATTTTCCTGAGAAAGCTCTTTCAGTTCCTTTCTCTCTTAAAATATTATATTCTTCTTTGGTAAGTTCTTCTTTCCATTCCTTTTCAGTTTTGACGACCTCAAAATCATAGTTGTTTACAGATTCCACAGACTGTGTACCCTCTTGCCCACAGGCTGATACAAAAATAAAAGTAGTTAGAAGTATGATGACATTAAAACGAATCATATTAGTCTTTTTTATTTATTAACATGTTTAACCTAATTGTGTTTAACGGATATAGAATATAATCAGATAAATAAAATGATAACATTTGTATCACATTTTATCACAAAAGAATTGTAATGGCATGGTGTTTGAATTTTAGCAATCGGACAAACAATAATCATTCACTTATGACAAACACCAAATTAAACTTTTTCGGAATTTTGGCATTTGCCTCATTACTTACTTTTTCATCTTGTGATGATGAAGAATCAACCAGACCGGAAGATAATAAACTTATTTATGAAGTTTATATGGATCCGCAGGGAACTACATTAAACTCAGGTCGTGTGGCAGCCAGTGAAATTATTTTTACTTCAGGAACTCTTAATCTCGAGGAAGTAGATTTTGAAGCAGAAAGTTCAAATACTGAAATTGAGATTGAGAGCAATAGAAAAACTTCCATTAATCTGATAACAGGTGAATCAACTCCTGAATTACCTCAGGTTAGTTTAGCTGAAGGAATCTATGATGAACTTGAATTAGGATTAAAGCTTGATGGAAGTTCCTCAAACGATGCGTTTATACTAGAAGGAACATTTACCGATTCTGAAAATAATTCGGTACCATTTAAGTTTTTATTTAATGAATACCTTGAAATTGAATTGGAGGCTGAAGGACAATTTACATTCGATGGAACCGGGTTAGTGGAAATAGAATTATTCCCATATCAATGGTTTAGCCAGATCGATCCTTTAGCATTTGAATCTGCTTCAAGAAACCAGGATGGGGAAATAATTATTAGTAAAGATCAAAATAATGCGTTATTTCAAACAATATCAGAAAGTTTTAAAACGAATGTTATTTCAAATTCAGAGGTCAAATTGGAGATCGAAATAGAAGATTAAAATATACTTGTTTGATGCTTGATTACTTGCACGTAAAGAGGTCCAGATTGGACCTCTTTATTTTTTTATTGATTTTAATTTATAAAGAATATCATCAAGTCCATTAAGTTTGATTTCATATGTAGTTTCAAGCCATATACCAAGTTTACCATCAGGGAATCCTTTTCTTTTAAACCATTCCAGGTAACTAACAGGAAGATCTGCAATAAGTCTTTCTTTGTACTTCCCAAATGGCATCTTTTTAGTTACTATATCGATTAATATCTGTTTATCAAACATCTCTTATTTTAACATCTTATTGTAAAATGACTTAATATTTTCTGGTGAGTGTCCCAGCAAAAAGCGAAGTAAAGCTATTGCATTAATAATATTTACTTTCCACCAGCTATTATTTATATATTTTCTTGAAGAGACGAATATTTCTTCCTGAATAATATGATAACCGAATCTATCCTTATTTCTTAGATAAAAGTTGAAATCTTCCATAATGCAGAATCTTTCATCAAACTTCCCGCCTTTGTAAAAATCGTTTTTACTTATAAATAATGATTGATCACCTCCGCCATTAAAAATTCCCTTTTTACCAGAAAAATAAGAATTGATTACCAGCAATTTTGAATTTTCAGGATCTAGGTTCATTTTAAAGCCGCCCATTTTATGACCTTGATCAAGGGCATTCAAAATCATTTTTCTAAAGTTTTTGGGTGGAAAAGCATCGGCATGTAAAAAATACAGGATATTGTTTTTTGCTTTAATTGCACCGAGATTTAATTGAATTGCCCTTGAGCAATTATCAGAACTAAAATACTTAATTGAAGAATAATCATGTATAATTTCATTGGTGTTATCCGAACTTCCACCATCAACAATAATTATTTCATCCTCTACTTCGATATTCTTTAAAAGATAAGGAAGCAGTTTTCTTAAGTTTTTCTCTTCGTTAATTACCGGGATTACTATGGAAAAATTATTTCTCATTCAGGGTCCAGTCATATTCCATATATTCAATATCGGCATCTTCTCTGATAGAAGTTTCAGCGAATTTATTAAGGTAATCGATTAAAGTTCCTTTTTTTGTAAAGTCACCTGTGAACCATTTGAAAATCTTTGAAATTTCAATCTTGTCTTTGGTAAGTTTATTTCTTTCCTGATCATTTATGAAATGGCGTGCTTGTTCATCTAATTGTTTGTTGAGTATTGAGGGAAAAAAAGCTTCATTTCTAAGAGGAGGGCACGAAATGGAAGCACAATTTATGGCAAAATGAATTCTTGGTTCTTTAAAATCGTTTCTAAGAATAGAATGTTCAATAGCATCCAGGTTGAAATCAACCCCGTTTATTTTAAAGAACTTTTTATGCCAAACAGTATTTACCCCTGGGATTTTAACAGTAGGATGGAGGTCTTTGATACTTTTCACAGGATAATTATCCAGAATTAACTTTAATGTGAAACCATTATAAGCATTGATCCAGTAGGCTAATTGTTCTTCTCTAGTCCAGTCTTTAGAAGGGGGATTGCTACTCAATTTATTCAGATAAGATTCGAGTGTTTCTTTTTCTGTCAGCATACTTTTATAATCTACCATCCCTTCTTTATCAACATATTTATTAAGCAGTTTGGAAAAAGCAGAATGATCTGGAGGTACAGTATTTTTGGCATACTCAAAATCCTGACTATTACAATTAATGAATAACAGGGAAATAGATAGTACTGTAATTAATTTATTCATAATTCTCTTTTATGCAAGTATATGATTATAAGCTGAATCATTCCTCATTAATTTGTTAGCATACGGACAAATGGGTATAATTTTCTTATTTTGGTCTTCTGCCAGTTTTACGACTTTGTTAACTAACATTTCCCCTATTTCTTTTCCTCTCAATGAATTAGTCACAAATGTATGTTCTATAACTATATATTTTTTACCAGTTTTAGAATAGGTTATTTCAGCCAATCTTTTTCTTACCTTTCCCGGGATATAGAAAACACCCTTTGATTGACCATCGCGATGAATAAAATCGAATGAGGTATTCATATGTGATATTCTTGAATTAAATTATAAGAAGTAATTACTAAATAGCAGCGGGTTATTTACTGTAACCGTTTGCATAAATCGTAAAATCAGCATAGATATTTACTATAAATTAACGAATCATAAAATTTTGTCAGTGATAATGCAAAAAAAATAAAATTCTTTGATTTATGATAAAAAGGCTTTTAATCAAATATCAATCGTTTGCATAAAATTAACAGTCAAATTGTCGAAATTCATATGCCCTTAAGTTTTCCAATGAATGCTTGCTGAATTTAACCTACGTTATATATTTGACAACTGTATAACCTAAATAAACATTATTACGACAGCTTAACATGGATGTGAAAGCATGTATATTTGACCTGGATGGAGTCATTGTAGATACAGCTAAATATCATTATTTAGCATGGAAAAGACTGGCTGAAGAACTTGATATTAATTTTACGGAAGAAGATAATGAAGAATTAAAGGGAGTTTCCCGCATGGACTCTCTTGATATCATTCTGAGGAAGGGAAAAAAGGAAATATCACAAGAAAAGAAAGAAGAATTAGCAGCCAGAAAAAACGAATGGTATCTTGAATTTGTTAATGAAATGAAACCTGGTGATGAATTGCCGGGAGCACGTCATTTTCTGGATACATTGAAAGAAAATAACATCAAAATTGGCTTAGGATCTTCCAGTAAAAATGCCAAGTTGTGTCTCAGTTTACTTGATATGACAGATTATTTTGATGTCATAGTAGACGGTACAATGATCACTAAAGCTAAGCCGGATCCTCAGATATTTTTAATGGGGGCGGAAAAGCTAAGCGAAAGAGTAGAAAATAGTATTGTATTTGAAGATGCCATTGCTGGAATTGAATCTGCTCAAAATGGTGGATTTAAAGTAGTAGGTATTGGTGATGCAAAAATTTTAGACAAAGCAGACATTGTGAGAAGCTCTTTGGCTGAAGTATCACTTGATGAATTAAAATCCTTGAATAACCCCAAATAAGATAAATTCTAAAACTGTATGAAAGACTACATCATCCATGATGAATGGAATATAATCGAGGAAGGCTTTGTACCTGAACTCAATCGTGTTTCTGAGAGTATTTTTTCGATTGGAAATGGCCGAATGGGACAAAGGGCAAATTTTGAAGAACATTATAGTGGCGACTCTTTACAAGGTAATTATATAGCAGGTGTTTATTATCCGGATAAAACCCGAGTAGGATGGTGGAAAAACGGATATCCAGAATACTTTGCCAAAGTGCTTAATGCCAGCAACTGGATTGGTATAAACATCTGGATTGATGGAGTCGCTCTCGATTTAGCCAAAGCAAAAGTGTCTGATTTCAGAAGAATACTTAATATGAAAGAAGGCTATCTGGAAAGGTCTTTTACAGCTACTTTGGAAAATGGCAACCAAGTAGAAGTTAAGTCAACCAGGTTTTGCAGCATTGTTGACGATCAGACAGGGGCAATTGAATACGCAATCAAAGCAAAGAATTTTTCGGCTCCAATTAAGATAGAGCCTTATATAGATTTTGATGTCGTTAATGAGGATTCCAATTATGATGAAAAATTCTGGAATACTATTGATCAGTCTGCATCAAATGGTGGTTCCTGGGTTAAAGCATCCACTAAAAAAACGAATTTCGTTGTATGTTCAGCGATGAAGTATTCTATATTTCACCAGGGAAAAGAGCTTACGCTAAATCCTGAATTGGTTGAAAAAGAGAAATATGCTTCAAATCTTATTGAGTCAGTTATAAAAGAGGGAGAAACCTTAACTATATTTAAATATGCTGCTAATATTTCTTCTCAAAATCACGATGAAAATAAACTTGTAGATGTAGCAGGAGAAGAACTTTCCGGAATTTATGCCAAGGGGTTTGCAAAAATGAAGGAAGAGCAGGCTGAGGCCTGGAAAAATAAATGGACTGAGGCAGATATTGTCATAAAAGGAGATGTAGCGGCTCAACAGGGTATCAGATTTAATATATTTCAATTATACCAGACTTATACAGGAGAAGATCCAAGGTTAAATATAGGGCCTAAAGGGTTTACAGGTGAAAAATATGGAGGAAGTACCTACTGGGATACTGAAGCATATTGCCTGCCATTTTATATGAGTACTGCTGATAGTCATGTAGCCAGGAACTTGTTGGTTTATCGCTACAATCATCTTCAAAAAGCGATTGAAAATGCGGAGAAACTTGGTTTTACGAATGGGGCTGCCTTATATCCAATGGTGACAATGAACGGTGAAGAATGCCATAATGAGTGGGAGATTACCTTTGAGGAAATACACAGAAATGGAGCAATTGCTTATGCCATTTATGATTATGCTCGATACACTGGTGATCAGGCGTATCTTGCAGAATATGGACTTGAGGTTCTCATAGGGATATCAAGATTCTGGTCTCAACGAGTAAACTGGTCAGAAGCAAAGCAAAAATATGTCATGCTAGGTGTTACGGGGCCAAATGAATATGAAAATAACGTTAACAATAACTGGTATACCAATTATATAGCTTCATGGACTATGAAGTACACATTGGATGCATTGGATTATGTTAAAGAAAATCATTCTTCAGATTATAATCGGGTTTTAGAAAAGGTCAGTTTTGATCCGGATTCAGAAAAAAGTAAGTGGAATGAGGTAATTGAAAAGATGTATTATCCTTATGATGAGGAAAAGCAAGTTTATCTGCAGCAAGATGGTTTTCTTGATAAAGTATTAATGCCAGTCAATGAACTTGATAAAACAAGCAGACCAATAAACCAAAACTGGTCCTGGGACAGGATCCTACGATCATGTTTTATTAAGCAGGCAGATGTTTTACAGGGTCTCTACTTTTTTGAGGATAACTTCTCAAAAGATGAAATTAAAAGAAATTTTGAGTTTTATGAGCCAATGACAGTACATGAGTCCTCATTATCTCCTTGTGTTCATTCAATCCTTGCTTCTAAACTTGGAATGGAAGAAAAAGCATATGAAATGTATTTGCGTACAGCACGGCTTGATCTTGATGATTACAATAATGATACAGAAGATGGATGCCACACTACTTCAATGGCTGGAACGTGGATGGCTGTAGTGAAAGGATTTGGAGGTATGGTAATTAAAGAAGGTATGTTGCACCTTGACCCATTCTTACCTTCTAAATGGGAAGGATATTCATTTAAAATTAATTTCAGAGATATAGTTCTGAAAGTAGATGTATCTAAAGAAAATGTAGAAATCATTAATGAGTCGGAGAACGATCTTACATTAATTCTCAAAGGTAGAGAAACTACTATTTCAGGAAAAGACAAGAAAGAATTAGCGATTTGATTAAGAAAGTCTTAATAATATTTTAAAACCCGGTTAGTCCGGGTTTTTTTATTATAGTCCATTAAAGATTTCTTGTCAGAAAGACAGATAGGAATTAGTTTTAAAATCTTAAAATTTGAATTTTTAAATAATTATATAATGGCATTAAATATTGTATCCTGGAATTTAAATGGTATAAGAGCCGCAGTAAGAAAAGGTTTTTTAGATTCATTATCTAATATAGGGCCTGACATAATTTGTCTGCAGGAAACAAAAGCCCAGGATGACCAGGTAAAAGAAGCATTAAGTGATCTTGAAGGATATCATATATATTCAAATAGCGCTATTAAAAAAGGATATTCTGGTACAGCTATTTTATCAAAGGAAGAGCCAATCAGCTTAAATTACGGTATTGGAATAGAAGATCATGACAACGAAGGACGAGTTATTTCAGCTGAATATGGAGACTTTTACTTAATTAGCGTTTATGTGCCAAACTCTTCTTCGGGCCTTAAGAGACTACCATACAGAACCGAATGGGATAAAGATTTTTTAAAGTATCTTAAAAAGCTTGAAGATCATAAACCTGTAGTAGTTTGTGGGGACTTTAATGTCGCACATCAACCAATAGATATTGCCAGGCCTAAATCTAACTACAATAAAACAGCGGGATATACCCAACAAGAAATTGATGGGATGACTGCTTTTCTCGATTCAGGATTGGTCGATACTTTCAGGCATTTTAACCCTGAGGAGGTAGCCTATAGTTGGTGGAGTTATCGAGCCAATGCCAGAGAAAAGAATATTGGATGGAGATTGGATTATTTTCTTGTCAGTGATTCATTAATAGGAAATGTTAAAGATACCGGGATTCATCCGGATTATTTCGAGTCAGATCACTGTCCTGTTAGCATAAAACTGGAGATTTAAATGTACTCGAAAGAGGCAGCATCGGCAAAACGAAGAGAGTTCTGGACTAAACTTGGTCAGTTTATGCAACCAGTACCTTCTGCTGATGGTTTTAAAGTAAACTGGATCAATTATAAAACTGGTGTTAAAGGGGTTAGATTTAAACTCGATGCTATAGATAAAAAAGCATGGTGTGGTATTGCAGTTGATCACAAAGATCCGGATATCAATTCATTACTTCTTGAACAGCTGAAAGAACTGAGAAGGATGCTTGAGTCTGAAACCGGAAAAGAATGGATATTTAACGATACGGGTGATAATAAATACGGAATACCACTTCCAGGATATTACCAGGTGTTAGAAGGTGTAAAGGTGATGAATGAGAATGACTGGCCTGAACTAATTTCTTTTTTTAAGCAAAATCTGATTGACCTTGATGAATTCTGGTCGACAGCTAATTATGCATTCGAAATATTTAAATCTTAAAAGTCACTTAGTTTTTATACCGTAGCTGCCAAATTTTTTTTGGATGATATGAAAATGCTCCTTGAAATGCCTCTAAGAATAGGTATGCCAATTAAATTTCCAGTATAAAGTCATTACTTTCGGTAAAAAGTTCTCCTGAAATTAAATATTCATAGGTTTCAAGCATTTCTTCATACCCCGGAGTATCTACATATTTTGGGATTTTATATAGCCGATCATCTTTTTTCTCAAATGGTGGTTCAACTTTTGAGTTAAATAGAAAAGGAAGAATCGTTTTATTACAACTCAAGGCTATTATATCAATAGAATATTCATCCTCATACTCATTTAAACGAGTATTAATGTTTTCGAAAAACTCCAGGGCATTAGCTAACCTGACTCGTGAGCCTGCTCTGGATTTTCCTTTGGTCTTTAGGTATTTAAGTTGGCTTTTACCTTGTTTTTTCCTTACCATATATGATTTGAAAACTTTATGATTAAGAATTTCTTCTTCATCACATAAAGCAAGTGCAGCATGTCCTGTTTCTATCAAAGCTATGATAAAGTGTCTTGAGACAGGGATAACTTCATTTTTTTCAAAAATAGTTGTTATGGGTATTCTTAAATAATCTTTGCTGCCATTTTTTAAAATTGTAAAACGCCATTTATCATCTTCAAATATCAATTCTGTATCAGAATCATTTTGGAGTTCAAATAGTAATTCATTGATCTCATCGATCTCTAATTCCTTGCGCTTCATACCCTAAAATTATAGACAATATTTCATTTATTCATACCAGTTCTTTCTTCACAATTGTACACTTATGAACAAAACGTGTACACAAATGAATACTTTTTAAAAATCATTGATTGTTAATTAACTGATTAATAGTTGGTTATGAGTTTGGTTTGATAGTTGGACTATAGCTGGTGAACAAACTAATGAGTTATGAGAACATTTTTAGGAATTTTGCTTTGGTTGATTTTATTGGCAATCTGCTGGCCACTAGCTTTATTAGTATTCTTTTTGTTTCCCATAGTTTGGGTATTATCCCTGCCATTTACAATCCTGGGTCTTTCAATTGAATTAGCATTCGATCTGTTAAAAGAATTAATTATGCTTCCATTTAAAATTCTTAATATGGCCTTTAAATAATTCCAAAAATTTAATTTTCAAACAATCATTAATAAATAGAGTTATAAAATTGAATTATTTTAATTTTAATTTTAAATTATATAATATCTACTATTTGCTAATTCAACTAAGACACTTATTTAATATTTAATTTCCAGCACTCTGTAATAATGTATTTAATTAAATATCAAATCGATCATTTAGACAACATCTGCCAAAGCATAATGGACAGATTTACAAGCGAATGGAAAAATGATTGCCTTTTGGTTGAAGATGAAGGTGTAAATGGATTTACCTATAAACTAAATTTAACTCCGGAGTTATCTTTTATGTATAATAAATTCATTACTAATGCTCCTGTAAATATTATGCGAAAATCAAATAGTTCTTCTTTTCTAATTCAAATTGATTTTCATTTAAAGGGGCAGAGTGATATAGTTTATCTTCCGGAACCTAATACCGACATTGGAAAATTAACTTCTAAAAATTTCAATGTTTTATTATCAAATTCTTATCTGGATTGCGAATTAAAGTATCACGAAGATCAGGATCATCACAATTTTTCTATAGTAGCTAATCAGGAATATATTCAACGAAATTTTCTGGATTTAATGCAGCTCAAAGAAGAATTACATAATTTGTTGACTTACCGGGATAAGCTATATTTAGGAGGTAAGGTACAGTTAAATGTCGTGGAGATTATCCATTCAATAATATCAAATTTAAATGAAGAAAAGCGAAATTATCCTTTGTTAAAATCAAAAGTTGATCAAATCCTGGCTTTATATTTTGAGTACCTTAATGATTATGATTTTAAAAGTTTACGCTTTAAAGATGTAGACAATGATTTATTGAATCATGCCATTCATATCATTAACGAAAATCTAAAAGAGGTAATTACTGTTGAAGGGCTGGCAGAAGAGCTTAAGATAAGTTCAGCAAAATTAAAAAAAATATTTTCTGAAAATCTTGATATAAGTGTTGGTAGATATATTCGTAAATCCAAACTAAAAAGAGCATATCAATGGATTGAATCAAATGAGTGTAATGTGACAGAAGCAGGAAAAAAGATAGGTTATGCTAATTTAAGTCATTTCACATCAGCTTTTAGGAAGGAATTTGGAGTATTGCCCAAAGAAGTTAAAAGTCAGGACCTTAAAAAATACTTTTAAAAAATAATTTTAAGAAGAAATTAAGTTTGGTGATCTTAAACTCACCATTTACAATTTTTGCAATCTCTTTTCCTTTGTGAGTGATTATCACCAGCTCTTTTGCTTTTTTAAGTTGATCATTGTTTTTAAGGCTTGACATCAATAGTTTAAAGGGGAGGTCAGGTGTTTTTTCTGACAAAATATCAATGTGAATTTTATCCGTTATTGTAGTATAAACTGTAATTGATTTATCCGATTTAGGAAGTCTTATTGCTGAACCTATTTCGATCTGGTTTTTTTCGAGATTATTATCCATTTTAATCACACTCTGTTTTTTGGTTAGAAATAGAATATTTCCTGGCGTTATTAAAATTATAATGCCACCATTCAGTATTAATGTGCTTAAACCCGTGTTTAGCCATTACCGTTTTAAGTAACAACCTGTTTTTTAAGACATCTTCAGGTAGATTTTTATATGTGTGATTAGCTTTCTTACCGAAAAAATCAAAATCTGTACCCATTTCTAATTCGTTTCCCTCTTCATCAACAAGAGTGATATCAACTGCTCCGCCACGATTATGAATGGAACCTCCATTATAAGGATTTGCTACATAACCCGGCTTTGGATAAATTTTCCACATTTCTTTCTGAACATCCAAAGGTCTGTAGCAATCAAAAAATTTAATCCTGTAACCTCTTTGCATAAATTCTTTATTAGCCTGGATTAATGCTTTGGCCACTTCTTTACGGATCATGCACCTGTTACAATCATAAACCTTTTTATTAATGAAGTTATTTTCGGTGGCATATCTCATGTCGTAAGCGAAATTATCTGATAGCTCGTCGATGAATACGAAAGAAGATTGGTCCTGATCATTGATGGGATACTGGACATCAAAGGAAAAAGCCAGGAGTACAAAAAAAGAAAA
Organism: Mangrovivirga halotolerans; assembly: GCF_026241165.1. Lineage (GTDB taxonomy): Bacteria > Bacteroidota > Bacteroidia > Cytophagales > Cyclobacteriaceae > Mangrovivirga > Mangrovivirga halotolerans. The sequence continues at coordinate 500,437 of NZ_JAPFQN010000005.1, read as the reverse complement.
TATTATTTTCATAGAATAAGAATAAAATGATTTCAGTCTGTTATTACAAACTTACAAATATTTAATTGACCATTTATTTAGTTAATGTAATTGTTAACTTCAGGGTGAATAATTAGTTATAAATTTTATTTTTGAAAAGAAATAATTAGTGCCGGCATAATGGAAATAAATAAAATCCCTGTTTTACCAGGCGAAGAGAAGAAGATTGATGTAAATATTGCGAAGTTGCCATCTCATTCACCAATAGATATTACGATAACAACTTATCGATCTACTAATCCCGGACCGGTATTGTTGTTAACAGGAGGGATGCATGGAGATGAGATAAACGGGGTTGAAATAATCAGAAGAATTATAGAAAGAGGCCTTCACCGGTGCTCTGCCGGATCCGTCATTTGTATTCCGGTTATTAATATATACGGATTCATTCATTTTTCAAGATATGTACCGGATGGAAAAGACGTAAATCGCTCATTCCCGGGAAATAAAAACGGGTCGTTGGCTTCCAGAATTGCTTATTACCTCATGAAGGATATTATTCCTTTGATTGATTTTGGTATTGATTTTCACACAGGAGGGGCAGACAGAACGAATTATCCCCAAGTAAGATGTAAATTAGATGATGAACGTAACAAAAAACTAGCTGAAGCCTTTTGTGCTCCATTTACACTTAGTAGTCCTTACAGACCTAATTCACTACGAAGATCTGCCGCTAAAGAAGGAAAGCATATTATAGTATATGAGGGAGGGGAGTCCTCACGATTTGATGAATTTGCCATTAACGAAGGAATACATGGTACCGTAAGATTAATGAATAAGATGGGTATGACTGATCAATATATCGATCCTGTGGATGAAACACATATTATAAAAAATTCATCTTGGGTTAGAGCAGGTAACTCAGGTGTATTTCTGTCAACCGTAAAATATGGTGAATTGGTACAGAAAAATCAGGCTGTAGGAAACATATTTGATCCATTTGGGGATTTCGAATTAAAAGTTAAAGCTCCCGCTACTGGCTACGTAATAGGTCTCAATCATAATCCTATTGTTCATCAAGGTGATGCTTTAATGCATATCGGTGTAGTAAAGCGTTGAGTAAATGTGACATTTTACTGCAAATATTTCCACATAAAACTGACAAATTTAACTTTTTAACAGGTTGATATTAAGGGTTTTGTGTCATTTTGACATTTAAAGAGACCTTCTGTCAAATTGGAATATTTTTTGCCTTAATATAAGTGTAATAGTTATGTTGAACCAAAACCAGCTAAATATGACACTTATTAGATCTAGAAGAGACATGTTTCCGACATTAAATGGATTATTTGATGATTTCTTCAATCAGGATGAAAGTTGGGGAACTGGAAATGTAATGGCGAACCGAACCTCGCTTCCGGCAGTAAATGTTAAGGAATCTGAGGACAGCTACAATATTGAATTGGCTGCACCGGGTATGAAGAAAAAAGATTTTAATATTGAGTTAGAAGATAATGTTCTAACCATATCTGCTGATAAAAAAGAACAGGAAACTGATGAGGATGAGAATTATACTCGTCGTGAGTTTCTATATACCTCATTCTTAAGAAAATTCACCCTTCCTGAATCAGCAGATGGAGAAAAAATCAAAGCTTCATACAATGATGGAGTACTAGATATCTATGTTCCTAAAAAAGAAGAGGCAAAACCAAGACCTCCAAAGAACATTGATGTATCATAAAATATTATGAGCGGGATAAAATTGTCCCGCTCTGTTTTTATATGATTATTCTCACATTAAAAGACGGGCAATATGGTCCGTTTTTTTTGTTCAATTTATTAACTTTAGTATAAACCTTTCAAGATGGATTATAAGGATTACTACGATATTTTGGGGGTAGATAAAAAGGCATCTCAGGATGAAATAAAAAAAGCATACAGGAAGCTTGCAGTTAAATACCATCCTGACAAAAACCCTGATAATAAGGCTGCTGAAGATAAATTTAAAGACATCAGTGAAGCTTATGAGGTTCTGGGTGATCCGGAAAAGAGGAAACAGTATGATAAATTAGGTAGAAACTGGAAACAGTATCAAAACGCCGGCTTTGACCCGAATGCTGCTGGAGGACCATTTGGGGGCCGGGGAGGAGGCTTTGAATATCAATTTCAGGGTGATCCATCTGAATTCTTTGGTGGAAGTGGATTTTCTGACTTCTTTGAATCTTTCTTCGGAGGTGGTGGCAGACGATCCTCAGGAAGAAGCCGTGGAGGTTTTGGAGGCTTTGGTGAACAAAATGTTCTAGGAAGTGACTTGTCTGGAGATCTGAACATCTCACTTCATGAGGCATATCAGGGTACTGAGCGGATCATTACGGTGGGCTCTGAAAAGATCAAAGTGAAAATTAAGCCCGGTGCTTACGAAGGACTCAAGTTAAGAATAAAAGGTAAAGGTCAGCCAGGCCCTACGGGAACACGAGGAAATCTGATCTTAAATGTTAAAGTCAGGGAAGACAGCAGGTATAGCAGAAAAGGTGATGATCTTTATCTCGACCATGAAGTAGATATTTTTACGATGATGCTTGGTGGTGGTACTGAAGTGGATACTTTATCTGGTAAAGTGAAGATCAAACTTCCTGAAGCGACTCAAAATGGCAAAACTTTTCGACTTAAAGGAAAAGGTATGCCTGTGTATGGAAAGCAAAGCAAAGGTGATCTTTACGTTAAAATACAAGCGAAATTACCAGAAAAATTAAATAGTGAGCAAAAAGAAATTCTTAAAAATTTTAAAGCAAGTTTTAGTGAACAATATGTATAAACAGCAACCGAATACAAATTATGATCTATGAAATTATAAATTACGGAACAGTGCGGGCTAATCCTACTTTTAGTCGGTTTGAAGAGGCGCTAAGGGATAAAAACTTGTCTTATAATGCTTCAAATATAATTGAAATAACTGGTAAAGATGTCTCGCAGGATATGTCTGAGGCAATAAATAAAGCCATTAAAGTCTGTATGAATAGCGGTATTCCCGTAGAAGAACACTTCAGGAAATATTTTATTTCTGATGATAACATGCATACCCTTTCACCAGACTGGAAACTTTCTAAATTTGCTTATACGTTGGTGTTATTAAATAAAGCTCCTGATCATCCATATGTAAGTCAGTTACAGGCACAGATGATCAAAGAATTTATTGACAGGCATTAATTATTAGATTTAAAGATCATCTATTCTTTCTCCTAATGTGGGGATTAGTTCATGGATTTTATTGACCAGAAATTCCCTGAGATTAGTGCCTGTTTTATTTTCTATTTTCCTTCCATCTATTTCTTTAACAGGAGTTAATTCACCCATTGTGCCTGTGCAGAAAACTTCATCACCATTGTAAAATTCATTGATTGAAAGGTTTTTCTCGATTACTTCATGGCCCGAGTCTTTTGCTACATCAATTACTAAACCACGGGTAATTCCCGGTAAGCACGCATCAGCATGAGGAGTATAGATTTTGTTTTTATGGACCATAAACAGATTTGTGTCATTTAGTTCTGATACAAAACCATTTGTGTCCAACATTACCCCGGCATCGACACCTGCAAAATTTGCCTGGACTTTGGCAAGAATGTTATTTAACAAATTATTATGATGAATTTTACTATCAAGATGTCTTGGTGAATTTCTTTGAATAGAGGAGGTGATCACTCTTATGCCATTTTCATTATCATACACCAGTGGTTTCCATTCTGCAAGGATAATCAGGTTAGCGCCCATCGTGTTTAACCTTGGGTCCATTCCTGAAGTGATCTTTTCTCCTCTTGTAAGGGTAAGCCTGACATGAGTTTGATCCGTCATACCATTTGCTTTCAAGGTATCAGCAAGGGCTTTTTTAATATATTTTCTATCGGGGATATCCTCGAACGCCAATGCCTTTGCTGAATATTCAAGCCTCTCAAGATGTTGGTCAAGACAAAATACATGACCATCGTATATCCGCAGTCCTTCCCACACGCCATCTCCGCCTTGTACAATGCTGTCAAAAACAGATACTTTAGCTTCATTACGTGGATACAGCTTATTTCCTACCCAAACTTTAATGTCCTTGTTCTTTGGATTAAATTCTTGTAACATGAGTTATTTAATAGCGTGTTTTAATAATTCTTTATAGTATTCAATCGACTGCAAATAAAGAGAATAATATTTTTCATCAACATCTTTAGGCTTTTCCATCTTATGCTTTAATCCTGCGCTTTTATGGACATTATTATACCAGTATTTTGCCCATATGCCATCTTCCTGACGTGGGCCAGGTTGCCAGGTTAGCATAGAACTTTGATATTCAATACCAAGAGCATCACAAATTTTTATTAATGAAGACTCAGGATCTCCAAGAACAATTCCCGAATCAATAACCAGTGGATTTTGTTCTTTTTTGATAAGCTGTTCATAGAGCCTGAGTGAGTAACTATAACCGATCTCTTTTTCCGGAATATGATCCACAACTTTTGAAAATGAAGCAATAATGTGAGATGGTTCACGGATAAGAAAGACATTATGCATTTTATTCATAAAGTCCGTATTAAGCCCTTGAATATGTTTTGCCATATCTTTTATAAACAAAACCGGGGTCTTTTTAGCAGCAGAATATAGATTTTTGATCACTATTTCAGGATCAGTTTCCATTGAATTCAATATCTCTTCCTTTCCAGGGTGATCTATATCAGAATGTTTTAAATAATAACCATAAAAAGGTTCGTCGATTACGGTGGTATCACTTCGTTGTGCAAAGGCATACATCATTGCTGTGGAGATATTCCGGGGACCGGAAATCAGATGGATAATCTTCATTTACAGGTGATTAAAAAGTTTTTGAAGTCTGAAAGTTTTTAGGAGTATAGCCGGTTTCGTGTTTAAATGCTTTTATAAAATGAGAAAGGTTTTCAAAACCACAGGCATAACAGACAGCAGTAATATTTTGAGATGTGTTTTTCAATTCATTTTTAGCAAGTTTGATTCTTTCTTTAAGAATATACTGAGCAGGCGTAATGCCCATAGATTCTTTAAATTTTTTAAAAAATGTAGCTCTGCTCATGCAGGCAGTTTCTGCTACTTTTGCAAGATCAATATTATTTCTGAGGTTAGCTTTTATAAACTGGATTGCAGCAGCAAGACTATTATTTCCTGCTAATTGAGTATATGAGGACTCAAAAACGACCCTGGCCTGAGTCTGCATTAGTCTGACCAGCATTTCTTTTAAAGTAAGATCGATCATTATATCCTTAATTTTACCTTTTTCACTCTTTGTGATTCTGACAATTCGGTTAATTGCATCAGCAAGGTCAAAATTATTATTAAGATGGAAAATTGACGGATCAACATCCCAATCACCCCATGAATCTTCTTTTGGATGAAGTTCATTCAGTTTATCTATTGTGTCCAGAATAATCTCATCTGATATGGTTAAAGCGATACATTGAGTTGGGTTTCCCTTTTGAGCTTCAGGAAAATCGATATTCATTAATTCACCCGGAGGCAATATTACAGATTCACCTGGCAGGTATTCAAATGAAGGTTTATCGGGTAATGTCATGATTTTCTTTCCACTAAGCATACTTGTAAACACAAAATGATCAAAAACCAGGTTTACATTTTCAACTGTCTGATGAGTTTCAAATAAGTTTAATTCACATGAATCGAATGAATAGGAAGTCCTGTTTTCCACAAGAGTGAGTAAAGACCTTTTTTCATTAAAAGGGAAAGGATCTATCAGATGCTTTTTCACAGGTTTTAGCAGGTTAGGATTTATTTTAATGTAATATTTTTTTTGATCATAATCCACTAATTATAGGTTTTTGGTTGGAATATAATATTGAATTTCGGGTCAAATGCAGACTAATAGAGTATAGAAACAGACTGTGGGCAAAGTTTAGATTAAATAATTGGATGATATTGGAATATTTAATACTAAAAATAACCCCAAACATGAAAACAGCAACTAAAAAACAAACGGTGGTCGACCGCCCCCAATTTAAACCTCATTATGATCATTTCATAGGAGGTAAATGGGTGGCACCGGCAAGCGGAGAATATTTTGATAATATCAGTCCGATTGATGGAGAGGCGTTCACCAGGGCAGCACGTGGTAATAAAGACGATGTCGAAAAAGCAATTGATGCTGCACATAAGGCATTCCAAACATGGTCCAAAACGCCTGCAGCTGAAAGAGCAAAAGTACTTCTTGATATCGCGGATATCATTGAAGAAAACCTCGAACATCTGGCCAGGGTAGAAACTATCGACAATGGTAAAGCATTAAGAGAAACAAGAGCAGCAGATCTTCCATTGTGTGTTGATCATTTCAGATATTTTGCCGGAGCAATTCGTGCTGATGAATCAACTATTTCAGAGCATGATCCAAATACGGTTAGTATTAACTTGCAGGAACCTCTAGGTGTTGTTGGTCAGATAATACCCTGGAATTTCCCATTATTAATGGCGACCTGGAAAATCGCTCCTGCACTTGCTGCCGGATGCTGTACTGTAGTTAAGCCTGCAGAGCAGACCCCTACGAGCATCATGATACTTATGGATCTTATTAAAGATATAGTTCCTGACGGAGTAATTAATATCGTTACCGGATATGGTCCTGAGGCAGGAAAGCCCTTAGCTACATCTTCAAGAATTTCGAAAGTAGCCTTTACAGGGGAAACCACAACAGGTAGATTAATTATGCAGTATGCATCTGAAAATCTAATTCCTGTAACAATGGAGTTAGGAGGTAAATCTCCTAATATCTTCATGCCGAGTATCATGGAAGCCGATGATGAGTTTTTTGATAAATGCATCGAAGGGGCCGTAATGTTTGCGCTGAATCAGGGAGAGGTATGCACCTGTCCATCAAGAATACTTGTTCATGAATCCATTTATGATGCTTTTATGGACAGAGTAGTTAAACGTACAAAGGCTATCAAAATGGGACATCCTCTTGCTGAAGATACAATGATGGGTGCTCAGGCTTCCAATGACCAGTTTGAGAAGATTCTTTCTTATCTGGATATAGGTAAGCAAGAAGGCGCAGAGGTTTTATGTGGGGGTAAGAAAGCTAAATTAGATGGAGATTTGGAAAATGGGTTTTATATCGAACCGACAATTTTCAAAGGGCACAATAAGATGCGTGTTTTTCAGGAAGAAATATTTGGTCCTGTTACATGCGTAACAACCTTTAAAGATATGGATGAGGCGATAGAAATTGCCAATGATACCCTGTACGGCTTAGGAGCAGGATTATGGACAAGAGATGCACATGAGATCTATCAAATGCCACGTGCGATTAAAGCAGGAAGAGTCTGGGTGAATTGTTACCATGCTTATCCGGCACATGCTCCGTTTGGAGGTTATAAAAAATCCGGTTTTGGTAGAGAAAACCATAAGATGATGTTGAATCACTATCGCAACACCAAAAATATGTTGATTTCATACGACAAGAATAAGTTGGGTTTCTTTTAATAGGGTGAATTTGCGTGGTAAGTAAAAGAATGAGAAGGTTTATTGCCTTCTCTTCTTTTTAATTTATAACAATCATGGGAAAAGTAGAAAAAATCGGAATAACAAAAGATGCTTCAAAGGTTATTGATCAATTAAAAGATCGATTTGGCCCCTTAATGTTTCATCAGAGTGGAGGATGCTGTGATGGGTCATCACCGATGTGCTTCGAAGATGGAGATTTTAAAGTAGGGGAAAGCGATATTTTGCTGGGTGAGGTAGATGATTGTAAATTTTATATGTCTAAAGATCAATATGAATACTGGAAACATACCCATTTGACACTTGATGTTACCAAGGGTAGAGGATCGAGTTTTTCATTAGAAATACCACTTGGGATCAGGTTTATAATCCGTTCAAGGTTATTTACAGAAGATGAAGTGAACCAACTAAAAGAAGCCGGTGAACTCTGAGTAATATTTAAGGTGAATCAGACAATTAATATTTAATAATAAAGTTCTTTATTTAAGATAAATATTTGTACATTTGCAACGTAGTAATATTATTAAACAATCAAACCTATTTTGTATTTCAGGTTTTTTGATTAGATTTATTCCTACCAGGACATAATTGATTCACAGGATAAGCTCTCTCAATTAATATTGTTTCAAGTATTATTTTCTGAATCCCCGGAAGCTGGTTTTACCAGAAATATTCCATATGTCAATAATCCGGAAAAGCCGGGTTGTTTATTTAAAATTCAAAGAATAGTTCATGGCAAGATCTCAAAACAGCTTTATTAAAAGGCAAAAAGAGAAAAAGAAGTTACAAAAGAAAAAAGAAAAAGAAGAGAGGAAGAAGGAACGCCAGGAAAATAATGACAAAGGTGGTGATTTGGAGGATATGTTAGCTTATGTTGACGAAAATGGAAATATAACAACTACTCCACCCGAGGAAAGAGAAGAGAAAAAGGAGAAGAAAGAGCAGAGAAGGGATCAATCAAGGCCTAATAGAAAAGAGAATTACTAATAACAATTAATATATAATGGAAGGTACAGTTAAGTTTTTTAATGAAACCAAAGGTTTCGGTTTCATTAAACCATCAGATTCAAGTGAAGACATTTTCGTACACGCATCAGGTTTGATCGATGAGATCAGAGAAGATGATCACGTAGAGTTCGAACTTGAGCAAGGAAGAAAAGGCATGAATGCAGTAAATGTTCGAGTTATTGATTAATAACTCCACTAGTTTATATATTCAAAGTCATTACAAAGCAGCCTCAGGCTGCTTTTTTTTATTTAGTATAGATTAGATAACATTTGTTAATGTCCTAATTCTCCAAATTTCCCTTTTCCCAGGATCTGACTTTTTTATTTGCTTCATCAAAAAGTCTGATATAATTTTCTTTGGTTACTTTATTTTTAGCTTCAGGAGTTAATTTATCCCAAAGTGGTTGATACATATTATATACTGCTAAATACATCTCTTTAGAATCTGGTGCTACAACATCAGTTCCAAATAAAAACCTATCCGGATATTTATTTATTAGATCAGCTGTTTTTTGTAAGTTTTCCGGACTCGAAACTACGTATTTAGCTACTTCATCCCATGATATATCAAAATGTAAATTTTTAAACTCATCCAAAGTCAACGCTTTTTCGATGATTTCCAGGTGCCCCGGAGTTCTTTCGCCTGGTGAAACGGCACCGCTTTTTGCAGGATGAACTACTCTTCCCAAACCTGTGTGAGCCCATATTATTGTAGTATTTGGATGCCTGCTAAACAGATCACGCATTTGCTTTACATAGGTAGGTAATTGATTTGGCTTTTGAAACGGAACATCTATATCACTATGTAAAATAATAAGTAAGCCAGACTCTTCACAAAAATCCAAAATCTTATCAAGCGCAGGATTATTAAGACTTGCTGTTGGACCTGCTACTTTAGCAGAAACAAATTCCTTATGAATAGAAAATTCTCCAATACCACTGAATACACCCGGAAAAGTTTTTAATACTCTCTTTATGTGATCTACGGCATACATATCAGCCGGATTAAATCCAGTAATCATTGGATCAAATCTTTTCTTCTGTTCCTCAGATAAAGATTTATAGGCCATCGCAATATGTGCATCAGTAAATGAATAGTAATAAAGGGGGGCGTCGGTTTGAAGATAATATCCCGGTGCATAGTCACCTGTATTTTCATATGCCCAGGTTTGCTGTAATGGTATTCCAAATAAAGCCACTCTACCGACATCGTCACCCATTATTTTTAGGAATTCCTCGATGTCCGTACCTTTTTGAATATAGTTAGTCAGGTGAAAATGAGAATCATTGTATAAGTAATCATTCTGTGCATCGATGTATTGGACAGAAATAAATAATATTCCAATGAAAAAAGCAGTGATTTTCATAATAGAATTATTTAACTGTGAAAAGATTAACTCCTAATTTTCTCGAAACCTCTATTATAGCTCGTACCCCACGAACGCTATTGCCAGCAACATCAAGTCGGGGAGAAAATGCTGCAATTCCAAACCTGCCAGGAGCTACGGCAATTACACCTCCACCCACACCGCTTTTTCCAGGTAATCCTACATAATATAGCCAAAGCCCAGAATCATCATATAATCCCGCAGTACACATTACTGCCATAATATGGGGTAGGTATTTTTCATCAATTATTTTCTCATTTGTTTGTGGATTAACTCCTCCATTAGCCAGGGTAGCACTCATCACTGCTAAATCATGAGAATTGACGCTGATAGCACATTGTTTTGTGTATATATCAGTAGCTTCCACAGGATCATAATACATTCTGCCATATGCTTCCAGTAAATGAGCAATAGCACGGTTTCTATTATTTGTTGCTGCTTCTGATTCATAAACTTCCTGATCCACATCGAGGTCTCTTCCTGCAAACTTGCTGAAAGTTGAAATTATGTTATTCCATTTTTCATCATAGGTATTACCCTCGACTAAGCTTGTTGTAGCGATTGCCCCTGCATTCACGCACGAATTCGATGGTCTGTCAGGTTGAGTTTCAATAGCGACAATTGAATTAAATGGTCGACCAGTAGCGTTTACTCCAATCGTATCTGGAATAGCATTAATGCCCAATCTTTGCATAACCATTGCTAAGGTGAAAACTTTACTGATTGATTGGATGGAAAAACGGTGTTCGGAATCTCCAATGTCATAAATTTCTCCATCTACAGTGCAAATTGAAATACCGAATAAATCAGATGGAACTTCAGCTAGCACGGGTATATAATCCGCATTAGCCCCATCCTTATTTTGAAGTAATTTTTCATGAGCCTCTTGCAGGGCTTCATTATATTCATCTGCAGAAAAGGTAGCTTTTTGAGCTAGAGAAGGTATTATGCAAAATGTACAAAGCAATAATACAATTATGTGCCTGTAAAGACTGATTTTGAATTGAATATTATCCATAACTTTTATATTTAAAATTTAGAAACCGAATTGTGCTTGAAATCTTATTGAACTTTGAGGTCCGTAAGAAGATTCGATAACACCTAACTGGCCATCGGGCTGAACTAAGGTGTTATTGACTGGATTGGTTAAATGATTATATTCCAGTGTAAATCTATAGCGATTTGACCATGTAAAAGGGTAGAGGCTAATACCTATTCCCGGGCTGACATAATCTTCGGTGATATCTTCCCTGTCTCCATCAGAAATGTAATCAAATCGTACATATGAAAACCATTTTTTAGAAAGCCAGTAGCCAAAAGTGCTATATACACCACCAGTAGTATTGTCATTTGCGACACCTTCATCAAATTGAAGGCTAGTCAAAATTCCCTGCGTAAAGAAATGAAATCCATCACCAGAAATACTAAGGTCTAAATTCACCTGGGTACCACTCTTTGGATCGGTAAGTCTGGCCTCATCATCCCTTCTAAATAACTGGCCTACACCAAGACCGGCCATCACTCCATAAGGTTGACCCTTTCTCCCAAGCATATCTCCCCAGATACCCCAATTATCTCCGACAATGTTATATTCAAGTCTTGTAGTAAGAGTCAGATCGGAATCTCTTGGTGCCGGGAAAGTTCTTCTTCCTCCATATGCACCATTTCCTATCCCAAACCAATATCTGAATTTATCTGAAGTGGTATGACCAAATTGAAATCCAAAGGAGGACCAGAGGGCATAGGTAAAATCATTTGCTGAAAATTCTATTGCAGCTAGATCCTGGGGATATATCCAGTCTTCACGACCCAATGCCATAAATTGACGTCCTATTCTTAAATACATGCCATTTTCAATATTATATTGAAGGTATGCAACAAAAAACTCGAAATTTCCTGATGGATTAATATTTGTTCTGAAGTGGTAATAAAATTTGTCGGTGTAATTGCCTTCGAAAAATAATCTTGTCCTGGCTAAATTATAACCCCTGCTAATATTGTCAATAGAATCGGGGACATCATTTCTAATATTAAAATTGTAACGAAACTGGGTATATAATCCCAGGTTTAAAGTAAAATCCCCATTGTTTGATTTAACATACATCGGGTGAAATTGTGTTGTGTCAAATCCAGCATTTTGAGCTAATAGGCATGGGGATAGAAGGAATATGAAGGTACAATATAGTACAACTAGAAAATTGTTATTTTTACATGTCTTCATTTTGATACTGATTTAGCGTTATTATTAAAATCTTATTTCTGCTGTGACCATCAATGTATTTCCTGTGGCTCCAAGTAATAGAGGATAGCTTAAGTAGCCTACAGGACTATTTTTCACATACATGAATTCAGGGTTGATTCTAAAAACTTCATTATTAAAGGGATAAATATTTAACCCGACACCATAATCATAAGGATCTCCATTATTTCCATAGATTTTGGAATAATAGCCATAAAGCATTAATGTTTTCTTAATGATCATTTTTGATGCCTGAACCTGAAAACCATTATCTTCAAATTCAGTGTATGGAATACGCCCATTAGCTTCAATATTAGATATCCAGCGGAAATAAAATTCACTAAATAGTGAAAATCCATGATATTTTATAGCGAAATGGGGGGATAACATTTCATATTTGGCTTTTGTTACCAGAATATTTTGTTCAAATGTACCATTGGAAAAAAGGGTTCTTCCATCGGAAAGTCTGATTTGTGAATTTTCAGGATCTTCAGTTCCTGGTTGCGACTGGTCAGTCTCATTGCTTCGTGTGAAGGCTGTTGAAATTTTAAAGGCGGGTTTCTCTGAGTAATTAAAATCGCCAAATCTAGCTATTCGTCCAAAATTTTCAGTTGCGTAATAGATCAATCCACTAAAAGTATCAAAACCATCATCTAATTGTCCGGCATCAATACCCAATTGAGAAAGATTGTTACCAAGCATTGCCTTGTAATATAAATTATCTATGATCTTGCCCTGAGCCCAAATACCGGTTGTAAATGATGCCCGAAAAAACTCTTCACTAATTGGTCGTGCATCGGTCCTTAACCACCCTGGAAATTGACCATGTAAAGATCTGGTGCTTGGCAAGCCTGTTATCCCAACACCAATATCCAAATATTCATTAATTTTATACTGTAAATTACCTCCTACAACAACCTGTGCTCCTAATCCTAAACTGGTATTAGATGTCCAAACATATAATATATACCTGAATTTAGGAGTGTGAACAAAACCATTGAAGTAAATCATTATTTTTTGAAATTGAATATCATTTCTGGGATCGAGTGTTATTTGGTTCCCATTATTAAATGTGTAGGTGTCATTTTTATAAAATTGATTTAGATATCTTATTTGTCCATAAAAGCTGAAATTTGCAGAAGCAAATTTCCCTTTATATATACTAACTCCTTCTCCGGGCTTATGTAAATCAATATTCGATGTATCCGAAGAATAGGGTACAGAAGGTATTTGTGAATAGACGGGGCATGAGAATAAAACAAAAAAAATAATATTCCAGCGTAAATTCATATGTGTAGAAGTAAATGTTATTTTCCTATGAATTGTTATTTAATATAAATAATTATGATTATTAAAAAAATTAAATTATATATTAATTTACTTATATTAATTATAATAACTCTATCGATCTACACTACATTGGTTATTATTTAGTTAAATAAATTTTGAATAAGTGATTAAATGGGAATATTGAAAAAAATCATAAAAAAGACCGAAAGCAAAATAGACCTTATCCAATACGAAGTCAAAGAGAAGTTCGGATTATTCGACAAGGTAATTATCTATCCTTACAGAGGGTACGGAAATCAAAACAGAGCAGTAATTCATGGCAGAATCTTAGAGAAAGAACCAATTATTCATGAAGAAAATGATCTTCCTGACTCTTTCTGGACAAATCTTAAAAAGACCTGGAAGCGTTATGAAAGTGACGAAATTCCTGGAGTAAGCTTAAAGGGGGAACTGTATGGTTATGAAGCTCACTGTACCAGTGATAATGAAGGTTATTTTTTTATGGAATTTAATGATCTTGAATCTACTTCACTGGTTAATGGCTGGCATGAGGTTAAATTAGAAATTACTGATATGCCTTTCGATCTGGAATATGATAGTACAGCTACTGGTGAAATATTGATCTGTGAACAGCAAAACCCTTTTGGTGTAATTTCAGATGTTGATGATACGATAATAGTTTCAGATGCCATGCATTCTATTAAGCGCATAATAACAATGATTTCTAATGATGCCCCATCTCGTACTCCGTTTGAAGGGGTTAGTGAGTTATATCACAAGTTAATCCATCACAATAAGAACCCTCTATTTTTTGTTTCAGGGAGTTCATACAACTTGTATGATATGCTAATTTCATTTTGTAACCATCATGATATTCCGAAAGCTCCATTTATTTTGAGAGATCTGGGAATTGATAAAGATCAATGGATACGTCAGGATTCAGAACCGTACAAAGTTTCAAATATTGAAAAGATATTTGAGATGTATCCCAGGTTAGAATTTATCCTAATTGGAGACAGTGGTCAGCACGACCCGGAAATTTATTTTAAAATTTATAAAAAATATCCAGACCGAATAAAGGCAATATACATAAGGCACGTTCATACCGAAGAACGAAGAAATGAAGTTTTGTCACTATCAAAGCAGGTTGATGTTCCTTTTCTTCTCATGGATAATTCTCAAATGGCAATCGATCATGCTAAGGAAAACGGTTGGATTTACTAGAATAGTGATAAACAAAAAGAGGGTGTCTGGGTTTTGATAAACAAGCATAAAATATTATAATTATATAAACCAATTTTACACTTATGATCAGGACAAATCAAATAATTCTAATATTTGCCTTCTTATTAATTGTTTCATCTTGTGGTCAGAAATCTGACGATTCAGGAAGCTTTGAAGAAACATCGGAAGAAGCTGCAGAAGATATGGCAGAGTCGATCGCCACAGAAGAAGTAACCTATGAAACTGATACGACCAGTATGGTAGGGTATATTGCTTACAACGAAAGTATTGAAGATAAAAGACCAGGTATCATTATCGTGCACGAGTGGTGGGGCCATAATGAATATGTTCGGGAAAGAGCTGATATGTTAGCTGGTTTAGGTTATACAGCAATGGCTATCGATATGTACGGAAATGGAAAGCAGGCAGCTCACCCGGAAGATGCTCAAAAGTTCTCGGGGATGGTAATGAGTAATATTGATGCTGCCCAAGCTCGTTTTAAAGCTGCTATGGACATGTTAAAAGATCATCATTCAGTTGATTCATCAAAAATAGCTGCAATTGGTTATTGTTTTGGTGGGAGTGTGGTTTTGACAATGGCTAATGCAGGAATGGACCTGGATGCTGTTGCTGCATTTCACAGTGGAGTTCAACTTCCAATCATGCCCAATGAAGATTTAACAGCAAAAGTCTTAGTTTGTAATGGAGCAGCTGATCCATTTGTGACGCCGGAATCTGTAGCCGCATTCACATCAGCAATGGATGAAATTAAGGCTGATTACAAGTATGTGGCCTATGAAGGTGCTAAACACGCTTTTACTAGCAAAGGCGCAGATTCTTTAGGTCAGAAATTTGAACTGCCTCTTGAGTATAATGCTGAAGCTGATGAACAATCTTGGGATGAACTACAGGAATTATTAAATGAAACGTTTAATTAAGAATACTTAATATAAAAAGAGAAAAAGAGGATTTCGTGGTCCTCTTTTTTTATATTTTTTCCCGATATTCATCATCGGCAAATGTATTTTCGATCTGTATGGTGGTGTGGTCAATCCCAAATTCATCCTTGAGCTTATTCCTTATTTCAAAGATATATTCATCATTACAGCCATCAGGAATAACCAAATGAGCTGTTAAAGCTGTTTCTGTGGTACTCATAGCCCATATGTGTAAATCATGGACTTCTTCAACATGGTCTAGTTCGGATAGCATTTTATGCACTTCCTCAATATTAATATTTCCGGGTACAGCATCTACAGCCAGTTTAATCGAATCAGATAATAGCTCCCAGGCACCGTAGAAAATAACCACTACTATGATTATACTTAAAGTAGGATCTACCCAGTATGCTCCGGTATGCTTCATTACGAGTCCTCCTATTAAAACTCCCAATGTAACTGCGGCATCTGCAGCCATATGGAGAAAAGCACCTTTAATGTTTAAGTCATCTCTTCCTTTCATAAAGAGCAAGGCAGTGCCGCTATTAACAATTAACCCGATTCCTGCAACGATCATTAAGGTATCCCCGGGTATTTCAACCGGAGATTTAAATTTCTGAATGGCATCATATAAAATAAAACCTGCTGCTCCAATAATGAGTAGTCCATTGAACATTGAGGCGAGTATGGTTGTTTTACGCAATCCAAAAGTGTATTTACCGGAGGGTTTTTTATCAGACACCCAAATAGCTGCCCAGGCAAGTATCAAACTAAAAACATCTGAGGCATTATGACCTGCATCAGCTAACAATGCAGAAGAATTTACTGTTAATCCATAGAAAGCTTCAACCCCTACGTAGACGGTATTTAATACAATGCCTATCGCAAAGGCTTTTCCAAAGCTTTTTGGAGTATGAGAATGACCATGACCGTGTCCCATGCCTTATAAATTCAACTTTTTTAAAGTACTTAATTTATAATTTAAATTACTACTCTTATAAGTTTAAAAATCAATGGTGATGTCCGCCTCCTTCACCTTTGTCCATCTCAGCAAGTAAATAATACGCATTGTTCCAGGCGAATTCCGCATCATCAGGAATAGTTTCCAAAGGTTTTATTTCTACCCATCCATTATTCTTAATTCCTGTTTTGACTTCAACAGGTTGATACTCCCATTCACCTGATCTTTTTCTTGCAATGAACACGATGTGATTATTACCTTTTCGCACAATAGCCTCTTCGGGAAGGGCAGTTGTTTCCTCATCACCGGTCAAAATTCGTCCTTTTACATACATTCCTGGAATTAGCAAACCTTCTTTGTTTTCTATTTCCGCATGTAAATGAATGGCTTTTGGATCCTGTTCAAATGTTTTTCCCACAGAATATACTTTTGCAGTTAATTCTCTCTGTATGGTTTCAACATTGAAGATTACTTTTTGCCCAATTTTAACTTTATGGACATCTTTTTCAAATACCATTAAATCTGCATGGATATGATCAATATTGACGATCTCAAACATCACTGCTTGTGGAGATACATATTGCCCGGTCATCACTTCTACACTTCGGATAGAACCTTTAATTGGGCTATAAACTGGAATTCTCTCATAAATGGTACCATTTTGAATACGTTTTAAGTTTAGTCCCAGTAATTTCATTTGAGCTTCATAACTTTTCACTAACGCATTAGTCGAATTATAATCGGCCTTTATTTTCTGATATTCTCTTCCGGAACCAACTTTTTCTTCATACAGGTTTTTTTGCCTGTTGTATTCATCTTCCAAATATTGAAGCTGATTCCATTTTTCCAGATATTGTGCCTGTACCTTAATCAGATCAGGGTGAGTTAGCCACGCTAATATTTCTCCTTTCTTAACTATATCTCCTTCAATTATCTCAATAGAGGTAATATTAGCACCGATAATCGCAGTGACCTTTGCTTCATTTTGAGGTGGTACTTTTAATTGACCATTCGATTCAACATAGTCTGACATATTTATCATTGGAAGCTTTCCTGTTTTCATTCCAAGCGCTTCCACTTGCTGATCAGATAAATGGACAACTTCTACTGAGTTTTCTTCATGTCCATGATGGTCTTCTTCTTCGGAAACAGCTGATTTGTCACTACACGAAATCAGGCCAACAATCGCTGTTATAAATATTATTGATCTATTTAAATACATTTTCATCTAATTTGAATCATTGATTAATTAAGAATTCCAGTTGATACCTGCTTTTAACATAATTGGAAAAAGATTTCCATGCATTGATTTCTATTTGCATGGCATCTTTAACATTCTGTAAGAAGGTAACGTAATTTATGGCTCCTTGCTCGTAAGCGATTGACGCCCCATTAATCTGTTCATTTGCAAGTTCGAGGGCTTCCTCCTGATAGTAATTCCATGAATTTTTCCACTTTAAGTATTCATTCAAGGAACTTTGATATTCTGCTTTTAGCTTAAGTCTGGTATGTGCCAGATGTTGTTCTGCTTTAAGTTTTTCTATTTTGGCTGACTGAACCCGCCCACTGTTTTCAATAAAAAACAAAGGGATTGACAAACCGATCTGATATTGGTAGAAACCAGACTGGTTATTTATTTCCTGAATACCGTATTGAAGGTTTAATTCAGGTAAATATTCAGAATTAGCCGTTTTGATCTTTTGATCTGCAAGGTTATTCTTTTGCTGGCTATATCTGAGGACAGGATGATCCTCTGAAATTTCACCGATTGACATGTTCGCTTCCAATTTTTCAGGTAGATTTTCATCAACAGTAAATAATGTATCACTGGCCATCCACAGATTGAATTTTGCCAGGGCTATTTTATAGTCATATAAAATTTGATCCTTTTGAATTTTAATCTGTTGAGTCTGGTTAACAGCCGCTAAATATTCAAGACGTGAGGTGGCTTCATTTTCATACCTCAACTTAGCAGCTCTTTCAAAATCTGAGAATACAGAATCCAGGTTTCTGTATAGCTGAAGATTCTTTTCGGCTGCAAACAGATGGCCATAGGCTGTTTTTACTTCACGTTCCAATTCAATCATATCTAATTCAAGTGCAGCTGCAGCTAATGCTATCTGTTCCTCCTGATATTTTGTTTTTGAAGGGACACCAAGTAAGTTAATATTCTGAATTTGGATACCCACTATTGTGTAGACTCCCTGACCTTCATCACCAATTTCTTCTCCATTTGTGAAAACGCGGGTATTACCTAAGTCCCAGGCAGTTTTTTTCAGGGCTTCCTGATTTTCTATTTCCAATCTGGAAGCTTGTATTTGAGGAAATTTACTTTTCGCTCTTTCAACAGCTTCTTCAATCGAAATTGTTTGTATAGAATCCTCTTCCTGAGCTATCAATGGCAATGATGAGATTATAAACACCAATATAAGTGACGATGATTTTGAAATATTTCCTTTTTTTAGTGTTCCTGTTTCAATGAATCTGTACAAAACAGGTAATACCAGTAAGGTTAATAAAGTAGCAGAGATCATTCCACCGATCACTACTGTTGCCAATGGCCTTTGTACTTCTGCACCAGCAGAAGCAGATAAAGCCATTGGTAAAAAACCCAGAATATCTGTCAGAGCAGTTAGCAAAATAGGCCTGATCCTTCTCTTAGATCCGACAAGAATTCGTTTATCCAGACTCATATCTTTATCATTTTTTAAATCATTCCAGGAACTGATTAGAACTAAGCCGTTTAATACAGCTACGCCAAATAATACAATAAATCCGATGCCAGCTGATATACTAAAAGGCATTCCCCGAAGTGCTAATGCAAATACACCACCTATGGCAGCCATCGGAATTGATAAATAGATCATAGCGGTTTGTTTTACTGATCCCAAAGCAAAATAGATTAATAGAAAAATGAGTCCGAGTGCCATTGGTACTACCAGCCGAAGCCTCTTTGTTGCTCTTTCCAGATTTTCAAATGCCCCGCCGTACCTGATATAATAACCGGCCGGAAGGTCTAATTGCTGATCGAGCTTAGTTTGAATTTCTTCAACCAATGATTTTACATCCCGGCCACGTACATTGATCCCAACATATACCCTGCGGTTAGTGTTGTCTCTACTGATCTGCATCGGACCTGGCTCATAACTTACTGAAGCTACTTCACGCAGTGGAATCTGATATCCGGAGGGTTGATTTATGTAAAGATTTTTCAGGTCATCAATACTTTCTCTATTTTCTTCACTTAGTCTGACAACAAGATCAAATCTTCTTTCCCCTTCGAAAATAACTCCTGCCGAAATACCTGCAAAAGCTGATTTTATTGTTTGGTTTACCTCTTCAATATTCAGTCCATATTGAGCGATTTTTGACCTGTTATAATTAACAGTCATTTGCGGAAGTCCGCTGGTGGCTTCCACGCGCATATCTCCAACTCCATCGATGGTAGATATAATCTGACCCATTTCCTCTGCTTTCGTGGCGAGAACACCCAGATCCTCACCAAAAAGTTTCACCGCAATATCTTCTCTCACCCCGGTAATCAGTTCATTGAATCTCATTTCTATCGGTTGAGTAAACTCATAATTGATCCCGGGAACAACACTGATTTTTTCTTTTATTTTGCTGATTAGTTCTTCTTTTGATTCAGCTGATTCCCATTCACTTTGAGGCTTAAGAATTACAAAACAATCGGCTATATCCATCGGCATCGGGTCCGTTGCAACATCAGCCACACCAAACCGGGAAATAGCATGTTCAATTTCAGGGAAATTTTCGAGTAAAATATTCTCTATTTGAGTGGAAGTTTTTACTGATTCATCCAGAGAGCTTCCCGGTCTCAATATTATGTGGAATGCGATATCTCCTTCATCCAATTGAGGGATAAACTCACCACCCATTCTGGTGAACGTTAGAATAGCACTTACCAATAGAAGAACAGAGATTCCGATTAGTACCAGAGAATGTTTGATGGTTTTTTGAAGTGTTGACTCATAAAAATTTTCTATGGATTGTATTATGCGATCGCCATAAGAAACCTTTTTCTGATCTTTAATTCGCAATACCAATGCAGACATCATCGGTACATAGGTCAGGCACAAAATCATTACACCCATCATGGCAAACATAAAAGTTAATGCCATGGGCTTGAACATTTTACCCTCAACACCTTCCAGAGCTAAAATTGGAATAAAGACTATAAGAATGATTAATTGACCAAAAAATGCCGCATTCATCATTTTACTAGAGGCCCGGTAGGCTACTTCATCTCTCTCTTTTTGATTTAAGTATTTCGTTTTAAATAACTTGTCATGAAAGATGAATACTGTTCCTTCTACAATAATTACTGCACCGTCGACGATAATACCAAAGTCTATTGCTCCCAGGCTCATCAGGTTAGCCCAGACGTCAAAAATATTCATCAAAATGAACGCAAAGAGTAATGATAAAGGAATGGTTGAAGCAACGATTAATCCACCACGCCAATTACCCAGTAGGAAGACAAGCACGAAGATCACGATAAGTGCTCCTTCAATCAGATTTCTACTGACAGTAGAAGTTGTATTGGAAATTAATTCACTTCTGTCAAGAAATGGTTCAATTGATACTCCCTTAGGTAACGATTTTTCTATTTCTTTCATTCGGGCTTTAACCGCATCGATTACCTCATTTGAATTGGCTCCCTTTAACATTAGGATCATTCCGCCAACTGCCTCTCCCTGACCATCTTTTGTTAACACACCATATCGTATAGAATGACCATATTTTACTGTGCTGATATCTCCAATAGTTATTGGTATATCATCTTTGGTGGTAACAGCTATCCTGCGTATTTCTTCAAGGCTTCTGATCAATCCTTCACCCCGAATAAAATTAGCCATATGATTTTTTTCAATATAGGCACCACCTGTGTTTTGATTGTTTTTCTGTAAGGCCTTATATACGTCTACAATTGATATACCCATAGCATTGAGTTCGTCAGGATCTATGGCTACCTCGTATTGCTTGATTTTTCCACCAAAACCATTGACTTCGACAACACCAGGAACCATGGCCATTTGTCTTTTAATGATCCAGTCCTGGATAGTCCTTAATTCCGTGATAGAGTAATCATCTTTGTATTCAGGTTCTACATCTAAAGTATATTGATAGATTTCACTCAAACCGGTTGAAATCGGCCCCATATACGGATTCCCAAAACCTTCTGGTATATTTTTCTTAACAGCGTCGAGTTTTTCACCCACTAACTGACGGGGCAGATAGGTTCCAAGGTCATCATCAAATACCAATGTTACGAGTGATAAACCAAACCTTGAAACTGATCTGATTTCTTTAACGCCTGGTATATTGGCCATTTCAATTTCGATAGGATAGGTAACAAACTGTTCTATATCCTCAGTGCCAAGATTTGGAGAACGGGTAATGATTTGTACCTGGTTATTGGTAATATCCGGTACCGCATCCACTGGCACCTTTGTCATGCTCCAAACGCCGGCAACTATCATTCCCAATGTCAATAAACCAATAATTAACTTATTATTGATTGAGAATGAGATGATCTTATTAATCATATATCATTTCATTAGAATTGAAAAATGTGAATTAATTAAACGTTAAATAACGATTAAAAAAGAAATAAACTGGAAAGGATACTATGATCTTGGAGGTTGAAGGGGGAGGCCTTTATATCCTTCAATAATCGAAGTTACATATATTGAATTTCCTGAAGAATTATACGCAGTTGCCTCTGCAATAAAATTAAATCCGTTAAAAACCAGATTGGTATGACAGCAATTACATACACATAAGGGTGAGCAGTTTTCACTGTCTTCAGCATGGTCATGATCATTAGAATTAACTACGATTTCCTCATCCTGATGCGAATCATGTTGATCATTGCAGGGAATGAATGAAATCGATATCATTATTATAGTTAATATGTAGGCGATCAGTTTCACTTCTTAAAGGTACAAAAAATTTAATGCAACCAGATTGCAAAATCAGGAACATGATAAACATATGCCTTTAAAGACCAGGTTAGCCGAATTGGAGATAAATCCTTTGGGTAGGGTGAGCTGAGGTATTCCGATATTTGTAATGCAATATGTACTAAGACATTTTTCGCAATGGAAATGCACATGCTGATCTTTTGAATCACAGGTACAACCTTCATCACAAAGGGCATATTTTATAGATCCACTGCCATCGTCTATACTATGAATTAGCTGGTTTTCCTCAAATTTTTTAAGGGTACGATATAGTGTCGCTTTATCTGAATTTTCCAGTTTAAGTTCCAATTCTGAAAGACTCATCGCCACTTCACTTTCATATAATTCTTTAAGAACTATTAGCCTCATGGCTGTGGGTCTGATATTTCGCTTTTTTAATCGATTTTCGAACATAATTAAGACACAAAATTAATTTATTGCTTTTATTATTTTGTGATTTAGGTCACCTAAAATGATTAATAAAGAGATTATCTTAATGCTATGAAAAAACTCGGATTGATCGGCGGCACTTCCTGGCATTCAACAATTGTTTATTATCGTGAAATTAATAAAGGGGTAGGGGAAATAATAGGTCATCAGGCAAATCCCGAGCTTATCTTATATAGTATCAATATTGAATTAATGAGGGAAATGGATAAAGATAAGATTCGTGCCAAATATCTCGATGTAGCTTATAAATTACAGGAAATGGGTGCTGAAGGAATTATTATCTGTGCTAACACCCCACATCTGGTATATGATTACGTTCAACCGAAAATTGATATACCAATTTTACATATTGGTGATGCGATTGGTAAAGAGGCTAAGAAAAGAGGTTTAAAAACTTTAGGTCTATTAGGTAATAAACCTACTATGACAGGAGATTTCATATCCGGTTATTTAAAAAAGAATTTTGATATAAATGTAATTATTCCCAATGGTCATTCACTTGAAAAAAGTCACTATTATGTATCAAAGGAGCTTACGCAGGGTGTTTTTTCAGATGAGGCAAGAACGTTTTATAATAATCAAATGTTGACATTAAAGGAAAATGGAGCCAATGGGATAATACTGGGCTGTACTGAATTGCCAATATTAATAAATCAGGAAGTTGATGACTTGATAACGATTTCATCGACTGATTTGCATATAAAGATGGCAATAGATTTTATATTAAGTTAAAGCAAATCATAATTGGGAGCTTTTATGAAAGGTAAAATTGTACTTTTTTTAAAGGATTAAACATAAAAAAAACCCGATTAGCTCGGGTTTTTTAAAGATTTTTTGTCCGGTTGATTACCAAACTTTCTTTGTTAGGTATTTACCAACTTCTTTTCCTGCTTTTGCGTATGCTTCAGAAATTCTCAATCCAGCATCGAAGTCATATCCCATTGCTCCTGCACCAGGTGCTTTTAAAACTTCCATCTCAGCAATCAATTCGTTGTTAGCATAAAATTCAATGCGTAGATCGATCATTGCAGATTTTCTCATTACACCAACATTCCAACCTGGTTCAGTGAAAGTTGTATATACTTTCATAGTAACAGGTGCTTCTCCTTTATGGTCTGCAGAAACATCTGATTTTTCAAGATACTTGTTAATAAGTTCTAAGAATTTAGGATGATATCTCTCTGCTCTGTCATTATACCAGTTTTCTTTCCATTCGTCACCTTTTCCTGGCTCATCTTCATTGTATTTGGTCACCTTTTCTTCGATATACTCTTCTTCATTATCGAACTTACCAACACTCATATCCTCATAATAGTATTCAATCTTGATTTGAGAATACTCTGTTAGCTTATCCAAGTCACCATCTACTTTGATTTTTTGTCCATATGCTGATAAACTAACTAGGAATGCTGTAAAAAATAAAAATGCTCTTAAAATTTTCATTGTGTTTAAAAAGTTTGTATTTCGGCGCAAATAAGAATATTCGTATTAAAAATCAAAAATTTTAATTAAAAATTGATCATTTAATTTCAGTGTTATTATTCCTTAATCATTGTTTAATACAATTTATTAATATTTAAAGCATTTTCAATCTATCAATTTTTGCTTTTTATAAATAGTGGGATTAATAATATTACAATTAAAATATTATTAATCCCTCTGTTAAATATATATTCGTATCCGTTAGATGTTGAGATATTTTTTTGTATTTTAATTAATATTTATCGAGTCAAATTAATTTTTCTGATTTCAATATTTAGTTGTATATCAAAGGATAATCTTAATAAATGCGAATCTCTAATAAAGGCTGGATTGTATTATCAACACTCGTATTAATCATACTTGCATTTATGTTTTATTTCCTTGTGTATGTAAAAAACAAGGAAAAAGAGATTATCGAAGATAATTACAGGGTACTAACACAAATGACTGATAATATAGATCAGGTATTAGAGGGTGTTAAGAGACAGGTTGAAACAAAAATAGTAGATAAGGGTGGTGGAGTTAGTTTCGATTCCATAGCGGTAGATTTTAATGCTGAAAGTTTAAAAGTGTTTGTGCCTGGTGATAGCTTATATAAAGAGTTTAGTTACCCGGATTTATTTAAAAATGACCTAATAGAACGTAAAGATGTTTTTGACTTTATCGCAATTTCACATTTTAAAGATGGTGCGTTGGAAGTTATTTACACAAATAGAAAAGGGGGGAGTATTTTGTCTTTTGGAGATACTATTACTCAAAAATCACAATTAAAAGAGGTCTTTCCTATTAATCTGGGAATATCTGAATTTCTTACCTTTAATACATCATTGCGAAAAGAGAGCAAAACCGAAGTAATTCTCACAGGATTTATTAGCCAGGAAAGAATGAATGATATGAAAAGACAGGTTTCTGTTTTTTTTCTGTCTTTGTCAATTATTATTACTGTATTTATTTTGATCGGATTACCATTGATCAAACTTAAAGTAATGAGCACCTTTGAAAGGTTATATATACGAGATGTTTCTATGACCGGTATCTCTTTGGTAGTAGGATCTTCTATTCTCGTAATCATGTTGATCTTTTTTATAAATAATTTCTATGAAATCAGAAGTCATGTTAAAGATGATCTCAAGAATTTGAATTCTGCCATTGCTAAAAGCTTTAAAAATGAACTAGATGTAGCAATTGATCAGATGATCAAATTAGACAAAATTGAAGAACTCAAATATTCTACTGAATTTGATATAAAAGAAGAACAACATCACTATAAAACATCACCTGCAAATCCAATCCTTAATGATAATTTTAATTATTTTAATTCCATATTCTGGGCAGATTCAAAGGGTAATTTATTAAAGCTGATCACATTTGAAAAAGATCCCAAAAAGATTCCAAACCTGAGTCACCGAAAATATGTTACCGGACCAATCACCGGTAAGGGTATTAAATATTCAGGAGGAAAAATTCCAGCATATATAGAATCTATAAGATCTGTTACCGATGGTAATTATGAAATTGGGATGGGAGCTAAAACTGTTAATGACACGTTACCAGTAATGGCAACCAGTTTTTCTTCAGCTACTGTTATGGAACCCGTTTTGAGAGAGGGGTATGGATTCTGCATTTTTAACTCTACTGGTAAAACAATATTACATTCAGAGATATCAAGAAATTTAAATGAAAACTTTTTATTAGAGACAGATAATCAACTTACCAGTTATATAGCAAGTTCAGATGAGCAGTTTTTAATAGTACCGTATCATAGAAGTGAATATTTTATTTACGTTCAGCCTCTTGAAAATTTTCAAAATTTATACCTGGCAACATTTGTAAGCCGAGATAATGTTAATACACCCAATACAATTGCATTAGCTGTCACTTTTATTTCACTTTTAGGGTATTTTGTATTGATATACTTAATATATGTGCTTATTAATTTCTTTACTAGAAATTCATTAAGACTTAAACAACAATTCTTTCTGTTTAACTGGTTAAGGCCGTTTATCAGTGATCCCGTAGCTTTTAGAAGAAATTTTATTTTTCTGATAATTATAAACTTGATTTCTTTAGTATTTATGATTTGTTTCTGGTTACTGGTGCCTGAAGCGGCATTACTGTTATATAATATTTTATTTATCAATCTATTAACAGTTTTAACTCATTATTTTATTTTATCTCCTCAGATGCCTTATCAAAAGAATTTGAATATTTCAAATAAGACCTATAGGCATATTTATTATAAAGTAATGGCCTTATTCATATTGATTTGGCTTGTAACAAAAATAAATATATACCGATCAATTGAATTTGAAAGTGGTGTTAAATTGATTTCTTTCGATGTGATACTTTCTTTATTTTTTCTAATAGCGTTCATATTAACTATCAGGTCGCGAGCATATAAGAAAAGGCAGATAAATATAAAGCAGAAATATAGTTTTAAGTTGTATTATCTGTTTTTAACTACATGTATGCTGATTATTTCTATTATCCCAACTCTTTCTTTTTATTCAGTATTTCAAAGTAAGGAGATATTAATTCAAAAACAATTTTCAAATCACAAGTATGAAAAGAGAAAGGCTAGTTGGGATGATAAAAAGATATCTCAATATGAATTAAATGATCCGGATAAAATAGGAGAAACCACTCTTCGTGATGTTGATGTTTTTATTGAAAATATGAAAGTTAACAGGTTGGATTATAAAAATCAGGATTCATCTTGGGTAAATCAAAATACTTCAGATTTATTTCAACCTCATTTTAGTAATATATTCAATCAGCTTTATAAAATTATACGAATAAAGTTTAATGAATACTCTTCTGTTACCACTGCTTTTACCGGGAAAAACAGTATTGTTTCAAGTTCCAAATCAGACGTGAAAGGAATTACATTTTCGGGGTTTATATCTAGCTTTGGAAATAGTGCTTTAATAATAATTAGTGGTATTATAATTATAGTATTTTTTATACATAACCTTAATCATTTTGCCTGCTTGAAAATATTCGGCCTGGATTTTAAGAATTATGCTGATAACCTGGTGCCCAGGCAAAAATTAGGATATGTAGCAGAAAGATTGAAGGTATTATTTAATCAAAACACACCTGGTCCCAATTCATTTAATAATACCATGCTAACTGGAGTCAATGCTTCACATATTTTTGAAATTAGAAATAATTTTAAAAGTTGGAAGAATGATGAATTCTATTGCCTTGATTTTCTGGAATTGAAAAATTTAAATCTCGATCCTTTAACCCTAAAACTTAATGCTGAATCTTTATCATTATTCTTTAAAGAAGATGCGAAAAGAACAAAAAGCCTTGAGTTAACTCTAGATGAAAAAACAGGGGATCAGGACAATTGGATTATGATTTTCATAGAGCATTTTGAGTTTGGATATAATGATTTGGAATTTAACAAAATCAAATTGCGAATTTTGGAAAGGCTTGTCGATAACCCTAACATCCGTGTTATTATATCTTCTGAAATTAGTCCTGCTAAGATATATGACTTTTATGAGGGGTCGATTAGAAGATTAGAAGGTTCGATCAAGAAAGGAGATGATGCATTTATTGAGAAGCGAAATGAAATAGCCCGTTATAAAATTGATTATAAAATGTGGCTGCATCTTCTTGGAGGATTTTACCGGTTGACAATTCCTTTTGAGTATAATTCACAATTTGAATCAAACAACAAATTATTAAAGGCTGAACTCGATCATGGTAGATATTTGTTTAAAATAAATGAAGCTTTTAAAAAAGGTCCTTTGAACAATGATATTTCTCCCGAACATCAAATATTGTTAATCCAGGAGATAGCCTATCCGTACTATTTTTCTATTTGGAATTCACTCACTAAGGAAGAACGATACACCGTCTATGATATAGCAAAAGACAAATTTGTCAATACAAATAACGTGGATGGAATAATAGATCTCTTGCATAAAGGAGTTTTAGTTTATGATCATTCACTCAGATTAATGAATGAAAGCTTTACAAACTTTGTTTTATCTAAGGTAGATAGCGATGAAGCCCTTGCAAGAGAGCTGGAAAAACGTAAAGGAGGATTGTGGAGTACTACTTCAACTGTATTATTTCTGGTTGTAATCAGTTTAATAGTTTTCATAAGCTTTGGAGAGGTTAGTTTTCTCAATGACATCAATGCATTGATCGGATCATTAGCTGCTGTATTTACTTTGATTTTAAGGATAGGAGGGATATTTACCTTTGGGAAACCCAATGGATAATAACTGAATCCTTATCTTTGAAAAATGAAACCTGCATCATTAGCCCAAATAAAAAAAGAATTAATAACCCGGGACCCACAAGAATTATTTGAAATTTGCCTTCGGTTAGCCCGATTTAAAAAGGATAACAAAGAGCTCTTAACCTATTTGCTTTTTGAAGCAGCTGACGAACAGGGATATATTAATCTGATAAAGGAAACGATCGATGATGAGATCTCGGAGATAAACAGATCGCATATTTATTATGCTAAAAAAAGTCTCAGGAAAATCCAGCGAAACCTCAACAAGTACGTTAGATATTCTGGGAATAAGCAAACCGAGATAGAGATACTCATTTATTTTGCAAAATCAATCAAAGACTCCGGGTTGGATATCAGAGGGTATACAGCCCTGTTCAATATGTATGAGCGTCTATTGGTAAGAATCAATAAAGTAAAGAAAAAGCTTCATGAGGATCTACAGGCCGATTACCAGGTAGAGATTGATGAACTGGTAAGTATTTGATCAGATATTTTTTGATTTGATGTATGGTTTTCTGATCTTTGTCAGGATTTTTTGAGTTATTATTTTTTTGATTATCAACCAATAGAATGAATAGGGCGAAATTATTACTAATAGGATTTTATACTCTTATATTTTCTTTTTCAATTAATGCACAATGGAAGGAGATAGGGAGGATAAATGATGAATTTGCTATTACAGAATTAAAATTCATTAATGATCAACTGGGATTTGCAGCAAGTCATGAGGGGGTATATAAGACTATTGATGGTGGTATTAATTGGGATTTAATACCTTATTTTCCGGAGAGAACTTCACCATGGTATACCGATACAAGCTATTATTCTACTACAAATCGTTTTAAATTTGAATTTCTAAATGATTCTATAGGTTTTATATATGGAAGACTTGGTAAATATGATGCTGAAGTTATTTTTAAAACTAATGATGCCGGAAAAACTTTGGAAAGAGTACACTATAAAAGAGCTGAAAACCAACCTTCTTATATAATAACTAACATAAATGATCTTGAAATACTATCAAAAGATTCGATTATTGCTGTTGGTGAAGATGGAATAATATTAACTTCTTTAGATGGTGGAGAAACCTGGGACAGGAAATTACATATTTTGCGAAAAGATTTAAATTCGATTGAGTTTTATAACGATAAAATCGGATATATCGGAGGAGATAAATGTTTACTAAAAACTGAAGATGGAGGCCATAGTTGGGTCAAAAATTATTTTCCTGGAGAAGCAACTGATATTTCTTTAATAAATAAAGATGAAATGATTATTCTGGGGGAATATGAATTTTATTCATCCTATGGAATATATAAAGCAAGTTTATCAGGTAATGGTGGTATCAATTCCTCATTTATTAAACCTTTTGGGTTTTTTGATGAAATATTCTTCATAAATTCTTCCTTGATTTATATCGATGGGTCAGCAGGTATTTTAAAGTTAGAAAAGGATTTATCTTATTCTATTTCAAATTATGATGTAGAAACTTCTGGTAAAATCAGAGGTAGATCTTCTGTGATTTCTGAAAATACAGCATTTAAGGTATTTGGTGATTTTAAGTTGTTTAAGAACGAAAATTTATCCTTTGAACAGCCTGAGCACCCTGTTGTAATTGATAGTCTCTCAAAAGACACTGTTTACTACCAAAATGCTATTTTTGCTTATGGAAAAAACTTCTCTTCAATTACAAATATTGATGTGGGGGGCAAATTGCCGTTATATGAGATATATGATGATGGCTTATTAGAAATTAGAATTCCATATGATGTAGATTCAAATTTTATAAATTTTCATTGGGGTGATTCGACTACAAGTTATCCTTTATACGTTAAAGACTTTGTAAAATTAGAATATTCTTATTTTGATAGTGAATTATTTTATGATCACAATTATTCTTTCAAAGGACAGAATTTAGATAGTATTCATCATGTTGAAATAACTCAAATTAATACAAATGAATTTAAAGATTATGAGATAATAGGAGATTCTATTTTCAACTTTTCTATACCCAGAAATGATTACAGCTATTATGCAAAATTAACCTTTTATGACGTAAATAATGTACAAGTGACTACGCTCACCTTAAGGATGTCATCTCTTCCTGTTATTTCTCGTGTACAGGGTTTTTTTTATGATCCGTATCATCTTAATTATAATACTTTAGAAAAAGACTATTTCCAGGATTACCATGCCAGTTATGGCAGTTATGTGGAAATAAAAGGAGAACATTTTAAGAATATTAAGAAAGTATTAATAGGAGATCAAAATGTTTCCTATTCACTTCAATCTGAAAATGAAATTCTTTTAACAATTCCAGAAAACACAAAATCAGGTTTAGTTAAAATAATTACCAAATCCGGAATTGTTATCAATTCGAAAGAAAAGTTAATAATTAATCCTCCCCCAAATATTGATTATATTTTTAATTTAAACCCCATTTCTGGAGATACTATTATTGCATTTGGTGAAAGGCTCATAGAAACAGGGTACCGGGCTAAAGCACTGATAGGGTCTACCAATCCCGATCCTTATTATGAGGGTCAAAATGAAATGATAATAGATAATAACCCTTCTAAGTTATCAATATTCTATCAATCCGGTTCAGGGAAATTGTATCATACAAATTACTATGGCGAAACGATCTCTGATAGTATAATTAATAGTTCTCGCGAAATTCAACCCAAGCGTTTCTATCTTTCCAGTGTCGAACCAGCAGTTTGGAGTCCGGACTCTTATGTTAATATTAAAGGTAGCTTTGGATCGGAATTAGATTCTATTAGATTAAATAATACTACGATAGTTGATTTTGGTAATAGTTTTCCCGGTTATATTTATGATAAATACAACAACTTCCGATATTTAGTAGAAGAAGGGTTGCAAAGTGGAGTTCTTAAATTTTATTATGGTGATTCTGTTTATTATACGAGTGATACTATTACCTATTTTAATAAGCCTGTACCTGTAATAGAATCAGCATCAACTTATACAGTAAATTCTGGATCTATAGTATATTTAACAGGATCACATTTAAGTCTAATTGATAGTATTCTAGTTGGAGAACAGAATGCATTATTTACCACGGAGCATTATAATAAATATAAAATCTTAATACCATCCGGTTTAAAAGATGGCAAGGTTTCATATTATGGAAACGGAGAACAATTTCAATGGGATAAAGAATTTAAGATTGTAAATAATAGTTTACTTGATGTTAGTATTACAGGAGTAGATTATGATTCTAGTTTCATTGTCTATGGTAAAAATTTCGATAAAATTGATAATGTAATTATTGAAGGTATTGAGGTTAGTAATTACCAAATTCTAGGTAATGACAAGCTAATATTTGATTTGCCTAATGTTCTATATAAGAATATTAATAGACCGGTTTTATCTCTGATTTTTGGTGATAAATCAGTCCAAGCTGAGCTAATGAGATTTAATGGCAGAGATTGGTACAATTTAAACATTGATAGTATAAGTACAACCAGGGCTTCTTATTCTAGTAATTTTGATATTTATGTAAGTGCTGAGGACAAAAATAAGGATATATTTAAAAATATATATATCGGAAATAGATCTTATGACTTTACTGTTAATGAAGTAGATTCATTAGGTATACTGCAGGTTACAGTGCAGATTCCTGATTTTGATGAGACGATAAAATCAGGCTTTATTTCTATAGAAGACTTCAAAGGCACCACGGAGACTGATATATACCTTGATATAATAGATCAGTATTGTGAGCAACAAGGACTTTTATATAATCCTGAATTACAAGTGGGTATATCTAAAGTCCGGTTAGGCAACTTTGAAAAGTTAAACGAAGCCAGTTGTAAACTGTATAGGGACTTAAAATCGCAGCCAATTAATGTATCTGCAGGACATAAGTTGCCATTAGAGGTTTGGAAGTCTAATTGTAGTGCACCAATAGAAGATTTTTGGACTTTTGTAGTTATAGACTGGAATGGCGATGGTCAGTTTAGTGAAAATGAAATTGTCTTGAAGTCTAATTTACCGAAGATGTCTTATTTTAATTTGACTGTACCTGAAACAGTTAATGCAGGGGATTCAATTTTAATGAGAGTCCTTGTGTCTAAAAGCCATGAACTTGCTAATTCGTGGATCGATGACACTGAGGCATGTGGTGAAATAGGCCAAATTGTGGTCAATGATTATACATTAGTTATTAAACAATTAAATGAACCTTCAGTAGATGACTTCTATCCAAAAAACGTAAGTGATAGCGCAATAATATATGTAAATGGAAATGGGTTTGAATCTCTAAATAGTATTTCGCTGAATAACCTTAATATTCCAATAGAGCAACAATCAGATCATTTTCTGAAACTAAGAATTCCCGAAAATTCATCTACCGGTAAATTAATTTTTGAGTTTAGTGAGGGTATTGTGGAAACTAAAGACTCACTTATTGTTGATGGTCCTTATGGAGCTATCGAACCTATAAAAGATTATCAGTATTATGGGCCAGCTTATTTATTAGAAGGGATTTATTATGAATTAATGGATACTTTAATAAATGATGTTTTTGATATAACTGTGGCTGGTAAAGCAGTGGCTTTTGACAGAACGATACCATTGGCTAGAAGATACTGGTCTTTTCAAAAAGGGCAAATGGCCGGTGAACTACAAATATATACTAAGGGAAAAAATAATGGGATAATTGGTCTTCAATCTTCGGGCCTTAGAATTATAGAAAATCAAGACATGTATGGATATTGGGGTGATACTGTTTATCTGGATATAGAATCCTATACTCCAGTCAAATCTTTATCTTTGGATAGTAATGCAGTCGATTTTAAACAATTATCTGAGTTTGAATTATATTTTATAGTACCTGATAAATCTGATACTTCCAGAATTATAATTGAAAATCAAGATTCAAAATATATTACATCTTTTAAATTTATAGCCCGTAAACCTGAACCATTAGTAAATACTGAGAACTTGTTGAAGGATGATTTATTGTCTAGTATCCAGATTAATGGCCAGAAATTTACAGAATTTGATACCTCTGGAATAACAGATTTTTCTTCGATACCTGTTGATATCTATGCAGGGTGGGATAATGTAATAATTATCGATAGTAAGGATTCTATTTATACTCAAGTAATTTCGCATTATTTAAATACTTTCGGGTATTCAAACTTTTTTAAGGAAAAAGTAAATAAAAATTCCTATGATATCGGGAGGGAATTTGAAGGGATTATTCGTGTGGCCAGAAAATCTTCACCAGCTATTTATCACGAGTTGAAATTTAAGTTTAAACTTTCCATACCGGAGTATGAACCTATAGTAGTTGATAGTTTAAATCTTGATTTTGATTATTACTTGGATTGTAATAATCATGTAGTTGCCTTTGAGCACAATCAAAATGATATTGAGGGAATATCCTGGGAATGGGATTTTGGTGATGGTAACTCTAGTGTTAAATCTGCACCGGTGCATGAATATGCTTCTTCCGGAAATTTTTCTGTTAGATTAAACGCAATATATGGTAGTGATACTTTTTCAATTACTAAAAACATTTATTTAGGAGACCAAATTGCCAAGCCAGTTATTATAGCTACGAATAATGAGGTGTTGGTTTGTGAAAATGAAGAGGTGAACTTAAAACTTGATAAAAATTATAATTTTTATCAGTGGAACACAGGGTCAAATGAGAGTGAGATTATTGCTGACAGAAATGCAAAATATACTGTTCGTGTATCAATGGATGGTGTTTGCTGGAGTGAATATGCCGATTTTGTAACTGTAAACAAGGCACCACTACCCGAGAAACCAATATTGGATAAAACTGGTGATTTGCAGGTATGTGACAATGAATATGTGAAAATAAATATTGAAAATTCATATAGTGATGTGTACTATCCTGATTTTCATTTTTATACAGAATGGGTTTACCCGGGAGATGTGGGATATACTAAAATAAGGTCAATGCCAGTAAATTGGGATGGTGAATATAAAGTCAGGGTTTCATTTAATGAAGGTTGTTGGAGTGAGTATTCAGACCCGGTTGTCGCTGAAAAATTGAAAACACCACTTATTCCTGAATTAGATAAGGAAGGAACGAAAAGATTATGTGAAAATGAAGAACTTCAATTATCATTAGATTCAAATTATGTAATTGAATCAGGCCAAATATTTGAATGGAATAATGGAGAAACCTCTAATGCAATTATTGTTTCAGATACTGGAGAATATAAAGTGAGGTCTTCATTTAGTAATGGCTGCTGGACTAATTATTCTCAACCTTTCACCATAAACTATTTGCTAAGCGCCCCAATACCAGTTTTAATTAAAAATGGAGATTCCCTGCTTATTGATCTGAATAGTATTACGGATAACGTTTATTATTCTCCAAAATTTAACTGGTACAAGAATAATAATCTAATTGAAAACGAATCGAATCCAGTATTAGAAATTAGTGAAGGAGGGTATTACTCAGGTGAAATTCAATACTTAAATGGTTGTTTTGGAAGATCGGATGAAATCTTTGTTGATTATAATTTAAACAATTCCATCATTTATCCGAATCCTGCTTCTGAAGACTTTATAACCTTTAAGGAGGTTGAAGAAAATAGTTTGGTGGCAATCTTAGACGAATCTGGCAAGATCGTAATGCAAACTAACCTTAAAAACTTTACACTTGATATTACTTCACTAAATCCGGGAGTTTATTCAGTGAGGTGTGAAGTAAATGGTGAGATTGTTATTTTGAGATTTATTCGATTGTAAAATTATGGGACACGAAAAAAGGCGCTGAATTCAGCGCCTTTATTATTTCTTCATATTTTTATTTCTTAAGCCATATTGTGATAAACATTCTGCACGTCATCGTCTTCTTCTAGCTTCTCCAATAGTTTATCGACATCAGCAGTTTGTTCTTCATTAAGTTTTTTGGTCACATTAGGAATACGTTCAAATCCGGATGATAAGATCTCGATTCCTTTTTCTTCAAGCGCCTTTTGTATTGCACCAAAGCTTTCGAATGATCCGTAGATCATTATTCCTTCCTCATCATCAAAGATCTCTTCAGCACCGTAATCGATCATTTCCAATTCAAGTTCTTCAATGTCAATTCCTTCTTTTTCAACTCTGA
The DNA here is from genome assembly GCF_026241165.1 of Mangrovivirga halotolerans. Taxonomy (GTDB): domain Bacteria; phylum Bacteroidota; class Bacteroidia; order Cytophagales; family Cyclobacteriaceae; genus Mangrovivirga; species Mangrovivirga halotolerans. The sequence goes on along the minus strand of NZ_JAPFQN010000005.1, from coordinate 464,589 downwards.
AATGGCATGAGTGATCGAACATGAATTCTACCGATCCTGAAGTCCCCAGGCTGCCATCTACTTTGTTAAAATAGCTTCTTATATTGGCTACAGTACGATTATTATTATCAGTAGCCGCTTCAACCAGCACAGCAATACCATGCGGTGCGTAACCCTCAAATAATACCTCTTTATAATCACCTTGTTCTTTAGATGAAGCCCGTTTTATAGCCCTTTCAACATTATCCTTCGGCATATTTGCAGCCTTGGCGTTTTGTATTACAGCTCTGAGCTTTGCATTGGTCTCCGGATCCGGGCCACCTGCTTTTACTGCAATTACAATGTCTTTACCAATACGGGTAAATGTTTTGGCCATGTGGCCCCAGCGCTTTAGTTTTCGCTCTTTTCTGAATTCAAATGCTCTTCCCATGATGTAAAATAAAATAAGCAGGCAAATATAATATTTTACCTCTATTAAAGGATACTATGAAATCTGAATTTTTAATTAATTCCTCTATAATTAGCTCATTGATGATTTTAAACAATTCAATTTTAACATGGTTATGATTAAGTAAAAAGACTTGTAATCAGGTTGAAATAATTTTTATCGTATCTATAAATAACTTAAATTAAAAGTGTATCTGTATTAAAGAAATCTGGGTTTCTATTAATCTTCAAAATTTGAAATGCCCCCAAATAAAAATATCAACTTTTTTAAAAGGAACTGTATTTTTCAGTCTCTTCACAGTCTTTTTTGTTTTTCAAAGTTGCTCACCTAAAGTTGCCAAAGTAGATCTCCCTTACGATAGTTTAGAAAGCTTTACGGTTTCCGGTGATTCTCTTCAACCCGATCGTTGGTGGACAGCCTTTAATGATGACACTTTAAATATATTGATTGACTCAGCCCTGGAGGATAATTTGTCATTAAAGACTGTCTGGTATCAACTAATCGAATCAAGAGCATCAGTAGCTGTTGTTAATGCTGGTGTTTTGCCACAAATTGATTTGCAATTACGAAGTGGTATTAGCCGACCGGAGCCTGATTTCGTTGGTGGTGAGAATACGCAGCTTTCTCTTGGAGCCAATTATGAGCTCGACCTGTGGGGAAGAATAAGATATAGTATCCATGCTGAAGAATACCGGTTTAAAGCATCTTATTATGACTATAAAACAGCTGCAATAACGCTTTCTTCACAGATAACTTTGAATTGGTTCAGATTAAAAGCCTGGAACCAGCAGTACAAATTAATAAAGAATCAAATAGCTACTAATGAAAAAGTCCTCGCACTGATCCGGGCAAGATTTGCAAGTGGACAAGTAAAAGGAGTGGATATACTCAGGCAGAAGCAGTTGATCGAGTCGACGAAAGCTCAAAAGGTATTTATAGAAACGCAGATATATACTTTACAAAATCAATTATCCGTATTACTTGGGCAGCCACCGGAAGGGACTGTTGATAGTATTAGTTCTTCGCTTCCTGAACTTCCTGAATTGCCGAGTACAGGGGTTCCACTAAAACTGGTAAACAGGCGGCCTGATGTTCAAAGTGCCTATTTCAATCTTCAGGCTTCCGATCGGGATCTGGCAGCAGCGATCAGTAATAAATATCCCAGGCTTCAATTTTCATTAACGGCGGCAATACGATCGAATACTTTTGAAAATTTGTTTCAGAATCAGGCAGTTGCAGTAACCGGTAGTTTGCTGGCTCCTTTATTTTATGGAGGGCGACTACAGGCTGAGGTTGACAGAAATGAGGCAGTGAGGCAGCAACAGGTAAACAACTACGCAAATGTTGTTCTTACAGCCTTTCAGGAAATAGAAAACTCATTAATTAGAGAACAAAAGCAAATAGAAAACATTTCATTGATAGAAAATCAGATAGATCTGCTTCAAAAAACAATTGGGCAGTTGAGATATGAATACCTTAACGGTTCATTGCCTTATCTGGATGTTTTAGTAGCAATAAACCAGGAACAACAATTAAGAAGAGATCTTATCAATGCAAAATTACAGTTATTAGAAATTCGAGTAGGTTTATACAGGGCTCTTGCTGGTGGGTTTGAAACAGATAGAGAATCAGAACTTGAAGAAGAACAACTTTAGATGACGAAAAAGAAAACGATATTAATATCAATAGTAATTCTGGTAGCAGCAGTAGTGACTACTGTGGTTATTTTTTTAACAGAGCCCGAAGCTGAGAAAGAAGGAGCCACTAAAAAAACTGCCATGCTGGTTAATGTAGAGGATGTTGAAAGAGGTGATTTTAACCCGGTAGTAGTGGCCACCGGAACAGTACAGGGATCCAAAGATATCATCATAAGCCCTGAGGTGCGGGGACTTATAGTTTCTATGTCCGATAAATTTACACCTGGGACATTTGTCAGAAAGGGAGAGCTTCTTGTTCAGATCGACCCTGCTGATTTTGAAAATAATCTGATGCTTCGAAAAAGTGATTTGAAACTGGCTAAAGCTAACCTCGCAATTGAAAAAGGTCGCCAGGATGTTGCTGAAAAAGATTATGAACTGATAGGGGAAGATATGTCTCCGGAAAATAAATCCCTTGTACTGCGTGAACCTCAGCTTGAGATAGCCAAAGCTAATGTTGCCGCTGCTGAAGCCGCTGTTAAGCAGGCTCGGGAAGATTTAATAAGTACTTCAATTAAAGCTCCGTTTGATGCGCAAATTATAGACAGGAATGCGAACAAAGGGTCTATGGTTTCTCCAGGTGATAACCTGGGCAGGTTGGTAGGAGTGGAAGAATATTGGATTGTCGCCAATATTCCGGTTAATAAGGTAAGATATCTCAGGTTTCCCGGAGATGATGACCAGGCTGCTTCTACAGTAGAAATCAAAAGTAGTTCGGGAGGTGTGATTAACAGAAAGGGAAAACTTTATAAACTAATCGGGGCCTTAAATAATGAAACGCGTTTGGCCAGGGTATTAATTACCGTAGATGATCCGCTAGGGTATGAAGCTGGAAAACCAGTGGAAGATCCTTTACTTATAGGTTCTTTCGTTGAGGTTCAAATACAGGCCAATGAGATAAAAGATGTGGTCAGACTTAACAGGGATTATTTAAGAAAAGAGAATACAGTCTGGGTTATGGAAGATGGGGAATTGAAGATCAAAGAAGCAGAAGTGATTTTGCAAGATTCTAAATATGCTTACATTTCTAATGGTCTTGAGGATGGTGATAAGGTCGTCACTACTAATATTTCCACTGTAGTCGAAGGGTCAAAATTGCGAGTCAAAGAGGAAGCAGGAAAAGATACCTCGGTAACTGAATTGAAATAGCGGATGAAGGAAGGAAATCAAAATATAGATAAGAATCTGAATAGCGGGCCAATAGCTTATATGGCTAAAAATCCGATAATCGCTAATCTAATCATGTTTATCTTATTGGGTGGTGGTATCTATACTATGTACACTATTCAAAAAGAAGTTTATCCTCAATTTCAATTGGATATAGTGAATGTCAGTGTAGTATATCCCGGTGCCGCACCCACAGAAGTAGAACAGGGAATTCTTTTACCAGTCGAAGAAACGATAAAGGGTGTTCAGGGAATAAAAGAAATCACCTCTACTGCTTATGAAGGTTCAGGAACCGTTTCAGTTGAATTGGTTATCGGCACTGACAGGATGAAAGCATTTCAGGATATTGATCAGGCGGTGAGCAGAATTCAAACCTTTCCGGATGATATCGAACAACCACAGGTAAGTCTGGAATCCCAGCAAAGAGATGTTTTAGAGATTGGATTGTTTGGTGAGGTAGATGTCTGGACACTAAGGCAAATTGCAGAAAGACTTCGAAATAGATTGTTAAGTAACGATGAAATAACCCAGGTTGAGATTGGAAATGTACCTGAATTTGTAACTCATATTGAAATTCCCCGGAATATTTTGCGGGAATATAACCTTACTTTAGGACAGGTTGCCAATATCATCAGGGCATCGAGTTCTGATGTTCCTGCCGGGGCACTTGAAACCCAATCCGGAGAAATTTTATTGAGACTGGAAGAAAGAAAACTCTGGGCCGAGGAGTTTGGGAATGTTGATGTTATCGCATCTGAGTCCGGAGCAACAATTAAATTGAGAGATATAGCCAAAATTGAAGATGGTTTTGAAGAAACAGGCTTTCATGGTCAGTTTAATAGGCAAAACACGGTAGATCTTCAGGTTTTTCGAATAGGAGATCAGTCACCTCTTGAAATAGAAGATATTGTTAAAAATATTCTGGCTGATTTTGAAAATACCTTGCCGGAGGGAGTCAATGTCAGGATTGATAGTAACCGGGCCCAGGATTATCGCCAAAGGCTTTCATTGCTAACAGAAAATGGTCTTTATGCAATTGTCATTGTTCTGGTCATTTTAGGTTTGTTTCTTGAATATCGCCTGGCTTTCTGGGTAATGATGGGAATGGCAATTTCATTTATCGGGGGAATGATCTTTTTGCCATCACTGGATATTAGTGTCAATATGATATCCATGTTTGGATTTTTGATTGTATTGGGAATTGTTGTTGATGATGCGGTTGTAGTAGGGGAAAATATCTATGAATACAGGCAGAAAGGTTATAATTTTCTGGATGCGGCTATCGCTGGTGCCAAAGATGTGTCACGGCCAGTGATATTCAGTATAATCACTACGATAGTAGCTTTTATTCCTCTTTTATTCATTCCGGGAAGAACGGGTAAATACTGGTGGCCTTTGCCTGTGGTGGTGATTGTCGTATTGATTGTATCTTTATTTGAGGCTTTATTTATCTTACCTTCTCACGTTTCACATAAGCCAAAAGACAAAAAGCCTGCTTTAGTTAAAAAATTAGAAGGATGGCAACAAAAGATAGCTGATTCATTTACCTATTTTGTTGAAAACCGTTACAGGCCATTTCTCGACAGTAGCCTTAAAAACAGATATATCACCCTGAGCATCGCTTTAGCATTACTAGTAGTTATTGGAGGTTTCGGATATAGTGATCATATGGGGATGGTAATGATGCCTGAGGACGCTGCTAATGAAATAGAGGCTGGAGTGAGGCTTCCGGTTGGAACAACTTCATTCCAGGCTGCTGAAACTGCACTTGAGATCACCGACAATACATTTAAGATGTTTGAAAAACACAATCTGTATGAAGTGGCTGATGGAGTAAAGACAAATGTCAGAGGGAGTAATTTTATCGACGTAGAGATCGTAATGAAGCCACCTGATGAAAGAGATATGTCGGCTAAGGAAGTTATTGAATTGTGGCGGGATAACATTGGTGATATTGAAGGTGTTGATCAGATCACTTTCGAAGCTGAACGAGGGCCGGGAGGATGGAGACAGGACATTAGCGTTGACCTGAGCCATACTGATGTGGCAGTTCTGGAAAAAGCCAGCCAGGCTTTTGTAGAGCGGATGGAAGAATTTAAAGAAACCCGTGATATCAGTGATAATTACAATAAGGGAAAGGTGCAGCTTGGTTTTGAATTGCTACCTGAAGGAAGAAGTCTCGGATTGACACCAGCAATAGTGGGGCAACAAGTACGAGATGCATTTTTCGGAGCATTAGCCATCAGACAGTTGAGAGGAATTAACGAAACTGAAGTGCGTGTCAAGCTGCCTAGACAAGAGCGAATGGATATGAATAATCTTGAAGATTTTATTATCCGTACTCAGGATGGAACGGAAGTACCCTTACTAAATGTAGTTAAGGTAAATAGGGGTGAGACCTTTACCAACATTAATCGCAGAGATGGGAAACGGATTATTTCTGTCGGAATGGATATTGAACCAGCCAGCGCTCAAACTCGTGTACTGGAATCGATCAATACTGAGGTATTGCCACAGCTCAGAGCAGATTTTCCGGGAATAACCTGGAGTTTTGAAGGTAGTCAGGCAGATATGAGGGAATCTACTGAAGCTTTATGGTCAGGATTTTTAATCGCGATGATGGTGATCTATTGTCTACTGGCAGTAGCATTGAATAGTTATTCGCAACCTTTGATTGTTATGCTGGCAATCCCCTTTGGAATAGTAGGAGCAGTTATCGGACACATATTACTGGGTTATAATTTATCCCTGGTAAGTTTGATGGGTGTTATAGCCTTGTCAGGTGTGGTGGTGAATGATTCATTGATTATGATCGACCATGCAAATAAAAACAGGGGAGACCTGCATGTTTATGAAGCGATCCGTGATGCCGGGGTAAGGAGATTTAGACCAATTATTCTTACTACCTTAACTACTTTTGGGGGACTGACACCCATAATTCTGGAAACTTCCCGACAGGCATATCAATTAATTCCAATGGCTATTTCTTTAGGATTTGGAATTATTTTCGCCACTTCGATTATTCTGGTAATTGTACCATGTCTGTATATGGTGTTGCATGATTTAAAAAGGAAAGTGAAGACGTCATGAGTATTTCTTCAGCCCATTAATATTTCAATAACTCGTCTGTTTCTGTTTGAAAAAGATTTGCTATGCTTTTTTATTAAATAGGGTTTATAAATATGAATTCCTCCTGCATTTACCTCAATTTGACTTGGGAGGCTATTTTTTGTAATTAAATCAATCTTTTCTTTTGTCAATTTTTCTCTGTGAGAACCATGAAAAACCATCATACAACCGTTGTCAAGGGTGATGTCATCAAGATGAATTCGAATAATTAAACACTTATTAACATAGTCTTCTGATAAATTATATCGTTCAAGGTCATCATCCTGATGCCAATCCAGTTTTGAACTTTCATCATTTGGCTTTAATGTGAGTTTTGCATACAGGGGAGATAATTCTGAATTGATTGAATTTAAAATCTTATTAAAATTAAAGTTAATGACAATCTTTTTTATGTCCGGGATCTTTTCAAAGAGATCATCAATTTTATTATCGGAGTTATTAGAAAGATTTTGGAGAAGCCTTCCCATTCGACCAATTTCCTTCCGGGTATAAACAAAATTTGTAATTAACGTGCCTTTTTGCGCAAGCTTCTTATCATAATATTTAATCTTATTTTCATTTAGTTCAGTGTTGTAAAGATCTATTGAATGATTTAATCGTTGTTTAATTATTGATCTCAACCTTGGGGGAGAAAGTACTTTAATACGATCGCCAAAACCTAGAATTTCTCGTTCCAACTCAAAATTTAATTGTAAATGAAGCTTAATAGTGACTCCTTCATCAGATTTGCTGATTATCTCCTGACTGTGATGGATTGGTTTTGTTAGAACATAAGGAGCATTGCTATGATCAATCAATAGTATTACTTCATGTAATGGTCCGCCGGTACTTACACCAATAACATGTTTAAAAAAATCAGTAATTTCAGATTGATCGAACTGGATGATTTTATTGTTAGTAATTTTCAAATCGTTAATTCTGTCTAGTGCTAATAGAACATAACCAGATCTTTCATTTTTTTTACCTAAAACGAACCAACGGTTTCTGAATTCTTTCAATAATGCGGGGTGAAAGAAAAATGTATTTGATTTTCTGGCCTTAAATGATTGATACTCTAATTCCAGCACCTTCTTGTTTAATATAGAATGATAAATTGGATCAATATATTCCAGCCCTTTTAAATTTTCGTTTTTTTCCAGATCAATGATAGGATGTTCATTAGTTTTGGATACATGAATTTTGTCTTCCAGTTTTTGGACCATTCCTGATAACTCTTTGAAATGCGAGAATCCTTTGAATTGTCTGAGGATGTTTGTGACTTCTGTGAGTTTATTTAAATCTTTATCAGTTAGCGGGATATTTGTAATTGAATAATCTGGATCATCATATGTATAATACTTTCTGTCTACTACGATTATTGGTGCATTATAACCTAGCTTCTCACTTCGCATCATTTGAATGTCCATTTGCACAGTTCGGCGGCTTACACCCTTATCAATTCCTTCAAATTCATAAAGTGCCTCTGAGCAGGTATCAATAAGGTCATCTAAGGTCCATCTTCTTTGTCTGTTTCTTAGGCAGTTATCTATTGTTTTGTATCTGATCAGGGCATTTCTAGTGACTGGCATAAAAAATTTTTTCTATAAAAAAATGAAAAAAAAAATTATTACGCAAAAACATTGCGCAGTAAGTGTCGACTTTTGAATTATCAAACGGGATAAAAACATTCCGGGATCAGGAAGCCCCTTCCGTAAATGGCGGAGGGGTTATAATAAAAGGGGAAACGCCAAAGTTGGAGAGTTGGGCCGGACTGTAAATCCGGTGCTTTATGGCTGAGCAGGTTCGAATCCTGTTTTCCCCACAAGATAGTTCTTTGATAATATTAATGTGCTTTCAGCACAAAAGATCTTTTCACAGTGTGAAAAGCGCGGGGAATGTTTAACCGGAATAACCTGATGAGAGTCTCTGTATGGCTCCATAGTTTCCGTAAGGATATGCTGTGTTCTGGTGATAATGATTCCCACCATGTTTGTGGAACGAGGGTTCGAATCCCTCCATTGCGTAAATCGTAATGTAGTCGAGCGGTTTAGACAACAAACTCTTTTGAATTGTGGGTTCGAGTCCCACCCCTAATTTTCACTTAGGTGTAGTGTAATTGGTTAACACTCCGGAATTTAGGTTCCGATCTTAATTACAATTTGCTGAAAGAACCTGTGATCGCACCTGTCAGAGTATGTCTTCGGAATGAAATGACAATCCGGGAGGTGTCCTGAATTTAAAATCTCTGTGAATTTAAATGGAATCTGCTTTTATTAAGACAGTCAAAGCTCATTGATGTTTTGATCCTCTCAATAAAACCAGTTTACTTTTAATCATAGACTTTTTAATTCCACATTGACCGGTGGGTGTGATCAAGGTACTTTCATTTATTAGAATTTTTTATTTTAAAATTATACAATCATGAAAAGGATTAGAATTAATGCCGGAAGAATTGGTTTAGTATTTAGAAAAGGCGATTTCCAACGTGTTATCAGCCGGGGTACTCATTGGCTGAGTTTTGGGGAGTCAGTTGAGCAATACGACCTGACCAGGCGATTTTATCCTATTGATCCGCTGGAATTATATTTAAATGAGCCTGAGATAAAAAAACGCCTAAATATTGTAGATGTAGGTGATAATCAGATAGTCTTGAAATATGAAAATGGAAACTTCAATGAAGTTTTGCAACCGGGCAGATATGCTTATTGGAATGAAATTGTAAATTATGAATTCAAGGTAATTGACCTTAGCAAGGTTGAAATAGATAAAGAACTTGATGTTCTGGCTTTAAAACGTTCGGAACTAGTACCTTACATTAGAGTGAGTAAAGTCAGTTCTTATGAAAATGGAATATTATTCATTAATGGTGAGGCGAAGAAAATTCTACCACCTGGTGAATATTATTTCTGGAAGAATTCCATTGATGTGATGGTTTCAAAAGTAGATTTGAGACAACAGCAAATGGAAGTTTCAGGACAAGAAATACTGACAAAAGATAAAGCCTCTTTAAGAGTGAGCTTTTACGTTCAGTATAAGGTGTCTGATATCAATAAAGCACTTGTTGATAACAAGGACTTTGAAAAGCAATTTTACGTCCTTATCCAGTTTGCCTTGAGGGAGTATATTGGTTCAATGACTTTAGATCAATTGTTGGAAGATAGAGATAATATCACTGAATATGTTATTAATTTTCTAAATGGCAAAGTAGGAGATCTTGGTATAGAAGTAAAAGGAGGAGGGTTAAGAGATGTGATTTTACCCGGTGAAATGAGGACTATTATGAACCAGGTACTTATTGCACAGAAACAGGCTCAAGCCAATGTTATTTCCAGAAGAGAAGAAACAGCTTCAACCAGGAGTTTGTTAAATACGGCAAAACTTATGGATGAAAATGAAATGCTCTTTAAATTAAAAGAGATGGAATATGTTGAAAAGATAGCTGAAAAGGTTGGTCAGATCACCTTGAATGGTAATGGTCAGGTGATAGATCAGTTGAAAGAAATCTTTTCAGGAGTTAGATGATTATAAGTGCCCGCTTTACGGGTACTTTAATAAATAAAGAAAAATGAAGAATAATAAATATACAGGAGAATACATTAAAAATCAGGGCTTTTCAGAAGGGAAGATTATTGGCGAATTATTAGATGCCCTCGATTCGCTGAAAGATGAAATGTCTGAGAGTGAGGTAGATTATATACTCACTGATCTAAAAAATGATCCGGTGAAATATTTATCAGATAATCGGTTCAAGAGTTCTGCTGAAGAATTATTAAAACCGGTTGACCTGGTTTTACAATTGAAGGATACTCCAGACCCTTATAAAGTTTACGGTGCTGATGGAATTGAAGAAGGTGCCTTAAAACAAATGGAGATTGCTATGCGACTCCCAATAGCCAGAACAGGAGCTTTAATGGCGGATGCTCATCAAGGCTATGGTTTGCCAATTGGTGGTGTTTTAGCTACTGAAAATTCCATTATTCCTTATGGCGTTGGTGTTGATATTGGTTGTAGAATGTGCATGTCAATTTATGAGATTTCAGATACTGTTATTGAAGAAAGAAAAAATGATCTCAAAAAGATGTTGATCGATAATGCACGTTTTGGTAGAGAGACTTTTAAAAAGCCGAAAGATCATCAAATTTTGGATAGCAATCTTTTCAAAGAGATAGATGTAATTCGAAAGCTTAAGGATAAGGCAGCATCTCAGATTGGGTCATCAGGAGGAGGAAACCATTTTGTTGAATTTGGGGTGACGACGATTAATTCACCAGATAATGAACTAAATCTGGCAGAAGGGAGATATTTAGCAGTATTGTCTCATTCAGGTTCCCGTGGGATGGGAGCTGCCATTGCAAATCATTATACTAAGCTGGCTATGTCAAAATGTGATTTGCCAAAAGAGGCAAAACATCTTGCCTGGTTAGATCTTGATACAGAGGAGGGGCAGGAGTATTGGCTGGCAATGAATTTAGCAGGTGATTATGCCTCAGCATGTCATCATCAGATTCATGAACGAATGGCTGTAGGACTTCGAGCAAATCCGATTGCTATGATTGAAAACCATCATAATTTTGCCTGGAAAGAGCAAGATGATTTTGGTAATGAGATCATTGTTCATCGAAAAGGTGCTACTCCTGCAGGTAAAGGAGTCTTGGGAATTATTCCTGGTACCATGACTGAGCCTGGGTTCATCGTTCGCGGAAAGGGAAACAGCACGTCTGTAAATTCTGCTTCTCATGGTGCAGGTAGAGTCATGTCACGTACCAGAGCGAAAAATACACTTGATGCAAAAAGTGTGAGCAATTACATTACCAATGCAGGTGTAGAAGTAATCGGCTCCGGGCTTGATGAAGCTCCAATGGCTTATAAAAATATACATGATGTTATGGATGCTCAAAAGGACCTTGTAGATATTATTGGTACATTTCAACCCAGAATTGTTAGAATGTGCGGTGATAAAAAATTCAAGGAAGTAGATTAATTATCAGGCCTTTATTGGCCTGATAATATTTTTAAATTCATTCTTTTTATTTTCAGAAATTCTGAGATCAATTACTATCCAACCGGTTTCTCATTTCTCTAAAAGATGCTGCGAGTTCATTTTTTTGAGCGTCAGTTAATACTTTGCCTGCCATTTGAAAAACTTCGTGCTCTTCTTCATCCAGATGGTGTATAACCTGATGTTTAAGTTTTTTTGCCGTAGCTAACCACCCCGGGGAACTAAAATCAGTTTCTCTCAGTTCTTCAACAAGCTCTTCAATGTCATGATGTTCAGCAATGCTGTGACGAGATTTATCCCTGGTCATGTCTGCTTGCATCAACGGGACATAAAAGTACTTTTCTTCAGCTTCCGCGTGATTGATTAATTCTTTATCTATCTTTTCAAAGATCTCCCGCCTTCCTTCACTATCACCTTCCGTTTTCACTAAAATATCAAGAAGCGTTCGCTGTTTTTCATGATCTTCTCTTATTGTTTCGAAAATATTCATGGTATTATTTTTAGTTGATGATTTATATTAAATATAGCAAATTTTAAAGCTGTAGAGTGGTTTTTTGCCTATAATCTGAAGTGTTGAAAAATCTGTTATATTGTGAAAGAACAGGTAGCAAGGCAGATCAATCTTTCATATTTATGAAAATGAAATAAAGATTTTATTTAGTCGTTCGATACATTTGAATATATTTAAGTAGAACAGCATCAAACCATGAATAAATCCTTTAGTTTACTCCTGATTCTAATATTTTTCTTTTTATCGTGTAAGGAGGAAGAAAAGATACTGAGGACTATTTCAGTTGAGGTAAATTCCCCTGATGATATAATAGAACCGAAAGATTCAATAGTCGATCCGATATTGTACAAAAATATTGAGTTGCTTACTGAACTATCAGTTGAGCAATCAAAAGAGAAGTTTATCCAGGTAGTGCTTCCTGCTATTTTGATTTCTAAATATTTTATTGAAAGAGATCGAAATTTAATAGAAGAACTTAAAGAAAAAGATGAATGGAGTCAGTCAGATTCATCTTTTTACGAGGTTCAAATGGAGAAATTTGATGCTGATAATATGAATGATCTTATAAGTCGAATGAATGTCCATCCGACGAGTATCGTTATTGCCCAGGCGGCAGTGGAAAGTGGGTGGGGAAGTTCTCGATTTTTTACTGAGGCAAACAATCTATTTGGTATCTGGTCATTCGATCCTGAAGAACCACGGATAGCTGCTGCAGGATCTAATGCTTATTTGAGAAAATATAATAATATTTCTCAGTCCATTAATGATTATTTTGTCACTATTGGAAGATCATTTGCATACAAAAAATTTAGGGAGAAGAGAAAAAATACCGATAATATTCAGGAGTTGTTACCCCATTTAAACCGATATTCAGAAAGAGGTATGGCTTATGTTAATCAGCTCAATTTGATCATTGAGCAAAATAACCTGACAAAATATGATAACTACAGAATAAATGAAGAATATATTATCACACGTTAACTCAGGGTTTATTGTCTGTTTGTGCTTTTTAATAGTTTTTTCATGTAGTAGCGGAAATACTAAAAATGAAACTAAGTCAACCGGTATGGGCCAAAAAAAAGATGGTAAGCATATTGTTTGCTTTGTATACCATAGATTTGGCGATAGCAGGTTTCCTTCTACTAATATATCATTATCTGATTTTGAAGCCCACCTTAAGTATCTGAAAGAAAATGATTACCAGGTTCTAAATTTTTCTGATGCGATAGATTATTTAAAGTCAGAAGAATCGAATAAGAAAACAGCTGTTCTGACTATTGATGATGGATATGAAAGTTTTTATAATAATGGGTTGCCACTATTAAAGAAATATGGATTTTCTGCCACTTTGTATGTGAATACTGAAAGCATTGGTGGATCTGATTATATGTCATGGGATCAGATTCGTAAGGCTCATAAGTCTGGAATAGAAATAGGTAATCATACACATAGTCACCAGTATTTTCTTAACCTTGATACAGAAGAAAGATATGTTCAATTTGAGGAGGAAATAGTCAACTCTCAAAAGTTATTTAAAAGCAATCTTGGTATTGAACCAGTAACATTTGCGTATCCCTTTGGAGAGTATGATGGTAAAATGAAAGAAATTGTCAGGGCATCCGGTTTCAAAAGTGCGGCTGCTCAAAATTCAGGTGTAATTTATTCGGGAACAGACTTGATGGCCTGCCCGAGATTCCCCATGTCAGAATCCTATTCAGATATTAACAGTTTCTCCTCCAAGGCAAAGATGAAACCCATGATTGTAATTAATGAAGAACCTTCCAGTCTGGTAATTACCCGTAATCGTTCAAAACCTTTGCTAAATCTTGAAATTCAAGCTGATTCACTGGATACGGGCAGTTTTCAATGTTTTATTCAGGGTAGTGAATGTAATTTGGATATACGGGAAGATTCATCCGGTAGCCAAGTTAATGTAACACTTCAGTCAAAATCCTCCATACTCGACAGGCGTAGAACACTTTATACTATTACAGGAAAGGATACAGAAGGTAATTGGCATTGGTATAGCCATTTATGGGTAAATCCTGAAGTAAAATAACCCTCATTCATTATTTGTCAATATAATTATTTTAATATTTAATTTAATTTTTTTATATTAATAACAACTAAATCCTATATTTTCATTTTTGGAAATATGATGGTTAAAGTAATATGTTTTACCATGTCCATTGTCAACTATGAAAACGTCATATTATTCTAATCCCATGGATCATAAAATCAGGAGGATCATCAGGCAGGAAGAATTTCGATTAAGTCACATAAAGCATTTTGAAAAACTGACACCCAGAGAAAAAGAGATCATTGAATTAGTTATTGAGGGGTACAATAACAGGGAAATCGGGGATCAACTATTCATCAGCCGTTGTACAGTCGAGCAGCATCGAAAGAATATTAACAGAAAACTCAGAATAAATAATGCCATGCAGCTTTATTCGTATGCGCTTGCTTTTGATTTGGTATGAGTTTAAGATTAAGTGATATTTTTTCTTAATATATTATCATAAATTATTAACTTATTTTAGATTTTAACGAGCCGATTAATAAGTTAAATAGAGTATTTAATGATAAAATTGAAATTTAACCCACCAATAGTGCCTAAAAGGTATTTGGATAGAGTTGAATTAGTTAATAAACTTGAGGATTCTAGAAGCCTGCCACTATTATTAGTAGTTGCCCCAACAGGATACGGAAAATCATTACTTATTTCTAATTGGATATATTCTTTAAATTTAAAATTTCTGTGGTTATCCCTGGATGATGAATTTAATAATTTACAGGTATTTTTCGAATATTTAATTACAGGTATTAAGAAGGTATTTCCCAAAGATAGTGCTCTATTATATAGGAACTTTTCTCAATCTAAATTCCCGAATTTTGAATTGATCAAAGATGAAGTTTTTAATTTTTTAAATGAAATAGATAAACCATTTAAAATCATTTTAGATGATTATTTTTTTATTAAAAACAAAGAGATTCATAATCTGATTAATGAATATTTAAAAAATCCAGTTTCTAATGTTCAACTAATAGTGATTACCAGGATTGATCCTCCAATTATTACGAATCAATTAAAGCTTTATGGAAACATGGATGAGATACGAATGAATGAATTAAAATTTAGTACAAATGAATTAAAGAAATTGGTTCAGATAAATTTTCCTGATATAAAAGAAAATGATTTAGCTTTTAAAATCTACGAAAATACAAATGGTTGGCCTTTATTGTCTCAATTTATTTTAACAAATATTCCAAAATCAAAAGTTGATAATATTGATTCATTGGATCTGGATATGCACAGATCTAATCTGGTGAATTATTTTAATGATCATATAATTGAATACTATGGTAGTAAATCTATACTGACTGGTTTTAAGGTAGCTTCAATTGTCGGTTGGTTTAGCAATGGTTTGCTAAATTATATATTTGATAATCTTTCTTTTTCTTTAGAAATATCATCTGAAAAATTAATTAAAATCAGCTTGGGTAATCATATGTTAAGCATGACAGAGAAAAAAAATATCAAATGGTATAGGGTTCATCATTATTTTCAAAGTCACTTCCTAAATAATAATGAAGAAATTGGAGAATTAAAATTAGAGGTGTATTCCATATTGAGTAAATGGCAAGAGACGCAAGGTGATTTTGTCAAAGCGATCGATCATGCACTCAATGCTAAAGAGTATGATCGTGCCGTTAATCTGATAAACCGTGTAAGAAAAAAGGAAGTTAAATCTAATTATTATTGGAAATTCCAAACCTGGAAAGATTCCTTTCCAAAGCATTATTTTGAACAAAATATTTCTTTATTGTTTGGGTATTTAAATTTTCTAAGTGAAATTTTTGATATTCAAAAAATGATAGTAATTATTCAGGACCTTGATGAATTGATAAAAAATTCAGCGGAAGATTCTGACCATGTTTATGAACTTAATATATATAAGGCATTTATTGAAATTTGGATTAATTGTAATCCGGAAAATGCTATAAAGTTATTAAATACTAAAATTGCTGATTTTGAATCTAACCAGATTTTATATTATAAACATTGCTTTTATGAATCGGTGGCTTATCAAATGTCTGGCAGGGGAGAAAAAGGCATCGAAAAGCTTAATGAACGAATAGCCCTTATCCATAATAATTGGATTCAAAGAAATCATCTGGAAGCTATCAAGATTTTCCTGCATTTATTTAAGGGCGATTTATATGAGGCTAGAAAAATAGCAGATATTTATCGATCAAATTTGATAGAACTTGATGATGATTATTCATTTTTATGGGCTAACTATCTTGCTGGTAATATTGCATTTCAGTTAGGGGAATATAGAACAGCCTTAGAATTATTCAGGCAAGTAGCATCTCAAAAATCAATTATTCAAAATAGAATAATGATTGATTCTTTTATAGCTAAAAGTATTTTGGAAAGATATTTTGGATTTTTTGATAAACAACAGGATACTCTGGACCAGTTAAAAGATCTAATTCAAAAAACCAGGAATAATCTATTTTCTGATCTTCCTGAGTCAACTGAGAATAGAAGTGAACTTTCAGAAAATAATAGTGAGAAGTTATTGAAATGGGCATATGGATATCGAAATGAACCTCATCCTTCAGAATTTCATTTTTTAATTGAAGTTCCTTTTTTAACTAAATTAAAAATACTTGTCATTAAAGGGGAAGTAGAAGAATCGAAGGCTGCCATAGATGAGTTAAATCAGATAGAATTGATTCTAAATAATTATCATAATTCATATCATCTCGTAGATATTTTAGTATTAAAAGCTATTTGTTGTGCAAAAATTGAAAATACTGAAGGATTTGTTGCCCATTTGAATAAGGCGTTAGATTTGTCAGTTAAAAATGGAATGAAAAGGCCATATATCGAGCTTGCTCAACCATTGGAACCTTATTTTTTACTATACAAGGATAATATAAGACACTCATGGTGGATTAGTAATTTATTTAGTTCTGATTCACAATCAGGATCAATTGGAACAGATAATTCAATGATTAATCAACCTGACCTCGAAAATAATTTCAGTGTTCGTGAATTAGAAATTATTCGTGCTATTCAGGATGGACTGCGAAATAAGGAAATAGCTGATAGTTTTAATATTTCTACAGAAACAGTTAAATCTCATCTGAAGAATATTTTTAAAAAATCAGGAGTTCATTCTCGTGTTGAGTTAATTAAGACCTTTTCAAAATAAAATCCCCCATTTATCCCCCGAATGGGTGATTGACTCTAAAATGTTTTATTATGAACTTGCACTATAATTAACACAAGAATTATTCGCTTAATAACATAGAACAATTGATTGTTACATTTATCAACTTAATGATGAATGGATACCAATTAATATCTGCTTCGATTTCTTAAAGTTTAAGAAAATCCTGACCGGTTAATTGATCCGGGATACTTAGAGATTGATTTAAAGGAGAATTTTACTTTATCTCACAATAACTTTCGAAAATTACTTATTGTTCTGAAACTAAATTCATTTATTCTAATCATAGGCATATACCGGAAGCCGTTAGCGTGTAATATTGCATCCTATGTCTTCTTTTGAGTCAAGATAATTTCAATATGCTTTCTTAATAAGTATTATCTGGATAACAATGAATCAAAACACTTATTTTCAATCGTTAAATAACGATTATAAAAATAATAATATGTTTTACTAAAAATAATAATATGATGGGAGAAAAGTATCAAATGCACAGATCGGCTGTCGACATGGCAAAAGCTTTCAGGCAGTTTCAAAAGGCAGATCATTCATTTACTGATCACAAAGATAAATCAGCATTGAATCATTTGAACAGTGGGCTTGATTGGTTCCAAAGGAGTTTAGATCATTTGAATCAGGCTGAAATTGATGCTGCAAATAAAATTGCAGATGAGATCAATGAAGGAAATAATGAATTGAAAAAAAGCATTGATGATTACTCAAGTGGTAAAGAAAATACTGCTGCTAATCATTATGCCAAAGCGTTGGGACATTATGATAAGGCACTGGATCTTATCAATTAAATTAAGAAGATAAATGTGCATTTTTCAAAGTATTGCAATGATATATAAATGCACATTTATTCTCCTTAATAATGTTTTATAAACTGAATTCTATCAAATAAACTATAGAGTAACAAATCATATAATAGCTATTTAACGATATTAAAATTTATAAATAAATATAAAAATGGAAACTGTAAAAACTATTAATCCATCAAAGGTAAGTGATAACGTCAAAGTCCTGATCGAAGCTAGCCCACTACGAGGTAGTAATGGAATAATTTGGGGGCCTGATAATAAGTTATATGTTGGTAGTGTCTGGCATGATGCTGCATTTATTGTTGATCCTGAAACAGGAGAAATGGAGAAGATTGAAGGATCAAGAGGTACTGATGATATGGCATTTCACCCTGATGGGCGACTGTTTTTCAATTGGATTACTACCGGGCTGGTTGGAGTGATGGATACTGATGGAAAAGTAAGTGTTGCTGAAAAGCTCAAATTAGGAAATGATGGTATTGCTATTACAAAAGATGGCAGGATCTTCATTAGTGGTCAGTTTGCAGACTCTCACCTTTATGAAATTTATCCAAATAGTAATAAAGAGCCAAGAATGATTACTGACGAAGGCATGAGAATGTCAAATGGAATGGATATCGGGCCCGATGGAAAATTGTATGGATCTTCCTGGGTAACGGGTGAAGCAATACAAATTGATATGGAAACCGGGGCAACAACTATGGTGGGAGATAAACAAGGAGCCATTTTATCTGCTGCAAAGTTTAATAGTAAGGGTGAATTGCATGTTATGGATGCTGCACTTGGTGTCATTTATAAAGTAAACAGGGAGAACCGCACTTTTGAATTAGTAGCTAAAACTCCTTATCCGGCAACTGATAACTTCTGTTTTGGACCTGATGACCGTATATTCAACACAAGTGCTGGCGATGGCTATGTTCATGAGATCACAGGTATGGACAGCCATCGAGTTATAATACCCGGGGGTCTTGGTCTTTCTGGTGGAGTTACTTTACTAGAGAAAAATGGTGAACAATCTTTGATAGTGGTCGATGCCTTTGCAATACGTGAATTTGATCCATCTACGGGAGTAGCTATCAATGCAGTCAGAGGAATTACGATGGCTACAGATGTTGGTTGGATGTTAACAGTAAGTCCATATGGTGATGATAGTAATCAGGTAGTAACCAGTAGCTGGTCTCAAAACTTTGTCAAGTTATGGGATACTAATACAAATTCTATGATTGCTAATTTTGCTAATTTTAAATTCCCTACTAATGCAATTGCTCCACGAAAAGATATGATAATATTTTGTGAAATCGGTGGTGCAGTTAAACGCTTTTCTCCTGTCGCACCAGATAAGGCAACAACTCTTGCTGAGGGTCTTAAACAACCTTTTGGCCTGGTCTATGATAATGGAGATCTTTATGTGAGTGAAGATCTGGGAGGTAGAATTGTCCAGATCCTGGATGACAATCAGGTTATTGAACCTAAGGTAATCAAAGACGGACTAAGCTCACCACAAGGATTAGCGATTGCTGATGGTAAACTATATGTGGTTGAAGCTGGTAAAGGGCAGTTATTAGCCATCGACCTATCCAGTGGTGATACAAAAACAGTAGCTACAGGAATGGAATTCTCAACAGGAAAACTGGAATTATCCAATACTAAAAACTGGGCTCGATCTTCAGTTGCGATTTCAGGAAATACCGCTTACATAGGTGGCGCTGGTGCAGGAAATGTTTATAAAGTAAGTCTTTAATATGAGGTCTTTAAATATTTTAAAATAATTCTAATATAAATAAAATATTATGCATAACGACGCTCAGAAGATTACCGTAGAAGATTGGCTGTTGAAAGCCAACGTAAAATGGATTGTTGGTACATACAATGTCGAAGATTTCCTTTTATTACCCAACACACACTGGATCATAGGTAGTGGTCTTAATGTATATGCAGCAGGATTCAAAGACCAGGTACTGACTCAGCAATACCTTCACCTGTTTGATGCTGATGCCGAAACAGGCCGAAGAATTATGCCTGAAGAGATTGCCATCAAGGCAGATCTCGATACCTATCCCGGCAGTACCCCTCCAGATTGGAGTGTGTTTGGTCCTCATGGCCTTGATCTCAGTACAAGAGAGGGAGATATAGTTAAACTCTTTGTTGTAAACCACGGTGGGCGTGATGCCGTCGAAGTTTTTGAGATTAACGTTGCCGGTGATGAGCCAAAATTAACCTGGGTTGGTAACCTGACTGTTCCTGAAGATGGCTGGCCGGATGCTGTATGCTGGCTGCCCGATACTGGCGGCGTGATAGTCACCGCCATGACGGATCCTCGGGATCCAATCGGCCAAACTAAGAAACAGTTGACCGGTAAACCAGTAGGGTGGGTAAAAGAGTGGAATCCAAAAACTAAAGAATGGACAGTTCTTCCTGGTACAGAATCTTTATCCTCGCCCAATGGCATTACGACCAATAAGGATGGTAGCAAGATCTGGATCAACGAATCAACAGGAGCATGTGTTACAAGAATTAATCGCAATAGCGACGATCCTGGTTTAATTCGTGTTTCTCTTCCCGGTTCACCGGATAACCTTCGTTGGTCAGCTGATGGTAAATTTCTGTACACTTGTGTGCATACCATAGATGGAGGCTCATTTGAATATGCTCAAATCCACAGTGCAAAATGGGGAGTTCCCATTCATACACCTTTTGCGGTCTTTAAATTAGATCCGGATAATTTGGATACCATAACCTTTATGCCTGCTGGAAACTATGGGCCATTAGGTGCTACCTGTACTGTTATAGAATATGGTAATCGAATATGGGCTGGAAGTTGTATGTCTGATCGAATGGGCGTATTCGATAATATTGTTGGATGATTGTAATGATAAACAGTTGTTATGATCAAAACTAACATAGGGATAAGTGAAATTATCGCTTATCCCTATTCATTAAATTTCTTTCAGATTGAGGCCGTTTGTATGATAATTTGATATGAACCCAAGCTATCAGAATAAAATATACAATAGACATTTATATAGTAAATCAATGAAATCAGATATTAAACAAGAGTGTATTTCAGGGAACTATAAGTTTATCCCTGGCAAGATCTACCGGATGCCAACTCATTTTGGTCCGACTACCGGACCTAGGCAGGGGCCAGACGGTAAAAATTTCGCTAAAGAGAATAAAGAATGGCCTAAACAGACAGACTGGATAGTTAATTTCTTATCGAACGAAGATCAGCTTGCAGCACTTTGTCCTGAAGGGTTTAGCCCTGTTGGAGAACCTGTTGTAACTGTCGGACTTACAGATATGAAAGGAATTCCATGGCTTGCAGGTCGTGGTTATAAAATGCTTGGAGTTAGTTTTAACGTTCTTTTTGAAGGCAAAGAAGATCGGGCGATGGGGCCTTTTCTTACTGTGTTATGGGAAAATATGGCTGACCCTATCCTTTCAGGACGTGAAGAAATCGGGTTTTCAAAAATTTATTGTGAATTACCTGATCCAATAGAGTTTAATGATACTACTCGCCTGGAAGCAAGTTGGCAGGGGTATAAATTTTTCAATATGGAACTCACTGATATGAAACCTGTTTCCCTTGACGAGATTCCAGTTCCTCCAGCAGTTGATCCGGATGTGCAATTAGGCATGCTTCACTATAAGTATATGCCAAGAACGGGTGAGTGGGGCAAGGCAGATGTTTCTTATCCTGTCCTTACTCCTGCAGATAATCCCAATGTCAAGGTTTCAGAAGTTTTTCAGGGAAAAGGAACTATTTCTTTCAAGAAAGCACGATGGGAAGATATGCCAACTCAATATATGATCGTGAATACATTGGCTGAACTCGAAATAAAAGAATTTCGTGGAGCCTTGATCAGACATTACAGAGGAAGTAAAGATTTAAGTGATCAACGGATTCTTCAATAGGTTACGGGATTAATTGAGGAATTGAGCTTGAACCCAATCTGAAAGACCGGAGAAAAAAAATAGAATTATATAAATAGTTCAAAATTGAAAATTAAATAAGATGAGTATTAAGAGAGTTCTTATTACCGCAGCAGCAGATGGAATTGGAAAGGTAATCGCTGAGGAATACCTGAAAACTGGAGCTAAGGTAGCAATCTGCGATATACAGGAGGATAAAATTAAAGCCTTTAAAAAAAAGCATCCTGATGCAATGGCCGAAGTATGTGATGTTGGTAATGATGAGGAATTGATTTCCTGGCTGGATCAGGCACTGGAGTTCCTGGGAGGCTGTGATACATTGATAAATAATGCAGGTATTGCCGGGCCTACAGCTCCAATTGAAGAAGTTACTCCTGATCAGGTTCGTGCTGTATTAAATATTGGTCTAGTTTCACAATTCACCTGTATAGCCAGGGTGTTGCCAGGTATGAAAAAACAAAAAAGCGGACTAATAATTAATATGTCTTCGGTAGGAGGAGTACATGCTTTTCCAAACAGGACACCATATTCTGCAGCCAAGCGAGGTGTGCTTGGACTTAATGAATCACTTGCAGCAGAAGTAGGCCCCTACAATATTCGAGTTAATGCCATCTGTCCCGGGGCTATTTCCGGTGATAGGCAGGAAAGAGTAATAGAGGCGAGGGCTAAGGCTGAAGGTCGAAGCATTGAAGAGGTTCGTAAAGATGTTCTTTCAGTAAACTCAATGCGTACATTTATACCCCCCGAGGATATTGCAGGGTGCATACTTTACTTTGATAGTCCAGCAGGACAGAGAGTTAGCGGCCAGGTAATTTCAATTGATGGGCACATACCGTTATAATTATATTGAAAATAAAAAGTAAGAGTTGAGTATGATTTATATGACCAACCATAAATATTAAATATGGAGATGAAAGTCTGTACAAAGACTTTAAAAAAATTTTAGATAAAACTCAGATCAAATTTTAATTACTGCTAAAGTAAAAATCGTGATAAATATGCCAAAAATAAGGTTCGAATATCCTGCTCGATATCGGATCAAATTTCAGGGAAGAGACTTTCAAAATCTGACTATTCTAAATAATCTGACATTAAAATTGGAAGGAGAAGGATGCATAGTCGTTGAAGGTGAAATGAAAGATCAGGCAGAATTGTTAGGTGTATTAAATACGCTATATGATAATCATTACTCTATTGTCTCTGTACAATTCTTAGAACATGAATGGAACTAATAGGCTCCTTAAAATATTATTATTTATCTATAACTATTTCAAACAGATTATAAAAATAAAATTAATTACTATGGAAAAGTTTAAAAAAACACTTCAATCCTCAGTTAAGCATTGGTATCTCCATCTTATCATTGGTATGGCATTGTTAATTTTGGGTTTTATGATTATTAGTCGACCATTAGAAGCTTATGTTACTCTGGCTATTTATTTTAGTATTTTATTCTTGTTTAATGGTGTTCTTGAAATTTTCTATTCTATTACTAATAAAGACACAATAGATAGTTGGGGTTGGTCTCTTGTTATGGGAATTCTGGATTTTATTGTTGGACTAATATTAGTTTCAAATTTGGCCATCAGTTTGACAGTATTAGCTTTTGTGGTTGGCTTTGGTGTATTATTTCGGTCTTTAATGGCTATCAGCTGGTCTTTAGAATTGAAGAAATATGAAAATTCAGGTTGGGGCTGGATTATGGCATTTGCTATTTTAGGATTGCTGTTTTCATTTATGCTATTATGGAATCCTGGAATAGCTCAAATGACAGTGGTATTCTGGACCGCCTTTGCTATGTTTTCAATTGGAATATTTGAGATAACATTTAGTTTCAGGTTGAAAAAGCTAAAACCAGCTAAAGTAAATTAGTTCTGCATGCATTAATTGTATTAATAAAATCTATCTGATAAAAGATGAAATCAGATAGATTTTATTTAGATTATAATAGTGAACTTAATTAAATTAATTATTTCATAGTGAATAGTATATTAATCTATCTGGCAATATTTATTTATTTATTTGCTATAGTATATACTATAATTAAAATTTTGCTATCCACTCCTTCCACTTCAAAAACACTGGGATATCTTTTGCTGGTGATCATCATTCCGCTTTTTGGAATGATTTTTTATTATGCTTTTGGGCAAAATTTAAGGCACAGACGATCGCTTAGCAAAACAAGAGTAATTCAAGCCGAGTTTGATAAGAACTATAAAACTAAACTGATTGATCGGACTCAAACGTATTTAGAAGAATCAGGTGATGACTTTGACCAGATGAGTGAATTGGTGAGGTTTTTACATAAAGTAGGTAATGAATATCTGTCCAAAAATACTATAAAATTGCTCATAAACGGGGAAGAAAAATTTCCCGATGTTTTGAAAGAGCTTAATAAAGCCTCAAAGACCATTCATATGGAATACTATGACTGGGAAAATGACACTCGTGGTAACCAGATAAAAGATATATTACTTAATAAAGTAAAAGAGGGGGTGATAGTCCGTGTGATCTATGATGACTATGCAAGCAGAAAAATAAAACCGAATATTATCAAAGAATTAAAAGGTGGTGGAGTATTGGTTTTTCCTCAAATAAAGATCCAACTTGCTGCATTCGCCAACAGGGTTAATCACCGTGATCATCGAAAGTTAATAATTATTGATAGTTATACAGCCTTTATCGGCGGCATAAATATTTCCGATCGCTATGACAATTCTATACCTACCGGATTATTCTGGAGAGATACTCATGCCAGATTCCGAGGACCAATAGCTCTGAATATCCAAAGACACTTTATAATTAGTTGGAACGCTTGCCAGGAAGAAGAAAACCTTTCATTTTCAGAAGTGCTTTTTCAGGATAGCATAATAGATCAAAAAGAACAAGATACGACAACAGTATTATCCCAGGTTTGTGCCGGTGGTCCGATATATCTCAATTCAAATATCATGATGACCTATTTCAGGGTATTTACTATGGCACGAGATAAATTATATGTGACAAATCCATATTTTATACCCAATGAAAGCATAATAAATGCTTTAAAAGAAGCTGCTTTTTCTGGTGTAGATGTTCGGGTATTGGTTCCTGAAAAATCCGATTCAGCTATAGTTGGTGCAGCATCAAGGTATTATTTTGAAGATTTATTGTATTCCGGAGTTCGGATTTTTTTATATAAAAAAGGTTTTGTCCATGCTAAAACGGTTACTTCTGACGGGATAGTTAGTGTAATAGGAACGGCCAATATGGATATCAGGAGTTTTGACCTGAATTTTGAGATCATGTCTGTTAATTATTCCAGGGAATTTGCAAATAGGATGGAGCAGATGTTTTTTAATGATCTGGAAGATTGCGATGAGCTAACTCTTGAAATGTGGGATAACTTATCAGTTTTTAAAAAACTCTGGTATTCTTTTGCACGGTTAATGTCTGCTTTCCTGTAGGAGTTTCAGTTATTAGTATTCGTTTTTAATAATCTTAAACGATATGCATTCATCGCGTACCTTCCCAGCATTTTAGTGTATTTATGATTAACATAAGCTCCGGCAATGGCTCCAACGCCCGGAATCAGTTGAATTAGCTTTGCCAGGTCGATAAAATCACGATACTCCAGTTGGAAGGTTTTCCAGTCAAATTCATTGATGTCTGCAGGAAGTGATTCTATATTGGCTTCCCAGTTTTCCATCGTTTCAAATACATGATTTCTGTGTTTTTGACTTGAAAAAGTAAGTTGGAAGATGTGGAGGATATAGAGTCTTTCTTTATAATCAGTTACATCATACCCGTAACCGTTAGCAATCTCAAATAATAATTTCATTTTTAACGAAAGCCATAATGGAAAATCGGCTAACCCGGAAATAAAGCCACCAAAACCGGTTATTGCACCTTCAGCCGCAGATGATGAAGAATAAAAGTCAATTCGTTTTTTGATAAAATACTCAGCTTCTGCCAGGGTATATGGATCAAAAGAACTAACTGTTGTATATTCAGCACCAAAAATCACTCCTCGAGTAATCTCTTTAATTGCTTTGGTTATAACATTGTGAACTTTATCAGGGATCAGGGTATTGATCTTATGTTGGATTCCCTTGGCTGTCTGATTTAACACAGAAGGCTGTTGCTGCATCTTCAATTTCCATAATTGAAATTCCGAACTTATTTCATCAACATATTTTTGATCAATATCCATACTTACTTATATCGTTTTTTGTAATAAACAGTTTCTTCGTGTAAAAGAATAACGGAATTATATTAACTATCTATTTGTTATATGAATGGATGGATAAGTTTTTATTGATTTAAATCCATGGTTCTTCGATTCTAATTGTTTTTGCATTTGTCCAAATAATATCAACTTTTAGAATGGCCTTTTATTTGAATTAATATACAGATATACCCAACCTTGGGTATTGCTAAATTGAATTAAGAGTGTAATTTTTATATTGAATATTTACATCTTTAATTATCGTTATAAATCGATTATGAAAAATCCAGCCATGACCACCGAAGACCCTGTAAAATTAGTATCTGATTTAGAACTTGCTTTCCCACAACACAAAGTAGACTTATTAGAAACGAAAGATCCCCTTTCAATTGCTTTTGAAAGTGCCCAGCAGGAAAATGAAGAAAGTTTTATGAGCAATAAAGGTCTTATTTCATTTGTTTCTGAGGTCGAGGGGCAAAACCGAAAAGATGTTCTGAATTCGGTATTGATTGCTCAATTGGCTGCTGACAAACAATTCCCGGTTACTGATGAGATTACACCGGAAGAAATGAAAAACTGGTACAAAGAGTTCAACCGGGTAATGAGGGGAGTTGGCTGGACAATCGAAAGCGAAGAATTCTCAAAGTTCGAATCCAGTAAGTCAGTATTTGAAATGGAAAATGTAATCCTTGACATTCTGGGTACGGCGATCGGGGGAAGTGCCTTAAAAATTGTGATGAAAACATTGGAGGCTTTTAAGAAAATGAGTGATTCGGATAATAAACTCATTGCTTTTGAAAAAAATACGCATACAATGAACAAAGGTAATTTTCAGGTGGGGTTGGCAAATCAGACGAATGAGAGTCTGTCGCTAAATCTGACTGCATTTACATTATCAACAAGTAAAATGATAAAACAGATTCTGTTTTTCAAATCATCGAAAGATGAAACAGAAGTAAATACTTATTCGATGAAATATACCCTAAATAAAGAGGTGTATGAACAAGTCAGAGATATGATAATTGAGAAACTGGGGTCGAATGTACAATCATTTGTAACGGAAATCGAGATATAATATGCTTTAAAGCTAATAAGTATCCAGTCATTTAAAAGTAATATATAGATAAAGTCTATTTTTATTAGTAAATTATATTATAAATAGTAATCACTTCAAATTTATATAAAATGGCCAATGTATCTTCCTTACAGCAAATTTCAATAGAACATGCCGCAAAAGATTATTACCAGATTGAAGACCAGATAGAAAGGGTCAGAAGGGATATTGCTCTTTTACAAAAAGGAGAAAAGAAACTTACTGAAATATCTGGAAACAAGGATAGATTAAAAGCCAGGCTTAATCGGGAAAAGAAAATATTAAGTGAAACCGATCAACCCATTGATATTCTTCTCGAACGAGTTATTAATAATCCCGATTTTCAGGATGCATGTATTCTTGACCGGTTGGTTAGTTTTTCACGAACTGTTGGCCGAATCATTTTAGGAAATGGTGGATACGGTACCGGATGGCTTATAGGGAATAATTTAATGATAACTAATCAGCATGTTTTTCCCGATGCGGATACTGCCAGCCATGCAAAATTAAATTTAGCTTATGAACGAGATGTAACGGGAGAAATAAATAGCGGGTATTATTTTGACATCAGGCCGGATATTTTTTTTATGACACCTCCTCAACCGAAAGATAGTGATGAAGAAATACTTGATTTTGCGATTGTTGCCGTCGAACCTGTAGGAACAGATAACAAAAAATTGTCTGATTTCGGGCATGTCATTCTCGATCAAAATATCGGAAAAGTGTTTGAAGGGGAAAACTGCATGATCATCCAGCATCCAAAAGGAGATTATAAAAAAGTAGTCTTAAGAGATATTCGTCTTTTAACAGTGGAAGATGCCCCAGGTGCCGATTCTCATCTTTTCTATCAAAGTGATACACTGCCCGGTTCGAGTGGGAGTATGGTTGTTGCGTTGGGTACCGGAGAAATAATCGCTTTACATAATGCAGGGGTTCCTAAAAGGGATTCTCAAGGCAATTATATTAAGAAAAATGGTGACATATGGAATTCAGCCGTTGATTCGGATGATTCGATAGACTGGATTGCTAATCAAGGCGTAAGGGTTAGCCGAATTGTATCAGCTATCCAGAATTTGCCCTTACCTGAAAAGATGGAAAAAGTACGTCAGGATCTGTTAAATATTATGATTACAGCAGAAGACTCAATAGTACACGCTGTGAGTAGTAAATCTGTGGTTAGAGATTCTGCAGATAAACAAAAAGACAAAGCTGAACCATCGGACAAAATACCCTCAGGTGATAAAATTAATATGTCTGATACACCTGCCAATATGCAGATGTTTGTTGTGAAACTTAATGGAGGCCCATATTCAACAGAATTTGTAACTCAACTGATAAAAGCGAAATATCCCGGTGCACAGGTCGAACCTTATTCAAACTTTAACATGTCAACTTTATTGAAAGATTATATGATCGTTTCAATAAGAAATAGCGGTAATATCTGGGATCTGGCTGCACAACTTGAGGCGATTGAGGGTATTGAAGAAGCTGAGCCTGAAGTACCAAGGTTTACCACAATGAAAAGTGGCGAGGATGAGTTATTTACTCCTTCTGATAATCCCTTTCTGGAAAGCTCAGGTGATGAACCAACAGATATGAGTAAATATTCAAGTAAGTATTTCTCAAAGTCTGATCATAATTCAGCCAAAGGCAGAATGAAAATCCGAAAATGGAATCATTCCGCTGTTAACTATGATCCGGTGAAAATTCACAAGCTTTTAAAGGATAATAATAGTATCAATAATCTCCTCGACCTTAAGATTGCTCAATTTGATACAGGAAATTTTCCGCATTCAAAAGTGAAGAATGGATTTAATTCAGTCATTGACTATGATTTTGTTGACAGGGATTCAGATGCAATGGATGAGCGAGCATGGATCAAACAACTAACTCATTTTGGTCATGGTATGCGTACCGGGAGCCTTATAATAGGAAATGAACATTCAGGTCTTCCTGAAGATAAGGAGGGTAATTTTGGTTTGCTCAAAGGTATAGCGGACCTCGAAAATGAAGATTTCAGAATCGTTCCGTTCAGGGTGACGAAAAATGTCATACTTGTTGGTCGTGTCGGTGAGGTAGTCAGAGCGGCAGATAAGGTTATCACAGAAAGATTTGATGTAATTACGATGAGCCTGGGTATCATTCCCGGAACCCGTGCCTTGAAGGAAATTGTCAAAAAAGCATACGACCGGGGGGTAATATGGTGCTGTGCAGCCGGAAACCAGGTTAAATTCGTCGTTGAACCGGCCAAATACCCCGGAACGATATGTATTGCTGCCACCAATCCGGAAGATAAACCCTGGTCTGGAAGCTGCAGTGGCAATAATGTTGATATTGCCGCCCCGGGTGAGGATGTCTATGTTCCGATATTTTCTGAAAAAGGAGAGGACATGACTTATGGTAATGGTACAAGCTATGCCACACCTCACGTTGCTTCATCAGCAGCACTATGGATCGCAAAAAATCAGGATGAAATACGGAAAAAGTATTCTCAGGGATGGCAGAGGGTAGAGGCTTTCAGATATTGCCTTCACAGATCAGCCCGCAAAAAACCCGCAATTTCATCAGACTATGGTAAAGGAATATTAGATATCGATGCTTTACTGAATATGCCGCTTCCGGAAGCCAATGAATTAAAATATGCCTATGATTCTCGTTTTGAATCCTATTCAACCGGGTCTACTCTGGCAGCAAGGGAAGACCAGTATAAAAATATTGCGAATGTCATCAATGGTCTGACCAAAGATGAAGTGAGACCAGGAAAAAAGGTCGAGCTGACAGAAAGTACCGGTTCAATGACTTCATCAAGCCGAAGTGCTTCCTTAAGTACATTCAGAAATGTTGCGGGATTTGATAAAGGTAAAACCATATTGACAGAATCAATGTCATCCGGGACTTTTATAGAATCCTGGGAGCGAGTCAAAAAGCTAAATGATGAAGATAACTATTCAAAACCTGACTATTCAAATTAATTATGGCTGATATATTCGATTTTCATTTTCATCCATTAGGGAAACAATTTTTGAGTAATTACGATGTTGAGGAATTAAAGAATGATCACTATTCAAATCCGGTCACTTTGCCACCTCTTGGAGCTACCTTAAACGATTTACTCAGCAGGATATTAAATAGTCAGGCTTCGGTTTCCCAGGCTCGCCAGGCCGGGGTTAAACTTGGAATTGCCAATATTATTACCCCTGAATACGTCTTTGCTTCTGAAAAAGGAGTGTTAAAATTATTGGAACTCGACTTATTTGGCAAGGATGTAATCGCCCCGCTGGATAGCAGAATCTTTGATTTTATAAGAAAGAACAGAAATTACAATTTTCTTTTTGAAAGAGAAGTTGGATTTTACGGATGGGCAAGTACATATCCGGATAAGAAATCTTCAAAGATAAAGATATTAACAAGAAAAGAAGGTGCGCAGGATAACCTCAAAATGGAAGAGGGAAGACTTAATTTGATTTTGGCTATTGAAGGAGGACATAATTTATTAAATGAGGCTCTTGATGTAGTTTTTCCTACCAATTCTTTGAGTGAAAAAATCAAAGAATACAGAGATAAAGGGCATAATTACGATTATCTATATGTTACTCTCACTCACCTGTCTCATGTGCCACGAGTTTCATTGTGTAGTCATGCCTTTGGATTCAAACTTGTAGCTGCCAATAAAGTAAATGAAGCAGTTCCCGTTTTAAACGGCCTTACCAGGAAGGGAAAGGAAACAATCAGGGAGTTAATGGATTGTTCAAACAATGAGTATCCGATCCTGATTGATATTAAGCATATGAGTCTTAAAAGCAGATTTGATTTCTATAAGGAACGATCAAACCTGCTAAATGATTCAGCATTTAAAGCGGTTAAAAAAGGTAATAAAAAATGGTGGCCGATCATTGCTACACATATGGGTATAACTGGTTACAGATACTCGGAAATGACTGAATTATTTGGTGAAATCGGTTTTGAGAGAGGACTTGAATCATCGGTCAGGATCAGGTTTGAAAGACAGCGAAAAATGAAAGTGCCAGTCGGGTGGGGAGTAGATCATGTTTGTTTCAACCCGATGACCATAAATCTTTGCGATGATGATATTGAAGAAATAGCCAAAAGCAACGGACTAATTGGTATCAGTCTCGATGCACGGATTCTTGGCCACGAAAACTTTAAAAAGAGGAACAACAGCATAGATGAATACGATTACATGTCGAAGGATGATTTTGTAAGGCTATTTCCTGAACAGGCTAAAAAGATAATTCCTTTAAATGAAATTCCGGTAGAAGTTGAGACTGAAGAGGGGTTTTTAGGGTTTGCCGTTAGAAAAGAAAGAGAGTTATATTTGTTCTGTTTTACATTGCTGCATGTTGCACGAGTGATTGATCAATTGACTGATAAAGAGCGAAATAATAAATCAGGATGGGAGTTTTTGACTATCGGGTCAGATTTTGATGGTCTGATAGATAGTATTAAAGAAGCTGAAACAGCTACTGATCTTCCCTCATTTCGTAAGGAAGTTAAAAAAGCACTGGCCAAGGCAGAAAAAAGTTATGTTGAAGCTTATGATCTTCCTGATGGATTCGAGATCATCCCTCGTA
The DNA here is from genome assembly GCF_026241165.1 of Mangrovivirga halotolerans. Lineage (GTDB taxonomy): Bacteria > Bacteroidota > Bacteroidia > Cytophagales > Cyclobacteriaceae > Mangrovivirga > Mangrovivirga halotolerans. Next base: position 432,788 of record NZ_JAPFQN010000005.1, on the reverse strand, counting down.
AGTCTGGTAAACTTCAAACCGACCAGGTTATTGATATGGTATTTGGCCAAAACGGGATCAACTTTGTAAAGGAATGGTGGGGAGTTTCATAATTTATAGCGAACTTCCCTTATAATCAGCAGGCATTTTTTATATGAAAATACTTATCACTTCACTTGGTACCCGTGGAGATATCGAACCATTTCTGGCCCTTGGTGAATTACTGCATAAAAGAGGGCATAAAGTTACCTGTTTGTTTCCCGAACAATTCAGCCAACTGGTTGATGATACAGGCCTAGAATTTGAATCATTAGGACCTGAATTTCTTGAATTGATAGATTCTGACCTGGGAAAAGCAGCTATGGGAGGAGACGTTAATCAATTTAGAAAGATACAGGCATACATAAAGCTGGCCAGAATGGGTAGAGGAATGAATAAAAAAATGTTTTTAATTCAACGTGATATTATTGAAAATCATAAGTTTGATAAGATTATCTACCACCCCAAAACTTTATATCCCATTATATGGGAAATGAAGTATCCAGATACCACTATGTTGTTAAGTCCTGTTCCTTACCTTCATTACACAAAAGGTCATACTCATCTTTTTTTTAATAGTAATTTTGGAGAATTCTTTAATAAACTAACCTATAAATTAGCAGACTGGGGTTTGTATAAAACTATTTCTTCATCTTTAAAATGGATTGAGGATCAGAACATTAATAAATTAAAAGTAAAAGAGGTATTAAATAAACGTCGCCTAATTTATACTATTTCCCCACAATTATTCGAAGTAGATCCTTTACAAAATAAAAGAGCCAGAGTATTAGGCTACAGGCAAAGGAACTATCAGAGAAACTGGCAACCAGATGAAAAATTATTAAGTTTTCTCGCTACTCATTCAAAACCTCTGTTCATAACTTTTGGAAGTATGACAAATCCTGAACCTGAAAATAAAACCAGGATATTTATGGAAGTACTTGCAAAAAATAAAATACCTGCAATATTTAATACTGCTTCCGGAGGTTTAAAAGAGCCAATAGATTACGATCGGGAATTATTTTACTTTGTCAACAATATACCATACGATTGGATTCTTAAAAGAGTTCATGCGGTGATTCATCATGGTGGTTCGGGTACTACACATAGTGGGTTAAAATATGGATGTCCAACTTTAATTATACCTCATATAATAGATCAGTTTGTCTGGAATAAATTAATCTATGAAATCGGGGCTGGGCCAAGAGGTATAAAAATCGGTAAAATATCACCTGATAACCTGGAACCGAAAATATTAGGTCTGATGCACAACATTAATTATCAAAAAAAGGCTATTGAAATTGGTGAGAAAATGCGAGAAGAAAATTATGATGATAAGTTACTATTTCTCATAGAAGGAAAACAAAAAGTTTACGTTTGATAATTAAAAGATGGAAAGTAATACATTACCGGATGTCATTGTTAAGTGGTTAGAAAATTCTAATTCTCATAAAATTGAAAGTATTAATAATGTTGAGCTGCATCAGAAGCTTCAGATGAAAATAAAGCCAAAGCAAAAAAAATGGTATTCCGGGAAAGCGATCCAACATTTTAGCATTAACCCGCCATTTTTTGAATGGAATAGTAAAATAAATATCAATTCTTTAGTGACAGTATCAGGTCGGGATCGATTTACAAATGGGGTAGGAGAAATGCTGATAAAATTATTTGACATATTCCCTGTGGTCAATGAAAAAAATAATTCTAAAATTGATCAGGGTACGATGCAGCGTTTCCTTGCAGAGATTGTCTGGTTTCCTATAGCAGCTACAGAAGAATATATTAAATGGCAAAAAATTGATAATTTTAGTGCTGAGGCGACTATGGACCTTCATGGAGTTTCTGTTAGCGGAACTTTTACTTTTGATGAAAACAGTAACTTCAAACAGTTCAAAACACTCAGGTATCAAGGAGGCGATAAAACTTCCAAAAGAATTCCCTGGATTGTTACTGCTTTAAACCATGGCGAGTTTCAAGGTGTCACTGTTCCGGTAGAACTAAAAGCGGAATGGCAATTAGATGATGAATTATGGACCTGGCTCCAACTGGAGGTAACAGATATTAAATACAGCTAAATTATTAGGTATACCTAATTAAAATCGTTTTGAAGCGTATTTTCGTATTTACTGCAGGAATTGACTTTTCCTGAAGTAATTATTATCTGAAATTTTAATCGATAAAATATTCCAGTATATTAATAAGATGAAGATTAAAATTAAATCATCGTTAAATTACAATATTTTTAATTGGCTTTGGCTATCTTTTATACTACTTTTTGCTTCATTGAGCTGTGGTAAACCTTTTTTGGAAGAAGCTGATGTGATAATCAAAAACGCCTCAATAGTTGATGTGGAATCCGGTGAGATTTATAAGAACAGAACGATTCTAATTTCCGGTGATACCATTCTGAAAGTTATCAATTCAGATGAAGAAGAGGGATTTTCAGCAGATACAATAATTGATGCAAAAGGTGATTTTGTAATGCCTGGTTTATGGGATAATCATGTACATTTCAGAGGTGGAGATTCCTTAATTGAAGAAAATAAAGCAATCTTAAAATTGTTTCTAGCACACGGAGTGACAACTGTTCGTGACGCGGGTGGAGATATCACTCCGGCAGTATTAGAATGGAGAGAAAAAATCAAAAACGGTAAGATGGATGGTCCAAGGATTTATACACCCGGCCCCAAACTGGATGGTGTAGATCCGGCCTGGGCGGGATCAATAAAGGTTAAGGATTCTGAAGATGTAGCAAAGGCTTTGGATTCACTAAAATCGATAAAAGTTGATTATGTGAAAACTTATGATGGAAGTCTTACACGTGAGGCTTATTATAAAATATTAGAGCAAGCTGAAGAGATTGGCTTAAAAGTTACCGGTCATATGCCTCTTTCAGCAGATGTTTTACAAGCTGAAGAATATGGATTAGATGGAACAGAACACCTCTATTACATAATGAAAGCATGTTCACCGGTAGCAGATAGCCTTGAAAAGGTTAATCCAGGTTATTCGATGATTCCCCCTTTACTTGATACCTACAACGAAGACCTGGCCGAAGTTATATTTGAAAAGCTGGGAGCTCAGAAACACTTTGTTACCCCCACACTTTACATCGGAAAGGTATTAGCAGGATTGGCAGATGAAGACCATTCAAAGGATCCGTTATTAAGATTTATAGGTCCTGGTGTGCAAAAAACATATGAAGGTAGAATCGAAAGAGCAAAAAGGGCTAAAGAATCAGGAAGCTCTTTCAGGTCAAAAGCTGAAGAAATTTTTGGTGAAATGATCAGGGGTATGTACGATGCCGGGGTTATCATTTTAGCAGGATCAGATTGCGGGCCATATAACTCATTTGTTTATCCTGGTCAATCTCTTCATGGAGAATTGAAAATGCTCGTAGAAAAAGGATTAACACCACAGGAAGCATTATTGACTTCAATTAATAATGGGCCAAAGTTTTTCGAAATTGAAGAAAAATATGGTCAGATAGAGGGAGGCATGGTTGCAGATATCATCATTCTGGATCAAAATCCATTAGAAGATATTAATAATCTGGAGTCAGTAAATACCGTCATTATGGGTGCCAGGGTTTACAATACCAATGAACAATTGAAGTGATTTTACTGATAATTATTACTTAAATGACCCCAAAAGAAGTTGTTTTAGCATGGGTTAAAGCATTCAATGAAGGAGACGCAGAAAAATTAGCTAATCTTTATCATGATGATGCGATAAATCATCAGGGGGCAAATAAACCGGTAAAAGGTAAAAACGCTATAAAGAAGATGTTTGAAGAGGAGTTTGACAGGCTCTCATTTCTGAGCCTTCATAATAGGTCAATTCCTGAAAAAGGATTATTTTAAAGTAAAATCTATTGACTATGAAAAAGACTGATCAATCTAATGGTCGCAGAAACTTTCTTTTGCAATCTGCTGCCTTGACCTCTGGCATTGCTGGTATACCGTTCACTTCTTTATTGGCTAAAAGTGAACCTATGATTAACGATTCCGAACTAAATATTATTGGTCCAAAACCCGGTTTTACCCGTCAAATCGGTACTTTATATTCAATGATGAAATGGATGAGAGAAGTAGTTTTGAATTCCATCAATGGCCTGACCATCGATGAATTAGATTATCAGATTGATGAACAATCAAATTCTATCGGTGCCATGCTTTATCACCTGGCTGCAACTGAGCGCTATTATCAACTAAATACTTTTGAAAATTTAAAATGGGGTTCCTGGGATCAATCAATTAAAGAAAAATGGGACATTGGAATGAATCTTGGCGATACAGGTAGAGAAAAGATCAAAGGAAATGATCTACAGTTTTATCTGGACATGTTGAATGAAACCCGTCAAACGACTATTGATGAATTTAGAAAGAGAGATGATGGCTGGTTATTTACTCGTGATCAGGATTGGCCCTGGGGACCTACTAATAATTATTGTAAATGGTTTCATGTTTGTGAACACGAATCAAACCATAATGGGCAGATAAAATGGATCAGGAAACGAATAAAGTCTTGATAAACTGATATTTAAAGGTTTGTTTTAAAAAATAAGTTTCATATATTATATAGCGATAAACTTTAGAAGTTATGAATAGAGCCTTTATATTAGTATTGATTTTATTTATAAATTTTAGCCTTGTAGCTCAAAGGGATAATTCCTCACTGAAGACATTTGAAATAAAAATTGAAAAGGACGGGAATGAAATTAAATTAGAATGTCAGAATGGGTGTTCCTGGGAGAAATTAAACTTTACCATAAACGAGAATGTATTTCAAAAGATCGATAAAAATGGTATGGTTGGACTAAGAGGAGATAGTTTATTAAGTGGAACAAATTATAACAAGTTTTTATTTGCAATTGCCCAAACTGGAAATGAAGTAGATTTGATCGGACTCAAAGGAATGGCCTGGAAAAAACTTCATATATCCCTAAGACCACATAAATCCCAACTGATCGATGAATATGGTCTGGTCCCGGGCAACAAATAAAGTTAATTTTTAATTGTATTGCTTTTCATATTTAGGGATTACGACTTTATGCCCATACATGAATAAGCCAAGAGCCAATATCGGACAAATCCCCATTACAATTGACATGGGTACATAGGAATTAGCATCGAATAGACCAATCAAAGCAGAAGCTCCTGCACCCACCAGCATTTGTAATGATCCCATCATAGCTGAAGCATTTCCTGCGATATGTCCCATTGGCTCAAGTGATAATGCGGAAGCATTTGGAAATATAAAACCCATGAAAAATAAAAAGCTGAATATTAAAGTGGTATTAACAATAAGATCCGGATCCATAAATAAAGTATATCCCATTAATATTAACCCGATTAACCCCTGAGCTGCTAATGCCAGTTTAATGATATGATCCATATCCCTTTTTCGCAAAAACCTGTTATTTAATTGGGTAGCAGTGATTAATCCAGTTGCAATCAAAGCGAATATCCATCCGTATTGTTGTTCGGTAAGACCGAGGACATCCATGTATAATTCAGGAGAGCCACTTAAGTATGCATAGAGACCGGAATAAGCAATAGCACCGGTCAGGGCATTAATTATAAAAGCCGGATGTTTAATGACTTTGATATAGGTTTTAAATACTGAAATGATATTTAAAGAATAGCCCTTGTCGCTAGATTTTGTTTCGGGTAATATAAAAATGGCTCCCACAAGAATTAATATTGCTGTAATAGCCAGCACGATAAAAATGGATTGCCAGCCAAATTGAGCATTTAATAATCCACCCGCTGTGGGGGCTATAATAGGGGAGATGGCCACTACCATGATCAGTGTGGAAAATATTTTCGCTACCTTTTTACCTTTAAATAAATCTCTGACTATCGCACGGGCCGATACCAATCCTGCGCAACTTCCCAAAGCCTGAAAAAATCGGTAAACGATCATTTCTTCCAGACTATTAGAATAGGCACAGCCGATACTGGCCAATACATAGATCAACATGCCGGTGTAGATAGGTTTTTTTCGTCCAAACCGCTCAAGCACGGGACCATAAATCAGTTGACCAATAGCCAGACCAATAAAGAAACTGGAAAGTGTTAAGGGAACCCGGTTTATGTTTGTATTCAGGCCTTCAGCTATATCACCAAAAGCCGGTAGATACATATCTATAGAAAATGGACCAACTGTGGTTAACAGTCCGAGAATTAGAATAAGAAGTACATGGTCTTTCTTTTCTTTGGTCACTTGTTATGATTAAAGTTTTAATGAAAATTTCAAATTACTCAATTGACAATTGTAATACCGGGTTATCATCAAAGTTGGGCTTATTTCTTATACTTAATTATCATATTCAGGTTGTCTTTAAACGTCATTATATTTTTATTAAAATCTAAGTCATTCAGATAGAGTGAATTGAAAAAGTTATAATTTAAAAATCTGTAATTGTGCATTTACCTCTTTTTATATCCTGTTGAATAATTTCAATCTTTCCGAAAGACATGAAAATTTATAATGATCATTAAGATGTATCTATGAGAAATTATATTTGTTAGAAAAGATGTAGTTAATTCCAGATCTAAAAATCACTCTAATTCTTTTTAAGTAAAAAGATCTTTAAAATTCGATGTATTATTGTTGAGGTTCATTTCAAACGTTTGATGTACTATTGATGTAGTGTGAAATTGGGGTTAATCAGTTAATTGTCGTAATATGATTATAGTCAATCAGGACTTTAACCAAACCAATTAAAACATGAAAAACTTCAACCTTAAAATGCGTGCATTTATATGCATTGCTATGATCTTCATGGTCTGCCATTCTGTGCAGGCCCAATGCCCTAATATCGTTTGGGCAGATGAATTTGAAGGAACGACACTTGACCTTAATAAGTGGAGTTACCAGATCGGAGACGGATGTGCCGAATCTATTTGTGGATGGGGTAACAACGAACTACAAAGTTATCAGGAAGCAAATGTTACTTTAAGTAATGGGCAATTACACATTACCGCTAAAAAAGAAAGAATTCGTGGTAAGCAATACACTTCAGGTAGAATCAGAACCCTTAATAAGGGTGATTTTACCTATGGCCGGTTTGAAGCCTTAATCAAGTTGCCTTCCGGTGCAGGACTTTGGCCGGCATTCTGGATGCTACCGACAGATGAAGTATATGGTGGGTGGCCTACCAGTGGCGAGATTGATATTATGGAGTTTGTTGGTGCTAATCCGGATGAAACTCTGGGATACATGCACTATGGAGCGACTCACCAGTACCAGGGAACGACTTACAAACTTCATAATGGAACATTTCCGGAGGGCTTTCATGAGTTTGCAATTGAGTGGGAGCCAAACGAAGTAAGATGGTATGTCGATGGTGTTTTATTTCAAACTAAAACTGATGCGGACCTTTCTCCTGAAATATGGCCGTTTAATGAGCGTTTTCATATGCTTTTAAATGTAGCTGTAGGGGGTAATCTGGGCGGTGAAGTAGATGATAGTATTTTTCCGGCTACAATGGATGTAGAATATGTTCGTGTTTATGATGGCTTCAAACCCTATATAACTGGAGACCGAGTAGTGGTAAATGCAGCATCAAGTGTAACCTATAAAATTGGAAATATTTCAAATAACACGAATGTTTCGTGGACTGTACCAGCCGGAGCAACCATCGTTTCCGGGCAGGGGTCTCCTGAAATTGTCGTCGATTTTGGTAATGCCAGTGGCTCTGTAAATGCTTCTTTTTCCACCGGTTGCGAAACTGTTCAATTGGGAACGCATGTTATTGTAGAACCTCCTTTTATCAAAGATTTTAGTTTTGAGAATTTTGATGAACCGGCAACCGCGACACTTGATTCTTATACTGGAACTTTTACTGAGGTATCCAATCCTTCTCAATCAGGAATCAACACCTCTGCATTATCAGGAGAATATGTTCGAAACAGCACTGAAACATTTGATGTATTAGTTTATAATGTTTCTAACATTACTAATGCGGCAGAATATGTGAACAAGGACAAAAAGTTTTATATGGACGTCTATACTGAAGCACCCGTAGGTACAGATATACTCATACAACTTGAAACTCCGGATGCAACTCCAACAAATTATCCTTCTGGACGACATAGTCGCTATGTTGCCACTACCTCTGTACAAAATCAATGGGAAAGATTATACTTTACACTACTGGACAGACCAGACCCTGCAGCAGATGATGCTGGAGTGGGTAAAATGATTATCTTATTCAATTCAAATACCCAAACCGGTGATACTTATTATTTTGATAATCTGGATAGTTATCGAGTTGATGAAGGAGGAACCTCAAATCAACCACCTTCTATTTCAATTACTGCACCGGCAGATGGCTCCACATTCGACAGCGGATCAATTGTAGCTTTACAAGCTGATGCTACAGATACTGATGGTAGTGTTAACCAGGTAGAATATTTTGTTGATGGTAATCGTGTCGGGATTGCAACGAGCAGTCCTTTTGAAGTTGACTGGACAATAGGAACAGGAACATTTTCTGTTACGGCCACAGCTACTGATGATCAGGGAGCAACAACAACATCTGCTGCAATTAGTGTAACCGGTCAACAAACTGGTACAGCTTCTGAAGTATTCGTTTCGTCGATTATTACCGGAACCACTGGTATTGGTAGAGGAGCAAAAGTTGGTACTGCAGAAGTAACCATTGTTGATGATCTTGGTAATCCGGTATCGGGAGCAGATGTAACCGGTACATTTTCTGGCTCTTTCAGTGAATCAGTTCAGGCCACAACCAATAGTTCCGGGGTTGCTTCATTTGTGACTTCGCAATCGGCTAAGGGATCATTGACTGTTGATTTTTGTGTGGATGATGTAGTGTATAGTTTGCCGTATAACTCTGGAAATAATGTGCTCACCTGTACTAACGGTTCTCAGGCAAGATTTGCATCTGAGGTGTCCCTGACAGAAGATCAGCGCCCTTTTGAAAAAGCAATGATCTATCCGAATCCGGCAGGTGAGGAATTCAAATTATATTTTCAATTAAGAGATAATTCTTCTGTCAGGTTTGAAATTTATGATCTGAAAGGTTCACGAGTATATAAATCCGATAGCGAAATATATTCTGAAGGAAATCACACAATTGAATTTAATGGCGTACTACCTCAGGAGGGTATATTCCTGCTTCACTTAATAACAGATCAGGATATTTACAAGTTTAAAGTACTTAAGACTAATTGATTAAAATGAATAGAAGAGCTACAAAGCTGTTGCCATTTGGTGACAGCTTTTTTGTTTTTCAGAGGATTTACTTTCATAACAATCTGATATAAAAGAAGGTTTAATAAGTAAACAAACCAGATGTTATGACAAAGCAAGAAGTAGAAGATGCGATAAAAAATATACCCCTGGGTTCAAAATTACAGCTAATCAAAAAAAATGGAGAGATTGTCGAAGTAAGACTTGCAAGTCATGTCATCACGAGCTCTGATAAAAAAGATTATGGAGAGGTGGTTGTTCCTGAAATGCCGCCTGCTATTTTAGTAAGAGGTGGCACACGGTTTGGAAACTTTAGAATAGAAACCGATGACATTGTGAAAATCGCCTGGATTGAATAATGATTTCACTGGTTAATAATCAGATTTTCAGTTATTTATGTTTGTTGTTGACAGTTTTGTTATTAACAATATTGTACAGTAATAATTAGATATCTAAATTGCCAATAATTATCACGATTTACCAAATTAGTTATGTTTGACGGGTTAGGTTTTCCAAAATCCCTCGATGAAGAAGTGTTTGATCAATGGCTGGAAGAAGGCCGTGAAAGTAAATTAAGCTATCATTACATGCTTGTAATATGGGATGAAGCTGATTCCATTTATAAGCCTGTTTACCTCGAAGAGCGGGATAAGATCAAGCAATATGAAAATTACGGGGAAGCTACTGGCAGAGAATCCCTGATTGCCGCTTATGATCTTTATTCAGAATCCAGAATTACTTGAAAAAACTAAAGCAACAGGATTTAGTCTGCCGCTTTAGTCTTGTTATCAGTCATTTATTCTCGATCAATATTTCATTGTCATAAATGTTGTTATCAGATCTGGTTATATAAGGATCAATCACAACATATTCAGGTTTTTCATCCACTTCAATGACAATTTCCTGTACACCTTGTTTCAGGTCAACGGCTTGATAATAAATAATATCGTTATCAGACTTTACCGTTGATGGATGTCCGTTAAACAGACCAATTGGAATTGGTTCATTCAGATCAATTTTTATCTCTTCTCCGGAACCATTCAATTGATATCGATCAGATTTAATCTTAATTGCTACCCGAAATTTTCCATTATCGGTTTTGGTTATATCCACATTGTCGATTGAAAGATCATATCGTACAATCCGTTTAAACCAGTCATTTATTAATTCATGATAGGTATCAGGAGTAATTTTATATAGTTCTTTGATCAATTCCAATGAAGTTAATTTGAGTTCATCAGTTTCATGGTATCGATCGATAAGCATTCTCATCACTTTATTCATCTTTTCTTCTCCGATCAACTCTCTTACCGCCATCAAAACTGTATAATGTTTACCATAAGCGAGGTAATGTTCATTATTCTCCAGGTAGACAGGAGGCTCAGGATCATTAGAGAATGATCTTCCTTTAAAATATGTGTCGTTTGCGTTTTTAGCAATTTGCCAGCTTGCTCCCTTTCCATACATTTTTTCCATGACAGCAGATTCGGTGTATTTTGCAAATCCTTCTAGAAATATTGAACCTCCTTCTACAATTTTGGGTGTTAAGATACCTCCCCACCATTGATGAGCTACTTCATGAATGGTTCGTTTGGCCACCAGGTTAAAAGTTTCGGTGTTTCTAACATCTACTAAATAAAGACGGTCCTCAACCATGCTTATGGTTCCGGGATGGCTGAACCCACCAAAAGGCCAATGTCCGGGAACCTCAGCGATTCTTAGATGATCAAACGGGTATGAGCTGTAGTTTTTTATGCAATAGTCCAATGTTTCAATTACACTTTCTTCTATCAGACCGATGTTTTGATAATGTTCAGGATGATAGTAAAGCTCAATAGAAATACCATTATACTCTTTTACCCTTTTTTCATATTTAGCTGAAAAGTACCCAACTGAAGGAATCACTTTTACAGGGGTTTTATAATAAAAGTAGTTCCTGTCATTTATTTTCCATTGCTTAATCAGATTTCCTGAACCAATAGCAATTTGATCAGCCTCGGTAGAAATGACTGTTTCATAGGATATTTTTTCAACATTGGTTTCGCTTGTTAAAATATGTTCATCTCCGGCTTTAACTTTTTCTATCGGAAGTCCCCGTTTTTTTCGCTCATACTCATCTTTTATTTCTTTTGAAGAACTATAGCCCAGCATCGGTTCAAAATCTCTGAATGTGATATAACTTCCATTTTCAACTATCGCACGGTCGACATTGAATGGAGAGGAGCTTTTTTCTAAAGTATAATTCATCTTGACTACCTCTCCGGGTAAAATTCCATTTTTGAATTCGAATAAGTAGATACCGTGAATAGAATCGTAAGTGGAAAGTTTCCCCCTTTGAATCTCCAGATTTGAAAGTTTTGTCCGTTCATTTATCAAAACCTTATATACCGGAATATCATTCTTGTTTTGTAATACGTGTTGAGCTTTTACTGTGTAGCGATGTTTAGAGGGGAATAAAGCCACATAGTTTTTCCATGACAAATGGTTTAAGCGATCTAAGCTGTCATATTGCTTGTAGAGTCTTTCATATTGTTCCTTCTGATCCAGTAATTCAGCATTTGACCTGTAATCATTTTTAATATTTGTATGATAATAAATGGATGCTGCAGAGGCTACAAAGCTTGTAAGGATCAAAATGGTAAAAGCTACATTGTATTTATTCCATTGAATGTTAGTCAATCGAAACTTGATGGTGGTATATCCTCGATTTAGAAGCTGAAAGGCAACAACGGATAATAATAAACCGAAAGAAACCCAGTACCATGCATAGTGGTGAAATGCTTCTGATTTGATAATAAAACCATTCATATTGGTAAATGAAGGAATCGGTGAAATGCCCAATCTGAAAAGGGGATGCTCTAAACCAATACTTTCAGGAAAACTACCAAATAACAGGATCAAAATCCCGGTGATTCCCATGGCCAGATATTTCTTTGATATAAGATGGTTTATAAACATCGCTAAAAAGCAATAAAACAAAAATCTTAATCCGTGGAAATAGAATGTAGAAAGATAAAGACTAATATCAAGATCCTCATATCCCAGGTAAAGTTGAAAGCAGACCGAAAATAGTATTCCGGATAAGATTAAAATGAAAGGAAGTCCAATTAAGGCTATCAACTTTGAAATAAATAGCTGGCTATTCGAAACCGGGGTAGAATCTATGATTTCATTTATCTTACTTTCTTTATTTCGCCAAACTAATTCTCCACTATAGAATACGATCAAAATAAGGGCGATGAAAGTTAGTATTTCAGTGAAATATCCGATCAAAAGATTAGATGTGGGATACATGCTATTATTATATTCACCACCGTCAACGACTCTGGCATAGTTCTCTATAACCACCATGCCAACCCAGACAATTATGATACCTATAAAAGGAAGACTCTTGAATACAGACTTTAATTCAGATTTTATCAAAGTGATAATAATGAGCACCTTAGACTGAAATGATTGTTGGGTATTCACAGCTGAATAAGTTGCTTCGGGTGAGTTCTCTCTTTTTGATTGTTTCTTTTGCCTTGCTTTATTCCTGATCTTTCTAAAAGAAAATGAAAAATAACCTACAAATAAGATTACCCCGGATAGAGATAACCAGATTATACGATTCCAAAGTAAATATCCTGCTAACTGAATTGATTGATTATTCTTTTGAAAGGTTGTCCAGAATTGGGTCTGCTCAAATATTGCTGACATGCCAAATGGATCTGCAAGAGATGCGATCATTAATCCTTCTGGAGTGGCAGGAATAGACTGAGCCATTATCGGCGAATTTAATACCATTGAGCAGAGGATGTAAGCTGCATAAATACATATTGCACTCAGGTAGGTAGCTAAATTATTCTTTGTGAGAAGTGCTACTGTAAATATAATAGCAGAGGAAATGATTACATTCGGAATGATAAATATCAGAAAAGTCCTGATGTAATTCATCAAATTAAATCCGGAAATACGGTCAGGGTCGAGTTCAGGAGAAAGTGTGCCGACATAAAAGCCTATAAGAAAAGGGGTGAAAGTAATAATGCTAAAGCATATAACACCACTGAGACGGCTGATAAAATATTGCTTTTTATCCACAGGGGTGCTGTAAACAATTTGCTCCAACTGATGCTTATTGTCCCTGATTACTCCGCTTATGGCAAAAAACATCGCGATAAAAGGAACTCCGAGGGTCATTATACCCGTATTAAAACTAAGCTGAAACATTGAATCATAGTTGATGTTTGCCGGTGCATACCCCTTGCTTCCTACAACAATACCAATCAGCAAAAACAGAATAGACAAAAGATACAGGGATCTTTGCTTTCGTTGATAGAAAAGTTCGAATTTGATTAGATTTGAAACCATAGTAAAATGTTTTGAAAGGAGTTTTAATTTATGGAACTGGTGAAATAGACATCCTCGAGAGTTGGACTCACCGGTTCGAACTCAGGACCAGGAATAGATCCGGATTTTACCCTTACCTGAGTATTTCCGGAAACTATCCGGGTGGAAATAACCGGAAGAGACAAAATATCATCAAGCCTATTTTTACTTAATGTCTTTGACCAGATGTGGCCATTCAGTTCATTAACCAGGTCGGTAGGTTTACCTTCTTTAATGATTGTTCCATTAGCCAGAATAGCCATGCGAGAACAGAGTGCATGCACATCTTCTACAATATGAGTGGATAAAATTACAATGACATTTTCTCCAATTTCACTGAGTAAATTGAGAAACCGGTTTCTTTCTTCGGGATCTAAACCGGCTGTAGGCTCATCAACAATGATTAATTTAGGATTTCCAAGCAAGGCCTGGGCGATGCCAAACCGCTGTTTCATTCCGCCTGAAAAGGTATAGACAGATTTCTTTCTATGCTGGTATAAGTTAGTCTTAACCAATAAAGCTTCAATTTGATCTCTACGCTCTTTTTTATTAAGTATACCTTTTAAAATGGCTACATAGTCAAGTAATTTCAAGGCAGACACTTTGGGATAAACACCAAACTCCTGTGGTAAATACCCTAGTTGTGCACGGAGTAACTGCGGTTTTTTAATAGTGTCAATATCATTAAATGTGACCGTTCCGGAATCAGGTTGTTGTAAAGTCGCAATGGTCCGCATCAATGTTGATTTTCCAGCTCCATTAGCACCAAGAAGACCAAACATCCCGTTTGAAATTGAAAGAGAAACATTATCAAGTGCTTTGACACCATTCGGATAGGTCTTGGTTAAATTTTGTATTTCTATTGTATTCATACTTTTTGATTTTGTTGATGATGAATTTAATGGGGGTGGGGTATCTTGAAAAATAAGAGTGTTCAATGCAGATTATTTCTATTCAAACCCACCTGAGAGGAGGGTATATAAGGTTCATCAATAGAATAGGGCAGTTGAAATAAAAAATTACCGTTTACATCAAAATAATTAGGCTGTTAGATTGATAAAAGTAATTTTGAGTAATGATTCAGTTGATAAAAAAATACAGGGGCTTCATATATGGGTTTTTTCTCACAGCGATTCTTGCTGCAATTTTAATTGAAATAGGTTTTTTATTAATCGATGAAAGTGAAGTGATCGTTAATATCCTCATTTTTACTTTCTGGTGGATAATGATTTCATTACCTATTTACCACATTAAGTATCTGAAGAAGAGAAGGGTCACTGTATTTAAAATTTCAGGTCTTTTATTACTCCTGATTATTACAATTCTAGTCGATTCACTGATTAACATCCCGGATAATCCTGTATCTATCTTTTTGCTTATAACATTCTGGATTGGGGTCAGTTATGTGTTTTTTCCGAAGTTTTTTAATAAATACAAATATTATATAATTGGTATTTATTGCATTGCTTTTGCCTATTGGTCGTATGTCAGATTATTTTCTGAAAGCTTTTCAGTTTATCAATTAGAAGAAAAAGACCTGGCAATTAGCCTATTATTGATACCAATTCCTGTATTCATAGTTCTTTGGATATATGAACAGTGGGTTTGGCTAAGGACATTAAAATCTGAAAAGACACAAGCCGAACTTGCCATGCTTAAAATGCAGGTTAATCCCCATTTCTTTTTCAATACGCTCAATAACCTGTATTCATTAACAATAAAAAAATCAGATGAGGCTCCTGACGTGGTCTTGAAATTGTCTGATATGATGAGATATACCATTTATGAAGGAAAAAAAGAGACTGTTTCGGTTGAAGACGAAATTGAGTATCTTAAAAATTATATTGATCTTCATCGTATAAGATACCACAAGACAGTGGATATCAAGTTTGATGTGGATATTACAGAGTCAGGGAAAATTGCTCCCTTATTATTTATTATTTTACTCGAAAATGCTTTTAAACATGGAGTGGAAACCCTTTCTGAAGATGCATTTATTAAGATCAATTTTGAGATAAATAAAAATCATTTCAGATTTGTGATCGAGAATAATTATGAAGAATCAGATCCGGATAACACTGAACCCGGGATTGGGTTAGAGAATTTAAAGAAACGATTGAAGCTGATCTATCCGGAAAACCATGAACTAATAACTTCTAAAAAGAAGAATATTTATAAAGCTGAATTAACCATTTTCAAATCGTGATCAATTATTTAATAGTAGACGACGAACCACTGGCCCATGATCTTATCGAGGAATTTTGTGGGATGCTTCCCCATTTGGAACTGGTTGGCCATTGTTATAATGCGATGGAAGCAATTCAGTTATTGAATAAAGGAGTTAAAGTCGATATCATCTTTTTAGATATAAATATGCCCAAATTAAGTGGGTTTGACTTCTTAAGAACACTATCACATCCTCCTAAGGTAATAGTTACCACCGCATATAAGGAGTTTGCTTTAGAGGGATATGAATTAAATGTGGTTGATTATCTATTAAAACCTTTTAGTTTCGATCGGTTAGTTCAGGCAATTAATAAGGCTACACAAGCCACTCCTGTACAACATTCAACTCCTTTACAGGAAGAAAAGAAAAAAGAAAATAACAGGTTGTTTATTAAGAGTGATAAAAAATACCACCAAATAACCGTGGATGATATTTTATATATTGAAGCTTATGGAAATTATGTGAAAATCCATTTAGAAGATGAATTGATCATTAGCCATGAAAAAATATCTCATTATGAAGCAGAATTAGCTCCATTTGAATTTATCCGGGTACATAAATCATATTTGATCGCCGTTCCTAAAATTGACAGGATTGAAGGGAACCAGATTATAATTGGCGATATCAAGATTCCAGTAGGCCAGACATATAAAAACTCTATTAATAAAATTATTGGTTAAATAATCTGACTTTCAAAGCATAATAGAGCAGATTACATTTCTGTTTTAAATCAAAAGATGTCGATTTAACACCACCGGTTTATCATTCTATCCTTTTATAACATTTTGTAAAAATATAATTACCAAAAGAGTTAAATTAAATACAGGTATTTAACAAATAAGGTAATAAGCCATGAAAAGTAGTTATGGAATTTGGAAAACGCTTTATTTAGCTCTTCTATGTTTAATCGTGGTTTCCTCTTGTAAAGATGATGATCTTTGCCTTACCGGATCAGGAAATGTAATTGATTATCCCCTTGAACTGGGTAATTTCAATTCTGTTGCTTTATCCGGACCAATTAATTTAGAATTAACCCAGGGAGCAGAACAGTCGGTAACAATTTCTGCAGAACCGGAAATGTATGGACCTTTATATCATAAGGTAAATGGTAACACACTTTTGGTTGGATATGAAGACAACGTCAGGTGTTTCAATACAAATCATGGTGTTTGGGTTAATGTAGTGGTGCCGGATATATCATCAATCGAGGCTGAAGGAAAAAGCAATATAGTTTCTGAAGGTGATTTAACCTTGGATCAAATGAATATTAGTAATTCAGGTGAGGCATATATTAACATGAGTGGCACAATCGATACCCAGATTATTAATGTTGATGGTAAAATGACAATGAAAAACTTCAAAGTTGAATCGAAGAATATTATAATTAACGTAGTGGGTTCAGGTGATTTTGAGATTACCTGTACTGAAAAACTGACTATAAATGTTGAAGGATCAGCCACTGTGATATACAAAGGTCAACCGGAAATAGAACAATCCAGTGAGGGTTCTTTAAACCTGATCGATGGAAATTAAAATAGAGCCTTATTAGATCATACTATTACCAATTCATGGATAATTAACTTTCATAAACCACGTTTTCAGGAGAGTTAAACCACTCCGGATACATGTGTTGATGAATTTCTTCAATTCTGTTCCTTTTTATTTTCATTGTAGGAGTCATCAGACCGTTATCTACACTCCACTCTTCTTTCATGATCACAGCTTTTTCAACTTTCTCATGTTTTTGAGCAGATTTATTTAATTCTTTTATTGAATCAACAATCGAATCTTCAAGGACTTTTTTATCCATTTTTTTCCCCGATTCAGAAAGAATTACTAACGCAATAGGCTGAGCAATTCCGGTACCCACAATACAAACCTGTTCAATAGCGGTATTCATTGATAATTTACTTTCCAGAGGTCCTGGATGAACGTATTTTCCTTTATCAGTTTTGAACTGATCTTTACTTCTCCCGGTAATGTATAAATAACCATCATGGTCAAATTCACCGATATCACCTGTTTTCAGAAAACCATCGTCCGTGAATGATTCCACTGTTTTTTCAGCCTTTTTATAATACCCCAGCATCAACGCATCACTTTTTATCAAAATCTCTCCCTCCGGAGATAATTTTGAAGTAACTCCGGGCAATGGCTTTCCAACAGACCCAATACGGTTAGTATCCGGCATATTGTAATGCGAAAGTATACAATCTTCAGTCATACCATAAACCTGGTTGATCGATACTCCGATCTTCTTATACCAGTTAATTATTTCGGGTGATAGTGGAGCAGCACCTGATGCATTGAAGATTGAATTACTCAAGCCCAGCTTATTTTTGATCTTTTTCTTTATAAAAGTGTTGAGTAGAGGGATCTTTAGAAGGCGGTTTAATTTCTTTTCAGGAATAGACTCATTGACCTTTTCTTTAAATTTTTGCCAGATTCGGGGAACTCCAAAGAACATCACAGGCTGTACACTGGCCAGATCCTGAGCAAAAGTTTCCAGGGATTCGGCAAAACTAACCGTAGCTCCGAAAAATATTGCAGGCATTTCCAAGCCACCCCTTTCAGCGATGTGAGTCAGCGGAAGATATGAAAAGTAAGACATGTTCTCAGGCCAATCAAAGATGTCAATATATGTATTTACCAGTAGAGTGAAAGAACTTACCTTATGCATAACTCCTTTAGGGGAACCAGTAGTGCCTGAAGTGTACATTATGGTCATTAGCTCTTCAGGAGATTGTTTATGTATATTTTCAAGGGGTTCGTTTTCCTCTATTAGCTTTTCCCATGAATATTGTTCCTTAATTCCATACAATTCGACACCAATTCTGGGAATATCAGTGATGCCCGGTTGCTGGGCAGAATAATCATCGAGCTTTCCAATAATAATGCCTTTGGTTTCACTATGTTCAAGAATGCTTTGGATACCTTCTGCATCAAGGGTAGGATAGATTGGAATAGAAATGCATCCTGCCATCATAATAGCCAGGTCAGCCATAAACCAGTGAGCACAATTTTTGGATAAAATAGCTACGTGATCCCCGGGATTCACTATCTGTAATAAAGCATTAGCCATTTCTCGGGCTTCAATATTTACCTGGTCATAGCTGTATTCAATAAACTTTCTATTGATGGGCTGTCTGAGGAATATATTTTCAGGAGTAGTTTCCGCCCACCAGGAAAATGCATCTAACGGGCTATTGAATTTTTTCATATTATGATGGTAAAATGGTCTGGTTATTAAGATACAATAAAGAAAGATTAAAATACAAGTTGTTTATTATCCTAATTGACAAAAAGAAATTTCGAAGAAGGATATTCCATTATTAGAAAGGTGGCAAGGATATATAACTACTCTTTTTTTTGAATTGATAAATAACAACCATATATTTACTGCTATTCAATTTTTTAATAATTAATCAATACAGTTATGATCAAGAAATTTAAATCACTAGCAGTTAGCATATTTGCAATGGCTCTTTTTATGACATTTGCTTTAACTTCATGTGGATCAGGTAGCCAGGAGTCTACTGAAGATGATACAATGGAACAAATGGATGAAGAAATGCCA
Source organism: Mangrovivirga halotolerans (assembly GCF_026241165.1). GTDB lineage: Bacteria > Bacteroidota > Bacteroidia > Cytophagales > Cyclobacteriaceae > Mangrovivirga > Mangrovivirga halotolerans. The sequence goes on along the minus strand of NZ_JAPFQN010000005.1, from coordinate 413,376 downwards.
ATGGAAGAGGAGCATATGAATGATAGTACTCACGAAGACCATGATCACGATGCAGAACATCCTGAAGGAGAGCATCCTGAAGGAGAGCATCCATCTTCAGATGAAGACGGAGATGAGCATCCTTCTAACTAATATTTAAATACTAGATTTTAGTATCTCTATTAAAGGTGAATTTAGTGTCAACGCGCACAGGTTCACCTTTTATTTCTAACACCGGGTAAGCCAGGAAATTAATAGATCCGGATTTTGGCATGATCTCCGGTTTGATATCCCTTCCACGACTAAATTCAATTCTGTTTGCCGGGTGATGCCCAAAATAATAAGTTGCCAGGGCAGTGTATTTATCTGCCTCACTAATATCTACCGGCCACCATTTACCTTCAGCATAAAATTCAGCCCAGCAGTGATAGCCATTTACACCACCTTCATTTCTTGATGATGGGATAGCAGCACCGACAGCAAAACGAGCAGGAATACCCGCTGATCGAGCCAATGATATAAATAAAGAATGAAATTCAGTACAGTTTCCAGACTTTGAATCACAGGCATAGTCAGCATCCCCGGTACCGTAAGTGCCTTGTTTGGCATATCGAACTTCCTCAATCACATGATCATATAAAGCACGAGCCTTGGTGAGTGGGGTAGAGGCCTCCCTTTTTTCGATAACATCATTCGCAATAACCGCAAAACGGTCTCCAATTGGTAGAAGTTTATTGGCCTGAAGGTATTTTGATGGATCAGAGTCTTCTTCATAAGGACCTTTTTCTAATCGGTTTACTTCGTAATTAATTGATATTTTCTTTCCACTATGCGAAGGATCGAGATTCATATATAAAATTGAATTATCAAAATCAGGATCACTGATCATTTTATGCTCGCCTGGAGTTTCGATGGAGATGATTTCAATAGTTTGAAATTCATCAGACTGAGCAATTGGAATCCAAACCTCAGCATTTTCAGTTATTTCGGGAATAGTTGCTTCATAGGTAAAAGAGAAATTATCCTGACCTTCTATTACACCCATTAATTTGTTAGAAGCCTGTTCTACCGGAACAGTTACCCAGGTTTTATCTTTATTTTGTTTCCAGGTGTAGTAAGGTTTACCGTTTAGCTTGTGTAAATCTGTACGCGTAACCGTCATCTCATTTTTAGTCCCGTTCAGAAAGAAATCGACATCATATACATCACCACTTTCGGTAGCCAGGTCTACGCAGGCAAAAAACTCATTAGGCCCCAGTACAGAGAGGTATTCAGTATGCACCCGAACCAGTTTCAGATTAAAATCGGTGGTGTCATTACTAAACTTAAAATACCCATTACCTTCTTGAGTTTGAGAGGCTATATTTTCCCGGATTCCACGTTCGACATCCTCAACCGTTACTTTTTCATTGGATGACTTAACATCTTTGCTTTCGTCTTCAGATGTCGTGTTTTCCTGGTAATTACACGAAGTAAAGATCAAAAATGAAAAACAAAAAAGAGTAATAAGCTTCGTAATGCGCATAAACTAGATTTCAGATTAATAAAGGTTAAAGATAATTATTTAATAGAGATTCTTTGAAGAAATAAAGAAGGACATCCCAAAATATTAAATTAAGAATTATTTCATTGTTGATTTATGGATGTATACTGTAATTTGTGGTCTTCTAATTAATGATAGAATAGTATTTATGAATCTACGTTTAATAAAAATATTTTTTCTCTCTGTCCTTATTTTTGCCTGTACTAAAAGTACAAAAACAATTTACCTTAAAACAGAAAAAGTAAACGGTCTTACCACCAAATCTAAGGTGCTGGTCAAGGATTTTCAAATTGGAATGGTGGATGATATTGCTATTAATAACCAGGGAGAGATTATTGTGAAATTAAATCTGGATGAGGTGCCTAAGCTGGCAACAGATTCAAAATTTAAAGTTGAAAGCACGGATTTATTTGGTACGAAGGTAATTGCAGTTACTCTTGGTAAAGGAAATGAATTTATTAATTCCGGAGATACAATCAATTTGATAAAGAAAGAAGAAAATACTTACCAGTTAGATTCCCTACTGGATAAGAGCAAAAATTATATTAAAGAATTATTAGAGGATTGATGGTGCTTTTGACCAACCAATATCTAATGCAATTCTTTAAAAGGTTTCACTATATCTATAATAACCAAAAGTTTTTAGGGTTATCATTCAAATATAACTACTCGATTTATTATTTTTTCTCCTTTCAAAACCACTAAATATGAAATCTAAAGAATTCCTTCGGCCTGATAAGTTATTGTTTAAAGGACTCCAGAGTATTACCGGGATCGGCCATGATTTTTATACGAATCAGAAATCCGAGGCAAAGGCCAAAGCAGAACTAACCTTCATTGGTAAAAAGAAAGTTGAAAAAGTAGATACCCAGTTATACACCTATTCTTTAGAAAATTACACAGAGGATACGAAATTCAATGATTTTTTTAAATTAAAGGAACTTGATACAAGTGAAAATATATGGCTGAATTTTCACGGACTCCACGAAGTGCCTAAAATAGAAAAAATAGGAGAGATCTATAATCTTGAACGATTGGTCATAAGGCAAATTCTGGATACTACGCAACGACCTAAAATAGAAATTGATGATAATTATCTTTTTCTAAATGTTAAATCTCCAATCAAACAGGAAAATAACGAAGTAATAATTGAGCATATGTCTTTTGTAATGGGTGAAAATTATTTGATCTCATTCCAGGAAGAAAAGACTGATCATTTTACCAGCATAAGGAATAAAATTACAGAAGGAGTGGGGTTTATCAGGAAACGAAGTATAGATTATCTCCTTGTTCAAATGCTCGATTCAATACTGGATCATTATTTTATTACAATTGATGAAATAAATAAGCAGGCTTCAACTCTCGAAAAGGAAATTTTAAGGAGGCCCTCGGAAGAAACGACCTTAGCCCTGGAGAGTATGAAAGGAATGGCTCAGATCATTAAGAAAGCGCTTGGTCCTTTTAAGGAGGTTTTGCTTAATATATTAAATGAGGAATCCGGGTTAATCAGAAAAGAGAACGTCAGGTACTTTAAAGACCTGGTTAACACTGCCTCATCAGCAATAGATGAAATAGATAGTACTCAAAATAAACTGGAAAGCTTAACCAATATTTATTTTGCCGCACTTAGTCAAAAAATGAATGAAATAATGAAGGTTTTGACTACTGTAGCGACAATTTTTATTCCTTTAACTTTCGTTGCCGGTATTTATGGTATGAACTTCGATTACATGCCGGAATTAAATCTACGGTATGGGTATTTTGGGATTTTAGGAGTTATGTTCATCATCTCTATTATCATGGTGATCTATTTCAGAAAGAAAAAGTGGATTTAAATTTTAGCCTTATAAGATAATTTATAGTGCTGTCTTAGATTGAATATTTTCGATTGCAGAAATACTCTTTTGGTTGTATTTTAATACTAACAATTTTAGAGTTGCTGTACGATGAAACCATTTCTGATTTTACAATTACGGGTTATTGATGAGGCTGCTGATCAGGAGTTCGAAGCTATTATGAAATATGGTGGTTTGGAAAGAAATGAAGTTGTACGGATCAGAATGGAAAAAGAATCTTTCGACAGCATCAATGCCTGTGATTTTGCAGGTATAATTGTAGGCGGAGGACCCAGTAATGTCAGTGATGATATAGATAAAAAACCCGGGTTTCAAATTCGGTTTGAAAATGAATTAGACCAGCTATATGCATCCATTATCGAAAATGATATACCCTTTTTTGGGACTTGCTATGGACTAGGATCAATGGTTAAATATGCCGGAGGGATAGTGTCTAAAGAAAAATACTCAGAACCTGTAGGCTATACAGAAATTCACTTAAATGATGATGGGAGGGAAGATCCTCTCTTTTCCGGGTTACCTGATTCATTCATTGGTTTTTGTGGTCATAAGGAAGCTTGTCAGACAATACCAGAAGAAGCAGTACTGTTAGGAAGCTCAGATCTTTCTCCGGTGCAAATTATCCGAATGAAGCATAATATTTATGCTGTACAGTTTCATTGCGAGCTCGATGGACCGGGTATGGCAAAACGAATTGTTTATTATAAGAATCACGGTTATTTTGATCCTAAGGAATCAGAAGCCATGATCAGGAGATATCAGAATGTCAAAACTGAAATACCTCAAATTGTTCTGAAAAGATTTGTTGACAGATACAGCACAAAAAAAATGTAAAGATTTTTTATGGAATTTTTTATTGTCCTGCATCCTGTCAATAAACGAACAATTATGAAAAAACAATTTAACTTATCTATCGACTCTCCCTGCTCGGAGAAATTCCAAAATTTCACACCAACCACCAACGGAGGATTTTGTCAATCATGCCAGAAAAATGTAGTTGATTTCACCAAAATGACTGAAGCTGAGATTATTCAGTATTTTAATACCACTAAGAGTAATACTTGTGGGAGATTTACATCAGGTCAACTGAAAACGTACGAGTTTAATTCTGCTCAATTCAAGTTTCCTCATTTTCGCTGGATAGGAACGGGCTTGTTAGGTTTATCATTAATACTTGCCGGCACGCCGGCATTAGCAAAAGCAAAGTCTGCTTCCATTATTCCTGTTGAAGTGAATCAAACTGTAAATACCATTGATAGTCATAACCGCAAGGTTTCTATACCGGGATTCACCGTAAATGGTACAGTAACAGATGAAGAAGGTGAAATGTTGCCAGGAGTTAATGTTATCATTAAGGGAACAAACCGGGGAACAGTAACCGATGTCAATGGTAAATTCTCTTTGCAAGGTATTGAAACAGGGGATGTGTTAATTTTTAGTTTCGTTGGATATCATTCAGCTGAATACAAGGTAGAAAACCCATCACAAGCTGCATCAATAGAAATTAAAATTGAACCCATGGAATATGAGCTAATGGGTGAGGTTGCAGTAGGAAAGGTGTTTGTTTCAAAGCCATCTCTTTGGGATCGAATTAAAAGTGTTTTTCAATGATTAGATTAATACTATTCTTGAGCCTGTTGGTGTACGGATATTCGATTCATGCCCAACAGGCTGATTTTAAACACCTGGATTTTAACCGGGCAGATAGTATAGCAAAAGTATATGAAGGGGAGGGGTTAGATAATTTGCCCCTCCTTGTTTATCACCTAACTAGCCCGTTGCAGAATCAGGCTGAGAAATTCCGGGCAATATATACCTGGGTTACACATAATGTGGCTAATGATTATAACTATTTCTTGAAGAATAAAAGAAAGCGGGAGAAGTTTGCTGATAATCCTGAACGGTTGGCCGAATGGAATGATGAATTTCGGTTCAAAGTGATCAGGAAACTTCAAAAGGAACAGGAGACGATCTGTACCGGGTATGCATATTTGATTAGTGAATTAGCCGGGTTGGCTGATATTGATTCAAGGGTAATCAATGGTTATGGACGTACTGTAGGATCAAACGTTGGCGGATCAGGAATACCCAATCACTCATGGAATGCTGTAAAGCTTGATGGTAAGTGGTATTTATGTGATGCTACCTGGTCTAGTAGAAGTATAAATGCCATTGATAAGGAATTTATTAAAGAATATAATGATGGCTATTTTCTGGCGGATCCGGAATTATTTGCCTTAAATCACTATCCTTTGGATACAACCTGGTTGCTGACTGATTCACAATTTTCACTCGAATCATTTTTAAACGGGCCGTTAGTTTATAAGAATGCGTTTAGTAAGGGGATTTATCCAATCGCTCCGAATTTATTTGAAAACAACATTGATAAAGGTGAAGAATTAACCATTACCATTGAAATATTTAAGGATATTGATCCGATAAACTTTTCTTTCGAATTAGGTAGAGGTAGTTATCGTTTGAAAGTTGATCCTTTGATATTTAAAAAGGAAGATGGAATATATGATCTTAAAATTGAGTTTGACAACAAAGAAAAATATGATGTACATCTGAAAATAGGGAATGAATATATTGCTACTTATGTTGTTATGGTGAATTAATACTGGATATAAAGTTAAATGAAAGAATTAATTAGACTTCTCTATTCTTCATTCAATCGGAAATTTCATTTCATGTATCTTTTCTGAATAAAAGTTTCTTTCTTATATATATGATAACTAATTTATTAATGAGGTACTTGTAGAATATCAAATTGAAAAGTGAAAAGGTGAAATATGAAAAGAATAGTAGCTTTTGCTGGAAGTAATAGTTCAAAATCAATCAATATGCAGCTGGTAAATTATGTTTTAAGCCAGTTGGATAGTGATCAGTATGAAATTGAACGATTGGATCTGAATGATTTTGAAATGCCGATATATTCCATTGATAGAGAAAAGGAGCATGGGATACCCGAAAAAGCGCATCAATTCAGGGAGCATTTTAGTAATTCGGACGCAATTATATGTTCTATGGCTGAGCATAATAACAGCTATACAGTAGCATTTAAAAATATCTTAGACTGGTCGTCGAGAATTGACCTGAACATTTTCGCAGGTAAAAAAATGCTATTAATGAGTGCTTCACCCGGAGGTTATGGGGGAGGAAATGTGATGAAAGCGGCTAGTAGTTTTTTTCCAAAATGTGATGCTGAAGTGGTGGATACTTTTTCGCTACCCAAATTTTATAACAACTTCAAGGATGGTAAAATCACCAATGAAGAATTCGATAGTGAATTAAAAAATAAAATCAAGGGATTTGAGAATTCACTTCATGAATAAGAAAATAAGTCACCGATAATTATATCGGTGACCCTAGGCAAAATATTTTAGTTTTAATGAGCTATTTAATTAATCCTCATCAATTTCTCCATCATCGTCATCATCTTCACCAGCCTCTAAGATCTGGTCTAAATTTGATGCAATTTCAACAGCTAAATCTGAATTGGAGTTACTATTAATTCTAACTATTCCATCAATATCTACCCCAGCTGTATTTAAATCAACTCCTGCAAAAAGAGCATCCAGGTTTAATAATACTAACATTTGATTGGTTACCCCGGCATCAATTAAAAAGCCATTATCATTCTCTATTTCAAATTCAAGTTCGTCACTATTTCCATATTCTACAGTTACTACTTCATCATTTGCATTTACAAACTCGAAAGATACATAGATAGAATAACCGCCATCAAGAATAGGTTCCATTTCAATTTCCATCTCTTCGTATATACCAGGAGTCAGGCTGGCGATACCAAAGTCTGGCGTACTTGTTCCGTTAATAAGATCTACTACGAACTGTCCTTCAAATTCTACTTCTTCGTTTTCATCTTCGCCTTCAATATCTTCAAGTTCATCTTCTTCCAGAGTCTCAAACTCAAGTTCTGTTACTCCTACAAGTACTTCGTTAAATACTAACCCGGAGTTCATCTGTCTGCCATTTGAAATAGTGGATTGGGTGGTTTGAGCTTTAATCTCAAGACTCACTTGTGCTAATCTTGGGTCGCTATCCTCAGCGCAACTTTGCATGATCATGCCTGCAGCTAATAGCAATACAAACGCGAATACTTTTGTTATTTCTTTCATCTTAAATATTGTTTTAAAATTGTTTAGAGATATTCTATTTACTTTTATTTGTCATTCTCTAGTTATAAAACAGATGAACAGAGATAAGTCCTACCAAAATTTGAAAATTATTTACCAAAACTATTTATTAAAAACCCAAGATAAGATTAGTGACTTATACAGTCTGGAGTTTAGTTGTAGTGTAACTTAAACTATCGAAGAAAATTGCATTGTATACTACTCAAATTAATAGGTTTATTTCATTTAAAATAACTTGTCGGAGATACTATGATGGTTGTCGAAAAGGATTAATTGATGTTTTTTTAAAATACTCGAATCAGTGTAAATTCTTTACATTTCAAGGACAACTTCAAATAGCGTTGGTTTGGAATATAAATTATTAACAAGTACATTAAAAAAGTTTAAAAAAGGCGCTTAAATCAATTAAAACATTAAAAAATTAGTCTATTATGAAAACCAATTCTGTTTTAAAATTTACATTATTATCATTTGCATTATTGATAGCCAGTTGCACCACAAATCCATCAAATACTCCTGAGCATAAAGAAATGGTTAAAGCTCATGACGAGATGGAAAACCATCACAAAGAAATGGAGGACGCACATTCAGAAATGAAAGAAGGGGAGGTAGATAGCGCACATCTGGTAATTCTTAATAGTCATGAGGCGATAATAAAAAGTCATAAGGAGTTAATTGATAAACATGAAGCCCTGGTACAAAAACACAAAGAGCTGGAAGAAAAGCATGAATCTGGAGAGATGACCAAGGAAGAAATGCAGGAAGATCATAAAATAATGGAAGTTGAGCACGAGAAAATGAAGCAAGAACACGATAAACTACTGGAGGAGCATGAAAAGATGAAGTCAGAACATGCTGAGATTATGTCTGAGCACGAATAATAAAATTTGAAAAGGAAGCGAAAGAAAAGCATGTTGTGACACATGCTTTTTTTATTTGGTTGTCAGATCAAAACCATATTAATTAAATTTTCTTTTCAACCGGAGCAAGGAACAGGTAAAATAAGAAAGCAAACCACGAGATAAATAGTACAGCCAGAATCCATAATATTTTTTCTGTGCCGGAAGTTTTATCAGATTTGGCAATAATAATTATTGGTATCAGATAGGCGAGAAAAAATCCTGCTATAAACAATAATATGACTGCGATTGAAAATTCCATAGTTAGATATTTTAGGTGTTGGTATTATGATCTTCAATGAAAGTAACGAAATTTTTATGGAAAACTAATTGCTTTATTGGTTTAAAGACATATAAATATCTGAATAAGAAGAACTTAAAAATATGATATTCATCAAATAATTTAATATATTAATACTCATAAGTATGGTTTTAATAAAGAGTATAATATATTTCTTATCTATTTTCTTAGTTACCACTACAGCCTGTATATTCTCCATATGATGATCATGATCAAAAATTCAGGAAACTAACAGACTGTGAAAATTTTCTTTTCAAGCCAGCCCCGGAAGATCCTTATTTTAGCGTTTATTCAAATTATAATCAATGGATGCTGATCATGATCGATCCGGAACGATATGATCAAATGAAATAGATACATGGCTCAATATATAAAATTCACAGTTTAAATTTTTGTGATATAATCTTTTGTAGCATCCCAAAGTAAATGTTGAATTTTGATCTCTTCTGCATTTGAAATGTTGATTTTAGTTATTTACCTTGTAAACTCTGTGCATTTAAAATGTTGAATAATAATATTGACAAATGTCAACACAGCTGTGTTATTTTGTTCGAGTTCGTCTATCCTATTTTCCCATTTTACTGAATTGTGATATTAAGAAAATTGGGAGATAATTATTTGAGTAATTAAATACTGTCTCATAAAAAATTGTTACTAGGTTGTAAGAGTATCATATTCGATTATAATCAACTGTAATATTTACATAACAATAAGTAAATGTATGACTGATTTAGGTTTGAGGCTGCGAAAATTCTGTTTAATCTTTGTTTATTAATGAATTTAGAGTAGAGGTTTCCTTCCATAGACCTTGTTATAATTATAAATAATATTGTTACAATACCCAATATTGGGTATTGGCATAATTAATATATTTTCATAATTTGAAATCAATTATTATTAAAAATTAAATCTCTTATAAGTATAAAGATTATAAAGGAATTTAAAGAGGGCTCTAATCTCTAAGGTAAAAATATAGGTAATATATTGTAATTATTTTGGTTAGATTATAATTATAATGAAAGGTTTTTTATTCAATAATTTTCCGAGCTACTGTCCAATTTAAATTAAATATTAGTTTCTGTTTTAAGGGATTGAAATATTTGAATTTCATTATATGGAACGTAGAAGTTTTATTAAAAAAATCTCCATAGGGGCACTTAGTGCAATACCAGCCATTCAGGGACTATCTCAGATAATAGGATTGGATACAAAGAATTCTCCCTTTCTTACTCAACTTATTGATCACGCTTTTCGACTAACTCGATGGGACAATCTCTTAAATTTAGAATTTTATTTTATAAATGTCGAATATCGGGATAATTGTTTGTTTAGAAGACGTAAGGTAATAGCTAGATATGGTCAGGAAGAAAGTTATATGATTGTTAGGTTACCTCAGCAACACATTGCTGAAGAATCTTTTGACTTGGGAGATCAAGATAACTCTTCACCTCCAGATTCTTGGGTTGCTATTACTCGAATTTCTGGCTACAGTTATTTGGTCTTTAAAGTCTTATTTCCAATAGGTAAGAACAAAGATAGAATACGAGTCTCCGAAAGAGATTTAATGTGCTGGGATAATTATAAGCGATTTAAATTGGTCGTTAAGAATAATCTCCAAAAGTCTATTTTTGAGTTGAAAATTAATAATCCGCTCTCAAGGAAAACAATTTGCGAAAACCGTTATCCTTTCAATTATAAATTACCAAGAGAGTCGCCCGCCACTTATGACTATGATAAATTTCCGAAAGCTGCAGGGGATCCAATAACTGCATTAGAATTTCCTTGGAGATTAATTTTAAGCCCTAAATTACCAGATCAAGACAGGTTTAGGTTTAAGTGGAATTTTTCCAAAAACATTAAGCCTAAATTGAAGAAGGGCCAGTCACTTGAATCAGAGCTTTGGTTTGCAAAGCTGTCTATTGAAGATAATCCTGACTATCTCGAAGTACTTAAAATAAGAAAGCAGTATCGTAAATATTTGGATAAGGGAAACGAGACCAAGCTAGACGAAATTGTAAAGGAACTAGAATTGATGATGATAGGATCTCCAGATTTTCCAGTTCCAGAAAACTCTAATAAACCATTTCATGATAATGTTCCATCAAAAAGCAAAATATTACCTGATGCAAAAAGCAGAAAAGATTTGGTCAAGTTGTACATCAAACACAAGCTGGTTGCTACTGCAGAGTATTTAACCTTTTCCTCTTTAGGCATCAGCACCTACATTAATTTTATTAACTCTGAGCAGAAGACTAATGAGATTGACCTGTATCAATGGAAACAGTTGATTTCATTGGGAAGGGATGAAGAGGTGGAAATAGTCAATCTTCTAATTGATAAGGAATTTGGACATAAGATGTTGCACATCAAATCTTCTAAAAGACGGACTAAAGAAGGAATGTCATACCTTGATTACAGAGAGTACATCATGCCCTTAGAAGTTGAGAAAAATTATGAAGTATTGCAGAGTGGTGGACATACAGAGAGAAGTAAAGTAGTCCTAAATAGCGAAGGAAATCCTGAAATTAAAAAGAACAATGCGACACAGTTCAATACTCCATTTAGAAAGATTCGATTCATAGAAGTAAAGCCCAAGAGAATCTGTCCTCTCCCGAAAGAAATAAATTCCCCTGGTGTTTACGATGGCTGGATTCAAGAAATTGCTAATACCAAGGTATATTATCCCCTAACATTTAAAAATGGAACTGCAGATCAGTCAAAAAATGTAGAACCTCTGACATTTGAGTATGAAGCCGAAGACTGGACTAACCTAGACAAAAATAGTCAACCAAAGATAGTGAAACTTAAAAAGTTTATTCAGGCAGTTCCATTTACTCTGGTTACCAATATAAAATTATTAATGCCAAAAAAGAAAGATGGTAAAAAAGAAGAAGAAGCAAAGAAAAAAGCTCTAAAAGCTTTAGAAGATGTGGACAACTTTTTCAACAAGCAAGAAATAGACCTTCAGAATTTGGAGGTAAAAATTACTAGAGAAACAAAGAAACTTACAGATAAAATTCATGGATTGTTTCAGAATAATAAAGAGTTTGAAGATGCATTTAACACCTACGAGCGATTTAGATCAAAGGCATTGCAATGGAATCCATTTTTGATACGAAAAAAATTAGACAATCTTATTTTAAAGGTTGATCAAATAGTTTTTGATGCAGACAGAACATTCTCCCCAGATATCCTTGAAAATAAGATAGTCAAACTAATGAACGCTTTGTTTAATGACTACCCACTTGTCAAAAATAATGCGAAAAGTATTAAGAAATATTTTGAGAATGTAGTAAAGGAAATATATGATCTCGAGACAGAAATCGAAAAAATTCAAGAAAGTTTGGTGGGTAACTTGCATTTAAAGAAGTTGTTTGAAAGTGAAGTTAACAAGATTAAAGATACACAATATCTAATTAAGGAAAGGTTCAATAGTATTCATAGTAAAATCACTAAGGAAGCTAATAAAGAGTTGGATGATTTATTTAATAAATGGATGGAGGTAAAAGCCATCGAAAAAGAATTACGCAATGCCATTGAAATGCAGCAACAGAACATCACTTATGCTGTACAGGATCTTGAGAATCAGACCAATGAGAGTGTAAATGAAATTGTTTCAAATTTAAAAACAGATTTTTTGCTATTCAAGGGAGAGATGAGAAGGAGAGTAGACAACCAAGTTGAAAACCTTGATTTCTTTAATGAACTAGCATGCATGCCACAATTGGAACAGGCTCAGGTGTATATTAATCAGTTGGATAAGTTAGTGAATGAGGAGGTGCCTATACAAATGCAGTATGCAGAGAATTACCTTCAAAACCAAGTTGATTTAGCCACAATTGAAGTTGAAAAAAATGCCGCTAAGGTATTCTCAGAGATCAAAGATTCTTCAAAAGAAATGTTAAGGGGAATCATTCGAGAAGCAGCAGCCGAAATGGGTGGATATATAAATCCGGAAATACCAGTTGAATATTTAACGTATTTAAAAGATCCAAAAAAGATTCCTGAGGAATTGGTAAAGAATCTTGCTGAACAAAATTCTGATTTAAAAGATCAGCTCGACAAAATTGAAAATCAATACAATGATCTTGTTTTTATTGGCAAGGAAGCCGAAAAGCAATGGAATGAAATTAAGTCAATACAGCCAAAGCAATTTTTCGATGGACTTACAGCGAAGATTTTAGGTAGTATTGACCTTGCAGAAATTTTGGGACTTGACTTTGAGATGCCAAGGCTCAACCAGCTACCAGAAAAAGTAATATATAACTTTAACACCAATAAAATTCAAAATCTAGATGTAGGCATTATTAGTTTTTACGCCAACAATCAGGGAAAGAAATCTACACTCCAGATTTATATGGAAAAGAGTCTTACAAATAGCAACTATCATTCATTTACTCGTCTCGCTAATTTTACAATAGCAGCCAATGTCGCGGGTGCGGATGTTTTGACCATTTTTTTTAACAAATTTGAAGTTAGTTCAAGTCATTCCCGTTCTAAAAAAACAGAAGTAAAGATTGAAGACATTGCATTTGGCGGCCCATTAGACTTTCTTGGGAAATTGGCTGAGGCTTTTCAGATTCCTGGTACAGGATTACGAGTTGTTCCTACACTGTCAAACATTAACATTGGTTACTCATTTGAACTACCAAATATTGAAACACCCTCATTTAACCTAATGAACTTAAAATTTGATGCCGGACTCAACATACCTTTGCCAACCCAAGACGAAATCAAGCCATTAACAGCGACATTTGGCATCAACCGATCCGAAGATAAATTTTTAGTCAGTGTTGGAATATTTGGAGGAAGAGGTCATTTTATATTGAAAACTACACCCGATAAGCTTCAATCGGTAGATGCGGCTATAGAGTTTGGTGGATACTTCGGCATTAATCTAGGGATTGCTTCAGGCTATGTATTTCTATTTGCGGGTATCCGAATTAAATATTCAGGTAAAGGTAAAATCTACTTTGCTGGTTATTTAATTTGTGGTGGTGGAGTTACGGTATTTGGTTTTATCTCCGTCAGTGTTACCTTCTTTCTTGCACTTGAATATCAACGATATAGAGGTCAGGCCACTCTGTATGGAACAGCTTCTGTAAGATATTCAGTAAAGATTGGCTTTTTTAAAAAATCCTTTACACTGAGTTATAGCAAAAGAATAACTGGCTCAAAAGGCAAGCGAATTAAGCCTGATCAGGAGGTAACATACTTAATAAACCGGAATGAGGAGGAAGTATTGTACGCTTACAATGGAAAAGGAATAATGATTTCAAGCGACTCTGTTATAGAGGAGGAGCTTGATGAGATAATAGAAGATAAAAAAGACTTTCAATCTATATATACTAAAGAAATATGGTCTGAATATGTTTCATCTTTCAGTTTTAATTATGGGAAAAAATACTAAAATTACATGCACTGTATTGCCAAATGGTATAGAAAATGAACAATTGAAATTTTCTATATTTTTAACACCGAAGCTGCCAATATCAGGAAAGTTAAAGGAATATTACGAAGTTTTAAATTGGGATGAATACAAAGAATTTTTTACTAAAAATTTAAATGTTCAGGCTTCATTTGCAAAACTGGAAGAAAAGAATAATGAGATTATTGATGTAAAAAATCACAATTGTCTTTTTGATAAGTTTGAACTTCAAAAAATTACTGCAATATCTAAAGGGAAAACACTTTGGAAAAGACTCTTTCAAGAATCTACTCCGGTAAGCGCCTGGACGGTTGATCAAGCTGAGATATCAGAGCTGACCCCCCTAATTCCTACAATATATGATATTGAAGAATTAAAGAAGCTTAAGAAAACAAAAGATCATGCTGCAGCCTGGATAGAAGAATTTGAGAAAGGTAATTGCTCGCTGAGTCAGCTATACATTGGCTTAGCGAGCAATTATGCACCAAATGTAAGGGTGAGGGATGAAGTTGGAACTTTTAAAGCAGCCGAAAGACCTCAAATGGCAAATATGAGAGCGTATGAAGACCTTGGCGCAAGAAAAATGTCCATTGACGAAATCCGTCTGAGAAATAAAGAAAATCAGGAGTTCCATAAAAAAATATCTGTATTATCCGATTATCCGCATCTTATGCGTCTCACGGGTTGGATTTTTGATTATACCGTTTCATCAGCATCTGTTGATGAATCAAAAAATGTAGTTCGAATAACGGGTTTAGATGACTTTAAAGCAAAAGGCATTTCAGGTTCTATAAAATGGTCTAATTTTTTAAATGAGATAGAATTTGAAACCCCTTGGACAAAAGTTGTAATTAGTAAAGCTAATAATATTTTTGCATTGGGCTATGCTCAACAATTGGAAGATAAATATTTTACCGTAAGCAATGGGCACCTTGTGAGCTTTAATCCCCATTACACACTTCGCGCTGAGCAGTTTGATCGTAAAATGTTAGAGCGCAAATTGGAAATGGCAAACATTGACAGTGCGTCACGAAAAAGTCTCGAAGACAATTTTTTTGATGGGTCAAGCAAGGCACTTGATTTAACTTCTAATGGTATTGGGTTGAAGATTGATGTAAATATTGGTGAATCTAAATCTTCTGGGGCACAAATTGAGCAATTAAAACTTAATCATCCAATCAATGTCGCTGTTCGGAATAGTCCTGATAGATTTAATAAAGAAATTAATAATACTGGAACTAAAACCATCCCAGTTAATGAAATGGTGATGTTTGGACATAATTTAGACGTAGGATATAGGGTGGATGTTACAGTTTTAGATGAAAATGGAAACCCAGAAAAGGAATTCAGATCATTATGTAAGCGCATGGCAAGTTATGCAATTGATTACTCTAAATATTCTAATGTAGAAAAACAAAAAATCATTATAAATAATTATTGTGATGAACCTTGGGTTACTGAATCTGCTCAGGTAGGTCAATCTGGCGAATTATATGTTGATGAAGAAATTTTTCGCTGGAATAACTGGTCATTAACCTGCCCACACTTGGGTAAATATCCCCAAGACGAAACATTTTCAGAAGAAGATAAGGAATATAATGATTTCGAATTAATAAATATTATACCACAGAAAAAATCACTGACTTCTTTGCGATTTGGTAGAAAATACCGCTTCAAGCTTAGGGTTGTTGACCTTGCAGGCAATAGTGTAGAGACTAGTGTCGCATCTAAGAAAAATCAAGATAATGAAAAATATTGGGTTGATAGTGAAGAATATAAGAGACTGGAACATGTTGAGCCACCAGAGTTGTTTTTTACCAAAAACATTTTTAAAATAAAACGCATAAAGGAAAAGAATAAAGTAAAGCAACCTGACGGAAAATATGAAATTGAGAAATCAATTAAATATAAGCGAGAAATGATTGCAAAGTATGCCGGAGAACAGTTAAGTACTCTTGTAATCAAGACGAGAATCACTAACAATACACCCTCTTTTGATGGGGACTGCAGTAGATCCATATCGGCAGCAAAGTGCACCATGAATTTTGCTGAAGTTCATGGTGTTATGGATAGCCCTGAAGGCAGCAAACTTGTTCAGGCTTTCAGTAAAGCAGCCTATAGACCGGATAAACATATTGAGATTTTCAATTCAGATATTGAAATCCCATTTATTACAGATCCAGCTGTGAAGGCAGTGTCAGTTTGGTTAAATACCAGTTGGATTCGTGAAAGTAAAGAAAATATATTTAATAAAGAGGTAACATCTATTGAATGGAAATCAAAAGACTATTTGGACCATAAATTTTATAGCTTGAATCTTGGAAGTGCCGGTAATGTGGATATCTCTGGTGATGCCTCTAACTCAATTCTTGTCAAACTACCACCGGGAATTATTTCAAATGGTTCTATCAGGAGTGTTGTAAATATTAACCCCATGGCGTATTCGATTGAAGGATGTATCTTTTATGGTCATTTTTCAGACATTGACACTTACGAAGACGGTAAAATAGAAATCACGAAAAAAAAACCCTTAACATTTATACATGCAGTTCAAAAGCCGATGATAATCTGTGAACAAGTGGATTTTACAAATAATTATTCAATAATTAGTGAAATTCAAGATAGAAATCCGGAAGAAAATCTTAAGATTCGCTTTAAATCATTCGAATTTGGAAAGCTTTATAAGAATAAAAAGGCTACTGATTTTTGCCTGTTTCCAGCAGCTACTAGTGGTGAGTTTATCCTTTTGGCTAGCTTCAATGAGGTTGTTATTGATCTAAAAGAAGAAAAAGGCTACAGACTTGAAAATAAAGTATATAGTAAGAGTTTTTCTAATCTAGGAGAGACAACACATTCATACGAACATTTAATGGGCGTCAAATTGGATGATAAATGTAAGATTAAATATATTAAAGCTAATAGCCCAATATTTGAAGCTGGTCTTTTAGTAGGAGATACCTTAACTAAGATAAATGATGATTTCATATCCGATTCTAGTGAAATGAAAAAATTAATGCAATCCTATAGTCCTGGAGAAGCAATTAAAATTCAATACCAAAGGCAGAACGAGACTTATAAAGCTGAAGTATTTTTAAAGGGTATAAAGGAATACAGCCTTAAATTTAATGATGAGGAAGATGAAGTTGGTTTTTTAAAAGCGTTTGAAGGGTTTGAACATTCACTAGGAAATACAAAGTTTTACGAAGTCAATTATAGCTTAGAGGCTGTTTCAAGATTTAAAGATTTTTTTCCAGACGAGAGTGAATTTTCAATTAATGCTAACCTGGGACAACATAAAATTAAAAGTTCTAAAAAGCCAGATGCGCCAATTGTAGAATCAATTATTCCCATTTTTGCGTGGCATAAGTCAAAAGATGGAAAGAAAATCACCAGATCAAATGATACCTTTAGGGTATATCTAGGACAAGATTGGTATTCATCTGGTGCTGGAGAAAAGCTTGCAGTTATTTATTTGTGCCTTGAGTCTAAAGAAGAGAACACAATTCTTGATTCTTATGAAGGTTTGGTTTCAGAAATAGGAAAAGACCCTATGACTACATCTAGAAGAATGAATAGTGAAAATTATGGTGATATCTATGATAAAGTGTTTGATCAGAATGTTAATTATCCCGAAATTGATTACCGCCTTTTAGACCGCTCTCCGTCAAAATTCACAGTGCCACTTAAAAAACCAACTGAGAAAAAGCATCTAGATGCAATGGCTTTTGATGTTCAGTTTGATAAATTTCAAAAAAAGTTTTATTGTGATATAAAAATCAATATTCAATCAATAAAGGATCAATATTTTCCTTTTATCAAATTTGCTATAGCAAGGTATCAGCCAAATGCAATTGTTGAAGAGAATAAGTATGATTATCGCTTCTCCACGGTAATAATGACTTCCCAAGTGCAGTTAATTCCTCAGCGAAAAATTGATTTGGATAATTATATTCCTGAATTAGATAATTCGCTGATAAATCAGTTAAATAATAAAAGGCTTGAATGGTATTTAATCTTGGAAAAACATAAGGAAGGAGCTTTTCAACAACTTGTAAGAGATAAGAAAATAAATAATTCAGTAAGAACCATTAATTTGATTAAGCGATATTCTAATGGAGGTTTTGGTTTTAAAGGATTATCAGAAATTCAGAGGGAGATTAAAGAATTCAATGATTTTCGGCCCAAAAAAATATTTATTGAAGAATTCGAATATTATGAAGTGAATGAATTTGGAGATGATAATTTCTTTTCTATGGATGAGTTAAGTAATTCATATAATCCACGCCAAGATATTCGTAAGAGATTGGTTTTTACATATCAAATAAAATAATAGATTATGAAATACTTACTTAAGATGCTTGCCCTTATGTTGCTTTATACCAGCTGCGGCGAAAAAGCAGACACGAAACAATTACCTTTTTTAAAAGAGTCTTCCATTGATCAAAACCCTTGTGTTAAATGCACACAAGAAATTCAAATGGAATTAGCAAAATGTTTAAATTCTGCAAGGAGCGATCAATCCAAGATTGATGAATGTAATAAGAAAGCTTCAGAGAAATGGACATCTAAATGTAAAGATATCTGTAGTCCTTCAATAGTAAAGAGTTCCTCGGTACGAGTTGATTATGAGGTATCTAGTGTTCCAGCAATAAAGCAACCATATAGTATGGCCTGTTGGGCAACAGCATATACAATGCTATATTCTTGGAAGAAAAAACAGTCATTCACAATTTTAGATGCATTAAGTCGATTTCCCTCTAGTAATAATTATGTCAAAATATTTCGAGAAAATAAAGGAATAAACGAAGTTGAAGAACAAAAATTTTATGATTTAGTTGGGTTAAATGTGATACAAGGTCTTAATCCTTCAATAAAAGGTTGGTTTTCTTTACTAAAAGAAAATGGTCCCTTATCAATAACTGTAGACTCAAACCCACCTTTAGGGACCATCCATGCATTGGTAATTATTGGGATAAATGGGGATGGTTCAGATAAAACTAAAATAAAATATATTGATCCTGGTGATGGAGGAGTTCATGAGGTTTCATTTTCAAAGTTTATATCCCTATATGAAGGTTCTTCAAAATGGAGTAATCAAATAATTCACTATTGATTTAATATTTAGAAAATATTTCCAATTAAGGATTTTGGTTGATAAATGATAATTTTAATTAAAATAGTAAAATTGTAGAAAGCTCCTTTTTTAACCTTATTTTGATTTTACAATTTTAATATTTTTAAATGGTCTTAATTTTGAAATTTAATGACTAAGAATAATGCATACAGAAATCGTAAATAATAAATGAATTGAAAAATGGATGATAAAAAAAATAAAAAGAAATGTTATAGGGCGAGTTGTCCAGATCATGATTGGGAAGGAATGGCTCATTATGAAAAATCTGATGCTGAAAAGGATCTTCAGGCCCACAAAGAATTATTTCCAGATGAAACTCATAATGGAGCAAAAATAATTAGTTATGAATGTTAATGACAATAATAAATTAAATTTAGAAAAATGATCAATTTTTATTGAAAAAAATAAAATATTTATTGAATGATTTAAATTAGAAATTGATATACCTAATAATTCGCTTGTAGGGTTACCATTGACAAAACAAGTAATTGAAATAAAAAATTTCGTCTATATTATTAATTCATCCTTTTAAATGGGTATTTAGAATATGTCAATCATCTTGCATTACTACATTAAATAGATTTTCTATTTGACCAGAATAGTTAGTGTTGAAATTAACCGACTTATCTAGTATTTTATTGAATAACTGCTTAATTATGAATTCCGATAGCTTATAAAGTTGAACCATTTCTTGATATGGTTGAGCTCTAATCAATCCCGGATTTGGATCAGTATGTGCATAATATTTGTCTCTAAGATCATGTAGATTTCTAATTAAACTTTCATTATCATCAAGTAGCTTTTGAATTGACCTAGCCTCTTCAATTATTTCATTTTTTGTTTTAAATGGCGGGTTTGAAAAATTTGATTCTGAGTTAATTTCTAATTGCTTTTTTAAACATGATGCATAATTACTGTTTATTAATTTATTACAGAGGGTAAAATAATTTAGTTTGTGAGTTTTCTTATTTTCAATAAATAATTTTGAAAGTTGAACCACAGTAATAAATCTTATCTGATATAAATGATAAGTAAAAAAATCATTTTCAATTATTGATTGGTTATCCTTGTATTCTTCCTTAAAGTATACTTCATAATTTGAAATACACACATTTAAGTCAGTCATAATATTGGTGACATTATCAAACCAGTCTTCTAATTCTTGGAAAGTAATTTTATTCATAGTGTTATATTAATCTTTAAATGGTTTCTAGACAAAACTGATAGGGGTATATTGTTTATAAAATACATCTCATTTGACTCTAACTAATTTAATCGTTTTATAAAGAAATAGAATCTAGATATTTTATCGATTTGGAAAATTATAAATGGGTTTACGACGTTTTTAAGAATAAAATTTTTAATATATATTTTTTTAACAAATTATATTTTGTATTTTTGATTGTTGTTTAGTGAAATCAAAATATAATTATGATAATGTTTAAAAATCCAATAGCGCTAATTAATGATCCAAAAGAAGGTGAGATTGTAACACCCTCAGAAGCTCGACAACTAGAACTTAAAGGCATCAATTTAAATTATTTTTGTCCATGTGAAAACTGTAAGGATTCTGAACGAATATTGATTTTAGCTAGATCACCGAAAGGAAATTATTTTTTTAAGCATAGACCAGGGTTTGAGCATGAATGGAAGCCTATGACTCTTCTTCATTTATACATGCAAGAGTACATAGCTAAAGCTGGTAGAATTCATATCAAGGGCTTCATTACTGAGAATTTTAAAGTTCCTCAACAGATAATTCCAATTATTCCTTTAATGACAATAGTAGAAGATAATAGTCATGAGAATATCAGGTTTGATGCTACAGTTTTTTCTGAAAGTGGACTTAAGATAGCTATTGAGGTTGTTGTAACTAATGATATCACTAAACAAAAAGCTGAGAAAATTAGGGAATCAGGTATACCAACCATAAGAATAGATTTATCTCATTTTTATTTTGATAATAGATTAAAGTGTCAATCAGACCCTGAATTTGTTAAAAGCCACACTAAAGGTCTTTTCGAAGATATAGTAAATCAAGATTGGGTTCAAAAACCTTCAAAGAAAGAGGTGAGAGAACATTTTAAATTTGAAGAAAAGAAAGATGAAGCGGGGTGGGGGATAGTAGCTTTAATATTTGGGGTAATTGTTATATTTGGTATTTCTAATAGTTGTCAAGGGAATACATTTAAAAGCCGCAGTTATTTTAATTAATGTTGATATTTAACACTAATCTCTAAAGAAATAAATTATTGTATATCTTATAAATATTACTAAAATATTTATGAAATCTGTTAACTTAGGAAGTTTTCTGAAAGCTATGAATGTATTCAAATGAGCTTTTTAAATTATGATATTTAGTTAACTATGATTTTGTAGCAATTAAAAGAAGTAGTATTATTAATTTATTATAAATTGGATTCAATTTATAATTAAAATAGTTAGCTATATAGATTTAAAAATTAGTATTTGAATCTATTTATTAGGTATTTAAATAATTTTTTTAGTGAGATTAGATTCCCAAAATAACGACCTGGTTTCATATTCTCGTGCAGGAGATGTCTTCCATTATCGATGGGCTGCTAGGCGTTGCTTGAAGTTGATACAACCTACTTCAAACCTTGTATCAGTATTTATAGAAGGATCAAATGAGAGGAAAAAAGCAGGGGAATACGTAATAGATGTTTCAGAGTACTACAATGATAATCAGACTAAAAATCGAATTGAATACTATCAATTAAAGCATACTACATTACAACAAGACAAACCTTTTACATTAAGCATACTCAAGGATACAATTGTTGGGTTTGCTGAGAGGTACAAGCAACATTCAAAAGAGAAATCCTTATCTGGAGTATCCTTTACAATTATTACAAATCGGAAGATAGATGAAACCTTAAAGCAAAACATCTCCTCAATATCAGGAGGTGGTGATAAGGTCAATAAGAGATTTGTTCAAACGATTAAGAAGTATACCGAACTTAAAGGCAATAAACTAATGCAGTTTTGTAGCCTCCTGAATTTTGCAGATAGTGAAGGAGACTATTTAGATCAAGAAGGTGATCTAATGATTGAAATGTCTAGGCTGCAACCTGGAATGATTGACACAGCTCAGGTTGATAGCATAGTTTCTTTGGTTCAAAGAAAAGTTCTTCCAGACTCCAATCGAAAAATAATTAAAGAAGATATTTTAAGGCCTTTTGGTGTTACTTCTATCGGGCAATTGTTTCCAGCGCCTCCATTATTTGAAGAGCTTGATAAGATTACTCATAGGGAGCAATACTTAAACATAATAAATAGTATTAAAACTGCTGATCAACCTACAATAATACAAGCAGAAGGCGGTGTAGGAAAATCAGTTTTCAGCCAATACGTTTTACAAGTACTACCAGAAGGCTCGCTTGGAATCGCTTATGATTGTTTCGGTTCCGGTAAGTATCGTACTAGAAGTAAACCAAGGCATAGGCATAGAGATGCACTTGTACAAATAGCAAATGAATTGGCATCACTTGGGCACTGTGATAGTATGGTTATTAAGGACACTACGCAAGTAAGTGACATAGTGCACGGTTTTCTAGTCCGAATTGAATCTTCAATAAAATCACTAAAACAAACAGTTGCTTCCGCTCAACTCTACATACTTATTGATGCAGCTGATAATGCAGAAATGGCGGCTCAAGAATGTGGAGATTCATGTTTTGCAAATGAGTTATTAAAAGAAGATTTCCCGCATGATTGCAAACTAGTTTATTTGTGCCGACCTGAACGAACACATCTTCTAAAGCCATCAAGTTCAATTTCCATACTCAACCTTCAGCCTTTTTCTATAGAGGAAACATTTGAAAATCTCAAAAAGCATTTTCAAGAAGCAAATGAAAATCAGGCACTTGAATTTCATCGCCTAACTAGTGGAAACCCTAGGGTACAAATGAATGCAATTTCAGCAGGTCACGCTTGTATAAATGAACTTCTAGAATTCCTAGGTCCATCCGGAACATCCGTTGAACAACAAATTGAAGATCAGTTAAATGCAGCAGTCAATAAAATCAAAGACAACTTAACTTCTGACTATCAAAGCAGTGTAGATAAAATTTGTAAAGGATTAGCGAGTTTACCACCGAATATTCCATTGGAAGTTTTAGCAAAAGCATCTGAAGTAAGCATAGAAGAAGTAAAAAGCTTTATTATAGATATTGGTCGCTCATTATGGATGCGTGATTCGTCCTCTGTCCATTTTAGAGATGAGCCAACAGAAACATGGTTTAGAAATACTTTTTTAAGCACGGAAGAAGATTTTCGTAGTTATGTTAAAATTTTAGAGCCACTAGCAAGCTACTTCACCTATGTAGCAGAAATACTTCCGCAACTCTATCTCCAAGCAGGGAAATATGATGATTTAATAGAGATTGCCTTATCTGATAAGCTACTGCCAGCTAGTAATCCTATTGATAAAAGGAACGTACTTGTTTATCGTCTACAATTCGCATTTAAGGCAGCTCTAAGATCCGCAAACTACAAAGATGCTATACAACTTGCATTAAGAGCCGGAGAGGAAGTTGCAGGAGACCAAAGACAACAAAGCCTTTTTCAAAATAATATTGATTTACTTCCCAAGCTTCAGGACGATTTAAAGGTACAAGAAGTAGCTTTTAAGAAAATTCTAAGAAGTAGTTGGGAGGGTTCTGAGAATATTTATACCGCCTCTCTGCTAAGCGAAATTAAAGAATTCAATGGAGATGCTCAAGGCTATCTGAGGTCAGCCATGAACTGGCTTCATATCTATTTTGAAGAATCTAAGAAAAAGAATGATAGATATCGAGAAAACGGGGTTAGCCGTGAGGATATTCTGGAATTAGCTTATGTTTTTCTGAACCTTAATGGTGCGAAATCATGCTTGAAATTTCTCGATAGCATAAAGCCTAAAGAGTTTATATTTCAAGTAGTTAGACAGCTTGTTAATCGATTAATTGATTCAGGTAGATTTGATGAAATAGATCAAATTCTTAAGAATGCTCGAGAAAATAAATTTCATGTTGTTGCCATTGTAAGTGAATTGGTGAAAGTTGGACGATTTGCTGAAGCTGATGACATTGAAAAGTGTCTAAAAATGTTGGCAAACTCAAAAATGAGAATCAAAAAGCCCAAAGATTCTTATCATGATAATCTTACCCCTTCGATAGTGGGGTTCTTAGAGGTTTGTTTGCATCGAATGATGGAGGATAGCTTAATTACAAAAACGCTAGACTACTATGTCCCCAACGTTGCATCTCAGGGAGCCGGTTCAAGATACGAATCAAAGAAGAGTATTACATTTCTTAAAGCACTTTCTATCAGATGTGTAATCTCAAAAATTTCAGAAATTAACCTAGATGACCTTATGCCTAAGGTTTATAAGTCTGAGGATAAAAAGAGAAGTTATTCTGATGAAATTAAAGAATTCAAAGAAGTAATAGGTGGTCTGTTCCCATGGTATTTATTGAGAGCACAGTTGATCTCGGGTGACATAGATGATCTTGCTAATAAGGCCAAGCAAGCTGATGAAGATTCAAAGAGAGCCATTATTGGCAGGTATAGAGCATACGACGATCTTCCTAAAGAAATTGCGGGTATTCTATCATCAATTCTGATATATTGTAAAAAGCTTAAACTTGAAGCCATTCAGCAATATTTTAAAGATTATTTGCAGAATAACTCTTCATTTACAATAGGTCAACGAATCCATTTACTTCGGGCTGGAAATAGAGCAAATCACTTGAATAGCGCATTGACTGAAATTGAAAGCTCAACTTACAAAATGGTTAGAGGTCTGAAAGAGTCTAGACCGGAAGAGGTAGCTGGTGACTATATTTCATTGGCACGAGCAGTGCTTTCAAGTTCAAAAGATGACGCAGCTGTCTATTTTGAAGATGCTATAGATATTATTTCCAAGTTCGGTGATGAAATTGTTGAACGCTGGGAGGCAGTAGAATCATTAGGAAAAGCGTCTAATTCTCATTCTTCAGATGAATTGGCGTATAGATTTGTTCGATGTGCAGAATTAGTAGGAGAGAATGTGTATCGAGAAAAACATTGGAATAGGTCTAGAGCAATTGTAACCTGCGTTAATATGTCTCCCCAAATTGGAATTTCTGCTCTAAGTCGATGGAGGGATAGAGAAATAGGGATATTTGAATATCAGCTGGAAGATATATTAAGATATCTCGTAAAATCCAAGGTCATTAGTTCAGATTTAGGATGGTCATTGGCTCGTTTTCTTCCAAACTATAATCTGTTAGATTTTTTGTCTATATGTTTGATAAATGGATCTTCTTTCAAAGAAAGAAATAAGATTTTCAATGATGCATTTGAATGGGTAAGAAAGGAGGGAGCCACTACAGGATATTGGATGCAAATGAAGTCACTTGCAGATCAATATAAGATTCGTAATAGTGACCTAAATAATGTTGTCAATTCTTGTGAAACTCAAATCAAAAGTTCAAAACCATCAGAATTAGAAAAGGATAAGGAAGAAGTTGCCAACTTACAAGAAGGTGGAAATTGGGATATTATATTCCGAGAATTAGATGTCTTGACTTCTAGTGGAGTATCGACACTTTTGAAAAGATATAACTTAGAAATTCATGAGAAACAGAATCACATTATATGGGATATAAATGATCTATATACTGAGTTGTTTTTACGTATTGACCCTAAGGATATATTAAGATTAGTTGATTCATTCTTATACGCTGAAAATATAGGATACTATGATTACATTAAATTCTTATCATTTATACCTAATGAGTGGAAGTCTAAAGTAAGTTTTAATAAAAAATGGCCCGAAATTATTAAAGAATTTGGTGCGAGATTTGCATATGATTTAGTCTATAATTACTCATATGAATCAGCCATCAGAGATCTAAATATTGATGATGATCTTTCCAATGAGTTGAGAAAGGGGATTTTTCAGAGATTATCTCAAGGTCAAGAATTTACCAATGCAAGCATTCTTTTTAGATTTGTACAACATGCGTCAGCGTTTATAGATGCGAGTCAAGCTGCTAATTTATTGGATTACGCTTTGTCACGATTTGAGATACACATTGAAGATGATTTTGGAGACGGTCCCTGGAATAAATGGCTATATGTTTCTGACGATATAGATAGAAATATTGCTGGTTTTATTTGGTCATCTCTTGGCTCACCACGTTCTGAAACTCGTTGGAAGGCTTGCCACGTAATCAAGAAATTAGCTGACTTTGGTTGTGCCAATGTATTAAAATCGCTTCTTGAATGGTTGGAGTATGATCAAGTTGATGCCTTCGGTAGCAAAAAGTACCCATTTTATAATTTACATGCAAGACAATATCTACTCATAGCATTTTCTCGTGTTTCGATTGATGCACCAGAAGTATTAGTTGATTATAAAGGTAAGTTTCAGAAGTATTCGCATTTAGAGCCTCATGTATTAATCCAAAAATTTGCATCAGAAATTGCTTTGAACATCGAAAAAGCAATTCCCGGAACTTATAGCTGTAGAGAGATCTCTAGCCTTGAAGGGGTCGGGAAAAGTAAATTTAAAGCTAAGAAAGAGAAATATGGATATAGAACAGATAGTTACTTGCATCAAAAAGGAGAGGTTAATACAAATATAGAATTTAATTTTGGTTGGGATTTTGATGAATATTGGTTTAAACCTCTTGGTGAAGTTTTTGGAGTTCCAGGTAAGCAAATTCAAGATCTTTGTGCAGATGTTGTATATAATAAATGGGGCTTAGAAACAAAAACAGGATACAATAATGATCCTCGTGTAAACCTGTGGAATCGTTCACAAGAAAGGGATACCTGGCATACTCACAGTGAATATCCAAAAGCAGATAATTGGGATTTTTATATTTCTTATCATTCGATGCTAATAGTTGCTGCGAAACTAGTTGAAAATATGACAGTATTAATTGAGGAATATGATGATGGGTTGGTAAATGAATGGGAATCCTGGTTATCAGGACATATTTTGACTTTAAATGATGGTAGGTGGTTAGCTGATTTAAGAGATCCATTACCAATTAATAAACCTGATTGGGTAAATAGTAATTTATCAAAAGAGTGGATTAATAATATTAAAGACGACGATTTACTGAAATATTTATCCTTATATAATGATGAAGGTAATTGGTTAAACGTATATGGAGAATGGAGTGAAAGAAAGGAACATTATCATGAAGAATGTACAATTAATTCTTCTTTAGTATTAAAAGAGACTTCATCGTCTCTTCAAAAATCACTATTAACTGTAAAGAATTTTCAGGATTATAAGTTGCCAAATTTTGGTGAATCAAATTTCGAAATAAGTGAAGGTAAATTTCAATTAAAGGGATGGATAAATGAACCTTACTATAATAATGGGATTGATAGGTTTGATCCATATGCAGTAGGAATTAAAGCTCCCTTGCCTTCGATAGGGGAGTCATATATGGAATTATTAAAAATAACTCCAGATCCAATGAAAAAGACTTGGCATTTAAATAAAAATGATAAAGTTTTTAAATTACATTCCTGGAGCAGTGCCTTAAAATATGAAATTAAGCCAGAAAGGTCTGGTATAAGAATAACTGGAGAAATAGAAATATTAAAGACATTATGCCAGGAATTAAATTGTTGTATTATAATAGAAATCACTTTAAGAAGAGAAATCGATAGTCAATTCAGACCCAAAGATTATAAATTTATTCCAGCCAAACATAAAATATTTTTATTAACTGAAAATGGAACAATCAAAGAATGAAATTGATAAAATTTTAGAGTTAGGTAAAAAAATTGTCTCTGAACTTGAATTAGATGGAAGTACAGACACTTTATCCAAATGGATGGCACATTACCTATCAGAAAAAATTTATACAATCGATGAATTAGATGGCTATGAAAGGGAAGAAGCTAAAAAAGAATGTTTTGACTTAATTGTTAAGTTATGGGATAGGAAATGGACTGTTCCACCTTTAAAAAAGGAATTTGATAGATTTGAAAAGTTATTTAATGTACTTGAAAGATTAGACCCAAAGAATGATGAGTCATTTTTTATTCCAGTTCAAATTAAATTTGGTTTAGAGGATCCAAATGATAAAAAGAATAAAAATAATATAGATTATTATAAAAGTGTTTTAAAAATTGACGAAAATGCTAAAGACATTATAAATGATTTATTAAAAGAAATAGCAAAACATTTTAATTTAGATCCCAAAATTAAAGATGTAATTGACTTATTTGATTCTTATGAAGCAAAAGTTGTAACAATTGTATCAAATATGAATATTAATGAAAGTGAGGATAAAAATGACCCTAATATGGAAATTAGGAACTCGGTGACAGAAAAGATCAGAAATATAGAAGAGTTTGAAAAATTGTTAAAAGAAATTTCTGACTCATATAAAAAACAATTAAAGGAATTAAACAAGAGCTAACACTCCTTCAAAATTTTCACCATATAATTTACCTTACTGATAAAAGGTTATTAACTGAAAATACACAATCAACATTTTTAATGCACAAATATTAATCTCCAAACCCGAAATGAAAATTGTTCTATGTTTAAATAAGTCTAATGACTTTTTAAAATAAAATAATCAACATTTCTAATGCACATTTCAACATTTTTAATGGTACGGTACATCTTTAAAACGAATAATGCCCAATTTCCGCTAAAACCCACTTTTGTTACATAATTTACATTATGTTAAGTAAGATTAATTAACATCTCCACCGCTGTGGATAATTATCCATCTTAACCTTCATCTACTCTTTCTCTATTATTGAGTGTACCTGATTGAATTAATCGAGTGTCAGAAATTTTAGTCAATAAAAAAAGCAGCTACTCCTTAGCTGCTCTTATTTATATTAAATTAAAGTACTTCTTTAATTAAATCCTTAATATATAATTTTAGTATTCGGTAATAACTTTTTAAGTTTTTCGATTTCCGAAGGTTTACCTGCAATCGGATTACCAGATAATCTAAGGATCTTTAATTCCTTTAGATTTGAAATTTCATCAGGAATACTGGAAATCCTGTTTTTACTAAAATCTAATTGGATTAGCTTTTGTAGTTGAAAAAGTTTGATAGGAATTGTTTTGATCTTATTATATGGAACTGCCAGTGCAGTAAGGTTTTTAAACTTTTCTATGTCATTTGGTATTTTTTTTAAATTCTTATTTTTAAGAGACAATTGAGTAACCTTTTCAGGATTTTCACTGGCTCTTTCATAATCCCAACAGCTGCTACAATAATCATCTTTTTTTTCTTCTAAATCCTCATCGGAAATTTGAAGGTCAACTTCTAATTCTTCTTCATTGTCATCATATACTTCTATTACTTCTACCCTTTCTTTCTTTTCATTAGCTTTTTCTTTTTTATCCTGGGCAATTGATAAAAATGAAACAAAAATCCCGGTAATAATCAGCGCTTTTTTCATATAAATAATTCTTCTGTTTATAAAAAAATAATAGTTTAGGTTTTATTCTCCTTATTCCTTAAAAAGTAACCTTTAAATGCTTAAAAATAAATGGTTTTATTTTCTTAAGAGTAGTTTTTAGGTTCTCCTATTCAAATAACTAAATTATTTTGCTTCATTTAATAATTATTTGAGAATTAATATAACATCACATCAAACCGGCCATCATTAATAGTCACAACATTGTTGTGATTTGTTATAGTAACTTCAAAAGTTCCTGATGCAATGCCCTCTTCAAAATCCAATCGGTTAAATATTATATGACCTTGAGTTGTGCTATCGCTCTCAAGGTATTTTCCACTTTTTTGGTCTTGAAAGGTGATTTGAGTTCTAAAATCTTCAGAACTATTAAACATAATTTTGTCGCCTACCTGAATAAAATCTTCATATAATACGGTAATATTAATATTTTCATCGATAACATTCTCATGAGAATTTTCTGCACCAATAACAATGATCCATGGACCAAAATTGTCATATTCTACGATTCCAAAAGGATTACTCGAACAATTAAAACAGCCGCCAGGACTATTTGCCGTCCATATTTCGTTACCAATCATGCATCCAAAGGTATTTTCCCCGGTTTTGGTGATTGGTGGTAATTCTAATTTCGATGGATTAACACTTTCTCTAAAGCAGGATAAAATTGAAAATATTAATAAAACATTGAAACTAAACTGAAGAATTTTACTTTTCATAATTGATATCATACATATAGTTATAAATTCCCTTTTTTAAAGATAATTAATAACTATAAAAATCAAATAATAGGAAGAATTTATAGGCTTAATTACTGTTCATCCCCCTTTCCTGAAAACTTTTTAATTGCGGTCTTCTAATGGAAACATTTGAAACCATGGGTTAATAGCAAGAGTTTTCTGAGTTTAACTTATTACTTAAACTCATACTTTTTATCTAGTTCATATTCAATCTGTTCCAATGCTATGATGAATTCCCGGATAGTGTCTTCCTGTTGATCAATCTTTTCTTCTATTTTGCATGGTAAAACGTTGCTTTTAACATCATCATATTCATCTAAAGCTTTTCTTTCACCTCTGATGCATTCGCCTAAAATCAATAGATCATTCACTTCTTCCTTTGTGATTGAATCCAGGTTAATCCAGCCGTTTTGGGATTTTAACTCAGTACTACCTTCCATGATTTTTCCTATTGTTTTATTATCGAAAATATGCCCAATAGCAGCTAATGTGTATGCGAAATTTTTTCTTTGCCTTGCGTGTTGGTTAATTGCTTCTGCAAGCCGTTGATCTTTTACTTCTCTAGCAACTCTTAAATACCCTTGGTACACTGCAATATTTCTTTCTATTACCTCCGATAATTCTTTTTTATATGCTTTGGTTTCCATGGTTTTGGTGTGGGTTGATCAATATGATTAAAGAAAGAATAATGCCAATTATTATAAAAAGTCTGGCAACTATTAAATCTCATTTTTTGAGAATTATAAGCCAGTTCTCGAGTAAATATTTTCTCACTTATTTAAATTTTAAATGGTACTTTTTCTACAGTTGATGCTCCATGAATATCCAAAAGAAAAAGCCCTTGAAAAGGGCTTTAATTCCTGGTTTAATTTTTATTTGTGTTTAATGAAGACGATTTTCTATTCTTTCCAAATCTGATATACATTCGCGAATTGTTCTTTCCTGCTCATGTATCTTATTTTCAAGCTCATGAGGTAATCCATGGCTTGTTATATCCTCATACTCGTCGAGTGCGGATTTTTCTCCACGGATGCATTCTTCAACTATTTTCTCATCGTTGTCACTGGAAAATGCAGCTTTTATATCCATCCATGTTCTGTGTAAATTACCTTCAAAACTACCGTCTTGTATTTGCTTAACAGTTGGTTCATCATCATATACATGGGCTGTACT
This sequence comes from Mangrovivirga halotolerans, assembly GCF_026241165.1. Taxonomy (GTDB): domain Bacteria; phylum Bacteroidota; class Bacteroidia; order Cytophagales; family Cyclobacteriaceae; genus Mangrovivirga; species Mangrovivirga halotolerans. The sequence goes on along the minus strand of NZ_JAPFQN010000005.1, from coordinate 381,705 downwards.
GGCGAGTTCATAAGCAAACTGTTTTCTTTGAGAAGCCTGTTGATGAAAAACAGATTCTAAATTCGGGTCTTTTACTTTTTCGGCTGCTTTTTCATAACCGCGGTATGCGTCGACATTCCTTTCAATCACATCCTTAATTTCACTTTCATAATTTGCTGTGTCCATAATAGTATACCTTTTTGGGTATATATAGTGAAAAAAAGATGCCAACCGAATTGATTAGTTAAGAGGCTGATACTTAAATTACTAGTGAGGAAAAGCTACTACTTTTGGTGGAATTTTTTCCTCGATTAGTCTAAATAAATCTCAATTGTATTTTAATATTTATGTGAGGAAATGACTTTATTATTAATTAAACCTCACTCCTATGATATAAAGCTATCCTATAGTATTGTCTATGGCTATTTATAAAAATAGCGAAGTTATATCTCAAGGTTACCCCAGGTATAACTTCGCCTTTATTAATTATTCAATCAAAATTAATTGCCAGGACTTATGCTAAAAGAACCATCACCATTAAAATCAATTAAAGTAATAGTTACTGTCCATTCACCAGGAGTTCCAGCAGCTGAAACTCCGGATCTTGAATCATCTCCTTGTCCAACTACTAGAGTTTCGTTTAAAACTTCTACTCCTTCAGCATCTTGAATGGTCAGATTAAAACTACCACCTTTTGCTGCAGTGATATCCATGTTAAAATCTACTGTTGAAAGTGAATTATTCCATGTGTACACTTCGGTAGTTGATCCTCCATCTCCAACTATATCACCGCCAATATCTGTACGGGTGTTTTCAATGTCAGTAGTTGTTTCGGTAAAGGTGACATGCGCATAAGGCTCATAATCATCTTTACATCCAACTGTTATTACCAATATAAATACAGTTGTAAGTACAAGTTTAAGAATATTTGAAGTGAAAATTTTCATCTTTTATTCTATTACAGTACCACTTGCTGCGTTAATTCTTACCGTCAAATCCTCAGAATTTGCATCCAATACCTCAAAAGTATAAACCCATGCATCTGCTGTTGCATCAAATTCAAGAGACCATCTAAGAACTTCTCCTGGCTGAGCAGTAATAGCCTCCAATGCTGCTGCTTTAGCCACAGAAAATAAGATCAATCCCATACCAGGGTTAACTTCGTAATCAAAAGGTCCGCTATCGCCTTCGATTTCTTTTAATGAACCGTCTTCCTGGAAATATTCAAATTCTAAAACTGCTCCTTCAGTAGTAACTACATCAATGTCATAGTAAAATTCATTGGTTGCTGTAGTATCGACATCGTTCGAGGTTACAGTACCTGAAGTTCCTGAAAGAGAGCTTAATGCTTTTGTTTCTGCTTGCTGATCATTGATTGGACCAACAACTTCTTCATCATCACCGCAGGCTACCATTGCTCCTGCAAAAAGAATAATCATAAAATAACCAAGTAATCTTCTCATAATCGTAAAAATTTAATTAATTAAAAAAATATGAAATACTTAAATCAATAAAATGCATTTTGAAATTATCCAGTGGATATTGAGGTGCTTCCTGAGCAGCGTCACTTGCTCCCAGTACTCCAAAGACCTCGTTGTTATTCATTGTATTATCATCAAATAACGCTGGCGAAGTGGTGTTGTACATGGATGATCCTGTAAGAGGTAGGTGATACCTGATATGAAGATCAAAATTGCTTCCTCCCAGATCGATAGTTTTCCCAACTCCCAGCAAAAAGTTTAATCTGCTTTTAGTAAATGAATCTAATTCGCCGATGATACCCTCCTGGTCTACAGCAGCACTACCGATGAATTCTGTTTCATTAGATTCAATTTCCGGAGTACCAAAAATGTTCCATTCGAAACCTGCATGGATTGATGGCTTCTCAGATCCTAACGAATAATGAAGGGTAACAGGAATAGCTATTCTTGAGGAACGTATTTTTGCCTCTGAAACTACTGTAGATTCAATATCAGCAAAATCAATATTGATATTACTTTGCTGATAATTGTAAGATAATTCACCGTTTAATGATAAGTTGGAGCTTAGCTCATAGGATGCCACTACCCCTAGCCCGATCATAATTCCCGGCTTATAATTAACATCCCATTGAGTGATCTCAATATCATTATTCATTTGGTACTCAAAGTTATCTTTAAGATTACTTGAGCTAATCCAGGATGTTCCAACATTGAATTTTGCTCCTAATTTAATCTGGCTATATCCTTGAAATGCCAGAAGAAATAATGCTGCTACAAAAAAAATTGTTCTGTTTATCATAATAAAAATTAAATTAAATAACTGTGGACTGTTTTTCTGAAGCGGGTAAAAAACACGATGTAGGTTTTTCATCTTCTTCAGCAAAAATATTTGGCTTTTGTACTTCTCTGATTATCATTTTCATAAGCTTAAAAAATCATCTATTGTGAAATAACTCTTCTAACCGGAAGACTAAATTTTTTCAAATACGACAGTGATTGTATCATCGTCGCCAGACTTTCTTAATTCAATCTTCGATTCGGTATATTCAATTACCTCCCACTCTCTGTTAAGGAGTCTCACAGGGTCGTCTGAATCGAAGTCTATTTCCAACTCAAGCACTCCGCTGTCACCATAACTTTCCCAGGATCCATTAAATGAATCAGTACCATTTGAAGCAGTTAAAACTTCATCTTCCGCAAAGTCAAACCACCAATTGTTGAATAATTCGGTCTGATCTGTTTCATCAAAGAAATATGTGATCACCCACTGACCTGACATTAATAAGGAATCTATTTCTGCAGTTTCTACATCATCATCATCAAAATCCATATCATCATCTTCATCACAGGTATCTTCTGAGTTTTCTATTAGTTCTTGCAGCTCGATATTATTATTTACCTGGGACGATGAACCATCAGCAAGAATTAGCGTGATTGGAAAACCAATGCTTACCAGGTAATCATCTTCCAGGTTCTCTATAAAAAGATGAAAATCTTTATCGTTCTCTATAGTTAAATTTTCCAGAAATTGATTTTGAGTATCATAAATAGTGAGTTCTACAGGATATTCAAAGTCTATACATTCAATGTCGTCATCAAATCCATCTTCGATGCAATCATCTATGAGATCCTCAAAAGCTTCTTCATTGGTTACGATAATTTCAGAATGATTACTTAAGATAACCGTTACAGGAAAAATGATATTTATACTATCCTCGTCATCATCATACTGATCAATTATTTTTTCAACTCGATCAAATCCTTCTTCATTATTAATAATGAGCTCCTCGCCATTTACGATAACTGTTACTGGTAATTCAAGAGAAACACAGCTTCCGCCGGTTATTATATTATCATCGGAACCATCATTATAGGTAACTTGCTTAATGATAATAGATGTTTCAGATCCTGAAGTGAAAGCTTCTTCCACAGAAGGGTTTTGAATTTCTGTATTCTCCTCCTGGCAACTATTTAATGTTACAGAGAGAATCAGGATGATATAGATAAATATTTTCTTCATATCTTTTTGCCGTGTGATAATAAAACCGATGACCTGCCAGAACTCCTACCTCAAAAAGAAAAAAAAATTAAATTTCTGTTTAACATGTATATTGGCTTACTTTAATGGACTAAACATTTGTAAGAATTCTGTTTATGAATATTGATCTCTACGATAATGTCTGTAAAGAAGAACTTTTTAAAGAAGTGTTCAATCAGCATTCAAATGATCTGTATAAATTTCTATATTATAAATATGGGGAGGAAAATAATCCCCATGATTTAGTTCAGGAAGCATTTTTAAAATTGTGGGATAACTGTAAAAAGGTAACACCAGATAAAGCGAGGTCTTTTCTTTTTACTGTTGCTAATAATCAAATGCTAAATGAAATATCTAAACAAAAGACACGGATCAATTATTCCAAGGAAGACCATAAGACTCATTCTGATGAATCGCCGGAGTACGTTTATCGGGAAAATGAGTACATGGAGCAATTGAAGAAGGCATTGGAAGAACTTTCAGAAGAACAGCGAGTGACATTTTTATTGAACCGGGTAGAAGGGAAAAAGCATCAGGAAATAGCTGATATGCTGGGTATTTCCCGAAAGGCTGTGGAGAAAAGAATATATACCGCCTTGCGCATTTTGAGAGAAAAAGTAGAAGGTTTGTAAAAAAAATGAAATTTCCGGTAGGAAAAATAACATCTCACCGGTTGTATTAATGCATAACAATCTGAAATCATGTCAGAAAAATATATAGAAAAATGGCTTAATGGCGAATTAAGTGAACAGGAAAAACAGGAGTTTGAGAACAGCCCTGAGTTTGAATCTCTTAAAAAACTGACTTCTTCTATTGAAAAGTTTAAGGCTCCGGAATTAGATAAAGAAAAAGAATGGGAACGAATTAAGGCGACCATTTATGATAATTCTAATGAAAAGAGTAAGAAATCGGTTCAATGGTTCCCGACATTTATTAAGGTTGCTGCAGCAATAGCAATTATAGCCACAGCGTACATTTATTTTTTCACTAACAATATTACCACAATCTCAACTTCTGTTGCAGAAAAGAAAACTGTGGTTTTACCAGATTCTTCCATTGTAATTCTTAATTCGCTGTCGAGTATCACTTATGATGATAGTAATTGGGATAACCAGAGAGAAGTGAAAATGGAAGGCGAAGCCCTGTTTACGGTGAAAAAAGGTTCTAAATTTGAAGTAAAATCTTCTTCAGGAACTATAAAAGTGCTGGGAACAGAGTTTAATGTCAGAGAAAGAGGCTCTCTTTTTGAAGTGATCTGTTACGAAGGATTAGTTCAGGTTAACAAAGGAAATGAAGAGGTTCGACTAACGTCAAATAAAATATTCAGTTCGCTGGCTGGTAAATCTTCAGTAAAGGAAAAAGCTACTGGTATAACGCCACATTTAGCTTCAAATGAAAGTGCATTTTATAGTGTCCCTTTTAAAGAGGTTTTGAATGAATTTGAAAGACAGTACCAAGTTGACATTTCATCAAAAAATATTGACCTTCAACGGGATTTTACGGGTAAATTCACTCATACAGACATTGATCTGGCTCTCAAGTCTATTACAGTCCCATTAGATCTTTCATATAAAATAAATGGTGGAAAGGTCATTCTTTCTAAAAAATGATCAAAAAAGTAGGATATATTTTCCTGGTATGGTTTTTTGCTTTTGACGCTTATGCACAGGAAGCAGATCAAAAAATCCTGCTGGAAGAAATTCTCTTCAATGTTGAAAAAAAACATGATGTATCCTTTACCTATATTGATGAAAATGTAAGAGGTATCCGATTATTAAAGCCCTCGGATAATCTTAGCCTGAAAGAAACTTTAGATTACCTGGAACTAAATACTGATCTGAAATTTAAAATATTAAATGATCGGTTTATTGCAATTACAAAAATCAAGTCATCAAAGTCACAGGAAATTTGTGGCTATGTAAAAGATTTTTTTTCGAAAGATGGTGTCGAGAATGTCCTGGTACGCAGTGGGGGTAATTATGTAGTAACTAATGAAAATGGTTTCTTTGAAATAGCTGGAATCTCCAGGGATAGTCTGATCACCTTTTCATTAATGGGATACGAAACCGCCCGGAAGAAAACTTCCTTGTTAATGCAAGTTGATTGCCCGGATGTTTTTATTCGTCCGACAGTTATTTCTCTTCCTGAAATTGTTATTAGCAATTACCTGACAGTCGGAATTAATAAAAAAGCAGACGGCTCGTTTGTAGTGGATACTGAGGAACTTGGCACCCTGCCAGGTTTGATTGATCCGGATGTATTACAGATTGCACAGGCATTGCCGGGGGTACAAAGTATTGATGAATCTGTTTCTGATATTAATGTACGGGGTGGGACGAATGATCAAAACCTGGTTAGATGGAACGGTATCCGGATGTATCAAACCGGACATTTTTTTGGACTTATCTCTGCATTTAATCCGTATTTGACAGATAAGATTACCATTATAAAAAATGGGACAAGTGCTTTCTATGGAAGTGGTGTGTCAAGCACCATATTAATAGAAAGTGAGGATGAAATCACAGAGGAGTTTTCCGGTGCTGCAGGGATAAATATGATCAGTGCCGATATGTATCTGAAAATACCTCTGACAACAAATTCATCAATACAAGTATCTTCAAGGAGGTCAACTACTGATTTGATCGCCACACCAACTTACAATGAATATTTCAACAGGGTATTTTTAAATACAGAAATAACTGATCCGGCCAATCAAGTAAACACCGTCCTGGCCTCCAATGAAAATTTCTACTTTTATGATATCAGTGCCAGGTATCTTCATGATTTTGAAAACAGGGATAAATTAAGGATCAGCTTTTTGACTGTTTACAATGACCTGGAATATTTAGAAAATGCCGTTGTTAATAATAACATTGAATCGAGAACAAGTACCCTGCAACAACAAAATATAGCTGCAGGAATAGCTTTCAGCCACTTCTGGTCTGATAAAGTTAAAACGAATACAAACCTGTACTTATCTTCGTATAATTTATCTTCCCTGAATTTTGATATTCTTAAAGAGCAACGACTCGATCAGGGAAATGAAGTATTGGATCTAGGCTTATCGATAAATACTCAATGGCTGGTATCAGACCTAATTGATTTTTCTGCAGGGTATCAACTAAATGAAATAGGAATTACTAATTATGATGAAATAAATAATCCGTCTTTTTCCAGATCTGTGAAAGAAGTCGGATTAATACATTCCGTTTTTTTAGAAGGATACTATGTATCTAGCAATGATAAAACCTTTGTTATAACCGGTTTAAGAATGAATCATTATAATAAAGTTAACCAGCTTACCATTGAACCGAGATTATCAATAAATCAAAAGATATCGAATTATTTTAGCCTTGAAATACTGGGAGAAATAAAGAGTCAAACCACTGCTCAGGTTATTGATTTTGAAAACGATTTTCTGGGTGTTGAAAAAAGAAGGTGGATTCTTTCTAATGGTGAGGATGTTCCTTTAGCAACCAGTAAGCAGGGATCTGTAGGTTTTAATTATAACAAAAAAGGATTCTTAATAAACCTTGAAGCTTATCATAAGTTTGTTGAAGGCATCACCTCATCAAGTCAGGGATTCCAAAATCAATTTCAATTTATAAGGGAGGAAGGACAATATACATCTGCTGGCTTTGATGTGTTGGTTAATAAAAAATTCGGAGGAAAATTTAATTCCTGGTTAAGTTATTCCTATTCAGAAAACACATATAAATTTAATGAATTCGTGCCTTCGGAGTTTCCTTCTAATCTTGATATCCGTCATATATTTAAATTTGGAAGTAGTTATGCAACAGAGCGATTTGAAGCATCAATAGGATTAAACTGGAGAACAGGAAAGCCCTATACTCCTGCCCTGTTAGCATTAGATCAATTAAGAATTATTTACGGAGAACCAAATAGTTTGTACTTGGGAAATTATTTCAGAGTTGATGCATCTTTAAAATATAATTTCGAAGTCAATAAGCGTGTAAAAGGTGAATTGGGGACATCATTTTGGAATATCACAAACAATAAGAATATATTAAATACTTATTACCGTGTAAATAGTGAAGATGAATTACAACTGGTTGAAGAATTTGCACTGGGATTTACTCCGAATGTCATGCTCCGATTAAGTTTTTAAAAACTTCACGAGCTATTATTCAGAATAAAAGGAATTTTCAAAAAAAAACTATGCTGATCGGACAAATCAACGTTTTAATTGATCTTTTTAATCAATACATCAAAGTGCTTTTTATTCTCAAGTTCCTGGAGTGATGGCTTCCCTCCCATCGGCCAGATAATAATTCCATCCTTGGTATGAGATTGATTTTTATTAGTCACTTTTACCAGGACATCTTTAAAGGCTTTAGTTAAATCTCCGTTAATTGTGATCTGTCCTTTTGCTAATTTAGATTCATCGAATAGTTTCCAGTCAAGATCGTTATCGATCTTAACTAATGGTTTGCTCTTATTCATAACTCTCTAGTTGATAGTGCATTAAATATAATTAATTAATTTTTAATAAATATCATGTTGAGAGCTTTTCTATTACCAAGAATAATTTTATCTGGGATCTATATTCTTATTTATTCATTTGTTTTTTTCCGTAGGAGAAGGAATGTTATAAAAAACACAGCTCAAATGAACTGTGTTTCTTTGAATATTAGATTTCTTATTTTGATCGGGTGTTTAAATAATTAATTATGCTCCAATAGGCTTGTCGTAATATTTCTTTTTGAACCTGAAAGCAACGTTAACAAGTGCTATTAGTGCAGGTACCTCTACCAATGGACCAATCACTCCAGCGAATGCCTGCCCACTATTTAAACCGAAAACAGCAATGGCCACAGCGATTGCCAATTCGAAATTATTTCCAGCAGCGGTGAAGGCGATAGCAGCATTTTCATCATACTTCGCTCCCATTGCCTTACTTACAAAAAAGCCAATGACGAACATTAATACAAAGTAAATAAGCAAAGGAACAGCGATCTTAAAGACATCCATTGGAATCTCCACGATTAACTCCCCTTTTAAGCTGAACATTAAAACGATTGTGGCAAGTAAGGCAATCAAGGTTATTGGGGAAATTTTAGGTATAAAAACAGAATTATACCATTCTTCTCCTTTTAATTTAACCAGGATCACTCTGCTAAGTATTCCTGCTAAAAATGGAATTCCCAGATAAATCATCACACTTTCAGCAATCGTAGCAATTGAAATATCAATGACCGCTGAGTCAAAACCAAAATATGGAGGTAAAATTGTGATGAAAATCCAGGCGTAAAAACTATAAGCAAATACCTGGAAAATACTATTCAAGGCTACTAATCCGGCTCCGTATTCTTTAGATCCTTCTGCCAGGTCATTCCATACTAATACCATAGCAATGCAGCGAGCCAAACCAATTAATATTACACCGGTCATATATTCCGGACTGTCATGAAGAAATATTAATGCTAATGCAAACATTAATACTGGTCCGATAATCCAGTTTAATATTAGTGATATAGATAATATTTTGATGTTTTTAAATACTTTAGGCAGTAATTTATAGTTTACCTTAGCCAAAGGTGGATACATCATTAATATAAGTCCTATAGCTAATGGTATGTTAGTTGTGCCACTGCTCATAGAATTAACATGATCAGCAAATCCGGGAAAAAAATAACCTAATCCCACTCCGATCAACATTGCTGAAATGATCCATGTTGTAAGGTTTTTGTCTAAGAAATTCAGCTTCTTTTTAGCCATTGTATTTAATTAAAAAAGTTGAACAGGATTTTCCTCTACTCTTGAAAAAATATAAACCATTTCGAGAGCGATCTGATCTGACCGCTCGGAATAAACTTGATTTTGACTATCGGTTCCATCTGAAACTTTAGGATCGTCATAAGTTAAAGCAATTCTGCAGGTAGTTCCCGGGATGAACGGGCAGTCATTTTCTGCTGAACTACAAGTCATAATTGCTGCAAACTCTTCATCAGGGTTATATTCATCATCGTAAGTTTTACTAAAACACCTGATCGGTGGTTTGTCATCAGAATAATAAAGTTCATACATTTCTGGTTCATCATCTCCTTCAGGTATATGATCAACTACGAAACCTTTTTCTTTTAGTGCTTTCACAGCAGCGGGGTTAAATTCGGTCACCTCTGTACCTCCTGAAAAACAGGGAACACGGTTTTCCATATTTCTGTAGGCTGCTGCTGCATTAGCCCACACCTGTGACATTTGACTACGACGACTATTATGTGTACAAACAAATAGCAGCTTAGGTTTCATTCCGGCTGTTTCGGTATGATTTATATAAGCTGCTACTTTGTTTAATGTTTTTTTTCTGTCTTCGCTGATCTCATCAAATCTTGACTGCAGATTAGTGATGTAATCATTGAGTATTTTATACATAGAGAATGTTATTTTTAATAATTAACAGCATCCTGAACCCGGTTCACAATAATCAGAATTTTTTTCTCTGACGTCTTTAACAGTCAGATCAGCCAGATTCTTTTTAGGCTTCTTCCCTCCTTTTTCACCGTAGACCGTTATACTATAGATACCCATAGATTTATTAAAGGTTTCAATATTTTCGACGGAAAGATACTTTTCTAAAATGTCTTTTGGAATATTTATGGGTTTTTGTTTTTGGATCTTAATGTTTTTGAACCCTGCTTTCTTTATGAAATGCAAATACTCTTCTTTTTTAATGGCTCCTGACACACATCCGGCATACATTTCTGCATCTTGTTTTAATTCTTCAGGAAGATCTCCTTCCAGAACAATATCAGAAATACTGAAATGTCCTGTATCTTTCAATACTCTGAATATTTCTTTAAATACCTTTTCTTTATCAGGTACCAGATTAAGAACACAATTGCTTACAATAACATCTGCCATGTTATCCGATACTGGCATATCCTCAATATCACCCTGCCTGAACTCTACATTATTAAAATTAAGTTTTTCAGCATTCTGGCGAGCTTTAGCGATCATCTTTTCTGTAAAGTCGATCCCTAAAACCTTTCCCTTTTCTCCTGTTTCATGTCTTGCAACAAAACAATCATTACCAGCTCCTGATCCCAGATCGATTACAGTATCTCCCTTTTGGATCAAAGCAAATTTAGTTGGCAGGCCGCATCCAAGTCCCAGATCAGCATCCTGATTATATCCTCCGACTTCAGAATAATCATCCGTCATGATATTATAGACTTCTTGTGAGACATCCGTTGCACCGCAGCAGGAAGCTGCATTCAATAATTGGTCTTTATCAGCAATCTCACTGTATTTCTTTCTGACTATGTTCTTTATTTCTTCGGGGGTTTTCATCTTTTATATTGTTTAGCAACACTGGTTATTTTCAAAATATTTATTAAAGAAACCTGATAAAGTTTCGCTTACTTCTTTCCACTTATCCGGATTGATGCAATAATTCATTGAACTTCCCTCAACGGTTCCCTGAATAATCCCGGCAAATTTTAGCTCTTTAAGATGTTGGCTAATCGATGCCTGAGCCATTCCAAGCTCTTTTACCAGGTCGCTATTAATACATGCATTTACCTTTAGCATATGCTCTATAATGGCGATACGCGCCGGGTGTGCAAATACTTTAAGTGTATTTGCCAGCTCATTTTGTTTTTCAGTAAAGAGATCCGTTCGAGTTATTCCCATAAGTAAATAATTATATAACAATATTACGATGTGATGATGAGTAATGTTGCCAAACCGATCTTTTTCTTTAAGATTATTTTGAGTTGTCAGTGTTATAATGGAATTAATTATGCTTATTTGTTGCCCGAATTATTCTGCATGCAGAATAAAATATTAATTATTAAACAATAACTAGCTCATTATGAATTTGAAAAACTTATTTACATGTGCTCTATTATCAGTACTAATGCTTACTGGTATCTCCAATGCTAACGCCCAGGATGTATATGTACGTGTTGGTGGTGGTTACACGTTTAAAAGTGGAAGCAGTCCGTATAATAACACTGATCCTCTTGGATTACTGAACTCAGATATTGAACCTTCTATTGGTTTGTCAAGCAATGGAATGGAAACAAATATTGAATCTTTAAATGGAACATTAGGTGTTGGATTTAAAGGATTTATAGCAGTTGGATACATGTTTAATGATAATATCGGAGTTGATTTCGGTATTAATTATTTCCATGGTGAAAAGACTGAAACAGGATATTTCCAAACCCCTTTAGAAGATTCCAGAACTCATTCCTATGTACGAGGAGTCGATATTGTGCCAGCGCTTGTTCTTTCATTAGGTAAAGAAGGATTAAATCCATATTCAAGACTTGGATTGATCATTCCGGTTGCTGGTAAAATGAAAGCTGAAGGTACTAATCTAGATATAGATGATCAGAGATTAACTGAACTTGAAGGTGAGATTAATCCACAATTTTCTGTAGGATTTTCCGGAGTATTTGGTGTGAGTTATCCTGTAAGTGATAAAATGAAAGTATTTGTTGAGACAGAAATTAAAGCACTAAGCTTAAAGAGTAAGGATGCTTCGGTAACAAGTTACAAAGTGACCGATTTAGATTCTGACCAGGTAATACTAAGTTTAGATAATTTACCTACTGGTGCTAAAGAATATGTTTTTGAAGATGTTGCTCCTAATCCTGAAGAGCAAATTGAAAACGAACCAAATACACCGACAGTATTGCCTACTCAAAAAGTTAATGCTTCTGGTTTTGGTTTCAATGCAGGAATAATCTTTAATTTATAAAATATTTCATAAAAAAAGGCCTGCCAGAAATGGCAAGCCTTTTTTTAAGACTTTTATATTAATTATTAGTCGTGAACTTCTTCATGGACTTCTTCTTCCATTTCAGCTTCCATGTTTTCCCAACCTCTTTCAATGTCATTTAACATTTCTTGAGTTCCCTTTTTAAATTCTTGCCATTCTTCTTCTGTGGCATTTTCAAGGTCTTCAAGGGATTGGTTGATCTGAGCTCTTTCGTCTCTAAGCTCAGCTAGTTCCTCTTCTATATCAGCCTCTGCTTCAGCTGAAGCATTTTCAATTTCAGCTTCCATGTGTTCTATTCTCCGATCAATTTTATTACCCATTTCCTGGAGATTGTTTCTCAATTCATTTCTTTCTTCATCAAATTCAGCCTCCGCTGCGCTTACAGCTTCTTCTGTTTCTTGTTCGACATTTTCACTAGTGTCTGTGTTTCCATTGCATCCCATAAGTAGCATACCTGAGATACATAGCATTGACATTGTTCTTAATAGTAACATAGTGCTATTCAGTTAGATTATAATTGTTGTTTTTGTTTCTTAGTTGCTTAAGAAAGCACTCCACATCCAGTGATCTTTCTCAAGATCAGCAACGAATGATTTTAACATATCTTCTAATGCTGAGTCCCCTGCTTCTATGGCCGCATCAATTGCGTTATACATGAAGCCATCAAGGATTTCCATATCTTTTTTGATCTCCATTACCATATCATGGGCTTTAAGATCAGTCCCTGTCTCTTTTATTTCACTCATTTCAAGAAATTCTTTCATGGTAGAAACAGGAGTTTCACCATAGACTCTTACCCTCTCAGCAATTTCGTCGATGTTTTCTTTTGCCTTATCATATTGAGCTTCAAACTTTTCATGAATATCAAAGAAATCTCCTCCTTTAACATTCCAATGATAATTTCTCAACTTTTGATAATGTACATGATAATTTGCTGAAAGTATGTTTAATGCTTTTACTAATGGTTTAACATCAGCTTCTTTAAATCCTAGTTTTTTATATTCTTTAGTTCTTGTAGTTTCCATGCCAATATAGTAGCAAAAAATATGACAAAAGCCTTAGAGCTTATTCTAAGGCTTTTTTTTAAATCTTTTTTCTATTAATGTGGAATATGTTCTACGAAAATGTGTAGAACATATGACGCTTATTAGACATGGGATTGAGCATGCTTTTTTCTTACTTCTCTTAACTTATCTTTTCTTTTGTGTCTAAGGTAGTCAATGGAATATTTTCCAGAACCGATAAATAGAAAAATAAGAAGAAGAACTAAAGTTATAAGACTAACTTCAAACGCACTATTGCTTACTAATAGATCGTTTTTAAGCGAACTATTAACCAGAAATACAGCTCCAAGAAGAATTGGTATCTGGATTAATGCCATAAATCTTGTATAAAGACCAAAGGCAAGTAAAGGACCTCCTAAAAGGTGTGCAAAGACTATGTAGTGCGCTATAGTCACTCCTGCAAAGCTTAGATCCAGGCTGTTAGTAAGATGCTGTAGCTGATCTATATTAGCCATAAAATGAAAGCCTTTGTAGGTAATGAAAATACCTAGTAATGCACGAATAAAAGAAAGCCAGGATGGACGGTGGTCATCTGCCCATCGCTCGAGATTTTGTAGTGTAGTCATGGCAGATTGGTTTTAATTTTCTACCAATATATACGTTATTGATTTTCAAAGGTTAAGCTATCAAAGAAGTGCTATTTGATATTCGCGCTTTATAAGCAATAAGCTTTTTGCCAAACTTTTTCTTATATGCCTTTTTTACATCGTTGATCATTTCTTCCACATTGCTCATTTTGACAAGTGCAATTACACAACCACCAAAACCAGTGCCCATCAGCCTGGCACCTTTTATATTTTCATAATTTTTACTTTTTTCAACCAGAAAATCCAGCTCAGGACAGCTTACTTTGTATTTATCTCTTAATCCTTCGTGCGATTCATACATTTTTCTACCGAAAGAATCCCAATCTTTTCTTCTGACATCTCTGGCGGCATCTTCTACCCTTTTTATCTCTTCTACTATAAAAGATGTTTTTTCATACAGCGGAGGATACATTTTGTTTTTTATCTTATCCAATGCCTCTGGAGTCAGGTCTCTAAGTGTTTTAACCTGTGGAATATACTTTTGGACTGTCTCCACCGCATCCTCACAAGCTTGCCTTCGCGCATTGTATTCAGAACTATTAAGATCCAGCTTGATCTGTGTATCGAAAAGCACAAATCTGAAAGAAGACATTTCCAATTCCAAATGCTCGTGATATAAGTTTTTGCAGTCCAGATAAATAATATGGTTTGCAACGCTAAATAGATTAGCAAACTGGTCCATATAAGTTCTATTCAATCCCATAAAGTCTTTATCTGCTTTATGGGTAATAGACAGGTGGTCTCTCTTACTTAATCCAAGTTCAAAAATTCTATCCAGGCCAAATGACAAACCACATTCTAGTGCAGTACTGGAAGACAGCCCGGCACATGCCGGCAGGTCACCACCAAAAACAAGGTCAAAACCACCAATCTTTTCTCCGTTTCTTTTAAATTGATCTATCACTCCTAATAGAAAATTAGCCCACTCTTTGTCCTGGCTTTTTTCTATTTTATTTATATTGAATGTAATACGTTCATTTCGATCAGCTGCGAGGATATTTACCTCATCAGTATTATTCTTTCCAATGCCAAAAGTGATTCCAAAATCTATAGCAGCAGGCATTACCAGTCCTGCATTATAATCAGTATGGTCTCCTAATAAATTGATTCTTCCAGGAGAATATAAAAAAGTAGCTTTTGATTCAAATTGCTGGTAATATAAATTTCTTATTCTGGATAGATCTGCCATTATTTTCTGTCAGTTAAAAAGAACACTAATATAATTTAGACAATGCAATAAAAAAAGGGTGACGATTGATCGTCACCCTTTTTTTTATAATTCAAGCAAATTATTGCATGCTATCAATTTTGTTTTGAATTTCTTCAGCTTTTTCATTCTCACCTATTCTCACATAGATAGTCTTCAATGTTTCGAGAGTAGTAAGTTCTTCTGGATTTAATTCGATTACTTTTTCAAAATAAGGAGCAGCCTTTTGGAATTCCTCTTTAGCCTGGGCTTCTACTTTAGCACCTTCTTTTTGATAAGTTTTGATATCCATTTTATTTGCCTCATTGAGTAAAGCAACAGCATCATTATAGTATAAAACCCCTGCATTATAATATCCTTCAGTAAACTCAGGATTTACTTCCACAGCTTTTTCATAAGAAGCAACTGCTTTCTCTTTTTCACCTTCCTTGTCATAGATATCACCTAATACATAATGCAGTATGTAATTGTCTGGCTCTTTTTCGATTGCCTTAATCAAACTTGCTTTAGCTTCTTCGGTTTTACCCATTTTCTTGTAAACATCAATCTGAGTTTTCAGAAGGTCAAGATTTTCCGGGTATTGCTCAAGCCCTTTATTAATAACAGCCATTGCAGCTTCGTTATCTTCTTTATTGGTCATATTTATATTAGCAGCATAAATAAAAACATCAGGTTGAGCATGTCCTGTCTCGATTAAAGATTTATATGCTTCTAGAGCCTCGTCAAATTTCTGGCTGTTTTGAGCCGCATAACCTGAATAAAGAAGAGCTAATGTATCACCAGGATTAATGATTTCAGCCGTTGAAAAATTTATATAGGCAGAATCATAATTATTTGATTCGAAATTTTTAATTCCTTTATTAATGTAGTTGCCATAAAGTCCTTGAATCTTTTGTTGCGCAACAAAATACGTTGGGCTATTATCTTTTTCTAATTCAAAAACTTTATTATATGATTCAAGAGCTTCTTCGAAAGCAGGGCTCGTCATACCGCCTTCTGAATCAGCTATTGCCATGTAAACCTCTCCTCTGGTAAACCAGGCTTTACCATCATCCATGGTTTTTTCATGTTTTACAGCTTCATTAATCAACGTCTTTGCTTCTTCCAGATTTCCATCCTCTAAAGCAGACTCAGCTTTTCTGATGTTTTTTCCTTGTGCAAATCCTAATACAGATATTAGAATTAAAGAAATTGAGAATATTACTTTTTTCATCACGTTTATTTTTATTCTTTTTCTTTTAAAGTTTAAAGTTATTTATCAATCTTCTGAGTTATCATTTTCTTCAGAAGAATCCTCTTCTTCATTGTTTTCTTTGCCTGTTTCTTCAGACTCATTTACTACCTCAGCGTCTTCGACTTCATCTTCTTCTCCTTCGATATGCTCGATTTTTTCTACAGAAGAGATTTCATCATTTTCATTTAGTCTGATAAGCTTCACTCCTTGTGTAGCACGACCCATAACGCGAAGATCTTCAACAGCAAGTCTGATTGTAATACCAGACTTATTAATGATCATTAAGTCATCAGTATCGATTACTTCTTTTATAGCTACCAGTGAACCGGTCTTTTCTGTTACATTTAAGGTTTTCACACCTTTACCACCTCGTTTGGTGATACGATATTCATCGATCGAAGAACGCTTACCGTAACCCTTTTCTGAAACTACAAGTAAGTTGCTATCAGGTCTATTTACACAAACCATGCCAACTACGTGATCATTAGTTTTAGAATCAAGAGTAATAGCCTTCACACCGGCAGCTGTTCTACCCATGCTACGAACATTACTTTCATGGAAATGAATTGCTCTTCCACTTTGTGATGCAATGATTATATGATCATCACCACTGGTCATTTTTACTTCCAGTAATCTATCGCCTTCATTAACAGTGATCGCATTGATACCGTTTTGTCTCGGTCTGGAATAAGCCTCCAATGCCGTCTTTTTAATCATTCCTCTTTCTGTACAGAAGATCAGGAATTGATTATTTATATAATCTTCGTCTGTTAATGTTTTAGCATTAATTACCGCTCTAACTGAATCTTCAGGAGAAATCTGTATCAGGTTTTGGATCGCCCGGCCTCTGGAATTCTTACTTCCTTCAGGGATTTCGTAAACTTTAACCCAGAAAACTTTTCCTTCTTTAGTGAAGATCAATAAATAATTGTGAGTACTTGCTATAAACAAATGCTCTGTAAAATCTTCATCTTTAGAAATTGCACCTCTGGAGCCAACTCCTCCCCTGCTTTGAGTTCGATACTCTGTCAAAGGAGTTCGTTTTATATATCCTTGATGAGAAATAGTGATGACCATTTCTTCATCAGGAATCATGTCTTCTACAGTAAGATCTCCTGCAGCATGGATGATTTCAGTTCTTCTTTCATCACCATAACGTTCCTTAAGACCTAAAGCTTCTTCCTTGATGAGCTCCATTCTTTTTTCTTCACTGGCAAGTAAGGTCTGCAATTCTTTAATTGTTTCCATTACTTCTTTGTACTCAGCTTCTAATTTCTCTCTTTCAAGACCTGTCAGACGCTGAAGTCTCATCTCAAGAATCGCTTTTGCCTGGATATCCGAAAGTTCAAATCTTTCGATCAGTTTTCCTTTAGCAATTTCAGGATCTCTTGAGCCTCTGATAATCTCAATGATTTCATCGATGTTATCAAGAGCGATCAGATATCCTTCAAGGATATGAGCTCTTCTCTCAGCCTCTTTGAGTTCGTACTCTGCCCTTCTTATAACAACTTCATGTCTGTGTTCGACATAATATTTTATAAGCTCTTTAAGATTAAGGGTATGAGGACGTCCTTTAACCAGAGCAACATTGTTAATACCAAAGCTGCTTTGAAGCTGAGTATATTTATAAAGATTATTTAATACTATGTTTGGAATAGCATCTTTCTTGAGATCATAAACGATTCTCAGGCCATTTCTGTCTGATTCGTCCCTGATGTCAGCAATACCTTCGATTTTCTTATCATTGACCAGTTGAGCGGTCTTTTCAATCATTGAAGCCTTGTTGACCATGTAAGGGATCTCAGTAACAATTACCTGTTCCCTGCCGGTTTTAGAAGTTTCAAATGTAGCCTTGGCTCTCATTATCACTCTTCCTCTACCGGTTTCATAGGCATTCATTACCCCCTGATAACCGTAAATAAGTCCACCTGTTGGGAAATCCGGAGCAGTAATATGCTGCATCAGTTCGCTTATTTCAATATCGTTGTTATCGATATAAGCACAAACCCCATCTATTACTTCTGATATGTTGTGTGGAGCCATGTTTGTGGCCATTCCCACCGCAATACCAGAAGCACCATTTAAAAGAAGATTAGGTAATTTTGCCGGAAGAACGATCGGTTCTTTTAATGAATCATCGAAGTTCGGCGCAAAGTCTACTGTGTCCTTGTTCAGGTCATTGAGTAGTTCTTCCGAAATTCTTTTAAGACGTGCCTCCGTATAACGCATTGCTGCCGGTGAATCGCCGTCAATTGATCCAAAGTTTCCTTGTCCATCGACTAGTGGATATCTTAGTGACCATGGTTGAGCCATTCGGACCATGGTGTCATAAACAGAAGAATCTCCGTGAGGGTGATATTTACCAAGTACCTCACCGACAATTCTGGCTGACTTTTTATAAGATTTATTATATGTAACTCCTAATTCCTGCATTCCAAAGAGTACCCTTCTGTGTACCGGCTTGAGGCCGTCTCTTACATCGGGTAGTGCACGGCTGATGATTACCGACATCGAATAATCGATGTAGGCACCACGCATTTCCTCTTCAATGGTTACAGGTATGATTTGCTCATTAGCACCTTCTGCCATAAATATTACAATTCAATGCTTTTAAAACTGTTGCGCAAGATAAGTAAAATATTCATTAAATGATACCTATTTAATCATTATGAGTAATGAATTATGTCCTTGCCACGCTTAATGAAAACTAACCTCTTAATTATCAGTTTTTTTGCAGTCTTTTTTTGTTCTTTTTCTTTAATCTGGTCGGCTTTCTATGGTTTTGCCCGTAGTTAGGATTCTGGTATTTATAGAAAGGATGGCGATTACTTCTGTACTCCACACCATTCAGAATGTGGTTGATCTGCACATGATCTGCCTTCATTGGGGATTTTTTCAATTCAGGTATTCGATAACTAATGCCAATAGTGGTATATAAACCGTGCTGATTTACTCTTATGTCATTCCCGTTAATCGCCATTTTATAACTTTTAAAGTCGATCTGTGGTCTTAAGATCACTTTAAAATATTCTGACAAATTACGCTCTATGTTAAATCCTACATTGACGAAGAATTTCCCCTTGGCATAGTTTTTATCTATTATTTTGCCTCTGTTGAGTATTCCTAAGCGTAAACTTGCAGCCCATGTATAATCCAGAAATTCTTTGAAAGCATATTCTCCTGAAATATAAAATCTTTTATAAAAGCTTGATTTCTTTTCCGATTCATAAAGCCACATGTCGTCATCAGAAAATTTAGGGCTCATTTTAGGGAAGAAATGTAAACCAAGATCAGCTCCCAGTCCTAACCGTAACCTTTTCCAATTATAATGAAGTGTGATTGACATTGGTATGGCACTTCCTACTCCACGGTATTTAAGGTCGGCAGTATCGCCTGAAACTGTTTGGTTTGCAGTTCCACCAAAAGTTGGTGTAGTCATCCATGTTCCGATTGCTCCGACTGTGTCTTCCGGGCTCGTGGAAGTGATAAACGGGCCCTCTGATGAAGCAGATAAAGAATAATCGTCAAGAGGATTTTTATAAATATCAACTCCATATCCTAAAGAATAACCAAAAGAAAATTTGCTGATGAATTTTCTGAATCCGGTAGCACTACTCTTAATTTCGTCTTTGCTATATTTTCTATACAGTTGTGCCTCTGGTGGCTCATTAGCAGACACCGAATCAACCTGACCATATAAAACGGTAGATGCAGTTATAGCAAACAGAAAAATGATTAATACTTTATTTGGCATGCCTGGCATTTACTTAATTAACCCCGAAAAGTTGCAATTTATTTTATTCTTTTAACTTATAAGTATTTAAAAATAGTTTTACCGGATGCAGGTAAGATAATCCTGTTTTTTCAAGTATATATTTAACTTTTCCAAGCTCTTTTTTACTTATTTCCCTTTCATCCGCTATCGATTCTCCTTCATTTAGAAAAAATGTTTCTATAACTAACGCTAAATCATGAGGAGAATTGTTAAAAGATTCAATTACGTCTGTTGATTTACTGTCGACTTTAGACTCATTGACATTTTTATCAATTATATATTTTAGGTGATTATAAAATTTATCTTCCCATTTATCAAATGAGTCTAATAAATATTTAATTGCATGAGCAACAGGGTCTGACTGTAGAAAATATTTGCCTTTTGAAAGCTTTCTGGCTTTTGTGTTTATGGATAATTCCTCAAAAATATTAACATCATGATAAGATTTTGCAATGGCTAAAGATGGAGTAATATAAACCAAAGAAAGGAAGTCATGAGTACTAATGTCCAACATTGGAGCAACATCTTCTTTAAAAGAGGCTCTTAAGTCTTTGGTTTTATCCTTAATATCCGTGTCTTTTAAAACACTATTGATATGGCTTTCGTCAAGCATTAATAATATACTTTTTATTGATTCAGTGGCAAAATAATTATTTCATTACAGAATAAAAAAAAGGGAACGAAAATGTTCCCTTTCAAATGTTCTTAAAAATAAATATTTAGTTAGAAGAAGTTGGTTCAGCAGCTTCTTCTGTATTCTGTGCGTTTTGGATATTAGCAAAAATAGCTTCGTATTCTGCTTTTACAGCATCATCACTTTTTACAGCGGCTTTAACAGCTTTGTATTTTTTACCTCTGTCGCCCATCATCTTAGTTGCAAGAATCTGGTTTACAGTTTTGATTGCATCAATTCTATCCGATTTTTCTTTTTCAATTACTTCGATGAACTTAATTTCAAAATCTTTAGCTCCGATTTCAGCTAATTTTGCGTCATCACCGTAAGCACCAGCTAATTCTTTGTATCTTTTTCCATCGATACCTTCCTGGTTTTTGATCATGTCATTGATGACATCGCTTATCTCAGCTTTCATCTGATCAACAGTAACATTTAAAAGTGCATATTGGTAAAGATCCTCTGTTGTTACTTCGTCATCCTGAGCAACTGCACCAAAGCTAAAAAATAACATTAGCATTCCAACCGATAAGAAAGTTCTTAAATTCATAATATTTAACAGTTAATTAATTTTTACAAGTCTTAAATTTACGCATATTTTTTTGCGAATATAAAGGAAAAGTAAGTTTAAATAGTTAAAAAACACAAAATGCAGTATACAAAGGTATATTATCTGGGTACATGTGATACCTGCAAAAGAATTTTTGATGATTTGAGCCTTGACAGGAGTTTAAATAATTTTATCGATTTGAAAAAACAAATGCCTGAGAAGGTAGAAATATTAAGTTGGTTTGATAAATCCGAACTAGATCCGATTGCTTTTATTAATAAGCGATCAAGACAACTTAAAGGAAAAGACCTGGATTATAGCAAAATGAATAAAAGTGAAATTGTCGACCTGCTTCTATCTCACTATTCTATTATTGCACGACCGGTCTTTGTATTTGAAGATGACGTTGTCCCCGGGAATTCTAAAAAGTCAGTAGAAAAGGTCAGGGAAAAATTATCCAGCTAAAAAAAATAATTCAGAGTATTTGCCTGATTACTCCTCTGCATGAACCGCTCTTAAGGATTCATTGAATTTCTTTAAATAGTTTAATTTGCAAACTTCACTAATGTTAGTTGGAGAAGTTTTTGGCAAAGTAAAACTTTTGTTATTCCATACTTTAGGTTTATACATGGCTATTCCCTTTTTAATTAAACTCACCTATTAGACCCGCACACTCTGAAAAAGGTTGCAATTGATTAAAAAAAAGTCTCGCCTGAGGAAGGCGAGACTAATCTATCAACCAAAACCAATCTGTTGTTGGTAGTAAGGCACCACCCTTACTTCTGCAATGATAGTACGAATTTGAATGCTATAAAAATCTTTGGATAAGAATTTGCGCTTGATGTAATAAAAATGATGATTTTACAATTATATGTGACTTAAAATCTGAAAAATACCTTATTGTATTGGTTTAGTCCAATTTGTTAACCATCAATATTTAAGGAGACAGAAAGGTTAACGATCCTACCCGGAAGGTTTTCGGGAACTCCTATATATGATCGGTCTACCTGTTGAACCCATTGATAATTTATCGTGTTTTGTCTTCCAAAAAGATTAATTATCTCCAGCATTACCTGCCATGTTTTTTTATCAGTATCAGATTTACTGTAAAACTCTTTTCCAATTCCAACGTCCGTTCTTATGAAATAATCACCAGTGAAAGCCTGTGTTGCAAATGGATCTCCAGGGGGGCGAAATGGTAATCCAGTAGTAAAATTTCCTTTTACTGCAATCTTGAATGATTTATCAAATGGCATATGGTCTTCAAGATAAAATGCCATATTAAAACGCTGATCAGTAGCTCTGCGTTTATAATCACCCTCTGAACCTTCAGGCCTTTCTCGTGTGCTTAAAATACTTAAACTGAGCCAGGATTCTGTGCCAGGAATAAACTCACCACTAATCCTGCTTTCAATACCCGTAGAAAATCCCTCACTGATCCTGTCAGCATCATATAATAACCGTATATCATCTATTACAAATGGGGTTAATCTTGGGAGATGTTTGTAGAAAATCTCGTTTTTAAGTTTAAAAAGTTTTTCACCAATAATTAGGCGATGGTTTGATCCAAAAATAAAATGCCAGGATTCCTGTGCAATTACATTCGTTCCAATGGCTCCTTCGGGGTTAAAATATGCTCTGTAAGAAGGAGGTTGAATATAACGTCCAGTATTAAAAAAAAGACTGGTGTTGTTGTTTAAACTATATGAAAACTGAGCCCTGGGCATTAAAAAAAAATCTTTTCCAAAATTCCAATATAGACCACGTAAGCCAAAAGTATAGGATAGTTTTCCTGAACCAGACCTAAAGTCGGTATAAATAGCAGTTTTGGAATCATCAATGGTCACATCATTTACTATTGTGTTGATGTTGTTTACATACCCTGCTGAATCGAGGAATGAATATTCACTTGTGTTGCCCTTATAATTTTCCTTTTTAAAGGAGGCTCCGAATTTAATAAAGAGGTTATTCTTACTGTAAAGATGATTTGTAGTGAATCTAACTTTATCGTATATGAGTTTATTCCTGGCATATTCAAATTCTGTTCCAAGGCCCCTGATGGCTGTACACTGATTAAATGAGCTGCTTACCGGGTTATTATCGATATCACATAATCTGTACCCACTTTCCAGATTAATAAGTTCCTGTTCTCCTGAATATTGTCCTTCTGCAGTCAGGTCGTGATACCAATTATCTTTGCTAAGTGACATTCGGTATCCCAGACCTGCAGAAGAAGCCTCATATTCTGATTTTCCATCAAATGCCACATCAAATCGAACCGGATTATTGAATGTTCCAAATTCTACTTGTTTCTGTTCAGGAACTGATTCGAAACTATTATTGTATACATATGGAAAAAGTGTAATCCTGAAAATGTTATCCTCAGATTTCCATTTATAATCTATTGATGTTTGCCAGTCTATGCTATTTGCTGTGAAATCCCCGGTTGTTCCAAATCCATTTAAAACAGGTGTATTGTTTTTATATCTGAACCCGGATCGAATCCCAAATTTATCTTTGATTATCTCCCGGCTTACAGCTCCTGAAAACCCAAGTAATGAAATATCTCCTTTTATGAATTCAGATTCAAAAGGATCATATCTGGCAATTAATAAACTACTTAATTTATCACCATACCGTGCATTCCAGCCTCCAGTACTAAAATCTACTTGTGAGAGAAGCTGTTGGTTTATTACTCCAAGTCCTTCCTGCTGTCCCTGCCTTGTGATTTGTGGTCTGACAATTTCAAAGTCATTTACGAAAATCAGGTTTTCGTCAAAGTTCCCGCCTCTTACTGCGTATTGATTAGAAAGATCATTATTAACTATAACCCCGGGAATAGTTTGCAAAAACTGACTGAATGATTGGTTAATCATTGTGAATTGGCTACCAGCAGTTGTTGAAAGCTTTTCTAAAGACTGGTCATCTCTTTCCTTTTCTGCTCTTAATTCAAATTCCTCTAATTCCTTATTTTTTACATTCAGATAAACAACAGGATCCGGAACCGAAGAAAAATAGTAAGGTTCTATAAGAAGATGTTTTAAATAAACCGTATTACCAGATTTAAACCAATTTTTTTTAACCTCAATAAAGCCTTCTTCATCAGAAATTGCCAGGGGCGCATCATTAACTATCAGAACTGCCCCGGAAATTGGAAGACTGTCCTCTTTTAATAATAATTTTATGACCAGGCGTTCATCCTGTCCAAATGCTGAACTAGTAATTATCAGTAAAAAATATAATAATATGCCTGATTTTAAGTTCAAGAAACGAGGGAATTGTTAATTGATTTTAAATTTTTAATAGTGTCTTCGGGATTTTTAGAATTGAAAACAAAGGATCCTGCCACCAACACATCGGCTCCCGCTTTTATTAATTTTGGTGCATTATCCAGGTTTACTCCCCCGTCTATTTCGATTAGAGCATTACTGTTTGATTTTTTTATCAGGCTGGCTAATTTTTCAATTTTATCATAGGTGTTTTCTATAAATTTTTGTCCCCCAAAACCAGGGTTTACAGACATAACACATACCAGGTCAATATCCTGAATTACGTCTTCAAGTACGCTTACAGGAGTATGAGGATTTAAAGCTACTCCGGCTTTACATCCTAGTTCTTTAATTTGACCAATCGTTCTATGAAGGTGAGTGCACGCTTCATAATGAACTGTCAATGTTTCTGCACCGGCATTTTTAAAATCTTCGAGATACTTTTCGGGTTCAACTATCATCAGGTGCACGTCAAGGGGTTTTTGAGCGTGCTTATTTATAGCTGCAGTAACAGGTATTCCGAACGAGATATTCGGGACAAATCTACCATCCATGATGTCAATATGGAACCAGTCTGCTTCACTTCTATTTAGCATATTAGATTCAGACTCGAGGTTAGCAAAGTCTGATGCAAGTATTGATGGGGCTATTATTGTATTTTTCATTTTACAAAGATAAGGTAATCGATCAATTTCATTAAAGTATTAATCGGTAAGAATTACTTTTCCGGTCAAATTCCCCTGATTTGTTCTGACTATTACAATGTAATTACCAGGAGAAATACCGGTAAGATCAATAATACCCTCTCCTTTAACTAATTTAAGAGGTGTGCTGACAACTTCTCCCCCAACGTTATTGAATACTTTTATTTCCACATTTGGATCGATATTCTCATTAAATACTTTTAATTTAAGCAATCCTGGATTAGCTGGATTGGGATAAAGCTTGATTATATCTGACTTATTCTCTTCTGGAATGGAAAGTACTTCTCCTAACATCACCATCAGATCAGGAACTCCATACCCAATCAGCCTGTCTGGCATTTCTGATTGCGATCCGGATTCATGAAAAGCAGTTTTTAGTTGAACAGGTGGGTATTCAGGGAATGTTTCAAGTGTTAAAGCGGCCATTCCAGTAGCGATTGGAGCACTAAAAGAAGTTCCATTTGACGTAGTTACATTTCCTAAGGAATTTATTACTACAACTTGCGATCCCGGGGTTGATATATCTGGTTTAATATACTCTTGCTCAGGGTAACCAATGCTGCTAAACCCGGCTTTATTGCCTGAATTATCTACTGCACCTACTGATAAAGCCCCATCAGTATCTGCTGGAAAAGCTGTATATGGCCAGGAAGAACTATTCCCACTATTTCCGGATGAAACAACTGTGAATATTCCTTTTTCAACTGCTATTTTAGCTCCCATACTTGATACTGATACATTTTTTCCAATATCAGCAACTTCATAATCCATTGTGGCATCTTCGAAGGTATTATACCCCAGGGAACTATTTATAATGTCAACACCTGCACTGTCAGCTCTTTCGGCCGCTATGACCCAGTAATATTCTTCAATTCGATATTCATAACTAAAAGGATAATCTTCGGTTACGTACAGACAAATTTCTGCCTCATAAGCAAGTCCAAGATATATTCCTGGTGAAAATGCAGAGATTAAAGATAATACTTTGGTGCCATGATCATTATTATGATGATATGGGTTTATTTCATTTTCTATAAAATCAAATTGATCAATCAGCTTATTTGAACCATATAGATGATTAAAAGCTGTAATTCGATTAATATTTTTAAACCCTCCGTCAAAGACAGCGATTCGAATCCCATTTCCTCGTTGTTCTACCTTTTCTTTATTGTAATTAATGAGGTTGTTTTGGTTGTCCTGACTCAGATTATTTGCATTTTCAACAATAAGGGGATCTTCATTCAATGGATAGGTGTTTTGAGAGGTAGTAAGTCTGAACCCGGGAGCTGCAAAAATAACTGTATCAACGAAATTTTTGGAGCTAAGCATTTCTGCTGTATTTTCTTCGATTTGAACTATAGCTCCATTAAGCCATTTGGATGTATAGAAAACGTATATACTTTCTTTTTTTAAGCTATCAATATATGCTTCACTTACAGGCAGGTCCAGGCTATCAAAATCTATTCCAAACTTATTTCTCCTGTCAATTGCTCTTTCTGACAAAAATTCCTGAGGCGTTTCAAGCGAATAAGAAGAATGTTTTTTATCCTTGAACTTCACAAAATACCGGTTTTTCTGACCGAAAATATTTACGGTAGAAATTATAAGTATTAAGTAAAGTGAAAATAGTTTATTCATAGTCGCTAATTACCAAAACTTGTTTATATATAACACCCTGGGATATTATCTGTTTACCCAAATCAACACCTTGTTTGTAATCGATATTTTCAACATACTTGCTAACTAAGCCTATTCCCGGAGAATATACTTCATAACTAACGTTATTTCCAATGATTGGATCGGTGATGTTTTCAAGTTCAACAATTGCTACCTGAGAATAATTATTTTGTGCAATTACGGTATCTGACTTAATATCTATATAATTACTTATCATTTCATCCCTGCTGTTATAACTGTTTCTATCCCATGATGTTTGTTTGTTAACAGGGGTAGCTATTTTGACCAAGGGAATATTATTTTGATAAAGGACAACATTTGTCGGATTATAAAAGATGTTCCAGATTGAATCCAGAGCCCAATCATTATTTTGAAACCGATATCTTTCCAATACCTGGAAAGTTTCTTGAGCAGAGGTTCTTTGAGATACTTTTTCTTTTAACCGATATCTTGATGTGTCTCTTTCGCCGTTTGCTTTATAATCAATTTGTTGGATTTCATAAATTCTAAATAAGCCTTCATCATCAGGAAAATAGATTTTTCTTTCGTCTATCTCATCCGGATCGATCGTACCGGTAGAGCAGCCGTAAATTAATGGCATTAAAAGTAGCCCGATGATTTTAAAATAGTTTATTTTGAATTTCATTAATTGCTAAGATAATCTATTTAATAATTAAATAATACTTAATAAAAAAAAGGATGGCATTACGATGTAAAGTTATCGTGCGAAATGTTTCAAACCTCAGTGATGCAAGGTATTGTGCCGGTATGGGGGTTGATTATTATGGTTTTTTCACAGACACAGCTATTGAAGAACATCTTTCTCCAGAAAGTTTTAAAGAGATAAATGAATGGTTGAGTGGTATCGAACCGGTAGCTGAACCTGCAGGACAATCTATTGATTCTGTAAGTACTGATTATGGAATAGAAAAGTTTCTTTTATCGGAACCGGATCCCGATGTACTTAAATCTCTTGATTCTAAAGAGTTTTTTTTAATTGTAAATGAAGATTCAGATATCAACTATTTACTAACTGCGATTGATATTGAAGGTCTTAATGACAATGTACTAGGTGTGATTGTAGAATCAGGGGATGAGTATCTTAAATCTGTGTTGAATAATGATGGAATTAAAAGAGCTCAAATAGATGTCTATTATGGTGGTGCTATCGAACAGGATTCCATCAATGAATTTTTAGATAATTTTCCTGTCGCAGGTATAAGTATGAAGGGATCTCAGGAAATAAGGCCTGGTTATAAAGATTACGATCACCTTGCAGATATTTTAGAAGAAATAGAAATTGAAGAATAAAAAAAACCGCCCCGAGAGGCGGTTTTATTATTTTAAGGTTTTTATCAATTTACTCATCGATTCCAACTACCTCAACATCAAATACAAGAGTTTTGCCTGCAAGTGGGTGGTTAGCGTCAACAGTAATTTCTTCATCAGAAACATTTGTAACTACAACAGGGATAACCTGGCCTGTCGAAGTTTGAGACTGAAGTTGCTGTCCTTCGTGAGGATTCAGATCTTCAGGTAACTGAGATTTTGGTACAGATTGTATAAGGTCATCACGACGATCACCATAAGCATCTTCAGATTCGATAGTTATAGTTTTCTTTTCGTTTAATTCCATTCCCAAAACACCTTTTTCAAAACCTGGAATCATTTGGCCTGCTCCTACTGTAAAGCTAAGTGGCTCTCTACCCTCAGAAGAATCGAAAACTTCTCCACTTTCTAATTTTCCAGTGTAATGAACTTTTACTTTGTTGTTTTGTTCTACTTTTTTCATCAGTTTAATTTTGTTTTGAGCATTTGGCTCATCCAATTCAACAAGATGTTAAGGCATACTGAAAGCCCTAACAATTTAATTTCTGCAAAGTTACGCATAAAATGAGGCAAAGCCTTGGAAAAACTATAACAATTCAGATTGTGGTATTTTTCAGTCTGAATATAAATTTTTTAAGATGAATTGTTTTTTTTTGCCTTTAATCTAACATCAATAGTAATCGAATCGGAAAAAATAATAACTTTAAATAGTTGTTAATATTTTTTGATATGAGAATGACAATTAAACGGAAGTTACTTTTTATAATTCTTGGGATTTTTTTACTGGCATTTGTAGGAAGTGTGTCATACATAATCCTTACACTGCGTGGACAGACAGTAAAAGAAGCCAAAAATCTTGCTAGAAGTTACACTAATCAAAACACGAATGAGATTAGAGCGATCTTTAATAAAGATTTCGGAATTAGCAGAGCTGCTGCTGGAACCTTAGAAGAGTTTTCAGGGCAGGACTTGTCGGTTTTACCAGAAATAACCGATAAAATGTTGGTGGCAATGGTTGAAAGAGATCAGAGGTACTTTAGTGCCTGGGTCAGCTATGAATTGTCACATTACGATACTGCATATTATAATGATTATGGCCGGGCAAGAAGGACAGCTTATCAAACCGGAGGATTTAAATCAGATACACTTGAATTAGAAGGGAATAATGAAGCAAGCGATTATTTTTGGTTGAAGACAAATGGTGTTGAAGAATTAGCAAATCCTTATGTTGATCAGGACTTATTGATGACATCGGTCTGCATTCCTCTGAAAAATGATAATAATAAGTTTATTGGTTTGATTGGAATTGATGTGATTCTATCAGATCTACAATTTATTTCTGGTTTAAAACCTTATGAAGAGGCCCAGACAATTCTATTTTCAAGTAATGGGTCAATTGTAGCCCATGAAAACAGCGATTTTGTTGGAAAAGATATGGACACTTTGTTCGGAGACTGGTTTAATAAGGACGAAGTTCTTAGACATGTTAAAAATAATGGAGCAGCCTCATATGAAAAGTATCTTAGTAGTTTTGATGATGAAGTAATTATTAACTTTCGAAAAATAGATTTTGGCGGTACCGCTAAACCTTGGTATTTAGCTACTTTTATTCCTAAAGCAGTAATTATAAAGGATATAAATGAGGCAACCAGAAATGGTATCATCATTGCACTTTTAGGATTTATAATATTAGCAGTGGTATTATACTATCTGTCAGACAGAATTTCATCTTCTCTTAAAAAGGCTTCAGATACATTAGATGATCTTTCAAAAGGAAAGGTTTCGGAAGGTGATAAACTTCAGATAAAGACCAATGATGAGCTGAATGAAATGTCAAAAAGCATCAATACCCTAATTGATAATCTTGGTGAAAAGTCTGAGTATGCCCGCGCTATTGGCGAAGGCAACCTTGATTATGAATTAGATAATCTAGATGAAAATGATGTCCTCGGTAAAGCGTTAGTTGAGATGAAATTTAATCTCAGGAAGTCAAGAGAGGAAGAAGAAAAGCGCAACTGGGTAACAAAAGGTCAGGCACACTTTTCTGATATGTTAAGAATCAAGAGTGGTACTGATCTGAAAGAATTTTTTGCCAGACTACTAAAAGACTTTGTTGATTATGTAGAGGTTAACCAAGCTGGTATTTTCCTGCTTAACGATGATGATTCAGATAATTTATATCTTGAATTAGTTAGTGCCTATGCTTTTGACAGAAGAAAATATTTAAATAAAAACATTCAGATTGGCGAAGGCCTTGTGGGGCAAAGTTACCTTGAGAAGAAACCAATTTACTTAACAGATGTACCAGAGGAGTACGTAAATATTAAAAGTGGTCTGGGCGATGCAACACCTAGATGTGTATTAATAATGCCTTTGGTTGAGAATGAAAATGTATTAGGTGTTCTGGAGATAGCAAGTTTTAAAGTATTACCTGATCATCATTTAGAACTTATCGAAAAGCTTGGAGAAAGTCTGGCTGCCACAATCGGTGCTCTTAAAATGAACGAAAGAACGAAAGAGCTTCTCGAACAGACAAAAGAACAAGCCGAAATGATGAGGTCTCAAGAAGAAGAAATGAGACAAAATATGGAAGAGCTTCAGGCTACTCAGGAAGAAATGGCAAGAAGACAGAAGGAATCTGATCTGCAAAATGAAGAATTAAAACGTAAATTGGCTGAAAAGGAAAAGGAATTAGATTCTGTAAAGTCAAAAGTAAATGATTGATGTTAATAACAAGCGAATAATTTTAACCCTGATATTTATGATCGGGGTTAATTTTTTATACGCTCAGCCGGAAAGAAAAATCGAATTGCCAATCGATTGGAATTACTTAGCTACCCCATTTACTGATGCATCTATCAGAGGTATTGATGTCTCTGAAAAAGGTGTTTTATGGGTTTCGGGAACTGATAATCTTGTTGCTAAATATGATTCAGTTTCAGCTAAATGGGATATTTATCGTCCCGGAGCAGATATTAATAAATATGATTTCAGAGATATTGAAATTATTGGTGAAGATAAAATAATTGTCATGGCTGCTGGAGAGAATACTTCTTCGGCTATTTTTCGTTCTGAGGACGGCGGACAAACCTGGATTAAAGTTTTTGATAATCCGGATAAGGATGGTTTTTTTGATGCCATTGATTTTTATGATTCGAATAAAGGTATTTTGGTTGGTGATCCTATAAACGGTCGTTTTGCAGTTGCATTAACTCATGACGGAGGGAAAACCTGGGCTCCCCTTCCCTTCGAAAATCGTCCTGCTACTCAAAAAGGCGAATATCAGTTTGCTGCCAGCGGAACACAACTTCGCGCTTATGAAGAAGGCAAAACAATAATTGTATCAGGAGGAATGTTTGCCAGGGCATTTATCTCAGAAGACTATGGAGTTACATGGGAGTCCTATCCTACACCTGCTTTACAGGGATTAGAATCCAGTGGCCTTTTTAGTGTAGCCAGGTTAAATAACGGAAGTTTCATAGCAGTTGGCGGTGATTATACCCAGCCTTTTTATTCGGAAAACAATGTTATTCTCAGCCAAGATGGTAAATCCTGGAAGGTTGTTCCCCATAGAAGGTTTCCGGGTTATTTATCAGCGATACAAAATTTAGATGAATATCTTATCGCTGTTGGAGCAGTAAATTCTTATATTTCATTAACAAATAATATTTCATTCAAATTGTTTAGCAATGATGGCTTTCACTGCCTTGCCAAAGGAGATGATCGTATTTATGCGGCTGGAAGTGACGGACTCGTTGCTTTTATTACTTTAAAACAAGTCAAAAATGCAGTACAGGGAGCGAAGAAATAAACTAGCTGAAAAAATTGGAGAGG
Source organism: Mangrovivirga halotolerans (assembly GCF_026241165.1). Lineage (GTDB taxonomy): Bacteria > Bacteroidota > Bacteroidia > Cytophagales > Cyclobacteriaceae > Mangrovivirga > Mangrovivirga halotolerans. The sequence continues at coordinate 349,555 of NZ_JAPFQN010000005.1, read as the reverse complement.
GATTAATATTAATCTCAGGCAATGATGAAGCCCCGATGAATTACAAGGATAATTATTATCCGTTCAGACAAGACAGTACTTTTCTTTATTTATGTGGCATTTCTCAGCCGGGCCTTGCTTTAATTATTGATGCAGGTACTGGTAAAACGATCCTTTTTGGTGAAGAAATGACCACTGATGATATGGTTTGGACAGGACCTCAACCCTCTCTCAGAGATCTTGCTGATAAAGCTTTGATAGATGATGTTAAACCTTACAGCTCTATCAGAGAATATTTGCATGATCAGCAAAAGGAAGTTTGCTTTCTTCCTCCATATCGTGGTGACAATGTACTTAAAATTGCAAATTGGCTTGGGATCAGATCTGCTGAAGTGATGAATGGAGCATCAGAGAGACTGGTTGATGCAATAATTGCTCTCCGTGAGATCAAGGATGAGGATGAAATCAAGGAAATGGAGGATGCTGTCAATATCTCTGCTGAAATGCATATTGAAGCAATGAAAATTGCCAGGGAAGGAATGACTGAGGCAGATGTAATGGCACATATTAAGAAAATTGCCCTTGCTAAGGGAAAAGGGACAGCCTACCCTCCTATTGTTACCAGAAATGGTGAAATACTACACAATCATCATTATGATTCGGTATTGAAAAAGGGTGATCTGTTGCTAATTGACTCCGGAGCTCAAAATAAAAACTTTTATGCCGGAGATATAACAAGGACTTTTCCTATAGCTGATGAATTCACTCAAAAACAAAAGGAGATTTATTCAATTGTTTTGAAAGCCAATAAGGAATGTATTAGTGCAGCAAAAGAAGGTGTTTCAAATCTCTCACTACACTTAAAAAGTGCAAGGATCATTGTAGAAGGCCTTTCATCTCTTGGTATTATGAAAGGAGACGCAGATGAAGCAGTAGCCTCCGGTGCTCATGCTTTGTTTATGCCACATGGACTCGGGCATCAAATAGGAATTGATGTACATGATATGGAAGATCTTGGAGAAGATCGTGTGGGGTATGATCAGGAAATAAAACGAAATAAACAATTCGGTTTAAAGTCATTGCGATTGGGAAAGAAGCTCAAAGAAGGAATGGTGATAACCGTAGAGCCCGGTATTTATTTTATCCCTGGCCTGATTGAGATATGGAAAAACGATCAAATGTTTACCGAGTTTATTAACTATGATAAACTTAATGAATATTTAGACTTTGGTGGTATCAGAATAGAGGATAATGTCCTGATTGAAAAGGATGGCCAGCGAATTCTTGGTAAACCTATACCAAAAGAAATTAAAGATATCGAAAAACTAAGATAGATTTATTAACGTATATAGATTGAATATTCATTCAACCGAATGATTTATCATTATTGCCCTTGTGTGTGATTAATATCACTTTAAACAAGGGCATTTTGTTTGACCTTTGCAATAGTTATGAACAAGACAAATTAATTATGAATGAGTTAATTGATTTTATCAGGCAGCCATGGCCATGGTACGTGGCAGGTCCTTTGATCGGACTGACGGTTCCTGCCCTATTGATTTTAGGAAATAAATCTTTTGGAATATCCTCATCTTTGAGGCATACATGTGCAGCATGCTTTCCAGCAGATATTCCATTTTTCAAATACAATTGGAAAAAGGAAATGTGGAATATGTTTTTTGTATTGGGAATTCTTATAGGAGGTTTCATTGCGGCAATGTTCTTATCGAATCCCGAACAAATAAGAATTGCTGAAAGCACCCAGGCTGACCTGGCTGCGCTGGGAATCACGGATTACAGTAGCTTGCTGCCTTCTCAAATTTTCACCTGGGATAATCTTTTCACAGGAAAAGGATTGGTTTTCTTCGTGATTGGTGGATTTATGGTTGGGTTTGGAACCAGGTACGCAGGTGGGTGTACTTCAGGCCATGCTATAATGGGAATTAGTAATCTTCAATGGCCATCTTTACTGGCAACTATATTCTTCATGATCGGAGGAATAGTTTCAACCCATTTCTTACTACCTGTGATTTTTGATTTATTCTTTTAATAAGCAAACATGGAAAAGTTTTTAGATAAAGATATAGAAGTAAAAGTAGACAAACCTGAAGAGTGTGAAGCACCGAATAATCAGGAAACTTCCGAGAGATTTATCGGATTAATTAAATACCTGGTTGTAGGGATTTTATTCGGGATTGTCTTTGTAAAAGCAGAAATCATTTCTTGGTTCAGAATTCAGGAGATGTTCAGGTTTCAATCCTTTTTTATGTACGGTGTGATAGGTTCTGCAATTATTGTAGGTATCATTTCCATCCAGCTTATAAAGAGACTGGATATCAAAACACTTAAAGGTGAAAAGATAAAAATTGCAAATAAGGAATTCAGAAAGGGGCAAATACTCGGAGGGTTTATATTCGGTCTTGGCTGGGCAATTACTGGAGCATGTCCCGGGCCTCTTTTCGCTCAGATTGGTTCAGGATTTACAGTAGTGGTTGTTACTTTATTAAGTGCTATTCTAGGAACCTGGGTTTATGGAAAATTTTCAGACAAGCTGCCAAAATAGGCTTAAAATTTTAAGCTGAATGTCGAAGCTTTTCTCAACTTGAGAAAAGCTTTTTTAATTTTAATTAAATTAGACACTAAGGGAAATTGATGTTATATTATATTAAATTATTTAATATAGAATGAATTCGGAAAAAGTTAAAAAAATCGCCTTGGTTGCGCATGATCACAAAAAGGAAGACCTAGTTGATTGGTCGCTAACGCATAAGGAACTGTTAACCGAGCATCAGCTTTTTGCTACAGGGACCACAGGTAGATTGTTGGAAAAAAGACTTGGCTTACCAGTGAATAAATTTTTATCCGGACCATTGGGTGGTGATCAGCAAATTGGTGCATCGATAGCCACCGGAGAAATTGATATGTTGATTTTCTTCTGGGATCCTCTTGAACCCCAACCACATGATCCGGATGTTAAAGCCTTGTTAAGATTAGCAGCTGTATGGAATATCCCGGTTGCATGTAATGAAGCTACAGCTGATTTCATTTTTACATCAAAGCTGTTAAATCAGGAATATTCAAGAAAGATTGAGAATTTCACCAGAAAATAAATTAATATAAAAGTAAATGCCCGATTAGATAACCGGGCATTTATTATATTTTAGTTTTTTAGCATATCTTAAAATGCAATGGTTCCCAGTGCTAAATGAAAATTGACCATCTGATACAACTGTATACCCAATTGCACTGATGATTGATTAGCATCTTCAAGAGTATATCCATCATTAGTTTCATAAGACATTGAAGCTACTTCAGCTAAAAGCCCTATATTAACATTGATTGAAGCACCATATTTTAAAAGTAACCAGTCATTAAGTAAGATTTGCTTTCCAAATTCATAAGTTAATATTGGACTCAGAATTTTTTTACTATTTAACTTAGTAGCGTCATCAACATTTGAGTACAAGTCTGACATAATCAAATCCACACCAAGAGTAATGTATCTTCCCATTGGAGCAATATTAGATTCTTTAGGTCCACTAAAGATTTGAACATATATCCCGGCACCAATTCCTTTGATAATTCCATATTCTTTGTATGATGATTGAAATTCATTCTCAATGTAGGTAGATGTTATATTATAAGCCCCACTTACTCCAAGAGCAATGTCGTTCCTTATCAGGTATGAAAATGAAACTTCAGGCTTAAAATTCATCGCAAAAATAGAATAATCAATCTCGGATTCAGGAATCATAGATAAATTAATATAGTTCGTTTTCCCACTTGGAGTACTGGCGAATGTTGCTGTAGTGGGTGTGATATCAAATAATAAATAAGATCTTTTTCCTAAATAACCTGATACCTGACTGAATGAATCAAAATAGAATACTGAGAATATTAAAAATATATATAGAGTTCTCATTACTTCCCGTATTTAAGTTTAAAAAATGTATTGTGAATCTTAGACTTAATTAATGGCTCGTTGCATTTTAAATCTAGATAAACAGCATCCTCATTCACAATTTTTCCTGATTTAAGATCAAATGTGATAGAGAAATAGAATGTTTTACTATGTGGTCGTATTTTTTCAACCAATAAAATAGCCGACATTGGAACAGAATATAAAGCAGTTAAAACTATTCCTCCGTAACTGGGACTATCCATTCTACCTTTAAAATCGAGTGTCCCTATCCAAGTGAAATAATCTGTATTATATTTTTCTCTCAACGGCTGTACTTCAGAATATATCGGGCTGATACCGAACCATTCTTCATTATTCAATTTTTCATTTAGCCATTCATTAATCAGAGCCTGATCGTTAAATTTTTCCAGATCATTTTTATCCAGGTTATAAACATCAATTACAGTAGCCTTGAAATCAAGTGGCTCAGCCGCTTCATCTATATATCCTGAAAGCGATACCAGGAAATCTTCTGAAGCTTCAAAATCCAGTTTCTTTTTATTGCGTCCTTTTAGCTTTGCGTAAAATGGGTTAATTATTAAAGAGTTTTTGACCTTATATTTATTATTCTTATAAAGTTCATTTTTTTGCTTAGTACTTAACTCCATAAAGGCAATGTAGTCTTTTACATCTTCAAGTATTTCTTCACCATACTCTGTTGAATGAATGCGACCAACAGTCAGTTTAACTTTAGAATCAATCAGCTTACTTTTACCAGTAATATAATTTTTGATTAGCGTATGATTATAGACCATATTTTTAAGGATATCCTCTATTAGAAGACGAATTTCCTCATCTCGACCATATTTTTCTTCATAGTCTATCAAGTGGGATATAGCTAATAGCCCCAGGTCGATTGTTTCAATATTGCGGAGTGTTTTGTATAGTCTTTGATAATCTATCGAGAAAAGATCAGATTGTATTCTCATCTCCTCATGATTAATTGCTAAACCATACAGTGCTTTTACAAACATCTTTTGAGAAGCAACGGAATCAATGTCTCGGTATAACTTTCCGAATTCATCTGCTTTAAATATTGCTTCTGTGTATTGATGATTTAAAAGATATTGGCGCACAAGCTCTTTATGAGAAAGCATTTTAACTTGCTTGAATTTCTCCTCTCCTACTATATAAAGATTTTCCTGATCGGGAATATTTGAATTTTCAATTTTGGAAAGAATTCTTTCCTTTCTTTTTTTAATATTTGGGTGCGTAGCTTCTTTGTCTTCGTAATTCTCAGATACTTCAAAAACCTTAAGATCTTTTTCGTCCGGGAAGTACTCATCAGTTAATACAAACGTCGAAGAGGATAAAGAATTAATATCATATTCAGTTTTGGAAGTTATTTGATCTGCTGTTAATAGAATATCATAAACATTCTGAGGATCTGAAATATTATAGTCTGAATTCAAAAATATATCAAAGCCTAATTCATCCGCTTCAAGTTCTCTTTCTCTGCTATATTTAGCTTTTGTTAAAAACTGGTCTTTAACCGTTAGTTTTTTATAGTCACCAGAACCTTTTTCTATTTCTTTGGATTCAAGATATCCATCAATAACGTGCTTGTTTTTATAATGAATGACCTCATGGGCAAGAATAAATGCAATCTCTGCCTCATTATTTAATTTCTCTAGTAAACCGATATTAAAAAAGATCATACCGTTGTTAGTGGTAAAAGCATTAGGGACAGGTGATTTTACCGCGTATAACCTGATTTCATTTAAAAGTTCAGGATGATTTTCTTTCAATAAATTAGTTAATATCTCATTCAGATAATTTGTGACAGGATCATTAAATAAAACCTTACCACTGGTTAAATAATCGAATAAGATAAAATTACTATTGAAGTAAAAGTTCTCTTTTTCCTTTCTGACTTTCCTTGAATCAGATTCAGAAATACTTTCGAGTTCTTTTTGGTATGTTAAAGAAGGTAATTCCAATAAATCTGATGGAATCGCTCCTTTGGCTTCTAATTTCTCAATTGACTGACTATTTGAATCAAATGAAACTAAAAGCAACAAAAAATTTGTTAGGAGTAGTTTGTTTAAAAAATTCATAGTTGTTAAAAAAATAGTCTGCAAAACTAAAATAATTAGTGATGCAATGCTAAAACATTAAAAAGATTTATAATATTTTTATGTAGAAAGTAACCTCACTAAGTTTTATGCGAACTTGCGTTTTTTTTATTTTTTCTTCTTTAGTAATAATATTTATCGTCATCTCATGTGACAATAAAAAAATGAAAACTGATCTAGATACTCAAGGCCACCGTGGTTTTAGAGGTAAGTATCCGGAAAATACTATACATGGATTTTTAAAAGCTATTGATACAGGAGTGAAAACTCTTGAGATGGATGTTGTTGTTACTAAGGATAATTACTTGGTGGTTTCTCATGAGCCTTATATTTCGAATGAAATCTGTACCAATATGGGTGAGAATTACATCATTGATTACTCCAAAGAGAATTATAATATATACAATATGTATTATAGCCAGGTGCAAACTTTTGATTGCGGATCTAAAATACATCCAGGTTTTCCTGAACAGGAGAAAGTTATAGCAACTAAACCTTCACTCGAGGAAGTTATTGATGCCGCTGAAGCTTATGCTGAAAAGAATTATGATAAGCAGATGTATTACAATATTGAAATTAAATCAACACCTGCCGGCGATTCTATTTTCCACCCTGCACCAAAAGAATTCGCTGAACTTCTGGTAATGAAAATCAAAGAACTTGGCGTTGAAAACAGGACATATATACAATCTTTTGATAAAAGAGCACTTCAGGCAGTTAATCAATTGGATGAAAAGATCAAAACGGTATTACTGGTCGAAAATGCCAAAGGTTATAATTCAAACTTAAAAGAACTTGGGTTTAAGCCTGATGTTTATAGTCCAGAACATAGGCTTGTTACAAAAAGAATGGTAGAAGATCTTCATGATCGGGAAATCAGAGTAATTCCCTGGACTGTTAATGATACCTCGGATATGAAACAGCTGATTAATTTGGGCGTTGATGGGCTGATTTCAGATTATCCGGACAGGTTAATGAAAATTGTTAATGATCAAAAAAAATAAAAGCCACCCGGAGGCAGCTTTCACTTTATATTGTTTTTTCCTTTAACGGTTCCAACTCAAAGTCTTCAGACTTAGGCAGGTTTTTGAAATTCTGTACCAGGTCTTCAGGTAAAACTGTCAGCTTTCTTTTTAAGATATCTATCCATGCCCCATCAACTACTACAACAGCAGCTTTTTGTCCATCTTCTCTGAAAATAATATGCCTAATTGACCATCGGGAAGCATCTTCCCTCATCTTTATCATCGATGTCTCCACTGTGATGTGTTCCCCAAAAGGAACTTCTTTTAGATATTTTAATTCTTCTCTGAATAATATTGGTCCGATGTGTAACTCTTTGAACCTGTCGAATGTCAGTCCGGCTTCTCCCAAAAATCTTAAACGAGCCTGAGCACAAAAGTCTGCATAAGCAGAATGTCTCAGGTGAATATTTGCATCAATATCAGACCACCTTACTTCAAAGGTGTTTGTTAAGGAATTATTTTGCATAATTAATGTTATTGCAATTGTGAATTTAAAATATTTCTGATCGTTGGCAGATCCGCTAACTGTCTGTCTCCAAGCGCAGTCCAACCTCTTTTTTCAAAACGATTAATTATTATATCGATCGTATCTGCTCCAACATTATAATCTTTCATTTTGGTTTTGATCCCCAAAGATTCAAAAAATGATTCAGTTGAGTTAATAGCCTGGTCCATTTTTTCACTATCACTTCCTTCAGTTATTCCCCAGACTCTTTCTGCGTATTGAATTAACTTTTCTTTCTTTTCATCTTTTAAGACTCTCCAGACTCCAGGAAGAACAATAGCTAAAGTTCTTGCGTGATCTATTTCATGAAGGGCTGTTAATTCATGTCCGATGCCATGAGTAGCCCAATCGACTGGCACACCAGTTCTTATCAATCCATTGAGAGCCATAGTCGCACACCACATTAAATTTGCCATTGCATCATAATCAGCAGGATTATTATAAGCCTTAGGTCCCTCTTCAATTAAGGTCAGTAGAATTGATTCTGCGAGCCTGTCTTGTAAAGGAGCATTGACTTTATAAGTCATATACTGCTCGACGACATGGCTGAATGCATCTACAATACCATTGGCAACCTGTCTTTTCGGTAGTGTTGATGCTACTGATGGATCAAGAATGCTGAATTGAGGAAAGGTAAAAGGTGAACTGAATGCAAATTTCTCTTTGGATTCTTCCCTGGTTATTACAGACCCAGAATTCATTTCCGAGCCTGTGGCAGGAAGTGTAAGGACAGTACCAAAAGAAATAGCGGATTTTACAGGTTTCTTTTCACTTAAAATTGTCCATGGATCTCCTGTTTGAAAAGGAATCGCTGCTGCAATAAATTTTGTTGCATCGATCACTGATCCACCACCAACAGCAAGAATAAAATCAATTTGCTTTTCCCTGGCCAGTTCAACTGCTTTCATTGCCGTTTCATACCTTGGATTTGGCTCTATTCCTCCAAATTCGACAGTGAAATGGCCTTTAAGAGATTTGATTACCTGGTCGTAAACACCATTTTCTTTTATTGAACCTCCCCCATATATGATCATCACCTTAGATGTAGTGGGAATTAATTGTGATAATTGTTCTATTTGGCCTTTGCCAAAAACTATTTTTACCGGATTATAATATTCGAAATTGTTCATCTTATAATATCTAATTGTTATAAAACGGCTCCTAATTTAATAATGTTGTCAATATTTGATAAATTACTGTTACAACAATTGTTGTTCGGCTTTCTGGTCTGATTCTTTTATCGTCTAGCTAAATCTTCAATGGTATCACGGAAATGCATAATATTTTTTCTAAATATGATTCTTTCATTTTTTTGGATGGGAATTAATGCACAAGACGTATGCATTGAAGCAAAAAATAATTTCGCCAGCAAAAATTATCAAAAGGCTCTGGAGAATTCAAATGAGTGTCTGGCCAAATCTCCACGAAATGAAGAGATAAGATTGGTGAGGGCTCAGATCTATGAAAAATTTAAGCAAGGTGCAAATGCTGTTTCAGACTACGCAGTTTTAATGGAGCTTGGGGTAAATAATCCTTTTATCCTGGTTAAAGCTGGAATAGCAGCATACAATGAGAATCAATATCGGATGGCTGGTATTGCTTTTGAAGAAGCTAAAGCAGTTTCTGACACTTCAATTCAAAATACCGACATCTTATTTACTCTTGATGAAGAGGGGTTTGTTAAAAGTGTGAAAGATTTCAGGTTTTTGCCTGATATTATTGAATATTATCAATTGCTGACTCATTTTCATCAAAAAGGAGATACATCATTATTAAGAGTATTGGATCATGAAAATCATTTTTTTACTGCATCCATAATAGATCAGTATGTATTTAATAATAATTTCCATGAAATTATAGATGACTCTTTATTGTCAAAATTATCTGATGAAATACTAGGATTGAGAATAAATGAATGGCTTGATATCTTAACAGAACACAATCGGATCACTCCTGCTGTTTCTCTGATGCAGGAATTATCAGGTCGGGGTGTTCAAATGGATAATTATTCTGATAAATTAGTTTACCTGTTGCTTAAAAATAATATGCCCATTCCTGATAGTATCGATTTGGAAAATATGTCAGTCAAAAGATTGGAGCAATTTTATAATATAGGTCTGGCCCAAGAAAAACAAGGACAATTGGATAAAGCAGACTTAATATATAAAATGGTAATTGATGAGAATCCAGAATATGTAAAAGCCCTTATGGGAAGAGGTAATATAGCTTTCAAAAAGGAAAAATTTAATCAGGCAATAGAATGGTATTCGCTTGCAATACAATATGATTCTGATCATATCAATGCTTATCATAACAGGGCAATGGCTTATTTTTCTATAGATAAAAAAGATTTGGGGTGCCAGGACCTTGAATATCTTATTGATCTTGATGAAAACCTGGGAAAGGATTTATTAAATGAATATTGTTTTGATTGAACTGAACAGTTTTGAATTAGTACTGTTAATATAATTTGAATTTAACCCTAATCCATTAATATACTTATTACGATGAAACATCGATTTTTGCTTATAACAGGAATTTTTGTATTAGTTTTTAATGTAAGTGCGCAACAATCTCCCTTAGTTTTATATCCGGACGCAAGTGAAGACGGAACAATGATATCTTTTTCATACCAGGGAGATATATGGCTTGCTCCATTTGAGGGAGGAAACGCCCGGAGGCTAACTATCCATGAAGGATATGATGGCATGCCAAAGTTTAGCCCTGACGGACGATATATTGCATTTTATAGCGAGCGCTTTGGTAACGCTGATGCTTTTATTATTAAAACGGAAGGAGGATCCGCCCAGCAGCTTACTTATCATTCAACTGGAGATCTGCCAACTAGCTGGAAGGGTAATGATCAGATCTTAATTGAAACACGAAGGGCATTTGCACAGGTAGAAAGAACAAGGGAAATACATTCTGTTGACATATCAGGAGGAACACCTGAAAGATTATTGGATGCCCTGGGATATCATGCGGTAACTTCACCCAATGGAAAATTTATAGCATTCGAAAGAGGCTCCTGTAGAAGAGAAAGGGAAGCTTACAGAGGTTCTGCAAATAGAAATATTTGGATTTATGATATCGAAAATGATAAGTACAATCAAATCACTACTGATAACGGGCAGGATATTTTTCCACGATGGGGCAGCAATGAGACGTTATATTTTCTAAGTGCAAGATCAGGAAAATACAATGTTCATCAGGTAAAAATAGATACCGACGGAAATACAACTTCTCCCACGGAGAAAATATCTGATTTTAATGATTTTGGAATTTTATATTACGATTATTCACCAGGAAATAATTCTTTTGTATTCACCAGGAAAGACAATTTGTTCAGAGCCAACAATGACTTTTCTGATATAGAGGAAATAAAACTGAATGTGTATTCTGATTTTAAATTTGACCCGATAGAGTATAAAAGCGTCTCTGGTGATGTGTCTGATTTTAGCATTTCACCAAATGGAAAGTATACAGCGTTTTCTACAAACGGAGAGGTTTTTATAAAGAAAAATGATAAAGAGATTAAACGAACTGTGAGAGTTACTAAAGGAGCTTTCAGAGATCAGGAACCTAAATGGCTTAATGATTCAACAATTTTATTTATATCCGATAATGACGGCCATTTTGAAATATATAAAGCTACTTCAGATGATCCATCCACCAATAATTTATTTGCTTCCATAAAATTTAATATTGAAAAATTATTTGATTCAGATGATGATGTGAATTTTTTCACCATTGCACCAAACGGCAAACACATCGCCTATGTGATTGGACGTGGTGACCTCAACACAGCCGTCGTTAATGAAAATGGAATTTCAGATAAGAAAGACTTATTAGATGGCTGGGCAACTCCTGGTAGTATTTCTTTCAGTCCGGACAGCAAATGGCTTGCTTATTCTCTCGATGATTTGAATTTCAATGAAGAGGTTTATATTCATGCTGCTGACAATAGCAAGGATCCGGTTAATATCTCAATGCATCCAAAAAGAGATTTCTCTCCCATCTGGAGTAAAGATGGTAGTAAGCTTGCATTCTTATCCGGCAGAAATAACGGTGACAATGATGTATGGTTTTTATGGTTGAAGAAAGCAGACTGGGAAAAGACCAGGCAGGACTGGCAGGAAATAAAGGCTCTGAAGTCTGATGAAGAGGAAAAGAAGAATGGAAATGGAAAAGAAAAAGGAGAGCCTGAAGTTGAGCCAATAACAATCGACTTTGAGGATATTTATAAGAGATTGTCACAGGTTACTTCACTACCTGGAAATGAGTCCGGTCTTCAAGTTTCCAATGATGGTGAAGAAATGTATTTCACCACAAATAATGATGGGCGCCAGTCGTATGATGCGGATATTGATATTTATAAAGTTAACTGGGATGGCACAGAAATGAAATCACTGACTTCTGGGAATGAAGAAGCTCGTGGCTTGACCCTTGATCCATCCGGAAAGCATCTTTATTATATTAAAAACGGAGGTAGTCTAATGAAGCTTTCAACGGACGGTAAAAAGGAACCTCAACCATTTTCAGCATCAATGAAGATTGATTATGAAGCGGTTACTCAACAAATGTTCAATGAAGCAACCCGGATCTTAGGAAGAAGATTTTACGACCCTGGGTTTCATGGTAAAAACTGGGAAACCCTTGTTGATACTTATAAGCCTTGGATAATGAAGGCATCAAATAAGGTTGATTTCAGGTATATGTTTAATAACATGCTTGGCCAGCTCAATGCAAGTCACATGGGATTATATGGTGGCTCAAGAGCGGAAACTCAAAATATTAGAACTGGTTTATTAGGAGTTGAAACAGAATACACTAAAAATGGTCTTGAAGTAGTAAAAGTAGTGAAGGACTCTCCTGCCGATAGATCTGATTCTAAAATTAATGTTGGTGATGTTATCATTTCAATTGATGGTAATGAGGTGAATGATGAGGTAAGCATATACGCCTTTTTGATTAATAAAGCTGGTGAAAGGGTGCTGATTCGAGTTCGCTCAGGTAAAGATGAAAAGGATATTATTATTAGGCCGGTAGTATCATTAAGAAATGAGTTGTACGATGAATGGGTAGAGCAGAGAAGGAAATTGACAGAGGAATATTCTGGAGGCAAACTTGGTTATCTTCATATAAGAGGAATGAACTGGACCAGTTTTGAGCGATTTGAACGTGAATTAATGGCTGCAGGTAATGGAAAAGAAGGAATTGTGATAGATGTGCGATTTAACGGTGGTGGCTGGACAACGGATTATCTCATGGCTGTTCTTAATGTAAAGCAACATGCTTATACCATTCCAAGGGGTGCAACGGACGATCTTGAAGAGAAAAATGTAGAATTTAAAAGTAATTATCCATTTGGAGAAAGACTGCCATTATCATCGTGGACTAAACCTTCTATAGCATTATGTAATCAAAATAGTTATTCAAACGCAGAGATTTTTTCTCACGCATATAAACAACTTGATATTGGTACTTTAGTAGGAACTCCTACTTTTGGAGCTGTTATATCCACTGGCGGAACCCGACTTGTCGATGGCTCTTATTTAAGACTACCTTTCAGAGCATGGTATGTATACGAAACCGGTAAAAACATGGAGCTTAACGGAGCAGTACCGGATATAATAGTTGAAAATAATCCGGACAGTAAGGCAAATGGTGAAGATGAACAATTAGAAAAAGCAGTTGATGAATTGTTAAGTCAATTAAGTAATTAGATTAGAAATGAATTAAAGCAGAGGTCAAATAGCTAAATATGCATTTGACCTCTGTTATTTTGTTAAAACTGATACTCACAATTAATTAAACTGTTTTAATTTCGTTATTATTATACTTAATGCTTGAGATTAAAAATACACTGGCCAAAATCATTAAAAAGTTCGTAGGTTTTATACTTAAGTTCTTTGCTATACTTATTGGTTTGTTTTTAACAATTTCACTATATATTCAGCTTCCTCCTGTACAAGAATTTCTTATTAATAAAATTGAAAGTATTGCTTCAAAACAGTTAAATACCGAAGTTACTATCGATAGAGTTGGCCTGACATTTTCTCCAGGTATATTTATACATGGTTTAAAGGTACAAGATCAACAAAATAAAAAGCTTCTCGAGTTATCAGAATTAAAAGCAGGTATTAATTTATCTTCCTTGTTTGTAAGAAAAATCAGGGGAAGTAATATTGAGATCCGGGATCTTTATTTTAATATTTACCTAATTGATAGCACACAGACTAATCTTGATTTTATTACTCAGTCACAAACTGATAGTACTGCTACTAATGAAACCAACAAAGATTCAGGTAATAGCTCCTGGCAAGTGACAGGTGTTGATAATGTTATTTTATCAAACATAAACGGAAGATATGAAATGAAAGGCATGTCTTTTGAGCTTGATTTAAAAAAACTAAATATTCAAAATACAAATGTACAGCTGGATAGCATGGATTTTGAAGTAAAGAAGTTTTTAATGAATGGGTTAACCTATAAAATGAGATCTGCTTTTGCATACACAGATTCTGACACTACTACCTCTTCCGTTTTACCTTCCTTTAAAGTCAAAGATTTTCGATTAGAAGATATAACATATAACTGGGAAGACTCTTCCTTAAGGCAAGATTACCTTGTTCAAATAGACTTGTTTGATGCAAAAAAAGCTCAGGTTTTATTAAATAAAAATATACTTGCTGCCAATTCTATCGAATTGCTGATGGGTAAATCTGAATTAAAAATATTTCCTACTGAAGGATCATCAGAGGAGGAAAGCATTGAAAATCAAGTTAATTTAAATAAAATCCCCTTTGCATTTGGTTACTCAATTAAGGTAGGTCAGCTAGATGTTGAAATGCCAGATCTCAAATTGCAGATGCAGGAAAACATAACTGATAGCCTGAAGTTTAATCCGGAATACTTCCATTTCAAAGATTGGCTCTTATCAGTTTCTGAACCAGTGATTATTAATGATACACTTGCGGAACTTTCTGGTGGTGAAATTTCTGGTACAATTAATAAAAATGGCCAGTTAAAACAAGCTCGTATCGATGTGAAGGCTGATCCGGATATTGTTAATTGGAACATATCCCCTATTAAATGGCGGAATTCAGTTTTTGAATCCAAAGGGGAATTATCTTATTCAAGTTTAATGCAGGAAACAATTGATTTAATTCATTTGAACTATGATCTCGATATGGAATGGGAATTATACCCTTCCGATTTTGAGTTTTTCCTGCCGGATTCTACTTATAATTCAGTTGCATCTAAAATAAATATGACCAATCCGGTATCAGGGAACCTGGGATCGAATGGTACGGAGTTAATGTTCGATATTGATACTTTTCTGATTAAGTATCAATCGGCCTATGTAGCAGCTGGAGGTATTTTCTATAAGGAAATTAACTCGAGTGAGGAATCAAATGTAAAATTGAAGATCTTTTTTCCAGAGACAATGGCTAAAAATTATCTCTCATTGAGTCCACAAGTGAAGAGTTTACTTTCAGATTTGACTGTTAATGCTGGATTACGATCTGTTGCAGGGCATTTGAGTCTTGATCTAACTGCTGATTCAGAATATGCCGGGCTATCTGGTGAAGGATATTACGAGTATTTCGATCATAAAAAAGATTCTGCCAATTTTATATTACAGGATTTGTATTTAGATCTCACCAGGTTAGATACTATATACCCCTATATTGAAGATGCTAAGGCTTCCATTTATTGGACCTCCTTAAAGGAAAACGATATTTATAAAGGAGATTTTAAATTAAAAGATTTTAAGTATAATACCTGTGAGTCAGATTCATTGTTTGCAGAACTCTTTCCGAGTAAAGATTTTAAAAATCTGAATTGGCGTTTTTCTGCTGATTTTAATGACTGTGGTTCTATATACGGAAAGGGCAAAACCAATAGTGAGTTTTCTGATGTGCATATAGACTCATTGCAATTTATTCAATTATACGTAGGGGCTTTTGCTGAAAATATACCTTTGATCCTTTACGGTAATTTTAATGGAGATTTTTCTTCAGATCCATATTTGAAATGGGATGTTGGGTTCGATAATTTCAGGATCAGCCAAAAAGATTCATTAGTAATTTATGAATATGGTGATTGGTCTTCAAACGGAGTTATTTCAGATACTTTTCATAATATTGTTTTAGAAAGTGACTTTTTAGCTGTCAATTCCGAAAGTAATACCGGTTTTGATTATTGGAATAAATATTTTCTTGAATTAGGAGCTTTGTCGGATAGTACTTTTGAAAATAATAATTTAAACACCAGGATATCTGGTACCAATATAAGTGCACTCATCCATCCGTTTTATCCTGCAATAGAAAGTCTCGATACTTTTAATATTCATGTGGAGGTTAAACACGATTCCTTAAGAGAATTGGATGCGTACTTACCGTCAGTGGTTACCACAGGATGGGAAATTGACAGTTTAAAACTTGATCTTGTAAAAAATGAAGAGCAGGGATTGGTTCTTGATTTTGGATTAAAGGAATTTAGAGCTGGCGAAATATCCCTGGAAAATCTATTTATCAATTCAGATTTAGAAGATAATGACAGGCTTTTATTATCGATCAGGCAATATGAAATAAAAGATAGTTTAAAATATAAGATCGAATCATATGTGAATCTGGAGCAGTCTGGAGAAACTATTATAACCCCTTCCGATAATAAATGGATTCTTAATTATTCTGAGTTTGATCAAAATAAAGATGGCGAAATGGTTTTTTCACCTGAAGGCTTTATGGTTAGGGATTTTACCTTGAGCAACGGTGAGCAAAGATTAAAGGCAAATAAATCTACTGAAAGACTAAATATTAGTTTCGAAGATTTTGATATTGAAAACTTTCTTGGTTTAGTCACCTATAGGGATTCATTGGACCTTTTACAGGGTGACTTAAACGGTAATGTGGGTGGAGCTATTAATTCGCAAAATCAATTTACCGGTGATGGTGAAATATCACTTAATCAAATGAAACTAGCTGAAATTTCTGCCGGTGATCTGGAAACAAAATTTGACTTTAATGCATCTGAAATTATCACAAATATCAATTGGTCTGATGCGGGAGAAAACACACTTAAATTAGATGCAGATATTAACAGAAGTAATTCAGATATAAATTATGAAGCTAATCTTGAAACGCATAATTTGACAAAATATAACGATCTTCTTCCTTCAAATTATGTGAAAATAAATTCCTTTGATTCTAAAACCAGTATCAAAGGTCAAATTACATCGAGTGGGTTTAAAGTAGATGGTAATATGGATATCCAGAAAGCAGATCTATTAGCTCCTTTTACCGGCACAAAGATATTGATCGATAATGAAAAACTAATCTTTAACCAGGATGAGGTGAATTTTGAAGATTTTACAATTAAAGACGACAACGATAATGAGCTTAATATAGCAGGTAAAATAGACTTCCCTGCAGGTTATGGCAATCCTGTAGTAGATCTGGTTCTCACAGCAGACGGGGTAAAATTACTAGATAATAAAAGAGAAGATTTTAAAACATTATATGGTCAGGTTTGGACCTCCTTTGATCTGGAAGTTACAGGATTGATTAGTACCCCTCAGATCGATGGCGATATAAAATTTTTAGGAAAGACGGACATTACTTATGAGTTGCCGGGAGAAACCCTTGAGCTTATATCGGATGAAGGGATAGTAAAGTTTGTAGATGAAGATAAGGTCGAAGACTCAGTGGTTTTTGAAGTTAAAGAGCCTAGCGTACTTGATTCAATAAAAGGTCAGTTGGGTTCCTTTTCTGCTGATTTAAATATAAGTATAGATCCAAAAGCGAAGACTAGCCTGGTTATCGATCCTAATTCAGGTGATAATTTAACAGTTCAGGGTGAAACGGACTTGGATCTTACAATTCAAAATGAAGAAATATCATTGAATGGGGTATATACCGTAAATAGTGGCCAATATAACCTTAATTATTACGGACTTGTAAAAAAGCAATTCAAGTTCGTGAAAGGAAGCAGAGTTATATGGAAAGGTGATCCATTGGAAGGTGAAATTCAATTTAATGCCTATAATTCAATAAGGACTCGTAGTACTAACTTGTTTTCCACAGGCGCAGAAACAGTTGCCGGAGGTGGAGGTTTTGATGAGTTGAATGAGCGGATAACATATCGTGTTGGGATATCCATTGGTGGAATTATTGCAGAGCCTGTAATTCAATTTACTTTAGCATTACCTCCTGAATTAAGAGGGAATTACCCTACGATTGAACAAAAATTATCTCAATTGTCGACCGAGGAATATGAACAGGAAAGAAATAAACAGGTTTTTGCTTTATTAGTGACTGGAGGGTTTATTAGTGAAAGCCCGTCTCAAGGTGGGGGTAACTTTGCTTCATCTGCAGCCAGAAATTCTGTCAATGGTATTCTTACGCAACAATTAAATAACTTCGGTAGTAAATTTGTTCAGGGTGTGGATGTCAATTTTGATATGAGTTCATACAATAATCCGCAGTCAGGAAACACAACTACAGAGCTGGATGTTAGTGTTTCCAAAAAATTATTCAATGAACGCCTGGAGGTACAAGTTGGTAGTTCTGTAGGGTTAGAGGAAGGAAGTGAAAGAACAACGAGCACCATTGGAGCGGCAGAATTCGTAGTTGCTTATGAATTGACCAAGGAAGGAAACCTGAAGATCAAAGCTTTTAGAGAGAACCAGTTTGATATGGTTGATGGAGAAATTCAAAATACAGGGATTGCTCTGATCTTTGTGAAAGACTTTGATACCTTTGACCAGCTATTTAAAGCAAAAAGTAAGACAAAAGAAGAGGAGGATAAGAAGAGACAAAAAGCAATAGAAAATCAAAATAAGGAAGCGGTAATTGAAGAAGAAAAAAATGAATAGAACGATACTATTTTACATTATTGTATCAATTTTTTGGTTTGTTACCGGTTGTACGGGGATGAAATATGTTCCTGAAGGTGATAGAATGATCACTGACATGAACGTTGATTTTGAAGAAAAAAAGAATTTATACAATAGTCAAACTGTTAAACAAACAGTACATTCTTTAATTGAGCCACAGCCTAATTCCAAATTTCTTTGGATGCGTACAGGAGTAGTTATTAACGGCCTAACTCCTGATAAGGAAAAAGGGGTTTTCTATTTTATTGGAAATCAAATAGGTAGCCCCCCTGCCCTTTTATCAAATCTTAAGAAGGAAGAATTAATTAAGGTAATAAATAACAGGCTTTTTCACCTTGGTTATTTTAATGTCGGAACAAGGGTCGAAATTGACACCAGTAAGGCGAAAAAGGCTGAGGTAAAATTCATTATTGATACCGGAGAACCTTATTTTATAGATACTCTTGTTAATGATATAACATCTCAAACAGATACACTTAACAAGATTTTTGATAGCTCTCTAAAGGAAACAAAAATCGATTCAGGTACTTATTATCAGCTTGAGAGATTAGAAAGGGCCCGACGTAATATTGCTGATTATGTAAATAATAGAGGGTATTATTATTTTAGTCACGAGGATATAGAGTTTTATGCTGATACGACCAAACTTGATTCTTTAAAGGGAGTTAAGCTCTCACTCAATCTAAAAGCAAACAGAAAGAAACGTACACTGACTTATTACACATTAGATTCGGTAGAGGTTAGAGAAGATCTTCCTGTCGAGCAAGAAGATACAGTTGAAATTAAAAAAGATTCAATTGAGGATGGCATTTATCTGGCTGAGAAGAGAGAGGTGCCAAGATATAAACCTAAACATATAAGTGAAGGAATTTACTTCACGCCGGGTAAGGCTTATGAAAAGCATGAAAGGCAAAAAACATATCGCTATTTAACAGGGATGGGTGCATTTAACTATGTAGATATTCAGCTTAAACCGATAACAAATGAAAATAAACTAAAGCCGGTTATTGGTTTATATAGTCTTCCTAAAATGTCTTTTTCTGCTGAAATTGGTCTCAACGCAAAAAGTAACAACTTTGTCGGCCCGGGCATAAAATTGATCTGGTTAAACAGGAATTTTTTGCATGGGGCAGAACAATTTACAGTTTCTTTAAATGGGAATGTTGAACGACAATTTGGTGGACCCCCTGAGCAAAGGCAAAACAGTTTATCTTACGAATTTGGTGTTGAAACTAAGCTCAGAGTACCGAGAATATGGCCTTCTTTTGTGAAGGTAAATATTACAGATTATATTTCTTTTACTGAGTTTTCAATAAACGCCAATCAATACAAACGAGCGGGGTTGTATGGGTTAAGGACGATTCAGGCTACCGAAGGGTATACCTGGAAGGGGTCTGAAACAGAAGATTTTTACTTCTATCCTTTTGAAGTGAATTATTCTTCTCTTTTTGATCAGAGCGACGAGTTTCGAGATTTTCTTGAAGAGAATCCTTTTGTCAGGCAAACCTTTTCTCAGCAATTTATTCTTGGTTTAAATCTGGGTTATTCAAATAATCAATTGGAAGAAAACCTTGATAATAAGAGATTTTATTATTCAGTAGATTTTCAAAGTGCGGGCAATCTGGTTTCATTGTTTGATAGTAACAAGCAGGAAACCGGTGACGAATTTTTAAATGTACCCTACGCACAGTTTTTGAGACTTACACAGGAATACAGGAAATATTTTTCCGTGGGAAGGTCCGGAAATGATATCGCAACAAGAGTATTAGTAGGTGTTGGTTATCCTTATGGTAATAGCCGTAGTTTACCTTATATCAGGCAATATTTCATTGGAGGCCCAAATAGTTTAAGAGGTTTCAGAGCGCGTACAGTTGGTCCGGGTTCTTATGTAAATGAATCGGAACAGTTAATCTATGTTGACCAAACTGGTGATATCCGCCTGGAAGCTAATGTTGAATATCGTAAAAAACTAAATCAATATTTTGAGACTGCATTTTTTATTGATGCAGGAAATATCTGGTTATTTACTGAGGATCCCGACCGTCCTGGAGCTGATTTCAAATTTGATAAGTTTTACGAACAAATCGCGGTATCTACAGGTGTAGGCTTGAGAATCAATCTTTCAGTAATAATTATAAGGTTTGACCTTGGCTTTCCGCTAAGAAAGCCATTTGCAGATCAAGGATTTGAATGGGTTTTTACAGATATTAATCCATTAGATAGTGATTGGAGAAGCAATAACCTGATATTGAATTTTTCAATCGGTTATCCATTCTAATATTTTATATGCCATTTGATTCGGCAGTAAGATTCGACAATCTGTATAATAATCTGGCAGCAACGTTACCATCCCATTCATTGCCTTCTCCTGCAGTTTCAGAAAGGTCAAAACCTATTATTTTCTTGTTTTGCCGAAGTAATTCTACAAGCAAATAATTTGCTTCCTCGAATTCCAATCCACCTGGTACAGGGGTTCCGGTATTTGGGCATAAGTTGGGCTTCAAGCCATCAATATCAAAGCTGATATAGACTTTCTCTGGTAAGCCTGATACGATTTCTTCACAGATTTTTGAAAAAGATTTTCCTGATAATACTTCGTCTTTTATTTGATGGTCAAAATATACATTGCATTTTTCTCCAAGTGATTCAGCAAATTCAATTTCTTCATCACAATAGTCGCGGATTCCTACCTGGGTGATCTTCGAAACTGTTGGGATATATTTCATTACATTATAAAATATAGAAGCATGAGAAAGATTAAAACCTTCATAGGCCTTTCTGAAATCCATATGAGCATCTATTTGTAATATTCCAAATTCAGAATGCTTTTCAGATAATGCTTCAAGATAACCGAGAGGAACCGAATGCTCCCCTCCTACAACACCCACAAGTTTGTTTTCATCGAGATATTGTTTTGTCTGTTCGTATACCCATTTTCTCAATAAATCGCTGGCATCGTTGATCATGGTTAAGACGTCAGCCTGAATGGGGTTATCTTCAACTTTCCCTCCGGCTTCAAGAAAATCTATATGGCTTTTAGCTGCATCTCTAAGGTGTTCACTCTGATGTAGCCAGTGTTCATTAGAAGGTACCATGTAGATTCCCTTCTTCCAGGCATCATTAACATAGGGATCATAAAGATCAAGCTGGGTGGAAGCTTCAAGTATATTGCTTGGACCAGTGGATGTGCCAGCTGAATATGAAACAGTTACATCCCAGGGTACAGAAAACAAAATAATATTTGAATTTTCATTATCGAATGGTAAGCCTATAAAATGACCATTTTTTAAACCTACCCCATTCGGGTCAAAATTTTCTATCAGATTTTTTATACTCATTTTAAAATCATAAGTTTTAAAGGCAATTTTAATTTATTAATATTGAAACGAAAATCTAAATAATCACTTTATTAAATGGCTAAAGTACTTATTATTGGCGCTGGTGGAGTTGGAAGGGTTGTCGTACAGAAATGTGCATCTCTTCCGGAAGTATTTTCAGAAATACTACTAGCCAGCCGAACAAAATCAAAATGTGATGTTATTGCAGAGGAGGTTGGTCAGGGCCGTGTAAAGACAGCTCAACTCGATGCTGATAATGTCAGTGAAACTGTTGCATTGATCAATGAATTTAAACCTTTCATGGTGATCAATGTAGCTCTTCCATATCAGGATCTTGCTATCATGGATGCATGTCTTGAAACAGGCGTTCATTATCTTGATACTGCTAATTATGAGCCTAAAGACGAAGCTAAATTTGAATATAAATGGCAATGGGCATATCAGGATAAATTCAAAGAAAAAGGCCTTATGGCTGTATTGGGTTGTGGTTTTGATCCCGGCGTAACGAGTATATTTACAGCTCGTGCAGCAAAGCATCATTTTGATGAGATCCAGTATCTGGATATTGTCGACTGTAATGCCGGTGACCATGGTAAAGCATTCGCAACTAACTTTAATCCTGAGATAAACATTCGTGAGATTACTCAGAAAGGTAAGTATTACGAAGATGGAAAGTGGATCGAAACTGAACCTCATGAAATTCATAAGGATCTCAACTATCCGAATATCGGGCCGAAAAGATCATACCTGATTTACCATGAGGAATTAGAATCGCTAGTAAAAAATTTCCCTTCAATCAAAAGGGCAAGATTCTGGATGACATTTGGAGAAGAATATCTTACTCACCTTAGAGTAATCCAAAATATAGGAATGGCAAGAATAGATCCTGTTAAGTTTAAAGGTGTAGAAATTGTTCCTTTGGAATTCCTTAAGGCTGTTCTTCCGGATCCAGGTGAACTTGGAGAAAACTATTCAGGTGAGACTTCTATCGGATGCCGTATCAGAGGAATAAAAGATGGAGAAGAGCAGACCTATTACATCTGGAACAATTGTAAGCACGAAGAAGCTTATAAAGAAACCGGTGCACAGGGAGTTTCTTATACCACTGGGGTTCCTGCAATGATCGGTGCGAAAATGATGATTGAAGGCAAATGGAATGGTGAAGGTGTATTTAATGTTGAGGAATTTGATCCTGATCCGTTTCTTACAGATTTAGCAGAGTTTGGTCTGCCATGGCATGAAAAACTTAATGCTGAAATTGAATTATAGAATTACCTGATGAAATATAGGAAAGAGGCTAATTCAGCCTCTTTCTTTCGTTATAACCAAATATTGATGTCTATAAATTATAACAATATTCCGTCGCCTTGTTTTGTTCTGGAAGAGTCCAGGCTGAGATCTAACCTTGAATTAATGTCACGGGTTCAAAATGAATCTGGAGCAAACATAATTCTGGCGTTTAAAGGATTTGCAATGTGGAGTGCCTTTCCTCTTGTAAGGCAGTACCTTCGGGGAGCTACAGCAAGCTCTTTAAGTGAAGCAAAGCTTTGCTTCGAAGAAATGAAAACCAAGGCTCACACCTATTCTCCGGCATATTTGCCAGAAGAATTTGATGAAATATTAAGTTACTCCAGTCATATTACATTTAACTCCCTTCTTCAGGCAGAAAAATTCAAAGATAAAGTTCTGGATTCTGCTGATAAGGTATCGATCGGATTGAGGGTAAATCCAGGATGGTCGGATGTCGAAACGATGTTATATAATCCCAGTGCACCAGGTTCACGATTAGGGGTTTCTGACGAAGAATTAAAAGATGGATTACCTGAATATATTGAAGGCCTCCATTTTCATGTTCTTTGTGAATCTTCAGCGGAAAGCCTGGTCAAGGTTCTTGAGTCTTTTGAAAATCTATATGGTAGTTTCCTACCTGATTTAAAGTGGGTTAACTTCGGTGGTGGACACCTGATGACCAGAAAGGGTTATAATGTTGACCTTTTGATTGATACTATACAAAAGTTTAAAGCTAAATATCCTCATTTAGAAGTGATCCTGGAACCAGGAAGTGCTGTGGCCTGGGACACTGGAGTGTTGGTATCAAGGGTTTTGGATATAGTCGAAAGAAA
The DNA here is from genome assembly GCF_026241165.1 of Mangrovivirga halotolerans. Lineage (GTDB taxonomy): Bacteria > Bacteroidota > Bacteroidia > Cytophagales > Cyclobacteriaceae > Mangrovivirga > Mangrovivirga halotolerans. Next base: position 325,646 of record NZ_JAPFQN010000005.1, on the reverse strand, counting down.
AGGAGTAAAAACAGCAATCCTTGACGTATCATTCACAGCACATATGCCTGATACTCTGGAAATGCCATATCGTCCAAGAATCATTGGAGCTGGTGATCCGGAAAATGGAAAGCCAACTTACAAGCTGGGTGGTATAAGTTGCCTGGCCGGAGATTATATGAGTGAATATAGTTTTGATAAAGAATTGGAAATAGGTGATCGGGTCATATTTGAAGATATGATTCACTATACAATGGTAAAAACCACCACTTTTAATGGTATTACCCATCCCTCAATAGGTATTTGGCACGAAAATGACCAGTTGGAAATTGTAAGAGAATTTGGATACGAGGATTTTAAGAACAGGCTTTCTTAACTATTTGTTAATATAGTTAATGATGAAATGTATAAACATTATCATATATTATATAATAATTGCATGCATATTTATTGGATATAATAAATAAGAAAGGGAGTTAATCCCTTTCTTTTTCAGTATATTAGATAGTAGGGTCAGAAAAATTAAACTAGTCCGTAGTCAATCTATAAGTTTGATAACTTTATTAATGTAAAGTCAATCGAGAATTAAACATTTGTTAAGTTCTATAATTGAAATTGTGTTTTATTTTAAAATAATGATCTTTGATCGCAAAATTTATGTGAATGGAGATCAGAGTAATTGAAAATAGATTAAGAAATAAGATCAGGCATGATTCATTTACAGCCTGGCATGATTATTTGCCTTCTTTTAAAAATCAGGGTTCTCTGGCAATGGTGTATAAAGAATTACTTTGGCCGGGAGCAAAATATCAAACCAAACATAGTCATGAATTCACGATAGTTCAATGCAGCTTTTCTGGCACCAAATCATTAAAAAACTCATTTTGGGAGGCTAGTGTGAATTCTGTGAATTCCGTTATCCATAAGTTATATCCTGATAAGCCTATCGAAAGTATGAATCTAGAAGATACTACCCCGTATTTAGGTTATCAGTTTTGGTTTAATTCGATGAGTACTGATAAGGATACTACTAATGTCTCATTTGAGGCTGAGAATCTTAATCCCGGAGAATTAAAAATAATATATGAAGCGAAAGATGAAAAAAATGAAAATTTCGTCTCACTTAAGTATTGTAAAGTAGAAAAAGGATCAGATTTTAAATACGAATCCAGAAATATTAAAAGTAAAATTTATGTACATCTGGTATCAGGAGGATTTGAATTTACTAGTGATGAAGAAATAGTAATTTTGGATAATGAAGATTCCATTGAGATATCTGACATAGTTGATCTTAATTTGAAATTTATTAAAGATTCGCGCATTTTTATTATCGAAAATCATCATGTGTAAGCTGTTTTTTTTAGATAACAATAATCAAATTCTTTTGTGATAAAAATCACAAAGCAGCACTAAGCTAAAAGCTAATTTTGGGCATGGTAGAAGAAAGACTAATAAGACAATATTTACCTCAGTTCAATGACAATGATCTGATTGAGGAACTTTCAAATAACGCAAATTATGTTGAGTTGAATGCTGGTGATATTCTGATTGAACCCGGCCAATATATTAAAATGATCCCGATAATTCTTGAAGGCGCGATAAAGGTGATGCGTACTGACGACCAGGGACACGAATTGTTTCTTTATTATCTTGAACCTAAGGAAACATGTGCAGTGAGCCTGACCTGTTGCAGAGCTCAAAGAAGCAGTGAAATCAAGGCAGTGGCAGAAACAGATGTGAAAATGCTGACAGTCTCTTCAAGTCTCCACGAGGAATTGGGAAATAAATACCGTCAGTGGAAAGAATATATCGCAGGTACATACCAATCACGATTTGAAGAAGTACTAAAAGTGATCGATGATATTGCTTTTAAACGGATGGATGAGAGATTATTGAATTACCTCCTGGTAAAAAGAAAACAACTCAATTCTAATGAAATAGCGACTACGCACCAGTCAATAGCTAATGAACTTGGGACCTCTCGAGAAGTCGTATCCAGACTCCTTAAAACACTGGAAAAGAAAAAATGGATAGAGCTGACGAGAAATAAAATATTCATAAGAGACAACATTGAAGAATTAATTTGATCACAGAGCCCTCCCGGGGCTCTTTTTTATTGCCTTCTCTAAAGTGACAATTAGCACAGAAATAAGGAGTTAACAGGGATACATTTGTAAAAAATATTTATTTAAAATGTTTAATCTATTTAATACAAAGACCAAGTACAAAAATGTTCCTGCCACTGAGTTCAGGAAACTCATGGAGAAAGAAAATACTGTTTTGATCGATGTCAGAACCAGGGATGAATTTAAAAGTGGGGCTCTTCCAAATGCTTTAAATTATGATTTTCTGAGCGGGGAATTTGCCAGCAAGATTTCGCAACTGGATAAGGATAAAACGTATCTGATTTATTGCAGAAGTGGAGCGAGAAGTGCGAATGCTTGCAGAATGCTAGAAAGAGAAGGGTTTGTAAACCTGTATAATTTACAAGGTGGAATAATATCGTACTAACTAAAACATAATATTAAGAATATAATTATAAAATCATGGAAAATAACAATCAATTAATCGAACAAATTTACACGGGGTGTTTAGCTCAGGGAGCATATTATATTGAGTCAAATGGTGAAGCTGCTGTGATCGATCCACTGCGAGATGTCGATAGCTATATTGCCAAAGCTGAATCAAGAGGGGCAAAAATTAAATATATTTTTGAAACACACTTTCATGCAGACTTCGTCTCAGGGCATCTTGATCTAGCTAAAAAAACCGGGGCGCCAATTGTTTTTGGACCCAATGCAAAACCTACCTTTGATGCTATAATTGCAGAAGATAACCAGGTATTTAAGGTGGGAGATCTTGAGATTAAAGTGCTTCATACTCCTGGCCATACCATGGAATCTTCATGCTTTCTTCTAATTGATGATAATAAGCCACAATCTGTCTTTACCGGGGATACATTGTTTATTGGAGATGTGGGACGTCCGGATCTTGCTCAGAAAGCTGGTAAATTAACTATGGAAGATCTTGCAGGTTATCTTTACGATAGTTTGAGAAACAAAATTATGACACTTCCTGAAGAGGTGATCGTTTATCCAGGTCACGGAGCGGGTTCTGCTTGTGGTAAAAATATGAGTAAGGAAACAGTCAGTACTATTGGAGAACAATTAGAGTCTAATTATGCACTAAGGGCAGATATGACCAAGGAAGAGTTTGTTAAAGAAGTAACTGAAGGATTAACTACTCCCCCAGCCTATTTCCCGATGAATGTTAAGATGAATAAGGAAGGTTATGATAATATCGATGAAGTAGTAAATCATGGTATGAAAGAATTAAATGCTGCTGAATTTGAAGCTGTGGCTAATGCTAGTGGAGCTTTAATTCTGGATACTCGTGACCCGCAGGAATTTGCTAAAGGGTTCATTCCAAATAGTATTAATATTGGTTTGGATGGCCAGTTTGCTCCATGGGTTGGTGCACTTATTCCAATTGATCAGGAATTACTGATTGTGGCAGAAGAAGGACGTGAAGAGGAAGCCGTTACCAGACTAGCACGTGTAGGTTATGATAAATCACTTGGACATCTGAAAGGTGGGTTTAAAACATGGTTAGATTCAGGTAATGAGGTTGATAAAATAGAGTCTGTATCTGCATCAGAATTTGCCAACAGAATAAAAAATAACAAAGATGAGATTGTAGTTGACGTTAGAAAATCATCTGAATATAAATCAGAGCATGTTGTTGATGCTTTAAATATCGAACTCGATTATATAAATGATCATATGGCCGAATTCCCAAAAGAGAAACATTTCTTTGTTCATTGTAAAGGAGGATATCGTTCTATGATTGCAAGTTCTATACTTAAGTCAAGAGGATATGAAAACTTTACGGACGTTGATGGAGGTTTTGATAAAATCTCAGAACAAGACGTTCCGAAGACAGATTATGTTTGCCCTAGTACACTTTAAATCTGGGGTGTGAAACTGATATTTGAGAAGCTTCCGGAAGGAGGCTTCTTTTTTTATATTTATTCCTAACCGTTCATGTAAAAGTATAAGTATTTTTTGCAATACTATTGAACTATTTAAGGAGTTATCAGGTGAATTTGGTATTATTGCAATATAGCTGTATTGGTACTTTTGATTAGCCTTGTGAATTGCGGGGAAATTTAAACAAGGAATAAAATGAAATGGTCAACTGTATCGAAAATTTAAATTGTAAATCAATCTTTCAAAACCAATTAAATACCAAGCATCTCTTATATTATGGGGGTAAGTAAATTAGATAGTTACACAAAATCGGAATTAAAAATTGCCGATTTATCAAAAGCACTGGGGCATCCGGCCAGAATAGCAATTTTAAAACATTTGCTAAAGGTTAAACAGTGTATAAATGGTGAATTAGTAAGTGAGTTAAAGTTGGCCCAGGCGACTGTTTCCCAGCATTTAAGTGAATTAAAGAAAGCAGGGATTATTAATGCTAAAGTTAAAGGAACATCTATGATTTACTCCATCGATAAAAAATCCTGGATCGGAATGGAAAATATTTTTAACGATTTCTTTTCTGAATATACAGGATAACTCTCATTTAAATAAATGCAATCTTGTAATTATTGTAACATTGTTGCAATAAAGTACCTCTCTGTATTATCTTTGGGTTAGTAATAATTGATTCTAATTATGACCAGAGAAGATATTAAATCTTTGTTGCATAAAAATGATCTTCGGGCTACTCCTGTCAGATATGAAGTGTTAGATGTGTTTTCTAAAAAAGAAGAAGCACTATCAAACAAAGATCTCGAAGATAGGTTGCCTGATTTTGATAGAGTAACACTTTATCGAACCTTACAATCTTTTATAGACAAGAGTATAATTCATAAAATTCCCGGAGATTCCGGAAGTGCTCTTTATGCATTTAGTTTTGATGATGAAACTGTTTATAAAAAAGACAGTCATATTCATTTTCAGTGTATTAAATGCGGTAAACTTGAATGTCTTTCAGGTTTTGAGATCCCGATACCTGAACTTCCTTCAGGGTATTCTATGAATGAAATAAATATGATTGTCAAAGGAAAGTGCGAAAAGTGCAATGCTTAATAAATCGAGATCAATAGTTGTCATAATTGTAATATTAATTAGTTTCTCAACACTTCTTGGTCAGAATAAGAATTGTGACTTTTTTGTTGAAGGAACGGTCTATGACTTAAACACCGGTGAGCCTCTTCCCTACGCTACGGTTACAATAAAAGATACTCAAAAAGGTACAGTGGCTGATGAACAAGGATACTTTTTAATTAAAAACCTTTGTGAAGAGGAATTCGATCTGGTTATTTCTCATGTTGGTTACAAAACTTTAATTCACCATCATGATGCTTACCACGAAAAGCCTGATATCTATCTGGCAGCTGAATCTGAATATCTTAAAGGAGTAACTGTTGAAGGACAAAAAAATGTAGGAGCGTATCAAACGCAAACTGTCGAAATTGTAGATAAATCAGTTATAGAAAATAGTGTAGGTACTACACTTGGGAAAATATCAAGTTCTTTGCCTGGAGTATCAATGATCTCTACAGGAACTAACATAGCTAAACCTATGATCCATGGATTATATGGCAATCGAATCTTGATTTTAAACAATGGTGTCAGACATGCATTTCAAAATTGGGGTAAAGACCATGCTCCTGAAATAGATCTAAGTGTTGTTGATAAAATAACTGTTGTTAAAGGAGCTTCATCAGTAAGGTATGGTTCTGAGGCTATGGGTGGGGTAATCTTAATCGAAAGTGATCAACCTGAACTGCATGAAAAGTTAAAAGGAGAAGTTACCCTAAAAGGAGAAACCAATGGCAAGGGTTATGGCGGGGAATTATCTCTTTCATCCGGAGGGCACAGATTGGCTGCTAATATTTCAGGTAATTATTATCGCAGAGGTGATATGAACTCTCCTGATTATAACCTTACCAATTCAGGCATGGAAGAAATTGGAGGGAAAGCTATGATCAGGTATCATAAAGAAAGATTTGATGTAAATGGTATTGTATCATATGTTGATCAAAAAGCAGGAATTGTAAAAGGTTCTGTGGTTGGTAATCTCGAAGATCTGCAGAATGCCATGGAGAATGAGCCTCCTGAGGGAACTACTGATTTTAGTTATGATATCAACACTCCCCGACAAGAAGGAAATCATTTATTGACCAAAATTCAGGCATCACAAAATTTTTCAGATAATCTTATTACTGGCTTTTATTCATATCAATTAAATAAAAGAAAAGAATTTGATATTCGCAGAGGCACTAATAATGATATCCCATCAATCGACCTGGAATTAAACACACACCAGGTAGAAGTGAATTTAATGCATGAAAAAATAATTGGCCTCGAGGGAAATGTAGGAATGCAGTGGATTTACCAGGATAATAATAACCTCGAAGGCACAAACACTACCCCTTTTGTACCAAATTATCAGAATACTTCATTTGGTTTCTATATGACCGAATCAAAGTCGTTTGAAAACAACTCAATGTTTGAATTTGGACTTAGATATGACTATTCATTTTTGTCCGTTTTAGGCAGGGATTTTAATCAAAATATTTTCTCAGGAGATCTGGAATTAAATAATTTTTCATTGAATGTAGGTTATCAAAAAGATATCGAGAATTTTAGCATAAAAATCAACGCTGGAACAGCATGGAGGCCTCCTAATGTAGCTGAGCTTTATTCTTTTGGTAAGCATCAAACTTCAGTAATAACCTATGGCTTATTAAGATATACACTTGATGAAAATTTCTTTCCCGTTACTGAAAATGTTCTGGATCCTGCAGATAAAAATATTGGAGCAGAAAAAGCATATACTTTTAATACTTCTTTGAGGTATGCAATAAAAAACTGGAAGATCGACCTTAATTTGTTTGCCAATTATATTACAGACTACATCTATGAGAAACCTGCGGGTATAACCGAAACAGTGAGAGGAGCCTTCCCTATTTATATTTATTCCCGTACAGATGCGATTATTCCTGGCATTAATGGGAGAGCTAATGTAGACTTCGGAAATTTCGGATATTCTTCGATTAGGTTCGATTACACTTATGGACAAAACCTTGATGATGGTTCTGCTTTTATTGATATTCCACCATTTAGATTGAATTTTTCTTATAATAAAGAGATCGATGATGTTTGGATTTTCAATAAAATCACATCTTCAATTGAGCTAGAACATGTTTTCAGGCAAAACAATGCACCCCGAACAATAACACCGCAGGAATTTATTGATGCTGAAAATAATAATACAGACATATTTAATGGAGATTTTTCAATATTTGACTTTAAAGACGCACCAAAAGCTTACACACTATTGAATTTTGATGTTTTAGCAACAATAAAATCGCAATTCTTTATCCGTTTTTCCGTTGAAAACATAATGAATACCGATTACCGGATCTATACTGATCGGATAAGGTATTATGCTGATGAACCAGGGGTAAATTTCAAGGCATCAGTTAATTACAGATTTTAAAAATAAATAGCCAACCATTTGCAACTTTGTTGCAAATGTTATAATGTTGCATTTAACAACAATTAATAAATTATAATCAATGGAAAAAGTAACGAAAGTAAAGATGCTTGCACTTGCACTCCTATTAGGCCTGGGATTGCAATCATGTTCAGAAGATGAAGCTCCGGCTCCTGAAAATGAAGAGGAAGTAATTGATAAGGTGGTATTGACTTTTACTCCTGATGGTGGTGGTAATCCTATAGCGGTAACTGCTTTAGATCCGGATGGAGAAGGATCTTCTCCTTTTGAGACTTCTGATATTACATTATCAGCTTCAACAAACTACACACTTGGTGTTGAATTTTTTAACACCGCAACAGATGAAAATATTACGGAAGAAGTTTCTGCTGAAGGTGAAGAACACATGACCTTTTATGGATGGACTGAAGGCTTATTTTCAGATCCTACGGGTAACGGTAACATTGACGTAAGAGATGATGATGTTAATTACCTGGATTACGATAGCAATAGCCTTCCGGTTGGATTATCAACAACCTGGAAAACAGGTGAAGCCGCTTCAGGTGATTTTAGATTAGTACTTAAACACCAGCCAGGATTAAAGACAGCTACTTCAACAGTTGAGGTTGGAGAAACTGATGTTGATTTAACCTTTAATCTTATTATAGAATAATTTTTAATTATTGATAGACAACTATAAGCCTGCTGATTCTTCAGCAGGCTTTTTTTTAAGTCTTGAAATCGAATCTGAGATGTTTTTATTGGTTTTCTTTGATTTGGTAGTTCCTTTATTGATCAAATTGATAAAAAGGAAAATAACAGCACCAAGACTGCAAAAGAAAAATATAAAATTAGGATTGCCTGTTAGTTCATAATAAGTAATTCCCGGAATAAGTAAAATAGCAGCTCCTGCTATCGCAGAAAGAAATAGAGATAGATAAAACTGATTCCGTTGCTTTTTACTAGCCATAATTACTTTTAAAGTAAAACGAAAATATAAAATATATTTAACTTTTACTTAACAAAAAGCATAAATCCCGATATCATTAATTTCAACCTTTCTCCGTGTCTTAGTTTAAAACCATTCCAGCTTTGATAATTTTATATGTTTCAACAGTATTTAGATTAACAGTTTGTATGAAATAAGTCCCAACTGCCCAATTAAGAGTATTTATTTTAATGTTTTTGTCTCTTGAAGACTTGTTTTTCTCTGTTAATACTTTTCGCATTTGTTCATCATATATTATGAACTCAGTTTTGGAAGGGATTTTTAATGTTAAATAATTATTAAATGGATTAGGGAAAATTATATTTCTTTTGTTTAATATTTGAATTTGAACCATTATGATGTCATGAATCTCATAATTCCCATCAAGATCTACCTGCTTTAGCCTGTAATAATATTTGTTTTGGTCTTGATCGAAATGATTATCGTAAAAAGAGTAGTAATTAACTCCATCGGAGATTGTTGTTTTTTCAGTTACCCATCCGATATCATTCCAATTTTTGGCGTCCACCGATCGTTGAATTATGAATCCATCATGATTTTTTTCATCAATGGTAGTCCACTTCAGTTCGATTTGATCGAGCATGTTGCTATTAATGAACCTGCCTTCAAATGATAACAATTCAACCGGAAGTAGTTCCATAAGACTCCTGACCCAATGATAAAGTTCCGGATCGTTCATAAGACATTCTTCTGAAGATCCATTATCACCCACATTACTATTACTATAGCCGTAGACATATGAAAAACCGGAGCTCCCTTCTAATGTGTTATTTATACCATCATAATTGCCTGTAATTACAATTTTACCCTGATTTTTCAATAGCGACTCAGCAGCTAAACCATTACCATTGATTATTGCTACTCCCTTATTTAATAAATTGCTGCTAATAAAATTTACATTTCCCTGTATTATAAGAGTATCGTTCTCGTGGATAATAATTGTGCTATTCGTTATATCCAGATCTGAGTTAAGAATAATTTGTCCTCTAATATTAATACTGTCATTTTCAAGAAAGGTAATACCATTCTCAATATAACCAGGGATGCCATTTTCCCAGGAATCCGGATCGTGCCAATATCCAAATGAATTAGTTTTTGAATCTTGGGAAAATGCAATATTTAAACTTGTCAATAAAATTAACGGGATTTGTATATAATTTGTCATAATGTAGGGCGTTTAGTTTAGTTTTTCTATTAATAATTTACCCTAACAAGTGTTAAGGACAAAACTTGGCAAAATTGTCCTGGTAAGATATATACTTAGTTTTTAAATGGATTTTTTATATAATTCTAAGATTGTGTTGAATGAAATTGGACAGCTAATTTTTTATAAGTTATCGGTATAATTAAAAAAATACGTAATTTTACTTAAGGCCTCTGTAATGAATTTATTTAAATTACTATTTTTCTATTCAGCTACTTTTATAGTAAAATTTGGTTGGTTATCGGTAATTATATTTAAGGCTTATTGGCTTTAGGAGTACTTATACTATTTACATTTTATATAATGATAGCATATGTATGTATTTCTATAGTTTTTGTATAAAGCTTAAATTTTTATTACTCTTGATTTTGTCAAATTTTAATTCTCACTACCTCTACCACTTTTTTCATAACTTTGCAGCCTAAATATTGATCTATGTCAAAATATTCAACTTCAGAAGATACAATCGTTGCCCTGGCTACTGCTCCGGGTGTAGGGGCTATTGCTGTAATCAGGCTTTCAGGAAAAGAAGCTTTTTCAATTGCATCTAAAATGTTTAAAGGGAAGGATCCTCAGAAACAAGAGTCTCATACCCTGCATTTTGGTACAATCAGAGATGGAGAAAGAATTATAGATGAAGTTGTTCTTGGGCTTTTTAAAGGTCCAAAGTCTTTTACTAAGGAAGATGTCGTTGAAATCTCATGCCATGGATCGCAATATATAGTTAAGGAAATTATCCAGTTATCTTTGAAGTTAGGCGCAAGACTGGCCAAACCCGGTGAATTTACCATGCGTGCTTTTATGAATGGGCAGTTTGACCTTGCACAAGCTGAAGCAGTGGCAGATCTGATTAATGCTGATTCGGAGGCTGCTCATAGTGCTGCCCTATCTCAAATGAGAGGTGGTTTTAGTCAGGAGATTGGTAGTCTTCGAACCGAGTTGATCAATTTTGCCTCGTTGATCGAACTGGAACTCGATTTTTCTGAAGAAGATGTTGAATTCGCTCAGCGTGATGAATTAAGAGCTCTGGTAGAGCGATTATATAAAGTAATTTCGAAACTTCTAAAGAGTTTTGATTACGGTAATGTTATTAAAAAAGGAATACCCACAGTGATTGCCGGAAAGCCCAATGCGGGAAAGTCTACCCTACTCAATGCACTTTTAAATGAAGAAAAAGCAATTGTATCAGATATCCCGGGTACAACGCGTGATTTTATTGAAGATGAAATGGTGATAGACGGGGTAAGCTTCCGCTTTATCGATACTGCTGGTATCCGTGAGACCATCGATAAGATCGAGGCTATGGGGGTAGCAAAAACCCATGAAAAAATGGGCCAGGCTTCATTGATTCTTTATTTATTTGATTTAAGTACTGATTCAATCAGTGAGGTTTTACAGGAAGTAAATCGATTAGAAAATCTTGGTAAACCATTTATTGCTGTAGGAAACAAGATCGACATTGCTCCAGTAGATAAAGTTGAAGCCTTGAGAAAGAACGATCACTTCGTATTTATCTCTGCTGGTGAACTGGAGAATATCGATGACTTAAAGGAAAAAATATCAGAGAAAGTTCATCTGGAAAACTTTAAAACAGGTGATACAATGGTAACTAATGCCCGTCACTATGAAGCATTACTAAGAACCCAGTCCGCTCTCCAGGACGTACTAAGAGGACTCGACAACCAGGTAACCAACGACTTCCTGGCAATGGATATAAGACAGGCGTTACATCACCTTGGTGAGATCACGGGGGAGATTACCACGGATGACTTATTGGGGAATATCTTTTCGAAGTTTTGTATTGGAAAGTAACCACCTCAAAATAAAGAATTAGTAAATAGTAATAAAACTATAATAAAGCCCTTAAATGGGCTTTTTTTGTTGATTATAGTCGGATAGAATTAGATTATAATCTATTGATTTAAATACTGGTTTGTCCGACTCACAGAATCTGTATTTAATAAATTATCATTTTATTTCTAATGCTTTTTTTGATAGAATTCAAAACTGTTTTAATTTAGGGCAATCTTTCAATTATTTTTTTTATCAACAAATGAGTGAATTTGCCAGGAAGCCTAAACAATCAAAATCAGGGACTTTTAATCATGGCGAAAATGAACAAGATGATTTTTCCTATATCCAAGAAGGTGGTGAGATTGATGTAAATAAGAACCCATTTGAAGGAGTTCATTTAGAAACAGACCCATATAAGATTCTTAATCTTCAAATTGAGGAAAACCAGACTGAAACCAAAGACCCCATTACTAAAAAAGCCGAAAAGCTAATTAAAAAATATGGAAGTGACTATAATAGACTTGCGGTTGCTTTGAACATCCAGATCCCGCAAGACTATGAGTTATTAAGAAGGGTTTTTGAGTTATTAGCTGAAGATCGCTGGATTAAGTATTTTGAAGAAGAAAATATAAATATCAGGGCCTTACTTGCCAATGAGATAATTAGTCAACTTAGTATTGATGAACTGCTAAAATGCGAACACCGAACGTTGATGTTGTTATATAACATTTTACGGGAAACAAATTTTTCTGAATATAAAAGAACTAAACGTACTCCTGGAAGGGAAACCAAATCCACGCATTATTTTTCGTTTCAAATCCTGCATGAGATATTATTTTTTGATAATGTCAGGCGTTCATTTGCTGAATCTGAAAAAGTCATTTCAGATGATAAAGAAGCAGAGACATCAGAAAAGTTATCCAGACAAAGAAAGTACCTGGATAATATTCGTAACTCGGAGATTTCTTCTGCAACTCTCGGTGGTGAAAATGGACTAACTGAGATTATGAGTTCAGGTAATGTCATTTTGCCAGGTAGTGAATCGGATCACCTTAATTTTGCGCTGTCTTGCGGTTCATTATTAAAAGTTGAAGATTCGTTTTATTTGTTAGCTAATGAAGGGTCTACGCTAGAAGATGTTGCTGATTTCTTTTCGCTTGACCTTGAATGGTTATTTGATCAGAATAAATTCCTGATTCAAGCAGTTAATGATCCAATACCTGATAATGCTGTGCTGATATTGGGTAAATATCAATTTTATGAAAAATACCCTTATTATTTAAAGCAGGGAAATCAATACCTTGAGGTAAAAGTAGATAATCAGATTCTAAATAGTCCACTGAGTGTTTCAAATAAGGTTGTTCTAAATCAACTCTTAAAAACAGACTGGACTGATAGTGGTGATCTGGAAAATATTCTTTCCTTTTTGGAAAAGGAAATTAAGGGAAATCCCTATGCTTTAATCCCGATTAAAAAGAAGTATTTCGAAGAAATGGGCGTCACGATAGAAGATGAACTTTATAATATTGACCCTGAATATTTCAATCTGAATGTATCGACCATATTAAAATTGAGAAAACTCATAGTCCTGAATGTTTCTGACCAATCTTATGAACAAGAGATCGTAAATCAGCAACAGAAGTTATTACAGGATGGTGAAAATGCTGAAGTAACGACAATCAATGCTAATCTCTGGAATGATCTAACGATAAGTGAGCTAACTACCCGAGCCAAAGAAGCATTGAATGCTAAAACAGTAGATAAGCGAACTTTTTTTCAGGCATTATTTAACCTCAATGGCAATGCTGATAATATAAAGCTTTTTTTGAGTGAGTATCCCGAAATTGTAAACGATCTAAAGCGGGTATTACTTCAGTATAATAACCTGCATTACTCTGACTATCAGAATGCACTTAAATATCTTGATTTTGATGTTTATGATGATGAGCTACAAGTAAAAGCCACCGAAATTGACATGCTTGCCAGGCAGGATTTTAACGAAATAGATTATAATACGATTTTCGGGGAAGGAAAATTAATTGTTCGAAAACATAAGTCAGGCGATTATAAGGATTATTACTATACAGTTCCCGGATTTTCCCCGGAGCAAGATGATAATCAAAAACTGGATGCCGTAACAAACTTTTTGTGCATCGGAAAAGATGAATTGAGGAGAAACAATTACTGGGATGCTATCGATTCTACGGGTATGATTCACATTGATGATAATCAATATTCAATTTGTGATTTTCCTAAAGTGAAAGTTCCTCCCAAATCATTTCACGGAAAACCCCACATTCAAATCAGTGATGAAAGAGTTTCCTATGTTGGGGTAACCGACTATTCGAAGGATTATGCCAGTGGAAAGGATATTGAGCTCGAAGATCCGGACTTTAAGCCAGAAATACTTGAATCACACTTAAGAAATTTGTTTACCCTTGGAAAGGTTAACGGACTGACCTCGACTTCGCAAACATTAAAGATTAAACTAAAAGGGTCGTTATATTTGATCGTTTATCTGGGAGTTTCTGCTGAAGAAGAATTCAAATCTTCCATGACAGAAGGTGGAATGATCAGTGCTTCATTAGATTTGAGTTTAAAGGGCAATGTAGGTGTAGAAGGAGTTGGAGAGATTTCAACAACTTTTAAAAAGGAATCGTTTAGTACTCCGCTTTATGAAGGAGTGGATTTTTTTCTGGTGAACGTTATCCATCAGATAACCAACTTTTTGCTCGATAATGGTGAGTACATTCCGGAGTTTCAAACTTATTGGGACAAGGGTAAAAATCGTGACCTATTAGCTGCAGGATATTATAAACCGGAATCAAGTGAATCAGCTTCAGCAAAAGCCCAGATGTCGAATAATGATGGAAAGCAAAGTGGGACTATCTCAGCTAATGCCAGTAAATCAAATTATAAGCATTATTCGGGGAAAAGAGTATTTGATGATCGGTCAGATCCTGAGATGGTCAGAGAAGTATCCTCCGATTTTATGGAAGAACAGGGAGGTAAAAACTATGTAGTTCAATTATCAGCAAATGATATGGTGACAATCCAGTTTTTAAAAACAGGATCGGATAAGAATATTGACCTGTTAGGAAACTATATTAATGTTGTTTTCAATATAAAAGCTACTAATTTTAAGAGCCTGTTAGAAAGCATGATGAAGACAGAAACTTTTACCGAAGGTGATAGTCTGATAAGGCGGCTAATGAACTATTTTCAGGGTAATACTGCCGGAGCGTTGGTAGATGACCTAAAACGATCAGTGACTGAATATGCAGAATCATTTGTATCGACAATGCGCAATCCCGATAAAATGACAATCGATAACCTGGCCGGATATAATGTTGAAATTAAAGAAGGGATAGTAAATAAAGCACTTAAGAAGTTTAATAAAAATCTCAGAAAGTATGAGACGAAGCTTCCTGAAAATCCGAAAGACCCGAAGAAAGATCTTACCGAACAAAAGCTGCAATTTGAGGGTGATGCAAATGTGAAATTTGACATGCTTTATGATCTCTCGGAGCGGACTTTTAACAGGACACGGATATTTACCGGGGCAAAATTAAAAGTGAACTATTCCTCGCAGATAGGGACAGTTGCAGCCAGTGTTAAACTCGAAACAGAAGTTGAAGGTTCGATAGAAGGATTGGTTTACGAGCGACCAGGAACCAATACCTTAAAATATATCAGCAGGCAATACAACCGATTTATGAACGAAGCGGATGTGGGGCATGAAAAGTTACTTAGAGACAGCAAGTATTCAGAGGCTCAGAAAGCGAGGCTGGAATCGGGCGATCCATTAAAGGAAAAGGAAATAATCGAAAAATACTGGCAGGAGTACGAGCACCGCCGAAACTCGAAAAATGACAAATATTACTCCAACGACAAGTGGGAAAAATATAAATCAAACTATAATGATGAAATTAAAGAGTTATTCGCCAACTTCCTCAAACCGATAGTGGAGACAGTTCAGAAGAAGACGAAAGAGAGAAATTCACAATTCATCGAACCGATGGTTTATTGGACAGAAATAAATGACCTAATGACTATTGACGCTGGTGAGGCATTTATCTTTACTGGTTATGAAAATGCTTATGAGTTTTTGACTAAGGAGTTTGTGGTTGAAAACAAGAAAGATATTCTCCAAAAGGATTCAAATACTTTAAGTAAGGGTTTATCCAATAATAATACACTTCAAATTTTTGAGAAACTTATTCTATTTAATTTATATAAAAATCATCAGAAGCATGAATGGGATTACTATGGCTATAAAAAAGAAAATTAGCAATGCTTTAATTATTTTCATTTTGTTGGTATTATTTTCTTGTGCTAATTCAAAATACGATACTAGCCAAAATGATTTTATTCTTGCTATGGAAGATAGCATAGCTCAATCATTAAAAGTAAGGTTTGGTGATGGAGTAAATATTAAAAAGGATGAGGATTCAGCTCATATAGTTGAAATTTATTTTTGGGGAGTGGAAACTCTTGATGAAATCCCGGAAGAAATTAAATATCTGAAGAAATTAAATACTTTAATGTTTACTCGGGGTAAATTAAAGATTGTTCCAGAATGGATTACAGAACTAAAATATTTGGAAACAGTAAGTTTTAATCAAAATGAATTAAGGGAATTCCCGATATTTCTTTCTGAACTTAAAAACCTTAAGTCCATAAGTTTTACATATAATCCAATTGATTCTGTTCCTGAAATATTTTACCAATCAGCTAAAAAATTAGAATTTCTCGGGTTAAGGAAAACCAATGTAAAGAAATTCCCGATACTTTTTCCTGATTCCACTGCGTTTCCATTAAAATTATACCTCTCTGAAACTCCAATCGATTCGATTCCGGATGAAGTTGGAGATATGCGGATCACCATTTTGGATATGGATGATAATCAGCTACAATACATCTCACCGAGACTAGGAGAGATTGAAGAATTACATAAGATCAGCTTCAGTGGTTCTCCGAAACTTAATGGTCAAATCCCTGACTTTGGTGCCTGTAAAAATTTGCGCACTGTACATTTAAGATGGTGTGGGTTAACAGAATTCCCCCAATGGATAACAGAACTTCCAGAAGTAATTAGCCTGCATTTAGATAACAACCTAATTAAATCGATTCCAGAGGAAATAGGGAATTGTAAAAATTTAGCAACAATTTCAATCGGACATAACTTTTTAAAAGAATTACCAAAGTCAATTGGCAAATTGGAAAAACTTTCTGGACTTGTAATCCAATATAACAGCATCCGAACCTTGCCTGAAGAGATGTTTGATGTAAAACGAGAAACACCCTGCACCATCTTTAGCGAGGGTACACCAATCAGGTTCTTGCCAGTCACCGAAGAGAAGTTTAAGGAAGGCTACAAGTGGTATGAAAAACTCAATGGTGTGATTTATAAGGATGAGGTCAACCCAGAGTAGGTTTTATAAGTCTGCTAAGGGCTGACCCTGACAAAAATTATATTTTCATAATTTTTCGTCATTCTACTGGTGAATAAATCTATTTGTAAAGTAGATATATTATCCAGTATAACTTGGGGTCAAGGAGTTATTCACCAACTTCCTACTTCCCTACCCCGTGGCTTGTCCTCTGATAAGACATTTTTGGAGCAAACAATTTAATGGTCTGTCAGGAGACAGACCATGGATTAGATTTTAAAAAATATAAGTTTCTATATCGTTTAATGCCCGAGTTAGAGACTCTACATTTCATCAAAAGGTTTGAAGTTGTCCTGCGGAACACTCCAAACAGCTGGGATCTTCATAGAGGTTATATTCTGCAGCCAGTGCATTATTATAAAGGATCGGAAACTCGTTTTCTAAAAATGAAAAATTTGACACTTAATACTCTTATTTATAGCCAAAACTATATGATAGTTGAAAAAATCACGGAAGAAATATACTATTAATTGAGGAAATTTCTAGGATTGAGTGGTGGTTTTCGATTAGAGTGTGTAAAGAAGGCTGAATTTCAAGCGTTTTTTTAGATAAAGAATCAATCTTTCAGTGACAATAATTCATCTAATTATTAATCAGATTTTAAAAACTTTAATAATAGGAAAGGGATATGACATTAGTGTCTTTTGATCTTTTATGTAATAACAAGATGTATGTTTTTGTTATGTTATTAATTACTTGTTAAGGATCAATTTTTCACAATAAACACTGATATAGCTGATGTTAAGTCATTATAAATATTGTATTAATCGTTTATAGCCGTTTACAAACGGATAATGGTATTAATTTATTTTGATAGGTCTATTAATAGTATTAGGTTTGAATGATTTCAATCAACTAAAACTAATTTTATCAAACAAGGGTATTAAATAGCCCCCCTTTTTAATGCCTTTTATTAAATGGATTTATCAAATGTTAAAAAACTATTTATTGCAAGTAAATCGTCATTCATTGATGTATTTGTTGCTGTTAATTGGGATTATCTCTTGTACGGAAGAACAATTAGAAGTTAATGAAATAAGATTACATGACGATCAGTTCATCGATTTAAATGAGGCTTCTTCTATTGCATCAGTACTAGAGTATCCAATGATTACTGATGAGGGAAGTGCTAATGCGAGGTTGACGAAAGTACCTACAACTTTTAAAGAAATAGAAGAAGTTTTAGAGGTTCCAGATAAAAAGGGGAAATCGGCTTTCTATATTATTAATTATAAAGAAGGAGGTTTTATAATTTTATCAGCGGATAATAGACTTGAGCCAATCAGAGCTTTTTCATATGATGGCAAGTTTCCAATTCATCAAAAAGAAATATCAGGAGGATTAATTAGTTGGCTATCACAAACTAAAGAAATGGTTAGTGAAGCAAGAGTACTTAATCAGGAGGAAACGGACGAAGTATCTCAAAGTTGGAATATCTGTGAAATTCAATCTAATTTAAGAATTAATCCAATAGAAGAAGATGGTAGTTGTGGTGGTGATGGAGGGAGTTCTAATTGTAAAAATTCTTATGAATCAAAGGGACCTTTAATGTCAACCAAATGGGGACAGGAAGGCATGTTTAATACGCTGGTAAAATATGAGAATTGTTCATTGGGTACCGCTCCTACAGGTTGTGTGGCTACAGCGATGGCACAGGTTATGCGATTTCACGAAACTCCAGGTAATTATAATTGGTCAATTATGCCAGATGGTCAAGGTTCTTTAGAAACAGCAAAGTTAATGAGAGATATTGGTTTTACTATTAAGATGGAATATAGTTGTGAGAGTTCAGGAGCCTCAATGGTTAATGCAACTAATGCTTTTAGTAGTGATTTTGGTTATCAAGTAGCCACTTATACTTCTTTTAATAGAGAACAGGTTATCGAACAGCTTAGATCTGATCAACCGGTTATATTAAGCGGGTTCAGAAACAGAGATCAAAATGGAATACTTTGTTTTATGGGATGGTGTTCTTACAGTATATCCAATGGTCATGCCTGGGTAACTGATGGTTATAGAATTAACAAAACCTGTAATTATGACGATAAAGGAAATCTATATAGTACTTCCACTTATTATTTTTTATATATGAATTGGGGATGGGACGGCAATGAGGATGGTTTTTTTAAATGGAATGATTGGACACCTTATAGAAGAAACTATCAATATCATAAAGAAATGATTATTAAAATAAAACCAAGACAATGAAACTAATTAAATTCCTTTTCCTACTAACGCTATGCGGTTGTGCAGAAGAAGTTGTTCAGCTTGATTTACATGATAATGTTAGTGTTGCTGTAGATCTTACCGTCAAAAATTCTCAGGGTCTTGATTTGCTTGACCCGGCAAATGAAGAGAGTTATAAATTTGAGGATATGAAGTTGTATTACTATGACGGCAATCAAAAAACTGAGATTTATGAGAGTAAGTTAACATATCCTAGAAACTTAATGCTGTTTAAAACGGAATCAGAACACCAATTGAGAGTGTTTGCTGGTAGAGTTGCCAAAGGTACTACTTCAGCCTCTTATATTTTAGAATGGAATGAAACAGAGCAGGATAGCATTGTTTGTCATTATTTGAATACGGAAAGTACTTTAAGGGTTGAAAAGGTGTGGTTTGAAGGTAAAGTTGTTTGGGATATTTATGAAGATGGAGGAACTCGCGGATTTCAGATTATTAAATAATTTGAGCACTAAATCAGGTATCCTTTCCCCTGTGGCTTAACTACTAGACACCATTAAAGAAAATAGTATGACGGTCTGTCAGGGGAAAGACTATGGTGTAGAAGTTATATACATCAAGGAGGTGTTATTAAATCGGAAAAAAGATAATTATTGTATTATTAGAATGTAACTTCCCTGTCCTATTTGAGTGTTTTATCAAAAAAAGAAACTAAGTCATGATGAGAAGTAACTAATCTAATTAAGCGAAAGGTTTTCATATCCGCTTTTAATAATAGTGGCTATAATTTTACAGCGTACATCATTAGCTTTTATGGTATAAATAGAATGGGCCGGAATTATAATGGCCTCCCCTTTTAACAATTTGCTTGATTTTTTATCAATTGTTACTTCTGTTTTGCCGTCTATTACCTGAATGAAGGTGTCAAAGGGTAAGCTGTTTTGAGTTAACTCTTCACCCTTATCAAATGAAATTGCGGTTATGTTACCAGTGGTTTTTTTGATAATAGTCTTTTTATTTATCGCATTGGAATTATATTCAACAATCTTATCGATAATCAAGACCGTCCCTTTATTCATTTCAGAGTATTTGTCATTTTCCTGCATCATTATAGTAATTCCTTTCTTCTCACCAGGCGATATAAGATGGTGACCAAAGCTAATATTAATAAGGTATGGATATATCCTTCAGCGTTATATTTTAATACCCCGATTGTCCAGGCAATTAAAAGTATTATGGCGATTAAATATGGTAGATTTTTCATGATTATCTGGTTTAAGAATTAATTAACAGATTAGTATATGTTGTAAAGATCAGTATATCAAGTGGATAAGTTGTTACACATGATGTAAGGGTTGTTACAGAAATCACATGTTATATGTCTTAATTCAAAATGGGTGATACTTTAATAAAAAATGGTCCGGAATTTTAAATTCCGGACCCGCATGTTAAAAGTAAAAATAGCTCATTTATTTTAGCCCAATATTTTCATGACCAATAATTTGAGGTTTAATAATTACATCTATCCTTCTGTTTTGTTTCCTTCCTAATGAAGTCTCATTATTAGAAACAGGTTTGCTTTCTCCATACCCAATTGTTTTAAATCTACTCTTATCAATATTAGTACTGGCTAAGAGATAGGTCAAAACTGCATCGGCCCTGTCTTGCGATAAAGCAAGGTTAGCCTTATCACTTCCCTGGGAGTCTGTATGCCCTTCAATTATTATAGATGCCTCTTCAAAAATGTCTGCAACTTTTTCGATCTTTGATATTGTGGCGAAATTTTCTTTCTCTATTTGAGATTTACCTACATCAAAATTAACACCCACCATTCTAATAATTACATCATTTTTTTGACGAAATACCTGGGCTTCTTGCTGAGGAAATAGTCGTTGGATTTCATCAAATTTGGCTTTTAGAATAGCATTTTGATTAATCCTTGACTGTAAAGCTTCTTGTTTTTTGATAGAGAGTTCAGTTTCATAAGAAAGTTGACCCTTCAAGACTTTTTGTGTTTGAATTTTTTCATCTACAATTTTTTTATAATTTTCAATTTCCTGTTTTTTAGTAAAAATTTCATTTTCAAGATTTAATCGCATCATTTTATTATGATTGATTGTAGAGGTTATCTCAGATAAAGGTTGTTCAATTCCTTTATCAAATTTCACATTCATATCCAGGTGTTCACCAATTCTTGTTACTGGCTCATAACTTAAAAGCAGGTAATCTTCGGGTTCGAAATTTTTATCTTCTAACAGTTCTATTTGAGTAGCCATATGAATTGCCAATGAAGCTTTGTATTCAGCTTGTTTGGCCATTAATCTGGCTTCATCTTTATCATACCTGTCTTCATTAAGTAATTGTTCGGTATTTGAGATCAATAATTTTGCTTCTTTAAGTGTTTTTGGGGCTACCTTATCTACTTTATTATCATCAGCACGTTTTACCAGGCTTTTTGCATTTGCAAGGTATTTTGATTTTATTGATTCAAGTTCAGCCTGACGATATAATTCAGTCGCCTTTGAAGCTTTTTCTTTCGCATTATTTGAATTTCCCTTTTCAAAATCTTCCGCTGCATCTTTCATTTCATCTTCTGCATCTTCCCAGTATAGGTTATTTGGATTGTCTGATTCTGCATCAATTGCATCACTCCTCGCAGCGAGTGCTTCAGAGAACATCACTGCATTTATATTCGAAGTTTCAATCGCATCTGAAAAGCTTTTATATGATTCGCTGATATTTTCTTTTATATCTGATAATTGTCCATTTTTTAAATAGGCATTCTTAGCTTCATTGTATGCTTCCATTCCATCTTTAAAATTTTCTGGAGAAAGTACATTAGCCTGTACCTTTATTGCTTCCAGCTTTATCTTATTTAAGTCATTAAATAATGATGATTGCAATTCTTGTGCACTTGCCGTGTATACAAATAACATGACTATTATGCTCAGTAAAGTTTTAATCGGATTAGCTCTCATGATTTTTTATCGTTTTTATACGATTTTAGAAGGTTTATATCTTTTAATAGCATTTAGCTACTAATGATTTCACTATTAATTACGATTTCCATTTTGATAATTGATTTTATGGATTACAAATTCAATTTGAAACTGTTGTATTAAAATCGTAATTCACTGATTATTAGTATTAAGGAAGGTACTTCTTTTTATTGGTCACACTGTTACATAAGTGTGATTCGATGTTATATATATCACAGTTCTAAAAAGCAGGGATATTATTATTGAGAATCAAATGTCTTCAAGATTACTGTTTCTCTTTTTCTTAAGTTGCTTATAAAATGAGGGTGATAATCCGGTAATCTTTTTAAATTGATTTGAAAGGTGGGCTACACTGCTGTAATGTAGCTTATATGATATTTCAGTGAGATTTAATTCATCATATAAAAGAAGTTCTTTAACTTTTTCAATTTTGTGAGCAATTATAAAATTCTGTATGGTCGTACCAGTAACCTCTGAAAATATATTTGATAAATAGGTATAATCATAGCCTAATTTTTCTGACAGAAAATCTGAATAATTAACTTTAGGTAGCTCATCTGAATAATGAATTAATTCAATAATTACATTCTTGATTTTTTCAATTAAGATGTTGCGTTGATTATCTAAAAGCTCAAGACCTGATTTGAGTAAATTAGCTTTTAATAAATCATGCTGCTTTGAAGTCAGTTCTTCTTTAATCTCAACCATTCCGAGCTCTACAGATATGTGATTGAGTCCAAGTTTTTTTAATTCTTCTATCACCATCATCTTACAACGAAGACTCACCATATACTTGATGTATAACCTCATACCTGTTATTATATTGGTCTATAATAACTAACGGTATCAGGCTAAAATAGATACTTATATCTTCAATGATTAATTGTATTTTAAATATAAGTATAAAATGATCTAAAATTTAGCACATGGTTTTAGGTGAATGAGTACCGAGCTTTTTTATCATTTTAAAATGGGCTTTTAACGCAATCCAAAAATTATCATAACTTAAATAGGGAACATTGTACTCTTGTGCAGTAAGTTTTACTATCTTGGATATTTTATGATAATGCACGTGTGAAATATGAGGAAATAAATGATGTTCAACCTGGTAGTTTAACCCTCCTATTAACCACGAAAAAAACCTGCTTTTCGGTGCATAGTTTGTCGTAGTCACCATTTGATGAACCATACGTGAGTTTTTTATTGAATTATTAATATCTGCCTGTGGGTAATCTGTATTAGGCATCACATGTGCTGTTTGAAATACAAAAGAGATACATATACCTGTTACTAAATGCATGCTTAAAAAAGCCAGAATAATTATCCATGCTGGAAGGGATACCATTATTAATGGTAGTACCAGTGCATAAGAATAGTATAAACCTTTCCAAGCAAATATTCTGAGCATTGCTTTACTCATATTTTCTTTAATAAGACCTTTCTTTTTATATCGAATTAAATTAACAAAATCCTTCAGGGTGATCCATGATAAGGTAGATAAAGAATAGAAAAACCATACGTACAAGTGTTGAAACCGATGGATCCAGTGTTTTTTTGCATTGGGTGAGAACCTTAAGAAAAATGGTGTATGAATATCATCATCGGCATGATCAATATTTGTATATGTATGATGCAAGACATTATGTTGGATTCTCCAGATTCGGGCATTTGCACCAATAAGATTCATTGAGTAACCAACGTATTTGTTGATTTTGGGATTTTTAGAATATGAACCATGAATTGCATCATGCATTACTCCCATTCCAACCCCCGCCATTCCTATTCCACTAATAATATACAATACAAAAAGTAAGAGTGTATTTTCAATTATCCCGGTATTAATAATGATCAACGGAACAAAAAAAGTAGAAAGCATTAAAATAGTTTTAACTATCAAACTGCGATTACCAAATCTTGATTTGTTATTATTTTTAAAATAATTATTTACTCGTTTATGTAAAGATTTTTCGAATTCTACGAATTCATTTTTTGCAAATTTTATATTATTAATTTTCATTATTATTGGAATTCTATTTCTTGATTTTTTTATTCATGATTAGAGTTTAATGGTTGTTTTTATTCAATAGCTTTGCAATTCAATAAAGAGCCTCATTAACTCTTCTCTGGTTTTATTGAGTTTATTGGCTAGGTTATTCATCATACTTTCCTTATCCCCTTCTTCGAATTCAAAATCCGAATCTGAAAGATTAGAAAATCTAAGTTTTAACATGACTTTTTGCTCACGCCAGCTTCTGGTTATTCTCATTTGGTATGGCCGCAGCCTTTTTTAGTTTAATTTTAATTATCACTTCGCTTATCCTTTCGCTTTTTCTCTTTTGCAAGGCGTTTCTCTTTTAGGGTTTTGGTGGCGGGTGTTTTATCCGACTTGGGTTTATTCTCTTTATTTGACATGATGTATTGTTTTACCCGTAATTTTAATATTGTTTGATCATTACGGTTTTTCCTATTTAAAGATCGTTATAATTCGCTGTTAAATGATTACATATTAAGCTCTAAGATTTACATAAATCACATATTAAGCTCTTATTTAATTTGTAACGGCGTTTTTCCTCTACAATCCATAAATTATTCATCTTGAAATAAGGATCATGTCTTAATTGATTTTTTTAATTATCAATGATGGTATACTTTTGACCTATGAATTTAAAATCAACTCTCGGACGATTCAGGCTGGTAGCAATTTTAGAAGGAATAAGTTACCTGCTATTTGCTATTACCATGCCGCTTAAATATATGATGGATATTCCTCAACCAAATTATGTTGTTGGAATGGCCCATGGATTTCTTTTTATCGCTTATATCTTTTTGGCTTTGACGGCTATTTTTACTTATAAATGGAATTTAAAGACTTCTTTTTTAGTATTGCTTGCGTCATTAATCCCCGCAGGTACATTTTTTATTGATATAAAGATCTTAAAGCCGGAAGAGCAGAAATTAAAAGAGAGTTTGTAAATTGATGAAATGAAAAATAAACCAATCAAAAGACATAGCGCTTTACAGCCTGTTAGCCGGGAGCATCATTTTGGACTTCTGCTATGCTGGAAAATAAGGACTGGTCTTAATAAAGACATTGATCCGGAACGCATAAAAAAATATGTTGATTGGTTCTATAAAAATCACCTTATCCCCCACTTCGAATTTGAAGAAAATTTTGTTTTTCCCATCCTTGGTAACGACAATGATCTGGTAAAAAAAGCCCTTGATGATCATAAAAAGATCAAGTCCCTGGTCAATCAAAATAACGATCTATCAGAAGTTTTAAAAGACCTGGAGGAGACTGTGGAACAGCATATCAGATTTGAAGAACGCGTGCTTTTTAATGAGATTCAAAAAGTTGCTGATGAAGAACAGCTGGAAGAGATCGAGAATCACCATCAGGAAGAACCTTTTGAGGATTATACCGAAGATGTTTTCTGGAAATAAGTATGAGTTTGATCCTTATTAAGTTTTGATAATCAGTAGTTTGAAGGTTTAATTTGTTTTTCTATTTTTATTAAAACAAACCTTTGAAGACATCATTTTCCTTCTGTTATTTATTCCATTCAAATATCCACACAGCCTGTAACACCTCCCCAGGAAATAAATAAGGAATTACCGAGGAAATTTCACAAAGCTTTTACCTTAAAGGGTTTTCTTATAGCTTTGATATCATTGTTTTTTATGATCCGCTATAAGCGAAAATTAAACAAGTTTAAGAAGAGATTTGCTTAAACATTAATATTCAGTTTCTGTTATTTTAGTATGGATAACAGAATGGAAATAATGAAAACAATTCTCCGGTCAGCAGCAATATACAATATTCTGTGGGGTGCCTTTGTGATTATCTTTCCGCAGGCCTATTTTCAATGGGCTGATATGGAAACGCTGAATCATCCAATGGTTTGGCAAGGAATGGGAATGGTAGTTGGTGTCTATGGGCTTGGGTACTGGTGGGCCTCTGAAGATCCTTATCGTCATTGGCCTATTATTGCAGTAGGATTTCTGGGGAAAATCTTGGGCCCAGTTGGGTTTTTCTTCAATTATTTTACCGGCCAGGTCCCATTTGAATTTATCTATACTCTCGTCACAAATGATTTTATATGGTGGCTTCCTTTTGGATGGATGCTATTAGAGATATTCAAGCATAATAAAAGAGAACCTGCAATACAAACCGTGAAAAAACAAGAATTTCATGAATCACTATAATCAGGAAATGACGGTAGGTTTTAAGGAACACTCATTAACAAAAGACTTTATATTAAATTGTTCTTCTGAATCAGTCTGGGATTCCCTTATAAGGAAGGATACTTTTACCCTGCATCAGATCTGGCCTTATCGTGTAGAGTTCATGAACGATGGTACATGTGAAATGAGTTCAGGAGAAGAAAATATTCATCACGGTCCTTTCATGTCATTTGTAGGTGTAATGGGGACTGTTGAAAGAGGATGTTATCGGGATCTTAAATACTATTATGGAAGTTATTTCTTAAGTTTCAGGCTAATAAGACCTTATCGCTTACAAATCTGGGTGAAGGAATTAGAAGATAGAAGAACTGCAGTAACAGTAAGAATTGACAGTTATGTGAAACCTTATTTATATAATGCCTGGACGTTTATGCAAAATATTTTCTGGTCTGGATTTGGTAAGTGGATAGATCGATTAACTAAGAAAAGAATTCGTAATCAAGAGATTACTTATACTAATTAATTTGCATTGTCTTTTCTCATAATATTTTATTTTCACCATTCTTTAAATTAACGATTTCCCGTTTATGAATTTTTCATAAAATCGTGTCCTCCTGGCGACTTTTCTTTTTGAAATTACCGGTATTTATATAACAAGTCTTGTTACAGGATAAAGAAATTTTTTTGTTAAAAAAGATATCTTTATAAACCCTTCCAATGAAAAAAATAAGTTTTTCAAATTATATTTTTAAACAAGAAAAATCTTTACTAAATAACTAATAACTGCTTATAAAACCGATAAATAGTCAATATGGATCACGATCACGATAAATCGCATAAACACGATCAAGAAATGGGAGGCCATGATCATCATAATCATGAAGATCACGATCATCATGATCATCATGCTCAAATGATTGTAGACTTCAAGAAGCGTTTTTGGATTTCATTGGTTATCACACTTCCCATTATGTTTTTGGCACCCATGATCCAGGAACTACTGGGTTATTCATTTAGTTTTAAAGGGGTTCGCTATGTCCAATTCGGATTATCTACTTTGGTATTCTTCTATGGGGGCTGGCCTTTTCTTAAAGGAATGGTTGATGAGATCATGGATAAGTCACCAGGGATGATGACTTTGATCGCATTAGCGATATCAGTGGCTTATTTTTACAGTTCTGCAGTAGTTTTCGGATTAGAAGGCAAAGTATTTTTCTGGGAATTAGCCAGTCTGATCGTAATTATGCTTTTAGGACATTGGATAGAGATGAAGTCAGTAATGGGCGCCTCTAATGCATTACAGGAGCTTGCTAAGCTAATGCCGTCCGAAGCCAGAATAATAAAAGAAAATGGCGAAACTGAAGATGTAGAAATAACTGATTTAAAAAAAGGGGATATCGTATTAGTGAGACCCGGGGAAAAAGTACCTGCTGATGGTGAAATTGTAGCGGGTGAATCACATGTAAACGAATCAATGATCACGGGTGAATCTAAACCAGTCGCAAAATCAAAAGGAGATGAAGTGATCGGTGGCTCGATCAATGATAATGGATCCATCAAAGTTGAAGTAAAGCATACTGGAGATGAATCATACCTTTCTAAAGTAATCGGAATGGTTGAGGATGCTCAGAAGACGAAGTCCAAAACTCAAAATCTGGCTGATAAAGCCGCTGGATGGCTTTTTTATCTGGCCTTAGGTGCAGGAATTATTACCTTATTTGTTTGGTTATCGCTTGGAAAAGACTTCGAGTATTCACTTGAGAGGATGGTAACAGTAATGATTATTTCCTGTCCACACGCTCTTGGTTTAGCCGTCCCTTTAGTAGTAGCAATAAGTACTGCGGTAAGTGCAAAAAAAGGATTACTGATCAGAAACAGGACAGCATTTGAAAACTCCAGAAAAATTACCACTATCATTTTTGATAAAACAGGAACATTGACAAAAGGCGATTTTGGAGTAACCAGAGTTAAAAGTATTAGCGATTCATTATCGGATGATGAGCTTTTAGCTATTGCTGCCTCTGTTGAGGGAAATTCTGAGCACCCAATTGCAAGTGGTATAATAAAAGCTTCCCGGGAAAAAGAATTAGAACTTGATGAACCTTCCAATTTTGAAAATATTACCGGGAAGGGAATTCAGGCAGATCTCAATGGAAAAAAGATTGAGATTGTTAGCCCGGGTTATCTAAAAGAGAAAAATTTCGATATTCCTGAAAATGCCTTTAAAAATGATAGTGAGACAGTGGTATTCATATTAAGTGACGGAGACCTGTTAGGATACCTGGCTCTAGCTGATGGTATTAGAGAGGAATCTTACGATGCAGTTAAAACTCTTAAAGATCGGGGTATAAATATTGTTATGGCTACTGGTGATAACGAAAAAGTGGCTAAAGCAGTAAGTAATGAGCTTGGGCTCGATAACTATTATGCTGAAGTTCTTCCGGAAGACAAACAAAAGATCATACAAGACCTTCAGGAAAAAGGTGAATTTGTAGCAATGACCGGGGACGGTGTAAATGATGCTCCTGCCCTGGCGCAGGCAAATGTAGGGATTGCCGTTGGCTCTGGAACAGATGTAGCTGCAGAAACTGCTGATATTGTATTAGTGAATAGTAATCCTAAAGATATAGCTAATCTGATTTTATTTGGAACCGCAACCTACAATAAGATGATGCAAAATCTTTGGTGGGCAGCAGGTTACAATATAGTTGCAGTACCCCTGGCAGCCGGAGTGTTAGCCTGGGCAGGAATTATCTTAAGTCCTGCTGTAGGTGCTGTTTTAATGAGCTTAAGTACGGTAATAGTTGCAATTAATGCCCAGTTGTTAAAGAAGCAAATTAATTAAAGATGAAAAAGATACCGGATTTTATTTTAGAACAGATACCTGATGGAATTAAAAGCAAAACAGCCATGGTTGACGGATATGAAATTCATTATCTCGAAAAAGGATCTGGAATACCGGTTTTTCTGCTTCATGGGAATCCAACGTGGAGTTTTATTTATAGAAATATTATAGATAAGCTGGATCCTGAAAAATATCGTTGCATAGCACCTGATCTATTAGGGCTTGGTTTTTCGGATAAACCAAAAGATCCAAACTTTCATACCCTTGCCAATCATAAAAATGTCATGATCAATTTCTTAAAAAAGGTGATTGATGATGATTTTATTTTTGTCGGACAGGATTGGGGTGGTCCTATAGGGTTGTTGGCTTCAATGAACCAGTCATATAATCTTAAAGGAATGGTTTTATTAAATACCTCTATTTTGCCACCCAAAAAAGATTTTAAGTCAACCCTGTTTCATAAATTCAGTCATCTGCCATTTGTCAGTGATCTGGCATTTAGAATATTTGGTTTTCCACAGAACTATTTATCGATAGCTCAGGGGCATAAAGATTCCATTCGTGGTAAAGTGAGCAAGGCCTACTCTTATCCCTTGAAAAAAGCAAAAGAGAATATAGCCCCTTTAATGATGGCCAGAATGGTGCCTGATTCACATGAACACCCTAGTGTGAAATATTTAGAAAAGACTAAAGCTTATGCTGAAAACTTTAAAGGTCCGGTTTCAATAATATGGGGTAAAAATGATCCTGTACTTGGAAGATTAAGTTCCGCTCATACAAGATTGCTACCTCATGCAAATTTTACAGAAACTGATGGAGGACATTTTATCCAGGAAGAATATCCAGGATTAATTTCAAATGCAATTAGTGATTTGTGAAAGATTAAATTTGTTATATCATAGAGTTGATTACCAAAATAAAATTAGAAATAGATTTCAATGCCAGTTGATGCCATAATTACCCTTATTGTAATTTTATTAACTCTTACCCTGTTTATTAAGGAAGTTTTCAGAATAGACCTTGTAGCCTTGGGAGTGATAGTAGTACTGGTCTTATCTGGTGTGATTTCCGTGCAGCAAGGATTAGCAGGATTTTCAAACGAAGCTACTCTTACAGTTGCCGCAATGTTTGTTTTAAGTCATGCTCTGATAAAAACACAGGTTATTAGTTATTTAGGACCGTTTTTATCCCGCATTTTAGAGAAAGGTTATAAAAAAGGAATTGCAGGAATGGGAGTATTTGTGGCTGGTTTATCAGCATTTGTTAATAATACACCGATAGTAGCCACATTAATCCCAGTTGTAAGTACGGCTTCAAGAAAACTAAATGAATCACCTTCAAGCTATCTGATGCCTCTATCCTATTTTGCTATTTTTGGTGGAACTTGCACACTAATTGGCACTTCCACAAATCTATTAGTTAAGGGAATGGCAGTAGAAAGAGGAGTAGATGAGATTTCCATGTTCACCTTCACTCCATTTGGATTGATCCTTTTTACAGCGGGCTCAATTTATCTGATCTTTTTTGGTAAGCGGTTTATTCCTAAACGGAGTTCATCTGATGAGCTTAAGGAACAAGAAGGTGTCAAAAAGTTTTTAACTGAAATAAAACTTAAGCAAAAACCAGCTGAAGAATCAAAAACAATATCTAATCTATTTAGAGATGAAGATATTAAAGTTAAAATACTTAAGCGAGGAGATAAGACATATGATAATCCCGAGTCTTCAATGGAATTAAAAGAAAATGATAAGTTACTTATTGAAGGAGACTTGAGTAAAATAAGGGATTTAATTCAACGAGATTATTTTAATATAACAGATTCTTTTGATGACAAGCAGTTCCCTGACGAAGAAACGAGACTTGTTGAAATAGTATTATTATCAAATTCATCTATTGTTGATAAACGATTATCAGATGTGGATTTTTTATCTCATTATAATTCTGAAGTAATAGCAGTTAGACAAAGAGGGAAAAAACAGTTGTCCGATCTTAAAGAAATCAGGCTAAAAGCAGGGGATATACTGGTATTATTGACAAATAAAAAAGGATATGATTTAATTCAGGAAAGCCAGACGAATGTCAACCAACCATTTGTTTCTTTAAGAGTAGAGCAGGTTAAAAATGTTGATAAAAAGAATTTATTAATTGTTGCCGGTGTAATTATTTCGGTGATCGGATTAGCGTCTTTTGGGATAGTACCAATTGTAATTGCTGCATTTGCTGGAATTGTAGTATTAAATGTCACTCAAATTATTACCATGACTGACGTTTACCGAGCAATTGATTGGCAGGTAATATTTTTATTAGCGGGATCTTTAAGCCTTGGAGAGGCAATGAGTAGCAGTGGACTTTCAAATATTATAGGGGAAAAATTGGAATGGGTAGTTAATTCCTATGGTGGGCCTGTTCTTCTTGTAGGTCTGTTTTATATGATTACTGTCCTTCTAACTGAAATGGTTAGTAACAATGCCTCTGCAGCATTAATGGTACCGATTGCCTTTTCAGTAACAGAAAGTATGGAAATAAATGTACTGCCATTACTTCTTACTGTAGCTTTTGCAGGAAGTGCCAGCTTTATGACACCAGTTGGCTACCAGACAAATACGATGATCTATAGTGCTGGCAATTATTATTTTAGGGATTTTACAAAAGCCGGGGCCCCATTAAGTTTACTTTTCTGGATACTCGCAATGATTTTTATTCCGTTTATTTATCCTTTTCATTGATCTTATCAGTTTCTACCCGATCATAAAACCTGCTTAATTTTTTCTGAACGATATTATATCTTATAAAGCCAAACGAAATAAGAAAAGCACTGATAGCATATAATATGTATGCAAGCCATTGTAAAGATTCGAGATTATCCAATTCCATTATACCAATTCCAGCAATAGTCAGGTAAAGTCCTGTTCTTATATAGGAGAAAAATGTTCTTTCATTTGCCAATGTAGTTCTTTCCATGGCTAGAAAATCTCGCAGTATAATTTTTTCTTTTACCTCAAAATCACTGTTAAGACGTCGAAATTTCTTTTTCTTCATAAGCAAATCTGTTTCAGGATAATCTAATAAAAATTGACTGAAAATCCCCAAATGAAGTCAATGTCATTAATTACAATATGTACTAACAGTTTTCTGAAAACTTGGGTCTAACTATTTAACCATAATTGGTTTATAATTAAATCAATATAAAACATCAATATTTAAATATTTAAAGCTATATTATTATAACACTACACATAAATAAAATCTGATAATATGAAAGGTACTTTAATTTTAATTGTTTTTTTAACTATCAGTTACAGCTCTTTCGGGCAACTTAGATTGAACACCTATGGAGGTTATGTTTTCCAGGATAAAGTAAATTCTTACTATTCAAACACTTCTTACTTTAATGGAACAATACAAGATAGCTTTAGATGGGGACTTGGTTTAGAATATCACATTGAAAACAGAGGAGCTATTGAATTACAGTATCAAAGGCAAGATACCAATGCGCCTACCTTTTACCGAGATAATTCATTTGGGTCAGAAGAACAATTCTCTGACTTTAGTTTGTCCATCAACTGGATCATGCTAAATGGAACCCGATACTTCCCAATTTCAGATTTGGTTGAGCCATTTGTTGGAGCAGGATTTGGGTTAGGCGTATTTAATATTGAAAACCCGGATAATGGAAGAAGTGATTCTGCAACCAAGTTTTCATGGCAAATAAGAGGAGGTGCTAATTTGTGGATGACACCCAGGATGGCATTGCGAATTCAGGCTTCTTTGATTTCCGCAACTCAGGCGTTTGGAGGTGGATTATATTTTGGTACAGGTGGAGTTGGTGCAGGAGTCAATAATTATTCTACCATGTACCAGTTTGCTTTTGATGGAGGATTAGTATTCAGATTAGGAAAATAATATTTAAACATGTAAAGGGGCACCGCATCGAAAGCAATGAATGGCATCGTCTCTATGCCCTTCTGCACCACAAGACGGACAGGAAATAGTATTTATTGAAGCTTTTTCCCGATTACTGGCCATTTCAGATGTTACGATTCCTGTGGGAACTGCTATAATACCATATCCCAAAATCATTATAAATGTTGCCACGGCTTGTCCTAAAGGAGTTTGAGGAGCAATATCTCCATACCCTACAGTTGTTAATGTAACCACTGCCCAGTATATGGATTTTGGTATGCTGGTAAATCCGTTTTCACCATTTTCTATGACATACATTAATGTACCCAGTATAACTACCATAATAAAGACACCACCAACAAAGACAGTAATTTTGGGACGACTAGCTCTTAATGCTCTGGATAATTCTGAGGCCTCACCCAAAAATCTAACCATTTTTAAAACCCTGAATACTCTGAGAAGTCTAATACTTCTAAGTATCATAAACGCCTGAGCGCCAGATATAAATAATCCAATATATGAAGGTAAAATTGAGAGAAGATCGATTATGCCGAAAAAGCTGGTTGCATATTTAAGTGGTTTTTTGACAGATAATAATCTGGCGATATATTCTATCGTGAATAATATTGTGAAAAACCATTCTATTTTTACAAGAAAAGTGCCGTATTCAATTCTAATGCCATTAACAGTTTCAAGCATTACCGCTACAACACTTAATAAAATAGCTATTAATAGAACAACATCGAATAACTTACCCCAAAAGGTATCGGCTTCAAATATAATTTCATGTGCTCTGGATCTTAATTTTTGCCATTTGGCCTTGCTCTCCATAAATCAGGATACTTCAGATTGTGGTAGTTTATTCTGTTTTAAAACAATAATATATCATTAATAAAACACAATTATAAAATATCAGGGGATTTTAATCTATTAAAAGGTAATATAATGGCATTATTATTTCATGGTTGAATTATAAACCACCTATTACTTAAATTTTTGATCTTATAGTCTAGAATATTATTTAATGACTTTAAAGGATTTAATACCCCCTGCCGTCACTATTTTAACCATATAAATCCCTTTTTCCCATTCAAAAGTATCAATCTGATAACTTCCCGTATTTTTGTTTTCTGATTTAAATCTAGTTCTACCTAATTCATCGTAAACTAAAATTTCCTCAAAATCTGAATGTATAATTAGCTTATCAACAAATGGATTAGGGAAAATTTCTACTGATTTAGTATTATATTCTATTCTTTTAATATGGAATTTTTCGTAATCACCATTATAGTCTACTTGTTTTATTCGATAATAATAAACTCCTGACTCGCTTGGGTGATCTTCAAAAGAGTAATGTATAATACTATTTGTCGTCCCATTGCCGCTTATTTTGCCAATAGTTTTCCAATCCATTGCATTGTTTGATCTCAGAATTTCAAAGTAATCATTGTTTTTTTCATTAGCTGTTTTCCATTCCAGATAGATTTCATTATCGAATGTTGAAATATCAAAAGAAATTAATTCTACTGGTAATATGGCTATCATATCTTCAACGTAATCATATAATTCCGGATCATTATTCTGGAGATCATTTTCATTTCCTTCCTCTCCTATCGGATTAACTCCATTTCTTGAACCATACACATAAGATTCACCGGAAAAATCAGAACCCCAATTCCATCCATAAACATTTTCAGTTGAAACAAACTTACCATTATTGTTTATGCTACTAAACCAGGTGGTATAAACGTCACCTATAACTATTAAAGTGCCATTATTTTGTACATTAGAAAAATTATCCAAATAAAAATATCCTTTGATAACCAATGTGTCCTGAGGATTGATTATAACATTAGTATTTGACAGATATAAGTCTCTTTCTGCGATGGTTGTGCCATTTATAATTACAGATTTATTATTTAATGAAAGTATATTGCCTGATAAGGTTCCAGCAATTGTGGTTGCCCAGTGATTTGGATCTTCCCAGTTTCCAGATTGCTCAGGTTTTGTTGATTGGCTGTACAAAGAAATTGGTACAATAAAAAATAATAATAGATGCCTGAAATTTATCATCTTAAAAAATAACAATTGGTTGAAAGTATATTTATATATGCTTTCAACCAAAATAGTAACCTCAAGAGGATAAATTAATTTGAAATTTTAAGTTGAAGCGGATTGATGATTTAAAAATAAAATTATCAAGATATAGTAAGAGATATTAAATACTAATTGACTTTACTTTATTTAAAAATTCATCGATGGCAAATCTAGTCCAGTATGCGAACTTTTCAGGTTCGTTGTTCATTTCATCTTTTATTTCATTGAGGGGAATCCATCTAAAATCAGCAACCTCTTCCTGATTGGGCTTCGGATCTTTGTCGTACTTTCCTAGATAAACATGATCGTATTCATATTCCGTCAGGCCATTTCCAAATTCTGTTTTATAAATAAACTCAAAAACCTTTGTTACCTCACAATCAAATCCCATTTCCTCTCTTAATCTTCTATGTACCGTGGCTTCCTGGTTTTCACCTTTAATTGGATGGCTGCAGCAAGTATTTGCCCATAGACCGGCACTGTGATATTTATGTAAAGCTCTTTGTTGAATTAATAACTCATTTTTAC
Source organism: Mangrovivirga halotolerans (assembly GCF_026241165.1). Taxonomy (GTDB): domain Bacteria; phylum Bacteroidota; class Bacteroidia; order Cytophagales; family Cyclobacteriaceae; genus Mangrovivirga; species Mangrovivirga halotolerans. The sequence goes on along the minus strand of NZ_JAPFQN010000005.1, from coordinate 289,954 downwards.
TGTTTATGACAAAAATAGAGAAAGCGCGATGAAGCAAACCCTTTTCATGAACAGGTAATTTTTCTTCATATCCTATCACTTCATCATTATTATTTACCAGAATAAGTTGATCCGTCATTAGTTAAGTTTTAAAAATTTTTATCATTAAAGCTTTAAGATGATAAATTGTTTTGTCTTTTTCCAATTATTCAAATATCAACCAATAATTATTTAACGCATATGTAATACCGTAATCTAACAATACAGTATTTATAAGCTTTATGACCTATTATTTTCAGATTGTATTTTCTGATATAAGTATTTAATGAATATTTAAAAATATTCTTCGAAAAACACCATCTTTCTTAGAAAGATACAATTAAATAATTTTTTATTTATAAAAAATAACCTTATAATTGTATTCTAAATGGAAATAATTTATCAATCTAATCATTTCTAACCTTATGAAAACCCTTAAGTCAAAATTTGGCTTACTTTCATTATTCGCAATAGCGTTTTCAATCGTTATGTTGCAAAGTTGTAGTGAAGGTGAAGCCTTAGAACCAAGCCAGTCAGGTTTAACTCCTCTTAATGGAGATAAATACGAGTTGCCAGACTATGATGTAGATGCTCCACCTGCTTGTAAAGAGGTGTGTTTAGTTGCCGGCCAGAATATGTTAGCCGGAAGTGTTGAAGTAGCATATTCAGGTGGAAACCTATATGTGACTTACAATGTATATCAGGAAGGTGTTTATCTAGAAGAAATTCACCTTGATTTATTTAACAGCCTTGAAGAATTAAAAGACGCTAAAAAATTAAATGGTGGCGGTGCTACTCCAGGTAAGTTTGCCTTTAAAAAGGAATGGAGTGATGATGCAATGGTATCATCTTACACTGCAGTAATTCCTGAGTCATATGTGGATATGTTCGGCGATTGTTTCTTTGTTGGAGCACACGCAGCATTATCAAATGGTGAAACTGCATGGGGAGGCGTTTGTGATGAAACAGATACAGGTGTAACTCTCGATGGAGCAAAACAATTCCCTGGAGCCAATTGGGGAGTTTATTTTGAATTCTGCCTTGAAGAATGTGAAGACCCAACTATTGATTTCACATATGCATGGGAAGATCTTCTTGATTTAGCTAATGATGCGGATTACAATGACCTTGTAATCAGGTCTGATGTCATGAAAACTAATGCTGAACTTAAAATAACTTTCTTTGCAGCTGCCAGAGGTGCTTCTTTAGATCATAGCTTCCGTTTTATGATTCCTGCTGAAGGTGTAGTCAGTATTTTAGGTGCTGCTGATGTTCAAATGATGGGTGATCAATATATGGTAACTGTGTTTGAAAATACCACATTATCAATTCCTGGAACTCCATTTGCAAATACAGTTGTTGCAGATGGATGCTATGCAGGTGCAGATGCTGAAGTTACTATTTCAATTGATGGAGATTTCTCTTTTGATCCTACAAATCCATACAATCCTTTCTTAAGAGTATTTAATTTTGGTATTGATTATCCGGATACTTATTACGATTTATATATCTATGAGTTACCTGGAAATAATCATCCTGACAATAGCTGGATAGCTATGGATGGTAAAGAATATCCTAACGGTATAGTGATTCCATTTGATTGGAGATGGCCAGTAGAAGGTCAAAATATAATCGGAGCATATAATGGCTTCACATCCATTACTGATGGATGGAATCCAGCGTGGTCTGATATTTTATCTGATATCAACTTAACTTTTGATCGTGACGCATGCGCACTTTAATTAGTTAATAATTTAACAATAAGCCCTGGCAGTATTGTCAGGGCTTTTTTATTGCTTCATAATCTGTAATTGTATCAATAATGATCTAATTTTATTAACAATTGTATAATTAAGTCGTTAAACAGCAAAATGGTTAATCAATGAACGAAGAATTTATCAAAAGCCTTTATCAAGAGCATCAGGAAGCTGCTGAATGTCCCTCTCCAAAAATAGTCAGAGAATTTTTCGTCCATCTACTTGGGTTTCTATTTCCAGAATATGCTCATGCTGAAATTGAAAGTTTTGATAGATTTAAAGCAATAGCTTCAGGCTTAAGAGTGTCATTTGACGAAATAATGAATCGAAATAAAGGAATCTGTCTTGACGAGGGTATAAATATTACTGATGATTTTTTTGATGCCCTGCCTGAAATTAAAGCTAAACTGCAGATGGATGTTAAGGCAATGTATATGGGAGATCCAGCTGCTGAAAGTCATACTGAGGTAGTTAGAACATATCCTGGTTTTTATGCAATTGCGGCTCATAGAATTGCTCATTGTTTAAAACAATTAAAAGTTCGTTTGATCCCTCGAATTATCTCTGAACATGCTCATAGTAAAACAGGTATAGATATTCATCCCGGTGCTTCCATAGGGGATTATTTTTGTATAGACCATGGAACGGGAATCGTCATAGGGGAAACAACTGTAATAGGTAACAAGGTTAAAATTTATCAGGGAGTTACTTTAGGAGCATTGAGTGTTGATAAAAAACTGGCAAAAACAAAAAGGCATCCAACGATTGAGGATAATGTTGTAATATATGCCGGAGCTAGTATTTTGGGGGGTGATACTATTATTGGTGAAAATTCTGTAATTGGTGGTAATGTCTGGTTAACTAAATCAGTTCCACCACATTCCAAGGTATATTATAAAGCCAAAATGACAAATGTCGAAGGTGGTCATGATACGATCACTTTTAAACCCTGATTTTAATTTAGGTTATCGATTCAGGTAATTTGTTAAACGGTCTTTTATAAAATAATTCCATCCACCCCGACAACTTTCTTCAGAAAACTCCGGGATCTCTTGAGTGAATGATTCTAAGCCTGAATGAGTTATTCTGATTATGCAACCAAATTCACTGTGGAATAATTCAAAAGTTACCTCTCCTATACCATCATATTCTTTATATCTCCACTCGTATACTATTTTTGCTCCGGGAATAACCTCTTTTATTTTCCATAGGTGGGTGAAAATTCTTTCTCCGGAATCAACAGGAAATTCAGTGGTAAATCCAACTTCTGCTTTAAAATCAGGGATATTTTCGAAAAACCAATTTCTCATTAAATTCGGGTCGGTAATTACTTTCCAGACTAATTTACAATCGGAATCTAGTTTCTGTTCAACGATAACATCCATATAATTGTATTTTTTTAATAGTTCCCTAAAAATAATAATTGGAAATAAAAATCAATAAAAAAAGCCGGCTTTAACCGGCTTGATTATTTGGTCTGGTAATTATTTATTTTTCTTTCATGAAGGTACCATCAGTATTGAAAAATAGTTTTTTATGTTTTTTTCCATTTTCAATATTGACCTGAATAAATTCTTTACCATGGTCATGATGCTTAATTCGATAGAATTCATCAGAAACTATTCTATAGCCATCATAATCACCACTCGTGGCAAATTCTACAATTTCATCAGGTAATGGAAAGTTTTCTGCAGTCATTTTCGAACTAATGAGCTCACCATCCTTATTATACAATGCATGGATATAACTATTGTTTTCACCTTTTAGAATGACTGTGTAGTGATCCACATCTTCACCACTGGCCATTGTATTATCTGTTTCAACAATCCAGTTTGAGGTTAAATGGTCACCTTCTGCTACGTAATATTGAATAACTTCACCAGTAGGAAAATCTCTCTCAACTGCAGTTACTACGTATTTTGGAGTTTCATTTTTACCTACTTTTTTTGCATCGATCTTAAATTTATGATCTTGTGCATACATCGTAATTGTGAAAATACTTAAAAGTATTAATGTTAAAGTTTTCATCGAAATAGTGGTTTTGGTAATAAATAATGTCTTTATATTAATTTAACTATAAAAAATTGAATTTAAACCATTTTTAACCGCAGATTTCTTTATCAAACTATTAAATTTATTTATTTGTAATCTATTGATATTTAGTGTGTTGGGTTAATCAGGGATTATTGACATAGGTTTGGTTATCGCTTCTGTGGAATTCTCTTTATACAAAGAAATTATTTAAATAAAATTTTGCTAAACCCTAACGTGTTTTTTATGTCAATTTAGCTGGGATTATTCAATTTACATGTCGATTTTAACCAGGCCATTTAAAAGTTTTTCGCACTTATCTTTATAAATATCAAGTAAATTTTGAGATGTGAAGGTTATGAATTGAACCGTTCCACTTTCATCACTATAGTAATATCCGTAATATGAAAACTTAATACCTTGCATGGTTCCGTTTATCTGCATATGCAAGACTTTAAGTCCATTCACATTTCTATATTCTTCTTTTATGATTTTTGCATCAGGGGCAGCTGATCTGGCATTTTCAAGAGCAATATTCTTTAAGGTTGTAAGTGGAATCTCAATCTTTTCCGAAATGACCATTCCATACAGATTACCATCCTTGCTTTCCATTTTATATTCGGCTTCATCGTTCTCATTGGCTTTCTTGAAAGTCCATGATTTTGGATCTATGTAAAACCCAACATTAAGGTTTTGACTCTTTAGTAAGAAGGAAGATTCCTCGTCTTTCTTGAATTTTGTAGGATTTTCAGGGATCTCGTTTTTGGTTGCATTTTCTTTGTTTACATATTCCCATGAGCCGTCTTCGAAAAGTATAACCTCTTCACCAAATTCTGTGATGGCATTTTTTTGAGCAAGACAAGTATAAACGGTTAATATGGATAAAATAAAAAATGCATTCAGTTTCATAATTGACATTAAAGTTTAAAATAAAGCCCAAATATATATTTTTTGAAATTATAACTTTAAATGATGTCACTATTTTGTTGCTGTAATATCTGGATTTCCGAATATACATTTCAGACTAATTATAACCCTATTAGCTAAACAATCTATTATAGATATTGTATCTTATTATAAGATTAAATACTTAAAAAAGATTACCATGAAAAAAGTTATTGTAATTGGGGCTACAGGTAAAATAGGGAAGATTTTAAGTGAAAAATTAAGCGATGAAGCAGATTTTGAAATAAAAGCAGCATTTCGGAATGAGGATAAAAAGGATTTTTTTGAAGACAGGAATATTGAATTCACAATTTTAAATCTTGAAGATCCTGTCGATAAAATCGCGGAAGCAATTGAGGGAGCTGATGTGGTAGTGTTTACTGCCGGATCAGGTGGAAGTACCGGGCCTGATAAAACACTCGTAGTAGACCTGGATGGTGCAGTAAAATCTATGGAAGCTGCTAAAAAGGCGAATGTAAACAGATATGTCATTGTTAGTGCTATGAAAGCTGACAATCGTGAAATGTGGGATAAGTCTGGTATAAAACCTTACTATGTAGCCAAACATTATGCTGATAGAGTACTAAAAGATATTGGTCTTGATTATACAATTATTCGTCCTGGAAGGCTTCTTGATGAAGATGGAACCGGTAAAATCACTACAGAAAATCCTGAGAAGAATAAGAGTGTACCCAGAGAAGATGTAGCAGCGGTGATTGTTGAAGTATTAAAGAATGATAATACAATCGGGAAAATAGTTGAGTTTAATCAGGGTGACAAAGAGATTTCTGAGGCGATAGGAAATATTTAGCACAGCTGGCTATTTCCTTACCAATTTGCTGCATAAATTTTGTCACTCGTTTTATTGTTGATAAAATATTTGCTTCAATCAGTATAAAACACTCTAATTTAGTTTGGATTCGACATGATATAGAAAAATAGAATTATTTTTTATGTCATTTTCACTAATTGGAGGTATTAATCCATTTTGATCCTCTTCACTGAATGGGTACATTCCTTTGGTTGAATTGCTATATACTTATCTCCCGGATAATTATTATTATAATAGCCTTATACAGTAATTAAAATTACAAGAAACAAAGTTCTAGTAAATTCCAATGGAGAGTATAGTTCTTTTTCAAAAAATAATAAAAATAAAAATGTAATTGGTATAGATGTTATCCTGACATCTGCTAACTAAACTATTGAATATAACTAATGTTGAGGCTTATTGAGGTCATTAAATGAAGGGATAACCAATTTTCAAATCTTTTTATATACGATAGTCTCTTTTATTCTTCCTGGTGCAATAGTAGTTTTTAACACACTAACATTTCTCATTTCATCAATATTAATTTCCATTTCATTCTTAAAATCATCTGGTAAACCCGCTAAGCGAAATTTGTTTTTGCCAATATAGTCGTACCTTGTACCAAATACTTGATTTTTTATCCACAGTGATTTATTGTGCTCGAATAACTCAATAGTTTCTATGTTATTATTTACATTTTGATATTTACCAGTTATCATTCTAAATGAATTAAACGAAAGGTCTAGTTTCTTTTTCATGGTACAATCAAAAAGTATATGATTGTGACCATTTTCTGTATTGATATTCAGAATCCTTAATTCTGATTTTGGGTTAGAAGCCATAATATCATTTTCCAGATGTGGGTCACCTTTAAAATATATTTGTGTGATCAGGTCCTGATATCCAGAGGCTGAAAATAAAAAATGAAAATGCGCTGGTCGAATATTTCCATTACCAGCATCATATGGTATGGGCATTTGAGTCTTAAAGATGTACTTTCCATTTTCATCACTAAATGTCGTACCTCGATATTTAAATGCATCAGAATGATTGTCGTAGACTCCCTCAGGGTCACAATGCCAAAGTTCAATTTTGGCATCAGGAATTACGGTCTGACAATCTGGGCGTCTGATAACACCTGATATTTCTACTATTTCACCTTTAAGACCAGGTATTACAAGATTATTTTTCAAAGGACTTTCAGGGCGATAAAATGGCCCTAATATATCAGTGGTTGTTTCACAATCTCCAACATAGGTAGTGCCGTTGAAGTATTTAAAACCGGAAATTGATAAAGCCATCGCAGTAAGTCCGGTGTATTGTAGGAAATCTCTTCTTTTCATGAGAGTGGTAGCTAAGTGGCACCTTTTATTAGTATATTAATTTAACTAATTAATGTTATATTATTCCTAATTAAATCAATTATCCATTAAATATAGATGCTTGATATAAGGTATAAATTATTCATTCTGTTTATTTAAAATGTTATAAAATCGTGAATGAGTAAGGTTTTCAATTTTACATATTCTGTATAATTAAAATAAATTATTCTTAATGCTCTCTCCTACTTTTCGTAACATTACTTTAAAGACTAAAATCATTTAAAAATGAATATAGAACATTTGGTTGGTAATACTCCACTTGTTGAAATAAGGCATCTTACCAAAAACAAAAATGTCAAAGTTTATTGTAAGCTCGAGGGGCAAAATCCTGGTGGATCAGTAAAAGATCGGGCTGCTTTAGGTATGATCTCTGAAGCATTAAAAAGGGGTGATATTAAACCTGGAGATAAACTTATTGAAGCAACGTCAGGAAATACCGGGATTGCCCTGGCAATGATAGCCACACTTAAAGGACTGAATCTGACTCTTATAATGCCTGAAAACAGCACAAAAGAGCGCATCCAGACTATGGAAGCCTATGGAGCAAAAGTAATCCTCACTCCTGCTGATAAAACAATCGAATACTCCCGAACACTTGCAGAGGAAATGGCAGAAAACGAAGGCTATTATATTCTGAATCAATTTGCCAATCCAGATAATTATAAAATGCATCAACGTACCACAGGTCCAGAAATCTGGCGGGATACCTATGGGAAGATAACTCACTTTGTTTCGGCAATGGGTACTACTGGTACAATCATGGGAGTTTCCCGATACTTGAAGGAAGTAAACCCTGATGTGCAAATTGTGGGAACTCAGCCAAAAGACGGTTCCAGTATCCCAGGAATACGACGCTGGTCACCCGAGTTTCTTCCAAAAATTTTTGAACCTGATCGTGTTGATAGAGTGATTGATGTTAGCGAAGATGAAGCTGTACATATGACTAAGGAGATGGCTAAAAAAGAAGGGATTTTAGCTGGAATGAGTAGTGGTGGTGCTCTTCATGCGGCACTTAAATTAGCAGACGAACTAGACGAAGGAGTAATTGTCTGTATAACTTGTGATCGTGGAGATCGATATTTAAGCTCTGGGTTATTTGAATAAAATTAAAAAAAAAGCCTCAACTGAGGCTTTTTTTTAATCTTCCAATATTCCATTAAACCAGGAGTAAACTACTGTTAATACTACTAATGGTAGAAATGCAGTGAACCAGCTTTGATCCATAACAATACTGAGTATTGCTGCGTAACATCCTAAGCTGATCATAGCTAAACTAATCAGGATATTAATAAGGAATTTTACTTTGTTAGTAATTATGTCAAAGTGGTAAACCGGAACTGTAGCAACTAATAACCCTAAGGCAGTAATAAATAAAGAATTGTCAATAAAAATACCTCCCGGAATACAAATTAAAACCAGGCTGAATAAACTTGCATTAATATAAGTAGAGACTTTAGCAGTTTTATCTAGTAAATTTCTTCCATATTTATCAAATAGCAAGATTACTTCTGATATCGGCCCGACAAACCAGGTTCCGAAAACAAGGACCAAATAAAATGGCAATAATACAGGCACCAATTTTACTACTATTATTAATCCGACAAGTAATCCTATTCTTGCCGGTTTTGGTAATGTATTGAGCCACATTGAATATTTTAAAACCCAGCGGTATGCGAAATTTGAAGATTTGATCGCTTCCAGCATGCCTGAACGAGCCAGTTCATTATTGGGGTTTTTCATTAAAGCAATAGAATAATGTTCTTTAGCCTTTTTATGATTTCCCGTTCTTAGCTCCTGATATCCTGCGTTGATATGTGAAAATGCATTCTCAGGATTTTGTTCAAGTAATTCCTCAATATTGGTTTTAGCCTCATGATTATTCCCTGTAACATTATAGATCAAGGTAAGTAAATTGAGACAATGATCGTCATTCGGGTCTAATTCAAGTCCTTCTTTTACTTTTATTTCTGCTTTTTTATAATTCTTTTGGCCAAAATATATCGAAGCCCAGTGACCGTAATATTCTACTCTCGGGTTTATCCTTACGGCTTCAGCGATGGTAGATTCCGCAGTTTTTAAATTATCTTTATGGAAGTTTATCCTTGATTTGGTATAGAAATTATAATCATCTTCCGGGTCTAATTCGATTGCCTGATTAATCAGGTCTTCTGCAATTCTATACTCTTTTTTCTCACAAAACACCATTGCTTTGAGACAGTAGAGATAGGAAGATGCATTTCCTGACTCAAAAGCCTTGTCTATTTTTTCAAGTGCCTGATCATATTTCTCACTATTAATGAGATTTTCGATCGTAACATAAGTTTCAAAACCGATCATTAGTTTAAAAAGTAAAATTTATAGATTTAAGTATTCTTTGACATCATCATATAGACCAGAAGCATTTGAGTATAATGCATAATTTTTAGCAGTAGCAAACCATTCGCTTGTTGAAGGTTTTACCGTCTTTATAGCTTTTAACAGATCTTTGGTATTTAACTTTTCGATCTTGCCACTACGCATCGATATTCTTAATTTTTCTTCAATAGCGACATCTATTACAGCTTTGATATCTGCCCCACTGAATTTTTCCGTTTTTTTCGCTAGTTTTTCATAATCGAGATATTCGATTGGTTTCTCAACTGTCATTAATTTAAAAATCTCAATTCTGGCATTATAATCTGGAGGGGGTACAAAAATGACTCTGTCAAAACGGCCTGGTCTTAAAAATGCTGAATCCATATGCCATGGAGCATTGGTGGCTCCCAGCACTAGCAATCCTTCATTATCGGTGTCTACACCGTCTAATTCTTTCAAAAACTGATTAATAACATTCCTTCCTGCTGAATTTTTAAGATCATTACGTTTACTTCCTAATGCATCAATCTCATCGATAAACATTACGCAGGGATTATGCTGACGGCAGATCTCAAATCTTTGATGAAGATTCTTCTCACTATTACCGATATACATATCCATAATATCATCCAGATCGACATTCATGAATCTAGAATCGATCTCTCCAGCGGTTGCACGGGCCAGGAATGTTTTGCCGCAGCCCGGAGGTCCATACATCAGTATACCACCCCCTGCCTTTTTACCAAATGCCTTATATAAATCAGGATTCTGGAGAGGCTGAATAATCTTTATGCTGATCTCGTCTTTTATATTTTGCATCCCACCTACCCTTGAAAAATCAGCATCTGGTTTTTCAAGGAAAGCGTCAAATGCAGAGCCATCATGCTCAGGCTCGTCGACAGTGATTTTTAATTGCGATTCGATTACTTCATCATAGTAATCCGGAAGCTTTAATTGAAAGGCATTATATTGTTCTACCGCATCCTCTATTTGACCATTATTGATCAGGAGTTGCAGATATACAGGGATAACATCTTCATGCAGATCCTCTTCTAAAAGTTCTTCACATACTAAAATTCCCGGATAATAATTTTCTAAATGAAGGTAACATTTGGCTAACAAAACTTTAGAGTCGAAATCATTTTGATCAGACAAGATGATCTTTAAATGTTCCTTTGCAAATTCATACTCTTTCAGGCCAAAATAACCATTTGCTATTTGCTTTCTGAGAATCACATTTTCCGGAGAAGCCATTAAAGCTTCCTCTAATGCAGCAATAGTTTCTTTATTCACTTTCCTAACAGGTTAAAAAAATATTTAAAACAAATATACACTTCTCCGGAAATTAAAAAGTGGAAATGCATCCGGGAAATTACATATAGATAGATTATGATTTCTTAAGAATCATTCCCCCTGCAAATAAGGAGATAAACGCCCCTCCGAACATTACAAAAGCCATGTTTCTACCTTCTTTATCCGTTGAAGATAATTCCAGCTCCCCAATAGATAATGATCCTGTTGATTCTTCGTACTTATTATATCCTGTATATAGTAATACCAGACCAGCAACAATCAGAACGACTCCTATTATTTTTTTCATATCTTTAAGTTTTATTTTGATCTTAATACATATCAAAAGTAAAGAAGTATTTATTTATCTCATAATATTTTTTTATTACTACATAAATGGGCTTTCACCACGAGAAATATTTTTATCTGGTCAGACTTCAATACCTTGGTTTCAGATACCACGGATGGGCTCGTCAACCTGATGTTAAAACGGTACAGGAACAAGTCGAAAAAACATTAAACTATATATTTCCGGACGCCAAATTCAAAGTTCTGGCAGCAGGCAGAACAGATTCCATGGTTTCTGCGACAGGTGCTGCATTTGAGCTTTTTATCGATCACAAACTTGATCAGAACGCATTTCTAAGTGATTTTAATATTAATCTGCCTCCAGATATAAGAGCAGAATCAATAGATCAGGTGTCTTCCAAATTTAATATTATACATCACGCTGAAGAAAAAGAATATCATTATCTTTTCTGTACTGGTGAAAAACCTCACCCCTTCTCTGCTGCTCATATGGCTTATTTTCCTGATATTAAAGATATAGAACTCATGAAGGAAGCTGGTAAATTATTTGAAGGTGAACATGATTTTCAAAATTTTTGTCATAGTTCTGTAGCTGATGGAGAGACGATCCGTATTGTAGATCAATTTTTACTTCAGGAAAATAATGATTACCTGGCTAATTTTTTTCCAGATGAGTCCTGGGTTATTAAAGTGAAAGGTAAAGGATTTATGAGATATCAGATCCGCATGATGGTTGGAGCTCTTGCTTTGTTGGGAATGGGTAAAATACCTTATGATGAATTTAAAGGTTATCTTTCTCTTAGCGAAACTTATCATAAGCGTTATGTGGCACCATCCTCTGGATTAACATTACATAATATCAATTTTAAAACCGTATAGTTTTTATTTAAGTAAGTGGGTTTAAATAGCTTATATTCAGTTTACTATATAAAATAATGTGACTACATGCTCTAATCTCGGTTTTTTTTAATATATAAAATTTGAGGCTCCTTTTATGTATCGGGGAATAATGTGATTTCAACGATTATTATTCCGTTCATTCTGTTTTGTCCCATTTTATTAGATGAAATAATGTTTTTACCTGAAAAATTTAGATTTTAGGTGGTTTTGTGAAACTTCAAGTGCTAAAAACTTGTTCATATTAGTAGAACATATTTCTAACTTTAAACACCCACTAGCACATGAAATATTTAACTTACAGAAATGGAGACAAGATGCCAATCATTGGATTAGGCACATGGAAATCTGAACCCGGTGACGTTTATGATGCAGTTATTGAAGCTGTTAAAATGGGATACAGACATATAGATTGTGCTGCGATCTATCAAAATGAAAAGGAAATAGGTAAGGCATTCAAATATCTGTTTGATAACAATATTGTTAAGAGAGAAGATCTATGGGTTACGAGTAAATTATGGAATAACTCGCATAAAGAAGAAGAGGTTATTCCTGCTATTAAACAGACACTGGAAGATCTTCAATTGGAATATTTAGATTTATATTTAATTCACTGGCCGGTAGCATTAAAGCATGATGTAACCTTCCCCGAAAAAGGAGATGATTTCATTTCTTTAAATGATGTTCCTCTTTCTGAAACCTGGAAAGGAATGGAGAAAACACTCGCGGAAGGTCTGGCTAAACATATTGGCGTTTCGAATTTTAATTCCGATAAACTACAAAAGGTGGTCGATAGTGCAAATCATAATCCTGAAATGAACCAGGTTGAACTGCATCCGTTACTACCTCAAAATGATCTCATGGATTATTGTAATGGAATGGGAATTCATATGACTGCTTATTCTCCACTTGGTTCAAGAGATCGTGATGATCAAATGAAAAAAGAAAATGAGCCGAATATGTTTGAAATTCCTGATTTGAAAGATGCAGCAAATTCACTTAATATTTCAGTACCTCAGCTGTTGATTGCCTGGGGAGTAAATAGAAATACTGCTGTGATACCTAAATCAGTTAATCCTGATCATATGAAATCTAATCTAGAAGCAGCAGAAATTGATCTTTCTAAAGAAATGATGGAGAAAATAGAATCTGCCGGCGAACAATTCCGTTATGTTGATGGATCTTTTTGGACAATGGAAGGTAGTCCATATAAAATGGAAGACCTTTGGGAAACAGTTTGATATAAATTTTAAGAGAATTAAATTACCTCTTGGAATTCAGTTTCAAGAGGTAATTTTATTTATATGAAAACTAAAGAATGTCCATCGTGTGCAATGGAAATTGATGAAAAAGCAGATGTTTGTCCAATTTGCCAATATGAATTTCCAAAGCAATCACCACTTCTAAAATATGTGGCGATTGCTCTGGCAATATTGCTGCTATTATTTTGGATTATAATCTAAGCTGCTTCTTTACGCAATACTTCTAAAGGAGAGCTCCTGGTTGCACTTTTTGAATTGATCACTCCTATTGTTACTATTAGCCCTGCAATAATTGCAAAGATTATTAATAGAGGAAAGACAGAGAAATTAAATTCTGTTTCAAAACTAAAATAGGCTAATAACCATGATCCCAAAATGGCTATAAGAATTCCAGTAAATGCAGACAAAGTTCCTAGAATCAAATATTCAGTAAAAATAATTCCCCGTACCTGCTTTTTGTTTGCTCCTATTGTTCTTAATAATACATTTTCTCTTAGTCTGGCATCTTTTGAAGATCTTATGGAAGAATACAAAACTAATATTCCTGTCAGGATGCAAAGCCAAGCCATAAACTGAACTATATAGGAGATCTTATCGACAATATTTTCAATAGTGTTAATAACCAGGTTCAGGTCTATGATAGAGATATTAGGAAAATCTCTTGCTACTGTATTCCGGTACGAAGCAGTAGCTTCCGGTGTTTCTGCTCTGGTGAGTAACACATGAAATTTAGGTGCTTTATTTAATACTCCTTCGGGAAATAAAACCAAAAAGTTAGTCTGTAATCGCTGCCAATTTACTTTTCTGATACTTCCCACCGTTGTTTCAATTAAGGCCCCTTGTACGTTAAAAGTAAGATTATCTCCTACTTCCACCTTCATATCTTTAGCAAGGCCTTCATCGAGCGAGATATATACTGGTTCGCCCTTTTTAACTTCTCCGATAAATTCACCTTCTATTAGTTCTTCACTATCTATCAGGTGATCCCTGTAGGTAACCCTGTATTCCCTGTTTAATACCCAGCCACGGATTTGCGTAGTGGTATCTTTATCGATCTCCTCTACCGGCCGGCCTTTTATACTATGCAATTTGATCGTGACAATCGGAACAGAACTGATTACTGGCATGTCTTTCTGTTGAGTAAGTTCTTCTAAAGAATCAATCTGATCACTTTGTACATCAAAAGCAACTATACTTGGTCTTTCACCTGAGGAAACAAAATTCACTTTGCTCAACAAGAGGTCTTGTGTCAGATAAATAGTACACAATAATGCTGTCCCTAATCCAGCAGACATTACCAGTGTTGTGGTCTGATTATTTGGTCTGAATAAATTCGCAAGGCCCTGGCGCCAAATAAAGCTGGCTTTTGCCGGGAAAAATTTCTTTACTAAATAAATGATACCCTGAGCAACAGTCCATAAAATTCCAAAAGAAAAGAGTATGGCAATTGTAAAATATACAGCTCCCAGAGCATTTTTCATTTGGTAAAAGGAAAACAGATATATGAATATTATAAGCAATAAGTATAATAAATAGTTTATTCTAGGGATTTTAACCGGCTGTACTGATGACCGTATTGCTTGTAAAGGAGAAACATTTTTTGCGCGTATCAGGGGAATCAATGCAAATAATAATGTAACGATAATACCTGTAGCAATACCCGAAATTATCGAAGGAATATGAAGCATCATTTCGATGTCAAAAGGAATAAAGTCTTTAAATAATTCAGGTAATATAAATTGAATTATCACTCCTATTCCGGCTCCAATTACTGATCCGATGAAAGCAACAGTCAAAATCTGGATCAAATAAATTTGCATGGCTGTCCTTCCTGTTGTTCCAAGACATCTAAGAATGGCAGTTTGATTGGTTTTTTCTTTGATATAGGAATGAATAGATGAGCCAACTCCAAGGCATCCAAGTAACAGCGCAATGAAAGCTGTTAAGTTTAGAAAACTACCGAGATCGCTATAAGCTTCTCCCAGTTCTTCTTTCCTTTCTTCAACATCATCAAACCGAACTTCCAATGCTTCAAGCTTTGGTTTAATTACTTCTTCAAAGATATTTTGATTGAATTTAGCAGGATATTTTAAGTAGGCTTTGTAGGTAATTCTGGATCCAAATTGTATCAGACCTGTTTCTTCAATGGTTGAAAGGGGAATATATACAGGTGTGGCAAATGAACTGGCAAAACCTGATTCTCCCGGAATTTTGGTAATAGCCGCCGCAATAGGGTATTGTTTTTCGCCTATTTTAACCTGATCACCAATATTAGCATTAAACTGATTCATTAATGACTGTTCCACGACAGCCTTTTTTTCCCGGTTAAAGGTCTTTCCCTTTCCCGCAGGTGATGTTTCAATTTCTCCGTAAAATGGAAATGATTCTTCTACAGCTCTAACGTTTACCAGGCGTGAATCTCCAGTTTTCGGGAAGTATGCCATTGAAGCAAACCTGACCTCTTCACTTATCTGCATATTTAGTGAATCAGCCAGATCATAGACTTCTTTAGGGATCTCATTATTTCTTGAAGTAATTTCAATATCAGCGCCAAGTAGCTCTTTGGCCTCATTGTCAATTTGATTTTTTAGTCCTGCACTAAAAGAATTTATAGCGACCAGGGCTCCTATACCCAGTATAATTCCATTTACAATAAGGATCAATTTACCTATTGATCTTTTGCCGTCTCTGTAGGCCATCAAAGCCTTCCATTTAAATGATCTGTTACCTGGTTTCATCATACAGTTTGAGTGGTTTTATCTGAAACGATCATTCCACCTTTCATTTCCAGAATTCTTTCAGCCTGAACAGCAAGAGTTTGATCATGAGTTACCGTAACAAGCGTAGTCCCTTGCTCTGCATTCATCGAGAAAAGTAAATTTTCTATTTTTTTACCTGTTTCACTATCCAGATTTCCGGTCGGCTCATCAGCAAAAAGAATTTTTGGATTATTAGCGAAAGCTCTGGCTATAGCGACTCGTTGTTGTTCTCCTCCAGATAGCTGAGAGGGATAATGGGATGCCCTATCTGCCAGTCCTACCCTATCAAGCCAATCTTTTGCAGATTTAATAGCATTCTTTTTGCCTAATAGTTCTAAGGGAATTGCTACATTCTCCAGAGCGGTAATAGACTGTATCAGATTAAAACTTTGGAAAATGAACCCGACCTCGCGATTTCTTAATTCTGCCCGTTCATCTTCACTCATATTATTAATTACATGTCCGTCGAGTTCAATAATGCCCTCAGTAATAGTATCCAGGCCAGCACAGAGTCCCAGCAAGGTAGTCTTTCCGCTACCACTGGGTCCAATAATGGCACAGCTACTTCCTCTTTGGATTGAAAAATCAATATCATGAAGAATAGTCAATTCATGATCGCCTGATTTATATACTTTCTTTAGCTTTTCGACTCTTAATATATCTGTCATGTGCGATAATCTCTGATTTATATTAACTTGATATTATATAAATTTATTAATCAATAAACTAAACACTTAAATGATTTAGTTGTTTGGCGAATAGGTGTCATTAATGGCAAATTACAGTTATGAACAAATATTTCATTTTAATATTTTGCACATTTTTTCTCGGATGTTCTGGTGATAACACCAGTGATCAAAGTTCCGGTGATAAAGTGGAGAACACACGCGACAGAAGTTCGGAAACGAAAAAACAGAACAAAGCCACCAAGGTTATTTTATTTTATGGAAATAGTCTTACTGCTGGTTTGGGAGTTGATCCTGAAGAATCTTTTCCTTCTGTAACAGAAAGTATACTTGATTCACTGGGTTATAATTATGAAATAGTCAATGCTGGTGTAAGTGGAGAAACAACAGCTTCCGGTTTATCAAGGCTCGATTGGGTGATAGATAATACTGATTTTGACGTTTTTGTATTGGAACTTGGCGCAAATGATGGCTTAAGAGGTATTCCGGTAGAAGAAACATATCGTAACCTGACCGAAATAATTAAAAAAGTACGAAAAGCTGATCCTGATGTAAAGATATTATTAACTGGAATGATGGTTCCACCGAATATGGGGCCTGAATATAGTTCCGCTTTTTTAGAGGTGTTTCCGAAAGTTGCTGAAGAACAAAATGTGGAATTCATGCCTTTTTTATTAAAGGATGTTGCTGGAATTGATAGCCTTAACCAGGATGATGGAATCCATCCAAATGTTAAAGGTCATAAAATTACAGCACGTAATATTTCAAAAGTTTTAACTGAGCAGGTTCTTTAAACCGAAGAATAAAAAAACACCAACATGAAAAATCTAGAGTTTTCGATTATTTCAGCATTTACTGATAAAAAAGATTTGAAAGGCAATACAACTGCAGTTGTTCACTTAAATGTTCCTCTTAAGGAAAAGCAAATGCAAGAGTATGCCCGGATCTTGAATCAACCGGCAACTACATTTATATATCACGATGAATTTAACGAAGAATATCATCTGAGGTGGTTTGCTCCAGATGCAGAAATTGACTTATGCGGTCATGGAGCTTTTGGTGCAGTTGCTTTTCTTCTTGATGAGCCCGGAACTGTAGAATTGAATTATGCAGGGGGAATCATCAATGGGGAAAGATACATAAATGATGAGTGCTCCATTGAGTTGGCTGGAATCGAATCAGAGCATGCTTCAATTCCTAAAGGTCTTGAGGAAGCGCTAGGTGTTGATATAGAAAGTTATTTTAAGACCAATAATAAGCACATAGTTGTCTTGGATTCTGAAAAACAGCTGGCTAAAATGAAACCAAATTTTGATCTTCTAAGAAGAATCAAGGTATTTGGCTATGCTGTTACTGCTCCCGGAGATCAGGTTGATTTTGTCAGCCGTACGATCGTTCCTCATGTAGAGGCGTTGGAAGATCAGGCAACGGGTTCATCTCATGCTGCTCTTTTTCCATTTTGGGCTAAAAACCTTAAGACAGATTCTTTAAAAGCCTATCAATTAAGCCCAAGGGGTGGCTATTTTAAAGGCTACATTAATGATGGTAGAGTCCTTATTCGTTCATGCTTTAAGAAATGTGCTAAGGGCAGTTTGCAAGAATTATGATGTTTGGCCGGCATCCTTCTTCTCCGGGATTATTAATCTAATAATGGTAATTATCAATAATAACCAAGGAGCCCCGTGAAGTACAAGATCAAACCAATCGATTAGTTTCATTCCATTAGCTCCTCCAGCAACCCACTTTAATTTTCCTATTAAATGGGGTTCAGGAAAGAAAGGTGCTAACCCAAGTGTTAACGATAAGATTAATGGTAATATTAATTCTTTGATTTTATTTGTGTCCATGGTAATCCTCTTGTTTTGACTGGTTAAAATGATAATTAAGTATAATACTGAAATTGGTCATATTGACTTTGTTGATTTCATATTCAGGCTCAATTTTATCTGATTTAGCCAATTTATGAGTTAATAAAAAATGAGCTTCCATGCCATCCAAAAATCCATGGAATTTATAATTAAAATCCACTACTCCCTGATAGAATGAAGGTAACCCATATCGGTTTTTTACCGAATCTGATGGTTCTGGCAAGTTATAATAACCTAAGCTAGTTCTTAAATCAATAGAATTCGATATCTCAAAGTCAGCTGAAAGATTATAGGCATGTGCATCAGCTATACCTTCCATTCTTTCTCTTGGCATGGTAGTGAACATTTTTTCTTTACCATATTCCCTGGGAATTAGAAATTGGCCTTTTTCTGATATTCGTGTATATGCGGCTTTAACCATTCCCTTTTTTAGTTTATAGCCGCCCATCACAGAGATATATCCTGATTGATGATCATGTTCGTGATAAAAGTCTTCAAAGGAGTTGCTGAGTACACTATATTGATAAAATAATTGAACTCCTACTTTTAAGAATCGATTCTCATATGTAGAGGTGAATAAGGAATTATTTATTAAGTTTTCGAAATAAAAATCCCAAATATCAATGATTAAACCATTTGATTTATAACCAATCTTGCCATATAAAACACCTTTAGAATCAGGATTTATTCCTTCATTATCTTCATGTCTACTCTTATTATAGAGTCCGATTGTTTCTGTTGTATTGTACCATTCTACTGTTGATCTGGGTGAAAACCGATAGATAAATCCTCCTGACCAGTTAATTTTTTTATCAGGATCGAAATATTCATAAGTTAGCCCTTCAAATAAATTAGGCCTCATTCTACTATCCTGTGCATTCAAAACAGGCGTTTCTAAAAACTGTTTACCAAATATTAAAGTATGATTATTATTAGTATACTTAATATAGAGTTCTTCAAGCCTGTCGAGATCATGTTTATTATCCCGGTGTTCTATATCGAATAGGCCGATTTCATATCGGTTTAACGCTCCTGTTAAAGGATCTGGTTCTGATAGATCAGAAGAAGCTATATTGTGAATTATAAATCCGCTGATTACTCCCTGTAGACCTTTATAGACTGAAGTTTCATACCCTACACCCAAACCTGTACCAATGGCATAATAGTCTGACAGGTTTTTATTGTTATTTGTCGACATAAAATAAGTTCGGAAATGCCCTTTGATCCTGCCTTTTGAGAAAAAATCACTTAATGTATGAAGCTCTTGATTGTTCTCCTGGATTGTGTCAATCTTATGTTCCTGAGCAAGTAATAGAACTGGAAATGCCAGCAATATTAATATTTCTCTCATTGCTTTTTTAATGCAATGTTCAGCAATTAACCTTCTTATTTCTGTGTCTTTAGTTACAGTGGGTTAGTAACTACTATCATTTAATTCGGTTTTACCGCGGTACGTCCAATATATTAAAGTAGTATATCCAATTACAAATGGCATACCCCAGATTGCTACGAAAAACATAGTTCTTAATGTATAATTACTACTTGAACCATTATATATATCCAGGTTATTTGCAGGATCAATAGATGAGATGATCATATTAGGGAAAATACCCAGTGCAAAGAGCATGATAAGAGCTCCGATTGTGCAGGCAGAACTGATAAAAGCACCAATGTATTTCTCTTTGCTCAACATTCGGGGAATATTCATTATGCTTAATATATTCAGAACAACAACAAGCCATGCAAAGATCGAAATAGCAAATTGATGATCAAGGATCAATTCATGCTTTGCTCCAGGTAATTCAACATTTCCAAAACTGAAATTTGCAATCATTTCAGGTTTTTGAAGCAATGTCAGGCCAGTTAGCGGGATAAAAAGAATTACAAATAAAGTATAAGCACGGTAGGCCCATTTTTTAACCTGTGTCTGTAGCTCTCCTTTAGTTTTAATTGTGAGATAAATAGCTCCATGCATTGCAAACATTACTACATTAAAAACTCCGGTCAATAAAGTATAGGGAGTGATTAGATCTAAAAATGATCCTGAATAGATTCTTTCGGAATTTAACTGCATTCCGATTATAATATTACCTATGGCAATTCCGAATAGCATCGCTGCAATAATAGAACCTACTGAAAAACCGATATCCCAACCTTTTCTCCACCGCTTATTTTCTTCTTTAGAGCGAAATTCTATACTTACTGCCCTGAAAATCAAAGCGATCAATAAAAGCATAAAAGGAAGATAAAAACCGGAGAAAGCAGTAGCGTAAACTTCAGGAAAAGCGGCAAAAAGTGCTCCACCGGCAGTTATTAGCCAGACTTCATTACCATCCCAGACAGGGCCTATAGAGTTTAGTAGTATTCTTCTGTTGTGATCTCCTTTAGAAAACAAATGAAGGGCTCCAACTCCCAGATCAAATCCATCTAGGATCGCATAGCCCATTAAAAGAACACCAACTATTATATACCAGATAACATTAAAATCCATGATTTAAAATTTTGAAATGGTTTCGGCAAAATCTTCTTCACTTTGGTACCCGGCTTCCGGAGAATTTTCATCGGTCGGACCATGTTTTATTTCCTTATCAAGAACATACAGCCAAACAAAAAATAATAAGATATAAACCAGGATGAATAAAATTAGAGAGATGATCACTTCTTCAGCTGTAACAGATTTTGACAATCCTTCACTTGTTCTCAAAAGCCCAGTTACGATCCACGGTTGCCGTCCTCTTTCAGCAGAAACCCATCCTAATTGATTGGCAATAACCGGAAGCGCTACACTGAACATAAATATTCTAAGCATGATCCTGGAGGAGAAAAGTTTATTTCTAAAGTACAGGAACCAACTAAATAGAGTCAACGCAATAAAAAACATGCCGAGAGCAACCATAATATGATAAGATTGAAATACCATTGCTGCCGGAGGCCAGTCTTTTTCTGGTATAGCATTTAAACCTGTAACTTCAGCATTAGTGTCGCCATGCACAAGGAAACTCAGCATACCCGGGATTTTTATACCATAAGTACTTTTGGTTTCTGGATCAGTATATCCAATAATATATAAGGGTGCATTAGTTTGAGTTTCATAAAGGCCTTCATATGCCGCTAATTTTGCCGGTTGGTATTCCGCAACCACCTTGCCGTGTTCATGACCAAGAAATAACTGAGATATTGAAGCGATGGTAGCAATAAAAAGAGCAATTGAAAATGATTTTCTGGCAAAATCTACATATTTATTTTTTAATAAATAATATGCTGATACGCTAATAACTAAAAAGCTGCCCTGAATAAAAGCTCCAACCAGAACGTGGCCAAACCTGACCATAGCAGAGGGATTAAATACCATTCCCCAGAAGTCCGTTATTACTGCCCTCATGTGTCCGTTAAATTCTACCAGTTCATAAGCTACCGGAGTTTGTTGCCAACTGTTTGCAACGACGATCCAGAAGGCAGACATCATAGAACCTAAAGCTACCATTATAGTAGAAAATAAATGAACTCCGGGTTTCACCCTGTTCCAGCCAAATAATAAAATAGCTAAAAATCCCGATTCAAGAAAAAAAGCAAAAATTCCTTCTGCAGCTAATGGTGACCCGAATACATCACCAACAAATCTTGAGTATTGAGCCCAATTTGTTCCAAATTCAAATTCCATTACAATTCCTGACGCCACACCGACAGAAAAATTTGCTGCAAAAATCTTTATCCAAAATCTGGTGATATTTTCATAAACCTTCTTCCTGGTTATGACATATTTAGATTCAAATATCACCAGCAATAATCCAACACCAATACTGAATGGGGGAAAGATATAGTGAAACATGATAGTAAAGGCAAATTGCAGCCTGGATAAGAATTCTACATCAGAAAACATATTGGTTTATTTACGATAGATCATGAAAGTTCCAAATATAAAAAGCAGACCTATGCCTGCTTTAATCCATTTTAAAACTGATATTTCCAGCAATTCAATATTCTCTACTGGAAATCGTCTGATAAGAGCAAAAGCAATCGAACAGCCGAAAACCAACAGAAACATTTTTTTATGATTGCTGAGGTCTTGCATTAAAATTTTTACTTAGGTTGAATTTACACTTCAATAAGTTTTTGTAATTACTTTCCCTTATAAAATTTTAAATATTCATATTGTTTTGATATTCAGTGCTTCGGCTTTTTTAAAATCAGGGAAATTCACAATAAAAGTAGCTCCACCTCCAGGCGTATCTTCTACTTTGATTGATCCGTTTAATTGATCTACCAATAATTTCACAATGGAAAGCCCCAGTCCTGTTGAACTTTCACCATGTGTTGGTCGGGCTGATAAACGCTTAAACTTTTGAAATAGATGCTTTTTATCCTCTTCCGAAAAACCCTGAGCATGGTCACTAATTTTTAATTGAAGATTAGTATGTCCTGTTAATAAAACTTCAATTTTGGAATTTAAAGAGGAAAATTTAATTGCATTACTCAATAGATTATCAATTATCCTTCCTATATAAGATCTGTCTGAATAAAACTCGGAAATGTTTGATTCAATTGCATAATTAATTTCTATACTTTTAGCTAACGCCTCAGGCTGGTATTCTGAGATTTTTTCTATTATCAATTCTACAGGATCAAACCCTTTTGGATTTGCTGAATTCTTATTGGCTTCCAGGTTATTTAAAAAACTTAATTCTTCAATTAACCTCCTGCCCTCTTCAGTGATATTTTGAATTTTGGATAAAATATCATTTTGATCATTATTGAGAGTTGTATAATTAAGGATATCAGATAGCCCTTTGATTTTATTTAATGGTGATTTCAGATCATGAGCTACAATTGCCATTAAATTCTCCATTTCAGCATTTTGAGCTTCTACCTCTTTGTTCCTTAGAATTAGCAGATCATGTTGAGAAGTTATTTTTTCGTTTGAATTAATTAACGCATTGTTGATTTTCTCTATTTCATTTTTCTGATACCCAATTAATTTATTTTTTCTGTAGACAATAAAACTTATGAATATAAATGATGCAAGAACCACTGAAAGACCCATTATATAGAGGTTTCTACTGAATAGCTTTTCTTCATTTAACTCTTCTTTAATTTGTAATGCAGCTAACTGTTCACCCTGGATCTTATTTTGAAATATTGCCTCATTCATTGCAATTTCTTCCGTTTTTTTAACAGATAGAAGGCTGTCATTCAGAATGCTGTATTTTTTATAATTAGCTAATGCTTCAAAGGGTTTTTTCAAAGCTTCTTGTACCCTGGATAATTCATAATGAGTATCCATTATTCTTTCCGGGTCATTTAATTGAGTATAAAGTGCCAGAACCTCATTAAATTGATCTAATGCCAGTTCATAGTTCCTAAGCTGATAATTCACTATAGCTATTTCAAAAAGATTTTGAGCTATTTTATATTGGATATTATTTTCTCTTGCCCAATTGAGTGCTTCTTTTAAATATGCATGCGCTTTTTGATATTGACCATCTGCTGATAATATGGCTCCCAGATTATGAATAGTTCCGTACTTATAGTAATTATTTTTTATGGGAGTAGTTCTATAAACTGAATCTAAGAGATTATATGCTTTCGTGGTTTCTTTCAGATGCTTATAAAATAAGGCCAGATTATTTGCTGCAATTAAATAACTGAGATTATCATGCCATTTTGATGAGATATCGAAGTTTTTAAGATAGTATTTTTCAGCATTTTCCAGGTATCCAGCTCTTTTGTAGAATATACCTAGTGAATTATAGCCACTAATTATTTTTGCTGTATCATTTTTACTTATTACTACTTCCAGAGCACTTATTAAGGTATCAGTAGCAGATTTAAACTGACCTAAACGATCATAAACTATGCTTTTCAATCTTTTAAGTTCGAAAAGCTGTTTGTGATTTGGAGATAATTTTTCAATTGCTAAACCTTTGTCATATTCTTTTATAGCCTCATTGAATTTAGTATCTACATAATATAAATACCCAATCTCAATTTTGAATTCTATTATGTGAAAAGTATCCTTTGAGATTTTGGCCAGAGAGTCTCCACGAAATGCTAATTCATATTGCTTTTTTGAAGTAACCTGAGAATAACTTCTTAATTGATCAATTATTGATTTGAGTGTATCTTCAGATATTGCCCGCTGATGGCCGTTTTGACCATAAATGAGCAGATTGAAAAAACTCAGGGTAATAATGATCCCAAAAAATTTAGGCAAAGAATTCATTTCAAATTAAAATAATAGTCCGAAAGATAGGACTTTTATAAGTTAAGACATAAAAAAAGCCGGTTAAAAAATAACCGGCTTGTGTATCTTTTTATGATATTTTAATTTATTCCGTATAAAACGTCAGCACGACTTTCATAGCTATCTCCTTCCATCCAGTACGGAGTAAATTCCGAATTAGCAATCATTGCAGCAGTTTGAACAAAGATGCTCCAGTATTTTACTAAATAATCAAAATTAAGTGACTCAGCTTCATCAGCAGGATTGTGATAATATTTAAATATTTCCTGGTTAAAACTTTTCATACCTGGAGCCATGGTAATACTCGGTACACCTTTTCGTGCAAATGATGCATTATCAGATCTGTCAAATAGGTTTTGTTCAGGAGCCGGGTCATCACCTGCTTCTAAACCATGAGCATTGGCGGCATTATAGATGTAGTTTTTTACATTAGTCCTGTTTAATCCAATTACGCTTACTCTGGTAGTATCATTGTATCCAGCTCCGTCCGCATTTAGATTATATACTGTTTTCTCTAATGGAATTACTGGGTGATCAGCATACCAGATACTTCCCAGTAGCCCCATCTCCTCAGCTGTAAATGCAATAAGGATAATTGATCTTTTTGGTGGGTGTTCAGTGAAAAATTTAGCTGCATTCATTATAGCTCCAATGCCTAATGCATTATCACGTGCGCCATTGTATATAGAGTCACCCTCAATCGATCTGCCGGTACCCAGGTGATCGTAATGTGCAGTAACAGCGATATATTTTTCTTTTAATCGAGGGTCTGTTCCCTCAATCACTCCAACCAGGTTGTAAGCATCAATCTTTTCTGAATTACTATAAGCTGTGATCGATGCATTCGTATCCTCACCTTGCTTTATCTCAGTGATCATGGCATGCATTGTATCATTATTGTAATTCAGCCATCCATATGGGAATGTTTCATTACCCTGATCTAATACCACTTGTTCTTTGTTAAGATTTCTAACAATTATAGGCCAGGGTACTTTATCAGATTTATATAGCTCAATAAGTGCTACACCTCCATTTTCTTTAACCAGATCGATCTTTTTACTACTGGCTTCGAGCATTGCCATTGGGTGCTGGTTTTCCTCTGAACCAGCCCATGACATAACTATTTTACCGTCAATGTTTAAGTTTTTCAATACATCCTCAGATCCATGTCCGACAAAGACTATCTCAGCATCATACGATCCTGCTCCCGTAAAGAATAATAGTTGTTCACCTTGGGTATAAGTGTTTTCATCAATCTGGAAAACGGATTTTTGCTTGCCAGGCATCGACTTTCTAAGCCCTACATATTGCTTATAAGAATCAGTGCTTCCCATTGGCATAATGCCAAGCTCTTTCCAATAAGAAGTAATCATTTTGGCGGCAGAGTCTATTCCTGGCGTACCTGTTCCTCTACCTCCAAACTCATCAGAAGAAAGTCTGTAAACCCAGTTTTTTGACTCATTTTTATCAATTACATTATTGACTTGTTTAGTCAGTGCACTCTCTTTATCATCCTGAGCATTTAAAATGACGGATGATAAAAACAACAAGCAGATTAATTTGAGTTGATTATTCATTGCGTGTGGTTATTTTTTTCCTTTATGTTTAGCCCAGCTATCTTTTAAAGTAACTGTCCTGTTAAATATAAGATTATCTTCGGTGGAATCAAGGTCTACACAGAAATATCCTTGTCTTTCAAACTGAACAGTTGTACCTGGTTTGGCACCCTTAACTGAAGGTTCAACTTTTGCATTTTTTGCTACTGCTAAACTTTCCGGATTAAGAAATTCCTTAAAATCCTTCTCTTTATCAGCTGAAGGGGCTTCAACATTAAATAGCCTGTCATACATATTAACGGTAATATCCAGGGCACTTGTTGCATGAACCCAGCTCAAAGTACCTTTGGGCTTGATGCCACTGGTGTCTTGTCCTGACTTACTGTCTTTATGATAGGTGCAATAAATTTCTTCTATTTCACCAGTATCTTCATTTTTCTTGTAATCATCACAAGTAATGATATATGCATACTTCAAGCGAACATCTCTTCCCGGACCCAGGCGGAAAAATTTTCGTGGTGGGTCTTCCATGAAGTCAGCTTTATCAATATAAATCTCTCTTCCAAATGGAAGTAATCTCTTACCCGCACTTTCATCCTCAGGATTATTGATTGCAGGAAGTTCTTCTGTTTCTCCCTCCGGATAGTTAGTGATTATCACTTTTACAGGGTTGAGTACTCCCATTACCCGATTTGCCTTTTTATTCAGATCTTCGCGAACGCTATGTTCAAGCAGAGCAATATCTACTATCCCGTCACGTTTGGCAACACCAATAGTCTCACAAAAATTTCTAATAGAATCTGGAGTATAACCTCTTCTTCTCATGCCACTAATAGTAGGCATTCTCGGGTCATCCCATCCGGAAACATAATTTCCTTCAACAAGTTCGAGTAATTTTCTCTTACTCATCACCGTATAATTCAGATTTAATCTTGCGAATTCAATTTGTTGAGGATGAAATACCTCCAATTCATCAAGAATCCAATCGTATAATGGTCTGTGTACCTCAAATTCAAGAGTACATAAGCTATGTGTTATCCCCTCAAGGCTATCTGATAAGCAATGTGCAAAATCATACATTGGATAAATCGACCATTCACTACCGGTACGATGGTGATCTACTTTTCTGATTCTGTATAAGGCCGGGTCCCTCATATGCATATTAGGACTCGACATATCGATTTTTGCACGAAGGATTTTTTCACCATCATGAAATTCTCCATTTTTCATTTTTTCGAAGAGTTCCAGATTTTCTTCCACAGATCTGTTCCTGTACGGGCTTTCTTTACCCGGAACTGTTGGAGTACCTCTGGTCTCGGCAATCTCTTCTACAGACTGATCATCAACATAAGCTTTGCCTTTTTTGATTAATTGCACTGCATAATCATAAAGCTGATCAAAGTAATCTGAAGCAAAAAATTCCCTTTCATCCCAGTCAAAGCCAAGCCATTTCACATCTTCTCTAATCGCATCGACATATTCAGTCGATTCTTTCAAAGGATTCGTGTCATCAAATCGCAGGTTGGTCTTTCCCTGGTAATCTTCGGCAACACCAAAATTCAGGCAGATTGATTTTGCGTGCCCAATATGAAGATAACCGTTTGGTTCAGGAGGAAAACGAGTATGTACTTTATTGTCGTATCTCCCTGTTTTATTGTCGTGATTAATTCTTTGCTCAATAAAGTTGAGTGACTTTTTTTTCTTATCTCCCTCTTTAGTAGACATATGCTTTTTTTCTTTACTGATATTAATGCGAAAATACGCATAGCAACTTAAAAAGAGATGAAATTGAGCTAAATTTTAAATAGGCAGGTATATAAAAAAAGAAAGGTTTTCCTACGGGGAAAACCTTTTGGTATAATCGTGTCGTTATTTCACTTAACCATTCACTGTTTCCCCCTCTGTCATCTCTTCTACTTCAACTTGCTGTGTTTTTTCAACAGGTGTTGTCGTATCAGCATATGTAGGGCAAGTGTAATAACCGCATGAGGTTAACCCTAAAGAAACTAAAGTTAAAAGTGCGAAAATCTTTTTCATAAAAAAGTTAATTAGGTTTAAAAAGTAATAGTCAAACAAGTAAATCTTCCTTTCCTCATGCACAACGATTACAAAGAAACCAGTAATTGTATTCACCAACCACCCTGAATTGAGAATTAACTTACATCGGTACAATATTCGATGGAAGGCGATAAATATCAGATAATGTCAAAAAATGACAAACCATCATCGCTAGTGATATCATTTTTCCTTTTGAAAACATGAATAATTTAATTTTGATAGAAAACGAGGGTTGAAATCTTCTGATATTATTACACTGGAGGTTACCTGATTTATACCTAAAACGGGGTGAACTCCGGTTTGCTTTCCCCTTCTTTTACAAAAATCAATGCCGCAGAATTTATGCAATAACGCAAACCTGTGGGCTCAGGACCATCATTAAATACATGACCGAGATGACTACCTGATTTTGCATCTAATACTTCTATTCTATGCATACCGTGGCTGCGGTCTTCACGGTATACCACTGCATCTTCGGTTATAGGTTTAGTAAAAGATGGCCATCCGCAACCACTTTCAAATTTATCTTTTGAATCAAATAGCGGTTCAAGTGTTGCAGCACTGTAATAAATGCCTTTTTCTCTATGGTCATTATATTCTCCAGTAAAAGGTCTTTCGGTCCCTGCTTCACGGCAAATAAAATATCTTGTAGGTCCAAGACGTTTTTCCCATTCCTTGTCATCTACTTCTATTTCAAAATTATGGTCTTTATCGACGAAATTCATTTTAACTTTTTCCATGTCTATTTAACTATAATTATCAATCGATTGTTACATTCTGTGTAATTCATATTCGCCTGTATTCATCTAAATTTTGGTTTAAATCGTTTGCGTAAAATATTCACTTATATATAGGTGTTAAAGCATTTTTATTATTGTTATCTTGTATTGAACATAATATATTATACTAATAAATTAACTAGTCAATAATGAAAAATTACAAGGGACAAAGCAGAGTAATTATTGAATCTGTAATTCCTGAGATTAATAATGGTGAGTATTATGCGAAAGGTATCGTAGGGAAAAAGATAAAAGTTGAATGCGATCTTTTCGGTGATGGTCACGATGTTGTAAATGGTTCATTATTATATAAACATACAAACTCAAGATCATGGGCAGAAACTCCTTTGATTTTTGTTATAAACGATCATTGGTATGCGGAATTTTTACCTGAAAAGCAGGGTTTTTATGAATTTAAGCTCGAAGGTTGGGTAGACCATGCACTAAACTGGCAATCTGAATTACGACGAAAGGTTGAGGATGGCCAAGCTGTTAATGTAGAACTATTAGATGGGGTGAAGCATCTGAAAGCAATTCTACAAAGTGTAAATAAAAGTGAAAAGAAATACCTGGAAAAAGGAATTCAATTATTTAATGAGGGAAGTCAAAACCCGGAGACTATTGATTATGCTTTGAGTGATAAGTTACTTTTCTTATTAAAAAAATATCCCCAAAAGGAGTTTAAAACAGTTTATGATAATGATCTGAAAGTTTATATTGACAGGCGTAAAGCTTTGTTTAGTAGCTGGTACGAATTTTTTCCACGATCAGCAGGCGACTATTCAGATACACATGGTAATTTCAAAGATTGTATCAAAAGACTACCTTATTTAGCTGAATTAGGATTTGATGTATTATATCTGCCACCAATTCATCCAATTGGTATTTCTCACCGTAAGGGTAAAAATAATACTGTAACTGCTGAAGAAAATGATGTAGGAAGTCCGTGGGCAATAGGTAATGAAACAGGAGGACATAAATCTCTGCATCCGGAACTTGGTTCAATAGATGATTTCAAGAAACTAATATCTGAGGCACAAAAGTATGGAATTGAGGTTGCAATGGATTTCGCTTTACAATGTTCTCCTGATCACCCCTACGTAAAAGAACACCCTGAATGGTTTAATTGGCGAGCTGATGGTTCTGTTCAGTATGCAGAAAATCCACCAAAAAAATATCAGGATATCCTACCAATTAATTTTGAAACAAATGATTGGAAAAATTTATGGAAAGAGCTTTATTCTATACTCGAATATTGGATTGATGCTGGTATTACTATATTCAGGGTGGATAATCCTCATACAAAACCTTATCGATTTTGGCATTGGATTATTAACGAGGTTAAAAGTAAATATCCAGATATTATTTTCCTGTCTGAGGCTTTTACAAGACCCAGGGTAATGCACGAATTAGCAAAAGTAGGCTTTACACAGTCATATACTTATTATACATGGCGTAACAATAAAGATGATATAGAAAGGTATATGGACGAATTGGTTAATGGGATGGGTAAATACTATTTTCGACCCAATTTTTGGCCAAATACTCCGGATATTAATCCATATTCTTTACAAAGTGGTTATCCAGCGAATTTTATGACCCGCTATTTCATGGCTGCAACATTGTCTTCAAATTATGGAATCTACGGACCTGTTTTTGAAAATATGATTCATGAGGCTTATCCAGGAAAAGAAGAATACATGAACTCAGAAAAATATGAAACGAAAACCTGGGAGTGGAAGATAGATACAAAATTAAAACATATCATCAAGAAAATTAATGAGTTCAGAAAAGTGCATCCTGCGTTACAGGACACCTTTAATTACAGGAAATGTGAAGTAGATAACGAACAAATAATAGCATACTATAAGGAATCAGATGATAAGAAGGACCAGTTGCTGATGGTTGTAAATCTGGATCCACATTATACACAATCAGGTTGGTTACAATTGCCCCTGGATATTCTCGGTTATGAAGCCGGGCATCATTTTACTGTAACTGATCTTTTATCAGAAAACTCATATCTATGGGATAAAGAATGGAATTTTGTTGAACTTAATCCCGCATCTCTCCCCTTTCATTTGTTAAAAATAAGTCACTAATGGAAACCTTGGTAAGAGCAGTACATACGACCCATAAATGGCAAGAGGTTTTTAAGGACCCCTTGTTTCGTGATGCTTTTATCAAAGACTGGGTGCCTCAGTATATTACAAATCGTCGTTGGTTTGCAGGGAAAAGTACCCCGGTAAAAGTTTTTAAAATTGAAAGAATTTTACCCTTACCAACAGACTTTGGATATTATTATCACGTGATAGTTGAGGTGATTTACGAACCTGGATATACTGAAACCTATTTGTTGCCCCTTTCTTTTGTAACCGAACTTCCTGAAGAAGAGAATATTCAAATATTAGGAAGATGTGTGATCGAAGGAAAATCAGGATATTTAGTAGAAGCTGTATATCTTGAAGATTACAGAAATGCTCTTTTTAATCATATAATAAAATCAAGTCAGATCAATATTGGGGTTGACAATTACTTTGTTTTTGAAGGTGGAAAGATAATGACTGAAGATGAAGATGATAAGATTCACAGCCAACTTCTTAATGTAGAACAGAGTAATACCTCTATCATTTATAATGACAGGTATATTTTAAAAATATACAGGAAGCTGTTCATGGATCATAATCCGGATCATGAGCTTGTACGGTTTTTATCTGAATTTGCTGAATTTTCTCATGCACCAAGTTATGGGGGAAGTGTTTCCTGGGTGCGTTCAGGTAATTTTACTGTATCAATAGCTTTAATGACTGAACTGATCCCGAATAATGGTGAGGGATGGGATTACATGTTAAAAAAGATAGAAACAGCTTTTGATAATTTTCTTTCTTCCGATTTAAATATTTCAGAATTACCAAAATTGAAATATTTAAAAAGAATGAAAGCATCTTCTATACCTGCTGAATATAGAAAATTAATAGGAAACGACTTTTTAGATATAATAGAGATCCTGGCGAAGAGAACTGCCCAAATGCATGTCGCCTTAGCTTCGAATAAAATAGACAGGCATTTTGTGCCCCGTTCATACAATGGTGATTATAGTGTCTGGTTAAAAAATCGCCTTATTTATATTTTTGAGAATCGGTATAATATGCTTGAATCTAACCTCCATAAGCTCGAGGGAGATGGTTTGGATTATGCGCATGAGTTTATAGCACATAAATCTGATATCATTAAGCATATTTTATCATTTGATGAGCTAAAGCTAAATAGTAAAAGAATCAGAATACATGGTGATTATCATTTAGGTCAGGTGTTACTTACGGATAATGATTTTTTTATTTTAGATTTTGAAGGTGAACCTGAAAGTACTATCAGAGATAGAAAAGTAAAACAATCTCCGTTAAAAGATGTGGCAGGTATGTTTCGATCTTTTCACTATGCAATTTATGCTACCTTATTCAAATCAGAGAAGTATCAGGATAATAAGGAAGATTGTTCTCTATTAGGTTCAAAATTATTCAGAGTGATTACTAATGTATTCATGGATAAATACTGCCGGATTGCATTTAAAAATAATCTGGATATCGGATATAATGATGAGATAAAATATCTTTTAAAGTATCACTTACTTGAAAAGGCTGTATATGAGCTAGGGTATGAACTGAATGCCAGGCCAGACTGGGCAATAATCCCTTTAAAGGGAATAATGCAAATATTAAAAATTGAAGAAAATGAAAAATAATCATGAATCACCAGATAATCAGGTTCAGGGATATTCCTTACTAACTGATTTTGATATAGGTCTATTTAATACTGGCAAGCATTTTAAGCTATATGAAAAACTGGGTAGCCGATTAATTGAAAGTGAGGGCCAGAATGGGGCTTATTTTGCTGTATGGGCTCCAAATGCTTCTAAAGTAAGTGTGATTGGTGATTTTAATGACTGGAATGGAGATAAATATTATTTATTTCCCAGATGGGATGGTTCTGGTATCTGGGAAGGATTTATTCCGGGAATTGATAAAGGAACTATTTATAAATATCGCATTCACAATCAACACTCAGGAGAAATATTAGAAAAAGGAGACCCCTTCGCAATTTTTTGGGAAGTTCCACCGAATACTGCTTCAGTAGTGTGGGATATTGATTATAAATGGAAAGATGAAGATTGGATGAGTAAGCGCAAGGAAATCAATTCACTGGATCGTCCAATCAGTGTGTATGAAGTACATCTTGGTTCCTGGAAAAGAAAATATGAAGAGAATAACCGATCTTTTTCATATAAAGAATTAGCAGAAGATTTGGTGCCGTACATAAAGGATCTTGGATTTACCCATGTTGAATTTATGCCTGTTATGGAACATCCGTTTTTTGGTAGCTGGGGTTACCAGGTAACAGGCTATTTTGCGCCATCATCAAGATATGGAACACCTCAGGATTTCATGCATCTGATGGATAGCTTCCATAAAGAAGGTATAGGGGTCTATCTTGATTGGGTTCCCTCCCATTTTCCAAATGACGCGCATGGCCTACACCGTTTTGATGGTACCCATCTTTTTGAACATGAAGATCCCCGTCAGGGATATCATCCTGATTGGAATAGCTATATTTTTAATTATGGCAGAAGTGAAGTGAAATCATTTCTTATTTCCAATGCATGTTTCTGGTTTGAAAAGTTTCATGCTGATGGGCTTCGGGTAGATGCTGTCGCCTCTATGCTCTACCTGGATTATTCCAGAAAAGAAGGCGAATGGATACCCAATAAATATGGAGGCAGAGAAAACCTGGAAGCAATTGATTTCATGAAGGAAATGAATGAAACTGTTTATGCAAATTTTGAAGGTGTTCAAACTATTGCTGAAGAAAGTACTTCCTGGCCTATGGTGACCAAGCCTACCTATCTGGGTGGTCTTGGTTTTGGAATGAAGTGGATGATGGGTTGGATGAATGATACTTTGGAATATTTTAGCAAGGATACTCTTTACAGGCAACATCATCAAAATGAGATTACATTCAGCATGACTTATGCTTTTACCGAAAACTTTATGCTTCCTCTTTCGCATGATGAGGTAGTCCATGGTAAAGGTTCACTTTTAGCAAGAATGCCGGGAGATGAATGGCAAAAGTTTGCTAATCTAAGGTGTTTATATGGCTATATGTACACTCATCCCGGTACAAATTTAGTATTCATGAGTGGTGAAATTGGCCAAAGTGAAGAATGGAAACATGATAAGAGTTTAGATTGGTGGCTTACTGAGCACAAGTATCATCAGGGTATAACTGAATGGGTTAAGGATCTTAATAATTTATACAAGAATTCTCCTGGCCTGTATGAAAAGCAATTCAGTGCTGAAGGATTCGAGTGGATCGATTATACAGATGCTGCAAATTCAGTGATTGTATTTATGAGAAAAGGGCATTACAGGGAGGATACATTATTTGTAGCAATAAATTTCACTCCTGTGCCAAGAGAAAAATATGAAATAGGAGTACCTTATGAAGGAGAATATGAAGAAGTAATAAATTCTGATTACAAAAAGTATGGGGGAAGTGACCTGTATAATGGAGGCTCCCTGAAAACATCGAAAGGTGAAATCCATGGTCATCAGCATAAATTAAAGCTGAACCTTTCCCCTTTGGGAGTTAGTATTTTAAGAAAGAAATAAATGAAGAAATATATATGTATACATGGGCATTTCTATCAACCGCCAAGAGAAAATGCCTGGTTGGAGAAAATAGAAGTCCAGGAATCTGCTTTTCCATTTCATGATTGGAATGAGAGAATTAATTTTGAATGCTATGCACCAAATGCACAAGCAAGGGTGCTGGATGAGGAGGGTAAGATCATTAATATCGTAAATAACTACAGTAAAATAAGTTACAATTTCGGTCCTACGCTTCTTTCCTGGATGGAAGAACATGAACCTTCAACTTATAAAGGTATACTTGACGCTGATATAGAAAGTATGACCCGCTTCAATGGACATGGATCAGCGATGGCCCAGGTATATAATCATATCATTATGCCACTTGCTAATACCAGGGACAAAGAAACGCAGATTATTTGGGGTATACAGGACTTTGAATACCGGTATAAAAGAAAACCAGAGGGAATGTGGCTGGCAGAAACTGCTGTTGATTTGGAATCTCTGGATCTAATGGCTAAGCATGGTATTAAATATACTTTACTGGCTCCACGACAGGCCAAGAGGTTCAGGAAGGAAGGCGAAACCGAATGGAAGGATGGAATAAACACAAGAAAATCTTACTATATCAATCTGCCATCTGGACGAAAAATGAATTTATTTTTTTACGACGGGGATCGTTCACAAGAAATTGCTTTTAAAGGATTATTGTCTGATGGAGAAAAATTCGCTGCGCATTTAACCAGTTCCTTTGACGAAGGTGATAAAGAAAGTCAACTTGTTCATGTTGCAACAGATGGCGAAAGTTATGGTCATCATCATAGTTATGGAGAAATGGCTCTGGCTTATTGTCTGAGGAAAATTGAAACAACACAGGATATTGAACTAACGAATTACGGACAATATCTTGATGTCAATCCTCCTGTTCATGAAGTTGAGATTCATGAGGATAGCTCCTGGAGCTGTGTTCATGGAGTTGAAAGATGGAAATCTGATTGTGGATGTAGCACCGGAGGACATCCTGAGTGGAATCAAAAGTGGCGAAGTGGATTAAGAGATTCATTAAACTGGCTCAGAGATGAATTAGCCGATGCCTATGAGTCCGAAATGAAAAAATTTGAAACTGATCCATGGACATTAAGAGATAAATATATTGAAGTTTTATTAGATCGGTCTAAAAGTTCGGTAGATAGATTCATTAGTAAACATGTAGAAAGAATACCAATAGATCAAAAGGAAAAAACTCATTTATTAAGGCTTTTAGAACTTCAAAGACAAAGCCTGTTGATGTTTACAAGTTGCGGTTGGTTCTTTGATGAATTATCAGGCATTGAAACTGTTCAGATACTTCAATATGCTGACCGTGCTATTCAATTAGCAGAAAGTGAAGCTAAAATAAAGCTTGAAAAAGAATTCGCTAAAAGACTTGGTGTTGCAAAAAGTAATATTGAAGCATACGGATCTGGAAAGGATATTTATGAAAATCATGTAAGAAGCGGAAGGCTTACATTAACGAATATTGGTCTTCATTATGCGGTAAACTCCCTTTTTGCGGATAATCCTGCAATGCTTTCTGTTTTAAACTATGATTGTGAAAGTGAGATCTATAAAAGATATGAAGCAGGAATCCAGAAATTGGCACTCGGAAAAACCAAAGTAGTTAGTAAAGTAACTCAAAGTGAAAAGGTATTCTGGTTTGTGATAGTATATCTGGGGCAACACCAGTTATTCGGTAGTTCTTCTAATAAGTTGGATGATGAATCTTTCGATAAGGTAGCTAAATCAATTAGAAATGAATTTAATAAAGGTAATCTTTCCAAAACGATAGACATTATAAGGGCGAATTTCAAATCGAGAAATTTTAGTTTCTTCGATATGTTCAGAGATGAGCAAAATAAGCTTCTGGATACAGTCCTTGAAGAAAGCATTGGTCAGGCCGAGGCTTCATACCGCCGCATTTATGAAAGAAACTATAATTTACTTAACGTAATGAAAAACAGTGGTCTGCATATCCCATTAGCATTACAAAGGAATATAGAAGGTGTAGTTCAAAGTGAATTAAAGAAGATCTTTCTAAGCTATAAACTAGATATGAATAAGCTGGAAAGCACAGTTCGGGATGCTATAAAATGGAATGTATCAGTAAATAATATTATTCTTAATCCACTAGTTAATAATAAGCTTCTATCTATGTTAAATGAATTTATAGAGAAGCCTGAGGATGAATCTTTAATCGATGATATAAGAAGATCTATAGTTTTGATGAGGTCTATTGGACTGGAAAGTAATTTTAAGAAGATACAAAACCTCACATTTAATTTAATAAGAGGCTATGATCCGTTTATGCAGGATAAAATTTATTTAATTGAGGCTCTTGCAAAGGAATTAAATTTAAACCCTGATGGCATAAGGGAAGGTGTTAAATAAAAAATAAAGCCCGGACCAACCGGGCTTTATTTTTATACAATTACTACTGAATTATCTTCAAAAGTATAATTATTCGGTACATATTTATCAGCTTCAGGATCGTTTTCCCAGTTTTTTCCGTCGATCAAATATCTGAACTGGTACTCCCCTCCTGCTTTTAGATTTTTTACTACTTTAAATTCACCTGTTTTAAGTTTTTTCATCGGGATGGCATCTTTGTCCCAATCTGCAAAATCTGCTACGATACTTGCGGTTTGTGCACCTTTACCTAATTCCTTAGGAATTAAAAAAGTTACTTTACATTCAGGCTTGCTCTTTAAATACTGCTTTTTGATACTCATGATGGATTGAATTTTTATTCAAAGAACCATCAAATTTTAATTATTTCAACCCTTAACTGTATTTTTAATAGATTGATAACTTAAAAATTGAAATTTATTAAAAGAAATTAATGAAAAATTGATAAAAAGATAATCCAGCTGTAAATCAAACGATTACGGTTTTATTTTTCGTAAAAATAATTCATCAGACGGAGGCCATCGAGAGTAAGATTTACATCAACTATATCAAAACTATCTTTTAACGGTGATAAAATAGAGGATAAACCACCTGTTGCATAGACGTTCATGGGAGTTTTGAGTTCATCTTTGATCAAATAAACCATTTTTTCAACAAGGCCGGTATATCCACTAAGGATTCCAGCTTGAATTGCATGTACCGTATTTTTACCCAGAACAGATGATGGCATCTCAAGAGGGACTTCAGGTAATTTAGCTGTATTTTGAGTAAGTGCTTTGATCGCAGTTTTTAAACCAGGAGCTATTGCAACTCCTGCCACACTGCCATCATTATTTACAGAGGTGAATGTTAAAGCGGTACCAAAATCTACCACTATACATGCTTTTCTTCCTGCCCTGATGTATGCGGCCAAAGCATTACACATCAGGTCTGATCCTATCTCAGTCGGTCTTTCTGTTGAAATCGGGATCTTTTTATAGACATCAGGGCCAATAATCAAGGGATTAATTTCAAATAATCCTTTTACAGCGGCGCTGATTGTATCAGATAATTCCGGGACTACACTACTTAATGAGATCGAATCAACTTCACTGATTTTTATATCAGATTCAAGGAGCCATTCACGGAATATCATTTGAAAGGCTTCCGGGTTTTTCTCTTTAGAAGAAGGAGTCCTCCAAATGAATTCTATTTTGTCGTCTCTCCATAAACCGACAACCATGTCTGAGTTACCAATATCGATCGATAATAGTGTCTTCATAATTTTGGACACAAATAAAGGTAATTTATATTTAATGAGCTTACTTTATGATAAATAATAATGCTATGAAATTCGATTATCCCGCACTTCTGGTAGATAAAGAAAAGGTTATAAATAATGTCAAAAGAATGAAGCAAAAGGCTTCTAACCTCAAAAAGGACCTTAGGCCTCATTTTAAGACTCATCAATCAGTTGAAATTGGAGATTGGATACGTGAATTAGGAGTAAATAAAATAGCAGTTTCTTCTCCCCAAATGGCAGAATATTTTGCAAGGTACGGATGGAAAGACATTTTGATCGCTTTTCCAGTCAACCTCAGGGAAATGAAGTTAATAAATGATCTAGGTAGTAGAATCAGACTGGGCATTTGTATCTCTGATATTAAAGTTTTGGATCAGTTGATGGAAGAAGCAAAATCTGAAATTGATGTATGGATAGAAACAGATATAAATTATTACAGAAGTGGAATAGATTATAAAAATAAGGATCAAGCCATTGAAGTAATAAAAAGAGTTAATGAACATCGGTATTTAAACTTTAAGGGATTAATGATCCATAAAGGAGACCTTTATATTAACGATGTTGATCAACAAGAAAAAAAGCATATTGAGGCAATAAAGATAATTAAAGAATTAAAATCAATCCTAAGACAATATAGCGAAGATATCAAAGTGTCTTATGGTGATACGCCTTCTTGTTCATCATTTGATTATTTTGAAGAGGTAGATGAATTGCGCCCTGGTAATTTCGTTTTCTATGATTTAATGCAACATACTTATGAGGCGTGCAAATTAAATGATATCGCTATTTGTCTTTCATCACCTGTTGTTGCGGTATACGAAGATTCAAGGAGAGTTATTTCATATGGAGGAGCGGTACATTTAGCTAAGGATTATCTTCCCGGAGATGAAGATTGCTATGGTAAGGTAGTAAAGATCAATGACAGTAATTGGGATGTGGATATAGTAGGAAACGTTTATAAACTTTCCCAGGAACATGGCGTCATTAGATGGGCTGAAGAACACGATTTGCCATCACCTGGAGATGTAATAGGTATATTACCAGTTCATTCATGCCATACAGCTTCAGCTATGGGGTGTTATTATGAATTTAATGGAGGTAGAATTGAGCGTTTTAATGTTTCAGATCTGGGACATTACTATAATTAATCTATATTTAGGAATAGAAATTAAATTAACTGCAATATTATTATGAATTTAAAATACTTTTATTTTTTACTATCTGTTTTCATTCTTTTTTCATGTAACAATAAAGAAGAATCAGAAGAAACAGTAAATGATCAGCTAGTGCTGAATGGTTCTGTGATGAATGTAGGTGACAGGGAAATGGTTTATCTCTATTCCAGCATAAATCCAGGAGACGGGGCCATTGATTCAGTAATGCTTGATTCCGGTAAGTTTAATTTTGTATTAGATTGGAAAGGACCGGAAGCTGTAGGTATTCAGATTGGTAAACAAAACCTTCGATTTAATCATATAATTCTAACTCCTGATACAATAGATATATTTATTGATCCCAGAAACAGGGAAAAATCAATTGAAGTAAAAGGATCCGAGATCCATAATGAGTATATAACATTTCAGGATACAAAAAATAATTATAAAGCTGAAACATACGATTCCCTGATAAGAGAGTATTATCGGGCTGATAGTATTGGTACAGAGAAAGAAAAAAATGATATTAGAAATCAGCTAACAAAAATTTATGATGAAAGAGTCGATCTTGTAAAAGATTTTATTGATGAAAATCCTGATTCATATATTTCTCCTCTTTTAATACGTACGGAATTAATGTATGGGAAAAATTACGAGCAACTAGATAGCTTAGTAAGTTTAGTAGGATCATCTCAGCAGGACACAAAGGTAATGGAGTACCTGAATGATCGTCTGGAAAAATTACAAGTTGTAAAAACAGGAAATATGGCTCCGGAAATATCACAGGAAACTCCTGAAGGTGATACACTTAATTTGTCTGATTTCAGAGGTAAGTATGTCTTGATTGATTTTTGGGCAAGCTGGTGTGGTCCTTGTAGAAAAGAAAATCCATATATGGTGAAATTATATGACCGATTTAAAGGAGAAGATTTTGAGATTTTTGGTGTTTCATTAGATCAAAATGAAAAGGCATGGGTAAGTGCCATCGAGGCAGATAATATTAACTGGGCTCACGTATCAGACCTTCAGGGCTGGGGAAATGAAGCTGCACAAAAATATGTAGTCAACTCTATACCCCATACTGTACTTATTGATCCTGATGGAAAGATCATTGCATCAGGATTACGTGGGGAAAGCTTAAATGAAAAACTTGAAGAGATATTCCGAAAAGAAATCTAATTTTTCTGATTACCTGGTCAGAGAAACATAGTCATCAATAATTTTTGAAACGAACTCATCTTTATTTCTGAATTTGAGTTCGTTTCTTTTTATTTCGAGTCTGCTCACCAAATCATCTACCATTTCCTGATATAATTTTCTGTTTACATCATTATTGTACTGATTTGTTCTTTCCTTAATTTCTTTAAGAGCAAGTACATAATCATCATTCAATGATGTTACCTGGGGGAACATAGGTTCGTAATTTGATCTATCCGATAGTTTTAAAATATCATCAAGAGAAATATTATACTTAGGAGATAATTTGATTACTGTTGTGTTGGCAGCAATATCTCCTAATCTTTGAGCATATTTAGTAGATGTAATTGATAATATTGCTATAGATCCAAGTGTTAATATAACATCAACAGGTTTTAAAGCCCATCTTAAAAAATAATCTCCCCATGAGGCTTGTTCACCAGTTATTTTCACTGCTTGAATCTTTAATATTTTTTTTCCAGGAGTTTGGCCATTAAGTATTATTTCAAAGAATAAACTGTAAAAAACCGCTTGAGGAAAAAGGAAGGCCAAAAATACTTCTTCCATATATTTTCCTATCGCAGCATTAAGAATCGCAAATTGCAGACCGAGACCAATAGAAATTATTAAGATATCAATTAAGTAGCTTATAATTCGGTATTTAGCTCCCGCCAGCTCATATCTTATGATAACATTTTGACTGGTATTAATTTCTATCGTTTGCATTTTTATGTCTAATTAGTGTATCTTCGACCCATGCGCGAATCGGAGTTTATCAGACAAAATAAAGAAAAGTGGCAGTATTTTGAAAGGTTATCGAAAACTTCAGGTTCAAATCCTGATGAATTTCACAAGCTTTATATTGAAATTACTGATGATTTGAGCTATTCCAGATCTCATTATCCAAATCGGATGATTCGGGTCTATCTTAATAATATAAGCCAGAAACTTTACCACAGCCTCAATAAGAACAAAAAAACAGGAATGAACAGATTCCTGAATTTTTGGAAATTTGATCTTCCACAAACTATGTGGAATTCGAGAAAAGAAGTTTTAGCTTCCTTTATTTTGTTCTG
This sequence comes from Mangrovivirga halotolerans, assembly GCF_026241165.1. Taxonomy (GTDB): domain Bacteria; phylum Bacteroidota; class Bacteroidia; order Cytophagales; family Cyclobacteriaceae; genus Mangrovivirga; species Mangrovivirga halotolerans. The sequence goes on along the minus strand of NZ_JAPFQN010000005.1, from coordinate 248,151 downwards.
GATGTTTTTTATGGTTGGTGCATTTTGTGCTCATTATCAACCTGATTTTGTACAGCAAATTCTTGGTCCGGAATATGTTTCTATGACAGAAGAAAATATTGCTGCCGGAGATCCTATGGGTGTTTATAAAGATTCAAATGAACTTTCCATGTTTGTTGGGATTAGTTTTAATAACATCATGGTTATGGCCAAAACTTATCTCTTTGGGATTTTTTCTTTAATAGGTACTTTTATTATTCTTCTTTATAATGGAATAATGATTGGATCATTTCAATACTTTTTCATTGAAAAAGGATTGTTCTGGGAATCCTTTTCAACAATCTGGGTTCATGGTACCATTGAGATTTCATGTATAGTTTTAGCTGGTGCTGCTGGTTTGGTCTTAGGTAAAGGATGGATGTTTCCTGGAACTTATTCAAGGTTGCAGTCCTTTTTAATCCAGGCAAAAAGATCTACCAAAATCATTGTTGGAACTGCTCCGTTTGTTTTTATAGCAGCTTTTATCGAGAGTTTTATAACCAGGTTTGACGATACACCTATTGCCTTTAGGTTATTGTTTATTCTCGTTTGTGCAATATTGATGATAGGTTATTTTATAGTGTATCCTTGGTTTTTAAATAAAACATCACAGCTAAAGGAAGAAAAAATTGAAGTTCCTTTAACTACTAACCATGAATTTAAACTTAAAAACCAGATTAAAAGCCCAGGTCTAATTATTACTGATTCTTTTTATCTGGTAAAGACAAATTTTAAGAAATTAATAATAGCCTATTCTTTACTTGTTTTTATAATTTCTGGATTAACATGGGCAATTCTTAATATAGACCAAGTTTTAAAGAATGACTTTTTCTCTATTTATAACTATTATTATTCCAGTACCCTGGTGGCTCGCTTTGAAGAGTTAAACATAATATGGCTTCTAGTTTTTGTCCTTACAACTTCATTTATAGGCTACTACTCACAAAAATTGGTATATCGTAATTTGAATCTCAAAATCAAGCCAGTTCAGGTTTTTCTACATTGTTTAATTGCATTTTCAATAATATGTGTTCTGCTAACTTTTAACTTTCATCTTATAGCTTTTGCGGGAATAATAATTTTCCCACTTCTGATCATTCCTGTTTTCGCTTCTGCATCCGGTGATTATAGTTTTTTTGAAATGATAGGGTCAGGATTTAAAGTACTTAGATATAATTTTACATCAGTTCTATTAGTAGGACTTAGCTGGTTATTCTTTTCATATGTAATTTTATATTTAATAGATTTTCTACTTGGGGCAGAATCTTTTGTGAATTATTTAATAAGTATGCATTTTGAGCAATTTGAAAGTTATGAAATTTTTAATTCAATATATTTACTAAGTATAGACCTGTTTAAAGTTGCTATTATTTCAACCTTATTCTTTTTTTTACAATTACAGGTATTTTATTCTTATAGAGAGATAACAGAATCAAATGGCTTACGTGATAAAATTCATAGCTTAATCAGAAACGAGGGATGAGTAAAACCGGGATTTTTTATTTTTTTATTTTTTCAGCTTTAATAAGTATTACTTCTCTAAAAGCACAGGACACTCTAATTCTTGATCAGGACGATCTGGAAGAGGTGTCAAAGGGAGTCAACTATAAATTTCAAGAAAAAGAAGTTGAGAAAGACAATAATGATCAAAAGAAGAATATAAACATTGATCCTGGTACAGGAAGCTGGTTTAATAATGCCGGCCCGGTTTTTAAAGTTGCTTTGATAATTATCGGTATAGGTATCATTTTATCATTATTGATTTGGCTTGTCAGTAATAGTGGTAAATCTAATGTTAAAAATGATCGGGCAGTTACCATTTTATCTGATGAAGAAATCACTGAAAAAACAATGACACTTGATTTTGATCAGTTGATCAAACAAGCAGAGGATGAAGGTAATTATGCTTATTCTTTAAGATTATTATATCAATGGGTTATTAGAATTCTTGCTGAGAATGAATATATAATTTGGAAAAAAGATAAAACAAATCACCAGTTTTTAAATGAAATTAAGGATCAGGAAATAAAATCAGATTTTAGGAAGATAACATTGATTTTTGAGAAATACTGGTATGGAGAATACCCGATAGATGTAAATAAATACATCCATGAAAAAGGAAAGTTCAACAACCTGCTAAAAGAATTAAATGAGAGACAACCTGGTTAATATAATCATAGCGGTATTTTTAGGTATAGTAGCTCTGCTTTTTGTAATGAATGCTCTTTCCAATACACATCACTGGACAGAAAGCTATTACTGGGAAGGTGAAAATCCCTATGACCTTAAAATTTATAAAGAATGGCTGGAAACGATTAATGAAAAGTCAGTTGAATATGTCGATGTCAGAAATGCAGACCGTGCCTTTGACAGTACTTCGGCATACGTTATTATCGGTAATCATATCGCAGAAAGTAATAAACAACTTCCAAAGTTCTTTAGTGCAGTTAATAAAGGAGCTACCGCTTTAATCGCGACTTATTCCAATCCATCTGACATCCTTGATTCACTCGAAGCAGAAATGGGGTATGAATTATATTATTTCAGCAATGAGAGGTTATCCCGGTATACGGTAAGTAACGAGAGTTATTCGGAGATATTTGTTAAGTATGATAAATTTGGGGACCCGGTTTTATCCAATGAAGTAAGAATTTTACAAGATTATAATGTTGATTATTTATCTCCATTATTATATGTTGATGAAGGGCCAATTGCTTTTAAGATTCCTTATGGAAAAGGTAAATTCATTTTTATTAACACTCCTATAGCATTTTCGAACTACTATTTGGCGAATAAGAAATTTCAAACTGCAAAATTCCTCACTAATGAACTGGCAGGTGAAAAAATATATTTAGACAGATATTTCACCAATCTTTATAAAAATGAGGAATTTATAGATACAGATCAAAACAGTTCTAACCCTTTGAGTTTCGTTCTTTCAAATAAGCATTTGTCAACTGCCTGGTATGTTTTTCTCGCCACAGCGATAATATATCTTTTCTATGTTTCCAAAAGAAAACAACGAGTGATTCCCGTTATTCCGGATAAAGAGAACAGGACTCTAAATCACGTTAAACTTGTAGGGGAACTATATTTTCAGAAAGCTGATTCTTATGTGATCTTTCAAAAACTATATAAAGTGTTTTATGAACATATCAGGTCGCGCTATAATCTGAATACTTCAAAGATCGATGATGATTTTATAAAGAAACTTACTATGAAATCCGGGGTTGATAGTACGTTAATTGAATCCATTTTTCAGAAAATTGAAAATTTGAATTACAAAAAATCGGTAACAGATAACGAATTAATAGACATATATAATTTAATACAAACTTTCTATAAAAAGGAACTGTAGAATATGGAAGAGAATAGAATTGAAGAAAACGAGCCGTTGTCGAGCTCAAGTGAAATTGAAAATAGCAACGAAGAAAAGTATATACACCTGAGTGACAAAGTTCAATTGCTAAAAAATGAAATTGGCAAACTAGTCGTCGGACAGGAAGAACTAGTAGAACTATATGTGATCGCACTATTTAGTGGTGGACATTTGTTGTTGGAAGGATTTCCTGGTATTGCTAAAACTATGAGTGCCAAGCTTCTATCTAAGGCTATTGATGCAGAATTTAGTAGGATACAATTCACACCTGACTTGATGCCTTCTGATGTTTTAGGGACCTCTATTTTCAATATGGGTAAATCAGAATTTGAATTTAAAAAAGGGCCGTTGTTTTCTCAGGTAGTACTTATCGATGAAATTAACAGGGCTCCAGCAAAAACCCAGGCGGCGCTTTTTGAGGTGATGGAAGAGAGACAGATCACGGTAGATGGAATGACTTATAAGATGGAATTTCCTTTTATGGTTCTTGCTACTCAAAATCCTATTGAACAGGAAGGAACTTATAAGTTGCCAGAAGCTCAATTAGACAGGTTTCTTTTTAAGGTTAATATGACCTATCCAAACCTTGAAGATGAGATAACTATACTCAATAAATTCAAGGATGATTTTAATAAAGAAAGTAAAACCGAAATAAATACTATACTTGAGAAATCTGATATAACTGAATTTCAAAAGCTGGTAGAAGAAGTTCATATTAAAGATCAGTTGATTAATTATATCGCTTCTATAGTTTATAATACCAGAAATCATCATGATTTGTATTTGGGGGCTTCTCCAAGGGCTTCTTTATCAATATTAAAGTCTTCTAAAGCTACAGCTGCTTTAAAAGGTAGAAGTTTTGTTATTCCTGAGGATATAATGTATGTCGCTCCTTTTGTTTTAAATCACAGAGTGGTATTGACTCCTGAAAAAGAACTCGAAGGTGTAGATAGCAAAGAAGTAATTAAAAATATTGTCGAAGAAATAGAGGTGCCAAGGTAATGTTCCTTAAAAAACTATTTATCAACTCTCCTTTTTACCTGATTCTTTTGGGGATCACAGGAGTGTTCTTTCTATCATTCTTTTTCCCGGTTTTATATATTGGGGGTTTCGTAATGTTAGGACTACTACTCCTTATCTCTTCTATAGATATAATTCTGCTTTTTAAAAGGTATCAAGATCAGTATTTTTCAGCTAGAAGATCGCATGCAAAAGTTCTGTCTCTCGGGAATGATAATAAGGTTAGAATACATCTTTCTAAGACCATTGAACGAAAATTGAATGGCTATTTTATTGATGAGGTACCAATTAAATGTCAGGAGCGTAATCTCAGGTTTAATTATGATTTTGGGGGGCTGGATCATCTCACAAAAACATATAGTTTACATATAGTAGAAAGAGGGAAATATGAGTTTGGCGATTTAAGGCTTTTTGTAAATAGTCCACTAAAATTATTTACCAAGAGGATTACTCTCCCACTTTCAGAAACAGTTCCTGCCTACCCTTCTGTAATCGATCTTAAAAAATATAACCTGCATTCCATTCAATCTCTTCAAATGTTTGAAGGAATAAAAAGAATAAGAAGAATTGGGCAAAGTACAGAATTTGAGCAAATAAAAGATTATGTACAAGGAGATGAAATTAAAAAGATCAATTGGAAGGCTACAGGTCGAACTGGCAAGCTTAAGGTAAATCATTACGAAGAAGAGAAGTCTCAGCAGATTTACTCAATTATTGACAGATCCAGGGCGATGTATATGCCATTTAATAAAATGTCTTTGACAGATTATGCTGTAAATGCATCCTTAATTCTTTCAAATGCTGCAATTCAAAAAAACGATAAGGCAGGTTTGGTCACTTTTTCAGCTCACCAGGGAGCTATTATTAAAGCTGATAAAAATTCTATTCAGCTTAGAAGGATTAATGAAGTGCTTTATTCTTTAGAACAAGACACTACTGAAGCAGATTTTGAGTTATTATATCAAAATATCAGAAAAGTAATTAAGCATCGAAGCATGTTGATGCTTTACACCAATTTCGAAAGTAAATACACCATAGAGAGAGTTCTGCCAGTGCTTCGAAAACTATCAAAGTTACATTTGTTGATAGTAGTAATTTTTGAAAATGAGGAAACAACAAATTTTGCAACTGAAGATGCTCACAACCTTCGGGAAATTTATTATAAGGTAGTTGCTGGTGAATTAGCAATGGAAAAAAAGCTTATGATCAAAGAACTTCAGCATCTTGGAATTCAAACAATTTACACACGTCCACAAGACCTGAGCATCAATACTTTAAATAAATACTTGGAATTGAAAGCAAAAGGTTTGATCTAAACAAATAAAAATAAAGGCTTTTTTAAATAGCATATAATGTTCCTGTTTCTTATTTTCGGGACAATTTTTTCAGGAAAAAAACTTAAAACCTAAACTGATGCAAGAATTAAATTCTTATTTAGAATCGATTAATAGCTTTGTTGGAGAGGCCGATTGGTTTTTATTTTTACTGCTTGGTACAGGCTTGTTTTTCACAATTTATTTAGGCTTTCCACAGATACGATATTTCAGACATGCAATAAATGTTGTTCTTGGAAAATACGATAAAAAAGGTGAAGCAGGAGATGCTTCTCACTTTCAGGCATTAACAACTGCCTTATCCGGAACTGTCGGTACAGGTAATATTGGTGGTGTAGCACTTGCATTACATATTGGTGGACCTGCAGCATTATTCTGGATGCTTGTTACAGCATTTTTTGGTATGACAACAAAATTTGTTGAAGTAACACTATCGCATAAATACCGTGAAAAGACTGCAGACGGAACTATGGCCGGTGGTCCGATGTACTACATGAAACATGCGAATTTTAAGTTGTTTAACCTGAATTTTAATGGTGTAAGCAGGATTTTAGCAGTAGTATTTGCGTTAGCAACTATCCTGTCTTCATTCGGAACAGGTAACATGCCTCAAATTAATAATATCGCTACATCAGTTAAAACTACCTTTGATATTGACCCGATAATTACCGGTTCTATTCTTAGTGTATTACTCGCTTTAGTGATAATTGGAGGTATAAAAAGAATAGTTAAAGTAACAGAGAAATTAGTTCCTTCAATGGCACTAATCTATTTCCTCGGTGCTTTCAGTGTGATATTTTATAACTGGGAAAATGTTCTTCCTTCGTTAACTTCAATATTTACAAATGTGTTCAGCGGAACGGCTGTTACCGGAGGTTTCCTGGGAGCAGGTTTTAAATTTGCATTTAATAATGGAGTTGCACGTGGTCTGTTTTCAAATGAAGCTGGTCAAGGTAGTGCTCCAATTGCTCACGCCGCTGCTAGAACTGAAGAGCCTGTTTCTGAGGGTATGGTTGCTATATTAGAACCTTTTATCGATACTATTCTGATCTGTACAATTACAGGTCTTGTATTGTTGTCATCAGGAGCTTGGAAAGATAAGTTCCAGAATGATTTTGCTACTACAGATATTGAGGTTATTGCTAAAGTAATGGAAGAGAATCCTGAAAACCAGCGGGCTGTATTCAGGCACCTGGAAGAACGTGAAATGCTTCCTGATTATACCGGTGACTTAACTATTGAAAATGGAAAGTTTGTCGATGAAGTGACAATTATTCATGCCAGATCTTTTGCTGAAGAAGTCAAGGTGACTAAAGACGGTGAACTTTATAATGGAACCATACCTGCAAAAAATGGTGATGTTACTCTTCCTGATGGAGTTGTTATCTCAGGAAAATCTCTAGTACACTCAGCACCTTTAACCACAGAGGCATTCAGGCTTGGATATCTGGGAGATTGGGGTAAGTATATTGTTTCAATTGGAATGTTACTATTTGCGTTTTCTACAGCTATTTCATGGTCATATTATGGAGACCGTGCCACAACCTTCTTATTTGGAAATAAATATGTGATCATCTACCGCATATTCTATGTGATAGCCTTTTTTATTGCTGCTTTTGTTGAAGCCAAGATTATATGGACTATTGCAGGAATAACGATCGCGTTGATGACTCTTCCTAACCTTATCGGTATAGCATTACTACATAAGGAAATGAAATCGACTGTTAGTGATTATTGGGAAAAATTTAGAAATAGAGATTAACCTTATTAAACCTAAACCTATTTAAAAGTGGCCTTTGTGCCACTTTTTTTATTTTATTTGTTTTCAGGGGGTTACATTTTTCATATAAAAAGTATAAATATTTAAATAGTTGATTTATAGTGACATAGATTAACTGATGATTTTTCAAGGTGAATAAGGTATTTTTGTCGATAAAAATTGATTATTGATATTTTTTAGCTTACTTTGCCCTTCCGGAATTGTAAAATAATGATAAATAAGCGGTTACATATCAAATTTAATATATCCAAAGCCAGAGTTCTCTTTGTGGCTTTCGGATTGTTATTGCTATGTGATTTATCAATATCAGCACAACAATATGCATACATTCCAGCAGCAAATGTAACCAGGTCTAATTCGGAAGAAATAAATCAGGCAAGGGCAGATTTACAGTCTCTTTTATATCACAGAGATAAGTATGATCTTGAATTTCAGATGAAAGAAATTAAACGGATTAAAAATCTGGAGTTGACAGATGACGTTGTAATTAACCTTATAGAAACTCTTGAAGATTTAATTGAAAAAGAAAGAATAATCTTACCTGAAGAAAAAGCCGAAGCTGATAATTTTGTCTTTATAAAAAATTTCAACAAAGAATTTTCTTTGGTCATAGATAAGATCGCAAGGGCTGAAGATTATGATAAAGCCAATAAATTAATTTCTGAAGCACTATCATATTTTTCAAGTGATAATGTTACTGTATTGGTCGATTTCGCCTCTGCTGGTGAGGATCCTGTATACGAAAGACCACAAACTATTTACGAATTTCTTGAATATTGTAAGTTTGTAAAGCAAACGAATTTTACAGTTTCGAATATAAAGCTTGAAGAAAACAATAAAATAGACAGACTAATTCTTCGTAAAATTTACGAATAATCTTTCTTCTGTTTTTTTTCGTTCCAATATTTATTCTTATTTATCCTGTTTTTTTGTAGGTTTGACTTTAGAAGTTTTTATTTTTAGAAGTAAAAACTTTTTTAACGAAGGTCGTTATTTTTTTATGTCCGAAATGTTTAACTCGGATGTTTGAGACGCGAAAATTATGTAAGTCGAATGAAAAAGTTATATTTTTCAATTTTTATCGTCATCGTGCCATTTTTTGTTGCGCATGCACAGGTCGGGAACGATTTTGCTGATAAGGAAGTATTAGTTGCATCAACCAAACAGGTTAATCAATTTTTCCGGCGGTTTAATCTAGAAGAAGACTGGCAAGGTAACAGGTTACGAAAAGATGATCCATTATATCGAAATAATGAGCTAAGGAAGAAAACCATTGCTCAGTTATTTGATATGAGCAATAACAGTATCAGTAATGATATAAAAAGACAATTCATTGAGGATGTCACTAGCCCCTCATCTTCGAACTATCTTACTTTCTGGGAAGGCGAATGGTTTGCCGAAGCACATTGTAAGTTTATGTATAATGGTAAAGTAGAAGATGCCATTTTGTACATGAAACTTGAAGAAGAAAATAAGGGGATTAAATGGGTGATCAGCGACATATATTTTGAACCGTTTTTTGAGATTTTTGATAAGGATCCAAATATTCGTAAAAAGTATCTACATCCGATGAGTCACGAGTTGGATTTCATGAACCTTAAGAAAAACCTTAAAGAAAGAGAAGAACAGGATCTTGCGGATAATTCTTATAAACCACATTATCTAACAGTTTTCTTTTACGAATTAAAAAAGGGAAATCTTAAGTTTTTATATACAACACAAACCTTTTATCATTTCTTTCAGGTTGATAACTGGTATTTTAAATTAGAAGAATTTAATCGCAGTACTTATAACAGTGGTTGGTTGATAGCTGATTTATTGAAGATTTCACAGTCAGAAAAAAACCTGTTACTAAAGAATATCTATCATGACTAATAGAAATTCATTATTTATTTTTCTTTTATTAATTGCTTTGGTGTTTTCTCCTGCGAATTTGAATGCCCAAAGTAATTTATCTGTAAAAGAACAAAATGAGAATAAGCAACGTGTCGAAGGGCTTGTTTCATTTTTGGAGTATTTGTTTAATACTTTAGGAGGAGATCGGGCGACAGTTAAAGAAAAGCAGATTATTACTGATCAAAGCTACCTTAAAGTTTTTAAGAATTCAGAGGTTCAAATAGAGGATGATCTGGATGAACAGAGGAGCTCTGCGATAAACAAAGATGTCCAGGATTATTTGAAGGATATTGATTTCTTTTTCCAAAAGGTAAATTTCGAATTACAAATTAAGAATATTTCCCATATCAATTCCAAAAAGGGTATTCATACTTATAAGGTGACACTTGTAAGGAGAATGAATGGAACCAATGTTAAAGGGGAAAAAGTAAGTTCTGATAAAATCAGATACATTGAAGTCAATTTAGATGAAAATAAAGATGACCTTAAGGTTGTTAGTATGTATTCAACTGATATTTCGGAATCTGAGATTAATCAGTGGTGGTCTAAAATTCCTGATGAATGGAAAATCGTATTTCTTGATGAAGTTGGTAGTGATGCTAAACTAGATTATAGTCTGTTAAAGAGAATAGCAAATATTGATAAAATTGATATTTCTAATAATAAAAATATACAATCACTTAAGCCTCTTGAAACTCTGATAAACCTGAAAGAAATTAATCTGGCCCATACTCAGATTACTTCACTAAAAGGTATTCAGGATCTGAAATTTTTAGAGGTAGTTGATATTTCTGATACTGATGTAGCCGATATCGATGAATTAACAGGTATGGAAAACCTGAGATTGATGTTTGTTCAAAATTCTTTAGTGTCAGATTTATCTCCTTTAGAAGCTTCTAAGGACCTTCAAAAGATTTATTGTGACAATACTCCTATCAGTCCTCAGGAGGCTGCCAGGTTTAATAAGATAGTTCCTAATTGTAAGGTGATATTCGACAGAGTAAACCTTGCTGATTGGTGGGGTAATCTTTCTATTGAATGGAAAAAAATGCTTTCCAGAATCATAGGTAAAACAAAAATGGAAAGAAATGATCTTCTTAAGATCCAAAACCTTCAGGCAATAAATGTTTCTGACGATAAATCTATAACTTCTCTGGATCCTATCAAGGATTTTGAAGACCTCAAGGAGATCAAAGCTTCAAATACTGGAATTACTAATATCCAGGCATTATCAGGAATGGAAAATCTAGAAATAATAGATATAAGCTATACTCAGGTAAGCGACCTCTCTCCTATTGCAGATCTGGATAATATTTCAAAGCTGAATTTTGAAAAGACCAGAGTGAATACCTTAGATGTGGTTAAAGGATTTGATAAGCTTACTTATTTAAACTGTGAAGAAACTGATATTCCTGAATCAGAAATTGAGAAATTCATTTCTAAAAATCCTAAAATTCAGGTTATTTATAAGGCTATTCCATTTACCATTTGGTGGATTAACCTTTCTCAGGAATGGCAAGCAGCTTTTAAAGATGCTTTAAAAATGAATGAAAATGATGTGTTAACTGTTGAACAACTTCATGACCTGGTTTTTAAGAAGGAGTTAAATTTATCAAACAAGCCACAACTTGGGTCTTTGGAGCCTCTTAAAATTTTTAAAGATCTTAGGAAGCTAAATGTTAAGAACAGCAGGATTCCATCTTTGAATCCAATCAAGAATATAACAAGCCTGGAATGGATCGATGCAAGTCAGAATCCTATTTCTTCAATTGAAGAATTAGAACCTCTTCAAAATTTAAAATATTTTAATATCGAATTTACCCAGGTTGATGATGTGTCTGTAGTTTCCAATTGGCAGGATTTAAAGGAATTGAAGATCTCTGCCACTTATGTGAAGTCTTTGAAACCTGTAGGGAGAATTGTATATCTTGAAAAAGTGGAATTCTACAACACTGACATCAAGGATATTGGTCCGGTTTTAGGGCTTAATTATCTTAAAAAGCTTGTTTGCTATAACACAAAGATATCCAAAAAAGACATTGAGACATTTAAGAATCTCAACGAGGGATGCGAAGTAGTTTATTACTAGATATCTGTTATTCTAAATATATTTAAACCGGATTTTTAATCCGGTTTTTTTTATTTATTTATTTTCTCTTTACTGTAACCCTGATAGTAATAAACTGGTTAAATGGTAAGTTGATGAAATTTTGTAATTTTACATTTCAAAATTAAAAAATTGTGAAAAAACGAGTTGTCGTAGGTCTGTCAGGAGGTGTTGATTCTAGCGTAGCTGCTTTAAAATTAGTAGAAGAAGGCTATGAGGTAATAGGTATGTTCATGAAAAACTGGCATGACGAATCTGTTACGATCAGTGATGAATGCCCTTGGGTTGAAGATTCAAATGATGCCTTAATTGTAGCTCAAAAGCTTGGTATTCCCTTTCAAACAATAGATTTAAGTAAAGAATATAAAAACAGGATCGTCGATTATATGTTCGGCGAATATGAAGCAGGAAGAACTCCTAATCCTGATGTGTTATGTAACAGGGAAATAAAGTTTGATATATTCCTTAAGGCTGCTCTAAAATTAGGAGCTGATTACGTAGCGACTGGGCATTATTGCCGAAAAGAAGAATTTACTGATGAGGGAATTGTTAAATACAGGTTGTTAGCTGGTAAGGATAATAATAAGGATCAAAGTTATTTTCTTTGTCAATTGACCCAGGAACAATTGAAATATGCTTTGTTCCCTATCGGAGACATGGAAAAGCCTGAAGTAAGGAAATTAGCTTCTGAAAATGATCTGGTAACTGCAGATAAAAAGGATTCTCAGGGTCTTTGTTTTGTTGGTAAGATAAGGCTTCCTGATTTCTTACAGCAAAAATTAAAACCTAAAGAAGGCAATATTGTTGAAATACCCGATAATCATAAGCAATATCAAGAGTATAACTCTAGCCTTGACAAATTAAACGGATCTCCTACTGAAGAAATGTTAAAGTTAATGGCTACTCCTTTTGCTTATAATGAAAATGATGGACAAAAAGTCGGCGAACACCGTGGTGCTCATTATTTTACAATCGGACAACGTAAAGGAATGAATGTCGGAGGTACACCTGAACCATTATTTGTAATAGGGACTGACGTTGAATCAAATACTATATATACAGGACAGAGTTCATCACATCCTGGATTACACAGGAAAGGCTTATTCATTGAAGAAGAGGATATTCATTGGGTTAGGCCTGATCTTGCCTTAGATAATGGTCAAAGCAGGGAGTTTTTAGTTAGAATCAGGTATCGCCAGCCTTTACAGAAAGGAAAATTGTTTAAAACAGATTCTGGCTTGTTTATAATGTTTGATGAAATGCAGAAAGGGATAACTCCCGGCCAATTTGCTGCATGGTATTCAGAAGATGAACTGATTGGGTCAGGTGTGATTAATTGATGTTCATCGAATAATACATATAATCAATCGATTTTAAGCCTTTACCATGGTGACTATTTATCCTGTATCAGGGATATATAGAAAAAAGGACAATGAAAATCTTTAATTTTTTTCGAGGCAAGAGAAACAAGGAGGCAGTTGAAAGCTTTATAAAAGGGTTATTGTCTGTTGGTAAAATTGATTCTCATCTTTCTTATACAGAATTAAAATATGTCTACCAGGTAGCCAATAAATACTCATTCTCCAAAGACCGGGTAAGAGAATTAATCAGGGAAAGAAGAAGTGAAAGATTTGAATATTCAGAAAAATATAAATTCCAACACCTTAAAGGTATCGTCGCAATGATCTCCATAGATGGTAAGATCTCAATTAAAGAATTATCTTATTGTAAAAATCTTGCTTTAAAGATGGGGTATGATTCGAGGGTTGTAGATGATTTACTTGAAGAATTTAAAAAGAAAGATTCAGAATTAGTTTTGATCTAAAAATCAAGATGTTATAATTGTTCCTAAAATAGAGGAATTGATCGTGTGTAACCCCTGATATCTCATGACTTCAGGGGTTATTTTTGTCAGGTCTTTTATGTAATCAATTATTTTTGTCGCATTTTCTTCAGTTATATACTCATCTTTATCTCCATAGACAAAATGAACTTGTGTGTTGGGTTTTAGTTTCAAAGGAAATGAAATATCGTGAGCGGGGTTTCCAGCGTAAAAAATCAGATGGTCAGGTTTTAAATTTAATTCAGAAACTACCCTTGATGCAGTAGCTACTCCTTGGGAAAACCCAAAAATGATAAGTTCTTTATCATTTGGATCTATATCTCCCAACTCTTTTTTTATTATTTGATGGATATAATTAATTTGATTTTTTCTACCGTATTCACGATACTCTTTTGTAAGCCAGGATGCTCCTACTTTTCTGTATTTATTATCAAGGTAAAATAATGATAATCCTTGAGGGATGATCAGGCAGTCTGACTTTTCGTATTGTTGAAATTTCTTAGAAAAGAATTCTATATTCTGGCCATAACCATGAAAAAGAATCCATATTCGTTTAGCCTCTTTAGGTGTTTTACCTCTAACAAGATAAGGTGCTTCAAAAGAAAAGTCTACAGTTGAAAATTGATTGCTCAAGTTATATCTGATTTTAAAATTTTATAATTGAATTTAGCAGGTAATTCAATCTTTATATATTTCTTTTCCTTTTTCTTTATAATCAATTAAAATTTGAGCAGGCTCAAAACGGTTGTGGAATTTGTCCTTTAGTGTATTTAAAAGATCAATAATATTTTCAATTCCTTTCTTATGAGTATACATAAATGGACCACCGGTGAACGCAGGAAATCCTAAGCCAAATATTGCACCAACATCACCGGATTCTGCATCCTTTAGAATATCTTCTTGTAGGCAATAAAATGATTCATTGATCATTATCATCATCAATCTATCAGCCACTTCACTGTCAGCTTTTTTGTCAAAACTGTGATCATCACCAAACAAGTTAGCTAAATCAGGATTTACTGATTTCTTTTTATCTTCATATACATAAAAGCCTTTACCAGACTTTTTACCGAGCCAGCCCTTATCTTCCATTATTCCCATCACGGGATGCGAATTAGCACCTCTTTCCTTAAACATTTTTCCTAACGCACCCCGGTTAATATGGGCCCCTACATCGATTCCTATTTCGTCGATCAAAGTAATTGGACCAACTGGAAAACCTCTTTTCTTCATGATCCGGTCTATGCTTTGAGGCTCGTATCCTTCTGATAAAGCAATCATTGCTTCATTTAACATAGGAGCAAGTATTCTGGTTGTATAAAAACCTGGGCCATCACTGACATCTATACACACCTTGCTCTGGTTAAGCCCGATGTCATAAGCTTTTGCTAATGCCGTTTTGCTTGTTTTATCTGTTTTTATTATCTCCAGTAAAGGCATTTTCTCAACCGGAGAGAAGTAGTGCATTCCTAAAACCCTTTCCGGGTTGGTACATACTTCGGCGATTTCAGATACCGGTAAGGCAGAAGTATTTGTTGCTATCAAAGCACTAGCATCGAGTTTTTCACTCCATTTTTTAAGGATTTTTTGTTTTAATTCGAGATCCTCGAAAACGGCTTCGATAAGAGCATCAGATTTTACTGGTTCATCTGATTCTATTAATTGTAGATCATTTAATAACTTTTGATAGTCAGACCTACTGATTTGCTTTCTTTTAACCTTATTTTCTAGATATTCAGAGGTATTTTTCTTGGCATTTTTTAAAGCGTCATCACTCAAATCCAAAAGAGTAACTTTGTACCCATTGTCAATGGAGACTGTGGAAATACCATTACCCATTAGCCCTGCACCCAGTACCGATAAGTGTTCAGGAGCATCTGACAGATCCTCTGAGTAAGGATTCTTTTTATAACTATTCATCAGGAAGAACAACCTGATCAGTTGTCTGGCTTCCGGAGAATGAAGAAGTTTAGTAAATCCTTCAATTTCTCTTTTAATGGCTTCTTCTCTTGATTTACCTGGATGATGCTCAAGGCATTTAAGGATTTCAAGAGGCGCAGGATAATTCCCCTGTGTTTTAGCCATAACATTGTCTTTAGCTTTACTGATTACAAAGCTTTTAAATGGTCCAAATAATAATGCTTTATCCTTAACGGAAAGTCCTTTAGATTTTTTTGTTATATGTTTTCCAGAAGCGATATCCTTTACAAGTTGAATTCCGGCCTTCAATCTGAAGTTTTCATCTACAAAAACATCAGCAAGTCCAAATTTCTTTGCTTTGGATGCATACATGTTTTTTCCTGTAAGAATATAATCTAGTGCATTGGGCAAACCGATACGTTTATAGAGCCTTACAGTACCACCCAAGCCCGGCAACAGCCCAAGCTTAACTTCAGGCAGGCCTAATTTAGTTTTTGAAGAATCTGTTATAACAAGCCCGTGACATGCAAGGGCCAATTCTGTCCCCCCTCCCATGCAAGCTCCATGAATAACTGCTACAAATGGTTTTTGACTATCTTCTATGCGGTTAAATAAAGAGTGCCCGGTTTTCCCTACCTTTCGGGTTTCTTCTTCTGACATCTCCAAAAATTTCTTAATATCAGCCCCGGCTAGGAAATCCTTTTTTTCACTATAAAAAACAGCTCCTTCAATCGAATTATCTTTTTCAATCGTATCTAATAATTCAACCATTGAATCGAGATCATCCATTGAGATAGTATTGTGATCACTACCCTCTTTATTCAACTTAATGATACCGACATTATTTTCTATTTGTAGCTTAAACATAATCAGACCCTTTCGATTAACATTGCATGACCATGCCCTCCAGCTGCACAAGCAGCTATGACAGCATATTTTTTATTTTCTATGTGAAGACGGTGAACAGCGGTATTCAATATTCTTGAACCCGTTGCTCCAAATGGATGTCCAATACTTAGTGAACCTCCCCAAAGATTTAATTTTTCCATCGGTATTTCCCCAAAGGCACCATCTAAACCAAGTTTATTTTTTCCAAATTTTTTACTCTTAAGAAGCTTTAGATTATATAATATCTGGGCTGCAAATGCTTCGTGAATTTCAAATACATCAATGTCATCCAGAGTTAATTTACATTTATTTAATAACTTCGGAATACTATAAGCAGGACCCAATAATAATTCTTCACCAGGATTTCTCGCGGTAAAAACATGATCTATAATTTTAGCTTTTGGTTTTAGCTCATATTTCTTTAATCCTTCTTCTGAAGCGAGTACACTTACAGCTGCTCCATCAGTTAAAAAAGATGAATTACCTGCAGTTAATGTGCCGTATTTCTTTTCAAAGGCAGGGTTCAGTTTTTGTAATTTCTCTTTAGTTGTCCCTTTTCTGACTCCATTATCAAATGTGATTTCATCAGATGCACCAGGATAAAATACTCCGGTGACTTCTTCTTTCAGGTAGCCATCTTCCCAGGCTTTTGCAGCCAATTGTTGAGATCTTGCAGCATATTCATCCTGTTCTTCTCTTGTTATATCATATTTAGCTGCAGATCGTTCACAATCCATTCCCATTACTGTACCCGTGGTAAACTCAGCGATATCAGGAATTTCAGGTTTAAAATCACCTGGTCTGAGCTTCAGAAGGAATTTGGCATAATCCCCGCTTGATTTGAAGGATCTTGTCTGGAATAATTTCTGTCTCATTTCCCTGGGGAACTGAATTGGGATATCAGAAACACTATCCGTACCGCCAGCTAAGGTAAGATCTGCACGTCCCAAACGGATGACATCAGACATGCTTGCTATAGCAGCATTAGCACTTATACAGGCTTGTGATACGGTATGACAAGGAGTAAAAGAGGTGACGCCACCGGTCAATGCAGCCTCCCTGGCAACATTTGAAGTCTGGGTCTGATGTATTACGGTCCCCAAACATACCTGTTCAAATTCTTTCTCCTCAATGTTATTTTTTTGCATTACTGCCTGGATAGCATTAGCGCCTAACTGATAGGACATCAAATTACGGTATCCCGTTCCTGCTTTTTGAAAGGGAGTTCGAATGCCATCTACAAAATAAACCTCTTTTATATCCATTGTTTGTTTTTTTCTTGTATTCAAATCTATGATTTATTTGACAAATAAGAAACTTCCTTATATATTGAACAAACGTTCAACTATAATTAAATGGGAAGAAAAAGTATATCTCAAGATAGGAAAAAAGAAATACTTGAAGCTTATAAAATCGTAATAAGAAAAGAAGGAATTGAAGGTGCTTCTATTGGGAAACTGGCAAAACAGATTAATATGCCGCCCTCGCTGATAATGCATTACTTCAATACTAAAAACGAATTGATAGTTGCTGTTGCAAGGGATATTATTGAAGAAACCTATACCAGGATTATAGATAATATAGAAAGTCTTCCTTCGGATAATACTAAAGAAAGGCTGGTTAACTTTTTATTTGGTGTGGAATGCCAGAAAAATTTTGACTTATATTATTATCGCCTGGCTAACTATTTAGCACATTCCTCAGAAGAAATATCTATTTTCCTGCGAGAGAAATTTGAAAATGTTGTTAATCGCATTGCTGATTACATTAAATCTGAAGTCCAATCGATTAATGGATATTCTATAGAGATCAATGAAATGAGTTCATCACTTTTGAGTTCTTCACTGGGCTTTATGGAAGTAGAAATTTTAAGAAATGACCAATCCTCATTTTTTAAAAATAGCAGAGTGATCAGAGAATATTGGTTGAAAGCTTTGCGTGATTAAAAGTTTCATTTTCATTTTAAATATTACCTTTTGAAGCAATTTTGGTATCTTCTTCGTAAACTTCAACAATGAATAATATGATGTTCGTAAAGGATAGTGAGGAAGCAAGGTTAGGGCAGTTAGAGCAACTCCAGATAATGGGAACTCCAGAAGAAGACCAATATAATCGAATTGTGGAACTTGCTTCACGGATTTGTGATGTGCCAATATCATTAATTTCATTAATAGATAAAGATATACAGTGGTTTAAAGCTAAAAAAGGTATTAAAATAACCTCAACTTCAAGAGAGCTTTCATTTTGTTCGCACTCAATTGAAACGAAAAAAAGGTTAATAATTGAGGATGCCTTCACTGACGACAGATTCAAAGAAAATCCTCTCGTTACTGCCGATCCCAATATCAGGTTTTATGCGGGTATCCCATTAATTAATCCAAAAGGTTATGTGCTTGGTAGCCTTTGTGTAATAGATAGGAAGCCCAGAACTCTTAGCGAAGATCAATTGTTTGCATTAGAAGTGTTATCGGAACAAGTATTGATGCTTTTTGATAACCGGTTAAAGCAAAAAGAACTCGATGAGAAAATTAAATTACTTAATGAGAAAAATTCCCGATTGACTGAATTAAATAAATTGGGTAATCAATTTCTTTCTGTAATTTCCCATGATCTTAAAAGCCCAATTTCAACTACTCAATCATTGGTATATTTGTTGAAGAACAATGTTATTTCTGATGAGGATTTGGAAAAATACCTCAATCAGATGGATATAATTATTGATGGGACTAATCATTTGATCGAGAATCTGGTTTCATGGGGCTACAGGCAACTTGATGGGAAAACTAAAGAAATTTCCTCGGTTAATCCTTCAGAATTAATCGCATCAGCTGTAGATCTTTTTAAGATGAATATGGAGGAAAAAGAGTTGGAAATACAAAATAATATTCCAAATTCTTTAGTTCTAAAGTCAGATAGAGATATTTTATTATTTGTATTCCGGAACTTAATTCACAATGCTATTAAATTTTCTTCAAAAGAGAGAATTATAGTAGATTATGATGAGAAAGAAGAAGAACATATTTTTTCTATAAGAGATTCCGGTACAGGTATGCCTCTTGATGTATTAAGAAATATCAATTCCGGTGAAATTTTAAATTCAGTTAAAGGAACAAGAGGTGAAAAAGGTTCTGGTTTAGGAATATATATGTGTAAAAAATTTCTTGATATTCTAGACGGAAATATAATATACGAGTCCGTTGACGGTTATGGTACTAAAGTAAAGGTAGTTTTAAAAAAATAAGCCAGATTTTTTGCCTGAAAGTTTCGCTTAAAACATCTCTTTACCTATTTTAGTGGCTCAATTTTTACTAGCTATGGAAATGACACGATTAACTTTTGTCACAGCAATGTTCATTTTGTTGTGTTACTCACCTATACATGGTCAGGGGAAATATAAAAATCGATCTCAACAGCGACAGAGTCAGTTTTGGATCGGATTAAAAGGCGGAGCGAATCTTACCAAAGCAAACCCTGAAACTCGATATTCAATATTTGACAGACTTTCTGGTGAAACGGATCAATCGGCAATGAAGAATTATGATAACTATGGTAGTTTAAATGCAAATTTCGGAGTTGTTTTTACTTATGATAGTCCGTTTGGATTAGCTGTTAGTTTTCAACCTACTGTTCAAAATTATACATTTTCTTATGGTTATGAATTTGATTGGGTAGATGATACCAATACCGGAAATACAATGATATTGAATTATCAACATGATCATTTCTTCAGGTATATGGAACTACCACTTTTTCTTCGGTATCAGTTTCCTCTTGGTTCGAGTAATGTTAAAGGTTCTACAGGGGGCGTGGCTGGCAAAAGAGAATTTATCCCATATATCCAGGGAGGATTCTATTATAGTCGCTTGATTGATGCTTTTAAAACTATTACTACTTCAGGAACAGATAATGTGACTGGTAATCAGGCTAATATTCAAACTTCAGAAGAATCTTTTGGGGTAAAAAACCAAATTATGGATGGAAGCATCGGCTGGATTGCAGGAATTGGCGCTGCATATGATATTGGAAATATCAGAGTATCAGCTGAAATAAATTATAAGAGCGGTATCAATAATATAGCCTCTTCTCAAAATCGATATTCCAATTCAAACACTGCAATGGGTTATTATGATGTTTTTGATGATTTCACTCTTCAGCATGTTGAATTCAACCTTAATTTGTTGTTCCCTTTGAAATTTATCACAAACGATTCTTTCAACGCTCTTTAAATTTTTTGTCATGATACTATCTTCAAAATATCAATATATTTTCATACTTATTTTGCTGACTTTTTCCTGTGATCTTAAAGAGGATGAATTGGCACCTGAGGAAAGCTTTATCAAAGTCTATGATGTCAATAACTTCAATCTAGATCTTGAGCCTGTGGATATAATTCAAACATCTGATAGTGGGTATGTGATCCTGGCTAAAGATAAAGATGACATTCCTAATATTTTGGAAACAAATGGTCAGGGAGAGATACAATCTATCCGTTCCACAGCATCCGAGACGGGAAGTCAATATTTCAGACCCATTGGTGAATTGATGAATATTGCAGGTTCAATTTATTTTATAGCAATGAACATCAATTTGGAAGCAGTGTTGTTAGAGATTGAGCCAGGAAGAATTGGAACAAGAGTTTATTCTCAGGTATATCAGCCTCTGGCAGCTTCGAAAGGTCCGGGAAATGAAATTCTTATTGCAGGTTATAGTTCTGCACAGGGCGATGAAATTGTTACTGAACAAAGTACATTTTATGTTATGACCCCTAATTCTTCTACACCAAAATATTCATACAATTTGAGAACAGAAGATTCTTTTACCGATGATTTAGTGAATTCATATTTAAACGGAGAAGCCAACTTTCCTTTCTTTACTGGATATATTGGAGGAGAATCTTCAGCCAGTCATTATTATGTAAATACTTTTTACAATTTTAATCTTTCGACTGTTTTTCTAAATCCTACTAATGATCCTGATAGCCAAATTGAAGGAAGTGTGATCGGAGATAACTATGCGGGTGGAATGAAATCTATGTTGTCACTGGGAGGAAATGATTTTGCAACCGCATATCAGCATACCAATGATTATTACTTTAATCCTTTGAATAACATCCCGGTAGGTGAACATAATTCTAGTCTCGATTCAGGAGAGGTCAAATTTTCAGAAATAGACAATCTTTCAGAAGTAATTATTAAAAGAGTGAATATTGGTGAACAGGACTTGGTTATTTATGCTGCTCAAAACAGAAGAAAACAGGTGGTTTTGTACAGCTATGATTCATCTACCGGTAGTTTTATAGGAAAAATGACTCTGGGTAATAATAGTCCTTATGAGGCAATTGATTTCGAAATAACCAATGATGAGGGGATGATAATTTTAGCTAAGACCTATGTTGCTGATGCAAGATTTGGCCGTGTGGCACTGTTTAAGCTAAATAATGATCAACTATCTCCACTAATTAGATAATTGAAGTGATATTTGAAAATAAAAAGGGAAGCTTTTTAGCTCCCCTTTTTTTATTTCTTAATTATTTTTTGCGTCATTTTCTTATCTCCTTGACTCAGAACAGCCATGTAAATTCCAGGGGTGAGTATAGTTAGATCCTGATCTATTTTATAACTTCCAGAAGTTAATTTCTTATCAACAATTTTCATTACCTCTCTCCCATTTATATCAAATATTGAGATTTGTGTATGAGCTGTATCGTTGATATAAATATCAAATGTTGCAACTGACTTTACAGGATTAGGATATGTTTTAAATTTAAATCTTTTATTCTCGAAATAATCATCACCTGTACTAAGCGTCTCGCTTCCAATTATACCACTTATTTTTAATAGGTTTGGGTCGAGAGATGGGAGAATTTGATTTCTCACTGTGCTAGTGTCAGTACCAAACCAATCTTCAAGAACAGAGACATATACCTGCCGATAATCTACTGTTGGTGTTATATTACCTCTACCCTCTCCTTTAATAAATGACTGTTGTATGTTAGGATTTTTGCCATAGTTATATAGCTCGTGTTCTCCTACCGCACCATTTATTCCAGTTTGATTATCAGTATTTTCCTGGTTATAGATGCCACCATTCACTTTATTTCCACAAATGAACATTGGAGCAGCTTTACCATGATCAGTTCCGAAACTGTAATTTGATATAGCGCGTCTTCCAAATTCTGAAAAAGTCATGCTGATTACTTTATCTCCCAGTCCCTGTTTATTGAGGTCTTCGTGAAAAGCTCGCATGGCAGATGACACGTGATATAATAAAGAAGCATGAAATCCTACAGTAGGATCATAGGACTCAACTTGTTCTGCATGTGTATCAAATCCACCAAGTTTTGCAAGGTATACTCTTGTTTTACATCCTCCGGATATCAGCCTGGCGATCATTTTTAACTGACCTGCTAACGAGTTTTTCATTACGGCTCCTGGTGCATTCATGTGATACCTTTCCGGATAAGTCACATTGGAAGAATTAGTGCCTGATTGATAATATTGAGCCAACAAAGAAGCATAAGAATTACTCTGACTCTCAATATCCATAATGTATTTGAGTTTTTCTCTGTATCTGGCACTTGTGATCAATGAAGGATCAGAGCAGGTGGTTGGGTCAACCCCGACAGAACTCACCAAGTTAGCAAAAGCTTCAGGATTTCTAATGGCAAGGGCTGTTGGTCCTCCGATATCGGCTGAATGAAACCCAAGTGAAACAGTTGACCCAATTTCTATACCTAATGGGTCTTTAAATGCTAACGAATCAAAATTATCTTCCTCAAATGGATAAACTTCGTATTGTTCATCCAGGAATCTGCCTATCCAACCCCCATCATTGCCAATTTCGTCAGAATTAATCCCACTAAGCCAGATATCCTGACTTCGGAAATGAGATTGGTTGAGTTGTTCATATCCGACATTTTGAATGATTGCTAAATTCCCTCTGTCATACATGTATTTAAAATCTAACAGATCTGGATGCAATCCAATCTGAGACTTTGTGTCAAGGGTATTATCTAAAGGAATAAAGGATCTTGCTCCTCTGGATGGAATGGCGAGATTAGGTCTCAAATTATAATAATCATCATACAGATCGATTGGGATCAGACTATTGATTCCATCATTTCCTCCATGCAACTGGATCAAAACTAGAATTCTATCTTCATTTGTATTTGCTGCAGCTTTGAGAAGCTGATTGCTTTCCATTATTTGCATTGGCATTCCATTCATTACAAATGGAGAGGCGCTTAATATTCCTAGGTTTCTTAAAAATTTTCTTCTTTGCATAGCTGGCAGATTAATTTAGTTGAAACTCGGGTGTTTGTATCATGGCTGTGATCAGTTTTTCTAACTGTGTTTCAACCGCTAGTGAATCTCCACCGGTTTGATAGATATTCCAATCATTTTGCCACATTGCTGCATCTAATCCATCATAAAGAATTTCATTTACGAAAAAGTCTATTCTTTCAGTACAAACACCTTCTGGGAATAACAGATCTATTAATTGTGTAACTAATAACTGACCGTCGCCCGGATTAGTGATACCATTAGCTGGGTTTTCTATGAAATCTAAGACATTCAACCTGAATGGAGGATCACCATCATTTCCGTTGTTCAATAGTACACTAGTGTAGTTATACCTGTTAGCAAGGTAATTTGGTGTGATCCAGGATTTATCAAAAGTCGGAAACTGATGATGTGCAGGATAACCTGCAACCTCAAAAGGTCTGTAAAAAGGTAAACCCTGGTCACCTATAACGGAAAGAATACCGTTTATCATGCTATCATAAAATCCCTGCAGATCGGTTTCGTAATCAGGGATACTTACATTTAATAATCTTATAGAGCCCAGGCATAATTCTAAAGGAGATTTGATCATTCCCCCTACAATATCTGAATCATCGGCAGAATTATCAGTATCCAGAAAATAAGTTGAACCTAGTAATTGCCTTAAAGCGGGTTCGATATTGTAGTTATTTGCAGCTAATGTTTCAGCCATTGGTTCAATCACTTCTGTCATGATAGTGCCCGTCCCATAATTGCCGTCATCAAAACCAGTGATGTCATGATGAACAAAATATCGATATAGCTCAGCGCAAATAAATTGTGCTGTTCGAGGTGAACCATTTACTACTGGCTGATCAAAAATTAACTCGATGAAATCATCCAGTTCTTTTTCCATACCTGCTGCAGTGATACCGTTATCCCCGACAAGCTCTGTTGGATCAACAGTAATTATTGCATCATTAAAAACAGAGCTAAATTTCTTGTCAGTCAGATCATGTTGGTAGCAGGTGTCACCACCTTTGACTATTCCTCTTGGAAGATCCGTTTCAGGATCAATATTCTCAAAGTTATTATCTGTCCCATAGCCAGTGAGTATTTGAGCTGCAGCCTGGATATCAGATTCAGTATAGTAAGTATAGCTATCTTCTGCATCTTGCGGACCTTTACCTACCGTATATAATTCAAGTAATTCCCTGGCAAAATTTTCATTAACGACACCCTTAACATTAAGTCTTCCGTCCAAAAAAAGGAGCATAGCATTATCCAGACACATTTTTTTAGACAATTCTTTAAAATTGCCTGCAGCATAAAATCTGAATAATTGATTCTGAAAATACAATGCTCTTTCATCAGTAACCTTTTGTTGTGAAGTTGTCCAATGAGTATGCCAGAACCAGACAAGTTTCTCCCTGATTGATCTGTTCGATTTAAGCATCAGGTTTAGTTGCCAGGAATAAAAATATCTTGTTCTTAGAAATCCCTCACTGTTAAGATCTGTAGCTCCTGATGTCATCCATTCATCTCCTGTTAACGGATCAATGGGTGGTTCTGGGAGCGTCGAATCAAAATTAAAAAGAGTATCGAGAGCCTGGGTGACCGAAAGTCCGGCAAAGTAATTTATATCTTCCTTTGATGGACAAAAAGTCGTTCTACGCAATAAAAGTTCGGCTCTTCGTAAACCTAAGGTTCCACTAGCTGGTGTTAAAGCCATTCTTTAAGTTAATTATCTAATCGTGCAAGTAAATAAAATCGAAAAATAAGCATTTTTTTTATAATCATCTAACCGATAACGTTCATTTTCTTACCTTTAGAATGATTACATAAAAAAAAGCCTTCCGATTAATTCAGAAGGCTTTTTTATTATTTGATAAAATATTTATGGTCTTTTATTTAACTGAAATCCAAGGGATAAGGTAAAAGTGCTGTTTTTGAAGCTATCATCTGCATATAAATCTTCAAAATGTAATCCATCCTGTATCTCAGAGATTCCCCAATCATATCTGGCAGATAATTGAAACCTGCCAATATCGG
The DNA here is from genome assembly GCF_026241165.1 of Mangrovivirga halotolerans. GTDB lineage: Bacteria > Bacteroidota > Bacteroidia > Cytophagales > Cyclobacteriaceae > Mangrovivirga > Mangrovivirga halotolerans. The sequence goes on along the minus strand of NZ_JAPFQN010000005.1, from coordinate 222,652 downwards.
CACCAAGTCCTGCAACTAAAGCCCATTCGGAAGATTTTAGGAAATTATCTAATGATTCGTTGTTGCCTGATTCTATTTCTCTTACACTATTGGTAAGGAAGCTGATTTGTGGGCCGGCTTCAATATATAATGGTCCAACAACGCCAAACTTTACCAGAACTGGTACAGATAAATAATCCAGCTTTATTTCTTCATTTTGAAATTCGGCACCTTTTGTATTATAAAGAACTTCAGTTTGGACTGCAAGTCTTGATGAATTGCCAAACCTAAAAAAAGCGCCAACCTGGTAACCGGTTCTGTTGTCAAAACTAGTTGAAGATTCAATTGTGGCGAAGTTCATGCCACCTTTAACACCAATTCCAATGTCTTGTGCTTTTCCTTGAAAAGAAATGACAGTGGCAAATAGAAAAATGATTCCGGTTAATATTCTAAACTTATTCATACACGATTAATTTTTTACCAGTATTCTAAATGACAACTTCTGTGCCAGAAATTATTTTATGAATGATCGGTTAAAGTGAATTACTCGGATTGCTTCTCTTTTTCTCTTTTTAAAAGGTGTCGCATATCCTTTTCAGGATTTTTTCCTGTCAATTCTCCAAAAAACCGTATTGCATTTAATCTGTCATCTTCCCAACTAGTAGCTTTATAAGGCTCGGAAACAACTAATTCTTTGTTGCCGTAATCAAAACCACATAAAAAGTAATGAATATCTGCTTTTTTAGCGATGTGCCAAAATCCGGATTTAATATCCTCTACTTTTGATCGGGTTCCTTCAGGGGTAATAGCAATCAATAGATCATCTTCTTTTTTAAATATATCCGCAATAGTATCAGTTAATTTAGTATTTCTGCTTCTGATTACCGGATAACCTCCCATCCACTTAAAATAACCTCCGAATGGCCACACGAAAAGGGAATCTTTTGCCACAAAGTGAGCATTAAGATCAAGAATTCTCCTTGTCATTACACCTATAAAAAAATCTGAGTTGGATGTGTGTGGACCTACAACGATCAGGCCTTGTTTGATATTTTTATCAAAACTTCCTTTAACTTTCCATCCCAGGATATTGAAAAATATGAACTTGTAAAGCCTTTTAATCATTTTATAAATTATTTAGTAAATCTTCATCTGCCTTATTCGGTATAGTTACCATGAGTGATGGATTATTTTTCATGGCCTCTTTAATTGCAAATAAAGCACCATCATTACCAGCCCAGGCTCGCCTTGAGATACCGTTATTTACATCATAAAATAACATTGAATTTAACCGGTTTTCAGCTTGATTTGTTCCATCAAGAAGCATTCCGAAACCACCATTTATTACTTCACCCCAACCAACTCCTCCGCCGTTATGGATTGAGACCCATGTTGCTCCTCTGAAACTATCACCGATTACGTTTTGGATAGCCATGTCTGCAGTGAAGCGGGACCCATCATAAATGTTTGAGGTTTCTCTGTAAGGAGAATCAGTTCCTGATACATCGTGATGATCTCTACCAAGCACTACAGGACCGATTTTACCTTCTCTAATGGCATCATTAAACGCTTTTGCTATTGCCATGCGGCCTTTTGCATCTGCATATAATATCCTTGCCTGAGAGCCAACTACCAATTTATTCTCTCCAGCTGCATCTATCCATGTTATATTGTCATCAATCTGAGTGCTAATCTCTTTATCTGCAGTTTTCTTTTGTTCTTTCAAGACAGCAGACGCAAGTTTATCTGTATAATTCAGATCCTCAGGCTTCCCTGATGTACAAACCCACCTAAATGGTCCAAATCCATAATCAAAACACATTGGTCCCATTATATCCTGAACATAAGAAGGATAGGTGAATTCACCATTATCTTTAATGATATCTGCTCCTGCTCTTGAAGCTTCAAGTAGAAAAGCATTACCATAATCAAAGAAATACATACCTTTGCCTGATAATTTATTAATAGCCTGAATCTGTCGTAATAAAGAATCTTTCACGGCTTTTTTAAACTTTTCAGGATCCTTAGCCATCATTTCATTAGATTCTTCGAAAGAATAGCCTACAGGATAATAACCACCAGCCCATGGGTTATGCAGTGAAGTTTGATCAGATCCAAGATCTACAGAAATATTATTTTCATTTAAATATTCCCACAGGTCTACTATATTTCCTAAATAAGCATAAGAACGGGCTTTTTTATCCTTTCTGTCTGACTCAACTTTCTTCATCAAAGTAGCCAGGTCTGATTCAATTTCATCTACCCAACCTTGCTCATGTCTCTTTTTTGCAGCGAGAGGATTGATTTCAGCAGTTATACTTACACATCCTGCGATATTTCCTGCTTTAGGTTGTGCACCACTCATACCACCAAGTCCTGAAGTAACGAATAGTTTTCCGCCAGTGCCTGAGCCGTCTTTATCTATTTTTCTAATTGCATTTAATACTGTAATGGTTGTACCGTGAACAATTCCCTGGGGACCGATATACATATATGATCCTGCAGTCATTTGCCCATATTGAGTTACCCCTAAAGCATTGTATCTTTCCCAGTCATCCTGACTACTGTAATTTGGTATCATCATACCGTTAGTGACAACCACTCGTGGAGCATCTGCTGATGAAGGGAAGAGGCCCATTGGGTGACCAGAATACATATGAAGTGTTTGATCATCAGACATAACAGACAGGTATTGCATCGTTAGTCTGTATTGAGCCCAGTTTTGAAAAACAGCTCCATTTCCTCCATAAGTTATTAGTTCTTCAGGATGTTGGGCAACAGCAGGGTCAAGATTATTCTGGATCATCAGCATTATCGCTGCTGCTTGTCTTGAGCTTGCCGGATAATCTTCAATCGGTCGTGCATACATTTCATAATCAGGCATAAACCGATACATGTAAATCCTGCCATATTTATTGAGCTCATCAGCAAACTCAGGTGCTAGTTCTTCATGGAATTTAGGATCAAAATACCTGAGCGCATTTTTAATTGCTAATTTTTTTTCTCTGTCAGAAAGAATATCCTTTCTGACCGGAGCATGACTATATTTTTCGCTTCGTGTTTTTTTTGGGGGTAATTTATCCGGAATTCCTTGCCGGATTTCTGTTTTAAAATCTTCAGCACTCATCTATTTGGGTATTATTGTTTCAAACTTGTCAATATTGTCTTTTGTAAACTGGTAACCTTCATTAAATGCTTTGTCTACTGATTTAAAATCTATTGCTCTTACATTGGCCATAGGTTCCAGTTCCAGATAAATGTCGCATTTTTCAGTTTGTGGCGTAACATTTCCATTTACTACCAGTAAAAAGGTTCTTTCCAGAATATCTCTGATATTAGTTTTTTCTCCAGTAGATTTTCTTGGGTTGCAATTTAAACCTACTATTGGTTTTTTTCCTGAATTGATAAGAGGAGTTACAGGTAAATTATCAGTAAGTCCTCCATCATAGCAGTTTTTACCATTTATTTTAACCGGTAAAAACATTCCCGGAATGGACATGGTAGCTGAAAGAGCTTCAACAAGGGGTCCTTTGTTTACATATACTGGCCTACCTTCATCAAAATCTGTATAACATATCCATGTTTCATTATTGAGATCTTCCAGTTTAGTATTTCCAAAGGTATCTTTGAGTACATTCATCACTTTTTTATGATTGAGCACTCCCCTCTTACTCCAAGCAATACCTTTTGGATCGAATAAAGAAAAACTTTTAGTTCTGTCTAGAAAATCCTGGTAATCCAGACCAAAATTGACTGCACAAGCTACAAGGGCTCCAAAGCTAGTTCCAGAGAATGATTCGAACTTCACACCATTTTCCTGAAGTGCTTTTAAAGCTCCCAGATGAGCAATACCTTTCACTCCGCCACCAGAAAGACAGAAATTAGCCATTAACTTATTTCAGAAAGTTTAAATTTTTCATCCACACGAACCCCTCTTTCGGTCTTTTTAAGAGTACAGCATTCCACCACAGGATCGTGTTCAAAGAATAGAATATAGTTGTTTTCTACAGCTTCTTCTAAAAATTCTGACTTTTCTTTTAAGGTATCTAGTGGTCTGACATCATATCCCATTACATATGGAATCGGTATATGGCTTGAAGTTGGTATCAAATCAGCAGCAAACACAATTTTATGACCTTTATAGTTAATCACCGGGAGCATTTGCTTTTCAGTGTGTCCATCAACAGTGATATATTCAAATACATCGAAAGGTTCATTCTTATCATTAGCAAATTTTAACTGGCCTGATTCTTCGATTGGTAAAATATTTTCTTTAAGAAAAGATGCTTTTTCCCGGGCATTTGGATGAGTGGCCCAATCCCAATGGCTACTATGTGACCAGTACTTAGCATTTTTAAAAGCCGGAACTAAGTTTTGATTTTGGTCATATTTAACTGATCCACCGCAATGATCAAAATGAAGATGTGTTTGAAAAACATCGGTGATATCTTCAAAATTCAATCCGATCTTATTCAATGATCCTTTCAGTGATTTATCTCCGTGCAAATAATAATGAGAAAAGAATTTTTCACTTTGCTTATCACCAATTCCTGTATCTATTAAAATTCTTCTGTTATCAGATTCTACCAGCATGCATCTCATGGCGAGATCGATAAGGTTATTGCTATCTGCAGGGTTGGTTTTATTCCACAAGACTTTTGGTACTACTCCAAACATAGCCCCTCCGTCAAGTTTGAACATACCGGCATGTATAACTTCAAGGTTCATATTAAATTGGGTTAAATGTTGCTTAAATCTATTGAAAATCGATAATAATAAAAAAGGTCAGCGTAAAAGCTGACCATAATTATAAGTTCTATTTTCAATTTACTCATTAAAAACTCCCATTTGAGAAAACTTATCAATTCTTTGATTGATCCGCTCTTCAGGAGTAAGAGTTTCGAGTTCATTAGTCGTTTTTGTGATTGTCCTTTTAAGAGTTGAAGACATTTTTTTGAAATCAGTATGAGCACCGCCCAGAGGTTCTTTTACGATACCATCTATCATCTTAAATGATTTCATATCACCAGCAGTCAATTTAAGTGCTTCTGCTGCTTGTTCTTTATAATCCCAGCTTCTCCAGAGAATTGATGAACAAGATTCAGGAGAAATCACAGAATACCATGTGTTTTCAAGCATTAAGACCCTGTCTCCTATCCCTATTCCTAAGGCACCGCCTGAAGCACCTTCTCCAATGATGAGGCAAATGACAGGAACCTTAAGCATAAACATTTCTCTAAGGTTTTTGGCGATTGCCTCTCCTTGTCCTCTTTCTTCAGCTTCGATACCAGGAAATGCACCAGGCGTATCAATAAAAGTAATTATAGGTTTATTGAACTTTTCAGCAAGCTTCATAAGCCTTAAAGCTTTACGATATCCTTCAGGATTTGCCATCCCGAAGTTTCTCATCTGACGCTGTTTGGTATTTCTACCTTTCTGCTGACCAATGAGCATGTATGTCTTTCCACTTATTGTTCCAAAACCACCTACCATTGCTTTGTCGTCAGATACCGATCGGTCTCCATGTAATTCAACAAAGTCATCTGTTAATTCATATATGTAATCAAGAGTGTATGGTCTGTCTGGGTGGCGTGAAAGCTGGACTCTCTGCCATCTTGTAAGATTTGCAAATGTGTCCTTTTTCAAGTCCTCAATCTTGTTTTCCAATGATTTTATAGTTTCATCCATATTGACACCGCTCTCACTGGCGATCTTGGTCATGTCCGATAATTTAGCTTCTAATTCTGCTATTGGTTTTTCAAAGTCGAGCATTTAATTATTCAAATGGTTTAATGCAAAGTTAATTGATTAGCTTGTTTGAACTAACATAATTTTTCGCTTTTTCTAAATTACTGATATGCAATTAAATAAAAAATATTTTAGTCAATTGTAGTTATTTTTGCTCATTTAGTGTTGCAAATATAAAATCATCAACATACCTTTGCATCACCTTTTTAAGAAAGGGAAAATATAGAGGGTCTGGTAGTTCAGTTGGTTAGAATACCTGCCTGTCACGCAGGGGGTCGCGAGTTCGAGTCTCGTCCAGACCGCCTCCTAATAAAGCCACTCAAATCGAGTGGCTTTTTTTTATGTCAATCAAGTAAATATAAAACTATGAATGCCTTGTATGTATATGTTTTATACAGTCCTACTCATGATATATTTTACAAAGGCCAAACCAGTGATCTAGATGAAAGATTAAAAAGGCATAATCAGGGTCTGGAAAAATCGACTAAGAAATACCTGCCCTGGTTACTTATCTGGAAAACAAGAAAAGATAGTCGGTCTGAAGCAATGGTGCTTGAAAAGAAGTTGAAGAATTTGAGCCGACAACGGCTTATTAATTTTCTTAAGAAAAATAGAAAAGAATTGGTAGATGAATCCAGTTATTTAAAATTGATTCACTGAGTTCGAGCCGATGACGAACAGGCAGTCACATTGAAAAAAATCGCTTTATTAAAAATGTTTTAGTAAAAAAGTTTAATTGTAAATAGAAGGTAATCAAACAGATGAGAATTAGATTTAATTTTCTGATATATTTTTATAAAAAGTCTGTTGCATAATTAAATTCATGTACATACTTTTGCATCACCTTCAACGGAAGGAACAATTAAAAAAGAGGGTCTGGTAGTTCAGTTGGTTAGAATACCTGCCTGTCACGCAGGGGGTCGCGAGTTCGAGTCTCGTCCAGACCGCCTCCTAATAAAGCCACTCAAATCGAGTGGCTTTTTTTATGCCTTTAGCTTAAAAATGCCCTTTCTTTTAGTATTAAAGTGATTTAGATGATTTATCGGATTCTAGTCAAGGGGTATTGTCTCTGTAATGAGAGTTATTTATATGAATTATTGTTGAGCAGAATTTCCTTCACTCAACCTGAAATTTCCAAACTGATCAAATTTCATCCAGGAAAAATTACCAATCCTCCAGTCATTACCCTTTTTCTCCCCTGAAATTGTTGCTATTAATACAGCTTCCTCAACTACTTCGCCTTTTAACCTTACAGTTAAATTAGCTACATAATGAGTGTTAAATATATTCTCTCTGACATAGATATTTTTAAAATATGGTTTCCCTAATTGGATTTCCAGACCTTCGACATTTGCCAGGGATTGTAGATGTTCCTTGAAGTTGTTCGTATTATGGTTTTTTACAGATGGGATATTATTGACGTTTATAGAAACCTCATTGGTCGAATGCCTGGGAGTAAAATATTTAAGAACTACCTCAGGGTCTCCTGTTTCATTTAGCTGTTCATATCCCTGATGCATTTTATTGACCAAATCAACAACATTTTTTTCTTCGACATTCAGATTGCCTTCTTTAAATCCTTGGGAGTCATTGGAGGTGTCATTGTCTAAATTGTTCTTTAATTTATTATCATGTGGAATTAACAGTGCAGCTTTCATTTCTGTTATCTGATCATTTAATTTATTATTCTCATTGGTCAGGCTATCCACTTGTTGCTTATAAGCTTCATCATAATCGTCATTTTCAGAATCTGTGAAAATGAATATGGAAGCAAACAATAAAAGAATTATCAATATTATAGACAACGTTTTGTATTTATTATTAGAACTTGGCATAAAATTGGTATTTATATTTTTGATAGTAGTTAGTTGAATACATAACTATAATAATTTAATGATTTAATTGATTAATTGAGAGAAATAACTTTAAATATTTATGAAAAAGCTAATAAAATATTGTTTTTTAGTTGTACTTTTCTTTGGTTCAACTAATGCTTATAGCCAGGATAATATGTCTAAGATTATTGTAAAGGGTAATGCAGAAATAGAGACGTTACCGGATGAAACTACTGTTAGGTTTGATATCCTTTCTAAAAAAATGAATTATGCTGATGCTGTTGATGATTTGAATAAGCGAATTAATATTTTAGTCAGAGATTTATCAGAACAGGGTTTTGATAAGAAGGAACTAAAAACCTCCAATTTCAGGGTAAATAAAAATGTAGTATATAATAGAGGGACGAGAACTGATAGTGGCTATGTAGGAACACAAAGCCTGGAAATAACATTTAATTTTACTAAGGAAAAGTTATTGAATGCCATCAATACGGGGACTGGTTCAGAGGCAGAGCCTGAAATTTCGATTTCATTTGGATTAAGTAAAGAGAAAAGGCGATCACTAGAAGACGAGTTGATTAAATCATCTGTAAATGATGCCCGATTAAAAGCTGAAGTTTTAGCTGAATCTTCAGGTGTTGAGATTGGTAAAGTGATGGAAATCAGATATGGGATAAATGAAAATAATTTTCCTCAGCCGATGAGATATGAAGCAGCATCTATGAGATCGGCGTCTATGGATCAAAGTAATGAAACAAGCCAGATGAATCCTGATAATATTACTTTAGCTAAAGAAGTAATAATAACATTTGAAATTGTCCAATAAAATTTAGTCTTTACTCCCGGGCTTATCTTCTAGGAAGACAGAATATGGTGATAGCTCGGGAATTGCTTCAAAAATTATCTTTAAAACACCTATTATTGGAACAAATAAAATCATTCCGGATACGCCCCAGATCATAGCACCAACCAATACTGACATTAAGATAGCTAAAGCATTAATACTCGTAGAAGAACCGACTAGCCATGGCCTGAAAATATTTTCCTGAGCCATATTAGATAACCATAATAATCCGATCACAAGAAAAAGTGTCAATGTACTATCATTGGTTACAAAAGTAAATCCAACTACTATCAACATAGCAATGAAGTTGCCTATATATGGTAATAAGTTCATTACAGCGATAAATACAGCAAAGAACAGAGCATATTCAATTCCAAGAATAACCAATATGATATAGTCAAGGATAGCAAGAGCAATAGTAAGCCAAATTAAACCTCGAAGGTAATCATTGATCATCTCTTTAATTTTGCCAAAAATCACTATGATCTCAGAGTACTTATCATCACTATATTTTCGATTGACAAACCGGGAAGGGATTTCACGATAATAAAGAAAGAAGTAAATAAAAATCGGCATTAATCCAAGGTCAACTAATGTATTGCCAACACTTGTAAGTTTAGTTGAAAGCCATTTGAAAATAGAATCCAGTTTAGATTTGATAAAAGTTACCAGATCAAACTGATCAGGAGTAATATAAGGGATGTCACCTATAAAGTCATTGATGTCATTTACTGATTTTGTGAATTTATCTGAAATTTCCGGGAGATCCTTGGTAATGTTGACGACTTCCATGGTGAGCACACCAAACACTGCAAGAACCACAATAAAGAATAATAATTCAGCTATTATAATTGCTAATGCACGATTGAATTTTTTAGATTCCAGGTAATTAACAAGAGGAATCAAAAGAAAAGAAAAGAGTAATGCCCAGGTTACAGGAATGAGTATATTTCTTGCTGTGCTTAAGCAAAAAATTATGATAATTAATGTGCCAAGTCCAAAAAATATGTTTCTAATGCTAAGTTTAGAGTTCATTCCATAGTGATTCTGTAATAGAATAAAGTTATTAGTTATATCTTGATAATGAAAAACATATCCAATAAATAAAATTCTATTTTATAAACATGGATGCCGGGTCGGATAAATAAAAATATTATCTAACTTCTATTTTAACTCCTATCTTTTTTTCCTGCTGATAAACTTTTTGTTTGAGTGAAGAACGAAAGGCCAGGAACATTTTTAAAAGATTATAGTAATCTTTTCCATTTATCTTTTCCAGATCTTTTCCAAATAGTTTTTGAGCCGCATCGTTTAAAACGACACTTTTATCTACTTTTATAACCTCATATTTATTCAGGTCCTCTCCTACTACATCGTTAAGTGATTTTAATTCCCCTGACTTTTTATCCTTCAGAAACGTCCCTTCTGTTTCCAACTGATCAGAATAGTTTTTTATAAGATTCATCGGCTTATAGTTATTAAATTAAATGAGTATAGTAAAATGTTTCTTGTGAGGGATTTAGCTATCAGGTCAACTGATTATTATATATTAATTTAATAATAATTGTTTATTAAATTAACATTTATTGATAATTTATTTTTGTCTCTGCAAAAGATTTAAGTAATATTTTTCAGGTAAATAAATGAATAAATAGCTGATTTAATTCTTTTGTTGATCATTTACCTCCAAAGGTAGTTTTATCACCTAACAAATTAAATATTACCCTTTTATATAATTGAATTAAGGGGAATTTAGATATTTTAATATATTAAATATAAAAAACCAATCTATGAAAAAATTATTAATCGCCCTTCTGTTTATACTTGGAGGTTTTTATGGTATTAATGCTCAAGATGAGTTATTGATTACCCCCGATGACATTTCTATTGATTATGAAAAGTTTGTATTGGAAAACGGTCTTACCCTAATTGTCCATGAGGATCATAAAGCACCAATAGTAGCTGTCAATGTATGGTATCACGTAGGAAGTAAAAATGAAAAACCAGGTAAAAGTGGTTTTGCTCATTTATTTGAACACCTGATGTTTAACGGTAGTGAAAATTTCAATGATGATTATTTTCAGGCGCTGGAAAGAATCGGCGGAACTGATCTAAACGGAACCACAAACAATGACAGGACTAACTATTTTCAGAATGTGCCTAAAGGCTCTTTAGATCAGGTACTATGGCTGGAATCAGATCGAATGGGACATTTGCTGGGTGCCATTGATCAGGATAAGCTTGATGAGCAAAGAGGTGTTGTTCAGAATGAAAAGAGACAGGGAGAAAACCAACCTTATGGTAAACAATATGATCTTTTGGTTAAAGCAATGTTTCCAAAGGGACATCCCTACAGCTGGACAGTTATTGGAGAGATGGAGGATCTCAATGCCGCTTCTTTGGAGGATGTGCAAGAGTGGTTCAAATCATATTATGGTGCTGCAAATGCAACTCTGGTTGTTGCAGGTGATATTACACCGGAGGTAGCCCTTGAAAAAGTAAAAAAATATTTTGGGAATATCCCTGCAGGTCCAACTATGGTTGTTCCACAAGTAAATATTCCAATTAGAGAATCGGATACCCGGGAATATTATCAAGACAGAGTTGCAGAAGCAAGGGTTGTGAAAGCATGGAATACTCCTCCATGGGGTTCAAAAGAATCTGCTCATTTAGAACTGGCTGCTATGATTCTTTCTTCTGGTAAAAATAGCCGGTTGTATAAAAATTTAATTTACGATAAACAAATAGCAACAGGAGCTTATGCTTTTAACTGGGAGAAAGAACTCGTCTCGAATTTTATTATCCAGGCAAATGCCAAGCCAGGGGTCAATATCTATGATCTTGAAAAAGAAATTGAGTTAATATTAGAAGACTTTATTAAAAATGGCCCTACACAAGATGAGTTACACCGTGTAAAATCAGATTATTTTGCTGATTACCTAAAGGGGTTGGAAAGAATTGGCGGGTTTGGTGGAAAGTCTGATATTTTAGCACAAAATCAAGTATATGGAAATGATCCATCGTACTATAAGACGTGGTTAGAATATTTAAAAGAGACATCGGTTGAGGAAATTCAGAAAACTGCTGCTAAATGGCTAAGAAATGGAAGTCATACGATTATTTGCGAACCATTTCCAGAATACTCTGTCACCGGAGAAGAAGCAGACAGGAGTGGCCTACCTGAAGTAACTGAAGTAAGTGCAATTAAATTTCCTGAACTACAAACCAGAGAGCTTAAGAACGGTCTGAAAATTAAATTGGCCAGAAGAGAAGGTGTTCCGACTATGGTAATAAACATGGTGCTTGATGCCGGATATGCTTCAGATCAGTTTGCATCACCGGGGACAGCTAAATTAGCAATGAACATGATGGATGAAGGAACCAAGAATATGAGTGCTCTCGAAATTAATGATAAATTACAAAGACTGGGAGCTTCTGTTGGGGCATATAGTGATCTGGATAACTCCTATGTTACCTTAAATACTTTGAAACCCACTTTGGAAGAAAGTATGAAGATATTTTCAGATGTTCTTTTAAATCCTGCGTTTCCTGAAAAAGAATTGGAACGACTAAAAAAACAACAGATTGCGTCAATACAAAGAGAAAAAACGACACCTGTTCAAATGGCTTTAAGAGTTGTGCCTAAATACCTTTATCCTGAGAATCATGCTTATCACCAGCCATTAACAGGTTCTGGTTATGAAGAAACTGTTAATCAACTTGAGAGGGAGGATATGATCAATTTTTATAATCAATGGATCAGGCCAAATAATGCAACTCTGGTTGTGGTTGGAGATATATCGATGGATGAGTTAGAAGACATTGTGAAAGAAAATCTTAGTCAGTGGAAAAAAGGTGATATTCCTGAGAAAACATTAACCGAAGTGAATGTAGAAAAAAGTGATGTTTTATACTTAATGGACAGACCTGAATCCCAGCAGTCAGTGATTTTTGGGGCTAAGTTGATCCCGGGTTATGGAGAAATAGATGAGATTGCTGCCAATTCAATGATGGATGTTTATGGTGGGGAGTTTACTTCAAGATTAAATATGAATCTTCGTGAAGATAAGCATTGGGCCTATGGAGCATTTGGGTTTATCCAGGATAGTAAAGGTCAGAGACCGTTCATCTCTTATGCACCGGTTCAGACTGATAAAACCGCAGAATCGGTAACTGAAATCAGAAAAGAGATGGGAGGAATTTCAGGAGATAAACCTGTCACAAATGAAGAGCTGGCCAAAGTAATAAACAATACTGTACTTCAATTGCCAGGTCAATGGGAAACTAATAGTGCGGTGGCTTCATCTTTAGTCGATCAGGTAGTATATGGATTACCTGAAGATTATTATTCTACTTATGGAGATAAAGTTAAGGGAGTTAAAGTAGATGATGTTAATCAACTCGCCAGAAAAATTATTAACAAGGATCAAATTAACTGGTTTATCGTCGGTGATAAGGAAAAAGTAATGGATGAATTAGTTGAAATAGGATTTAAGGAGATTGTGGTGCTTGACAAGGATGGAAATCCAGTTAAACCGGATTCAACCACCGTTAAAACTGAAAATTAATTATAAAATGAAATCGGCGGGATTTTACAGGCCCGCCGATTTGTATAATTAAACTGTATGAGGTATTAAAATTATATAGTAGAAGAAAACAAGGATACTTTAGGTTGTTTCCTCAATAGGCGTAAATCAAATGCCATACAAACATTTCTTACAAATGGTCTTCCTTTTTCAGTTACCTTAATTCCCACTTCTGAAATTTCAATCAATTTATCATCTACTAAAGGTTTTAATCTATTTAGCATCAAAGAAAATTGAATAGTTACAAAATCTTCTTCAACCCACGAATGGTTAAAATGGCACATTATATCCAGAATTATCTTGCGAATAATAAGATCTTCAGAGGTTAATAAATGCCCCCTCATTATAGGTAATTCATTATTTTCAATCCGCTCGTAATATTTTTCCAGAGACTTTTCATTTTGTGCAAAACCGGTCCAACAATCACTAATTGATGATACTCCTAAGCCGATCATGTTTTTACTTTTATTAACCGTATAACCCATGAAATTTCTGAAGAGAGTTTCATTATTCAGGGCTGTAGCCAATTCATCATCAGGAAGGGCAAAATGATCCATTCCTATCTCTACATATCCATTTTCAAGTAAAAGCTCTTTACCATATTCATACATCTCCCTTTTAATTTCAGGCTCTGGCAAATCATTTTCGCTAAACTTCCTTTGTCCATTACCCTTGATCCATGGGACATGAGCGTAACTATAAAATGCGATTCTATCCGGCTTAAGTTCTGATATTTTTAAAATAGTTTCTTCAACGTGTTCCAGCTTTTGAAATGGTAATCCATAGACAAGGTCAACATTTACTGATGTATACCCGATATTTCTGGCATTCTCAATGGCATTTACTACATTTTTAAAAGGTTGAATGCGATTTATAGCATCCTGAACAGTTAAATCCAGATCCTGAACTCCATAGCTTACTCTTCGAAATCCAAGATCATATAAGACCTGTAAATGGTCTTTAGATGTATTGTTCGGATGACCTTCAAAACTGAATTCGGGATTTTCGGAAATCTCAACGGATTTGAGCCATGCTGACAGGAAATCTTTTAAATTGGCTGGAGAGAAAAAAGTTGGAGTTCCCCCTCCCAAATGTAACGCGTTGATCCTGGGTTTGTCTCCAAGAATGTTTAAATACATCTCCCATTCCTTCATCATCGCATTGAGATATGGCATCTCAACACTATGATTTTTAGTGATTCGCTTATTACATCCACAAAATGTACATAAGGATTCGCAAAACGGCAGGTGCATGTATATAGCGTTTCCTAGCTTATTTGAGCTAATATATTGTTTTTTTAACCTTTGAATATATTCTGAAGAGCTAAATATTTTCTCACTCCAATAAGGCACAGTTGGATAAGATGTATACCTTGGTCCGGCTACATTATATTTCCTTGTCAGCTTCTTGTTTACCCTCGCGTGATTTAACATGAAGCAAACTTATGCAGACCTTCAAATTGTTATACTGAGGTTTGTCAGAAATAAAACTGATTTTTATTCAGCCAGGTGTGAAAATCTTTTCCGTGTTTCAATTTTTTTGAGTTCACGCTCTATTACCATAGATGCTAGTTGTTCAGACTTAGCCATCATTCCCGGAGCCTCAAGGGCTCTTTTGAATTTGATTTCAGGAACATCTATACGATAGAGTAAATTAACAAGGTAGGCAGGATCTTCATCCAGCAATCGCTCTATTTGTTCCGAAAGAATATCATGAAGTTTCTCCAGACTATATTGTTTCTTTAAATTGATCTGAGAGGCATCCATTGCCAAATCTTTTCTCAGTAATTTAGAGAGGTCACGAAGATCTTTTTTTGCTAATTCAGACATATTGCAAGTTATTAATTATTAGGGAAAGACGGTAAAGTAATATAATATTGTAGAGTATAATATATTTTGAATATTAAGTATTCTTAATATAATTGCTATTAAATGCATTATGATTAGATCATTGAAAGAAATAATTTACAGATCCATAAATTCAAAGACTGGTAACATGGTTTCTGATTTTTATGATCTGTCTCGCCTTTATTATTACTCCTGGAAAAATAGGAAGACTTGTCGTGATCTTACACTATACTATAAAAATTTCAACATTCAGACACCTGATGTTCCATTGGTAATAAATTTGATAAACGAGATTTTCTTAGAGAAAACATATTTTTTCGAATTTGATACAAAGGATCCATTTATTATTGATTGTGGTGCCAATATTGGAATAGCTACTTTATACTTCAAATCAATTTATCCAGATAGTGAAATTCTCTGTTTTGAAGCCAATCCGGATTTATTTACTTTTTTGAATCAGAATATTATAGTTAACAAACTTTATAATATTACCCCTGTTAATGCTGCCCTAAGTTTTAAATCAGGAGATGTCACTTTATATATTCCTGAGAGTAATCCTTTTTTGAATGCTAGTTTAGTTAGAGAAAATACAAAGAATAAACAGATAATAGTTAATGCCGTCAGATTATCGGATTTTATAGGAGAAAAAGCAGTAGACCTGTTAAAAATCGATATTGAAGGATCTGAGAATATGGTTATCAATGAATTAATAAATAGTGGTAAAATAGATTTAATTAATAAGATAATTCTTGAATTTCATCAAAACACAGGTATCGGCAAAGATGACTTAATTAAACTATTAATAAAGGAAGGTTTCCACCTGGTAAAAACCCGTCTAAGGCCTGATATAGTTACCTTATCAAGATAATATCTGCATTTAGGCAGATAACTATGAATATCTGTTTAATAACAGATTTATTTGGATATATGCTTTAAAACAGATATTTTTATAAAGAATATGACAGGGATAATTACAGGTGATATAATAAGATCAGAAAGAGATTTATCAAATCCAAAGTGGCTTGATGTTTTGAAATCTCAGCTATCCAATTTGAGCATTTCTAAAAACAGTTGGGATATTTATAGTGGAGACAGTTTTCAATTAGAGGTGGATCCTGAAGAAGGACTTTCAACAATGTTAATATTAAAATCCTTATTAATTTTTAAGGCAGACATTAATGTTAGAATGGCACTTGGAATTGGTGAAAAAGAATATTCAGGAGAATCTATATCAGAATCTAACGGAGAAGCATTTGTTTATTCCGGAAGGTTGCTTGATGAGTTAAAGAATGAAACATTAGCAATCAGATCTGGGAATAAGGAATTTGATGATACAATTAACCTTATGATTGAGCTTGGTTTGCTTACTATTGACAGGTGGTCACAAAATAGTGCAGAGGCTGTTTATTATTTTTTATCAAATCAAGTTGAAACTCAGAAGCAATTAGCTGAAAAACTACAAATTAGTCAGGGCCGGATTAGCGAACGACTAACCAGGGCAGGTTACGATCAAATTATTAAACTGGATCAATATTATAGAAAATACTTCAACCAAAAACTTAAGAATTAATGACTTTATTTTTGTGGTTACTAACCTCTCATTTTATGGGTGATTTTTTGTTACAACCAAAATCATGGACAATCCATAAATTAAAAGAGAAGATATTCTCATCCAGGCTATACATACACATTCTAATTCATGGTGTTTTAGCATCTGTAGTTTTATTTATAGATCCTTTTTATTGGTGGATACCCATATTAGTAATGATTAGTCATTATTTGATTGATCTTGGGAAAATTTATTCAAGTAAATATTTTAAATCTCCCCTCCTGTTTATTATTGATCAGCTTTTACATATCATCGTGATAGTTCTATTAGCTTATTATGTAAATCCTAAAGTATTAAATTTTAATGATATTGATTTAAATTCTGCTTTATTACTGATCGTTGTAATTTTATTTATTTCAAATGTTAGTGGTGTTATTGTAAAAGAATTAATAAAACCTTTTACTCCTGAGGCAAATTCAGATCCAAATAAATCTTTGAGTAATGCTGGTAAAATAATCGGAATACTTGAGAGATTATTTGTTTTTATTTTTGTGGTCACTAATCACTGGGAAGGTGTTGGTTTTTTAATAGCGGCTAAATCCATTCTGAGATTTGGAGATTTAAAGGAGGCCAGAAGCCGAAAACTTACAGAGTACGTCTTGATAGGGACTCTTATTAGCTTTGGATTGGCTTTTATTGGTGGTCTGTTTTATAATTATTTTGTCAATATTATATAATTAAAAAGCATGAACTGATTTGTTCATGCTTTTATGTATAGTGGTGGTAGTTAATTTTTTTATCTGTTTCTTCCCCCTTCACCTCCAAACACATACCTTATATTCACACCAAATCCCCCGGCGTTAAAATCCGTATCATCGATTAACTCAAAATAAGGTCTCCAATCGACCCCTATGGCTATAGGGATATTAAATCTGTATTCCAGACCGATCTCACCTGCTCCACCGAGTTCGAAATCATCACCAAAAACAGTGTAAGGACCCACACCTACATACCACATGAATGCCTCACCTCCTAGTTTTCTGTAGATTAAATCCCATAGTGCATCAATACCTACTCCATCATTTCCAAATGAAAGATTCGCATGGATTCTATTGAATTTTCCGGTGGCAAATACTACATCTACTGCAGCGCTACCTTCGTTGCCTGAACCTCTACCTCCAAAACGCACACCAAGTTCCTGGCTTTGACCAATGAAAACTGTTCCGAATATGAAGGCAAATACAAATAAAACTTTTTTCATAACTAATTAATTTTGTTGAATGTGTAGTGAAAATCAGTCCATAAGCTAAAAGACCTCTATATTAAATATATGAATTTTTTTAATTCAAACATGTATATTTTAATATTTATTCTTTAAAAACTCCTAATTAATTAAATTGTTTTTGTTATAAACATAAAGTTTTAGTATTCATTATTAGAAAGGGATAAATCATTATAAAACAAGAAGGGCTAACTATATAAATAAGTTAGCCCTTGATTAACATTTAAGTTAGATTTTAACTTTTGGTATTACTGGATTTTAATAAATTCTGATAGAGTTGTCTGAATTTCATTGTTTTCACTATCAGTAAACACCTGTGTTGTTAATATTTTTCCACAAGTATTCAAGCTTCCGGATCCTTTCACGTAGATTTCACCGGAATTATCTTCCAATGCTAATTGCTTTGGAATACTTACTTCATATGTTACCTGATCAATCATGGTAATATAAATTCTTATATCGTATCCCGGAGCGTATAAATCTTTAGCTATTAATTGATTTATACCAGGAGTTAAGCTAACCTGATAGGGAGCTGAGTTTTGAGAAAGTTTAAAGCTATAATTTCCGGATAGGTCATTAAGAGAATATTCACAAAACTTATGAAGATTTAAGGATGTTGAATTTCTAAATGCACTTTTACCTTCTTCACTAGTTAATTTGAACGCAACCTTTTTTGTAGTAAAAGAGATCAGGCTATCAAAATTTCCTATGACACTAACATATCCTTTTAATTCTCCTGCGGGTATATTAACCTGTGGATCAAAACTAAAATCCGTATCAGGATCAGCATTTGTGTTTTCTAAATCTAGTTCAACTGTGTAGGATTTATCAACGGAGCTAACTTTAGTAAGATACACAGGGAGAAGATATGGGTCCTCCTGGGCATTCACATAATAGTCATATTCTGGTTGAGCAAAATGTGCAATTGATGGGCCTTCATAGAAATTATAATTTTCTTCACAGGCACATAGTGCAAAAAGTATTAGGAATATAAAAAATCTCGTATATTTCATCATGATAATATCAATTTTGACCGTAACCCGGATTTTGTTGAATATTTTTATTTGCAAAAACTTCTTCTTGAGGTATTGGTAAATTAAATCTGAAATTACCTGCCTCCAATTCGCATGGTATTGATCCCCCACAATCAAGAGGTGATCTTTCTAATGGCAATTGATTTCTTTTCAAATCAAAAAATCTGTGTCCTTCGTAGGCAAATTCTTTTCGTCTTTCAAGAAGAATTTCATTGATTAATTGATCTTTATCATTAATGGTATTATGATTATAGAGATAGATCCGCTCATTCCTTAGTGACATTAAGTCTTCATTTGCCTGATCAATATCAATGTTAATCTTTTTCAGACTTGCTTCAGCCCGGATAAGATACATTTCAGAAACACGATAAACTTTCACATCATTTAGAAACCAATAGCCACCTACTTTTCCCGGGTATTTATAAACTATTCTTTCTCCATTTTCAGGCTTGTAGAATGTAGTATAGTATCTAATATCATATGGACTTAAAAGGTCGACAAGTTCATTTGATGGTGCAAATGAAATATCTGTTAAATTGAAAGTCCAAATTCTACCTATGAAGTCGTCATTTACAGTTCTATTTAATTTAAATAGAACCCCGGAAGATTCTGAATCTAACCACAAGTTTTCATAGTCATTAAAAGAGCATAGATCAACATTATTGATCACGTCATTAGAAGCATTTATTGCGCGATCATATTTTTCACTATAAAGGGCAGCACGAGCTTCCAAAGCTTTAATTGCATAATAGTTAAACCTGTATATGTTTTGAGAATTAACAGTTTCAATTGTTATATTTTGAAGAGCCTGGTCAATATCATCAAACAGTTCTTCAAAAAATTCAGGACATTTCAATCTTGCAGGTTTTAAATCTGTTTCTAAACCATCCGGACGATTGTTGTTATTATTATCTTCAAGATCCATATAAGGAACCGCTAAGGCGTCATTACCATATTTTTCGCCCATGGCCCTGTATAAATTTAGATGTTGGTGAGCCCTGAGGGCAAGCATTTCTGATTTCAAGTGATTGGCGCTTGAAATCTCGTCATTTTTAATTTCACCATTATTGATTAACTGATCAATTGAATAGAGAACCCTGTTTGCCTGAGCAATAGATCTATAAGCATTATACCATAAATCAGCAGCCTCGTTATTTGAAGCCACGTAAGCCCATGAGTTTATTTGAACACCATGACCACTATTCGTTGATGGTCTAAGCACATCATCACTAGCCAGAGAACTAAATTCAATAATGTTTTCTTCAGAGACAAAGCCATAAGCAGCAATGGCGCCTGCTTCAACGTCTCTTAATGATTTAAAAGCCTGATCCTCGATTATGATATCCGTTGGTTCTACATCCAAAATGCTTTCACAACCCGAAGACAATAATAATATCGCAATTATGTATTTATAGTATTTTCTCATTTCCTTGGTCATTAAAATTTAACACTTAAACCCACTGAGTAAACCTTAGAAGCCGGATATTCAAATTGAGCTATATTGTTGTCGTCTTCCGGATCGAAGCCAGTGAATTCTGTCCATGTGAAAAGGTTTTGACCTTGTACATAGATTTCAAGTCCCTTAAAAATTCCTTTGGTTTGCTCAATTAACTTTTCTGAAAAGGAATATGAAAGTCTGACATTTCTCAATCTTAAGAATGAAGCGTCTTCTATATCCTTAGATGAAAATTGTCTTTCATATTGGTAACTTTGGATTTCTGTAATATCACCAGGCTCCTTCCACATTGTAGTCATCTTTTTTGAAAGATTGGAAGTTATGAAATTGGGATTTTCGCTAAAAAACAATTGGTTGTTAAACCTTGAATATCCAGAAGTGAAAGTGAAAAATCCATCAAGCTTTAATCCTTTGAAAGATAGTGTTGAGAAAAAGCCTCCTGTAAGGGGTGCTTGTGAGGTTCCAAAAATTGCTTTTGGTCCGGCAGCATCATAATTATTAGTTATTTCGCCATTCTGTCCAACATATAATGGTTCTCCGTTAGAAGGGTTAACCCCTGCCCATTCGGTGATATAATGCGTGCCTAACGGGAGTCCTTCCTTAACAATACTTGTTCCACGTTCAAATTCTGTTACTTGTCCCAGATCAAGTATTTCATTTTTATTATAGGCGATATTCCCTCCTACTGTCCAGATGAAATCACCAATTGTTAAAATATCTGCATTTAAAGTCAACTCTATACCCTTGTTGCTCATTTTTCCCTCATTGCTTCGGATAGATTCGAACCCTGTAGTTCTGGATAATTGATATTGAACAAATAAATCAGAAGTGATAATATTATATAAATCGATATTACCGAATATTTTATCATTTAAGAAGCTGAAATCTATACCCAGGTTGGCCTGGTTAGAAACCTCCCATTTTAAATCAGGATTTCCAGCATATAAGATACCGTTACCTTGATTTGACCCATAAGAAACAGGACTATAAGTACCCAATGATTGGAAATTGTCGATTCCAGATTGGTTGCCTACTGTACCGTATGATGCTCTGATTTTTAAACCGCTTAGTAATTGTGAATTGATAAGAAATGCTTCTTCCTTGATATTCCAGGAAGCACCAACTGACCAAAATATCGCAAATCTATTATTTACTCCAAATCTTGAAGAACCATCTCTCCTTATACTCGCTTTTAAGTTATATTTATCCTTAATGGAATAGTTAGCAATCGCAAATAATGAATGAAGAGAATTGCCTTCCTTAAATCCTTCTATTTCAGGGATATTTATACCATCTGCTCCCGGAGAAACACCTTCAGGTGTCCCAGGTAATTTGGGGTTAATACCATACCCGGTATATCCGAAACTATTTATTGAATTGGCAAAAATTTCATGACCGAGCGTGATTTCAATAAAATGGTCTTTAAAATTCTTACTATAACCAAGTAAATTAGTCCAAATGTAACTAAAATCCTGAAACTGACTTTGGCTAAACGATCCTCCTGAATTTTCATAAAGATAACTATCAGGAGAGTTAAATCTCTCGAAATTTGTTTGTGTAAAGTCTATTCCAAATGTTGTTTTAATATAAAGTGGTTCTGCCAGGTTATATTGAGCCGAAGTAGAAACTACTGATTTGATTTGATCATTTGTTCTTTGCCCTTCATTAATGATTTCCAAGGTATTAGGCCCTGTTAAGCCAACTCCAGTATTATAATCTCCATTTTCATCATATGGAGTAATATATGGATTAGCCCAATAAACTACTGCAAACGGGTTTATAATTGAAGTTTGACCCTCAGAAGGTATTACATTGGAATTACTGTATCCAAATGAACTATTAAAATCAATTTTTAGATTTTCTATTGCATTTGAAGAAAGATTTAATCGTAAAGTATACCTTTCTAAATCAGACTTTATGGCTTGACCCTCTTGATTTAGATATGCTAGTGAAGTGTAAAAAGTTGTTTTTTCACCACCACCACTAAATGCTAACTCGTGACTTTGCAGCTTACCCTTTCTGATAAATATATCCTTCCAATTCGTATTCGTTCTTTTATATTGTTCAAGTATTTTTCTATCAACAGCATTATTAGGATCAAGTTCACCTGCAAATCCTTCACCAATATATTGTTCAAATGCGATTTTTTCTTGAGTATTCATCATTTCAAATCGCTCTCTTGCTTGTTGACTAAATCCATACTGCATTCTATAGGTAAGGCTAGCCGAATTCTTTTTACCACTTTTTGAAGTAATAACTATTACTCCGTTTGATCCTCTGGAACCATAAATTGCAGTAGCTGAAGCGTCTTTAAGAACGGATATACTTTCGAAATCATTAACATTCAAGGTAGAGAATTCCCCAGCTGATATTGGTACATTATCCAGAATGTATAAAGGAGTGTTTCCGGCACCAATAGAACCTGAGCCTCGAAGTCTTACCGTGGCAGAAGAACCGGGTTGACCAGAACCTGAACTAATGTAAAGACCAGCGGTCTTACCCTGTAATACCTGGTCAAATGAAGGGATAGGAATATCCTCCATTTGTTTGGATTCTACTGTTCCTACTGAACCGGAAAGCCTATCAAGCTTTTCAGTGGTATAACCTGTAATAACTAATTCAGTAAGTGATTGAATGTCCGGATAAAGAGAGACATCTACTGTGTTCTCAGTAGTAACCCTGACTTCTTCATTCATAAAACCAACAAATGAAAATACCAGGATGGGATAGCCAGGAGGCATCGCTAACTTATAGTTACCATTAACATCAGTAACAGTACCTTGTGCTGTTCCTCTAATAATAACATTCACTCCGGGGATTGGTTCGTTATCCTGGTCGGTAACTGTCCCTGTAATTACTTTATTCTGTCCGCTAACTTCTGTTGTCAGTATAAATGACAGAAAAATCAATACCAGTAATCTGTACATGATCTAAAAAAATTTGTTTTGGTTATCCAAAACACACATAAAAATGTATGTATGTTTTTGGTGAAAAAATAAATATTAATGTATTGTATTAATATTCTATTTGGTTGAACGACAAAAATTTAAGCCTTGTGTATAATTTTTAAACTGAAAAAATTATCATTTTAGTTTGGAAACGACGCAAAAGTAATTGAATTATTAAATAAGTCAATAGAATATTTACATTTATTTGGTTTTTAAGTGATTAGCCAGAGTAAAAATGTACAGATTTAAAGAATTGTGAATATTTAGAATGAGTGTGTAATGTTTTTTAAAATATTTTTAAAAAAAGATTCTATTTATCTAACTATCTGATGAAGGAAAATTTCAACCCTTGCTAATTGAAAGTATTTTGAAGAGTTTTTTGGAGTAGTTTTTAAATAGAGTATAAAAACAAAAAGCTCCGATTAAAAAATCGAAGCTTTTTGTGATCCCACCAGGACTCGAACCTGGAACCTACTGCTTAGAAGGCAGTTGCTCTATCCAGTTGAGCTATGAGACCTTCTTTTTAGTTGCGTTTTTCTGTGTTTCGCGGTGCAAATATAATCGCTTATTACATTTAGGCAAACCCTATCTCAAAGAATTTTATCCAACTACTCACTTCTTTCTGATATTCAGTAAAATAAATTTACATAATTTTTTATTCAGGACGATTCTATCTTTCAACCCAAGATTAAATAAACCTAAAAAATAAAGTCTGAGAGGATATTTTTTAATCTTACAGAAGAAATGATCACTCAAGTTCGATATCCGTTTCAATTTTTGATTTTGTAGTCAGTGTTTTATGAACAGGGCATTTGTCAGCGATCTCCCCTAACCTCTTTAATTGTTTATCATCGAGATTTCCTTTGATTGATATTCGCCGCCTAAAACGATCTATTTTTGCTTTTTTATCCTCATCATGTTCACAGTCTTCGGCATGGGTTTTATCGTGTTCGATCTCAATGTTAATTTCTTCAAGATTCCATTCTTTTCTTTCAGCATACATTTTTAAGGTCATGGCTGTACATGCTCCGAGTGCAGATGATAACAACGCATATGGAGTTGGCCCCAGGTCCGTCCCTCCAACATCTTCTGGTTCATCAGCAATCCAGCGGTGCTTTTTATCGATTATTTCTGTAGCATACCCATCGTCATCTGAAAGTCTTATTTGAATATGCTGCTCATCTCCTTTTTCTACTTTTTCTTTTGGAGGTAAATATCTTTTAGCCCAGGCACCAATTACCTCTCCTACATATTCAGAATCCTCGTTATCAGTCAGCAAATGATCAGCCCCATCCAGGCTTAAAAAGCTTTTAGGATGATGGGCGGCTTCATATAATTTCCTGGCATGGGCTATCTCTACAATCTTGTCTTGCGGGGAATGTAAAAACAGAAATGCCTTATTTTTCTGATTTTTCAATACACCATCCAGTCTTTTATTTTGTAAGTCTTCGATAAATTCCTTTTTAATAGTAAAAGGCCTTCCTCCTATGTCAACATTAGCAAATCCTTTTTCCATGATCTCATCCATACTTTCGTCAAACAAATTAGAAACATGCTCAGGATCTGAAGGAGCGCCGATAGTTGCCACGGCTTGAACCTCTTTTATTTTATCAGCAGCATAAATTACAGCAGCACCACCTAAAGAATGACCTACTAATATAGAGGGCGCTTCATGGTTTTCCCTTAGCCAATCTGCACCGGCAACAAGATCCTCAACATTAGTGCTGAAACTGGTATCTTCAAAATTACCTTTACTGGATCCAAGTCCTGTGAAATCTATTTGCAAAACCCCAAAGCCCCGGCGAGTCATTGCCTCAGCGATCTGTTTTACTGCCTTAAAATTTTTATTGCAAGTAAAACAATGAGCAAAAATAGCTGTGTGATAATCTTTTACACCAATAGGAGCTGTAAATCTTGCCGCAAGAACATTTTCAGCTTCATTGGTGAAAGTGACATATTGAGATTTCATATTTGAGCAGTTTTAGTTCATTAAGATAATCAGTTGAGTTGTCTGAATCACGTATTGGGAATGGATTTTTTAATATTGTCAGAATAAAGACATTAAAAGGTTTTAACAGAGATTTAATGGTATAATACTCGGAGCTAACATCTATTTATCTTAAATTATAGAAAATAACCAAAAACCACATACATGACTGACGAATGGCATAGTTTGAATATAGTACATACTGAAAGTCTGAATAATTCAATTGTTACTTTACATAAATTAAGCCAGTTTGTTTCAAGAGTTGGACAGAACTATCTGAAACCCAGGAAAGATTATAGTCACACAAATCTGGGATGGGATAAAAATAGTTCTACTCTTGTTGGCAGGCGAACAGAAGAAGGTGTTCGTGTAACTTTCAACCTGCCTGAATTCAAATACAAGGTGGAAGCCCGTAGCCATCATTCTATTGTAATGCCTGAGGACCTTACTTATGGTGAACTGGAAGATCTGATGAAGCATTTACTAATTGCTGCAGGGCTAATCGGATCGCATTATGTACCTTCAGATGAGTATTCACTACCTTATGAAATAGATAGTGATGAACATATCGATAAACCTAAAAGAAAATTCCTCAGCCATTGGGCCGATTGCCGGTCTAATGCAGACCTTGTGCTTCATAAACTGGCCGCATTATTTGCAGGAGCTTCTGAGGTTAGAATATGGCCACATCACTTTGATTCAGGTTTAATTATTCCTTTGAAGGTTGAAAATGAAAAGATCTTAAAGTCAATTGGAGCAGGATTAGCAATTGCTGATCATATGGTTAATGAACCTTATTTTTATCTAAATTATTTCGATGAAAATAAAGCTTCAGATTTTAAAGTTAATGACCTTGAAGATCATAATGCAATATCAAAAAATTCGAATGAATACACTGGGTACCTTTTGCCTTTATCATTGGTGTTAAGTAATACCGGTTCAGAAGCACAATTTAATTATACCTGGTCTTTCTTTGAGCAGGGCATTGACCAGATCATGAATGCAGCTGGTATTAATAAACAAATCGTCTGATTATTAGTATTTATTTTATGCACTATCAATCTACTATCGACCCCAAAGAAAATAGTCTTATTTCTTTAAAGGACAGATATATGAATGTCAGAGATAAGTCTATGGAATTAATTGAACCATTAAACAAAGAAGACTTTGTAGTTCAGCCTGTAGAATATGTTAGTCCCACGAAATGGCATTTGGCACATACTACCTGGTTTTTTGAAGAATTCATCCTGGCTAAATTTCAAAAAGGATATAAAAGGTTTCATCCTGATTTTGCATTTCTTTTTAATTCATATTATGAAGCTGTAGGTGAAAAAATGATCAGATCTGAGCGGGGTAATATAACCCGTCCTGGTGTTGATCTGATTTTTGATTACAGGAAATATGTCGATGACAGGATGAGTGAATTTCTGGAGGATTTTTCAGAAGAAAATATAGAACTTCTGGAAATTGGTCTGAATCACGAACAGCAGCATCAGGAATTATTACTTACCGATATTAAATATGTTTTAGGTCATAACCCTTTATTCCCGGCTTATAATCCCCAGTTTGATGAGTGCGCAAGGTATTCTCCTTCGGGCGGATGGGTTGAGGTCGATGAAGGGTTGTATGAGATTGGGCATGACGGGATCGGATTTGGATATGACAATGAATTTAACAGGCATAAAGTTTATTTGGAAAATTTCAAGGTACGCAAAGGACTAGTTACAAATGCCGAATACCTGGAATTTATAGAAGATGGAGGCTATGAAGATCATCGGTGGTGGTATAGTGATGCATGGGCATTTATACAAGAGACTGGTTTAAATAAGCCCTTGTATTGGCATAAAAATAATGATGGATGGTTTAGATATTCAATGCAAGGGTTACATGCATTAAATCCTCACGAACCGGTTACACATATAAGTCATTACGAGGCGGCAGCATTTGCAGAATGGAAAGGAATGAGGTTACCAACTGAATTTGAATGGGAAGTTGCATCTGAACATTTTGATTGGGGCTGGAGATGGGAACATACTTCATCTGCTTACCTGCCCTATCCTGGCTTTGCAAAGGCCGAGGGTGCTGTCGGGGAGTACAATGGTAAATTCATGATCAATCAGATGGTATTAAGAGGTGCATCAGTTGCTACCTCTCCAGGTCATGCCAGAAAAACTTACAGAAATTTTTTTCACCCACATCTGCAATGGCAGTTTACGGGTATCAGATTATGTAAATAAACCTATGGAAACAATCACGAAAACTTACAATGAAGCGGTGGCTACGGCCGTTTTAGATGGTCTAAAAGCAAAAGAAAAGTCACTGCCTAGTTGGCTATTTTATGATAAAAAAGGAGATAAACTTTTTCAGCAGATAATGCGAATGCCTGAATATTACCTGACAGACACTGAAAAAGAAATTATAGAAAATAACAGGGATAATTTTCTCGAAGATTTTAAAGGAAAGGACAAAAAGTTTGACTTGGTTGAGCTTGGGGCTGGTGATGGAACTAAAACGGAAATCCTTTTAAGACATTTTTGTGTTCAGAATGCTGATTTTCGATATATTCCTATTGACATTTCTTCAGATGTGCTGGGTGATTTAAAAAATAGACTGAGCAAAAGGTTACCGGATTTAACAGTCCTCCCTAAACCAAAAAGTTTTTATGATGCTCTAGATGATCTTGATAAAAAGGATAGTAAAAAAAGAGTGCTGTTATTTATGGGGGGGAATATCGGAAATTTCACGCTGGAAGGTGCTACTGATTTCATTACGGAATTAAGTAAGCGATTAAGAACCGAAGATGAATTATTTGTTGGTTTTGATCTCAAAAAAGATCCAAGACAAATACAGTTAGCTTATGATGATTCACAGGGAATAACCCGGGCGTTTAATCTTAACCTTTTAGAAAGATTGAATACTGAGTTAGATGCAGATTTTGATATATCTAAATTTGACCACTATCCATTTTATAATCCTGAAACTGGTGAAGCAAAAAGTTATCTGGTAAGCCAGGAAGATCAGGAAGTTTATTTTGGAGTTCTTGATGAGAAAATAGTTTTTGATCAGTGGGAATTAATATATACGGAAATCAGTCAAAAATATGATTTGGACATGATCAGTAAAATGGCTGAAAAAGCAGGATTGAAGATATATCGAAAATATTTTGATCGTAAAAAGTATTTCTGTAACATAATATTTAAGAAATAAATTATGAAAGCAGTTTGGAAAGGGAAGGTTATTGCTAAAAGCGATAATACAAAAGTTGTAGAGGGAAATCATTACTTCCCCCCTTCTTCAGTAAATGATGAATACCTGGCGGAGTCTTATACCACTTCAAAATGCCCTTGGAAAGGTACGGCGCATTATTATAATATTAATGTTGAGGGTAATACAAACGAGGATGCGGCATGGTATTATCCAGACCCAAAAGATGCAGCTTCAGATATAAAGGATTATGTGGCATTTTGGAATGGTGTCGAGATTACTGATTAACAAAAGAAACAGAAATTGATTCACTTAGCTTTTTCAATTTCATTAATTGATCGATAATAAATCTGGTATGTAAAGCTGGCGTATCGATTTGTTGAAGTTCTTCTTCGATCTCCGGAATTACAATTTCGATTTGTTTTTGTGATTCATCAATATTTAGTGCATTAGCAGAAGATAAAACAGATTTGAGATCATCTAAAAATGGAGTTATTTTCGACAATAAGTACTCTTTTTTATCCAGGTGAATAAGATAAACTCCAATAGAGGATGCTAAAATCATGAATGCGTAATTATTCATAATCAACTTATAGCTATTACTTTCTATTTTTCTTTTTTCAGCGGGATCAGTAATTAGCCTGTTATATGATGAGATCACATTTGACATCTTTACATAAGTATCCTTCCTGAGTTCTCTGTAAGTAGTTTTATCTATTGATTCCTGTGATAAGGAGTGTAATATATAAAATGCGAAATTTTTATTTGATTGCCATAACTCATTAATGAAAACCGGCATGCTTTTATGTTCCCAGAAGGGAAAAAGTACCCTGATAGATATAAAACATAATATCCCTCCAAAGACTGTATCAATAACCCTGTAGAAGATTATTTCAGTATTTAGTCCGGTAAGAACCCCAAAAAGAAGCAACACAAACAAAGTGAAAAATAAGGTTGCTTTCACATAATCCCTCGGTAAAAAGTTAAAAGCAAAAAAGAATGCAATTCCCATTAAAAGGATACCAATTAGAGGGTTTATTTTCAAAAAAGTTAAGGGAAGAACTATTAAAGCTCCTATAATTGTACCGATAATTCTTTGAGTTAATCGGTTTTTGGTGATACTATATCCTGGTTTCATAATTACCAGAATGGTAAGTAATACCCAGTTTGGATTTTGGAAATCTAAAAATCCAGCCAGTACATATCCGATTACGGAAGTGACGGCCATTCTCAAAGCATACCTGAAATAACTAGAATCCAGGGTTAAATTAGAAAGAAAGGCGTCGACGCTCAGTTTTCTTGGAGGTATGAATTTATCAACCCGACCAGGATCAAAATCCATATCAACTTTTTCTCTTTCACCGGCAGCTAGCAGAGTGATGCGGGATATCTTTTTAATTTGATGGTTGAGGTAAATATTAAACCGATTGATGAATCTATAATCCGCTACTGGTTTGTCAGCTTTCAATGCAATGGATTTTGCCCTTGATAATTCTATCTCAAGAGATTCCATTTCCTGATGAAATTCAGGTTTCTCAAAAGAAGTTAATTTACCTTTTTTGATACAAACAGATGTGTTTCTGAGTATTTCAGGCATTTTGCCTACCACCCTTTCCAAGGCCTTTACACCAGGAAATTCCGATTTTAATGATCTGTATTTTTTAGGATCGAAATGAGTGATTAATGCAAGCTCAAACATTTCTATTAGTTCTATGAAAATAAATAAAGAACGTTCATAATGCCTTTCAGATCTAAAAAGATCCATCCTTTCTTTTAGTAATAAATCCCTGATCTCATCATATTTTGGATTTAATCCTGACTGAAATTGAGCAAGGTTATACAAGACTTCTTCCTCATTTACCTCTCCTGATTTTAAGTATTTCAATCGAAGATCAAAATAGTCAGCGGTCAAATTGAGAAGGTCAGCCAGTTTTTTGTTTATCAATGAGGGCTTGTAAAGTTGGTAAACAATAATTGCATAGATTATATACAGTATTTCACCTGCTGAAACACCTATAAAGTGATTCAAAACTTCTTCTGATTCGAGCCGGTTTGAAAAACTCAATCCCAGCATTATTGATAAGTAGCCTGAAAATGACAGCATTGCGATGTTAAAATCAAAAGCTGCAATGTAGGCTAAAAAGAAAATTGCAATTGAAAGAAAAATATTCAGTGCTACAGGATTATCGGAAAGCATAATGACACCCAAATGGAGTCCCAGTGATAAAAAGAAAGCAACAAAAAATAATTTTAGTTTACTTACAAAATTTATATTCAGATCTACTGCTGAAATAAAGGAACCGCCTAATAAAAACTGGATCGCCTCTGTCTTAAATCCCAGTACAAATAAAATAATAACAGGAATATAAACCCCGGCGAATATTCTGAATGCATTTATTGCTGATTCACCTTTAAAAATAAATTTGATATTTTTTGTAACTATATTCCTCAAGAATCTTATTTTGATATTCAAAATTAGTTCAAACTACCTAAATAAAAATATCTATCACTTATTATATACAATTAAAAAAGCGATCCGTTTTTGGATCGCTTTTCAATCACAACCGATTTGCACTATTTATTTAGTATTCAATTCTTCTTCTAATATTGGATAATCAGTGTATCCTTTTGGTCCCGGAGTATAAAAGGTATCGGTATCATAATCATTTAATGGTGCATCTTGTTCAAAACGCTCAACCAGATCAGGATTTGAAATATATAATTTTCCAAACGATACCAGGTCAGCATCACCATCTTCTATAACTTTATTACCAGATTCCTGATCGAAATGAGCATTGATCATTAACGTGCCTTTGTAAATTGGCCGGTAGCGTTTAGCTATTTGAGTTTCAGCATGTGGAATTTCGCT
This sequence comes from Mangrovivirga halotolerans, assembly GCF_026241165.1. Lineage (GTDB taxonomy): Bacteria > Bacteroidota > Bacteroidia > Cytophagales > Cyclobacteriaceae > Mangrovivirga > Mangrovivirga halotolerans. The sequence continues at coordinate 191,484 of NZ_JAPFQN010000005.1, read as the reverse complement.
TACATCGTTAAATGGTTCAGACAGATGTAAATATGCAAGGTCATAATCATTTAACTTATTTATTATATAATCGAATGTCGGTATAGTATCTTCATTTAAAGTCATTCCAAAAATCCCATGTAATGATGGGTTCAACCTTACTCCGATCTTTTGTTCGGGTATCTCTTTTTTTATCTCATCGAGAATTTCGAATAGTATTTTAGATCTGTTTTCAATGGTACCACCGTATTCATCCGTTCTTTTATTTGAAGTTGAAGAAAAGAATTGATGCAATAAGTATCCATTTGAAGCGTGGATTTCTACACCATCGAATCCCGCATTTATTGCATTTACTGCAGCATTTTTAAAATCTTCGATTGTGGTTTTGATGTCATCAATCGTCATTTCTTTAGGAGTGACAGTTTCTTTAAACCCTTCGGGAGTATATGATTTTTCATTTGGATTTATTGCTGAGGGAGCTAATGGTAAATCACCGTTATGAAAATCCGGATGTGAAATTCTTCCTACATGCCAAAGTTGAAGGAATATTTTCCCCTTTCTTTCATGAACTGCTTCAGTGATTTTTTTCCATCCTTCTACTTGTCTTTGTGTATAAATTCCCGGGACATTAATATATCCAACCGCTTTCGGAGAGATTGGTGACCCTTCAGAAATAATTAATCCAGCACTGGCTCTTTGCTTGTAGTATTCAGCGATCAGGTCAGTGGGGATATTTCCTTCATTATCTGCCCTTGACCTTGTCATTGGTGCCATCACTACCCTGTTAGATAAGGTTAAAGTTTTGTTTAAAGGTTTTAGTAACGATTGTATATTTTGCATAATTATTTCTTTTTATTTGTTCAAACGTGTATTGTCTAAACATGTTTTATTTTATTCTGGATTTAAAAGGTAAAATGTCGGGAGTAAAACAATAGCATCAGTTTTGTGAATATTTGTAACCTTTAAACTTCAATCCATGTTAAATAAGGAAAGAACCGCACCATGGAAATTCAGGCACTAATTGATAAAATGGAAGGTGATTTTCCTGTAGAATCACAACTTTCTTTTCAGCCATTATTAAAAAGATGGAAAGAAATAATAGAAACTGCTCCCAATACAGGAAGAAGTAAGATACTTCAAAAAATATACGACAGGATTGCTTCTAATCCTGAATTACAAGGAGACGATCTTGATAAGGATGTCGTATTAAACAATGAAGAAGAATTTGAAATTATTCTTGGTTCTCTTTTTCCATTAAGTACTCATTCACCCGATCAGCTATATACAATATGTTTACCTTTTGAACTCGATCCTCTTTATTCATCTGAAGCATTTAAATTGAACTTTCTAAATGAAAGTGGCCAGATGACATTACCTGAAGAATTTGATGTCAGGCAAATTACCATAACCAGGATTATTCAGGCCTACAGGATCATTTTAGGTAAATATTTTAATAAAGAGATTAAATCCTCTCCCCCGATTATATATAAATTTATTGATTCGAAAGGGTTAATGAAATATTATCAATTTGATGTTGACTCCAGGTTCCTGGATGTTGAACTCAAAGCAGAAACTTGTCCAAACCTTAATCAGAAAATAACCAGTGGAAAGGTACCTTCTGTAAATGATATTGAGACCTGGATGGAAAAGCTTCCTTTGGATCTTTTTGTATTTAAAGGATTTGCAGTAATCACCTTGCGAGATTTGACAATGACAGAAGGAATTTCTGATCTTAGAAATGAGTTAATGCTTCATCAGGATTTTTCAGATCCTGAGTTTCTGTCTCAAATTCAATTGGCAGTTAAAAGTATTTTGAATTGTGCAGATATCAATGTTGGGATAGCTGCATTTCAAAACTTTGAAGGTCGTCAGCTTTTATCTGAAAGGAGATTAGCCAACAGCTTTTTGATCAGCAGGTTATGTTCCAGTCATTGTAAAGAAGAATATTCTGAAGTGATTAAGCTACTTGACAATGTAAAAGTACCGAAGTACATACAAAATATTAAAGATTTTATTTGTGATTACCCTGTCCTAGGAAGATTAAAAGAAACTAACATTAATTCGGTTATATTATATCCATTGTTTTTTGACGATGAGCCAGTGGGTGTGCTTGAAATTTCTTCGGAAAGTACAGAAGTACTTGATGAAAACATGATTTCTTTACTAGATCATGTTACTCCGGTGATCGCCCTTGCTCTTCATAGAAGCGCAGATGTTGTCGTAAATAATGTGAGAAATATAATTAAAACAAATTATACGGCTATACAACCTGTTGTTGAATGGAAATTTAATGAAGCTGCAATAGATTTATTAATGCAAAGGGAAAACGGAAATAACCCTTCAGTACCTGATATTAAATTCAAGAACGTATATCCATTATATGCTAATCTTGATATCAGAGAGTCTTCGAATGAGAGAAATAAATCCATTCACATTGATCTCAAAGAGCAATTAAATTTAGCTGTTAAAGTTATTAATGAATCTAAAGAGAAGATCAATCTTCCCATCCTGGATAAATATGCCCGGCAACTAAATAAAATGAGATCAGGTATTAAACATGTGCTTATCCCTGAGGACGAAAGAAGGATTAGTGAGTTTCTAGTAGAAGAAATAACTCCTCTATTGACTCATTTAGGTAAAACATACTCGGATTTAACAGATCTAATCAAATCCTATTTCAATGAATTGAATGCATCTTCAGGAATGATTCATTCCAGGAAGCAAGCGTTCGATGAAAGCATGCAACTGATCAATGATACAGTTTCTGATTATATTGAAAAAGAACAAAAAATAGCACAGGATATTTTTCCTCATTATTTTGAGAAATACCGAACTGATGGAATTGAGTATAATATTTACATTGGCCAATCACTTGTCAAGGACAGGGAATTCAATGACATCTATCTTAAGAATTTAAGATTCTGGCAGCTAAGAACACTTATTGAGTTGGGTAAGATTACTATTGATCTTAAAAAAGAGATGTCTTATAAATTAGATACAACTCAATTGATTCTTGTTCATAGCGACCCACTTACCATAAAATTCAGAATAGATGAGCGAAAGTTTGATGTTGAAGGTTCATACAACATCAGGTATGAAATAATGAAAAAAAGAATTGATAAAGCATTGATCAAAGGTAAGGGAGAAAGATTGACGCAACCGGGTAAGATCGCCGTGGTTTATAGCAGACCAGAAGATATGGAGGAGTATTTAGAGTATTTAAATTATTTCCAGGAGATTGGGCTGATTGAAGAGGAAATTGAAGATCTTGAAATTGATACTTTACAAGGGGTTCAAGGCTTAAAAGCACTTCGGGCTACATTAAAGAAAAAGGAACCTGAAAAAAGAAAAGAACCCAAAAAATCAGTTAAAGAAAAGGTTTAAATAAGAAAAGGGCATTAAGCCCTTTTTTTAGTTTACTTTAATGCATCCATTTTGAATGGTAATTCTATCACCACTTTTTACTTCTACTTTTCCACATGATGTCATGATTACACATTCATCAGATCCGCCCTGAATAGTTACAGAACCGGTACCACTTCCAGAAAATTTCACCTTTGTACTACTGCCACCAATTTTTACACTCATATTATAATCCTTTGAGTCTTTGTTAGTGTACCTGATAGTAACTGAAGCAAATAGAGAATAAGAAATAATAAAAAATCCGGCGAGAAATAGAAAAATACTTCTTTTCATAATTGTTTTAGTTGATGTTGATAAATAATTATATGCAAGTATAATTAATTCAAAAACTAATCCAAATTAAAATTGAAATCCGGCTGTCACATAGGGCAGTAATTCTTCTTCTGAGTACCCTAAAGTTACTGCAAGAACTACAAGCTTCAAAGGTGAAAAGTAAATGCCACCACCATATCCGGTGTGCCATTTGTTACTGTCTTCATTTTCATACCATACCCTTCCCACATCATGAAAAAGAATCATGCCGATTGAGGCGGGAAATAAGTAAGTATTAAAGCTAAATAACTTTGCTCTTAACTCTGTGTTGTTATAGAATGAACCATCACCAGCAAATCTGAATCTTCGGTATCCTCTTAAATTATCTGTTCCTCCCAGTGTTTGGGCCTGAAAAAAGGCATAATCACCAAAAGTGTATCCACCACCAAATCTTGTTGACCAGGTAACTCTGCCGGGTAATCTGAAAGTCCAGTAGAAGGACAGGTCCCCACTTAGATAAGCGAAATCTTCGCTATATTCTGTAGCTCCTGCAAGAGCTGAGGCAGTAAGCAGGAACTTAATTCCTCTTTTAGGTAATATCGGATGATCGATATCTACATAAGATAATTCACTTGACAAACCGATGTAATGCCTTGTTTGAAAAATAAAATCGTCATTAAATTCATCAGGTGGTAAAGTGGCTATGAAGTTATCGTCGTTGTCATCTTTATCAAGTTTAAAATACTGATAAGCAGGACCGGCTTTAAAATGGAATCTGTTACCCAAATTACCACTGAGGTATAAACCCAGGTTAGCCTGGTTAAATCTGGCTCTGAAATATGAAATTGGTTGCTCTGAAACATTGAGACCAGGAGTTTCATTTCCAAAACCAAAGAAATTTCGAACATAGTTAGGTGCCAGTAAATTGGCTTCTATGTTAAAATCAAGTTTTTTATACACATCAATAAAATTCCCTGTATACCTGACGTTAAACGCGTTTGTTCTGAAAGCATAATTGGCAGTAACTCTTTGCCTTAAAGCATAGGGATCTTTTCTGAAGCCATGCTTTATATAGTCAAGTCCACCACCAACAAAAATACCGTCATCGACATTGAACTCAAATGAGAGTAATGGGATCAGAAGATCATACTTAAAAGTTTTTCTATCATAATAATAAACCGAGGGGTCATTACTGACTTTCATTTTCCAGCCTTTCCCTTCATTGAATACTCCCAGGGAATCGTTGGCATACTTATACACCCATATTTTAGGTTGCTTTACCGGGGTCTCATTTCTTATAGTGTCCGCACCTTCTCCCTTGAACACCCTTATTTTTATATCAGTTTTATTATCTCCTTCAAATTCTATAACATCATCGCCATTTCGGGTATAAATCCTGATTTCTTTTGTGATTTCAGGTTTAAATTTTCTTTTGTAAATGACTTGCTCTCTGTCTCTGTTGTCTCCATCAATCTTTTTCATTTCTACCCTGACTTCTCCGTCGTCCTGGATCTTAACTTCAACTTTTTCATGTTTATCTGATCCATAAACATCTACTTTTTCTGAAATAAACTCATAATATTCCAGGGCCTGATTCACAAGATCATTTCTCCTGGCTAATAATTTATTTTGAACTTTATTCACAGTTTCTTCAGGAATATTATCAGGAAAACGGCTAACAGCTTCTTTGATCACATCATCAGATAGTTCATTTTGAACTTCTTCGGCTAATTTCTTCCAGTCTTTTTTATCAAGCTCATTTAGAAATGTCCTGTCAAAATATCTACCATTAAACATAAAAGTATTAATGTCATCAATTTCTTCATCAAATCCCTGAAATTTCGGCATTAGCCATTTCCGTGATGCAACCTTGGGTATAAACCCTTCATTAACAAAATATGCCTGATCACGATCACGGGGTACCGCGATATATTTATTTCCTTTTTCTTTATCTATTTGTGCCCAGCGCCATTGATCATCATGTCTGTCCCAGTCTCCAATGACAATATCCAGCAATCTTGCCTTTAATAATAACTTCTGATCTACCGTATTGTCATTATCTTCTTTTAGATTTTCCAATACTTTATCAGTGCTGTCATAATCTTCCGGTTTTGCATCAGGAGGTTTAGGTTCTCTTTTTTCAAACAAATAGACTCCACCTCCAAATTCTTTTTGATAAATCCCCAGAGCCGGATCTTCAGGAAGCCATACTAATTCAGGTTCAGCATGTGGAATACCAATTGCTTCGGCCATGGGTGGTATAGTAAGAGCAGCATAAGGGTTGCTGGCAGAGATCTGATCTTGAACAATATCTTTAGCCACTGTTTCTCTTAATACCTCAGGAATAGCTGAGTCGGGAAATTTATTAACCGATCGAAGTACATACTGCGTGCCTGTACTGTCTTCCAGTCTTAGGCTTTTTGTTTGCTGTCCCCCGCCCCTTTTTACTATGATCAGCCCACCTTTTTCTTCTTTTATATCCAGTACCCTGAATTGATTTTCAACAGACCATATATCCCTGTAATTTTCCCCAAATAGTTTTCGTTTAAATTTCTTTGCATCATATTGTTCAGTGATAGTTGTATCAATCTTATCTGGGAAATTCCTTTGCAAATTATCAACACTGGGATTATTAGGTGCTTCCGGAAAATAATCGAATAGTTTGTTTGAGTATAAAGTATCTCCGTAACTATTGAAAAAATCAACAGAAACTTTTTCATCATAAATATTTATTGCAGCGTATCCTTTAGATTCAGCCGAGAACCTAGCAGGGTTTCTACGCCTTTTTACATTACTTAATTTCGCAGCAGAACCACTGACTATGTAATGGGATCTGTCTGTTTCTATATATTGTAGAGAATGTTCATGTCCGGCAACATGAATTGTGTAGGGATGTCTTTTTAGCAAATCATGAAGGCGCTCAGACATTTCTCTATAAACAGGATGAGGCCTGTCCTGAATATTTCCAAACCATGTTCTGTATAGTGGATAGATTGAGCCAATACCTGGAAGTGGAAGGTATAACTGCTGGTTTGTTGCCGTTAACGGAAAAAGATGTTCCTTAATAGTATAAGCCCCATTATGTTCACCAAAAGTGAATACAGGATGGTGCATTGCAATTATTTTAATTTTTTCTCTATGTCTGACAAGAATGTCATTAATAGCATAGAGCACCTCTTCCCCGGTTTTATTATCACAATCACTATCCTGCCCCGGACGAGTATCGTGAGATTGAAGCCACCACTGGCTGTCAATATAAATGATGATTAGTTTATCGTTTACAACGCGATATTCTGGTCCCGGACAACCATTGTAAGGGAAATAAAATACATTGGGTTTCTCAAGAGATCTGACAAAATTTTGTTGCCTTTTTACCTGTTCAAGTCCGTATTTTTTTCCTCTTGCCCAATCGTGATTTCCAGGTACGAAAGAAACTATTGTATTAGGTAGCCTGGAAGTTTCTACCTGTCTTAATAATACCTCTTTATATATTGTGTAGTTTTTATCATCTTTCGGAGGCAGGCCTAAAGGATAAATGTTATCTCCAAGGAAAATAATTTCTTTCTTTAAATTATTATTATGGTTATCGAGAATATTATCTATAACGGGATGTGAATCACCTGTTCCAAATTTCCCTGCATCTCCAATTAAAAGCACCTTAAGGTCCTGCCCTTTAATATTGTAGGAGATCAATAATAGAAAAAGCGATATTAGCCAAATTATCGAATTGTAATTAACAGAAGTAATCCCATTTTTAGCCATTGTCTTTATATTAATCTCTTCACTGCAGATATGAATTTACTGATATCTTCAGGAGTATTGTAAACATTTATTGATATTCTGATCAAAGTCTTTCTTACAGATACCGAAATATTTTCCTTTTTAAGTTCCTTTACTATTTCATCTGCTGTAATACTACTTTCCGACAGATCTATACTGATCAGGTGATTTTCTCTTTCTCGAGAGTCATTAATTTTTAAGCCATTGGATTTACAAAACTCAATTAAATCCCTGCTTAATTCTGCGCAATAATTATTAACACCTTCTACAGTCCAGTTGCTTAGTTGTTCCAGGGCATCTTTAAGCATTGGCAACAAAATGAAATTACTAAATTCTCCGACATTATATCGGGATGCCCCTTCACCATATTCATCTGTATAATTAGTCAGAGAAGAAAAATCTGCCGCATTTGACCTGTTCATCCAGGAGTATTCTATCGGATCTCCTGTATTTAAAGATTTGTCAATATATAATAATCCAATGGAATAAGGCCCAAAAAGCCACTTGTAAGAAGCTACAATCAGAGCAAAAATATTGCATTCTGTAATGTCAATAGGGACAGCGCCAACAGATTGAGTTCCATCCACAATTAGTTTTATATTGTTTTTACGACATGCTTTTCCGATTTGCTTCAGGTCAAAAGCCGTTCCATCAATCCAATGTACAGTTGGAATAGCGATGATAGAAGTATTTTCATTAATGGATTCGATTAGCTTTTCACTCCAGGTCATTTCACTTTCCCTGGAAGGTTTTGATATTTCTATGAGGTTAGCACCAGTGTTATTGCACCACTTATTAATGGTATAATAACTGCTGGGAAACTCATCTGTCACCATAATAATCTCATCACCTTTATTTGCTTTCAGGTTTTGAAAAACAGATGCATACCCGTAGGAAGAAGATGGGATTAGGGCAATTTGTTCTTGGTTACAATTAACAAGTTCTGAGTAAAGTTTTTTGATATGCTCCTTAATGGTGAAAAAATCTTCCGGATTTATTTTAGTTGGATCCCCTTTGGACTTAATCCCTTGAATACCCGCTTGTTGAGTTGAAACAAGTAAAGGGGACATATAAGCACAATTTAGATAGATAGTTTCAGGTGAAAGGCTAAATTTTTCCTTTTGACATTTTAATTCCGGCATAAGATTATCCTATAGAAGTTAGATTCTATAAGAAAAATAATCATCAGGACTTATAAAAGCTAACTGTAATAAAATTGAAACCGTAAAAAGATTTATTTGATTAATCTGTGATACTTAATATGCTTTTTTATGATGTGGTTTGTTTCCTTACAAAGTCTTATCAAACATGATTTTATTACCATCCGGATCTATTACCACAATAGAAGTCAAACGCTTGGATTTGTTATCTTCAGTAGACTTTAAAATTTTTAAACCTGAATTTTCCATCCCTTCTTTTATTTTATCCAGGTCATTTGCATTGAACATTAATATATTCTTATCCACCATGCCTTGAAATAATCCTATTTGTAAGGTGTCATTTCTCATGATTCTCCATTTTGTAAGATTGTTATCAGGAAATCCCTTGTTAGTATGACCTCCATCGACCACCTCAAAACCCAACTGCTCATAGAAGTTTATGCTTTCCATGATATCTTTTACCTTCAAACTCAACGAAAATTGTCCGAGCTGCATATTGCCCCCTTTCTTATGTGATCGATACAATACAAACGCAGTAAATATTGAATTATTTCAATCTATAATTGAACTTTAATTATAAATATAACGAAAAATATAATATTAAGTTATTATTGGTTCGAGTAAAGGGTGAATTATTTCATTTTGATTTATACTTTAACTCGATTATATCCGGACTACCATCTCTTGCTTCATTTGAGATGTAAAGATCTCCTTTGGAGTTAAAAGTTATTCCTTCAGGCTGATTAAAAATCTTAGGATCAAGGTTATGGAAAGACTTTAGATTTTCATCTTTATCAAAAACAGCCAGCCATTTGCCAACGTGAGATATTATGTAAATATCATTATTAAGCGGATTTATGGCGGCCCCTGAAGGACTAACACGTATTTTTTCCTTTCTGTATAATTTTTCTTTAGTTATTTTCCAATTATCCGATTTTGTAATTTTATGATTGATGAGATTTAGTCTGAAGGATCTTGATTCATCTTTATTATCACCTTTACAGTTTTTACAGAGAAGGTAAATTGAATTATCATCTAAAGAAGGGATAAGAGTTTCAAAATCATTTTTGCCCTCAAATGGGAAATCGATTTTTTCCGTAGTTATATTTTCTGAAAAAGCATTTGATACTATATAAATATCACCATTACTTTCGAGGCAATAATATTTGTTATTTAATTGTGCCAATGCCTCGAAATCCATATTTTTTTTAAAATCAGAAGTTTCAATTATTATCTTTGACCGGATATTAGTTTTATAAAGCCTGCCTTTTTCATCCTGGATACAAATAAAGATGTATTTATCGTACCATAAAATACCTGATACTTCGTTAAGTTGACCAGGGAGAATAAATTTCTCACTGTTATTATAACTATAGCCTAATGGTAAAGTATAATTTTTATCATTATTAAAAGAGCAGGTAGTGGAGAGTAGAATAATCCCTAAAAAGAATATAAATTGATTATATTTCATAAATTAACATTAGAATAAATTAAATATATACAGAAATAAGCATATGTCTGTAAACCTTGATATACTTTCCAAAGCTGAAGATCATGTCAAAAATATTATTTCTAAAAAACAAAATAATGATCTTCTTTATCACAATCTTGACCATACCGTTGGGGTGGTTCAGGCCTGTGAGAAAATGGCTGATTTTTATAAATTAAATGTCACAGATTATAACGTTTTAATATGTTCGGCTTGGTTTCATGATATCGGATACTTTCTGGGTGAACAGGAACATCATGAAGAAATAAGTGTTGGTGAAGCAAGAGATTTTCTGTCATCAGAAGGTGTGCCGGAAGAATTTATTCAGAAAGTAGAGGGATGTATTATGGCAACAAAAATGCCCCAGTCTCCTACTGGTTTATTGCAGGCAATATTATGTGATGCTGATTTATTTCATTTGGGCACAGATGAGTTTTATTCAAAAAGTAAGCGCCTTAAAGAGGAAACTGAAATTATTTGCGATAAGGAGTATGCCGAAAATGAATGGATTAAGATAAACCTTGATTTTCTTCGTTCACATAATTATCACACAGAATACGGTAAGAAATTTTTAGACCCAGTTAAGAGTGAGAACCTGGATAGACTGGAAAGAAACTACCAGGTATTTTATGAGGATGAACCTATAAAAGAAGAAACTACTGTAACTGAGCCACATTTATTAAAAGAGGATATTACAGATATCACACAAAAATCTGAAAAGAAGAAGCAAAAAAAAATAAAGAAAAAGAAAAAGCCTGATCGTGGGATTGAGACTATGTTCCGGATAACTGCCAGGAATCATATTGAATTGAGTGCTATAGCTGACAATAAAGCTAACATAATGATATCAGTTAACTCTATCATAGTTTCAATATTAGTAACCGTTTTATTCAGAAAATTTGAAGAATATCCCAACTTAATATTACCATCTATATTTTTATTAGTCACATGTCTTGTGACTATGGTATTTGCGATTTTAGCTACCCGTCCTAATGTCACTTCAGGAGTTTTTACTGAAGAAGATATCAAGAAGAAAAGGTCTAATTTATTGTTCTTTGGGAATTTCTTTCGAATGAATCTTGGGGATTATGAAAAAGGAATCAAAGAAATGATGGCTGATCCTGATTTTTTATATGGTAGTTTAACAAAGGATATATTCTATTTAGGAAAAGTTCTGGGACGAAAATATCGACTATTGAGATATGCCTATACTGTTTTTATGTATGGTTTTATATTATCTGCTCTTGCTTTTGGTATCGCCATGCTTGTATAATAAAACCGGTTGAAATTACTTCAACCGGTCTGAGGATTTATCTTGAATAAAATGCTATGCCAGCCTGAATACCTAAATAATTTTGACCTTCAAAGACATCATTTTTGAAATTGGCATAATAAGATAAGCCCAGATTAAATCCGAACCCGGGATAAACCCAGTACACCACTCCTACTTCGGGGTTTAAAGAAAATTGCCAAGTATCATCTGTAAAGGCAAAAATTCCTATATCAGTTTCCCGTTCAATGTATGAGGTGCCGATTCCAAGGTTAATGTAAGGACGTAGATTATTATCCTCCAGAAATTGTTTACCTATGGTGAAATAAATTGGCACTACTTGTTCATAACGATATTGACGACCTGATATAGTAAGTGTTCCATCAGTTGCAGTTCGGTACCCACTATCTTCGTAAAAAACATTATAACCTGTCTTTACTCCAAGCATTAACATCCCATTAACTTCCGATCTAAATGCAATATTTAGCCCTCTAAATGACACTTCATCGATATAGTCAGAAATATCACCAGCAGGTAAGCCTAATGAATAATTAAGAGTTGTATATTTACTTTGTCCACTAGAAACCGCTACTGTAGACAAAATTAAAAAAGCCGTTATATATATTTTAAGGTATTTCATCTCATTTAGTTATTTAAATATGGTGATTGTTCGAATCCCTGGTCAATTGAGGTATTTATTCTCTGAATAATAGAAGCATTCGAGCCTTGTAGCAAACCATTAACAATCATTGTCCATAATACAGGGATTTGATCATTGAGGATGGTATTGTTAGCATCAGTCATTTGAATTAATACACTCCCGGTTGTGTACCCGGTAACTACAGGTGGATAAGGGTACCACCAGCCCCATCCGGGACCGTAACCGGGATACCACCAATCCCAATACCACCAGTCATAGTAATAAAACAAATTTGTAGTGGTAGTATACGAAGGAAAAACAACAACATCCGGATTTTGATCTTCGTCTACTCTTTGCCAGCCGTTATTTTGCATGTTTTCATTGATCTTATTCAAAATAGGCTCAGCGAATACCGGATCAAGGAAGTCAGGTTGGTCTCCATTTCCGGGATCGTTGGATTCGATTTCGACAATTTCATCAGGAATAGCATATGTATTGACAGAATTAAAATCGAATTGATCGTCATAATCAGTTAATACAACATCGAGATCAGATACATATTCAGCTCCCCCTGGTTGACAGCTAATAAATGATATTGTCAACATCAGAATAATGCTGAAATAGATAGTTTTAAAAATATATTTTCTCATATTTCCATATTTAATAATTACAAACTTTATTAACGACCTCCGCCTCTCCTACCAGTTCCTCCTGTTTTTGGTTGAGGTCTTGACCTTTGAGGCATGTTTCTTTGAGCATTATTAACTCTTGTGTTCCCTCTGTTTCTTTGGTATTGCATTCTGTTCAGATTATTGGTATTTGAGGGTTTGCTCCAGGAGTTTCCGGATCTTTGTTGCCAACCGGATTCCCTGGTATTTTTGTACACATTTCCATTTCTATCAGAATAAATGTTATTGTTTGTTTGCTTTGACCCAGGCCGGGTTGCTTCCCTGGAATTTCGGCTTGGCTGTTCCCTGGTTGATGGTTTGGTAGAAGTATTTCTGTCCTTTGAAGGCCTGGTATTATCCATCCTGTTACGATCTCTGTTGCCTGTGGAAGGTCTTGTTGCTGGTGCTAATCTATCTGGATTGCCAGGTCTGGGCCTGTTACTTGTAGAAACCCCTGGCCTTCCATTATAAATATTGTTATGATTTCCATAATAATTATTGTTGATGACAATTTTATTATTAAGATATATTCCTCCTGGAGGTCGGTGCCAATAATGAGGTCTGTATGCAGGAGGACCCCACCAACCTCCTGGTCTGTAATAACTTCCTCCCCAACTGAAATTAAACCAACCCACACTAAATCCGAAACTCATGCTCCATCCTGACCATGGATTATAATGCATGCCAAAACCCCAGGTAACCGGACGTGGATAGTAAATGCTACCATACCAGGGATTATAATGATACCCGGTTCCATAAATAATTGTGGGCCCATACCTATAACAACCAACATAGCCTGGAGTATATCCCATATAAACGTAGTCCGGAGTTATATCGTAAATATTTACATATTTTACATTGTAAGTCGGGTTGTCTGGTGGAATGTTTTCAACTTCTTCCGGTCGGTCTGTTGCTACAGCCCATGGTCCTTCAGGATCATTACTAAAAAACCAGACTCCATTTTCGACCGCATAAAAACCTTTATTATCGCGTATTACTGTGGCGGATGTATTTACTGCAAAACTTAAACTCGTTCCTTTTATTTGTTCGAATTTAGGTTTGCCATCGTATTCTATAGTACAGGTAGCTTCCTTTCGGTCTACTTTGGCAGTTTGTGGTATTTGAGCGTCCAATAAAGCTTCTTCAGCAGCTACTGTTCCTGCTATGTTAGCCAGGACGTTATCTTTTTCTGAGCCTTCCGGTATAGCACTAAAATCTTTTGGTAGTGCATCACTTTCAATAAATTCCCAATTGCCATCCAGCTTTTTAGATCTGTACCACCTTCCTGAAAGTACGGTGTAATAGTTTTGATCAACTATATTCATGAATACATTATCCCCTGAATTATCCATATACAAAAGATTCGTGCCCTGGATATTTGAAAATGATGCCGGACCATCAGAGCTGATAAGTTCTGCAGGGTTTGTCTTTACTATGATTTTTGGTGTAGTATTAAAAACTTTCACCTTTTCATCATTTTGATTTTCCTGCTTTTTAATTTCTTTATCTATACTTGCGATTTTTTTTGGTAAGGTCGATAACTCTTTCCATTCACCATTTAAACTAGTTGAGGTGAACCAGAATCTTTCCCCGTAAAGATATAATTGGTTATTATCAAGGTCTTTGAATATTAAGAATGGTGTATTGGTAATTATATCAATATTAAAGTCTTTCTGCTTATCATAAATTGGCTCACCATCAATTAATACTAAGATGGACTCGTGATCAACGTAAATTATTTCAGGAGGACTGTTATTATAATCAGGTTTTATCATTTCCTGATCTTTTTCAATAGTAGCAATTATTTCATCTATGTAAATCACAAGATCCCAAGTCGGAGCAGTTTCTTCTATTAAATATTTCAATGATTCTGATTCCTCCCTGGTGAGATCTTCAGGAAAACGCACATCAGTTATATCTATTGATTCCAGAGATGCTGTTCTCGAGTCCCTATCGACAGTCATCATGACATTTGCCCATATAGCACCAAATACAGGATCTTCATCCTTGCCTTTTTTCACACTAATAGCAGACCTTACTTTTAATTTGTTTCCATTTAATTCTTCGGGATGTGGTTGATAAATTGTAATTGATGCTCCACTTTGGGTATTGATAATTTGCGGCCAATTATTTTGACCATTAATACTAATTTGGTAGAATATTAATACATAAAATAATATTATCTTTTTCATCTTGAAGCAATATTATGCGTGTAACGATGATTATCATCTACCCTATTCGGGTATGTTTCTACAGTAGTTTTATTCCAACACCTATTAATACAGTGTTTAATCTAAGTGAATGATCAGGATTATTATTCAAATCAGTTAATGTTCGTTGATATCTTAAGGCGAAGCTTAATATTGAAATATCCAGCCCCAATCCGGCATGAATATCCCAGCTTCGTTTTACAATATCTGCTTTACTATATTCGGTTCCGTTAATATTCACTTCATCTTTTATTATGCTTGATAAACCAGGACCAGCAAACAGGTGAAATCGGCCAAAATCAAAATCGGTTATTTTAAATCCTAAAAGTATGTTGCTGTCAATAGCTCGTAATTTTAAGTTATAATCAGTTACCTGAGTTTCATCTATATTGGAAACTGTTGCTGATTTTGAATCATAATTTATTTCTGCCTGGAAATATAATCTTTTGTCAGTAAGTAGTCTTCCGAATAATCCAACCTGTATCCCACTCCCACTAGTTTGTTCATCATATTCTAGATCAGTGGCTATAAAGGAAGAACTCATTAAAACATGTGGACCAAATTCAAATGTTTGGGAATGAATTTGAAAGGAAGTTATTACTATTATCAAAAAAGCTATCTTCCGCATAAAAATAAAGTATTCGGTTACATATTAATGTATGATAAATTAATGAAAAAAAGTAATTATTCTAAGTTATATGGCTTTTATTTTAAGTTGATTCGGCGTGATAATATTAATCGTAGATTGCCTATATCTATATTTGCATATTCATTATCCTTCGAGGTTAAAAATCTTGTGCGTTCGTTATTAAACAAAATGCCCAGGTTCCATTCACCCATCAAAACTCCAGAGTATAATCTTAGATTGAAATCAGGCCTGAAATATAAAAAATCTTGTTGTTTATCTGTTACCAATGTTAAATTGGTATAACCAACTGCTAAGCCGGTAGAGATAGCTCCGTTAAATATCAATCGCTTCAAAATGATCAATTTAAATCCGAAACCTATTGAAGGAGCTAATTTAAAAAAAGAAACCTTTTGATAGGATAGTTGATTTATTTCTTGAAGTTGACCTGGAATTATAGCTGAATCTGCAGAGACTATACCCCCTGTTATTTCACCACCCAAAAGAACAGTTCCTCCTGAATAATGATACTTTCTATGACTTGAAATGGGTGACTGAAGATCAAAATTTTTATGATTAAGTATTTTAAGAACACTGATTCCCAGTATATTAACATTTAAATCCTTTCTGATGTAGTAAGGTTCATCATCATTTATTCTTGAATAAAATCCACGATAAAATTCCCCATAGAATCCTATGACATATTTTTTATTAAGTACCATATTAGTCTGGAGATCCAGGTATTTGGTATTTCCTCTTTTTTCTCGATTTGGATTTAAAAACCCAAACCCATAAGCCAGGTTTAAAGTAGCTGATTTATATGTAACTCCCACACCCAAATTTAGTGTAGTGCTAGGTAGATACCTGAAATTTTGGTGCTTGAGCGACTTAAATTGTAAAGCGGTGTATTTCTTTGAAAAATAAAACCTTCCGATCAATTTACTTTCATATTCCATTGAAATGGTTGATTCTGAATCCGCTTGAGAAAGCAATTGTTCTGAGTAAGATATCAGTAATGCGAAGAATAGATAAGTATGGAGATTTTTTGTTTTCAAACTTGATGTTTAGCAATTATTTATCAGTTAAAATAATTATATTTATTCTTATAGAAGTTATAATTAATGGGTGAAAAAACAACATATTTTGAATATGGTTTTGTAGTAAAACTAATGATTTTGACAATAATCATTATTAGCGGTTATATTGTTTTAAGTTTTACTTTTAGCACTTCACCTCATTTATTGATCATATCTCCTCTATTTATTATAAATGTTGCCGGACTTATTTTAATTAGAAAAAAGGATCTTTTTAAAATAAAAACTCGATATATCGGAGTTTATTTAGGAATAGTGTTTCTCACTGTAATATATCTTATTTATTATACTGGAAATGTATATTCTCCTCATTTGGCCTGGCTAATAATTCCAGCATTTTTTTCTTTTTTGCTCGGTGGAAAAAGGATTTCAATAATTTTCTTAGTCTTAACGATAGTATTTATTGGTGTCTTATTGATTTCATCTGGAGAAAAACTCTTTTATGAAAATCAAAAGCCTTTTATAACTCAATGGCATGTAATTAGTGTTTTCACATTACTTATCTCGATAGTATTGCCAATGCATTGGTTTTTTAACAAACTAATAAACCAGAAAAATAAGATTTTTTCCCAATTCACTCTTTTACAGGAAAAATCTATCCAGATAGAATTTCAAAATAAGGTAATAGATGACCAACTAAGAAAAATAAATATCCAAAATGTAAATCTGCATGATAAACATATAGACCTTGAAGCAGCAAAGGAAATGCTTAATTATCAAATAGCTAAGATAGAAAATACAAAGAGCAGATTAGAAAGATTTACCGGCACATTGTTGATATTATCAAAAAATGAAGCAGTTCATAATGGAAATTTAAATGAATTATGGCAGTTGATTTCAAGAGTTATAAAGAGGAATTTAAATATAAATCGCGTTAGCTTTTGGGAATATAATGAAAGGAAAAAGAAATTGTCATCTTTATATTTAAGTGATCAGGACCATAATGAATCTTACGAGAAGATTGAATTAAATGAAAATGATTTCCCAGAGTATTTTAAAGCGCTTAAAGATGAAAAATTAATCGTTGTTGAAGACGTTTATGAAAGTGAAGTTACTCGTAGTCTGTTGGTATCATATATGATACCTAATGAAATAAAGTCAATGCTTGATTCTCCCTTTTTTATCGATAATGCATTAGGAGGAGTGATTTGCTGTGAAAATGCAAAAACCAGGATTTGGCAGCCTGAAGAAAGGTTTTTTGTAAATGCCTTATCTGATTTAATCAGCGTAGCATACAAGGCAAAACAAAGAGATATATACCAAAAGGAATTATTAAAAAAGAAAAGAGAAATTGAGGAACTAAATGAAGAACTAGAAGAAAAGGTAAGACAAAGAACTGTTGAGTTAGAGGAGTTAAACCATCAGTTGATGGATTATGCTTTTTTAAATTCACACGTTATTAGAGGGCCCGTTTGCCGGGTAGTTGGCTTAAATAATGTATTGAATATGAGTGATGATGAGGCTGAAAAAAAATATTTAATCTCGCAAATTATCCAAACCGTTAAAGAAATAGATGAAGTAACTCATAAAGCTTCTACCATATTGACAAACGGTACAGTTTCAGAGTTTTTAGAAAATAAAAGAAAGCCGCAATTCAAATGAAATTGCGGCTTTAAATTTTATTCTTTCACTTCAAGCTTAAAATGAAATATCCCACTGAATTCTAAATCTGAATTGATCTTTACTTTCTTCGAATTCATTTTTATAAGAAAAGTCAGTGATTTCTGCTGATAGCTTATTATTGTGTCCACTGAAGAACCAATTAAATGCTAACCCATATTCTTCCATTGATTCGCCAGGTAAATTTTCATATGGATCATATTTAGCATATCTGGCTGCCATTTCAAGTGGTTCAGGCCACCAATTAAACGCATTATGGAATAAATAACCTGCCTGTAAATAATAACCTTCTAAAAATGACTCTGCATCGTTATTTAATCGATCAGTAATTCTCTTTCTGTGGTATTCTGATTGCCATGCAAATCCTTTGTACTTGAATGCAGTTTCATAGTTCACCTGATCAACTTTATATTGCCCTGGTTCACCATCTTCGAATCCTCTTAAGGATCCTCCCCCTCCGGTTGAAAATCTTGTATATTGTGAAGTGTTAGTTAAAGCTGCGAATGCCAATGAAGCTTTAGGCTTCTCTGAAATTCCAATATCACTACCTTTAAAATCTACTGGTTCACCAAAAGGATTCCATTGTAAGCGACCGAAATACATCAAATTATTATCATCGTTTTCACGAGCACCCCTTCCAGTACCAGTAAAAATTCCAAACCAATAATCAAAATTGGCCATTCCTTTTAGAGTAGAATTACCATATACCTGCGCTCCCTGTTGTCTGTCTGCGGTAAAAGGCCTGTTAATTATTGATCGGTCGACCATAGTTTGAGCTCCTGAAGAAATAAATCTTTCTCTGGTGAATTCAACCTTCCATTGTCCGAATTTAAAATTCATCCAGGGATATTTTTCAATCATTATTCTGAAGTCTAATAATCTGGATGTAGCCAGTTCATACTCAAAATAATATTTCAACCATGGCTTATATCCATGACCTCCTACTTTTAATCTGGCCCGGTTAATCTTAAATACAGGCTTTAATTCTCCTGTAAGGTCATTAAAAGTTAACGGATCCTGATCTTCCGGAGTAGCAAACCTGAATTGCAATCGAGCTCTGATATTCATAGAAAACCTGTTATTATCAGATCTCATAGTGAATCCTTTTTTGCCATACTCTAGGTTTTTAACCTGAGGTTTTTCTATAACAACTTTGGCAGTATCACTCACTATTACTGTTGAGGTATCACCCTCTTGCGAAAAGGAAGAAAATCCTATTAATAATAAAAGAAAAAAGAAGGTTAGTTTTTGAAGCATGACCTTTTGTTAAATTAATATTTATTAAATGTTAATTAAATTTTAAAATCGGTCGCAAAGTAAATTTTTACAATTCAATTTTTAAACATATTTAAATGCTATATTAACTACCTAACAATTTAATAATATCAAATGGCCATAATTACAGACTTTGTTAACATTCAGTTAACATGGCAGAATTAAAAGTCTAATACAATACCTATCGATGGAAGAGCAGATCCGTTATCTATAGATTCAATTTCTGTTAATGTTGGAGGCTGGGATATACTACCGTCCGAATCTCTTAGATAGCCAATAGTCGGTGGAGATGGTGCCTGGCTGCCGAAAATATTTTGAATTTCGAGGAATAAATTGAGAGAGACTTTATTGAAATTCCACTTTTTATCGATTCTTATATCTACCTGGTTAAAAGAATCTAACCTGTTATATTCTAAACTATTATAATCATATATTATAATCGGGTAGGTTTCTGATGTTGCTTCTAAATCAACTTCTGGAAAGGGAGATGGCCCTACATACCTCGCTCTGACACCTAATTCCCAGTTTCTTTTAAACTTATAACCTCCTGTAAGAGATATCAAATTTCTACTATCCCATGAACTTGGAAGATATTTATCCTTATCGAATCCGGTAAATTCACTCCAAAATAAGGTGTAAGCAAAAATTGCATAAAAGTTATTTTTAAGCTTTTGGTTATAGAGGAATTCTAATCCATAAGTCCTGCCCAAACCAACAGACTCAACCGGCTCATTGCCCAAGACTTCAAAGCCAGCTCCAAGATTTGCCAAAGAAACACTATCTCTAAGGGAAACTGGATAGTTTTCATATTTTTTATAGAAACCTTCGATACTGATTTTAGATGCTTCGTTAAGTAAATATTCAATTCCTGCAACTATATGATCACTTTGAATATACTCTACATCCTTATTTACTTTGATATCTGAATCGTTAGCATATCCTAAAATTGTGTATGGAGGTAATTTATAATACCTGCCAATTGAGGCATTTAATGACCATCTTTGGTCTTCATCTAATTTATAAGTTGCTGAGAACCGAGGGCTAAAAGTCTTATATAATTGATTGCCATTATCTGTATAAGAATTTCCATCCAACCGGAAGCCGGCACTCAACCCAAGACGTTCTTTTAATAAACTGACACTAGCCTGACCAAAAACTCCATACTTCATAAAATTAATATGAGTATCATATGATACATTGTAGGTATTATCGGTCGTTTCATTTTTGTAGTCTGCATGTTGGATTGTTCCGCCCGCAGAAAAAGTCCAGTTGTCAACAAATCTTGTGGCCTCATATCTCAGTTTGGTTTCCCATTCACGAGAATTATTGTTGAATATAATGCCAGTTTCAGAAATATTATCTTCATATCGAACAAACTCATTATTTAAAATATTTGTACTTAAGGTTGTTCTCATGAATCCATCAACATCTTTAAACCTTCTTTTCCAACTGATTCCTGATGTGGTAGTCCATTGATTGATCACAGGAATCTGTTCCAGTGATGCTAATTGTTCCGGATCAGCATCCGATGGTTCATTAACACTAAAATTGTCAATTGATCCTATACCTGTTACAATTATTTCATTATAGTCATCGATTTTATGAGTTAACTTATACTGATAATCCCAATAATCAGGTAAAATTGTCAGATCAAGAAGTTTAAATAGAAATTGTAAATAAGATCTTCGTACAGAAGCGATAAATGAAGTGTTAGCAATACCGGCTTCATTTTTCTTCCCAATAGGGCCTTCTAAAGTTAGCGCAGCCTCTGATGCACTTATCCTAACATTACCACCAAATTCCCTGAAATCGCCGTTTCGCTGGTCAAATTGTAAAACTCCGCTAAGAACATTATCATATTGTGAAGGAAAAGCACTGGTAGTTAAGGTTACTCCTTCAAAAAAAGAAACATTTAATAACCCAACAGGACCCCCGGCACTTCCTTGCGTAGAAAAGTGATTAATATTAGGGATTTCAATTCCGTCGAGATAATAGACATTTTCGTTGGGAGCCCCTCCCCTAATGATAACGTCATTTCTAAATCCTGCAATACTTCCTGATACTCCGGGCAAGGATTGAACCACCTTAGCTATATCATTATTTCCTCCGGGATATGCCGCTATTTCTTCTCTGGAAAGTCTTTGAATCGATAAAGGCGTTGATTCAAGTTTTTGAAATGGATTAGCTCTGACGACAACTTCAGATAATTCTGATACATTCTCTTCTAATTCAAAATTAAGATCAGGATTACCGGCACTTCTTATTATGACATTATATTTGACTGCTTCCTTATAACCGATGAATGAAGCTTTAACATTATAAGATTTTGGTTCAATATTTTTTATAAGATAATAGCCATTAACATCTGTTACTGCTCCTTTAGTAGTTCCTTCCAAAACCACTGATACACCGATAAGAGGTTCACCGGACTTCGCATCTATTACTTTTCCTCCTAATTCTCCATTCTGCTGCCCCTGAATATCAGAAAATATAAAAAATTGAATCACAAAACATATATAAAAAACAAAGCTTCGACTGTCCTTCTTCATGATAATAGTAAGATATAACGCAATATTTTTAAAAATTTCTAAAGACAAAACGGAAAAGTACATTTAAAGTTTAGATTAATATAGATAAAATTTATCAGCTAAAAAGCTTATAAAATGAGACTTGCTGAAACACAGTTGTTTAGCTTTTTTTAAACTTAAATTGTATAAGTTTTCTTACATCAAATAAATACCAAATATATGATCGATATCCTATTAATTAAATTCAGGTTGATTTTTAGAATATTTGTTTAAACAGAATATCGTATTTAAAAATCAGAATGTTACAAAAAGCTGAATGGCTTTAATTGGTAAAAGACAAAATTTAATCTTTAAATTAGATTTAGGTATATTTAAAGGAAAATGTTATTACATATACTTTCTTATTACCTCATTATCATGTTAATATAAAAATTAAGATTTATTAACATTCAGAAAACATAAGTATTATAATTATCTTTGCACACCATGGGGAGAGTTAATAAAATTCTTAGTTTATTAATATTTTGTGCTTTAATAGTATACAAATGCAAATCCCTGTCTCCTTTAAAAAATCAAACTCTCTTAATTTTAATAACTAATAAGCTTTAATATGAATCAGTTTTACAAATCACTGACCTATTTGCTATTTATTTTAGTTAGTTCTTCTGCCTTTGCACAGGGATTAACTACATCAAGCATTAGTGGTGAAGTCTATGATATGATGGCAGAACCTCTGCCAGGAGCATCAGTCATAGCTATTCATGAACCTACGGGTACTAAATATGGAGTTGCCACTTTACCTGACGGGTCTTTCAAAATCCCTAACATGAAAGTTGGAGGTCCATATAATATTACTGTTAGTTTTGTAGGTTTTATTCCTGAAACTCTTCAATTGGAAAAACTTCAACTTGGAGAGAACTTTTCATTTACTATTGCCCTGATGGAAGAATCGACCACTCTGGGTGAAGTTGAGGTTGTTGCCTCCAGAAATGATGATGCAGAACAAACAGGAGCCGCTACTTATGTGAAAGGTGAACAATTGAGGGAATTGCCATCAATTGCCAGGAGTCAACAGGATTTCACACGTTTAACCCCTCAATCTGATGGTCTTAGTTTTGGTGGACGAAATAATCTTTATAATAACTTTTCATTAGACGGATCTGTATTTAATAACTCTTACGGACTTGACGTACCTACTCCGGGAGGACAAACAGGAGCGCAACCTGTATCATTAGATGCTATAGATCAGATACAGGTATCACTTGCTCCTTTTGATGTAAGACAAGGTGGGTTTACCGGAGCTGGTATCAATGCAGTGACCCGATCAGGTACAAATGAGATCTCTGCATCTGCCTATCACTTTTTTAGAAATGAAAATTTTGTTGGCGACCAGGTTTCAGGAACAAGTGTTCCAAATCTTGATTTTAAAACCAACACTTCAGGATTTAGAGTTGGAGGCCCAATCATAAAGAATAAATTATTTTTCTTTGTCAATGGTGAAATTGAAAGAAGAAATGAGCTCGCAACAGGGTTTGTAGCAGGCACTTCTGAAAACCAGGGTGATCCTAATGCTGCAACAGTTAGTGAATCAGACATTATAGCTGTACAACAACACCTGAGAAATAACTGGGGATATGACCCGGGAGCATACCAGGGGTATTTTCACGAAACTTATAATGATAAGATTCTTTTAAAGCTAGATTGGAATATAAATGACAAAAACAATTTTTCAATACGTTACAATTATCTGAAAAGCTGGAAAGACATACTTCCTCACCCTGAAGCGCTAGGTGGAAGATCTCCGGAGCCTTTCAGACTTGCTTTTGAGAATTCTTCATATAGAATCCACAATAACATTAATAGTGTAATTGCTGAATTGAATACCCAGTTTTCAAATAAACTCTTTAATAAACTCGTGGTAGGATACTCAGCTTTCCGAGATTACAGAGAGCCTAAATCAGCCCCATTCCCAACTATTGATATATTAAATGATCGAGGTCAGGTTGCTATTTATGCCGGATCTGAGTTTTTTTCAACAGAAAACAGACTCGACCAGGATATTTTCCAGATCAATGATAACCTGACATTTATCAGGGACAAGCACATGATCACTGTAGGTACAAACTTTGAATATTTTGCATTTGAAAACAGTTTTAATCTGTTTTATTATCCATGGGTGACTGCTTTCTCAGTTCAAGACTTTTTAAATGATGACTTTGTTTATTTTGCAGGTGATCCTAATGCACAGACTGGAGATTTTAACCAGGATGTGATTGAATCGAATAAGAATCCACTTAATATTACAAATGTTAAAGTAGCTCAATGGGCTCTTTATGTTCAGGATGAAATTTCGGTAAGCAACAAACTGAATTTAACCGCAGGATTAAGAGTTGATATTCCTCTTTATTTTTCAGATATAAATGGAGATCCCAGAGTTGATAATTATGATGGATGGGTTGACGAGAACGGAAACCCTGCTAGTTTCAACGCATCAGAATGGCCAGATTCAAAATTACTATGGTCTCCAAGACTTGGATTTAATTACAAACCATTAGAGACAGATAAAATAGTTCTTCGAGGTGGAACTGGAATATTCACAGGTAGAATTC
This sequence comes from Mangrovivirga halotolerans, assembly GCF_026241165.1. Taxonomy (GTDB): domain Bacteria; phylum Bacteroidota; class Bacteroidia; order Cytophagales; family Cyclobacteriaceae; genus Mangrovivirga; species Mangrovivirga halotolerans. Next base: position 166,862 of record NZ_JAPFQN010000005.1, on the reverse strand, counting down.
CTTTTGTATGGTTAGGAAACCAGGCTGCTAATGCGAGATTTCTTCCGGGATACACATTTCAGGTTAATGCTACAGCAGAAGATTTCAGATTTCCACAAGTTTGGAAAACTAATTTAGCTGTGGATTACAAGACAGATAACAACTGGGAATTTACAGGCGAAATTCTTTACGGAAAAGATGTTAATGCTGTTGTTCATAGAAATTACAACATGAATGTTCCTACAGAAAGATTATCAGGAACTGGTGATGAAAGGCTTATTTTTACAGATTTTAGTGACGTAAACATTTATAGTTCAGAGCCTGATGCAGTAACTTTTCTTGATGCAGGAGCTATTCTTTTAGATAATACTAATAAAGGATACCAGTTTAATGTAACCGGTCAAGTGAAAAAAGCATTCGATAATGGATTAAACTTTATGGCTGCTTATACTTATCTGGATTCAAGAGACTTAACTTCTATTCCTGCTGAGATTGCTGCAGATGCTTTCCAGAGAAATGTTGTAGCAGGTAACCCGAATAATCCGGATTATAGCTGGTCTCGATATGGTATGGAACATCGTTTCATCGCTTCTCTTAACTATGGGAAAACGTATGCAAATGATAAGTTCAGAACTTCAATCGGTATGTTCTATGAGATCGGATCCGGAGGACGTTATAACATGGTGTATGCTACTGCCCCTGATGCAACGGCTAGTATTAACGGTGATAACATTACTTTTAATGACCTTATTTATATCCCTGCTAATCAAAATGATATAAATTTCGGAACTGTTGATGGTACGGGTGTCGGAATTGAAGCTGCAAATGCAGCAGAACAATGGGCAGCTTTAGATGCTTATATTTCAGAAAATGATTATCTGGATAGCAGAAGAGGTGACTATTTTGAAAGAAATGGTGGTCAATTACCTTGGTTCGCTCAATTAGATATCAAAATTCTTCAGGATTTCAATTTTCTGACAAACGGAAAAACTAATACTATTCAATTATCAGTTGATATATTGAACTTTGGTAATATGATCAACAGTGATTGGGGTGTAAGACAAATATTACAAACGAATGCTCCTATTACTTATACTGGTACAGATAATAACAACGTTCCTTATTTTAACTTTGATACTGATTTGCAGAATAACTACAATGATAATGTATCATTAGTCTCAAAGTGGCAAATGCAGATTGGAGTAAGATATATATTTAATTAATAGTTACTTAAAAATAAAAAAAGGCTGCCTTTTGAGCAGCCTTTTTTTTATCCCCTTAAGGAAAATTCATCATCTTCCAGAATTTTTGAAGCCATTTTTGTCACTTCATCAAGTTCATTAAGTCCATCTAACATGTGTTTCTTAATCTCATCAGGGTGCAGTTGATTATCCATTTCCATGAGTACCTGCAAGCCCAATAACCTGCACAGAGGTCCTCTAATTTTATGTGCATTAATAAATGCGTATCGAGTTAATTTTCTATTCATTTCCTGGATCTTTTTGGTTCGTTCATAAACCATGCTTTCCAGGTTACTATTTAATTCGGCAATCTCAAGTTGTTTATTAATAAGCCTCTCATTGGCATCTTTCCTTTGGGAAGCTTTTATTGCGATTACGTATGCATCTGCCAGGGATTTAAGTAATAAAATCTCTTCATCCAGCCAATGTCTTTTTTCTATTGATTCGCAACATATAACACCCTTTAATTTACCATAACTCATTATGGGGCAATCTAGTAGGGATTTAAACTTGTAATCAGATATATGATTTCTTTTAAGGTTAATTAAAAGGGGGTTGTTTTTAACATCTTCTACATTCAGGAATTCATTATTGATAAGAAAGTCAAAATATTCACTATGGCCAGATCTACTTACCTCCTTTAATGTACTTTCACTTTCTGAGCCAATATTATTATCATCAAGAATTAGTTTTTCATTTGAATAATCATAAACCCAAAAAGTTACCCTATCCAGTTTAAGGAAGTTTTTAACGTAATTAACAATTAATTTTCGTACTTCATGAAGATTTCCTTCATGTACGTCTTCCTCTTTTGAGATTTGATATAAAGCCTTTAAAACTACTCCTATTTTCTCCTTTTTTTCTTTGAGTAAATCATTAGCATCCTCCAATTCTATATGGCTCTTTTTTATCTCATCATACTGTTGACTAATAGTTTCTGCTTGTTGTGTTAAAAGAGTACTCTGGGTTTTTAATTCATTATTTAATTCGATAAGTTTATTATTAATTCTTGAAGTTTCTTTTTGGTATATATTCACAAAATAAATCCCGACTATAAGTAATCCTGAAATAGAGACTATATGCCACCAGTTCTGATTTCCAATTACTCCAAAGACGAGTTCATCTTCAAAAAGGTAAATGCCAATTAAGCTAAGAGTTATTAGGACAATCCAGAATATTACAGCTTTTTTATTTAGAAGTATAGAAGAAAGTAGTACAATAATCATCATCCAGTGTAAACCCGGAGCAACGATCCCACTTCTTTGTAACGAATAGGCTATTATAGCAAGATATATTGCAATACAAAATATCCAGGAAAACAGCTTTACAGAACGTGTTTTAATTAGAAAATAATAAAAGACACTAAAAGCAATGAAGGATATTCCAAATGTTATAGACTTATCTACAGAATTAAAAACCACATGAGATATGGTTAAAAATAATAAAGCAATTATTATTATCCTGTAAATTTTAACTAAAACTAAAAATTTATCCATGTTTGCTTTCTGGCTCCTATGTTTAGATAAAATAAGGTTGAGATAAAAAAAATAAATTCAATCAATCTGAATATAATATTAATCAAAATAATTAATTATAGATTTCAAATACTCGTTTAAAACGGAATATTTTTCGATTAAATCCTCATTTTTAATACATTATATTATTCAATTTAACATTCAGAAAAGATAATCAACGCAGTCTTATCCAGTTTTGATTGGGTAAATTTATAGGGTTTATGTTTTTGTTTAATCTTCAAACCTGCATATTAATCGACTTTTTTTGTGTTTTCTTTCTCAATAATTTAACCCTAAAATATAGTTTAACTCGTTAATTAGCTGATACGCTAATTATATTAAATAATTGTTTTGTCTTTCGGGATTTGATTATGAATTTTATTTAAATTTTATATTTGATTGAAGAAAGGAATTAATAATGAAGATCAGCAACCTTAATAATAATCGTTTATTTCCCAGACTGCTAGCTGAGGCAGAAGACAGGGAATTGAAAAATATTGTTGAAAAAGCTGCAAAAGACCTGGGCACTCCTATTGCCATGGTTAATTTAATGCTTGATCATATACAATTTTTCAGAGCTCATTATGGGTTGCCGGAAGACTTAAAAATAGCAGGCAGTACAAATAAGGACGTGTCATTTTGTCAATTTGTAGTTAATAAAGGAAATATATTTGAAGTAAATGATGCAGAAAATGATAATAGAATTCCTAAACATCTGGTAAGAGAATATGGTATCAAATCATATCTGGGAATGCCTATAAGAGCACGTCATGAAATCATCGGATCTTTATGTGTAATTGATACTGTACCAAGAAAATTCACTACTAAGGAACAGGAAAGCTTATTAAAATTATCTGAAATAGTTAATAAGAGGTTTGAAGAAATACTTATTGATAAAGAAAAATCCCGGCCAAGTCTTATTGAAAGAAACGCAACTTATGCAATTGAAGAATTGAGAGGTGCTATTAAACCTTTATCGGAAGGGGTCAATAATGGTTTTAGTTTTTTAAAAAGCATTAGTTCCTTTATAAAATTATCAGAACATCAGTTAAATGGAAATAGCGTTTCATCATCCTCATTAAGAAGTTTGCTAAATGCAGCAAAAAAATCAATAATAGAACTTGAGAATGATTTATATAACTTAGATGCTGCTGCAGGAGATATCAGCGATTCTGTAAAAGCCCTTGACAATTTATTAATTGAATCTGAAGCTACCTATTTAGTAGATGTTGCAGAATCAGGTAGAGAATTATCAAGACACCTTACTAAAGAGATTGGTGGAGTCTTCCTTCCTGATATCGAGACCAACCCACGCCTTTCAATTTCTAAATCCACCGGCATAGCTCTGGTATCAAACTGCTTGCTACATATGGCTATTATTTTATCAGAAAAGGAAAATTATTCTGATGGTATTAAAATGAATATTTCAGATCTTGAACATGAAGCTTGTATTTCAATCCAGGCATCAGGATTTAGCAATTCTAATTCAAAAAATCTTTTAAAGACTTTAAATAGCCTGACAATTAATAATCCCTCAATAGAAACCGTCAAAATACCAGATGGGGTCGAATTAAGGTTTTCTATTTTAAGGAAATAATTTATCTGTCATTTTTGGAACTAAAGGTCAGAAGGTATTTATCAGAATCTTTTAATATAAGTTCATTATCATGAATAATATATGATGAGGTTTGAGTTAATGAAAGAATCAGGTCATTTTCTAATTTAGAACATCCTTTTTTTCTAAAAGGTCTGAGTTGTATTAGCAAATAATTATCCTTAACAAAATATTTCCCACTAATTATATTACAACCGGTTTTCCCAACAACGCTGCCATGCTTATCAAACCGTAGTGTAGGGATTTTCCTTTTGGAATCAGGAATTCCGGTGGACTCAAAATGTATCTCAGTAAGCTTCCAGGAGTTATCTAGTAGTTTATCTCCTTTTGTAAATGATTCGTTTGTTTTACAAGAATAATTCAATAAAGAAATTAAAACGCTGCAAATAAGTAGGTGATATTTCATTCTGGTAGTATTTGTTTCTTATATAATATAAGAATTTCCAGAATTAATTTCACTTTTTATTTCTCACATATACATGTTTTATGTTAGATTTTTCAGTTTTTCTCTCGTCAATTTCAAATTGATCATCTAAATCCTTCAATATTGGGGTTAGTTTAGGATATCCATAATTCCTTGGATCAAATTCAGGTCTTTTTTTGATCACCAGGTTACCAACCTCTCCCAGAAATGCCCATCCATCATCATCTGCCAGGTCATTTATGGAAGATTTAATTATTCGCAAAATTTTCTTATCCAATCGTGCTTTAGATTTACCTTTAGATTGACTGGTTGATTTTTTGACTGATTTTGGTTTATCTTCATCATCCTTACTCAGGATTTCAAGATAGATGAATTTATCACAGGCAACAATAAACGGATCAGGTGTCTTTTTTTCACCAATTCCAATTACTTTCATCCCGGATTCCCTTAATCTTGTGGCAAGCCTCGTAAAGTCGCTATCACTTGAAACAATGCAAAAACCATCAACTTTCTCACTGTATAAGATGTCCATTGCATCAATAATCATTGCAGAATCAGTTGCATTTTTTCCTTGAGTGTATGAATATTGTTGAATTGGTGTGATAGCATTTTCAAGTAGGACGCTTTTCCATCCAGCCACTGTTGGTTTGGTCCAGTCTCCGTATATTCTCTTAGTGGAAGGAATACCAAATTTGGCAATTTCCTCCATCATTTCTTTCACATTTTTATACGGCACATTGTCAGCGTCTATTAATACAGCCAGCCTGAGATCTTTTTTTTCATTCATAATTACGTGTTTCAAGCGTAAGTTACGAAAAGAGTTGACAAATACATCTTGTCAACTCATAAGCCTTATTTTAAATTCAAACAGAGCTTATTGGATACTAACTCATCTCTGACATTTTTTATATAAAGACAAAGCTGATCGATCTCTTTTCTTGTTAACTCCGGATTTATTATACACAATCTTATCACCGGTCTGCCAAGCAGTTCGGTAGAAGTAATTATATATTGACCATCTTCCAGGAACTTATTGATCATTGCTCTTGTTAGTTTATCCTCATCCTGAGAATCACTATCCTGCAACTTAGGTCGGAAATTAATAATAGCAAGCCTTGCCGGTGTAACTATGGTCCATCCATCCTGGTCAATCAAATTTTCTTCTACTCTCCTGGCCAGATCCATACCGAGTTGAATGGCTCTGCGAAATTCTGATACCCCAAAAAACTGCAGCGATAACCAAAGTTTTAGAGCTTTAAAATTTCTTGTCAACTGAATACCCTGATTATAATAATTCAATTGCTCTGAATCATCGTAGGTTTCTTTTAAATATTCAGCTTCAATATGAAAGGCATTTAAAAGATGCTCCTTATTTCTTACTAATAGGCAACCAGCCTCATATGGCTGAAACCACCATTTATGTGGATCAAGAGTTATTGAATCTACCTCTTCTATACCATTTAACAAATGCTTTCCTTCTTCTGTTAAGACAATTGCAGCACCGTAGGCTCCATCTATATGAAGCCACATTTTATAATCATTTGCTATTTTTCGTAGCATTTTGATGTTATCTACAGCACCTGTATTCGTAGTTCCGGCATTTCCTACAATTACAAAAGGAATGAATCCGTCATTTAAATCTTTTTTGATCTGCTTTTCTAATTTTATCAGATCTATCGCAAAATTTTCATCGTGATCTATGGGCTCATATTGGTAAGGCTCAAATCCTAATACCCTTAATCCCTTTTTTACTGAGGCATGAGTTTGTGTAGCTCCGTATATTTTAAATTTCCGCCAATTGTCCGAATGAAAATTTCTTCTAGCAGTTTCCATGGCTGACATATTTGCCATGCTACCCCCACTTAAAAATAGACCACCTCCAGATTTAGGTAACCCGATACTTTCAAGTAGCCAATTGATGGTTTGTCTTTCTACCTTCGCAGGACCTTTTCCTACTAGCTGACTTCCGGAAAAAGAATTAAAACTGGAAATTATGTAATCAGCAAGATTACTAATGAAATTTGATGGTCCTGGTATATACCCCAGAAAACGAGGATTTGATGGCAAGGACGTTTCTTTATATATCTCACGAGTAATGAGTTTTAACAGACCCTCAAAAGATTTACCTTCTTCTTTAAAAGGGTTCTTGTTTAGAACTTCTTCTAGTTTAAAGCTTGGTTTACTAAGTGGCTTATATTTTTGATTTGCCTGATGATCGATAATCTCTGCAGTCACCATGTCTGCGAGTTCTTTCATTTCTTCAGGTGAAATTCTCAGGGGAGTATTATTATTCATATTGGACGCGTATATTTTCTTATTCAAAACTAGTAAATAGCTTAATTACTTCATTTATCTTAGGTTAATTTTCATTGCCTTTTGCAATAAATTTTGATGTCCCTATGTTAAAAAATGTTTATCGGAATTATACTGCTATTCATCATGTTATCATATGATATTGATCGATAAAATTAAAAACTATATAGTAGTCAAAACCAAATACCTTTTCTTTGCCGATATTTTTTTTCTTTCAATCATTTTTTAATATGAAAAGACTACATTATTTATTAATTGCCCTTTTTGTTTTTATCGGAACTGTAAATATTTCAGCTCAAAATCTTGATAGAAACACTGTGTCATTTTCCAGATTAAGACTTCCTTTGACGCCTTTACCGGAAAATATAAAGTTTTACAATCCTAAACTTGATTTAGGGTATATTTACCATGGAGATAGCAAAACTGAAGTAGAGCAAAAACTTCAGAATGCTATTAAGATTGATGGCCTTGAAAGAGGCCCTGCAGGAGAGGATTGCCTCACTATTATGGCTCGTCTTGAAACTTATTATAAGAGTGAAGTGAGATTTGAAACTGTTCAAAAAAGTGAAAAAAGAGGTGATGAAACTGTAAAAGTAACTTATCATTATTTGACTTTCGATTACAAATACCCTCTTTATTATGAATTGGTACTTCCGGGATCATATTCAGCTGAATCAAATGGATTTATAAATAATTCTAATGAAATGAAAAGTTATACGTCTGCTGAATATAGAAATAAGGGAGACTTATATAAGTGGTGGAATGAAAATTATAAATCACTTCAAGCTAAACTTCGCCAGGACTTATTGAACAGTAACGCTTCAAGCTTAGCTCATCTTCTAGATAATAGATTTGGATATAAGACTGTAAAAGATTCTGAAATGTTTTTCACAGTAAAGAAGTTTAAAAAGTTTGAATATACTGATCTAGACGAGGCTTATTCGATAGCTAAGCAAGGATTAGAAATGATGCAAGAAGACCAGCCTCTACCATCTGACGCAGCGAGATCAACAATGTCCAAAGCAATTGCTATATGGGTTAAAGCCTTAGATGAGGCAGATCTTGAAAACCGTAAAACCAGAATAAATTCTAAAGTTGCAGGGGCTATAGCTAACAACATGGTTAATCTTTATACTCTGATGGGTGAATTTGATAAGGCTCAGGAAATTATTAACAAAGCAGATGAAGAATTTAAAAAGGATGGTTGGACTTATATGGCTCAAGAGAAGTTAAATGATCTTAAAAAGAGAATTGAAGCTAATCAAATTACAATCCAATAATTTTTAAATAATTATTCTGATGAACTTTTTTACCAATTTTTTTACTGGACTTTTTTTATTGATCATATTCGTAGGATGTTCGCCTTTGGAAGAAGGAGAAAATAAACCTGCAAATACAATTATAGATAGTGACGGAGTAAATGTAGTCTTAGAATGGACTACGGGTGGTACCGTTACAGAATCTTACCAGGAAGCAGATCTTGATCTCTATATAGGAACTACAAATTCTGCGGCTAATGCAGAATTAAAATCTACAGGTTATGGTTTTGAGCAAATTGAAATAGGTTCTATTTATGCTGATAAAACATATTATGTAATGGTAAAATATTTTTCCGGAACGGCAAGAGCTGATTACACTATTTATGTTCAAGGTTTGTCACCCAATGGTGAAACCTTAACCTATGACGGATATTTTCTTTCTGATGATGATGGTCTGATCTCACAGGTTATTACAATTACGAAAAATCAAGATCGTTATAGCATTGTTGACTAATAAAAACAATTCACAATATAAAGGGCTTCAGTTTTGAAGCCCTTTTTTTATTATAATTAATTTCATATTTTGGTTTCTTAACCTGACTCAATTACCCTTATATGAAACTAATTAATCTCCCCTTCAGAATCTGTCTTCTGATTTTTTTTGTCATTCCTGCCATAGCAATTTCTCAGGAAAATTTACCCATGGAATTATTCGATGCAATTGAATATCGCTCAATAGGTCCATATCGAGGTGGAAGAAGTGCTGCCGTAACAGGTGTTTCTAATAAGCCTGATCTATTCTACTTTGGTAGTGCCGGAGGTGGTGTCTGGAAAACCTCTGATGGCGGTAAAACCTGGGGAAATATTTCAGATGGATATTTTGGAGGTTCGATTGGAGCCGTAGCTGTAAGTGAATATGACAATAACGTAATTTATGTTGGAGGTGGAGAGAAAACTGTCCGTGGAAATATGTCATTTGGTTATGGGATGTGGAAAAGTGTTGACGCAGGTAAAACATGGAAAAATGTTGGACTTAGTAATTCCCGTCATATACCCAGAATAGAAATACATCCAAAAAATCCAGATATTGTCTATGCTGCAGTTTTAGGGAATGTATTTAAACCTGGTCCGGACAGGGGTGTTTATCGATCAAGAGATGGAGGAGAAACGTGGGAAAAGATATTATATGTAAATGAAAGAGCCGGAGCCGTAGATCTTATTATGGATCCAACTAACCCGAGAATTTTATATGCTTCAACATGGAATGTCCAGAGAACCCCGTATAGCCTTGAAAGTGGTGGTCCGGGATCAGCTTTATGGAAAAGTACCGATGGAGGAGAAAACTGGACTGAGATCTCCAAAAATGAAGGTTATCCAACAGGAACCCTGGGCATCATAGGCGTAACTGTTTCACCAGTTAACAATGATGTTGTCTATTCAATTGCTGAAGCAGAAGATGGAGGCGTTTTCAAATCTGTTGATGGTGGAAAAACCTGGAATAAAGTAAATGAAAAGAGAGACTTGAGGCAAAGGGCATGGTATTACACTCGCATTTATGCTGATCCTAAAGACGTAGACAAAGTTTATGTATTAAACGTACAATATCATGTATCAGAAGACGGAGGCAAGACATTCAAAGGGTATAATGCGCCTCATGGCGATCACCATGATCTTTGGATTTCACCAAATGATCCGGATAGAATGATCATTGGAGATGATGGAGGAGCCCAGATAACATATGATGGTGGGGAAAACTGGTCTACCTACCATAATCAGCCCACTGCACAATTCTACCGCGTTACCACTGATGATCATTTCCCCTATAGAATCTATGGTGCACAGCAGGATAACTCTACAGTCAGGATACTTCACAGAACTGAGGGGTATTCTATAGATGAAGATGACTGGGAATCAACAGCCGGAGGAGAAAGTGCACATATCGCTGTTGATCCGGACGATAATGAAATAGTTTACGGTGGTAGTTACGGAGGATTTTTTTCAAGAATTGATCATAAAACGGAACAAATAAGATTGATCAATGTATGGCCTGAGAATCCGATGGGCTATGCAGCGAAAGATATTGCATACCGGTTCCAATGGAACTTCCCAATAGTTTTTTCTCCACACGACAAGGATAAGCTTTATGCAGCATCCCAATTTCTTCATGTTAGTACTAATGAAGGGCAATCTTGGGAAACCATTTCTCCTGATCTTACAAGAAATGATACTACCCGAATGATGGCTTCAGGCGGGCCAATCACCAAGGATAATACATCTGTGGAATATTATGGTACTATTTTCGCAGTTGCCGAATCTATTCATGAAGAAGGCGTGATATATACGGGTTCCGATGATGGCTTGATTCATATTACCAAAGATGGCGGACAGAATTGGACAAATATCACTCCGGAGAATATGCCTGAATGGTTGATGATAAACAGTATAGAGATCGATCCATTTGATAAAGGCGGAATGTATTTTGCTGCAACAGGTTATAAATCCGGCGATTTTACCCCCTACATATATAAAACAAGTAATTATGGCAGATCCTGGACAAGAATTACCGAAGGAATAGATAATGAGCATTTTACAAGGGTAGTCAGAGCTGATCCGGAAAGAGAGGGGGTTTTCTATGCAGGTACTGAAACCGGAATATATATTTCATTAAATAACGGAAAATTCTGGCAGCCATTTCAACTTAACCTTCCGGTCGTTCCAATAACTGATCTCACTTTAAAAGACAATAATCTCATTGTTGCTACCCAGGGGCGAAGCTTTTGGATCATCGATGACCTCACTCCTATTCATCAATACAAAACGGGAATGGAAAACAAATCTATTCACATATTTCAGCCTAAAAAGGCATATCGATTATATGGAGGGCAGGCTGAAGATACCCCTGAAGGAGAAGGCGTGAACCATCCTGGCGGGGTAATGTTCTATTATTACCTTAATGAAAAACCTGACAGTACAAATGCTGTTACTTTGACAATTTTGGAAAATGATGGAGACACTATCAAAACTTTTTCATCAGTTTCGGAAGATAAGAAGTTACTGATTGAGTCTAAAAAAGGAAGTAATTTATTTGTTTGGGATATGAAGTATCCTGATGCTGCAAAATTTGATAATCTAATATTATGGGGTAATGGTCTAGATGGTGCCAGGGCCGTTCCAGGAACTTATAAGGCTGTTTTAACCTTTGGAAGTGAATTTAGTAAAACCAATTTTGAAATTGTAAAGGATCCACGATCTGATTCAAATCAGGAGGAACTTCAAGCTCAGTTTGACTTTGTACGGGATTGTCAGGAAAAATTAACTGAAGTTCATAATTCGATAAAGACCATCAGAAAACTTAAAGCAAATATTAAAAGTGTCTTTAGCCAATTAGATAAAGAAGAGAATAGAGAAGTTTTTGAAAAAGGAAATGAAGTTCTTGAAAATTTAAACAGAATTGAAAATCAATTATATCAAACTAAAAATCAGAGTCCTCAAGATCCGCTTAATTTCCCTATAAAATTGAATAATAAATTAGCCAATTTGGCTCAACAAGCATCTATAGGGAATTACAAACCCACAAACCAGATGTACGACTATAAAAACGAGGTGGTAACTTTAATTGATGAACAACTTACTTATCTTGATTCAATTCTTAAAAATGAAATACCAGAACTCAATAATTTGATCGAGAATTCAAGCTATAAGCCACTGATGATCAATCCTTAGCTGAAATTAATTATAAATAAAAATTCTATATTTATATGATATAATAAATTCATTATGGAATCTATAACTATTAAGGCACCACCTGAAGTATCTGTCACTTCAAAGCGAAAGAGCCAGTCAATACCTGTTTATGCTTATGCAACAGTAATATCTTCAATCAGTATTATGATTGGGTTAGTGTGGGATATAAGCTGGCATACAAGCATTGGCCGGGATGGTCTTTTGTCTCCACCCCACCTGGCAATATATTTCGGAGGTATCCTGGCAGGTGTATTTTCAGGAATCCGGGTTTTAAAAACCTCCTTTTGGGGAAATGACCATGAAAAATCCAAAAGCCTGAAATTTTGGGGGATCTTTTATGGTTCTCTGGGTGCACTATTTTGCATTTGGGGAGCTTTTGCAATGTTAACTTCTGCTCCATTTGATGATTGGTGGCACAATACATACGGATTAGATGTTACTATTCTTTCACCGCCTCATACAGTTTTGTTGTTAGGCATGGTGACAATTCAATTTGGTGCAATGGTTAGTGTATTAGCCGTAAATAACAGAGCCCGGCAAATAGAAGATTATTCAAATAAAAGAAAAGCAAACATATTATTTGCGATATCCTCGGGGTTTTTGGTTTGTATGATCTTTACGATTTTAAGTGAGTTTTTTGGTAGACATGATATGCACAAAGCCTCTTTTTACCAGGTTGCATCAATGGCTGTCCCTCTGTTATTAGTCGCATTTAGCAGGTCTGCTCCTTCAAAATGGGGTGCTACACAGGCCACATTAGTTTATACAGTTTTTATGGCGGCCATGGTATGGATTTTACCATTATTTCCTGCAGAACCTCTCCTGGGTCCTGTGTTAAATCCAATAACTCATTACCAGGCTTTTGCTTTTCCGCTTTTATTACTATTTCCTGCCGTAGCAATTGATATTATTAATCAGCGTACACGAAATAAAAATAACTGGCTGAAGTCAATATATTTCAGTGTGGCTTTTGTAGCAGTGCTTTTTATCGTACAATATCCATTTGGTGACTTCCTAATGTCAGAATATGCAAGGAATTGGTTTTTTGGGACCGAAAGCTGGTATTTCGGGTCAAATCCTGACTGGGAATTCAGATACAGCTATGCTGATTACATGGAAACAAAAGGTCTGGATCTCTTAATTGGACTCCTGATTGCTATTGGATTAGGGTTAGTAAGTTCGAGAATAGGATTAAGATGGGGGAAATGGATGAATAACATTAAAAGGTGATATCAAAATCATGAAAAAGTCTTTATTATACATGGGCCTGTTTTTGAGCCTGATTCTTCTCCCATCACATATCGGGAGTCCCGGAGTGACGCTTGAAGGTGCAGCTGGTCCTTACAATCTAACGGTAGTTGTTAACTCACCTGATGTTATACCCGGAACTGCCTCAGTTGATATTTACACAACAGATAGAGGTATTGATTCTATTACAGTAAAACCGATGTACTGGTATGCTGGTACCAAAGGTACTCCTAAATCAGACCCGGCTTTACCAGTTGAAGGAGAACCAGGGCATTATAGAGCCGAAGTTTGGTTGATGAGTAGTGGAACAGCAGGTATATCAGTAAATGTCACAGGGAATGATGGAGATGGAGAAATTCTCGTCCCTGTTATGGCGGTTTCAACCGCCAAAAAAGAAATGGAGGCATCACTTGGATGGACATTAGCCGGACTGGGATTGTTTTTGGTAATTCTGATGACTACGATTATTAGTCTTAGTATAAAAGACAGCCAACGTGATCCCGGAGAAAAACCGGATAAGAATGCAAAAAGGAAAAGGTGGACTGGTGCATTTATTGGGATGATCATCCTGATACTAATATTGTGGGGAGGGAATAATTGGTGGAAAAGCTGGGCTAAAAACTACTCGAGGTATATGTACAAACCTTATACCGCCACTACTGAAATAAAGAACTCAAATGGGGTTCAGAAGCTAGTTTTTAACATTGATTCAACAAAATTGGAATCTTTATATTTAACCCGAAGTCTCAATTATCTTGTGCCTGATCACGGTAAGATCATGCATATGTTTTTATTGAGAGAAAACAAGTTGGATGTTTTTGCACACCTCCATCCTACCCGGGTTGATTCTTCTACCTTTGAGACAATAATTCCACCACTTCCACCTGGTAATTACTATGTTTTTACCGATGTATCAAGACTTAGTGGTTTTTCCGAAACAATAGCTGATACAGTTACAATAGGTACACCTTCAGAACAACTTATAAGCTCCTGGAGTGATTCATTGTTGATGGATGTTGATGACACATATTACATTACTGATCCTTTTATTAAGGATACCGAAAAAGATATTCTTCCTGGAGGAGATATTGTTATTTGCGGTAGCCCTGGTGAAAGGACTCGTTTGCCAGATAGTAGCTGGGTAACTCTGGAACTTCCTGAGGAAAAAGTTTTCAGGTCAGGTCAATTATATGATCTTACTATTGTTGTTGATGATCCGCAGGGCAATCCTGCCGAACTTCAACCTTATTTGGGAATGATGGGGCATGCAGTAGTATTCAAATCTGATGGGTCAGTCTACATTCATCTACATCCGGTTGGTTCTTATTCAACTGCTTCTCAACAAACAATGCTTTCCAGATTCCAGGGAGAATCGGGCATGGTCGATTGGGATAATCTTCCAGATCCTGAAATTTTTATGGACAGTGTTGATAATTACATAGCCTATCTGAATAAATTACCAGATAAGGAAAGAGAAGAAATCCTATTAGCAGACATGGATCACGACTATGATGTTAATGATCCTGAGCACGAAGAACATTCATCAGTTTCATTCCCTTATACATTTCCAACTCCCGGGAATTACAGGATCTACGTACAAATGAAACGAAATGGCAGAATATTAAACGGCGCTTTTGATGTAGTTGTTGAAGAATGACTTTCAATATTTTTTAAATAAAGGAACCATTATTATTTTAATGGTTCCTTTATTTAATATTCCTGATCAGGACCAGTTAATTCAAAATCCATTGATTCTATAATTTTTAACCTGTCGTAGTAGAAATGAACTTCATGAATTTTGTTGTTTATTATTAAAAAAGCTAAATGATAAGGAACTATAACGGAAATTCCATTTGTATGAGTATTCCGATTCTTTCCCCAGTTATAAATCCACTGTCCTTGGCTTTGTTCATCATATTCACCGACAAGCCATTTTTTTTCAATGATTTTGGGATTTAAAGTCATTCTTATTTCTTCCCAGAAATCTATATGACTATCCCTGTCCAACGATTGATTGCCTCCAAGATTATAAGCTGTCGAATTATCGGATAGCAATGATCTCATTGTATTCCAATCTGCTTCTTCATAGGCCTCAACAAAAATTTTTGCTGTTTCCAGTTCTGCTTGTCCATTTTTCAATTCATTATTCTGAGCCTGTAATTCGAAAAGAAATGCCGAAAAGAAAGAAAATACTATTAATATGGTCAGTTGCTTTTTCATGTCATACAATTTTAAATTTTATGATAATTACAATCACAAATCCTTACCTATTTAGCGAACTGATAAACTCTCTTTAACAGAAAAGTAATATTGATAAATTCTCTTAATAATTTTAACGAAAACAGATTATTGACGTTGCTATTATGATTAATTATATAAGCTATTGAGTCAAATTTCCCCCAGTTTAGGGTAGATAAAAAGATGTTACTTCAGGTTAAAAGTCTTTAGAAGTTCATCAGTATCCAGAGGCCTGGTATACATTGTTAATTTTCCATCCGGGTCAATTGGCCATTCTTTTTTGGGCTTATCCCAGTAAATTTCAACTCCGTTTTTATCCGGGTCATTAAGGTAAATAGCCTCTGATACTCCATGGTCGGCAAATCCTGTTAAGGGATATTTAGCTTTGAGTAGACGATCTAAAATGATAGCCAGGTCTCTCCTTTCAGGCATCAAAATAGCGGTATGAAATAAACCCGGTTGATGATTAGGGGCAGGTTTCTGGTTTTTACTGTACCAGACATTCAATCCGATATGATGATGGTAGCCTCCAGCGGAAATAAATGCTGCTTCATCCCCATATGTGGTGATTAATTCAAACCCAAGCAAGCCACAATAGAAATCGAGTGACTTTTTTAAATCGGATACTTTTAGGTGAACGTGACCTATTCTGGCTCCATCAGGGATTTTAAAATCATCAGACATTATTGCTTTTCCGTTAAATTAATAATTCTCACATGATCAAGCATAGCTTTATTTATTTCACCATCCATGTTTGTATTCCATTCTTCGAATATAACTTTGCCTGAATATACACCGGGTGATAAATATGTTTGGAAAACATTAGAATATCCCCAATCTGACCATTCGTCTGTACCTCGCTGTGGCAATACAACAACACCTTTGTAGGTATCATTAAGATAAAAACTACGAATAGCACAATTGTTATCAGTATTCCATGGTCCTGTTCCATTCGAATATCTGAAATCGATCAGATACCAGCTTTCCTCTTTTATATTAAGTTTAAATTCTACATCCTTATTTTTTGATTTTGATATCTCAATAAATCCTTCTCCTGTATAATTAGTATAATCTTTATCAGAAGGTTTTACATGATTTTCTAACTCGATATATGATATATTATCTTCAGGGATATTATAAAATGGTTCAGAAGTAAAAGAATGATATCCCATGGAATCTACTGCGCTCACCTTATATATATCCCCATCATTTTTATTCAATGGGATAGAATTTTTAACCGACCGGTCTTGTAAAGCCCCGTTTTTATAGATCAAATATTCTTTTGCCCCATCCATCGATTTCCATTGTAACTCGTTATTAACAAGTTTTACTCGAGGAGTAGGTAAAGAAAACAGATTAGGTTGTAGATTAATGCCATCCTGATCAAATGAGTTGTTTTTAAGAATGATTTCAATTGAATGTTTACCAGTTATGTCAGCCGATACAAAATTAATATCAGACTCTTTACCATCTATAAATATCTGTTCAATTTGATTCCCATATCCTTTTACTGAAATATTCAGCACTGCATCTCGATATTTAAAGTTTGTAAGCGTTTTTTCGCCTTTATAGCTTTTTGGAACAACTGGATTAAAATAAATTCCTTCCGGTTCAAAACTCATCCCCATAAAGACCCTGTGAACCATAGCAATATTACCAGCCATACTCCAGAGCATTCTATGAGAATTGATTTCAGTTCCTTTATAATCCCCTGTGCCAGCCACAAAGTTCTCGTAATTTGTAAGAAATAATCCGCAGGCTCTATATAAAGAAGCAAGACCATGATTAAGGACTTTTTCATTTCCTGCTTTGGCAGCAGCCAAATTCCAGTAAGATTGAACAAACGGCCAGATTCCATTATTATGATAAGGTGGAATTCCAGGGATCTGGGGATAAATACAGGTTACACCAAAAGGCGTTACCGGTGATCTCGATATTAATGTTTTCTGCTGTTCTTTACTTGCCACATCAAAAATAACTGACAGAGCAGAACCAAGTGCTTCAAATCTTGGTGACTGGTTGAGATAAGGTCTGCCATATAGATATTGGGCATGATATCCTTTGTCATCCATCCAGAGATAGTTATCAATCCCTTTCTTAATTCTTTTAGCTATCTCAGAGTATTTCTCATGTTCTTCTCCGAGCGCTTTCGCCATTTTACTTAAAATGATGTGCGCCTGATAATGGACAACATTTGTACCCAGGTTTTCTGAATAAAATATATCCCGGTTATCCATCCATTTGGGATAGGTCTGTTCCCGCCAGTCAAGAAATGATGATTCACCTTTATATAACCCTGTATTTGTATTAAATAGTGTTTTGCGATCATCTTCAAGGGTATTCTTAATTATTTCATAAGATTCTTTTAACCATTCTTGATCTCCGGTTACTTTATAGAGTTCCCAGGCAGCAAGAGCCCATGTTGTCCGGTCTGATGATACTGGCCAGGCACCACCTGAGCCTGTGTCCTGTATTATGCGACCTCTTTTTACTTTTCTCATGAGGCTGATTTTTGCTACTTTGGGTTCGTGATAGGCAAAGGCCAGGAAAATGGAATAACTAACATCCCTTGTCCAGACTCCTCCCCATTTAGCGCCTGTCCTCAAAGTACTATCAGGCTCAATGTTAAGGATAGCCTCTTCCAGTGAAAGATTATATATAGCATCTACTATAGGCTGGTTAGATTTATAACCTGGTTTTTGTGAAATATCTTCTGACAATTCCCATTTTTTATTGCTGGATTCAGTTTCATCGTAAGGATTAAGATTAACTGTAACCGTATAGATATGCTCTTCTCCGGATTTATTTAACTTTAATCCTTTGTCTTCCAGATTTACAAAATCCCAGGATAAGGGTTCAGCATTTCCTGCTATGTATACTCCTTTGAAATCATCTTCTGCGATTCTAGTGCCTTCATAGGTTTCGTAATATCCTTTTTCTTTGAAAGAGTTAAAAACAGGTGATAGATCCGCCTTAAACGTGTATTCATAATTGGTAGGCAATCCTGATTGAGGAACTTCAGTACTATCGACATACCGTTCCCCGAATGTTATAACTGGGGATTCATGTTCATCTGTAATAATGATAACATGATCTTCGCCAGGCGCAGATTCATTATCTTTCTGGTTAATGCTAAATTTAAAGTTTATTTTTCTGGAAAAGTTTTCTGAAGCAGGACTTTTGTAGTTAGACTGTATGGTTGAATCAGATATGACTCTGGCGAGATTTTCTCCCTGCACTACTTTGTCTTTGTATAGCGTGTATTCGTTATTGCTATACAAAATATCATTACTATTCGTCTCTTTTTCCTGATTTTCACAGGCGATAAAAATCATGATTGTTAAAAGGCAATATATCTTCCGCATAAACTAAATTTTATAGCGGTAAATTAATAATTCAATTCTGAATACGCATGTTAATGGGATTAGAAACTAACCATTTTTTGTATTGGCTGGTATGTATAATTAATCAGATTCTTTTAGCCATTCAATCGCTTTTTTTCTGTCAAGAAAAATTCTGGTTGGTTTTAAAGGTTTATTTAAACCAAGAAAAAAATTTCCAATCATTTTGCCTATTGGTTTTGTTACTATCAAAGCGCACTTAGTAAATGTTTTTGCATGATCTTCTCCTGCAAAATGTTTCCTGCATTCTTTAGACATGCTAATTACATTGGACAAGTCACATAATAAGGGTTTAGGGATTTTACCAAGTATCTCAGATGTAATCCTTGTGGATTCTAAACCATCTTCGTATGTCATTACCGTATCTGGGAAACATTCAGTTTCAAAAATTCCATCTTCATAAAGTGTGAATTTGATTTTAGAGTTTTCCCTAAAGTCAATAATACCGGGTGATATTTCCGAGGTAATTGCCTTGTTACTTACTTCTCCCATTTTCCTTTAAATTATTTAATATTATCATTAACACCTATTGTAAAATAAAAGTTTGATCCTTTACCTTCTTTAGATTCTACCCATATATCTTCACCTGTTGATTGAAGTAAATTTTTAACAGTAGCAAGCCCTATGCCCTGGCTTTCATGGGTTCCCTCAGGATCATATTTATGAAATAATTCGAAAATTTTATCCTTTTCGTCAAACGGAATACCCGGACCATTGTCTATTACTGAAATTACTGCTTTGTTCTCTTTTTCAGTAACCTTTATTTTTATTTCGCAATTCGGTTTATCACAATATTTAACTGCATTACTTATAAGGTTGCGTAAAATTCTAAGTAAAATTGTTCTGTTAAACTCAATTTTCTTTTCAAAATGATCTACCCTAATTGTAATATTGTCTTCATAACGGTCTGTTTCTATTATTTCATTAACTATTTCCTTTAGATTGACCTCACTTTTTAATTCTGTGGGATCTGCAACGACTGAATATTCAAGAATACCATGTACTAAGTTTTTCATTTTATCAACAGTACTGGCTATTTTAACAATTATGTCCTGTGCGTCACTATTTTCTTCGCTTACCGTATTAGCTAATAAATAAACCAATCCTGACAAAGAATTTAAAGGTGATTTCAGATCATGAGCAGTGCTATAAGCGAATTGCTCAAGTTTCTTATTGGTTTTATCCAATTGCTCTTTCTCAACAGTGTTATCTTTCAATTCTTCGCTTAACATGTTAAGACCAAGTGATATGGCATCGAGCCTATCATTATTTTTACTAACAGGTAATTTATGATCTAAATCTAGTGCCGCAATCCTTTCAATCATTTCAAGAATTTGGGAAAGCCTTTCATCTTTAGACATAATATTTTGTGCTATACAATTCAAATGATCATTACTAAAATAAAAAATTAACTAAATGATTTTTATAAGATAATACATTTTATATAACAATATAAATTTTTTGTAGAATTATAGTCAGGCATAATTATAATTCTAATTGAGCTAAAAACTCCTTACATTATTCTTTATTTATGTATAATGATATATTTATAACGAATAAGACATACTGATAACCGTTATAATATGCGAATTGTTTAATATATTGATATCAGTTAAAACCAATCAAATTAACCAATGAAAAATTTACTATACCTATTTGTTTTTTTTATTATAGCCTGTTCTTCGGCTAAAGTAGTTAGTTCCTGGAAGGATCCGGACACAACAATTAGGGAAACTAATTATGAAAAAGTAATGATAGCTGTACTAGCTTCTAACGAAGGAAGACGAAGGGCCGCTGAGGATTTTTTAGCTCAAAAATATCCAAAGCTTTCCCCCTCTTATCAGGTCTTCAGTGGAGTTGATGAAAAAAGCATTGATAAAGAACAAGTTAAAAACATTCTTACCAATCAAGGATTTGATGCAGTTATAGTAATGAGGTTAGTTGATGTATCAAAAGAGACAAATTATGTCCCTGGATCTTATAGTGGTGGATTTTATGGCTACTATGGATCATATTGGGGTGGTTATTATAACCCTGGATATTATTCTGAAGACACAAAATATACTGTATCGACAGATGTATTTTCCCTGAAAAAAGATAAACTAGTCTGGTCCGCTGTTACTGAGACATATAATTCTACTAAAATTGAAACGACTATTGAGGGTATAGCCTATTCTGTAACTAAAGAAATGAAGTCAAAGGGATTTTTGCAATAGAGTAAATTAAAAAGTCACGACTTTTATGGTCGTGACTTTTTAGAATAATTATAATTCCTCAGTTACTTTACCGCAATTCAGCATTTTGTCTCCAAAATATGGATTCATTACTTCTTTTTCAGAACTGATCCAGCTGGCACCCTTATTATTAAATGCCATTGGGCAATATTGCTGATAGAGTGGCATATCAAGTTGGGTTGATTTAATCATTTTATAAACAACCTCAGATAGGTCTTCGAAAGCTTTTCTTTGCTGTTCGATATCAGATGAATTGGCAATTGTGTTGCTAGCTTTAGATAATGCTTCCATTTTATCAACCTGATTTTCATTGATAAAAACATGTAGAGACTTTGCTGCCTCTGCTGTTTTTTCCCTATCAGATTCAACTAATGAATTTTTTATTTTTAAATATTCATTTACTATTGCTTTTGCTGTTGCAGGATCAGCATTCATCTCATAGGAAATTTCTTCTGTTCCTTCAGTGTTATGATCATCATTCATATCTGCATTGTGTTCATGATTTTCGTGCATTTCTCCATCATGCTCATGCATCTCTGTTTCATTTTCAGATGTTTCACTTTCTGAGCTTCCTCCGCAAGACATTACGAATAAAGACATTACAAGTAAAAAACTTAATCCTGAAATTAATCCTGATTTTTTCATTGTTTTGTTAGTTATCTATTGAGTTTAAAATTAAAAATATTATCGTTAGAGCTCCTAAAATTACCCACAAAATATTTTTGATTATCCGGGATGATTTAGAAGGCTTTTTAGCGTTATTTTCGGTTTTACAACAATCCTTCATTAGTTGATCTTTCCTTTTACTTCACCACAGGTAAGCATTGCATCACCAAAATATGGATTCCTGATTTCTTTATCAGCACTTAACCAATCAGCCCCATTATTACTGTCAGCCATTGGGCAATGCTGAATATAATATTCCTTAGATCCGGAGTTGAAAATCTCAGCAACTTCAATAATTTGGTTTGATATTGTTATAAACGTATCTCTCGCTTTATCGATATTATCAGCTTTCGCGAATAATTCTAGTGATTTAGATAAGTTTTCTTTGTATTCATCAAACAAGGTTTTAGCTTCTCCTGAAAAGTTATTTAGATTTACTGTATTAAGATTTGTTATTAATTTATTAGCAAGGTTTCTGGCTGAATTTAAATCATCATTAACAAGACTGTTTTTTAAATCTAAATACTGGTCTATCAACGTTTTAATTTGTTCTTTACCATTAATGTTAACTTCATCTTCCAGATTTAAACCTGATACATTTCTATTCATCATACTTGGTTTGTCAGCTAATTGTGCGGCAGCATCTACGCTAAAGGTGCCATTAACAACAATTTCTTCACCAGGACTTAAACCATCTAAAACAATATATTGATCATTAGCCTGTGGCCCAAGGGTGACTTCTCTGAGTTGAAATCCTGTTTTAGTTTCACTATCTGCCCTGACATATACTACGGACCGTGTACCAGTCCATAAGACCGCAGATTCAGGAATCATTATTGATTCGTCAATGTTTTCAACTTGTGCATCAACTATTCCTGTAGCAAACATTTCAGGTTTAAGTCTGTTATCAGGATTTTTTACAGTTACCCTTGCAGATGCTACTCTTGTTTGAGGGTCAATTACGGGATCAATGTAATCAATGATCGATTTATAGGTTTTACCTGGGATGGATCTGATGGTAAAAGTAATAGAATCTCCTTCATCAACCCAGGGTAGATCACTTTCATAAAGGTCAAACATAACCCAGACTGTAGAGAGATCAGCCAGCTCATATAATGCTTCGCCCTGTTTAACATGATCACCAATATTTACAGTCTTTTCAACTACATACCCGGATTCATCTGCGGTAATAGGGAATTCGGTTCTTACCCTGCCTGATTCAGCAATATTCTCGATCTGCCTTTCACTTAATTTCCAGTTTTTCAGTTTTCTCTTGGTTGATTCATATAATGAAGGTTGAGATTCCCTGATCTTTTTTGCTTCAAATAATTCTTCCTGAGCAGTCACCAACTCGGGAGAATAGATGTATGCTATTACCTGTCCCCTTTTAACTCTTTCTCCGGTAAAATTGACATTCAGCCGTTCAATTCTTCCGGGTATATGGGCAGTTTGCAAGAAAACTTTCCTTTCATCCTGCTTTACCTTACCTGTTAGCCTTAATACTTTGCCGGCGTTGCCTCTTGCTACTGTCATTGTTTGAATGTTTGCGAGTTGCATTGCAGTTTCTGACATCGTAACAACATCGGGATCAATTCCTTCTTCTCCACCTTCCTCAACGGGTATAAGATCCATCCCGCAAATAGGACAGTCCCCTGGTTCATTTTGCCTGATCTGAGGATGCATTGAACAAGTATAGATGGTTTCTTCAGAATGATCATGTTGCTCAACCTTTGTTTCTTTTTCTTCATCATCAGAACCACCTATGAATAATCCCGATAATACACCGATCAACAGCATAAAAATGCCGTATATTATTAATTTATATTTATTTGAAAGTTTCATTTTCATTTCTCGTTTTGTCAATGAATTCTTATTCAGTCGCTGTATCTAAATTATTACCTAAATAGTAATCGAGTTCAGCTTCGGCAATCTTATATTCTTTTATTACCTCTAATTGAAGTATCTGGTATTCTAACAGCTCTTGCTGCATTCTTAAAAGTTCTTCAAAATCCTCACTATTATTGGCATAAGACCGATATTGCAAACTAAGCATTTGCTTTAAGTGACTGATCTGCTTTTGATACAAGTCCAGTTTATCCTTTACTTTAGCCAACTCAAATTTTGACATATAATAGGCTGACTGAAAATCATTAATTGCCTGCAACCTCATTTCTTTATACGAATTTGACATTGCCCGGGCTTCGTTTTTAGCAGCCCTGTATTTTCCTCCGAATATAGGCAGGGAAATACTGACCATTGGCATGATTACATCTTTACCGCTATCTTCCACGGGCATCCTGGCCTTGTCAACAATCACATAGTCCAGACCAATCCCAAATCCGGGCTTACTTTGAGCTTCAATCGCTTCAATTTCCGCTTCTGAAGCTGCAGCCTGCATCTCAAGTGACTTAATCTTGGAATGATTATAGAAGGTAGAGTCTGAAATTATCTTTATCTCATCTTCGGAAATAGTCACAGTATCAGCAATCTGAAAAATAGTATCGACAGGCCAGTCCATTACTGAATTAAACCCCGCTCTTAATGGTTCTTCCTGATTCCTGAGGATTTCAATTTCAGTCTCAGATTTATTGATCAAAAGGTCGGTTCTTAAAACATCTACCAGAGGCACTTTTCCATTCTCAAACTTTATCTGTGCTATTTTTTTATATGATTTAAGAAGACTAATATTTTCTTCAAGCAGCGTGATCTTTTTATCCAGTTCATATAATGGGTAGTAATATCCAGCCAGCTTTTGATATAAAAGACTTTTTGCATTCTGAAACTCAAGAAACTGTGCATCTGCAGCAATTGCAGCAGCATCTCCCTTCGCTTTTAAAGTGCCAAACCATGGAAACATTTGACTAAGGGAAAACTTAGCTCTTTGAGGACCTACTCTTGTTTCTACTGGTGAAATAAAATACCCAAAAGAAAGTGTAGGATCTGGTAAACTATTAACCTTATCAACTCTTTCAAGAGCAGCTTCAAACTGATAATACTTAGCTTTTACTTCCGGATTATTCTCCAAAGCGATCTTATAATATTCATCAAATGTCTGGCTATATGTCGTTATACAAGTTAAAACCAATAATAACAGAGACACAGCCCCCTTCTGAATGGTTATATATTTAGTTTTCATTTCAGGCCTCATCTTTTTGAATTAATTTTCTTTCTTCTCTCCAGCTGTAGATAACCGGAACAATAAAATAAGAAATAGCAGATACCAACATTCCCCCAAAAGCAGGTATTGCCATCGGTATCATGATGTCCGATCCTCTGCCTGAGGAAGTCAGGATTGGTAAAAGAGCGATAATAGTAGTAGCTGATGTCATTACAGCAGGAGTAATTCGCTTCTTACCTGCCTCAATAACTGCTTCACGAACTGATTCTCTGGTGTTTGTTTTATTCCTGTCAAAACTTTGATCCAGATACGTTGCCATCAAAACACCATCATCGGTAGCGATACCAAATAAAGCAATGAATCCTACCCATACAGCCACACTTAAATTGATTGTATGTATCTGAAATACATCTCGGAAATTAACACCAAAGAGGTCTATATTGCCAAACCATTCATATCCATATAACCAGATCAGCATAAATCCACCGCTAAAAGCCATAGCTATGCCAGTAAACACCATTAAAGTTGTAGATACAGATCTAAATTGGAAGTAAAGAATCAGAAACACTACACCAAGTACCACAGGAACAATAATTGAAAGCCTCTTTTCTGCTCTGACCTGGTTTTCATATGTGCCTGAAAACTTATAGCTAACACCCTGTGGAACTTTTAAGTCCCCGGCGTTTATGGCATTTTCGATTGCAACCTGGGCATCGTTTACCACTTCCACTTCAGAAAAACCAGAGTTGCGGTCAAATAAAACATATCCTGTCAGGAATGTTTCCTCACTTTTAATTGCCTGTGGTCCTTTCACATATTCAATGTCTGCAACCTGATTTAGTGGAATCTGAGTTCCTGTTGGTGTCGGCAATAAAATATTACTTAAGGAGGTAGGGTCGTCTCTTAATTCCCTTGGATACCTGACTCTAACAGGAAACCTTTCTCTTCCTTCCACAGTTGTAGTAACCTGCATTCCACCCACAGCAGTTTCAAGCGCTTCCCTAATATTTTCTATTGTTAGTCCGAATCTGGCAGCTTCATCTCTTTTGATATCAAATTGTAAATAAGGCTTTCCTACAATTCTATCTGCAAAGACAGCTTCTTTTTTTACTGAAGGAACATTTTTCAGAATTCCCTCCAGTTTCATTCCAAATCTTTCAATAGTCTTTAAATCAGGCCCATAAACTTTGATTCCCATGGGGGCTCTCATGCCTGTTTGCAACATAACTAACCTTGTCTCAATAGGCTGAAGCTTTGGTGCCGAAGTTACTCCAGGTATTTTTGTAACCTTTATGATCTCCTCCCAGATGTCATCCGGAGTTTTGATATGATCTCTCCAGTTTCTGAAGTAATCACCATTCGGTTCTTCTACCAGGTAATCTTGAATATTATTTTTTATTTGTTTATTCAACTGGTGCTGAAGACTGGTTTCCAGTAATTCATTATCACTATTGTAAAAAACACTTTCAGATTTATCGTAATATATACTGCCATTTGTGTTAGCAAGCCCAGTTAAAATAAAGCGTCCTTTTTTATCAGTTTTAAACCTGATCTTGTGGCCATCTTCGTTGGTAATATATTCAGTTTTATAGTTAATGACGTTTTCGAACATGGATATCGGGGCAGGATCCAACGCTGATTCTACCCTGCCTAATTTACCGACAGTAAGTTCAACTTCCGGAATGTTGGTCACCAGCATATCCATTTGAGCTAAAACCTCTTTGTTATATTCAATGCCAGAATGAGGCATAGAAGTAGGCATTAATAAAAAACTCCCTTCATCTAACGCAGGCATAAATTCCTCTCCTATACCTGGGAATGTATGAGTTAGTGAAGACCATACTTCTGTTTTTCGAATATCAATTCCGATTTTTTCAATCCCTGTTCCTATAAATCCAAAGATTGCATTAAATCCAAGCCAGATATTTAAGGCTAGAATAATTAACACTAATGGAATTGATAAAAACAGCTTTTTATTTTCAAGACAGAAAGTAAGAATATTAGCATAAAACTTTTCAAGCAGTATAAAAGCTCCTAAAATAAGTGTAACCAATACGCTGACAAACAGGATGTTTCCGAATAAACTAATTCCCGCTCCCAGAGGAAGCCAGTAATAGCTAAGAAAAATCACTACAATCAAAATACTTAATACCAGCTCAAAATTCGAATAGAACTTCTTTATTACAACTCTGCCTTCAAGCTTATTTTCAGGGAGAACAGTTGCTTTTAATAATCCGGATAATCCAAATAACAATAAAGCAAGCCCAGCCCAGATATAGCCATAAACGCCTGATATTATTGCCATAATAATCAATGCGGAGTTTAGGATGATACTAGTTCTTTTTGATTTAACTCTTATACCGAACACAAAATGAGCAAGTGAAGGAAGAAGAAATAGAGCAACAAGTAATGCAGCAACCAGAGCAAATGATTTAGTCCAGGCTAATGGGCGAAACAATTTACCTTCTGCAGCCTGCATAGCAAATACGGGTATAAAACTGACTATTGTTGTTGAAACTGCTGTTAATATAGCAGAACTAACTTCAGCGGCACCATCGTATACAGCCTCTTTTACATTTTTAAAGTGATTTTTTGATTTTCTCTTTTCCGGATCATCTAAACCATACTCATTAAACTTTTTAATAATGTTTTCTGAAAGAATAACCCCTAAATCGATCATCGTACCAATTGCAATGGCGATACCCGAGAGAGCAACTATATTGGCTGTAACGCCAAAATAACGCATTGCTATGAAAACCATCAAAACTGCTATCGGTAGCAACACCGAAATTAACATTGAGGCTCTCAGGTTAAGAATCATTACTATTACAACCAGAATTGTAATTAATACCTCAAGTGAAAGAGCTTCTTCCAGTGTACCCAGGGTTTCGTGAATTAACTCAGATCTGTCATAAAAAGGGACGATGGTTAGTTGACTTTCCGTGCCATCTGCGAGGGTTTTCGAAGGAAGTCCCTGTGAGATCTCATTAATCTTACTTTTGACATTATTTATTACCGCCAGAGGATTGGAACCATATCTGGCTACCACAACCCCACCGACAACTTCTGCCCCATCTTTGTCAAGAATTCCTCTTCTTTGTGCCGGCCCTAATGTCACTCTGGCTATGTCTTTGACCCTGATGGGGATATTATTTTGTACATCAACGACAGCTAATTCAAGGTCTTCCAGTGATTTAATATACCCAAGCCCTCTGACAAGGTATTCAGCTTTATTTATTTCGACTGTTTTAGCTCCAAAATCCTTATTAGACTCCTGCACAGCCATCATTACCCTGGTCAGAGGTATATTGTAAGCTTTTAATGCATCAGGATTTACATCAATTTGATATTCTTTAACAAATCCCCCAATAGAAGCTACTTCTGATACTCCTTCGGCTGAATTGAGAGAATATTTAACATAAAAGTCCTGTATTGTTCTGATTTCATGTAAGTCCCATCCACCTGTTGGATTTCCTTCTTTATCTCTACCTTCGATGGTGTACCAGAAAATTTGCCCTAGAGCTGTGGCATCAGGACCTAAAGAAGGCTGAACATCTTCGGGTAATAAACCAGATGGTAGTGAATTAAGCTTTTCAAGAATCCTTGATCGTGACCAATAGAACTCAATATCTTCATCAAAAATTACATAAATGCTACTAAAGCCAAATATTGAGGTACTTCGTATTGATTTAACTCCTGGAATTCCAAGTAAATAGGTTGTTAATGGATAGGAAATCTGATCTTCAATATCCTGTGGAGATCTTCCCGGCCATTTAGTAAATACGATTTGCTGATTCTCACCGATATCGGGTATAGCATCAACAGGCACGGGATCAGATGGAAGGAAATCAGTTTTCCAACCAAAGGGGGCAGTGACAATACCCCATGCGACAAGACCTGAAAAAACAAGTATTGTCACTAATTTATTATCTATAAAATATTTTATTACTTTATTTAGCATCCTGATTAAGAGTTACCATACAATGAAATATTACTAAAGATTTTATAAGATCTTTAAATGTATTGTTGGTGAATTGATGCTATAAAAGAAATGCCTCATGCATGACGGTAAGGTCATTTATTACAGGAGGTAGAAATGGTTTTCGTAGGTTTGAATTTAAATCATCTGAAGTTATTACCTCAGGAGAAAAGGCAACTAGGAATGATGTGATAAATACGTAATTATAACTATCTAAGGAAACTTTTGAGGGAACCGTTATATCATCCGTTTCAATTGACTGATAGTGGTTATCACAACATTTTGGGCCTTTTAAAATGGTTTGATTAGGGTTTTGATCATGATATCCTTCATGAGTATTTTCCAACTCCATACCACAATCAAGATTTTTTGATCCAAAAGTAATTTCAGAAAGCATTGGTATGCCACCGCAAATATGAGTGGCCATTGTCAGGCTGCTGTTCCCAAGCAACAAAATTAAAATAAGCGATATGGAAATTACTCGTTTCAAATCAGATTATTAACGACCCAAATATATAATTAGTTGCGTTAAATTAAAATATAAGCTGATTAATATTTGTTAATCTATTTTATTTTTTAATTTTTTCAGATTGAATGAAAGAATGATCTCAAATATTCCGATTGCAATAAATGTTACAGCTGTCCAGATTACTACAGTGGCCCCTGCAATTATCGGGTTCCAAAGCAGAATAAATGCAAGGATTACTCCTATTATCCCGATAGCCAGCATCCAACCCCAGTTGGGACTTTGATACTTTCTGATTTCCATGGACCAACTTACAGAAAGCATAGATCTGAATAAAAGAGCAAAGCCAACTATAAAAGCCAGCACGATCATTCCTATTTCAGGCCTGGATAGAATTATAATCCCGATTAAGACATCTAAAATACCTCCAGCTAATGACCATCCCCAGCTATCTAATTCATGGCGATTAGCTATTGCATAGATAATTTCAATGATTCCAGTAAAAAGAAATGTTATACCAAAAATAAAAGCCAGGGTAACATATGCATCAACAGGATTAGTAAATACATAGGCTCCTACCAAAATTAATAATAATCCTATGATTAAGTGTAAATACCAATGTTTGATAGTTGTTCTAACTGTTTTTGTAAATTCACTCATAGATTGTTCCTTTTTTTATAATATAAGTCGTATCGTATATAAAAACAAACGGACTGACAGAAATGTCAGTCCGCTCAATTATAAGACTTAAAACCAAATTATTTGAACTTCTCCACATCATCACTGAGATCATAAACAGTAGTCTCAGGTATTTCTTTTTGTAGTAAACTAGAACCGATCGCGGATCGGTAGCCTCCTGCACAATGAACCACAATCGGTTTGTCTGTAGGTATTTCGTTTATCCGATCTTTTAGTTCAGGAAGTGGAATAGCTATTGCATTATCAAAATACAGGCCTTCTTCCGTTTCAGAATTGTTTCTGATATCAACTATAGTATATTTTTCTTTATTGTTTTTAAATTCATCCAGGTCAAGTTTTTTATCAGTAACATCCTTTTCTCCATTTATGGAATAGGTGCCTAATAGTCTTCCTTCATATCCAATTTTAGAAACCCTTTTCTTCGTCTTTTCAATTTGATCAGTGTTATCTCCTATCAGGTAAAAAGGACTTTCGGGGTTAACTATCGATCCCAACCAGGTTTCAAATTTATCTTCTTCACCAGCCTGTATATTAATTGCTCCTTTTAGATGTCCTTCTTTAAAATTGTCCTCATCTCTGACATCAACCAAAACTGCATCTTTTTTAATCTCAGAAGTATTCTTTACAACCGGAATTTTATTGAGTGTTTCTTCAATTGATCCGGCCCCACTCCTGTTCATATCTACATCAAATGGGAAATACATTGGAATAAAGGGCTGTCCTTCAAGAAAAGCCTCAATAAACTTATCTTTATCTTCTACTTTAAATGCCCAATTAGTTTCTTTTTGTTTACCTATAGTTGAATCCAGCTCGTCACTCATATTTTTCCCACACAAAGAACCGGCTCCATGCGCAGGATAAACTATTACGTCATCATTCAGATTCTTAAATACGTTATTAATAGTGTCATACATCATTCCAGCTAATTCTTTTCGGCTTAACTGGATATTTCCGGCTCCTTCACGAAGATCAGGACGACCTACATCTCCTATAAATAATGAATCACCAGTAAATACTGCATGTTCCTTACCATCACTGTCAATTAATAAGTAGGAATTGTGATCTGGTGAATGTCCGGGTGTAAATAAGGCTTTTATTACTAGGTCGCCAATTAGAACCTCTTCATTATGTCTTAATGGTTCAAATTTATAATCTACACCAACATCCGGGTTTATATAAATTCGTGCCCCGGTTTTTTCTTTCAATTCAAGGTGACTACTGACAAAATCCGCATGCGGATGTGTCTCAAATATTGCAATTAACTTTGCATCTTTTTTCTTCAAATAATCTAAGTACGGTTGTGGATCTCTGGCTGGATCGACAACTGCTGCTTCATTATTATCTATTATTAAGTATGATGCCTGAGCTAATGGCTTGTCGTAAAATCTTTTGATTTCCATGTTAGTAATTGTATAGTTGGATTTAAATTGATTCTACTTATTATAACGTTAACTAATACCAGATGTTAGTGATTTTAGTCACATTAGAGAATAAGATAACTTCTTTAAGTAGATTGATGTAAAATACTTATTTTCAGTTTATTAAAAGTTATAATTAAACACCACGTTTACTTGAAACATATCTACTTTATTAATTATATAATTTGGATTGTCAGGATAATTACCACTGCCGGGCTTCCAGGTTAAAAGTAATTCAGGTTTAAACCCTTTTAGTGATTCATTAGAATAAAATACATCCAAATTGATATGTGTATAATCCGGCATCGCGTATTTGTTCAATTCAGGATCTGTAACAGTAGGTCTTATATGTCGCCCCGCACTTATTGTGGTGTTAAACACGTTTTGTCCGGAGATAATCTTTCTTTGGTAAGTAAGTACGATTGCATGGTTATTAGCAAATCCTTCGGTTCTTTCACGTTTTTGAAAACTAAACAGAAACTCTCTACCCCATTCCCTTGGGAAAAGAAACCTGCCATCCGGGAAAATATAATCATAAGCAACCATAAATTTACTCTTACCTATCTTATGACTGATCTGTAAACCGACAATATTGGATTTCGAAGACGTGAAATACCTAAGTGAATCAAAAGAATTACCACCTTCTCCAACTCTTACCTGGTTTAACCACTCAAAACTCAGAGAGGTTTTACTGTTTTTGAACTGATATGTTGGTTTAAAATAAAATGCATTGAATACATTATCAGTGTAATAATTCCATACTTCGAACTTCAAAGCTTCTGATAATTTGTGATCGATGTTTAAGATAATCAGGAAATCAGAATCAGTATTATCCTTATAACCACTTTTACTACCATCTTCATTTCTCCCAGTCGGGTATTTTCCAATCGATTCCCCAATAGAATAAAAACCTCCTGTTGACCTTGGTGAAATTTCATTTATTATCCCCATTTCCAACAGAGTCTTTTTAAAAGACTTATTCTTATACCAAATTCCCTGAATAAATGTCGGGATCATTCGCCCATCTTGGCCATTTAAGAAAGGAGTTTTGACCTTCATACGGCCTAGTTTCACATCGTGATTACTCTTGCTATAGCGGATAAATAATTCTCCCAATATTGGAATGAAGTTATCTGACGGATCATTTAAGTCATACAGTCCAAGCTCGTACCTGCTTAATTTTCCTGTGGTTGGATCTGGTTTACTCAGATCCTGAACATTAGTGTTTACAGAAAGATATCCTGCAATTCCTGCTTCAAAAGATTTGCTAAACTTATAGGTGTACTTAAGATATCCACCCAATGCCAGGGAATGAAAGTCTTTAAGACTGTCTTTATTAAAAGTACTCATATAAAAAGTTCGGAACTGCCCGGAAACATCTGATCTTTTCAGACTATCTGTGTTTTGCCCCTCAACATTTAAACTTGTTAAGAATAATAGTGAGTATATAAGTCTGGTTAATCTCATTTTTTCTTTTTTAATCCATATTGTTGATAATAATAATCAGCAATTGGTTTAAATGGACCGTATTTATGCTGTAACGAATCAAATTCATCTTCCCAGGGGCCATAAGGTGTGGAGATTGGTTTTAATTTCCTGTCCGGAAAGTCTATTTGAGTATTGTTTTTTATTGGTCTGGAATATTTATTTATATATGCAGCTACATGAATAGCCTCTTCATCACTAAGCTTTGGCTTTTCGGTTGTAGCCTGTCCAAAAGGCATATTTCCTTTTATAAATGCTGCAGCAGTTAATACCCGGTGCATACCCGCACCATTGTTATACGAATCATGTCCCCAGAGAGGTGGATATTGATACACCTTATTTTTATTGTCAATTTTTATACCTTCCCCATTATTGCCATGACAAAGCGCACATTCCTGTTCATAAATAGCCTTACCAATTAAAGTATCAGCACGATAAGATGATATTTCAATATCAGTAAAACCAGAATGTTTTTGAACAATATAATCTGATGCTCCCTCACCTAGCCATTCCATATAACTTATTATGGCTTCCATTTGTGGAGAATCTTTAGGAAGAGACTTACCATCCATGCTTCTTTCCATACATCCATTGATTCGATCTTCCAGTGTAGAAACTCTATTTTCTCTACCTCTGAATTTAGGATATCTTTTAGTGACGCCTACCCAAGAAGCTGCACCGGAACGTGTTCCATTATCAAGGTGACAACTAGTACAAGATAGATTATTTCCTGTATATCTCAATTGTTCACTTGATGCCTGAGGCCCCATATATCCGGGTGATTGGTTAATTAATAAGTAGCCATATTTAATTTCCTGACCTTTACGACCGGCAGGAAGATGTTCATCAATAGTTTTATTTTCGATGAAGGATGTTTCATTTTTATTATCAATCAAAAAATCAGGATAAAAATTCACAAGCTCAACCAAAATAAAAAATACCGACAATCCAAATACCAATAAGGACAACACGAGAGCTAACTTCCCGATGGTTTTTTCAACATTCATTTGAATAGATCTGATGGTTAACAATTATACAGGTGAAGTCGTTTTTTTATGAAACCACTAAACTTCACCTGTATTCATCGGAAAACGTTAAGTGAAAATACGATTACAGAAATGATCACTGAAGTTTCACCGAATTACTAATACAAAAGTACTTCGGTGTCTAATCAAAAAAAGTAACTAATGTCACACTCGGACATAAAAAAAGCCGCTTTCGAGCGGCTTTTAGTAATTTCAATTTCACATTTACTTCTTGACCAGCCTTGCTATCAAGGATATGACAAACAGTACAATAAAGATGAAGAAAATAATTTTTGCAATAGATGCTGCACCTGCGGCTATACCTCCAAATCCAAATAGTGCTGCGATAATAGCGATTACTAAGAAAATTATTGTCCAACGTAACATAATAGATTGATTATTTGTTTTTTGGCTTTTAAACCACCAAAATTTTGCCAATTATAGTTAAAGCCTGTTTAAAGGGATTTTACTTGCCAATAAAAGAATGTAGGGGAAAAGATTCTACACCAATCGTAGTTTTTTCGGTACAATAATATTAGCTAATTACCTTGCTAAAGTTCACAATATCATCGGGTTTACCGCAAACATAAATCACGTCTCCCCTTCTGATCACTTCCTCTGGTCCGGATTGAATAAATTCATTTTTTCTATTTATTCCCAGGATATTGATTTTAAATTTTTTTCTGATATCAGAATCAGCCAGAGATTTTCCTATTATTGATCCTGAATCTGATATAACTCTTATGGCTTCAATATTTATTTCAGGAATACCTAAAGGCCTTATTTTCTTTCTTTCTTTTTTCCTGGTTAGCAATTCATAATTGTCAGAGCGAAAAAGCTTAGCTATATTTTCCATTCTGTGTACTGGAATTAGATATCTGTGTAATGCCCTAGTAAATATTTCAATGGAAGTTTCAAATTCTTCAGGAATAACCTCATCTGCACCCAATAATAAAAGTTCATCAGTTTCGGTAATAAATCTGGTACGCACAATCAGGTGAACAGATTGTGTGAGTGAGCGTATATTTGAAACTATACGTTTGGTGGCACTGGCATCAGAAATTGCTACAATAGCTACTCGTGCTTTTTCTATTTTGGCTTTATGTAGTATAAAATCGTTTGAAGCATCACCATAAAATATTTTCTCACCCTTTGCTCTTTCTGCTTTTACAGTTTTTGCATTAAATTCTATTATCCTATATGGTATGTCTGTAAGTCGAGCTGCTCTAGCAACATTACGTCCATTTAATCCAAAACCAATGATAACAAGGTGATCCTTAAGGTCTTCAGCATCAATAATTTTCTCTTCTCTCAAATCATCAAGTCTTCTTTTTTTATGGCTCCTTTTGCCAGAGAGAAAAATGGATAATTTTTCAGAAAACATCATTACAAAAGGAGTAGATATCATCGACAGAATTGAAATAGATAAAAAATATTGATTTAACTCGGGTGTTAAAAGTCCGTTATCTATACCTACTTGTGATAATATAAATGAAAATTCCCCTACCTGAAATAATGCCAGACCACTTACTACACTTGATCTGAAAGGATATTTTAATATACTGGATGCAAAAAAGACAATAAATGATTTCAGAAGAAATACAAGAACTAGAATTGGTATTATTATCAAAATATTTTCCCAAAGAAAATCCAGGTTCAATAACATCCCGATTGAGATAAAGAAAAAGCCTGTAAATAATTCTCTAAAAGGCAACACAAGGCTTACAGCCCGATGGCTATATTCTGATTCTGAGATTATTAGGCCAGCGATAAAAGCTCCAAATGCTAGTGATAAACCAGCTTGCTCAGTTAATACAGCAACACCAAGACAAATAGTTAAGGTAGTGAAGATGAATAATTCATTACTTCTGGTTTTTGCAACTAAGTGCATCAATTTAGGAACGACATATCGTGCACTCAGTAAGGTAAAAACTATTATTATCAGCGTTTTTATCGCTAATTCTGTGATACTTCCCAGAACATTTTCCGTATTTCCAGCCATAATCGGGGTGATTAGCATCATAGGTACCACTATCACATCCTGGAATATCAAAATGCCCAGAGAAAATCTCCCATGTGGCATATCCATCTCATTTCTATCCTGAAGCATTTTGAAAACCAGAGCTGAACTGGAGAGGGAAAATAAAAAGCCTATAAAAACAGCAACCATTATATCGTTTACGAAAATGTAAACTATCAGAGATATAATGAGGATAGTTGCTAACACCTGTAAACTTCCACCCAAAAAAACGGTCTTTCTAATGGAAGCCAGTTTTTTAATCGAAAATTCAAGGCCAATAACGAACAGCAAAAATATAACGCCGATTTCTGCGAGCATTTCTACCTCTTCATTGGCTGCTACCAGGCTTAATCCTGATGGCCCTATGATTACACCTGAAGCAAGAAATCCAATTACAGTAGGTACCTTCAGGCTTTGAAATATTAGTACAACCAATACTGAAATACCAAGTAAATAAAGTATGTCAATTAGTAGAGGTGCTGCGTGCATTGGTCAAAGGAAATTATTGTATAAATTTCCATGAAGATAATCAATACTGATGATCTGAAAAGTTTTTATTCCTGGATATTTAATAATTTTTCAAGTTGTTCGAAAAACATCCCGATATCATAACCATCGGCTAAAGCGTGATTAGCATGAACAGAAACCGGGAAAGTGTATTCCTTGTCATCTTTTGTTAGTTTGCCTATAGAAATTTTCGGACAGCTATCTTTATATTTAAAGGACCTGGCGTGGCTAATAGATGAAAATTTGATCCATGGAATCGAAGAGAAATGAATAGCTTCAGGGCCTGCTCTTTCAACATCCAGACCTGAGGATTGCTTTACGTCATTAAACTCTTTTGTGGCATTGTCTGCAAATTCATCAAAGTCTTCAAAAAATTTAAGAGAGGTAAAGCCAAATGTTCGGTCATCTCTTAAAACAGTAGATGATAAACTAACAGTATTATACTTCAACACCTTATCCTCAGAGATTCTTAACCTAAAGGCATCGATAGAATTTGCAACCCGAAGTATACAATGCATATAATATAAAGAGAATGACCAGTTGTTTCGTTTACAAAGTTTATAAGCTGCAGTGCAATTCATTTCAGCTGTAAGACCAAAATAAGGCTCATCAAAAGTGTTAAAAAAGTGAAAGTGATCTTTTCTCTTCCATGTATTAATATCTACTTCAGAAAATTCAGTCATTTTTAGAGGGTCTTTTTGGGGAACTTAGTTTTCCAATTAAAAATGCTAAAATTACAGTAAGATAGAGTTGTCCTGCAACCCCTGTAAATATAGCGATAGAGCGACCAAAATTTGAAGACGGCACCAAATCACCATATCCTACTGTTGTGAGAGTAATAAAACCATAGTATAGGAACATCCCTGTTTTAGAACCGATATCATCATCTAGAATTGTTTGATTAACTGAAAAATTAAATGAATTATTATCATACAAATATCCGATACCAATCAATAATGAAATAACTATTCCTAATAATAAATAACCGTTGATGGCTTCAAAAATGACACTGGGGGTCACTTTTCGGGCGGCAGCAATTATAATTATTAAGCGGAAAACTATATAAATAAAAAAGAAAAGCTCGGCTACTGATACAATTTTGAAAAATAATGATTCGGGTATTAAACTCCCTCCTATTCTCAGGATAAACAGTGTCAGTCCGACAACAAATACTTTAGATTTTTTTGCTTTATGAATCTCATTAGTTTTATGGCTAACCACATAACTACAAAACAAAATAATGAAGGCATATGATATCCCATAAGTTCCCCTTTTAAACTCTACGGGAAGAAGATTAACGACAAATATTGTAAAGAATAGGGTTATAGCAAGTAAAACATTAACCCAAAGCGAAATTTTATATTTTTTAGCCACTATTTATTCAGCCTTTTCTATTTTTTCTTGTACTTCTTTCTTTTCCTCATAATCCAATTGGAGGTTATTTTCCTCATCATATTTAAAAGTGAGAGCAAGATCCACCAGGACAGGAAAATGATCGGAATTTATAGAAGGAAGAGTTTTTAATTTCACAAGTTGGAAATGATGACTACAAAATATGTGGTCCAGAGGCCACCTGAGTAATGGATATTTAGCATTAAATGTATTGTAAAACCCCCTGCCTCTTCTCGGATCAAGAAGATCACTTGTTTTAAGAAATAACTCAGTAGTATGACTCCATGCTACATCATTAAGATCACCTGCCACAATTACAGGTAATGACTCTTTTACTGCTTTTTTACCAACTATGAGAATCTCTGCATCTCTGTCTGTTGCCCAGGCATTTTCACTTGGGACAGGTGGTTCGGGATGAAGACAAAATAATTTTATGCGATTATATCCCAAAACTACAGTTGTTTCTATAGAAGGTATTTCATTTTTAATCAAATGATTAACCTGGGTATTTTCAAGTTTTAATTTCGAAAAAAGTAACATCCCATAAGTGTTTTCCTGATCTTCTAACACCCGTTCAGTATATTGATCTCCAATTGCCTTATCCATAGCTTCTCGCCAGTCTGCACTCGTTTCAACCAGTAAAATAATATCAGGGTCGTTTTTAGAGATCAATTTGATTAGTTTACCATATTTCTTGTTATACTGATAGACATTTGATATCAGAAGACGTAAATTATTTCTGTTGTCTTCCTCTACTCTACTTAATTGAATGGGTGAAAAAACAGTATAAGGATAAATCTGATAAGATAGAAATATAATACTTGCTGAAAGTAAAACAAGGAGAATTATATCAATGATCTGAAAATCCTTAAAATATGCAAAGAAAATACAGATTATAACCAGATTAATGACCCACTTTTGAAGTCTTGGAAATTCAAACACCCGAAAAGTCCAAAAGTCATTTCTTATTAAAGGTAATATAGTAGCAAACACCATAAGTATGGCTAAGACTCTTATTACTATCGTTAAAATTACTTCCAAAATGATTATAAATTATTTACTATAATTTCAACAGAAATTTTCTATTTTAAAAATTAATTGATGGTAGTATAATTAAATCTTTCAATATTTGCTGATCCAATTCCTGATAATAAAATTATATTTATTGAAAATCTATTTAATTAGCAGATCTCCGGGCTTTTTCATAAACAATGTTAAAGATAGAATTTTGTTAAAGTTAAGGCAGGGTAACTACCAGTTATCAAATGTAATTGACTCGAAATTTAATTTGTATATATAAGTATCGTCTGATTGATCATGCTTTTTTGTTTAATATCCAATTGTTTCTAATACTAAAATTCTCATCATTCTGTAATCATTCAATCCGATTAATATATCCTGCTTGGTAGATTTCTTACTAAGAGTAATTTCATAATTAGTCTCTATCATTATTTACTCTATAATGGTTTGTCTTATTTAAATTTTATATTTCCTGACACTTTTTTAGAAAGTTTACGACAAACACTTACCCGAATCAGTTATTTTTTAATAAAATTATTCTTATATTAAATATGACTTTATGCGCTTTTATAATGAGTCTATCACTTTAACTTAAATTTGTTTTTATATGAAAAAGGTATTTTTATCAGTCCTTTTCCTATTCGTGTGCTTTTTTTCATATGGTCAAGAAAAACCTAATATCCTTGTAATCTGGGGTGATGATATTGGCACCTGGAATGTTAGTCATAACAACCGGGGAATGATGGGATATAAGACACCTAATATTGACAGAATCGCGAAAGAAGGTGTTGCTTTTACAGATTATTACGCACAGCAAAGTTGCACAGCCGGTAGAGCAGCTTTCATTTCTGGAAGTGTACCGGTTCGATCAGGAATGACAAAAGTAGGTCTTCCGGGAGCGGAACAAGGCTGGCAAAAATCTGATGTTACAATGGCTACAGTTTTAAAAAGTTTAGGATATGCTACTGGTCAATTTGGGAAAAACCACCAGGGTGATCTGGATGAACACCTACCTACTATGCATGGTTTCGATGAATTTTTAGGTAATTTATATCATTTGAATGCAGAAGAAGAACCTGAAAACCGGGACTATCCCCGTGACATGGTATTAAAAAATGGAAAAACTTTTCGTGAAGTTTATGGTCCCAGAGGAGTTATTCACAGCTGGGCTGATGGTAATGGTGGCCAAAAAATTGAAGATACAGGGCCTCTGACAAAGAAACGTATGGAGACTATTGACGATGAAACCGTTGAAGCTGCAATACGGTTCATTAAAGAGAAACATGAAGCCGGAGAACCATTCTTTGTGTGGTGGAATGGCACGAGAATGCACTTCAGAACACACGTGAAAGAAGAGCATACGGGAATTTCAGGACCAAGTGGTAATGAGTACCATGATGGTATGGTTGAGCATGACATGCATGTTGGTGAATTACTTAAAGTATTAGATGAATTAGGAATTGCAGATAATACTGTAGTAATGTATTCAACAGATAATGGGCCGCATTACAACACCTGGCCCGATGCAGGCACCACACCATTTCGAAGTGAGAAGAATTCTAACTGGGAAGGTGCCTATCGGGTTCCGACGTTTGTGCGTTGGCCGGGTAAATGGCAGGAAGACGTTACTTTAAACGGTATTGTAGCACATGAAGATTGGCTTCCAACATTCGCAGCAATTGCCGGTAATGATCAAATCAAACAAAAACTCTTAGATGGAGTATCATTAAATGGCAGAAATTACAGAAACCACATAGATGGATATAATTTAAATGATTATTTATCAGGAAAAACGGATAAATCACCCAGAAGTGAGTTTTGGTATGTAAACGATGATGGTCAGATAGTAGCGGCAAGGTATGATGACTGGAAAGTAGTTTTCATGGAAAACAGAGGCGAGAAATTCGGTGTCTGGGTAGAACCATTTGTCGAATTAAGAGTGCCCCAGGTATTTAATTTAAGAAGAGATCCTTTTGAGAAAGCACAACATAATTCAAATACATATTATGACTGGTTACTTGAACGAGCTTTTGTTCTGGTACCAATACAACAAATGGCAGGTAATTTCTTAAAGACGATGGAAGAATACCCTCCAAGTCAATCTCCGGGAGCTTTTAATTTAAGTTCGATACAAAAGCAACTTGAAATGGGTAGAAGTCATTAAATAAACAAACGAGGGATTTGATAGACTCAAATCCCTCTATTTTTAATATGGATCGGATACTATTCTTTTTATTCTTTTTACCATGCACACTATCTTTATCAGGTCAATCCGTTCGAAAATTTGATAATGATATCTATAACGCCTATTTCGATAGCCTGGAACAAATGGATTACGATCGAATTTTACCAATATTTGGGAAACAGGCGTATAAAAGAGGCTATGATATTCAATATGCTTATGGAATAAGTGGTGTTTACTTTACTCAGACACAGGAAATTTCAATCGAAAGTACTTTATTAGGCTTTAACGATAGTGAATTAGTCGACATGAGTGATTTTATTGTTTTTGCACCCACTGTTGCTACAACTAATGCCTATACGATACGACCTGACATCTGGATCTTTCCATTTATGAATGTATATGCGATCATTGGTGGTGGCACTACGCAAACGGAAGTCACGCTACTAGATCCAATTGGTCTTAGAACCTCACAAAGATTTAATGCATCTTCTTTTGGTTTGGGAGTTACTTTAGCCGGATCCTTAGGACCTGTCTGGCTGGCCTGGGACAATAACTATAACTGGGCAGATGTAGAGGTGGTTGTGGAGCCTGTACCGGCATATAATGGAAGTTTGCGGTTAGGTCATACGTTTTTTAACGCCAACAACCCACAGAGCAACCTGGCAATATGGGCCGGCGCTTTCTATCAAATTATTAAAAGTGATACCGAAGGTAGTATTCCCTTGCAAAATGTTTTTCCAAATGCAGGCAGTGGACAAACCATTGATAACTTAAGAGACTGGGCTTCTACCCTCCCACCTGCACAAAGACTAGTCGCTAATCAAATCATCGATAAACTAGAGGATATAAGTAATGGAATAGATCCGGATAATGCTATCATAAATTATAAACTGGATAAAAAAGTAGCCAAACCTATGAATCTGATTTTCGGAGCACAATATCAATTCAATAAGCGTTGGATACTTAGAACTGAATTAGGCGTGTTTGGTAAGAGAAGCCAGTTTATGTTAAACTTAAATTACCGATTTATTGGATTTTAAAAACAATATATACTCGAAACAGTTAATAGTGATAATTAATTCTTTTAATATAAACTTTTGCTGGGTTTAATAAAAAATATGTTTATTGAATTCCTCTGGGGATGCTATTAAAGGAAGATTATTAAATCAATTATAAACCAATATAAACACCGTTATGCAAATCAAACATTATCTATTCGTCATGTTGATTATGTGTACTACTATTGCACATAGTCAGGATAAACCCAATATCCTGGTTATTTGGGGAGATGATATCGGCTGGTCTAATCTCAGTGCTTATGAGCATGGAGTGATGGCTTACCGAACACCAAATATCGATCGGATCGGTTTAGAGGGGATTATTTTTACTGATCATTACGCCCAGCCATCCTGTACTGCGGGAAGAGCGGCTTTCATTACAGGCCAATACCCTATTCGATCAGGAATGACTACTGTAGGACAACCTGGTGATGCCCTGGGTCTCCAGAAAGAATCTCCAAGCCTGGCAGAAGTTCTTCTGGCAGAAGGTTACAGCACAGGACACTTCGGTAAGAATCACCTGGGGGACAGAAATGAGCATCTTCCCACAGTACATGGATTCGAAGAGTTTTTTGGTAATCTATATCACCTGAATACTCAAGAAGAAGCAGAACAAAGAGACTACCAGAATTTTGCCAGGGCTTATGAAGGTTCTTTGGAAGAATATGAAAAGAAATTCGGAACAAGAGGTGTAATCCATTCTTTTGCCACAGACGAATATGATGATACATCTGACCCGCGTTTCGGTGAAGTTGGTAAACAACGCATAACAGATACTGGTCCCTTAACCCAGGAACGAATGAAAAATTTTGACCGGGAAGAAGTGATTCCTAAAGCACTGGATTTCATTAAAAGATCTAAAGAGGACGATGAACCATTCTTTGTCTGGTTGAATACAAGTAGAATGCACTTATATACCAGAATAGAAGATAAATGGCTTAATAAAGTAGAAAAATACACCAGTGAAGCAGATTATTATGGAGCGGGAATGTTACAACATGATTCAGATATAGGCTATGTACTGGATCAGTTAGAAGAAATGGGGCTTTTAGAGAATACCATTATTCTTTATTCAACAGATAACGGACCGGAACATGCTTCATGGCCACATGGAGGTACTACACCGTTCCGGGGTGAAAAAATGACAACCTATGAAGGTGGAGTCCGGGTACCTTGTATGGTAAGATGGCCAGGCAAAATACCTGCTCGAACTCAACTTAATGGAATTCAAAGTCATCAGGATCTGTTTACAACCCTGGCTGCGGCTGCCGGAGTAGATGATGTAGCTGAAAAAATGATGAAGGAGAAAAATCAATATATTGATGGTGTAAATAACCTGGATTACTGGATGGGAAAAACTGATAAATCAGCCAGAAATCATATTTTCCATTACTATGAAAGTAAGCTGACGGCCGTGAGAATGGGGCCCTGGAAATTCCATTTCTCAACAAAAGAA
Source organism: Mangrovivirga halotolerans (assembly GCF_026241165.1). Classification (GTDB taxonomy): domain Bacteria; phylum Bacteroidota; class Bacteroidia; order Cytophagales; family Cyclobacteriaceae; genus Mangrovivirga; species Mangrovivirga halotolerans. The sequence goes on along the minus strand of NZ_JAPFQN010000005.1, from coordinate 123,158 downwards.
GATTACTACGCTAATCTTGAGCCACGAACAGTTCCCCTGGTTTTCAATATTCGAATGGACCCGTATGAAAGTTATGATAACACCGACTCCTATGGTCACCTGATGCAAAAAGTATCCTGGCTGATTCAACCGATGGGTGAGCTCATGGGCAAACATTTACAGACACTGAAAGAGTATCCACCTGTTCAGGGAGGTAAATCATTTGATATGTCTAATGTTGTTGATGAATTTATAAAAAAAGCAAAACAGTAAATAAAATCAGGTTAGGAATGTTTTCCATAGTTATTAGGATTGAACCACTATTCTTGATTTAGATAGTTATTAAATATTTGATAAAAACTGCATTGTGTAATTAATACCAATGCAGTTATTTCTTTATTAATCTTATAACGTCTTCGTGTTACTTGTGAGAAACCTTAACAACATATACCCTAAACAGTAAGGTGATGATGGTTTTATTTTAAGTATAAAAATAAATGCATTAACTTATATAATAGTATTTGATTCAAGTTTTGATTCTTATCCACTATCAAAACCTGGATATAAATTAAATCAATTACAAAACACTCGATCTATGAAGGCTATAAGTTATTACCTTATTGTGATGATATTCGTATTTCTTGTTTCCTGTTCAGATAATAAGGAAAACGAAGAAACAACCGAAACAACTGAGGAAACATCAGTTGATAACGAAATCAAATCAAATCCATTAAAGAATGTTTATTTTGGCAACCTTCATATTCATACGAGGTGGTCGTTCGACGCATTCATTAATGGAGCAGCTACCGATCCTGACGGTGCCTATCGATGGGCTAAGGGAGAGTCCATTCCAGGCGGTGGTGATGGAACTCCACTACAGATAAAAGTTCCTTTAGACTGGTATGTAGTTTCGGACCACTCTGAGTTTATGGGTTCTCTTCCCATGATGGAAAATTCTGAAAGCCCGGCGAATAAACATCCCCTCGCAAAAGATATTACCGGTGATGATCCGAAAAAATCTTTTGATGCTTACACAAAAATCCTTGATGATATCTCTAATCGTAGAAATGACAGCATATTAGGTGACCCTGAGCTTCAGCAAAATGTATGGACCAAAATTGTAAATATTGCCGATGACCATTATGTTCCTGGTGAATTTACCACTTTTGCCGGGTATGAATGGACTTCTAATCCTGATTGGAGAAACCTTCACAGGATAGTCGTATTTAAGGATACTGACAATGTGCCTAAGCTTCCTTTTTCTGCTATTGATTCAGATGAACCTGAAAAGTTATGGGAATGGATGGATAATCAACGTCAGCAAGGTAATGAGGTTATGGCAATTCCTCATAATGGTAATGCAAGTGATGGGTTAATGTTTCCGAACGGTGAATCATATGGAGGAAGTCAAATTAATAAGGTCTATTCTGAAACAAGAATGCGTAATGAACCAGTTTATGAAATAACACAGATCAAAGGCACCTCTGAAACTCACCCTGCACTTTCTCCTAAAGACGAATTTGCATCTTTTGAGCTTTGGGATTATACACTCGCCTCAACAGCAACACCACCAAAGAATAAAAAGGGTGGTTATATGCGTGAAGCACTAACCCGTGGATTGAAATATCAAAAAGAAGGAAAAGGAAATCCATTTAAATATGGTTTTATTGGAGATTCAGACACCCATAATTCTGCCTCATCGATAGAGGAAGATAACTATACAGGTAAATTCGGGTTTGAAAATGACCCTAAACATCGACTTGAAGGACCTCCCGGAGTAAGTGACGCAGCTGCGAAACAAGTTCGAGAATTCAGTAGCGGTGGTGTGGCTGCTGTCTGGGCAAAATCTAATACTCGTGAAGCAATATTCGAAGCTTTCAAAAACAAAGAAACCTATGCTACTTCAGGCCCACGAATGAAAGTGCGGTTTTTTGGAGGATATGATTTTAATGATGAAATACTAAATAATAATGACTGGCTTGAGCAAGCTTATTCAAATGGAGTGCCAATGGGAAGTGATTTAAAGAGTGCCTCTGAAGGACAATCACCCGTGTTTTTAATTCAAGCAATAAAAGAAGCAGATGGAGCTAATCTTGATCGCATACAAATCATAAAAGGCTGGGTTGATTTAAATGGGAATACTGTGGAAAAAATATATAACGTAGCTCTCTCTGACAATCGACAAGTTGATAATAAAGGGAATGCACCTGAGGTAGGCAATACTGTTAATGCGAAGGAAGCTAGCTACACTAATGATATCGGCGATACTGAACTCTCAACAGTGTGGAAAGATCCTGATTTTGATCCAACTCAGTATGCATATTATTATGCAAGAGTTATCCAGATACCTACACCTCGATGGAGTACTTATGATGCCAAACGGATGGGTGTAGAGCCCCGTGAAGATCTGCCGGTAAGCATTCAGGAAAGAGCCTGGACAAGCCCGATCTGGTATACCCCGTCAAAATAACATTTGATACATCTTAAGGAATACAGTCTATGAAAACAATCAGTTACTATTATATTTTCGCTATTCTCCTAATTTTGAATTCATGCTCTGGAACTGAAGAACAAGAAGAATCAACCGAAGCAACTGAGGAAATATCAGTTGATAACGAAATCAAATCAAATCCATTAAAGAATGTATACTGGGGTGATACACATAATCATACTGGTAATTCCTTTGATGTGTACTTATTTGGAACACCAAACTCCACTCCCGAAACTGCCTATCGTTTCGCAAAGGGAGAAGAAGTAGAAAGTCCGACTACGGGAAGACCAATGAAATTGACTGAACCACTGGACTTTCTTGTCATTGCTGATCATGCAGAATTACTTGGTGCAATTCCATTAATGTATGAGAATACCCCGGGAATTTCTGATTCCAAATCAGGTCAGGCCTTTTTGAAAATCGCACCAGATAAAACTGACGAGAAAGGACTTCAAAAAATCTATGATATTTTGAACTTCGCAGCTTTTGACCAGCCTAATGAGGCCAATCTGGGAAGTAAAGATTTAATTAATGATCTTGGTGGAGAAAACCGCAAAGAAGCCTGGGCGCGGTATGTTGAAACAGCAGAAGCACACAATGATCCGGGAACCTTCACTACTTTAATTGGTTGGGAATGGTCATCTAACAATAGCGGGGCTAATCTACATCGGGTAGTTTTTATGCCACAAGGTAAAGATGTTGCCGATCAGTTTTTACCCTATAGTGCATTAAGTAGTGATAATCCTGAAGACCTATGGACATGGCTCGAAGAAACCAGTAGTCGTACTGGCGCAGAGTTTGTCGCCATTCCACATAATCCGAATATCAGTCTGGGATTGATGTTTCCTGAGACTCGGCTGAATGGAGAACCAATAGACAGGGAATATGCTGAAAGCCGTATGAAGTGGGAGCGGAATGTTGAAATCACCCAAATCAAAGGTGATTCCGAAACCCACCCTGCCCTGTCCCCAAATGATGAATTTGCTGATTTTGAAACGTATGATTTTGCTTTAACGCCAGATGGCACCAGGTCTAAACCTACTGAAGCCGATTATGTACGTTCCGGCTTAAAACGTGGTCTGGAATTGGAACAAAAGCTAGGCATAAATCCCTACAAAATTGGATTAATAGGAAGTTCGGATTCTCATACCGGAATGTCATCAATAGAAGAAACAAATTTTGCTGGTAAGGGTCAGCACGATGCAACACCTTCGAAAAGACCGCATCCAACTGGTATCGGATCATCAAAAGGCTGGGATATGGGTGCTGCCGGCTGGGTTGCAGCATGGGCTGAAAGCAATACCCGACAAAGCATTGTCGATGCATTCCAGAGAAAAGAAGTATATGCTACTACTGGACCAAGAATAACACTTCGCTTTTTCGGAGGGTTTGATTTTTCAAATGATGACCTGGGGAACAATATGGTTGAAACCGGGTATGATAAAGGTGTACCCATGGGTGGTGACCTGAATCAAAATGGAGAAAAAGCACCAACCTTCATGATCTCTGCTATCAAAGATCCAAATGCTGCTAATCTGGACAGAATTCAGGTAGTAAAAGGATGGCTTGAAGCTGACGGAAGCACAAATGAAAAAGTCTATTGCCCTTTCAGACGATCGTAGCGATGGTAGTGTACCAGTGGGAAATACCGTTGATCTTGCTACTGGAAAATATACCAATACGATTGGTGACGCAGAATTGAAAGTAGTCTGGACTGATCCGGATTTCAACCCATCACAAAATGCCTTCTATTATGTTCGGGTATTAGAGATCCCTACGCCGAGATACTCTTTACTTGATGCGATAGAACTTGGAATAGATGTTAAAGAAACCAATCATCCGGAAACTATTCAGGAAAGAGTGTATAGCTCTCCGATCTGGTATAATCCAAACCAATAAAACTTAAGTTATGAGGATATCTACACAACACATTTTTATTCTTTTTCTTTCATTGACATCTATATTGACGTATTCTCAGGAAGAAGAATTAATTGATGAAAAGTCTGAATCTGAAGCAGAAGAACTAGCAAAAAAATTGGCTAATCCCATAGCCTCTTTAATTTCCATCCCATTTCAGAATAATACCGATTTTGGAATCGGTGATCTGGAAGGCACAAGAAACACATTAAATATTCAGCCTGTTGTCCCAATCAAGTTATCTGACAATTTAAATCTAATAACCAGATATATCTTTCCAATAGTTACACAATATAACATAACCGAACCCGGTAGTAAGCAAAGCGGCCTTAGTGATGCAGTTGTATCTGCATTTTTTTCTCCCAGCAATTCAGAAAAATTAACCTGGGGTGTCGGACCAGTATTTCTATTACCAATCGGATCAAATGATTATCTCACCGCTGATCAATTCGGTGTCGGTCCTACAGCAGTGGCTTTAACTCAGACCAATGGCTGGACTATCGGTGGTTTAATAAATCAAATATGGTCTGTTTCGAGTGATGAAAACAAGCCTGATATAAATCAAATGTTTCTGCAGCCCTTTATTATCTACAACTGGAAAACCGGTGCAGGACTTGGTGCAAATATTGAATGGACACAGAACTGGGAATCAAATCAGTCTACTATATGGTTAAACCCGACTTTTAGTGCAGTAAGTGCATTGGGCAAACAAAAATTTCAACTTGTAATCGGCCCTAGATTTAATCTGGATGCTCCCGACGGTGCAAGAGCAGATCTGGGAGGAAGAGCAGTTCTGATATTCTTATTTCCAAAGTAGGTTAGCATATCATTTCTAGTTATTTTAATATATCTATCAAATCAATTTATGATCATGAAAAAACTATTAAAAGAGCCATTTTTGCATTTTGTATTAATTGGCTTTGCCATATTTATAGTTTATGCTTTTACCGTTGATGAAAATGATTCGGAAAATGCAATAATCATTGACGACAGCGATATCAGTCATATGGTTTCAATATGGGAATTGCAATGGCAGAGAAAACCTACCTCAGAAGAACTCGCTGGTCTGATCAATAAAACACTCAAGCAGGAAGTTATGTATCGGGAAGCGTTAAAAATGAACCTCGATCATAATGATGAGGTTATAAAAAGAAGGCTGGCTCAAAAAATGGATTTTATTACCAGTGATGTTTCAGCGATGGTGAATAACCCAAACGAGGAAGACCTTAAAGAATATTACAATAAACATTCTGAAAGGTATATGCGTCCTGCTCAATATAGCTTTTACCAGGTCTGCTTTACCTATGACAATCATTCTGATCCGGTCACTCAAGCTAAATTAGTATTAGAAAATAATAGTGATATATCTATTGATGAGTTCACAAAATTAGGAGATCCTCTACCCTTTCCTTTTTATTATGAGAGCATCTATGCCAATAAACTGAACTCAGAACTTGGTGGCAATATCGCAGAATCAATGGAAAATCAACCGCTAAATCAATGGATTGGTCCAATTGAATCTGGTTTTGGTATACATCTCGTTTATATCACCGAGAAAACGGATCCTCAACTACCCTCTTTTGCTCAAATGAAGGATGTCATAAAAAGAGACTATGATTACGATATGGAACTGGATAGCCGGGAAAAGATATATAAAAATATCAAAAAGAGTTATGACCTCAAGCTTGAAGCCAATCTGGATAGCGAAATAAAAGAAAAGATTTTAACAGAATTCGGTAGTTAACAAAATTTGAATTAAAGATGATTAAACGATATTATTTAATATTCATTTTAATGTTTCTGCCTGGAATCCTTTTGTCTCATGAAATGAGGCCGGCATATCTACATATCAAGCAGGTAAATGAAACCACCTATAATGTTTTCTGGAAGATCCCACGTCGTGGTGATATGGTCATCCGGTTAAGTCCGGTATTTCCACAATCAGAATCATTAACTGAGATTGTAATGCCAAAGTTAATGGAAGGTGCGATGTTGTACTCATATTCATTGACCACATCAAACCCTCTTGAAGGGCAAGACCTGATAATTGATGGATTGCAAAAAACCATGATTGATGTATTGGTAAATGTAGATTACCTCAACGGGGAAAAGGTATCTTTTATGCTAAAACCTGACGATCCTGAAAAGATCATTCCCGGTAAAATGAGCACTTTTCTGGTTATAAAAAATTATACAGTTCTGGGTGTTGAACATATTTGGTTTGGTATAGATCATTTACTTTTTGTCCTGGCTTTAATTATAATCACAAAGGGATTTAAAAAGATCGTTAAGACCATAACTGCATTTACCATAGCACATAGTATAACACTTAGCATGGCTGTTTTGGGCTTTGCTAATTTACCCGGGCCTCCGGTTGAAGCTGTTATCGCTCTGAGTATCGTTTTTCTTGCAATTGAGATAGTTAAGAACGCAAGCGGACAAGAAACGATTACCAGCAAAAAACCATGGCTCGTGGCTTTTACCTTCGGCCTTTTACACGGTTTTGGATTTGCCGGTGCATTAGCTGAAGTCGGACTTCCTCAAACAGATATACCTTTGGCGCTGGCTTTTTTTAATGTCGGTGTTGAGCTGGGTCAGATAGCTTTTGTTTTAGTTGTTTTACTGGTGATCCGTGCATTGTCATACAAGAAGAACTGGCCGCTTATAATTAAAAAGATTCCTGCCTATGCAATCGGATCTATAGCAGCCTTCTGGACCATTGAGCGTATTGCCGGATTTTGGTTTTAAAAAACAAACAACTGACTATTTAAGAGATGATCAAAACAAAATCACCTTTCTTATTAATAATCAGTTTATTATGTGTTTCGTTTTTATCTATTCAAGGACAAGATGTCCAAAAAAAGGCAAAGAAATTCCGGATAATCGGTCTGCCTACTATAGACTACAACCGTTCGATTGGGTTTAAGATTGGTGCGATGGGGATGGGATTTTTTAAACTAAATGAAAAAGATACCATTTCACCTATTTCATCAGTTGGCGTTACAGGCTTCTGGTCTACAAACAAATCATGGATCGTATTACCATATGCTCAATTGTTTTTCGCTGAGAATAAATTTAGAATAAAAGCAGCTGCTGGACTGGTAGATTTCAATTTTCAATATTATGAAGATACATTTTTCCCTGGTGGGGTATTTATAGATTTTAATACAGCATCTGATTTTGCCTATTTCAATTTTGGAATCAGGTTAAGAGAAAATCTTTACCTTGGACCTCAACTTATTTTTTCAAAGCGAGAAACATTATTTGACCTTCCTGTAGAAGTAAAAAATGAGACACGCGCTTTCAATGGAATTGGAGGTGTTTTGGAATGGGATGATCGTTCAAACGTTTATAATTCTCACTTCGGATTATATGCCAAACTATCAACATTTAGTTATCGTGATTGGCTTGGTTCTGATGTGAAATTCAATAATATTCAATTAGAGATAAACAAATATTTTCCAGTTGATTCAGTACGAACCATAGCTACAAGATTATATAGTTATTTTGCTGTTGGTGATGACATACCGTTTGAAGCTCAAAGAACGATTGGAAGAACAGATATCAGAGGTTATACTCAGGGAGAATTTCGTGGTGAGCAAAATATATCAATACAAGTCGAATACCGGTTGACATTCTATAATAAATGGGGAATGGTCGCTTTTGCAGGACTGGCCCTCTCTCATGATCCTGAAGGCTGGAGCCAGCTTTTGCCTGGTGGTGGTGCCGGAATCAGATATATGATGATACCCGATAAACGGATTAATGCCGGAATCGATGTTGCCGGTGGTATTCGTGACTGGGGGATTTATTTCAGGTTAACAGAGGCATTCTAATAATACTACCTAGAACCTAAACAATAATAGAAAAGTGTCCAGGCTTACTTCATCTATAACTATATTCATTTTACCATACCCATGATCTCCTCAATATCATTTTCGTTATATTCAGGATTAGCTCCTTGTTTAGAACAGACATAAGCCCCCATGGCACTAGCAAAATCAAGTGCTTTTTGCGGATCCTCTCCCTCGTATATTTTCAAAACTAATGCGCCTAGAAATGAGTCTCCTGCCCCAACAGTATCTACCACTTCTACATTATAACCAGGATTATAAAAAAAATCACCATCAGAATATAAAACAGCTCCTTTGTCGCCTCTAGTCACACATATCTTATCTACCCCGGAATTTAATGATATATACTTCATTGCCTCTTCAATTCCTTCAAAAGGTTGCCCGTAGACAAGCTTAATAACCTCTTCAATTTCCTTATCATTGAATTTAACGAAGTCTGCTGCATTGGTAAGTCCTAACAATGTTTCACTAGTATAATGTGGTGCTCTGAGGTTTATATCCAATACATTGAATGCATCGTTATCAAGAAGTCTGATCAAGGTCTTACTACTCATTTCACTTCGAGATGAAAGGGAGCCAAAAATAAAAATATCACATCCATCAACAACATTTTTCAACTTTTCCGAAAACATAATTTCATCCCAGGCTACAGGTTGATGAATAATATACGTTGCTTGTTTATTTTCATCTAGTTGAACATCAACTGTGCTTGTCGCAAGATTTTTATTTTTCTGAATATGATCAACATTTATATCCTGATGGATAATATTTAATAATTCCTCCCCATTATGATCACTCCCAATTCCACTGATAATTGAAACATCCGCTCCAAGGCTTTGCATTGTTAATGCAACATTTAACGGGGCTCCTCCAATTTTCTTATTTCCTTCAAAAACATCCCAGAGAACTTCGCCAAATGTAACAACTTTAATCTTTCTATTATCTTTTATCATAATGTAATCCTGTTTGTATATCGGTTTTTGGTGTTTATATCAATCCTAATATAACGAAAGAACTTAACTATCTAAACAGGACATAATTTCATTTGTTTAAAGTGATGAAAGTTACTTTCCGGGATATGATAAATGGGTAATTTTCTATATATAAAAACTAAAAGCCATGGAAAGTACTGAATTAAACAACACAAATCCAATGCCCAGAATTGGTGACCTGGCTCCTGATTTTGAGGCAATGACAACAAAAGGAAGTATTAAGTTTTCTGAATATGCTAAAGATAACTGGGTGGTTTTATTTTCTCACCCTGCTGATTTTACCCCGGTATGCACTACGGAAATGAGCGGTTTTGCACAACGCAAAGATGAATTTGATAAATTAGACACAAGGCTTATCGGGTTAAGCATTGATAGCATCCATTCTCATTTAGCCTGGGTGAATAATGTCAGGGAAAATACCGGAGTATATTTTAATTTCCCGATAATCGCTGACCTTGATATGAAAGTATCAAAACTGTATGGTATGCTTCAACCAAATGAGCATGAGACCGCCGCCGTACGGGCAGTATTCTTCATAGATCCGGAAAGAAAAGTCAGGTTAATCATGTATTATCCTTTAAATGTTGGTCGAAACATGAACGAAATTTTGAGGGTACTGGAAGCATTACAAATCTCAGATAAACATAAAGTAGCCTTGCCTCTGGATTGGCAAAAAGGAGACAAAGTGATTATTCCTCCGCCAAAAACTCTTGAAGAAATGGATGAAAGGCTGGCCGATGAATCAATTGAAAAAACAGACTTCTACCTCGCTAAAAAAGAGTTGGTCTAATCTTTTTTAGCTCATATAAAGTGGCGCTTAAACGGCGTCACTTTTATATTTTAATAGACTCACTTTTTTCTGTCAATTTCAAATTCCTGTATTGCCCATATAATCAGGATAAAACCAACTCCAGTTAATGTAGGTGGAGCGATATTGTTTTTAATTCCTAAGTAGATCATAATTACAGAAATTATTAAAAGTAAAATGCTAATGAGATTAATCTTGTTTTTTCTATTCATGACAACTTTTGGTTAAGTACTTCAATAGCTAATTCTTTACTCATGCTGTTCAATGATCAAAGATCAATGTCAACTATCACTGCATTATGATCGGAGATAAATTTATCTGTTGTAGGGATTATCTTAGTTTTAAATTTTCTTAAGCTATAGGATATCAGAATATGATCTATTTGCTCTTGAGTACCTAAATAAGTATATGTATTCCTTGTCGTTTTATCATCGATATAAATATCATCTCCTGATTGAATTAGCTCTTCGTAAATATCATCAAAACCCCGAATTCTTAATATCACAGGATGACGTTTTTGACTATTTAAATCACCCATTACAACCACATGATTCCCGACTTCCAATGAATTGATAATATACCTTCTTACAATTGAGGCCTGCCCGAGTCGTTGATAATCTGATTCGGCTCCACCACGTTCTGATTTAAGGTGCAGGACATAAAAATCAACCGTATCATTATTAATTTTAATAGTTGCTTTCAGTCCTTTACTAACCCCGGTATCATCAGTTTCGTCCATATCCGGTTCAGTAAAAAAGTAGGATCGGCCGTCTAATTCATCCCAACCTTCTAAAATGGGAAATTTAGAAAGGATAGCTACCCGTTGACCAGTAATGTTATCTCTTGAAAAGCAAACAAGAGAATGAGAATAATTGGTTCCCATGCTATCGAGTTTTTCAATAAGCAGGTCTACTTCTTCCTCCTGGCCTACTTCTTGTAAACCAATAACATCAGCATTCAGGGTGTGAATATATTTAGCCACCTCAATAGTTGCCTCATTGAACTTCTTACTTCTGAATTGATCTGTCCATTGTTCGCGGACTTCCTGGGTGGTATCACTAAGTCTGAATGGCAATCCGTATTTTACGTGAATCGTTTTTTCTACCAGGAATTCACAATTGAATGTTGCAACCCGAACCTGTGAGTACAGATTTGTAAAGCACAAGATGGATATTATCACACAATATAGTTTTAATCGGCTCATCCTTATTTAAGATAATGAAAATAAGTCAATTAACTATTATTTTAGGGTAAAAATATATTCAAATTTTAGCCAGACATGGTTTTAAAGTGTTAAGAATTCTATTATAGAATCACCTACATATTTTTTAATAAGAAGCTGGCTTAAATCATTTAAAATAATATTAAAAAAGAATTCAGTTAAGGTGAATATTGAGTTTCATTAGTGTAAATTATAGTTATATAACTAATTTATTTTTGTATTTATAATAAATTCATATGTCCGGCAAAGCCTACAGACTTCCGGGGTTTTTATTATTGTTGTTATTTACTTTTCACCTGTCATTTAGCCAGGATGTACCTGATAGTTTGAACAGAAATATATCTGGAAGAGTGATAAGTTCAAGTGATAGCATAATCGTAGATACAACTCGTATTATTGAAGATGCACCATTAGATATAGGACAAGATCGAGGGTTATTTATTATTAGTGCTGATAAGAAATTACAGCTAAGAATACTCGGTTCCGTTAGGTATCATGTAGTGATGGATCAGAATAATTTAGAATCTGAGAACTCCTTTAATACTCATGAAATCCCAACTGGAGATGATAATAATCCTATATTCAATTATTCAAATCAAATCAGTCAAACCAGACTCGGATTTGAAGTTACACACAGTACAAGTTCCGGAAATGTATTTATCAGACTTGAAACTGATTTTGCGGGTGCTGATGGATTCAGGATACGCCATGCTTATGGACAATTTAAAAATGTTTTATTCGGGCAGACCTGGAGTTTGTTCTCTCATGTGACAGCGGTTCCCGCTACTGTAGATTTCGCCGGACCAACTTCATCCATAAACATCAGAACTCCCCAGATGAGATATACTTTACCCAATATATGGAATAATTATACTCTTGATTTAGGTTTAGAATATCTGGTGCCTAATATAAATCTCCCGGATAGCATAGAGGCTGAAATCTTTCAATTAACACCTGATTTTACTGCACGGATAAGAAAAAATTATAATTGGGGACAATTTCAAATATCAGGAATATTACCTGTTTTGTCAGGTAGGAATATATTTGATGAAGTCATTGTAAAATTTGGCTATGGGTTGTCTGCTTCTGTAGTTATAAATTCCTGGAAGCAAGGTAAATGGTATTTCCAATCTGTAGTTGGCAGAGGCATTTCAAGATATTTTAATGATCTGGATAATAATGTTCTGGATGTTATAATAGACAAGAATAATAAATTAAAGCTTCCTTTAAACTATGGGTTCAATGCCACCTATGAACATTCGTGGAATGAAAAGTGGCTGACAAGTTTTACATACGGAATATTACAGTTAGAAAGATTTGCAATAAATCCTGATGAATGGTATTTCAGAGGACAAACTATTAGGTCCAACACATTTTGGGATGTATCAGATGGGGCAAAGATCGGAGGAGAAATTATTTGGGGCCAGCGAACAAATAAGAACTTCGTTAAAGGAGACGCTATAAGAGTTAACGTCCTAGTTTATTACGACTTTTAACCGTATAATAATTAACTCCTGGATTTTGCATATCTTGACCTGAAATGATCATTGTCCTTAAAAACACACGCATTTATCTCGTTAATCTTATTGCCTTCCTCCTTATCCACTTCCAGTAGGTCAATTAATGAAACTCCTACATTTGGTAAAACCTTATCCCGCATCATAAAATAAACCTTATCTAACTCAGGATGAAGTAGTAAACTTTGTGTAGTTGGAGTAATACTAGAATATTTTTTTCTGTAAAAATCACACATGTCCTTCAGCATGTGATGAGGGTGTGAAAAGTCAAAATCATAATTATTTCTGACCCTGTCTATAAGACTATCAGGCATTCCATCTTGTTCATAAGATTTTGCTAATTCATGCGTTTTTTCATCTATTAGATCAAAATCTTCTAAATCAGAATTTAAAAGATCTGATTCTTTTTGAAGAAGTAATATTTTCATTAACTGCTCTATAGAAAGCCACAATAAATTACTTCCTCCGACAGTACCGCCGCGAATCCACAGGTATCTACCCTGAATATAATTTCTGTCAGCAGTAGATAACCAGTTGTTTAATACCTTGATAAAGTGTTTATTTTCAGCCATATATAAATTTAATAAATTATATCGGCTTCTTTCGTGACGAATGACACAATATCAATTGATTTTGTTAAGTATTTATATTTGATTTCTATATACTCTATAAGGCCTATTTGCTGATTTTTTTAAATATCTTCCCTTCTTTCTCCATTTCTCTTTGTATACCTTTATAAACTTCCTCTAGTTCAATGTAATTTTTATTATTTGATAGCATTTTCAAACAGGAGAATTGAACTATATTAATTATACTACCACCGCTAAGTTCATATTGGGCTGCAATTGCAGGTATATCATAGCCTTTTTCGAATACAATTTCTTTGGGAAATGATTTTTCCCATATTTTTTTTCGTTCATCATAAGATGGAAATGGGAATTTAATAATAGCATTAAATCTTCTTAAAAAAGCTTCATCTATATTGGTTTTATAGTTAGTTGATAAAATAACTAATCCATCAAAATTTTCAACCCTTTGTAATAAGTAGCTTACTTCCTGATTTGCATAACGATCGTGAGCATCACTAACATTGGTTCTCTTTCCAAATAACGCATCAGCCTCATCAAAGAACAAGATCCAATCTTTTCTGGCGGCTTTCTTAAATAAGTTTTCAAGATTTTTTTCAGTTTCTCCGATATATTTTGACACGACAGTTGATAAATCAACCCTGTAGACCATTTTATTTGTGTATTTACCCAGTAAAGTAGCTGTAAGTGTTTTTCCAGTCCCTGGAGCTCCATGAAATAGCACCCTGTAACCGGGTTTAAGCTTTTTATTCATTTCCCAGTCATCCATTAACTCATCATTATACTCAACCCAATTTTTAAGTTCTTCAATTTGTTCTTGAACAGGTTTTGAGAGAACCAGGTCTTCCCAATCCATTTGAGTATAAATATTTTGTGCAGGAAAAGTGGGACCAAAATCAGGATTTGAGACATACCCAGCGGTAAATAGTTCTATATATTCTGGGTTCATGATAATTCTGCCACTATAAAAAGGATTACCTGACTTTGCTTTTTCGAGAAATAGCACCTCATCTCTGACAAACCAATGTTCATTTGAAAAAAACTTTTGTACAGCAAAACGAAGGTCCAAATCATCCCCTGCCAGAAAAAACAGAGCTGTCTCTCCTGTTGGAACAAAGCCTCTCCCCTCACTATCTCTTTGTCCTCCTATTTCTGTAAAATCTCCCGACTCAGGTAATGATTCTTTTATAATTTTTTCAATAAAATCAGGTTGGATATGAGGTGCTAATGCTAATAGAATTATAAAATATTCAGCAAAATTTGGAGTGTGACTTTTAATAAATGAGGCAAAAGCTGAATCATCATCATAAAAAGCCAGATCATCCTCATTTAAATTTGTAATTAGTGCATTGTTCTCTTTGTAATAATTTTTCAGGCGATACTCAATAGCTTTTTTTAAATATAAAAGGGAATGGGTTAAATTCTGAGCATTCGATATCGGATTAATATTTTGCATAATCATTTATTTTAAAACGACATTAGATCTTTTAGTTAGTTCGGAGATTGTCTGATCAGATACTTTTTTATTTTCTTTTTTTAGCTGATTGTAGAAATTAATAGCTTCTTTTTTTGCTGTTAATGCATTAATAGCGTTCTTTATTTCCCCGGCCTGGAGTACTGATATTCCCGTATTTTTGGCAATGTGTTGACTGGAATCAGTTGATAAATTAACTCGTTCAATTTGTGTTTCATCCAATTGGTAACTACTTAGAGCCTGATCAACAGGGTTATCAACATTGGTCGTAACGAGGTTTTTCTTGTCTTTATAACTTCCTCCTTTTTCTTCGAGTAAATAAGCTTCACAAGAAAGAGTTGTCGGCACATATTTTTCTGCTTCTTTTATTGTTTTTACTTTGGGCCAGTCTATGGGTTCAATATTTGTGCCTTTTAATTTTTCATCAGAGGGTGCAGATGAAGCTCGATTATAATTCGGAGTTACATTATACCTAACTATTGCCCCGCTTGAAACTGCTGTCTTAACTTTTGTTTCAACATCTTGTAAATGATTTTTATTGCCTTTTACAGAAAGAGGCGTCATGTTTTTCCAAATACCCGGACCATGAATATTATCATTTAAAAGATGTCCTCTAACATAAAAAGCGCCTTTACCAAGTCTTCTTAGATTCAATTTATCATACAGGGTATGAGCTGCCTGGGTTGGAGAAGATCCTTTTGTTCCTTGCTTAGGTAGTTTTTTGGTGAGAATTTTTGCTTCCATAGATTTTCCCATAGAACTACCTCCATAAGTTCCAGGAGTATGCTTTACATCAGATTCCGGAAGATCAGAACCAAACAATACTGCTGTAGGTACACTCAACTGAGTTAGCAATTCTTTAATTCTTTTTTCTTTTTGTTTGGATAGTTTTTTCTTTTCCTTTTTATCTTTACCCCCTAATGGTTTATTCTTTTCAGTATCGATTTTTGCGGCAATCGGCTTAGCTTTTTTCAGTGCTTTTTCTTTCTTTTTATCATCGCCAGGGTCAATCTCTTTTAAAAAACTTTCATAGGGTCCCGGATTTTCGCTGGCCACCATTAGTTTTGCCGACTTTCCTTTACCTTTTAAGTAAAGTTTATGCTTCTCACCGTCGGCTGCTTTAAAGTTTTTCTTTGCCTTCCACCAATTTACTAATTTATCCTTTGCCCCTTTAACAGCATCTTTTCCTTTTTTAAGGAACTTTTTAACCAGAGCAATGCCTTTATCAATTAACTTATCTATTATTTTATTTATTGGTGCAGTTACTTTTTTTATCAACTTTTGTATTGTTTGACCAATACCTCCTAACCCTGCCATTGAGGCCAGCAAACTGATCAATACAGGTAAGCTCTTACTCATCGCTTCTTCCACCTTTTTTGAGGCAGCCTCTATTTGACCACTTGCAATAGCGGCAACTGAATTGTATACCGACTTAACAAAATCAACAATTTGCTGAAATTTATCTACCAGCCACATTATCAGATCATATGCAAGCTTTAGAATTTTAACAAGTGCCCCCGCTGGATTTAAAAGCCCTAAAAGCCAGGTGATTCCTTCATATACAACTGTTTTAATTACATAATCCCTGATAGCTCCCATAACCATTTCTTTTAGGTTGGAGAGTTTCTCTTTGACAATTTCCCATAAGACCTGAGGACCTTCAGTTATTACTCTTTTAATGATTGACAGACCTTCTTCAACAACATAAAATACTTTTTCCGCCGGAGGAAATTTTTTAATTATTCTGGCTTTGATATTTTCGTAGGTAAGACCTAAAATCTGGAGAACTAATTTGAAAATGCCAATTACATCAAAAGTCTCCGGTAATTTTATTGGTGTTTCAGCAAGTGCGCCAGTAAGCCAACCGATTAGCCCCTTTATTAAATGCTGCTTAATATTAGAGAAAAAGTTTCTTACCCCTCCCCCAATAGCAGCCATTAGATTATTAAAAAACTTTAAAGGGTTTTTTAATATATCTGTTAATAGTTTTTTTGCTTTATCCAACAAATCAAAGATTGGACCAGGATCAATTCCGGCAATATTACAAGCTGCCTTAATAGCAATTTTTAGTGCTTCTGCAAAATCTCCTGTTAACACTGCACCCGCTATTTGCACTGCCGCTTTGAGCCCCTCTTGAAATGTAGCCAGGATTTTATCCAGTGCTGCAGCCAACCCATCAGCCAATGCTTCCACTCCTTCAATTGCTTTATCAGCTACATAGTTAACACCATCAATAGCAGTATCTACGAAACCATCAATACCTTCATTAATTTTTTTTGCGAGGCCAGGAAAATGCTCTTTCAAATATTTATTTACCTGGTTTTTAGCCCAGTCCCTAAACTTATTGAGTTTATCAATAACCCATTTTCGAGCTTTATTAATTAAATCTACTGCTAATTTCTTTGCTGCTTCGATGATTTCCGCAACCGCCTTCCTCAAAGCTTTAAAAATTGAATCAATAGCATCTGTTATAGCCTTAACCGCTTTTTTGATCGCACTTTTAACTCTGTCCCACCAACTATCACTCTCTTGTTCTTTTTCTAGTTCCCGTTTCTTGGCAGCCGCTTCCTTTTCTTTTTCTTTTTTCTTTTTTTCAGCCTTGTCTTCACCAGATTTTAATTCCTTTTTAGCATCTTCTTCCGAGGTTTTAACCTTTTCAGTGATTTCTTTATTACTTTTTACTTGCTCTGTATCCGCCTCTATATTAAATGAATTAACATGGTCATATGCCCCCTGGATACCTTCTTTTTGCTTACTGGCTACTTTCCCCCTGTTTTCTATAACTATATTTCGCTGTTCATTATCAGCGTCTTCACTAATTTTTTTCGCCTTCGACTTTGCAGTATCTATTTCTCCTTTCTTTTCAGTATCTCTTTTGTTTGCAGCTTGTTGTGTTTTGGTTTTGGCCTCATTTAGGTTTGCTTGCAATCCTGGCTGCATCATTTCATCAGTTTTATCCCTGACGTTTTTTGGCAGTTGGGCTTCGGCAAAATCTTTAAGGTTATCCTTATTTTCAGTTTTTATATTTGCTGTAGGCTCGCTGTTTATCTTAGCTGTTTTTTCTTCATTTACTTCCTTAGGTTGGATGTTTTTTTGTCCAGGATGATTTTTTAATTTATCAGTAACTGTATCACGCTGTGTTACCACCTTCCCTTGGGCATCATCTCGTTGATTTCTTAATCTCTCAGGATCGGATTCCCCTTTAAGTTCTACAGAAGGACGATCACCTGCACTTGTATTGACCCCATCATCAGTAGTTTTGATACGGGACATAAAGCTTTTGATATTATTTCGTAACCAGGCTAAAAAACCATCATTGTCATTTTTATCTAATAATTTTTTATTTTCCTCATTCGATGGTGCAGGTCCTTTATTTTCATGAGGAGTTGCTTCAAGGTTGCCAGGATCTGCTCCGGTAGTACCATCAGTTATATCACTTTCAGAGGGTATACCTAATTGATCCGGAGGTGTAATTCCTTCTTCGACCTTACCGCTGGTTTTTAATTCTAATTTAGGTGGATTATCAGCTAATTCTTTTTTCTCAGAGTTAGCTTTTTCTTCGAGTTTTGGACCCAAAGTATTAAAGTTGTCGGCCATCTGTGAAGGTTTTGCTTCAGTATATTTTACCATAGCCTCATCAGATGAACCGGATATATCCAACTTTTCAATTTTAGCAATTTCTTCAGTTTCATCTACCGAGGGTGGAGCCGGTAATTGCACCTCTATACTGGTATCTTCCTCTGATGGTGTTTCTTCCGGGGAAATTATATCTTCACTTTCCCCTGCAGGCAGTTCAGTTACTTCTTCTTCATCAATTGGTTTATCTTCACCCCCCTCCTTCTCTTCAGGTTCAGAAATCTCATCTGGTGTGACCTGAGTTTTCACTAAGGGGACATCTGGCATATTTAATTTACCAATGGGATCCATAAAGCCAGATTGTGCATCTTGCCGCCACTTACCAATAGGCTCCCACTTCTCTTCAACCTGGCCTCCTAAATTATCACTACCGGCAGTATTGCCATTGATCGTGGCAACCATTATACTGTTATAATCTTTTCCTTTTGCTGATTCCGGATCTTCCACTCCGGTCACCATGGCAAAGTGCTGGTTTGGTTGAAAATCAAATGCTATATCACCTTTTCTAGGCAGCTCACCAGGTTTCCTTGGAATGGTGTGTTGCAAAATATTCTGACCTAATTTCCAATCCGGAAGTGGTACTCCTGCCTTTTTTAATGACCACCAAACGAAAATACCACACCAGCTTGGTAAGGCATCTTTCTTTTTTCCGTCTACCATGGTCATTGTAATATATTTTATCACCTGCTTTGGGATAACTTCCTTATTCCCAAAAGCAGTAAAGAAAATTTCATATAATTTTTCCCAGCCTATTCTGGTTTTATCAGCATTGATCAACTTTGAATTAATCTTTCCTATCTGCGACCTTGCTATGCTAATTGCTTTTAATATTTCTGGACGAACATAATACCCATTATCATCCTCTTGCAATTGAATCACTTGCTCTTTCTTCTCTTCAACAACTCGTTGCTGTATGGTATGTGTTAATTCATGGGCAAGCAGGTGTTCACCTTCTTTTATGTCAGGATTAAAATTATTTTTGTTAAAGAAAATATCCTTACCATAAGTAAATGCCTTGGCTTTAAGCATTTTTGACAGTAAGATAGCCGTATCATCAGTATGGATTCTTATACCGCTAAAATCTGCGCGAAATTCTTTTTCCATTTTTGCCTTAATAGGCTCAGGCAGTCCCTTTCCTTTACTTTTTTGTTCTTTAAGTTTAGCTTCTATGGCACCATCATTAATACTTTGTTTTTCGCTCCTTTTAGCTTGAATTTTATCTTCATCCGATTTCTCCTGAAGATCTTCTTCTTTTTCCTGAATTGCTTCCTCCTGCTCTAATTGAAGATCATTATCTTGTTTTTGTTGTAGTTTATAGTCTTTTGATTCTTTATTCTCTTCTTCCTTTTTCTTTTGAAACAGATCTTCGCTTTTTTGAATTTCATCATGTTGCTTCAGTTGAATATTTTCATTCTCCTCATTTTCCAGATCAATACTTTTTTGTAATTCTTCTTCTTCCTTTTTTGATTGAATCTCTTCCTCATTTTGAGCCTGTATAGCTTCGTCTTCCTTCTTTTGAAGTTCCTGTTTTTCTTGCTTATTCTGTATTTCCTCTATCCCTTTTAATTGAACTCCTTTTGTAATTTGTGAGAAAAGACCTTTCTTTTGAATTGTTTCTTGAGTAGAATCTATTTCTTCATTGAATGGTTTTGAAGCGACCACATTGTCTGCCATTTTATCAGCTTCTTTCTCGTACTTATCATCTTTCTTACCTGATTTTAGTTTTGACTGAACTTTCTTTTGAAAATAAGGACTATGGTTTGCCCTGCTCTTTTTGGTTGTTGAAGAGTTGGGGGAAATGGCCGGTGATACCTTGGTTTTCATTGTTTTTGTTTCAAGCCCAGTTTACATGTACCTTCCGGTCCAGCCATGGCAGTTTAATCAAAGATAAGGGCCATGGTAATTGCCCAATAAGCATATCTGCACCTCTTTGTTCTACAGTGATTTCTAAGTAATGATCATGGATTTTCAGCAGCCCTTCACGCTGAAGAAATGTTTCTCTAAAAGAATCATTTCCGGTATTTTTCAAAACTTCCCAATATTTAATAGCGTGTTCAATTACAATTTCTATTTCTGCTTTATCAGATTTTGATAATACCGGTTTATATTTCAACTCTTCTTCAATCGCTATACCACATAGTAATTTTAGAAAGACAACCTGAGATTCATCGAAATCTAAATGCCCATTGACCATGTAAAACAAAATCCACACACCCTTTTCCCGAAGTCGTTGTGTTTTAAAGTCATTTTCTTTCAATAAATTTAAATTTTCAAAAAGTAGTGAAATAAATGGGTTTAAAATTACCACCCCAGCATTTGCCACAAAAAGCCCCATATCCTCACTATCCTTTCTATTTGATGGATTCTGCTGTTTGTTTTCATCTGTTTGATCATTTAGCCCTACCATATTATCTTCTTCTATAGTTGGGTTCTTTATCTTACCCCTTTCAATTGTAGTAATCCACTTTGTGAATTTTGTTAATAATTCTTTCTGACCTTCATTCTCAATAAAAGATGGGTTAGATATATTTAGTTGTTTTTCTTCAATAACCTGCACAACAAGTTTATTGACCAGCCAAACAATAAAATTTGCGGGGAAATTATAAATCAGTCTATTTTGGATTTGTTTTTGGCAAAGCAAAGAAATGTATATTTCAATATTTTGAATCCGGTTTTTTTTATAAAAATTTTTAATTGCCTCAGCAAGTTCCTTACTTGATGAAAAAGAATTAGACCATGAAAAGTGACCTTTTTTTAAAAAGAAGAATAGAAACTCTATCAAGGTTAATTCCTGAGCAATCTTACTTTTTCTGTTAATATTCTTATTATTATTTGTTCTTTTATGTTCGATTAGTTTAGAAAGAAGTTCCTTTTTAAATACTTGATGTAACTCATCCTCAAACTGTTTTAAAGAAATTTGACCTAAATCAATTTCTAATTCATCTATTTCAATGTAAATACTTGCATCAGCTACCTCATCACAGCTTTGTTCAATTTGTTTTATGGCTTTTTGTAAAAACCATCTTTCAATTTTACCTGGCAAATTGAAATTATTCTCCTGTTCATCAAACCGAAAATTTAAGGTGGCACTTTGTACGATATGGTTGGCAATTACCATATGATCCTATTTTAATTTAAGCTTTTTAATTGCTTCAAATACCTTTGGCTTTTTACTTAGATTATTATTTTCTATCCAATCATTGGTAAGCTTACCCAAATTGACAGATGATTTTTTATTAATTTTTTCGACCTCCGAAAATGTACGTTTAGTTCCGGAACTCATTTTTTCAGGAGAGATAAGAGATATTTTATCTAAATAGGAATTATGAACTACTTTTAATGATTCGTTAATTCGATGTATTGATTTTTCATTTTCAGCTTCATCTAGTAATTTCACTAGCTCACTATTCGTTTTCTTATATTCTTTATTGATCTTATTAATATCTGATTTGGGACTCATCATAGTATCTACCCAGGAAGCAACTATTTCGGCATTTTTTTCATCCACTTCTCCGGAAGATTCTACATAATTTTTTTCAGCAAAGGAATTATAGTAATTATAACGACTACCATAAAATCTCAAAGCCTCTTTGCCTGTATCTGTATTTATATCATAACCGGATCTTCCGTCATATAATTCAACTACCAATCGATTTATCCTCTCCCACTCCAGTTCAAAATCCAGATTTAAGGTTTGATTAGGCTGAATTGTAATAGTTTGTGATTTCTGCTCATAAGCCCTTGCTTTAGCTATAACTTTATAAGTACCGTCCGGTAAATTTAAGCTGTATCCATTTTCATCAACTTCAGTTTCTTTAGCCTCATTTGTATTAATATTTATTGCTGTAACTGAAGCTCCAAATATCATATTCCCTTTTCCCGCATCCCTAACTGTCCCGGTTATAGTTGCCTCTCCTTGCTCCACTTCTTCTTCAAAAATATCACTACAATCTCCATCGCAACATTGCGTTGAAATACAGAAATCACCCAACACAATATAATTATCTAAGGGATCTGATGGCTGGAAATTAACCGCAGCCATAGCGTTTATTTTAGGGGCCTTTTTTGCTGCTACAAGTTTTTCTTCGAGAAAGGAAATCTTTTTCTTTTTAGCTAAGTGATGTTCCATAGTCATATAGTATTCATTGGTTAAAATGAATTTGTCACCTAACTCTTCCATCAATTCTTTAAAATCTTCATCTACAGAATCTTTGTGGGCATATAATATTACAAAAGTACCTCCTTTTGGCACCCCGGCTTTATGTTCCATTTCTGGATGTTTACTAGCATAACCAGGTAAAGTCATCTCTGATAAAATATTGAAAAACCGCTCTGAAAGCTCGCCGCTTAAGTTCCCAAGTAAGGATTGTGTATTATCAGTAGCCAGAACAGATCTCTTCTCAGCAGTATATTGCTTTGCCTCTGCATAATATTGATCTTTTTGCAAAATTTGAGGTGTATCTTGATTATCAAAATTAGTGAAGGCTTCTACAAAGTAATTATATCTGGCTTCAAATAATTCAAAATCAAATTTAGAAATGCTTTCACTACTTAAGCTTTTCATTAGATCTTCTGTCGAATCCATTAATGCCACAGTCGGGTAAATAGCTTCAGTTATTGTTTTAACATCAGTATCCTTCTTTATTTCCCTTTTTATTACCCGATGTGTTCTCTCATATAAATTTTCTTTTTGTCCCTCCCCATTAATTGCCAAATAAAGATTGCCCAAATCCTTAACTTGTGATTCTTTATTAATTTCTTTAACAACCGTTCCTTTATCATAACCTTTCTCATTTCTTATTTTTTTCAAGATTTTATCACTTTTTTGTCTTATGATTTTTTTATCGATAAAATCCCGGTTGCGAGACTCAGGAAAATCCTTTTCTATAGTTTCTGCAGCATGAGATTCAAGGTCTAAATGGGGCATTTTCAAAGTACTCCTTCCTATTCTTGAAAGAAGAATTAGAAGCATAAACAACATAAAAAAGAGAATGGCAATTAGAATTAAAAATATAATATCCAGATCTCGCATTTTACACATTAAAAGTCTACGGGCTGAATTCATTAATTCACTTATTTGCTCATTATCTTGATCTTTATTACCAGTCAAACCAAAATATATAGGTTCTATAGCAAATGATAACCCCAAATCTTTCTTTTGGTTGATCAAATTTTTCATTACAGTAGCCAGTCCTTGTCCTATATGGCCTTCAATTCTATAAAAATTATGATCATCCATTTTATTTAATAAAGGATGTACATTAGCTTCAGATATAAATTGATAGGACAGAATTCTATTTAAATCATTTCGAATTGTTTTATTAAACGACCAGTTAGCATGAAAATCATCTGACCCATTAAATGCATAATAGAATGGGATAGATTTTTCTGAAAGATAAAATTCTCCATCCTTACTAGGAGTAATTTGTATATCCTTTTGATTCATTACGGAAGAATCATATCTGAATGCAGACAGGTATAGTCTATAATGTAGTGACCTGATTTTATTTAAGAGCATCCCCTGCTCTTGAAAGATCATAGAAGGAATAAAATAGTGTCTGTATTGTAATGGCCTTGATGATGGAGCCAATCCTGTTTGTGCCAATATTGGATTAAAATCATTACCCAATGAAGTTGGTGAAAAGGCTGTCTTGCTATGATCGGGTTTTCCTAACAAAATATGCTTTGGAAATCTTTTAGGATTTGGACAGCACTCGGCTACAAATTTATGAGCGAAATGTATAAATTCATTATATGACTGCACGAGGTCATAGTAAAAATCATATAAATATTGAAGAGATATTAAATTCTGGGCAAAATCACTATTTACACGAGCTAGATGACCGGAGAGATTATCGAAAGGTCCTGAGGGAAAATCAGATTCAGGATATATTTCTGTTAGTAGATATTGATAAGTTTCAAATGAGTTTTCAAGTGCATCTATCAAATCAGGCTTCAATCCATCTAAGATGCTTTTTATTCTCGAATATAGTTCAATGAAATTCTTTATATTATATCGTGAAGGGTTGATTTTTTCAATATTCAGGTTATTAAGATTAAATTTTGGATGTTCATTTAGGTGCACTGGTAATTTTGCTATCTCTTCTTCTTTATGTAGAATATCAATTGCATCTGATTCATTTATGGCAATCACCCGAATATCAAATGTCATTTTAGCTCCTTTATCAGAACAATCATTAATATCGCAATTACGCAATGACTCCCTTTCACATTCCAGGTAAAGGAGAATCACCTTTTCATTTAAAAATTCTTCGGTTATTTCACCAGGTTCTTCTTCACCTTCCTCTTGCACAAAATCAGTAGGAAGTAATTCCCACATATCTATATTCTCATTATTCTGATCTTTGAAAAAATGATAAGGTTCGTCCTCGAATTCACCATCAGAACTTTCCTCAATTGAAGTTCCGGGAAGTGTATATGGCAAAAACTTATTATAGAAATTTTCTTTTAAGCTTATCAGGAACCCCTGAGAGGTTACTGCAGTTCCCTTACTAATATAAACAACTTCTTCAGTGGGCTTCCAACTAGGCTGCAATCCACATAAGATGCCAATTCCTATTAATTTATTTCGAGTATCTCGATCTTGTTTTTCCAAGTACCCTACAAGATCGTTTAAATGTGTATAGCTAAGAACTTGATTTGGTTCGAAGACTGGATATTCTGAATAAGTGCTCATAGCTTATAATTTAAAATATGCCTAAATTTGTATTCCCAAGCCGAACAGGGTTTTCATCCCCATCCTCTTCACAATCATGAAGTGTAGCTTTCGGGTTTATAGTTTTTAAGTTTTGTAATATTGACAAAAGGTCCCCCAGCGCACTGCTGAGTATAGAAGGATCGATATCTTTATCAGCCTTAGCTTCAAGCCAGGTTTTATATTTCTCATCTAGTTCTTTCATTTGCTCATTGCTTACCCAACAGATTTTTAAATGAATATGGGCGGGAATTTCTTTTCTCGCCATTTGCTCAAAAAATTGTCTGAAATGCATATTGTTAAACCGCCCTGGCCAGTATGGTAACACAAGTGACACCCTGAATGAATATGGGTCTTCTTCTCCACAGAAGTCACAATCTTCGGGCAAGCAGACACTCATCAACGGGTCATTATCATGAAAAGGCCTTAATAATATATGCTCAATAAGATGAAATCCTTCATCAATACATATATCATCTGAATTAAGTATCTGGTCGTAAGCCTTAATGATATTATGGATTACTTCATATGCTTCCTGGGGAGAATTGAAAATTTCATCGTGAGTCAGGGTAATTCCACCTCCGGAAATAGTAAAATGATAATTCCCTGAACCATTATCATTTACGCTATATGATTCAGCAAATCTAACTCCTTGGAAAACTTTTGTACTGTTCTCCTGCGCCTTTGTTTTTTTATCAAATTTCTCTTTAGATTTAAATATTATTTTATTCTGTTGATCTTTAAAAACAGCCTGGTGTTTATTGCCTGTTTTTCTTGATTTAGCCATTGTTGTAACTATTTCATTACAATGAAGATCACGTCTTAAATAACTGCTTATTCCCAGAAGACGGCTCAGGCGTTTTTCAAATCCGGATACATTTTTTGTATTCCAAATTTCGGTAAGGTCTTCCGGACGATAATTAAAGGCCTTACCTCGTTCCCTGCTAAGTTTTGGGTATAACTTCAAGAAACTTGTTTTATCTTCAATTAAGTCATCTCCAATTTTTAACTTATCCCCATCCAGAGAATAACTCATCATAACATAATCTGTAAATTGCTCAGCAAATCGTGCTAACAGATGATCTAATATTTGATTTTTACGGATATAATAAAGTTCGTTGCTCTCAGTAAGTTTATTTCGTTTAAGATTATTTGATAAAGCTGGAACTCCTCCATCTTCAATGTACATTTCACTTTCAAAATCCTTATCAACTCCTGTCATTATCGAATTATCGAGATATTTGCTAAAATATGTCTGCTTCACACTTGTGTCTAAGGAAAATAGCTTTCTGAAGTTAGAGAGTTGCTGTAAATAATCAGCTAGTAATTGATCATAGAATGTTAAGTAACCTTTCAGTTGCTTTGCCTTAGCTCTTCTTTCCGGGGAAGCAGAAGAAGGTAAGCCCTCTTCGCTTATTCCATAGTTTAAGGGCAAATCATCTTGAATGGTAAAATATTCATCTATATTTCTATATTTCCCCGGTTCGACCGGCAGGATTTGTCCCAGTGAGACATACGCTGATTTTTTTGAAAGTTCCCTTAATTGGTTTAGGGTATTTTCAAATTCTATAGTTTTTGCTGTATAAGGGATATTGTTTTTATAGAAAAGTATTTTCGAAGTTTCCAGATACAAAAATGGCTGATGATCTGGAGGAATTTCCATACACCACTTTTGGCTATCACCAATTGGTTTACCCTCAGAATCATATTTTCTAAGTAAAACATTCTTGACAGCAACTACTTCTTCAAAATCCATTAAGATATTTATAATATCAGAAGTATGAATAAAACGCCTGAGTTGTGTTGCTTTGAGTTCATTAACTTTATTAAAACCCGGCTTTGTAAATACCTTTTCATTTGAACATTTAAAATCATAATCAATGAAAGGGCCATTAAATATTTCATCCGTACTAATCCCTTCTTCCAATAACTCTGAAAGTGTATAAAATTTTAGTTGAGGATTGAAATATTGTTCAATTGCATGATAGGTTTTAGCTTGAACTAATTCTATATCGGCGTCAGGCTTTAGAATCATATCTGCGCAAATAGATATTCTGCAAGATTTTACTATATCAATCTTTAAAAAGTCCTCAGATAAATTTCTGTGTGCATTCAAGACACAACAAGCCTTATTTAATATTTTATTTATAGATTGCTGTTTGGCCCAAAAAACAGGAAACAAACTATTTTCTTCTTTATCCAATAGTACATTTTCCAGTTTAGTGGAAGTTACTTCCAGAGAGGGTAAATCAGAATCAGGTTTATCAGAAATAATTCTAATCCGCACATCTGTGAAGGATATGATAGTGCCATTTGAATATTCGACTGTTAAGCCAGTTTGCCATATTCCTTGAAATATCTCTGCAGGAGGATTATCTATTGTTAGCGAGGTAAAATCTTCCTCAAATGGCAAGTCCTTATCGACAAATTTTTCATCTTGGATACTTAAGTTAAGTTTTAATCCTTTTAAAGGACCTTTTGCAACAACATAAATAAGGTCATAATCATTGAGTGACCCAAATTTATCATCAATTTCCAACTCCAGTAAAACTTTGTAAAGCCCTGTTAATTTTATGGGATGATTATCTTTACCTTGATCGTTTTGGGGTTTAAAATCCAATTTTTCTTCCTTACAATTTGCAAAAATCGGTATTTCAGAAGACCTGTAATCACTTAGTTCAGAATCGGTCATTGGATTTAGCCATGCATTTTTAATGCCTTCGATCTTTACAAGTAATTTTCGATAATCGATTATTGATAATGGATTACTTGTTAAAATTTCATGAGCAGGAAAAAAACTACTAATATCAGGTTTATCAAATCCACCATTTGGCCTGGTAAGAATATCCTTCATGTCAAAGGATGTCCGATAACTTAAGTCTGTTAATGCATAGCTTAAAATTTCTAATATAGTAATACCCGGATCATGACTATTATGATCAGTCCATAACTTGCCTGATAGCTTTTGAATATGCTCAATTCCCAGACTTCTAAGATAATTATAATCTTTTGCCGGTAATAAAGTTCTATTTTTATCTATAACAACTGGTTCTGTCATATCAATTATATCTCGTTAATAATATGCGTCTCATGAGAAACAAAAATTGTCCGTGAAACGCTAGATTCTATTACTTCATGATCAACCTTGTTCCAATCACTATCTATTATGGATACATCTTTTTTATGGTACATTTTAAAATCTTTGACATAGTCTACATGCTCTTGTTCTTCTATAAAGTTGATGATTGCAGACTTATGTATTTTACCTCCAAAACTTATTTCTGCATTGTTGTTAAATGCCCAGGGGGATAAAAATTCAATTATAGATTGGTTTAATAATGTCGTATAAAACTGAATATCTCCAATCTCTGGCATAAAGGACACCTTGAAATCAACTTGTATTTCTTCAAATTTCGGGTTTTGCACTTCTAACTGAACAAATGGTGAAATACGGCTACTCAAAAACTCCCTGACTTTTACCAGTGTACTTTTCTTAGTATAAGGTCTTAAAGAGTTTTTTAACTGACTATCAGTAAGATCAGGCACTGTAACTACTAATACATGTCCAGGTTTTATTTCATTATCAGCTATGATATTATTTTGATCATCTCGACATACCTCAGTATGGGTAATGCATTTAGCTCTATATATCTCAGGGAATTCTTGAAGTATAAGTTTTTCATAATCCCATATTGTCACTGCCCTGTCTTTATGCCTAAGGCGTTCACTAACCCGAACATAGAATTGTTCATCCGTTTCAATCGCACGTCCATCAAAAGAGTCATAAGGTTGAGAAACTTTTTTTACAGATGAATTACTTAATTTTAATTTTGATATTTCTCCCTCAGATACAATTTTACCGGGAAACAAAGGATCATTATTTTGATTATCAAATGAAACTTGTACAGCCTGAGCATTAATAGAAATAATATTATTTAATGAGTCGCTATCCTTTTCTACTGACAATTTTATCCAATGGAAGGAGTTGTCTAAAATATCATGCTTTGTATCTGCGTTTCCTGGAAACGACAATCCTACCAATCCGGTACCGGTAAGATTATTTGTTTTATCATCAATATCTTGTTCGTCAAATTTTATCCACTCATTTCTAACTAAATAATGCCAGGATACCTTCGTAGGTAGTTTGAGAGGATTAGAGGATCCTTCATCAAGTTGAAATAATAGAGATATTTTTTGAGGTGGTTTCAGATTTTCAATACCAATATATAATTCTCCTTCA
The DNA here is from genome assembly GCF_026241165.1 of Mangrovivirga halotolerans. Lineage (GTDB taxonomy): Bacteria > Bacteroidota > Bacteroidia > Cytophagales > Cyclobacteriaceae > Mangrovivirga > Mangrovivirga halotolerans. The sequence continues at coordinate 93,726 of NZ_JAPFQN010000005.1, read as the reverse complement.
TTTTCAATATTGGGGATTAAAAATTCCTGATTACTCTTGGTAACAGTTGTCTCTCCAAATGGATATAAATGAAATATTTGTTGTACTTCATCAATAGTGGTTTCATAACTTAATTTAAAATCATTGACTACGGCATCATATGGTTTTTTAGGAATCTGATTGGTTGCATTAACATTTGTAGGTACCGTATAGCTACTACCCCCTGCTTTACCAATTAATGCTAAAGTTTTGGCATCTAAATAATCATCATGACCAAATCCTCTTCCTAATGAAAATTTGAAGTAACCGTTGGAGGCAGCATTGGTATAGGGCTTATTTTCTGAGGATAATTTATCATCTACACTAATTTCATCAAGATTATTTAGAAGTAGGGCATGGTTTTGAGAAGCAGTATAGAGGTTAGAATTGGTAAACATGTCTCTATCGGCAAAGGTATCGCCCTCCCAGACTCCATTTTTTAAATAGCTAAACTTCCATTTGAAGTTATCCGGATTAACCTTTGTATAATAAGAAAACTGACCATATTGCTCTTTATATTTCAAATCCAAACCCAACCATTGGAGAGGCTTTGAATTTAATTCATTACTTCCGATAATAAACGAAGATCCTTCAGTTGGTAATGAACCGAAAAGATTAAATGGCTTTGAAATATCGACTATACCGTTATCATTTTGTAAAATAAAATCTTTAACATTTTCTACTACTGAAAAAATGCTAATATTTTTGAATTTCATTTTTTTTAACTCAGTATATCGCTTAAACAAATTTTCATTTAATTCCTTTTTGTCAAAGTCAAAAACATATTCCAATACAGGATAGGAAGTTTCATAATCTCTCTCATGTATCTCAGTATTAAACGACATTACAGGCTCTTCTTCTGCCTTGATAGTAATAATTGTAAATAGAACAGTCCCAAATAAAATCACCTGGACCTCGGATTTCTCATTTGATCCAAGCTCAATCCATTTTTTTTCTCCTGTAAGGCGGACTTTAAATAACCCTTTTAAATCTTCAATGCCAGCATTTAATGTTAGTTCTGCAGCGACTACAATTGTTCTTTTTCCTTGAGTTAAAAACAATTTTTTATCAGCAATAGCGAAACCCAATCGAGCGAAAGGCATGGAAGGTTCTCCACCTGAAGTTAGCGGTCCAAATGCCGGCCAGCTAGTTTGTTTATCCTTTAGCGGTTCATCAATACCATCTGAGGTTTTAACATTCTCAGCTGAATAAGGAATCAAAAAATTGGTTGGACTGGATTTAATCTCAGGCTGGTAGAATGACTTAAGGTTTTTAACAACCGCCTTATTAATTACGATATCCTGCTCTGATTTAAAATGAACATCATTTCCTAAATCATCTTTTCCATTTTTAAATAGTGTGCCGGATTTAAGTAAATATTCACTGACATTTTTTGCTAATTCAATTGTCACGTAAGCCTTTTGAGGTTCCGCATTTTTGGGAGAGAGACTTAGGATTTCCCTGTAATAATAATCTAAATGTCTTTTAGTTAATTGGTTGAGTTGATTTTGATTGATTTTAAACAAATGAACAAATGATAAAAACAAAGCATAATCTGGTTTATGCTCCTGATTATCTTCCAGGCTCTGTTCAAAATATTTTATGGCTTCAAGAATAAGATTTTCAACACCGGCGTAAATCTTATTGATTTGTCCAGATAATAAACTATAATTCAGGGCATCATAAATCTTTTCATATATGGTTGTTCCTTCTAAAAAAGGATCTTCATCTGCAGGAATGCCATTATAAAAAGATGTCCAATCAGAGAGTAAAACTTCTGAAACAAACTTTTCATTTAAATCTAAGTCACTTATAGACGTCATTCCTTCAATTTCACTTAGTACCTCATCTGGTATTGTTATGCTCCCTGGCAAAGTGAAATTATTAACATCTATAGCTCCTCCATCAACAACATTCTGGTTAATGGCGCCTTTATAATTAGCAATAATTCTTTCAAGTGCTAGTTTTAAATCCCGATCAAATTGATTTGAAATAAATGCTTTTAAAGGATGAGTGCCAACTAGTAAGCCATAGTGGTTACTTATCTCCTTTATTAATATTATAGGGAGATATATAAATAATTTATAATGAGATTTTAAAATAGTTAAATCAGCTGATTTATCTGATTCAAGAAAAATGATTAAGCTTTTGTGAAAATCAAAGTATATACTTTTAGGAGTATTAATAATTGAAGCAAAAATAGCTGACGGATCATTCTCGAAATATGCTTCCCAGTTGTTATCTGGAAAATTTTTAGGGTCATAATACTTAATAAATTGACTATACTTCTTTGCAAAAACTATTATATCCTTAATGTCTCTTCCATCTACTTTTACATTTTCGGGATACAATGAACTTATATATCGGTCACTTTGACTAGTGCCGCTGTGTTTAAAAGGGTTGCTTTGGTCACATTTCTTAGCCATAATTACTGGTTAGCCTCCTTTAAATAGAATGGGTAGACATAATTATACCTTGAATTATCAGTTCTTACTTTAAAATCTACTTTGATAAATAAGATGCCATTATTCTGATCTACATCCAGGTTGACATTTTCCGCATCAATTCTTGGTTCATGATAAAGGATTGCTGTTTCAATTAAGTTTCTCAAATATGCCAGCATTCCGGTATTCAAAGCATCAAAAACTGACTCAGCTAAACTGCATCCAAATGTTGGATTCATGACTCTTTCTCCTAAACTCGTAGTAAAAATTATCTCTAAGCTTTCATAGATATCCTGAATACCTTTAGACATTTCAACCTGATTTTGAGTTCTGGTAAAAGCAGGTGGAAAACTCCAGCCTTGTCCTAAAAATTCCTGATCAAATTCCATTTATCCTCCTATATTTACGGTTAATAATCCAGCAGCTATAGTTCCACCATGGGCTGTACTATCTCCTAACCTGGCAGCCGGTTTCCCTCCAATCATAACAGTTCCCGATCCCATAACGATAGAATCCGGAGGGCCGGCACACGAACACATGTCCCCTACTGTTGCTGCTGGCACACCACCTATCAGTACTGTAGGGCTACCAGGAGGCAGTATTGGCCCTCCTGCATGGGGCACACCACCTGGATTAATTAGTGGGCATGTATGAAAATCAGTTATCCTTGCTGCTGCTGGCATATTAATTTATGTTTACTATTGAACCTTTAATATCCATTGTCCCACTACTTGAAAGCTTTGAGCTTGCACTGCCTTCAGCCTCAAATCCGGCACTAGCGGAATTTTTTATGTTAACGCCTTCTGTTTTTATATCTCCCTGAGCCTTCATAATGATATCCTTGCTGCTTTCAATGGTTATCCCATTGGAATCCAGGATTATCTTATTATCGTTTTCGTCATTTATTGAGATATTTCCACCATCTTCATTTAGCATGATGGTATTACCTGAAGGAGTAAGTAAGGATAGTATATTTTTTTCATCGTCAAATGTAATGCGCATATCACCCCTTGTAATTATTCCCTTAATATGGTTATCATCAGAAGCGTCAAGTGGTGAAGGCTTTGCACTACTATGCAACATCCCCAGGACCACCGGATAATTTGGATCATCATTAATAAAGCCTACGATGACTTCATCATCAATTTCAGGTAGCCAGACAATTCCCCTGTTTGCACCCGCATCTGGTAGAGCTAATCGACACCATGTTCCTTCGTCATCATTATTTATTGATGGAATTTTAACTAAGATTCTATTTTCACCGGCAGGGTCTTCTTGCAATTGAGTAACCACTCCGATTTGCAATCCATTTATGGCAGGATTAAAATAAGCTCCGGGCAAAGAGTTTACCTGATATTGTTCCAGGTGCCATTTTTCTGAATGACCTATTTGTAAAGTAGTTGTCCAATTACCATCTCCTATGGTATGTCGAATCCCGGAAACAAATGCATTTCCGGAGAACCGCTTACCCACTCCCTTTAGTTCTACAGAATCACCGGGAAAAATACCTGAAGTACCTTGAACTTTTACAGTACCTCGAATTTTAGCAAATCTTGATTTAATCATTTGGGCTTCTGCCCATGTTTCTATTTCCTGTTGAGTAAGTGATCCGCTATGTTTTAGACTCAGCGGATTTACTTTACCTACCTCTGCAATTTTATTTCCTTCCCTAAATCCATGATCTGGATCATTAACTTCAGATATATCAGTTTTAATTAATTCCTGACTGGTATAGTCCCAGGCTGAAGCCTCGACCGATTCGAACTGTGTTCTAGATTCCAGTTCCAGATCTGCATCAAGAATATCCACGCCATAGGTAAACTTTCCAACTGCAGAAATTGACGGGACCATTTTTTTTATTTTAAGTTTTCCACTCGAATAAAGACAATAATGCCCTAAACGCTCAGCGCGGGTCACAATGAAATCCCAATCACTTACTTGATATTGAACTATTTCAGGATAAGGCTCACCCAATAGCTCTATATCTGTTGATATTCCGTATTCCTGACAAATTTGATCAAACAAATCTCCGTCGGAAAGCTCTTTAAAGTATCGTGATTTACGATCTAAGGTCATTTTAAAAGCTTCATCCCTTGCTTCAATATAAAGCAAGCTGCCTCCGGATCTTTTAATCTTAATTCTTTGTTTGGTTACTACTCCACTAAAAAGCTTTTTTTCATTGAGATTGTACCCTGATTTAACAACTATATTGCTACCGGTTTCGAATGTGTTACCAGTACTTATTTCAAATTCTTGCTTGGCAGCATCCCCGTCATAAAGTAAAATTCGTGTAAAAGATATTTGATTAATTGTCTGGCTGATGTCAATTGAAACCACATTATAGGTAGCAGGTATTACTTCTCCATTAACTTCAATAGTAAAAGTTGTTAACGATGTATCCGTTTTATTAATTAAATCCGGGTTTGGTATACTAGGCATAGCTTATTGTTCTAAAGGCGGAAAATATAACCGCTTTCCATTTTTCAATCTTCGAATATTATCAAGTCCATTTTTTTCGGCTACATGGATATAATAATTGGTCGATTCGTATTCCTTATAGCTGACAAGCCATAATTGTTCTTTTTCTTTTACATCATGTGAACGAGTGAGATCAGGAGAACCTAAGTTTTTTAGTAATTCCTTTAATAGTTTGGGTTTATGTTCTTTAAAAGTCGCCGAAATAACTGCCCTGAGTGGCGTTCCATCAGGTCTGAAAAGCTTATAATTTATTGTATAACTTTCCAGGACACAATTTGCTACAAATGTACCCCAGCTCAGCATTAAGAACCTGGGACGATGTATTGGACCAAAGAACCCTACTGTGGCTTTAAACAATTCAATTTGTGCCAACACCTCCTTTTTTTCTCCCGTTGCCCCAGTTCCATCCAACAGAAAGTCAAATGAATATTGCTTTGGCTTTATGCATTTAAATTTCGCTTCCTCTCCATCATCACCATGGGCAGGATCTTCCTGGGCATATTCCAATTCATTGGTCACGCTAAAGGTTTCAGGGTTAAATTGAGCTATAAACGGAGGCCCTGAAGGCAAAGCTGCTTGAACATTTTCAGATTCGCTAAATGGCAATATTTTAAGTTTTCCTAAAAATCCGTCCAACATTTATCTTTCGTTTTGATCTCTTAGTATTTGCAATAAATGATCTGTTAACTCTTCTAGTCTAAGTATCCTTTGTTTATTAGAGTCTGCGGCATTTTGACTACCTCCCTGAATGGCCTGTTTGCTTCTTGTTTCAGCTTTGCCAACTTCAGCATTTACTATTAAATTTCTAATGATAACAGGCATATTATGGTGTTTCTATTCTATAAAATTGATAGGCAAGCTCAAGCGTTTCGACCACGATGTCACTATTCTCAGCATTAAAATCAGAGATACTCCATTTTTTTGGCCATGCATTTTGAAATATATATTGTTGTAGTGGTTCATGCTCTTCATTTAGGAGGTTTACCCATATAGTAATTGGTTTAATGTCCAAATTATAAATGGCATCTTCACACCATTCGTACAGGACAGAACCTGTTAATAAACCTCTTTTTAAAACCAGATCAGGAAACCGTGCACGAATTGGCAATTTTTGTATAAACCGATTTTCACCACCTTCTACAACAGTCTCCTCTTCAAGTTCTAAATTAAGTCCAGAGACTTCCCTGAATTTAAAATCATTTTCACTGATTCCGGGAAGATCAAAAATGACGCTAAAATGAAAGCCTACAGGCGGATAATATTTCTGGTTGCTTTGAGCCATAACTTATTCATTGATAATGCTAATTCCTTCGTGAGCAAGCTCGATTGAATTGACAGCCACTTCATTGCCATCAGCTTTTAAATCTGTTCCGGCAATTTTAGCCGGCCAGGCATTTTTAACTCTCCAGGTCATTGTCGGCTCATGTTTTTCATTAAGTAAGCTTATTGTAACATCCCGACGTTCAACCTTATTAAGACTAGCGGTATTCCACCAGGCAAAAAACTCATTATCCAGTGGCAAAATGCCTCTTTTTAATGTGACATTTCCGAATTTTTGTCTTCCAGGCATTTTCAGGGAATTGTATTCTCTGCGGTAACCTTCAGTATATTCGATTATTTCAGTTTCAACATCTAATCCGGTCACTTCAGTAAAACCGATTCTAGAACCTCCCCACTCAATTTGAAAATGAAATTTTGGTAATGGATATTCAGCCATGATTATATAATTTTGATAATTGTTTTACTTATTAAGATTCCTGCATTTTATGTGAGAATTTTAGAATAATAAATTCAGCTGGCCTTACTACTGCCATTCCAATTTCTACATTCATAAATCCATTGAGTATATCCTCAGCAGTCATTGTTTGGTTTAACCCGACTTTTACATAAAAAGCATGTTGTGGTTTTTCACCTGCTAACGCACCTTCTCGCCACTGGAGAATAAGAAAATTTTCGATCATGGTTTTAACCATGGTCCATGTGTTCTTATCATTGGGTTCGAATACAAATCTTCCTGTAGCCTTTTTTATTGATTCTTCAGCGAAATTGAAAAATCTTCTCACAGGAACGTATCTCCATTCATTATCATTTCCAGCGAGAGTCCTTGCTCCCCATACCAGGGTTCCTCTACCAGTAAAGGTTCGAATAGCATTTATCGATTTTCCTGAATTAGGATCGATGTTTAAACCATCCTGAAAATCATTTGTCACTTTTATAGTCGGGCTTTCAATATTTGAAATGCTTACATTCGCCGGGGCTTTCCATACTCCTCTGTCATTATCAACCCTTGCATAGACTCCGGCCACCGCACTACTTGGAGGCAAAGTAACCTTAAATTGGGTCACATAGCTTTTAACTGCGACATATACACTATTAAAGTCTTGAGCAATATTTTCAGTAGTATCATCCAAGGTCACGCCTCCGGTAATACTGGTTGGTATAGTAACTGAAGTTGTTCCCGTTACATCTGTTCCTGTTGAATCCAGAATTTTTACTGTATGTGACGTAATTGTAATGGACGAATCATTAGTTAAAAAAGGATATGAGGTCTTTAGAAATGGATAGTAAGCAGCTCCATATTTAATAATACTTAGATCACTTAAAATTGGAGTTCTAAAATTAGTATCGATATCCGTCATTGATTTGTCATTTGGCACATCAATAACTGTCACTCTGTCTTGCAACTTATTGCATTGTTTTAATGCCGCATTTATGATATCTGCATAATTACCCTCATATACTGCACCTGGTGATGCAATAATTGTTGGCTCATCAAATTCTTCTAAAGTATTAACAGCATTAATAAATTTTGTTGACGCAGCTGAAACGATATAACAAGGCCCCCCACCATTGGCATAAAACAGTTGTATAGCATAATACAACAAATCTGAACCACTGGGTGGTGATGGTGGAGATCCTGTTAATGTAACTTTGGTTGATAATAACCGCAGCGGTTCTTCAGAATATTCCTGAACAACATCTACAGCAAAGGCTTGATTTGAAGAACGACCGAAAATTTGTTCGAATTCCAATAGGGATGTTATTCTTTTCGGAACATCAATCAATGTATTACTTTCAGCATCGGAAGTCTTTTTAGTTATTCCTATAAATGCTGGTATTGCTGTTTCCACTGGTGCCACCGAAGGTGGAAATGTGGGTATTTCTTCAATATAAACTCCTGGTGTACTCATATTAGTATGGTTATAATTATCTTGGTTTAAATCTTATTTCATAAACATTTCCTGACGGATCCGCGTTTTCCTGAGAAGTTTCCCAGTAGATATCTACAATTCCATTAAATTCTTGTTTTACTAATTCATTATCTAGATATATAGTCCTGGCAGCAGGTTGACCACTGTCTGTCTCTAGTAAATAAGGTCCTGCCTGATTAATATATGAAGCTTGTTGCAGTAATGGATCGTTTAATTTGGTTCTAACATTGATTAAACCCAGTGGATTTTCAATAGCAACTGATTGAAGTGTATTTGTTGGATTAAATTTTTCCTTAATTCTATATTCTGTTGGAGTTGGTGCGATTGACATATCAGTATTTACAGTGAACGTCACTGGCAACATCTTCATTGAATCACTTACATTCACTTCCGAACCCTCTGTTAATACTTCCGTCGGCCCATTTAAAATATTCCCGTTATTATCGAGGTTATCAAAATAAAGTTGAGGAACAACATCAAAATCTGGCTCATAAACTTTAAAGAAATTAAGGTCAGAAATAATCATTTTAAAATTGAAACGTGTTCTTTTGGTGATCGGGGCAATAACAGGGTCTGTAGCATAAGGATTTCTTTGATAAAATATATCAAATCCGCCTATCCTGGGTTTGAATACTAATCGATGTTGATTTAAAATCTTTTTGCATTCATTACTAGGACTAAAGAAAATCGATTGCAAAGGACTTGAATCAGAAGTATTAATTGTTCTCACCTTAAAAAATTCTATATATGATATTGTAAAGCTCATTTCATTCTGTAGGTGAAGTATTAACTGATATGGTATTAATGGCAGGCCCTTCTAAATCAATATCACGTTGTAGTTTAACTAATCGTAACTTGTACATAACTGAAGGGAAATGATCACCGCCCAATACACCCCAAATATGGTTTAGCTGTTCAAAATTCAAACTGAACAATTCCAGCATTATTTTTTCCAGATTATCAGGGAAGGGATTTGCTATACGTTCATTTTCTGATGAAAACCAATGCCTGTTTTGAAAAACTTCTATCGTGTCAGACATGCGCTGTACACTTTTGGTATATGTTTCAAATTCAAATGCAAAAAAAACGAATAAATTTAAATATACAGGAGGCTCCTTATACCTGATTTGGTTGTTAACATTAATATAGTGAGGGGTGTTTTTTAAAATACCTTCTTGCTCCACATTAAATAAAGATATATAAAGCCCCTCTTTATTTTCTGCTTGTTTTAAAACCTGAAGATTTTCAATAATTACCTCATCAGAAGTTAAGCCTAACTCAAATACTAATTCTTCTCTAATATAATTTAATGCGTCAAGTATCATAATTACATTTTTTCAAAAATCAATTGAAAATCACCTTCATCAATCATGTTCTCAATTATTGGCAAAAGGTCATTTTTGGTTATGTTTTTAACTATCACTAAATTTTTTGACCAGAAATATTTTTTTGCCACATTCTTGCTATCATTAAATTCTTTTTCAAATTCTTTTTCCAGTTCAGTGACACATATGAAATTCGCGCGGTATTTAAATCCAGTCCCTATCTTAACTATTACTTCTGTATTTAAATGGTTAAAATCTACAGTTTGATTAGCACTTTCTTGTGACAAATAAATTTTATCTATGGTCATAAACGCTTTGTGTAATACGCCTTATTATTTCTAAAATAGCATTAGTAATAAATGATTGTCAATGAATATTTGAGATTGGGTAAGGTTTCCGGAATCTTCGGTATTAATCATAGAACTAACGGTGTCCGGTATATGAGTAGGTTGTAAATAAAGAAATTAACTTATGCAAATTAATCGTTATTAAACGATTTTAGTGTGCAAAAAAATACTATTAGATATGATTCATCAGGGAAAGAAATTCAATCTTTCTCCTTCTAGCTAATGGAACTGGTTTAGAATTAGCATTAAAGAACAAAAAACCTTCTTTAGTATACTTTTTTACAAATTTCAAATTGATTAAATGAGATTTATGACAACAGAAAAAACCAAGATTCAATAGAATTTTTTTAAATTCACCAATATTATAAGAGCTTATGATATCGGTTTTATCGGTTGTGATGATCCTCGTACATTTTTGTAATCCTTCACAGCGAACAACCTTATTAGTATCAATAAATTCGATCCCTTCAATTGTGGGAACACCTATAAGTCTGTTATGTTCAAAATTTGGTGGTGCATTTTCTTTATGAAGGTTGATTTCTGATTTTATTTTTTCAAATGCACATTGAATAGATAAGCCGACTTCTTTAATGTCTAATGGCTTGGATATAAACCCACAAAAATTATTTCTCAAAGCATGAATAGCATCTTCCTGATTGCTTGAAATTGAAATTATTTTACAAGAGGACAGGTCAGTAAAAAGATGACCGAAATCTTTAAATATATTAGAATCAATAAATAATAAATCAACTGCTGGATGAGTAATTTCATCTATGGATCCTGAAATTTCACTTAATATGCCAATATTATTAATTTGTGGAAATAGATTTTTTATCCATAAATCCAAAATAATTGAATCATCTTTATTTTGATCAATAATTATAGAATTTAGCGATGTAGTTGAAGTCGATTCACTCTTTTCAAATTTCTGATAACTCCGATCATGATTTAACTCAAAAATAATCTCTGAAATATGGTTCAAAGAAATATTTTCATCTCCTTTAATGTGTGATGATTTAACATTTGACATTATCCTACTTTACTTTGGTTTTAATAATTTCAGATACATGTTAGGACTTTATAAAACTTTTCAAATCTCTCCCTTTAAATTTTATGGTACCGAGTATTTTAAATTCAGAAAGTTAAAATATTTACAAACTAGCTTAACACATGTTATTAACATTAAAAGTCTTAAATATATAACTTCGAAGAAATACCCAAGTTTGGGTATTTTGTGTTCAAGTTTTTTGACAGAGCATATTATTTAATCAAGAGGAAAATTGACAAGAATTATTTTTAAATAATTTCCTGGTAACCTTTATAAAATTAGAATCACTAAGCTATAAAAGAATCTAAAATTTTATTAGTTTATAATATGATTTATTCGGTTTTAAAATTTAGAAGGTGGCTATATAATAATTAAATAAGATTCTTAATTACTAATCCCTTACTTCTACCTTAAACTAAAACTATCCAGCCATGAAAAGAATTATATGTTATTCACTTTCAATTATCTTTATATTGATACTGATTTGGGGATGTAAATCTTCCGGATCATCAGCGACTGATGATAAGGATGTCATTAAGATGTCTCTTGCTACACTAAACATCAAATCACGACCATTGGACCTTGGTAATATTGGCCAGGTTTACCGTCTTCAGAATCCCCCACCCGAAGAGACTCGCTTAGAGGTAAAAAATGATATAAGTAATAAACTTTTACCAAAAACAATAAGACTTTTCAGGTATGTAGAAAGTGACAATCTTTGGGTCGAGATCAAAGATTCTTATTATGATGCAGAAAAAAATGAATTAGTAGGAAATAACTTAAAACCAGGTCTTTACACAGCTAGCGGTTGGTCTTCAAATCCTGCAGCGAATGCCATGCAACGAATGATCTATGATTTGAGTAAAGGATTTGAACCAATATTCAATGAAGATCAACTATATCAGGATCGCGATAATAGTGATCTGGATATTGATTATCGAACTACAATTGTTCAAAACTGGATCAGTTATAGCGTGAATCTAAAACGAATTACTTGCGAAACCATAGATAGTGAAGAATGTGATGATTCTTGTGGCAGATCAGCTGGCAGAACCAAATTAAGTTCATGCCCTGAAGAATGCCCTGAACCTGAATGCTGTGAATGCATAGAGTTTACCTGGCCTGAAAAGATTTTGATACCGGTTAGCTTTCTGGATATCCAGGATATTCCTCTCCCAAGACCAATATGTCCTTATGGATTAAGCTGTCCAACAAATTCAGATAATTCAATCATTAAACCGACATTAGACGTTCCTGATTATTCATTCATGAAGGATCTTGGAATGGCCAGACTAATTAATGATGCAGCATTGAGAGACAACTTGCATCAATTGACCGAGGTGATTATCGGAAAAGAATATCCGGTTCCCCCACCCTGGCCTAATTATAATTAAATTACTCATATTTATAAAAAATAAAAATGCTCCGCTGCTTAACGGAGCATTTTACTTTAAAAATTAGTTGATAACTTTTCCTAAACCATTACCATTTGGAGCATGATACTCAGGGTAGAACCAATCGGGGACATAAGGATTATACCCTGTATTTTCAACTTGAATCAGAATAAGGTCGGGCCAGTAAAAGGAAGTTCTTCCAATTTCTTCACCATCCATATTATACCACCTTTCGCCTTCTATATAATCAGTACTTTTACTGGCAATTAGTTTTCTCATTTGAGTCCAGCGTTCGCTTCCTTCACCCATCGAATATTTAAATACGATCCAGGCATTTGAATTCACCCAGGTTTCAGGATAGATTCCATCTTTGGAAAGAAGATCATTATTCCATTTCATTTGAAGCTCACAGTCAAGTAAGAAGGGGGGCATCATAAATTGAAAATAATCAAATTGACTTAATAACTCATTCCAATACTCAATACCTTCACCCTGGTATGGCGGATAATGATAATGTGGCATATCCTTAAACAAAGGATCACTCATGAATACATTAATTAAATACCCTTTATAGTGTTGAGCATTTAAATTAAAACCCCATTCATCTGTTCCTGTAATTTTTGCGTTCAGATTCTCTGGTTGATGCATCGCTCTTACATCCATTTGTCTGGCGGGTACAATTTCTTCAGTTTCCTGACAAGAAAACATGAATGCCATTAGACAAGTCATTCCGAAAATAATTTTTATGTTTTTCATGGTAAGGTATTTTGGATATCTGCATATACCCAATTTCGTTCAACCCCCCGGATTGTTGTTAGTAATTTTGTGGCAATGAATAACAATTATGGAGCTTTAAGCTTTATTAGCTCAATTTTTATTTCTAGATGACTTAAAACATTAATTTTCAGTCATCAACTTATTGATTTTTGAAGAGACGTTGTGTGGGACCGAAAGTACTTCTTGTTTTGAACTTGAATAATAGAAATTGAATTCTTCCCTATTATTTACCAATATTTGAATGCTTATTTTAAAGGAATCAAGTTGTTGTTTAATTGTTCCTGAGATTATGATGAAATCACCTGAAGTATCGAAAGATTCGGTAATATCTATTTCTAAATCATCAATAGAATGTATACTATAATTCAGAAAATCAAATTGTTCACTGTATGTGTTTAATTCATCCTTCATTGCACTACTGAAGCCTTTGGAAAGATAATCATATTCTCTATTTTCAGATTCTACAGTAATAGGTAATATGTAAACGTTAACATTTCTTTCATTTTCATCAAAATAGCTACCTAATAGAAGGAAGACAATAATTAACAGTGAAAACCCAATAACAGAGGAAATCCAATATTTATTTGCAGGGAAAGATTTATCAGCTGGATTTAGTGTTAAGATAGTGGACTCAGACTTTTTAAATGTACCCGGAGTTATTCCATATTTTTCATGAAAGCATTTATCAAAATATGACAAACTTCCAAATCCAGTGAGGAAGGCTATTTCCGAAATATTAAGATCACTATTTTTGAGTAATTCTTTAGCCTTGTCAAGCCGGACCTCTTTGATAAAATGGCTTGCTGACGCTCCTGTAATGGCCTTAATTTTTCTATTTGTCTGAGATCGACTTAAATTAAGCTTATCAGCCAGAGATGAAACGCCAAAACCTTCATCTTCGATGTTATTTAGGATTATATCCCGCGCCCTATTTATAAAATCATCATTGACCATACCTGATGGATCATATTTGATTAAGGTACTTTCATATTAGTTAAAAATATATGACAAATGTCAATGCTTGAGCTGATGTTAAATGGAGACGAAATAATTGTGAAATTTCATTTAGTTATTATGCCTCTTCCTCTTATTCTTTTGGCCGACATGTACAGCAATCATAAATTCCAGCAAGTATTAATGCGATTTTTAACTATCTGAAATTCTGGATGCTCACGCACATGATCGAGAATTGAAGGAAATAGATATCGAATAAGTAGCGTTGGCCAGGGTTTCCAGTCATTACATCTATTAAGTAAAGCAAGTGATTGCTCTATATCTCCATTGGCTGCTGAAACTACCGCTAAGGTTAAATTATCTTTGTCAATATCGTTACTTTCGGCTTCTCCATCCATCTTTAGAAGAAGCAGAGTTTTAATCAATTCGGGACCTCCGGGTGCCCATTCGACTGCTATATTACCTAATGCTTTTTGAGAAGCATTATATTCACCTAAATGAAATAGAATAATACTGTGATAAAAATCTACAGTTGTCCAGTCTGATTGTAGTTCTTTTCCTTTAATTACATAATCAAGAGCCAGGTTTGTTTTTCTGTTAATCAAACAAGAAAATGCCAAATTAATATTAGCCTCAGGAGAGAATGGGTCAAGTTCAACTGCTCTTTTACCACTTGACATCGCAATATCTGGCTTTCCAATTAACTGGCTATTCCAACTCAACTTATTATGGGCATTCGCATAGCCGGGCCTTAGTTTAATCGCCGTATGAAGACTTTTAGACGCTTCAGTTCCTTTTTGATAACTATTCTGAAGAACTCCTAACGCAGCGTGGGCTTCTGCCAGATCAGAATCTATTTGTATAGCTTCTTTTATTAGTTTTTCAGCACAGGGAAGAGTTTCTTCAGCTGGTAAATACCCATAACCAAACAAACCAAGTACAGCAAAAGCTTTACCTACCCTGGCAAGTGCAAATTTTTCATCCAGGTTCATGGCCTGATCAAAATGGTCCATCCCTCGACGCATTCCTTTTTCTGTTCGCTGCTCAATGCATGCCCATCCTTGCATATACAGTCGATAAGCTGTTAAATTATTAGTGGATTTCTTTTCAACTTGTTTTTTCTCATTTGGAGTTAAGGTGGTCTCAAGTGCTGAGGCAATTTGTTTTGTGATATCTGATTGTATGTCAAACAAATTGGTAGCATTGAGTTCTCCCTGAAAATTATTAGACCAAATTTGACGGTCTGTTTGTGTATTTACGAGCCAAACACGTACCTGAACCAAATCTTCAATTTGTTGCACACTACCTTCGACAACCCAATTCACATGCAATTCTCGTGAAATCTCACTAAGGCTAACGAGTTTATGTTGATATTTAAGTACCGATGTTCTGGAAGTAACTTCTACTCCTGAAATACTTGAAAGCCTCGTTAAAAGGTCATCATGAATTCCCCGGGTAAAAACCTTTGCATCTTCTTTCCCTAAGGTTTCAAATGGAAGGATCGCCAGACCTTTCCGTGATGACTTTAAATCTCCATTAGATATTTTATGATTAGACCGAATAGAATCTGTTAAATTAATAATTTCAGTAGAAGGAGTTATTCCCCAGTCTTCATAAGCTTCTTTTTCAAATTGCTTAAATAGCTTTAATGCTTCTGACCTTTTTCCTTCCTGATCCAGAATTTGAAGCATTCTTATATAGGCAGCTTCATCAAAATCAGAAAGATCCAGTGCTTTCCTGGCCCATTCAATACGGTAATCACCGCTAAACTTTTCAGATAATTTCCAGGCTGATTGAGCAGCTTTTTCCCGGAAATAATTTCTCATATTATCAAGCCAGGTAATATATTCATTTGACACATTTCCCGGATGAAACCCTATAAGGAGATCTCCATGATATAAATCCAGTGCTTTCAAAAATTCATTTTCTTTTACCGCTTCCTGAAATTTCAATGCATCACACCAGATACTTTCTTTGTTAAGCCTGATTTCCTCATTACCCCGATTATCGAAAGCATCCTTTCCAAGAACACTTCGTATTTGGTGAAGCATGTTACTTAAAGAATTTCGAGCAGCATGTTGAGATAAATCTGGCCAAAATAATGATGTGAGCCTGTCTCTGCGATAAAAATGGTCTGGATGACCTAAAACAAGATAGATCAAAAGTCCCAGTCGTTTAGGACCAGCAAGAAAAGACTGGCTATAATTACCACTATTGTCTAATAACAATAAATTCCCAAGAACATGTAATTCATTCATCTCTGACTCCTCTTACTTTAATCTAATAAATAATTAGATACATACAAAAAAAGTCTTAGATGAAATCTAAGAGTAAACTAATATTTAACAAAGACCTGAACATTAGAATTGCTAATAACAAAAAACTATAATCAATTATTCTATCACCAAACCCGTTTAATAATGAATACGATACGATTATACAACCTTACAGGCTGGATCTTTTTAGCAGCCCTATTTTTAATTTCTTGTCAGGAAGAATCCATGGTCAACCCTGGAAATCCTGAATTAAAAGGCCTGGCTAATGCAAACGATAATGCCAGAGATCAAGCTTATCTCCAAAAAAATTCCTTGGAGATGACTGTTTTTCATGATGAAGGAACAGGCGAACATGCATATAATTTTAGTACCCAAGAGGTCGACGCTGGCTGGGTAACCATGAAGCTTGTAAATCCAACTCACTCAGATCACTTTGCATTATTTTACCATGTACCTCAAGAGGCAATTGAAGCTGCTGAAGCAGCAGATCTGTCAATTAAGGACTATTGGCACCAGGTAATCACTACACCTTTCCAAGATGAATTTAATCCATATATCCAGGGAAATATAGATTATGGAACATTTGTCAATAATCTTGTTGGAGAATTATTAGGTGTTGCGCCATGGTTTTTTAATCCCGGAGCTGCTGTAGTTGGAGGTCCTGGGATAACAGCTGGTGGACATGTGAGTCAAACTTCTGTGTACCTTGAACCGGGAACATATATTGCAGAATGTTACATAAAAGATGACGACCAGCTTTTCCACTCTTATACAGGTATGTTAGAAACACTGGTAGTTTCCTCTTCGTATGCAGATGTGAAAGAACCAAAGCCTTCAATTGATGTTACCGTTTCTTCAATAGACGGTATTCAACATCCTGAGACTATCCGTCCGGGTAAGCATACAGTGGCAATCCATTATTTAGATCAAACTACCTATTCTAATCTTGTCGGGCATAATGTTCAGTTAGTTCGATTTGATAATGGATATGATACTTCACTACTTAATGAGTTAGGATTATATATGAACTGGTCAACAGTAGAAGGTTTAACTGTTCATTCACCTGAAGGAACCACATTTATGGGAGGGTCGATGGAAATGTTATCAGGAACAGCATATTACTATGTTAACTTAAAACCGGGTACTTATGCCTGGATTGCTGAGGTTCCTGATTCTGCTTCAAAAGGAATGCTTAAAGTATTTACTGTGCCATCACCAAACTAATAACTAAATAATGAGCCACACAAGTGACCATGATAATTTCATGGTCATTTTTTTATTTACATTAGCAATTTCTCTATTAATTTGAATTTGATATGCGCTTTACTAAGATCTCAAAATAGCATTAATAATATCAGATTTGAATATCAAATCCATGGATCAGGATCAATCTAAGTCCGACATATAAGATTAAAATAGCTGTAAGGATACCAATAACTCTCATATCTAATTTTTTATTGGAAATATAAGATCCCACCAATCCACCAAGTACAACTGCAATAATCAGGTTGATTACCAGATCATAATTGATTACAAAAGTTCCAGCTACTGTCAATCCTATAATACCTGATATTGAATTAACTAAAATAAATACTGAGGCTAAAGAAGCTACTACAAGTGCATTTTTCCAGTTTAATAAATTGAGTGTCGGAGATAAAAATATCCCGCCACCTATACCAGAAACACCGGATAGAAATCCTATCACTCCACCAAGTAGAAATTTCACCGATTTTGATAATTCTTTTGAATTCAGGTCTGTTCGTATATATTTCAACACCATAAATATACCGGCAAGTAGTAAAGCAGACCCCAAAATAATGAAAAATGTACTTTGGGTTAATTCCACCGTTGCACCCAGGTAAGCCATAGGAATGCTGAAAAGAAAAAAAGGCCATACCAATTTCAGCTTAAGCACACCATTTTTAATAAACATGATTGTTCCAATAGATACCACACAGGCATTTAAAACCAAAGCTGTGGACCTGATTTCGTAAAAATCGGTTAATAGCAGACTCAAAATAGCCAGGTAGCTGGATCCGCCTCCAAATCCTACCGAACTATAGAATAAGGCCACAAAGAAAAATATAAATGGAAGATATTCTAATGCCATTTCAAAAAATCATATAGCAACTAATTTCGTCTCCTTTTTTAAAGCGGGTTTCCGCATCAATGTATGCTAAGGCATTGCCAACTGCTAAAGAATGAAGCATTGAGGAACTCTGACCATTTAATACTTCAACTTGATTGTTAAATACTTGTGCTTTTAAGAATGACGGGCGGTCAGATTTATTTTCAAAATCATGGGAGATCGGTAGTGAAAACTTATCCAATCCGACTTCCTTCATACCACTCAGTTTTTGTAAAAATGGTAACACATAGATATAAAAACAACTTAATGATGAGGCTGGATTTCCTGGTAGGGCGAACACATATTTATTTCCTTTCTTACCAAAGTAAAGAGGCTTACCCGGTTTTTGGTATACCTTATAAAAAAGCTCTTCTACCCCGTTTTCTTCCAGGGCTTCTTTCACAAAATCATAATCTCCGACTGATATTCCGCCACAAAGAATTAATACATCTGAGACTTCAAGCTTTTCTTTGATACCTTTTTTTATCGCCTCAAAGGCATCTTTAATATGGATCCTGGTCTGGCATAAGAAACCAAATTGCTCACAGGCTGATGAAATTGCATAGCTATTTGATTCATAAATTTGTCCTTCCTGTTTTGGCTTTCCTGGCTCGATCAGCTCATTACCTGTAGTAATCAGATTGATCTTTGGCTTGCTAAATACCCGAACCTTTTCTTTCCCAAGACTACCGATCAATCCGATACCTGCTGGTGAAATGGTATAATTCTTTTCAAATACTATCTGACCTTCTTGTAACTCCTCTCCTTTTCGCCTAATACACTGTCCTTCAGCTGGTTCCTGATCTAGTATTAGTTTACTTCCTTCTACATTAGTTTTCTCCTGCATCATAACAGCAGTTGTATTTTCCGGCACCTTTGCCCCAGTAAAAATTCTTACTGCATGCCCGTTGTTCAAGGAGATATTTCCAGTATCACCTGCAGCTATTTCTCCAACAATCTCATACTCTTTTGAAATTCCACATAATGCGTATCCATCCATTGCTGAATTATCAAAGGAAGGGATATTAAATGGCGCAATAATATCTTCTGCCAGTGAGTAACCCAGGCTGTCATTCAATGGAACTAATTCTGATTCAAACTCTATGTTTTGGTTTGAGATAATCGTTTGTGCTTCTTCTATTGTTACCATTATCCACCTATTGATATCATTGATCTGTTTTTCTCATAATGCTCTGCATCCATCTTAACATCCATTCCGTCACGGGAATATTTTTTGGTCTTTATTGCATTGATTATAAGCTCCTCCATTTCTTCTCCATTACGAAATGGAGTAAGCAGATCGGTTTCTGAATTAGCAAACAGGCAGTTCTTCATTTTCCCATCGGCTGTTAACCTGATCCTATTACATTCGCTGCAAAATGGATTAGTTATCGTACTGACAATGGCGAAACTGCCAATATGACCAGGGACTTTGTAATTGTTGGATGTACTGTGTTTCGGGTTTACGAGTTCTTCAACTTCACCAAATTTATGAGACACGGTATCCAGTATCTCTTGCTTTCCAACACCTTTGCTCCAATCCCATTTATTTCCTTTAAAAGGCATAAATTCGATGAACTTAACGGTTAAATTTTTATGCCGGGTGAGTTCTACAAAATCATTGATTTCTTTATCGTTCACTCCTTTGATCAACACAAAATTAAGCTTAAGCTCCATATCCATTTCAAGAGCTTTTTCCATGTTTGTCATGATCCGGTCAAAATAATCTCGTTTAGTAATGAAGACCGAATTGACTTTATCCAGTGTATCCAAACTGAGGTTTATTTTATTTAATCCTATTTTTTGAAACAGATCGAGGTATTTATCCAGGAGAATACCATTGGTAGTGATCTTTAAGGTCAATCCCAGTTTTGACAGTTCTTCAACAAGATAACCGAAATTTTTCCTGACAAGCGGCTCTCCACCGGTCAGGCGAATGGTGTCAACTCCCAGAATACGAAATATAGCAGAGAGAGCAATGATCTCTTCAAGACTCATGATATTAGGTTTGTCCATAAGTTGAATTCCATCTTCCGGCATACAGTAGAAACATCGAAGATTGCACCGGTCTGTCAGTGATATTCTGAGGTAGGTGTGTGGTCTTCCAAATTTGTCTACTATTTTCTTGTTAGTCATGTCTTTTCCCTTCTATCACTTTATAAACATGTAAAATATGTGGAAAAACTGAATCCATACATTCTACGGCTCCTTTAGTAGATCCGGGCAAAGCCAAAACCACTTTACCGTTCTTCATTCCAGCGACTGATCTTGACAACATAGCATAAGGCATCCGTTGTTGACCATAGTTTCTCATCTGTTCTTCCACCCCTTTTAACCTGAGGTCAAGCAATGGCTCTATCGTGTCAGGAGTTACATCTCTTGGCCCTACGCCAGTCCCCCCGGTATAAATGATCATATCTGCTGTATTTTCACTCAGAATGGATCTGATCGATTCAGGGTCATCAGGTATAATTGATTTTTTAGCCTCTATACCAAGCTCAGCTAATTTTGAAACAATAGCTTCACCTGCCTTATCCACTCCTTTGCCTTTTGATATTGTATCGGAGCAAACTACCACATGAGCCTTTAATCCATCGGCATTGATTTTAAACGACGATTTGCCTCCCTTTTTCTTTTCCAATCTGATCGCGCCAATTTCCACGTTTTTATCAATGGGTTTTAGCATATCATACATTGTCAGCGCAACGATACTGGCTCCGTGCATTGCTTCAACTTCAACACCAGTCTTATAAATTGTCTTTACAGTCATCGAAATGTGTATTTCTAATCCTGATATTTCAAAATCGATACCTGTATACTCTATGGGTAGAGGATGGCAATCTGGCAATAGATCAGGTGTTTTCTTCACTCCAAGTAAACCGGCTGCTTTCGACATTTCGAAAACATTACCTTTGGGCACAGTATTTTCTTTTATTCGATCTATCGTTTCCTGACTACTGGTTTTCACCACTGCCAGGGCAGTTGCTTCTCTTAGCGTTGTAACTTTATGTGTTATATCAATCATTTATTTACTTTCCATTGATGGGTTTCATCTTCGAAAATTTCCTTACCGAAAATGGGCACTCGGGCCTTGATTTCTTCTACCAGATAATTACATGCTTCAATAGCTGTTTTTCGATGAGCAGATGATGTAAAAACAAATAGACATAATTCCCCTGCTTTTACTTCTCCAAGACTGTGATAAATATGAGCACAAGTCATATCAAATTTAGAAAAAGCAGCTTCCCTGATTTCGTGAAAAACCTGCTCAGCCATATCCTCATATGCAGTATACTCAATAGAACGCACTTCATTACCATCTATTTCATCAGCTCTAACCTGCCCAAGAAAGATACTATGCGCACCAATATTGGTCTTTGATTGATGATTTGCTATTGACTGAGCTATCTTTTCCGGGGGAATGGCTCCCTGTATAAACACTTTTTTTGTTTTTTTCTTATCCATTTATAATTGTTTCAATTCCACCTTCAACATTTTTTAAATTATGAAATCCGAAATTCTCTTTAAGTAAATCAATTGCTTTCAAACTTCTGGATCCTGATTGACAAAACACCAGTACTTCCTGCTCATTTGGTATTTCTTCAAACCGTTCTTCTAACTTCCCTAAAGGAATATGAATGACATTCTCAGAAACCACCGTTGGTAGTTCGAACTCTTCTCGCACATCAAGGTAAATCCTCTTTTTATCTCCTATCTCACAGTTTACCCTAACAGGCTGGATGCCATTTACTTTTATCAACTCAATTTCACCCGGTTTTGCTTTAATAGTTAAGGTTTGTTCGGTACCTGAAAGAATATTGATCAATTTCAATTTACCGGAAAGCACATTACCAATATCAAGTAATACTTTAAGTGCTTCAGCTGCCTGCATTGTACCCAATATTCCCGGAGTAACTCCCAGTACTCCTGTAGCTTCACAACTAATGTTTTCACGGGTTGGTGAAGGAAACAGGCATCGATATGTTGGACCATTACGGTAATTAAACACTGATATTTGCCCCTCATTTTTATAAATTGATGCATAAATCCAGGGCTTTCCGGTCAGGATACAAGCATCATTGATCAGGTATTTGGTTTCAAAATTATCTGTTCCGTCAATGATCAGGTCAAATTGACTAAACCACAATTTGGCATTTTCAATATTCAATGATTCTTCAATAGGAATTAATTGCACCTCACTATTTAGCTGCCTCAATTTGTTTACTGCAACAAGCGCTTTGGGTTTCCCAATATCAGATTCAGTATATAAAACCTGACGATGAAGGTTGGTTATTGAGACCTTGTCGTGATCCATTAAACCAATTTTACCAACACCTGCTCCGGTGAGATATTGCGCAGCAGGACATCCCAAGCCTCCAACACCAACGATTAATACACTGGCCTTATGTAGTCTGGCTTGTCCTGAGGATCCTACCTCATTAAGTTTTATTTGTCTTTCGTATCTCATTACCCTCCTGCAAAAGGTGGTAAAAATGCCACCTCATCACCTTCATTTAATTCGACTGATGATTCTAAATCCTGATTTACTGCAAGTTGAACAGACTCAGGATCAGGAATCTGGTACTTTTTGATTTGCTGATCTTTCAAATCAGATACAGACATTCCTTCTGAGATTTCCAGAGTCTCTTCATTTTTGCCTGCAGCTTCGGCGATCATCCCGAAATATTTAATATTAATTTTCATTGTTATTCGTACTGTTTTAATCGGTCGACATCAACCTGGGTATCTACATCAAATATTCCTTTATCAAACTTCACTGTCTTGAATTCAAAATTATCCCTGTGGATTAATTTTTTCGCTCCCTGGTCACCACTAAGCTTTTCAAGATCTTTAAATACATCTTTAGAAAATATGGCAGGTACTCCGATTTCATTTTCATACTCTGAATAGGTAGCATGATTTTGCCCCTTTAGCTGTACTTCAATAAGGTTGATCAAATTATTTCTCTCAATAAAAGGTTGATCTGACAGCAAAATCACCACGTGTTCTAATTCAGGATCTACATCCTGTGCTGCTTTCAAACCTGACCGGATACTTGATGCGATTCCTTCATTCCAATTCTCATTAATTACTACTTTAAAATCGGTAGTATTGATCTGTTTCTTAATTTCATCTGTTTCTGCTCCCAATACCAAAACCTTAACTCTTAAAGGAATAGAATCAGTAACATCGATTACATGTTGAAGCAAAGGTTTTCCATGAAACTGAACCAGTTGTTTAGGAAACCCCAGCCTGCTGGATGATCCAGCTGCCAGTATTATCACTCCTATTATGTTATCCTGCTTCAAACCCTGGCTTCTTTAAATTGATTATCATTTTTATCGTGTATCGGACCATCTTTTTCTTTAAGTGGCCTGGCATTATTTCCTGTAAGCACTGCTTGTATTTCTGAAAGAATGGAAAGTCCTATTTCGGCGGGAGTCT
This sequence comes from Mangrovivirga halotolerans, assembly GCF_026241165.1. Taxonomy (GTDB): domain Bacteria; phylum Bacteroidota; class Bacteroidia; order Cytophagales; family Cyclobacteriaceae; genus Mangrovivirga; species Mangrovivirga halotolerans. The sequence goes on along the minus strand of NZ_JAPFQN010000005.1, from coordinate 69,880 downwards.
CTGCCCCGATCTCCAGTCCAACAGGTGCATGAATTTTATTTAAAAATGACTTCTGAAGATCAAAACCTTCATTTTTTAGATCTTCAAGCATACGATTATACTTTTTTACCGGTCCTAAAATCCCGATATAGGGTATTTCTTCCTGATTGATCAATAATTTCAGCACAGCCAGATCATAATTGTAATTATGGCTCATCAACACAACACAACTGCGATCATCTAATGATATATTATTAAGTGTTTCTTCGGGCTTTGTGACAATAACCTGGCAGGAAGAAGTAAAGCGGTTTTTGTTAGCATGGGTAGGTCTGCCATCAGTCACAATAACTTTCCAACCTAATAGTTCCGCCTGTTGGGATAAAATTTGGGCATCATTACCGGCTCCAACTAAAATCAATTTTATCGGAGGCTGATAAACCTGAATAAATAAATTGCCTTCGGAATCTTCAGTAGAAATTTCCACAAAATAAGGACTATTGTTTTTAATAGCTTTCACTGAATGTTCAAGAACAAGACCTTTCAAATCATCAGGACTATCATTTCCGATAATCGTTGAGTCATTTGTTACCAGCATAGTCGTACCAAATTGTTCTTTGGACTTATCCAGATTGAATCGAATAATGATTGCTAATGATTTATCCTGTTCTGCGGCTATATTCAGTAGCTCACATGGATTATAATGCTTTTCATAATCTATCGGTTCAAATAATACCTGGATAATGCCATTACAACCTAGCTGAGCTCCGATTATTACATCATCTTCATTGCTGGTGTCATAGGTTATTAATTTATTTTCCTGTTGATTTAAGGCATTCAAAGCCTTTCTTAAAGCATCACCTTCAAGACATCCACCACTGATTGCACCAGTAATATTACCGAAGGCATCAACCAGCATTCTTGCACCTGCTCTCCGATAGGACGAGCCTTCTACATGAACGACAGTAGCCAATACACTTTCTGTCCCGTCACTCTTTAAGGAATTATACCTGGATAATATTGCATCGATCTCTCTCATACCGCTGAGACTTTTAATTCATCGACAGCTTTTCTAATTTCTTCAGCAGCGTATTCAACTTCTTCTATAGTTGTATTTCTTCCCAAACTGATTCGAATTGATGATAACGCCAACTCATCACTTAATCCCATTGCCTTTAATACATGAGAGGGCTTCAAGGTATTAGCACTGCATGCAGAGCCTCTTGATAGCGCAAGTGTATTTAGTCTTCTTAATAAATTTGATCCTTCAATATTTTCAAATGATATATTGATAGTATTCGGTAGCCTTTTAGAGGCTCCTGAATTTAATTTGGCACAATCAATATTTAGTAATTGATTTTCCAGCTTGTTCCGCAATGACAATATTCTTTCATTTTCCTCTTCAAGATCAGTTAAAACCACCTCTGCAGCATTGGCAAAACCGACAATTCCCGGAACATTCAAGGTTCCCGGTCTCATACCATATTCCTGACCGCCACCATAAAAATGAGGATCAATTTTTAGTTTATTACTTTTATTAATGAACAGAGCACCCACACCCTTTGGTCCGTAAATTTTATGGGATGAAAAGAAGGCTAGATCCGGATCAATTTCCTGTAAATCCACGGGTATTTTACCTATAGCTTGTGTAATGTCACTAAGTAACTTCACTCCTTTACCATGAACAACATCACTGATATCTTCAATTGGGTGAATAAGTCCTGTTTCATTATTCGCCATCATTAGGCAAACAAGGATCGTTTGAGAATTGATAGAATTTTCTAATTCTTTAATATCAATATTCCCCTCCCTATCGACATCTAAATAAGTGAGATCAAAGCCCTGTTTCTCCAAATTCTGCAGTGTATCTAATACCGCCTTATGCTCTGTTTTGCAGGTGATAATATGATTTCCATTTGATTGATTTGCTTTACAATATCCATGGATAGCAATATTAGCAGCTTCTGTAGCCCCCGAGGTAAAAATGATTTCTGTCGGATTGCAATTCAACAAGTCTGCTAATTGTTCCCTGGCTAATTCTACTGCTTCATCTGATTCCCATCCAAAAGAATGGTCACTACTAGCATTACCATAGATCTCATTGAAATAGGGCAACATGGATTCTAAAACCTCTGTATCAACAGGGGTAGTTGCATTATAATCAAGGTATATTCTATTTCTTCTTTTCATTGTTTCGTTATGTATGCTTGTATATATCGACAAGCTAAATATAAGGCTTAAGACTAAACTTAAGCCTTATTATCTATTTCAACATTTTGGTTAATTCATTATTTTCCATGAGAAGTTCATTAATCTTCATTTGAAGGTTTTCAAACTCCATCATTACTTTTTGTCCATGAGAAGTCACTTCAGCACCACCTCCATGCTGACCTCCTTTTTTAAGAATAACCATAGGTTCGACAGAATGCTGATTGAGTCTTTGAACCATCTCCCAGGCCTTTTTATACGACATATTCATTAGACCGGCAGCCTTGGATAATGATCCTTCACTTTGGATCCCTTTCAACAATTGATTCGGACCCGGACCAAAGAATCGTTCATTATCTTCTTCTACCCAGCATTTGAATTTTATGACTTTATTCATTTCAGCGGTTTTCAAATCCTTAGCCTTTAACCTTTACTCCACTTTTTAATTCATTGATAAAAGGCTGATTGTAGAACCTCTTCCCTGTGGCTTTATATAAAGCGTTAGCCAGTGCTCCCATTATCGGAGGAAAAGGAGGTTCGCCAAGTCCTGTAGGGTCGATTCCGTTTTCAATGAAATAAACATCAATTTCTTTTGGTGCTTCCGGGTGACGAATCAATCGATAGCTGTCAAAATTATTATGCTGTGGTTCTCCTTCTTTAAAGGTCATCTGGCTATACATTGCATGACCGATTCCATCAACTGTCCCTCCTTCTACCATGTTTTTCGCAGCATCTGGATTGACCACAATACCACAATCAACCGCGCAGGTAACTTTATGAATCACGGGTTGATCACCATTAACACTCATATCCAAAATCTGGGCAACATAGGAGTTATGACAATAATAAGCTGACACTCCCCGAGCCACATTTGAAGTTTCTTTACCCCAGTTTGACTTTTCTCGCACCATTTCCAATACCCCGGCATATCTTGCAGGGTCATAATCATTCTTTTCTCCTACCGGATCATTTTCAGCACGTTTCAGCATATCCAGTCTGAATTGGATAGGATCTTTTCCCATTTCTTCAGCAAGTTCATCTAGGAAGGACTGCTCTGCTCCTGCAATAAAGTTAGAACGTGGTGCTCTGAATGCACCAACTGAAATATTTGTATCGATAGACCAGCTTTCAGCCAGGTAATTATCTACAGCACCTGCAGGAAATCGATTTGCAAATAGTGGACTTTCCGGAATACCTCCTGCATTGACATGAAATGCCGTCAGGTTATTGTTTTCATCAAGTGCAGCACGATAGGTCACATGATACGCCGGACGATAAACTCCGTTGGTCATATCATCCTCACGGCTATAAACGAGCTTAATTGGTTTGCCCATTTTTTGAGAAATCACAGCTGCTTCTACCAAAAAGTGACCATAAAGCCTTCGTCCAAAACCACCTCCCATACGGGTCATTTGAATATCGATGTCTTCAAGTTCAAACCCCAGACGTTTATTCACACTTTTTTCTGCATATTCAGGTGTTTGTATCGGACCTAATAATTCAGCTTTGTCTTCAGTCACATTCGCAAAGAAATTCATTGGTTCCAGGCAATTATGTGCCAGGAATGGGCAAGTATAGGTTCGTTCAATAATCCTTGAAGCTTTTTTGAATTCAGCTTCAGGGTCTCCATCACGTCGTACCACTTCCGAATTTCGGGCTCCGGTTTCAGCCATCAATGTGGCATGAATATTAGTATTTTCTAATCCGCTGGTACCATCCATTCCGGCTGATTTCTCCAGAATTTGCATTTTCTTTACCAGGTCAGGATTCAATTCCCACTCAACATTCAATGCTTTTTTGGCCTGCATAACCTGCCAGGTTGTTTCCCCTACAACGACAGCGAGTTTGGAAAAAGCCGCTGTATCGCTCCATTCCTTTTCCATATCTTCCGGATAGGTATCAATGGTAAAAACATCAACAATCCCGGGCATGGATTTGACCTCATCGGCATTCATGCTTTTAAACTGCATTCCAAATGCCGGTGGCTGTACCACCATTGCAATCAACATTCCATCTTTATAGACATCCAGTCCGTAAAGTGGCTGACCGGTAACTATTTTCTTCCCGTCAACATTCTTTCGGGATGTACCGATGATTTTGAAATCATTATTATCTTTTAATTCTACTTCTTCTGGAACTGCAACTTGAGATGCAGCTTTTGCTACCTCTCCATATTCAAGTTTGCGATCTGAACCTTTATGAGAAATCACACCCTTATCTACCGTAAGATCAGCTACATCTGCTTCCAATTGATTAGCTGCAGCGATGAGTAACATTTGCCTGGCTGTAGCTCCTGCTGTTCTGAGAGATTCCCATCCCTGGCGTATGGATTGGCTACCTCCTGCCAGCTGACGGGTGAATATATCTGTATTCAATGGAGCCTGCTCAACTACGACCATATCCCAATCCACATCCAACTCTTCAGCGACTATCATCGGCATTGAAGTTTTAACATTCTGACCGATCTCCGGATTAGGAGAATATATTGTTACGACACCATTATCCCCGATTTTTAAATAGCCATTGATCTCAAACCATTCTTCCGGCATTTCGAGAACCATTTCCTCAACGCCATCTTCATTCGGTCGTTTACATGCCAGCCAGTTGAAACCGATCAACAGTCCACCTCCGGCAAAAGAGACACTTTTTATAAAGGATCTTCGTCCAATTCCTGTTTTTACCTTGCTCATTTTTCCTGGGTTTTAAATTGACTGACAATTAAGATTGTTCGGATTTGGCTGCTGTTTTAATGGCAGCTTTTATACGGGTATAAGTGCCGCAACGACAAATATTGCCATACATGGCATTTTCAATTTCTTTATCGCTGGGATTAGGATTCTTTTTCAATAATGCTGTAGCAGTCATTATTTGGCCTGCCTGGCAATATCCGCATTGGGGAACGTCATGCTCTAACCAGGCCTTCTGTACCGGATGATCTCCTTTTTCTGAAAGGCCTTCGATAGTTACTATTTCATTATTTGCAGCTGTAGAGATGGGAAGCTGACAGGAACGTACTGCTGTGCCATTAAAATGGACTGTACAGGCACCACATTGAGCAATTCCACATCCATATTTAGTTCCTACTAAATTGAGATGATCTCTTAATACCCAAAGAAGAGGTGTTTGCGGATCTGCATCAACAGTTTGTTCCTTTCCGTTAATTGTAATATTAAATTCTGCCATGGTAGAGGGTTTTATTCAAATTAAGAAATTAATTCCTTTTATCCGATGGCAGAAGGAAATTTGTATTTACAAACGGGGTATTAATAAAAGATAAATCAAATTTTTAAGTAAAAGGACATTTTATATAAATTCTCCTTTATTAAATAATGTATCATTTATTAAAAAACACATACCAATCCGACAGAAGGACCTTTAAAACTATATTTTACGCCAGCTTCAAATCCTTTATATGGCATGAATACGTTAATATCAAACTGTTGATAACTAAGACTACCTCCCAGCCAGTCCAAAGGGAAAAATTCCAAACTCAAATTCATATCAAATAATGAACCGTTAAATTCATCAATATCAATACTAAAAACACCCACTTTTGATTGAAAAGTTACCCAGTCTGCTATCTGAAAATGAATCATCAACCCAAAATTCGGCAGTGGCACTACATATTTAAACTCTTCATTAATCTGTCCAATATCAGATGTGATACCGGTTGATAGTTGCATCGTATATAAATTAAAATAGGCACCTAAAAAAGAATTCCCTGTATCCTGAATAGTATATAAATAACCTGCACTGATTACATTCGTTCTGAAATAAGTCCTGAACCTGAAATCTTATGATAAGGTATCACTAAGAAATACTATTTCACTTTTAGAAATTGAACTTCTAGAACGATTTATACCATAATATTGAGCTATAATTCCACTTCTGGGAGTAAAGCGGTAATAAAAAATAGTATTAAGAAAAGAACGATTGGATGCTAGTCCCAGGTTATCCTCAAGACCGTATTTAATAGATACAATACTATTTTCTTTATTAAAGGAGAAAGTGGTATTTAAATTAGCAAATACATTATTTAATCTAAGAAATAATCTTTCACCATCCTGTTTAAATTGCTTCCTCTTCAAATTCCTGATTTCTTTTTTCGTAAGATTACTATGAACTGTAGAATCTTGCTGTGCTTGTAAAACAGTAGCACTAACAAAAAATAATAAAGAAATATATAAGATAATAATGTTAAACATGTACGAAACAGGATATTGTCTGATATTGTCCTATTAATTTAATAATTGTATTATTTAAATTAAGCAGATAGAATTATTTTAAATAGAATAGATTGAGCCTCTGGAATATTTCAACAATACAATTCTCTATAATATCAGTAAAGACAAAAAAATCATTTTAATAAATCATAAATACATAATTACTGCATTATCTGAGAAAAGCATCTTATTGAAAACTCACCGTATCTAATGTTAAGTCAATATTATGTTGATATTAAACTATGTACATTCAGAAAATAAAACTTTAAATATTAAGCTTATATTATTTATATTAATAATTGGAAAAATTAAAGTATTAAATGCTAAATACGAAATTCCATAAGCCTGTACTTGGTACTCAGATTATTTCAAGACCCAGAATAAATAAAATATTCAATGGAATACCAGTTTCAACATTGGTATGTGCACCGGCGGGGTACGGTAAATCTGTAGCAGTGAGTCAGTGGTTGGATAATCATTCTGTAAATTATTTATGGTTGAATTTGGATGAAGATCAAAATCATTTAAACATATTTTTAGAATATCTTGTAACTGGACTTCAAGAGATATACCCGAATAAGTTCTATAATTTCAATTCATTGATATCCAACCATCGATTAGTAAATAAGGATAAGCTAAAAGAAGTTTTTATAAATGAATTAGATGAAATAGAGGAGCCTTTATATATAATTCTTGAGGATTACCATCTCATTACCGATATTGATATTCACTCAATAGTTGAAACATGTATTAAATATAGTACCCGCTATTTGAAGTTCATAATTATATCCAGATTAGATCCTCCCTTTAATACTTTTGATCTGAAAGTATATGAGAAATTACAGGAAATAAGAATGAAAGAATTAGCTCTTGATCATAATGAAATCGTGGAGCTAATTGAATCAAATCTAGATATTTCTATTTCTGAAAATGAATTGAAAAATTTTGAAGACCATGCAGAGGGCTGGATACTTGGGATCAAACTGGCTATTTCATTAGTAAGAAAGAATAGATCAATATCATTAAATTCATCATTACTTATGTCACATGATATAAGCAGGATTGTTAAAAACCTTATTGAAAATTTAGACGATAACTTACCCGATTTCCTATTAAGTTTTTCATTATGTAAAAAATTCAATGAGGACCTTCTCCGTTCCATAGTGAAATTTAGTGGCAATAAATGGAATTTCGATGCCAACATAATAGAGGTGTTAAAGGATCAAAATTTATTTATCACACAATTGGATGAACAAGGGAAATGGTACAGATTCCATCATTTTTTTAGAGAAATTCTTTTAAAGATTTCGTTTGAAAATAAGCCTGAGGAAACACAATCATTATACAGTCATATAAGCGAATGGTTTGCCGATAATGATATGATTGACGAAGGAATCAATTATGTCATTGAATCTAATCAGTACGATAAGGCCATAGAATTAATAGCAAAATTTCGTTATGATATGCTCAATAACGATAGATGGTGGCAAGTCCAACGCTGGATTGATAAAGTTCCTGAAAAAATAAGAAAAACTAACCCTGAATTATTGCTTGCTCAGACTCTAATCTTTGAAAACACATGGGAATTAGATAAAATACCCCCTATAATTAATGCCTTAGAAAAGTTATTAGACTCCGAATTAAGTGAAATACAAAAATCAGAGATCCTTTATAATAAAGGTCATCAACAACTAAATGTTCACTCAGACCCAAAAGGGGCCATCGAGTTTTTCAACAAATCAAAAAATATATATACAGATAATACTGCTTTTTTTGCACGAAGAGAGTTGTTTTTATCCATTTCACTACAAATGTCAGGAGAAATAGAAAAGGCATTAAGGTCAATAGCTGAGATGGGAAAAATATATAAAACTGGAACTTATCTCTACCTAAGAACTTTGTTCGCAAAGACAATTGTTTTGTTGTTATCAGGAGATTTTAAAAAGGTCAAAAAAACTGTTGAGGAATTTGAATATTTTTCTCGGGATAGTGGATTTGATTCAATTGAATCCTACAGCTGCTATTTGCTAGCAAATATTTCATTACAAATGCTAAACATTGAGGAAACTATTGATCTTCTCGACCGCGGAATGAAATTTATTGGTAAAATGAATTATCGATTGTATTTCGATTCTATGATAATGAAGGCTTTATGTTATAAAATAAAAGGCGAAGATACTCTGGCGAAAGAGACTGTAGATAATATTAATAAATTGGTAAATCAATTACAAAACAAATCTTTTATTGTCTATTATCAATCTGCAAAAGCCAGGTTAAAATGGTTGAATGACAGTGATAATGATTTGTTATCAGAGATTAAAGAATTGAATTTCAAAACACATTTCATGGAAATATACTTTTTTGTGGATGTGCCAATAATTACTCAATGTAAAATATTGATTTCATCTGGCCAAACTGAGGCTATGAAGGAAGGGTATTTACGAATAAAAGAGATTGAATCATATTTACTTTCCATTAATAACGGATATCATTATCTGGATATAAGTATGTTAAAGGTATACTATTACTATAAAAATGGTAAAAATAAAAAAGCTTCAATTTTAGCAAAATCTATTATTAATGAAGCGAATACCCGAAATACCTGGTGGCCAATTCTTGAATATTTAATTAAGGAACCAGCATTGATATCAATTTTAGATAAAAGTATACTTCCATCACATTTAATAGAATTATTACCACAAGAAATAGATTCTTTTATTGATATCGAATCACGAATATCGATTAAACAAAACAATGATAGACAGATATCATACAGGGAACAGGAAGTGTTAAAAGCTGTAGCAATGGGTTTACGCAATAAAGAGATTGCTGAATCCCTGAATATTTCAGAAGTAACTGTTAAAAGCCATTTAACAAATATTTTCAGAAAAATAGATGTTCCAAATCGTACATCTATGATTAAAAGAGCAAGAGAATTAAACCTGATTTAATTAGACTTTAGATTAATACGACTTTTTTGCGACTTTAGTAGGATGATTTTTAATTATTAAAAGATAAAATTTAATATATCAAAGAAGTCGTAATGAAATCTATAAATCTATGACCACCAATTACCTATTTGCTAACCCGGCAAATTATCATATCCAATTATTTGGCCCTCCTTCCCAGACTTTGAAAGAAATCCTGGGTTCAATGGAAATAAGAACCTCCACTATTGCCGGAAATAAATACACAGAAGTAACAGGAGTATTACCGGATCAGGTTGCATTAATCGGTATCATACAAAAGATACACCAGTTACATTATGCAATAACTTCAATAAAATTGATAGACATAGATATAAATCTATTGAATTAGTGATTTCACTACTGATGAAATATGACTTTAAAGAAACAACTTAATAAGAATGAAAAAATTAGATGAAAACACTCACTTCATACCCGAGTCCGTCATTTGATTATATACTAATTCTATTCCCATTAAGGGTAAAATATAAAAAATCATTACAGAATTATAATTAATAAAACCTATTATGATTAAAAATATTAAAATAAGATTCCTTCTAATGCAGATTTTGGTTATTACCCTGATAATTGGTTGTAATAAGAATCAAACTGAAGAGGTCAATAATAAAGAACCGTCTGAAACGATTAACCTGGAAGACTTTACCAGTATGCAAATGACTGGAGTGGATCAGATCTCAATAGATGTCGATCTGGATAGGGCCGTAGACAGATTATCAAGGGCTATTCAGTTTAAAACCATATCCAACCAAGACAGAAGTGATTTTGATACGAAAGCTTTTGAGGATTATCACAAGTTTTTAGAGCAAGCCTATCCCAATGTTCATAAAACATTAAAAAAGGAGCTTCATGGTGATCCTCGGCCATACAGCTTGTTATATACCTGGGAAGGTAAAGACCCGAGCCTGGAGCCGGCATTATTTTATGCACATCAAGACGTGGTTCCAGTACCAGATGATTCCAGAGATGAATGGAAAGTAGATCCATTTGCCGGCACTATAAAAGATGGTTACATCTGGGGTCGAGGTGTATTAGATGATAAAAACCAAATTCACGCTATCCTGGAAGCCGCAGAAATGAAAATTAAAGAAGGCTGGCAACCTTCAAGAACCATATATTTTGTTTTTGGGCAGGATGAAGAAGTTGGTGGCGCAGAAGGTGCTAAAAAAATTGCTGATGTTTTGGAAGGTCGAGGTATCAAAAGGTTCGCCTATGTTATGGACGAATCGGCACCGTTAGTACCAGGCATATTCCCGGGAATAAAAGAAAACACCGCTCTTATCGGGATTGCCCAAAAAGGTTTTCTAAGCCTGGAACTAGCTATTCATGGTGTAGGCGGACACTCTTCTCAACCACCAGAAGAATCAAATATCGGAATTTTAGCTAAAGCCATTACAAAATTAGAGGCGGCACAATTCCCATATCGAATCCATCCTGCGGTTCGTAGCCAATACCGTTATATGGGACCTGAATTGGATAAAGAAAATCAACCATTATATGCCGCTGTAGCTTTCGGGAAAGACGGTGAAATGACTGAACTCGAAAAACAATTTATAGATGTGATGTCCGAAAACCAATTAACGAGAGCCATGTTGCATACAACCATTGCAGTGTCTATGTTTAATGCTGGTGTAAAGGACAATGTATTACCCCCTGCAGCAACAGCAGTTGTTAATTTCAGACCGATGCCTGGAGACACACCTGAAGTCATTATTCAACACGTTAAAGATGCCATCCAGGACGACCGAATTACGATAAAGGATATTTCAGCCTCGACACCGGCAACCAATATTGCTGACCCTAATAGTGAGGCTTACAAGATTTTGGAAAAAACCATTCGCCAGATTTGGGGCAATGATTTAATAGTTGCACCATTCTTTGTGATTGGAGGGTCAGATTCAAAACATTTTCAAGCCAGAGATTTTGCTCCTGATGTATTTACCATCACTGGTATTCAATTAGAAAACACCAAAGAATTTGAAGGTTTCCATGGCGTAAATGAACGCATTTTGGTAGAAGAATACGGTAAATCTATAGGCTTCTTTTACCAGATATTTAACAACCTGGAGGATATATAAATTTTATTATCAATATAATATGAAATATATCACATCACATTTATTATCAGTCTTATTCCTTCTCACCTTAAACTTAACAGTTCAAGGCCAGGAGGAACCCTCTGTCACTCTGATCACCAACGCCCAGATCTTTGATGGGGTTAATGAAAAGCTTGTCGAAGGAGATATACTCATTGAAAATAATTTAATTAAAGAGATTGGTTCTTCTATCAAGGCTCCAAATGGTGCTACTGTATTAGATGCAGACGGAAAGACTGTAATTCCAGGTCTAATCGATGTCCATTGGCATACTACCTATGCCTACACCCCTGCTTCTATTCTTCTGGCGAATACAGGTGATATGCCTGAAGTTGCTATAATCAGTATGACCGGAGCTGAAAAAACCTTGCTAAGAGGATTTACTACCGTAAGAGACCCGGGAGGAAATCCATTTGCAATCAAGAAATTGATTGATGCAGGGGAATACCCGGGGCACCGAATTCTCCCATCCGGACCTTTTATGAGTCCGACTACCGGTCACGCAGATCACTACGGCAGATTGGAAACACCCAGAGATAAATCAACCATTAATTATTGGGAAAGAAATATGATGTCAATGACATCTGATGGAGAAGCTGAAGTTCGTCTCAGAACAAGGGATATTTTGAAAATGGGTGCTACTCAAATCAAAATTTGTACAGGCGGTGGTGTATCATCCGAATTTGACCCGCTTGATGTAGGAGAATATTCAATGGACGAAATAAGAGCAGTTGTAGAAGAAGCTAACAATTACAATACCTACGTGCAGTCTCATGTGATGATGGATGAAGATGTTCGCAGATCGGTAGAAGCCGGTGTTATGTGTATCGAACATGGCTTTTTTGTATCTGATGAGACGCTTAAATTAATGAAAGAAAAAGGAGTATGGTTAAGTCCGCAACCAATGAAAGAACAAGATATGGTGTGGTCTAACCCGGTTAGTGCCGCAAAATTCAAAAAAGTGACAGATGCTGTTGATAAATTATATCCAAAAGTAAAGGAAATAGGAATAAATCTCGCTTTTGGAACTGATCAACTCATGGATGCCTCAAAAGCAAAGCAACAAAGTGAATATTTAGTTCGATTGGGAGAATGGTTTACTCCTTATGAAGTATTGAAAATAGCCACTTCCGAGAATGCTCGCTTACTGGAATTGAGTGGCCCACGTCATCCATATCAGGAAGGTCCACTAGGTAAAATTGTTGAAGGCGCTTATGCTGATTTGATCATCGTTGATGGCAATCCGCTAGAAAAGCTCGAATTAGTAGGTGACCCTGATAAAAACTTTCTGGTCATCATGAAAGATGGAAAAGTATTTAAAAACACACTAGAACAATAATATTATGAAAAAAATCTATCAACTCTTACTATTGGTAGTGGCCATGACCCTAAGTATTGATACTCATGGTCAGGATGGCACACCAATCACTCTGATAACTAATGCAAAAATCTTTGATGGCGTCAATGAAAAGCTGATCGAAGGAGATATTCTGATCGAAAACAATTTAATAAAAGAGATTAGTTCATCCATTAAAGCTCCGAAGGATGCTACAATTATAGATGCTGGCGGCAAGACGGTAATTCCCGGTTTGATTGATGCCCATTGGCATACGACTTATGCTTACACTCCCGCTGCTGTTCTTTTTCTAAATCAAGGCGATATGCCCGAAGTAGCTATTCGTAGTATGACCGGAGCTGAAAAAACCTTGCTCCGAGGATTCACAACAGTGAGAGATCCGGGTGGTAATCCGTTTGCAATAAAAAAGCTAATCGATGCCGGAGAATATCCTGGCCACCGAATTCTTCCCTCTGGGCCATTCATGAGCCCAACCTCAGGTCATGCAGATTACTACGGCAAACTAGAGATTCCACGTGATAAAGACTATATGAACTATTGGGAGCGAAATTGGATGGCAATGACCTCGGACGGAGTAGATGAAGTGAGGCTAAGAACTCGAGACATCTTAAAGATGGGTGCCACACAAATAAAGATCACAACTGGTGGTGGTGTAGCTTCAGAATTCGACCCCCTAGATGTAACCGAGTATTCTACTGAAGAAATAAAAGCTGTGGTAGAAGAAGCTAAGAATTACAATACCTATGTAACCTCTCATGTATATACAGATGAGGGAGTACGAAAATCTATAGAAGCAGGTGTAATGTGTATTGAACACGGTTTTTTTGTAAGTGAAGAAACACTTAAGCTAATGAAAGAAAAAGGCGCGTGGCTTTCACTTCAACCGGTCTTTGTAGATGATATGACTTGGGATAATCCTTTAAGTCAAAGCAAATTCGAGGGAATTGTAGAAGCAATCGACAAAGTATTTCCCCTAGCAAAAAAAGTTGGAGTTAATATAGCCGTGGGCAAGGATCATCTTTTTGGTCCTGAAACTGCGCTACAGCAGAACGAATATGTAACAAGATTAGGGAAGTGGTTCACACCTTATGAAGCCCTTAAAATATATACTTCCGAAAATGCACGCCTCTTAGAAATGGCAGGTCCCCGCCATCCATACCAGGATGGCCCATTAGGTGTGGTTAAAGAAGGGGCTTATGCAGATCTGATTATCGTAGATGGTAATCCGTTGGAAGATCTGAATTTAGTTGCAGACCCTGAAAATAATTTCGTAGTAATAATGAAAGATGGAAAGGTTTATAAAAACACTTTAGATAAATAAACCATGAAAAAAATCTTTTATTTATTTCTAGTTATCATCCTGACCTTAACCTTTGATACTCAAGGTCAGGATGTTCAATCAGTTACATTGATAACCAATGCCAGGATTTTCGATGGCGTCAATGAAAAGCTGATCGAAGGAGACATTCTGATCGAAAACAATTTGATAAAAGAGATCAGTTCATCTATTAAAGCTCCAAAGGATCCTATAATTATAGATGCAGATGGAAAAACTGTGATTCCTGGGTTGATCGACATGCACTGGCATATGGCTCTGGCAGAACTACCGATGACATTTGTCCTGACAGGAGATGCTTTTGAGGTCGGGATAAGAAGTACACTTGCCTCTCCAAAAACCTTAATGAGAGGTTTTACCACTATGAGAGATATGGGAGGAAATGTTTTTAGTCTGAAAAGACTCATCGATGAAGGGCTGGTGGTCGGTCCGCGTATACTTCCCTCCGGCCCCATGATCAGTCAGACAGGCGGACATTTTGACTATAGACTTATCAATCAGATACCAGATAAAATTGGTAATATGTCCTATTGGGAGGAAGTTGGGATGACTGCAATTGCTGATGGAGAGGCTGAAGCTCGCAAACGAACTCGTGAGGCATTTATGATGGGAGCTACTCAAATAAAGATTGCCGGTGGCGGTGGAGTTGCTTCCCATTATGACCCTATCGATGTACGACAATATTCCCTGGAAGAAATGAAGGCTATTGTTGATGTTGCAAATAGCTATAATAGTTATGTAAGCGCGCATATCTTTACAGACGATGCTATACAAATAGCAATTAAAGCCGGAGTCAAAAGCATTGAACATGGGATGCTCATGAGTCGGGAAACTCTTCAGATGATGAAAGATAATGAAGTATGGTTGAGTACGCAGCCCATCTTAAACGATGAGGATGCGGATAAATTCCCTAATGAAGAGTCCAACAGGAAGTTTGCAGTGGTAACACAAGGAACGGATAACGTTTACAAGCTTGCGAAAGAAATAGGTGTAAATATGGCTTACGGTACAGATTTATTTATGAGTGCAGAGGCCGCTGCAAAGCAAGGGAAATTACTCGCTAAACTCACACGCTGGTTCACTCCATATGAGGCTTTAAGAATGGCTACCTCAGAAAATGCCAGGCTATTGGAGTTATCAGGCCCTCGTCACCCATATAAAGAAGGTCCTTTAGGTGTTATTAAAGAAGGCGCTTATGCAGATCTGATCATCGTAGATGGTAATCCGTTGGAAGATCTGAATTTAGTTGCAGACCCAGAAAATAATTTCGTGGTTATAATGAAGGATGGTAAGGTGTATAAGAATACGCTGGACAATACTAACTAAAATCAAATGATTCACCTGTAGGAATCGAAATCCATTGATCTTGAATGAAATGATAAAATGAAACACGCATCAAATATAAATCGGTAGCTGTGGTTGGTGAAGGAACATCCGGATGAAGTTGAACTGCATATTATGGTGCAAAATCAATGTCCTGTTTTATGATGTCCAGGAAGGTTATGAATTAAAAAAAATATATAAAGGTCAAAGAACTATGAACCCAAATTCAATCATTTCCAATAAACCAGGCGTTTTATTTGTTAATCGAATCTTTATTTTAATTATTTTGAGTATATCATTGCTACTCAGCTGTAATAAATCTGAAAACACGGATAACTCAATTTCATATCAGTCCCTGCCTCCTTCAACTGAATTTGACGTAGTCATTCTTAATGGTAGGGTGATGGATCCGGAAACTGGTATGGATGCCGTTAGAAATGTTGGCATTAAAGATGGTTTGATTGGATTAATAACAGAAGAATCAATTTCCGGAAAGGAAACAATCAATGCTGATGGTTTAGTAGTATCTCCAGGGTTCATTGACATTCATTCACATATTTCCGACTTTCCGTTTGGGCAAAAATTAAGCCTGCGGGATGGTGTGACTACCCCGCTCGATATGGAAGCTGGCGCCTATCCGGTAGACGAATGGTATGCAAAACTGGAGGGCAAATCACAAACCAACTATGGCGCTGCAGTATCAGCAGCAGCGGTAAGAGAAATACTGGCAAACCCAGATTACGAAACAAGTACAGCCTCCATCCTGCTGGATGCATTTGATCCGCATAATGAGAGTGGCTTCAATATGTCATTAACAGATTTTCTGCCAACTGCTGAACAAATTAATAAGATGGAAGCAATGCTGGAAAAAGGAATTCAGCAAGGAGCCTTAGGTCTGGGTGCAGTACCCGGTTACATGACTCGGGGCACAACCAGTCGCGAAACGATCATGTGGCAAAAACTAATGGGAGAATATGGTCTTAGCACCGTTCTTCATGGTAGATTTTCCAGTCAAATGCCTCCTAACACGGGAATCCTTGGAACCCAGGAAATGCTGGCAAGTGTAGCTGCTTACGGCGGTGGTTTATACGTTAGCCATATTCACCAGCAAGCATTGAATTACACTCCAACAGCAATTGACCTTGTTGAAGCTTGTAACAAGAATGGACTGAAAACTGTTGCTGCAATTTACCCTTACTGGCAAGGGGCGACTGTAGCAGGAGCAGATTACCTGGCTCCGGACAACTATCAAAGAAATATGGGACGCAGCTATGAGGACATTATTGAAGTTGCCACTATGAAGCCTCTTACCAAAGAACGCTACGAGGAATTATTAAAAACACAACCCGGAGCTTCAGTAATATTTGGAGGTGTGGAAGAAGAAATAATGCTTCAGGCGATGGCTAATCCTGTGACGATGATCGAATCTGATGCCGCTCCCCTATCAATTACTGCAACGGGAGAATTAGCACTGGATTGGTCAACACCTTATGAATCGACACAAGGACACCCCAGAGGAGCAGGATCACATGCAAAAACTTTACGTCTGGTTCGTGAAAAGCAATTAATGCCATTGATGCTGGCTATATCTAAAATGAGTTATATGCAAGCTGAATTTTTACAGGAAAATGGTGTCAGGCAAATGGCAAAGAAAGGCCGTATTCAGGAAGGAGCAGATGCTGATATAACCATTTTTGATCCGGAAACCGTTTCTGACAATGCAACCATGGCAAAAGGAGGCTTACCTTCAACAGGGATCCCATTTGTATTAGTTAATGGCACTGTTGTAGTCAGAGAATCGAAAGTACTGGAAGATGTATATCCGGGTAAACCAATTAGAAACAAAGTTATAAATCAAAATTAAGATGGAATTCATAGAAATAATAAAATGAATTAATCAAAGATAATTTAATGTTTAACGAATGATTTTAAGAAAAAGCCAAATTGTATCTGTTTTGTACATAGCTATTATTTTAGCTGCAACTAATATTTTTGCACAAAACACCCCCACATCAGATACTGTTTCCAATCAATTTGTTATTCCTGAAGGAGACTTAAAAGAAACAGTACTCAGAACTGCAACAGAGCAACTGGATTACCCGGACTTTAAAGGATCCTGGCCAATGTTTGGTACAGATATCCGAATGAAGATCGGGGGATATTTTAAAGTTGACTTCATTTATGATTTTGATGGGACACGAGATCCGAATCAATTTTTAATGTCGACAATCCCGGTTGAAGGTCAGCCTGAATATGGGAATGAAGGGTATGTCTACTTTTTCGCAAAGGAAACAAGGATAAATATTGACCTGAGAAGAATTTCTAATGATAAAATGCCACTGCAAGCATTTGTGGAAGGTGACTTCTTTACCGATGGAAATCGTTTTAGATTAAGACATGCCTACATTACTGCTGGTGACTTCATTATTGGTCAAACCTGGACTACCCTATCCTTTCTGGAATCGATGGCAACAATGATTGATTTTGCTGCCGGGGATGCGCTATTCGGAGGAAGAAGCGTACAAATAAGGTATCAGAGCCAATTAAGTAAAACCATTAAATTTTACGCAGGATTAGAATATATGGCTTTTTTAGGAATTGAAAATCCATATAATTTACCCGGGAAAGCAAACATTCAATTTCCATTACTCGCACTAAGAATGGACAAACGTTGGAATAGTGGTGTCTTATTCCTTGGAGCCAGTATTACACAATTGCGATGGGATGGTGGTGAAACCGGACCGGATGATCATATTCCTCAACTATCTTTTGTAATCGCAGGAAGGCAATATATAGGAAAAAATAATTATTTCACGTACAATTTGAGTCTCGGTGATGCTTACGGAGAAAATATTATCGCCTTTGCCGGAAGTAACGCCAATGCTGTATTAAATGAAAACGGGGTTCTTCAGTCAATTCAAGGGCTTTCTGCTATGGTTGGATTTATGCACCGATGGACACCCAAGCTGGAGTCTAATTTTAACTATGCTTACGGATGGCTGGATGCTCCTGACGACAGGGCTCCATTAGCATTAATAAGAGGGGGAATTGGTCATTTAAATTTAATTCGAAAATATGATGATCACTTCTCTACCGGTATTGAATATATGTGGGGAGCACAAAGAACGGCAAACGATGCCTTTGGAGATGCCTCAAGAATTCAATTTATGGCAAAATTTGAGTTTTAAACCATTACTTAAAGTAGAAAAAATAGTTCGATTGGGTCAATAACTTAAAAGACTGTTACAAAATGATTTTCTGAACAAG
Source organism: Mangrovivirga halotolerans (assembly GCF_026241165.1). Classification (GTDB taxonomy): domain Bacteria; phylum Bacteroidota; class Bacteroidia; order Cytophagales; family Cyclobacteriaceae; genus Mangrovivirga; species Mangrovivirga halotolerans. Next base: position 51,110 of record NZ_JAPFQN010000005.1, on the reverse strand, counting down.
CATTATGCTAAGAGGTAATAATTAGTCTTTTATTATTAGAAAATGAAGCTTCTGCATACAAAAACATTAATTATCACATATAAATAAATCATTATGAAAAGATTAATTCATTTCTCTAGAATGTTGGTCATTTTGTTATTGCTGAATTTCACAGCATTTGGTCAAGATGATAATGAATCTCCCAGTATGGATGAGATAGCAAAAAAATTAGCTAATCCGAATGCAACACTGGGGCAAATGTTATTTCCAATTGATTACATTAAATATAATGGTGATATAGATGGAGCAAATAATCAGCACGGATTTCTTCTCAATTTCCAACCTTCATTACCCATTCCACTTTCTGAAGGACTTAACCTTTATGTTAGACCGTTAATACCAATTTATTTATCGCAACCCGTTATTGATGAAAATGGCTTTAAAAAAGAAGCTTCGTTTGGAAACATAAGCGCAGACATAGCAGTAGGAAAAACCTGGCCTTCAAAATGGATTACACTTGTTGGGGTATTTGGTGGTTTCCCAACTGCCTCAAATGATGCATTAAGATCAAAGCAAGTCACATTAGGTCCGGAGTTAATGATAGCCAAATTAACCAGTTTTGGAGCTTTGGGATTTATCCTGAGCCATGCCTGGGGAGTAGGCGATCCAACTGACCCGGATGTATCCTCCAGCACTGTTTTACCCGACGATTATTGGATTGCTGCAGACGGCTCTACCAGTGCCAGTATTACTGCCGGGCAATATTTCTATACCATTATGCTCAAAAATGGATGGCAGATCACTGCCTCCCCGACTTATTCATATAACCATAATGGAACTGAAGGAAATAAATTCACTTTTCCGATTGGTACAGGAGCCCAAAAAGTTATTATTGCTGGCAAAATTCCAATTAGATTTGGACTACAATATTGGTACTATGTTGCCTCTCCTGATTCTTTCGGACCACAACACCAGGTAAGATTCACTTTAGCTCCGGTTATTCCATTACCATGGTAGTAATTAAGTCCTTGTTTGTGTAAATTATCTTTGTCTATAATCTAGTGTGAATACAACTTTATTAACATTTGAAAGCAATAACTTTACCCTTTTTAATCATTTTTTGGGTTACAATGGATTCTCAGCAATTTGCAGGAGACAATCAATGGGTGGCGCCTCATGGCATAATGACAATTGTTGGGACAGCAGGTCAGGATTATGCTCAATTTTATGCTGTGGCAGCTATCATTCAGGAATATGAATTAAACACCCAAATAGTCCACTATTACGACGATCCAAGAACAAATTCTGACTCGTACACTAGTTTTTCCATTTTTTTAAAACGAAGATTGGCACAAAATGAAGCAGAAACAGCAGGATATGCAGTAATGGGTGGTGTTGGTTTAAATCCTCAGCATATAAATAAGGGCGAGCTAACAAATAGTTTCCAAACATGGTGGGTATCGGCAGTGGCAACATACGCATTTGCCAATAACAATATCCTTTGGGATATATTACCAGGGGCAACAGTTAATTTAGATCACAAGCAGAATAATGAAACTGCCTGGGGATTTATGTATAGTTCAAGGTTAGCTATATATAGTGTGATTCCTCAATCTGCAATTGTAACAGAAATTTTTGGAACTGCAGGCAAAGTCAATGGACCAATAAGCTATCGAGCTGGTGTTCGCTGGGAAGGCACTAAATGGGTAGTAGCATTCACTTATTCGAATGCTTTTGATAACTCTTATGGCGCGGGGTTTGAAATAGGGATGATGTTTTTTACTAGACCTCTATTTGGTAAAAACAAGAAAGAAAAGATGATGAAATAGCTATTACTGTTATAATGTTTTTTTTAAAGTTCTATCACTTCAAATTCTTAACTCTAATCATATGCTTGATTAGGCTCTCCCAATCATCCGGATAATTAGTAGAATACTTATATTCCAATTCATTTACTTTAAGAGTCAGCCTGTTTTTGATCTTAAATGGATTTTTACCACATTTTACACTTGTGATCTCTGGTAGCAAAAAAGAGTGGACTGCAACTTTATCATTAACAAAAATTATCCGTTTATTTGTCAAAACTAATTCACCAGATACATTATTATAATTATCATAATATTTAGCCTTTCCATTAATAATCATGTATTCATTTTTGAAAAACCCGTTTAACAAATTAAGTTCTTCGTTATAATATTTGATGCTATTTTTAAATAATCCCCAGATCATCATTAATTGACTTTAACTAAAAACACTGAATGCATTCAATCACCTATTATTTTCTAAATAAATACCCGGGAAAATCCCGGGTATTTTCAGAAAATTAATAGACACTTCACCTGACTATTATTTTAAATCTTCTTTCAGGCATGTTATCTGTTTTTAAAATACAGATGTATATACCCGCTGCAATATTGTTGAATGTGATATGTTCTATATGATCTCCCACACCAACATTATATTTATCCTTTCTTTGCATTAACTGACCTTTATAGTCATATATCTCAATGCTGATATTGCTTTCTTGCTCCAGCTTATAGTATAATTTCGCTGCCTGATTTTCAACCGGATTAGGATAGAATAGTGCCGGGATACCGCCGTCTTTAGCTAGTTCCTGTTCTGGTATGTTTCCATCTGGAACACCGTTAACAGCGTCAGGATCATCTATTACAACCACATAAACAAGATATAAAACAAACCCACCTTCTTTTCCATCATCAGCTCCAAACACAACCTGTGCTGTACCGACTTTTAGCGGACTCATGGTTATTTTCTCATTACCTAATGCCATGTCCACTATATCAGGGTTATAATTACCTGCTAATAGTTGAAGATTATCGCCATCAGGATCTGTAAAGAGATTAGCAGGGTTAATGGTCAACGCCCGATTTGTATCTGCCAGGTTTAATGTGATTACCTCAAATTCAGTATTAAATACCGGTGGCCTGTTTTTCTCGAGAACATTCAATTTAATTGTATCAAAAGCTATATTACCATTCACATCTACTACTTCAATGTTGAATTTATGCAATCCACCGCTCTCATAATCTGTATCTATTGAAACCTGGGCAGTATTAGGGCCTGTTTGAACTAATTCATAATCAAGATCAGAAGTTCCTTCTTCTATCGAAATAGACATTGTCTCATTTTCCGGATCCTTAAAGAGATAGTTGAACACTATTGATTCTGTTTCAACTACTTCAAGTGTATCTTCATACATATTAGGGTAAAACTCAAATTCAGGTTTACCATTTACTTTTAATGTAATGGTCACTTCATCATCCGGATAATTAAGGTCATTTGATGACACCAATATTTTACCAGAATGAGCTCCTTTACCTGCTATTTCCGGATCAATGGTTGCTGTAACATCAATACTTTCACCACCTGAAAGTGTCCCCTCTTCTGTGTCAAGAGTAAGCCATTGGTTCTTACCCGAAGCAGTTAAAGCACGTATTTTCCATACAAAATATTCATTTTGTGTATAACCGTTATACCAGTAATACTGATCTTCCCCTCTATAAACACCAGAAAAACTATTTTTAAGCCGTTCTTCATCTTTTGTGAATTCAATACCCATGTACTTAGGAGCAACTGGATGAGAAATTATCACATAGAAAGTTTGTCCTTCAGGGATAGTAAAAGGCTTTTCAATTGGGAAAATTATCCATTCCTCATCTACTTTTTCATCTATTACAAACTCTTGTTCGTATACTTTTTGTCCATCCTGAGGGCTTTCTCCACCGACGTATACCATTAGTTTAATTAGTTCATCTCTTGAAGCTAAATATGTATATGCCTTAATATGAGTTAGATTAAATCCTCCCACAGGTGCCACGAAGCGATTTGAAAATGCCAGGTTTACACCAACTGCAAAAGGGGTGAATACACCATCACCATCTTCCAAAACATCATGTGCCAGTGAATCGACAGTTACTCTTTTATTGAAATCATAATTTCCCGTGTTTTCAGAAATATATGGTTCTGATGGTAATGGACTAGCCTCTGGTACTGTAGCTGGAATAACGTTGAACATAAGGCTAGTTTCCCCCTTATTTTCAATTCTAAAAGTATACTTTTCTTTTTCAATGTTGGCTAATTCATATGCCTGATCCTCTGCATTCCAGCTAAAGATTGGTGAATCAACAATTTCCGATTCAATAACTGTTTGTTTTGTGCCGAAATTGCCAGAGAACACTATGCTGCCCGAAACATCAATTTGCTGAGATACAGGATACTCAACTGTAATAACTACAGTCTCCCATGGATTAATTTTGAGAGGACTTAACAGATCACCTGATGAACTTTTAACAATTTTGCTTCCTTCCTCATTATAAACAGTCAATGATTCCAGACCCTCAAATGATATATTTGAAATTGACACCACTCCATATCCCTGGTTGAACAACGAAATCTCATTGGTTAAGACTAACCCTTCCTTGAAGATCACTTCTTTATTGATTAAGGAATCTGTAACGGATAAGACAGGTGCTTCAGAAACACTAATTTCAACCGGAATCTTTAATAGAGATTGTGCCGCGCTGTTTGTATGCAGTTCAATGGTATCTGAATATACACCGGTATAATAAATGTCTTCTGCTGAAACAGTCAGATTAAGTTGTTTATCAGAAAGGATATTTATCGCGCCATGTTGAGGCGGATTTATTATCATCGTTGAGTTATTTGTGAAATCAGCCCAATTGACTATCAAATAATTCCGGTCTGTACTAACTATTTCAGTACCGTCGGGGCTTTTTAATCCATAGAGTAATAAACCTCCCCAAGAGGAAATATCCATATAATGAAATTTAATAACACCTTCATTATTTATCTCAACTTGAAAAGTTACTTTCCCCGGGTTTATTGTACCGCCCCCTTCTGCCTGAAGATTGGTCCATTGGACAATGAGCTGATCATCTTCCAGGCTGTAATTCAAACCATTACCATTATCGAGTTGTAGTTTTGTCCAAAACGGAGCGATTACACCTTTAAAATCTTCACTAGCCCCAAAATCAACATTAATTGGCTCATTTTCAGGATCCTCGACAGCAATATATCCGTTTTTAGATATCCAGATAGAGCTGTATTTTTTGCCATAAAATGGAAATTGGAAAGGAAGGTCTATTTTTAAATTTCCATTATCGTTAAGTTCCACCTTATTCTTATCCTGATCCAGTGGTTGCCATTTATGGAAAATTTTTGTTGAATCACTAATATCAACAGAATATCCGTACTCTCCGATTAAACCTTCACCATTTGAACCAATTGCTCTTCCTGAATCAAGATCTGCAATAGATGAATAAGTACCATTCTTAAAGATAAAATTCAATTCTTTGTCATTACCTGTGTTCGTTAAGGTAAAAGGAACAGTAGTTTTCTCCCCTCCTTTAAGGCTTACTGAAACAGGGGTTTGCAAATCAAATGTATATTCAGCATCACTGAGACCATTTCCGGTAACAATAACCTCATGTGTTGACAAGTCGTCGAATGAAAAAGTTAATTTACCTGTATACTCTGAAGATGCTGCAGGGGTGAATTCCACTGGCACCAATTCTTTTGAATTACCATTTATAGTTAGTGGAAAATTAACATTAACAGGATAAAATTCAGGAATATTATTAACCACTGAATTCAAAGTGATTTTTTCAGCACACTGATTTTCTATTATCAAAAATCTTGTATCTGACTGACCTAATATAACCACGTCATTAAAATTCAAGGAATCCTGGACCGATACATCCACACAACCGGTTACGTTTATAGTAATCGGAATAGAATCAGCACCTGCAGAAGTATTATTATACACATGAATATACTCATTATATGTACCTGCATTTAAGCCAAATGATTCGGGTTCAGCATAAAGTGTTACCGTTTTAGAAGCTCCACTCGGCAAAGATCCATTTAATGTATTTGTTTCTGATATCATCGAAACAGTTCTATTCGGAACAAAACTTACCACATAACCATTGGTCAGCATTGCCGGATCATCATAATCCTTTACGATCAAAGTATCTTTTGTTTCGATACCAACCATATTGATTCTATACCTATCCTCTGGTAATAAATCAGTAACATCTTTATATCTGTATTCTACTGTGCCATCTCTGTACAGAGCGATCTGATACTCAACCTGTTCGCCATAAGCAGCATAACCGCTAGGACCGTTATATTTTAAATCACAGACATATGATAATACCAGTCTGTCACCAAAAGAGAAGTATCTGAATTCTGAAATACCTAAAGGTTTAACATCTATTCTTAATGGAACCATTGCCCGGTAGTTCAGAACATTGATCTGACCTAAATTATTAGGTCTAATAATGTCAAGCTGCTGATCAAAGAAAGGAAATGAAAACCCTACCGGAACTCCATTATATATTTCCTGATTATCCACCTGAGTACCTATTTCAGATATATCATCCCATTTACCTGTTGAAGGTCCATCCGCATCTTCAGATGTTTTTATAGAATATGTCAGTTTCTTAGCTAAGATCCCGGCTTGTTTTTTAACCAGACTATAATGCTCCAGGTCATAATCAAGAACTACAGGTTCAGCTGATGAATTAGTTACAGTAAGGCTAATTTCAGCTTTTGAACCATACTCAACATTAATGTTTGAAGACGCCAGACTTAGCGCCATAGAAGGTTCATTTTGACTAATGATCCTCAAACTAAATGGAACATCTCCTATATTTGTTTTAAGAATCAGTTTATCATTAATCAACCCTGTTGTTGAAGGCTTGTATGTAAAATCAAAATCTACATCTTCTAAAGCCCCGACTGTTACTGTATCAGACAGTGTTGTAGTGATTCCGGTCGATGAATACGAGTATCCATAAATGTCGAGATCGCCATACCCGGAGTTTTCTATTAAAAGACTATAATCATTATCAACATTATTGAAACCTTCATATTCAAATATTTCAGAATTGTTTAATTCAGGTACCTGCCCTTGAACATGAAGCTTTAATTCAATATTAGCTATCGGTTTATGGATATCATTCGTCAATATTCCGATTGAGGCAAGGTGATTACCGTTTGTTAGTGCATTGGCATCAACGGTAATATTTACATCCTGAGAAGAGAACTGCGGAATTTCACCCTCATTCGGATCAAGAAATACAAATGATCCGTTTTCACCGGTACTAAACACGCGTAGCATTGGTGTAATCGGCCTGAATAACAGTTCTTGTGCCCACCGATAGGTTCTGCCATTATCTCTCGACATGATAAACCGATCATTAAATTCGCCACCTTCAAACTGCATCACCATCGGAGTAAGCATTTCTTTAGGATAGTGTAACACTACCCAGAAAGACTCGTTATCCAGGAATTTCTGTGGTTTGTATAGTGGTATCCTGTAATACTTAAATACATTTGTTGTGTCAGCATAATACTCCTGCATATACACGGTTTCAGCACTGGTGACATCATCTCTTGAACCTTTTTTGATTTCGACCAGGATCGGATATTCATTCGTTTCTGGTAAAAGAGCTACTTCAATATGTGTCAGATTAAATGAATAATCATAAGGGATATCAAATCGGGTAGCAAAAATGAATCCTGCCTGAGTATTTCCTGAGCCTGCCAATATTGCTGGTGGATTACCGTTTTCATATGACAGACCTGCAACGAATTCTGTATCATCATTTTCCCAGTGCTTTTGAGTTGAGAAGGTATTAGCCGAAGCTTCTTCTTCAGTCAAATATCTAACCGGGTCAAATTCAATTCCATTCCCTATATCTGAGGCTGTTTCTGCCAACCCTTCATTATAATAAAGTTCAGAAGAAGCTGCTGAAGAAGAAGCTGGTTCCCTGAAGTAAGTTTCATTTGAAATTAAAGTTTGCCAGTAAATGATCCCTTCTGAAATATTTGAAAATGTTATTGGGACATTAGCTAAAGGAGATTCATTGACGTTAATGGCTACCTGTACTCTATCTGTAGAAGATTTGAAATGTGGCTCACTTGACGTTGTAACTTTAAGTACATTTGAAATCTCAGAAATATTCTCAAACTGGTCAGCCGATTTTACTGCAAACCAATAATCAGTTTGCTTTATAAATCCACTGATTGAAATATTAAATTTCTCTCCTGTCGCTTTGTTGTTATCGATCAGGAATACCGCATTATTATCAAAATTAGCAGCCGTTATCGGGGCATTACTAATTGATAAATGATAATTTGTTGGACTAAAACCGTCTTCATCATCAGGAACTGTCCACTCAAGTCTTATTTCATTATGAAAGATTTCACTTGCAATTAGATCAGCGATTGGATTTGGTGGAATACGATTATCATCAACTAAAGCTTTAACTGCATTTAATATCCCTTTTCCATATTTATTATTGTGTTGAAATCTGAAAGGGTTTGTTGAATTTACAATGATTCTTCTCAGGTCATCAGGTGTAAAACCATCTCCTCCAAATTTGGATAGCACTAAAGCTGCCACACCCGATACATGAGGACAAGCCATTGAAGTTCCTTCAAGATAACCATATTGGTCACCCACCAGCGTACTTAATACTCCTCCTTCCTGGTCAAAGTTTGTCATATCCCCACCAGGCGCAGAGATATCTACCCAATCGCCATAATTAGTATAAGGAGCAGGGAAGCCTGTAGGACCAGTTGCAGATACGGCAACAACTTCTTCAAAAGCACCTGGATATCTAATTGATTCGATTGCACTATTACCAGTAGCAAAGAATAATATACCTCCTTGCATCGGACTGCCTTCATATTGTCCTGCTTCTGCAATGAAGTAACGGATAGCCTCTAATACTTCCGGCTCATAAAAACCGTCTCGGTTGTAACCCCATGAGTTTTGAGAGATCACAGCACCATTATCAGCGCCATATACAATTGCTTCAGCAAAATTCAATCCTCCATTATTCCGGGCATCGAATACCTGCGTAGACATAAGTTTAACACCATTGCCTGTACCATCACCTCCGGCTACACCAGCTACACCTAAACCATTATTACTTACTGCTCCTACTGTTCCGGCTACATGGGTTCCATGATTACCAGGAGTAATCGGGCCATAAACAACAAAATTGGTTCCATATATATCATCAACATAACCATTCTGATCGTCATCAACGCCCTCTTCACCATAAAGCTCTGCTTCATTTACCCACATATTATCTTTAAGATCTTCGTGGTTAAAATCAACTCCCTCATCAACAATAGCGACAACTATATCTGAGCTTCCGGTAGTAATATCCCAGGCTTCAAATAAATCAATATCAGAACTTTCTTCTCCATATCTGTCTTCACTTTCATAATGCCACTGATCAGATATCAATGGGTCATTGAAATTCTGTTGTGCCATTACGGCCGTTGATTTATCATTTCTGAACGACTCTGAATCAAAAAACACCGGTTTCTTATCAGCATCAATTCTTGTTTTTTTATAAACCGGTTTAACAATATCAATTTCAGCCAGACTTTCATACTGTTTAATAACCTCTCCTGGTGATTGTGAACTGTCAAATTCTACTTCATACCATAGATGCAGGTTATACTTTCTATGTTTGGCTTCAAATTTTGGAGAAAAAGGAAAAACCCGTTTTATCCTGGTAATTCCAACCACTTTGCTAACATCATCAACACTTTGGATTCCTACCTCATCAGTATTTTCATTTGATGGGGCTAATCGCATATTTTGTTGATTAGCAAAAGCAGACTCCTTAAATTTTATCCTTACTTTCCCACTCACTACAGATTCAGAATCTCCTGATATTTGCGCATCCAAAGGAAAAGTTCCCAGGAATGTGAAAAAAACAAGGACAATAATCGTTAATCTATTCATAATAATATTTTTAATCAATCGAAATAACAGATGGCATTTTTACTTTTGCACTTCCCTTACATAGCGTACAGGTAAGGCATAGTAATCTGCTAGAATTACAGTATTTCCTATATCATTACTCTGTGTAGAAATGTAAAGTGCATATGCAGATCCATTTGTCGAAACATAACTTTCAGTCCAGAATAACCCGGTCATATCCTGTTCAACAAATACATTTCTAAATGCCGGATCGCTAAAACTCGAAAAGGACAAGTGTCCGGGGTAATCAAGATCAAGTCCTGTAGAACCATTTTCAACTAAGTCTTCTTTGGCATATAGCGTCCCTCCTAATGAAATGATAAGATTCTGAACCTCTTGGGGAGTTGGCAGTCTCCATCCTTCAGGGGCAAAATCCCTGGCTGTAAAATAATCGTACAACCTGCCGTATTTCTTTCTGTCTTCTTCTGTTTCTACAGCAAAACCATCTTCGATAACAGCTCTGTAGGCAAAACCATAATACCATGATCCGTTTCCAGGATTAGCAGCATAATTATAATTTTCTGCCATCCACTCCAGGCCATTTATCTCAGTATATTTATAGGTCTGGTTATCACGAGAGTCTTTGAACATCCCCCACTTTCCTCTGAATCGTATATCCACCGTATCAGTAGAAGAATATTCATCTAAGTCAACTTTCCAGATTAATGTATATAGTGAATCAGCTATTCCTTCAATTAATGAATTGGGGTTGTCGATATTATAAAGTATAGCCTTATCACTATTTCTAATGACTTCCCAACTTGCAGTTGCTCCGGCAGGTAAAAACCCTTCCAATGTGAAAAATTTTCTGACTGCTTCTTTATCGTTTTTAATATCTAATTGGTCAGGCCCTGCATTGGCTCTTAATTCGTCAGTTCTGAATGATATTTCCTGTGAAACCACTTTCGAACCGTAGGTTAAAACCCATTTTAAAGAATAGCTGGAAAATTCTTTTCCTATAAATTGTGCCTCAGCCTGTTGGGCATTCTCGATACGGCCACCAATACCAGTGACGATTTCCCAATGGCCAGTCGCCCCAAACTTCGGTTCTTCAGCCTTCAGGTAGTGAGAAACATTATTAAACAGTGTATCTATATTTTGAGTTGGAGACAAAATTACCGGTTCCATAGCCTTAAAGGATACAGTAATAGTTGAAGCCTCATATTGATTTCCGTTGCTTACCTCCCACCCTAATTGATAGGATTCCCCAGGCTCTCCATAAAATTTTGTTCTGGGATTATTAAAATCCTCAAATCTCCCGTTCTCACCAATATAGATTCTCCAGGTTCCGACCAGCGGTTCTTTTACCGGCACAGCATTTAACTGTACGACATACCCTTCATTCTCTATATCGGTAAAGCTTGGTCCGGCATTTGGATTAAGATCAAATACCTCTTCATCCGGTGAGCAGGAATACAAAAGGAAAATAAACAGAAGAAAAGAATAACTCCTTCTAAATATTTTAATAAAGTTATCTTTTCGCATATCTTTTTTAATATTAATATCCAACATTTTGATCTGCATTACTTAAAAGCTCATTTGCATCAATCTCAGATTGTGGTATGGGAAAAGTCAGGCGGTAGTAATCCGGGTCTTGAGCTGTAAAAGACAGAGTTACCCAGTGATCGCCAGTTCTTACAAATGGCAGTTGCCTTCTTTTGATGTCGTTCCATCTGAACCCTTCTCCAAACAATTCCTTTCTACGCTCAAGTAAGACCTCATCAATAAGTGCCTGGCCGGTAGCTGTACTTTTGATCACACCCGGGTTAGCTCGACTTTGAATTCTGTACAATAAATTTTGTGAATTTGTATAATTACCCAATTCAGCTTCGGCTTCAGCTTCTATCAGGATCATTTCTGATGCCCTGATACAAATTCTTTCAGCATTACCCACGGCATTATTGTGAGCAAATTTCACAATCAGGTTTCTATCCGGATCAATCTCAGCTACTTTTAAGAAAAAGCCCTTTCTAGCATCTCCATTTGAGAACTTATTCACGAACTCATCATTAGCTCTCATTGAACTATACCCTGCTACTGGCCAGTAAAATGATGGTATAGACAGATAAACATTATTATCCTCCTGCGTGTAAGCGATAGAGTATATGGTTTCTGAATTTCGTGTATTAAACCCGCTGTATAGCTCATTGATGGTCATCAAAGTAATACCCTCGGAAGCGCTATTCGCCATATCGGCTGCTCCCTGCCAGTTTTCCATATCCAGGTAAGCTCTGGCTAATACTGCCTGAGCCGCTCTTTTATCGAAAAATCCCTTATCTGTATTATTATCTAACTGCGAAATTGCTGTCAACAGATCATTTTCAATTTGTTCATATACATCAGTTAATGAAGCTCTACTAAATCCGGAATCGGTAATTTCAGAATCAGTATTAAGCAAGATCGAAGGTGCTGATGGATCTTTAGAATAAGCTACACTGTACATCTGTGCTAATTTCAACATTGCATAAGCTCTTAATACCCTTGCCTGACCAGTTAATTCATCGATCTGATCGCTTGTCGCATCAGGAATAAAAATGGCATTGTCAATGATCTGGTTTGCATCATGAATCAGCTTATATCCTGACCACCATGGATTATCTATATAGGAGTAATTAGGCAGTACATTCATCTGATATACAGGAACGAACCAATTCCAGTTATCAACAGAATTGATCATAATGTCTTCACCCATAATATCAGACATGATCGGGTTATACAGACCTTCAAAATTGAAGCTGCTTAATTGATTATAAACGCCAATCAATGCTGAATTAGCGGTGATATAAGAATCAAAAACTTTTTCCTCAGAAATTGAATCTGTCGGTTCTTGTTCCAGGAAATCTTCTCCACATCCTGCTAATACAAAAAGCAAAAACAATGATCTAATCAGGGTAATCGTATATTTCTTCATAATATATATCTTCAATATTCTATAGCTCAACTTTCAGTCCCAAAGTGATAACTTTTGTACCAGGTATCGTATTACTTGTCGTTCCGTTAATGGCTACTTCCGGATCATATCCTCTGTATTTTGTCAGGGTAAATAAGTTTTCTCCTGATAAGAATGCTTTCAGATTTCTGATTTTGAGTGATTCGTATAAACTCGATGGGAAATTATATCCGATAGTAATGTTCTTTAATCTTAAATAAGAAGCATCTTCGATAAATCTGGATGACATTTGATTTGATTCATCCATATTATTCTTAACATATCGAGGAACATCTGTATACCTGTTATTTGGAGTCCAGGCATTCAATGCATCAGTTGCAAGGTTTGAGCCAGGCTGTGTACCATCATGCATGTTTGTAGCATAATCATTATTGTAGACCTGACCACCAAGACTATAAAAGAAATACATGCTTAATTCAAAATTCTTGTAATTCAGGCTATAATTCAATCCGCCAAAAGCTTTAGGTAATGAAGTGCCCAGTCGCTTTCTTTCAGCATCATTATAATCACTGGTAACATTTCTTCCTGATCCTAATGGGTCTTCGTATGCACTTGAAGGAAGTGTATTATCCTCTCTGTCATCTGAATCTGCATTCACATACCACATCGGTCTTCCATTATCAGGATTCACTCCTGCCCATTCCCGCATGTAGAATTGGTAAATACTACTCCCCTCTTCTAATAATTTTGTGCCAGAAACGATTTGTTCCGTAGTAAGCTCAAGAATTTCATTTGTGTTAAAAGAGATATTAAATCCTATAGAACTAAATACATTCTTATTTTCTATCAACCTGTAATTCAGTGCTGTTTCAACCCCTGTATTCTTCATGGCTCCAAGGTTCGATATTATTGATCCAAAACCAGTTCCGGCAGATAATGGCCTGGCGAATAACAACCCATTGGAATTTCGATTATAAAATTCTATTGAAGCATCTAATTTTCTGAATAGATTAAGCTCAAGACCAACATTCAAACTTTTAATTTTCTCCCAGCTTAAATCTTCATTAGCTAATTGTGTCGGAGTTAAGCCCGGGTATCCACCATAATTAGCTCCACTACCATAAAGTCCCAGTGAGGCATAATTTCCAATATTATTATTTCCGGAGGTACCATAACTCACTCTCAGTTTTGCATTATCCAGCCATTTGAATTCAGGCATCCAGTCTTCCTGAGTTAATTGCCATCCAAACCCTACTGAATAAAACAATCCATACTTATTATTCTTTCCAAACCTTGAACTACCGTCCATTCTGGCACTGGTTGAAAAGAAATATTTATCATTGAGATCATATTTTATCTGTGACAGATATGATGCCATAGTCCATGAATACGTAGCGCTTGATGGTTGCCCTGGTTTAGAACCCCATACCAATTCCGGTCTGCCCGGAACAGAAAAGTCGGTTACACCGGCTGATAAAATAGAAACATCCTGACCAAGTGCTTCCTGACCAATCAATGCTTCAAAATAGGAATTATTTGTTGCCTTCGAGTAGGTTAAAATATTTGAAATGTTCCACCCGAAATTATCAGTGTTAGATGTTGCAGTACGACCATTAACACCTGCACCATTTCCATGATATGGATTATAGTAGTTTAATCCATTATTAATACTGTTATCTATACCTGCTGATGTTCTGAAATTAAAAGAAGGAGATATTTTAACATTTAAATAAGTATTGACGACAGCTCTTTTTGTATCATACTTATATTGATCAAGTTCTGCTAATCCAACCGGGTTAAAATCAAATACTGCTTTATTACCCCACTCGTACTCTCCGAATTCGTTATAAACAGGAGATGCCGCATTAATAACCTCGGCAGATCTCACAGGGTTAGCTCCACCTGAGCCACTAGGAGGGGCATTGGTTTTAGAATAGGATAAGTGAGAATTTAAACCTGCCTCCAGGAAACTATTGATCTTGTGTGAAACATTGATCTTATTCGAAATTCTCTTAAAATCAGAGCCTAAAGTAATTCCAGAATCGCTAAAATAACCTAGTGATAAAAATACTTTGGTAAGATCGGATCCACCTGAAATACTCAGGTTGTGATTTTGTATGATCCCGTTTTTATATATTTCATCTCGCCAATCTGTATCGGTAAGAATCTGTGTACCTGGTATAAGTTGTCCGTTATTATCTAATGGATTATCCACACCAAATGGATTGTATCCAACGGTTTCTTTTACATTAGCATGAGCATAAGCTCTGGCATCATCAATAGATTCTCCATTGATCAATGCCTGATTATAGAGACCCATCCATGAATGCTCATAAAACTGAGTTGAATTCATTAGATCGTATCCCTTTGAAATTCTTTGAGAAACTCCCATCTGGCTATTAAAGCTGATCTTAGTGGAGCCTGCTTTTCCTTGTTTAGTCGTGATAAGAACAACACCATTTGCTGCTCTGGAACCATAAAGTGAAGATGCTGCTGCATCCTTAAGCACTGTAATACTTTCGATATCGTTGGGGTTGATATCTGTTATTGATCCGGACATTGGGATTCCGTCAAGCACAAATAATGGCGCGCTACTTGCACTTAAAGAACCTATACCTCGAATTCGGATTGTAGAACCCGACCCCGGTTGTCCTGAACTACTGGAAACCATTAACCCTGGTGTAGTTCCCTGAAGTGATTTTTCAAACGATGTTACCGGTCTGTTTTCAATTACCTTGCTATCCACAACTGATGCCGCTCCCGTATATGCTTCTTCAGTAGTAGTACCATAGGCAACTACCATAACAGATTCCAGTTCCTGTACCGTTTGTTTTAATGTAACATTTATTGTAGACCTGTTATTTACAGGAACTACAACTGTTTCGGTACCAATAAAAGAAAAGACAAGCTTTGAATCTTTGTCAGGGACAGTTAATGTATAGTACCCATTAAAATTAGTCACCGTTCCCTGGGTAGTGCCTTCTATAACAACATTTACTCCGGGAAGAAACTCTCCATTTTCATCTTTTACTTTACCCTCTACTGCAAGCTCTTGCGCGAATATTACATTCGCCCCAAGAAGGTAGAATAACACAAAGCAGCCTATTAGTCTTTTCATTCTTGAAATATTGTTTTTTTCAGATGCGCTGATCTTTTAAGGCAATCAGGATCATAAATTATTTGATTAGAAAAAATTCCCGGTATACTCAGAAAGTATACCAGGGAATTCGTCATTCTAAACCTATTGCATTATAATGCACAAGGTGCAAGTAGTTGGTCGATAGCAGCATCTCTATCCATTTCGGAATAGTTCATATAAAATTTTGCTACTCTAGTACCGTTCCAGTTTTCAAAATCACCATTCTTGATTTTTGTAAAAATTGGTTCCATTGAACACATTCCTACAGTTTCATCAGTTGGCATATAAACAGTTAAATATTCCTGGAAATTCTGGAAGTTGTCCATAGATTGGAACGCATTGAATTCATTGATTTCCATTACGTTCAGTTTCATTGTAGAAACCTGAGTTAGTGCATTAAAACCATCAACCTTTACAGGTCCGCCTACTTCAAATGGTCCAAATCCACCACCCGCTTCAGTTGGTGCTTGTACAGTTATGTCAACATTTAATAGATTTTCAATGGCATTGAATCCATCAAACCAATTTGTTTTCTCATAAATTCTAACACTTGCATTACTCCATTGACTTGCTCCAGAAGAAACAAGTGAATTAAAAACAAGGATGTTATCAATATTAGAACCATTTGATTCAAACTTAATGTTAGAACCTGTCATCTCAGTAACATTATTAAATGCCTCTATCGTAGATATAGCTTTGTTACTTGTGATTTCAATGTTTCCGCCGATAAATGTTAATGCTTCGAATGAAGGAATAGCTGTTAAACCACTTCTTTCAGTTTCCTCCCAGAAGATTGAATTATCATTGTAAAGAAATTTAATATTACCTTCGATAGATTCTATCATTGACGTTTCAATGGAAGTTAATCTTGCATTGCTTTCAATAATGAAGTCACCTCCAACAGTTGGTGAAGCAACATCAAGGCTAACAATTAAATTATTTCTGAATTCAAAGTCCCCACCTACTTTACCAAATGTAGCAGAAGGTGCGTTTCCGATGTATGAAACCATGACATCATTAGAAACATCAGTAGCTGAAAGGTCTAAATAAGTAATTTGACCGAAGAATAAATAATTAGGGTCTTCAGTTAATCTTCCATTGATATATAGATCATCAACCTGATCAAGTTTTGCAAAAGAAATTTTTGTAAGCATGTCATTTGTCTCTGTCATTAATTCTCCAGAAACAAGTACAAGCTCATCCATAACAATTTCAGTTAACCCGTCATTACTCAAGACATGAAAATCACCACCTATAGAAGAAAGGTTGGCTAAATTAACTGAAGCTTCAGTAGCAACTCCTGAAATGATCAGGTCTTCACCAATGCTTTGAAGGCTTTCCATTGTGATAGCTGTACCATCGTTGATTTCAAGATCCTTACCTATAAGCTTAATTCCAGCAAGGTCTTGTACATTACCATCATTATTTACAACTACTTTACCTGTAATGATAGTTGCACCCTGAGCTACTAATGAATCATAATCAGCCGCAGTAATTACGTTTCCATAATATACTGCGTTAGCATTTTCAGCTATTTCCTGTTCAAGTAACTGTAGATCTTCTACAAGATCAGAGTTTAATGCAGCAAGGCTTGCTTCAAGATTTGCTATAGCAGCAAGAAGAGCTTCCTGTTGAGCTTGCTCTAAATCATCAACTTTAGTATTTAAATCGTCAATTTGATTTTGAAGATCTTCAAGATCATCTTTCATACAACCGCTAAGGGTCATTATGAAGGCCAGTGCTAAGCACGAAAAAATTCTAATTTTCATAAATTATAGATTTAGATAAAATATTGATTTGGTTTGCTCTAGCAATTTATGACATCACTTTCCTGGCAAGGATTCACTGACCGACTTGATGTACCAATGCATGAATTGGCACCAGGTTTTAATTGACACTATCAATCTATAACCCTGAATATCAGTTGATTAAAAATAGATACAGAAAAAACGTATAATTAGTAAAAGGTTCTCTACTATCAGTAAATTATGTATAGAAATGTAGACTAATTAAAATGGTAAACGATAGATCTCTTATCAAATATCCAAAAATTATAATTGAATCTTTTCAAGATTTGAATTTCACAACGGAATTGACTTACATCAAAAAATATAATTTGAATTAATAGCTCTTTGAAAAAAGCATGTGTCTCTTTGGTTTAGGGATAGTAAGAATATTTATACTAAGGATCTATAGCAACAATTAAATAAAACTAAATAAATAATTTTCTATTCAATACTCTTAATGTAATCCGAAGGAGTTAATCCAGTATACTTCTTGAAAATTCTATTAAAGGTAGTTTTGGAGTTGAAGCCAGCTTTTTCAGCAAGATAGTTAAGGGTATGCTTTTCATGAAAGCCTTCATTAATCAATTTCTTAGCTTCTTCAAGCCTGTATTCATTCATGACTTCATAAAATGTCTTATTGTAATTTTTATTGAACACTTCAGAGATCCGCTTATAGGTAATACCGGTTGATTCAACAAGATCCTGCATTTTAAGATCATTGATTAGAAAGGGCTTTTGATCTGATATATATTTTGAAAGTGTTTCGTAATCCTGATTATTTTGAGAAGTTATTTCTCGTTTTACTTCATTAATACCAGTAAGATCTAATATCTTTCTGATATCCTCGGACTCAGAAAAAAGTTCTGGCCTTTTGATCGTGAATACACCCAGCATTATAGTAAAAATCGTCAAGCCAGCATAAAATACTTTAAATAAATCGACAAATATGGTGACCCCTAATATTTCAAAAATAGCCCCTGTCGTACCTATCATCCATAGGAATATATTAATTATAACAAAGGTTCGCAGCCATTTTAAGGTTTCCATTTGAAGATCAGTCAAATGCTTTTTTCTGAAATATTGGAAATGATGTATAGTCCGTAAACAAAAAATGCTGTAAAAAACTCCCTGGAATATGATTACTATATTAAAAATTGCCTGAACAGTTCTGAACCAGGCTGGCATTCCCTCCTGAAGCATTCTTCTTTTTTCATCTCCAGATTCTATAAAAAAGGGTGTTAATAAGATCAGATATAGAATTGCAGGGATATAATGAAGGATTTGTAACCCAGGTTTCTTTATTTCCCGATAGAGATAGTTCCTCAAGTATAAATACATTAAAGGAAAAAAGAGGAGAACAAATACATCGGGCAAAGCGTATAAATGCGGGAATTTATTAAAAAACTGTGGTGACTGTACGATGAACAGCATAACAGTAACAGACCAGGAAAACACAAGTACTCCCAGAATTCTATTGGGAAAGAAATTACCTGGATAAAATATCAGATAAACTGATAACAGGAAGGATAAAACCGCCCCCATCATCAATACCAATTCAAAATAGTTGTCTATTATCATTATTGAGGCTAACCAAAGGTAATAATGTAATTTGATTTGACCGAAATTGTTAAATCACTTTTAAATGATCAAATTAATTTAAAATACAATTATTATCAATTAGGAAGAAGTTTTCAAACATTATAGATTTTTATGTTTTGAAAAATGAGCCTAAAACCCAAATAATTACATTTATTCACGTCATATTATTGTTAATAAATATTTAAAAAATTATTATTTCATTCATAAACCATTTCAATATCATCAATAATTAAGGTACTGCCAATAGCCCCGGCAAATTCTGCACCACCAAAGCTTGAAGATGCTACGAAAGTAATGTGTGTCGGGAGAACAAACTCTACAGAATCCATACTAACATATCCGTGGTCTGTTGGCTTCATATAATCCGGAAAGCTATTGTCCAATTCTCCATAAGTAAATAAAACCTCTTTTTCTACAAGATTCTCTAAAGGATCACCACTTCTAAACCATGCAGTGGCTAATCTTTCAGTTTTCCCATTTGCACGAACTTCCAGTAAAGCATAGATATCCAGCATATCAGAATACGGAAGAAGATTTCCATTCCTGTCCTTATTTTCACTTCCGGGCTCATACTGATATTTAAATTTTAGTTTTATCGGACGCCCGATAAATGGTGTGCCAAATTCAATCGCTGCTTCCGGGTCTGAAGGATCGATCTTATCCGAATTAAATACACCAGTGAATATAGAACCGGCGGCTATAGGTGCTCCAAACGTCGATCCTAATAAACCATTATCAAGGGTGATCATTTTGGCAGCCAGGTTATCGTTACCCAGATCTTCTGGAACAGTAGCTAATTTATTTAATATCTGTGTCCCTTTATTTCCTGTACCCCAAATAGTATTTGCCGCACTTTCTCCGGGTTCATAATATTCTGATGCTGTTTGATACCACGAATTAAGATCTCCGTTATCAAGCTGTGGTGTTGATGAGGCTACAAAAGCTGTAATAGTCCAGGTGGAAATAGTTCCATCTTCAGCTGTAATAATAATCTGATCTGAATCAGTTAAATTCAATACATCACCTGCTTTCTTATTTGCTCTGGCAAATGAGGAAATTTCGATAGTTTGAATTTCAATTTCAGTAAGATCAACTCCACCCGGAATTTCGACTTCTACGGTCTTGTCATTTCGATTGATCACTGCATTTTTAGCCTGATTTCTAACTACCAGGTTTTTTATATTGCCCTGATCTGACAACCCAAAAAAATCTTCATCTACACAAGAAAAGACAATTAAGCTGAAGAATATAAAGTAAAAGTTTTTCATAGGGTATTATATCATTTTTTGGCTCCGAAATAGTAAGCCAACCCGAGTTGGAGTGATAAAAGATTAATATTAAAATCTACATTTTGTCTGATAACCCTTGAAGGTTCATTATTATTCAACCTGCTTTCTTCTACATTTAATTCATATCCTAATACATCCAGTTGAACCTCAAGAGCAAAGGCTTCCATTACGAAAAATGTAAGACCAGGACTTAATCCAACACGAAAATTATAATCGGTTCCATATATCTTTTCTACCTCATCTATATTTTTAATATTTCTGCTCAGTGTATTACTCCTCCCAAACCTGAGTTCAAGCATTGTAAAAAAGCTTAGCCGATTATTTTTAGTCAACGGGACTGATGAACGAAAATTGGGGATAATCGCGAATCCCCTTGTAATTGAATTAGATTGAAGGGTATCAGGATTACGGAAAACTTCCCCTTGAAATTTATTCTGATAATAATTAAAGGAAATACCTGCCATCCCGAAATCTCCGGTATAGTACCCCCCTTTTAACAGGATGTTATAATTTAATCGTTCACCATCAATTACCTGCTGAAAAATATCATTGGTGTTAGTTAATTTTCTATCTTCTAACGAAAATGCTAACCCAACATAAAAATTCCTCTTGGCAAAAGGTTTAAATCCCTGATTATAATAGCTGGACAACAATTCGTAAGGTGTATATTTAACAGTGTCCTGATTATTTTGGGAATAGATGAAATTTGGTTTTATAAGCATTAAAACAACTAAAAGAATAAATCTTGAATAAGTATTTGAAAAAAAGTCTGTTTTCATGAATCGAGATGATTTATAGGTTGTTTAACACCTAATTAATTCTAATAGAATTTACATTATATATTAGAATTTCACAATCAACACATAAGTACTTTTAATATCGCTTAAAATAAAAAGCACAAGATTTACTTGTGCTCAAATAAAGGTTAAAATTGAATACTTATTTTCATGTTTCTTCTTCTCCTACTTCCTCCCCGGCAGTAGTCACTGATCCTGTACTTGCATTTCCATAAACAGGTTTTTCATTTCTTAAAATATCAATTACCCTGGCAAAGTTTTCAGCAGTCATATAGGGTGTTTCCTGGCGTTTTCCTTCGAATGTAGTAAAGTAAAATTTTCCAAGATCAATCTTTGGATCCCATAAAGCCTGATATCCTTTAAGCTTTGTCCATCCGGTTGTTCCCTGAGCATAATGTGGCATAGTTGTAGGATTTTAGTTTTGAAATAAATGAATCGCGATAGTTGATGATTAGCCCTTACCGGGTTATTTTAAAAGTACTAAACATTTAATATTAAGTAAATACCCAGAGTTGGGTATATCAATAATCACTCAGGTTTCTTCGAGGAATTGTTTTCTTTATGAAGTTTAATAAAATATTAGAGTAGCAATTCGTAAATTATTTGTAATTATTATCAGATCAGAAAACCCTTTTAATCATTATACATCCTTACGGCACTACTACCTTATCATGAGAAATCAGTCTATTGTATTAAAAAATCAGGTTCCTCTCATTGAGGACTATAAAATTCATCCGGAAAAAGCATCTATAACAGATGTAGCTTTCATAGAGGGTAAGAGTTTAAAGGATCCATTTCATACAGAAGTGTTCATTAATGAAGAGTTGCAAGTTCCGTTTAAAATTGGAGTTCACCGGGCTGTAGGTGGTTTGCACGATTATCCCAATCCGGGTGATTTGCTATGTGCATCATTGGCATCTTGCTTTGAATCAACTTTAAGGTTAATAGCAAACCGGTTGCAAATCACTTTAATAAATACTTTCGTCAGAGCAACTGCAGATGTAGATGTTAGAGGTACATTGATGATAAATAAGGATGTTCCTGTTAATTTTCAGAGAATGTTTCTTGAAGTAAAACTTAAAGTAGACAATGATTCGGATACTGAATTAATAAAGAAATTAATTAAAGGAACAGAAAGTTGTTGTATTATTTATCAGACTCTTATAAAGGCATTGCCAATATATATTGATTTCACATTGGATGAATAATTGAAGTTAATAAGAGAATTATCTATTTGGAAGGTCAATTTGAAATCTCGTTCCTTCATTTACTACGCTCTTAATATTTACTTCACCTTTATTTAATTTCAATAAGTGAATACAAAATGTCAGACCAACCCCCTTTCCTACCTCACCTTTGGTTCCTTTGGTTAGTACAGAGATATCCTGGTTCATGATTTTACATATTTGTTCTTCAGACATACCTTTTCCTTCATCTGAAACTATTAATGAGGTTGACTTCTCATCTGCATTTGAAATCAGTTTGATAGTAGAATTTTCCGGGGAATATTTTATCGAATTATGAATTATGTTTCGAGCTATTATTTTAAAATGATTTGGATCTGCATAGACATCTTTTTGATTAAGTTCTTTAACTATTTCGATGTTCTTTGCTGTTGATTCAGGTTTTAATTGTATTAATAATTTATCTAGCTCTTCCTCTAGATCAATTTTTGAGGGATTACACTTAAGGCCTTTTAGTTGATTTAAAGACCAATAAAGGAGCTCATCGATCATATCCTTTAAAGGCGTTATTTTTGTCTTTATAGATTCCGAATTTTCTAGTAATTCCTTCTCTGTAATGTACCCTTTTAAATATGCATCTAATAAAGCTTCAAAAGTTCTTATAGGGCTTCTGATATCATGTGATATTATATTAATAAGCCTGTTTTGATCTTCATTGGCTTTATTTAATTTAATTATAATTGACTCAAGCAATTTTTTTAACAGAATCATCACCAAATAGGAAATCACTATCACTCCTATTGAATTAATAATTAGTAAGAATTCAGGACTGTTAAAATCCTCAGGTTTTAATGTGTATTTTAAATGCTTGAAATAAATAAAAAAGATTACTGTTATAGTAGAAACGATCTTTTCAATGATGCCATCTAATAAGAAGACAGCTACCACCATTACTACGAATAAAAAATTTTCCGTATCTGTAAATCTGAGGTCATTAAATGCAAGGTGAATACCAAGTACAACAAGAGGAATTAATGTTGCCAACAACAGGTTTTTAGCTATATTTCCTTTATGTATTCTACATAAATATATCGTAACAAGACTAACGATAATAACAATTGCATTTAATATGGCCATGTTAATTACCTGATAAATCAGGCAACTTACAAAAAGTAAAAAGCATAGAATTATAAGTATTAATGCTATATAAATTGTAGCAACTATCCGGGTTCTTTCAAATTGATTTTCAATTCCACTTACACTTTGCTTTATGATAACCGACAGCATGAGTTGTTATAATATGGCTCATAAGGAATATAATACTAATTATTATTAAATTCCTAATATCCATATTGTTTTTATAGAAAAAGAGAAGTTTATAAAACGAAATATACTTAGATAATAATTCGACCAATTCCCAAAACTATCTTTTCTGCAAGCCCGAGATCAATCAGGGTAAACACAATGGGAATGGTTAATAATTCTACGATCAGAAAAGCTACTGAGACAGTCATTATTCGTTTTAGCTTTATATAATCATAAACTATTAAAATTACCGGAATAATATATATTATAAAAAAAGGTAAGAATTCTTGTATCTCATTCAGCTTCAGCGGCCTGATTGCCCGGTCCCATGCAGGTTGTAACCAGATTAAAGAAACTGCAAATATTGCCCTTTTATGAACGTGTTTTTTTAATCGCTTAAAATAAGCGACAAATAAAAATCCAACACTTGACAAGGTAAGGTATAAATTACCAATTACTAGCGGGGAAACATTTTCTATCGTTCTTACCTGGTAATAATATGTTTCCTGTTCCAGAATACTTTCTTTTGAAATAAATATTAGAACATTGAGATTAGCGAGCGTAATCAGAATAGCAAGAACGAACCAATATTTTCCATTTCTTTGATGAGAAATCAATTTACCTTTAGCTACCAGGTAATTCTGATGAAAATATACCAGAAACCAGATTATTAATAGTATTCCATGAGTAATCAGGTAGAAAGGTAAATGAGTATCTCTAAAATATGGTCGAAAGATAAAGCTTTGATAAAAGCCCAGTAACAGGACGATTAAAAAGAAAATACTCATTATGAAAAAGAAGCTGATTTTTTTCATAATCTTCCTGACAAATTGATTGTAGCAATATAAAGAAAAATCTACAATTTCAATTACATTCACTACCCCTCTGACCAACGTCACCTCAAATTCTGACTGTCATCATAAGTAAAACATTGACTTTCAATTATTTTTATTTACACCCAACATTTAAATCGAAAATGTGTTATTATGGCAAATTCAAAAGCCATTACCGGAGATAACCTGCTTAGAGCATTGCAATATATGTTTTTTATTGTGCTGCTACTATATTTTGGCAAGCCCCTGTTTATTCCACTCAGTGTTGCTCTTTTTATCTGTTTCATACTTTACCCAGCTTGTAAATGGCTGGAGAATCATCACATCCCACAGTTATCAGCTATTTTAATTAGTCTCTTCCTTTTTTTACTTACCATAAGCGCAATTATAGCCCTACTCGGATACCAGTTTTCGGAATTTATGAAAGAATGGCCTGCACTGTCGGGTAAACTGGAAACCTGGATCCAAACTACTGAAAACAAAGCATCAGAATCATGGATGAAAGTGTTCATAAAAAATGACAAAGGATTAATTGAGAGTCTGATGGACTATTTCTCAGCTTATATTCTTCCTTTGATACCATCCACAATTTACCAGTCATCAGTTTCTCTGGTTTTAATTGTCCTCATTCCCGTATATGTTGTACTGATACTTTATTACCGCAGAGTATTAGTAAGCTTTTTATATGAGGTTTTTCCCAAATCAGCATCACATTATATTAAAACAGTATTACCCGATGTAATAATCACATATTATAAGTTCATCAAAGGAATGGGCATAGTTTATTTAGTAGTTGGCATTTTGAATAGCATTGGACTGGCCCTTTTAGGCATTCCGAATCCTGTTTTCTTTGGTTTTGTAGCATCCATTTTAACATTTATCCCCTACCTCGGGATAACAATGGGAGCTCTCTTACCAATGGCTGTTTCCTGGTTGAAATATGATTCAATCCTCTACCCTATTGGGGTGGTATTAATTTTTGCAATTGTACAGGTTCTGGAAGCAAATATTATTTTTCCTCTTGCAGTAAGTCGACAATTAAAGATTAATGCGTTGATCACATTGATCGTGATTATTGCCGGGGGGATTATATGGGGAGTAATAGGTATGGTCTTATTTGTTCCATTTACTGCAATACTTAAGCTTATTGCCGATCAGGTACCTGAAATGAAACCAATATCAATACTTCTGGGAACAAAGGATGAAGTTGAGTTGGAAGCAAATATCGAAAAACAATCTTCACCGAAGATACCGTAAAGATGGTCACTAACCCACATGCTTCTTCAGCCTCAGAAGTAATAACCACACTTAAATCGAGCCCTGCAGGACTTACAAAAGAAGAATGTGTTCATAGACTGGAAAAATATGGTCACAATGAAATGCCTGACCATCAAAAAGTTTCCAAACTCACCATATTTATCCACCAGTTTAAAAATTCTATTGTGTTCCTATTATTCGGAGCTGCTGTGATTTCTTTACTTTTTCGAGATTACGCAGAGTCAATAGCAATTTTTGTAGTCATTGTGATCAATGCGATTATCGGTTATATCCTCGAGGCTCATGCAATTAGTTCTATGGAGGCTCTCCGTAAGCTTGATAAAATCTATGCTTTGGTAGTCAGAAATGGTAATGTAGAGGAAATTGATGCCAGAGATCTGGTTCCCGGTGATGTTATTGTCTTGGAAGCGGGTAACATAATTCCGGCTGATGCCCGATTAATTGAACTGGCTTCTCTGGAAGTTAATGAATCTGCACTGACGGGAGAATCCATTTCAGTATCAAAAGATGAAGGGGTGGTTTTAGATAAAGAAACCGTTTTGGCTGACCGGATAAATATGGTTTTTAAAGGCACATCAATTAGCAGAGGTAATGCCAGAGCAGTTGTTACCGGGACAGGATTGAACACCGAGGTGGGCACTATTTCCAAAATGGTCAAAGAGGCGCAAAAAGATGAAGTTCCGCTCAATAAAAAATTGAATGTTTTTAGTCGAAAACTTATTTGGCTGACTATAATAATCATCATCCCCTTCTTTGCTGTAGGAATGATTAGGGGAAACCAATTACATATCATGCTGGAAACAGCGATTGCACTTGCAGTTGCCGCAATTCCTGAAGGTCTCCCTATTGTGGCTACTATCTCTTTAGCAAAAGGAATGCTAAGGCTTGCCCAATCAAATGTAATTGTAAAAAAACTTGCTGCTGTAGAGACATTAGGTGAAACAGATGTCATCATCACTGATAAAACAGGGACATTAACTGAAAACGAATTAAAGGTAGAAGAAGTCCACTTATCTAATAATGACTCCTCACCTATATTAAAATTAGTGGCCGTTCTATGCAATAATGCATCAATTAATGATAAAGGCGTAGCCATTGGTGATCCGGTTGAAACTGCTTTATTAAAATATGTAAACGAACAGGACAGCCTTTTTATAGATAACGCTCAGGATGAATGGCATGAAGTGGATGAAAAACCCTTTGACAGCACAAGTCGGTATATGGCCAATTTATATCAGGGATCTTCCGGTTATTTCGTAACTGCCAAAGGAAGTCCAGCTGAAATTCTTGAAATTTGTCAATTCATTGACAGTAAAAATGGCCCAGGACCTTTAAATAAGTTAGTAAAGGATCAGTGGCTCGATAAAACAAACAACTTATCTTCTTTAGGCCTTAAAGTATTGGGATTTGCTTTTAAAAAGCCTAATAATTCTGATCAGAACTATGATCAGGATTTAATATTCCTTGGATTGGTCGGCTTTCTCGATCCACCACGTGCTGATGTAAAACAGTCTATCCATGAATGCCATGAAGCAGAAATAAAAGTAATCATGGCCACCGGTGACCACTCTGAAACAGCTAAAGCAATAGCTAAACAAATTGGTTTATTTCAAGATAATGATAAAATTAATGTAATTCACGGAAAAGATTTCACAGTAACTGATAGCAAAAAACTTGATGATACACTGATATTCTCAAGGGTTACACCTGAGCAAAAGCTTAATCTCATAAACCATTTTCAAAAGAAAGGATTAGTAATTGGAATGACTGGCGATGGTGTAAATGATGCCCCGGCACTTAAGAAAGCAGATGTCGGCATTGCAATGGGTGTAAGAGGTACCCAGGTAGCCAAAGATGCCGCAGATATGGTATTGCAAGATGATTCCTTTTCATCAATTGTAAAAGCTATTAAACAAGGCCGCACCATATTTAAGAATATAAAGAACTTTATCATCTACTTACTGTCATGTAACCTGACCGAAATAATGGTCGTGGCCATAGCAGCTTTTACCAATGTGTCACTTCCATTATTACCCTTGCAAATCTTATTTCTAAACCTGGTTACAGATGTGTTTCCATCATTAGCCCTTGGAATGGGTGAAGGAAATCCGTCTATAATGAAATACAAGTCCAGGGATGCTGATGACGCTATATTATCCAGGAAAAACTGGATTTCAATAGTTGTTTATTCGGCAACTATGACCATCAGTATACTAGCTTTATATTATATCAGTATATTTTATTTTAAACATGATGTTGTAACCAGTAATAACATTGCATTTTATACCCTTGCATTTTCCCAACTCTGGCATCCATTTAACCTGATAGATCGCAGGGATAATCTCCTTAAAAACGAAATAGTTAAGAACCTGCATTTATGGTTGGCTATAGTATTCTGCATAATTCTTCTGTTTTTGACTTATTTCGTTCCTTTCTTAAAAGAGGTTCTTGAAATAGGTGTTTTAGAAAAAGAAATTTGGCTTTACATAATTGGAGCCAGTTTAATTCCATTGATAATTATCAGACCACTTAAACTGTTGAAAATAGTTAAATAAGAGGTTGAAAACCAGACTAAAAAATGAGTTACAAATAACAATATTGAGGATTCTGGTTAATTCCTTATTTAGCTCAAATTATTGATTGAAATCATCAATATATGTGACTCCAGTCATAGTAAATACCCATTTAAAGAAATAACTTTATTACTACAAAATAAGACTTATAAAACCTTGTTTTGGCGGTGAAAATCAAAGTTAACAATATGTCGATACTGATTCGAAAAATAGCCTGAGAGTACCATTAAAGACACCCACCAAAAAATAAAAAGATTTTCGCGAAGCCCGGAGAAAAAGTAGATGTCTTACCCTTCAAGCTAAATACGATAATACAGAATCGAATTCCTTCTGATCAATATTCATGTCTCACCTAACTGAATAGATCAAATTCATTAAAAGCGATTTCAATTGTATTCACCATTTAATCAGCTAAAACCCATAAAATTTAAGACAATGAAAAGGCTAAAAAATAAAATTGCAGTAATAACTGTCAGGGATCTTGATTTAGAGCGGACAATAGCTATTCAAATGATCAAAACAGAAGCCTTGA
This sequence comes from Mangrovivirga halotolerans, assembly GCF_026241165.1. Lineage (GTDB taxonomy): Bacteria > Bacteroidota > Bacteroidia > Cytophagales > Cyclobacteriaceae > Mangrovivirga > Mangrovivirga halotolerans. The sequence continues at coordinate 22,093 of NZ_JAPFQN010000005.1, read as the reverse complement.
TTTATGCTACCAATTATATCAAAGCAAATTCAGTCCATCCGGGTTTTATATGGACACCGATGGTAGAAAATCACCTGAAAATTTTAGAAGGTGAATTTGAAGAAAACAAAAAATTGGTGCGCTACATCCCAATAGTGACACGAGAACCAGATGATATTTAAATTTTACCAGCGATGAATCATAATTTATTCATGCGGAAAAATTGATTAAAGATGGAGGCGATACAGCGCACTTATTAAATAAACTTTTAAATCTACGATCATGAAAAAGATAGTAGCTCCTACCGACTTCTCAGAATGTGCAGGACAAGGTATAAAAGTGGCTGAGCTAATCGCCAAAAAAACAGATTCTTCAATTCTGTTTCTTCATACTACCAGCATTCCTTTTGACTGGCTAAACCTAAAAGATGAAGATCAGGATAAAATATATCCTGATATTACTAAGAAAGTCAGAAAAGCCAGGTTTTCATTAGATGAACTGGCAGATCACACAGATAAAACAGGTATAACAAATAAAACATTTCTCCATTATAATAATGGCGCTCATCATATTTCCAAATTTGCAACGGAACAGGGTGCAGACCTTATCGTAATGGGTTCACATGGATGCAAAGGCCTGAAAGGTTTCTTTATTGGTTCAAATACACAAAAAGTAGTCCACAGGGCTTCAACTCCTGTACTTGTAGTTAAAACTTTAAAAGATAAATATAAAATTAAAAATATAGTCTTTGCTTCTAATTTTAAGCAGGAAGCACTCGTGGGCTTTAAGTGGCTATTGAATTTTGCCAGGAAAATAGGCGCAAAAATACATATGGTTTATATCAATACTCCATTTACATTTCTGAGTACTGATGAAATCATGTTAAAAATCAAACCTTTTGAGGAAGAAGGGAGTGATCTTGTGAAATCATTTGAAATTTACAATTGTGAAAATTTCGAACGCGGTTTAGCAAACTTCAGTAAGCAAAAAGGAGATTTGTTAGCGATGCAAACAAAAGGTAAAAACAATGATCATCGCCTATACCATGGCAACACCATCGAAGAAATCTTTGATCATCTGGAAATACCACTATTATGTCTGAATATTAATTAAATGATATACACCTATGGTAAAACACTGAATTAGCAGAGCAATGATTAGTTAAGGCAGGTGAAATACTAAAGCAAAACCTGCCTTAATTTCGACTTGAATAAAAAACAAGAGAACATAAATAACCATAAAAAACACAATCATGAACTTTAATAAATATGCAGCAAAAGGAAACCAGATATTGCATGAAATAGCCAGGGAACTTGGCCTTCCGGAGAACACAGATCTCTCAAACCGCATGTTAAGATCTACTTTGCATGCACTTCGTGATCGATTAACTGTTGAAGAGTCGTTTCACCTCATAGCCCAACTGCCTTTCGTATTAAAAGCTATGTATGTAGATGGCTGGAAATACAGCAGCAAACCTCAACGCATAAAGACGGTTAAAGAGTTTGTTAAAAAGGTGATTTATGAGGATTACCCTGCCGGTCATCATGACATTCAAACAGCTAAAGATGGTGAAAATGCCGTAAAAGCTGTCCTTAAAGTTTTAAGAAATCATATATCCCCAGGTGAATTCAAGGATATCCTATTAACAATGCCAGAAGATCTGTATCCTCTTTTTGGAAGAGAGCTGGCGAACAAAAACTAATGAATTATAATATTTGAATGACCAAATTCTTTAATCCTATTTTCAAATTCTATCATACTCCCCAAGGATAGGTTTCAGGCATTTCATGTCCATCTGGTTTTATATGTAAAGGATGAAGAGCCCTGGATTCATCGATAAAAATGAATGCATCATAACGATATGGAATAATTGTGGGTACATAATTTCCATAACTTTCATTTTCCGGATGATAAACCACACCCACTGCCCGGTGATCAATCTGTTGTTCAAACAGTGGATCGCCTTTCCATTCATTCATAATTAAAAGTTTGTCATTGGCACCTGACTGGTGAAGAATAGCTTCCCAACTACCTGTTTTTCCTTTTGGCAAGTTCATTTCCCTCATTACGTCACCCCACTCGCGGCCAGCAATCACACTACCCTTGTATGAACCAAAGCCAACTTTTACCACATCATCTTCAGGATTTCGTTCTGTTACCAGCTGACCAACGTTGATCAATCCATGTCTGGCCATATCTGTTGCTCGTGCATCTCCAATGTGAGTATTGTGTTCCCATACAATTGTTTTCGCATTCTCTCCATGGAAATTCATTAATCTATCAAGTGTATCGGTCATATGATGATCGCGAATGTTCCATGATTTTGGTCCGGCGGAGACCATTGTTCGGTAATAATGTTCGGCATTTACCGCTACATGGGCATTCTGTTCGGTACTAAATACCGTTTCGTGATCTGTATTATACTGGGGTATCTTTTCCCGAATCTCTTTTAATAAATCAACTACTTCGTTTTCGCACGATTCAGGCACCAGTCGGGTATGCCTTGCATAGTCACTGCCTTCATAACCAAATGGTTCAAAACAAAATGCCGCCTTCCTGGCAGTATCATAAGCTTTGGGATCTTCCTGTTGTAAATAGTCTAATATAGCCTCCAATGATTCACCCAGACTATAAACATCAAGACCATAAAACCCTACTTTTTTATTAACCGCTAACCTTTTATTATGCTTTTCCAGCCACTCAGCTAAAGCCACAACTTCCCAATTCGCCCACATCCATGTTGGCCATCGGTTAAAACCACGCAAAACATCCAATGCACTTTTCCCAGAATCAGAATAATTTTTTACATATCGGTTTAGTCTGTAGCAATCTGGCCAATCCCCCTCAACAGCAATAAAATTAAACCCCTTTTCTTCAATCAATCGCTTACTGATTGCTGTTCGCCAGGTATAATATTCATGAGTTCCATGAGATGCTTCACCAAGCAATACATATTTTGCATCACCTATTTGTTCAATAAATGGGTCAAGGTCTTTGCCAGATTCCAACGGATGAGATTCATTATTGACTTTATTGACTATTTCTTCAGCTTTCTTATGATTAGTTAACATGGGTAGTCTGGTTAATTATAATTTGAGAGTTTCTGATTTTAATAAATACCCTCCCTCTTCCGGAAAATCATAAGACCGGAAGTATATAGATTATTAGCATTTAATCAGATCAAAAATGTACCCAAGTCGACATCCAAACCTCCTGAATCGGAATAGTTCGATACTTCTTTTACCTGAATATTTTTGAAGACAGGGCTTTTATAAATTTCTTTTTCATTTTGAAATACCCTGAAAAAAATATCAGGTTTTGACTCAGCTGGAGAGTCTAAAGATCTGAACTTCTTATTGTAGATACTTATTGAAGCATGACCAAAGTTATCAAGTCTGGTTTCACCCAGGAAATCATCTTTGATCAGGTCTTCATCGTAAAACTCAACACGAAATTCGTCTCCTCTTAAAGGTTCTTTAGTATCCTTTCTGATTAAATCTATACGGATATTTAGTTTATCGTCCATCACTGTATTGATTAGTATAAATTTAACCAGAAAATCATTAATAATTAATGACAAAAATCATGATTAGATATAGGGGTTTTTCCATCAGTGACTATTAGGAAAATCTATCGTAATGGTAGTTCCTTTATTTATCTCACTATTAATTTCTATACTACCCTTATTCATTCTAAGCAGATGAACGCAAAATGTCAGGCCTATGCCCATGCCTTCTTCTCCTAAGGTACCTGCCCTATCCAATGACATTTCCTGATTTAAAATTTGAAATATCTGATCATCGGACATTCCTTTACCCTGGTCTGAAACGGTTAAGGTTGTGCTATTCGTTTTTTCATTTATGTCTAGCTGGATTGTAGATCCCGGGGGTGAATATTTTATTGAATTGTGAATTATATTTCTGATAATAATTTTAAAATGATTCAGATCCGAAAAAGCAACTTTTCCTTCAAAATTTTTATATATTTTAATATTTTTTAGTATGTAACTTTGTTCTAATTGAATTAATATTTCGTTGATTTCTTTTTCAAGATTTATAACTGTAGGGTTGCTTTTTAACCCATTGAGCTGGTCTGTTGACCAAAATAATAATTCATCAACCATCAGCTGAACAGGCATAAGTTGATTCTTAACATAGTTTGAATATTTATCAAACTCAGTATTATTTACATACCCTTTTTGTACAGCATTTAGAATAGTTTCAAATGTTTTAATTGGTTGACGGATATCATGGGATAAAATATTGATTAATCTGTTTTTATCTTCATTTACTTTCGCCAATCTAATAACATTTTCTTCGTTTACTTTAATCTTTCTGGACTTAAACCAGCAACAGACTGTTAATGTCCCAAGCAATAAAATAAACATTGAAATTATGATGATTTCTTTCGTAAGATGGTAGGTGAATTCATTTTTTAATAAAAATTGATTCCCAATTAGATATAAAGAGCTAACTATCACAATCAATGAAGCTAACAAACCAATTATAAATATTTTGTACCCTTTAATTTTCATCCTGAATTATTTTATAACAATAAAATAGGCAGCATTTACCTGCCTGAAGATTATTTAAATTTTCATATTTGATGATTATACTGAAATTGGCTCTTGTAATTAAAATTGCTAATTGAAAAAATAGACCTGTATATATTTTCACCAAAAGCAACCAGGGTTTTAATCTATATTTAACAGATAAACAAAACCCACAAAACTCGGGAGAATATTTATATAAAAATCACTAACCAGAATAAAAAATTAGTTGATTACGAACTATTAAAACTAAATAACTACAACGAGTTATATTGGAATGCACTACTTTATAAAACATCAACATTACCCTGCTAATTCTTTTTCTCAATGCTAAAGTAGTAAGGAAAATTTAAAAATTATTATATTTTCCTTATTTTTAACCCAATGAAAAACCGAATATTATTTAAGGCTATTGAATTATTTACTATTTATGGATTCAGAGCTATTCCAATGGAAAGAATAGCCAGAGAATTAGGGTGTTCCACTAAAACACTTTATCAACACTATCCTAACAAAACCATATTAATAAAAAAAATGGTTGAACAAGGAATAGAAAGAGATAAACAATTCATAGAAAAGCTTGAAGAAAAAAACAGCTCCTCAATAAGCAAATTACTCGAGTTTAAAGGTTATATTTATACAAGGCACGTTCAAAATTTGTATCCGGGAATGACTGATGATCTGATCAAATATGAACCGGACATTTATTTATTGATTGATACGTTTTTTCAAGAGGTTCTGGAAAAATGGTTTATTAAAATGCTAGAAAACGGAAAGATTGAGGGGGATTTCAGGGATAATATAAATCCTGATATTTTAGCTAAATATCTTATAGAATTATCAATGAAGTCTTTGTCCACTCAGATTTTCCCTCCTTCTAAGATCATTTCAGGACTAGCATATACTGAATTAATAAAAAACTTTATGTATGGAATATCTTCTTTAAATGGAGTAAGATTCCTAAACGAAAATTTCAATAAATACTTAAACATAAAATGATAAAGGTAAATGATTTCAATAAATCAAACCTTGCACAAATATTAACTTCCGCTATTTCTGAGTATAATATTTTATATCGAATATAACCAAGACCTACTGTTAAAATTGATTCACTACTTTTTTTAATGTATTTTTCAGAACTAAATTTTTTAACCCCTATTGAACATGAAAAAATTACTCTATACAGGACTTTTCATCGGTCTTTTTGCTTGTGGGTCACAATCCGAAAATCAAGATCAGGAAGAAATTACCACAGACACAACCACAGTTGATCCGATACAAAAGAAAGTAAATGATTTTGCCAAGGTCACTCTGACAACTGACCTTTCAGAACTAAGTGAAAATCAAAAAAAGATGATTCCTTTACTTATTGAGGCATCTCAAATCATGGATAAGCTATTCTGGAAGGAAGCTTATGGTAATAAAGAAGAATTATTGTCCCGCCTGGATGAACCCAAAGAAACCTATGCAGAAATTAATTACGGTCCATGGGAACGCTTAAACAACGATAAACCATTTGTGGAAGGTGTAGGCCCTAAACCTGCAGGTGCTCAGTTCTACCCTGAAGATATGACCAAAGAAGAATTTGAGCAATGGGACGAGCCTAATAAGAAAGGTCAGTATTCTTTCGTCAGAAGGAACGAAAACGGAGAGCTATACCTGGAGCCCTATCATGTTGCTTTTAAAGAAGAAGTTACAAAGGCAGCTGACCTGTTAAGGCAAGCAGCCGAATTAGCTGAAGAAGAAGGACTTAAAAAATACCTGACTTTGCGAGCTGATGCCCTGTTAGATGATGAATACCTGGATTCGGATATGGCTTGGATGGACATGACGAATAACACTATTGATGTTGTTATCGGACCTATTGAGAATTATGAAGACAAACTTTACAATTACCGTTCAGCACACGAAGCATATGTTTTGATAAAGGACAAATCATGGAGTGAAAGATTAGAAAAGTTTGCTTCTTTTTTACCTGAGTTACAGGAAGGATTACCTGTAGCTGATGAATATAAAAAAGAAATGCCGGGTACTTCATCTCAGCTTAATGCTTATGATGTAATTTATTATGCCGGAGATTGTAATGCGGGAAGTAAAACTATCGCGATCAACTTGCCTAACGACGAGCGTGTTCAATTAAAAAAAGGATCGAGGCGTTTACAGCTTAAAAATGCTATGAAGGCCAAATTTGATAAGATTTTAGTGCCAATTTCTGAGGAGCTGGTCAGTGAAGATCAGAGAAAGCACATTACTTTTGATGCATTTTTTGCGAATACTATGTTTCATGAAGTAGCACACGGCCTTGGTATTAAGAATACCATTAATGGAAAAGGAACGGTTAGAGCAGCACTTAAGGAGAAAGGTTCAGCTCTTGAAGAAGGTAAAGCAGATATTTTAGGTTTATATATGGTAACTAAACTGCATGAAAAAGGCGAAATAGAAGGTGATTTGATGGACTACTATGTTACTTTTATGGCAGGAATATTCCGATCAGTAAGATTTGGTGCTTCAAGTGCACATGGCCAGGCGAATATGATCAGGTTCAACTATTTCCAGGAAATGGATGCGTTTAAATTTGATGAAGAAACAGGTAAATACTCAGTTAACTTCGATAATTTCCAAAAAGCAATGAATTCACTATCAGAAAAGATCCTGACTTTACAGGGAGATGGTGATTATGAAGGCGTTACAGTACTTTTCGAAGAAAAAGGAAGTGTAAGTCCTGAATTGCAAAATGCTTTAGACAAAGTAACCGAAGCAGGTATTCCTGTAGATATCAGATTTAACCAGGGAACAGACGTATTAGGATTATAATACTTTAAATTCATTATAGAGAAAGCCAGCATATTAATTTATGCTGGCTTTTTTTATGAAATGCTAAGAATATAGAATTCTTTTTCTCATTTATTACGGATCACAGATCCTATGATAATAGTTCGCCATTGCAAATGTCGATCTGCTAATTAATCCCAGCCGCTGATTTCAAGTGTCTCCACTTGAAATGTAAAAGCAAATAACACCTTGCTTGTGGAGACACAAGCAAGCAGAAGCAGCTTTTTCATACTGGTAAGAGCCTCGTGCTTGTGCCTGAATCAATTTTTGACTTGCTCTATCCTGAAGCCTTATCCCTGGATTTGAAAACCAGGTTTAGTCTTATAAAAAAGTCAGGAACCATTACGTACTCCAGATTAATTCTATAAATATCTTTAGACATTAAAAAATCATCAATGAAACCCTGCAAAATTGACCTCGTTTAAAATCAGAATATCACAGGCTTTAAATTTATGAGAAACATCTGTTCCGGGAATAAAACCTTTGATTAAAAATACGATGGCCATTTTTTTTAATATAAGATCGACATATGACTACTGAAGAAAGAGAGGAAATGATAAAAATAAGTTGGGAACTACATAACCAGGTAGAAACAAGCTACCTGGATCACCCGGCAACTAAACAGGATGAGGCATGGCTGGAAAAACAACGCTTGTTACTTGCCGATATGGCTCTTCATCTCCTACAAACATCTGTAAATCCGGAAGAAATTAAATTGGACAGATTACGAGATAACCTGCATGCTATATTAACTATTGCTAACGAGTTTTTACCAGAAGCAAAACTTAAAGAGGCAACGACAAATTTGTATAGTAACATCAAACTTGGTGAGTAATAATCCTATTTAAATCTAGCGTTTAGCCAATGTAAATAATTCACCTGGCGGTATCCCACAAACATCCTCTATGTATTAATCGAAGGTCTGAGGATGATAAATGATATTCACATTTAAATAATTTTCGCTTTCTGCTTCTAATAAACAGAAATAAAAATTTTGATTATAGTCAATTATACAAAATTGATTTCCAATTTCAACTGAAGACACGTCATTTGGAATATATAAATACACTTTATTAGAATTGAATAAATCAGTTAATTTTCTTTTCCACTGATCCTTTTTTAGTTTAAACGTCCATATTAAAGAAGGTATATTCTCAGTATCATAGCCATAGTCATATGATATTACTGTATCATTATTTGAATATGACAGCATTTCCATATCGACTCCTTTTTCTCTTTTAAATCCCAAATCCATTAAAGATTCATATGAGCCAGGATACGATGGCTGGAATAAAGCAGGTTTCTTATCATGTTTTTCGCATAAAAAAATTAATAGGAATACAAATATGAAGCTAATTCTATACATTGATTTTTATTATAAATTCTGAATGATTTTTCACAATTAGAGCCGATACCTTTAAATCTCAATATTTTTAAACGCATTATTACTATAAGTGTAATATCAGTGTAAGAAATCACAAAACACTAAGTAAATAATAATCGAATGTAATATTACTTTAGCACCATCAAATAAAGAGCAAACATTTTTTAACTAAAAGAAAGATTATGAAAAAGTTTTTTTCAGCTATTGCTGTATTAACAATGGTATTCTCGCTGGTTTCTTGTGGTGGGGATGATGAACCGCAGGTATATGGATTTGAAGGTCACACCTGGACATTAACCAGAGAAGTCGTATATGAATGTCCTGATATTGCTCATAATAAAGATGTTGAAGAATCTTGTACAAGTTTAAATTGCTGGAATTACAGCTTTGAAAATGGAAACTTCACTTATTACGGAGTTGCTGCTTCAGAACCGTTCAATAATCCTGGAAAATATAATGTAGAAAGCGGTAATATCCTTGTCTTCAATTTTGATGATGGACAAACCATGAAAGCTAAATTTGAGATGCTTGATGCAAATACATTAAAATTTTATGGAAGCCAGCGAGATGGATTCTGTAAAGAATATTATGAATTTTCAAAAGTAGTCAACTAATCAAAGCCCTTCGGGGCTTTTTTTAATCTATATAATCAAAAAGTATTTCATTCTTTATCCCAAGATATTCTGACACTTCTTCAATTGTAATGTACTGATGTTCTTTTTTATTTAGAGAAATCTTTATTTCTGATATAATCCGCCTAGCCGTTCGTTCACTTTTACCAGTTATTCGTTGTATGTCTTTTGGGTAGATTATTTATTAAAAATCCAATTAATTTATTCGGGTCGTAGATCCTATGATAATTATCGACATTGCAAATGTCGAACAGCATCCTTCCTTTATGGGTCAGCTTTAAAAAATGAAAATTACCGATATATAGATGCTCTTCAGGATTTGATATTCTGAAGCCTTATCCCTGGATTTGTTATCCATTATTACCAGGACAATAACCTATGTCATGACATTGAGCAGCATCATTCATTTATGAAGTTATAAGCTATCTTGAAGAAGTAATTTCAGCGTTACAAACGCTGACCTCGTCAACAACCTCGTTACGCTTCGCTAAACAAGGTCGATAAAACAGTAAAGAGAGCGAAGATTGAGAGTTGAAATGACTATGATTGATTAAAATTGATTATCTCATAAGAAGCCCTGGTTCGTGTCTTCACGAAACAGATTAAACATTCAATTTAATTAAGGCAGGATTACCTTGCGGTGATCCTGGTTTGGGGTCGGTGCTAATGAAAACCCATCCCGCTATCGCGATATATTTTTTTGTTTGCACTGACCAATTTCAAGCGAGCTTGACTTATAAATCCGATGAAGCCCTGGTTCGTGTCTCCACGAAACAGATTAAACATTCAATTTAATTAAGGCAGGATTACCTTCGGTGATCCTGGTCGGGGGTCGGTGCTAATGAAAACCTTATCGCTATCGCGGAATTGTTTTGTTGTTTATGCCCGTCAAGCTCAAGCGAGCTTGGCTTATAAATCCGATGAAGCCCTGGTTCGTGTCTTCACGAAACAGATTAAACATTCAATTTAATTAAGGCAGGATTACCTTCGGTGATCCTGGTCGGGGGTCGGTGCTAATGAAAACCTTATCGCTATCGCGGAATTGTTTTGTTGTTTATAGCATCCTAGCTCAAGCGAGCTTGGATCATAAATCTATTGCAGCCCTGGTTCGTGTCTCCACGAAACAGATTAAACATTCTTTTTATTTAATAGCAGGATTACCTTGCAGTGATCCTGGTCGGGGGTCGGTGCTAATGAAAACCCATCCCGCTATCGCGGAATTGTTTTGTTGTTTATAGCATCCTAGCTCAAGCGAGCTTGGATCATAAATCTATTGCAGCCCTGGTTCGTGTCTCCACGAAACAGATTAAACATTCAATTTAATTAAGGCAGGATTACCTTCAGTGATCCTGGTTTGGGGTCGGTGCTAATGAAAACCCATCCCGCTATCGCGGAATTGTTTTGTTGTTTATAGCATCCTAGCTCAAGCAAGCTTGGATCATAAATCTATTGCAGCCCTGGTTCGTGTCTCCACGAAACAGATTAACCAGCCTTTTTATTTATGACAGGATTACCTTCGGTGATCCTGGTTTGGGGGCGGTGCTAATGAAAACCCATCCCGCTATCGCGGGAATGATTTTGTTGTTTTAAGCACAAGCTCAAGTAAAATTTGGCTTGGTCTTAAAACAACAAAACCCAGCACATTTGTGCTGGGTTTTCATTGTCGGGGTGGCAGGATTGAAACCCTACTCTTAAACCCGCTTATTTTCAATGACTTATAAACTTTTTAAAATATTAACTCACCGAATTACTCACTTATAATTTGATGTTTTTTGATACAGAAAAGTTAATTGATTTAGAAAGAACTTAAAAACATTGATAAAAAATGATGCATAGAAAAAGCTTCCAGAAAAACCTGGAAGCATAAAATCTTAAATTATCAACTAAAGGGATAAATAATCTAGGGAACAATCCCTGATTTTTATTATAAATCTGAGATAATAATGATACTAAATTTCAGACAACTCAATAAAATAAATCAACTCCTCACTTTTCATCTAAACCTATATATGGAATCCATGGACTTATTTTAATTAATTCAATTTTATTCTTTGAGAATTTTACCAAAATTTGATTCGCAAAAACATCTTTCAAATAAGTATGTTTATTAAGCCCGTATGTTTCTATTAACTTTTTATACCAAATTTTTGAAGGCTCCGTGGCTTGGCACAAGATTAAATTAAAGTTATCAGGATAAGACAATTTAGGTAAACCTAACGCTTTGATAGCTTCATCTTTATTCAACCCAACCTTTAAATCTAAAATTGACAATAATGTATCAGTAATAATTGCTTTTTCCCAAGTATATTCTTCATCATGTTGAGTTAAATGCAAAAAATCTTTTTCATTTTTTAAGTAAATATGATTTGGAATATCATCTTCAATAGAAACATTATAAAATTTAGGATAATAATTTTGCAAAAGAGCTAAATCAATTTTCGGAAGACATTTATTATCAACTTTAGCTAGTTTTTCATTATTAAAAAATGCGAAAATTGTATCCTTTGATTTTTCAATACTAACCACATCTCTTTTTAAGATTTCCTTTAACTTGACACTATCTATTGAATTATCACCAGGATATAATCTAATTGTTTCATATTCCCAATCACGATTACTTGTGCTAAAAATAATTTGACCTTTTTTAAATTCAATTTCTATTGAGTCATCAGTTTTAACTTCTGTCGATAAATTATCGGTTTGGCCATTACATGAACACAAAACTAAAATTAATAACTTAAATCCTATAACTTTTTTAATATCCATCTTTCAAAATTAATTTATGATCTAAAACTGGTTTATCGAATTTAGCTCCTATTCGGCCTGTGTTATTATACTTATGAGGCATATATATAAATAGAGTTTGCACCTAGGTGAAAATCTAATAACATAAGAGCAACCCTAGATTGTTCAAAATCATACCTGATATTCCCACCTTTTTTTGTATAACTACTTGAAATCACGAAACAACCTTGAGTCCAGTTTGAAGGAGTATTACCTGCAAAATGTATTTTTATGCCTCGAGCGCTAACATCACCATTCGCATTTCCATTTGTAACCCACACCTGTTGCCATTGAGTTCCCGCTGGAGATTCTTGCAATTGGTAAATATCAGCAGGTAGTCTTTTATTTGAACCGACTTTTGTACTTGCACTACCTCCAGGAGTCACAAAATAACCAACTCTTCCTTCTTTAAATTTTACTCCAGAGATATGGTACACTCCTAAAGTATATTTATCAGTATTTTCAAGGTTAAGCATATTCACTCTTTCTCCATATTCTCCTTCTGAAAAAGTATATGTTTTTGTATTTTCCCCATCGTTAACTCTAAAAATATCATCTCCTTTTGCTAATTGAACTTTCGAAATTTCCCAAATTCCCTCTGAATTCTTGTTTATATCAACAGTATCTCTTCCATCCGGATCTATGAACCTTATTGGATTATTAGAAAAGGAAGCATAAACACTTTCATGCGGTTTTATAATTGGATCTGTGGAGATAAAATTACTTATTTTAGCATCATAATACCTTGCTCCATAGTAATACAACCCTGTTTCTTCGTCTAGCTCCAGCCCTGCAGCCTGGCTCCTCACTAAAAATGTCCACTGGACATTTTCTTAACACTTGGCCCTCATTGAAGAGGTATGGAGTTCTGTTTGTATTGCTGTGTTCTTCAACGCCCTCCCTGCAACCCGGCTGCTCGCTAAAATGGTTTACCAGACCATTTTTAAACGCTCACCCCCTCCGAAGGCCATATATTGCTCACTGTTGTGTTTATTTTTTTAGGAGTTCGCGAACCTCGTTCCTCGGTTTCAAAATGCTGATATACTTCTCCACTTGCATTGGTGATGTAGCTCCTGCCCTACAGCCTGGCCCCTCACTAAAAATCTTCACAGGAGATTTTCTAAACGTTCGGTCCTCCAATGATCCGGGTGGTAGTAGTACTGGAATGGTTCAGATGCTGATCCGCTTCCTCCTTTACCGTTAAGCTGTCCCGGAGGAATCTTACCACTTTTACCGGCTGTCAAAATTTCTCCGTTCTCGCCTAAGAATTTCAGGTTTTTCACTATGCCATCCCATATTTTACCACTTTTTGTACTGTAGTTTACTTTATCTCCACCAGCAGCTCGTTTGTCGATGGTGTCATCATAACCACCTCCGAGCTTACTTACTATTCGCTGGCTTTCGATATAATAATGCTTGGTATAACTTCCGCTTCTTAAATAATAAATAAAGAACAATAGTTTTTACCTGCCCTGCAATCTGGCCCTTCGCTAAATATGTCCACTGGACATATTATTAACGCTTAATCCTCCATATTTCCGGAACCTGACCTATGGTTACCGTCTTTGTAAACTGCCTGACCCTGGCTTTTGCCTTTCAATACTCTTGTTCTGGGTTGAAGAAAAAAGCCTCCAGAATAGTCTGGAAGCTTAAAATTTTAAATGTTTCATTTCAATAATTTGAAGGAATACAATCCCTACATTTCATTAAAATCCTGAAGTTACGCTATCGCTAAATTCCAAATAGCAACATATTATCTAATTTTTAGCATTACTATTTGAATAATAAACTATATAAAGCAATTTTCCATTTTCCCATAACTTTAGAAAATCGGCCTCTTTTAATTCAGGATTATCATTTGAAATGCAAATATGATCTTTATTAAGTTTCTCCCAAAATTTATTGAATTCTTCCTGACTAATCCCTTTAAGTTTTAAAAAATTATTATCAACGAAGATATTACCTGATGATTTCCTCAAACCAATAATAATTTCACCATTAATTTCATTAAAATCTGTCACCCAATTCTCTCCAAATTGTTCCATTAATGTTTCAGCAATTAGGTTTCTATTTAGATTACTACAATCAATAGAATTACTTATTTTCTGACCTTTTGTTACACAACCAAAGAGAGTTAATAAAGAAAATATAAATATTATTGTTTTCATTATTTACCTAATTTACTTCTGATATAAATAATAGCATTTGGACCATGACTAGACGGGTTTGATGTATATGACGGAGCTTTAACCCCAGACTCTCTCCAAGTCTTCACGAAATTTGTCAAATTGTTTTGGTAATAATTATAAAATTCTTTTGAGGAAAGATTTTCACAACTGAAATTCAAAGCAGCACCGTTCATCAATGGGCTTTTTTCAAACATATAATCTTTATTTAAATTATCCATTCCAGTCTCATGTACAAAAGGAATATAATTAGGATTATCAGTACTTTTAGAAACTTCATCATTAAACAAAAACTTAAATAATTTTGACTCAAACTCTCTATTGGAAGAACCTACTCCTGGATAAACATAACTAATATCAAATTGAAAAGCATGAAAAAATTCTTCAACAGTCGCTGAAGATTGATCAATGGCTCCAAGAGATTTAAAATTAATGGAATTTTCTTTCGGATTAAAGTATCCGTTAACGTCACTACTTGGATCCAAATTGACTTTATATATTGTTTTAGAGTTTTCTAATTTATTCATCACAAAATCAAATGATTCACTTTGCTTTCTGAATTCATTAATTTTGTTTTGCGCAATTTGTTGATCTTCAGGTGACATACTTGAATAATCAACAGAATCTCCATTAATATCGATATAATTCACTGGATTATTAGCTGCATAAGAATAATTAGATAATCCAGGATATTTCTCTGCAAACCTATCGATCGATTCAAAAATAGAGGTTTTAGGATCATAATACCTTGCACCATAGTAATACAACCCTGTTTCTTCATCTAATTCTTTACCATTGAAGAGGTATGGAGTTCTATTTGTGTTGCTGTGTTCTTCAACAAAGGTTTCTCCGAAGGCCATGTATTGCTCACTGTTGTGTTT
The DNA here is from genome assembly GCF_026241165.1 of Mangrovivirga halotolerans. GTDB lineage: Bacteria > Bacteroidota > Bacteroidia > Cytophagales > Cyclobacteriaceae > Mangrovivirga > Mangrovivirga halotolerans. The sequence goes on along the minus strand of NZ_JAPFQN010000005.1, from coordinate 6,866 downwards.
ATTTTTTAAGGAGTTCGCGAACCTCGTTCCTCGGTTTCTAAGTGCTGGTATACTTCTCCACTTGCATCGGTGATGTAGCTCCTGCCCTACAGCCTGGCCCCTCACTAAAAATCTTCACAGGAGATTTTCTAAACGTTCGGTCCTCCAATGATCCGGGTGGTAGTAGTACTGGAATGGTTCTGATGCTGATCCACTATTTCCTCCTTTGCCGTTAAGCTGCCCTGGAGGTATTTTACCACTCTTACCGGCTGTTAATATCTCTCCGTTCTCGCCTAAGAATTTCACGTTCTTTTCCACTCTGCGACCTGGCTCCTCGCTAAAAAATGTTCACAGGACATTTTTTAAACGCTCGGCCCTCCACATACTTTTCCTTTCTTGGCACCGTAGTCTACTTTGTCTCCACCAGCAGCTCGGTTTTCTATTGCATCATCATAACCACCTCCTAGCTTACTTACTATTCGTTGGCTTTCAATATAATAGTGCTTGGTATAACTTCCGCTTCTGATTAAACAAATAAAGAACATTAGTTTTTACCTGCCCTGCAATCTGGTTCTTCGCTAAATATGTCCACTGGACATATTATTAACGCTTAGTCCTCCATATTTCCGGAACCACTTCTGTGGCTACCGTCTTTATAGACTGCCTGTCCCTGGCTTTTACCTTTTAATACTTTTGTTCTGGGTTGAAGAAAAAAGCTTCCAGAAAAATCTGGAAGCTTAAAATTTTAAATATTTCATTTCAATATTTTAACCGGATTATAATCCCTGCATTTCATTAAAAATCTGAATTTACAGTTTCGCCATACTTCATACAATTTATGATCCTACCTTTAACTTCTGGAAACCTTTCAAAAAATCGAGGTTTTATAAAGAAAATAATAATTATATATATTGTCAATTATATCTTCATCTTTTACAGTAATTTCATCAATAATGTATTTATTATCTTTAACGTATTTAATAATTAAAATATTCTCAGATTTATCTATATAAATCTTATTAATATTAACGAGTATTTCTTTCTTTTGCAAAGGTCCGTTTTTAGTATTATTTGGATATCTGAACCCATAAAATTCATCTTCTGAAATCAAACAATTTAGTATCAAAGTATCATTATTAAATACAACATCTTTTAAAAACTTATTTCTTATTCTAATTGAAGTTTTATTTATTTTTTTATATTTCAAATGTTTTTTAAAAAATACTGAATCGTAATTATTTTTTTTTCGTTTTAATTTATCGCTTATTCCCCTTGCATATATAGTATCATTAGATATAGAGTCAATATAGTTTGAATAAAAAATAGTATTATCTAATATTTCCCCATCATTATTGACAAGAATTAAATATGTTTTAATATAATCCCAATCTTTTTCTTCATTAACTAAACCTAAAAAACCATCCTTAGTGAAATAAATTTGATCAAAATCTTTAAATGATTTTTTTGTTATCAGAGTCCCAACTTGATAACCTTTCTCAATTTTACTTTTGTAGCAACTAATAATAAATATTACGAATATTATTATATATAAATATTTCATATTTATAATCCGCTTTTTGTAATAATGTTCATATTTATTTGTTTTCTATTTAAATGGCCATTTCCTGGAACTCTACTTAATTCAGCCTTTTCAAAGATTTGAAAACCTAAACTATGTCCTAATTTCTGCGCATACTGGGATGAAGTAGATTCGGAAGAAAAAGATCCCTTTTGAAATGATTCTAAACCATCAAAAAGTAACCTTGTTGTAAACCAACTATTTCCATTCCTTCCTGCAACATAACCAGCAGCAATATTGCCAATATCTCTTCCTGAAGCATAAATTGGCAACCCATCATGATCACCCATAATTGGCATACCTCTATAAAATTCTTCAGGTTTATTAAATTTCAACTCAGATGTTCCATTTGTTCTTTTAAAATCATACTTCTGTTTCCCATATCCATGTATTGCATATTCAGCTTCATTTAAATTCGCTTTTAATATCTGTTCATTCAAAAATCTCTTCCCTGATTTATCATTTGGATCAATAACCCCCATCCATTCATCTTTTTCAGAAAAGTAAAATGATTCAGGCGTCGCAGAATAACCAATCAATTTTTTATCATCAACAGTATATATACCATTATCATCACCTTGTAAATTCCCTCCTACAACTTGGTATTTTCCATCTGCTCTTTGTACTACAAATGTAGAATCGCCATTTATATCAATATAATTTACTGGATTATTAGCTGCATAAGAATAATTAGATAATCCAGGATATTTCTCTGCAAACCTATCGATTGATTCAAAAATAGATGTTTTAGGATCATAATACCTAGCTCCATAGTAATACAATCCTGTTTCTTCATCCAGTTCTTTACCATTGAAAAGGTATGGAGTTCTATTTGTGTTGCTGTGTTCTTCAACAAAGGTTTCTCCGAAGGCCATGTATTCCAGGTGTTGGTATACTTCTCCACTTGCATCGGTGATGTAGCTTGAGCTACCCAGATGATCCGGGTGGTAGTAGTACTGGAATGGTTCTGATGCTGATCCACTATTTCCTCCTTTGCCGTTAAGCTGCCCTGGAGGAATTTTACCGCTCTTACCGGCTGTTAAAATTTCTCCGTTCTCGCCTAAGAATTTCAGGTTCTTAACGATGCCGTCCCATACTTTACCGTTCTTGGCACCATAGTCTACTTTGTCTCCACCAGCAGCTCGGTTTTCTATTGCATCATCATAACCACCTCCCAGCTTACTTACTATTCGCTGGCTTTCGATATAATAATGCTTTGTATAACTTCCGCTTCTTAACACGATGTATGGATTCACATATACCGTAAAGTTACCCATATTTCCTGAACCTGACCTATGGCTCCCGTCTTTGTAAACTGCCTGTCCCTGGCTTTTACCTTTTAATACTCTTGTTCCGGATGCATCATACACATAGTGATGGATTGCTCCATTGTCCATGATCGAGCGGATTCTGTTTTCTTCATCCCAAACAATGTTTCTTCTTTGTCCACTAACATCGTGGGTCCAGCCTGTCAGGTTTCCGTTTAGGTCGTACTGATATGACTTGTCACCAATGTGTACCGGAGCATTTGGCTGTTCCTTGCCATACTCATAAGTCATATCGTAGGTGGTACGCTTTTGTGTCACCCAACTATCACCTTCACCACCGCTGCGCTCATGAGTCTGGTTTTTTCTTAAGATTCCACCAACGGTATTGTATTCCATTTCCAGGTTGTATCGATGTTTTTCGTTGCTTCCGGTATAATTACCTTCTGCAGATACTAAACGATACAGATCATCATATTCGTATGAGTATGTTGACGATCCACCCATCAGGTCACTTGATGGAACTGCCGCTCTGTTTGTCAGGCTCAATATGTTGTTTACCTTATCGTATTCATACACATTATCCATCATGTCGCGACCCTGGCTGGTCTTGGCATTCATATTCTTCAGTCTTCTTCGGTCTTCTTCATAAGAATAGGTAGTCTTAGTTCCATTACCGTATTCTAAGAACACTCGCTGACCAAATTTATCATAGCCTAGTTGCTCCACGTAGTTGAACTTGTACCCTTGCTTCTTCCCTTTCATGCTCCGAAGTAAACCGCCTGCATTATAAGTGTATTCTACTTTCTCACCATCAGGGTAAGTCATTGACATTAATCTATTCCAGGTATCATACTCCCACTCGGTCACATAAGTCTGCTCAGTATGTCCAGGAATGATTACTGTACGAATATTCTTGATCACCTCTCCTAGTGGACCGTAGAAGAATTCTTGTGCTCCGGAAGCATCTTCCTGAAGAACTACCCTACCTGAAGGGTAATTGTCTGCACCAGCTTCACCATAGGTATAAGTCACATTGTTTTCAGGGTTTTCCGGATAAATGATCTTTTCTAATCGATTGTAATCGTACTCGTAAGTTACTGCTCCGCCAGATTCTCTCAGGTTTGCAGTTACTGTTTCTCTTAAGTTGCTTGCAATGTCATAGCTGAATAATACAACATTTAAACGTATTATAACTATTAATGTAATTTCAGTGTAAGAAATCACAAAACACTAAGTAAATAATAATCGAATGTAATATTACTTTAGCACCATCAAATAAAGAGCAACAATTTTTAACTAAAAAGAAAGATTATGAAAAAGATTTTTTCAGCTATTGCTGTATTAACAATGGTATTCTCGCTGGTTTCTTGTGGTGGGGATGATGAACCAAAGGTGTACGAATGGGATAATAAAACCTGGAACTCAATAAAAACTGTGAGTTATGACTGTCCAAATGAAGTTGACAATTACGAGAAAGGTTTACAGTGTAATGAAACTTATTGTCGAAAACTAACATTCAATGGAAACGGAACTTTCATTTTAACTGTTATTGAAAATGGAGTTACTAATACATATAATGGCTCATATTCAGTTTCTAACGAAACAAATGTATATATGGATTATTCAGATTTGAACATTGACGTAGACACAAGATTTGAATTGATTGATAATAATACTTTAAGAATACATGATGTAACAGATCCTGGAGCTTGTAAAAGTTATACGGAATTCAATTTAGATTCATCGATATAATTAAAATAAGCCCTGCGGGGCTTTTTTATTTATAATTAACTATATTAATTCTTCATCAAAACAGGGACAAAATTAACTACTGAACCATGTCGAAAACTTCAGAAATCCATAAGATCTCATACTATATTTCTATAATAAACCTGGTTTTTATTTTAGTTGGTTGTAATAAAAATGAGATCTCCAGCGATTTCGAAGAAACAATTACAAATATAACTGGAACAAATAGTTATACGATAGAAAAATTTGAAGATGAAAGTGAAGTTGTGGTGAATATTAAAGACATAAATACTTCACTTCTTGACTCATCAGATTTTAAACAGACAGCTCTAATTATTTTATATGATCTTCATTTAGAGTTAGAAGATAAAGAATACAACAATTTTATAATTCATTTCGAAACGAAGAGTGATATTTATAAATTAGATTATAATTTAGAAAAACTAATCTTTTCTCGAGCTACATTAGCCTACAACAAAGAAGATTATAATAAAGCGATAAATATTTTATCCCATGGTGTAAAAACTTTTCCTTCAAATCCTCAGTTTTATACCCAACGTGGCTATATATATGCGATAAATACTGATAACTATGATTCGGCCCTTTTTGATTTTAGAAAAGCATTAGAATTTGAATCAAGTAAAGCTGATAATTTAAGATTGATGGCAATGACTTTTATAAGATCTGGAAATCTAGATTCTGCTTACAAATACTTAAAGAAAAGCAATAAATTAAATCCAAATGATGCTGCTACAAATCAGGAGTTAGGACTTTATTTTTATAAGACATCAAATATTGATTCATCCAAATACCACCTGGAAAAATCTTTGGATATTGACCCAAAAAACAATGATTTATATTTAGTACTTGGAAATATTGAATTAGAAAGAGGTGAATTAAATTCTGCTAAAAATTATACTGAAAAATACATAAACAAAACAAACGACCTTTATACAGGCTCATATATTCTTGGAAGGATATTAATTGAATTAAACGATATGGAGTCTGCATGTAAACAATTAAATATTTCCAGAAATCAGGGTAACATTGAATCTGACTCCTTGTATCAAGTATATTGCAATTAATGTGTTTATTTATCTGGAAATAGTTTTAAATATCATTCATTTATTCTCAGAGGTAAAAAAATAGATTTCTCTAATTAACTGGGTTATTTAAATTATAACAACTATCACTTTCATGGGTCAATGAGATGAATTTCTCAAAAATGGTTAATTCATATATCAATCCGTCAGCAGTAAGTAATATCAAAGAATCATTTATGGATTTATAACCATTAAATTTCTCGAATTCATTTAAGGTTTTGTACTTTTTTGCATTGATATACTTTTTAACAATTTCTCCATCCTTAACATCAAAAATGGTTATACCAATAGAATCATTCTCAAAATAATAGCCTTCTTTTGTTTTAGAATACCCATTTAATATCAATTCATATTCAGAATCAATGCATGAAGAATTACTATCACCACAGCCTAATAAAAACATTGATATTCCTAAGAAAAAAATTAATTGTTTCATAAAAAAATCTAATTGAGATCGTCAAATATAATTTATTTAAAACTTCTCCTCTGAAGATATGCATATATTAATTTAGTTAAGTGTATTCAATTCTAAAGCCTTATCCTTGATTTTCAATCCATAATTACCTGAACAATTACCTATGTTGTGATCTTGATCGGCAGCATTCATTTGTGAAGTTATAAACTACCATGAAGCAGTAATTTCAGCGTTTCAAACCCTGATCTCAACAACAACCTCGTTACGCTTCGCTAAACAAGGTCGATGAAAGTAGATTATTTATTAAAAATCCAATTAATTTATTCGGATCGTAGATCCTATGATAATTATTCAACATTTCAAATGTCGAACAGTAGCTATCTTTCATGAAGTTATTTTAATCACTTTGAAGCAGTATTTTCAGCGTTACAAACGATGGTCTAAAAAACAACCGTGTTGCACTTCGCTAAACAAGCTCGATGCATCATCTTTTAATTATGTTACCTACAGAGAAGTTTATTGTCCTCGTTTGGAACGAGGATGGATGAGAATGGCGATTTTATCGCCTTCAGTGATGCTAATCAGGATTTGATATTCTGAAGCCTTATCCCTGGATTTGTTATCCAGTTTTGAAGGCATCATTTTAATAAAAATGCCCTGGTTCGTGTCTTCACGAAACAGATTAAACATTCAATTTAATTAAGGCAGGATTACCTTCGGTGATCCTGGTCGGGGGTCGGTGCTAATGAAAACCTTATCGCTATCGCGGGAAT
>NZ_JAPFQN010000004.1 GCF_026241165.1 Mangrovivirga halotolerans | reverse complement strand
TTGTATAAGTTATGGCGGCTGTGGTGCCAGGTGTGGCATCGGATTCTCGCTGGATTTCACTGTCCTATCGGACGCGAAATCGGCACGATAATCCGCCACAAACTCATACATTGAACGTTAGCTGTAATTCAGAATCACTATGGCAAAATCGATTGAACAATTTGAAAAAGAAATTTTCTCTGAAACTGACGGAAGCAAATTCAGTAAACTAAAGAATAAATTGGTTAAGAATTTCTCTGAAAACAGTCGAGAAAAAGTCTTAGAAATATTAATGGACTATTGCCGTTCGGGACAATTGTTACATTGGCGAAATTTTCTATTATCCGATATTATTAGGCTAATTAAGGTTAATGAAGCTAATTACATTCCCTTCTTTGAGTGGGCAATAACTCAATCCAAATTGACCTATTGGGGAATAGATGGACTTTTAAAAACTAAGGGGTTCAATTGCTACGATCAGCTTTTAGAATTACTGACAGATGAAAATGTCGAGTTAGCAAGTAGATCAAAAGCAATAAAAAGTCTTGCCGCCCATAGTGATCAACCTTTTGATAGAGATTTGCCTAAAGATCCTGGTTATTGGAAAGTAAGTGATTTACGAATCGATGAAATAATTGAATGGAAAGAAAATGGGTATAATTCAGGAAGCGGATACGAAGAACCTTTAAGACATCCATCATTAGATAACCCGAAAACAGAATTTGAAAAGATAGTAGCAAAACTTGATAACTTATTAAAAATTGAGCGAAACACTAATCAAGATTTATCTAATCCTTCGGACTGGCTAACAATTGCCGATGAAAACAAGATTTTAGAAATTGAAAAAAAATGGGATTTACCAACGGGTTACCTCGAGTTTTTAAAAAAGTACTCCCCACTCAATGTTTACATTGATAATGATAATTTTTTTCAGGGCTTAAATCTTTATGGCGCTAATGATTTAATCAAGCGACAAGAAGGATACTCATATAATCCAATAAAAGATGAAATAATTAATGATTGGCCAAATAATTTTGTTGTTATTGCTGAATCGGGAGCAGACCCTTACTGTATAGATATAAGTGATAGCCAAGGAGCTATTTACACAAGTATGCACGGAACTGGAGAATGGGAATTCGAAAAATTTTCAGAATCTTTTGAAGACTTTTTAGTAGAAATATTGAAATAACATACAGCTAACACTATGTAAAAATGCATTAAAACGCATTTTACATTAACCGTTGGCATTCATTGAAAAAACTAAATGGAATCAGAAAAGACATTTAAGACAAAAACGGGATTTTGCCATATCCTTCCTGATAAAATTGTCTTGACGAGAGACGGGGTTTTAGGTAATGTGACTAAAGTGACTGTTGGAAACAATATTGCAAGAATCCTTCTAATTTACGGAGCAATAACAGTTGGACTGTTCTATTTTGGTTATGAAGCATTTAAAAACGGACAGACCTTACAACCAATTTTATTTGGACTAATTGGACTATATCTGATTTACGGAATTGTCAGTAGTATAAATAATTCAGAAACACCAATTATCGACCGAAAGAAAATTAAAGCTGTAAAACTTAAAAAAGCTGTTAAAGGATTGACTCGTTCTAGATTTGAAGTGCAGTTCGAAGATGAGAACGGAAAAATCAAAAAACGACTGATTATGCTTCCAGGCTCATTGACTGACGGACAGAATGAAACAGAAAAGGCTGTTGAAATAATGAAAGAAGAGCAACTATTAAAATAAAAAAAAACGAAATGCCAACAAGTTATATAGCCAATTGGGCATTTAGTGATAAATTGAAATTCCTGTTCTTTGAGCAGGCAACGCCAAAACAAAGTTTTGACGTTTAACAAAAAAGAAAATTAAAAGTAAAAACGTTTGTTTTGGCTTGGTGCAAACTCGAAAGTGAAGAGCTTTGAATCTGCCCTACTGTCCATACACAGATCGTTGTACACAAGCAAGGGCTACCAAGACCAAATGAAATATTTTTCGTATAATTATAGCATGAATACTAGAGAGAAACTTTTAGAACGGATTCAGAATATTAAGGATGAAAAAATTCTCGAAGAGATGCTTGAAATGATTGAACTAGAAATGAATCTTTCAACAGAGATTATTGAACTTAATACTGAACAAAAAAGTGCAATTGATCAAGGTCTTAAAGATATTGATGAAGGTAAATCCATGAATCAGAAAGACGTTGATAATTTTTTCAAAGAATGGTTAAATACGAAGTAATTTGGTCTAAAAGTGCAGTTAAGGATAAGTATGACATTTTAGAATATTGGTTCAAAAGAAATAAGTCCAAAACATATAGCATCAGATTAAACAATTTATTCAACCAGGCTGTCAAATTAATATCAACTAATCCTGAATCCGGGAAAAAATCAGACTATAAGAATATTCGAATAAAAATAGTTAGGCATTATTTGATTTTTTACCTGATTAAATCAAACCGAATAGAAATAATCAGAATTTGGGATTCTAGAAGAGATTTAAAAAATTTAAAAATATAAGCCAGTGTACAACAGTGCCTAAGCATCATCCCCCACCCCAAGGGATGGGGTTCGCCGCTTAGCCTTAACGTTGTAACACGTTAAACCAAAATCGCGAGAAAAGAATGAATACCTACATAATCTTCGGAGTTTTAGCATTAATCGGAATATTTACTTTTATTAGTTGGAATACAAAATGGAATTCAAACACACCCGTAATTGCTAAAAATAAAACTGAATTACGGAATCTTGAAATCCAACAAGAAGAACGAGATTTAAAACTCATTGTAACATACGATTACGGACAAAAAACAAAAATCATAACTGAAAAAGCAACAGCGGAAATAATAAAAAGCACTATGAAATCAATCAATTGGAATGAATTTCACATTGTGCAACTGGAAGACAAAAATGCTGATGGATATAAAGCTTTGGACGTTGGTGGAAGTTTAGCAGATGATGGATTAGCTTCTGGACTTGTAACTGACGAAGACCATATTCTATTGGTAAAGCCATTAGAATCGGTTGACCAAATGACTGAAATACTTCTTGACTTTTTGAAAGGAGAAGATGTTTGGCGGAATAAATATGAATATAAATAACGTGCTACAACAGTGTGTTCCATGAATAATCCCTTCCCGAGGGATGGGGTTCGCCGCTTAGCCTTGACGTTAGGCTACATTAATTTTGACATAAGCAACCATTTACTTATCTTTAACGTTAGTAACGAATAGAGTAAGCATTGATAAAGACATTTGGAGATAAAGTAACTGAGAAAGTCTTTGATGGGATAAGATCAAAAAAACTTCCAGAAGACATTCAAAGAATCGGCAGACGTAAGCTAAGAATGATTAACAACTCATTTTCAATAAATGATTTAAGAATCCCTCCTGCTAACAGATTAGAAAAACTATCTGGTGATCTTAAAGATTATCATAGTATTAGAATTAATAAGCAGTGGAGAATAATTTTCAAATGGGAGAACAATGATGCTTTTAATGTTTCAATTGTTGATTATCATTAATTATGGAAAAGCTACCTAATATACATCCTGGAGAAGTTCTTAAAGAAGAATTTTTAGAGCCTTTAAACATAAGTGCATATAGATTATCAAAGGAAACTTTTATTCCTCAAACAAGAATAAGTGAAATTATTCATGGTAGAAGAAGAATCACTGCTGATACTGCACTAAGATTTTCAAAGTTTTTTGGTACCTCAGCTAAATTCTGGATGGGGTTACAGGCCGATTTTGATCTCGAAGAACAAAAAGAGAAATCAAAACAAGAAATACAGGACATTAAAAATTATAGTAACGTAGCCTAGCAGTTATGCCGGCTGTAGAGTCAGTTAAAGCGCTGGATTCTCGCTGGATTTCACTGTCCTATCGGACACGAAATCGGCACGGTAATCCGCCACAAACTCATACATTGAACGTTATAACTAATCAAACAATATGGAAAAAATCACATTATCCATGATTTTATTAATTTCAATTTTGACTTCGTGCAACTCGGTAGATAATTCCATTAATGTAACCGTTGATGATAATCTAGACCTTGACTTAGTAAAAGTTGAATATGGTTTTTATTCAGGAAATGAAGAATCAGATAAAAAGTTGGTTGACAATGGATTAGACAAAACAATTTTTGAGAACGGCAATCCTAAATCCTTTAATACAATTTGTGGTGAGAATGACTTTTTAGTAACCTATGCTGATAAGTATTATGTGAAGGTTCGTCATTTTATTCCAAATGATTTTGATGATGGAATTCCAGACGGCCACAAATACAATTTTGAAATAATTGACAACCAAAATACCCCCCTTTTGAAGCTAGAAATTGAAGGGACTGATGGCGAAATCATAACTAAAGAATTTGCTGAAATAAAAAATGCTGCAAATAATAAACAAGGAAGGTAAATTAAAATTATAGCTATTACACGATGTATAACTCATAACACCTTTCAGGATGCTACTAAACCATTTACTAAACGTTAGACTCATTTCTCCCACTAGCGCAGGTATTTACTTATGCTTTTACTTCTTACATAAATCAGCACCCCATCTTATCCATTAGTAAACGATTACAAACGGCTATAAAATTATCCGATTACAGTCGATTACTAACGGATATTAATAATATAAAATATTTGATTTTGAGCTGAAAACAGCTATTTTCAACATTAAAGGAATTTATTAACAACAAAAACAACGAAAGCTATATAAGGAATAAGCAAGACAGATTCGCGCATAGCCAATCGTTAGGCTCAATTTCTTAACATGAAAATTAAATTAGTACTTCTATTTTTTATATTCATATGCATGATGTCTTGTAGTATATCGGACACGGAATTTATTGAACGAATAAATTCAACAGATCGAATAGAAATTAGGGAGAGGTTTCATGGGGGAATTGCGGGAACTGGATTAACCAACTATGTAGTTAAAAGGAGTGGTTATTTCTATGAAAATGAAGACTGGATATTAGTGAGAGATGAAGACACTCAATTTCAAACTTATATCCAGCTTAGTCCCGATGAATTATCCATTTTTAAATCCTTTATCACAAAAGCATTTGAAACACATGATTCAAATAGAACGAACGATAATTCCTGTACAACCTTCGGCCCAAACCCAAATGAATATGACATTCAAGTGGGCTTCTACAAAAAACACTTGCAACCAGATGAAAAAACTGATAGTCTATTTTATAGGTTGACAGGTAAATTTTGTGAAACTAAACATGTGTATGAATAAATGAAGAAATATTTTGAAGCCATATTAATATTTATAATTCCATTTTTTTCATACGGACAATTTGAAATAGAAAATGATTCGCTTTCTAGTCAATTAGTTTTTAAAGAAATAGAACCTCCCAATTTAGACAGTTTAAAATTTGAAATCAGAATTTGGAGATGCCCATCTACCCTATATAAAACCTTCACTCAATTAACAATTTCAAATAATAACATATGGAATTACAGTAGAGGATTCCTAGATGAAAATGGAAACGTTATTGAGGTACCAGGATTAAATTTTCAACCAGATTTAAATGATCTTTGGTCAACCATTGATTCACTTGGAATTAGAACTTTACCTCCATTAGAAAATATTAAACTAACAATTGAAAAGGACAATGAATTTTATACACTTAGTTCAGAAGAGTATTATAAACTGTTAGGCACTGATGGGATCGGGTATCAAATTGAACTGTTTAATAAAAATTCAACACGAACATACTTCTATTTAAACCCACAAAAGTTCACATCCTACAATAGAGAATCTCAAAATAAATGGAGAATTGATGAATTCCATCGTTTAATTAAGATAATTGACAAGGTAGATTCAACATTAAATAATCACGAGGTAATAGATAAAAATATCAAAAAATGGGTAATGGATAATAATTAACTGAAGGTAACAGTGGCTATGGCCCACCGTTTTGTTTTTCAGATGGAGGGATTATCTTTGAGTATCAGCTATGTGTTTTTTAAGAAGCCGTAGGTTTCGGCGAAAACATAGCCTTATCGTTACCACACATAAATGAAAATAGTACTTTACATAATATTATCTTTATTGGTCGGGCAGCAGATGGTTGCACAGATTGATATTTCAAAAACATTATTTGACAGTGCAACCCATAAACGGATTTATCAAATAAGTATATCAGATTATCAACAAATTGAACTAATTGAGGATGTAAATGGGCAATACTCGGGAACATTAACTTCTGCTGTTTGGAAGGTCAATAGAAAAGAAGAAAGAAAAAAAATTCTGCAACAAAAATTAACTATTCCATCTAAACATGTTCAAGAGATAATGAATATTGGGAGTTTAAATAACATAGAGAATCTAGAAAGTTGTAAGGATGTTAAAGGTTGTGTTATTGGTTTAGATGGTAGGTCAGTATTTTTTACTATTAAAACTTCAAAACTTTCCAGAGAGTATTGGTATTGGGAGCCTGAAAATGATCAATATCAAGATTCATCAGTGGTTCAAATAAAGAATATTCGACAAATTTTAAAAGGGATTAGAAAGTATATAGATCTTAAAATGATCTTTGATTCTTTCATTAATGAATTGCCCTTTGGAAAATACTCATTTGGAGGAGTAATAATAACTAAAAGAGTAAATTAATACGAGTGGTAAAAACACCTATTTGCCGTCGTTTTGTTTTTCAATTGGGGCTGCTATCTTTGGGTATCAGCTATGCGTTTATTAAGTAGCCGTTGGTTTCGGCGGACACATAGCCTTGACGTTGTGTGTCATTAAGAAAATATGGATATAACAATCAATCAAAAACAAAATAGAGAGCTATTAACAGTACATGCTGAATCCTCGTACAATTTCACTTTTATGGGCAGAAATGAATGGATTCTTGCATCGATAAATTTAATTATTGGGGTAGCAATTTCAATTTATTACTATCCTAGATGGTTCTTAGGTTTGCCATTCATAGCAATTGGAATATTTGAATTGATAAAATTCCCTAATAGAGTTAATAGATGGGTCAACAGAAAAGAAAAGGAAAAGATATTTAATAAAGATTTTCAATTCATTATTTCAGATAGCTCACTAACAGTATCCTATGATGATGAATCAAAAGTACACGAATTTAAAGATATGCGACAATGTCTAATATCGGATTCGGGAATTCTTTTTAAAATATCCTACAAGGAGTATTATTATATCTCTTACAGTTCTCTTGGAGATGAGTTGAAGGTAAAGGATTTGATAAATAATTTAAAAACTGGATTTGATGAGGATAAAATAAAAGTTAAACGAACACACAACAATGCCTAAGTCTCATACCCCACCCCGAGGAATAGGGTTCTCCGCTTAGCCTTATCGTTATAAGCAACCAAAACTATGATCTTCGGAGATAAAAGTGATTTTGCTATTGAATATACTCCTGAACCTGGGTCTCAGGATATGGGATATGGTAAAATTTGGATTAAAGGAGAATTCTATGGGACAAATGAAGATTTGATTTATCCCAGTTACATAATAAATATTATTAGAAATTTGCTTCAGGCTAAACAATTTCAGCTTGACTGGAAAAAGTTTTCTAATACCGAGCTTTTATCCCATCTCAATTCGATTAGAAATTCAGATAGTAGCATAATAATTTCCAGTTCAACTTTTACTGATGATTTTGAAGGATTCAAATTCAAATCCGGTAATGAAATCATTATAGTTTGGAGGTTAATCTCGGATGAAAATGATTTATTATTTGAAGAGCTGAGGAACTATAATAGAACTGTAAAAATTAAAACAGTGGATATCCAATCGATAACCAGTGTTTACGAGGAATTTAAAAGACAAATGAAATAAGGCTGCTCACAACAGCAGGTATGGCCCACCGTTTTGTTTTTCTGTTGGGGCTATTATCTTTGGGTTTCAGCTATGCGTTTTTTTTAAGCAGCCGTAGGGTTTGGCGAACACATAGCCTTAACGTTAGCAATAATTTTTAGATCACATGAAATTTTTCTCATTCTTAGCTTTAATAGTTATCTGCGCCTCATGTAGAATGTTCAGAGATACAGAGGGTTATGATATAAAAAGCAAGCATAACGATGATAATGTAGTTTTTACTACTAATTCTAAGTTCATTTATTCTATTGATAGAATAAAGGGTAGCGATACCCTGGGAAATTATATTGTTAATCATTTAAATGACACTCTAGTTGTCGATCGTGTCATGCTTACTGTTTTGCCGGGTAGTTTCTTGGGGCAGACAAAAGTTAAGTGGGAATATTTAAATCCAAACGATTCAGTTGTCCAAAAGAATATTACGGGTATTATCGAAGATTCAACCACGGTTTGGATACATCCCCCCCGATCAGGAATGCCTCTTATTTTTACTGAATCAGCACCTTTTCCTAAGGTTAAGTTTCCTTTGGTAGATAATTTATCTTGGCCGGATGGTATAGGTAATCTTAAAGGATATGAGGAGATTGGATTAACAGGTAGTGTAAGCTTTACTTATAAAAACCTGGGACAAGCTGGAGTAAAAACTACCAATAAAAATTATAAGAAAAGCTGGAAATTTTTCTCAGAAGGCCAAAGTTGCATTGGCCTGTCTATACATATTTTTCACTTTGATGAGGTTGATGGATTTGTATATAGTGAATATGATTTTCCAAACGGAGAAAAGGTTATTTTGCAATTAGAGAAGAGAATTGAACCAATGTAAATAAATACTATTGCCAACAATGTGTAAAGCGGTATGCTGCTTCACTTTTGTTGGTGGGTTTCGCCCTTTTCATTAACTTACGTTACGGTCGACGCGACCCGGCTCGCTCACCGCATACCCTTTACACGGTACGTTAGTGCCAATAATGGACCCAAGATGAAACCGCCAAAACTCTTCCTTACATTATTTTTGACAATCTCGGTTTATGTAAGCCATGCTCAATTTATGTCGAATAAGGAAGCCTCTAGAATAAATGACTTACTCGAAAAGGTATCAGAGCAACATAAACCGAACTCATATATTTTTAAGAATGTCAACACATTGACCATGTTGGATTCTCAAATTGTAGAACAGGATGTATTGATAAAAAATGGGGTTATTAAAGAGATTGGGATAAATATTATTAATCAAGCAGCAATCGAAATTGATGGGAAAGGCAAGTATTTGATGCCGGGACTTACAGATATGCACATACACTTGTTCGATCAGCATCAGATGAAAAATATATGGATGCTTCTGCTTCTGGTTAACGGAGTAACTTCTGTCAGGGACATGGCAGGTGAACCAGGTAAGCTTGTTTTAAGAGACAAAATCAAGAACAATGAGGTTTTGGCTCCCAATATTTATCAGGCAGGCCCTATTATCAATGGTATGGATAATCCACCCACTTTAATAGTGGCTTCAACTCCTGAAGAAGGACGAAAACAAGTGATCGAACAAAAGAAAACAGGATACGATTTCATCAAAGTATATGATGACCTTAATAAAGAAACCTACTTAGCCATTTTAGATGAAGCACAAAAACAAGCTATACCTGTCGTAGGACATCTTCCAATTGCAATTAGTATTGAGGAAGCCTTGAACAAACAATCATCTATTGAACATCTAACCGGATACAAGGGGTGGAGAAATAATGTTAAGGCCTATTTAATTGCTAATGAAGACTATGCAACATCAACTGCCAGATCAAGCACATGGAACTGTCCTACTTTATATAACCTCTTGATAAATTGGGATAAGGAGATGGCTGAAAATGTTTTAGCAAACCAGGATATCACTAGTTTACTTCCAAGCAAACTTATTAAAAGATGGGAAAGTCTTATGTTAAAAGATACTGATAAGAAAGAGGCACTATTAGCTGAATACGGTGAAAATAACAAGGAACTATTCGCTCAAATCGTTTCAGGTTTTTACAAATCAAATGCAAAGCTGGTTGCAGGAACCGATGCAGGTAGTATCCCATTATTAGTTCCAGGGTTTTCTCTTCATGAAGAGCTTGCAGCTTTAAACATCATTGGAATAGCAAATTACGATGTATTGAAAATGGCCACCACTGAGGCTGCATTAGCTATGGAAAAAGAAAAGGAATTTGGCACTATTGAAATTGGAAAACGTGCTGACTTATTACTGCTTGATAGTAATCCATTGGAAGATATCAATAATCTTAAAAAACAAACAGGCATAATGGTACGTGGAATTTGGCTTTCAAATAGTGAATCGGAACAGATAAAACAGGAAATAAAAACTGCTTTTGGAAATTAATAGAGGCGCTAACAAATGCTTCCATGAATAATCCCTACTTTTAAATTTATTTACAAAAGAAATCCATAACAAAATTCAACCTCTTCAACCCTATCAAAAAACCATATGAAAAAATCAGCTATTCTATTAATTATTGGACTTGCATTTTCTTCTTGTAACCAGGAAAGCAAAACCAGTGATAAACCTGTAAGTGAAAATCAAATTGTACTGGATTCTTTGACAGCAGAATTAGATTCTATTCAGAAAAACGGGCAAATAAATGGGTTTGCCGTGGCTATGGTAAACCAATACGGTGTATTGTACACAAAAGGCTTTGGTATTGCTAATCGGGAAACTAAAGAAAAGTATACCGAAAATACTATCCAGCATATTGCTTCGGTGTCTAAAACGTTGATCGGTATTGCACTAATGAAAGCCAAAGAAATGGGCAAACTTAATCTTAACGACCCCATTCAGGATTATTTACCATTTAAAGTAGTAAATCCTGATTTTCCAAATGAAGTAATCACCATAAGACATTTGGCTACCCATACATCCGGCATTAATGATACCGACCAATATATGAACAGGGCCTGGATCATGGAAAAGAACCAGGACCTAACAAATGTAAATACTGATTATCCCTATCAAAAACTCAATCTTCCCAGCCAGGATATGCCAATGGAGACCTATCTGAAAGAATATCTGGATACAGAAGGCAAATATTATCAAAAAGAAAATTTCATCGACTTCAAACCCGGCGAGCGATACAACTACTCTAATATCGGAGCAACACTGTGTGCTTTGGTTATCGAAAAAGCCACAGGTCAGGGATTCGATATATTTACTAAAGAACATATTTTAAAACCATTAGATATGAATTCAAGTGGTTGGTCATTAAAAGAGGTAGATATTACCAAACATTCAAGATTGTATAGAAATGACGATTCTGTTTTACCATTTTATACTGCGATAACCTACCCGGATGGGATGTTAATTTCATCAAGTAGTGATATGGCAAAATACCTGGCAGAATTAGTTAAAGGTTATAACGGTAATGGAACCTTACTTCAAAAAGAAAGTTACGAAGAACTGTTTACCGAACAATTAGAAGAGCAAAACTTTGAATCACGAAATCCCAATCACCCCTATGACGAGGATTACAGTCCGGCGATTTTCATAGGTCATAGTGCTTTGGGATATATAGGCCATACCGGGGGAGATGCAGGAGTAGGAACATGGATGTTTTTTGATAAAGAGAAAAAAACCGGAAGATATATCATAATCAATACTGATTGGGGTAATGATGAACGAGCCAAGGAATTAGAATACTATGCGATCTGGGACAAAATGAATGAATATTTTGAGAAGTTGGAAAATTAATAGTTGGTTCTGCGGGCTCCTTCTGGTACAAAGATACCCATGTGCCTTAAAGCAAATTCACATTTAATACAATTTCCAATCCCCAACTATCTTTTTTACTAAACATCCATACGTAACCGGATATAAAAACTCCCGATGACAGTTAGTTACAAACGCTTACCATCGGGTTTTTATAATTAAAATAGTTTGAATTTGAAGAGGAAACGGCTATTTTGATCAGCGAAAAGGATTTATTAACAAAATTAACAACGATTCATATATATGTAATAAGTGCCACAGAGTGGCGTATATACAATCGTTGACAATGATTAAACAAATGAACAATTTGAAAGCGCTTTTCTTAATTCATATCATGTTAGTTTTGGTGAGCTGTTCAAAAGATAATCCGACACTTGAATTAGGAGATAGTTTTGATGTAATTGTAAGTCTTGAAGTACTTAATCCTGAAGGAATAAATAAAATTGAATTTCAGACAATTGAAAATTCAGAAACAATAACTTCAGCGGATTTGCAAAATTATAAGTCAATATCTTTTGGTTTTAACTGCAAAGGTGAAGGATTATTCAAAGTTTGTATATACACAAATAACGACACAATTTGTTCAGAACATTATGTTGAAGGAGGATACAGGCCAGAACTCACCTGTACGAAGGATAAAATAGCAGTTAAAGAACATATTGGATATTAATATGAAAGAGTTGCCAACAGGATATACGAAGTTATGCCGGCATTAATACCGGGCCAATCGCCAGCTTCTCGCTGGATTTCACTGTCTTATCGGACGCGAAATCGGCACGATAATCAACCAAAAATTCAATCATTAATGCTAGAGCATTTATAAAAAGATATCACTCATGAAACCAATTAAATTCACTGTACTTTTATTACTTATTTTTAGTGTTTTTTATTTAAAAGCCCAACAGGAAAAATCAAATTTCACTCAGCAAACATCCTTTAATAAAAAAAGAACTACTGTATCTTCATTGAAAATCACAACCTTGTCAACTATGCTGGCAAATCGAGGTTTAGGAGAATGGGGATACTCCGCGTTAGTAGAAGTAGACAGAAAAAAAATATTATTTGATACGGGAAGTAAACCTGAAACAGTTTTAAAAAATGCAAAGGAGCTAGGCATTGATTTATCTGATGTGGAGGACGTTTTTCTCAGCCATAATCACAGAGATCATACGGGTGGACTCCTTACACTTAGAAAGGAATTAAAAAAAGTTAATCCTAAAGCATTAAGTAGAGTCCATGTTGGAATGGGCATATTTAGCCACAGAGAGGATCGGGAAAATCACATGTTATCAATGAAAAAAGAGTTGGAAGCTGATGGGGTTGAGTTTATTATATATTCAAATCAACATGAATTATTCCCTGGAGTTTGGATTACAGGACCAATAGAACGAATTCATGAAGAGCGAAATTGGAGTGGAAACGTTCAAATAAAAACGGACAATGGCACGATAGAAGATAATATACCCGAAGATCAATCTTTAGTGATTGATACAGAAGATGGGTTTGTTCTAATTTCAGGTTGTGGCCATGCAGGCATCATTAATACTATCGAGCATGTTAGATTAAATATTCATGAAGAAAAAGTGTTCGCCGCTATAGGAGGCTTTCATTTAGTAAATGCATCAGATGAACATTTGAAATGGACAGCAGACAAACTGCTTGAATTTGGAGTCTCTAAAATAATTGGTGCTCACTGCACTGGCATTAATTCACTGTATATGCTAAGAACAATGTTGAATATGAGCCGTAGCGATGCTGTGGTTGGGTCTGTGGGAGACAGTTTTGATTTAAAGAATGGAATACAAGCTGGTTATATTGCTCGATAGAACACAAATACTAACAAAAAATAAAAGCATTAATACCACCGGTTATTAAGATCGTGAGTATCAAGCTGAAAAACTATATGGATAAAATCAGACAACCAATACCACTTTTTAAAAAATGGTTTGAAGAAGAAATAAATCTTACAAAAGTTCAAATCCCTACAGCTGTTTGTTTATCAACAATTGGAATTGATGATTTTCCAAATGCACGATATGTATCCTTTAAAGAAATCCATGATGAGTCCTTTATTATAACTGGACCATTAAATTCACGGAAAGGTATTGAAATAGAAAAAAACAATAAGGTTTCATTAACCTTTTGGTGGACCGAAACGGAGAGACAAATTAGAGTTCAGGGAATAGCAACAAAAATCTCTGAAGAACTTGCGGAAAAATATTTTCACGCACGAGACTTTAATTCCAAGGTAGTTTCTATGATTTGTGAGCAAGGTAAAGAGACCAGCACTATTAAACTACTTGAACAAAAGGTTTTGGAAAGGGTAACCAAAAACAAAAAAATTGACAAGCCAAAAGACTGGGGTGGGTTTTCAATCAAACCTGTGCGAATTGAGTTTATGGAATTCAGGAAATCAAGATTCCATGACAGAAAACTTTTTGAGTTCAAGGATGAGAAATGGATTTTGAAACAACTCCAACCATAAAAATTATAAGCCAACAGTTAACAATGTGTAAAGCGGTATGCTGCTTCACGGTTATTGTCGGGGTAAGTACTTTTCGTTAAATTACATTAAGGTCGACGCGACCTTGCTCGTTCACCTCACCCTCTTAATATGGTACGATAGAAGCTATTTAGTCAATGAAATTTTAAACTATGAAAACTGTGATAATAAATATATGTATCAACTTCCTCATAGTTGGAATTTTCTCAACTCAGGCAATTTCTCAGAATAGAAAATCCAATCAAAATTATCCCGCTGTAACCCTTGAGGGAACTGAGATTAGAACCTTACCTTCGAACATTGTCGGTCAGGATTATGAATTATTAGTCTCTTTACCTAAAAGCTATCACAGTACGGATAGTGATTATCCTGTAATTTTTTTATTGGACCCTTACCGTACCTATTCGATAGTAAAAGGCTTTACTGATATATTGATAACACCGCATTCCTTAATCCCTGAGGTAATTATAGTAGGGATTGGATATGGTGGAAAAAGCAATGAGGCATTACTAAAATGGGTTTTAGGACGCACGAGAGATCTTACTCCAGCCAAAGACTCGATAACTGAGGCTGACTTAGAAAGAAGGATTATTAGCTCGGGTGTCCCCAATGTAGAAGTAAATACTGGTGGAGCCGAATTATTCTTAAATTTCATCGAAGCAGAACTTTTGCCATTTATTGAATCAAACTATCGAATCGATGGTAGCCAAAAAATGCTTTGTGGTTATTCTTTTGGTGGTTTGTTTGGATTGTATACTCTTTTTAATAACCCTGATTTATTTTCAAAGTATCTGATTGGAAGCCCAAGTATTCATTATAAGGAAGGCATCATTTATGATTATGAATCAGAATATGCAAAAAAATATAACGATATGAATGCGGATGTTTTTATAAGTGCTGGTGAATTGGAAGAATTAACCTCAAATAATATCAAAAAAGTTGAGGGATTACTACGTTCACGCAATTATAACTCCCTGAAACTTAAAACGGTTATTTTCAAAGATGAAAGCCATGTAACATGTATTCCTGCTGCGTTAGGTCGTGGTATATATGAGTTACTCCACCAAGAAAGCAAACATTAAAAAGCTTCTAACAATGCATAGCCACAATTATGGCGGCTTCGCTTACATCCGGTCCCAGGGCTATATCAAAAATCAAAGCATATTAACCCTTAGCTGACGGTTATATGAGACCGTAATCTGTAATTAGCTTAAATAGCAACATGAAAAAAACTAGTGATCAATTACCCTGCTATTTAAAGATATTGATTGGGATAACATTTCATAAGACACCTGAAATACACCTTTGTATAACAAATAGAAAAGCGGCATACTGCTTTATAGTCGTTTGTCGGGAGGATCCTTTCAGTTAACTTACGATAAGATCGACGCGGCCTGGCTCGCTTCCCGTTCACCTTTACACGGTACATTGTAGTACATTAGTCATGAGTTGTTATCGACCGAGTATAATAACTTGAAAACTTACATAAAGAAAAACTACAAATTTCTATCCCCTTTTATACAAGATGTTAAAGCTAATATCTTTCCATATGCCCTAGTTTTACTTAGTTTTCTAAACTATTCAGATTTATATTCACAGAATAACCAATCACTCACTAAAGACGAGAAAGTAGAAATTCTTAAAATTTTTAACGGGTTATTTATAAATTACCAGACAGATGAAAGTTTAAGAAAAATATTTGGAGATTTTTTTGAAATCCTGGTTCTTGAAGAATATAAAGAATTTGAAGACAGTGACTCAATATTATTAATAGGAAAGAAAAAATAACGACACCACAACTTTTTGCATAAGTAATGGAAGGTAAAGTGCTAAAATTTAACGTCATAGCTCGCTTAAACTGCATAATAGTTTGACTGGACGCAACCTGTCAATACTCATACAATTTAACATGGCCTTGATTACAAAAAACATGAACAACAAAAAATTCACAAAACTGATACTTACAACTATATCCTTTTGTAGCCTATTCCTTAATTCATGTGTAAAGGAAAATTGTCAAGGATTTCCTAAAGAAAATTTAATATACATACCCTATCAGATTGATGATACTTTAATCTTTGAAAATGGCTCAGATACGATAACATTCAGAATTGTAGATTCAGGTATCACAGAACCATATACAATTAAAACTTCCTTTCCTGCCACTACAAATGAAGAATGTCATTACTATGCCTTTTTTAAATCATCTAAAGAAAATACATATGGCTATACAATAGAAGACGGTTATCATGACCATCACAGAGTTACCTTTTCAATTAATGATCATCAAGATGTTTACGAGATGTTAAATACAAATACTTATTCTAATGCTCAGGAATTGGGTTCTGTAACAATCAATGGCATCAATTACGATAACGTTTATCTAATGGAAAAGGACACCAATATCCATAAAGCTGGAATTATCAAAATATTAAAGGCTCCATACCAAGGGATTATCCAATTTATAGATCATTCTAATGGATTTACATGGAACAGAATAAACTAAACAGAACACAGCATTTAATCAGGATAAAATGAAACTACTGATTTTTATAATGAGTATTATTTACTTCAGTGCATTTGGACAACAAACAGAATGTCTAAATGATCCCGTTATTTTTACTCATTTCAAATCTCCAATTGAACTTCCTGTGAAAGTTCTAAACGATAATAAGGCGATCACTCAACATACTGGATTAAAATTGTTAGTTAATCCTGATAAATATGTGAATTATGATTATTCGGTAAGGGGAGTCAGTCTGAAGTTAATTAATTTGAGTGACTCAGTTTTAAATGAAAAAATCAGTTGTTTTGATGTTAAATTAATATGCCAATTAAAGGATATTGATGGAAATTGGATCAATATCGAACATCCAATAAAAGATCCAACTTGTGGATGGTCAATTAGATATTTTGATCTTAAATTAAATATTGGAGATTATATAGAAATGGTTGCTCCTTGTTACACAGGATCAGAGAAAGTTCAGATGAGGTATTTATTGACATTAAAGGATATTGAAATTTCATCAAATGAATTTGAGGGATTAATAAATAAAGGATTACTAAATTAAATACCAGGATTTGGCTCAGCCCCTTTTTATTGTAAAGCATCCCAATTAAGTCGGCACTGGTTTTCCAAATTGGATAGAAGACAATTTACTCTATGAGGATGAGAACACTGTATCCCGGAAAAACACCTGGCATCTAATACGTGCTGATGATAAAAAAAGTCCAAATATTTCTGAATAAAAATGAAATAAAAATGGTAAACTAGACAACTTGCCTCCTACAACAAAGGCTACGGCTCACCGTTTTATTTTTCAGTTGAGGCTATTAAAACAGTATTTATGAAAAAAAAATTTATAATAGCCCTCTTGACGACTGTTTCACTAATCCTGTTATTTAGTCATTCAGATGATAATCCTGCAGTTAAGTTTTTGAATTCATTAAATCAAAATCAAAGGGATAAGGCACAACTTCCATTTGATGATACGTCAAGAACTTTTTGGCATTTTATCCCAGGCTCAAGATTTCCAAGACCAGGAATTCAATTAAATGAAATTAATACCTCTCAAAAAGAGTTAGTGAATGAATTACTCCAATCCTTTCTTTCAGAGACAGGTTATCTCAAGACAAAAAAAATAATAGCGTTAGAAAATGTGTTGCTGGAAATCACAGGGGATTCTGTAAAGAGAGATCCTGGAAAGTATTTCGTAGCATTTTATGGAAATCCGGAAATCGATAGTCTTTGGGCCTGGTCTTTTGAAGGGCATCATCTTTCACTTAATTTCACTGTACTTAACGGTAAAACTATAATTGCTCCACGATTTATAGGAGCCAGTCCTGCCACTATTCCCTCAGGTACCCGAAAAGGTGAGCGGACCCTTGATAAAGAGGAGGACTTAGGACTAGAATTGATTAATTCATTCACTGGTGAACAAAGAAAACTGGCAATATTTAAGCAGAAACCATTTTCTAATATTGTGACTGGAAACTCAATTGAAGTTGATCCGCTAGCCCCCGTTGGAATTAA
This sequence comes from Mangrovivirga halotolerans, assembly GCF_026241165.1. Taxonomy (GTDB): domain Bacteria; phylum Bacteroidota; class Bacteroidia; order Cytophagales; family Cyclobacteriaceae; genus Mangrovivirga; species Mangrovivirga halotolerans. The sequence continues at coordinate 293,545 of NZ_JAPFQN010000004.1, read as the reverse complement.
GTTCGAAGAGATGAATCACGATCAACAACTTGTTTTCCTAACTCTCCTAAATGAATACCTTTCAACCATCCCAGCTATTCAGGCTGAAAAAAGAATGGAGAATATCAAAAAGGAAGAAATGGATGAGGTAAGATTTGCTTGGGCGGGAGCTACTGTATCTGGCGAAGGCCATTATTACAGGATTCAAGGTAAATCATTTTTGATAGAATTTGATAATACACAGTCAAATGCCAATCATATCCATACAGTTTGGAGGGACTTCAATGGAGATTTTGGCAGGGATTTAATTAGAGAACATTATAAGTATTCGAAACATCATAAACATGATTAATAAACATGTCTAAGGACGGATTATAAACCATACTTGCGGAATACGGCTTATATTAAACACCGTTTGTATCTATTTACCAAAAAAAACTAAAGTACTTTCTAAAAAACATTTACCCATTATCCTATGAAACTATCCTTACCAATACTTTCTGTTCTGGTTACTTTATTTTGTATTTCCCACACCTATGCACAAGATTCAAACCTGTCTGGTAATTGGATGGGAAAAGTTAAAATGGGTGAAGATTATCCAAGACTGGTCTTTACAATTACTATGGATAGCAATAATAATCTACAAGGAACAGTTGGCAGTCCGGATAAAGGAATTAAAGGCATCCCAGTAAGTAGCATAATAACTAAATCTGATTCTGTTATATTTGATATTTCAGCTGCAATGGCCAAATTCAAAGGCATTCTATCAGAGGATAAAAAAAGCATTAGTGGCGTTTGGCAGGAAGGTCATTCCAGGCAGAGCATAATTCTAAAAAGCATAACAGAAATAGAACTTCTCAATGATGACAGAAAAAAAACAATAAGTTATAAGCTACAGCACTCAAATAAGTATTATAATTTTTATTTAGAAGATAAAGATGTCAGCGTCCTAAACGATCTTATGCTCACGTTAGATTCAAATTACGTGGTGCTGACTGACATTATGAAAACTGATTTTTCGGATAAGATTGATGTCATTATTTATCCTGATATAGAAAAATTCCACAAGGCAATATATTTAGAGGATGCACCTGATTGGGTTGTTGGGGCAGCTGGAAAGAATGAACTTAAAATGGTCTCTCCTCTTAATCCGGGAACTGTACATGATTACGAGTCTTTAATTAAAGCGATTGTACATGAACTTAGCCACACTGTATTTATTAATATGAGACCTCAAGGACAAGTGGGCTTACCCAAGTGGCTAAATGAAGGATTCGCATTTTACTACGCCAAACAACTTTCAAAAGAATCAAAAGACCAAATACTGAATAATGTAACCATAGAAAATATTCCTTCCTGGAGTTATCTAAATAAGGCCGAAACCGTTGAATTTGGAGAAAACCAGGGTTATGAATATTCTGCTTTAATTGTTGAATTTATAATAAATAAATACGGATACGAAAGTATCAGGAAACTAATTCTAAACCCCACAGATTTCTCTAACATATTCGGACTCACAGCATCAGAATTAGAGACAAATTGGAGGAACTACTTAATCGAAAAGAAAGAAACTGCTATCAACACTGGCTCCCATGAATAATCTCTTCTCCTTTAATTTAAATGAACATATGCCTGAATAAAGCTGGTAATTAGAATGATTAATTTCTCTTTTCAAATTGTTTAGTTATTTTGATTAGAATTAAACTACAAACGATAAGGCTCAGTACGATTTTAGTATAAGGCATCCCGACAAATCAGTCCAGGTAGTGAGTTTATCTATGTAAGCTATTTCCTTAACAAACATATACTTTACGATGTACAAACCAGTTCTAATTACCTTGTTGATGGCCTTGAGTGCAAATCTGCTGGTCGGCCAATCTAAAATAATTGATATGCACGTCCATTCGTATTCGAAGGAAGATTTTGGTGAAAGAGAAAGTCCAACTGACCATTACGGGGTTCCGGGTGCTTCAACAGTTGAGGAACACAGAAATGAAACATTTGCTGAGTTTCAGAAATGGAATATTGTAAAAGCGGTGGTCAGCGGAAACCCTGAAAGTGTAGAAAATTGGGCTGCAAAAGATAGCAATCAGAGAATCATCAGAGGTCTATTAATTTTTCATCCTGACGACTACAATCTGGATTCAGTGAAGTTCGAAGAAATGGTTAAAAACAAAAAGATTGAAGTCTTCGGAGAAATTGGAGCCTATTACAGTGGAACAACCATAAGTGATGAAATCTGGCAACCGTATCTTAGGATTTGCGAAAAGTATGATATACCTGTAGCCGTACATACTGGAGGAGGCGATCCTGGCGGAACATACTCCTGGTCTCCAAAAGCAAGGCTCAGATTAGGTGACCCGTACCTGATTGAAGATGTATTAGTGAGGTATCCTAAATTAAGAATTTATATAATGCACAATGGAGGAGAAGAATGGCATGAGCATACTTTGCGACTTATGGCCTATTATCCTCAATTATATACTGACATAGCCGTCATGCTTTGGGTTGAACCGAATACCCAGCGAACTGTAACAGAGTTTTTAAAAAATGCCAAACACGCCGGATATTTAGACAGAGTGATGTTTGGGTCTGACCAAATGACATGGCCCTATGCAATTGGCAAATCAATAAACTTTCTGAACAGTCTTGAATTCCTGACTGAACAGGATAAAGAAGATATTTTTTACAATAATGCTTCAAGGTTTTTGAACCTGAAAGAATAAAAAAAGATCAGGGTAAATAAAGATGGTAGTATGAAAATTTTAAAAGCAAAAAATTATTTTCCATGACAATCATTATGTCAAAGTTCATTTGGATGGATTTAGAATTACATCACAACAGGAAGTAATTTAAATCTCCCCTTTAATACTTTTAGCTGCAATCTGGTATATATGATGAAAAAACTAAATATAATTCTGATATGCGTCATCCATAGTTGCTACGTTTATGCTCAAAACCTCATAATCAGAGGGGGTAATATTGTAAAAGCTGATTCCAATATTTCTATTCCAAATAAAGCAATTGAGATTCGAAACGGTAAGATTTATTCCATTGGTGTTACCAGCAACGAAAAGAATTTCCCAACGATCACTCTTCACAAAGATGATTACATTCTTCCCGGATTGTTTGATTTGCACGCCCATCTAAAATTAATTTATGAAGGGCAATATAAAGAGGATACAATAACAACTCCACTTCTCTATTTAGCTAATGGTGTGACAACTATTTTCACTTGTGGAGATGTAGATCCTGAGGCAGTGGCTAAATATAAGACGAATGTCTCTTTAAATAGATCGGTTGGTCCCAGGATCCTTAATTCAGGTCCGTATTTTGGTCATGGTAATAAAGAGTGGAGTGATAGCATGAGCAAGGAAGAAATATATCAAACTATTGATTATTGGGCTGATAGAGGAGTCAATGGTCTTAAAGTGAAAGATATTAGTGAGACCCATCTTCAGTATGTTATAGACAGGGGGCATAAACATGGCCTGACAGTTACAGGACACCTTCACCATAAAGCACATCCTGAAGTAGGATCACAAATAGCCATTCCATTAGGAATAGATCGTCTTGAGCATTTCATTGGCGGAGATGCCTTACCTGGAAATACAACTGGATATACAGAAATTGCAGCGCTAGATCTTTCCGATCCATTGATAGATCAATCCATTGATTTATTTATTGATAACAATGTCTGGTTTAATTCGACACTCACAGTAATCGGCGGGTTTACACAAAGCCAGGATGAATGGCTTAAATATTGGGTGGATGAGAAAAAATACTGGACACCATATGCACAATCTATTGTCAATACCAACCCGAAAAGATGGAATCCCAATCGTGAAAAATTCTATGAAAACAGTAAAAAAATACTCAAGCGATATTACGACCGGGGTGGACTTATATCGATGGGCACTGATGGACCATTAATTCTGGATTTTCTCTGGGTTTTCAAAACTCCGGGCTTTAACACTCACAGAGAAATGGCTATGATGTCAGAAATTGGTATTCCAAATAATGAAATAATAAAAATTGCCACGATAAACAGTGCTACGTCTATGGGACTGGAAGAAAAGCTTGGATCTATCGAAAAAGGTAAGCTTGCTGATATAATAATCATTAAGGGAAATCCATTGGAAGATATTTATTCCACCCGAAGTGTTCACACAGTAATTAAAAATGGTGAAATTTATGATTCCAGGACCATATTGGCACAATGCGAAGGTAAACTAGGTCCTGAAAGTGAAGAAAAATGGTTTAAAAAATAAAGATGAAGACAAGCCATAAAAATGACAACTGATAAGGTAAAAATAAGTAAGTTTTTAAGTTTGGTATTAAGACACAAACCTGAAACTATAGATCTGGTACTTGATGAAAATGGATGGGCTGATACGGAGCTTTTAATTCAGGGAGTGCAAAAAGCTAATTATTCAATTGACATTGATATTTTAAAAGATATTGTCAAATCAAATAATAAACAGAGATTTAAGTTTAACCAGGACTTTTCTAAAATCAGAGCTAATCAAGGTCATTCAGTAAATGTTGACTTGAAATTAGAACAAAAATCACCACCCGAAATATTATTTCATGGCACAGCCACCAAAAATATTGATTCAATTAAACAACACGGGCTTTTAAAGCAAAGTCGGCATCATGTTCATTTATCAAGTGATAAAGAAACAGCAAAAAATGTCGGAATGAGACATGGCAACCCCATTGTTTTAGAAATTCAATCCGGTAAAATGAATGCAGAGGGAATTGATTTTTACCTTTCAGAAAATGGTGTATGGCTGACAGAAAATGTTGATGTGAAGTATATCAAATTTGAATTATGAATGCCTTAAAAAAATGATAAGGAAGAAATAGCAGGTTTTGAAAAATTTGATTATTTTTTCGATTAAATATCAACTATGCCTCAAGATAAAGCTTTAGAAAAACTGAAATACAGGTTAAACCTGATCATTATAGCCCTGTTATGTTCTACCACATTAGCACCCTCGTTAATATTTTTTGTAAGAGGAAAAGGGGAATTCATTTGGTTAGGAATATTTATTGCTATTAGTTATTTAATAAGCCGTCTGAAACACCCTTTCTATGATAAAATTCAATTTTCTCAAGACCTGAATTTCTACAAGAATCTGGGCGTTGATAAATTCAAGAAATTCTCATCGAATGGCGATTATATAAACAGGCGGATAAGAAAAAAGTATCCCTCCTACCGTTTCCTCCGAAATTTTGAAATGATAAAAGATAAATTAAAGGAAACCTATGTCATCGAAAGGTCTCATACTGTTTTATTTGTATTTTGCCTACTAACAAGCATCTATGCCTATTTAATTAATTCCTACACGATAGCAATCATTTTATTTACCGGTAACTTCCTTTTTAATTTTTATCCTAATTTATTACAGCAATATAACCGGATAAGATATAAACAGGTGCTAAAGAAATATCAATAAAACAATCATTAGAATAATGATTATATAAGGATACTTAACAGGAATTAAGGTATGGTGATCGGGCCTTTACAATAAATTCACTTAGCAAAACCAGACAGACACCCCATTTACCTGGAATGGAGGTATCATACTTTTTACCAGGAGGTATTAATTCCCTCAATTACTAAGGTCCTTTATCGTATCCTGAAGTATCTGAAAGCTCCTTTATTAAAGCTATTTAACACGACAAGCTATATACAAAAATGTGATTTTTTAACTAGATTAAAGTGTCATTAATTAAATCATGGAAACGATCAATGCTACAAAATCGGCCTTTTTACAAAGACTATTAATTGGTTCAGGGTTCTATTTAGGATTGATAATGTTTTTTATCCTTGAAATGGTAATTCTCTCAAAAACTATTTCAAAACCAGACGATTTTATCATTTATCAGCTTATTTTATTATTCCTGCTGATTGTATTTTTTACAATATGTTTTAAAAAAGCAAAATATTATATCAACCATATCGAAATAACAGAAAAGTCAGTCACTCTATTGACTTCACGATATGATGAAGAACTAAAACCAATAGAATTTTTATACGACGATCTTAATTTAAAACTCAAGAGAAGCCTTGCTGAGAAGTATCCAAAATATTCCCTGATACTCAAGTCAAAAAGCAATCCCGCATCAATAAAGCAGTATGACATCGGTTTTTGGAATAAAAAGAATTTAAAAAGAGCGTTTGAATCAATAAGCCTGGCTAAAAATAGCGCATTAAAAAAATAAGGCCATTTCTCTCCACGTTCCTGATATCTAAAAAAACCAGGCTGAAAATACATTCATAAGCTTTCTCCTGCAAGGTGGCTATACCCAAAAAATTCAATAAAACCGGGGTAAGGCTTTTAAAATAAATCTAATTCCATCTACTTTGCTGAGCTATCTAAATCTTAAGATCATGAAAGAAAATAACGTGCTGAAATTTGTTGAAGATGTATTGGAAAACATGCCAAACGATTGGGTGAGATTAACAACCCATCGACTTGATATCTATAATGAGTCATTGGCAAAAACCCAGTTCATTGAGCATTTTGAAAAGTTATATACAGAAGACAATTCTGATAATTCAGCACTTAGTGAATTACCAACTGCTTTTGATTATATACGACTTGGGCATCCCCTTTCGTGTGTGCTTGAGTGGGCAGTAGCCAATTTAAATGGTCTCTCAACTGATAGTGTAATCAGCTTTTCTTCGATGACAGCGCCTGTATCAGCTGTATTGAGAAAAAATCTGCTCGACAATCGAAATACACTCATCACTTATACCGAAGAATTACCAGAACAGTTTGATTTTGAAACATTGAAAAATATCTATGGATATAATTTCGAACTGAAAAAGGTTAAAAACACTGATGAAATCCCGGAATTTGAAGGAAGTACTGTATTCATTTCCCAAAAAGATGAGATTGGTAAAATGGAACTGCCATCGAACATAGACTTTTTCGTTCGCATACATTCCCTTTTCGGTAGCATCATTTTAGTGAATGGCGAAAAAAATAAAGAGTATATCGCTGAAATTCAGCACGTCCGAAGAAGAGAAACCATAGCAATGACTCCGGCCAACTGCTTTTTAGCACTGCAGATTTTAACCGGATCCTCATCATTAGATAAGGTAAAAACCAATAAAGAAGAAAATAAAACCATTGTTCAGGATACGATCAAGGGTATCACCGGAACTACATCCAAAGCTCTGGTGGGTTCTTCAGGACTATCTGTCCAATACGCTATCATGATGGGCCTCATCGATGATGCCTTAAAACAACACCCGGGAAAAGACATCAAATTCATTGTTCCTCCTAACTGTTATGGGGGTACCAATGACCAGGCCAGAAGAGTTGCTGCATGCCAGGACAATGTGGAGATCGTCGACCTCCCTGTTGATGGTGAAAACAATATGGTCGATAGTATTGACCGCGTCTTAGAGGAAGTAGCAAAAGAAGATGCAATTCCGTACATCATAGTTGAAATTCCGACAAACCCACGGGTTGAAGTTCCAAATCTGGAAAAACTTAAAGAAGTATTAAGTAAGGAGCGCAAATCTGCATCTGGGGATACAGCTATCGATCCGGTTTTTATCCTCGACCAGACTTTCTGTCCTAACGTTCAGTTTCTGGGTGAGGATAAGATCCTCTCTTCAATACGTTCTATTTCATATGTTAGCGGATCTAAATTTCCGAGCGGAGGAAAATGTACAGCAGGCTATATTGTGGCAAATAATAAAGCTGAAAACCTGCTTGATAAAATTGAAAAACACCTCTTGCTTTGCGACAACGAAGCTACCGATCTTCAATATGAAATACTAGCAGAGCAATTACCTTCAATGAATCAGCGAATTCACGATGCTTATAAGAACACGAGAGAGTTTGTAAATTTCATAAAAGAACAATTACCCCAGGCAAAGATCAATTTTGTTTCTGAGAAATTAGCTGAGCAAGGCTTTACCCCTTCTGTGTTTTCATTAGACCTGCCAACAAAAGGTAATACTGATGAAGAAAAAGAAACGTATAAAAGATCATTGAATCAAAAACTGATCAATTTAATGATCAATGAAATCCCAGGTGAAAGCAAATACTGTGTAAGCTACGGTCAGCTTAAAGGATGTTACTGGACTATTCCGGCAACCTCCACCCAGGGTACGACTAAAGAATCTGACAAAGACTATATTGTTCGGGTAGCACTATCTCACAATATGGATCTTGAACGACATAAAGAAGTATTCAGGGATTTTGTTAAAGAAATCTGATCCTGATAACGGAATATTTAAAAAGGCGGATATTTTTAATTGAATATCCGCCTTTTACTTTTTAAAGCCTAAAGACTTTTCTCCCGACTATTTCTTTAATTAAATAGAATCAAAAACTAAAATTGGATGAATCAAACCCCTCCATAGTCAATATTAGCTTATATTCTGATATTCTTCCTGGCATAATATTAATATTTTGATTTTCAAATGGTTACACTCAAAACAATCAAATACAATAACCCAGATCCATATTTCTTTATTTACCTTTTTCTTACTACTTTCGTTTTTAATAAAACCAAAACATAGTTTTTCCGGTAACTTTTTTTTTTACAACCGGTAACCTTTTCAAAATTCTTCTCACTAACCAGAAGAAAACGATGATTGACATTTCAATTATCAGGACATTATTAAACCAATTATCAAATTAAGATATGAAATCATTTCAACTAATCACCCGCCAACTATTATCTATGGCATGCTTGTTATCACTATTTGTAATTATAAGTTGTGGTGACGATGATGAAGACACTTCACCAGGCACTTCTAATGCCGTGGTAATTAACGAAGATATTAATGCTGATTTGACCCTGGAAAACATCAATCCTGAACAGGGACAATGTGATTACATTATTGATGGTTTTTTACAAGTTAATGCAGATCTGATTATCCAGCCCGGAGTATGCGTTGTATTTAAAGCTAATTCAGGGTTGTACATCAATGTCGACGGATCTATTCAGGCAGTAGGAACAGCTTCTGAACCCATCACTTTAACCGGAGAATCCAGAACCCCGGGATTCTGGCGTGGACTGCAAGTAAGAGCAAACGATGTACGAAACGAACTAAACCATGTAACAGTAGAATATGCAGGTAGTGATTTTCTCGCTACTTACGGCACCAGCATCAAAATCAATGGTGGTGTTGCCATTGAAGGAGCAAGTGGCTGGAATGGAAGCTTAAAAGTATTTAACTCCACTATTCAAAACTGCATAGGATATGGTCTGATAGTAGAGCATGGCACTCTGCTAAGAGATTTCGCAAACAACAGTTTTATCAATAATACAGAAGCTGCAGTGAGAATTGATGCTGACAATGTTGGCGCAATAGATGGTCAATCAACATTTTCTAATAACAACTTTGACGGTATAGAAATTAACGCAAGTGGAAGTCCGTTACACGATATTGTAAATGATGCTACCTGGCAAGCCTTATCAAATGGAGCAGCCTACAGGGTCGAGCAGTCAATTGATGTAGAAGCTACACTTACAATTATGCCGGGAACTATCATTGAATTTGAAGCGAATAAGACCATGTACTTCAAACAGGATTTTTCAGGACCAAATGATGGTATCATAATCGCTAAAGGTACGGCATCCGAACCAATTACATTTACCGGAGCAACAAAAACTGCAGGTTACTGGATGGGACTGGTAGTTCATAGTAATAGCCTATTAAATGAAATGGACCATTGTATTGTAGAATATGGTGGCAGTGATCAATATGATAGTGGTATAGCCAACATCCTTTTAACCAAGGATGGAGCCTATGCAGCACCATATCTTACGGTAACAAACAGCACGATTCAAAACAGTGCCGGCTGTGGTATTTATGTAGAAACAGCAGATAGTAATTTCGTTCCTGGTGACAGCAATACGTTTGCAGATAATTCAAGCGGTAATATTTGTCAATAAAAAATAGACTGACTAGCTAAAGGGTATTTTAGAAGTACTACAAGATTATATTCAGTAAGAATATTTTGTTAGTATTACTAAAATACCCTTTTTATTTTGTGATAGTCATTTAAGATTGTCACATAGAATATTATGTTCATGATAAATCAGTTGATAAATAAAATTGAAGCGAAACCAAAGCAATTATTTTTAATCGATGGTTCAGGAGCAATTCTTTCAGCATTTTTATTGGGGGTAGTATTGATCCGATTCGAGAATATTTTTGGTATTCCAGCCTCAACACTCTATTTCCTCGCAGCCATACCGGTGTTTTTTGCTGTTTATGATATCATATCCTTCAGAAAAGATATAGGCAAAGCAGCAACACTCTTAAAGGGAATAGCTATTATGAATCTTCTTTATTGTTGCCTGTCTGTCGGAATGGCGATATATCATCAAAATACCATAACTCTTTTTGGATGGGCATATATTCTCAGTGAAGTATTGATTGTAATTGCACTTTCAATTTTTGAGATCAGGATTTCAAAGAGTGTCTTGTCCTGAAACAGGGTTATACAATTTGATATAAATAAAATGAAATAATCAATCATTTATCTTTCTCTGAAATATTATTACATTTGGCTTTTCTTAATCTTTCAACTCATTTAGGGACTAAACACTTAATCAACCATCTAATATCAGCAACATTTAATTACCAGATTTTTTACGCGGAAAAGAACTTTCAACTATTCCCTTCCATAGGGAAATCACATTTATAAATCAAAACCACAAAATCAAATTCAATGAAAAAGTATTGTATTTTTTTATTTATCGTATTAGCAGGATTAACAGGCTGTGATAACGAAGAAGTGATCACTTCTTATCTGCTGTCAACCCAGGTAGAAGGATCCGGTACAGTCACCCCTTCTTCAAAAAAAGTGGTAGCCGGTGAAACTGTTACAATAACCGCTACTCCTGATGCCGGATTTATTTTTAAGGGCTGGACGGGAGATATTACTTCAACCAACAATCCTCTAACACTGACTATCAATAAGGACATCAACCTCAAAGCAACTTTTGAAGATCAGGTGGATACTATTCAATTAGCAGTAAATGGTGTAACTCTATTTTGTATTCCTGAAGCTGAAGTAGGAAAAAAATACACCTATAATGGCGAACTGTATGAAATTGTTGATAACGATAGACTCTTTCAGATGGTAGCAAACAATGAAGATGTCACCCATGTCATTACCACATACGTGACAAGCATGGAAAACTTATTTAAAGGTAATGAATCCTTCAATCAGGATATTTCTACATGGGATGTAAGCAATGTTACCAACATGAATTTCATGTTTGATGGGGCTACCTCATTCAACCAGGACATTTCCGCATGGGAAGTAAACAGAGTAACCGGAATGAATTATATGTTCCGCCTGGCTCGCTCTTTTAACCAGGACATATCAAACTGGGATATACATAATGTAACCGGCTTGAAACAAATGTTTAACAAAGCAGAAAGCTTCAATCAGGATATCTCAGGCTGGAACGTAAGTAAAGCGACCAACATGATATACATGTTTGCTTATGCTGCAGCATTTAATCAGGATATATCTTCCTGGGATGTGAGTAATGTAACAGACATGTCAAACATGTTTTTAAAGGCAACTACTTTCAATCAGGATATCTCAGGCTGGAACGTAAGTAACGTAACAACAATGAAAAATATGTTTAAGCAGGCTACAGCATTTAATCAGGATATTTCTTCATGGGATATAAGTAAAGTAACCAGCCTGGAATATATGTTTGCTGATGCTGACGCGTTTAATCAGGACCTTTCATCATGGGACATCAGTAACGTAACAAGCCTTGGAGGATTATTTTATGAGGCAGATTCATTCAATCAGGATATTTCTTCATGGGACGTGAGTAATGTGACGTACATGGGACTTATGTTCGCTTATACTAAGGCATTTAACCAGGATATTTCATCATGGAATGTTAGTAAGGTGACAAACATGGAAGAGATGTTTGATTATGCAACAGGATTTAATCAGGATTTATCTGGCTGGGATGTAGACCAGGTAACAACTTGTATAAGGTTTGCCAGAAATGCTTCAAGCTGGACCTTGCCAAAACCAGCTCTAACCTGTGCCCAATAAACTATAGGGTTTTCAATTTATAAAAACTTAAAAGAGAAAGCTGCTGAATGGCAGCTTTCTTTATTTAAAGACATCATATGCCCTTATTCATTTGAGGCTTATTCCCCACTCGCGCAAGCATATACTTATGGGCAATTGGCAAGTTAAGCTCCATGGCCACATATGGCTCGATATTTTTCTTGTATCTATATCATTAGTTTTTATAAAAATTTTTCTGTTGAAGACCCCATCATTAACTAGAATTAATAAAGTCATTCTATCTATTACAGACGGCTACAAACTTATTAGATTTCAGTCGGTTACAACCGTTAATAACGGGTATTTAATAGTAATAAAGTTTGAATTTGAAGAGGAAACGGCTATTTTGGTCAGCGAAAAGGATTTATTAACAAAATCAAAACGATAACTATATATAGAATAAGAGCCACAGAGTGGCTCATATACAATCGTTGGCATTAATTAAAAAATGAAAAAACTAATTCTTCTGATAATTTGCTTTTTACCTTCTACAATTCTATTGTCTCAAGAAGTTCGACTTTTCACAAATGCATTTAGAAATGTTGATTTGTCTCACCCTCAGGCTAACCTTGGGGTTGAATTAAAAAAGGAGAAAAACAGTATTTCTCTAACAGGTGGCTATTTCCTATACAATTTCATGTTTGAAGAAGAAAGTAATGGCTTCTCTATTGGGACAGAATATAAGTTGCATAAATCAAATTCCTTTTACTACGCGCTTAATCTAGAGTATTCAAAAATCAACTATGAAACATCGAACAGCTTTGAATTAGATAACGATACATCCCAAATTTACTCCACATATCTTGACGACTATCAAATTGAGAAATCAAGATTTGACATAAATACAAAAATTGGGTATCGAATCGATATTCAACGGTTTTATCTTGATTTTTTCGGAGGCGTTGGATTAAGGTTTAAAAACACAGAACATTTTGAAAGAGAAAGACCTGTGGATGATTTTGACCCAGTTTTCAGACTAATAAACATAAGAGATAAGGAAGGAAAGACAATTACGCCAATTTTAAAACTAGGAATTATAATAGGAATTAAAATAAATAAATAATGCCAACAAAGCATATAGCTTTTGGCGGATGAACGGGTGCCAGCAAGGTATTCGCACAGTTGCCAGGTTTGGTTTCGGTGGATAGAAAAGTGCTTCGAAACCGCCACAAGCCATATGCAAACCGTAAGCCATAGATAAAAAAATGAAAATAGTTCGTTCGAAAATATTAGGAGAGGTAACACAAGACGCTAGATTTGACGATTGGTGGAACAGCAAACCAATTAGAATCCCATTGATTGGTGCAGAGCTTAATGTGGTATTCATGGATTTTGAACCTGAACAAGATGAATCCTTTATTGAAGAGGCGGACTCTGCACTAAGTAACTTTCTCAAATTAGGAGATGATTATAAAAATCAGATTAGTGGACTGATTTATGACCACTTTCGAGACTTCTGCTCAATGGTAGGTGAAGAGGATATCCCTGATGAAATGAAAGGGATTGATAAATCAGAAATTTGGAAATTCATTTCTCCAAGCCAAATCATCATAACAAGACGACCGTACAATGAGCCTGATATATTCATTAATATGACTTGTGAATGTAAATGGGAGAAAGAACATGGTTTGCAATTAGTATTTAAGAAAGGAAAAGCATTGACGAGAGTTAGCGACCAAGATGGTCACTTGACTAAGGCTGATGCTTATAATATTCCAGATAGTGAAGACGAACTATTAGCAAAATTTGAAGAATAAAAAACGGCTTACAACAATGGCTAAAAAATCATAGCTGCCCTTCGGGACAGCAACGCTTTTTAGCCTTGAACGTAACCAATTAATTAAAGCCAACAACATGAATGATGCTGAAGAATTCTGTCCCAATGACAATAAAGACTGGAGAAAATGGCTCCTGGTCTATTTTGGATGAAGTTGAAGAGCTTGTAATTCCAGAAAACTTAAACGATGATTTTGCGAATTCCCAGGGCTCATTTGATTACTTTAACGGCCTAAGTAAGTCCACTAAGAAAATATTATTGTACTGGGTCATTTCTGCTAAAAGAAAAGTAACCAGACGAAAAAGGAATTTAGAAATAGCAGAAAATGCAAGTAAAAACTTGATACCAAAACAGTTCAGATAGTTAAATATTTAAAAATTACGAGAATTATTTAACTACCGGCACCAAAAGGAATAACATCAAAAGATTAAAGTAGTTCTGTTTAATTTACCCCTGTTGTTCAATAAATTGCAGGATGACAAATAATGATATTTTACGTCGACTACGTTACACATTAGACCTGAGTGATCAGCAGGTTATTGAAATTTTTCAACTTGCTCAGCATTCTGTAAATCGTTCTCAAGTAGTTGACTGGTTGCTAAAAGAAGAAGAAGAATTTTTTCAGCCAATGAAAGATAAGGAATTAGCTCTTTTCCTTAATGGACTGATCAATTTAAAACGAGGAGTTAAAGAAGGCCCACAACGTGAAGCAGAGGAATTCCTGAACAATAATCAAATACTTCGAAAATTAAGAATTGCCCTTAATTTAAAAGATACCGATATGCTGGATATATTAAATCTGGCAAACTTCTCGATCGGCAAGCATGAACTGAGTGCCTTTTTTCGTAAGCCCGGCCAGGGACAATACAAACAATGCGGTGACCAGGTTTTACGAAAGTTCCTGAAAGGACTCCAACTAAAATATAGAACATAAATCATAATAGCCAGGCGTATTTTCACATTAAAAATGGATAAGGAGACTATGATTCGCCAATTTCTTTATACAATTGAAGCTAATAAGACAGTGAATTTTGATCAGGTTTTTTTTGAATTTCTTATATACCATAATGGTGAAATGGACTCTGAGAATCCTTACAAGTATGAGATTAAAAATAAAAACTTGCTGGAATATTCAATGGCTGTGTAGGATATAAAAGTTCATTGCAAGTAGCCAATACACCAACTTTTGATATTATCTTAGCCTATCGATTTATATTCTTTTTTAAACCGGCAGTAAGGATGGGTGTATCTTAAAAACTCCCTTATTATTTAAATTTCCTTTATTGTAGCATGGCTTATTTCGTTTCTTTCGGCGTTCTTCTTCTGTTCGTGTATTATACTTACAATCAATTCACCAAAAACAAAAAGAGTAAGAAGATCAAGACATTTCCTGCGGAATGGCGAATTCTGTTAAATCAGCATGTTTCTTTTTACAATTCCTTATCCAAAGAAGAGAAAGGCCGTTTTGAGAATAAAATATTGGAATTCTTAGATGCATGTCGAATTACCGGGATTAAAACATCGGTCGATCCCCTGGACAAAATACTAATTGCTTCCAGTGCCGTTATTCCTATATTTCAATTTCCGGATTGGCAATACACGAATCTTAATGAGATTTTATTATATCCTTCACATTTTAACCACAAGTTCGAAACCACTGGTGAAGACAGAAGAATCCTGGGAATGGTAGGTAACGGATATATGGAAGGAAAGATGATCCTTTCTAAAGAGGCACTAAGGCGTGGCTTCCAAAATGAAACGGATAAGAAAAATACGGCTATCCACGAATTCATCCACCTGATAGACAAAGCTGATGGTGTTATTGACGGTGTTCCTAATATCATATTTGAAAAACAATACATTATTCCCTGGCTCGATCTCATCAACAAAAAAATTGAAGAAATATATAATGGAAATTCCGATATTAACCCGTATGGAGGAACCAACCAGGCAGAGTTCTTTTCAGTTATCTGTGAATACTTCTTCGAGCGACCAAAATTATTAGAAAGCAAACATCCTGAGCTTTACAGTCAACTCGAAAAGATATTTAAACACGATATGACATCCAGAAACCTGGATCAAAGTAAAGTGGCGATCGGGCGAAACAGTCCCTGCCCCTGCGATAGTGGGAAAAAATTCAAAAAATGCTGTGGCCGGGTTCATTACAATCAAATGATTGGTTAGAAGAAACCTCTTTTACAAGGTTCATTTTATACTATTTATCTGAATCAGGATATATCAGATCAAGCACTGATAAGATGATTTAAATCCTGGTAATTTAATTTTATCCAGGCACATCCTGGTTCACCACCTGGTATTTAGTAAGTGTATACAACGGCCTGCAAACCTCATTTATTACAATAAGTTACAGACAGCATAAATTACAGGTAAATATTTGATTTTGAGCTAAATGCAGGTATAATAGTATTTATAGGAAGTTATTTATAACCTGATCTATTGGCATATATAAATAATAGCGATTGACAGGTTCTTCGCATCAACTATTAACCTCTCTTTACTTTCAGCAGTTGAACTGATTTTAGCTATTTCAGCTATTTTATTCTACTCACACATCAATAAGAAAATCATTTTAGAATTAGATGAATACCAGCAGGACTACTTTGTTCTCATCTTAAACGACGATAATCTCAAAGAATCAAAACTAGCCTATTCATTCCCCTTTAATAAATCGTTAACACCAAGGCTGAACCATGGAGTTATTAACATGAAATTAAAGGATAAATACAGAATAAAGATGGATAATCCTGAAGATTGGCTTGGATACACTATGAAACCTAATAAAATAGAAGGAACTTCTATAAGGTTTTATCATACCAACAGAGATGATTTTGATAAGACAAATATTGACTCGCTAATTCAAATGGAATTAAATTCAGTTAACATTAAGTTATGAATAACACACACAGTTTGAATTTAAACTGGAAACAGCTACTTTAGCCTTTTCAGCAATTCATTTTAACCAAAACAATAACGAAGATCTTAATTAAGCGAGACCGTATCACGAATTGCAAATCGTTGTAAAACATGCAAACCAAAAAATAATATTGAGAAAATTAAAACACACACTAGATCTATCAGCAATTGTATTTATTCTATTATTTACTCTATGCAGTTGTAATGAGAATGAGGATGTCGAGGTAGTACACATTGAAAAAGACGTACCCCAAAACGTAAGTTTTTATCTCACCACCCCTGATAAGTTAAACCTATTGGAATTAACTACCAGAGGCCTTTCAGCAATGACAAGTAATAACAATTTTACGATCTCAGTTTCAGATCAAACTACTTATCAGGAAATAGATGGCTTTGGTTTTGCTTTAACAGGAGGAAGTGCTCTACATTTAAATAGCATGGGGAGCAGCCAAAGAGCTGACTTGTTAAATGAACTCTTTGGTTCAAACGGTATTGGAATAAGCTATCTAAGAATCAGCGTCGGGGCTTCCGATTTAGATGCCGAACCATTTTCATATGATGATCTTCCAGCTGGAGAAACAGAAGATTTGAATTTAGATCATTTTTCTATTACTAAAGACCAGAAAAATCTTATTCCTGTTTTAAAGGAAATATTAGCTATAAACCCGAATATTAAAATCCTGGGTTCGCCATGGTCTGCACCATCCTGGATGAAAACCAGCAATAGCACAATAGGTGGTAGTTTAAAGCAAGAATATTATCCCGTTTATGCGAATTACCTGGTGAAATACATCCAAGCTTATCAAGCTGAAGGAATCACTATAGATGCCTTATCTGTACAAAATGAGCCTCATCATGATAGTAACAATCCGAGTATGAGAATGGAAGCAAATGAAATGGCTGCTTTTGTAAAAAACAATCTAGGTCCGGCATTTACTTCTGCAAATATCCAAACTAAAATAATTGTATGGGATCATAATGCAGATAATTTTAATTACCCTATTAGTATTTTTAATGATTCGGAGGCTAATCAATATATTGACGGTTCGGCTTTTCACCTGTACGCAGGCTCAATAAATAACCTGAGTAAGGTACATAATGCCTACCCTGGCAAAAACTTATATTTTACTGAACAATGGGTTAGTTCAACCGGAAATTTTGGAGGTGATTTAGCCTGGCACATGAAAAATATAGTAATCGGAGCTACCCGGAATTGGTGTAAAAATGTGTTGCAATGGAACCTATCATCTAATTCCCAATTACAACCACATACACCCGGAGGATGTACCCAATGCCTGGGCGGTGTAACCATTGATGGAAATGTAGTCTCAAGAAATGTAGGGTATTATGTAATTGGCCATTCGTCAAAATTTGTCCCGCCGGGTTCTGTTAGAATTGAATCTAATACATCTTCTAATTTCCCCAACGTAGCGTACCAGACTCCAGAAGGAAAAATTGTAGTGATCTTATTAAACGATTCAGGATCACAAAATTCAATAAATATTAATGTTGCAGCAGAACCTATTACCGTTAATTTAGCTGCAGGTGCGGCAGCAACATTTGTTTGGGAATAGAATAGCCCGCACTCTCTTGAGTTAGCCGATACGTAACTTCAGGATTTTTATTAGACAGATTTGATAATGACTTGTTTCATTTTTATATGTTAGCGCAAAATGAAACATCAGATTCTTTGACTATTGAATTTATGCCGGATTGGGAACTTGATGGAATTACTTATAATGATGTGTATAAGGTGACAAAAAGCAATCTAAATGAACTGAATCGGATTTCGTGGACAATTAAAGCAAGGGATAAAGGAATTGTTCAGTTTTATAATAAAAAATCAAATGAAAAGTGGACGTTAATTGAATAAAAACACCACACAACATATGATATTAACAAACAACTTAACGGTTTGATACTAAAATGAATTTAAGTTCCACGATTTCTTAATCCCAACCGTTACCCTTATTCAAAAGGGAGACACCATCAAATCACCTTTTTAACGAAATGATGGAGGCTCCCTCCTCAAAAGTAAATATTGCTATTAATCACAATCAACATATGTCCGGATGACAATATAGGCTAGGCATAAGCGTACCTCCCCATTTTGCCCGTAGTATTGCATTGCTGTTGTTATTAGTTGGGTCGATGTCCCAGAAACTAAATCCAAACTTTTGCCTGTGAAACCAAGGCCCGGTATGGCCTCCCCAAAACCCTTCAGCTCCTATAGTTTGAGAGATAACACGACAAATTTTAATAGACCATGGAATATTTGATTTAGCAGCAGAGAAAATTCCTTCTGATCCTCCAGGTGTACCACAAGGTTCAAATCCTTCTGGCAGGTATGCTGCCTGATCTTCTGCATCGGGTACAAAGGTTGCTCCACAGTGTGAATTAGTGGATCCCTGACAAGGACCGTATGCTGACCCATTATCTCCTGGGTATTCTGCATCCCACATGGTTGTAAATTTCCTTTGATCACCCCATAAGGCACGGGCAAACAAACAACGGTCTTTTTCGATCTGTCGATCCTGACTAGTATAACCTACAAGGGCCCTCAAATGGTTTATCACAATTCTGTGCCACTCATTGACCTCTTCCTTAGTGGGGTTATTGACATCTGCAAAAGGTTTATGTTCATAATAAAGCTCATAAATACCCTTTAGGACATCACCAGATTCCGGAAACAAACATTTTAGAAATTCCTCCCGCGTCAATTTAGTTGGATCACAAATACTTTCACCGTCCCATTTTGAGTTTTCCCAAGTTTGAGCACTTATCCAAAACACGCCATCAGGATCGTGAGAGGTGTTACCTGCTTCTTTAGGCTTGGAATAGAAAGTAGACCAATCCGCCTGATCCGGAGTAAATTGATTTAAATTATTGTTGCTGAAATTATTTTCTAAAGTTTCGTCTTCACTGCAGGAAAACAAGCCAAGAAATAGAGCGAACATACTAACGAGTAAAAAATTTTGATTGACTCTCATAGCGTTTTGGTTGAATATTTAAATAAAAAAGTAATCTCAAATGTAATCATTATTCTTAATTGAAAAAATCATTAAAACAGTTTTCCTACTCTTTTCACAAGGGATTGATTACTTAGAATTTATGATAGCCCCACTGTCTGAAGATTAGCGATAGCGTAACTTCAGACTTTTAATGAATAGCAGGGATTGTATCGGGGTCATTTTCAAAATTGCCTTCAATAACCCTTCTTAGAAGCTCCCCTAGTGCTATCAACTAATAAAATAGATACGGTTTTTTTCAGCCTTTAATAAGGGTAGGCATACGATTAACAATTTGATATTAAACACTGAACAGCGGCTTATATCTTTTATTGGAAATTATTAACTCTCACACTTCCATACATCCCTTCCTTATAAATTAAACATAAACGACTGACTTTCAACAACTCGACTTTTTGTTTTCAACCTTCTTTCTCTTTTTAAGAGAAGGCGATTATATTTGGGTATCAATTATGCGATTTTAAAAGCAACCGTAGTTTTCGGCTGACATATAACTTTGACATCACCAGCCATTAAAATAGACTTGTAAATGAAGATTTTAAGTTTTCTGATATTATTTATTATTTCGTCACTAACATATGGACAGGAAGTAGACACTCTGTCTTTTTATTCAAAAGCATTTAAAGAGGATAGAACCGTATATATTCACAAACCAGAGTCTTACAAATACAAATCGGATTCTATTAAACTTCCTGTCATTTATATTCTTGATGGACAACACGAATGGTTTGTCAACCCAATACTTTCAGATATAAAATATTTACAATACACACATGAGATCCCCAATGCGATTGTTGTCGCTATTCCCCATAAAAACCGTATCAAAGAATGTGGCATTGTGGACCTAAAAACCGAATTACCACTTGACATTTTCATAACGCAAGAATTAGACAAGGAGCTATCTAAATATAATCCAGGTGATTATAAAGTAATTATTGGCCACTCATTTTCAGCATCGTTTTCACTCTATTCATATTACAATCATCCGGGCTATTATTCTTCTGTTATAGCGAATACACCACTCGATAAAATAGAGCTGTTAGTGAATGGTTTTCAACAGAATAATAAATTAGAAAAAGGTGATATTTCAATAAGCATCGGTGGAATTGCCGGCCATAAAGACTATTATCACCGAAAAAAATTCAACGAACTAAAAGAAAAATACCCTGACTTTTTTAATTCAATCAAGGTATTCGAAGCCGATTATTCGTCACATAATGCTGTTCCAATTGTATCGACACCAACTCTAATAACAAGATTATTTGAAAATTTTAGGGATAGATATTCGAACATTGCGAAAGTCAATGATGAATATAAAATGGTTAATGTCCCTGAATCACCAGAAAAAGAAGTGGAAAAAGTAATATCAGCATCAAAAATCGAAACTTATTTTTACCCACCTGAAATAGCTGAAATAAACGGTATTGCTTCACGGTTTTCGTACAGTGAGTATGATGATTATGCGATCGAAATTTATAAATTGGGGCTTGAATATTATCCGAGATATTTTGCATTTCACTTGTCCCTTTATGAGTTAACAAATGATAAAGACAAAGTAGAATCAAGAAAATACTTAGAAAAGGCAAAACATCTTTTAAATACTGTTGAGAACGACTGGGAAGGAAAAAGTGATATCATTGATGAAATAAAAGCTGAAAAAACAAAAAACGGGTGGTAAAAATGTATATAAAACAAGCTATCTAATTGTGAAATTCCATCTCTGTCTGGAGTTCAGCGATAGCATAACTTCAGAATTTTAAAAAAAGGATTTGTATCAAAGTTTTAAAAACCATTAAGACCTACCAATTACCATCGGTTAGAAAAAATTACATGCGGGTATAAATAACAGGTGATGTTTGAATTTGAACTGGTAAAAGGGATTTTTAAGCCTTTATAGGGATATTTTACCAACCAAAACAACGATATTATATATGGAATAAGGTTCAGAGGGTGACTCTTGTACCTTCATCAGCAACATATTCAAAAAATCAGTGCTTTGAAAAATCATCCTCAAAGTTTGAAATAAAATCTTTAATATACTTTTTGTCTTTATCTGATTTGCGATAAACCAAATAATGTGTTCTCTTCAAACCATTTCTACTTATCCGTTTAAACTCAATATCATCAGACAATTTAAAAGAGTTTAATGCCCAATTAGGCATACACATTACTCCCATATTTGCATCTACCATTTCCAAGGCTACCTCTGTCAAAGGAATTGCAGAAATTTTTGATGGAATAACATTATTCGGTTTTAAAAATAGTTCATATACCGAGACTGTCTCTAAGGGAAAAGAATGAATTATTAGTTGAATATCTAAAAAATCTTTCGCTTTCAAAAAATCGACCTTGCTTAATGGATTCTCTTTGTGAACAATCGCAAGAATTTCATCTTCATAGACTTCTATACTACATAGACTCTCGTTTATAGGTTTTTGGGTAACAATGGCAATATCTATCTCATTACATAAAACTTTTGAAATAGGTTGATAGGTGGCTTCAAGAATCAGATCTACTTCTATTTCTGGATAGAGAAGTCCCATTTTTTGTATGAAAGAAGACAGCCCCTGATAAAAACTATAACATTCGGTACTAACTTTTATTTTACCAACAGAAGCTGTTCGCAATTGCTCTATGTTTTGAAACCCTCTTTCGATGCTTTCAAGTATAGAATCACCTACTTTATAAAGCTCCACTCCTTCTTCTGTCAACTGCCATTTGTTCCGCTTTCTATGAAATACTTTAAACCCTAAACGCTCTTCCAATTCTCTTAATTGGTGACTTAACGCAGATTGCGTTAAATACAATTTATCGGCAGAATTGGCAATACTTCCCTCCTCCTCAATTGTTTTTATTAGTCTAAAATATTTTATTTCCATAGGTCACAAAGATAACAAGTTGTATCCTTTTGCTAATTGAAAACTTTTCAGCGAAAGATTTAAAATGCTCAATTTCAAGAATTAATAACCATCCTCCTACAATCTATTTTTGAAATTAATTTAAATTTTTGAGATTATGCACAAGCAAAAAATGAATCTACCTACTGATTTAATGAATGCAGTACAAGTTTACTTCGATGCTCTTTATTATTGCGACACAAAATTATTAAATAAAGTATTTCACAAAAGTTCCAGCCTGTTTGATGTTGATAAGGGAAAGGTTTTCGTTGAACCCATTGATAGCTTTAGCAAAGATGTTGGGGGAAGAACATCACCTAAAAGTAAAGGACAAAAACCAGAAGCCGAAATTCTAATGATTGATTGGTTATCATCAAACTGTGCAACAGTAAAAATAAGAATCAGAGCACACGAAAATATATTTGTAGACCATCTTGGTTTTGTTAATGGAGAAGACGGCTGGCAAATAGTTTCTAAAATTTGGCATTTGGAAAAAGTAATAGACTAACTTTTTTGTAATCAAATATTTCATTTTCTGAATACTTTATCAATAAAGCTAAAGTGACCATATATAAATATAATAATGGTTCAGGTTGAGACTTGAACCGTTACTATTTATAATTCATACTTTCTCTGCTATCATGGGTTCAGCGATAGCATAACTTCAGACTTTTTAAAAAAGGATGTGTATCAAAGTTTTAAAAACCATTAAGACCATCCAATTACCATTGGTTACAAAAGATTACATGCAGGTATAAATACCCAATGATGTTTGAATTTGAACCGGAAACAGATATTTTAGCCTTTATAGGGATTTATTAACAACCAAATCACAAGAATTATATAAGAAATAAGGGCTGCTGATTGGCCCAAGTATAAAATTTATAAAACATTTATGGGATTTTCTAGCGAAGCAATTTTTATAAATTCTGAATTATCGGAACCTGAAGAAAAAGAAGTACTTGATCTTTTAGGTTTTAGCGACTATAAGAAACTGGGAAAAGCTCGTTTTGATGAAGCAGATTCTGGCCGGCTAAGAAATGGCGTTTATGTTGGTAAGATCAATGGTTCTACATTCTTTATTTTTGAAGGAGCCTACCAATCCAATCGTGATAAGAATAACCTTTCTGAAAACGAGAATAAACTGGCTTCAAGATTTCCTAATAAAGATATTCTAACCATCATGAATTATGAAATAGCTAATTCATATGGCTATGCCTATATTAAAAACGGCCAATTGGTAAGGTTAAAGGAAGGAGCCCACCCCGATGTGTCAGCAAATTTTGGAAATGAATTGGAGATCGAACGTAATTATTATGTCAAAAAACAACAAATCGATAACTGTGAGTATTTTCTGACTGAGTCATCCCAATCAAAAGAATTAAATAAATGGACTCATGATCAAATTGGAGGTAGCATTGCATTTGAACTAGTGAAATTGATGACTGGTAAAAATTACATGTCAGATAAAATGTTCAGAGCAGATATAGATAATTATATTCCAGAAGCATCTTACAATCAACTGAAAAAAGCATTTAATGATTCCTCAATTGAAATTCCTAAAAAATTTCAAGGATCAATTTTAACTACGCATTATAATCTCATTTTAGAAAAGGCTAGAAAAGCAATCTCTGTCTTGGGATTGACAGAAATAGAAAAAGGTGTTTTCATAAAAAATGATCAAGGATTACGTTTTAAGTTTAATCTTAAAGCTCCAAAAGAAAACGAAATTTTTGCATCACCATATATTTCATTCAATATTCTTTGTGACAGAACTAAATGGTATAAGGAAACTTTTGGTAGAGATAAATTTCACTATGGCAATAGTGTAAATAATATAATACCCATTAAACCTAAACGTTTAGGCTTACCAGAACAAAGTAGAAATCCGTTTTGGAAGGGAGAAAACTATCACTATCAAGAAGTAGAAGAAGCTGTTTTAAAAATAATTAATGAAATAGTGATTCCATATTTTCAAAAACTGCCTAACCTTAATGCAGTAGCTGAACATTGCAAGGGGTTTAATAAAATAGATTTACTATGTATGTCCAACCAAGAGGATCGGGCAAAAGAATATTTCAAGGAAGCCCTTTCTCACTTCGCTGAATATACCTTAGAGGAAAATTCACACAAATCTCTGATACCAGGATTTATTGAAGAATATAAAGATCGTGCTAATCTTTTGGGTATCCAGATTAATGTTGAGGATTTTATCGATAACTATACTTCTCAACATAATCAAAGGGATATAAAAGAAAAAGGATTTAAGAATGATCCTACACCTAAGCCAAAAAACACTAATCCATGGTGGAAGTTTTGGTGAAAACATCTATAACAATATGTAAAGAGTCGGAGGCGGTCAAATCTACTGGAATGGAAAGGAATACGTATATTTCCACCAAACCTGCTAATAAAAAGCCCCCGATATCTGAAGTTCAGCAATTAGTTAGCAATCAGCTTAAAACACGAAAGACAACGAAATTGAAAAATAAAGCTCTATTAATTATTACTATCATATTTTTCCTGACGATAAATACCACTTATTATTGGGAAGGGAAACTTGGATTTCTTGCATTTCCAGCATTTATTTTCTTAGTGATAATATATTTCGGACTTGTAATAGCACTAATATGGCAAACAAACTTAGCCGTTAAAGAAAAATTATCAAACAAGTATCGACTCATTACAATAGGACTTTTAACGCTTGTGTTGACAATTACATTTTATAAACCAATTGGAATTATTGACCTTGACAAACTTGAAGGGAAAAACCTACTGATTGCACAAAGAGAAGGCGTTGCAAACTGCACAACAACATTTAAACTAAAAGACAATTTTACTTTTAAGGAAAGAAATGTTTGCTTCGGGATATCGGAAGTCAAAGGAATATATAAAATATCAAATGACACAATTTACTTCGCGCCTGTGAAACAGGGAAACCAGGAAGATATTAAATATGAGTTTGGGGTTATTGAAGAATTAGAACATTATACCGAAAATAAATACGCCTTAAAACTTTTCGTGAATAAAAGCGACACAACTGGATTTAAGTATTTTATTGGTAGAAATGATTTGGATATTGAACCTATTATAACGCCTAATCTCTAAAAACGAATATAAAAAAACACTTTCATTCCTGCCTGGTGGTTAGGGTCAGGACAAAATATCAAATACCAATATATTTTAAACTCTACTATTTCATAGCCATCAAATTAATACTATCAATAGCTAAACTAGAGAGATCCTGATCGATAGACTTTTGTTCTTCAAGGGAGCCTCCGAGTAATAGTTTTATTTCTTCCAGTCCAAGCTCTTTTGCATAGGTACATAGCGTACCAAAGCTTGCAATGTTATGGTGATTGAGCTGTTGGATAGAACTCAAAATGCCTGCATCGCGCACAGCATCATTGGTGCACCTTTCTGCAAGTTCGATTGCTTCCTGAATCAATCCTTTGACTCCGACATTTTCTTCACCATGCAGGTTGCGGTTGAGCAACTCAAACACCCGCTCCATGCTTTTCATTTGCCTTTTTACCTGGCCAATATGGTGGTCAATGGCTTGCAATAATGATGTGTCAGTAGCTTTTTCCCGTAAAGTCATTAAAGCTCCATGTTGTTGTCGCTCACCATGAAATTGTTCCTTTAATTGCTCTACGAAAAGATCTTCGAAATTTTTAATATGTCTCATGACTGGCTGATTAAGTTAACAATAGATATAGATAAAAATAACCAGCTATCACGTAAAAAGTAAGTACCTATATGGCCCGTTAGAATGATTTTAGTCATTGTAATTTCAACAAAAAAGGGATTCTCAAACAACCACACGTTTTTCATTAAGCAGCAGTAAAAATTCACATTTAACACACTTACACATACAGTGACAATTGTCTAAAAATAAACCAGATAGGAAGTATTTCACCCTTTCCAAAGACAGTTATCGCAAGCTTTGTGGATTTGAGCATTTATAATCGCATTAAT
Source organism: Mangrovivirga halotolerans (assembly GCF_026241165.1). Taxonomy (GTDB): domain Bacteria; phylum Bacteroidota; class Bacteroidia; order Cytophagales; family Cyclobacteriaceae; genus Mangrovivirga; species Mangrovivirga halotolerans. The sequence continues at coordinate 266,859 of NZ_JAPFQN010000004.1, read as the reverse complement.
ACGATTATTGTTAATTTGTAAATTGAGATTTCAAGCGTTTTCACTTATGAAATACTCAGTTGATCGTTCACTTGTTAAATGCTTTATTAACATCATGAATGAATTAGGTGTATGTAGAGTTGACTAAGAAGTTTTTTAATTTACTTTTGTAACCAAAATTATAAAAGAGGTATTCTAAGCGATTATCCATTTCAACCTAAGTTCTATATTCAACATGAAAAAACTTTTCATCCTTACTTTTTTAGGAATCAGTTCATATTGTTTTGCCCAGAATTCTGATTTCGCGAAGGAATTAACCGAATTCAGAACTAATATATATCCCCTTTTAAATAATTATGATTCGGACAAGCTCTTAAAGTATGATTTTGATGAGACCGATTTAATTTCAACCAAGATTGACAGTTTTGTTCATGCCAATGAGCATAAAATTCAAAAATATCAATTGCAATTACTGGAACAATATTCAAATGATTACAATTTTACGATAAAGACAGATGGATTTGAGCAGATAGATGTTAGTGATTTCAATCAGAAATTAAATGAAATAGACGTAGGCCTAAGTAACCCTATATATAAACTGCTTTTAATTAATCCCATTAAAGAGTTGGAAATCTATCGAAATATGTATCTCATGCAGAAGTATACAAATACTGAATTTGCAGTTTTCAGTACAAAACTGACAATAGTTCCTTCTCTTATCAAAACTAAAAAATTAAAGAATGGACAATGGGAAATCATTGAAAACATGCATGAATTCTTAATAAAAGCCAATTATGATCCTAAAAAAGGAAGAATTACTAAAATAGAGTGTTACCAAAGAAAGCTAAATAATAACTAGTCGAATATAATTTTACAGTTTATAACAATCTATTCCCAGCATACTCATCAGCAGGTTCAACCATACATAATAAAATCACTATGCGATTCACTTTAATCACTATAAGTTTTCTATTACTTTTTGACTTATTTTCATTTGCCCAACCAATTGACACCCTCTATTATAATATTAATTGGGATGAGACACACCCTGAAAATGCTTTATATTTCAGGTTAAGACCGGTAAAAAAAGATTCTGTTTTTCAAATTAAGGATTATTACATTTCAGGAACTTTACGTAAAATAGCTTTCTCCATTTCTTTGGAAGAAGATATTTATCATGGTGAATTAAAACGGTTTGATAAGGAGGGTAAGTTAGCCGAAATAGTAAACTACCAAAATGGTAATAAACAAGGAGACTATATTCAATTTGATGAATCCGGAGATACTTTAGCTATTTGTACTTACAGTGAAGACCAGCCTTACGAAGGTATTGTTTATTCAGAGAAATTTAAGCTAGCTTCAAAAACAACATACAAAAATGGGTATATCGTAAAGAAGTTAGTATACCCAGCTGACGGCCAGTCCAAATTAAAATTAATAACCCAACTTATTCAACAAGGAGATGATTCTGTGTATCAAACTAAAACCTACGGATACAAGGGTGAATTATTAGGTACCGGGACATATACGGCCGATAATCAAATATGGAGTGGTGTATTTTCTTTCATTGAACCCAAAACTGAAAATTTAAATTTAAGTTACTTCACGGAAGGTCGACAAGACTCAAGTCTAAGTTTTTATAAAAGTGGCAAACTAAAATCAAAAGCACTTTTTCTGGAAAAGGAAAAAATAATTTCATTTTCTCATGAGAATGGAAAAGTACTGGATTCAATCCAATATAAAAATGAAATACCCTGGGTTGGAACTGAATATGAATTTAATGGTGATATTGCCTTCAGAAAGCACAGTTATAAAAATGGCGTTTTAAATGGGCCTTTCTTTGATACCTATTATTTACACGGTATAAAGCGAAGTGGCCAATATAAAAATGGAAAGCTTGAAGGGGAAATAGAGTATTATGATAAGGATGATAATCTAATTTGTGTTGGCATTTATGAAAATGATTTGCGAAAGGAAGGAGATTTTGTAAGTAGAACTGACAAATATTTAATATTCACTTTCAAGGATGGCAATCTGATTCAGAAGCGAAGACATTACCCAGATCGAAAAAAAATCGCCTGGGTAGAATACAAAGATTCTATTCGAGTTACCTATAATCAAAAAGGGGAACTTATAGCAAAACTGATCTTTAAAAACAATCAAAAGTATACAGGTAAAGAATATAGTTATTCCGCCAACCATCTGGTTACTCAAATTAAAGAATACAAAGAAGGAGAACTTGTAAGGAATGAGTTTTATAATAAAGAGGGGAATTTAAAAAGGTCAATTTTATACCAAAATCCTAAAAGCCGCACAGAAACAATTTATTATCCTGAAGGTGTAAAACAGTCGGTAAGTACCATAATTTTTAATAATGATAGAATCAACAAAACAGTATACTTTAATAAAGATGGCAATACAATCGGCAAGTTAATAAGGGAAGGATACGATAAGAATGGTGATGAATACTTCTTTGAACATGGAGATATTTACAAAATAGATCGATACCGCAACGACACACTTATTTATAAAAAGCGCTATGCTCCTAATGAAAGACTAATTTATGAAATCGATTATTTTGGAGAAGCTAATTTTTATAATCAATGGGGAAATATTTTAGCATCGGCAACCTACAAAGAATGCAAGCCCTATGAAGGGACAGTTTTTGAATATCAAAATAGAATATTGAAAACAATTACCCATATGAAGGAAGGAATGCTTCATGGGAAGAAAACTACTTTTACTCAGAATTCTGCATTGAACCGCAGAATCATTGTTAAAGAAGAAAATTATAAAAATGGCAAGCGAGAAGGCTTTTTAAAGGAATTTGATAGAAATGGCAATCCAATTCAGATTATTCAATATTCGAATAACAAAAAAGATGGAAAAGCTACATTTTATGGCCCGACAGGAATAGTTACTGGCACTTATGAAGATGGGATTACGTATGAAGGCACCTTTTACGAATATTCCTACGGAGAAATTTCTTCAATTAGAACCTTGAAAAATGGCCGCCCTCATGGTAATTGGATAAAATTTAATCACCACGGGGATACTTCAAGAATAGCAATTTGGGAAAACGGTTTTCAGAAAGAACAAACTAATTTTCTTTCTGGTAAAGCTTATAAAGTTAGCTTCAAAAACAACATTAAATATGATGGTGTTGTGCCAGGCTACAAAAAGCTGTTACACCACAAAAACGGCTACTTAATCAGGGAGGAGAAGTATGCCGATGAGAATTTGGAAAGGCTTTTAATATCGATTGATTATGAAAGGCCTAAAAATATACTGACCAAAACTCTTTACAGAACTAATGGGCAAAAGTTAAGTGAAATTCAGTTTAAGGCAGGAAAAAGAAATGGAGAGGCCTTGTATTACGAAGGCAAAGGAAAGATCATAGCTAAAGGGATCTTTCAGGAGGATTTGCCGGTTGAAGGGAGCTTTATTTTTTACAGCAAAAAGACCTTTGATAATTATATAAAATTAAAAATTGAAGGCCACAAAGTGTTGGCTAAGGCTTATCAGCAAGGTGAAGAATCTTTATCATTCAAATTAACAATCAGTGATGATTTAACTCAATATGATTGGCAGCAAAACATTGCCTCTTTTCTTAGAAATGTAGAAAGCTCATGCAATTACCAGTATGAGATCCTTTAATAAATAATAAATACAAATGAGTTTAAAAAAAATAATTTTGATCTTTATTGCGATCTGTTTAGGCTTTAAAGCTCCTGCTCAATCACAAAAATTACCTGATCCAAATGTAGTGGGTAAAAAAGCCTTTAATATCTTAAAAAAGCTAGATCAACTATCTGCAAAAAGATTTACGCGGCAGATGATGAATATTCGGGATTTTCATAATCTTATTAAAGAATATAATATTACTGATGAGCAAGAAATCCTGAACATCACTAGCATGTCTAAAAAAAAATGGAGGGCAATGGCTCTCAATAATTATAAAGGATTAGAATGGTATAAAGAAGATCACAATATTGAATGGACAAAAATAGAATTCAGTCAGTACGATTATAAGATAGTTGAAAAAAGTGGAATAAAGTATTACAAAGGTTTACTAGAGTTCACCCATCTTCAATCCACTCACAGCTGGAAATCACTTCAATCAAAACAGGCAGGAATATTGAAATTATTGCGGTAGAAGTTCCTGTAGAAGAATTTTAGTAACAAATAGATTTATCAGTTTACACAAATTACCCTCGCAAATGAAATATCTGGTCTTCCTGATCTTACTTGCTAACCTGAGTCGATGTACTCATCAAGACGACCCTGTCATCTATAAAAGTTTTATGAATTACAAATCCGTAAAAGGTGATGTAATTGAAATAAAAGAATGGTACAAAAGTGTAGATGATAACGGAAAGCTAAAAAAACCTACCTGGGAAATGGTATATTCTCTGGATGATTATCATCGCATTACTTCATCTTATATGCGCAATTTAACAATCGAACCCTATGATACTTCCGGACGTAGAAAAACCTACTTTTATAAAGACAACCGAATCGATTCAGTAGTAACTGATGCCAATGGAATTTATCGGTTTGTAACCAGGATAACCTATCTGAAAGAAAATAAATTAAAAATTATTAATCGTAATGGAAAAGGTATAAAAGAACAAGAAACTTATGCTGTGTACGATAAAACAGGACGTCCCCTGGTATCTAATACAACCTGGTACAATATTAAGGGAGAGGCTGTAAGTAAAACAAAAGATGAATTCAAATATAAGAATGGCTTTGATGCACCTTTATCCCATTCCACCACATTCTATAATAGTAGTGATCAACTAATAAAAAAAGAAAAAAGAATCTTCACATATGGCGAGCACGATGAAGTGATTGGAGTGAAAACATACAATAAAAACGATAGTTTGGTTCAAATTGCACGACATGAACAACAGCTAGACGATCAACACAATCCCATCAAAACAACTACATACGTAAATGATAGCCTTAATATGGTAGTTGAAAGGGAGTTTACTTATAAATAACTCCGCTGTCTGAAGTTTAGCGATAGCGTAACTTCATACTTTTAATGAAATGCAGGGATTGGATCCTGATCTATAAATAATATTTCTAGTGAGGAGATAACTTTTACTTTAATTCCAAGGGTATTTATTTGTTTAAATATGCTTTTTACTTTATACTAAAACCTAATTCTGTAGCTTATATCTTGACCGAAGGTTATTATTAAAACCTATTTTCTAGTCTCCCGGGGGTACAGACCAGGGAATAATGAAGATTTATTTATTCGTATTGGTCTGCTTCTTCATCCCAGAATATAGTTATACTATCTAAACACATTTCTAAAATTTGGAAAAGGAAAATTTAGGAGTTATTATTGCCGTTCAATATTTAAAGGGATTTAATAACTAGCAAATTGCGATTAAAAAAAGCATAATCAAGAGCATTATCATTAGATGTCATTGTCAATTCAATTTCAGTATATCTTCTCCTATAGTTAAAGGAAAATCCTCTGGAATCATTTCTATTAACAAACGTATTTATCTTTCAATTATAATATAAAATGAACAAGTACTACATTTTTTTAGCTTTCATGCTATTAGGATTATCAAGCTGTGAAAAAGAAAATGAAATTATTGTCTCTTACTCTTTAACAACACAAGTAGAAGGGTCTGGAAATGTAACTCCTTCAAAAAAAACGGTTCAACAAGGAGAAACCATAGAAGTAACAGCCATTCCTGATCAGGGGTATACTTTTTCTGGATGGAAAGGAGATATTAACTCTGCTAATAATCCTCTATCCATAACTATGGTTAAAGATATTAACCTGATCGCTTCCTTTACTGAAGATCTAACTTATTTTAAGTTAACTGCTAATGCCAATGGTGCTGGTTCGGTTAATGTACCATCAAAAGAGCTTTTAGAAGGAGATACAATTGAAGTGATTGCTACTCCAGAACAAGGATATATTTTTGATGGGTGGACTGGAGATATCTCTTCAAACGAAAATCCATTAATGATTAAAATGGATAAAGATATCAGTATCACTGCAAACTTTAGAGAAATTACTAATGAAGACATGATTCAACTCGCTGATAACGGGGTTACCTTATATTGTCTCCCACAGGCAGAAATTGGTAAGAAATATCCTTACAAAGGCGAAATGTACGAAATTGTAGATCACGAAAGACTTGATTTTTTAGTCTCTTACAATGGCATGTATGACTTAACACATATAATAACAACTTATATAACGGACATGGATTATTTGTTTTCTAATCACCTTGAGTTTAACCAGGATATTTCAACCTGGGATGTTAGTAATGTTACTACAATGAAACAAATGTTCAAAAGTACTTATAAGTTTAATGTTGACATTTCTAATTGGGATGTAAGTAATGTGACAGACATGTCGTATATGTTCCATTCTGCTGAAGCTTTTAATATTGATATATCTACTTGGAATGTTAGCAATGTTACTAATATGAATTCAATGTTTAGAAGAGCTTTAATATTCAATCAGGATCTTTCAAACTGGGACGTTAGTAATGTTACTGATATGGCCTATATGTTTTCCTATACAATGGAATTTAATGGAAATATCACTACGTGGAACCTCAGCAATGTCACTAGTATGAGTCATATGTTTTCTGTTGCTGAAAAATTTAATCAAGATCTTTCAGGCTGGGATGTTAGTAAGGTGACATATATGAATGGTATGTTCGCAGGAGCAGTTTCTTTTAATCATAATATTTCAACATGGAATGTTAGTAATGTTAAATTTATGAATGACATGTTTTACAATGCAAAAGAATTCAATGGAGTTATCGCTTCATGGAATGTTGGCAATGTTGTTGATATGTCAGATATGTTTAATGGTGCTGAAAAATTCAATCAAGATCTTTCAGGCTGGGATGTTAGTAATGTAGAAGACATGTATAATATGTTTGAAAATGCGTACTCTTTTAACCAAAATATTTCTGATTGGGATGTTTCTAAGGTAACGCATATGAGCTATATGTTTAAAAATGCAATCACATTTAATCAAGACATTTCCTCTTGGAATGTAATCAGAGTAAGAAGTATGGACTCTATGTTTGAAGGGGCTAGCACATTTAACCAGAATATTTCAACATGGAACGTTGGATGGGTTTCCACAATGAGAAAAATGTTCAAAGACGCTACTTCATTCAATCAGGACTTATCTGGCTGGGATGTTCACGATGTTTTTACATGCGCTGAATTTTCATCTGGTGCTATAAATTGGACACTTCCTAAACCAAATCTAAGCTGTGATTATTAATAAATAAATCAACTATATTTCATATCAAGATAAACAAGAACTACATTTTATATCACTACTATTTTTAGGATCATCACGTTTCTAAAAAGAAAAGACTCATTGGATAAATATGGAGTTAAAAATCAAATATTAAGAAAATCAGTCCTTGGAGAGGCTGATTTTTTTAATGGAAAAACCTCCCACCCTAGCACAATTATGTCCTTGTGCTTCTATGTTCTTCATAATTCCACACCCCTTTTATCCCATTCATAAGTGATTACAAACGTTTATAAAAAAATCTGATTTAAATCGGTTACAAACATTTACTTATTAGTATTAAAAAGTGAAAAGGTTTGAAGTTTAGTTAGCAACGACTATTTTCGGACTTTAAGGAATTTTTAAACAACCAAATCAACGATAGTTATATTGGAATAAGCGCTACAGAGTTGTGATTAGCCATTCGTTAGCACACATTTTGTTGATTTTTTTTGTGGTATAACCTACATTTATCTACCCTGAATTCTATTCTCTACTAGTTAAAAATTAATTATGAAACTCGAATTTTGGTTTACGAAACTTTTTGGATGGTTTTCTATTCTTGCACCAACAGCAATACTAGGCATTGCAATTCCTCATAAAATATGTAAGACTTATCCTCTAAATATACTGGATTTTCCTCAATGTTCAGAAGGTATTTTTTACACATCAATTGCACTACCAATTTTTTGTTATGTAATAGCTTATTTCATTGCAAGAAGATATCGTCAATCTTACTTCATCCTTTATAATTATTACGACTTTATTCGGTTTCTAATCCATTCCAAATCATCTACAATAGGTAGAACGAAGGGAAATGAAAAAGAGAGGGAAATACGACTTAACTCTATTCAAAATATTTTATCATCACTTTTCATTCTTGCTCTTCCTGCAGGATTTCTGTTATTAATAAAAGGCTTTCTTATTACACTTGAACAAATAAGTGGACAATCTTATATTGACTCTTTTTTTTATTTATTGCACCTAAACATTCCTTTATCGGTCACTATAATCGCAATTGGTTCGTTGGTTCTAAGCTATCAATTATATAAAATAAAAAAGCGTCGTTTAATTATATATGGTTTATTAGAAATTGTTCTGGGTATGATTATGTCTACATATACATTGTTTTCTTCTTTCTTAGCATCAAAACCATCCAAACCAAATGTTTATCTATTGCTATTATTTGTTATAATCTTAATATTTTCATTGAAAGTAATTGCTACAGGATTTGAAAATACGGTAAAAGGTCTAAAGAAATACAATGTAGATGGCTGGTTAAAAGACTACTATTAAGAAAGTGTGCTAATCGAGTAGACGGCTCGCTCCACTTGCGCAAGCTTGATCTTGTACTTTAACCATTTAAAATTTCAAGTTGCTTGTAATATTTTAGTAAACGATTACAAACGTTTATCAAAATATCTTATTAAAATCGGTTACAAATATTTACTAATTGGTATTAAAAAGTGAAAAGGTTTGATATTGAACTGGGAACAGCTATTTTCGAACTTTAAGGAATTTATTAACAACCAAATCAACGATAGCTATATAAGAAATAAGTGTGACACAGTTACTTATATACAATCGTTTTAAGCAATGCATGTAGCTTAATTTAGTAAAATTGTAATTAAAACAGTGAAATCTAAAATCATATATAATCAATAAAAATTGAAAAACGTATTAAATTTTTCTAGAAACAAATATCTAAATTACACTTGCCTTATAACAATAGTTTCTACTGTTATAATACTTTTATATTCTATGAGCGCTTGCAACATTTCAGGATACGTTCGTTTATCAGGAACTCTTATACTTCTTCAATTTTTTAGTTTTTTTATAGGAAGCTTCCTTGGGTTTCTTTTTGGTTTTCCCGCTCACAATAACATAGAATTTAAAAACAAATATGTTAGAAATTCCTCATTAAAAGAAATCACAAGTTGGCTAACGAAAATTATTGTCGGTATTACACTAATCGAACTAAAAGACATTTTTAAGTTTTTTCAGGTCCTGGTTAAGAAGTTATCATACTTTTTAGTTAATGATAGTAGCCAAGTAGTTATTATTGCCTGTATAATAGGGATATTTTTTGTGTTAGGATTTATTGTGCTTTATATACTTTCAGTCACTAAAATTTTTGAAGAACTAGTAATTAATGACAGAAATATTGAAGCAATACTCGGAGACAAATCAATGAATCCTAACGAGTTAAATATTGACAACACTTTACATCTTGACTTTTCTAAAATAAGTAACTCTAAAAAGCAAGATATTCTTAATTACATATCCAAAAATGGGGTAAGTAATTTAAACCCAATTTTAAGTAAACGATTAGGAAAATTTCTACTCTACATGAAAGAATATGATCGTGCAGCAAAAGCCTATAAAGCAGCTTATCTTAAAGATTCTGAGGATAAGTACAGTTTATTAAACTATTGTTTTATAAAAAGTAAGTATCTGAAAGATTTTGATAGTTCAAACGATGAATTGAAGGATTTAATCTCTAAGAATAAGGAATTTGCTCCTGCCTATTACAATTTGGCGTGCAATTACAATAGAGAATACTTAGAGTTTAAAGAAACAAATGAGATTGAATACATCAAGAAGTTAAGGGATAAGGCTGAGAAAAACTTACAAAGGGCATTTGAACTTGATAAGGGGCTATTTAGTGAAGCACTTAAAGATACTGAACTTAAAAATCTTGATGTTAAACAAATTTTCGTAAATTCGAAGAAGAAAGAATAACACTAATAGTGGGTATATATTTAAACTATTAGCAATTAGTTATTATATTACAAATGAAACATTTAACTTTGTAACATTGTTAAAAGAATATATAAACCTTAGATTAACAATTATGAAAGCACAAGATTTGACAACGATTTAATAATAGTTTTTTCGAGATATTTAATTTAAATGGGTTAATACAATGTATTAACCCATTTTTTTTGATAAAAATATTATATCTATACCTAAAGAATAGCTATAAAAACTTCATTAAATACTTAAAATATTCTGTACAGATCATGGGGTTTCATTGTAAACTTTAGCGTCGACCCTTTGTATATATCCCGTCAATCCTCTGGATTGGTCTATTGGTGTAAGCAAATTCTACGGATTGCCACGGTAGTTTAAGCAAACCTTTATACTTTTAACCAGCTACGAATTTATACATTGGTGTTATACACTATTAAAAACTAATCAACTTGGTACTAATTGACAAACTCTTTAGAAAGACCACAACCGACTCAACTCAACAAGAACCTGAACAAACGTTAATTATTCGTTTTCGTTATGGAATCAACGGACTTGAACCATTACATCGACTTGAGCAAGAATTAGAAGAGCTAATTAAAAAAGAAGGAGTTGGAGAGTATGACGGACATGAAATAGCTATAGACTACAGTGACGGTTATCTATACATGTATGGACCAAATGCTGTAACCCTCTTTAAAACTATTCAACCGGCTTTGGAGAAATCCGATTTCATAAAAGGAGGGATTGCGAAATTAAGATTTGGGCCTCCCGAAAACGGAGTTAAAGAAATCGAAGTAAAATTGAAAGAATAAAAATAACAGTGGCTAACAACGCCTAAAGCTAATGCAGCCATTACGTCTTCGACAAGCACAGACCCGGTTAACGATGACGATCTCGGTTCTTTAGGAATTTACGAAAAGCCTCCCTAGCTTTAACCAAAATCTTAGGCAGTATATCTCTAATCCAATAAGTCATGATGGAATTTATTAATAGTCTAGATATTAAACTTCAAGCTACCATTATTTCCGCTCTTACTTCCCTATTTATCTTCGTAGTTGGATGGCTTTTCAAATTCTTTTATGAACGAAATTCTTTGTCTTTCAGATTGGACAAGGAATACACTTTCGAACAAAAAAAGAAGTTGAAAGAAGAGATTTCAAAATATAAGATCCCACTTCTTAATGCATGTGAAGAATTCAACTATCGACTTAGGAACTTCAATAAGCGAACTAAAGAAAACCTGCATAGAATTGATCCGGATAAATGGTTTGAAACAGATCAATACTATTTAAACAGCTTCATTTATAGATTTCTTGTTATCCTGCATTACGTATACAAAATTGAACAAGAAACACTATCAATTGACTCCACAGTTGCCGATAAGTCTGATATTAAATTCCTGAAATTCATAAAAACATTTAAAAATATTTTTTCAGAACTCGACTTATTAACGCCTCTTGGGTATAAATGGTCAGATACTAAGAATCACTTCTGGAAGAATGAATTAAAAGGATTCACACTCTGGGTTGTTGAAAATGACAGAGTAATAGAGTTTGATGAATTTGTTCCGAAGCTTAGATTTAACTACAATGAATTAAGAAAGATCATTGAGTACTTTTCAAAAATTGAAAATGACCCGAATGACAAAACACTAAATGTTCTTAGATGTTTCCATTTGCTAATCATACAATTCCTCAACTTTTATGGGCATACTTACCAAGTAACACCAGAAGCAAAGGTCAACACAATTGTAAATTTTTACTCAGAAAATATAAAAATTGTGGATGCTTTTGAGAATTTTATTTCAGAAAGCAAATTGGATCAAGAAATGAAATCAATACTTAAGAAACTTAAAGCTGCCTGACAAATAATATCATTCATAAGCTTCGGGATGATAGTTGGACGTTTAGCACCACCAAAAATGAAAAAACCATTCAACTATATCATTACAATAATCATTAGTATTTATCTATTGAACCTGGCAAGCTTTTTTATAATTGGTAAAACAGATTTAATGAAACAAATATTAAGTGATACCCACACAAGTTATAAACAAATTCAATGGACTAATGATGTCAACATAGCTTCGAATTTAAATTTAAATTCAAATCAAATTCAATTATTAAAGACATTCTATAGTGGCACCAAAGCTGATTTTAAATATTTTGAAGTTTCAGAGATTGATGGAGTTAAAGAGCTTTTTTCATCTAAAAATAAGTTTTTACATTATTTAGAGGGTGATTTACATTTATGGCGTTTTACATACTCAATTGATGAGTCTGAAAAAATGGCTGAATATTATCATGGTTATCGTAGGACTTATGTTTGGGTATTTTTTGACTGGATAAAAATTGATGAGGAATTCTTAGGGATTTCTTAACATTTATAAGCCAGTCCCCAACAAGAACCCCCTCCAGCTATTTCCAATATTATAATACCTCAACTTATAGCGGTTCAAATTTCATAGGAATTGACCAATTCATCCCTGATGAAAATTAATTAGGCTAACATTTGGAACAAAAAATGACCTCCCAGTCTATTAATATCTATCATTGAAATTTACTTTTTAAAAGCACACTTCTACCTAGAACCGATATCATCCGGACAATTATATGCTATGAAAAAGCAGATATCCGAAAATTCAAAACGTTATTATGCCCAATAGCCAAGCAACGATAATAATACTCGATAAATCACATTCAAAAATATTACCACATTGTTAAATCTTAGCCTCAAAATAAGTCATCACTATTAGTTTTGGCTAACAATTCCTTGATCTTTGATTAATACAAGATCTTTATATATTCATAATAAATAAGAATTTTATACTATAAATTAGCAGCTTTTACAGAATTTAATTTTACGATTAAATATAAATTCGCAATTATCTACCATTGATTTCTAAAGATTAATTTATATATTGCGACCTTTGTCAACCAAACCACAAACTAAAATGAGAAAAGTTTTATTACTACTTTTTGTTACAGGATTCATTTTTACTGCCTGTAATGACGAAACACCAAACATTGTCGCAGATCAGGATGAGCAGGTTTCTGTTGATATGAGCGATTTTTATCTTTACACTAATGCTGATGACGAGGCCGCTCGTACAAATGGTGGTAAGTCTTGCCACACGATGAAGGTCTTAAACAGACAATTAAGTGAAAACCCAGGACTTTACAACAGAATGTACAATGTTGAAAAGCAGGTAAGACAGTTTATTGCTGCGAAAAAACCTACAGGAACTCCCGGCAACGGAAATGGCGGTGGCGGAGGAAATGACGGTGGTGACGGAGGAACTACTGATCCGGTTGACGACGGATTAGGTTCTATCAACATCCCTGTTTATGTACACGTGATCTATAGTAATTCACAAGAAAATATTAGCGATGCTCAGATCCAGTCTCAAATCGACATTCTGAATGCTGACTTTAACCTTACTAACAACGATGCATCTTTAACACCAGCAGAATTCACTGATGTTTTAGCTGATGCTGACATCAACTTCACTTTAGCTGGAGTAACCAGAAAAGCTTCTTCAAGAACAGAATGGGGAACCAGAGATGAAATGAAGTTTGCTTCTAACGGTGGTGTAGATGTGGTAACTCCTGAGTCTGCATTAAATATTTGGGTTTGTAACATCGGTGGCGGCATATTAGGTTATGCTCAATTCCCAGGTGGCGACCCTTCAACTGATGGTGTAGTTGTTGGTCCTCAGTTCTTCGGAGACACAGGTTATTTATCTGCTCCGTTTGATAAAGGAAGAACGACTACTCACGAAGTTGGACACTACCTGAACCTTAGACACATCTGGGGTGACGGAAGATGTAAGCAAGATGATTTCGTTGCTGACACTCCTTCTTCAGATGGACCAAACTACGGATGTCCTTCTTACCCAACTGTAAACTGCAGATCTAATGACATGACTATGAACTACATGGATTATGTTAATGATGAGTGCATGTATATGTTCTCTGAAGGTCAAAAAGCAAGAATGCGTGCATTATTTGCAGCTGGTGGAGCAAGAGAATCTATATACAACTAATAAGTATATTATTTAATCTCAATTATATAAGCCGGCCGGGTATTCCCCGGTCGGTTTTTTTATACTCTGTTATTTTATTGATGCTTTGTACCCACAACCTCCTCCTCGCTTAACCACTGACCCAAACTTGCCAATCACTCCTCCCCCACTATCGATTAGCCAGGCTTCTGCATAAATATTTTTAATCTCCTATTTCAACGATTCATCCTGCTCATACTACGGTTGGGTAATTCATTTTTCTTTTCAAAGGTAATCTTCATGACCTTTATCAAAAAAAGAAATGAAAACACTGTTTTACCTATTACTCACACTCTTCACTTTTGAAATAGCACTGGCACAAGTTACTGTTAAAGGCACTGTAACAGATAAAAAAGGTGCTGCAATAATTGGTGCTAACATTTATATCAAAGGAACTTATGATGGGGCATCAACAGATGTTAATGGAAATTTTCATTTTAAAACTGATTCACACGGGGAGCATATCCTTGTTGTAACTTTCATAGGTTATAAACCTATACACCAGCCAGTAGATCTTAAGGCGGAACTATCTGAATTCAAATTCATTTTAGAAGAGTCTATAAACGAACTAAAGGCCGTTGTGATCTCTGCCGGATCGTTTGGCGCGAGCGATGAAGCCAGGCAAGAAGTCCTTAAACCAATGGACATTGTAACAACGGCTGGTGCAACGGCTGATATTGCAGGTGCTTTAAATACTCTTCCCGGCACTCAGGCTGTTGGCGAACAAGGAAGGCTCTTTGTGAGAGGGGGTAGCGGCCATGAAACAAAAACTTTTATTGATGGCATGCAGGTATTAAATGCCTACAACTCCACAATCCCAAATACTCCAGGACGAGGCAGATTTTCGCCGATGATGTTTAAGGGAGCCAGCTTTAGCACCGGTGGTTACTCAGCTGAATATGGTCAGGCATTATCTTCAGCGTTGATACTAAATACAAAAGATGCTCCTAACCATGATCGGATTGATATCGGCTTGATGTCTGTTGGAATGAGTGCAGGTGGTACTAAAGTCAATGATAAAAACTCTGTATCAGGTAAAATCCAGTACATTAATCTGACTCCCTATTTCACCCTGATCGAACAAAAAATCCCTATGGATAAAGCTCCGGAAGCATTGGAAGCAAATTTTGCATTCCGCCAGCAAGTCAATAAAGATGGAATGTTGAAAGTATATGGAAATATCAACCAGTCTTCACTAGTGAGTCAGTTAGCTGAAATTGATGAGCCAAATACCTACCACCGCTTTTCTCTCGAAAACAAATACAGGTATTTAAACGCTTCTTATAAAGATATTCTAAATAAAAACTGGAGCCTGCACAGCGGTATTTCCTACACGCTCAATAATGATATTATAGGGATGGATACTGCCCAGGTAAACGAAAAAGAAAAAGGATTTCATCTAAAAACAGTTCTTGGATATGACCACTCCAACCAGCTGGGAATTAAATTTGGAATGGAGGTTTTTAAAAGGAATTATCAACAACAATTTAATTCATTATCAAATCAGCAAACGGGGTCACTCAACTTCGACGAAACCATATTAGCAGGATTTTCAGAAGTGGAATTCTATGCCTCAAATAATTTCATCACAAAAGCCGGTCTCCGATTCGAACACAATAGCTTAAACAATGATCAGCTATTTGCTCCCAGAATATCCATGGCTTACAAAACCGGAGAAAACAGTCAAATATCAATGGCAGTTGGGCAGTTTCATCAAACAGCAGAAAATCAATGGGTAAAAATCAATCCGGAACTAGGTGTAGAAAAAGCCAACCATTACCTGATTAATTATCAATGGCAAAATGAAGGACGAATACTCCGTGGAGAGATATACTATAAGGATTATGCTGACCTCGTGAAATTTGATCAAAACCAGTCACAGCAACCGGAAGTATATACTAATCAAGGCAGTGGTTATGCGAGAGGGTTTGATTTGTTTTGGCGTGATAATAAAACCTTTAAGCAAGTAGACTACTGGGTCTCATACTCTTACCTCGACACAAAGAGAGATTATTTGAATTTCCCTCATTTGGCAGTACCCACATTTGCCTCAAAGCATAATTTCTCGATTGTTTACAAACACTTTATTGAGAAGATAAAAACACAGGTTGGGATGTCATACAATTTTGCCAGTGGACGGCCTTATCATGATCCGAACAGCACAGGATTCAATTCAGGTAAAACCAGGTCATACCATGATCTAAGTATGAATTTCAGTTATCTGTTGAGATCAAATGTGATCATCCACGGGTCAATTACCAATATACCGGGCATCAAAAATGTATTTGGATATGAATACAGTAACACACCTGATGAAAGCGGACAATACAATAGAAGAGCCATTACACCTATGGCACCACGGTTTATTTTTCTTGGTGTCTTCATCACCCTTTCGAAGAATAAAACATTAAACGAACTCCCAAATCTTTAATAAAAATTAGAAACTTATAAATCATAAAATCATGAAAAAAGTAATCATTACCTCTCTGCTGACAATTTTAGTTATTTCTGTTTTCGGCAACGATAAATTTGAGAAAGCCATGAAAAAGAATATCGAACTGGTTTACTCTGCTGATTCTGAAGAAAGCTACCAGATTGCCATAAACAACCTCACGCGTATTGCAGATGCTGAACCGGATAGATGGGAACCCGAATACTACATTGCCTTTGCGTATACCCTATCTTCTTTTGATGAAAGAAATACAGATAAGAGAGATGCTTTAATTGCGATTGCCCAACAGCATATGGATAAAGCATTAAACCTGGCACCGGATCATGCTGAATTATTAACATTACAAGGATTTATTTATACTGCTAAGCTTTCGGTTGATCCGGCAACACGTGGCCCTAAATATTCCGGAATGGCCATGCAAAAATATAACCAGGCTTTACAACAAGATCCTGAAAACCCGAGAGCGTTATTAATGTTGGGACAAATGATGTATGGCACTGCTCAATTTATGGGCTCCTCTACTACCGAAGCCTGTGAAACAATCGGGAAATCAATTGAGAAATTTGAAACGTATAACCCTGAAAATGAAATTGCTCCAACGTGGGGAAAAGGCCAGGCAATGAGAGCCTATGAGCAATGCGGGAAATAAACCAAATAAAAAATCATTCTGAAAAGCAATTGAATTTAATACACTTCACTACTAAAAAAAACAGCGGCCGGAGACCAAATCCCGGCTGCTGTTTTTTTATATTTCAGGCAATATCTATTGTGAATAGTAATAGCGACCTGCTTGCTACTCTTCAATTTTATCAAAAATGTAGTAGCCATAAACTACATCGGCATGTAAATCCTCATTCTTAAATTTATAAACCTGATTGTTATACCAGAAACTATTATTACCAATATAGTGCTTTAAAGTATCCGGTTTCTGGTTTTCTCTTGTTAAAACCAGGGAACTATCTAAAGCTTTTACCTCTACCACAAGATTGTAATTACGCATCGCTCCTTTATATTTCCCTTCTAAAGTCTGAAGATTCATATCCAGAGCGATATTTTCCGGCTCTTGTTTTTCCAGTAATTGCCATGTAAGTTGCTCGGAAAAGAAGCTTGCTCCTTTTGGCCCTATCGTGTTGACCAAACAAATTATGTAAAGATCCTCTTCAGGAAAATATTTTGTATCAGACAAAAAGCCATTGATTGCTCCTCCATGTTGAATAACCTGGTTCCCATAATGAAAGTAATTATCCAGCCCTTTGGCGTAACGTAATTTTGTGCCATCATTAAGTTCTCCGGTTTTAATAAGTGAAGCGTATAAATCCTCATCAAGTATTTGCTTTTCGTGCAACGCTTTCATCCAGATCAGAAGATCTTCAGTTGTACTGCAAAGCGATCCGGCAGCAAAAGGCCAGGTATGATTTAAATATCTTTTTTGTTTTAATCCATCAGGTGAATATCGGTATCCATACACTTTATCTTTAACTACCTCTGTATTGGAAGCATAATAAGTGTGCTCCATTCCCAGGGGTTTAAAAAACTCCTTTTGAAGATATTCTTCATAAGTCATCCCGCTCACTTCCTCGATAATACGCCCCAGGAAGACATAGGCAGAATTATTATAAAGCATTGATTCACCAGGTTCAACAGAGAAATCCTTTTGTTCAATCCATCTGATTAATGAATCAGGATCATGCTGCTGAACAGAAAAATCCATAAACTCTGGAAACTCAGTATAACTGGCAATTCCCGAAGTATGGTAAAGCAAATGATTTATTGTAACAATTCGTCCTTTGGTATCAAACTCCAGGTATTTAGTAAAGTCATCATCAAGAGACAATTTATTATCCTCAGATAATTTAAGAATAGCTGCTGCAGTAAATTGCTTTGTTACTGACCCGATCTCAAATGATGGGTTTTCAGGCATCGGGGCAGATAATTCCAAACTTGCATAGCCATAAGATGTATCTATTAAAACTTCGCCTTTTTTAACAACCATCACGGAAGCTCCGGCAATAAAACCGCTGTCGATCGTAGCCTTAAATAACGAATCAGTATAGACCTCTAAAGAAGAATGATTAGGGTCTGATTTTTTCTCTGTACAATTTGATAAAAATATGGTTATTAGTAATAACCAGAATATTTGTCTATTCATAGTTGGATTCTTAAAAATTTAGCTCTTCAAAAATTGAGTTGAAGCATGAATTACAAATGGTAAATTTAGAAATTATAATTAGATACTAATAACTATAAAAGATTAAAGTCAAATACTCACAACAGTTTGAACCAAGCTAATTATAAGCGTTTATTATAATAACTTCCTATTAAATCAGGTAGCATTTAAAAAGAAGGCTCTACTGTCATATTACAATAAGCTCCTCCTTCTCTATAAAAAAAACTTCCTTAGCTGGTCTGGGAATGCAGGTCAAGTTATAGTTCAAGATTTCACCTGGACCGATCGGATTATAAAAACGTTTAGTCTAAGCTAAATACCTTATTAATCGCAGAATCACAAAAGTCTTATTACCCATTCGTAAACGGTTACAAACGGATATAAAAATTTCCGATTACAGTCGGTTACAAACGTTTACTAACGGGTATTAAATAGTAATAAAGTTTGAATTTGAAGAGAAAACGGCTATTTTGGTCATTGAAAAGGATTTATTAACAAAATTAACAACGATAACCATATAAGGAATAAGCGCGACTGAGTCGCGCATAGCCAATCGTTGGCAAACATTAGAGAATGAATAGAAACTTCGCAACACAATTCACGCATGTAATTCCATTTGAGAATTCAATACCATATTTATACAGATATGAGAATAATAAATGGATAGATGAATTCTTTAAAACTGGAAATATCATGCTAAGTTCATTCAAGAATTACAAAGCATATGAAGACAACCAGTTAGGAGATAAAACTGAAGGTCATTCTATGAACATAGTCAATGGAGCTAATGATAAAATGATTGGCACATATACTATGGTAGGCCAAAATGAATTTTGCTTTTGTACTTCCACAATTCTAGATGATGAACTTAAGAAAACTTTCAAACGAGACTCTGTCTTTAGAATAATTGACCCGTTAAACTTTATGATTGAAATTACACGTTCCCTTCCTAGAGTTCAAAGTGTACTTTTTGGGAATTGTCTTTACGTAAATGAAAAAATAATTTCAACTAAAATACCAAAGAATTTAGATATTGAAGAGTTAAAGGACGATAAGGAAACAGATAAAATTAGTTTTCAAAAAATGATACAAGCTGCAGGTCCTTCACTAACGAGACATAGATTTTTCTTGAAGCATACTGACTATCAACCACAGTCTGAATACAGAATGCTATGGTCAACCGATAGGAAAGTTGAAGATGGACTTGTAATACATTGCCCAGAAGCAAGACAATTTTGTGAAGAAATAAAATAACCAAATGAAATATGATATTAGAGTTGTAGCTTTCATTGACATTTTAGGATTTAAAAATGCCGTTGATTCCAGCCTAGAAGATGATGATGAGTTTAACAGGATTAAAACTGCTTTGACAGACCTAAACGAATTCTTTATTACACCAAAAGACAAGTATGAAATTGATGCTGACAGGAAATTAAATACGGACACTCAAATTATTCAAGTTTCCGATAGCTTGGTGATATCCAGACTCATTCAAGAACAAGGTGGAATATATTACATGCTATCAGATTGTGCTTTTGCAATTCACTTACTTATTTCAAATGGATTTCTCTGCAGAGGCTCTATTAAAGCTGGGTATTTACACCATACTGAAAGCACAATGTTTGGAGAAGCGTTTATAAGAGCCTACCAATCAGAAGCAGAAGAAATATTGCCTATAGTAAAATTCGAAAAGGAGCTATTTGATGTAGTAAAATTATTCCCAGGCCCAGCTAATAAAGACTACGAAGAATGGGAAATTGACTTTATAAAAAAGAATTGTAAACAGCTTAATGAAAAGGAATATTACCTTGATTATTTCACTGACTATGACGACCTAGTTGGTGGTGGAGAAGGAACTGCGGCCATCCATTACCAGAAATTAAGAGAAATAATAATTGATGGTCTCAAACTTCCTGCAGAAACAAGTGCTTACAAGAAATATAAATGGGCTTCTGAACAATTTAACTTAAGTGCTGAAAGATTTGGCCTAGAGAAAATAAATGAATAACGATTTGCCAACACTGTGTAAAAATGCATTAAAACGCATTTTACACTTAACGTTGGGCATAATTAAAATGAAGACGATAACAACAATCATATTAATTTTGACTTTGAATCTTGTTTACGGGCAGGACACTCTTCAATTTAGTGTGACTACACCAAAAGGATTTAGCGGACAAATAACCGCCCCACCAACAATTGTGCACTCGGGAAAATTGGACTTTGATTTTTACAAAAAACACTTTTTCACTCCATATCATTACCCTCAAAAAATGGTTGACTCTATCCATAAAAATGATACAATAACTATATGGAATGACTCGACTAAAGTTGGGGATTTCAATACCAATTGGAGTTACACGATAACTTACGATTCACTTTCAAGAGTAACCTCATATAAATACTCAGCGTGTATGATTTGCTCGCAGTTACCTTATGAATTCCATTTTTTTTACAATCAACTTGGACAGGTAGTCAAAATGACCAATAATCTCAATGATAATAAAACGATTAAATTCAAATACGACACTGATGGAAATATTGTGAATGTCAAAGAATATCACGGTTCGGATTTGATGAAAGAAATAGAATTAATGAATAAAATATAACTGTACCCAACAACGCATATAGTTTATGGCGGGTGAACGTCTGCCAGCAAGGTTTTCGCTCAGTAGCCTACTTGGGTTACGGGGAACAGGAAAGTACTTCGAAATGCCAAACGTTTCATATACGCAACCGTTATGCACAATTCAATAAACGAAAGGTAAAAAAAAGTCACTTCCACTGATCACGCAAGGATCTAGTTTTACGAAATGCTAGCTAAGCCTCCTTGGACAGGAAACATAAAGTCCATATTATCCATTTTTAACAGTTATAAACGTTTAAACACGTTTATACAATTCAGTGTACAAACGGCTACAGTTGTTTCCATCCGCTTAAAAATTCAATATAATCATTGACTATTAGCCAAAAATACCTACTTTAGGATTCTGAAACCAGAATTTATCAACAACAATCAAAAAACAGACATATGAATAACAAGCACTGAGTGTGTTATATCATATGTTGTAAAACATTTAAAACTAAATAATCATGAAAAAACATTTAACGCTTTCACTTATTATTATCATTTTTTCATTTTCATGTAATGACCAAATAACTGACATACATAAGGATGATATCGTAGAATTATCATTTATCCAAAATAGCTCTGCAAACAGAACAACTTTACCTGAACTAATCCCTTACAATGAATGCACAGCTAACGAATATAAATGTGGATATGTTAAAGGATACAAAGATGTCAATTCCGATAAAAAAATAGCAATGGAATTACATCCTAATTGGGGAACACAGTATCATACTAAGTATTATGAAGTTGACTATGAAGAAAGTTTTGGTCTAGGTGATGAATTGGATACGTATTTTGGAGATTATAATGATAATGGAGGAATTGATGAGACTGAAAATCAAGTGATCAAAATTTACAGAGCTAAGTTTAATGAAGATTTATTTAACATAAGTTTTGTTTCTTCAGATGATTATCAGTTTAGAATAAACTATTTAACCGATAGAAAAAATAGCGCTTCAAATCCAAATTTCTGGCAAGGAGTTATTGATGGATATACTCATGGAGTATGGGGTTTTAATCTTTACAATTAATCTTAAAAGCGTTTTACAATAATGTATAACCGCAATGCACGCTGGATTCGGACATAGTCTAATCTAGCGTGCATTTCTAAAACCTGTGCTTAATTCTATCGCTAACAACTAAATACCGTAACTTCTGTTATATTATAGTTAGTCACACCCCCTACCGCAAGATTGATTTTGTGCTTTAATATCATTCAAAAATCACCATCCTCTTTTCCATTAGTAAACTGTTACAATCGGGTATAAATAAGAGATAAAGTTTGATTTTGAGCTGGAAACAGCTATTTTTAGCTTTTAAAGGAATTTATTAACAACCAAAACGATAACTATATAAGGAATAAGAGTCACAGAGTGACTCATAGCACTTCGTTGGCATGCATTAGAAGACTTATGACAGAAGGTGATAACATATCTACCAAAGATCTTATCAAAACTTGGGGAGAAATACTGGAGTTTTATAATCATTTGATTGACAACGAAGGGGAACAATTAAGACCAATTAGATTTCTAGTTCGCCATATAATTGATCGAGGTTATTCCAAGTATCTTTTTGGAGGAACTTCCTTATACAATTTGATGATTTCTATTCCAACAACTAATCAAATTGATTACACAAAAACTCTTCTCATTGAATATGAACAGTTATCACAAATCGTAAAATTCAAATATTGGATTTGCCCTAAAGAAAATAGAACAAAAAATAATATCCATTGGGAAATGGATTGTCAAACAACGGAAGTAAATGATACTTTCGAATATTTTATTACTCAGAATGATGATTGGAATAGTTTGATATAAACGACATTCCAACAACACCTTCAATGAATAATCCCTTCCCTTTTTAACCCCTACTCACCAAACTACATCCCAAAACCTCCTCTACCCTTTCAAAATCTCTAAGTGGGTTTGGAACATGCCTTTTATAACCGTATATTATTATTAAACTATTAAAAATAATATCCTCAACACCTTCCTCCACCAATACCTTACCAAACACCATGAAAAAATTTCCGGTTCTTTTCCTTCTATCCTTACTTAATACAATCTGTTATGCCCAGGATAGCCTCTCGGCTGAAGTGCAACAATACGTAGTTCACGATCGTGGTAATTACCTCCTCCATAACCTCACAGTACTCGATGGTACCGGTTCAGCTGCCATGACCAACCAGGATATATTAATCGAAGGAGAATACATCACTCAAATAGGTCAGGATTTAAGCGTTCCTGACAATACCATTGTCATCAATATGGAAGGAAAATCTGCTATGCCGGGTATGATTATGCTTCATGAACACCTGTTTTATCCTAAAAATGTCCCGGGACCAAACTACGGGTTAGATCAGATGACTTATTCATTTCCCAAGCTTTACCTGGCAGGAGGTGTCACCACAATGCGTACTGCCGGAGCGATAATGCCCCAGGTAGATGTAAAATTGAAGAAATGGATCAAAGACGGGCGATTACCGGGCCCCACTATCGATGCTACCAGCCCACATATGGACAGAAAAGGACTCCCAATCCTGGAAATGTTTGCATTTGATGGTCCGGAACAGGCACAAGATCAGGTGGATTTTTATGCTGACCTGGGCATTACCTCAATAAAAGTATACAATATGCTGACAAGGGAAGATCTCAAGGCCATTATTGAGGCAGCTCATGCCAGAAACATGAAAGTAACTGGTCACCTTTGCTCCATAACATACAGGGAAGCGGTAGATCTGGGAATTGATAACATTGAACACGGATTTGGATCTTGTCCTGACTTTTTAGAAAACAAACTACCCGACCAGTGTAATCCCTTTATGCTGGAAAGTCTGTTAGAAGTAGACCCGGATTCCGAAAATGTCACCAGTTTGATCGATCACATGATTTCCAATAATGTAGCACTGACAACTACAGTTAACGTGTTTGAACCCTATACAGGAAGAGAAGTAATACCAGGCGGAGGCCTGGAAGCCTTATCGCCCAGAGCAAAAGAAAAGGTCTATCAACGATGGGTTAGCAAGCAGGGAAGAGATTCTATTGATGTCGCAAGGTTCAATAAACTTAAACTCATGGATAAAAAGTTTCATGATGCAGGCGGGTTATTAGTCGCAGGTACAGACCCAACATATGATGGACGAATAGTTGCCGGTTATGCTAATATGAGATTACTTGAACTAATGGTTGAAATGGGATTCAGTATTCCTGATGCGATTATGATATGCACATTAAACGGGGCTAAGTATTTAGAATCAGAAAACCTTATTGGCACCATAGAAGAAGGAAAAATTGCTGATATAATAATTATGAATGATGATATCAGTAAAGATATTTCTGCGATTCGATCAGATAAAATCATTTTCAAAAATGGAATTGGTTATGATTCCCAAAAACTTTTCAAAGCTGCAGAAGGATTAGTCGGGATTCGTTAAACAACTATTGGAAAATTTTAGATTTGGATTTTAATCTTTGAACATTTTTTATTCAATAAAATATGGCCAAACTCTCCTTTTTAAGAAAATAATTCTAAGCAAGTGCTAAGATTAAATAGAATCTGCTTTTCGGCCAAAAAAACCCCTTAACCGGCCAAAATTTAGCTCAGAATTTAATGGATATTTTTAATTTTTATTTTCACTTATTCTTAATTTATAAGTGATCTTGGTAATAAATTCTGGATAGACAAAAAATGCAGAATTTTATATTGCGAAAAATTATTTGTATACTTGTGGATGTAGTAAAAGTCAGAACGAACAATTAAGTGAAGTTCGAGCAACCAAAACATTAGTGATCATTTCATTGGCTTTATCAGTCCAACCCGCTCAAACCACTGTTAATCTGACAGTTATATTTTTGTAATCTATAAACCAACATTGTATGATTAAACGTTTACTATTATTTGGGATGGCTATATGCTGTTCTTTTCTAACCTATTCACAGGAACGTGTTTGTGCTACCGATGAGGTACACGAAAGACTACTTCAACAAAACCCCGACTATGCAAGACGACAGGCTGAGATCGAGCAACTGACTCAGCGCTTTGCAGAAAATTCGGAAAGCTTCAGAGTATCAGGAAGCAACATCGTTATTCCATGTATTATTCATGTGGTATATGGAAATTCTCAGGAAAACATCTCTGATGCACAGATCCAATCTCAGATCGACAGATTAAACAAAGATTATAGCGCTACCAATAGCGACTATGACAACACACCATCTGAATTTCAAAGTGTGCGTTCAGGAGATACTCAAATCCGTTTTGAGATCATCGAAATTAAGAGATATGCAAACTCACGTGACACTTGGGGCACTAACGACGCTGTAAAAGCAGCTTACCCTCCAATCGAACCGGACCGCATATTAAACATGTGGGTTGCGGATATCGGAGGTGGTATCCTTGGATATGCTCAGTTCCCTGGTGGTGATCCGGCAACTGATGGAGTTGTAATGTCTCCTCAGTATTTTGGTGATGCTTCAGTAGCAGGGGGTAGTAACTTCTATCTTTCTGCTCCATTTGATCAGGGACGAACTGCTACTCACGAGGTAGGTCACTGGTTAAACCTTCGTCATATCTGGGGAGATGGAAATTGCTCTGCAGATGACTTTGTTAGTGACACCCCGGTAGCTGGAAATCCAAACTACGGATGCCCTTCACCAGGAACAAATAGCTGTTCTGGTGGACAGGACGATATGTTCATGAACTATATGGATTATGTTGATGATGCATGTATGTTTATGTTCTCAGCTGGTCAGGATGCAAGAATGCAGGCTACTTTTTCTAATGGTGGTGGTCGTGAAGGCTTCCTTTTAGATCCTGTTTATACTCCTGGAAATCCAGGCGGTGGATTTTCTTGCACTGGAACAGTGAGCAATTACCCTTACAATGAAAGCTTCGAAAGTGGTCTTGGAAACTGGTCACAAGGAAGCGGAGACAATATTGACTGGACAAGAAACAGCTCTGGTACTCCTTCTTCAAGCACAGGACCTTCATCTGCAAATGATGGTTCGTACTACATGTATGTTGAGGCATCAGATCCAAACTACCCGTCAAAATCTGCACACCTTGCTGGTCCATGCTTTGACCTGACTACAGAAACTTCTGCTACGTTCAGTTTCGATTACCACATGTATGGTTCTGCCATGGGAAGTCTTGAAGTACAGGCTTTAATCGATGGTGGTAGCTGGACTACAATCTGGTCGAAAAGTGGCAACCAGGGAAATAGCTGGCTTTCTGCTAATGTAGATATGGCCGGATATCTTGGAGAAACTGTAAAAATAAGATTTGTCGGTACAACCGGTTCGTCATATACTTCAGATATAGCGGTAGATAAAATTTCTTTATCAACTGGTTCAACTGGTGGTGGAGAAAGCTGCTCTTCAACTGTAACATTAGGTTATGGTGAAGGATTTGAAAGTGGATTGGGATCATGGTCTCAAGTTTCAGGAGATGACTTCGACTGGACAGTTAACAGCTCAGGCACTCCTTCTTCTAACACAGGACCATCAGGTGCTTTTGCTGGAAGCTATTACGCTTACATGGAGTCATCAAGTCCTAACTATTCGTTCAAAAGAGCGGAGCTGGCAGGACCGTGCTTCGATCTTACTTCTGAAACTTCAGCGGCATTCTCATTCAGATATCATATGTATGGTGCTACTACAATGGGTGACCTTGAACTTCATGCTACAACAGATGGCACAAACTGGTCAACAATCTGGAGTAAATCAGGAAACCAGGGTAACAGCTGGAACGAAGCAAGCATTGACCTTTCTGCTTATTTAGGTGGAACAGTAAAACTAAAATTTGTAGGTACTACAGGTGATACCTGGCAAGGAGATATGGCTATTGATGCGCTTAGCCTTGGTACAGGTGGAAGCACTGGTGGAGGAACAACTACTGCCACGCTTTCTATCACTCTTGATAACTATCCTGAAGAAACAAGCTGGGAGATCCTAAGTGGCTCAACAGTTATTGCTTCTGGCGGAACTTACGGTTCTCAACCAGATGGATCTACTGTCACTCAGGATATTATTCTTGACGATGGATGCTATGATTTCGTAATCTATGATGCTTATGGTGACGGTATTTGCTGTTCTTACGGAAACGGTTCATACTCTCTAACTGCTGATGGAGTTACATTAGCATCAGGAGGATCGTTCGCTTCAAGTGAAACAACCAACTTTTGTGTAGGTAGTGGTGCAAGAACTTCAAAAGTTTCTGTAACCCGCACAGGTGAAAGACCTGAAGGTTACTCTGTATATCCTATTCCTGCGAAGGACTACCTGAATATACATATTGGTAAAATGGAATCGGCTCAATTCAGAATTATGAATACAACCGGTCAGGTTTGGAAAGAAGGTGTTCTTTCAAATAAATATAATGAGATCAATGTATCAGATTTAGATGCAGGTCTTTACATCATAAGAGTTACTGATGGTGATAATGTATTGGTTAACAGAGTTGTGATCCAGTAATTATTATTACTTAAAAATATATAAGCCGCTTCAATATGTGAAGCGGCTTTTTTTATTGTTTTTTGTGATAGAATAAAAACCTACCTGAGCGCTTACCTGAAAATGTATTTGAGCCGTTATATCGAAAATTATTTGATGTAAAATGTCGGCATATCAACACATTAAGAAGCTACAAAAACATACCCGATAGCGTAAATTATCAGAAATTCAAATATCTTCACAACCCACAGTATTTTTTGCATAAGTCACTGAATATCAATATTCATCGAAATTTAGGACTACTTGGTCGCTTAGGGGCATAATCCTATTGTTCTTTTCTGGTTAATTATTTAATTTATAATACACCACAAGTCAATTCTATAGCCATGAAACCGATCATTTTATCCCCAAAAACCAAGGATGATATTAAAATATCTGTATCCGATCAAAAGTATAATTTTAAAACTTCCATCTTTATTTTACTTCTTTCCTTATTTATTTCGATGCCTGCCCTAACACAGGTAAAAGTGGAAAAAGAAAAGTTAGAACAATCATCAACTCCAAAAATCAACCCTGAAAATGAACGCTTACTAAATGAATTTAATCAAAAAGGTGAAACATTAGTTCTGCCCTCCGAAGCAAAACAAATTGATCAATCAAAGTCTGATGAAAGAGTTTTATTAAATGATAAGTATGAGAGTATCCTGATAAATAAAGATCATTTACAACAAAGAAAATCATTTGAATTAGATGATATTTTAAATTTTAGTAATTCAGTTCAGGCCCACCCAAAATCAGAAAATAAAACAGAACTAGAAAGAGATAAAATTCTTATTAGTCCCCCTGAAGGATCAAATAAAAATCGTATTTCAGGGGAAGTTCTGGATATGGTAATCAAAGATTCACCAAATAATGGACCGGTACAAATAAAGAAGTCCGATTTAATTCTTAAAAGGGATCAACCGGTTCAACTCTTAAACCAAAATTACCCCTCAAAAAAAGATGATCAGATGACGGTTATGGAGACCGACATGGAAAATTATGCTCCCGTTGCCACACCGGATGTTTATACAACGCCTGAAAACACGGAACTAATTATTGCGGCTCCCGGGCACCTGGCTAATGATTCTGATTTAAACGGTGACGAACTAATCTGGATATCTTATACAGTACCAGAAAATGGCGCAATTAGTAATGCCTCTGTTGATGGCGGATTTTCTTATACCCCTAACCCTGGGTTTTCAGGAATTGATAATATAGAAGTTGCCATATCTGATAACAACGGAGGTATTAGTTTTGGACTCATATCTATTTTGGTTATACCTGATCAAAACAGAAATCCTGTGGCAGTTCCTGATGTATTCACCACTCCCGAAAACACAGCACTTGAGATAACACCTCCGGGCCACCTTTCCAATGACCTGGAACCTGATGGTGATGAATTAACATGGCTTTCATATACTGTTCCCGAAAACGGAACAATGAGCAATACAACCTCAGAAGGTGGATTTACCTATACGCCAAATCCAGGATTTTCAGGAATAGAGTCTCTTGAAATTGCAATTTCTGATGGGAATGGAGGCATAAGTTTTGGACTCATTTCTATTCTGGTTATTCCGGAACAAAACCGAACTCCCATTGCGGTCCCGGATGTTTATACCACACCTGAAAACACTCCACTAATTGTTTCTGCTCCTGGCCATACCAATAACGACATTGACCTGGATGGTGATGAAATAGAGTGGTTATCGTATACTGTTCCGGAAAATGGAGTAATAAGTAATCCCTCCCCTGATGGTACTTTCACCTATACACCTAACCCCGGATTTACAGGATTAGAATCCATTGAAGTTGCTATCTCCGATGGTAATGGCGGTATTAGTTTCGGTTTACTTCAAATTCAGGTGATATCCGATCAAAACCGGAATCCTGTAGCTGTACCAGATACCTATACCACACCTGAAAATACAGCATTAATAGTTTCAGCACCCGGACATTTGGGTAATGATAGCGATCCTGATGGTGATGAAATCGAGTGGATTACATATACCGTTCCTGAAAATGGATTTATCTCTAATGTAAATTCTGATGGAACTTTCACTTATACCCCTAATCCAGGATTTACAGGGATTGAAGAAATAACTGTATCTATTTCTGACGGGGAAGGAGGTATCGCTTTTGGACTAATTATGATCACTGTCACTCCATCCGGAGGCACTGATCCTGTGGCTGTGGCAGATGTATTTACTACCCCGGAAAACACAGCATTAGTCGTTTCACCTCCTGGCCACCTGGATAACGATTTTGATCCAAATGGAGATCCGATTACCTGGCTTTCCTATAGTGTCCCGGAAAATGGATCAATTACCAATACTACCTCTGATGGGGGCTTTACCTATACTCCTAACCCTGGATTTTCAGGAATAGAAACCTTTGAATATGCAATATCTGATGGTAATGGAGGGATAGGTTTCGGACTCATTTCTATTCTGGTAATCCCGGATCAAAACAGAGAGCCTATAGCTATACCTGATGTTTTCACGACTCCGGAAAATACTCCTTTAATAGTTTCTGCTCCGGGTCATCTTGGAAATGATTTCGACCGCGATGGAGATGAAATAGAATGGATATCCTATACTGTTCCGGAAAATGGCACAATGAGTAATACATCTTCTGATGGTACTTTCACTTATACTCCAAATCCTGGGTTTTCAGGGATCGAATCATTAGAAGTTGCAATAACAGATGGTAATGGAGGAATTGCATTTACTACATTAACCATTTTAGTCATTCCTGATCAAAACAGAGAGCCTGTGGCAGTTCCCGATGTTTACACTACACCAGAAGGCATTCCATTGATAGTTTCTGCACCCGGCCACACCAATAACGATATAGATCTTGATGGTGATGAAATAGAGTGGTTATCGTATACTGTTCCGGAAAATGGAGTAATAAGCAATCCCTCCCCTGATGGTACTTTCACTTATACTCCAAATCCAGGATTTTCCGGAATCGAATCTATTGAGATTGCCATTTCAGATGGTAACGGAGGTATAAGTTTCGGACTTATTTCTATATTGGTCATTCCGGATCAAAACCGAACTCCAATTGCGGTTCCGGATGTTTATACGACACCCGAAAACACCGAACTGATCGTTACAGCTCCCGGCCACCTGGCAAACGACTTTGACCTCGATGGTGATGAAATAGAATGGATATCCTACACTGTCCCGGAAAATGGTTCGATGAGTAATACATCTGCTGATGGTGGATTTACTTATACACCAAACCCGGACTTTAAAGGTATTGAATCTTTAACAATAGCCATTACAGATGGTAACGGAGGAATCGGATTTGGTCAACTTATTATTTCTGTTATACCTAATAACCCACCAATAGCAGATGCCGGAGAAGACCAGGAAGTTATTGAGCAACAAACCGTCAACCTTGATGGATCCGGCTCTTCTGATCCTGAAGGAGATCCGATAACCTACTCCTGGATGTTTGCCAGCCCGGATACCTCTCCGGCAAAACCTGCAGGTAGTACAGCTTCACTCAGTGGAGCCAACACTTCTACCCCATCCTTCATTGCAGATGTACCAGGAACTTACTCTGTGCAGCTTATCGTTAACGATGGATTTAAAGACAGTGATCCGGACTACGTAACTATCACCGCAATTTTAATCACTGAGGCATTAAATGATCTGGAAGATGACATTCAATTACTCACAAGTTCGCAAGTACTCAATAATGGACAGGAAAATGGATTATTGAAAAAAATCGATCAGGCACTTAAGCTACTTGATAAAGATAAGTATGAGGAAGCCCTTGCAGTGCTTTATGATCTTCGTACTCAGGTAATGGATCTTTACGAGAAAGACAATGTATTAACAGAAGCACAAGCAACTGCTCTGATCGCCAGTATTGATGAGATCATTGCTGTAATAGAATCAAAATATTCAATCAGTAGCTACCAAGCATCATCAATTTCATCTGTAATGGGAATTTCAGGTAATGATCTGACTGATAAAAATGATAGAATTAATATCTATCCAAACCCTGTAAAAACCACAGCAGAAATTGTTTACAGGCTGGAAAAAGAATCAAATGTAACCATTGAAATGTTTAATATGACCGGGCAGAAAGTTCAGGTAATCAAAGATGGATTTAGTCCTGCTGGAAATCATCAGATTACTCTTAAACCTGAAACTATTCAAAGTGGTATTTATCACATTTTCTTCACGACAGATAACGGCATTCAGGAAATGAGAAAAGTGATGATTATCCGTTAGACTGAATTATAAATAAGGACTTTATAATTCCCGATTTTATTAAAATGAACATTATATGTAATCTTATAACCCGGAGCCATTTATACAACTTTCTCTATGAATATTGATAATAAACTAATTATCAAGGATTTGTATAAATGGCTCCGGGATATTTCTTATTCAAATTATTTAATTTTCAACCTAGTAATAGCACTTTATTAATAATAAATTGATTATATTTAATAGTATCCGGTGGTTTATTAGTAAGGAGATCTAGCATCATATTGACTATTCTACTCATTAATAACAACAGGAAAAGCAAGAATAAAGAAAGGGGTAACCATAAATAAATAGATAATACAAAAACTTCTGTCTTTGTTTGAATAAGCGATTTTACAACATCATTACCAGATTTAACCTTATGACTTTTAAGTCCAATAGCCTAACAACCACTCAGCACTATGAAAAAAATCATCAACGCATTCAGACAGATTTATAATTTCGCTAGTCTTGCGATAAACAGCAATTATAAATTCGGCGAGAAATTTCAGATTTTCGGCGTTTTGTTATCTACCTATCTGGGTTCAAAATTTAGTAAAAACAATGGTGAGGTAACTAAAAAAGTGCTCGACTATAAGGTGACAGCCTATGACCACGATACTCTTCTCTATTTAATAATTGAAATATTCTTATCAACCGATTACTATTTTGATATTGAAACTGACTCACCAAAGATCATTGATTGCGGTGCCAATATAGGCATGTCCATACTTTTCTTTAAAAAGCTTTACCCTGATTGCTCTATAATGGCATTTGAACCTAATCCTTATGCATTTGAACTTCTGGAAAAAAATGTGCGTCAAAACAATTTAAAAAATGTTGAATTACACAATGTTGGATTGTCAAATGACATTGGAGAAATAGATTTTTTCATTAATGACCACAAAGGGTCACTACAGGGATCTTTCAATAAAGAACGCGGGGGAGAAAACAAGATTGTTGTAAAAACACAAAAGTTGTCAGAATTAATACTAGACAATCATTTTGACCTGATAAAAATCGATATTGAAGGTGCTGAGATCCAGGTTATCGAAGATCTGTTTAGTAAAGAGAAAATAGATCACTTCAACCGATATAAGATCGAATATCATCATAAGATCGGCGGAGAAAAATCTCATTTATCCAGTTTTATTCAACAATTTGAAAAGAACAATTTCGAATATAATATCAGAACCAACTTTTCTAAAATAGGGGAATTCCAGGATATATTACTCGATGTATATAAAAACAGGAAGATCTCTAAAATGGTATAAATTCATTTCCCAATTCAAGACAAATTTGTTCCAGGTTTTATATTTTTGCCTCCTCAATTATGTATTAAGGAGCCATGAAAATATTTTTTATATCAGCATTATTGATTTCTTTATCCGTATCGGCATTTACCCAGGACACAATTTGCGTAAACCAGGTTATCAGTCATCAAATAGAATCTGAACATTTAAGTGAAACCAGAGATTATTGGGTTAGTCTTCCCTTAAACTATTCTGATTCGATAAGTTATCCGGTAATCTATGTGCTTGATGCGGAATGGAGATTTGATCTCGCTAGGAATATCGCTTTTGATTTAGGTGGAAATAATATAATTCAAAAATCAATTGTCGTTGGAATTCCACACATCGATTGGGAATTTAAACGAGGAATAGATTTAACATTCAGCCAATCCAGAATTGAATACGATGGTGAAATTGTTGATTCCACCTGGTATAATTCATCCAATTCCGGAGGAGCAATGAAATTTTATAATTACTTCATGAATGAACTGATCCCGGATGTTAATAATAATTATTCCACTACTGATCACGAAACCCTCATCGGTCATTCCTACGGTGGTTATTTTGGGGGCTACCTCCTCTCTATGACTCATCCTTTTGAAGTTATTCACATGTATGACCCGGCTATTTGGTATAGCAACGGCGAAGTAATTGAACGAATAAAAAACAATCAAATAGAAAAGGATATTAAAGTTGTTATTTCTTACCAGCCAAAACCGGATTTCCACAAATCAAAAATCGAAGAATTAATTGAGTTATTGAATAACGATCATAAAATTGACCTGACAACCTTCTTTTATGAACATAAAACACACAACTCACTTTATCTTGATAGCTTTTATAAGGGGATCCAGGTAACAAATGAAACCATCAACCCCCCGATCAATTAATCAACCCCCATTTACTACAATATACATTTACGATTAACAATTTAGCAGTTAAAACCGCCAATAAATTGATTTTAAACATCTATGAATAGAATATTATTCACAGAAAGCTTTAATTTTTAGCATATAAGAAAGAAAAAGAGAATAAATCCTTGTAAATTGTATATCACACCTCGGCAGTTTTATGCCCCACCTCCTCAAAGCTGCAATTCGTTCTCCTTAGAAATCTAAAAAATATCTGCCAACTAAAAGTTTTCAATCATGAAAAGTATTGTTTTAACCCTTGGTTTACTGATATTACTTTTACCAGGATGTAATCGTGAGTCAGATAGAGAGTCAGTTCAACTACTGGGTTCGATTAATTATGCCGAACCAATCATTGACATGCACATGCATACCGGACTTCCCGAAGAAATACCTGAAGGTATCCCGGCTATTTGTCGCCCTTCGCCATGTGAGGGTACTGGTAAGTCGGTTGTTAATCCAATTAAACTGATGAGGGCAACAATAGAAGCAATGGATAAATACAATATCGAAAAAGCTTTTCTAAGTGGAGTGGACTGGGATGTAGTTCAGCAATGGAATAATGCCTCTCCCGATCGCTTCATACCCTCTCCTTTTATCCTAAACCCTGAAGAAGTAGGAATTGAAGCTTTAAAAGAAGAGTATATCGCAAAGCGATTTAAAGGTATGGGAGAAATTGGCACACAACTGAATGGAATAAAACCAAATGACCCATCACTTGAACCCTATTTTCAATTAGCAGAAGAAATGGATATTCCTGTTCTCATTCACGCAGCCGGCATAGGCCCTTATATGCCCAATTTCCGCTCATCTTCCGGAAGTCCGCTATTACTTGAGGAAGTACTAATAAAACATCCTAAACTCAGGCTATATGTTGAAAATGCAGGGTATCCGTACCGGGATCAAATGATTGCAATGATGTATCAATATCCTCAATTATATGCTGATGTTTCAACAATTACCTGGGTAATACCCAGAGAGGCATTTTACGATTATTTGAAAGCGTTTATTCATGCCGGACTTGGGAAAAGAATCATGTTTGGAACGGACCAGATGGTATGGCCGGATAAAATCGGGGCAGCAGTTGAAGCTATTAAGGAAGCCCCTTTTCTAACTAAGGATCAAAAGCGTGACATCTTTTATAATAATGCAGTACAATTTCTAAGTAGGAATGACAAGGAGAAATTAATTAATACGAATAAATAATAAAGCAACACTGATATTATAATTTTATGAAGCAAATGTGGGATGAAAGGTATTCCGGTGAAGAATATGCCTATGGCACTTCACCGAATATCTTTTTTAAAGAAGCAATTGATAAATATAATATTAATGGCAATATCCTGATGCCTGCTGAAGGGGAAGGTCGAAATGCAGTCTATGCTGCAAAAAAAGGATTAAATGTAACAGCTTTCGACATAAGCACTGAAGGGAGAAAGAAAGCCTTAAAATTAGCTAGAAAAGAAAATGTTGAAATCGATTATCACGTAGGTGATTTCATGAAAATGGATATCAGCAATAAGAAATATGATGTAGCAGCATTGATTTTTGCACACTTCCCACCTGAACTTTTATCAAAATATCATAAAAAAATAGCTAATCTGATCAAACCTGGTGGATTTGTAATTCTGGAAGGATTTAGTAAAAATCATTATGAACTAAGACAAGCAGATCCAAAAGCCGGTGGTCCACCGGATATAGATATGCTTTTTTCTATCGAATCTATTAAAGAAGACTTCAGCAATTTTAAGATACTCCAATTGAAAGAAAGTGAAACTCATTTATCAGAAGGAAAATACCACAATGGACTTAGCAGGATAATTCGGTTAATCGGTAAAAAAATAGTATGAAATAACACCCTTCTTGTACATAGAATAAATTTAAAACATGTAACATATAATTTCATAAAATGATTTTAAAAAACTAGTAATCAGTATTTTAGATCAAAAAAGACCACCCAAACAAGATAGTTTGCTATAAAAACCTTAAATTATAGTATAGAAATAATCATCAAATCCAGCAATCTGGATTTTTATCGCATTTATAGAATAGAGCCAAATATTAATTTCTTCAAATTTTAATTTAAAATCATATTTGATGGTGTATGACATTAAGAAGGTATTTTATCCTTATATACAACGATAATGACACACTCTGAAACAAAGTACGCCGATATACAAACTGAAAACGAAGAGTTAAAGAAAAAAATATCTCAACTTGAAAGAGAGCTCTATAATTCAAAATATTTAAATAAGTCAGAACAGTTTTTAAAATCAATATTAGACTGTGCGCCAACTGCTATTGTTATTTGCGAACCCCCTGATGGTCGGATCACTTATATAAATGATGCGGTATGGGCTTTCAGGGGAAAAACTGATGCCAGGCTTACTGATATAACCGTTAAAGATTATGTGCATAGCTGGAAAATGTTTTTTCCGGACGGAAGACAATATACGGGCAGAGAAATGCCACTTGCACGATCATTATATGAAGGCGAAGTAATTAAAAATGAACAGTCCATTGTAGAGTTAGAAGACGGTAAAAAAAAGTGGGTAGCAATCTGGTCAGCACCAATTTTTGATCATTCTAATAAAATCATTGGAGCAATAGTAAACTTCCATGACATCACAGAAGAAAAAAAATTAGAAAGAAGAGTTTACAAAAATGAAAAGCGACTAAATAATCTTCTCGCTACAAAAGATAAGTTCTTTTCTATTATTACCCATGATTTGAGATCGCCATTTAATTCAGTTTTAGGACTTGCAAACCTTCTGGAAAAACAGATTGAAGAAAATGATCTTGAAGGGATAAAAGAATATTCTTATTTAATTAAAAAATCTACCAATAAAGCTATTGGATTACTGGAAAACCTGATCCAATGGTCGAGAGCTCAATCCAGTACAATCAGTTATGATCCTGAAAAAGTAAACTTAAAAAGTGTTATACCTGATGTGATTAGTTTATTAAAATACTCTGCTAAACAAAAATCGATCGATATATATTGTGATATTCCGGATAAAAGTTTTGTCCATGCTGATACAAAGATGCTCAGGACCATTTTAAGGAACCTGATCTCTAATGGTATAAAATTTACCCGGAAAAATGGTGAAATGAAAATCTCTGTTGATGATAACAAGGAAAATTATTTAATCACTATTTCTGATAACGGGATAGGAATTCCCGAGAATGTACTAAACAACTTATTTAAAATTGAAAAGTCGATTTCAACACCTGGTACTCAAAATGAAACAGGAACAGGATTAGGATTGATTTTATGCAAAGAATTCGTTAAAAAACACGGGGGTGAAATTTGGGTTGAAAGTAAGCAGGGAAAAGGCACGAAATTCAAATTCACAATACCGAAAAAGCCCCGTAAATAGTAATTAGTCAGGTTTTTATATCTGGCATCTATAACATCCCATTAAACAAAAAAAGTCCGGAAATAACTCCCGGACCTTATATTTTCATTTAAAATATCCTTATTTATATAATTCAGGATATTTCCTTGGATTAAATTCATTCATCATTTTGTAGACAGTTTCAAAAACGGTCTCTGTGTTTGGCTTACTAAAATAGTCACCATCTGAACTATAAGCCGGTCTGTGTTCTTTAGCAGTGATCGTCATAGGCTTGGAATCAAGATAACGATAACCGTTTTGCTCTTCAAGAACTTTTTGCATCATGAACGCAGTTGCACCACCAGGCACATCCTCATCGGCAAAAATCACCCGATTGGTTTTCTTAATACGATCAACAATGGTGTGATTAATATCAAACGGTAATAAAGACTGAACGTCGATCACTTCTACTGATATTCCAAACTCCTCAAGTTGTTCAGCAGCTTCCATTACTATTCTACACATTGAGCCGTAAGTAACCACTGTAACATCAGAACCTTCTTTGATCACTTCTGGAACCCCAAGCGGTGTGGTAAACTCAGCAATGTTTGCCGGAACTTTCTCTTTAAGTCTGTATCCATTCAAACATTCGATGATCAATGCAGTATCGTCAGACTGAAGCATAGTATTGTAAAAACCTGCAGCTTTAGTCATATCTCTTGGTACAAGAATATAAATACCACGAATACTATGTAATAAAGCTCCCATTGGAGAACCAGAATGCCATACTCCCTCTAACCTGTGCCCTCTTGTGCGAATGATCAAAGGTGCTTTTTGACCTCCTTTAGTTCGGTACTGAAGATTCGATAGATCATCAGCCATAATCTGAAGGGCATAATAAATATAATCAAGGTACTGAATCTCAGCGATCGGCCTCAAACCTCTTATCGCTGTACCAATTCCTTGTCCTAAAATCGTTGCTTCCCTGATACCAGTATCAGTTACTCTTAGTTCACCATATTTTTCCTGTAAACCTGCAAATGCCTGATTCACATCTCCGATAAACCCTACATCTTCACCAAAGGCAAAAACTCTTGGGTCTCTTGCAAGATTTGCATCAAAACATGCCTGGAGAACTTCGCGTCCATCGACAAGTTTACTTGAATCATCATATACCGGATCGATCTCTGGTACAGTCAGAGCTGCCTCCTCAGACTGAGAATATAGGTGACTACTGTATCGATCTTCATTTAGTTTTTCTTCCCTCTTTAACCAGTTTAGAAGGTTAGACTTAGCCGAAGAATTCTCTCCGGTAAGATATCTCAATGCTTTTTTCACAGCTTTGAAAGAATCCAGACGAATCGGATTTAAAGTCTCCTTTAATTCGTTTGAAATATTCATCAAAACTTTCTTATTCTCAGAACTTTCAGCAGCAGCTTTGATCAGGTCAACAGCCTCTTTATGGATTTCAGTGATTGAACCATTAAAATCCTTCCAGGCATTATTCTTAGAATCTTTAGCTTCTTTTTTAGCTTCTTTTTCAAGTTCCTCGAGCTTTGATTCATCAGCTATACCTTCGTCAATTATCCACTGACGCATTTTGGTTATACAATCATGCTCTTTTTCCCACTCAAGTCTTTCTTTACTCTTATACCTTTCATGAGAACCTGAGGTTGAGTGACCCTGAGGTTGAGTGATTTCAACAACATGAACAAGTACCGGTACGTGTTCTTTACGACAGATTTCTTCTGCTTTTCTGTAAGTTTTAATCAACTCAGCATAATCCCAGCCATTTACAGTAAGGATCTCATATCCTTTTTCATCTTTGGTGCGCTGAAAACCAGAAAGGGCTTTTGATATGTTTTCTTTAGTTGTGTGATAACTTTTCGGAACACTAATACCATATTCGTCATCCCAGACCGACATTAGCATTGGAACCTGGAGTACGCCTGCTGCATTGATTGTCTCAAAAAATAAACCTTCTGAAGTAGATGCATTACCGATAGTTCCGAAAGCAATCTCATTCCCATTATCAGAGAACTCTTTAAATTGCTTTAAGTCTTTATTTTCTCTGTATAATTTAGAAGCATATCCCAATCCCACAAGTCTTGGCATTTGACCTGCAGTTGGTGATATATCTGAAACACTATTATATTCCTGGGCAACGTTTTTAAAATTACCATCTTCATCCAGCATTCTGGTACCAAAGTGGCCATTCATCAGCCTGCCTGCACTTGCAGGTTCAGCTTCAACATCAGTATGTGCATACAATTGAGCAAAATACTCTTGAATTGTCAACTCACCAATGGCAAACATGAACGTTTGATCACGATAATATCCAGATCTGTAATCACCTTTTTTAAAAACTTTGGCCATGGCGATCTGAGGTAATTCCTTTCCATCGCCGAATATTCCGAACTTAGCTTTACCCATGAAGACTTCTTTTCTTCCTAGCAAACTGGCCTCACGACTGGCCACAGCTAATTTATAATCCTGAAGTACTTCTTTATTGGATAACTTTAAAGTTTTCAATGGGGTATCTGTTTTAGTTATTTCCATAAAATGCGTTTATTGAGATGGAAAATCTATTTGGGCAATTCAAAAATACTTAAAAATCAGGGTGTTTCAAAGTTAAAAGACCCTTGAAAACTACAGTAAAATCGTAATAAAAAACAAGTGATGTCGCGAAATAAGCTTCGTATTTAATACAACACCCTAACAACCACAGAATTAAATATATTTTTTAAAGAAAAATACAAAATAAAATTTTTATTTTTTTGCTTCTCCAAAATCTAAAACACACTAAAAAATGAATTACTTTGTTTTTGTATTTCCGTGCTAATTTTCAGGGTAAAAAGTAACAAAATATTATTCTGTGCTTACTATATTTGCATGCACTTAATAAACAACATTATTATGATTATCAGTGTCCCAAAGGAAATAAAAAATAATGAAAACAGGGTAGCACTTACCCCTGCTGGCGTGAAGGAATTGGTTAAGAGAGGCCATGAAGTACATGTGCAGCAAACTGCCGGAGAAGGTAGTGGTTTTAGCGATGACCTGTACGTTCAGGCCGGAGCAATTATGGAGCCTACAATTGAAGCTGCATATGCTGCCGGGGAAATGATAATGAAAGTAAAGGAACCAATCGAACCAGAATATGGTCTGATCAAAGAAGATCAATTGGTATTTACTTATTTTCACTTTGCTTCTTCAGAACCATTGACAAATGCAATGATCAAGAGTAAAAGCATTTGTCTGGCGTACGAAACTGTCGAAAAAGCAGACAGAAGCCTGCCCCTGTTAATCCCTATGTCGGAGGTTGCAGGAAGAATGTCAATTCAGGAAGGTGCTAAATACCTTGAGAAGCCTTTGAAAGGACGCGGAATTCTTTTAGGAGGTGTACCGGGAGTAAGACCAGCTAAAGTTCTTATTCTTGGTGGTGGTATCGTAGGAACCAACGCAGCTAAAATGGCTGCTGGTCTTGGAGCTGATGTAACGATCATGGATGTTAACCTGGGTAGATTAAGATACCTGGATGATATCATGGCTGCTAACGTAAACACCATGATGTCTAATGAATACAACATCCGTGAGATGATTAAAACTCATGACCTGATTGTCGGCGCTGTATTGATCCCGGGTGCTAAAGCACCAAAACTGGTAACCAGAGACATGCTAAAAGACATGCGTGAAGGTACGGTTTTAGTCGATGTAGCGGTAGATCAAGGTGGTTGTATCGAAACTTGTGAACCAACAACGCATGAAAACCCTACGTTTATCATTGATGATGTGGTTCACTATTGTGTAGCGAATATGCCGGGAGCAGTACCATACACTTCTACCCTGGCATTGACAAACGCAACCCTTCCTTATGCGATCGAACTTGCTAATAAGGGCTGGGAAATTGCTTGTAGAGACAATAAAGAATTGGAACTTGGCCTTAATATCATTAAGGGTGAGGTGGTTTATAAAAGCGTTGCTGATGCTTTTGACCTTCCTTACACCAATGTTGATAAATTCTTAAACTAAGGAATATAGCTTATTATTTGTAGAAGGCTGGAATAGTATTATTCCGGCCTTTTTTATTTGTACTCCGGAAAACCTTTGTGGGGCTCGTAATGGCCATCTACCGATTTAAAACATAGATGCATCAACCCATTCGTCAACATTAGATACTTTGCTTTAATAGTTTTGTTATACATAGTTGCTTGCTCAAAAACCTCTTTGGAAATCTTCACTTCCGGAGCTTTGCATTCAATCAACATAAAAGGCTGGCCTCCCAAATAAACCAAAATATCTGATCTCTTCTGACGGACATTCACTTTTAAACCTCCTTCAATATTAATGAGTGATGAAGGATACTTGAGATCATGGATCAGGTACCTGAGGAAATTTTGACGAACATATTCCTCCGGAGTCAGGACAAGAAATTTTTTCCGGACAATATCCCAGATAAACTCTTTCCCACTTTCCCTTTTAGTTTTTATATTGTACTCTGGTAAATTAAGCTTAATCATTAACCTACATTTTTCTAATGCGAAATAAATATATAAAACTCTATTCAACTATTTTTATTTCTTTTTTGAGCATGCTCTGGTCGTGTGACACACCTCAAAAAGCAGACCTGATCATCCATAATGCTGTCGTCTATACCGTAGACTCTTCATTTTCAACAGTGGAAGCATTTGCAGTAAAAGATGGTAAGATAATTGAAACCGGAAGTAGTGCTAGCATTCTTAAAAAATTCGAATCAGATAGTACGATCGACCTGCAAGGAAAATCTGTAGTACCAGGACTGATCGATGGTCATGCTCATTTCTTCAGATATGGTCTTGGTCTGGTCAATGCGGATCTTACTAATACAACTTCAAAAGAGGAAATTATTGACAGGCTAGCTGTCCACAGGCAAAAATACCCTAATACTCCATGGATAGTTGGTCGTGGATGGGATCAAAATGATTGGGTTGAAAAAGAATTTCCTTCACGAAGAGACCTGGACAGTTTATTTCCCGATGTCCCTGTTTATCTAATCAGAATTGATGGCCACGCAGCATGGGTAAACACAGCAGCAATTTCACAGGCTGACCTGACTCCCGCTAA
Organism: Mangrovivirga halotolerans; assembly: GCF_026241165.1. Lineage (GTDB taxonomy): Bacteria > Bacteroidota > Bacteroidia > Cytophagales > Cyclobacteriaceae > Mangrovivirga > Mangrovivirga halotolerans. Next base: position 224,109 of record NZ_JAPFQN010000004.1, on the reverse strand, counting down.
TACAGATATAAAGGTTGATGGAGGTGATATCCTTATTGATGAAGAAGGTATTCAAGGGATTTTTGTTGATAATGCCATGGATCTTATAAACAGACACATCCCGGATGCTACCCCTGAACAACAAAGACAAGCACTTTTACAAGCTCAAAAAAACTGTTTTGAAGTAGGCCTCACTACTGTGGTTGATGCCGGATTGGATAAATCCACTATCGATCTAATGGATGAAATGCATCAATCTGGCGAGTTAAAAATGCGTATTTATGCGATGCTGAACCCGACACCTGAAAATAAAGAACATTATTTCGCCAATGGCCCTTATTTCACCGATTACCTGACTGTTACTTCTTTCAAGATATACTCTGACGGAGCTCTTGGTAGCCGCGGTGCCTGTTTAATTGAGCCTTATGCAGACAAACCAGAACAAACAGGGTTTCTCCTTCAAAATCCGGAATATTTTGATAAAACGGCTCAGGAAATGGCCCAGCATGGTTTTCAGATGAATACTCATTGTATTGGTGATTCTTCAAACAGGGTGCTTTTAAATATCTATGCTAAATACCTCAAACCGGGTAATAACAAAAGATGGAGAATTGAACACGCTCAGATCGTAAACGATAAAGATGTTTCAACATTTGGGGAATACAATATCATACCGTCTGTGCAACCTACTCATGCAACTTCAGATATGTACTGGGCTGATGACCGACTTGGGGAGGAAAGAATTAAAGATGCTTATATCTTCAAAGAATTGTTAGATCAAACCGGATATGTAGCGCTGGGCAGTGATTTCCCTGTAGAAGATATCAATCCACTATATGGATTTTATGCAGCAGTGGCCAGAAAAGACCTGAAAGGATATCCTGATGAAGGTTTCCAGACTGAAAATGCTCTTTCACGAGAAGAAACACTCAGAGGAATGACTATCTGGGCTGCTAAAGCCAATTTTGAAGAAGAAAAGAAAGGATCACTTGAAACTGGCAAATTCGCAGATTTTATTGTCCTTGAAAAGGATATCATGAATGTTCCGGAAGAAGAGATTCCACAAACAAAAATTCTTCAAACATTTATAGGAGGAAAACAAGTTTACGGGAGAGAATGAAAGAACTTTTAAACCAAAAAAAGCCGGGCACATCCTATGTCCGGCTTTTTTATATTAATTAATCTATATGTTAAATAATTCTGATTGCTTAAATAAATATAAAAAACATCACAATTATAATCAGTAATATAATCAGTAACAGATACCACCAATATTTAATTTTACCTTCATCTTCTTTCCTTTCAGGTTCACGAGATATAATAATTTCGGAACTACTACTTGAAGAAAGACCCAGGTCATCACCACCTTCGTATCTTGCACCAATTTTGTCTCCTTTATTATAATCATCAATCTGTAAACTAGCTTTACCCTCTGCGTCTACAGATACAGGATCTACTAAATCTGATCCATTAAGAGTAAACACTACATTCCCATCTGGTCTTTCACCACTTTTGCTCAATGGTTTTACAATTGCAGTAACAACGAATTTATCTTTTTCTTTACCTTCAACGACCATGATCGAGGTTGCTTTTTGCCTGATTCTTTGTTCGGTCAAATAACCGTCTGCAAAAGTTTCATCACCGGTGGTAGACACATCCAAAACACAATTAGCAAACAAATCCACTTCAGTAACTTTCTCACAAATAACTTTAGCATCATCTTCAGGAATTTCCGGAAGTATTGAAGAACCTGGTATCTCAAATTTCTTTTTCAATTCACAAGGAGGTTGAAATGCGGGCCAATCTTTATCAGTATAATCACTTGTGGATTTACCTTTCTCATAAGTAAATAGACTATTTTTCTCTTTAACTCTCCAGGAATCGGCGAAGGTTTGATAAAGTTGGATATACCGTTCTTGCAGATCTCTCGGTTTTCGACCTAGCCGGGCTCCGCTTTTTAATTTAGGTAACCAATGGCCTTCCGGAATTTTCCCCATTATCCCCTCATCACCATGAGTATGATAAACACTTATATTTAGGTAATGAATCTTTTTACTATTCCAAAACCGTGGGGTCACTATCAAAACGGCATGATTAGAAAAGTCAACCCGTAATGTCATCTTTCCATTGATGCTAATACCTTTAATTGTATTGTTATCAAGTTTGAATTCCTGAAGAGTTAATTCAGTTAATTTTCCATCAACATAAAAATCGAGAACTCCTTCTTCTTTTTCGTTTGGCTGATATGAAATATAATGAGATCCTACCCGGGCAGCGACAGCTGTGTTCACGCTCACGCAAGAAGTAAGTCCTGAATATGGGTGAGTAATTGGCTTGGCTGTTGCCACAGGAGTTTGGCGAGACTGAATCATCATTCCATCCCGATCGGCTAGAAGAATAAATTCACCTACAGCCTGAAAGTCGTATTTAGTTCCATCTAAAGTCTTGATATGGGGGTCACCAATGTCAGAGCCTTCATCAACTCCTCCAATTTGAAGTCTGAACACAGCCTGGTCTTTTCGTCCAGAGGTTCCCGTAATGGTCACATACACATAATTAATCTGATCAGGTAAAGCAGGATCAGGCGGGGTATGGGATTGCCAAAACCATTTTTTTGTAGTAGTATCGATTGATATATCCCCGATTGGAGTACCATCTTGCAAGTGAGCAACAATAGATCCAAGGGTATCTCCATCACGCAAGAAATACCACCCGCGTCTTTCGGCAATCATCCCACTAGGGGCATAAGCCCAGGATCCATAAACACTAATATAAGGTTTTTCATCTCCCGAGCCATCCTTATCAGTAACAACCAGCTCACTAATCATTCCTCGGTGAGCATGAAAAAATATATGGCAATGAAAAAGCCAGCGTCCTAGGGAACCTCCCCTGTGAGTTGTTGAATCATCAGCAAAAGGCCGGTCGTCTTCAATCTTCACTCTAAATATAAGTGAATGTTCACTGGGAACATCCAGCGTATCTCTGAATTCATTATAATCATAGGTGAAGGTCCCTGAAGGTCCAGTAATAGATTTAGGCTGAAAGGAAAAACCATGCAGGTGAAAAGGATGATGTGCACCAGTTCCATTGGAAACTGTTAATTCCAGCATATCACCTTCCTTAACATATCTTGATGAACTGATATGCGGTATGCTGGTGTAGGGATCTCCTGAAAACTCTCCACTTAACGAATTAATACCTGAGCCTGGACTCAGCCAGATCACAGCTTCATCTCTCCCCTCTTTTGGTGGAGAAAAACCAGCAGGATCGAGAAAGGTATCCGGAGTGGTTATAGTAAGTTCATCTACAAGGTCACCCGTTGAAGCTCTTAATGGAGTACCTCCAATTCCATTTGGTGTTCCGGTAATTGTAAAAGCCGGAGCTACCGAAGCACCGGTAACATTTAAATGTAAAACAGGTACAGTTGGGATAAAGGAATACGGTCCTTGCACTACTGGAGAAACTGGAGCTCCGGGAAATCTTTCAAAATCAAGAGTCCACATTGTTAAATCGGTGGTTCCATCATCTGGGATAGCAGCTACAACGTCAGCGCGTTCTCCTGGAGCCAGCAAAATTTCCCCAGGGCTATATTTTGTATCGAAACCATCTATAATCCCTCCCTCTAACACGGCATGATCTAATATCCCACCTTCTCCTCCTATTCGAACAAGGTTAATTTGTGTTCCATCATTCGTAGTCAAACGTAGTCTGAAATATCTTCCTATCGAACAATTTGCCAATTGTAATCGTAATCCCTGTCCGGGTTGTACATCTATCATTGTAACAATCGATGGATCAATCGGATCCGGTGAATCGGGTGTCCCCCCTCTTGGCCCAACGTTAGCCCCATTGGTCAACACAGTAATTCCTTCGTTTATTTTGCCTGTTGGTCGTTGCAGATTAGGAACTTCACCCGCATTAAATGGGACCACACCTATTGAACTCCCCTCTTCATCAACTGGCCTAATTTCACACAGTTGTTCCGGAGAAAACCCTGCTTGAGGTGGAAGAACACCTCCGGGCCCCGCCCAGGGCAGAGACAAATCATAACCTGGATTATTAGTAGGGCTTCCACCGGGCGCACCGCATACAGTTATATCACTTAAAATTACCTGTTCCGTGTTAGAAGCATCTGGAATGGTCCCTGGAATAAGGGCAGATTCATTGGGATCGGTGACTACGAGCATGCCATACAACCCTTTGAAGACCCGATTGGTTGAATGAAAATGGTGTGGATGAAACCAGAATATCCCGGGACGAGTGACCTTAAATTTATAAAGATGAGTTCCTCCAACAAAAGGCCCAACCCCTCCTAACATCTGTATATTGCCTGCAGGAATCGGATTTTGAGTAACCTGAGTGCCATCTGCATTATTTTGCAACTCAATTCCATGCCAGTGAATCCCGGTAACTACTGGAACCGGTAGGTCATTAACAAGACGAACTACAAGCGTATCACCCACATTGATAACACCACCAGGGATTTCAACAGGAAAATCATTTGGAATAATTACTCCCATTTTCCCGTTATATACTTCGAGATTATTGGCAATTAATTCACCTGAAACCCCAGGTGATCCAACATTAATAGATGCAATAGAGGTTTTTAATTCAATTTCGTGAGTAGCCATAATTATCACATTTGAGATTCATAGTTGGTTGATTTTCAACGCTGATTGCGCTTATTATTCCTGTAATTGAACCTGAAGGTGTATCATCCAATATGCAGGATAGGTTTATAATTTATAAAGCAGCATTCCTCAGCACAATACCCAACCTTCGGTATTTTTATAAACCCTGTGAAAAATAAATATGAAAACTAAGGTCCATTCACGAAAGCTAAGAAAACCAATTATCGATTTGGTTAATCAATTTACATTAGCGATTTTAACAAAGTTGATTTGAAAAATAATGACCGAAGAAATACCAAATACAAAAGTTCTGCATACTTTTGTTGCCGGAAAAAGAAGTGTATAAACGTTAACAATGATACCGTTACCCTATCAACCCTATATAGTATTTCTGGCAATAGTATTTATGTTTATTGCTATTTATAAAAACTGGTTGCGTCCCGTAGTCAGTTTTGCTTATACTATAATATTTTTTGTAATAACAGGTATCATTTCCGGTCCGACAGTAATCAAGGGGCTATCCAATGACAAGATCGCCAGCATAATTCTACTTATATTAATCACCACCGGCATCAGGAAAAATTTCAATATCGAACTTATATTCAAGGGAATGTTTCGCGATGGGATTTCCTATCGCACTTTTATCTCCAGGATGATGTTCCAGGTGGCATTTCTTTCCAGCTTCATTAATAATACACCAGTTGTAGCTTTAATGACTCCATACGTTATCAAATGGGGAAAACGACATAAGATAGCCCCATCAAAACTATTGATCCCAATGTCATTTGCCACGATCATGGGCGGTATGATTACTATTATTGGTACTTCTACCACCCTTCTTTTGATCGGGTTTTTACAGAAGAATAATGAGCCTTTAATCAAATCGACAGATCTGTTAATCATTGGAACTATTATCACTGTCATTGGTATTTTATTTTTGACATTCTTTGCCAGTAAGTTATTACCAAATTATAAGGACCTGATCGACAGCTTTAAAGAAAAGCAAAGAGAATACCTGATTGAAACCAAGGTTAAGAAAAATTCTGAATACCTGGGTAAAAGCATCAAAAATGCTGGATTAAGAAATATGAAAGGGGTTTTCCTGGTGGAAATAATCAGAGAAAACCAGAAGATCTCCCCCGTTGAACCCGAAGAAGTAATTCTTAGTGGGGATGTACTCATTTTTGCCGGAAATACTGATCATATTATTGAACTGGCAAAAAGTAATAATGGACTTAAGCTACCACAGGAGGACCTATATTCTGTTGAAGATGAAATAGAAGTTACCGAATGTGTAGTAAGTAACTACAGTAGTATGGTTGGTAAGACTGTAAAAGAAGCCAGTTTCAGAAACCGGTATGATGCTGCAGTTGTCGCAATTCACCGACAAGGACAAAAGCTAAGTGGTAAAATCGGTGATATACCTCTTCAGGCAGGAGATGTGCTGCTCTTGTTTAGTGGTAAAGATTTTAAGGAAAGAGTTGAATTATACAGAGATCTGTTTATAATATCTTCAACCAGAGAAGTGGTACAAAGCGATAAAAAGAAATACTATGTTCTGGGAATAATTGGTGTTTTGATAGCAGGGTTATTGATCTATGGTCAAACCTCGTTGTTTACTTCTCTTCTGGTAATTTTCTCGATATTGGTAGGAACTAATATGCTTACACTTCAGGACGTTAAACGTGAATTAGACCTGAATATGGTTGCAATCCTTGTCATGAGTATTGCCCTGGGTGAAGCTGTTTTTAATTCAGGTGCTGGCAACATAATAGCTAATTTCATGATCGAAAATCTGATCGATTATGGCAACTTAGCTATTCTTGCAGGTTTAATGATTGCATGCGTAATACTAACTAATGTGGTGTTTAATGCCGCTGCAGTTTCAATCGCTTTCCCTATTGCCTTCGAGGTCAGTCAACAGCTTGGTGTATCAGGGATGCCATTTTATCTTGGAATAGCTTTTTCGGCATCATGCGCTTTCCTCACTCCGATCAGTTACCAGACACACCTGATAATTTTTGGTCCGGGTGGATATCAATTTAAAGATTTCTTCAAGGTCGGACTTCCGGTAACTGTTATTTACCTTACTACTGCTTTTATTCTTATATCACTATTATATCCTCAGATAGTTTAACCCATTAAAATTAAAGAATTGCCCTTCATATAAATCTTTTGATCCTGCTTTTCAGGGAATATTACTATCATTAAATTAGTAGGGTTATTTGTCATATTATTAATGTAAACTCAATTACAATGAAGCTATTAAATTATGGATTCATTGTGTCTTTATTTGCTTTGCTTTTAACAAGCTGTGGCAATGAAAAAGACACGACTGAAGCCCAAACTTATACTGAAGCTGATATTAAAGCTGAATCACAAAAGGCTAATCACTTCTTTGATTCAGTATTTGATGCAGCCGTAGACAGAAGTCCGATGTACCAAAGTTATCTCGGTATAAAAAAGGATTATGGAAAATGGGATGATATCTCTGATGAAAATGCCAAAAAAGAATTGGAAATCGCCAAAAAGGAGCTGCAATATTTAAAAGACTCAATCAATCCTGAATTACTGGATAAGCAAACCAAAATCAGTTACGAGTTGTTTAAAGAAGACAGGGAAAATGAGATTGAAGATTTCAGATGGAGATTTCACAATTACCCGGTGAATCAAATGTACGGTTTGCATTCACAAGTACCAGCCATGCTGATAAACATTCATCAGGTTACTGACTCAAGTGATGCAGCAGCTTATATCTCAAGGTTAAAAGGTGTTAAGCCTCTTTTTGATCAACTCATTGAAAACCTGAGGATTAGAGAAGATAAAGGAATCATACCTCCTAAATTCGTTTTTGATCACGTTATAGAAGGATCAGAAAATATTATAAAAGGGGTTCCTTTTACTGATGGAGAACCGAGTACATTATTAGCAGACTTCACAAAAAAAATTAATGCCCTTGGCTTACCTGAAGAAATAAAAAATGATTTCATCAACAAGGCAAAAGAAGAATTGCTCAATTCCGTACAACCTGCTTATGCAAGCTTACTTACTTTCTTAAAATCACAAGAAGAAAGAGCAAATACTCTTGATGGCATCTGGAAATGGCCTGGAGGAGATAAATATTATAATGTTGCTTTAAAAAGAACGACAACTACAGATTTAACGGCTGAAGAAATTCACCAGATCGGTCTTGACGAAGTGCAGAGAATTCATGGTGAAATGAAAGAGATCATGAAAGAAGTTGGGTTTGATGGTACATTACAAGAATTCTTCACCTTCCTGAAAACAGATGATCAATTTTACTATCCTAATACCGATGAAGGTAAAGAAGATTATATGGACAGTGCCAAATCGATCATTGACAATATGGAAAGCAGACTGGATGAGCTTTTCATCACTACACCAAAAGCAAGAATTCAGGTTAAACGAGTAGAGAAGTTCAGAGAAAACTCAGCAGGCAAAGCATTTTACCAGGCACCTGCTCCTGACGGATCAAGACCGGGCACATATTATGCAAACCTTGCTGACAGCCGTAATATGCCAAAGTTTGAAATGGAAGCACTGGCTTACCATGAAGGAATCCCTGGCCACCACATGGACCGTACTATTGCACAGGAATTAACTGGCATTCCAAAATTCAGAAAATTTGGCGGCTACACTGCTTATGTTGAAGGATGGGGACTTTATAGCGAGTTTATCCCAAAAGAAATGGGACTTTACGAAAATCCATATTCAGACTATGGTCGTCTTGCTATGGAGCTTTGGAGAGCATGCAGACTTGTAGTTGACACAGGTATTCATTCGAAAAAGTGGACCAGAGAAGAAGGGATTGATTACTACATGACAAATACTTCAGGTAGTGAAAGAGAATGCGTAAGAATGGTTGATCGACATATTGTACTGCCTTCTCAGGCTACAGCCTATAAGATAGGAATGCTTGAGATTCTGAAGTTAAGACAAAAAGCAATGGATGAACTAGGCGATAAATTCGACATTAGAGAATTTCATGAAGTAGTACTAACTAGCGGAGCAGTTCCTTTAAATGTCCTGGGTGACCTGGTTAACGAATATATAAAAGAAACTAAAGGTGAGACTTCTGACGAAAATACAGAAGCCTAAAAGAAATAATATTAATAATAAAAAAGGCAGGCTGATCAATTAGCTTGCCTTTTTTATTTTATATATGTTTCCATAAACAATAGAAACCCGTTAAGATCTTATAAAACTAAAAACGTGATTTATTCTTTATACCAATCTAATCCTCGGGCACTTCCTGTATTTTGAAAGCTTTAGACAAAGGAATAGTAATAAGGGTAATTAATCCTAAGATGAATAGGATAGTCAACCAGATCACCGAATTTCTCATGTTACGGGTAAATTGTTCGACGAGTCCCCAGCCGAAAGTTCCGATCACAATAGAAATATTAAAAGTCACATCATAAAAACTAAAATACCCTGCGTGATCAATTGTTTTTTCAGGTATCATTTTAGCAAAAGTTGCCCGCGATAAACTCTGGATTCCACCCATAACCAGCCCAACAAAGAAAGCTATGGTTATAAATTGAATCTTAGTGTAGGTAAAATATGCTCCAAAGCAAATTGCTATCCACATGATCAACATAATCACAAGTGAAAACTTATTCCCTTTTTTAGTAGCGAGATAAGCAAAAAATATAGCACCAATGATCGCTACAAGTTGAATAACTAATACAGTAAGGATAAGAAAATCACCTTCGAACTTAAGCTCTTTTTCCCCAAAAGTAGCGGCAAGGTACATGGTGGTCTGCACTCCCATATTATAAAGGAAAAAGGACAAAAGAAACTTTTTCATTAATGGCAAGTGCCTGAGAGACCTGAATACTTTTCTTATTTCTTTATATCCGCTAGCTAATACCTTAGTAGTTACTTTCCTGTTATAGGGGTTTTCAGGGAGCCTGTTAAAACTTATTTGAGCAAACCCTGCCCACCATATGCCGACAAGAAGAAAACTGAACCGTGCTGCCTGATCATCATCCGAAAGAAAAAATGTATCAGGAGATTGAATCATAAACAAATTAAGGACGAGCAAAATTACAGAGCCTGCATAACCATAAGAATATCCCCGTGCGCTGACCTTATCAATTCGGTCTTCTGTAACTATCTCCGGAAGATAGGCATCGTAAAACACCAATCCTCCACTGTAGCCTATTCCAGCCAATACTGTAAGTATGATTCCATATTCGACATTACTGCCATTAAAGAAAAACAAACCTGCGCAGGATAATGATCCCAGATATGTGAAAAACTTCATAAACTGGATCTTCTTACCACTATTATCTGCAATCCCGGATAACAAGGGTAACATCACTGCGATGATCAGGAAACTGGCAGATAACGCGTAGGAATATAAAACCGAATTCTCTATTTGGAGACCAAAAAAAGGAATCTTATCCCCTTCGTAAAATGCCCTCGTTGCTGAAGTGAAGTATATTGGAAATATTGTAGAAGTGATCACTAATGAGTAAACTGAATTAGCCCAATCAAAAAAAGACCACCCGTTAATTATTTTCTTATCGTTTAATTTATGAGTTCCCTTATCTAAAACCTGCTCCATAAATAAAAAATATATTCTCGCGCAAGATAAAGAAAGACATTGTAATTCCTCAAAAGGATATTAAATACTTAACAGTTATGTCACACATTTAATATCAATTATAATTATCCCGGCAGGAGCAACTTGAAAGCCGGGATAATTACCAACTTACTATTCCTTTTCAATAAGTTGGGGAGTATTATACATGATCTTTAAAGCATTGGCTTCTCGTAATTCCTGTTGTACATCAGAAACTATACCCATTTTTGTTTCCTGATCGACCTTTAAAGAGATTGTCATCGCATTTTTATCAATTTCGTCGAGTTTATCTCTTTCCCTGGTCACCCAAAGAACTAATTCATCCATTCTTACAAACGCATCATTAGCTTGAACCAGAGGCTCTTGTCCAAATTTTTCTTCTTTGGGTTTTCCTACATATAAATGAGAAACCAACGATTTCCTCTCAAGTTTTGTAATGTCTTTTGCATCTGGTAGCTTTTGCTCAACTAATAGCTTATCCTGCCTGATCACCGTTGTAACCATGAAAAAAAACAGTAGCATAAAAATTATATCGGGTAAAGCAGCAGTTGGGATTTCTTGTTTGGCCTTATTTCTTTTTCTAAATTTTGACATATCACCCTCCTATTTTATTTGGTTCAGCAATAGAGATTCTCATCGGAAAAGATTCTTTAGCCTTATCGATCTTAGCCTTTTGCTTAGGATTTTTAGGATCTAGATTCAGGTATTCAGTTGCACTAAGGCCAAATAGGCTACCTCTGGATTTATAATAAGCACCCTGAACCTGATCCAGGACTTTTATGAATAAATCATAACTCGTTCCTCTATCAGTTTTAATAGACACAACTCCTTCTAGCGGACTATCTGATAGTTCAGAATTCTCTCCATTGTTATTGATAAATTCATAAACCAAACCCTTAAGTAAATTCGGATCGTTAAGAATTTCGTCTTCCACTAAAAGCTGATCATTTGAATTGATTAGTATCTTAAAAAGATTTCGATCGGGTATATCGATTTGAGTTTTATCTTGTTCATCAGCTTTTGGCGGAAGCTTTATTTGTAGTCCTTTATCTGAATTTATCTGGGTTGTAACCAGGAAAAAAATTAGAAGTAAGAAGGCTATATCCGCCATAGAACCTGCATTTACTTCTTGTTGCTGTCTATTTCGTGCCATATAATTACATTTATTATTAATACTTTAGTTGTTTAACTAAGAATTAAGTTATAAAATATACAGCAATTAAACTAAACTTTTAGTTATTAATAATAAAAAAAAGCCTCTCTGAGATCAGAGAGGCCATATATATATTTTGCACAGTGGGATTAAATATCGTCTTTTACTAACTGTGGCGTATTATACATGATCTTCAAAGCATTTGCTTCACGAAGTTCTTGCTGTACGTCCGAGACGATACCCATTTTAGTATCTTTATCAACTTTTAAAGATACTGTCATTTGATTTTTGTCTACTTCGTCGAGTTTATCTCTTTCCTGAGTAACCCAAAGGATAAGCTCGTCCATTCTGATAAATGCATCATTAGCCTGAACTAATGGCTCAGTACCAAACTTGGCTTCTTTCGGTTGCCCTACGTAGAGATAAGAAACAAGCGATTTTCTTTCCAGCTTAGTGATATCTTCAGCAGCTGGTAAGCTTTGCTCAACCAAAATCTCATCTTCTCTGATCACAGTCGTCACCATAAAGAAGAATAGAAGCATGAAGATAATATCTGGCAAAGCGGCCGTTGGTATATCCTGACTGGATTGACTTTTCTTTTTAAACTTTGACATTATTGACCTCCTAACTTATTCGGTTCAGCAATTGAAATTCTCATCGGATAGGCATCTTTAGCTCTATCGATCATTTTTTCCTCATCAGGTTTTTTGGCATCAAGTCCAAGATATTCCTCACCGGATATACCAAGAACTCCACCTCTTGCTTTGTAGTAAGCTCCCTGAGCGTTATCTAGTACCTGAATAAATAATTCATAACTGGTACCCCTGTCCGCTTTGATAGAAACCACAGCATCTTGTGGGCTATCAGATTGTTTAGGATCGACACCATTATTCGTTATAAATTCATGCACCATATCTCTCAACGCATACGGATCATTTAAAGGCTCATCCTCAACCAGCAACTGATCATTCGAGTTGATCAGAATTTTGAAGATATTTCTATCTTTCATTTTGATATCTGGTGGCGGCTGAGTCGGATCCAAAGGTGGTGGCAACTTAATTTGCAACCCCTTATCTGAATTTATCTGAGTAGTAACCAGGAAGAAAATAAGCAGAAGGAAGGCGATATCCGCCATTGACCCTGCATTTACTTCCTGATTACCTCTGTTTTTACTTCTAGCCATAAATTAATTATCTAATTAACTTAGCAATCATTGATACGAAAATACCTACAAGTCCGCCTACAATCAATATGTAAGTCATAATCAATAATGCACTAACAGACTTGGACATTCCTGCACCTAGTCCAGGAAACTTTGCATAAGATGTAGCTTCTGACATGCTGTATCCAATGAAGAATAAAACAACTAGAGCCAAAAGACCAGCACCAACTTTAAGCAAAGATTTTGGGTCACTTAATGAGTTGATCAAAGGTAGAATGATCACTGAAACAGTGGCAATTCCGATCAACCCATATGATAAATATATTAATATGTCAGTTAATTCCATAAATCTTTAATTTACTGTGTTATAATATCTAACGACGACTAATAAATTTTATTTAGTCAATTGGTGCTTAACAAGCAAGTCAACCAAAGTAATAGAAGCATCTTCCATCTGGTTAACCAAAGAGTCGATCTTAGAAACACAGTAGTTGTAGAATAACTGAAGAATAACTGCAACGATCAAACCAGCAACAGTTGTTAATAGTGCTTGCTTAATACCACGAGCAACAAGAGAAGGCTGGATATCACCTGCAGCTTCAATTGAGTCGAATGCGTCGATCATACCAATTACAGTACCCATGAAACCAAGCATTGGAGCAAGAGCGATAAATAGAGAGATCCAAACCAGACCTTTTTCTAATTTACCCATTTCAACAGAACCGTAAGCAATGATTGACTTTTCAACCATATCAACACCTTCAGACATTCTCATAAGTCCCTGAGTGAAGATTGAAGCAACTGGACCTCTTGTGTTTCTGGTAACTTCTTTAGCAGCTTCAACACCACCTTGCTGAAGAGCATCTTCAACGTTAGCTAACAATTTCTTAGTGTTAGTAGTAGCAAGGTTAAGAGTGATGATACGCTCAATAGAGATTGCAAGACCGATGATCAAACAAGATAATACAACAGTCATGAAACCTACACCACCTTCAATAAATTTCTCTTTGATAACCTGGTGGTAATCAGCAGCGCCATCAGCTTCAACTTCAATTTCATCAGCTTCTTCGACTTCAGGCTCGTCTTGTACTGGAGTCATTTCCTCTGAAGCTTCTTCAGTAGTAGCCTCAGTAGTATCAGTCTCAGCATCTTCCATCTCTTCTTGAGCGAAAATTACTGACGTAAAACCAAAGTTTAGAACCCCAGCTAGTGCAAATAAAGTAAGTAACTTTTTCATAATTCAGTTTTTAAAATAATCTGTTTACTCAGTTAAGTGTTAAATTTATACTTTTAAATAAACTATTCAAAAAAAAGTGGCGGAGAGAGAGGGATTCGAACCCTCGGTACCGGTTGTGCCGGTACACCCGCTTTCCAGGCGAGCACCTTCAGCCACTCGGTCACCTCTCCAAATTATACCGTAATATACTTTTTTCCAATTTAGCAGCACAAATAAATCAATTATAACGCCTTTTTGCAAGTTAATATAGGCTTTTTTAAGTAGCGGTAATAGTAATTTCTCCGGCAATATTTTCTCGCAACCGGCGTTTTACCTCGTTTAGGTCTGATATTGAACCTAATAGAAACATTAATTTTGTTACTGCAGCCTCCAGGGTTATATCATCTCCTGACACTACTCCCATCTCCTGAAGCTTTTTACTGGTGGCATATCTTCCTTGTATTACCCTTCCTCCAATGCATTGGGATACGTTATAAATGATTATTCCGCTATCCATTGCTTTTTTCAGGGCATTAACGAACCATTTTCGGGTAGAAGCATTACCAGACCCATAACTTTGTAAAACTACACCCTTCAAACCTTTCGTTGAAAGAATTGCATTTACATATTCTTCTGTTAACCCGGGAAACAAAGGCATTACTGCTACTCTTCTGTCAAATTGATTTTGAAAATTCAATTTCTTACCCGGTATAAATGGCTTAATTGCCCCATGATTAAACTCTATTGTAATTCCCGCCTGGGCCAGCTTTGGATAGTTTTCTGATTTGAATGCCCCAAACTGAGAACTTCTGATCTTTTTTGATCTGTTCCCTCTAATCAATATTGAGTTAAACAAGATACAAACTTCTGTAATCAAAGGATTACCATTTTCATCTTTTGCTGAAGCCATTTCCAGACTGGTAAGAAAGTTTTCCCTGGCATCAGACCTCATCACTCCTATTGGCAACTGTGATCCGGTAAAAATAACAGGCTTATTCAAACCGTCTAACATAAAGCTTAATGCTGAGGCTGAATACGCCATAGTATCTGTACCATGAATAACTACAAACCCATCATATTGCTCGTAATTTTCATCGATAATATAGCCTATATCCTGCCAGTGGGTCGGTGATACATCTGATGAGTCTATTGGTTTCGGAAAGGAAATTACAGTTAATTTTAAATTGTAATTTCGAATATCTGGTAATTTTTCAAAGATCTTCCCAAAATTGAAAGGAGATAACGAACCATCAGCATCCTTTTCCATCCCAAGAGTACCACCTGTATAGATAATTAACAGGTTGGCAATAGGTGGCTGCGGTAATGCAGTATTTATATTTACTATTTTATAGTTCATTACTTCAGTTCAAACAGTTCTTCAGCATTTTCAGCTGTTATTTTTTTTAGTTCACTCAAAGGCATTCCCAACAAATCAGCCACTTTTTCTGCTACATATTCAGTATATGCCGGTTCATTTCTCTTACCTCGAAATGGAACAGGGGCTAAGTATGGAGAATCTGTCTCCAAAACTATTTTTGAAGGATTCATATCGGGTATCACCTTATCCATACCCCCATTCTTAAAAGTAGCTACCCCGCCAAGACCAACCAGAAAATCAAGATCGACGATCTTCTTATATTGTTCCAGGTCTCCGGTAAAGCAGTGAAATATACCTTTTAATGATGGATATTTATTTTTTTGTTCAGCGACGATCTCGATTGTTTCATCTATGGAATCTCTGCAATGCAATACTATTGGAAGATCATGCTCCGCAGCAAGGGTTATCTGCCCAATAAGGGCTTGCTTTTGCTCTTCAAACAATGATTTATCCCAATACAAATCTGTTCCGATCTCTCCAACTGCAATAAATCGATCATCCTTTTTCAGCCAGTCTGATACAAAGTCAACTTGCTTTTTCCATTCTTTATTTACAGAACACGGATGGATTCCCATCATCGGATAACAAAAACCAGGATTCTGATCAGCCACCTCCAACATTTCATCAACGCTCGATTCATCTATGTTCGGAAGCAGTATTTTCGTGATCCCTACTGATTTAGCCCTCTCAATGGTTTCATCAAGGTCGCCTTCAAACTTTTTCCCATACAAATGCGCGTGTGTATCGATCATGATCTAACTTCTCTTCCTTTCCATTCAGGGCTTTTGCCTAACCCCCATTTTACAAGAACCGTAAAATTCAAGATAATTGAATAGAAATCAAACAATATGACTGCTGAAATATAATAGAAAAATGCAATTTTTTTAAAAGAGAACGGTAAACTACAATTATACAACACCCTGAGTACAATTCTACCTGTCAGCCAGGCAAATGCTGAAACACTAAATCCAGAAATAAGAAGTGCTATAAAAACAAGAATCCACAATGCTTCGGCAAGATAAAAGATCAACCAACCCGGCGCTTCTGAAATTCCTCCCAGCCACCATCGTAATCGCTGACTAACCAGTTCTTGCCATTTTAATTTAGGCTGAGTCTGAGCAATGGCACGATTATTTGCCACTACTCCTGCCCCAATACCTGTTTTTTCCCTTACAAGATAAAAAATGGCAGCATCTTCTGTATGTGAACTGTGAGTAGCCTTGTATCCTCCGCTTTCTTTATAAGCTTTGGCAGGCATGGCCATATTATTACCATTTCCGGTTACCGGTATGCCAATTCCCTGTACAGCAACCACCCTCCCTAAAGCCATTATCCAGTCAATGCGTTGTAAAGCACTTAAAAAAGAACTGATCACCGGCACTGTGGGAGCTATAACTATCTTATTGTTTTTAATTACCCCGGCTGCCATATTTTTTAACCAGCCATCCTTCATTACGCAATCAGCATCTGTAAATAGCAAAACTTCTCCATTTGCCTGCTTTGCAAGGTAATCCAACCCTTGAGCTTTGTTATTTAAATGCTCTATAACCGGGTAATCACCACTAAACAATCTTACATTATCATTATTTTCATAAGCTTTTAAAACCTCCGCTGTACCATCAGTGCTATTGTCATCGCATACCAGAATTTCATATTTCTCTTTTGGATAAACCTGGCTTAATAATGAATCAATACAGGAAGAAATATGATTTTCTTCATTTCTTGCCATTATTAATACTGAGCAATATGGTAGATCTTCCTCGCTGATCTTTTGCTTTTTTGATCTCAAAAAGAGAAAGATATACCAGAGAATAAAATCGATTGTCAAGACAGCAATTACAAAATATATCATCTGACAGATTTTATTAATTTAAACTGATAGTCTTTTTCAATACAATATTCAATAAACGGTTCTAAAGTAGCTTTCATTAAGGATTCTGCTTTTAGAGAATCATGAAATACAGCTATTGTACCCGGCTGAAGATGCTTCTTTAGTTTTTTCAATATTACGTCTGCAGTGAGAGAAGGAGAAAAGTCACCGCTCAAAAGTGACCAGAGCACTAAATCATATCCCATAGCAGAAATCTCTTTTATCTGTTTAGGCTTTATTCTACCATGAGGTGGTCTAAAGAGCAAATTATCATCATATCCGTTCTTTAACATTTCCTGCTTACAGAGATTTATTTCTTCATAATACTCTTGATCCGTCAATTGAAAACCGTTTTTATGATAATACGTGTGATTTGCTACTAAGTGTCCATTATCAACTAATAATCTGAACACCTCTGGATGTTTTTTAATATTGTCTCCCACAAGGAAAAAAGTAGCTTTTATATGATACTTTTCGAGTAAATCTACTACCCAGGGTGTCACTTCCGGAATTGGACCATCGTCGAATGTCAGGTATATATCTTTATTATCTGTATCTACCTGCCAAATGCACCCGGGATAAACTTTCCTCATCCATTTTGGAGTATGATGCAGAAATACAGCCATTATTTATTGAACTTAATACTCAATAAGGTAATATCATCAGGAAATCGTTGACTCTCTCTGAACCGATCTAAATAATTCATTAATACGCCGTGAACAACATCCGGTGTGTATTTCATGTTTTCGGTAATAATTTCTCTAACCCGTTCAATACCCATTTCTTCATCATTATTGTTCCGGGCTTCAACCAGGCCATCTGTATAGGTAAACAAATAACTTTCTTTAATTCCTTCTATCTTTCCATGATTCAAAAAGGGAAGTTCTTCAAATGCGCCCAAAAGAGTTGTCCCTTTATCGAGGAAAGTAACTTCCTTTCCTTTTATTATCATTGGAGGGTTATGTCCGCAATTGACATAAGTTAATTTATTTTTTACGAGATCTACTAACCCAATAAAAAAAGTAATAAAGTTTTGACCGTTAGCACTCTGGAAAATATGAAGATTCAAGTCATTGACAATTTCTTCCAGATCAGTTGTCCTTCTAACCAAGGTTCTCAATGCAGCCTGGAAATTTGACATTAACAATGCTGCGGGAACTCCTTTACCACTCACATCTGCAATACAGAATATAAACTGATGGTCGTTACAGGTTGGAATGTAGTCATAATAATCACCTCCTACGTTTGTATGCGGGAGATAAAAAGCATTCATGATCACTTTGTCATCATGCCTTAATTCATCAGGAAAGAGATAATGCTGTACATCCCTGGCAATTTCCAGTTCCCTTTTCATCGCCTGCCTTTTCAATTCCTTTCTGGCGAGCTTTTTATTTTCAATGGCTACCAGTAATAAATTAGCAAGCGTCTGAGTAAAGCTAAAAACACCTTCACTCGCATCCCCTTCACGAACTATAGTCGAATCACGGATATATAAAAGCGCAAGTAAATTTTCTTTATGACGAACCGGAATCACCCAGTTGAACTGATCGAAAAAAGGATTCTCAATTCCATCTACAAAGGTTGGTGCCACTAAATTAACGTGATGTACAGGGGGCTCTGATTCTAATTCAGAATTTTTAATTCCAAAGGAAGATTTCAGGTCCCAATTGTATTCATTAACAAAAAGAGCTAATCCGGAAAAACGAAGATTAACTCTTAAAGTAAATTCAAAAATTTTATATAGAGATTTTTCAGGCAAATTTTCATTTATCGCCTGAGTTACCTCGAGCAATGCCTGAAGCTGAAGTTCTTTGAGATCAAATTCGCTTTTTAATTTTTCGAGATCATCCATAAAATCATTTTAACAGCGACTTAGGATCAAGCGCATCTCTAAGTCCGTTACCTAATAGATTAAATGCCAGTACAAGCAAAGATATTGCTATACCAGGCAGTACGATCAGGTGCCATGAATTAGGTGTTCCGATCGAGTCAAAGCCTTCACTGATCATAATACCCCATGAGGGTGTTGGCGGTTGCACACTAAGCCCAAGGAAACTAAGTCCTGCTTCCAGAATAATTGCCGCAGCAAAGTTGGAAGTGGCCAACACAACCAGAGACCCGACTAAGTTAGGTAAAATATGTTTAAAGATGATCCTTCTGTTCTTATATCCAAATGCCTGGGCGGCTTCTACGAATTGTTTTTCTTTAAGCACTTTGAACTGTCCCCGTACAACCCTGGCTACTTCGACCCACATAGTAAGGCCTACGGCCAGAAAAGCCACCATTACACCTTTGTTCTGCAATCCCATACTAATGGCAATAACCAGCATAATACCAGGTATAGACCAGATAACTGAAAACATCCAGACAATAAAACTGTCTATTTTACCACCAAAATATCCGGCGATTGCTCCAAGAAAAACCCCCAGAGTAAGAGAGATCAACACAGCGAGGAATCCAATCCCTAAGGAAATCCGCGTTCCATATAATAGCCTTGACAGCATATCTCTACCTGATGAATCGGTACCCAGCCAATAAGTTCTGGATTCTATAAGTTCGTCTTCTATTGTGGAAATCAACTCTGATCTTGAAATGGTTTTAATTTCATTATCGATATTCACATATCTGATCGGATCGGAGGAATAATCAACGTTTGATTCACCTGGAAGCTTATCACTATCACCTACAAATACCGGGGCAATTACGTTTACCAGGGAAAATCTGGATTCTTGCATAGAATCTCCGTAAGGCGTGATCACTATCTCATCACCTTCAATACGGTAATCCTGGAGAGGAACAATACGATATTCACTTTCCTGCCCCTGATACAGTGCTTCTAAAAATCCAGCTTCCTCAACTTCGTGATTTTTATGGACATTAAGAATATCCACGGTAAAAAAAGGTAATTGCTTCTTAATTTGCGGCGAACCCTGATTAGTCTGAGGAGTATTATCAGGAATTATCAGGTAGCCTAAAACCGTGATTAAAACTGCAGCAATTATTATCACAACACCAAACATTGCTAAACCATTTGATCTGAGGTTTAAGTAAGCATAATAGTATGGTGAATGATGTGAATTATGATTTTCTGTCATTTCCTGTCAAAATTAGAAAATTCCGGATTTCCCATTTCCCAAACTCCGGAATTATCAGCTTTTCTATCCTTCCAGCTAAATCCTTTAAATAAGGATAGCATTCCAAAAAAAACTGAGTACAGCGGATATAAAACCGCTAGTAAAAGTATTCTTGAAAAGTAAAACGATTTTCCGAAGAATGAAAAGGCTCGCTTTAAAAATACTACCTCGGCAACCGTTTTAATCATCAGTGACAAAAGTACAATAAGTGATTTATAAAAGACAAAATTTAACACTATTAATATTAAACTGATTAACAGAAGAACATACATCAGAAAGATAAGTCCTCCACTTAACCTTACTCCTATTGGTTGTACACCTGTTTTCCATTTACCAGCCCAACGTATTCTCTGATGATAAAATTGTTTGAAATTATTTAAAGGTTCAGTGTTTACTATGGAGTGGGGATCAAAATTATAAGCAATTGCCTCAGCTCCATATTTATTATGAATGTATTGCATTAAAAAAATATCATCACCACTAACCAACTCCATTTTCATACCTTCATCGAGTGCTGATAAATACACACTTTTTTCGAACAATAAATTTGCAGCATTGCACATCACCGGATTCCCGATTGCTAATGTTGACATCGTTACACCTTGTAATGCAGCAAATTCATAGGTTTGAAAATTCTCAAGCATGCCCCCTTGCTGATTCATCCAGACCGGACCAACGATTAGCTTAGTATTCTCGTGTCCGACAAATTTACTAACCATACTTTTCAACCAATCTGGGCCAAAGGTACAATCAGCATCTGTTGTAATAATTAATGAACCATGTCTACTGTGATCAACTGCTTTTTTAATCGCTTCCTTTTTTCCGAAACCAGAAGTTAAATTGAGTAACTCCGCATTTATATCTGTCTTGCTAACCCAGTCAGAAACTATTCTACAACTTTCATCTTCAGAATGATCATTAACAATTAAAACACTAAAGTTCAATGAGTTAATATTCAATCTGTCAATACAGCTTAATAATTCGGGTAAGTTATTTTCTTCATTTCTGAATGGAATAATTAAAGTTATTGGAGCATCAAAAGATATCGAATTTCCACTATCAGTAGGTTTAATATATTCTAAGGATCTGAAAAGAAAGATAGAATAAAGCAACACCACCACAAGGGTCAAAAAATAAACTATCATCTCCATACAACCTCCCTGTTTTTATAAATCCAAAAGCATAAGGAGGTCAAAACATTATTGGAAAACCAGACAATAAATACTGCTGTAGTGATCAATATCACCTCTGTAGCGGTAGCGTCAAATATATACAAGGCACTAATTTCCCGAACACCAACCTCTCCAATCCAATGAAAAACCGGAATAATTGATCTCATAAAAAGAACCAAACTCATTCCGGTGATAATATCGAAAGTGCTATGAGATAATCCTAAGGCTTTAAATGCAAGCACAAACTGAAATAAGATCAATATAAACCGCACAGTGTGCATGAACGATATTTTCAAAAATATTGGTAAGGAAAATATACTTTTATCTAACCTGATGATAAAAATAATTATCCCGGCAGAGATTAAAATACCGGCAATTGCAAGTAGCCACCAATTATTGGCTATGAATGGATATTTGTTGATACCAATAATTAACAAAGAGCATATACCAAAAGCTGCTGAAACTATTCCTGCACTAAATTTAAGAGTCGTCCATGAGGCAACATTTGCCTTTGCTTTTATTTCTGAAGGTAAATAACGTTGTCTGCCAAGCACTTCACCTGGTGAAGCAAGCATAAATCGAAACAACAATCCATTCAACGTACTCTTCCATGCCGTTGCCATATCAATTTTCAATGCTGACCGTAATCGTTGTGCTTCGATACCCCAGGTAACAGGTGATAATAACAAGAGCAATAAAATATAATAAGTTCCTGCAAACTGAAGGCTAAAAGAGCTTATGGTAGTCTCAGAAATTTTGAAATAAGCTGCAGCAACCAGCGCCACTAAAGAAATAATATTTAGTGCCTGATTGAATTGCCTTGATTTCAAAAAGGTAAAGCTCATAAGAATGTTTATCTTGCAGTAATGGTAAAAATCAATACAAATCCCAAAAAGGAAAGTATTATTCTTGGTCTCGATCCGGGTACCCAGGTAATGGGATACGGACTAATCGAAGTTAAAAATACACAAATCCGATTAATTCAATATGGTGTTATCCATTTAAAGAAATATTCAAGTCACGAATTGAAATTAAAAAAGATCTTTGATCGGATCACTTCTCTAATTGACGACTATCTTCCGGATGAAGTAGCTCTTGAAGCTCCTTTTTACGGCAAGAACGTACAGTCGATGTTAAAACTTGGCCGGGCTCAAGGTGTTGCAATGGCAGCAGCTCTGAACAGGGACATCCCAATATTTGAATATTCACCTAAGAAAATTAAGCAGTCGGTAACCGGAAACGGAAATGCTTCTAAGGAACAAGTTGCCTCGATGCTACAACAGCTATTAAAATTTGACCATACAGAAAAACTTCTCGATGCGACTGATGCTTTGGGTGTTGCTTTGTGTCATCATTACCAGGATGGGGTGGTAAGCAGTTCTCCTAAGTCATGGAAAGCATTTATCAATGAGAATCCCGGGAGAGCCAAATAAAAACAATCAACCTTATTTAGGGATTCACATCTATTAACTAATAACCAATAACTTAAATCTCTATTAACTAATAACCAATAACTTAATCTCTATTAACTAATAACTCAATAACCTATTAACTAACTGCCGCCCTGGTTCGTGTCCTCACGAAACAGATAAACCGGATCTAAACTCCTCTTTTATTCAAACCTCTAAATACGCTGCGCTAACATCTCGAAGAGCATCAACCAGTAACTTAATTTCTTATAAATATTCACCAAATTTCTATTTCCATTCCTCTTTTAATAATAAAAGTGTATTTCTCTCTTCATTTTTGTCTTGATCCGTGACGAAGCAAAAAAGTCAAGACACTATCAATCCTGCAACAACACAGCCTACCCACCCTCGTGATATTGTCATTCCCACCGCGCCCTTCTAAGAAACATCTTAATTAAATTAGACTAATAATATCCTATTGAATCTCGCATTCCGAATTAATTGCGTCAGCAATTCTCTCTGTGTACTCTGTGCTCCCATGACGACCTTCCTTTGTCGGTGTCAGGGTTTTCAACTCTGTGGTGAATTAAATAAACAGCTTGCTGTTTTTCCCCTTGACAACTTACAGTGTCAGGGCTTTCAGCTTTGCGACCTTTGCGCCCCCTTGACGATCTCCTAATGTCGATGTCAGGGTCTATGGATTTGCGGTGCATTTTTCATTTGTTATGAGAGTCAAGCGTATTCCTCTTAATCTCATAATCCTGTAAATCCTCACTGTCGATAAGTGTCAACATTTTTAAGATCAGACAATTTCGAGTAAAGCGTACTAATAACCAATCACTTAATCTCTAATAACTAGTAACTTAATAACCCAATCTCTAATAACTTATCACAAATAAAAAAACCGGGCTGCAATCCACAACCCGGTTTCAAAATTATTTCTATAATATAACTACAGTTCTTTCTTAATTTTTTCTGCCATTTCAGAAAGTTCTTCATCCGAAGGTTCCAACTTAGGTCTGGAGAAGTTTATATCACCCATGGAATTCATTGGAACAAGATGAACATGAACATGAGGAACTTCGAGTCCGATTACTGCAACCCCGATCCTCTTACAATCAACTGCTTTTTTAAGACCTGCAGCAACTTTTTTAGCAAAGAGCATCAATCCGGAATAAGTATCATCATCAAGATCAAAAATGTAATCTACCTCCTTTTTAGGAACCACAAGCAAATGGCCGTGAACTAAAGGTTGAATATCCAGAAAAGCGATATAACTATCATCCTCGGCAACAATATGGCCGGGAATTTCTCTGTTAATGATCTTAGTGAAAATTGAAGACATACTATTAAATACTAATATCTAATATTTCAAATTCTATTTTTCCGGCAGGAGCTTCCACAACTGCGGTTTCTCCAACCTTCTTTCCTAATATACCTTTTCCGATTGGTGATTGCACAGAAATCTTTCCTTCTTTGAGATTAGCCTCCTCTTCAGAAACAAGCATATAGGTTACTTCCATGCCATTCTTTTTGTTTTTTAGCTTGACCTTAGCAAGAAGTGACACTTTAGAAGTATCGATCTTAGTTTCATCTAACAGTCTGGCATTGGCAACTAGGTTTTCAAGTTGTGAAATTTTCATTTCCAACAATCCCTGGGCATCTTTAGCAGCATCATATTCTGCGTTTTCACTTAGATCTCCCTTGTCTCTGGCTTCAGCGATCTGCTTGGAAATATCTGATCTACCTTTTGTTTTAAGGTGCTCCAATTCATCTTTAATACGCTGTAAACCCTCTTTAGTATAGTAAGATACTTTTGACATAACTCTTTAAATATTTTTTGAATTTTCTCTTCGGCTTTGACAATAAAAATAACGGAACTGGAAAGAGCCCCGTTAAATTGAATTTGGTGTTTTATTCCCTCAAACTCATGGCAAAGATAATCAAAATACCGAAAATAATAAAGTCTGAAGCTTTTCTTATTTACCTAGCAGTTCAGGATACAACTCTTTGATCTTCTCTTCTATGTCAGGATCCAGTTTTGCAAGAAATAACGAACGAACATCCTTAAACTGTTCTACATTAAGGCCAATTGCTCCTCTCAGATCAGCTTTATAAAGGTTTGCCTGAGCAAATTCAGCACCGGTCAGATATGCTTCCCTAAGATCAGATTCCATCAAAAATCCATTTGTAAAATCTGCTTTGATCAAAAATGCACCTCTAAAATTAGCTTTAATCATAAAAGCATCTTTAAAAATTGCCCCTGAAGCATACGCTTTCTGAAGATTTGCCTGATTAAGATTTGCGTTATCAAAATCTGTCTGGTTTAAACGGGCATTTTCAAGATTGGACTCAATAAGTTTTGAGCCTGAGAGGTTTGAATTATTTAAATTACTTCCTTTTAAAATAACATAATTAAGGTTGGTTCGAGCCAAATGAGTATTTACCAGATTAATATTATAAATCCGGTGCCTGTTTAATCGCTTAATATTACCTACCGTCCGGAATGCTGCCTCATCTGACTCCCACAATCTAAAATCATCTATTTCATCTTTATAGGTTTTGATCCGTTGACGCTCCTCACCCTTTTGATTTAACCAATAGATCAAAATACCAATAATTGCAAGGTCAAATAACATCCCATGAGCTTCTGCTAGGATTGCTTCTTTAAACTGATCCGGATGTGTGAGATAGTAATTAAAACTTAAAGAAAATACCACAAGGGAAGCCCCCAGCAACACCAGTGAAGCTGTTAAAATCGGATTTTCAGGAATCCTCTTAATTCGGGTAATTATATTTTTAAACTTTTCCAAAAAGTCAATTCTTATTAAGCACCAGGGCTATCTTTTCCACGATAACCTCGCTGATCTTTTTATAACTTTCAAATGTCCAGCCCGCTACATGGGGAGTAAAAAGAGTGTTTGGCATTTTAGTCAATTTATTAAAAAGATCTTCCTCTTCACTGGTTAGTTTATCAAGTTTTTCAACCGGAAGCACATCTAACCCCATCCCCCAGACCTTATTATTTTCAAATGCATTTACCAGGGATTTAAAATTCGTTATCTCCCCTCTTGCTGTATTAATAAACAGTATTTTATTTCTGAATTTATTAAAAAAATCATCATCTGCCATATTTCTGGTCTCATCTGTAAGAGGTATGTGTAAGCTGACAACATCTGCTTTTTCCTGTAACTCCTCTAAAGAAACCTTTTTGGCAAAATCATCATCTATTTTAGGTAAATACTTATCATAAGCTATAATTTCGGGCTTAAAAGGTTGTAATTTCCGAGCTACTGCACGCCCCATATAACCATATCCTATGAGTCCAATTGTTCGATTTTTCAGTTCATACCCCCTGTTTCCTTCTCGATCCCATATCGACTTTCTAACTTCAACATCAGATTTTGGTATATAATTAAGGAGTGAAAGCATCAACGCTAGCGTATGTTCAGCCACCGCATCCCTGTTTCCTTCCGGGGCATTAATTATCTCTATTCCTTTCTCTTCCAGCAGATCAGTATCCAGATTATCGATACCTGCACCTGCCCGACAAACAATCTCAAGGTCACTGGCATTCATCAACAGTGACTGATCGATCCTGACTTTAGATCTAACTACCAATATATTAATACCTTCGAGCTGATCCGGTAAATCATCCGGAGTCAGGTCTGGTTTATATTCAACAGCAATTTTTAATTTTTGCAGTCCAGTAATGATACTTTCGTGCATTTTATCTATGATCAGACATTTTTTCATTTCTATAACAGAATATGGGCAATGGTAAAATAAACAGTCAGACCGAGAATATCATTAGCGGTAGTAATAAATGGCCCGGAAGCCAAAGCCGGGTTAACACCAAATTTCTCTAAGATTAAAGGAGTTAAAGTACCCATCAGGGATGCCAGAATAACCACGTTAAACAATGCTATTGAAATCACAAAAGCAAGATCGTATGGCATACTAAGTACTACTGAGGCTCCAAAAACAATCGCGGAAAGCACTAATCCATTGAGAAGAGCTACTGATAATACTTTTATCAACCTGCTGAACATTCCCTTTTCAAATGCAGACCTTGTCGCTAGTGACTGAACGACCAGCGAAGATGACTGAATACCCACATTTCCACCCGTCGCAGTGATGAGTGGAATAAAAAATGCCAGTGCAGTTACAGCCTGAACTTGTTCATCAAAATAACTGATCACTCTGGCACCGATCATACCTCCCAGTAATCCAATTAACAACCATGGCAAACGTGCACGAGATAACATCCAGACACCATCGTCTTCCTCTACATCCTCCGAGATACCGGCCATGATCTGCCTTTCTTCTTCAGCCTGTTCGGTAATCACATCTACGATATCATCAATAGTAATTCTTCCGACCAGTTTGCCCAATACGTTAATTACGGGTACAGAATCAAGGTCGTACTTCCGCATCAGATCGGCTACTTCCTCCTCATCCATCGAGGTTTCTACTGAAATAGCCTCCGGTTCATATATATCCGCGATCAGAGTATTGTCTTTTGAAAGGATAATTCTTTTAAGTGATACCCTGCCGAGAAATTTCTCATCATTATCTACAACATATAAACTGTAGATACGCTCTACATTTTCCGCCTGTCTTCTAATCTCATCGATACATTGATTGACAGTCCAGTTGACATTACATTTAATCAACTCTTTAGCCATCAGACCACCGGCACAATCTTCATCATACCGCATCAGATCGAGAACATATCCCCTCATTTCTTCGTCCGGAAGCCGAACGATCACCTCATCCTTTTCTTTGTTTGGCAGCTCGTTAATGATATCCACTGCATCATCCGAATCGAGGTGATGAAGATATTCAGCAATTTCTTCAGCAGTAAAAATCCTTAGAAATTTGCCTCTGGTACTTTCCTCAAGCTCATTGATAATATCTGCTGCAGTTTCATCATCAAGGAGTTCGAGAATATATTTAGAATCATCCGTATTGAACTCATAAAGAATATCGGCAATATCCACATAACTGGCTCCCTCCAGCAGATCGATGACCCGGGGCCCATTGCGTTCCTCAACTGCTTCCTGAAGTTGCTGAAGCAGTTCGTTACTTAATTCAAACGGTATTTTCTCTTCTGTGCTGTTCAAGATCTCTAGTTAGTTTTAAAAAGTCATCGACCGAAAGCTGCTCTGCCCTCTTACTTAAAAACTCATGTTCCTTCATGGAAGGAGGTAAATTTAAAGGTTTAAGTGCGTTCCTCAATGTTTTTCTACGGTTTTGAAAACCCTGCTTAACTAATTTAAAAAAAAGTTTCTCATCACACTCAAGGCTTTGTCTTTCATTTCTGGTCAGTCTGATTACCGCTGACCTCACTTTTGGTGGTGGTACAAAGACCCCCGGTTCTACTGTAAATAAGTATTCCAGATCATAGAAAGCCTGAAGTAAAACACTTAAGATGCCATATTGTTTATTACCTGGAGGAGACACCAACCGATCGGCTACCTCCTTTTGAATCATTCCCACTACTTCAGGAATTTTATCTCTGAAATCGAGCACCCTGAAGAAAATTTGCGACGATATATTATAAGGAAAATTACCAATTACTCCGAAAGGTTCTTCAAAAAATGAAAGATCTTTTTTGAGAAAATCAGCGAGTAAAACCTGATCTTTTTTTTCAGGATACTTCTCATGAAGGTAATCTACAGATTCCTTATCGACATCAAAACACCAAACATCAAACTCATCCTTTTCAAAAAGAAATTGGGTAAGCACCCCAGTGCCAGGTCCGATTTCCAAAAGTTTATCGTATCTATCCCCGCTTTGAAGCGAATCAGCTATCTTTCTGGCAATATTGAGGTCTTTTAAAAAATGTTGACCCAGGTGCTTTTTAGGTTTGACTTTTTGCAAGATATCAGATGTTAATTTGAATTATATTTATCTATATAATAGATTTCCCTTAAATTAGCATTCGATTTACCACAATTTCAAAGAAAAACTCGCATTTACAATGGAAAATGGAAGTAAAGATGATCTGCCAAAAATTGGAATTACCATCGGTGACCTTAACGGTATCGGGACTGAGGTGATCATTAAGTCACTCATTGACAACAGAATGACTAAGCAATTCACTCCTGTGATCTATGGATCGACTAAAACACTTTCATTTTACCGCAAAGCGATGAATGTCGATAATTTCAACTACACTCACGTAAAGAATGACAATGATTTTATTCCTAAAAAGATCAATGTGGTAAATGTGTGGGACCACCCTGTAGAGATAAACATGGGTAAATCGACTTCCGAAGGTGGTGAATATGCGTTTAAAGCCCTGGAAAAAGCTGTAAATGACGCTAAAGAAGGGCATATTGATGCGCTAGTCACGGCACCGATCAATAAACATAACATTCAACAAGACGACTTCGATTTTCCGGGACACACTGAATACCTTGCAAATCGTTGTGACGTCAAAAATGAGTTGATGTTTCTGGTAAGCGATGAACTGAGAGTGGCAGTAATGACCGGGCACATCCCACTTAAAGATGTGGCAGGGAAGCTTAGTAAGGAAAAGATCATTGACAAGCTCGAAGTGATGATCAGTAGCCTGAAACATGATTTTGGGATTAAAAAACCCAGAATAGCTGTAATGGGACTGAACCCACACGCTGGTGAAATGGGACTTTTGGGAGATGAGGAAGAAAATATTATTTCTCCTGCTATTATCGAACTAAAAAATAAAGGCAACCTTGTTTTTGGCCCATATCCTGCTGATGGTTTCTTTGGTACTGCCAGCTTCAAAAAGTATGATGCTATCCTTGCTATGTACCACGACCAGGGACTGATACCTTTTAAAACACTGGCGTTTGAAACAGGAGTAAATTTTACAGCAGGATTGCCGATCATCCGGACATCCCCGGATCATGGAACAGCCTATGATATTGTTGGGAAAAACCAGGCGGACCCAACCTCAATGATGCAGGCTATCTTTACTGCTATTGACATCGTTAAGAATAGAAAAGAGTATTCTACCTTTGAATCAGCTCCCCTTAATGAGGAAAATCCATCAAAAGGTTAGAGTCTTTTGCCAAAAAAATTCGTCAAATAAATAATTATTGCTAAATTTGCGACCTTAATTAAACCGGTAGTGTCTAAGAAAGCTGAACATATCGTTAATATTCAACGACTTAAGGCAGGTGAGCACGAGTTTGACTATCACCTGAACAACGAGTTTCTGGAAGAACATGAGTATGATGAAGCGACTGATGCAGACATCAAAACAAAACTGATTCTCGATAAATCAGAAACGATGTTAAACGCAACATTTGAATTTGATGGTA
This sequence comes from Mangrovivirga halotolerans, assembly GCF_026241165.1. Lineage (GTDB taxonomy): Bacteria > Bacteroidota > Bacteroidia > Cytophagales > Cyclobacteriaceae > Mangrovivirga > Mangrovivirga halotolerans. Next base: position 194,081 of record NZ_JAPFQN010000004.1, on the reverse strand, counting down.
CTATTGGTTTAGTTTGCGACCGTTCTCTGGACGAGTTTGATTATCCGATCGATCTGAAAGAGCGCATAATATTTAAGTTTGGAGATCACAATGAAGAATTGGACAACAACTTATTTCTTATTGAGCGCGACACAGATGAGATTGATTTCGGACCTTTAATGTTCGAATTGATAAGGGTATCGATTCCGATGAAAAAGCTTCATCCCCGATATAAGGATGAGGATGACGATGAGGAGAACTGGTATACCTTCGGTGATGATGATGACGGAGATGATTCTCCCGATGATAATCAGGATATCGATCCGAGATGGGAAAAATTAAAAGGATTAAAAAATAAATAGATTAGAAATAAGGCTTTAAAAATAGATTAAAATGGCACATCCTAAGAGAAAAACGTCGAAAACGAGAAGAGATAAGAGAAGAACTCATTATAAATCTACTCCAAAAACTCTTGTTGAGTGCAAAGTAACTGGCGAGCATCACATGCCTCACAGAGCTTACTGGCACGAAGGCAAACTTTATTATAAAGGTAAAGTAGTTTTAGAGAAAGAAGTATTAGCATAATCTTCTCTGATGAAAAGATTAAACCTCGTCTGAAAATATCAGACGGGGTTTTTTATTTTATATCCTTACTCAGAATAATTCTTTTTTCAGATCTGATATTCATGAAGCCACTACAAAAAAGATCTGAATTTAGTGATTTTAAAAAATCCTTATATAAATCACACTCCGGAATACATGACACACCCCATATCTGAAGAAAAACTGGGAGCTTGACCTAATTAATTCATTTACTTTAACGACAATTATTTGAACATCACTTGAATATAAAGATTCAATTGATTTAGTTTGCAAACGCAAAATCGGAAAGGATCAATTAAGTGATCAATTTTTCTGATTATAATTAAAAGATAATATACAAGAAGATGGCGCATCCTAAGAGAAAAACGTCGAAGACTAGAAGAGACAAAAGAAGAACACATTACAAATCTACCCCTAAAACGTTAGTAGAGTGTAAAGTGACAGGAGAACATCACATGCCTCACAGAGCTTACTGGCATGAGGGAAAATTGTATTATAAGGGTAAAGTAGTATTAGAAAAAGAAGTTTTAGCTTAGATATTTTAATAAAAAAAGCGCAACCTCGCTTAATTAATTTTAAGTGAGGTTTTTTTATATTAAATGCAGTCTTAAATTTGTCGGCAGGCAATCGAATTTAAGACAGCCGCTTTTTCGGCTATAACAAAATATTATAATGACAAAAGTACAAGCAGCTATAACAGGTGTACAGGGTTGGGTTCCTGACTATGTCTTGGATAATAAGGAACTTGAAAAAATGGTGGACACGACAGATGAGTGGATCACCACCCGAACAGGTATCAATGAGAGAAGGATTTTGAAGGGAAAGGATCAGGGCACATCTGTTATTGGAATAAATGCCGTAAAAGGTCTTCTTGAAAAAACAGGCACTTCTCCGGAAGAAATCGACATGATCTTGTGTGCAACTACCACGCCAGACATGTTATTTCCTGCCACAGCAAATATCATCGCTAATGGTGTTGGAGCTAAAAATGCATACGGATACGATGTTCAGGCAGCCTGTTCAGGCTTCTTGAATGCTTTAGTTACCGGTAGCCAGTTTATCGAAACAGGCAAAGCAAAAAAAGTGATCGTCGTAGGCGCAGATAAAATGTCTTCGATCATTGATTATAGCGACAGAACAACCTGCATTATCTTTGGAGATGGTGGTGGAGCTGTATTATTGGAGCCAAATGAAGAAGGTTTCGGAATACAGGACAGCATTCTGAAGGTTGATGGTTCAGGGGAACAATACCTGCACATGAAAGCTGGCGGAAGCCGCAGGCCTGCATCTGCAGAAACCCTGGCTGCTGGTGAGCACTACGTTTATCAGGAAGGTTCGGCAGTATTTAAATTTGCTGTGACCAACATGGCTGATGTAGCCGCAGAGATCATGGAAAAAAATGATCTTACCAGTGATGACGTAAGATGGCTGGTGCCTCACCAGGCGAATAAAAGGATCATCGATGCCACAGCCAACCGAATGGGTGTAGGCGAAGATAAAGTAATGCTGAACATCATGCGTTACGGTAATACCACCAGCGGAACAATCCCTCTTTGTCTTTGGGATTATGAAAACCAACTAAAAAAAGGTGACAATATTATATTAGCTGCATTTGGCGGTGGTTTCACATGGGGATCAGTCTATATTAAATGGGCTTACGATCCGAAATAAACTATCACTATTTTTAAGATTAAATTCGTAAATTAGACTTTAAGATATGGCAACAACTGCGGATTTTAGAAATGGATTGTGCATAGAGTATAATAATGGTCTTTATACTATTGTAGAATTCCAGCATGTAAAGCCCGGTAAAGGCGCAGCCTTTGTAAGAACCAAGCTTAAAAACATTGAAACAGGTAAGGTGATTGAGAATACCTTTAACTCAGGAGTTAAAGTTACTACAGCTCGTATCGAGCGAAGACCTCACCAGTTTCTTTATCAGGATGATATGGGATACCATTTTATGGATACCAATACATTTGAGCAGGTACAATTACAGGCAGATCTTGTTGAAAATGCCGACCTGATGAAAGAGGGTCAGGAGGTAGAGATCATTTACCACGCAGAAACTGAAAAACCATTAAATATGGAAATGCCTCCATTTATTGAGGCTACAGTAACTTATACAGAACCAGGCCTTAAAGGTGACACAGCAACCAACGCCACCAAGCCTGCTGAACTAGAATCAGGTGCAACCATTCAGGTTCCCCTTTTTATTAACCAGGATGAAAAAATTAAAGTAGACACCCGAACTCGTTCGTATGTTGAACGCGTAAAATAACAACCATGAAAGCAAAAGAAATCCAAGATTTAATCGATTTTATCTCAGAAAGCGGACTGGAAGAAGTTAATATCGAAACTGACCAGATTAAGCTTAAAATTAAAAGATCAGCTGCCTTGAACGAAAAAGTTCTTGAGATGCTGAAAAATATGCCGTCTTCAGCACCAAGTGCTCCGGCTGCTCCGGCTCCGGCCCCTGCACCAGCACCTGCTGCTCAGACTCCACAACCTTCTGCTCAACCATCTCAACCTGCAGCAACTGCTGAATCAGGAGGTGAGGGCAACTATATAACAATCAAATCTCCAATGATCGGTACTTTCTACCGCTCTGCTAATCCTGAGAGTGATCCATTCATCCAGGTGGGCGATGAAGTTAAACCAGGTCAGACTGTATGCATCGTAGAAGCGATGAAGTTATTCAATGAAATTGAATCAGAGATCAAAGGAACGGTCGTTAAAATCTTAGTTGACGATGCATCTCCAGTTGAATATGATCAGCCATTATTTTTGGTTGACCCATCTTAATTGATTGTCTGATTTAAATAAAATCGTTGTGTTTAAAAAAATATTAATTGCCAACAGGGGTGAGATCGCATTGCGTATTATCCGAACCTGTAAAGAAATGGGGATCAAGACGGTAGCTGTTTACAGTACTGCCGATAAAGAAAGTCTCCATGTAAAATTTGCAGATGAGGCTGTTTGTATCGGCCCCGCGGTTAGTAAAGAGTCATACCTGAGCATTCAAAAAATCATCTCTGCAGCTGAGATCACCAATGCCGATGCCATTCATCCGGGATATGGTTTCCTCTCTGAAAATGCAGAGTTTTCACAGGTTTGCAGGGACTACAATATTAAATTCATTGGTGCATCACCTGAAAACATCGATAAGATGGGTGATAAGGCTACAGCCAAAGCAACCATGATAGCAGCTGGAGTTCCGACGATTCCAGGTTCTGAAGGATTGTTAGAATCTGCTGAACAAGGAAAAAAACTTGCTAAAAAGATCAAGTATCCGGTGATCATCAAAGCTACTGCCGGTGGTGGTGGTAAAGGTATGCGAATCATTAAAAGTGAAGCAGACTTTGACAAAGCCTGGGCTAGTGCCAGACAGGAAGCTGAAGCTGCATTTGGAAATAATGGTATATACCTTGAGAAGTTTATCGAGGAACCACGTCACGTGGAGATCCAGGTAATGGGTGACCAATACGGTAAAGCATGTCACTTATCAGAAAGAGATTGCTCGATCCAGCGTCGTCACCAGAAGCTTGTGGAAGAAACACCTTCTCCGATCCTTGACAAAAAGCTTCGTGACAAAATGGGTAAAGCTGCTGTTAAGGCTGCCGAGGCTATACGTTACGAAGGTGCTGGTACTGTTGAGTTCCTTGTGGATAAACACGGTGACTTCTATTTCATGGAAATGAATACTCGTATCCAGGTAGAACACCCGATAACGGAAGAAGTTACTGACTTTGACCTGATCAAAGAACAGATCAAAGTGGCCGTTGGCGAAAAAGTTTCGGGTAAAAACTACTACCCTAACCTGTTCGCTATGGAGTGCCGTATCAATGCCGAAGATCCGTCAAAAGAATTCAGACCTTCTCCGGGTAAGATCACTAATCTTCATATTCCGGGAGGACATGGAGTTCGTGTAGATACTCACGTGTATGCCGGATATACTATTCCGCCGAATTATGATTCGATGATCGCTAAGCTTATCGTTAGTGCTCAGACAAGAGAAGAATGCCTTGTGAGAATGAAGCGTGCTCTTGAAGAGTTTGTAATTGAAGGTATCAAAACAACAATTCCATTCCATATTAAGCTGATGGATGATCCTGACTTTAAGAAAGGTCAGTTCACCACTGCATTCATGGATACATTTGATTTATCTGATCTTTAATATAAATTACCCTGACCAGTTTAACCTCGTCAGGGTTTTTTTATGTCTAAATTTTTAAGTCTGATATCGGTTTTTATACTTTTTGCTTTTTCCACCAGTGCCCAGGATACTACAAATACCAAAAGCGTTGAGAAAAAGGAAAAACTATTTATGATTACCGGAGGCCCGATAGCTTATCGTGGTGACCTTGGAAATGGATACGATCAGTTCAGATTTAATTTTTCTGCAGCTTATCATTCCCTAAATAATAAAACTCTTCACTTCGCCTTCAATATAATGGCAGGAAGCATCTCAGGAGGTTCTTATTCCACCAGTGCAGCCATAGATGATACGAATACATATTTCAAATCATCAATTATTAGTATTTACCCTGAGATCAACTGGTGGTTTATAGATCGTGATCAGTGGAAAGGTGGACTGGGAGCTGGAATCGGTATAATCAGATTCGATCCGGAAGATGCAGATGGCAATCGCTTACTTGATATTCCCCAGACTAGAAACCAAAACGAAACGTATGGCAATATCAGTGCTGTGATCCCACTGACTTTTACCATTCAATATTATCCATACGATTACCTGGGAATCACTGCTGCGGCTGGTTTTTTAAATCCTACCACAGATTACCTGGATAACATTAGCGAAAGAGGAACTGAAAATCTGACAGATAACATTCTTTTTTTCAGAGCAGGAATAGTAATAAAAAAATAATTATTCGTCTTCCTGCTGGATCAATCGGACCAATTCTTTATACCAGTCTTCTCCGTACTTACGAATAAGTGGCTCTTTTAAGAATTTGTAGATCGGAACATGAAGTTCTTTGCCAAAAGAACAAGCAGGCGAACAAATATCCCATCGGTCATAGTTCAGGGCCTCAAGATTTTGAAACTTGCTTAACCTGATCGGATATAAGTGGCAGGAGATTGGCTTTTTATAATCTATTTTACCGTCGAGGTATGCTTGCTCAATCCCACATTTTAGAATGCCCTTTTCGTCGTAAAATGCATAAGCACATTCTTTACCATCAATAGTCGGAGTAGAATAATCGCCTTCAAAATCAACGACATATGGACCCTGTTTCTCAATCTCTTCCCTACCCTCTTCACTCAGATATGGCTTGACATGCTCCTGGATTTCCTCCATTGTGTCCAACTCATCAAAGTTCAATGGCGCACCAAGATCACCTTCCACACAACAAGCTCCTTTGCACTTTTCAAGGTTGCAAACAAAAAACTTTTCCTTGATGTCATCTGATACTAACTTATCTCTGACGATTAACATTTCTTATCTCCTCTATTAATTTAATTGCAAATCTACCTAAATTAAACCATATGAACGAAGTAAAAATTAAGCATGAGAAATAAATACCTATCCAAATAAAAAATTCTCATGTAAGAAAAGTCTTTTTTGTAAAAGGTGAAATTTCAGGTCGATTAACGCTTCTGTAAATATTTTTTTGACATCCTGCGACAATAAGGCTTTCCCTCACTTTCTCTCCGTTATTTTTTTTCTAAATTTGTAGACTGATGAATATGGACAATAGAGAGAATTTGGAATATCTGGACCACCTGAACCCTCCGCAGCGGGAAGGTGTCCTGAACGTGGAAGGCCCAAGCATGATCATCGCAGGTGCGGGCTCAGGAAAAACAAGAGTATTAACCTATCGTATCGCTCATCTGATCAGGGAAAAGAATGTTGATCCTTTTTCGATTCTGGCACTGACCTTTACCAATAAGGCTGCCAGAGAAATGCGCGAGCGTATCGAAAATGTGGTCGGACCCGATGCCAGAAGCCTCTGGATGGGTACCTTTCACTCGGTTTTTGCGAGAATATTACGATCAGAAGCTCATCATATTGGTTATCCCAGTAACTTTACTATTTACGATACTGACGATAGTAAACAGCTAATCAGACAGTTGATAAAGCAATTTAACCTTGATGACAAAACATATAAAGTGAATAGCGTATTGGGCAGGATCTCGGGAGCAAAAAACCGGTTGATCTCCTGGCAGCGCTACCAGCAGGATGCGGCAATCAGAGCTGAAGATGAAGCAGCGATGAAACCAAAGATGGCACAACTTTACGAAGCATATGTAAAGCGTTGTGTCAAATCATCTGCTATGGATTTTGACGACTTGTTATTCAACACCAATATACTTTTCAAAAACTTTCCGGATGCCCTGTTAAAATATCAGCATCGATTCAGATATGTCATGGTCGATGAGTTTCAGGATACCAACCTGAGTCAGTACCTGATCACAAAGAAACTGGCAGCGGTTCACCAAAACATTTGTGTGGTAGGTGACGATGCACAAAGTATCTATGCTTTCCGGGGTGCCGACATTAGAAATATACTGAACTTCGAAAAAGACTATCCGGAGCTCAAGATCATCAAGCTCGAGCAAAATTACAGAAGTACAAAAAATATTGTTCAGTCTGCCAATGCGATCATCGCTAAGAATAAGGCTCAGCTAAAGAAAAGCGTCTGGACATCTAACGAGGAAGGTGATCAGATCGAGGTCATCAAAGCTCAAAGCGACAATGAAGAAGGAAGGCTGGTCGCTCAATCCATCTTTGAAGAAAAGATGAACAATCAGCTTGAAAATAGTGATTTCGCCATTCTCTATCGAACCAACTCTCAATCGAGATCGATGGAGGAAGCGCTGAGAAAAATGAATATCCCCTACAAGATCATTGGTGGTCTTTCATTCTATCAGCGTAAGGAGATCAAGGACCTGATCGCCTACATGCGTTACACAGTCAACCACGATGACGAACAATCGCTACGTCGTATTATCAACTACCCTAAACGTGGTATCGGTAATACAACTGTTGAAAAGATCATCGTTGCAGCTTATGAAAACAACCTTTCCCTTTGGGAGGTAATACAAAATCCTCATCGTTTCTTTTCAGGACGGGCTGCGAATGCAATTGATGGTTTTACTACCCTGATCAAGAGTTTTAAGAAGGAAGTAGAGCAAAAAGATGCTTTTGATGCCGCAACAGCGATTGCAAAAGGATCGGGAATTTTGCGAGAGCTTTATTCTGACAAGACAGTTGAAGGCCTGAGCCGCTATGAAAACGTTCAGGAATTGCTGAATGCGATCAAAGATTTTGCAGAAAGTGAAGATGTGGAAGACCGATCGATGGATGCTTTCCTTCAGGATGTTGCCTTGCTGACCAGTGCTGATGAATCTTCAGCTGAAGACAAAGATAAGGTCACGCTTATGACTATTCACTCAGCAAAAGGACTGGAGTTTCCTTATGTCTATATTGTCGGCATGGAAGAAGACCTCTTCCCAAGTCAAATGATGCTAAATAGCCGTGCTGATCTGGAAGAAGAAAGAAGACTTTTCTACGTAGCAATAACACGTGCGGAAAAGAAGTTGTATCTTAGCTTTGCAACATCGAGATATCGATTTGGAAACCTGAAGATGTGTGAGGCAAGTCGATTTATTGATGAACTCGATCCTCAGTTTATTAAAATGAGTACACGGTATGGCAGTCGTCAGCCTGAATCAATGCCGGGTCAGAGGCCTAGTTTTGCCGGGGGCGGATCAAATGCAGGTGGATACGCGAGAAACCTTGTGTCAAGTATCAACAAGGACCGCACAAAAAGCCAGCAGCGTCAGCCTTCCAAAGAACATACTCCAAGTGCAGGATTTGAGGCTTCAGACATTACTAACCTGAAAGCAGGAGATAAAGTCGAGCACCTGAAATTTGGTTTTGGCGAGGTACTTGAGATCGATGACAGAGGGCCTGGCAAGAAGGCAAAAGTTAAGTTTGAACATTTTGGAGAAAAAACATTACTCCTTAGCTTTGCGAAGCTGAGGATAATTGAATAGATTTCAGCGGTTAAAACAACCCTATAATGGATTATAACACACAGAGAAACCACCTTATTCTCAGGGAATATGGTAGAAACGTTCAGAAATTAGTCGACTACATCACCCACGAAGTCGATGATAAAGATCAGCGCACCCGTTATGCTAAAGCACTGATAGAAATGATGAAACAGATCATTCCTGATCTGAAAGACACAAAAGAGAACCTCCAGAAATTATGGGATGATCTATTTATCATCTCAAAATTTGAATTGGATGTAGACAGTCCTTTCCCTAAGCCGAGCCCTGATACGCTGGAGAAAAAGCCTCGAAAGGTTGAATACAACCAGCATAACCACATGCGATATCGCCATTATGGTGTCAACATCGAGTTGCTGATCCAAGAAGCAATTGATATGGAAGACCCGAATCAAAAAACAGAAGCAGTGGTCTATATTGCCAGGTTGATGAAAACTTTTTACATGACCTGGAACAAGGATAACATTGAAGACAACGTTCTACTTGAACAAATTGAAAAATTAGCCGGTGGAAAGCTGGATATTGACAGGGATGCGATATTGGGTAAAAACCTGATCAGCCCGTTATATCGAGACAAAGAAAACAGACCTTCATCAAGCAAAGGCAGCAAAGGCGGCGGAAAAAAGAAAAAGAGAAAATACTAAATGGGATCATTTCGAATTCAGGGTAATGCAAAATTGAAGGGGGAGATCATTCCCCAGGGAGCGAAAAACGAAGCATTACAAATACTTTGTGCAGTTTTACTTACTGAAGAAACAGTAACTATTCATAAAATCCCGAACATCAGGGATGTAATGAAGCTTATTGACCTCCTCGATGATATCGGGGTGGAAGTAGAAAAGCTGGATGATGAATCATACAGGTTTACAGCTAACAACATTGATCTTAAATACCTCGATTCAGACGAGTACAAGAAGAAGGCGGCTTCATTAAGAGGATCAGTAATGATGCTTGGTCCGTTATTGGCCAGATTTGGTAAAGCTTCGATTCCAAAGCCGGGAGGAGATAAAATCGGTCGTAGAAGACTGGACACTCACTTCCTTGGTTTTAAAAAGCTAGGTGCTGAATTCAAATATGATAATAAAACTTCCCACTTCAGTATTGAGGCCAAAAATGGTCTTACCGGTACCTACATGTTGCTTGAAGAGGCATCTGTGACCGGTACTGCCAATATTATTATGGCAGCGGTAATGGCAAAGGGAAAAACTACAATATATAATGCAGCCTGTGAACCATATATTCAGCAATTATGCCGCATGATGGTTCGCATGGGAGCAAATATCCAGGGCATCGGATCTAACTTACTTACTATTGAAGGAGTAGAAAGACTTTCGGGAACGACCCATACCATGCTTCCGGATATGATCGAGATCGGGTCATTTATCGGACTGGCTGCAATGACTCAGTCGGAAATAACGATCAAAGATGCACGAATAGACCAGCTTGGATTAATCCCTGAGGTTTTCCAGAAGCTGGGTATAAAAATGGAATTCCGCGGAGATGATATACATATCCCTGCCCAGGAATCTTATACGATTGATACATTCATTGATGGATCGATTTTAACCGTTGCTGATGCAGTATGGCCGGGGTTCACTCCTGACCTGTTGAGTATTGTACTGGTTACAGCTACTCAGGCACAGGGAACAGTGCTGGTTCACCAGAAGATGTTTGAAAGTCGCTTGTTCTTTGTGGATAAGCTTATTGATATGGGTGCCCAGATCATTCTTTGTGACCCACACAGAGCAACAGTTATCGGACTGGACAGAAAGGTGAATCTTCGAGGCATCCAGATGACTTCCCCGGATATTCGTGCGGGAGTATCGCTATTGATTGCTGCACTATCTGCTGAAGGTGAAAGTGTTATTCATAATGTAGAGCAGATTGACCGAGGATATCAGTATATCGACAAGCGATTGAACGCGCTAGGTGCTAATATTGAGAGAATAGACTAGTAAACTGAACTAAATAAAATATTTCATAGGAAACCGGGTTGCTGAATGCAGCCCGGTTTTTTTATTTGCAAGTTATTGGAGATTGAGTTATTGGTTATTGGGGTTAGAAATTAGTTATAAAGTTATAAGTTATTAGTACGCTTGACTCGATTATGATTAAAGTTATTAGAGATTAGGTTAATAGTTAATGGTATGCTTGACTCGAAATGGAGAACCTCTTGGATGCTGATAGGCTATGCCTCGTCAGTAAGGATTTACGAGGATTTATAAAGATTAACAGGATTGCTCTTGACTCGAATAAGAAAATAAACTCCAATGGCGCAAAGGTCGCAAAGCTGAAAGCCCTGACACTGTAAGTCGTCAAGGGGGAAAACAGCAAGCTGTTTATGTTATTTACCACAGAGTTGAAAACCCTGACACCGACAAAGGAAGGTCGTCATGGGAGCACAGAGGAAACAGAGAATTGCTGACGCAATTTATTTACAATACGAGCATAATTTGAATTCAGAAGTTCCAATTTAAAATAATATTTCTCCACTCTCACTCCCACACTCACTCTGCTTTCGGGGGTTTGATTTTGTCTTGACTTTTTTGGTCCTTTTTGTGTCAAGACAAAAGGACAAGAAGATTGTCTGAGCTAGGATTATTAGGATTAATAGGATGATAGGAAACCGTTCCATGGACGAATAGAAATCATAAATACACTGCCGAGAAGCAAGGGTCGCAAAGAAAATGCTGACACAATTCGTTCGGAACACGAGATTAAGGAGGATAATAATAGCCACATACAATTAAAATACTTCTTAGAAGGGCGCGGTAGGAATGGCAATATCACGAGCCGTAGGTGCTGACATCGACGTTAGGAGATCGTCAGTAGGTCGAAGACCATGACAAGCGTTAGCTTCGTCATTGGTGGGAAGGATAGTGTGTAAGGAGGTTTGATATTGTCTTGATCTTTTTGCTTCGTTTTTGTATCAAGACAAAAATGAAGAGATGATTAGTCTTAAAATTTAAAAGTAGACTCTATGATTTTCTGAATCACATATTATTCTAAATTCGTGAACCAGGATTAACCTTGATTTATAAAGATTAACAGGATTGCTCTTGACTCGAATAAGAAAATAAACCGCAATGGCGCAAAGGTCGCAAAGCTGAAAGCCCTGACACTGTAAGTCGTCAAGGGGGAAAACAGCAAGCTGTTTATGTTATTTACCACAGAGTTGAAAACCCTGACAACGACAATGGAAGGTCGTCATGGGAACACAGAGGAAACAGAGAATTGCTGACGCAATTTATTTACAATACGAGCATAATTTGAATTCAGAAGTTCCAATTTAAAATAATATTTCTCCACTCTCACTCCCACACTCACTCTGCTTTCGGGGGTTTGATTTTGTCTTGACCTTTTTGGTCCTTTTTGTGTCAAGACAAAAGGACAAGAAGATTGTCTGAACTAGGATTATTAGGATTAATAGGATGATAGGAGACCGTTCCATGGACGAATAGAAATCATAAATACACTGCCGAGAAGCAAGGGTCGCAAAGAAAATGCTGACACAATTCGTTCGGAACACGAGATTAAGGAGGATAATAATAGCCACATACAATTAAAATACTTCTTAGAAGGGCGCGGTAGGAATGGCAATATCACGAGGGTGGGAAGGATAGTGTGTAAGGAGATTTGATATTGTCTTGATCTTTTTGCTTCGTTTTTGTATCAAGACAAAAATGAAGAGATGATTAGTCTTAAAATTTAAAAGTGGATTCTATGATTTTCTGAATCACATATTATTCTAAATTCGTGAACCAGGATTAACCTTGATTTATAAAGATTAACAGGATTGCTCTTGACTCGAATAAGAAAATAAACCGCAATGGCGCAAAGGTCGCAAAGCTGAAAGCCCTGACACTGTAAGTCGTCAAGGGGGAAAACAGCAAGCTGTTTATGTTATTTACCACAGAGTTGAAAACCCTGACACCGACAAAGGAAGGTCGTCATGGGAGCACAGAGGAAACAGAGAATTGCTGACGCAATTTATTTACAATACGAGCATAATTTGAATTCAGAAGTTCCAATTTAAAATAATATTTCTCCACTCTCACTCCCACACTCACTCTGCTTTCGGGGGTTTGATTTTGTCTTGACCTTTTTGGTCCTTTTTGTGTCAAGACAAAAACGGACAATAAAGTTATCTGAATCAGGATTCACAGAATTCATAGATTAACAAGATTCTCCATTTCTTAAATCTCCTGCCGGTAAATTGCTTCATTAAAATTCTCTTAACAACCGGTTCGTGAGGACACGAACCAGGGCTTATAACCACATTCTATTCTGTGGCTCTTCGAGATGTTAGCTTTAGCGCATCTTGAATCGAAGATGCTGACATTTATCGTCAGTAGCTTGAATAAAAAGGATCTTAGATCCGATCTATCCATAGTTCGACATGCCCTGCGGAACATATCGAACAGCTGCTATTTTTAATGATTCAACTATTATTAATGTCCCTGGCGCGGGGCGTCACCCTGGTACCTCTATATTGTTAAACAACTGATTCGTGAGGACACGAACCAGGGCTGATCACTCTTCCTTATTTAAACTATGAGTAAAAAGATTCGGATTAACAAAAAGTTGAACCCAACCCCAGTTATTCGTGTTTTCATTGGTAGTGCCTCCTTTGATCAGACTCATTTGATCAGAAGCAAACATATGTGAATATCCTGCCTGAACTTTTACATTTTTCACAATCTGGTGGGTATAGACCAAATCTATCTCAGTTCCCAGTCCCTTATCATCTGTTGCAGCTAAATCAGCATTGGCAGTAAAATAATGAAGAGCCATTTTCAATGAATTATTTTTACCAGGCTTAAATGTACTGCTGAGATAGTAATCATTGAGGCCAACATTATTCGCATGATTCCCCACGTAGAAGTAGTCCATATACCCATTGAAAGCGTGGTTAGTACCATATAAAGGGAAGAATGAATTATTATTTTCTGACCCGGACTGATCAGTTCCACTTAATATCTCAACTCCCGCAGCGAAGACCGACTTATTCGGACTGAATGCTACTTCCAGTCCCAAATCGTACGCACTTAGATCAGAATTCTTGTTTGCTTTTCCCGATTGATAGTATCCAAATCCTTTAAAAGAAAAATCTCCTGCAGGAGCGGAAAAATACAATCCGGTAGTTTGCCTGTTATAAACACCGTCTGCAACAGTATTTGCCGAATCAGAATAAGCTTGAAAGCCATTATTTAAAAATAGAAAGCTCACTGTTGCCTTATCCCATTTCTTAGAGAGGTAAGCAAACTGCATCGTTTTATAAGTGAAAAAACCCGTGATATTATAATCATTACCATTAATCGGTTCCCCCACCTGACTAAATGCAAATGCCAGGTCAGCTTTAAAATCCTTTTTATTGTACTTTATCATAAACGCATCATGGGTCCTTCCCTGCATTGCCCAGTCCAGTCCGCCAAGTATTCGTTGGTTATCATAAGAAATCGGCTGTCTACCCGCCTTAATTGCCCATTTTTCATTCAAATAGATCTTTGCCCAGGCTTCGAAAAGCATAAAAGAATCATTGCCATCGAAGGGTAGTATCTGCCTGGTATCTCCCCAGGTACTAATATCCTGAACACTTAATTTTATTTCCAAAAGTGAACTGGTATAACCCATTTTCAGGCGGGTTCTCTGCCTGACAAAAGCAGCCGGTTCGGTGTTGTCAGGAAATAAAGTTGAAAACCCGTGACGGTATTCAAACCGATCCCGAAGATCCAGATCAAGAGTAAATTCCTGGGAATAAGATACATAGGAAATCATCAAAAAAAAGGCAATGAAAAATGGTCTCATCGTGCTAAAAATTGAGGTGATAAATGGTTGTTTCTCTTTGATAAATATAATTTAATTAATTAACTTTTGACAATTAAAACGACTTATTCCTATTGTCACTTTTTAAGAATTTTTTCCCGAAGAAAAGAACTGGATGGAGGACCGTCGCAACGGTCTCCATAGCATCATTGCTGGGGTTAGGTGCTTTTATTGCTTACGAAGCTCACGTAGTATCTTACCTTTCCGATGATCCCCAGGCCTGTGTCAATTGCCATGTGATGACACCTGTTTATAATAGCTGGATGCACAGCTCACACAGAGAGTGGGCCTCGTGTAACGATTGTCATGTTCCTCATGACAATATTTTCAATCAATATTATTTTAAAGCAAAAGACGGATTATATCATGCGACCATATTTACACTTCGGGCTGAACCGGAAGTGATCTTTATGCGTGAAGAATCCGAAGAAGTTGTTCAAAACAACTGTATCCGATGCCATGTGCAGCAAGTTACCCAGGCCAATTATACCGATTGGATTGAATCTCACAAATCAGACCGGTTAGACAGGACCTGCTGGAGCTGCCACCGAACGGTTCCCCATGGAAAATTACACGGATTATCAACTGTAAAATATAATATTGCACCATTACCAACCAACCAAACTCAAGTAGTCATACCAGATTGGCTTAAGAAAGAAATTAACGAATCCAAAAGCAGTTCAAAATGAAAAACAAGGTCCTTTTTATAGTCACATTAGTTATTGTGTTCCTTTTGGGATTACTGGCATCGAGCATTATCAACAGAAAGAACGAGTCTAAGTATAAGTATGTACCCCAGGCTGACATCAGTGAAAATGAGCCCCGAAATGCTGTTTGGGGCGAATATTATCCATTGGAATATCAATCTTATTTACAAACATCCGACACAGGTTTTGTTTCTTACCAGGGTGGTTCGGCCATGCGTGATATGCTGGAAGAAGATCCTAACCTCGTGATATTATGGGCCGGTTATGGATTCTCTAAGGATTATAATCAGGGCCGCGGGCACTATTATGCTGTCGAGGATATTCACAATACTTTGCGTACCGGTGGACCTACCGGACCCAATGACGGGCCAATGCCGGCGACATGCTGGACATGTAAAAGTCCTGATGTGCCCCGCTTGATGAATGAGATTGGGGTCGCTGAATTTTATTCAGGAAAATGGGCTGGTAAAGGTGATCAGATAGTGAATCCGATAGGATGTGCAGACTGCCATGATGCAAACTCTATGAAATTAAAGATCTCCCGACCGGCATTGATCGAAGCCTTCGATGCTATGGGAAAAGATATAACCAAGGTTACTCACCAGGAAATGAGGTCACTGGTATGTGCTCAGTGCCACGTTGAATATTACTTCAACAAGAACCTTCCGGGTAAAGAAGGAACACCTTACCTTGTTTTCCCATGGAAAGAAGGAATGCGGGCTGAGGACATGGAAAAATACTATGACAACATCGAGTTTTCAGACTGGACACATCAACTCAGCAGAGCCCCTATGCTTAAGGCTCAGCACCCTGGATATGAAACATATCTCACCGGCGTGCATGCTGACAGGGGTGTTTCTTGTGTAGACTGCCACATGCCATATAAAAGTGTCGGTGGAACAAAGTTTACTGATCACCACATTCAGTCTCCGTTGAATAATATTCAGAATGCCTGCCAGGTTTGTCACAGGGAGGAAGCAGAGAAACTGAAAGAAAATGTATATGAAAGACAGCGCAAGGTAGCTGAAAGCAGGATTGATCTGGAGAAAATGCTTGTTAAAGCTCATATTGAAGCAAAAAAATGCTGGGATCTTGGGGCCAGCGAACAGCAAATGGATTCTATTCTAATGGACATCAGGCATGCTCAATGGAGATGGGATTATGCTGCTGCAGCTCATGGTGCTACTTTCCATTCACCGGTAGAAATTTCAAGAGTTCTGAGCTCCGGACTTGTCCGCGCACAAGAAGCACGAGTAAAAATAGCACGTTTATTGGCTGAATTAGGATATAATCAACCTGTGGAAATGCCAGATATATCAACAAAAGAAAAAGCCCAGGAATATATAGGTTTAGATATGGAGAAGTTGAGAAAAGAAAAAGAACTATTCAAAGAAAATCTTCTGCCTGAATGGCTGGAACAAGCTAAGCAGCGGCAAGAAAAGTGGGACGAAGAAAAAGTTTCTGCATCCGCTAAATAGAGCACGTTTTCTAAATATCTTTGATAGTTTTTTAATTCCGGATTATGCGATTTTTTTACCGATTATTTGGCTCTTCGGCCTTAGCGCTCATGTTGCTATTGACCTTTGCCATTTCTATGGCCGTAGCAACTTTCATTGAAAATGACTACGGAACAGCTGCTGCCTGGCAGGTGATCTACGATTCATGGTGGTTTGAGCTCATCATGTTTGGCCTGGCTATCGCTTTTTTGACAAACATCTATAAATACCGGCTCTACAAAAAGCCAAAGTGGCCAGTATTATTGTTTCATATATCCTTTCTGGTCATCATAACAGGCGCATTTATCACGCGATATCATTCAGAGGGCGGAATAATGCGTATTCGGGAAAATGAATCATCCAATACAATCATTTCAGATAAGAAGTTTCTGCAGGTCCATATCTCTGAAGGTGATATTCACAAAGGGCTTTCACAGGAAGCAAACTTCTCTGATTTTTCAAACAGTGACCTTTCGTGGAACTCTGAATTCCAGGGGCGGAATATTCAAATTGAATTGATCGATTATCTTCCCGACGCCACTGTCGAAATTAAAAGCGATGATCAAAAGGGAGAGCCATTTATTGAGATGGTCGTTTCAGAAGGTGAAGGCCGTGAAACACATATTCTGAAAAAAGGAGAAACCCAACTCTTTGGTGAGCATGGACATGCTGTAGGATTCGAGTCTGAAAACGAGGACGCAATTAATATCAAAAAGGTAGGGGAAGATTTCTATATTGAGTCTCCCCTTCCGCTGGATTACTTCATCATGGCCAGTCAGCAACCTGGCCATATACCAGCCGACAGCCTCCAAAAAATTTCATTGCGAACCGTTTTCAGGTTACACAACCTGTCTTTTGTTCCACTAAATTATCATGATAAAGGTGTCATTGACATTATCAGTAGTCCTGAAAAACCAGGCGACAATGATCCTGTCAAAGAAGATGTACTCCGGATGAAAGTTACCGTTGGAGACGAAAGCGAGAACTTTGACCTGTTATATCGTGAAGGATTTCTCCCCACCGTGCATACCGTGCAAGTAGAAGATCTGTCACTCGATGTTTCGTATGGATCCAAAGCAATTCAATTGCCGTTTTCTATTAAACTTGAAGATTTTCAACTGGAACGGTACCCCGGATCATCAAGCCCTTCGTCGTATGCCAGTGAAGTAGTAGTTAAATCAAAATCTGAATCTTTTCCTTACCGAATCTATATGAACAATGTACTGGATTATTCAGGATACAGATTTTACCAGGCAAGTTATGATACAGATGAAAAAGGAACAGTATTGTCTGTAAACAAAGACCGACCCGGCACGCTGGTTACTTATGCAGGATACCTCCTGATGGGTATTGGTATGTTCTGGACCTTATTTGGAAAAGGATCACGATATTACCAGTTAAATAAAAAGTTGAAAAACCTGAAGGGTAAAGCTTCAACACTGATCATTCTGTTGACATTAGGATCTTCTTTAGTACTATCAGCTCAGGAAAATCCTGCTGATAAACCAGTGATCGTTAATAAAGAACAGGCTGAATATTTCGGGAGAATTCTTGTACAGGACCTGGATGGAAGAATAAAACCAATCAACACCCTGTCATCAGAATTTCTTAGAAAAATATCGAGAAAAACCTATTTAGAAATTCCTTCAGGAGAAAAAAGCATCCATCTCAACCCGGACCAGGTGTTTATTTCGATGATGATGTATCCTTCTATCTGGCAGAATATTCCGATAATAAAAATAGATGGAGACAAGTTACAGTCTGTCCTGAGTGAAGAGTTAACACAAAAGGAACGAATTCCTTTTTCAGCGCTACTGGGTCCTAACGGGCAGTATATTCTTTCTGATAAGGTGGAAGAAGCGACAAGAAAAAAGCCTGCAAACAGAAATGAACAGGATAAAGAGATCATCAAACTGGATGAGCGATTTAACATAGTATTCAATGTGATCTCGGGGAATTACCTGAAAATTTTCCCGGCTAAAAATGATGAAGAAAAAACGTGGTACAGCTACAATCACGACTTTTTGAATTTTAATGCTGAAGACCGGGCTTTTGCCAAAAATATTATCCCGGCTTACTTCAATGACCTTGCAGAAGGCAAATTATCTGATGCGATCGAAAAGGTTGATTACATCCACACTTATCAGCAGGTATTAGCAGAGGGATATATTCCGGATTATAAGCACGTCAATGCAGAGATATTATACAATAAACTCAATTTAAATTTCTGGCTCTTTCAGGCCTGCTTTACCATCGGAATTATCATGTTAATTCTGGCATTGGTCAAAATATTTAAAAAGAATAAATTTTTGAGTGTTTCATGGAATCTGATGATAGTCATTTCTCTCATTGCGTTTTTGTTATTTACAGGGAACCTGATTCTTCGATGGTATGTCTCCGGACATCCACCGTGGAGTAATGGATATGAAATGCTGGTATTCGTTTCATGGGTATTATTACTTTGCGGGTTTATTGTTCACCGCAAGTCTGATTTCACCTTACCATTGACGATGCTATTTTCAGGTGCCTTACTTTTCGTCAGTTACCTTGACTGGATAAATCCTGAAATCACCAATTTGATGCCGGTATTAAAGTCTTACTGGCTCAAGATTCACGTGGCTACGATTGTCAGCAGCTACGCTCCGTTGGCATTGTCTGCTCTCATTGGTTTAATGGTCATAATCTTGATGCTGATCAGAAATTCATCAAATGAGGAAGCGATCAATTTACGGATAAAAGAATTGAGTTACATCAATGAAATATCAATGACGATCGGGTTGTTTGTACTGACAGTCGGAACCTTTTTAGGAGGTGTCTGGGCTAACGAATCATGGGGTCGGTACTGGGCCTGGGACCCGAAAGAAACGTGGGCATTGATCAGCATTATCGTTTATGCCATTGTATTGCACCTTCGTTTTATCCCTAAACTAAATAATTTCCTTGTGCTTAATATTGCCAGTATGTTTGCATTCTGGTCGATTATCATGACATCCTTCGGAGTGAACTATTATCTCTCCGGACTTCACAGCTACGCAGCGGGAGATCCAATGCCTATTCCAGATTTTGTATATGTCACTGCTTTCTTAATGATTGCCTTAAGCGTGATGGTTGTAGTGAAAGTGAAGAAGGCAGGCAGGAGTTATTAGAGATAAGGTGATTAGGCATTAAGTTATTGGGTGATTGGTTACTGAAAACGTAATATATAATAATACAGTCCCTGGCGCCTGCCACGCGCTGGTGCCGGTAAATTGCTTCATTAAAATGCTTAACAACCGGTTCGTGAGGACACGAACCAGGGCATAAGATTAGATGTTAGAGATTAAGTTATTGGATATTAGTACGCTTGACTCGAAATTGTCTGCTTCTGGCGTTAGCCTCTCGCTGGTGCAGGTAAATTACTCAACACAAATGCTGTTCCAGATGCGCTACGCTAACATCTGGAACCTATAATAAAATACGATCTTAGATCCGACATTAAGTTATTAGAAAGCTGCTTTATGAAACTGAAGTCTCAATTTTCTCGTCATCTCGAATCCCTTGTAGTGAGTCGTAGACACTGACATTTATCGTCAGTGAGATCTTAATAATCGGAGAAAAATGTTGCTTTTAAATAATTAAATGTTTTAACCTCACCCTACTTAGATCAACATAAATACAATATTTGCATTATACAAACAGATTTCTCCTTGCTGCTACGCCTTTCGGCTTACAGCACTAGACGAGCGAAATGACAACCAGAGTGTTGAGTTGTGCTTTTGGCATCTCCACTCTCATTCTGTTTTCATTAGCGTCAGCTTTTTGATGGCCTTTTGTTCAAATCAAATAAATACAAATCAACACCCCTAAAAAGTGCATTTATATGACATGTTATGACTAAAAAGTCATATATCTGCTCTTTTTTAAAAAAACCGAATTATTTGACAGTCATTTAACTCAGATTTAATATCAATTCATTTTTATTCCGAAAATGCCGAATTATATTTGAGTACTGTCAACCAAAACAATAATGCGATCTGCTATGCTAATCTCTATCAAGGTTTGGAAACTAAACTGCAGGTCGCATTTACTTTAAGGGTTTAATTGTGTACTAATTATGTGAGACAGCTGGTTGTTGGTACTTCTAAGGAAGGTTAACTACATCTAAATGATTATAGTTTGGTAACACTTGTGGTAAGGTGGTATCTGTTTAACAGTTAATTTGGCTCAACTTCTGAAGTTACGTATCAACAACCTTTTTCTCTAATTTTCATTTAGGTTTTAAAAAGTACACGGGTTAGGAAGATCCTGGTGAACTATGATTCATCAGGATCTTTTAATTTTTATATTTCTCAACTAAGATTCACTAAAATTTCCAATCTTAACTTATAACCTATAAATTGAAACCCTAAACGTTAATTATTATGAATACACAAATTTCAACTTTGCTACTCGGGCTGTTAATTAGCTTTTCAATAATTATCTCATGTTCTGATGGAAAAGAAAATGCAGATGAAAGCAAAGAGGAAACCGAAGCTTCCAAACCATCGATGGCTGTTAAAAACACTGAATCTTATTACAATAATGTTGTTAAAGGAAATATGAATGAGCCAGTCGAAATGGATGGCAAACAAGTCACTGTAACAGAGTTTGGTGAGGCAAAACCTAAAAATACTGATCTTTTTAAAGTCGCTCCGGATAAAAAACTTGTCTATATCAAAGCAAGTGTAAAGAATACGGGAACCGATCCGTGGCAGTCAAGTATGGTGCAATTTTTTCTCAGGGATGCTTCAGGTAAGGAATATGCTCCTTCCCTCTATGCAATAGACAAGGGCGAAAACTTTCCAAATTCGGAATTAGGGGTTGGAGGTTCAGCTACGGGATATATTGGGTTTGAAGTGGATGCACTGGATAATGACCTGGCAGTGGCGTATGCAGTAGATCTAATGGAAGGTAAAGTGATTGCTATTGGATTGTGATTTAGTGGTCGGTTATTAGATTAGGAGTTATTCGTTATTAGTACGCTTGATTCGAAATTGAAGAACCTCGCAGACTCTGACATGCATAGCATCGTCATGGGTCGCAGATGCTGATAAGCTTTGCTTCATCAGTAACGATTAACCCTGATTAAAAAAGATTAACAGGATTGCTCTTGACTCGAAAAAAAATACACCGCAGATCGATAGACCCTGACATCGACGTTAAGGAGATCGTCATGGGGTCGCAGGGATCGCAAAGCTGAAAGCCCTGACACTGTAAGTCGTCAAGGGGACTCGGAGAACTTGGGGAGATTTACTGACGCAATTTTGTTCTGATCACAAGAGTCATTAACCACCTATCGGTTTAACTTAATCCAATGATTCTTCGTTCTCACTCTGGTTTTCTACCCTCTTTCAAATACCAAAAACAATTATTACTTTTAGCTCCGATTTATCAACCCTATTTTGTTTTATATAATGAAAAAGTTTTTAGACTTCCTTACCTACACAATCGCATTTATTATTACCAATCTATTTGCTTTAGGAATAATTTATTTCGTTGAAGAAGTGATTAAGAAAAACTCAGGAGCAATCATCAATTTCGACATCACTCCTTTTAGTTTGATTTTAATGCCAATAATAGGATTTGGTTTGCTTTTCTTGATTCAGCGACTTCGGGGTAATGTTCAACCCTGGATCTTTATTTTAATGTTTTCCATCGAAACGATAACATTTTTATTCTCTATGCTGAACAGAATTGGATATCAAGAACTAACAACCAAAAACATTACTGCTTTACTGACCTTCCCTTTATTAATTGTCGGCATACTTTTGTTTATATCTAAGTCTGTTCGCTCAGCTTTTATTAAAGATAAAAATCACAGAGAAGTTGATATCTCTTAAAATACCGAATCAGAAATATTTGAAACCACAGTTCAGATAATTGCTTCTAAGCAGGGCGATAACAAGGTCAAAAGTTGTTATTATTTTTTTCCTTAATTAATAAATCCCCTTATATTGCGGCTTTTTAAACACTATGCCTAATATCATGAAAACCAAACCATTTTTTTTTATCGCCTTGATCGCATTATCATCGCTGGTTTATTCTTGTTCGGAATCCAAATCTGATGAGAAAATTGAATCTACTGAAGAAGTCGAGGCTGTTGTTGAACAAACTGAAGTTAAAGAATCATCTTCACCTGCTGTTGAAAACACGGTTGCCTATTATGGTGATGTAACGACTGGTAAAATGAACGAAGGAGTTGAAAGTGAAGGTCGTCGTATTACTGTATTGGAATTTGGTGAGGCAAAATCTAAAGATCCGGAAATATTCGAGGTTTCAGAAGGTAAGAAACTGGTATATATCAAGACCCGGGTAGAAAACATTGATGCTGAACAGTGGAAATCAAGCATGCTGCAATTCTTTCTTAGAGATGCTTCAGGCGAAGAATATGCTCCTGCTCTATATGAAACAAACAAGGGAGACAATCTTCCGCAGGTAGACCTTAAGAGAGGGGAATTATCTGAAGGATATATCGGTTTTGAGGTAAATCCTGAAGTGGAAGATCTGTGTCTTGCCTATGCAGTAAACCTCGGAGAAGGGAAATTGATCGCTATCGATCTGAAGTAAGATATTTATGATTATGATCCCCGGGCCCGGTTGAGAGACTGGGCTCTTTTTTTTGTGATTAGTTATTAGAGATTAGGTTATTAAGTTATTAGTATGTTTCTCCAAATATCAGCATCTTTTAGTTTTAAATTCAATCACACTTGATAATCTGTGAACATTCATTTTTGTGAATTCAATTTAATTCATTAATTATGAGAGATTTTTTTGACTAGATAATTTTATGAAATACCTTTTTCAATTATTCATTACGGGCTGCTGTCTGGCCGCATTGCATTTCGGATACAAGTATTTTATTAAGTTGATACAGATATTTGATTTCAGTGATGTTATAGGATTTACTACCTACAAGATATTAATAGTTCTTCCATCACTTTTCATCATCGGATACTTAATTCAATCGATTAATCAAGTATATTCTATACTCGCATTTGGTATACTTTTAATTATAGGATATTTAGTTCCCAAAATTTTTATGGAAATCAAGGATTATAATGTGATAATGTTTGTTGTTGAAAGTAAGGGTGCTGAGGCAGTAGAACTGATAAAAAGTATATTCCTGCAAAAAGCGATTAGTCTTGCAGCGTTGACGGCCGGCCTTATTGTTGGAATATGGAAGCCATTGAATTTGAAGGTGACAAAATTAACGTATTCTTGATATAATTAAATTTACACCTCTATTGGTTATTTAGGTTATTAGTCACTGGTAGTGAAACGCCATTTATTTTTAGTCAATAACGAGGGTGTCATGGTCTTCATTTATTTACTAATGTATTATCTTAATAGTTATTTTTTAATTGAAATTGACTAATCATTCTTCAGATTCATTTTTTATGAAGGCATTAATTAAACTAGCATTTCTTCTTGGCGCCGTAGCTATATTGTATTTTGGGAATAATCTCATCAAAAAGATCTATTTAAATAATGACATTATAGATGTAGTTGGACTTCCAATGTTTATTTTATTGGTAATAATCCCATTATATATCATTTTTGGATATATCATTCAATCTATCAATCAACACTTTAATTCATTTAAGTGGGGGATCGTTTTAATCATTTTATATTTGATCATTTCTATTGGCCTGGGCTATAAAGACCATTTATCTTTAAAAGCTGTGATAGAACAAGGTTACCTATCAGATGATTTTCTTAAGACCTCCGTCAAAGACAAGATCGTTAATCGGGCTTCTGTTAGTTTAGGATTAATAACTGGACTTTATTTCCCTTTCAAGTATAGAAAATTAAAGAGCTTATTTGCATAGTCTATAACTAAAAGAAATTTTTCTACCACCGTTGACTCGAATTTTAAACCCACTTGCATAACTAAATACTGCATTTCACAGACAGATTTCTCCTTGCAGCTGCGCCTCTCGGCTTCCAGCACAAGGCGAGCGAAATGACGGGTCGGGGTTGGTTTGTGCTTTTAGTAAGAACCAGGCTCTCACTATCCTGATATGAGTGTACGAACTATGGTTTAATTAAAATACTGTTGATTCATTTTGTCATCATCTTGAATCCTCTGAGGTGAGAGATCTGTTGAATTTTAGTGTATGGTTATTAGAGATTAGGTTATTAAGTTATTAGAATGCTTGACCCGAAATTGGAGAACCTCATGGATGCTGACAGGCTGTGCCTCGTCAGTAAGGATTAACCAGGATTAAAATAGATTAACAGGATTGCTCTTGACTCGAATAAAAGATTCACCGCAAATCCATAGACCCTGACATCGACATTAGGAGATCGTCAAGGGGTCGCAAAGGTCGCAAAGCTGAAAGCCCTGACACTGTAAGTCGTCAAGGGGAAAAACAGCAAGCTGTTTATCTAATTCACCACAGAGTTGAAAACCCTGACCCCGACAAAGGAAGGTCGTCATGGGAGCACAGAGGGCACAGAGAATTGCTAACGCAATTTATTGCAATATATATCTATATCTCCACCTGAATATCATGAATCCCCGCTCTCACTCCCACACTCACTCTGCTTTCGGGGGATTTGATATTGTCTTGATTCTATGACCCTGACATGCGATAGCATCGTCACGGGTTTTTTGTTCTGCCCTGACATTTATCGTCATGGGTTTGTTTCTTCGATGCTGACATGTGATATCATCGTCAGCATTTGTGTTGAAAATCCTGACAAGCTTTGCTTCGTCACGGATCAAGACAAAAATGAAGAGGAGATTGTCTGAACTAGGATTATTAGGATTAATAGGATGATAGGAGATCGTTCCATGGACGAATAGAAATCATAAATACACCGCAAATCGATAGACCCTGACATCGACGTTAAGGAGATCGTCATGGGGGCGCAAAGGCCGCAAAGCCGAAGGTGCTGACATTTTATCGTCAGTAAAAATTGCTGACACAATTTGTTCGGAACACGAGATTCAATAGGGTTATGATAGCCACATTCCATTATCATGTTTCTTAGAAGGGCGCGGTGGCAATGACGAAATTCCGGAGGGTGGGAAGGAAATTTGTGAGTGAGGCGGATTAATTTCGTCTTGACTTTTTTGCTTCGTTTTTGTGTCAAGACAAAAATGAAGAGGAACAAAATTGCCTAACAATAAAAATAGAGGATTCAAAAGAGAAAGAACTCACCATTAATTCAAGCCCTATCCCTCTCTTTCATTTCCCCCAAAAAACCTTTAATTTCACCCCAACTTTATCAACATCATTTTTTTAACTAATGAAAAAAATCATTGACTTTTTTATTTATCTGTTATTTACAATTATTGTTCTGATAATAGTTTGTTCTGTTGGTGGTGGTCTGATTTACCTGGTTATTATGAACAATATTGATGTCAGGACCGGACCGATGCAGCGTTTAACTGAGACGATTTATTTCACATTACCAGTCTTTGTTCTAATTGGAATTGCCATTCAGTCTTTCTTAACCAAAATACTGGGAGCAACCAGAAGCAAAATATTCATTGGTTTTTATTTCGTGGCTATGGCTCTAATAGTCATTTCTTTTTATTATTTCAAAATATGGAAGGGAAGTACAGTAAACGAATTCTATTGGATGGGAGTCCAGGCTTGCTATTTAATGGGATCGATATTGTTTGCCGTTCCGAAAACGAAAAAACTTCTCGTTAGAGAAAAAAGCGTTAGTTCGGATCCGGAGATATTGTAGCGAAATCAAAGATCAAGAAGTCAGCTCAGAATTAGAAATCCCATAATAATGAAAACCTTAAAAAACGTAATTGCAGTAATAGTAGCATTTGTATCCTGCCTTTTTAGCACCAGCGCTGCCAGTGTGATGTTTGATCTCCTGACAATAGGATCGTCAGATC
Organism: Mangrovivirga halotolerans; assembly: GCF_026241165.1. Lineage (GTDB taxonomy): Bacteria > Bacteroidota > Bacteroidia > Cytophagales > Cyclobacteriaceae > Mangrovivirga > Mangrovivirga halotolerans. Next base: position 167,553 of record NZ_JAPFQN010000004.1, on the reverse strand, counting down.
AATCTTTTCATTATCTGATTTTATTGATCAGTGTAATTTTGGCTGCGGGTCTTGGTTTTTTCATCCAATCGATACTTGTGATTGTGACAGATTCAAAGGTTGGGAAGGTATACAATTGGATATATACATCGATAACATTTACATTTATTGTCATCACTGTTTTAATGTACCGGCTTAATCAGCTCACCCTAGCCGTTTCAAATTTCTCAATAGTAAGTGTATGGATTTTCAACTGCCTGGGCTGCTGGATCCGCACCTGGCTATTTCCAGAAAAAGAAACCAAAAAAGAGGTACCAAGTGATATTTTGGATATGAAATAGGTTGAAAATATTCCGTATCGGAATATGGAATATTATTACGCCATGGGCTATTTAAACTAAACTTGATTAACTCTATTGTAGTATTTTCCATTAAAAAGCTTAAAAACATCTCTTTACTTCTGATTTAAAGATAAATGAATTAATAAAAAAAATCGCCTATATTAATATTATCTAAATCTTGGCCTATTAATCCTTCTAGAGAAATGTCATAGGTTATTTTACTTACTCGAGTATCTAAATTTTGATTTATCATGTTTAGGGTAAGCTTGGGAAATTCATCATCCACTATATAAAAGTGTGATGAATTAACCTCAAAGTTTAACTTACTATATTCATTTTGATAGACAGGGCTATAGCCATAAGAAGATAATAAATCATTAAATTGCACAACCAAATCAGGATTTAAATCAAAATATTTATTTTTTAATTCTTCAATAATCTTTAATAAATTAATTGAATTTTCACTTTTATTTTTATCAATTGAGATTGAAAATGATACAAACCCCAAATTCTTATTTCCGTTTGGCTGAAGTTGCTCTATACCATTAATCGTGTGAACTCTTCCTTTCTTTCTGCTTCCCTTTACTTCAATATTCCAGTCTGTAAAATTAAAATCATGTTTATCACCAAGAGGACCTTTCCATGTATTTAAAGATTTCTGAAAATTTAATTCACATAATTTTTTAAGAAATAATAGTTCACAAATCAACCCTATCTGTTCATCTTCAGAAAGTATATTTTTACATTGATTAGCCCAAAAAGATATCCAATTATCAATTACTTTTTTAACTGCTTTCTCAGGCAATTTCCCCTCTAATAATATTTCATGAGCAACTTCTCTTACAACTTCCGTGAATTCATGAAGAAAGCCTTGAATGCTACATTTTATATCAATAAATTGGTAAACATTCCCATCTCCAAAACTATATTTTGATAAAGATATTTGTAGGCCATTAACCCTAGGATCTTCGATAGTTTCTTTACTTAATCCCGGTGCTTTAATTGCAAGATGATAATGTCCTGACTCATCTTTAAAAATGTGAAGGTCTGACTCCTCTTTATCATTCAAGGACAGCCATAAACTTTTATAGCCTTCGAAAATGTTACCTCTAGTTTCTAGTTGACCCCAAGTATTAGTTACTAATTTTTTATAATTCATTATTGCCCAATCCTATTATATGGTTCTTTTAAACTTTTCGGAAGAACAATTGCAAAACCCAAAACATCAATTTTTTCACCCTTTAAATCATAATAAAGATCAACTCGATTTTTCCCATTTCCCTCACTGTTCGAATCTATTACATATAGAATTAGCATTGCTTGATCAGGCCCTCTCCCATCTGATCGATTTATGGCACCATCATTTAAGTCTGCTAGTAAGTGTTTTTTATCAGTAATAACACCACAATCATAACCTTCATTAGCTAAAATTCTACTTCTTTTTATTTTCCCAATTTCTACACCCCCTAGCTCCTGTTTACTACCAGAAATATTTCCCGCCAATGCAACTTTCCATTTTTTGAGTTCCCCGTCGCTACTTCTTCTATATGAATATTTTTTCAAATTTTGAACATCGATACCTGATCCATTGTATCTTTCCTCAAAGTTATATTTGTCGATAAATTCAGTAAAAATATATTCTGTCGAAAATGCTTCTTCACTTACCATCACTCCATTTATCCACGATTCATAAAACGTAGTTCTATGATTAATCAATTTTACGAATGATTTCCCAAGGTTCAAGTTTGCTCGTACCTTTTCTTTTATATCTATTGGAAACTTAAATGTCTGATGTAGTGAATTACTGTATGAAGTTTGTTGGATTTCTGCAGCTCCTAGTTTATTATTGGCAGTTACTAATAATCTTTCATGCGTTAAAATAGTAAGAGCGAGATCAGCAGGAGTGTTATCAGAGTTTTCATATCTTCGAATGTCTCTCCTTAATTCTTCTTCAACTTGAGATATATGAGAGAAGTAATCCCAAATTATTTTTGTAGTAAAAATTCTAGTTAAGTCTTCATACCTATTACGATAACCAAACCACCTCCCCATTTGCAAAAGGGTATCGTATTGACGACTTTCTCTTAAATAATAGCTTATCATTAAGCCCTCTAAAGTTAATCCACGGGAAAGTTGGTTCCCTCCAATTGCTATTACTTTTATTTCCTCTTCTGTTGTATAATCTAGAACATCATTAGATTTACTATTTAATACTATAACCTGAAGCTTAGCCAAAACGGCACCTATTTCTAACCAAATTGTCTCAAAATCAGGAATTTTATTTTTTAGATTTAGTTTTTCATTTATTGAGATGCATTCTTTATTAAAATGATTCCACTGCTGAAGAAATTGCCCCTTTAATTTACCATTGAATTTTTTGCTTTTATACCTTCCAAAGGTAACACTTACATAATCTGAAACAATTGAATTTAGATTTTCATGAATATTAGTTATGTGGGAAACATGGACCAACATACTCATAGGACTAAATTTATCACCCCTTATATTTCTGATAGAGCATGCAAGAATAAACTGATCTATTGCATTTGATAACTGATCAGTTATTCTACCTGTACTCAGTAATTGATCTGTTTCATCTGGTATTGTTCTAACAAATTCCCTCGACAGATTCCCCTGAAAAATTCTTGATGTACCAAAATATCCACCAGAACCATTTTTTCCTTCATTAGGATCAGGTAATGCTATAATAAAGTTTCTGGGATATAGTCCATACTCGCCCTCATCATCTTCAGTGGCCATATCAATTAATACGTTTGCAAAGGGAGTAGCAGTATATCCTACATAAGCTTTTCTTTGAAAATACGATAAGAGTTTAATTATTCTATCGTTTGTAGAAGTTCTATCAGAATCCGGATCATTTGCATTTCCATCTATAGATGCCTGATCTGCCTCATCATCAATTACTAATAAAGGCATATTTGATCGACTTGATTCTCCGGACTGACTAATGTAGTCAATCAATCTATCCAATACTTTTACATTCTTTTTAATAATTGCAATAGTTGGAGAACTCCTATTGCAAAGGGAATCAAAAGGATCAGCATTTACAGTATCAAATTCCCCTAAATCTTTAACACGTATTTGTCCACTGCGGGAGTGCCTTTTTCTAAGCCTTGCAGTAGTAATTCTATTCCATCTTTTTATATCAGAAGGTTCATCTATGAATTCTTGATTCAGTTGCAGGTCATTCATTCCAGTTAATTCCTTATCCAACCTAATTTGTGTTTGTCTTCGTAGTACACTATGAATTCCTGACAGTACTACAATAAACTTATAACCTGCATCTACTGCTTTTGCAATTAACGCAGTGAAGTTAGCAGTTTTACCACTTTGTACATAACCTACTACCAACCCTTTATAATTGAAATCAGGACGTAAAGGGTTGGCTAGTTTTTTCATTATCGATTTGGTAGCATTATCAATAGAATTTACAATAACACCTGCAGATTTGGGTCCATATTTTTCACTAAGATCATGAGATAGGAAATTTTCAAGCCTCTTCCAATAATAACTACCTAACTCATCATTATTATTTTTTAGCCATTCTTCATACCATTCTTCATGTTCCCTAGGATCAGCAACAACTGATACTGGTATTAAAACAGCTCCCTTATGAGAACGCCTGTATTGAATTCTGTCTAGGAAAGCCCGCTCTATGATTGCTATATCCTCCGAGGAAATAGATTCTCTTGTAATTGGGTTAGATAACTCTCCTAATTCACTATCAAGATCAAATATTTCTTCTCCCAGATAGTCAAATCTCTCAATAAGATTCTGAATAAGTTGTTGTCGATGTCTTTCTTCCATTTAGATAATTTCTTCTTCTGTTAATTTTTGAAGTGCTCTGGAACATACAGTTTTGAACGTATCGAACAGGTGAGCATTTTGATCGTTCTTGTTATAAAGTTCAGCAAATGCCAGAGAAAAAATCAAAGCATCAATAGCCCCTGTAGCTGATTTATTCTTTGAGGATTTATATATTCTTGAGTAAAAAGGATGTGAAGCATTCACGATAACCTTAAATTTATCTTCGTTGTTACATACAATTTTCCATAAACTACCATCTTCCAAGTGATCTGATACAATTTCATAGTCTCTTTCACTTCCGTATTTAAGAAAGTCATTAATCTTATTTGATAGCCAGGTTCCAGATGGATTTTGCACCTGTACCGAATTGCTCTGGCCATTTTCTGAAACATTTGTTTTTATTTTGTTTTTTTCAAGTAACCCTTTTGAAACTTCATCAATCTTTTCTTTACTTTTTCTGAAGTTATTATTCACATGAAGTTTATCATTCGATTTATTGTACTTTGCCTTCGCTTTTCTTACAATTTTTGGATTTACCTTTGTTTTAAGATGATGGTATAATATTTCGGGAAACTGGACTTTTGTTTTATTGACTGTTATTTGAAATAGTTCATCCAGGCTTGCATTAATATCAATGCTAACCCTTGCAAGTTTATCATGTTCATCTTTAGCTTTTGTACCATGCCATCCTCCATATCTAATAATACGGTTTGCTCTATAAATGTAATAACCCTGGGAATCATTCCACGATAGAACCCCCTTTGCATTTTTCCAGGCCTCTTCAGAAGAAAAACTCTCTTTATTGGGGACAACATAGCCTTTGATATGTACTGGTAAAGAATACTTGGGAATAATAAGTTCTTCCAGATCTTTATTTAATTCAACTATTTCCGTATTCGGTTCACTTCTGCAAAACGGATCCCAAGGTTCCAAAGGTTCATCATTCACTGTGAGATTAATAGAATCCTCTTTACCCAAGGTTCCATCAAGAAATCTATGATAGATCATTCCAAGATGAAGTTTCAATCGTGAAAGAAGTCTGAAATAATAATTTTGCGCAAATTTTTCATTACTGTATGATTTATAGTTTTCATTTATAAGAAATAAGTTATCCCAAAAGACAATTGTACCATGATTGGCAATATCCAGATTTTCACGTTCCAGAATTAAATCAATTTCATCTTTAGTCAATTGCAGCAAAATCCATTTACCTTTTTTCTGTATATTATTTATATCCCATCTGTAACCACAAATGTTACTCCCTTTCTTTTTGGAAATAACAGTCAATGTATCACAATGACTAAGGGAGGCTGTTTTCATACCCATACCAAACTTCCCCAGATCATTTTCTTCATAAGTAGTATCAGTTCCCAATCTCATAGCCTCTTCCAGTTCATTTTCATTCATTCCACAACCATCATCCTGGATTCGGCATACTATATTACGGTCTGGATCAAAGTCAAAATAAACGGCAATATGCTTTGCCTTTACTGTTTCCGTAATTGCATTGTCAACCACATCAGCTATTGAAGAATAAAGGTCATACCCTAAATTCCTCAGAGCTTTAAATGTTCTGGATGCATTTGGTATGCTAGTTATTTCCTTCATTGTATAATTTCTATTTTATTTAAAACTGTCTCAAGCCATACATTTTTAATCTTTCCGTTCTCATCTAACCTTAATTCCTTTAAAATATTTACTAAATCATTTCCAGTAAAAAGTTTGACAGGATATCCGTCTTCCAAAACTTCCTTTTGTGTTTGAGGAGTGTAATAAGAGGTTGTGACAAATATTCCAAACTGGCCCCGTCTTAATCGGGCAACAAGACGGGATACATGATTAGGTCTAACTGGACTATCTCGAAAGTATTTTTTGGCCTCACCTAAAAATTCAATTTCATATTTTACTGGATATGGAATTGAAAACTGACCGTAAAAATCAAAGCCACCATCAGCTGTTGGTCGAGTTCTAACAATTTTATGGTTTACATGTGGAAGGTTCTTGAATAATTCAACTACAACCGCTTCAAATTGTATAGGTGTTAGTTCATGAAGCTGTTTTAGCAAGGCAGCCTCATTACTATTGAATGGTGGTAATTGTTCTTCTTTATTGAATATACTCTTAGACCAAATATTGAGTTTCTTAATATTTCCTTTAATATAATCCTTCCATGCATTAGGAGCATTATAATTGACGTAATTGAGGTCGGTACATTTGGCACGATCATGTAACCAGGCAACATCCACCTTTTCTTCATCAAGAATTGCTAATTCACTACGATAATTTTTAACTGGATTCCCTTTGTCTTCAAACCAAGTCAATTCAAGTTTTGTTAATGCACAGAGACCATTAAACTTAACCACACCTTTTTCAACTTTAGAAAAATGTAGAATAGGCGGCACATCCTGCATATTATTTTCTAATATCCTTTCGAATGTCCTAACCAGATGCTTATTACCTCTGAAATCTGAATAATTCTTCTTACTATCAAATTTAGCATCACCCCAATAGAAAATAGTACCAGTCGAATAATCAATGATATCCTCCCAAGGATTATACCAACGGTGAGATGTATTTCTTGTTATTAATACTATATAGGCAGGTATTTGAGATTTGATATTTAAATACTTTGCGGCTCTTATTCCTCCAGAATTACCTATCCCACTTCCATTAAGAGAGAACCATGATACAAATTCATCATTTTTACGAGAAACACTAAGAATGTCTTTATAGGTATGTCCTATTCTATACTTTTTATCCATATCCCTAATCAAGAAATATATTTCATTCTTGAATATCACACACTTAAATATTAAAAAATAGCTCTTATAAAAAATCCTTTATAAAGAAAGGCTTTCTAACTTACATTTTTTTTATAAAAATCCAAAACTATTTTTGCAATCTGATATGCCAGATACGGAGGGACTGCATTACCGACCTGATGAAATTGTGCTGTTCTTGAACCACAGAATAAATAATTATCAGGAAATGTTTGTATTCTAGCAGCCTCACGTACAGTCAGACTACGGCACTGACTTGGGTCATAATGTATAAAATAATGGCCATCTTTTGATATATGACTTGTAACAGTAGTAGCCGGTTCATTTGCAATTTGCACCCTGAATCTGTCAGTAAATTTCCCGGAATCTACATTAGCATGATCTGGAATTAAATCAGAATTGTGTTTTGCATAATCTTTTAACCTGGGAAAGGTTCCAAATTTGTCAACATACAAACCAGCAAACATATACCTCATTAAATCTTGAGTGAGATGAGATCTGGATTCATGATTAGCTAAACCTTGTAATTTATCATCAATAAACCAGCTTTTTAATGGGTGTTTAGGATCAATAGTCTTATTACACTTAATAAATTCACTTCCAATTCCATTTGTATATTCTGTTGGACCACTTTTTAGTCCGTTTAAGGGAAGATCACCCCATTTTTTCAGATTATTAATTTGCTTATTAATAACACTAGACCATAAATCATCACTATCATTTAACTTCTGATAAACTCTTTTTGGGTTACCATTGGCATATTTATTTTCATTATCATATCCAGTAAATCGACGACTAATTCCACTTCTTACAGGAGGGATATCTCCTATTACATCTTTTAAAGGCACTTTTCCTTTTTTTTCTAAAAATTGACCGGGATGTTGAAAATCTTCCCTAATCCCAAATAAAATTACCCTATGTCTTTTTTGGGGTATTCCATAATCTTCAGACTTGATCAAGTAATCTTTACCGCTCCTGTATTCCGGCTCTCCATTTTTAATTGACTTTGGATTTTTTGTTAATGAAAATATTCTATACTTAGGACATGAATATTCAGGAAAAACAGAAGTAGGATTATTAAGATCTTTATGAATCAGGTCAAATATTTTTACTCCATCTACACTAGATGATAAAAGCCCTTTTACATTTTCCATTATAAAAGCAGCTGGCTGATGTTTTGCTATTATTCTAAGATATTCCTTATATAAGTGAACTCTATGATCTTCATTGAAAATTCCTTTATTTCTTGATCGACCAACTAAAGAATATGCCTGACAGGGTGGCCCACCAATCAATAAAAAATTCTTCTCATTACTTAAAGCTTGAGAAATTCTATCATCAATAAGATTGTTTCTCTCTTCTATTTCCTTTTTATTATATCCACCCTTCCTTTCTCCCTCACTAGAATATTCTTCCGGGTAGGGCAATTCAACACACCATGCTTCCTGATCTGCTTCATCCCATTCAACAGGAAAATCATCTTTAAGCTTTTCTATTAATTCTTTTCTTTTCCTCCAGCTTTTTGCCCTAACGATATTGTAATAGGCCTCTGGAACTTCATCTGGTTTAAATTTTCTGAAAAAACTCCTAAGTCTTAATGTCTCATGGGCATTCACATCTTTCTCTATTGACAATTTAATATCAAAAATTCTTTCATTATTATCATCTAATAATGAAGAAAAACCCTCTCCTAATCCTCCTGGACCAGCGAATAAATCAATTACTGGTATTGCCATTTTAAAGCTTTATTTATTTTATTAAGAGTTTCTTCTCTAACAATAGAATTCTTTTTTTTTGGCTCAAGCTGACAATCAGCCCAAACAATTATCACCTCCCAGCCTTCCTTCTCCCACATTTCAACATTCTCACTATCTCTTTCTACATTTTTTTTAAATTTCTCTAGATAGTATTCTGTTCTAGTTTTTGGAATAGTTGCATACTTGCAATTTTTATGCTGATGAAAATAACATCCTCTAATATCTATTATTGTCTTGTATTTTGGAAGTACTATATCAGGTTTTCCTGGAAGTTTTTTATCATGTATTCTATATCTGTATCCATTAGAAAACAAGAATTTCCTTACAATTAATTCAGGCTTAGTGTTCTTATGCCTGATTTTACTCATGTTATAACTTCTCGTATCTTTATCATGGACATCTGCCATACACTACTGCTTTAAAACCCTCTCAAAAATTCCCACTACCCTAAAATCCTGTAGATCATCACTTGTTAACTCTATATCCTTATAGTTCTTATCATTTGAAAGTGGTCGAAGGATGATTTTTTCATGTTCCCAACCTTCTTCATTAATAACCTTTTTACTGTAATACTCTTTAACAGTATAGCCAGACCCCAGTTCAGTATGATGAAGATCACTCGATTGTGCCAGGACAATCCGGCCATTACGAGTTCCACCAGAATATTTTCTAAATAAACAAATTGAACCATTTGGAATAATTCGATTCATCGATTCTCCCACTACTTTACAGGCAAACAGGTCTTCTGTAATTGGAACACTATCCGGTACAAGAATAAATTCCTGTTCCTTTACAAACTGGCCTTCACTAAATTCACCAGCTGCTGCTTCCAAGTCATATAGTGGAACACTATTTACAAAAGGAATAATTTCAACTTCTTCTTCTACATGCTCTTCTTTATATTTAGCTGATTGGACATAATTACTTAAATACTTTCTAAGTTCAGGATCACAGGCATAAATGTATGTTCCCTTTATCCCCCGGAGCATGATAGTTTTATAAATATTAAGTATATAATCTTTAAGCTGCTTTGATTCTTTAATTCCGTTCCGGCCATTCTTATCTTTGTAATTCTCAGATCGTATAATTATTTCATCTTTTTCAGAATCATATCCAATCTCATGACCAAAAATGATTCCTGCGTAATTCAAGTCATATCCCTGTGTAGTGTGAATGCAACCCACTTCTTTCACACTATCAGATGCATTAATCCAGTCTGCATTGGTTCGATTCCACCGCAGCTTTACATTTTCTATTTCTATATCATAAGCCTTCGGATCATTTTTTGATTTCCACTCCCATGAGTACCCTGCGATCATCCTTGAAAGTTTGTATTCGCCTTCCTTTGACTGAATTTCATTTACAAAGTTTTCAAAATGATTAAATAACTTCACAGAATAGTTCTCATGTTGAAAAGGACGTAATTTCTGAAAATTTGTATTCAATAAAGCATCAACAAAATCTACATATCCATTTCCACCTTTTACTCTGAACTGGGATGTTAACTCAATCACAGAGGCATTATCCTCCCTGATCATGTCATCAAATGAATCCTTGGTTACATCCGTTGGTTTAATAGATTGAGAAGGATCATAAAAATATACAGAAAGTTTAGCCTGCATTCTCATCCAATCCAATTCATTCCCGGTTTCTTTATCAAGGCCAAGCAATTTATTGCCGTCATCAAATGATTTATAATTCGTCAGGTTTTTTCTTCTTCTCAATCGGTGGGCTTCATCAACCATTATAAGATCATACTTTTGTTTTGTGATCTCTGATGGTCCTACCACCATACTTGCTCTTAATCCCTTCACATTTGAAAATACTTTCTTTAAAGTATTCCGGAAGGAAGTCATTGGAACTACCAGAGCCAATTTTGGATTTTTAAACTTCTCTTTAAGCTTAACTACCTTTTCCAATAGCTCACCATCCTCATCCTTTCCGAGATCCAGATAATTAAAGTCTTCCAGATTACTTACCAGCAGTTTAAATAAGTATACTGCAATTACAGTCTTTCCTGTACCAGCACCACCTTTAATAACTATACTCTTTTGGTCTTCAGCCAGAAGAGTATCTATAATCAACCTTACACCTTTTTGCTGTATTGTTGAAAGTGCTTTATAAGGCGAATATTTAAACAGATCAGAATTATTGATGGCCTCTATTGTTGATTTAACTATACCAATAGAATGTAACTCATCCCATATATCGTTAAAAAGCTTCCAATATTCCTGTTTTTGAAAATACGTATGATTAGCTATTCCCAGATTCCCATTTAATAGTTGATAGGTACCTTCTCCCGCCATATACTTAATCAGATTCGATTCAATATCAAGAGTAGCAGATTTATTGAATCTTTCACTTTCAATAATATGAACAGCAGTTAACTTTCTCTTTTCAACAGATTTCCTATGTGTAGTCATCCGTGAAACTGCATCCGTGGTTTCGCCTATATAGGCCTCCTTCACCTCATCGTCACTAAGAATGTATACGATTGGCCAGTTCTCTCTGGAAAATTTACTTTTCGAGAGTCTATCTCCAATCTCATCATCAAATTGATGATTTTCTATATAATAATGTTTATTCAAAATTAAAGATCGGTATACTTCTTAGCCGTACCTTTTGCCTTTGCTACAGGATATTTTTCTCCGTTCTTTTTTATCTTTTCTAAAACAATATCCTTTATATCAAAATCATACTTTTCAGCTAGCAAAAATGCATAAGCAAAAATATCTGCCAATTCCTCCTTCACTTTCTCCTTATTAGCCTCTTCTGGCTTCTTCCATAAAAATAATTCAAGTAATTCACCCGCCTCAACATTTATTGCTAATGCTAAGTCTTTTGGATTGTGAAATTGTTCCCAGTCGCGGTCATTTCTGAATTTCAATAGCGCCTCTAATATTTCTTCCATGTCTTCAATTGTATTTCCAGCTCTTTTAATTGAAGTGAAAATAAGCCAGGTCAGTCTCAGATGCAAACAAATTTTTTATATTGAAATTAATATGTAATAATTGAGTGAAAAAAATCCTTTCATATAATCTCTAAATAAAATCCACTGCATGGAAAAAGTTAATGCTGAAAATTTTAAAACATTCTGGAAAGAAAACATCACTCATTTAATTAATAGTGACAAGAACTTTCTTGACAAATACCTTAATAACAAATCATGGACTGATTACTTCCTTAAGGAGGGTGACATAATAAATCTAATTAAGAAAGAATTTGGACTCAGAGAAAGACCAGAGGAATATAAAATCGATATGGTATTCGCTCCAAAGAAAAATCTTAGTGAAATTTCTACGTTAGTTTCTTCCGGTGAGTTTTTCCCTCCATGCGATTCAATTATACTCGAACATGAAAACAATATCAAAGATTGCTGGCGGGAGATGTCAAAACTCACTCACTACAAAGCCAGACTAAAAGTACTGGTTTGTTATAAGGATTATAATGAGTCAATTTCAAAGGAAGATATAACCAATGAATATTTAGAAGATTTTAAATCGATCGTTAGAGAATCGAACACTCACTATTCTGAAAATCCAGAAACAGAATACCTGATGATTATCGGTCAGCGGAATAAGAAAGGCCTGCACTGGCGGTTTGATTCATTTACATTAATAAACATTTAGGTAAGCCAAATCTTCTCCTCCTTGTTAATAAACCCTAAATAACTCTAATAATCGTTGGGATCTGACTCTCAACTTTCTGAATCTGTTTTTCTTAGCTTATATTGTGTAAAGCTTAGATCGTATTCAGTCGATCTTTTGCCTATTGATTTATTTTTTAATGCTTTCAAATGATTAAAAGAGCTAACATTCCATATTTCCTGATCGGGTTTTCTGTCGTCCTGGGCATCAAGTATTGCCTCCGGTTTATGGAATTGCACCACCTGGATTTTCTGCTTTTCCCAACAACCGCTCTCGTGGAGTTTCTGTCGGGTACGCAAGCAGTATTCATCCCCGAAGAAGGATATCTTTTCGCCGGTAAAAATTTCATCATCGATTCTTCGTGCTCTGGTATCAATCTCTGGCTGATCGCTTCATCCATGCTGATCTACCTTTTCTCAAAAATAAACCTGACCAGTATCAAAAAGATCGCATTACTCCTTCCGGCATTTGCCATTGCATGGCTCATTACGATTGTTTCTAACGGATCGAGAATCTATATTTCATCGGTCTTCCAGGATCAGCTAACTTCGGTGTTCAACGTATCATCACACGCAATACATGAATCGCTCGGGGTGGTCACCAACCTGTCGTTTCTGATCATTACTTATTTTTTAATCGAATATCTCCTAACCAATCAATCTCACTATGAAAAAGCTGCTTGAAACTAAATGGATTATCCTCTCGAATACTGTTCCAGTCATCATCCTCCTGTTACTGCTCAATTGGGACTACCAGGTGTTTAAATCCTCCCTCTCTGAAGATAGTATTGAGATCTGGCAGTGGACCTGGGGTATCATCATTGGCTATGGAATTATCAACCTGGAATTGGGTTTTTCTATACATAAAATTAACAGAGGACTTCAAGCCTTGCTCTCTATTATAAACATGCTCTTAGGAATCGGGATTATCTTCTTTGCCTTCTATTTTGCCAATAAAATTCATCCCTGGAGTATTCCACAATGGATGACTAACAATTACCTGGTTTTGTATTTCCCGACGTTCATTATGCCGACTATCGCTTATTCGATCTATGCTTTGATACTCTTCTTTACTCCAAATCCGGAAGATAAAAAGGCCTGGAAAAGCTTTCTCATCGCTTTGGCGGTTCCTTTGATCTGCTATTTGTTCGTCACCTTTATCATTCCGGCTCTTAAAAACTCGTTTGATGATATTCATCAATATTCTTATACTCTGATCGCCAGTATTGCCCCGGTAATATTTCTCTTTTTCCTTTTACAAGGGTTTTATATTGTCATTAAAAATAAATCCGGTTTCTGGCAGAAATATCAGCTTCCTATAAAAATCGTTTTCACCCTGGTGTTACCAATCGCCGGACTGATCACTAATTTTGTCATTACCAATGAAGGATTTGAAACAAGGCGTCCGGGGATTTTCGGAGATTTTCATCATTTCTGGTTTTATGCACTAACAATAATCAATGGTGCTGTACTTTGTATTAACAATCCGGAAGGTTCGATAAAAAGGCTGGCTCTTTTCTTATTAAGGTGTGTTACGTTCTCTTTCACCCTCTATTTCTTCCTGGTTTTCTTACCCTATATGCCGCTTTCCATACTGGGTATTATCCTCATCGGACTGGGCTTTTTAACGCTTACGCCAATCATTTTGATGCTGCTGCATTCAATGACGTTGAAAGAAGACTGGAATTACCTGAAAAACTATTTTTCAAGATTAAGACTTTCTCTTTATGCTGTGGGAAGTTTTCTGGTCATCCCGATAATGGTTACTCTGTACTTTAGCTTTCAGCGGTCAAACCTGATGAATGCATTGGACTATGTTTACAATCCCGATTTCACTGAATCAAAAGCTAGTGTATGGAATGGTCCTTTGGAAAGCACGCTAACTAAAATTTACCAGGCAAAATCAAACCGAAATCAGTTGTTTATGGGGTATAACCGGCCTTATCTGAGTTCGTACTACGACTGGCTGGTATTGGATAACCTCGTATTATCGGATAGCAAGATCAAGCGTTTAAACAAGGTGTTTTTTAATGAGAAAACTGATCTCCCTCAACGAAGACAACCGATGCTGAGGCCTGAAAATCCGAATGTGAATATTGAAAAAGTAAAGGTCGACAGTAAATACGACCGGCAAACGAAAACCTGGACTTCCACAGTGGACCTCGACATCAGCAACAGCCTGAATGCGGGTATGCAGGAATATTCAACTACTTTTACTTTACCCGATGGGTGCTGGATCAGCGACTATTACCTCGATATTGAAGGTCGCAGGGAAAAAGGTATTCTCGCAGAAAAGAAATCAGCATTTTGGGTGTATACCAATATTGTGAATGTCCGCCGGGATCCGGGGATACTGTATTATGAGCAGGGCAATGATGTTTCGTTCCGGGTATTTCCGTTTGAAGGGAAGCAAACTCGTACTACGGGAATGGAATTCATCCACCGCTCCCCTGTCGAGATCATCATCGATGGACAAAAGATTAAACTGGGTAGTGAACAGGTGATTACCCAACCGGTGAGTTATGGCTCAGATGAAGACAACATCCGCATTGTATCAGCTAAAGAAAAACAGGGGTTAAAACGGATCAACAGGGAACCTTATTTGCATTTAATAGTAGATCATTCTGCTAATTCTGCAGATTTGGAATTAGCAAAAATCATCAAACAAATCACGGCTCAGAATCCTGAATGGGCAGCTCACTCCAAATTGAGCTTGGTCAATTCATCCATTGAGACCATCGATCTCACAGATAGCTTTCAAGGTTCATTGGGATTATTAGATAAAGAAGGTGGTTTTATGCTGGAAAGGGCATTGAAAAAGCTGTTGTTTGATAGTTATCACAATCCTACAGATCGAATTCCGGTCTTTTATGTTATCACCGATGATTTTGATAATGCGATCATAGAAAACAACAGTCTGTCTGACTGGAAGTTCACTTACCCGGGCAATGATCTGTTTTATGTCACTAATGGCAAATCCACTTCCACTCATAATCTCTGGGAGGGTTTAACTATTCCAACTGATGAATCTAACGAAGGCTTTTACACCAGAAAACTAAAGTTACCTACTGGTGAAATTCGCTACCTGCGGGATGACAATAAGGATGAGTTTGTCCTCCTCGACCCATATTTTGATATCGACGAGGATGATCTTGAAGGTAAAACCATCGAATCTGCTTTACTCATCGAAGGATTGAGGCGTTCTGAAATTCTTTATCCTGAGGAAGCGGCTGACAATTGGGGCAACCTGGTCAGGGCCAGCTTCCAGACAGGCATCATGACTCCGGTAACCTCGTACATAGCCCTGGAGAACGAGGCGCAGAAAGCAGCGCTCCTTCGCAAACAAAAGCAGGTGTTATCAGGCAAGAAAGGTCTCGACGCCGGTGAAGAGCCTGATCAAATGAGTGAGCCTACCTGGTGGTTCGTCGGTGCCATGATGATTTTACTGATGTGGTACCGTAGGAAGAGACTTGCGGTGAAGAATTAATATTGATCAACGGGGGTGTAGCATGCTGCATCCCCTCTTTTTGAAAAAGAATTTACTTTAACCTATGAAATATTTAACCCGATTATTTTTTTGTGCTTTGTCAATCTTTTTAGTTTCCTGCCAGGAGGTCAACACCACTGATCCGGAAGAAGCGTTGGATCACTGGCTGGGTATTAATCCTTCGGAAGAGGTCACTCCCATAAATGCCAAGTACTGGCAGTCGGCTCATCTTTTTAAAGAATATACGCTTTTCATGGAGCTCGATGCCTCAGAGGAGTGGATCGAAGGGTTTATCTCTCAAAATTCCCTACGAAGAGGTAGCGTGGATATGCATGTCAACGGACTTAATTTCCCTGAGTGGTTTATGGCGGGTCAACCAGAAGGCTTTGTGCCGTATAAAAAGGACATGTATGATGTGTCGTTTTATTTGATTCATAAAGAGGAAGGGAAGGTTTTTGTTTTTGAGAGTCAGTGGTAATGTCTGAACTAGGATTTATAGGATATAAGGATTGTAGGATGAGTTTTCTTCGTGGTTGGTATTATAAATTCTTTTGAACTCTAGTTTCTTAGAACCAAAGTTTAATAGTAATCCTAAGGAAACATCAAATGCTTCACAATAATTCATTGTTTGAGCGACATGACTATCATCTATCACTGAAATTGCTTTTAACTCCACTATTAAAAATCCATCAATTAAAAAATCTACTCTTCGAGTTCCGATACATTCTCCTGAATAGAAAATATCCATCTCCTTTTCTCTTTCAAATTCAATATTGCTGTTTGCTAATTCTATCGCTAAGGCTTGCTGATAAATTACTTCCTGGAATCCTGACCCTAAGGTTGAGTGTACTTTCATCGCACAACCAATTACTGCATGAGTTAACTCTTTATGTTTCATTTTTAGTTCTGATATCCTATCATCTTATGCATCTTACTCATCCTAGTTCAGACAATTTCAATTCCTATATTCATTCAAAATCCTCATCGGTTAGGGTATAGAAATAATTATTATGTTCTTTTTTAACCCAGCTAGAGAAATCATATACATTATTATAAATAATAGAATCTTCTCCGTGTAATTCATTTACAAATTTAAGAGTGTCTAAGGTATTCACTTTTATAAAAACAATTGAATCAGTCCCAAGAATACCTCCAGCACTTGTGTAATCTTTGCCATTTATCTCTAATGGCACATAGTGGCTTTGATTCCCATTGTAACTGATTTTATAATGTAGTTCTGAGGATGTTTTATTCAAAAAGTAAAATTCTATTTCATTAATATTGTGAGGTTCAATTACACATGACGCTATTGTCAATATCCAGATAACTAATCCTATCTTATTTAAAATCTTCATCTGTAAGTATGAAATAGTAATTATTCGCAGATAATTCAATCCAGTTTTCTCTTTCGAAAAAATGATTAGTTTTAGTTTGACTATTACCATAAACCGGATGCCTGTAAATCAAGGTATCATTTGCTTCCTCCTTAATAAAAATCACTGAATCAACAGTTGTTATTCCTCCACCACCAGTAAAAATATCTTGTTCTATATCTATTTTTAATGGTTGAGCCCGATTTATTCCAGAATTATAACTATCCCATAATATATTTTCTGAAGTATTATTTTTCACATAATATTTTGGTTCATCTGCATTATGTGGTTCAATTACACATGAAAGCAAAAATGAAAAGACTCCAAAAATGCTTAAAATCAAAATCCTATTCAAAATCCTCATTGGTTAGGGTATACTGAAAGCTTCTCTTACCAATTTTTTCCCAGTTTATACCATTGAAAAAATGGTTAGGGTTGTTGGTATCTCCTCCATTAAAATGATTTCTAAACCATATAGTATCCGCCAAATCCACATGGACAAACTGAACTGAATCTACTCCTAATATCCCGCCACCACCTGTATTAACCAATTCTTCAGGTTTTATTTGAGTAAATGAAGCATCCATCAAACCCAGATTATGACTTCTGAAAAGAAGTTCGGAAGTAGTTTTATTAACTATATAATATTTAGGATCAAGAGAACTATGTGGATCAGTTATACAACTTGCTGTTGTAATTACGATTAAGAAAAGTTTAATTATTTTTCTCATGGCTATTTTTATTCAATTCATTAGCTAGTATTTTTTTGATAAATCACTTTCTGTAATGCGAAGTAATCTTGAATCCGATATAAAAAAATCAAAACTTAAGTAAGACCACGCCCTAATGTTAAATGCACCTTCACTGCATAATCAATTACTGAATGAGTTAAGTCTTTATGTTTTATATATGATTCTGATATCCTATCATAATATGAATCTTATGCATCCTTACTGACGATGCTATCGCATGTCAGCATTTAAAAAGTTCAGGCAATCGATGAACCTATCCTCAAAGTCACAATTGAAAACATCCTATCTTAGTAAGGATCCAAGGACCTTTTGGGCACTTAATTACATTACCTTTCAAAATCTTCCTTAGTTAATATATAGTAGTATTTATTAATGTTTTTTTCTTTCCAATTAGAATAATTAAAAAAATGATTTACATCATTGAGATCTCCACCATGATAATTATTCACAAAAGTTATTGAATCAAGTGGATTTTCAATTTTGAATCTAACTGAATCAACTCTTAAAATACCACCGCCGCTTATGAATAAAGATTCATTTACTTTTATTTCTATATACCCACTTTCTTCACCAATGTTAAAACTTTTGAAAAGCACTTCACTATCTGTACTATTTAAGATCCTGAACTCGTAATCATCTGCATCGTGTGGTTCAACATCGCAACATATAAGTAGCAGAATTGATAAAACTGTAAAATTTATTTTTCCCATTGTTGAAAGTAGTTAATAAGGTTAATCTTTTGGTTTGGTCGTTTATAAATCAAATTGTCCCGCCATTCACTCATGGCGGTATTAGTTTTATTTGAATTCGCACCTTTTAGAGCATAGAACACTTCTGACAAAGTGAAACCATATACTTGATCATTTAAATCACATTCTCTTCTTAATGGATTAAATTCATTCGTAGTATCAATTAAATCTCTTACTAGAACTCGTGGGTATCCATCATCAATCATTGCATTCACACCATAATTCCCATTTTTATTATTAATAAAACAAGGATCATACCATCTACCAATTACAGGGAATTTGAAATAATGAACTTCATCAGCTATCCCAGATGCCCATGCTTCTCTCACCATTTTCTTCGAGAACATCATGTTCCATGTTTTATCCGGAACCCAGTCTCCTACAAGATTCCAATGGGCAGCATGTCCTAATTCATGAATTACTGTTTTATATAATGTGTTATACTCATCATCTTTATTTCCAATCCTAATATCCGAAAAAACCCATCGCCCAAGTCCTCCGGTAGGAACCTCGGTAATTTTGTGTAACATATTCATAGAACCACAATCATTCCCTGCACATGCCCTGATCTTTATGTCATTCGGTGGCCGTCCTATATTAAATTTTGGTGCCCAAATATAGTGATAATCATACACTCCCCTCATAATTGTACCCCATAAATAAGATCTGCTACCCCTGTTTGATCGATATTCCCAGGGTCCACTTTGTTTGGGGCCGTTTAAAAATGCAGGCCCAAAGCCTACTGCAACGGGCCTTACCAATGCATGATGATTGGAATATTTTATTCCATAATTAACCTCTCTATTCCCTCCAAATACATGTTTGATTACAAACTCACCATCATCGTTTGTATATGCGGTTTTGATTTTAAACCATTTCCTGGCCCTGGCTTTTACTTTAGGAACACCATCATAAAATTTTCCATCCCGAAATATTTTACCACTGTAAGGGTTTTCTACCAGTATCTGCCCTTTGGGACACCTGCGACATTCTCCGGTAGATCCACCTCCTGAGGATCCGCCCCCATACGATCCACCTCCTCCGGAATTCCCCCCACCACAATCTTCTATTGGAGCAATTTCAGAATAATTCTGGGTAATCCTCATTGCTTCATTTACCAAGTACGGTTGAATACATGGTTCTATTGGATAAACAACTCTTCCACCAGGAGTATGTCCGATTTCATCTGGTAAAAACAACTCATCAAGTATCTCATAATCGATATTAGGGAAGTCATAATCTGCTAAAACTACGGTGTATTGATAAGTAGGCTTATCTAATGGTATGGAAGGATCATGATAATTAAATTCTCCGGAAATCGTCTGCTCATAATCTAACGGATACGTATATAATTCCAGCACTGTATCTTTTAAAAGAATATCTAACTCAATAGAATCTTTTGGTAAGAACCTCACATAATAATGAGTAGTAGTAATATTGACGTTTTCTACATTAAACCTACCTGATTTCGATAGCTCAGGCTTTACATTATCCCAGGCCTTCTGCATGTTTTCTACAGAATAAGGGTTTTCCAGTTTTTCACCGAAAAGTTTTTCGTGCATTTCAACTTCTGGCAGTAATCGCTCATCCTGACAGGAATTAAATAAAAAGATCGTAATTAGACATAAAAAGCCTGCACGATAAATTCTTGTAATCATCGTTGATAAATATTTTTGATTGTATAAAAGTGGTATCCTGAAATATGGGATATCCCAGAATCCATGTTTTGGTTGATGCTTCAAAGGTATTACGAATTTTTTAAAAAGAAACCTATCCTATAATATTTAGCCGTTAGTAAACGGAAGTAAGCGTTTGTTTACAAATAATAAAATAAGGGTTAAAAATAGTGTCGGATCAGCCGGAAGGTTTTTACCCTAAAAAAAGGATATGTATGATGTGTCGTTTTATTTGATTAATAAAGAGGAAGGGAAGGTTTTTGTTTTTGAGAGTCGGTTGTGATGGGAATATTTTTGTTTAATATGGGTAAAGAAGTTTATTTCAATTCTTCTTTGAAAATGTGAATGAATTTTTCTTCTCTTCATTTCCTTAGATGCTGATAGCTTTAGCTCATCAGTATTTGTCTTCCTACTGACGAGGCACAGCCTGTCAGCATCCATGAGGTTCTTCAATTTCGAGTCTAGCGTACTAATCACTTAATAACTAATAACTCAATAACTTTCATTTCTCTTGTTTTGTGCTAGTAGCAGCAAGGAAAAATCTGATTGAAGGTGGGAGTATTTTTTGTCATAAATATTAGCTTTAATTATCATATTATCCTTTCAGGATCAGTACTGAAAATATCTATAAACTTTTGGCATTAGCGTTGGAATAAAGACTTAAATAAAATATCAAACCCCTTTTGGAATATAGTCTTCAAACATATAATTTTGATTTCTTCAACCATTACATTTTTTTCTGTGGAGTACGCAAAAAGAGAAGACCAAAATAAAAAGCGGTCTAAGCAATCTGATAAAAATAATAAAAACAAGGTCAAACAACTCCTGAAAAGTGGTGTGTTAGACATGAATAATACGGCTCCTCCACCAGGTTCAAATACAAACAATTCTTCCCTTCCTGGTGATGTAAAACATAAAATGGAAAATTCGTTTGGAACAGATTTTTCAAATGTAAATGTGCACAAAGACTCTCCGGAAGCAACTACTATGGGAGCAAAGGCATTTGCACAGGGAAATGATATCCATTTTGCACCTGGTCAATATAATCCTGACACTAAATCGGGTCAGAAATTGATTGGCCATGAGCTTACCCATGTTGTTCAACAGAGGCAAGGAAGAGTAAAAGCCACTACACAGGCCAAAGGAGCTCACATAAATGATGATCCTGCCTTAGAGAAAGAAGCAGATGAGATGGGTGAAAAGGCTGTACAGTTTAAAGTTGAAGAACATGCTGAGGAGCCTAAAAAATTGAATCAACAACAAAGTAGTTCTCAGGTGGTCCAGCGATTTGAAGCACCATTACATGAAAGTGCTTCCCGTAATGCCTTGACTGATAACGGGGATTTTTCACAGGACGAAGCCAGTATGATCTACTATGGTAACTGGATGCGTGATGTCAACCAGGGCTTTGTGCCATCTGCTATGGAAGTATTAGGAGCTGATACAGTTTATGCCATGCTAAATTATGTAGCATATCAAAAATTTGGCAAGGCACCTACCTCAGAACAAATGGGATTTTACATTTTATCAGAACACCTGGATAGTCCTGTCGGTGCCATCAAAGACTCAGAATATAGTAGTACACCTCCAAAGATCAGTCCTGAACTGGAATCTGCAGACTATGTGAACCCGGAAAAGTCAGCTCCGGTGCCTAATCATCTAAAAACAAAAGTACCTTCTACCGAACCAGATGCTAAAGCGGTTACAGGAAGTGACATGGGTATTTTTGATGTAGATAGTTCAGGAGTAATGGGTTATATCAGGCGTACGAATCAGCATGTGGAAAAAAGATTAACTTTAGCAGCAGAAAAAGGCAGAAACGAAGAGGGATTCTTGCATTTTGGAGCGGCCATGCATGCCATTGAAGATCTATTTGCCCATTCAAATTATGTGGAAATAGCGGCTGAGGAAATGCTTAATAATGAGATGAAGGGCACCTTTCCTGAATTAGAAAATATGGAAGGGAAAATAGAAATCCAGTCCTTTAGCCCTGAAGTAGAAGTACCAGGAGCAACACCTGGAACCAAAGACAAACGAAAAGCACTCGCCACAGGCTCTTTTTCATCTTTAGACACAGTAGAATCTGTCGGGCACGAAATGGTGCATATGCTGAGGCAACCACCTAAATATCCGGCTAGCTTAGATGAAATTAAGGCTATGAATAGGTTTATGGAAAGTTTAAGTTCACAAGTCGATGGAGGCCTATCCGATGAACAAAACGAAGCCATATTAAAAAAACATTTAGGCTTAGGGTATGGGCTTGCTAATTCATTTGCAAGAAACATAGGTTTTACAGCTGTTCTGAAAGGCAGTAATAAGGTTATGGAATTTATTTATGATAAATATCCTAATGAGATAAAAGATGCTATATATGAAATTAGTGTATTGATTCATCAAAATGCAATGCTTCCTCTAGCTGATCAGGTAGACTCACTTGTTTTAGAAAGTAATGTAGCTAACACAAGTATGGTAGAGGTTTTGGAGTCCAGCCAGCGAATAAAAGCTAATAATGGTCAATTGGATGATTATGTTCAGCCCACAATGGAAATGTTGGGGCAAGACAAAAATCTGGAAAAATCCCGTCTGGAAGAGGCTAAAAAAAGAAGCAAAATATTAGAAAACACTCCTGCAAAGGCAGTGGCTGGACCTTCTCACTCTCAAATTTCAAAAGACCATAAAAACAGTGTGTTCTTCGGTTTAGGTTTTAAGCTGGCAGTAGAAGCTGATAAAATGATTAAGGAGAAAATGCTGGCTGTATGGGGTTCCAAAAAAGCTAAAGTTGGTTATCAGGATGGTCTGACTGAGCAACGCAGTAACCATGCTGCTGAGAATTTAGAAATGGGAAAGGAGATACTGACTCAAGGTTATGCCACTGGCGAAAAACCAGATTTACAGGCTAATATTAATGAAACCGCTGAGTCTCTAAACCAGGTAGCTGACTTATTGGTCGCCCTTAATCAATCACCTACTCGTGCCCGGATGTTTTTAAATGGGAAACAAGAACTTATTGCATCCTCAGAAATAAATGGGAATAACCCTTATATCGGCAATAAATTAAATCAGATACTAAATGTAGCTAATAGTGGTTTGGTTTCAGTTCAACAACCACTAAGATCGTTTGAGTTTGAAGAGGCTGCCCGGAATTTAAATAATTTAGCCGAAAGAACTAAAAAAGCAAAAACGCTACAAGAAAGAGAATCCATTTATCTGGAGCTTACCACATTAAGGATGCAATTTATCCAGCATATCACGACCATTCAAACTGATCCTTCCTTTACCGGTAATAAATTAACATATGCAGCTGTATTGACCGCAATGGATAGGGCAATAGCAGCTAATGCTCCTAGCTTTACAACACATCAAGTTAATGTATTATCAGGTCAAGACCGCTTGACAGGGATGGATGATTCCTTGCAAGGAGATTTAAAAGTCAATTCTTTTAAATTGGGGAAACAAAAAACAGGAAATACTAAAAGAGATAATCTAATTAATACCAGCAGGCAGATCATCGACCATCCAAAAGAAAATGACTGGTGGAAGCCTTTGATGCGGGAATACATCACAGCAAATAAACAGGTGTTAAAAGATTATATTAAAGCAAGGAACATGGGATTTGCAACTTTTAGAAGTAAACACTAACTAATAGAGGTCAGGGGTAAACTTGAGATCAATATTACCAAAACCATTAATTCAAATATATTTAACTCAATGTTTCACAGAAAGACTACCTAAAAACCCTTAATATATTCATGGCTTACTTTAGGAATGACTTGTTAGTAAAACTGATGATAGGAAGTTTTTATTTGCGTATATGGCTGCACCTCTGAATTCTGAAGTGTTAAGACTACCATTCCTACTGAATTATATATCTTAAAATCGTTCCCGGTATAACATAAAAAATACGATCCTTTGTCAAAAACCACTATACGATCGAACTCAAAAGGAATGATAGACTCATTTTTCTTATTAATTACACCAAAATTATTTCCCTTTCTGGTAATTGCCAACTGCTTGGAAGCATAGTTTAATTCCCTATCATATTCAAAAGGAATAATTACTTCACCTCTTTTATTGATAGCTCCGTATTTACCGTTTAACCTACAAGAAACTAATCCTTCAGAAAATACTCCTATCCATGTATAAATTGGAGGTACAATTTCCTGGCCATCTTTATTTATTAGCCCACATCCTTGTTTACTATAATCAAAATTAGGCAGATTCTCAGAAAGTTTCTTTCGTACAGTAGCAACTTCTTCATAGAAAAAACTTAAATGTGTAAAAGTAGAATCCAGTTTTATTATCCTTTCCCCTTTCGAATCAATATAACCTGTAAATTCCCCATCGCTGTAAGGTATTAACTTGTCTCCTTCATCTTTAATAAATATAGAGGTTGATATCATATTGTTTTTTTCAATAAAAAAGTCTTTTCCCGGTACAAAGTAATCTATAGTATCACCTCTGTAAGCATGTAGCAAGTTGAATAATTCTATCCCAGTATCCCAACCCATTTTATAAGTGGGCATAATCAGTGAATAATTATTGGGCAAAACTATATCCCCATTTTCTGATAGTAGACCAATTTTTTCATCCTTTGCAAAAGAATAATTATTGGTAAAAGTAACATTTAACCAATCATACTCATAAGATATCATAACCTCTCCTTCTGAATTGATCAGACCATAATTTCTGTCTTTCACAGCTATAAATCTATTTTTATTTGAAGGATCTTCTTCTAACTTTTCAAAAACAGGCTTTACTAGTATCTTGCCCCGAGTATTTATCACTCCAGTGCCTGTGCCAGCCTCATAAATGATGTGATTAAAATTATCTGTAAACTTTGCTTCTATAGCTTCGAATGTAAATATTTCCTTGCCTTTATTATTTACTACTGCATGCAAGCGGATTTCACCTTTGGCTTTGGTAGAATCTTTAAGAAAAGTAACTATTGCCAAATCATCGGTTACTGAAAGACAGTTGGCATATTGAGGGTCCACTATCCATTCTTCCATCCCATTGATCAATCCCCATTTACCCTCCTGCTTTACCCAAATCTTTAATGCTTTTTTCTCTTTTTTAGATTGTGCTTCAAGAACAGAACAACCTGAACATAATATGATCATTAATAGTAAGTAATGAAAAAATGAGTGCCGCATAGTGAATTAAAAATGTTAAAATCAAATATAAGTTATTCGATAATAAAATGGTTGTTTCAGGTTTCAAAATAGCATTCAGCATCCTTCCAACCAGTGTGAGGTATCCTTATATACATTGCCCGTAAATCTCTAATCAAGACTTATATAAAACCACCAATAACTTAATAACTAATTACAAATAACTATTCATTCGCCATACTCAACTAATTTCTTAGCAATAGCATCCAGTTCTTCGTCGATTTCGCTATCGGATATATAGCTCAATGCATCTTCTTTTAACAATGACATGTTTTCTTTAGAGGCATTATCCATTGCAGGGTCAGCTGTTAACCGATTTGGAGTTAATCGATGA
Organism: Mangrovivirga halotolerans; assembly: GCF_026241165.1. GTDB lineage: Bacteria > Bacteroidota > Bacteroidia > Cytophagales > Cyclobacteriaceae > Mangrovivirga > Mangrovivirga halotolerans. The sequence goes on along the minus strand of NZ_JAPFQN010000004.1, from coordinate 141,680 downwards.
TAATTTTTCCTGTCAGCTTCTTCTTTCAAAGTATCATAGATCTGGCATAAGTGATGATCGACAGTCTGGGAATTTCCATCCATCATAATATCTAATGAAGGCTTTATCCAAGATACCGGTCCCCAATCTTTCGCCTTCTTATATTCAAACCTTTTTGGAGTGCTACCAGTACCTAATGAGACAATCATCATATCTTTGGCAGTTGGGTTTTTAATATCTCCGAAGGTCATCGTTCTTGCTTCGGAATAAGATACCAGGGATGGATTATTTACAAATACACCTCCATCGATTAAAGGGTAGGATGTTCCGATCTCATTTTTTATAAGTGCACATTCAAAATAAGTTGGTGCTGCTGATGTTGCCCTGGCAATGTCCTTTACCCTAAAATTATAAATATCATTAGTAGACCTGTGCTGTTTGAAAAAATGCGGCTTTCCATTTTTTATATCATAAGAAGAAATGATGCACGGTTTAATCAACTCGGATAATTTGAGTTCTTTAAATGTATCGTCTAATGCTTTTTCCAGTTCTCTGGCATCATATTTTTCATCTGACACACCTTTAAAACTCGTTATTGCCTGCCAGATATTGACATCAAATATAGTATCTCCCCTTTCAAGATAAATTTTAACTGCTTCATCAGCAGTAAATTTTGGTTTTCCTCCTTCTCCGGGAACTAAATAATATAAAACTAAAATGGCTCCAGTGCTGGTACCAGCCATAAAATCAAAATAGTCAGCCAATTTTGCATCGGCTTTTCCCGATTCTTTCTGCAGTTTTTCCTCAAGGCGAGAGAGGATTAAACCAGGGATAATTCCGCGGATACCTCCTCCATCAATAGATAAGATCCTGACTTTCTTCATTCTTCATATAATTAGTTGTTACTATAATTTAATAAATAAGGAGGGAATAAGCTGAGGAATTGTTTAGGAAAGCAATGCTTTGATTAAGTAGAATTCCCATTTTTAGATTTGAAAATTTTCTTCCTTTTCATTTTTGTTCCATGACGATGCTGTCGCATGTCAGGGCTTAGGCTTGACTTTCTCTGGTAAGTTTCTACAGCTCGGAATTTCGTCCTTGGCACCGCCCCCATCTATGCAGCTTTATTTTAAAATTTAACTGTTGAAGTTCTTATGATTCTCGATTTCCGAACAACTTGCGTCAGCAATTTTTACTGACGATAAAATGTCAGCACCTTCGGCTTTGCGACCTTTGCGCCCTTGCGGTGTATTTTATGATTTCTATTCGTCCACGAAACGATCTCCTATCATCTTATTATCCTTTCTGATGAAGCTGTCGCTTGTCAGGGTCTATCGATTTGCGGTGTGTTTTTTTTAATTCGAGTCAAAAGCAATCCTGTTAATCCTTACTGACGAGGCACAGCCTGTCAGCATCCATGAGATTCTTCATTTTCGAGTCTAGCGTACTAATCACTTAATAACTAATAACCCAAAAACATTCATTTCTCTTGTTTTGTGCTAGTAGCAGTTAGGCCCAACAGCAAGGAGAAATCGGATTGAAGGTGGGAGTATTTTTTTGTTAGAAATATTAGCTTTAATTATCATATTATCCTTTTGGGATCAGTACTAAAACATCTGCAAAAGGTGGAATTAGCCTTAAAAGAAAGACTTCAATAAAAACTCAAGACCCTTTTGGAATCTAGTCCCTAATCTTATATTTTTGTTTACTTCAACCATTACATTTTTTTCTGTGGAGTACGCAAAAAGAGAAGACCAAAACAAAAAGCGGTCGCAGCAATCCGATAAAAATAAGAAAAACAAAGTCAAACAGCTCCTGAAGAGTGGTGTATTAGACATGAAAAATACGGCACCACCTCCGGGCTCAAACGCTGGTAAATCTTCCCTTTCTGGTAATGTAAAGCAGAAAATGGAGAATTCTTTTGGCACTAGTTTTTCAGATGTAAATGTGCACAAAGACTCTCCGGAAGCAACTAATATGGGAGCAAAGGCATTTACACAGGGAAATGATGTCCATTTTGCACCTGGTGAATATAACCCGGAAAGCAAATCAGGCCAGGAATTAATCGGGCACGAGCTTACCCATGTGGTGCAGCAAAAACAAGGAAGAGTAAAAGCTACCACCCAGGCTAAAGGAGCAGCGGTAAATGATGATCCTGCCCTGGAACAAGAAGCGGATGAAATGGGTAAAAAGGCGGCTGAGGGGGAGGCGGTTAAAGTAAGAGGTAATGGAAGTGGAGTGCAGAAGAAGAATGATGATGAAAAGGTAATTGAGGAATTAAATAATAGAGCCCAAGGCAATGAAGAATTTGATTACCAATATAATTATAAAGAAGCAAAAAATAAAGCTAAAGAAAGAGCAGACAGTTATTTTGAAAATGCTTACGGAGAGGAGAACATGGGTAGTTTTCTTTTTACAAATATAATAAGAGATACAAAAACCATCTATGAAAGAATAAAGTCAGGTCAAATCTCAGCCCTTACAGCTATAGAATCCTCTATTGAGGATGAAAAACAAAAAATGCTAATTTACAAAACTGCTTTAATTGGTTTAGCATCGATAGTTGCTGCCTGGGCCCCCTTAGCTGCAACAGGAATAGCTTCTGTCCAGTCAAGATTATTTTCAAAAATTAGCTCACAATTAGGTAAAGGAGTAACTCTTAAGAGTTTGAAAATACCCACTTATGCAAAAATGATACAAGCATTTGGAGAAAATAAAATGGTTGGACCATGGATGTCAACAATCTCAACAGTAAATGTCTTTGCCAACACTTTTAAAAGTAAATATGAATCTCCGAAAGATGCTATTAATCAAAGTTTGGATTTAATGAGCGATAGGACTGGATATGCAGTTGCTGCATTAATTTTGGAAATGAGTCAGGAAGCAAAAAGCACACCTACATCTCAATTATCAGCTGATGAAGTAGGTGATCTTCGAACTGAATTGGAAATAGCTATTTTAAGAACCATATTCCCTGAATATTCTAATATAATTTCAGATACTGGTAGATTTGACCAAATCCATGAATTAGCAAAAACACAATTTCTTAAAAATATTGTTATTAACTCTGGTGAGATTTCAAAGAGTCAATTTAGGGATTCCTGGGATGAAATAGAAGGAAATAAAAATAAAGAAGGATCAGCTATTGTTAAACATGCTTTAAATGCGCTTGGTGGCGATCATGCTTTAGCAGCTGAATTAAAGAGTCCTTATGAGTTTGCTTTTGCTTCTTTAAATTCATCTCTTGCTCACTTAGGCCTCGAAATTAATACTACTTCTGAAAATAAATTAAAATCTAAAAACGAAGATTTCCTGGCTACAAAAAGAGGGTTTCATGTTTCAATAGTAAATCAAGATCTATTTAAAAAACTCCTTAATTCCACACATTTATATAGATCTTTCAATTATGAAGCTAATTCAGGCCCTATTAAATCTATGGAAGATAACTATCCTATTGAAGAATCTGGCTTCATTATCACAAATAGTATAACTAAATATGGATTTGGCTTTGAAGATGTTAATATTAATAACATGGAAGTATGGTTAGATCCATCACAACAAATATCAATGCTTGAAGGAAAGATAATAGACTTAACCTCATTTGATCTGAAATTTGACTCTTCAGGAATGGCTGATGTTTACAAATGTAAAATTACCTCTCAAAGTGGGTATGGAGGAAGTTTACCACCTTTTACCCATCATGGCAAACATACTGTTAATGGACGAAATTCAATCAGGGTAATATTCTAGAACTAAACTATCTCACTTTTTATTTTATAAAAATGATCTACAGACTATTTCTCATTTTTTGTTATGCTATTATTTTAATTGGTTGTAATAATAAAAACGGTAATCAAGAGAGTAATAATAACTTTCGAATCGAAGACCGAAACAAAGGATTGATCGGAGGAGGTTTCAATACATATTATGTTTCACCTGTAGATAGCAATGTTTGGTTACTTAATAATCCATTGGCGGAGGATGCTTTCACCACTAACGCAGGTATTACCTGGAAATATTTAAAATGGCCAACTCAAACTTCTGGCACAAGCATTTTAAGCAGGAAGGGATTTATTTTAAGAATATCTAATGATAAAATCTATAAACTTGACGTATACGAAAACAAAACTAGTGAAATAGCTATTCCTGATTCAGTTAATTCTACTTCATTTTTTCTACTTGGTCATGATGGATATGTTCTAATTTACAATACCGATAATAATAAATACCTTTTCCCAGGTGCTGATCTTACAGCTAAACCGGTTCCGATAAGTCAGCAACACGAAGACAGCTTAAAAAGTACCCTCATTAATTCGCAAAAAGAGATTTATTCCGACTCTAGCTTTTTGACTATGAATTCCGGCCATTTATTTTACAAAAATCCGGAAACAGGAAAGTGGGAAAAAAGAATGAATGGATTAAATAAACCTCAAATAACACATTTGCTACAACAAGATTTTAATTCTAAAACGGTATATGCTATTGAATGGGATAATCCAAGGTGGTATCACAAACATTATTACTATGTTTATGAAACTAACAATTTTGGAAAAAGCTGGGCATTAATTGATAGTACTGATAATTTAGATAATCTAATTTCAAACAAAAAACTGAAAAAAGCACACGATTTTACTGAATCTAGAATCATAATTCCAAAACAGTCATTTAGTTCAAGTCTACAGGTAAACGATACCTTAAGATTTTATAAGAAAAATGATAATATCCACATAGAGAGTGATAAAAGCATATATACCAGTATCAATAGCCCCATTAATAACAACATCCTTTCTATTACACCTAAAACATTGGGTATCTATGACTATCCTTCTTACGCCTTTATTGTTGAAAATGATTCAATTCAGGTTTTATTTGCAAACAAAAATGGAGGTATAGGCTATTTTAAAGGCCCTTTAAGCGGAAAACCAAAAAGCTCAAAATAACCAATAGTCTTTTTATTATAATTCACAGCCCTGGGTCGTGTCTCCACGAACCAGTTACAATACGGATCTAAGATCCTAACTTATCAAACTTCGAGATGCGCTGCGCTAACATCTCGAAGAGCAGCAGTTATATTTTATCATTCTTTATTAGTTCCTCAAAAGCACTATCCAACCTATACCCGTCATTTCCTTGTCTTGTGCTGAAAGCCGAAAGGCGAAGCAGCAAGGAGAAATCTGTTTGCATAATACAAGTATCGTATTTGTGTTGATCTAATTAGGGTGAGGTTAAAAACATTGAATAATTAAAAAGGAACATTTTATCCGATTATAAAGATCTCACTGACGATAAATGTCAGTGTCTACGACTCACCACAAGGGATTCGAGATGACGAGAAAATTGAGACTTCAGTTCCATATAGCAGCTTAATAATAACTTAATCTCTAACCTCTAATCTTATGCCCTGGTTTGTGTCTCCACTAACCAGTTGTAACGGATCTAAGATCCTATTTTATTTCAACTTCGAGATGCGCTGCGCTAACATCTCGAAGAGCAGCAAAATTACTTTAGTAATTTTCCCTGTGTCCTCTGTGCTCTCTGTGGTAAAAATTAAACAGCTTGCTGTTTTTCTTTGCGATCTTTGCGCCTCTGCGGTGTATTTTATTTTTTAATCGAGTCAAGAGCAATCCTGTTAATCTTTTTCAATCCTATTAAATCCCGGTTCTCCAGTTCAATCCTCTTAATCTCTTAATCCTGTAAATCCTGATTCAGACAAGATGTGCGTCGCTAACATCTCGAAGAGCCACAAATTACTTTAGTGATTTTCTCTGTGTCCTCTGTGCTCTCTGTGGTAAAAATTAAACAGCTTGCTGTTTTTCTTTGCGATCTTTGCGCCTCTGCGGTGTATTTTATTTTTCAATCGAGCCAAGCATACCAATAACTTAATAACATAATCTCCAATAACTTTTATCATATTCGAGTCAAGCACCCTATTAACCAATAACCCAATATCTAATAACTACTAGATTAATAACCAATCTTTTAATCTCTAATAACTATTACCTAATTACCAAAAAAAGGCAGCCTTTACCGACTGCCTTTAATCAACACTTAATTCCAACAGAAATCCTATCTTATTAAGCTAAATCGCCTGATGATCGGGTTTGGAATATCTTCTGAACTAATTTTCATATAATAGACGCCTGCTGGATAATTTCTGACTACAATAGATTGATCTAAGGCTCGCAATTCTCCCTCACCTATCAACGATCCACCCAGACTGTAGATTTCATATTGTACTTTACCACGAATATCCGATGGCATTTTTACCTTAATGGAATTCCTGGCAGGATTTGGATAAATAATAAAATTGTCTTTCCTCAAACTATTATCTATTCCAGTAATCACATTTGGTGGCGGAAGTTGCTCAACCTCGACAAATGCACCCTGAACAATCTCTTTTGTCTGCTCAATATCCTGTGCCCGGAAAAGGTAAGCAACAAACCGGTAGTCAGCACCAAGATCCAGGTCGCTATAGTAATCGGTCATCCAGGTAAAATTGACTACCTTTTCTACAGTATCTACCGCAGTCCAGTCTCGTTCAATTGTTGTACCTCCAGCATTAGGAATGAACTTTCTCAGTACATTTTTATATTCCTTACCATCCAGTATTAAAGACTTTTGAAGTAGCCCAACCATTAATACCAAGTCTCCCTCAAAATCTTCGGGAGTGATATTTTTAGTTATCCTGGCTGTCAGGCTGATACTATCAACATATTCTACTTTTTGGAGTTCAAGATTAAAAGGAGCTGAAACCAACGATCTGCGATCATAGGTTTTATTTCCAAAGTCATTCAGGAAAACCGGGAAATTCAATTCCTTATTAAATGTACCATCAAAGACAGTCCGTGGCGAGACATCAATCCCATAGTGCAACCTTTTGGCGCTAAAATCCGCCTTATTTAACTGGTTAACCGGATCTCCCTGGATATCTGTTATATGATACCTTATATCAATCACCTGGTCTTCCTTGCCAGCGAGAAAACTATTTAAATATTGATTCGATTGCTCGTAAAGAGATGAATGAACATTCGTAAATGTTTCAATAACCATTATCCTGTTTCTTTCAACGATGGAAAACTCATCAATAGCAAAACCGCTTAATGTGTCATCAATCGGATTATCGGCGTTAGAACCAAAGGCAAAACGAAATTTCACCGGTGTATTGACCTGACTTTGTTCAAATTTTATCCCATCAAGTTGAAAAGAGGCTTTTTGCCAATCAAATTTCCCTGTCCAACCTTCCCTGGTGGCATTATCAGTTCCCGGTACGCCTAATAAATTCTTTGCATTATACCAGCCTATTCCAGTGCCTAATTCGCCAACCTTACTCCAGTTTTCACCTCCATTAAGAGAATATTCCAATATTACTCCATCAGCCTGAAAATCTGTTTCCGAAGCGATCGTCAAATCGAGCATAGGAAAAATGGTATTTTCAAGGATAAAACATGGAGACTCAAGGTAAGAACTTTCTGAATTGAAGTAAGAACCTCTATTCTTATTTGTAGCCCAGACTCCTGCTTTATTTTTAAACTGATCGTTTTCCAGCCAACTGGAATTATCTTCAGGTCTTACCTGACCGCTTGCTACCCAACCCGGGTAAATGTCATCATCAAATGTTTCGAAGTAGTTGTATACGTCCACAACAGGCTGAATAAATATATTCCTGGAAATAATTGTTTCACAACCTGCCTCTGATGTAGCAGAAAGAGTAACTGAGTCCATCCCATTTGAATTAAATGTATGAATCAGTTCTTTTTGAACTTTTTCTTCCCCATTGATACTCCATTTCCATGTATCTATTTGAGATTCAAGTAAGATTTCAGAATTCAACAGGGATGGGACAAGCTCGGTCTCGTAGCCTGAACACCCGCCATAATATGAAAAATCGATTTCAGGATACGATGTAATATTGATGAATTTAGAATCAGAGTGACCAATACATCCTTCCTTACTGGTCACCTTTAAACTCACTGAATAGGCACTTTCCCGATCAAAAGTTCTCGAATCCATTTTACTGTTTAGAGAATCACCATCACCGAAACTCCATAAGTAAGAAGCTCCTTCAAGTTCTGCCCCGGGAGAAGTAAAAATCACTTCATCGCCCACACAGGCTTTTTCAGGAAATTCAGTTTGTGCGGAAGGAATGGGAACTACCTCTAAAGTAATAGTTTCAGACTCCTGGGAGCAAAACCGGTAATCGGTATTATTCTCATTATAAAAGTATTTAAAAGCATAAGTCCCTGCTGAATAGGCTGATGGAATAAATTCATCTGAAGGAAATGATTTAAAATCGCCGGTTTCATACCTAAATTTCAACATACCTTTTGTTGAATCGGGATTCATTCCATTGTTTGAGCCTTCGAAAGAGTTTGAAATTAATATCGGGGTATCATTGTCTTTGCAAAAAGCAGGGGATTCATCAGAAATTGATAAAACGGGAACGGGATCATTTCTGGAATAAATAAATGCTGCAGTTATTGGATAAGTAGTATCAAAAATTTCTCCATCATTATATTTTGTTTTACACTCTGAGGTACCGGAGACTTTTTTAATCCTTCTTCTGCTCCCTGCAATTTTTAAATTCAGATAGCTTACAGTTGATGGCAGGTTAGAAGGAATGACAGCACTACCAACCCACCAGCCATCTGCATTTTTAGAATACGTTACATTTACCTTCTGACTTCCATTATTATAATATTCCAGATAAATATCATCTACAGTAGTTTGGGTAGTAGTGTATGAAATATCACAATTATCACTAGTTGTATATTGCGTTGAAGTATATGGATCAATTTTAAATTGAAAACTATAGGTATAGCCCGGAGTCACGCTTTCGCAAAGAAAATTCCTGTTTTTTAGTTCGGAACTTTCATCAAAAATAATGTAGTTAAAATTATTACTATTAACTGTTACAGTCACTTCTGCCGGCTCTGCTTTACATTTAATACCCGAATGCTGGATAAATGGTTGATAAAAAACAGAATTTTGACCAGGATTAACGCGATCGGGATAAAAATACCTGTTATTAAAAACTCCATCGCCATAATAAAAATCAGTGGCCACATTAGAGTTACTTGAGCCTCCATCAATAAATACCTGGGAATCAGTATTGGAATAAGTATTATCCTCAGCGTCTTTGTCTATTAATGTGAAACTTTCAACTGATGGTGTTTCTCTTACGGTAATTGTAAATCCTGAGGCAATTACTACTTCACTTTCATTGGCATTAGCTGGGGGAAGTATCACTTCAACATTATATGAATTATTGGTCTGATAGAAATCACTTGGTATGGCATATTCTATTTTCACAAAAGAATTTGATGAAGAAAATGTAGCTACTTCAACTACTCCAGAGATTTCCAAACTGTAATAATTTTCATCTCCTTCCTGAAAACCTGCAGGTTTGAGGAAATAAAATATTACATTTTCTCCCTGACAGAAAATTCCACTTTGTACAAAGTCACCATTTGAATCAATAGTATATAAATTTTCTGCTTCAAGAAGTGAAAAAAAAGAACTGAGCAAAAATAGCCCTATTGCGCTAACAAAAAGTTTCATAGTTTATTTAGTGATTTCCTGATTAAAAAGCTGTTTCACTTCATTAACAGTTAATAATCTATTATACACTGCTATATCATCTCCTTGTCCATTAAACTTTACATAAGGAAAATAGTACAACTCTCCACCAAAGAAATAGATCTCGCTCGTCCTAATCGCTACCCGTCCTTCACCATGTATTTTAGAAGCATTTAATACACCATCAACATAGATTTTAGTTTCTCTGTTATTAGCCTGATAAGAAAAACAGACATGATGCCAGTCGGTTGGATTATCATATTCATTTGACTCGACGATTTTATAATCATCGATGACGCAATTATATTTATTTATAAAATCAGCTAAATATCCTAATTCATACCCATTATTATAAACAAAAATTTCAGTATTCTTATTTTCTTCATTTCTTTCCGATTTAACCCAAACTGATATGGTGAAATCAGATTCAAATTCGAATTTACCATTATTAGCTACTAAGTACTCATTGAAATTAGCTGAGTATGCACTATTTGGATTCCCATATCTGTCTGTAGTCAGACTTCCACCATTATTAACAAGATGCGCCGCTGAATCTCCCACTCCACTTTCGTCATTGAAATTTCCATTAAAAGGGTAAAATGCTACTAATCCGTCACGAGGAATATCATTTACTTCTTCAGGACCTACTTCTTCATCGGGATTGCATGATGATGTAATTACAAAAAAGCATAGTGATAGCAAGGCAGCTATACCTGCATTGATCTTAAAAATTCGCATGTCAATAAATAGTTTTGGTTGAAAAAAATTCCAGTGCAAATATGAGCAACTAAACTTTTAACTTGAAATTTTCTGTCGTGAAATTTTAAATTATATTTTATTTTTTATCCCGCCCTAAATCTAAATGTCAAGATTATTGGCATTTACCGTTTATTGTTCAAGGGTTGAGTGATAATTGTCTGAACCGCGATTTACAGGATTAAAAAAGGATTAACCTTGATTGTTAATCCTGTTAATTGGTTGAAATCCGGGTTAATACTACCAAGACCGCCCTGGTTCGTGTCTCCACGAACCAGTTACAATACGGTTCTAAGATCCTAATGTATTTTGACATCGAGATGCGGTTCGCTAACATCTAGAAAAGCAGCAGTTATATTTTATCATTCTTTCTTAGTTCCTCAAAAGCACTATCCAACCTATAGCCGTCATTTCCTTGTCTTGTGCTGAAAGCCGAAAGGCGAAGCAGCAAGGAAAAATCTGTTTGTAAAATGTAAAGGTGTATTTTGGTTTCGACTCAAGAGTAATCTTTTTTAATCTATATATTCGGTAAAATCTTACTTACTGACGAAACTTATTGTTGTCAGCACAGGAACGAAGCAAAGCTTGGCAGCATTCTTAAGATTCAGACAATCTTTCTTGTCCTTTTTTCTTGATAAAAAATGGACCAAAAAATCAAGACAATATCAAACCTCCTTACACACTACCTTCCCACCAATGACGAAGCTATCGCTTGTCATGGTCTTCGACCTACTGACGATCTCCTAACGTTGATGTCAGCACCTACGGCTCGTGATATCGTCATTCCTACCGCGCCTTTCTATGAATTAATTAATTAATTTAAATATAAGAATACTTTTGACTCCAGTGTTCCGAACTTATGGTATCAACTTTCTTCTTTGAGCCTGTTGTATTTCCTCAACGATCTTCTGATTTCGATGTCACAGTTAAATGATCTACGGAAAAATTAATAGCTTGCTGTTTTTCATTGCGATCTTTGCGTCCTTGCGGTGTGTTTTTTTAATTCGAGTCAAGAGCAATCCTTTTTATCTTTGAATTCGGTAAATTCTGATTCAGACAATTTTTCACCTTTCATTTTTGTCTTGACACAAAAACGAAGCAAAAAAGTCAAAACGAAATTAATCCGCCTTACCCACAAATTCCCATCCCACCCTCCGGAATTTCGTCCTTGCCACCGCGCTTTTCTATGCAGCTCTATTTTAAAATTTAACTGTTGGAGTTCTTGTGATTCTCGATTTCCGAACAAATTGCGTCAGCAATTTTTACTGACGATAAATGTCAGCACCTTCGGCTTTGTGGACTCTGTGTCTTTCCGGGGTGTTTCTTTTTTTTACGTGTTAAGAGTAATCCTGTTAATCTTTTTCAATCCTGTACTGACGACACTTTGTGTGTCAGCATTTACAAATTCAGACAATCATCAAGTCAAGTGGACTAACAACTAATAACCTAATTCCCCAATAACTTAATAACTAAATCCCACCAAAAATCACTAACTTATATAAACTATCAAACCATACCTTACCATGGACAGACGCAAATTCCTCCGTTCTTCAGGTTTAGCTTTAGGCCTAACTGCAACATTACCGGCTTCATTAACAGCCTCCTCAAGCAAAAAAACATTAATTAATGACCCTAAGCCACTTGACGGTACCTGGAAAAGTGTTCGATCCCAGTTTATCCTCGATACCAGCCAGGTACAAATGGCTCAGATGCTTCTGGCCTCACATCCGAAACCAGTACGCGATGCGATTCAAAAACATCGGGATGCATATGACAAAAACCCGGTTTTGTACTGGGAAGAAGAATCGGATAAAGCAGAATGGGCAGTTGCAAAAGCAGCTGCCAGGTATATGAATGTCCAGCCCGAAGAAATAGCCCTCACCGATAGTACTACCATGGGAACTTCCCTCCTCTTTGCTGGCATGAAACTTAAACCCGGCGATGAAATACTTTCTACTACTCATGATCACTATGTCACTGATATGTCGATCGACTATGCCTGCGAAAAAACAGGCGCAACGGTAAAAAGAATTGATGAATATAAAGATCCACGGACAATTACTGTTGATGAAGTGACGACAAATATTGCTAATGCTATCACTGATAAAACTAGAGTAATCATGGTTACCCATGTACATTCCTGTACTGGGGTAAAACTTCCTATCCGGGCTATTGCCGATGTTGTCGAAGAAGCTAATGCCAGTCGTAGTCCTGAGAAAAGAATCTACTTTGCTGTCGATGGTGTTCATGGATTTGGCAACCAGGATGAAGATATCTCGGCTATGGGATGTGATTTCTTTTCGGCAGGAACTCATAAATGGATCTTTGGCCCAAGGGGAACAGGAGTACTTTATGCCAGAAGAAATGCATGGGATTTCGTTCGTCCGACAATTCCGGCTTTCTCAATGAATCCATACATCATGTGGATGGGGTACCCGCCAGAGGGCGAAGTCACTTTTAACCAGTTGATCAGTCCGGGTGGCTTTCATGCTTTTGATCACCGATGGGCCCTAAATACAGCATTCGATTTTCAGATGGAAATGGGAAGAAGTAATGTGCACCAACGTACAACTCAGTTGAATACCAAATTAAAAGAAGGGATAAAAAATATTAAAGGTGTCGATTTGCTAACACCAATGGATCCGAATTTATCTGCCGGAATAAACTGTTTTATAGTCGGAAAGCAAGAAGCAAAAGATTCAGTTAAGCATTTCCATGACCGAAATGTTGTTGCCAGTTCTTCACCATATCGTATTTCTTATGCCCGACTCACTCCTTGTGTAATTAATACTGATGGCGAAGTCGATGAAAGCCTGAATGTACTGGAGGATATTTCGAAGATATAATTTAGGTTGTTTTACGGCACCAGCGCGACGCTGGCGCCAGAATTAAGTGAGTGAGAGTATAGAGTGGAAAGTGAATCATCAAAGTATAACTGCTGCAAGATTAAAAGCAGCTGTTCGATATGTTCAGCAGGGTATGTCGAACCGGGAATAATCCGGATTTAAATCCGGGTTAATACACTGAATAGTTTAGCCGCCCTGGTTCGTGTCTCCACGAACCAGTCAATTCGGATCTAAGATCCTAATGTATCTAAACTACTGACGATAAATGTCAGCATCTTCGATTCCAGATGCGCTGTGCTAACATCTCGAAGAACAGTAAAATTGCGCCAGCAATTATCTCTGTGTTCTCCAAATCCTCTATGGTGAATAATATAAACAGCTTGCTGTTTTTCCCCTTGACGACTTACAGTGTCAGGGCTTTTAGCTTTGCGACCTTTGCGCCATTGCGGTTTATTTTCTTATTCGAGTCAAGAGCAATCCTGTGAATCTTTTTCAATCCTCGTAAATCCTACCGACGAGGCATAGCCTATCAGCATCTAAGAGGTTCTCCATTTTCGAGTGAAGGGTACTAATAACTTAATAACAAATCTCCAATAACTAACTCCCCTCAATTCGAAACGACCTTCTCTCTGCATTTATTCTTAATAAACTGATCAACTAACCGATAGGCTTTTGTATAATCAATAGACATTCGGGAGGTAGTCAGTTTACAATTGAAAGATAACCGGTCTCCATCGCTGTATTCATGAAAATCTTCACGGGGTAGCTTAGCAGGAGTACAAGATATCGGGCGACTGAAATCTTTTAATCGGTTAGCTGCGATCTGATTTAATTCATTTTTTATATCTCTGATCAATTCTTCCGAACCGAGTAATTCGAGTAGTTCTTCATTATCTGAAAATTCAAGGTCCCTTCCGATCACTTTTCCGGTTCTGTACATGAATCCTGAATCTATTTCAAATTCATTTCTGAAAAATGTATGGAGCGTAGCAAGCTTTACAAAATTTTCATCTTCTTTAAATTCTAAATTCTGATATTCTTCAGTTAATCCGGTTTCTCTCGTCTCTTCAAGAAAGGTATCAAAGGGAAGTTCCCTTTTGTCGTACCAGATTTCATGTTGCTGATATTCATACCCTTCAAGCAATCTACCATCAGGTGATTTTTCAGTATAGCATCTGGAATACATGGTTACATTAGTAGCTAGGTAATGAAAACCATTTCTTTCTCTGAAAAAAGGGAGTTTATATGTGTGATCCAGCTCCCATTTACCTTGCAACTTATAGCAAGGAATGTTACAATCAGCAGGCATATCATCCAGCTTGCGATAAGAATTAATAAATGAGGTTTCAAAAGCCCAGTTAAGCATATCCTCCCGTGAAGTTTCTGATACCTGAATTGCAGAAGATGTATTAGATGATAGTCGTATACCAAAATAAATCACGGAAGCTGCAATGACAATCCCAACTAAAATAATACCGTATTTCACATAGGGGATTCGCTTACCTTCGAGTGAGTCAACTTTTCTTTCAAGGTGATTGATCCTTAATATCCGCTCGACGTTTTGGATGGCTCTGTGATACTCACCTTCAGAGGCAGAATTATTGATCAATCGTGAAAATTGGGCGTCGCTATACCCTAGCTCCCTGGCTATTTCGGAGTTACTGCTCTTTTCAAATCTTTTATGTTCTTTATCATATGATCCGAACAGTTTTGAGAGCTTCCTGACAAATTCTGAATGCAAATCTTCCATTAGATTTTAAATATAAGGAAAAGTGTCACTTAAACAATACAAAAATTGAAGAGTCGAATCGTTGAAAATCGATAAAATTCCTTAAAAACGCTTATAGTTTACTAAAAAGCCACTTTTTTATTTTTTTCCCTTTATACTTAGAAATAGAGTGTGAATTGGAGTTTTATCAATATGCCCCGGTAAAAATCAAATTCAAACGAATAGTTAACCCTTATAAATTACCTAAATCAAGTAAACATGAAAATCAAATCGCATTTACTGCTATTATTTGCTTGTGGTTTCTTTACTCACCTCACAACCTTTGCTCAGATCAATGTGAGCGGTCGTGTTGTGGATAATGAAGGACAGCCTTTAATAGGAGTGACAATTATTCAAGAAGGAACATCGAAAGGAGCTACGACCAATGTTGAAGGCCGGTATGCAATTTCCGATGTTGATCCAAACGCAACCTTAGTATTCAGCTTTGTTGGCTTTACTACTAAAAAAGTACCTGTAAACAACAGGACTACTATCGATGTAATAATGCAGGAAGACCTTGAACAACTGGAAGAGGTGGTAGTCACTGCCCTTGGATTCAAGGAAGACAAAGATAAGGTTGGTTATGCCAACACGGTGGTATCTGGTGATGCCGTTACCAGACAACAAGAACCAACACTTATTAATTCATTAAGTGGTCAGTCTTCCGGCGTTAGAATATCAAGAAATAGTGGTGATCCCGGTGCAGGTGCAGCTATTCAAATAAGAGGAATGTCGTCTATTCTGAGGCCTACTGGTCCACTAATAGTAGTAGACGGAGTTCCAATCAGTAATGACGTCAGAGGAAACGGCAATGGTCGAATTGCACAGCAATCCAGATTAAATGACCTTAACCCCAATGATATTGAGAGTATGACTGTACTAAAAGGGGCTAGTGCGGCAGCTTTATGGGGAACCAAGGCGCTAGGTGGTGTAATTGTAATTACTACTAAATCCGGAAAATATAATCAGAAAGTAAAAGTAAGAGTTCAAAGTACTTATTCTATAGATAAGATTAACAGAAGATACCCGCTCCAATCTAAGTTCGGTCAGGGAGACAATGGAATTTACGAACAGGGTGCGAGAGATTCCTGGGGGGATAAGATCTCAGAAAGAGAAGGAGGAAGCGATGTTCTGGATACTGACGGGGAATTTTTCATTGATCAGAATGGGAATGCCTGGTATCCTATTATCGACAAAAGATCTCAGGAGATATTTGACGATAGTAATTTTGACCAGGTATTTCAAACCGGACACTTTTTTGAGAATAACATATCAGTTACAGGGGGTGGGGAAAATAGCAGTGTTTTCTTCAGCGTCAGTGATATGAATCAGGAGGGAATTATTAAAGACAATTCTGATTACCGAAGATCTACAGTTCGATTAAATACTGAACATCTTTTAGGGAATAAATTCACCTTTAAATCAACTTCTAATTATACCAGAACTAGTTCTAATAGAATCAGAAGAGGAGCCAGTTCATCTGGACTTTATTTAGGTCTTTTAAGAAATGCTCCCGATTTTGACATTTCCGGATACCGCGGTGATTATTATGAATCACCTGATGCAGCCCCTATTACCAACAGACAAAGGGCATATAGAAACCCGTTAGGGGAAAGTACTAGTCCTGGATATAATAACCCACTATGGACTATTAAAGAACAGGAAAACATTGCGGTTGTCGATCGATTTATAAACTCAATAAATTTGACCTATTCTCCATTAGAATGGTTGGATCTTATCGGACGTGTAGGTCTTGATCATTACAGTGAACGCAGACAGGAGTTTTTCACTCCGGGATCAGCAGCAGGAGCCTATCGAACTGGTCTTTTCGGTACTAACCTGGCTACAAATACTATTTTAAACATGGATTTCATCGCTAAAGCAAGACATCAGTTTAGCGAGAATTTTTCATTAAATGGCCTTGTGGGATTTAATTATAATAGTAATATGAGAAGAGTAGAAGCAAATGAGATTGAGAGTTTCATTCAATTTACAGATGTTGCCAGTACAACCAGGGATATTAGTAATGCATTACCTGAAAATCGACGAAGTGCCAGTGCAATATTTCGTCAAAGAACAGCTGGAGTGTACACTTCAATAACTGCTGAAGCTTTTAATCAATTATATGTAACTGGTACTTTTAGAGCAGAAGCAGCTTCTACTTTTGGCTCTGAATCGGATAATCAATTCCTTTTCCCTTCAATATCTGTTGCATGGCAGTTTACTGAAATCTTGGATTTATCGCCGATTTCTTTTGGTAAATTAAGATTCTCTTATGGTGAAGTAGGGGTTCAGCCTGAACTCTACCGAACAAGAAACGAATATGTTACACCAAATTATAGTGATCAATTTGGTGGATCGTTATTTACTCCATTGTATGGTAATGGAACTTTCGTTCCTAGCACGAGTGTTGGAAATCCTGATTTAAGACCTGAACGAAAGAAAGAAACTGAAATAGGAATTGACCTTAGGTTCTTTAAAAACAGGCTTTCACTAAGCACAACATACTTTGATAATGTAACCGAAGATGTTTTGCTCGATTTCCCTATTGCCAATAGCCGCGGATACGATGAGATATATGCAAATGGTGCAGAGATTTCAAACAAAGGCTGGGAAGTTGAAATGGGATACAGAATATTAACTACTGAAGACTGGAACTGGAATATCAATTTAAATTACACCCGTCTTCGAAATAAAGTGACCGATATAGGAGGTGTTAATGCCATTGAATTGCCAGGTGGGTTAAATTCGGTTGCAAATTATGCAGTTGAAGGATATCCAATAGGAGTATTAAGAGGATCTAAGATGTTGCGCGATGATCAAAACAATCTTGTATTTGACGAATTTGGTTTCCCAATTCTGGATTCTGATTTGGGTGTAATTGGCAATCCGCTTCCGGATTGGCAAGGAGCCCTTTCAACTTCATTATCTTATAAAAATTTCACTTTAACTGCTCTATTCGAGACTTTTCAGGGAGCCGATATCTTTGCTGGAACCAAATCTGTTCTGTACGACCTCGGACGCTGGGAAGATTCAGCCATCGAAACTACATTTGATCAAAACCTGGTTGACTTCAGCGGAAATGTTATTCCGGCTGGAACCACTTTTAGAGGTGTAGTGAAGGATTTTGGTGCAGGACCTGTAGCATTAACAGAACCTTGGTACAATGGTCCTGGAGGCTTTTTTGGTAATGGTATCGATGAACTTTATATAGAAGATGGATCATGGACACGCCTAAGAGAATTGTCGCTTTCATACTATTTAGAAAATGAAGGCCTGAATAATTTAGGAATTGAAGGTGTGAATTTTACTGTTACAGGCAGAAATCTCCTTCTATGGAGTGATTTTGAAGGAAATGATCCGGACACAAATGTTAATGGTATTACACCATATGGTGGAACCGATTATTTCAATAATCCAGGCACAAAATCTTATGTGTTTAGTTTAGGAATCAACTTTTAATCAGCAAGATCATGTTTAAGAAATATATATACATACTTAGTACGCTTGCAATATTTTCTTGTGATGATATTGTAAAGCCAGAATTGAATGTTAACCCTAATAACCCTACTTCAGCACCTTATGAAAATATTCTAACAGGATCAGAAGTTGGGAATATTGTTCTGCAAACCGGGGAAACAGCCAGAAGAGCAGGCATCCTCAATGGGTATTATACTGGTATTGACCGCCAATATGAAGGGGTGACAAATTACCAGGTTACAGCAGATGCTTTTGACGCCCTATGGGATGATGCATTTGTCAATACTTTAAGAAATGCAAAAGTAGCCCGTACTCAAGCTGAAGAAGAAGGAGTACAAGGCGTAGCTATTGGAATTACCCAACTATTGGAAGCGATGGCATTGGGAACAAGTGCCTCTCTTTATGGTGACATCCCCTTTGATGAAGCCGGTGAATTACAATTTGAAAATCCGGTATACGAAGATCAAACAATAGTTTATGATAAACTTCAAACCCTGCTTGATGAAGCAATAAATAATTTATCTGCAGGTACTGGAGTACCTCCTTCCGGATCTGAAATCTATTTTAATGGTAATGCCACAAAATGGATTGAAGTAGCTTATTCTTTGAAGGCAAGATATTATATGCACACTAAAGAATATGCAAATGCGCTTGCAGCAGCTCAACTAGGTATTTCAAGTCTTGAATCATCATTAATGGCTCCACATGCAGGTAGTGCCATCGATAATTCAAACCTGACCTGGCAATTATTCTTTAATGAAAGCCGGGGTGCAGACCTGGTAGTATCTGACTTTATGATCAGCCTGGTGAATCCGGATGATACTGAAAACCCTAATCCGATGATGTATCGTGGGAATGCTAAAACTGATGAAACAGGAAGATACAATTACTATTTTCAAAATAATGATATTGGTTTTCAACCCAATGATGAATCTGGTAGTTGGGCAGCCAGGGATGCTGATGCTCCGATAATAACCTATGAGGAGAATTTATTGACCATTGCTGAAGCTACTCTTAGAACTGGTACGTTTGACCAGGGTCTTACCGCATTAAATGAGTATAGAGCATTCATGAATGGTGGAGGCTATATGAACCTGGACCCTGCAGACGTAACTTATGAAGCTTACGTAGAAGCTGACTTTCAAAGCGGAGGCATTGAAAACCCGGATGGTATTTCTCAGGATGATGCGCTCTTAAGAGAAATCCTTGAAGAACGATATATCACCTTGTTTGGACAGATTGAAGGGTTTAACGATATGAGAAGAACAATCAATGAATCTATTGTAAGAGTACCAGTTCAACCTAACACAGGAAATGAACTACCACAACGATTTATTTATCCTCAATCTGAAATTGACAGAAACAGTAGTACTCCGGATCCGATTCCAGGTCTTTTTGATCCTACTCCTGTTAATCAATAATAAAAATTGCTAGATGAAATCGAGAATGAAGAATAGATATATAGTGTTATGGGTCTTCTTGCTATTAGTCTCATCACCACTTTCTGCACAGAATGATACGCTAAAAGTATTATTTGTTGGTAACAGTTATACTTATTTCTGGAACCTTCCGCAGGTAGTTGAGGAAATGGCAAAAACCCAGGATTTTCCGATGATTGCGCGTCAATCTACTGAGGGCGGCACCTCATTGGAACAGCACTGGAAGGGAGAGAAAGACCTCGAAACGATTTCAATCATCAAAAGTCAGCAATGGGATATTATCGTGTTTCAGAATCATAGTATGAGCTCGATTAATAACCCGGAAAGCTTTATGGAATATGGAAAAAAATTCATAGAACTGGCCAGGGAACAGGGTGCAGAACCCTATTTATATATGACCTGGGCACGTGAAGCAAATCCAATGATGTTTGATACGATTCAAAAAGCATATAAAAAATTGGCTGAGGAGACCGGCACTAAACTCGTTCCGGTTGGAGAGGCGTGGCAAATGGCCAGGCAAAACAATCCGGATATCGATTTATTCGATCCGGATGGTACTCATCCTTCTCCTACGGGTACTTACCTGACTGCCTGTATGTTTTTTAATCAGTTAACAGGTCTTCCGGTAGATGATATTCCTAAGCGAATCAAAACATCAGACCGTAACGGACAGAAATTGTATTTAATGATCCAGCCACAACTACAAGCTGATTACTTACAAGCTATAGTAATGGAGATCGCTAAGTCAGGAAAGGGGGAATATGAATCCAGTAAGTAGACGGAATGTATTTATCATTGCTGGTCCACTGCTTTTTTTGATTCTCCAGCTGATCGGCCGGCCGCAATCAATGAACGCTGAGGCATTTAATGTACTGACCATTACAATATGGATGGCAGTATGGTGGATCTCAGAGGCGTTACCAATTGCAGCAACGGCACTATTACCAATCGTACTTTTCCCGCTTCTCAACGTGATTGAGATTGGAGAGGTATCATCTGCTTATGGGCATAAATACATCTTTCTTTATATGGGTGGATTTATGATCGCGATAGCAATAGAAAAATGGAATCTGCACAAACGAATCGCATTGAATATAATTTATGTGATCGGCGCAGACCTGAAGCGTATAATCCTTGGATTTATGATCGCAACAGCATTCTTATCGATGTGGATATCAAATACCGCGACATCAGTGATGATGTTACCAATAGGAATGGCGATCATATCACAGGTGACTTTTAAAGATGGCAAAAAAGGTAAAAGTTACTTTGGCAAAGCTCTAATGATTGCAATAGCGTACAGCGCTAGTATCGGTGGGTTTGCCACGCTGATCGGTACGCCGCCAAACCTTGTTTTAGCGGGAATACTCGAGCAGGTGTATAATGTTAAAATTACTTTCGTTCAGTGGTTGTCTTTTGGATTGCCATTATCGATCGTTTTATTTATCATTTGCTGGAGATACCTGGTGAGATATGCCTTTGATTTTTCGAAAGAAGAATTTCCAGGTGGTATGGATCAGTTGAAAAAGCTCCGTGAAGACCTGGGTAAGATGTCTTATGAAGAAAAAGCAGTGCTGGTTGTATTCATTTTTACAGCTGTAGCCTGGATATCGCGATCTTTTATTGAGAAAGTAATTCCTGCAGTTGATGACACAATCATCGCAATGATCGGTGGACTTGCGCTATTTGTAATTCCTTCCTCTAAAAAGGGAAAACCGATCATCAACTGGAAAGATGCCAGAGAAATTCCATGGGGAATCATCATCTTATTCGGTGGTGGAATAGCACTAGCCAAAGGATTTACAGATACAGGTCTTGCAGAGTATATTGCCAGCAGGTTAAACTACATGCAGGGTCTTTCGTTAATCTTATTGATCCTTGTTCTGGTAGCGATGGTTAATTTCTTAACCGAGATCACCAGTAACCTGGCAACGATAGCGATGCTTTTACCAATCCTTGCTCCTATTGCAGCGGCATTTGACCTCCACCCCTACATGATTATGGTATCGGCTACTGTAGCCGCTTCATGCGCTTTCATGTTACCGGTGGCTACTCCACCCAACGCGGTGGTTTTCGGCTCAAATCTACTGAGTATCAGGGATATGGTCAAAACTGGAATTGCGATGAATATCATCTCAATTCTACTGATAACGATAGTAACTTATTTTGCTCTTCCGGTAATATGGGATTTTGTTCCTTCACAGTTTCCGGAAATGTTTAATGCTCAAGTCAAATAAACAAATAAACCATGAAAATATTTAACATAAAATATCTCAAATCAATGGCAGGCCGGTCATTATTACTCCTTGGTGCCTGCCTCATACTCACAATAGCTTGTGAGGACGAAACAGAAGCAATATCTGATAACCTCCGGGTTATATTGGTTAAAGCAAACGGCGAAAATGCTGTTTCAGGTTCTACAGCTATTGAGCCTAATGAAGCTGAAATCCAACTGATCTTTTCACATCCGGTAATACCGACAGAATTTGAATCTGCTCTTTCTATTAGCGGAGATCCAACTAAGACAGTTACTTACGATGAAACAAATTCATTTGTAACACTAAATTTTCCTCTATTGGATTATAATACTGATTATGTGATTACTCTTCCTCAGGGAGATTACAGTCAGGAAGGAAATCCGATGACAGATGATTTTACATTTGAATTTACCACCAGAGAATTTGTTGCTCCGGTAATCAGTTTTTCATCTGATGTTGACTTCTTAGAAGAAGGTCAGGAGGCTGTTGTAAACATCACGCTTAACAAGGACATTCCGGTAGAGGCTTCTTTTGATCTTGAATTCACCGGAACATCAGAGTTAGATGCAGATTTTACGGCTGATCCTGTAACGTTTACATTTGCACCAGGAGAAACATCAAAATCATTTACAGTTTCTACTATAAATGATGGAGTTGCTGAAGGAGAAGAAACTTTAATAATTGGTGCTACCAACATTCAAAACCTACAGATAAACAATAACTTCGAATTATCCATTTTTGACAAATTACCTTCATTGGAGTTAAAAGGAGTTACTGCTATTCGCTGGACCGGGGAAACTGATGGTAACAGTGGTAAATCAATTCACTTAAGAGCTACTGAAGATATCGCTGATTTAAGCGAATATGCTCTGGGTGTAGCAAATAATGGTGGCGGCACTGATGGCATTGAATACACATTTCCTGCTATTTCAGTTAATGCCGGAGATGATATCCTGATAACAAGAGAAGCGGCAGCCTTAGAATCTTATTACGGAACAGAGTGTTTCAACAGATTTGAAGTAGTGATCGAAGATGGATTACCAACTCAAAATGGAGATGATGCGATCGAATTATTCCAGGATAGCGTGGTAGTAGAAACGTATGGTGATGCCAATGTTGATGGTACAGGTATGGATTGGGAATACAGCGGCTCATGGGCTTATAAGCTGGGATCTGAATGGATCACAGGAGGCGTTGATTGTACAGTAGGCTCTACTTCCATGGCCGATGCTGTTTGTACTTATCCACTATGTGACACTCCGGTTGCATTAAAAGGTGTTATGGCCTTACTATGGGATGGATCTGGCACAAATGGTGGTAAAGCAGTTCACTTAGTGGTCAACAGAGATGTTCCTGATTTGAGTATTTATGGAGTTGGAGTTACAAATAATGGAGGTGGAACAGACGGAATAGAGTTTACCCTTCCTGCTGAGCCTGCTTCTGAAGGTGATCATATACTAATTGCAAGAGAGCCTGCGACAATCGGTAGCTACTTTGGTGATTGCATTAACAGATATGCATTGGTTGTTCAATCTGATGCCATGAACCAAAATGGTGATGATGGAGTTGAACTATATGAAAATGGTGTAGTAATAGAAACCTATGGTGATGCCAATGTCGATGGAACAGGAGAAGCCTGGGAATATTCAGGTACCTGGTCATATCAGGTAGGCGGCGTATGGCAATATAATACGCTGGATTGTGCAGCAGGTGCTACGTCAAACGCAACATCTGATTGCCCGTATGCTTTCTGTCAATAATATAAATCAAATTAATTTGGCTGGTGGGAAATACTCACCGGCCAAATTTTAATCATTCTTAATGAGATATTTATACTTACTTTCATTTCTAATTTTAATCATTCCGGGTGGATGTTCTGAAGATGAAAACCAGGCTCCGGAAATAAATTTAATATCTTCAACGATCAATGGATCAAGCTTGCAAAATGGTATGACCGGGGTATCTCCAACTGCGGAAATAGTTCTGACATTTTCTTCTGCAATTGATCTGAACGCTTTCAGAAATAACTTTTCGATTTCTTCAGGAACGCAAGAAGCAGATTATTCTTTATCTCTTCAAAATGCCAGTACCAGGATAACCGTTCAACTTGGAGCTGAGTACAATACTACTTACGATTTAATCCTAAATAGCGCAATAATAGGTTCAAATGGAGGTGTCTTATCTGGTGGACTCAATCTTAGTTTCACCACCGCTGAAAATGATCTAATCAATGATCCTTGTTTATCAGGGGGGAATTGCGAGAACACGTTTACAATTATTGCCGATGACAACACTGAATCTTATTTTAATTATTATGCTAACTATCCCCTGCAAACTGAACTTGGTATTAGTGAAAATATCACAAAAGCTATCATAGTCATCCACGGGATCAACAGGAATGGTGATGATTATTTTAACTACTTAAGTAACACTCTGAGTGAGTTAAATATGCATGAAAACACTTTACTCATCTCTCCTTCATTTGAGGAGACTCCTCAAAGCAATGGCTTTAATTACTGGTCAGGATCAGGATGGAGATCGGGAGGCAATAGTAGTAATTCGACATCTATAAGTTCATTTACAGTAATCGATAAAATGGTTGGAGAACTGTTAAATAACAGCAACTTTCCTAACCTTACCGAAATTGTAGTAACTGGTCATAGTTCAGGAGGATTGTTCACGCACTTATATTCTTCATCGAGCAAAGTAGAAGACCCTGTAATTACTTATATGGTGGCCAATAGTCAGTTTTTTTATTATCCGGATGCGAGAAGGTATAATGAATCTACAAGTTCTTTTTACACAGTAGAAAATTGTACAGGAATAGATTTCTGGCCATATGGCTATTCGGCAACACCGGCATATTTATCAGGTGTATCTAAGGAGTCGTTTGATCTGCAATGGAGGACAAGAAATGTAATTTACCTGTTGGGCAACGGAGATCAGGCAGACCCTACTTTGAATACTGATGATTGCCAGGCAATTGTATTAGGAAGCACCCGATTTAACCGAGGTAAAAATATTCTCAGATACCTGAATAACTTCTATCCCAATTCAAATGCTCATTCTGAGATAATAGTTGAAGGAATCGGTCATGATGGACAAGGAATGTATAGTTCTGAAGAATTTAAAAACTGGCTGGGAGGTCTATAGTGGTGTAGTTACATTCCA
Organism: Mangrovivirga halotolerans; assembly: GCF_026241165.1. Lineage (GTDB taxonomy): Bacteria > Bacteroidota > Bacteroidia > Cytophagales > Cyclobacteriaceae > Mangrovivirga > Mangrovivirga halotolerans. Next base: position 116,407 of record NZ_JAPFQN010000004.1, on the reverse strand, counting down.
TTCTTTTTTGTAAAAAACTGAATTCAGGAAAGACTTTACCAGGTAGTTTATAGAAGTGTAGCAAATGCACTTCTAAAAGGGGGGCTAACAGAAATATTCTGTTAGCCTTTTTATTTTCTATTTATCCAAAAACATTAAAGAGCTAACCACAATCTTCCTGTGGTGTTTTTTGAAGATCAGACGTATCAAATCCTTTACTTTCAGCCAATTTTAACAGCCTGTCATACAATTCATCATCCATATCTCTGGTACGGCTAAGTATCCATAGCGATCCTCTCGAAGGTGCACCGACCATAGCATACTCATAATTTTGACCAATATCAATAACATAATAATCCCCTTTAAAAGGCCAGAAAAACTGAACTTTCAGTTTTCCTTCACCAGCAGGAAATGCTTTACCTGAAATATCACTTACTTCACCATCCTGAAGGCAATGATTATATACCTGGATGTAGTCTTCCTTTTTAGTGTATTCAGCATAAGTGCAACTACATCCTTCCTGAAAAGTGTTAGGGAAAGAAGCAATCTCATACCATCTTCCAGTATACTTTTCAAGATCAACCGAAACTGTTTCTAAAGGATCATTTTCATTACTACTTTCATTGCAGCTAAATAATAGTAATAAAAGGAAGGGCACTACTATATTTTTCATATTTAATCAATTGTTTTATTTAAAGGATTGAAATGTTAACCACTCATGCAATGATTAGTTACATAACTTATACAATTTTCTGGAATATTTCCTAACTTTTAGGAAACCACTATCAAGTTATGACTGAATCAACTTATCTGATTGAAATTGCCTGGGAAGTTTGCCACAAAGTTGGGGGAATTTATACAGTAATCCGTTCTAAAGTTCCTGCAACAAAAGAAGTGTGGGGAGATAATTATTTTCTGATTGGTCCTGCAGTTGAAGATCAGTATCAATATGAATTTGACCCCACAGATGATTTAAGCGGGCCTATAGGTGCAACAGTTGAACATATGAGAAATATGGGATACGATGTTCAATATGGTACCTGGCTGGTCACTGGAAGGCCTAAAATAATATTACTTAAACCACAAGCAACTTTCAATCGCCTGGAAACAATAAAAAAAGGTTTAAGCGAAAATTTTGGAATCAGTTCTGCTGAGGATAATGAATTATTTGACCAGATTTTGATGTGGGGTGATCAGGTAAGGACCTTTTTATCAGTTCTATCACAAAAAAAAGGAGATACTAAGGCTATTGCCCAGGTTCATGAATGGCTTGCAGGGGTGCCATTATTGGGAGTTAAAGAGATGAATCTCCCTATTTCAACTGTATTCACTACTCATGCGACAGCACTGGGAAGGAGTCTGGCAATGAACAAACCAGATTTTTATAAATCCCTGCCAACAACCGACTGGCACCAGGAAGCAAAAAAATACTGGATCCTCCCTATTGTTCAAATGGAAAGAGCCTGTGCTAAAAATGCAGATATTTTCACCACTGTAAGCGAATTGACCGGTGAGGAATGCAAATATTTACTTGGAAAAGAACCTGATCTGATTACTCCAAATGGATTAAATATAAAACGATTTAGCGCTACCCATGAGGTACAAAACCTGCATGAAGAGTTTAAAGAAAAGATTCATAATTTCGTAATGGGACATTTCTTCCATTGCTATAGTTTTGACCTCGATAATACCTTGTATTTTTTCACTTCGGGGAGATTTGAATTCAAGAATAAAGGATATGACATCACTCTGAAAGCCTTAGTTCGACTAAATGAACTGATGAAAAAAGAAAAGGTCGATAAAACAGTGGTCTTCTTCTTCATTACACCAAGGCCTTCATGGTCCATTAACCCAGACGTACTGCATACTCGTGCAGTGATGGAAGAAATAAATAAAACCTGTGAAAAAATTGAGGAGCAGGTAGGTAGAAAGTTGTTTTATTCTGCAGCAGCTGATCAGGAGAATTTCACCTTACCTGATTTAAATAACTTTGTGGAAGAATATTGGAAACTTAGATATAGAAGAATTCTTCAATCCTGGAAAACCAATCAATGGCCTATAGTTGTCACACACAATCTTAAAAACGACATTGATGATGACATTCTTAAATATCTGAGGGATAATCAATTTGTTAACAGTCCTTTGGATAAGGTGAAGGTTGTATATCATCCGGAATTTATCAATTCTACCAATCCGTTATTTGGTATTGATTATGAAGATTTTGTAAGAGGTTGTCATTTGGGTGTGTTTCCTTCTTATTATGAGCCCTGGGGATATACTCCTCTTGAATGTATAGCACGAGGGGTACCGGCTGTCACTTCAGATCTTTCGGGTTTTGGAAATTACGTTTCAAAAAATATGAAAGATTACGAAGACAAGGGAGTCAATGTATTGAAAAGAAAAACTGGTAATGAAACTAAAACTGTAGAGAACCTCGCTCAGTACTTACTTCATTTTACCATGACTTCGAGGAGATTTAGAATGATACAGAGAAATAAAGCTGAAGATCTGTCAGAATCTTTTGATTGGAAAGAATTGACTAAATACTATAATGAGGCTTACAAAAAAGCACTGGAATAAAAATGAAATCCTAATGTCCGTTTTTATTACACTTTACCAATAGAGATAATTACATAAAACGCTGTAAGACAGTACATTAAATAATGTTGGACTAATTTTTGGCATTGATATTATAAAGAAATAAATATCAGTGTTATGAAAACAAATATAAAAACTATCGCCAATGCAATAATTATAATTGCTCTGTTCTGCGCTTCATTTTCTGGTTTTTCCAAATCACTAGATCCTAAAACGTTCAAGTCAGGACTTTCTTTCGAAGTAAAAAAATCAGAAAAGGATTTAATGTTAAAATTAAATCTGGATCAACCAAGTAACAAACTTGCTATAGTAAGCCTGTCTTCTGAAGATGGAGAAATCTTGTATAAATTTTTTACAAGTAATAAAAAGCATCATCAGCAAATTGACCTGTCTCTTTTTGGATATGGTGAATATAGCATCTCAGTCACATCAGAAGGTGAGACAATCACAGATAAAATAAAATATGAATTTCCGGAAGTGTTAAAACCTCGAATTTTAGTCAAGCATAACCCGGAAACAAATCTGGTGGTAATCTATGGCAGAAACCTTTCTGAAGATACTTATATAAGTATTAGTGATTCAAAAGGAAAAGTATATTATAAAAATAAAATCAATGAGAAGGATTTTAATGAAAAATTAAACATTAAAAATCTTCGTTGGGGTGACTATATAATAAGCACTACAAATAAAGACCTTTCTCACAAAACAACTGTAAGTAAAAAGTAGCACGACATTTCATGTGCGTAAAGAAGAGTGGCTTTTGCCACTCTTTTTTTTTGTCTTATCGGATATCCCCCAGATTGTGGTACCAGTCCATGCATTCAGGTAACCCACATTTTTTGGCTACTTAAACACCTTTAAAAAGTTATATGTGTCACTATTGAAACCATAATGTTCATTAGCGTACATTTTTTATTAAGCCCTTCAAATAAAAAAACATCTAAACCACTGAAAAACAACTACTTAACACTATTTGGCATTGCTTTGGCATTAAACAAAACACAAATTGATTTAATAAAAACTACAAAATATACAACGCCATGAAAACTCTAACAAAAACAATTTCAGTATTAAGTTTAGCCCTTGCTTTCTTTCTTACTTCATTTATTTCTTTTGCAGAAGTTAATGAAAACAAAGACAAAACCTTCGATCCTAAAAAAATGAGTTCAGGTTTAACATTTGACCTGGATCATATGTCTCAAGCTCCATTAAATTTCCGATTGGATATTCGTCAACCTGAAAATCATTTAGTCAATGTAACTATTTATGACACAAATGGTAAAGAGGTCTACTCATCATTTACCAGTAAAACTGAAATCAGCCAACTATTTAATGTGTCTGGATTAGGCTATGGTGAATATACAGTTGAGATTGCTACTCTTGGTGAGGTAGCTAGTGATAAGATCGTTCTAGAAAAACCAGAATTTATGAGACCAAAAGCCTTTATTAAAGAAAGTGAAAAAATAAAAAATAAGGTGACAATTGTGTCTCTGAACACTGATTCGACTGTAAAAATTAAAATCCATGATCAAGATAATAAATTAGTATATTATGATTCTTACTTTGTTAATGACTACAGAGATCATTTAGATTTAAGTTTTTTACCTAAAGGAGAATATACAATATCTTTGGAATCAAAGAATCTATCCGAAACACAAAAAGTCACAGTTGAATAAAAACTTCATAACTGGCAATTAAAAAGAGTGGTCTAAGGCCACTCTTTTTTTTATGTTGAATTAAAGTTACTTTAGCAGTTGCCTATGGATAAGAATTATTATGAAATACTAAATCTTTCCAGAGATGCTTCTCTGAAAGAAATTAAATCGAGTTATAGAAAACTAGCTTCACAATATCACCCTGATGTTAATAATGATAAAAAGGCACAGGAAATATTTATTAAAATAAGAGAAGCATATGACGTTTTATCTAATCCGGTAAAAAAAGAAGACTATGATAATAAACTTAATTATGCTGAACTACTAAGAGACACAAGAAGAGTAGTTCCTTCAAACCACAGACCAAAATGGCATCAGTATTCTCCTTACCGAACCCACAGACAACAATATAACTATAAAAACATTCCTCAAAACCAGGAGTTTCTGATCCAAAATAAAAAAACATTTGTAACTATTAACTGGATAATAATTATTATTGGAGCTTTGCTATTGAGTGATTTTCTAACTATTGAACCCGGTGACAAATTTTATTTTAATGCTTTTGAAGTCCGGGAAGTTCCTTCTAAGGGAATGATATACAATATCGAGGTAGGCAGTTATCTAAAGAGAGTCGGGCCATTCAAAGAACTTAGCGAATCAGAGCCTGCTCAACTTTTCAAAACAAAACTCTTTGGGAAGCGAAAAGGATATGAATTATATAGCATCGATGGAACAGCTAATTTCGTGTCTGACCCTGCACCAATTTACGGCACTTTGATATTCTTTCCAGCCATCACTATTTTATTAAGCATTATTGGACTTTTTATAAAGAAACACCCGGTTACATTTGCCAACTTATCGATAATCTCGATTCTTTTTGCGATTTTCACCCTGGTAATATTCCTGCTCTCCTGAAATGAAAAAACCTGTCTTCCCGAGAGGAAAACAGGTTTAATTAACCCAACCATGAAAACTCATACCGACAATTAATCTGCTAATCCACCGTCACAACCAAATTCGGGTGGCAACATCTTAACTAAACACGACATCTGGTGTGTTAGTCGGAATTCGTATTACAAATGTATTACTATCGGATTAATCTGTATATACAATTTTAACTAACTAATGTCAAAATATGACTATCTTCTCATTATCAGAGTCTTTTCCACTCGCTTGGAAGTATACCATACTTGTTTTTAAAGACTGATGCGAAATGTCCGGGATTGTTAAAACCAATCAAATAACTAATTGAAGATATGCTATAATCTGAATTTAATAACAGGTTTCTGGCTTCTTCTAGTCTGGCTTCCTGCAAATATGAATAAACGGGCATTCCAAATACTTCTTTAAACACGCTACGCATTCTACTTGGTGATAATGCAGCTTCATCAGCTAATTCTTCAACATTAGGTTGTTTAGAAAGATCCTCAAGCAGTTTTTCCCTTACTTTATAAATCCTTTCATAAGCATCGGTTTTACTTTTCCCGGCCTTCGACCCTAATGAAAAATCTCTTTCATCGACCTTATTTAAAAATAACATGACCAGTTCCTCAGCACGCACTTTTCGAATATTTTTCGAAAACGCATCATCTCCTACAACATTGTGAATATCACTGATTAGCTTTTTCATTTCAAGAGTGAGCATTTCATGGATTATTATATCCTGTTCTGCCTTTAAAACATGCCTGGAGAAAGAACTATCCTTTTCAAACCGTTTAATAAATTGATCTTTAAGCCGGACAGATAAAAATCTTAATTCTTTGTCAATTGGCAAAAACATCTCACTTGGCTCAGTTGTCATTCCAAAAGAAACCCCATGCAGGGAATTACTACCTACATTTACCTGTCCATATTCTGGAATTTCAAATCGTATTGCCGGAGAATCTATAAATAAAACCGGAAAAAAGTTATTGGATAACTTACCGTGACGAAATATTCTTACAGGATTTCTGGAAATACACTCTCGTGTTATAATAAGATCAAATAAACCTTCGAACTCTTCAATTCGAACATCGAGTTTCAGGTCTTCATTATCAACTATTAGCCGGTTTCCGTTTACTTTGATATCAAATTCACGGGCTATTTCATGCAGGATATCCCGTGAGGCATCCGGATGAATATTTAATGTAATCATGTACTGGTTGGGTAACTTAAATGATAAAGATAACGGCTACCTTCCAGAAAGGATTTAAAAAATATGATTTTTATGATTTTTGTTTATAATTGATCGTCAATAGGCTCCCAAAGTTCGATTTTTCTACCTTCGGGATCCATAATCCAGGCAAATTTGCCATAAGGGTAGTCTTCCATTTCTCCTACCTGTTTAATTCCTTTTTTATCCAATTCTCCCAGTAGTTCGATGAGATCATCCACCCGGTAGTTGATCATATAATCATGATCTGAAGGACTAAAGTATTTCGTATTACCAACAAACGGACACCATGTGGTCGATCCTTTTCCCTCAGCATCCCCATCCTGCCATTTAAATACCCGACCATACTGATCATAATCGATACCTAAATGTTCTTTATACCATTTTTTTAACTTTTCGGGGTCCGGAGACTTAAAAAACACTCCTCCTATTCCTGTTACCTTAGCCATGAGATAAATTTGTTTTTACAGGAATTTACTGGGTATCAAATTAATAATCAATCTTTTCCCAGCAAGATTTCTCCAACGTTTAAAGCAATCATATCCGCCAGCTTATCAGTAGGCAGATCATTAGTGTCTGTTCCGAATGGATCTTCTATTTCTAAACTCACCTCTATCATTGATAAAAGCAGATATGCTATAAAAAACACCACAAATACAGAATACCACCCCATTGACTCAACAAGGCCAAAAGGTAAAGTCAATAAGTAAAGCCAGGCAATCGAAGTAACAAGAAACTGATGTCCGGAAGCGATTGGTGTATTCTTGATCCTTTCACACTTACCGAGGTAGTCTGTTAATAACCCGGCCTGATCTGTAAGTTTTACAAATTGATAATCTGTAATTTCACCAGAGGAATACGCTTCCCGAAACCTTTGTTGCATAAGCATAATCAATGCATTAGGCTTGTGATCCATCTTTTTCACAAAGGCAAACTCTTCATCAGACAGGAAATTATATGCTTCTTCATCATCTCTATTTCTCAGGTGATCTTTTAATACATGAGGAAAAGCAGATAGCAGGCCAGTAAAATCTTCCAGTCTATGGGGGCTATTTTTAAACAGCTCCTTTATCAACATGGCCATATGCCTGGATGTATTGACGAGTGTCCCCCAGATCTTGCGACCTTCCCACCAGCGATCGTAGGCAGTATTATTTCTAAAGACTAAAAGAATACCCATAGCAGCTGTTAAAAATCCTGCAAAAGAAATACCTACTTTTGTAGCCAGCATTTGAAGATCCAGGGTTAAATAAGCAATGAAGGATGCGCATAAGACAACAAGAATTAATTTTGGCATCAGCTTCATTAACATCGACCATTTAAATTTAATTAAAGGTCTTGAATCATATTCATTCTTTAATTGATCAAGGTAATCAGTTATTTTACTCATTTAAATCTTCAAAGCTTGTTTAAGGTCTGCAATTAAATCCTCTGAATCCTCAATTCCAACACTTAACCTAATCAATGAGTCTGTAAGACCAACTTTTAACCTCTCCTCACGCGGAATAGATGCATGAGTCATCGATGCAGGATGACCACAAAGTGATTCCACACCTCCCAGAGATTCGGCCAAACTAAATAATTGAAATTTTTTCAAAACTTCGAAGGCAGCCTCCTGACTATCTTCTTTTAGAGAAAAAGAAATCATTCCCCCAAAGCCCCTCATCTGTACTTTTGCGATATCATGATTAGGGTGATCTTCAAAACCGGGCCAGAATACATTTTTAACCGCAGGATTAGTAGCAAGCCAATTGGCAATCACTTCTCCGTTCTGGCAGTGACGTTCCATTCTTAAATGCAGAGTTTTGATCCCTCTCAACACCAAAAAGCAATCTTGTGGACCCGGAACAGCTCCACTTGAATTTTGTATAAACGCAAGCTTTTTGGCTAGCTCATCATCGTTAACAACCAGAGCCCCCATTACCACGTCACTATGACCTCCAAGGTATTTCGTTGCTGAATGCATAACAATATCAGCGCCCAGTTCCATAGGAGATTGAAGTATGGGTGTAGCAAAGGTATTATCAACTGCCAGAAGTATGTCTTTATCTTTAATTAAATCAGCTACTCCTTTTATATCAATAATATTCATCATGGGATTAGTCGGCGTTTCAAGCCAGATCAATTTGGTGTTATCATTGATCAGACTATTCACCTTTTCGACATGATTCATATCAGTGAAATGAAATTTTATACCAAAGTTCTCAAAAATCTTAGTAAATATGCGGTAAGATCCGCCATAGAGATCGTTGGTACTGATAACCTCATCTCCGGGTTTAAGCATTTTGACAACTGCATCGATAGCACCAAGACCTGAAGAAAAACATAATCCATGCTTTGCATTCTCAAGAGAGGCAATGCTTTTTTCCAGGGCATGCCTTGTTGGATTTTGAGATCTCGAATATTCATAACCCTTATGTTCTCCAGGTGCTGACTGAACATAAGTCGTGGTTTGATAAATGGGTGTCATTATCGCCCCCGTTGCAGGATCTGGCTCGACACCTGCGTGAACTGCTTTCGTTCCCAGTTTAGTCATATAATTAAAATTAATTTTCAGAAGGAAAATAATTATTATAATAATGAGTTATAAAATTAAGAAATGTTAGGTTCCAGGACATTCATTCGTAATCTTATTTCTACCTTTTGGGGAGCATGGCAATTTGTAGGCCCCTTGATTTGCAGTTCTACGCTGCTGGGATATCTCATTATGAACGATATCACTTCGATACCAGTAGGCTTGCTCGATACCACTATATATTTCTTCATAGCTGCTATTGTAATGGGGCTGGCACTATTACCCACAACGCTTACCGCGGCAATCTGGGGCTATTATTTACCCTGGTTCACCTTCCCTTTTCTTATCGCTGCCTATATGTTAGCTGCATTAATAGGATATTATATTTCGATTAACATCGAGGACAGGTGGCTATATACTATTATTAATAAAAACTCAAAGCGAAGGAGAGTTTTTGAGACGTTAAGAAGAAAAGGACTTAAAACTGTTATTGCTGTCAGGATATCCCCGGTCCTTCCCTTTGCTGTAATGAATCTTTTAATGGCTGCAGCTGCAGTTCACATAAAAAAATTCTTCTATGGCAGCCTGATCGGAATGATGCCACGCACAGCCCTGGCTTTTCTCACAGGTGCATCTGCTTCATCAATTTATGCAATCATCGAATCAAAAAAACCGCTGCCAGTTGAGACAGCGGTTTGGATAATCTTATTCTTTATTTCGACTATATGGATCGGTTGGATGATCCGAAAAGCTGTCAAAAACTAATTCAATCCTTTTTTAGAGTAAAAAGCTGCAAGCTTTTCCTTTAATTGATCCGGAGAATCAGTGTATTCCGGTGTAAGACTTTCTTTTTCAGGAAAAGTTTCCATATGAAGTGTTTGTGTAGGAAAGGCAAATCTCACTCCTAAATCTTCAGACAATTCAATGATTTGAAGCATTAACTCATGACGGGCCTTTAACTCACCACCCCAATCAGGCACCCGGAAGAACACATAATACATGATCTCCAATGCAGAACCTCCGAATTCATTCAAATAAATATGGTAGTTATCCTTCCTGGTATCAGGATGGTCTTCTGTTAATTTTCTTAATCCTTCTACAAAAGCCTCGATCACATCTGGTGGAGTATCATAAGTAATAGCCAAACGAGTATAAAACCTTCTGTAAACTCTCAGTCCGTGATTATCGACAGTCATATCTGCCAGCTTGCCATTTGGCACAGAGGTAACCGAATTTCTAAAAGTTCTGATTCGTGTAGACCTGAAACCAACTTCTTCAATAGTTCCGTCAATATCACTACCGGCAGTAATCCAGTCTCCAATCTGAAAAGGCCTGTCCAGAAAAATCATTATACTCCCAAAAAAGTTCTTCAACGTGTCCTGGGCAGCTAAAGCAAAAGCAAGACCTCCAATTGATAGTCCGGTTAGAATTGGAATTACATTAATATCCAGGCTACTTAAGATAAATATTACCCCGATTAGTACCACAAAGATTTTCAAGGTCTTACTCACCAGGGGAACTAATTGATCATCGAGTGTAGACTGAGTTTTCTCAGCCATCCGATGCATATACAAACTAACGATATCCACCAGCCTGTATACAATTATTGTAGCAAAAAGCGGTACAAGAGATTTGAGTATTATAATAGTATAATGGGCAAATTCAATGGGCAATTGCAATACCCTGATGAATACACTCATTAGAAAAACCACAATAAACCACGCTGCCGGACTGGCGATTGGCTTTACAAACCCCTTGGCTATATCTTTATATCCTGCTTTTAAAAGAATAACAGTGATCACCTTTCTTAATAAAAAGGTAAATAAATTATGGATTATCACTGCCACCAATATTAAAATGGCCAACCCAATGATTTGCCATAAATAAAGACCTAAATACTTTTTATTAGTTGTATTCGGTAAAATATTTAATAGTTTATGAGTACCAAATGGATAAGTTTCCTTGTGTAGCTCATCAATATGTCTGACAGTTTCATCAGAATAATACCATCTGTCTCCTACTTTTTCAAGACTGATTCCCTCTACCCCTTGATCAAGAATATACATATGTTCAGATGATGCAGAATCAGTATAATTTGGGTTATTAGAAATCTGAGCTGTATAGATCCTGATTCCCTGGCCATCCCAAATTTCTTTTAGTTCCCTCGCAAAATTCTTTCTCTCCTTTAAAGGATATTTTGGATTAAAGGATCTTGCAGATGCATTCGGGTGATAATTATCATCCTGAAGATATTTCAGATGAGTCTTCACCGTTTTTCGGGGTGTAGATAAATCAACCGTTACCGTATCTTTTTTCTTCTCTTCCTGTCCAAAGGAAAGAAGCGGCATGGCTAGTAAAAAATAAAATAAAAACCTGGTGATATATTGAGATTTCATGCTTTGATAATTTTCAACAAAATAAACACCCTTTATTCTATTATTCAACAAACTGGACTTTATTGATAATATTTAAATATAAGAGGCTATTGATGTGTTTTTATCAATAAAACAGATCAGACATAAAAATTCTACTAATGCCTCACCCCTCTCATTAAAAATAAACCCATCTATCACCATATTTTCAACAAATCCACTACAACTCTTTCAAAAACACCCCTATACAATTACAAATTTCATTAAAAATCAAAATTCAGGATTATTTTAAACCCTAATAATTCCTTTTAAACAAAAATTATATAAAATTAGGGTTGTTATTAAACCTAAAAATTAAACATATACATTTTTTTACTGAATTATAAGTTCATATGCTAACCGAAATTATTCATGACTTATTGATCAGTACAGGAAGCGATTTTTCAGTACTGACAGATGTTGAACCAGGTTCATCAACCGCTTCATCTTTTGCGATGGCAGAGATCGAATCTTTAAAAGAACAACAAGAATTAAATATTTTAACTACTAATAATACCTGGATGATGCTGTGTACAGCGCTGGTGTTTATCATGCACTTGGGTTTTGCAGCTGTGGAAGCAGGATTTACGCAAGCTAAAAATACCGTTAATATCCTTTTCAAAAACACATTAACCCCCGCAATCGGCTTGTTAACTTTTGCTTTCTTCGGATTCAACTTGATGTATCCTGCATTTGCAGACGGGCCAGGATGGTTTGACTTTTCAGGATTTCTGTTAAGTGATACTTCCGGCCTTAGTTATAATTCGGGATACACATATTGGACTGACTTCCTGTTCCAGGGAATGTTTGCCGCTACTGCTGCCACTATAGTTTCAGGTGCCGTGGCTGAACGAATTAAAATAAACGCCTATTTTATCTTTACCGTAATATTTGTCGGGTTAATCTACCCTGTTATCGGTAGCTGGAAATGGGGTGGCGGAGCATTAGATGCGATGGGTTTTTATGATTTTGCCGGCTCAACACTTGTACATTCAGTGGGTGGCTGGGGAGCGCTTGCCGGAATTATCATGATTGGCCCTCGTATCGGCAAATATGTTGATGGAAAAGTAGTTGATAAAGCAGGGAGTAGTGTCCCTCTTGCAACAATCGGTGTTTTTCTATTATGGCTAGGATGGTTTGGATTCAATGGAGGCTCTGTTCTTTCTGCCGATCCTATGGCTACCTCAATCGTACTTGTCAACACTAGTTTGGCAGCTTGTGCAGGAGCACTTGGAGGTTGCTTCACGGGTTACTTCATGTTTAATCGCCTTGATTTCGGCATGGTACTAAATGGCGTTCTAGCCGGGCTTGTAGGGATTACTGCCGGAGCTGATGTAATGAATATAACTGATTCGCTCTTTATTGGATTGATCAGTGGAACACTCGTAGTTTTCTCTGCTGTATTTTTAGACAAATTAAAGCTTGATGATTGTGTCGGAGCGGTTTCTGTACACCTTACCTGCGGAGTATTTGGAACCTTAGCTGTTGGAATATTCGGCTCTATGGCAGGATGGAGTCAATTTTTAACCCAGTTAAAAGGAGTTGCAATTTGTGGTGGTGCGGCCTTTACCTCAGCATTTATCATATTCTTTATAATGAAAAAAACATTTGGAATCCGTGTATCAGCAAAACACGAAACTGAAGGCCTCGACAGCCACGAACACGGAATCAGAGGGTATACAATCGTCTACAACGACTAAGTAAGATCTTCCTTATTTCTTCACCTGTTATGAGCAATCTGACCCCCGAACTGCGCCTGCAGCTAAGGGGTCTTTTTTTTATGAAGGTTTTTGTCTAAACTGCATAATAATACCTTGTAACTCTATGCCCGAAGGAAAAACAAGACATAAAAAACCATTTTATCGTCGCCATGGTGTGATCATTGGTTTTTCCTTAATTATTCTATTGATTCCTTTCTTTCTAATTACGAAAAATCTTACAAAATCTTACCTGTATGATTTCTTAGAAGAAAAGATAGCAGAAAAGACTGACGGCAAATATCAATTTAGTTATTCCGACATATCTGTATCATTTTTAGCAAGCAAGGCAGAGTTTAAAGACATACATCTGACACCTAAAGATTCTTCCGATTTTTATAACCTGAAGGATACCTCCAACATGGTTAAGATATTAATTCCGGATCTCACACTGGATGTCAAACAACTTATTTTGGTTTATTGGACTAAAAAACTGGAAGTTCAAAGCATTCGTCTTGATTCTCCGGTAATTACCATTAAAACCTCCGGAAGACAAAATTCTACTTCCTTAAGTGGCGAAGTGGGTAAAATCTATAATCAGATTTCTGAATACCTTGAAGAATTCAAAATTAATAACCTCAGTATAAATGATGCCAATGTTGAATATCTGCTTTTAAGAGATGAGCAATTATGGCCAGTGATACTTGATGATCTAAACCTGAATATCGATGATTTTTTACTAAACAGATCAGCAGTAGAAAATAAGTCGAAATTTTTAAGTGCTGATAATGTTACTTTTTATTCAGGCCCCCAGAAAATTTTTCTGAAAGACTCTGTTCACTTTGTGAGTTTTGACAGCCTAAAAATAAATACATTAAACTCAGCAATACGCATCACTGACTTTACCATTCAGCCATCTGAGGATATTTCACATGATGAGGTTCAAAATTTATTTTATTACAATACCCCGGGTTTAGAGATCAGAAATATTGATTTCAACAGGTCTTATCAAAAAAATATATTAGATGTAGGGGCCATAACTCTGACTGAAACCACATTTAACACAAAAAACCATTGGGTAAAAAAAATGATCAGCGGAGAAAAGTCCGTTAAACAGGATAATAATTTATCCGCATTCTTATCATCTGTTTTTAACACCATCGAAGTCGATACTTTTACAATGGCTCATGGAAAAATGATCTTTGAACAGGAAAACGGTGGTGTACTGCATCTTCCTCAAATGGAGATCAGTGTCTATGACTACATTTTGGATAGTACGATGATATCTACCGGAAACTATTTTCCGTCTTATACTGACCTTGGAGTCCGGTTTTTTAGCCCAAATTACCGATCAGGAAACCGGGAGTTGAACTTTAATGCTTCAAGCATCGAATTTTCCTCGAAGTCTGAGATACTCAAGGTCAATAAATTAAAAATCAGCAAACAGAAAGATGGAGCTAAAACACCAGACTTTGAAGCTTATCTGCCAGAAATTATACTTGACGGACTTGATAAAACCATGCTTAATAAAGACAGCACGGTTTCATTGAAAGAAGTCTATCTCAATAGTCCAGATTTTTTTATCAGGTCATCAAATATAAATAAGACACAGAATAAAGAAAACATTCTAAGGGACCTGCCTAAAGCATGGTTAAATGCAAAGATTGATAATCTAATAATTGATAATGCCAGACTTGAAATAAGTGGATATCGGGGCTCCAGTTCTCCACAAATATTAACGACGGGCATGAAGATTGATATCGATAATATGCTCTGGTATGAAGAAATGAGTCTTGAAGAAAGTTTAAACCAGGCTACAATAAATACAGCTTCTACTGAGTATATAATTCTCTCATTAAATAATGGCGGAATTATAAAATCAAGATTTCCGGTTGTAAGAAATGATTTTAATAGAATTTTCATTCAGGACCTGGAATTTGAAAAACCTCCACAAGACAGCTTATCTTCAGATGTGAAATATATTGGAGAGGGAATCAGGCTTTATAGACTGTCTAAAAACAAATTAATTAAAGACCTGGTAATTTCTGCTGACAGTGCTACCATCGAAAAAGGTAATTTAGAATATCTGATCCGCAATAAAGCCAGGGTCGATTCAACCGGTTCTGTTTTAAGAAAAAAAACCATTAAGGGAATAAACTTAAAGGCAGTAAATCTCAAAGAAACAGAATTTAATATCAAAAGAGATTCTACCTGGCATCTGACAACCCCAAATGCAGCTTTTTATACTACAGATCTTAAATGGAATAATACCACAGACAGCATAGAATTTGGCTTCAATAAATATAAGATCGATTTCAAAACATTACTTTTTAAGCATCTTGGCATGGGCCATGAATTAAGTGCTGACAGAGTATATTCAAGCTCCAGCTCTGACAAAGTGATTTTTGATAATCTATTGATCAATGCAGATAATAAAAAACTGAACAGGGGAATTACTATCAATGCAGAAATCCCATTTCTAACAGCAAATGCCTATGATCTTTCAAAAGGTATAAATAAGAATGAACTTAGTTTCAGGTCAATTGAACTGGAAGAGCCTGCGATAAAAATTGATATCAACAAAAAAAATATAACAAAAAAGGAAGCCGGTAAATTTTCATTTTCATCAGAGAACACATCAATCATAAACGGAAGTCTTTCGATAAATCTCACAGATTCCTCAGGAAACATCACAAAAATAAGTACTGCCTTGATCAATGGTTCGGTAAGTGGCCTTGAAACCCTGAGAGATTCAACTGGTATTCACTGGCCTGATGGAGGAATGTTTGCTTTTTCAGGAGTGGATTTCGAAAATAAGGACATCATAATTAAAGCTGATAGCATTACTACCGGTATGGATCCCGGGTCCTTGGTTATTACCAATGCCGAAGGAACTCCTAAAGACAGCACTAAAAACTGGCAGGCTAACACGGAAAAAATTTCTATTAACAATTGGGATATCCCTGTACTATTTTCTAAAAAAGAATTCACAGCCGGATCTTTGGTCGTTGACGGAGTGACCTATACCAAACTCCTGACAGGTGATAACATTCAGGCTACTGATAACTCCGATGTATTTAATTTAAAAGAGGAAGCAAATGACTTTATTATCAAAAAGTTTACCGCCCTTTCTAAAATAGACATCGATAATTTTGCTATAAACCAGGTTAATTTTTCAATTGCAGACCCTTACCAGGAACGACTTGCAGTCCAGGGCTTTAGACTTGGATGCAAAGACCTGAAGGCAGATTTCACAAAAAATAAAGATATCTGGAGCTATAGAGCCCTTGAAACCGGTTTTGATTACTTCTTCTATCCTTTGGCTTCATATAATATACAAAGTGGTTATACGATTTGGAACGATATTTCTCAAACCCTGACCGTAACAGACTTTCGAATTGTACCTACCCTACCCCCTGAGATACTTGCTGAGTCACAAAACTACGAAGAAGATATTGTTACGCTACGACTTGGAGAAACGGTAATTAAAGATTTCAATACTCTTGAATTGCTCAATGATTCAACAATTGTAGCCAAAGAAATAATTATTAAAAACCCGGAATTAAATATCTACAGGGATAAAAATAAACCAGTTGATAAAAGTGAAAACAAACCTTTCCCAAATGAGTTTGTCCGCAATAGTCCACTGGGTCTCAATATAGATAAGATCACTACTTTTGGTGGATTCCTGAGATACAGAGAGGTCCCTGAAAACGGTTTAAGGCCCGGTGACGTTATCCTCACTGATGTTTCGGGCAATCTGTCCAATATTTTCAGCAATCCACCAGACAGTTCACATATGCTGATTAGTATGCAGGGTGACCTGATGGGCACAAGTAAATTAACTTTGGATCTTGACTTCAATATGAATAGTGAAGAAGGGGCCTTTAAAACCACCATTGGCCTGGCTCCTATGCCATTGCCGGAAATGAATGCATTTCTTGAACCATCTGCTATGATCAGGTTTAATTCGGGGCAATTAGATACCGCCATGGTTTTTGCCCAGGGTTATAAAGACAACATTTACGGTAACATGGGATTTTATTACCAGGATATGTCAATGACTCTCTTAAAAGTAAATACCGACAAAGAAGGTGGCGTTCAGGGTACTTTGGGCGGATTTTTTGCCAATATGATCCTTAAAAAGAATAATACAGAAGAGTGGTACAAAAAGCCGCGTTACATGTTTTATGAACGTGTAGATCATCGTTCCTTCATTAATTTCCTTGTAAAAGCCAGTTTAACAGGGATAAAAAGTAACATGGGAGCCGGAAGAAACCTTAAGTTTATCAGGAGATTTTACCAGGATGAATTCAAACCTGAGATCGAGGAACTTAAAGAATCCAGGCTTAAAAATTAATTAAATAATTTATTGAAATCCTCCAACAATATGTTACCTCATTTGTTTAAAATACATGGTAACATCACAAAGATTAAAAAATAATTACATAAATCATCTACTAGTTGATCCGGAGCCATTGCGATCAGTACTGGCCTTCTGTAAGAAACTAAAGATCAAAGAAGAGGAATTCTACGCCCATTACAGCTCCTTCGAATCATTAGAAGCTGATATCTGGCAGGGATTTTTTGATGATACAATTAAATCATTAGGTAAAGAAGAAGAATACGAAATGTATCCTGTAAGAGAAAAAATGCTTTTCTTTTACTACACCTTCTTTGAGATCCTTAAAAATAACAGAAGCTACGTATTGTATCGACAGGATGCTTTTACAAAGCCACAAAAAACTCCGGGCTACCTAAAACCCTTTTACAAATCATTTAAAAATTATGTAAATGAATTAGTCGATGAAGGGGTTGAAGGAGGTGAAATCATTAAACTTCCAATTCAGGGACAACTCAAAAATCCATTTTTAGCCCAGTTGATCTTTCTGATAAATTTCTGGTGCAATGACACTAGTAAAAACTTCGAGAAAACTGATGAAGCAATAGAGAAAAGTGTAAGGCTTGGTTTTGAACTTATCAGTGGTGGAGTTTTTGATGCAGCAGTTGATTTTGGAAAGTTCATGTTCAGACAATTTCGATAATAACTTAATGTGAAGATGACAAAGAAGAGACAGGATAGTATTCCCGCAGGAAAAGTAAAGCGGGCCAGTAAATTTTTGAGTACAGGTTTCAAGGTAGGTGGTAACTATGTTAAGCATTATGCCAAAAAGGCTACCGGGGGAAAAGTCACACAAGAATCGCTTGATGAAGCTAATGCTGAAGACATTTACGGACTTTTAAGTGAATTAAAAGGCTCAGTATTAAAGGTGGCTCAAATGCTTTCTATGGAAGACCAGATGTTGCCATTGGCTTACCAGGAAAGATTTGCACTGAGTCAGAATCGAGTACCTCCGTTAAGTGGCCCCTTGATCAAAAAGACATTCATGAAATATCTTGGGAAAAAGCCATCTGAGGTTTTTGATGAATTTAGCTCGGAAGCGAAGTATGCAGCCTCAATCGGACAAGTGCATAAAGCTTCAATTGGTGATGAGAATTACGCAGTTAAAATTCAATATCCCGGCGTAGCTGACAGTATTCAATCGGATCTGAAAATAGCCAGACCCTTGGCTGCTAAATTATTGAATCTATCATTAAAAGATCTGGACTACTATGTCAAGGAAGTTGAATCAAAATTAATAGAAGAAACGGATTACGTTCAGGAACTCAGTCAGGGAATGTACATTTCTCAAAAATGTAATCACCTGGAGGGAGTGGTATTTCCAGAATTCAAAAAAGACCTTTCTTCAGAAAAAATTCTGGTTATGGAGTGGCTGGATGGCCCTTCTTTAAAAGATTATATAGAAAAAAATAAAGGCACAGACCGTGCAGGGGCAGATCAGATCGGGCAGGCTTTATGGAATTTTTACAATTACCAGGTTCATCAATTAGGAATTGTACATGCTGATCCTCATCCGGGCAATTTTGTGATTACTAAGGAAGGGAATCTTGGTGTACTTGATTTTGGGTGCACAAAAGAAATTCCAGAACACTTTTACAACTCTTTCTTTGCTCTGATTAACAAAGAAGTGATTGATAATGATGAAATGCTCATGAAGTATTTAATCGAACTGGAAATTATTAAAAATGAGGATACTCCTGATACTAAAAAATATCTTATTGAAGTTTATCGCGAAATAATCGGCATGGTAGCCGAACCAATTATAGCAGGGAAATTTGATTTTTCAGATAGAAGTTATTTTGAAAAAATAAATAATACCGGACAGGCATTGAGCAAGGATAAAAAACTAAAAAAAATCGGTACTGCAAGAGGTTCCAGACATGCTATTTATATAAACAGAACCTACTTCGGACTTTACCGGCTGCTTCATATGCTGGGAGCAACAGTGGATACAACCACATTTATGAACAAAGCTGAAGTAGCTGACGCTTAAAAACAATTAAAAAAAGCTCTCAAACGAGAGCTTTTCATCATTTTCAACCTATACTTTCTAATTTTTTATCTGGCTTGGGATATGAAAGACGATCTATTATTTCGGTCTTGTAATAACCATCCAAACCACTAACTGTTAAGCTGCCGGCTTTGTGAATATCCAAATAACCATCATCACTGATGAAGCTTTCAGGAATATGCATCTGAATTACTTCTCCAATAAGCATTTTGGTTCCATTAGATCTAATGTCGATCTCTTCAATTAATTTAAACCCGGTTTTAACAATTGATTCACCTACAAATGGTGCTTTAAAATCATTTATAAACTCTGCCGTCAAACCTGTCTTTTCAAATTCAGATTTGTCTCTGTCATATCTGGCTGCAGATTGATGAGCCTGTTTATAAAATCCTTCTTGAACGTGATTTAAGGTAAAATACCCGGTGTCAATTATATTTTGATAGGTATCCCTGGGAACCGAAACCGGTCGGATAATCATCCCTTGTAAAGGAGGGTCTGCCCCGATATGAACCACAGAGCTGATAGGCGCAACATTAGTCACACCTTCTGTACTGATTGTCCCACATAAATTCAGGGATTTAAATCCAGATATGCAATTAATAAGGTTAGTACGAAAACGCTTGTCCATTTTCTCTATGGACAAGCGATCTATCATCAATGTATTTTTCATTATTAATTAACCGGGTATTTGTAAAGAACCCATTCCTCCATCTATTTTAAAAATATGTCCTGTTATCCAGGAAGCTTTTCCCGATAATAAATAAGCAACAGCTTCTGCTATATCTTCAGGCTCTCCTACTCTTTTCAGCGGATGTCTTTTAGCTCCTGTTTCTCTTTTCTTATCATCAGATAATAATTGAGAGGCCATTTGGGTATCCGTTAAACTAGGCGCAACTGCATTTACACGAACTTTCGGGGCCCATTCTGCAGCTAATGTGCGTGTAACGCCTTCTATTGCTCCTTTAGAAGCAGCGACTGAAGCATGGTAAGGCATTCCTGTCTGAACAGCTACGGTACTAAAAAGAACAACGGAAGAATCATCGCCCTTTTTCAATGCTTTCATTGCTGCACCAAGAACTTTCATTGCCCCTAGAACATTAATATTAAAATCCGATTCAAAGTCTTTCGTTTTTAAAGATTGAAATGGTTTAAGGTTTATAGACCCCGGACAATAAGCGAGCCCATCTAACTTTTCAGGGAATAAATCTTCCTTTATATCGTCATCAGTTACGTCTAACTCAGTATGTGAAACATTATCAATTTCTTCATCAAAACTACGGGAATAAACATGTACATCATGACCTGCCTCAGCAAGTATTTTAACTGTCGCAAGCCCAATACCACTACTCCCACCTATAACAGCTATAGTTTTCTTATCAGCCATAATTTACTTTTTCAATTCATCAATTTTTTTCTCGATCTCATCTACCTTCGCCATCATTTCATCTGATGCCTGACGGTCGGAATGAGATAATTTATATGCTTTCTCTAAAAGCTTTTTTCTTTCCTTTTCTAATTTCTTTACAGGGTCTGTTTTAAATAATCCGAACATGATCAGTTTTTATTAATTAAACCGATCAGATTCATTTTTGTTTAACTTTTATTAATCAAAAGTTAAACAAACTAATACCAGCGATCATAATCTCGCTTATAATAGGTTTTAAGGATTTTTTCTGAATCTGGGGAGAGTGAATTCTTTTCTTTACTTACATTCAATTTTGAAAATGAGAACCAAATCGGATCAGTGAATGGTAATTTTTGAAGGCCTTCTTCAAGCTTGTAAACTTCAGGCTGCTTAAAGGCAAGATCGATTAAATAAGATTGAGATTGAAAGTGATCATCAAGTAGTCGTTCAGGTATCATTGTTATCCTTCTTAACATTTCATTTATATCCAGGTCTTTTGGAAGTATTTCAAACAAATAGTCCTTTAGCACATATGGATTACTACTTTCAGAAATATTAGAATGAGCCGAAATAAACCGTTCTCTTGGGTTTCTGACAACAGTTAACAGTTTTCTTTCAGGTTCCCTTACCATTAAGGAAAGTTTCCTTTCAGCTAATTTGTTGATATCTTTTGAATTCTCAGAAAGATTGAAACTGTAATGTTTTTCAAGTAAATACTTCAAGAGAGATGTACTCCCTGTTTTTGGTATTCTGTAAAAGATAAAATCAGCCTCCGGCGGTTCGAGATATCTTGCCCTATGGCGGGAATCGTGAAATAAAATATATTTAAGCTGATATGAAAAATAACCCAGGTAAGGCATCTTTAAAATACTGCGTTTCCAGCTCTTAAGATGGGATTTATCGTTGTAAGCAGAAAGATATTTCTCACACTTACCATGCTTAAAAAGTAATAATATAAATTTCAACCACTTAACCATTGGCACAAATTAACAGTATATATTGTAAGCTGGCATTTTACCCTCTAATTTTGCAGCAAATTTTATGAAAATGAAAAATCTGATACAAATTATATTTGCGATAGGTATTCTTGCAGGATGTAGTGCAAGCGAAGAAGAGTTAGTAAGTGAAGCAAGAAAAAGAATGCAGGAAGGTAGAATGGGCGATGCTCTTCCATTACTTGAAAATGCCCTTGAAAAAAATCCTGATAATTACGATGCATTAGTACTTAGAGGAGTAATCGCTTTCGAAGAAAACGAATATGAAAAAGCTGAAGCTTATTTCACCGAAGCTATTACCAATGACAGCACTGATTACAGGGCTTTTTACAATCGCGGCAATGCCAGAAGGGAGCTTGAAAATTATGATGCGTCAGTTCAGGACTATTCGCGTTCGATAAAGATTGATAGTACCATTGCGGATATTTATAATAACAGAGGTGCAGTTTTACAAAAACTTGGATTTCATCCACAATCACTGGAAGATTTCAATAAGGCGATCGAAATAAATCCGGATTACGCTTTGGCTTATGCTAATAAAGGAAAAAGTCTTATTGCATTATACAGACTTGATGAAGCTCTGTCAGCACTTGAAGCATCATTAAACCTGGATCCTGACCTTCCTTTTGCTAATTTCTGGATGGGTTATGCAATGATAAATAAGGGAGACAAAAATGAAGGCTGTCGTCTATTGAACAGAGCCAAAAATCTGGGATTTGCTGAAGCACAAGCTGCGATAAATGAATATTGCGAAAACTAATATGAGCAAGACAGAAACAGGTAAAGACATTCAAAAAGCAGTTAATACCCTTAAAAAAGGAGGTTTGGTAGCCATCCCTACAGAAACTGTCTACGGTCTTGCTGCAAATGCATTTGATCCTGAAGCTGTAACCGGGATTTTCGAAGCTAAGCAACGCCCTTCTTTTGATCCACTTATTGTCCATACGGATACCTTAGAAAAGGTAAAATCCTTTACAACTCATATACCTGAAAAGGCCAGGATTCTCGCTGAAAAATTCTGGCCGGGACCTTTGACTTTAGTTCTGGAAAAGCAAAATATCATTCCAGACATAGTGAGTAGTGGGCTCACAACTGTAGGAGTCAGAATGCCTAACCACCCTTTGACAAGGGAATTACTATCTCTCATTGATTTTCCTGTTGCAGCACCAAGTGCGAATCCATTCGGGTATATCAGTCCGACAACAGCTGAGCATGTAGCTGCTCAACTGTCTGATAAGGTCGATTATATATTGGATGGTGGTGAATGTAAGGTAGGAATCGAATCGACTATTATCGGCTTCGAAAACGACGAACCGGTTATTTTAAGACTTGGTGGCCTCAGCATTGATGAAATTGAAAATGTAGTTGGTAAAGTTGATGTCATGCCTCATAGTTCGTCAAACCCCAAAGCTCCCGGCATGTTAAAAAGTCATTATGCTCCAAAGAAAAAATTTTACCTGGGAAATATAAATGAGTTGTTAAAAGAACATCCCGGTAAGGAGGTTGGAGTCCTGACCTTCAAGCCTATGAACACAGGGCACCCTTACTATTTTGCTTTAAGTGAGAATGGAGATATGCATGAGGCTGCAGCCAATCTTTTTTCTTTGATGAGAAAATTGGATAATAGTCCCATTGAGGCTATTATTGCAGAGAGAGTGCCCGACACCGGACTTGGCAAGGCAATAAATGACCGTCTGAGCCGTGCTTCGGCACAATCCTGACAACAACCTGAAATTTACCGTGCCCCCTGCACTTAAACGATCTGTAAAAACACTAACACATGAAAACAATTGAAGATTACAACTTCGAAGGCAAAAAAGCTCTTATCAGGGTTGATTTCAATGTGCCTTTAAATGATAAGCAAGAGATCACTGACGAAAACCGGATCCAGGCCGCAGTTCCTACCATTAAAAAAGTTCTTAATGATGGAGGAAGTGCTATCTTAATGTCTCACTTAGGCCGTCCTAAAAACGGACCAGAAGATAAATTTTCCCTTAAGCACTTAGTCGGAAGATTAAAAGAGATCTTTGATACTGAAGTTGAATTTGCTTCTGATTGTATCGGTTCTGAAGCAGAAGAGAAAGCAGAAAATCTAAAACCAGGACAGATTTTACTTCTTGAAAACCTGAGATTTCATGATGAAGAGACCAAAGGAGATTCTCAGTTTGCCAAATCACTTTCAAAACTGGGTGACATCTGGGTGATGGATGCTTTTGGCACCGCTCACAGAGCACATGCTTCAACCGCAGTAATTGCTCAATTCTTTGATAAAAAGGCTTGTGGATACGTAATGAAAGCTGAGCTCGAAAACGCTGAGAAAGTTCTTAGTAAAGCAGATAAGCCTTATACTGCGATCATGGGTGGAGCCAAAATTTCTGATAAGATCCTTATAATCGAAAGACTTCTCGACAAGGTAGATAACATGATTATCGGTGGGGGTATGTCTTATACCTTCTTCAAGGCCATGGGTGGAACTATCGGCAATTCACTTGTTGAGGAAGACAAGCTAGATCTGGCTAAAGAACTGATTCAAAAAGCCAAGGAGAAAAATGTAAACCTGGAATTACCGTTTGATTCGGTGTGCGCAGATAACTTCTCAAATGATGCCAACATTGAGATTATGCAAAATGGTCATATCAAACAAGGCTGGATGGGACTTGATATTGGTCCGCAAGCAAGAGAAGTTTTCTCAAAAATAATTAAAGACAGCAAGACTATTCTCTGGAATGGACCCATGGGAGTATTTGAGATGAAAAACTTCAGTAAGGGAACATTTGCAATCGCAGAAGCTGTCGTTGAAGCAACAAAAGAGGGCGCCTTCTCCCTTATCGGTGGTGGTGATTCTGCCGCTGCAGTAAATAGCCTTGGTTTTGGTGATGACGTAAGCTATGTATCTACAGGAGGTGGAGCATTGTTAGAATACATGGAGGGTAAAACTCTTCCGGGCGTAGCAGCTTTGAATAGCTAAAACAAGAAAATAAAAATTAAAAAAGGCCACATTCTTAAGAGAAGTGGCCTTTTTTAGTGTTACAATTCTTTTACGTAATTGTTATAATTTTCAAAGAATTCGTCTGAAGGAATAATCTTTTCAAGATCATGATCCATTATTAATTCCTGGCCTGTATACTCATCATATTTCAACCAATTAATATGGTTTGTAATTATTACGTGCCCAATTTTTCGTTTTTCAAATGCAAAAACAGGTATAAATTCATTATTTATCTCCGCAAAATGGATTTGTGTTCTTACCATTCCTCCATCAGCATAATTTATATTTATTTCTGCTCTTTTTAATAATTCACTTTCTTCTTCTATAATCAAAGATCCCGAATAAGATATTACACCAGAGGTGGTTAATACTCTTTTACTAAGCTTAGTAGCGTTAAAATCGATTTTTAAATATCCGATAGTAGCATCACTAAAATCATACTGATAATCAAAGTGTTTTAAATTATCAGGATTTAAAAATGGGCCTGCATACATATTATGATTTACTACCGCTGTCCAGGGATATGCAGCATAATAGTTTAATTTATAATAGTCATCTTTATCAAATTCCCTGGCACCAACAATATTAATGGTAGGAATTTCATCTAGATATGCTATTTGATTTATAGTTGAAGTTGTTAAGGTATCGAGGTAATCCGTTATCTCAGAATCAATATTATAGTAATGAATATTTCTAGCCTTATTTACGCTAATTATTGCTTCAATAGTCTTTTTAAGAAAATCTTCAGGCTTTATTTCATTGGCTGAAACCATCACTTCATTTAGAACTTGTTCATTTGGAGTCATTTTGATAAAATCAAGCGATCTCATCTCTTTAAAGCTTATTGTCACAGATTCATAACCAACACAGGAAAGAATTACATCCTGGCCCAGGTATTTAACCTTATCTATCAATTCAAAAACTCCATTTTCATTAGCATTGGTTCCTTCTTTTCCATCCGATATCATAACATTGACATACGGAACAGGTTCTTCGGTTTCGGATTCAATAACTGTGATTCTGATAGTTTTGGTTTGGCTGAATAACAGGAAATTTGATAATAAAAGTACGAATACTAAAAAGTTTCTCATTGTGATTAATTTAATAGGATAAAAAAATAGTGTGTTAAATTCCTTTACTATTAACGCCTTTTATTCTAAAATATTTTTTTTGCCATTGCTTTTTTAAACTCATGAAATATCAAAAAAGAGGAACACCAGAGTGGGCTCATATTCAATTTAAAAGGTTTACCCTTTGAGAGTCTGATCAATTGCCTTGCGTAGAATCCTCCTTCTGCTCCATCTTCGAAATTTTTGATCCCTGTTCTAAGCACAAGATTTTCAAGGTGATCAACCTCTCCATTAATAAACCCCTTTATTTGGTGCACATTGGTAATAAAAGGTCGTGCCATGCCAATCAGATCGAGCTCTCCTGAAGATAATACTTCATTACAAAATTCATAAGATCTGAAACCACCAGTAATCATTAGAGGCAGGTTGCTTACCTCTCTGATTTTTTTAGCAAAATCGATGAAATAGGCTTCTCTCTTTTTGGTACTTTCTTTTTGCTCTTCATTCATTAAAAAGAAGGCCAGTTTTTCATAAGTTCCACCAGAGATCTCTAATAAATCAATATTCAAATCGTCTAGCATTTTCACCACCCACAATGAATCCTCTTCGGTGAAACCACCACGCTGAAAATCTGACGAATTAAGCTTTACTGAAATAGGAAATTCTGCTCCTACAGTTTTCCTGACTTTCTCAATAATAATTCGAAGTAGACGGCTCCTGTTTTCAATGCTCCCACCCCATTTATCATTTCTTTGATTAGTTCTGGGTGACAAAAACTGACTTAGCAGATATCCATGGGCTGAGTGGATCTGAACTCCTGTAAATCCTGATCTTTTAGCAATATCAGCTGCTCTGACGAACCCATTAATAACTTGTTCAATATCTTCTTCAGACATTTCCCTTGGCTTACCAAACAACCCGAGTTTTTTTAATTGTACCTCCGAGGGAGCCTTTGGACGAACAGCATTAAAAATGTTTGTCTGGCGACCCGAATGAGATATCTGTACCCAGAAATGATTACCATTTTTAGTACCCGCTTTTGACCATCTTTTCAGTTTAGGTATCATTTCTTCACGATCAAAGCATACATTCCCTGCTGATTCCAGATGGTTGCGATCGATTACTACATTTCCTGTAATTAAAAGACCCGCACCAGTTTCAGACCAATCTGAATACAATCTTTCATGACCAATGGTAGGACTAAAATCAACATCACTGATCCGTTCAGTCATTGCAGATTTTACTAATCTGTTTTCTATAACTGTTCCACAAGGAAGTATGATTGAAGAATTTATTTTTATACTCATGGGAAAATTGCTTTTCAATTATAGAAAATATTGTATCAGTATCACAAAAGGCTAGTTTTAATCTATACCAAAAACACACCCAGTTTTTTCTATCATACTGATTAACAATCCAATATAGACCTAATATTTATAAATCATTTGTAGAAAAAACCAGATTTTAATAATGTAAAATCGAACCGTCCATGGTATACAGTGTTTTTAATGTTTAAAGAATCTTCATATTCAAAACCAAAAGTTCCGGCAAATATGAAATCTTCCTGACCACTTAATCTTCGGATATTAAAATTACCGATTTGGTTTATTGGTTTAAAATCAACTGAACTATCAAGTAGATGTTCATAGTAATTTTCAAAATAATAATGATAGTTATTGTATTTATCGTATACTTCCTGGTTCACCAGATAGGCATAATGAAATTGGTTAGACAAGTCAAATTTAGTTTGATCTAAAAGGGGTAAATCCTCAAAGGATTTAATTCTATTAGTCTCTAAATTAACAATTATTTCTTGTCTCGTTTTTGTATCATTCTGGTAGTTAATAATATAACCTGGAAAAACGAAGGTCAATCTATTATTAATAGTGTCGCAAATTACAGGGATAAATTCTTTCTCATTCCAAATTAAACCTCCATTAACTTCTTGTTCT
Source organism: Mangrovivirga halotolerans (assembly GCF_026241165.1). Lineage (GTDB taxonomy): Bacteria > Bacteroidota > Bacteroidia > Cytophagales > Cyclobacteriaceae > Mangrovivirga > Mangrovivirga halotolerans. The sequence continues at coordinate 88,576 of NZ_JAPFQN010000004.1, read as the reverse complement.
GAATTCCAAATAGAATCATTTATAATAGCACCTGCTACATCAGTCCCTCTCTGAGTATATATAGGAAGTCCAGGTTCAATAGGATCAAAAACAAATACGGGATTATCAAGGCAAGATGATAATAATAAGATGATAGCTACTAGTGCAGTATATGCTAAGTTATTTTTAAAAATCATTTATGTATATATTTACTCCTATTACCATGTAAAAATTTTTAAATTCATATCCAGTTCCAGTAGTATTACCAAACTTATCTATAGTTTCATAATCTAATCTTTCCCATGGACTATAACTTGCTGTTATAAAGGGCGCTACATCTCTATTCTGTAAGAATTCAAATCCGAATAAAAAAGCAGTAGTTCTCCTTTTATATTCGAATTCTTTTAAATTACTAAAGAGTGCATACCCAAGTTCTACTCCAGTATTTACCAATAAAAACTCAGTGATATCAAAATTGAATAAAAATGGAAATGTGACATATAAATCATTGTAAGATTCTCGATCGATCTTAGGATTTTCGATTTTATATTTTCTATGACAAAGTTGGACTCCAGTTGAGAAGGAAAGTGATTTTAAATTTTCAGGTCTAAAGCGATTCCTAATACCTAACAAAAATCCAGTTCCAAACTCAGAATTTAATTGGTCTGAATTTACTATTGATTTAGAAAACGTTGGCCCAGCAGACACTCGGAGTTGTGCTTTTGCAGAACAAAAAACCATTGCTAGTGCAACGACCATCAAAAGTGTTCTCGTCTTTCTTCGCATTTTACTATTAGTTGATAAATTCCTTTATTAAGAACGGATCTAAATAACGACATTTATTTTGATCATCCAAATTCATATTTAAAATAATTTCTCAGTCATCACTGATTTTACTAATCCGTTCTTTAGTTTCACCCACATAAAAGAATTATTTCTGAATACAGAATATTAATCTTAGAATAAAAGCAAAATCTTATTGAGAAACATATATGAAATTATTCTACCTCACTGGTTATAATGGCAGCATAAAAAAAGGCCTTGGCCAAAAGCTTTCTGATGAGTTTGAATTAACAGCAATAGAAACATCAGATGAATTTTTAAGCGATTCTTTTGAGGAACAAATAAATCTGATTAGAACCCTTTTGCAATCTTTTTATATGTCGGGCGGACGGAAAATAATTGCTAATTCTCTGGGAGCCTATTATCTTTTACATTCACTAATTGATTTTTCAATTGATCAGTTCGATATTTTACTGCTATCACCAGTATTAAGTGAATTAAACCTGGAGCACTTAAAAAACTTTCCTCCAAATTCATCCAGATTAAAAGAAGCAGTATTAAAAAGGAAAATAAAATACAATCACCTTCGAATTACCGGAGGTTCTGATGATGAAATAATAGATTTTCGTATGTTAGACAAAATGAAAAGGTCACTAATTCCAATAGAAATTAACATTCACCCTGATCAGGGACATCAGTTAGATCACAACATTGTAAATAATGAGGTGACTAATTTATTTAAATAAAAATAAATTTGGATGCATTAGCTATGCATTTTCAAAGGATCTATTTCATTTTCAGCCTGGCAATTAGGACATTCAATATGGCCATTTAACCTTTCATTAGGTTCCAGAATAAAGGTTTCATTGCAAGAAAAGCACGAAAGACTTTCCCCTCCAATAACAAATGTGTTGGTAGCCATATCTGCAAGCCGCTGGTTGTTTTTACTAAATAATGTAGTGATTAAAGCAACAACCCCAAGAGTAAAATGAAAATCAATCAAATCGTATAGCCTTCTTGTAAATGCTTTTGTAAAATCAATTTCCTTACCTTGTGTGTCAACAACTTTTAAACCACTCACCTTATAACCAATTGTTTGTCCGAATAAAAACTCAGTTACAGGAAAATAAAGTATCCATACGGCTACCATTGTTACACAATCAAGAATAGATATCTCAAAACTGGTAATACTTTTCTGTCCTATCAAAAATAGTCCAGCTATAGAAAGGCCATAAAACAGAAACAGATCGACAAACATCGCCCAAAACCTAGCTGATAGATTTGGCTTTAGTTCTGCCAACCCTCTGTGCAGGGTAATCTTTTCATTGCTCATATCTGGTAACAGTTTAAAGAACCGGGGAGGTTCTAATGATTATAGTATATAATAATTTAAAGATTTTATTTGTTTATAACAATATTTATCGCTGTTATACGTTCGTTATAACATTAAATCAACAAATAAACAGTTATCAAACTTATAATTTACTTATACCAATGGAGCTTTTTTGTTACAGGCTTGAAAAACAAAAAAAGGCCACTAAGTCAGTGGCCTTATAAATATCAATAAATCTAGTAATTAATTACCTGACCCAAATTTATATCCTAATCCAACCTGCCACATTCTTGTTCTTATTTCGTTATCGTCAGAGCTATCATCATTCAGGTTATTCATTCCAAGGTTGTATCGAATATTTACCTGAAGTCCGAATGGTAGATTCAATCCACCTCCAAAATTCAGATACCATTCAGTTTCTTTGTAAGAAAGGTCTTCTTCAGTGGTTGTGGTACCCCCTCCTACAGAACTATCAACAGTTTCTGTTACCTTTTGATTTACTAAAAAACTTGCTTGCGGACCTGCCTCTAAATAAAATATCTCTCCAAAATAAAACTGCCCCATTATTGGTAATTGGATAGCATTCATCTCGTAATCATTTGTATAAGAAACCCCAAGCGATTCGTAAGATGAGGTTGTAGCATATTTAGTATAAATAAGCTCAGGCTGTAATCGGAAGATTTCATTAACCGGAAGATGTAGAAATACACCACCATAATAACCAAAATCATAATCTGAAGGTTGGTTAGTAGTTAACTTGGTCATATTTACACCTCCCTTAAGTCCTACTCCTGATGATTGAGCATTTGACATAAATACACTAAATAGTAATACAAGTGAAGCAAAAATTATCTTTCTAATTCTCATGATATAAAAAGTTTAATCTAATTCTTAATTCAAAAATCATAAAAGAGATTTCCTTTGTTTATACTCTTCAAGGCCAAATGGTAATCCCTTACAAAAATTTAATATATGTCTCTATCATTATTATACTAAAAATGAGTTACCTGGATTTAACCCAGCAGTCAATAATATGATCATCAACCATACCAGTTGCCTGCATAAATGCATAACAAATAGTAGAACCAACAAACTTAAATCCTGCCTTTTTCAAACCTTTACTCATTTTATCAGATATTGATGTCGAAGCCGGAACATCCTGCAAAGATTCCGGATGATTAATTAAAGGTTGTCCTCCTACATAAGACCATAAAAATTCACTGAATGAACTTTCCTTTTCAAGCAAGTTAAGGTATGCACGTGCATTAGTTATAACACTTTGGATTTTCAATCTATTTCTGATGATGCCTTTATCATCCATTAACCTTTCAACATCACTATCTGTCATAGCTGCTATTTTTTCGATATCCCAATCAAAAAATGCCTGTCGGTAGTTATCCCTTTTAATCAAAACCGTATACCATGAAAGTCCCGCCTGTGCTCCTTCAAGAATTAAAAATTCAAAGAGTTTTTTATCATCATACTCCGGTTTACCCCAAATATTATCATGGTATTCTTTATAGATTTCATCCCTGAGGCACCATTCACAACGTTTTGGTTCTTTCATCCTTTCTTATTAACATTAATTATGCATCAACAATACGGAAAGATAATATTGATCATTGGAATTTTAATTATGATCATTGGAATCGTGGTCTATTTTTTTGGTAACAAGCTTCCAACTCCTGGCAGTTTGCCTGGAGATATTAAAATCGATAAAGGTAATACTAAAATCTACATACCGATAACTACGATGATCATCTTAAGCATTTTGATCACTGTAATTCTTAGATTAATTAACAAATTCTTCTGAATTCCGAACTCAGGTAGCTTCTGAAATCCGATCGGGCATAGACACATCAATATTAAAAGGATATTTCATCAATGTATCAATTGCTTCATTTACAGGTTGATTCTCAAAAAGAACGCGATATAGGTTTTCTGTAATCGGAGCTCGTAAGCCGGCAGATTCGGTTAACTTCTTAATTATTTTTATTGTGTTGACACCCTCGGCAACTTCTTCCATATCATTGAGTATATCCTGAAGAGTTTCTCCTTTCGCGAGGCGATTACCTACTGTGAAGTTTCTACTATAGGTACTATAACAGGTGGTCACCATATCACCAATCCCTGCCAGCCCCATAAAAGCCTCGGGTTCGGCGCCAAAAAATTTCCCAATGTGCATCATCTCCATCATACCACGGCTAATAAGAAGACCGCGACTATTTTCACCCATTCCCATTCCGGCAATTCCTCCTGATGCGATAGCAATAATATTTTTCAGAACACCACACAATTCAATACCGATAATATCGCGGTTACCATAAACCTGGAATTTATCATTTTTTAATAACCGTATTCCTTCCTGAATAACCTCATTAAACGGGCTGGCCACTACTGTTGCTGCAGGATATCCCTGGGCGAGTTCGGTAGCGAGGTTTGGGCCGGCAAGAGCGCCAACTCTTACTACGACAGTTTCATCCCTTATCACCTCACTCATTGTCTTCACCTGCTTTTTAGTCACCTTTTGCTCTTCAAAAGGAACATCACTTTCAAGTTGTACATCCAGACCTTTTGTACCGTGAATCAAAACATGGTAAGGATGCAACATTGGTGCTATTTTATGAATAAGATCACGAAAACCTGATGAGGGAACAACGGGAAACAATGTCGTACAGTGCTCTACAACCATTTGAAGATCATTGGTCGGAGTAATTCTTTCATGTAATCTGACTCCATTATGTTCTCTCGAACTTTTCATTTTCTCTACCACCTCAGGATTACGGGCATAGAGATAAACCGGGCTATTTACAGCCAGTAAATTAGCCACAGCAGTCCCGAAACTTCCGGCCCCGAGAACAGCAACTGGTTGTATATCGTTATTTGAGATCTTCGAGTCCATATCCCATCATCCGATTATGGTAATAGAAAAGTGTATTAAGATTTTCAGAGGTAATGTCTCCTGATTTGGTGAATATTAATGGTCTTTTGGCATGGTACATTCCAACATTATCCACACCGTGCTTGATCACTTTATCAACATCCTGGTTCATATGACTGGCAAATCCTACTTCGCCTTTTTTATTCAATTCTTTCAAATGATCCAGGTAAAAATTAAACTCTTCTTTGAATTCTTCATAAAGAATCACCTGATCTTCATCAGGAAGCCTTAAAAGATTATATAAATCAAGCTTAGGATGTTTCTTTTGTAATATCTTAAATGCCGTGAAAGCTACCAGGTGAGAAGAAAACACCCGGTTAATTTTATGAAATTCTTTTACTACCTTTTCACTTAATATTTTAGTATACTCAGCATCTCTCTGATCGTCGCGTTCGATCTTCTTATCATGCATGAAATATTCGCGAGTATAGATCCGCTGTCCATTCTTATCATAACTATGGCCATCATCATCGACATAATTACCCAGAACATCCATGCCTTTACCAATAGAAACTGAAATGCTGGAACCTTTTGTGAAAAACTTAACGAGGAATTTCAATATTTTATATGAAGTAGCATATTCATCGTTCTCCATATAAAATCTCTCCTGCCCCATCATTTTTAAATGATCATTGATAAGTGCAGGAGCCTCAAGAGTAAAGTGGTAATTGATCGTAACCGGGACAACAAAAATCTTTCTGTTTTCCTCAGGAAATTTCTCATAATTGATACGTTGAGCGTCAATAACACTTCCAAGAAGGCCTCTTTTGAGTTTTTTCTCTATATGTCCTGACCTGGCTCTTGTTCCACCAGGGAAAAATAAACTATGCACCCCTTTTTGAAGGGCAACATTAGAATACGTTTTCAGGGTTTCTATATAAATAAGGTTTTTCTTTCTCCGGTCTACTTTATAAGCCCCAAGGCTATTCATGAAATAAGCTATTATTCCAATGTTGAACAGGTTAAGTCCTGCGCCATAAATAAATGGAGGTAAACCTAAAGAATGGATGACCCATCCTATTAAAATACTATCAAGATTACTAAAATGAGTCGGTAGCAGAACGATTGTTCCTTTTTGTGCCAGGGTCCTGATATGCTCAGTCTCACCAACAATATGCAGTTGATCATTAAGAGTATATTTTTTACTCCATAAAGCTGACCACCCTTTTACATGTGTGGCATTTAATAACCTGGTAAACCCGGTTTTAACAAAAGAACGCGCAAATCTGTATGAACTAGGCTTGAACTTACTTAAAATCTCATTTGCATACCTCGAAATGATGGTTTTGAGTAATTCGTCAAGTTTATCATCAATTGCCGGGTCATCAGGATTGCCTGTTATAGAAGCAAGTTCGGACCTTAATCCAGCCCAGAACTCAGCATCATCCGGTGGATCTACCTTCCATGGATTTCTTTTAACCCTGAGTTTCTCCCTGTATAAAGTGGTTTCCAGCTCTTCGATCAATTCCTCGCGGGTGGACTTAACCTCTTTGATCCTGTCAAAGGTGTCATCGATCACCTCTTCGATAAACTGCTTGCTGTTCTTACTTAATTGAACAACAGGCCATTTTCGTGGAGCTGGTATAATTGGTTTATATCTTTCCTGACGTATTGATTCGTCTGACTGCATAAAATAGTTATCAGATTCAACCGGCAAATATATACATTTTAAATTAATCAACTAATGTTGAAAAATCACGACCTTGCCGAATAAACCCTTTGTTTTACCTGGGTCTTTCTTAATTTAAAATCTTTAACCGCAATATCCAATTTATTACCTTTCATACTTATCAAAACATCTTTGACCGGCCAATCAATTAACACCTGTTCCGGGCCATTTCTTTGCGGGTTAACAAGTAATTCCCTTCTACCCTTTATTTCAACCTGATCTTCTTCTTCAAGTTCTGCCAGTTCCTGATCAGTCAAGGGTAACCACAGGGAATCAACATCTGTTAATGATTGAGACTTTATAGCGTAAAAGGCCCTTATAAACTTCTGAAAGTCAACAGGTTTCTTTTTCAACAACACCAGCGTACGGTTCTTGGGCTCATTTAATTGAATTGCCGGGCCTCCCATTCCTCCGATGTAGATCAACATAATCCCTACAAAAAACAGGCTTATCATTAACAGGGGGTGGTCATAATAGGTAAACAAGGCCACCATTGAAAGAGACGACAATACCCCTCCTGCCCAGATAAAACCAAGGTAATGGCCTTTCACAATCTGAATTCCATGCAAGCCTTTTAATTCATGCAGGTGTTTTTCGTTGCGTCGTTCTATCTCAAGGTGTCTGGTAAATAAACGGATAAAACCCGGCTTGGAGCCATCCATCCATTTAAGCTCTGCAACAGGAAAAGATTTTTCCGGTGGAGTATGAGTAATTTTTTTATCCCAGTTCCTGAAGCGCATTTCTATAAATGTTTCCTAGCTGCTCAAACTGTTTATCTACCTGGTCTGAAAATCTACCTTCCACAAATTTCTCCCAGTCGGGTTCTCCAAGCAGATCAAGCTCGTTGAATTTCAACGTTATTTCCATCGGACCTTTTTCAGCTTTCAATAAAAACTTCTCATTCCATGTAAATACGCTGTATCTAATATTATTGCTGGAGAATTCTTTTATTACTCTCATTAATCAAGATCTTTTACAGTATGTTTTCGGTTTTTCAAGGTATCCTGAACTCTCCAGGTTACCGTTCCCTGGTATGGAGCCTGCCGAACAGGACAATCAGATATACGACAAACAGGACAACTTGTTGGGATGCATGGATCAGCATGAATAAAAAACTCAGTTTCCCGGAACTGCTTTGAAATAAGGTCATCCATTATTTTCAATTCTTCATGCGATTCCTTTAACGTGAGATAATATGGTAAAGTAACATGAGCGTCAATATGTACGAGATGACCAAACCGTTGGGTGCGCAGATTATGTACGTCAATCCATTTATCTCTGCGATTTTTATCAAGTGTATTTACGATACTTTCAAGTACATCTTCATCAGCTTCATCCATAAGTCCTCCAACAGAGTGCCGGATAACTTTGTATCCTGAAAATATTATTATCAAACCAAATATGATAGCTATAGCACTATCGATCCAGTAAATTTTAGTGAAATAAATAAGGAACAAACCCAAAACAAGCCCTATGCTGGAAAGAAAATCAGAAAACAAATGCTTCCCTGCCGCTACAAGAGTCGGAGAATGAATATCTTTTCCTTTTTGCTCTGATATCTTTCCCATTATGCCATTTACTACTCCGGCTATAATTGTAAGCCAGATACCGATGGTCAGATCATTTAATTCCTGGGGCACAAACAGGTTATACGCTGATTTCCCTATGATCATCAGTCCGGCGATGATGATAAGCGTCCCTTCTACCGAAGCACTTATAAATTCTATTTTACCGTGACCATATGGATGATTGAGATCTCTTGGTAGTTGAGCCAAATACAATGAGTATAAGGCAAAACCGCCTGTCAGCACATTGACAATACTTTCAAGTGCGTCTGACAATATAGCATTAGAAGCAGTATAGTAAAATGCAGTGAATTTAATAATCATCAACAGCACACCTACTGCAAGTATTATCTTTTGAAAAGAAAGTACCTTTTGATCTTTGGCCATCAACACCCGATTAACCTGGAAAATATTTTTGTAGTGAATATAAACCATAGCTTTTGGTTATCATAGCTAAATAAAAGTCTTTGTAAATAACTATCTGATATACTTTTCAAATTGAAGGTAATCACTCTTTAAATCATCATTCTGGGTGATAATTATCACAGTTTCTGATCATAAAAAGTACTTAATTGTAATCAAACAAAACAGCTAAAAAGATGAAGTACGATGTTCTTATAATTGGGGGTGGAACAGCAGGTATAATGACAGCCGCTCAACTTGTACGTAAATCACCTCAAAAATTAAATATCGGTTTAATAGAACCTTCTGAAAAACATTTTTATCAGCCGGCGTGGACTCTCGTAGGAGCCGGAACCTTTAATATGAAAAATACCATCAGGGATGAGAAGGAATATATCCCGGAAGGTGTGAATTGGATTAAAGATCGTGCAGAAACTATAGATCCGGAAGATAATGTGGTTCAGACCCAAAATGGTCAGCAACTATCATATGATTATTTAGTTGTCGCTCCAGGCATCCAAATAAACAGGGATGGCATCCCTGGTTTGGCCGAAGCACTCGATAAAGGCGTTGTTTGTAGTAATTACACTGATCCTGAGCACACCTGGAAGGTTATCAAAAACTTTAAAGGTGGAAATGCTCTATTTACCCAGGCCAATACACCAATAAAATGCGGCGGGGCACCTCAAAAGATCATGTACCTGGCTTCAGACTACTTCAAAAAACATGGACTGGCAGAAAAGACCAATGTAATTTTTGCCTCTCCCGGGGGAGTAATCTTTGGTGTAAAAGAATTTGCCGATACACTCAATAAGGTAATAGATCGATATGATATCAATACAAAATTTCACTACGTCCTCACAAGAATAGATGCAGAAAATAATACTGCATACTTCAAAGTTAACACCGAAGAAAGCGTAACCCCTGACGGTGCAATCGGCGAAAAGCTACTTAACGACAAAGAAGTAGCAATACCTTTTGATATGCTTCATCTTGCACCTCCTCAAAGTGCACCGGATTTTATTAGGAAATCTCAATTAGCACTAAAAGAAGGACCAAGTGCAGGATGGGTTGATGTTGACATTGAAACTCTACAGCATTTAAGATATCCAAATGTTTTTGCCCTTGGAGATGTAGCTGCTCTACCTACAGCAAAAACTGGCGCGGCTGTTCGTAAACAAGCTCCGGTGGTAGTTGCTAATATCCTTAACCTGATCAAAAACAACAGTTTGGATAAACCCAGATACGAAGGCTACAGCTCATGCCCCTTAGTTACAGGATATGGTAAAATGGTTCTGGCTGAGTTCAAATACAATAATGTTCGTGATAGCGATCCACTTTTGAGCAAATTCTTAGATACAGCTAAAGAAAGCTGGTTCTTATGGATACTCAAAAAATACGGATTACCATATCTGTATTGGAATAAAATGCTGAAAGGTAAAATGTGATTTGTTTTGTTGGTTGACTTGAAGCACTGTTAATTGCCCCCATTAATAGTGCTTCTTTTTTTTATTCTCAGATCTATATCCGAAAAACTACCTATCGTATCAAAGATTACAAACCTTGCAAATAGTTCTTCTTTGTACCAATCATGTTTATGAGTTCTTTTTATTGCTCCCTTGTGTCCCCTGGAACCATATGCGAAATCTTTCATTGATTTTAAATTTTTCCATATACTGAAAGTGGCCATTTGCACTACCGGAATTTCACCAACTCCCTTTGAAAATATTATGTCTGAATTATTTTTTAAAGCTCGGCTGGATCGCGGAACATATGACCAGAATTTAAGGAGTTTTGATGTTTTTATCGTAGCACGGGTCAGTACTGCTATTGGGTCTTTGTCTGAAAGAGTCGAAAAATCAGAATCAGTAGTAAAAGGTTCTTCTCCTGACCATTGCCCTTTTGATTTTACACATTTCATTAAGGCCGTCCATTTTTCAGACATATAATCATCATAATGGTTGAAGAAACGACTACTATTAAAAAATTTTGTTGCTGAATCAGTATCCTTCCAGTTTGTCATCAGGCAATACACTGACCAGTCGGGAAAAGGATTAAACCCGTTTCCTTTTCCACTACCCATTAACTTGTAAAAATTAAGTCCCTGAATTTCTGATAGGTATTGATGTCCCTCATTCATCATTGTAAGCGCTTTATACCTACTTTTAAAATCGGGAAACCTCATAAAAGTTATCGCTGTGATTTCTTTCATTCGCAATTATATCTGAATGTTTAAGATAGAGCTTAAAATCAAATAAAAACAAAATGAAAACCTTTAATCCATGAAAATGTTAAAAAAAATAGCCGGACTCCTCAGAATCCGGCTTATTGCAAGGGTATCGCAATCAACTATCTATTAATTACCTCCTGCACGATTTAATTCCTCTAAATTACCTCTGTTTGTATTTACTCTAAACTGTTTTCCCTGGCTAAAGTTATATCGAATAGTGAAATTCAAAGATTGAGAAGAAAACACATTTCCGATATTTGTATTTTGATCAGGCAGTTCAACAGTACCCTGGAATCTTCGACTGTGGAATACATCATTGAAATTCAGGCTGAATGAAAGTTTATCATCGATGATACTTTTCTTTACACCCAGATCAACCCAGGCTTGTTCGTCCATTCTATAGATACCCCATACATTAGGGCCTATGTAAGTTCCTGTCATTTCAAATTTGAATCCTTTTGGCAATACAAAACTGAAACGAGACTGGAAATAAGTGTTAAAACGTTCGTTTACTACTTTTTCATCTTCAATCACACTACTGAATTGTTTGTAAGAAACCACCGCAGTATTGCTTATAGAAAACCAGTCTTTCACATCAACAGGGAATATAAATCTTGCATATGCATCATGTGTATCGTCAAGGTTTCTCGGACTGAACACTACCAATCTGCTATCAACGTCTGCATCCGGAACTTCTGTGAACATATCCACTGACTTGTTATATCCCAATCCTACGATATACTTCTTCTTAAATGTCTGGTTAACCTCCACATTATGAGTAAATACCGGCTTTAAGTTTGGATTACCTGTGGCAATCGTATATCTGTCAATGTACAGATAATATGGATTTAACATTCTGTAATTAGGTCGGTTTATTCTTCTGCTGTAGTTAAAACCAATCTGATAATTCTCACTTACATTATTAGTCACAAACAAGCTAGGAAAGAAACCAGCATAACTTCTGTCATTAACCTGGTTTAAAGTAACCGACTTACCTTCTGCTATCGTATGTTCATATCTTAATCCAGCTTTTACGCTGATTTTTTCTGTAAGAGGAAAGCCATAACTAGCATAGGCTGCATAAATGTTCTCAGTATATATAAAGTGATTCGAACGATCTGCATCTAATACCCATTCACCGTCAGTTAATGCTTCAAAACGCACTTCATTATCTGAAACAACCTGACTGAACTTTAAACCTGCCTCAAGAGTCTTTCCTTTCCCGAAAGGCTTGGTTAAATCAGCTTTTGCTGAATAGATATCAAACATATTAGGGTTTATATTTCTAAATGTTTCATCCCCAAGAAGTTCTCCTCCCTTACTAGAAAATATTTCATTTTCGAACAATCCAAAGTCTTCACTTTCTTTATTTACATAATCCAGATCAACACTCAATTTTGTACCATTTGTATCTAGTTGAGCTATATAATGGAAGTTTGCTGAATTATTCGCATTCTCCTCGTTCAATTCATTATCAGCAAGTACAAATCCTGGAAAATCCTGGTTTCCGTAGTTAAAAGTTTCTACGTCAAACTCTACCATACCTTCATTGTTGAATGATTTAACCATGAAGCCAACTGTATGGCGATCATTTATTTCATAATCCAGACCAAGATTTAAATTAACATTGTCAAACGTATGTCTGTTTTTTGCATCTTGCTCCATATATTCTCCTTCTCCCTGTGTTATAAACTCACGACGCATGGTAAGGTCTCTCCATTGTGCTCTTTTACTGTAATCAGCTTGTAGGAAAGAACTTACTTTACCTTTTTTATAGTTAAAGTTTACACCACCATTATAACTATTACGCTCATTATAATTGTAACCAAGGTTCACACTACCATTAAATCCAGTGTCAATACCTCTTTTTAATTTTATATTGATTATTCCTGCAGATCCTTCCGCATCGTATTTTGCAGATGGATTTGTAATTAATTCTATACTCTTAATGTTATTTGCTGACATCGAATTCAGAAGAGATTGAAGCTCTTTGGCACTCATGAAAGTTCGTCTGTCATCAATCATTACAAGAACACCGGCTTTTCCATTTAACTGGATGTTACCGTCCTGATCTACCCATACTCCAGGTGATTTTTCAAGAACTTCCAGGGCAGTATTCCCTTCAGTTAACGCTGAATTTTCTATATCAACAACTGTTTTATCAGCTTCTACAATGACTGTAGGACGAGTAGCTCTTACCTCTACCCCATCAAGACTTTGAGTCTCTTCTGGAAGAGTCAAACTTGACCAATGTTTAGAATATCCTTCTCCTTCTATTTTAAATGGCTCAGAATAATTTGTTTCATAACCAATGGCACTAAGTCTCACTAAATAAGTTCCCGCTACTTTTGGAGATCCCATAGTGAAATTACCATTCTCGCTGGTTACTGCTCCGGTAACTAAAGAAGAATCCGATTGATTTAAAACTGCTACGTTCGCGAAAGGAACAGGTTGAGAATTCTGGTCTGAAACCTTTCCTGTAATTTTGCCTGCCTGCTGGGCATTAGCTGCGAAACATAAAAAGAATAATGCTAAAAATAAATAGGGTTTATTAAGTACTTCTCGGTTCATAATCATGCGATTTAAATGTTCACATGATCTATAAGAAGATTCGTGCCAAGTAAAATATTTTTTACAAGATACTGATAATCAGATAATTAAAAATTTAACAATTTTAAAAGAGTGTTCAAAATCGTACAGGTGTTTTACAACTTCGAACAGGATCGAATCAAAAATCACTGCAAATCGTCAGCTAAAATGCACCGTTGATCTTTCAAATGAGTAAGTTCTTTTTTCAGGTCAAAAGTCTTTTTTTCCTCATCCATCTTTTCAGAAATCTGCTTTTTCAGTTTCCGTCTTTTAATTGACTCTACAAATCTCCTTACATCAATTGGTGATTCGAGTAATAAAGGAGGTACTTTAACAGTTTCTCCCTGCTCATTTTTAGCGACCATGGTGAAATATGAGGTATTAGTATGCTTCACTTCACCGGTTTTCACATTTTCTGCAATTACTTTTATTCCTACAACCATGCTGGTATTTCCTACATAATTTACCGATGCCAACATGGATACGAGATCCCCAACTTCAACAGGTAATAAAAAATCAACAGCATTAACTGATACAGTTACACAATAGGCACCTGAATGCTTACTTGAACATGCATAGGCCACCTTGTCCATCATAGATAATAGATAACCACCATGTATCTTCCCTCCGAAATTGGCTGAGGAAGGAAGCATTAGTTCAGTTATTGTCGTTGCAGAAAATTTAACAGATCTGGGTTCGAGTTGATTCTCCGGCATAGGATTTTATTTTATTCTTCATCGGGAAATATACCTAGCTGGCGGGCGCGTTCCTCCCATTTTTTTCTGGCCAGCTGCTGCATATCTTTTGTATTATCAAGTTCATCCTGAATTTCCAGTCCCAGTAACGTTTCGATTATATCTTCCAGGGTAACAATGCCGGCCATACCTCCATATTCATCAACAACAAGAGCAATGTGTTCTTTCTTTGTTAGTAATTGTTCAAAAACTATCGGAATAGCCTGGTGTTCATAAACTATTAATACATTTCGCTGGATTTCAGATAATTTAGCTTCATATTCATCATGAGCCAGCTTTTCCATCACATCATTTTTTAACACAAAACCGGTGACATGGTCGATAGTATCTTTAAAAACAGGAATTCTGGAAAATTTCAGAAAGCTTTTTTCATCAAAAAATTCTTTTATCGTCATAGTTGAAGGTGCTGCTAATACAACCGTACGTGGAGTCATGACATCTTCAACCTTAATTGACTTAAACCTGATAAGATTATTGATGATATTAAATTCACTTTTATCAAATACGCCAGCTTCAGTACCAAGCTCAGCCATCGCAGCAATATCTTCTCTTCCTGGAGCAGTAACATGCCCTCCTCCACCTACTAATTTTGTAATATGCTCCGAAATCCATACTAAAGGAAACATCAGGACAACAAGAATTTTTAAAGTTCTTGATACAAATGGAGCTAGTGACTTCCAGAATTTAGCACCCAGTGATTTTGGAATGATCTCGGAAAAGATTAATATCAGAATTGTTAAGATTGCTGAAATATAGCCAAAGTAAGCTTCACCAAAAACGATGCTCGCCTGCGCTCCAACACCAGCAGCACCAATCGTATGGGCAATAGTATTTAATGATAAAATTGCTGCAAGAGGTTTATCTACATTTTCTTTTAATAGTTTTAATTCTTTGGCATAAGCAGCTCCTTCTTGTTCTTTGGCCTTTACAAATACAGGAGTAATACTCAATAAGGCAGCCTCAAGAATAGAACATAAAAAGGAAAATCCCAGCGCTAGGGCCAGATAGAAAAACAAAAGAAACATATTCTGAATAAAATAGAATTAATATCGGATTCAATTAAGAGCAATTTAAAAAATAAATCCGATACTGCACTTTCTATAAAATTTTAATGAGTTTTTCTGTTTAATTCATCATAAATATCGCGATGGATTTGAGAAAGATCCAAAATATTTTTTTGTGACAGATCTGAAAAAATTCTTGATTGCTTGTTGGTAAAAGAATATCCCAACATGATCATTATACTTTTTATATAAAGTTGCTTCACTTCTCTTAAAATTTATCCAAACAATGAACCTTCATTCGAGAATTTTGTTTTTAAAAAAATAAAAACCAACACATTAAACAAATTTTACCTGAAAACTAAACACTGAAAACCAGTAACTTACGATTAAAAACAATTCGCCAGATGTAAGAAAAAAAGTTTTTTGGCACGGCGATTGTATTTACCCTAGTGAATCAAATTTTTAAAGCTATGAGAAAAGCAATACTTTTTATCGCGCTGGTTTTATTTGGATTCGCTTCAGAATTACAGGCCCAGCATTTTGTAACATCATTCGGAGTTTCTCATGAGTGGGGTGTTCCAGGAAGAGTCGCTCGTTCAATCACATATGACTTCAGAGGATACAATTGGATTCATACAAATAGATACAGAGATCATGGCCACATGTTTTTCACAGTGGTACTTCAGGGAAGACACGGATTTTTCGAGGTGACTTACGATGATTATGGTCATGTTGTGAGAGAAAGAAGATTACGATCAAACCCAATGCACGGGCATCATTGTAATAACCATTGTGGTTTTCATGAAAATTACTACAGAAGAGTGTACCAGCCACGATATGGAGCATGTTGCTCATCTCATAGAAAACAACATCCTGTTTTCAGAGAACATCCTGGCAGAGGTCACGGCAAACACAAGCATAAAAAACATAAAAAATATCGTGATCATTGTGATGACGATGATGATAACTACAGATATTCAAGAAGTAGGGGTGGTCGCTCAGGCGGACATGTCCGGGTTAGTGGCGGCGTCTACACCAGTTGGTAATATTTTTTCATAATTGCGGATTTTTTGGTTAGAACGAAGGAGGGTTTTCATGGAGCCCTCCTTTCTTTTTGTATGAAAACAACTAGTTGACTCTGGGTTAATTTTTCTTTAAATTGATATCAGAGTCAACTCCTTATACCATGAAAATCAACTTTAACTTAATCATCCCAGTAGTTTGTCTTTGTCTTATATATAGCTGCACCCAAACTTCAGCAAACAAAAACACTGAAAAATTATCTGAGAAAGATATCAAGTCTTATTCTGGCCCCATCATCGACATGCATATGCATGCCTATGCTAAACCGAACCCCTTATTTGGTGAAGTAATCAACCCTACAACTGGTGATAAATATATTGGTTCAAAAGATATTCCGAGCCACGAGAAAGAAACTGCCGATATAATGAAAAAGCATAAAATCGTAAAAGTTATGCTTTCATCTCCAACACATCAAACAGTTAAAAAATGGTCAAAAATGCATCCGGGAAAAGTAATTCAGGGTCAATTAATATCCGATCCAACTCAAATAAACCTGGATTCATTGAGGAAATGGCACGAAGCCGGGGAATTAGACGTGATTGGTGAAGTTGCTCCTAACTATGCTGGAATAAAACCTGATGATAAAAAAATAACCCCAATTTTTGATCTTGCTGAAGAATTAAATATCCCCGTTGCCTATCACATTTTACCTGGAGGACCTCCGGGCGGTGTTTATTTTGCATATCCGGAAACCAGGGCATCTCATGCAAGGCCTCTTTTAATCGAAGAACATCTGGTCTCCCACCCAAAAGTCCCTGTCTATATAATGCATGCAGGATGGCCTTTTGCAGATGAAATGAAAGCTCTTATGTACGCTCATCCACAAGTTTACGTTGATTTAGGTGTAATTTCTTGGGTTTTAGAAGAATCAGAATTTCACTCATATCTCAAAGAACTAGTCGACGCCGGATTTGGTAAAAGAATTATGTTTGGAAGTGATCAGATGGCTTTTACCAGTATGATTGAAAAAGCTATTAACAACGTTAACAGTGCTGATTTTCTAACTATAGATCAAAAAGAAGATATCTTCTACAACAACGCAGCCAGATTTCTTAATCTTTCAGAAGAAACAATCAAAGAACATAAGCAAACGGCATCTAAATAAAGGATCCATCAAAATCCAAGAATTATAGAGAGAGATCATAATACGATCTCTCTTTTTTTAAACATTTAATTTCTACATGGCTGTTCATTAATTCTAGTAATCTTTTATTTTGATTAGAAGAAACTGAGTGCTATTTTCAGTATACACCTTTACCTAATACTCACTATGATCAACAATAAAATAACCACCATCATGGTAATTACTCTGATGGTCTTTTCATTATCGTTAGTTAACGGTCAACGAAGAAAAAAAGACAATTCAAATTCAACTTCGAGTACTAAACTTACGGACTCCACTTTCTCGGGGATTAAGTTTCGAAATATCGGCCCGGCATTTATGTCGGGTAGAATAGCAGATATAGCGATTCATCCTGAAGATGAAAGTACCTGGATAGTCGGTGTAGGTTCCGGAGGAGTATGGAAAACCACTAATGCTGGAACCACCTGGAAACCTGTTTTTGATGATCAATCTTCATATTCCATTGGCTGTGTAACCATTGACCCTGCCAATCCCAATACTATCTGGGTTGGCACAGGGGAAAACATCGGCGGAAGACATGCCGGATATGGCGATGGTATTTATAAAAGTTCAGATGGAGGTGAGTCCTGGCAAAATATGGGGCTGAAAAATTCTGAGCACATTTCTAAAATAATTATCCATCCGGAAAATTCAGATATTATCTGGGTTGCTGCTCAAGGTCCTTTATGGAGTAAAGGGGGTGAACGCGGATTATACAAATCTACTGATGGAGGAAAGACCTGGAATAAAACACTTGGTGGAAGCGAATGGACAGGTGTTACGGACATATTGATCGATCCAAGAAATCCCGACCTATTGTATGCAGCCACATGGGACAGACACCGAACAGTTGCTGCCTACATGGGAGGCGGACCGGGTACGGGAATACATAAAAGTACTGATGGAGGTGAAACCTGGAAAGAACTCACTAAAGGGCTTCCTGAAGAAAACATGGGTAAAATAGGACTGGCTATGTCGTACGAAAATCCGGATATTATCTATGCGGCAATAGAACTCAAGCGGCGAACAGGCGGCGTTTATATGTCTTCTGACCGTGGGGAAACCTGGGATAAACAATCAGATGCTGTTGCAGGAGCAACTGGACCTCATTACTATCAGGAGTTGTATACTTCTCCTCACCAACCCGGACGACTTTACCTTGTGGATGCCTGGATGCAATATTCTACCGACCATGGTAAAACATTCAAAAGGTTTAACAACAAGCATAAGCACAGTGATAATCACGCCATCGCCTTTAAAAAAGATGACCCGAATTACCTTCTTGTGGGTACAGACGGAGGTCTATACGAATCATTTGACTTAGGTGAAAACTGGCGATTTGTCAAAAACCTTCCGGTAACACAGTTTTATAAAGTAGCTGTCGATGATGCAGAACCATTTTATACTATTTATGGAGGAACCCAGGACAACAGTACTCAGGGAGGGCCTTCGAGAACAGATAATTACCATGGAATCCAAAACTCAGACTGGAAAGTTGTATTAAACTGGGATGGTCACCAACCGGCAACAGAGCCTGGTAATCCGGATATCATTTACGCCGAAAGACAGGAAGGAAATCTTTCAAGGGTAGACATGATCACCGGTGAAGCAACAGATATTCAACCACAACCGGGTGAAGATGAACCTCATGAACGATTTAACTGGGATGCCCCTATTCTGGTCAGCACCCATAATCCAACAACAATCTTTTTTGGTTCGTACCGCGTTTGGAAATCTGATAACAGAGGAGATTCATGGACTGCTATTTCAGGTGACCTAACCAGAAACCAAAATCGGATTGAACTTCCAATAATGGGTAAAAAACAAAGCTGGGACAATTCCTGGGACTTCCTGGCAATGTCCAATTACAACACCATCACTTCCCTTGCAGAATCCCCGGTAACCAAAGGAGTGATCTATGCCGGTACTGATGATGGATTGATCCAGGTAACGGAAGATGGTGGCGATAACTGGAGGAAAATAGAAGTTGGTTCAATTCCTGGAGTACCTTCAACTGCCTTTGTAAATGATATTAAAGCTGATCTATATGATGAGAACACTGTTTATGTAGCATTGGATAACCATAAATATGGCGATTTCACTCCTTACTTAGTTAAAAGTACTGATAAAGGCAGATCATGGACTTCAATAAGCGGAAACATTCCTGCCAACACCTTAGTCTGGAGAATGGTACAGGACCACGAAGACAAAAACTTATTATTTGCCGCAACTGAATTTGGTATTTATTTCACTGTTGATGGCGGATCAAATTGGGTGAAATTTGAAAGCCTCCCGACAATCTCTTTCAGGGATTTGGCTATACAGCGAAGAGAAAACGACCTTATTGGAGCATCATTTGGTAGAGGATTCTTTGTTTTAGATGATTACACAATGCTAAGGGATGTCTCTCAAAGCAAACTGGAACAAGAAGCAGTTTTATTTCCAACCAGAAAAGCCTGGTGGTATGTACCAAGATCAGAACTGGGTTTTAACGAAGAAAAAGGATCAATGGGTGCCGCTCATTACACTGCCCCAAACCCAGATTTTGGAGCAGTATTCACATATTATTTAAAAGACGAATACAAAACAAAAGAAGAAAAAAGACAGGATGCCGAGAAAAAACTAACCAAATCCGGCCAGAACATACCATTCGCAGGATATGAAGGAATGGCTATGGAAGAAACGATGCCTGATCCAAAAGTATGGCTTACTGTAAAAGATATGAACGGGAATGTAATCAAGCGCATCCCTGGAAGTACTGATAAAGGCTTCCATCGAGTTGCCTGGGACCTGCGTTATCCGGCACCGGAATCAATCACTCTTGAAAAGCCTGAAGAACCTGAAAATGAACTTGAGTTCGATGGCCTTCTGGCTCCTCCGGGAAAATACACAGTTACTTTGTCGAAAGTCGTTGATGGAGAAGCAACCACATTATCTGAACCTGTAGAATTTGAAGTGGTCGAGTTACGAGATGGGGCTCTAGAAGGAGCAAGCAACGAAGAGCTGTCTCAATTCTTAAGAAAATATGAAGAGAAAGTAAAAAGAACAACAGCGATTCAATTAAAGTTGAGTGCACTAAACAAACAGGTTAAAGCTATAGAGAGAGCTATTGCTAAGTCGCAGACTGATCCTGGCGCCTTTGATAAGCAATACCAGGAATTATTAACTGAACTAAATGAGCTCAATACAATGGTTCAAGGTAATCCTGCAAAACTTCAGGTCGGTGAAAAAACCAAACCAACTATTGGCGACCGTATGTTTGCTCTTTATAAAGGAGTGAGTCATTCGACTTACGGCCCTACTGAAACCCATAAGCAAACAATGGAATTTATTGAAAGTGATCTTGCAGAAATAGAACAGGAAATTAATAGCGTTAATTCAGCCGTTGAAAACCTGGCAAACCAACTAACCGAATCTGGTGCTCCTTACATTGAGGGGATTGAGTAAATAGATCTTTATAAAAATTAAAAAGCGGTCATTTAAGTGTAAATGACCGCCTTTTTTTAATAAAAATGGGTTAATAATTCTGTATGTTACTATAATGAATATTGGATACCAACGACTATTTTCTGACCCATTACCATTTGTATACCGTTCACATGTTGATATAACGGGATTATATATTCAGCACCAATACGTATATTTTTAAGATCCCCGGAACTAACATAATAATTTAATCCGATTCCGGTCATTACCTGATCCTTGCCTGAGTTTTCAACATCAAACATAGGCATCATTACCGGGTTCATTTCATCATCTGCACCACTAATGCTTTGTGTGTTTAAATAGGATAGCCGAACGGAAGAACTAAAAGACTGTGAAATACGATAGGCAAACCAACCAGTCATTTTCAGCTCATTACCTAATCGGTAATCACGACTATTATCATATAATCTCGCAGTATAACTTGACTGACCACCCCAGGAAAGGTCTTTTTGCTGACCCAAATAAGTAAATCCAATCACTGGATCAGTAGTTCCACTTCCAATTTGCATTGGATAAGCTAATAAAGACTGCTCAGCCATTGGAGTATCGTCGCGTTGTTCTATAGATGCTAATGGTAAACTCACTCCTAAGTTTGCATGAATATGCTGCTTGTTGTTATCCATAACACGAAATATAAAATTAACTTTTGGATCGATAAAACCAGTTGAAGCAACATTGATTTGCTGTCCCATCCGGTTGACCATCTCCCCTTCTTTACTAATGTATCCACCCATTAATGTTACAGTAACAAAATCTGACGGGGCATACATTACACCAAAAGTATGCATATTTGCATTTGAAGAAATCGGAGAAACCATATAATCCTCGAGTACTTCTTCAGAACTAATTGACTCACTATCTTGATTTAACTGATCCATTTCCATGATACCGAACCGATAGCCAAACATCAATTCACCTTTTTTGTGCATGTGATCTCCCATTACACCAATTGGAGCATGACCATCAGGCCTGTTTGATGACCAAAGTTCTGTTTGTGCTGAAATAAATAAAGGCAATAGAAATACACTCCCTGTTAAAAGGAATTTAATGAAATTCATTTTTCAATTTTTTAGATTAATAATAAGTTAAAATGCTGATCAACTTATTATTGTATTAGGCGGGGGAGTCTCCTTCTGAATAAAGGGTGGAGAGTAAATAATATTTTTAAATATCAAATGATTTCTGCTTACCAATTGAAAAATGCTTTCCTCAGTCCTTGGCTCCTTAATAATAGAAAAAGGAAATTTTTCCAGTTCTAATTTTGTCGGCCCACTCTCATCCTGATTATGCTGTTCTGGACCTCCACTCAGTTCAATTTTTAATTGAGTTTGAAGATAGCAATAACCATGACACATCGTAATTTCTAAAAATCTGTCCTGACAATAGTTTTCAGCAATATATTCCTTATTAGCCCAGTATTCCACTAAAGGAAATACAGGTCGCACAAGAGCCACCAGGTATAGAAATAAGAAGCTTACTGAAAGTATCCTTACCAAAACACACAAAATTTGGGCAAAGATAATTTGTGAGGATTAAAATCAAATGGACTTTAGTCACAAAACTTTAACTTATCACAATTAACATTCAAAAGCTTTTTCTTTTATTATACTTATTCAGAATAGAAAATTTTTATCTTTGTAAAGATTATATAATCGTCTGCAGCCTATTTTTTTACAGACTTTATCATTTTCTATTTTTGTAAGTATTGATATTTTTTAATTCTATGAAAAGAGCCTTAATAATAAATTTAATATTAGTTGTTTTATCTTCTATTACAAATACTTCTATTGCTCAACAACAAACTCTATGGGGTGTAAATTCATCTGGAGGGCAATATAGAAGTGGTTCAATATTTAAAATATCCCCAGATGAAGGGCACCAAATAGTTTATGAATTTTATGATGAATTGAGGAACGTCTCCTTATCACCAATATTACTTAAAGGCAGTGATAATAAATTTTATAGTAAAAAATATACATATGGGGGAAAATATGGACATGGCTTTATTTATGAATTCGATTTAAAAACAAAAGAATTGAAGAAAATTTCAGATATAAAAAATATTGCCAAAGATTATAATGACCAAATTATAGGTCCATACAACAATAAGTTATGGGGTTATAAACGAAGCGATAGTTGTTATTTATATTCCTTCAACATTGAAAATGGTGAAAATTTAATAGAGTTCACACTACCAAATAATCTTTATAATGTCCAAATTTCATATAGTAACGAGAAAATAATTTTGACAAGCTTTAAGTATATTTATAGTTACAACATAAAAACCAAGTCCGTTAGACAATATGAAACTGAATTTTCATTTAAGGGAAAACCAACACAATTAAATGACTCTACCCTGGTTTTATATGGTACTAATTTAAATTTCAGTGGAACAATTTCAATTTTAAAATTAAATACAAATTCATTTGTAACCACTGAGATTTTCAGATTCCAAAACAATAATATTGATCTAAAGTTCAAACCAACAGTAAACAAAAACAACACATTAATAGGATTATTGACTCATAAATTGGGATTATTCACTTTAAATTTAGAAACTAAAGAATACAATGTTCACAATTCAACAGATTCCACTTTAAACTACACTATGCGTCAGTTTTCAACATTGGATAGTGTTAACTATTTCTTTACTACTGATTATTTGGACGGAAGTATATATAAGTTTAATTCAAATACTGGCGTAATTAATAGGTTACATGAGTTCAATCAAGATTCTACAAATATATACCGTCCAAAATCACCACTAGTACCAACTAATAGAAACAGTTTTATTGGTAATGCAATATCTCGTGTTAATAGATTAAGTCCTGAAGCTGTCTTTTATGAATTAGATACCACTTCCAACGAAATATCGATTCTAAATATTTCAAACAATATACCTGAATTAGGATCAAGCCCCACTTATCTTTATAGTAATCAATTTAATAATTTAGTTATCAAAACAAATACCGGTGGTAAATACAATCTAGGCACTCTCTTAGAATATGATCCAACACTAAATTCAATTACTAAAATTCACGATTTTGAAATTAATCCAAATTTTGATTCTTATTCAAATGAATTATTTTTTACTGCATATGCCCTCACATACGAGTATGACGCCAAATACAGCGATCTTTTTCTTCACAATATAAATTCAAAAGAACTAGACACCGTAACATTACCAGACTCATTGAATAATTTTAATTTCATTAAAATACAAAAGGAGTTAGATAACAATATTTATGCTTTTGGATATAATAGCATTTACCAATTAGGTCTTCGTAAAACCTATTATTATCTAAAAATTGATACAGAATCAAAAAAGGGATTAATCATCTCCAAAATATCTACCAAAGATCAGAATTTGATTTTAAATCATATAGTTGGATTAACTCTGAGTAAAAACAATATTCTATATTTTAGCACAACATACCAAAAATTATCTGGAGATTATAGAAATATGATTTTTAGCTATGATCTAAATAAAAATTTATTAAATACTGAACTTGACTTCAAGATTGAAAATACTAATTGGACAAGACCTGAAAAGCTACTAATTGCAAATGATGGAAATTTATACGGAATAGTTCGAAAGTCAAATACTTATAATAGAATATATGCTTTATTTCGATATAACGTCAATTCGAAAAAATTTGAAATATTAGTCGAACATGAAGTTATTTTAGGTTACAGACCTAATTTAATAAATATTGGTAATGAAATTTATCTTCTTTTTTATGGTAGCCCGTTCAAATCTGAAAACTCAACTCAAGAACATGGATTAATATACAAGTACGATTATGTGATAAACGAATTAGAGAAAATACATGAATTCAATTACGAAGAAGGTGGTGGATATTTATATTTAACGAAAATAGGAGAAAATATCCCCCAATCTCTTAATAACCAATTAAAAATTACACCAAACCCATCAAACGGAAAATTCACTATCCAATTCCTTAATGATTACAAGACCAAATATATTGAAATATTTAATCTAGATGGGATAAAGGTTTTTGAACAAAAATATCAAGACACTAATCCGATAAAATTAGATTTGATGTTAAAACCTGGGATCTATATAATAAAATTCACTTTGGATGATTCTGACACTGTAG
The DNA here is from genome assembly GCF_026241165.1 of Mangrovivirga halotolerans. Taxonomy (GTDB): domain Bacteria; phylum Bacteroidota; class Bacteroidia; order Cytophagales; family Cyclobacteriaceae; genus Mangrovivirga; species Mangrovivirga halotolerans. The sequence goes on along the minus strand of NZ_JAPFQN010000004.1, from coordinate 63,513 downwards.
TGCAGAAAATCATTATTCAATAAAAAATCATAGAAAATTATCACCTCTAAAATTGAAAGGGATAAGCAAAAAATGATAAAGGCTATTTGAATCACAAATAGCCTTTTTTACTTTGGCTTTTTTTATATCATTTACTCACCGGCTCTACCTCATAAACGAAGTATTTGGTATCTCCCTGCCAGAAAAAGCGAACGTATTTTTCTTTGTAATGAAGTTTTACCCGCTGACCCTGGTCTATTGGATCATTTAAGTTCTCCCTCACTTCTTTATCACTTCTGTGAAATGAAAAATACTATTGATTATATTTTCATATATTTGCAAAAAACACCAGCATTCATAGTTATTCTTTTGAATTTATCAACTGAGAAAATCGGATTTTAATATAGTTAGGCATTTTTTGACTTATGAAAAGAACTATTCTGTTAAATATACTTTTTGTAATACTTTCCTCATTTATAAATACTACAATAGCGCAACAGCAAGAATCCTTTTGGGGTGTATCGGCATCAGGCGGCGAATATGAATATGGAAATCTATATCGATATACCAATAATGGTGGTTTTGAGGTTATTCATAATTTTTATGATGAACTCAGAAGTTTAAACATACCCGAATTCCCTTATGTTCTTCAAACATCTGATAATAAATTCTATGGAATAATAAATCATGGAGGCAAGTATGGTAGAGGCTTTGTTTATGAATTTGATTACCCTTCAAAAACCCTCAGAAAAGTAGCAGATGTCAATGAGTTGATCGATAACTCATCAATTTTAAATAGACTTATTGGACCAATTGATAATAAAATCTGGGGAAAAAATAATTCCACTAATTATTTATACAGCATTAACATTGAAACCGGAGAAATCAGGAATGAATTAGCTTTAGATGATAATCATAGTGCCAAATACATAGACCACTCTTTAAAAAATGATACGATCTTCATCTTCAATTCAAATAAAATAATGAAACTAGATCCTTATACCGGGGATTCTACAACAACTTTTTTTGAGCACCATATTTTTGGACAACCAACAAGAATTGATGATAGCACCTATATTGGATATGGTCTCATTGCTCCTAACAATGGTGATATACACTTAATTAAGTTCAATATTAATTCTGGCAAATCATCAGTATTATTGAATGTTTCTGATCATACAGTCGATAATAGAATAGACTTAAAACTTACTAAGGATAATTATTTATTAGGCATCTTATTTCACCATAAAGATAATAGTCCCAACGGTGCCTTTTTCAAATATAATTTAGAAAATAATTCAATTGAAATTTTTCAAACATCTGAATATTTTTCTCACTTTTTAAATCCTATTCAAACTCTTGATAGCATTAGTTATTATTTTGTTAGTGATTTAAGTAGAGGAAGATTCTTTAAGTTAAATACGAGAACTAATGAAATTATTTTGGATAAAGAATTGAATGACTCCATTGGTTTTTTTAACCCAAGATCTGCAGTATTTCCAGTTGGAAATAATAAACTCGTTGGGATTTCAGCTATTAAAAAATCAAGAAAGATTTCTACCAATTTTTTTGAATACAATATAGAAACTAAAGAACTTTCAGCTATAAATTATTCAAATCCAGCTCCAATTCTTGGGTCTAAACCGGGATATATTTCAAAAAGAAATGATGGAAAGTTAATAATAGCAACAAATACTGGCGGGCAACACGATAATGGCACATTACTCGAATATGATACTCTAACAGGAGATTTAAATAAATTATTTGATTTCCTAAAGCCGATTTCCCAACCTAAATATCTTAATAAGAATCTTTATTTCTTTTCTCAGGCACACAATTATCTCTATAAATTAAACACAGAAACAAGTAAAACAGATTCATTAACTTTAGAAATTCCAGAAAAATATAATAGCGTAATAAACTTATCTTCTGAAAACAACATTCTATATGGTTATAATATTTCAAAAGATATTATCCAAGAGCCAATTTCTGTAAATTTTTATAAGTTAGACACAATTAATAATACATTCCCAAGAATTGACAGATTGCATATTAAAACTACCACAGACTTACTAGATATAGTTTTTGGTAAAAATGAAGAAGTCTATTTAAGTTTATCAGTAGTTGATAAGTGCCCTGATTATTGTAAAACAAGCTTACTTTTAAGATATGATATCGCAAGTACTAAAATCGATACCTTATTGAATTCAAGAAAGCCTGGTATCAATCATTATTCATTTGATCATTTATTAGCTGCAAATGATGGCAATTTATATGGGATTGCAAATGTGTCTGGAAATAACGCTATTGATGATCACATATTTAAATTTGACATAAGCTCAAAGACAATTGAAACAGTCATTGGAGGAGAAGAAAATTTAAGTATTAACAATCGTATTTATGCCAATGGAAACTTCATTTATTGTGTCTCACCCCCATTATTTGAAAATTTTGGTTTAATATATAATTATAATATAATTTCAAATCAATCCAATCTTTTATACAAATTCAACTATGAAGATGGCACTGGATTGTCCTATTTAACAGGATTTGAACCAAAAATTATTTTGGAGGAAAATGAAGAAAATAAAAACATAAAATTACACCCAAATCCATCAACCGGAAAATTCACTATCCAATTCCTTAATGATTACAAGACCAAATATATTGAAATATTTAATCTAGATGGGATAAAGGTTTTTGAACAAAAATATCAAGACACTAATCCGATAAAATTAGATTTGATGTTAAAACCTGGGATCTATATAATAAAATTCACTTTGGATGATTCTGACACTGTAGTGCAGAAAATCATTATTCAATAAAAAATCATAAGGGATAATTACCTCTAAAATTGAAAGGGATAAGCAAAAAATGATAAAGGCTATTTGAATCACAAATAGCCTTTTTTATATTCTCAACTTAAAAATCACTTACTCACCGGCTCTACCTCATAAACGAAGTATTTGGTATCTCCCTGCCAGAAAAAGCGTACATATTTTTCTTTGTAATGAAGTTTTACCCGCTGACCCTGGTCTATTGCATCATTTAAGTTCTCCCTCACTTCTCTATCACTACCGTGTATAGAAAACTCCCAGGTTGTCGGCATTACTCCCTCGGATGAACTGGTTAAACCTCCAATATTCATCTCCCCTTCCCAGGTTTTGATCACCATACCTTTCTTACTAAGCTTTATGGGTGTTCCTACCCGATAACCCTTGCTATAGCTGGCATAATTCAAAAATAAAAACACTGCGAGTCCACCAACGATTATAATTCCAATTGTCCAACGTAAAATCTTCTTAAATTTCTCCATATAAATCAATAAGCTTTATCACTGATAAATTGTTTCAATAATTTAAGGAGAATATTCTTAATTAATCGCCTGTTGTTGTGATTTTCTTCCTGATCTCATCAAATCCGGGATTACCAATACTCCCAATATGGGTGTATTTTTGCTCTCCGGGTTTAATTTGAAATTCACCGGATTCAACCTGTTGACCAACGATCTTATATGCCTCTCTGAATGGTTTTCCCTTCATTACTTCTGCATTGACAGCCTCCACAGTATACATTAACTTATACTTTTCCTCATCCGTATCCGGTCCATGAAGTTTCATTTGAGACACAGCAAATTCAAGAATATCCAATATAGAGACCATATCATTAATAGCAGGAAAAAGTAATTCTTTCAATAATTGATACTCACGATGGTAACCCCCCGGAAGATTATTCGTCAAAGAAGTAACCTGAAAGGGGACTCCCTGAAGGAGATTACATTTCCCTCGGATCAATTCAAAAACATCAGGATTCTTCTTGTGTGGCATGATACTGCTGCCCGTAGTCAACTCATCGGGTAAAGAAATAAACCCGAAATTCTGGCTGTTATAAAGACAAACATCCATAGAAAATCTACCCAGTGTCTGTGCTATTGATGCAATTGTATTGGTAATCGTTTTTTCCAGCTTACCCCGGTTTAACTGTGCTGCAAAACTATTGACTTTCATCTGGGTAAAACCCATTTCTTTTGTCGTGATATCACGATCTATTGGAAATGAAGAACCATAGCCTGCAGCTGAGCCTAATGGATTTTGATCGGCTACTTTCAGTGCTGCCTGCAACATGATCAGATCATCAGCCAATGCTTCGGCATACGCCGAAAACCACATTCCTCCCGATGATGGCATCGCTACCTGTAAATGAGTGTAGCCAGGTAAAATAACTTCATTATACTTTTCTCCCTGGTCAACAAGAAGCAAGGCAATATTTTCAACCTGGCTGATCAATCCATTGAGTGAATCTTTACAGAATAAATGGAGGTCAGTAAGCACCTGGTCATTTCTTGATCGGGCTGTATGAATTCTCTTCCCGGTATCTCCTAACCTTTCGGTAAGGACAGCTTCTATCCAGGAGTGAACATCCTCAAAACCTTCTGGAATTTCAAAATCTTCCAGAATGACAATCTGGTAAATATCTTCTAACTCTTTAATCAGGCTTTCACCTTCTTCCTTTTCAATCAATCCGGTTTGTGCCAGCATGGTGGCATGGGCTTTTGATCCGATGACATCATATTTAGCCAGGATTTTGTCAAATTCCAGATCGCGCCCAATAGTAAAAGCCTCTATCTTTTCAGACAGGGGCTTTCCTTTTGACCAAAGTTTATTTAAACTATTCATTAGTTATGATCAACCTGCTTGAGCAGGGTAATATAAGTTTCTATTCCGTGTTTGATCTCATCAAGTTTAATGTACTCATCTGCTGTATGGGATCTTTTTGAATCACCAGGACCCATTTTTATTGATGGACCATCGATCATTGCCTGATCTGACATTGTTGGCGAACCAAAAGTCACTATATCCAGTTCTTTTGCTGCCTTTACTATCGGATGGTCATCAGAAATACCTGATGGTCTAAGCCTGGTTGATGCTTTTCGTACTTCAGATTTAATATTTTTCTTCACCACTTCCATTACTTCTTCATTGGAAACAGTGTCCGTCGTTCTGATATCTACTGTGAAATCACAAGTATCCGGAACGACATTATGTTGAGTACCGGCATTAATAATAGTTACTGTCATTTTCACCGGTCCTACTTTTGGTGAATCATTACCAAATTCATAGGTCTTGAACCAGTTAATATCTTCCATTGCCTTGTAAATGGCATTATCACCAACATCTCTTGCTGCATGGCCTGAAACACCTTTTGCTGTACATTCCAGGACAATCAATCCCTTTTCAGCAGTAGCCATTTCCATTTGGGTTGGCTCTCCGACAATAGCATAATCAAATTTCGGTAACTCGGGTATTAAGTTATTCAATCCATGAGGGCCTGAGGTTTCTTCCTCTCCTGTTCCTGCAAAGATTAAATTAAACGGCACATCTTCTTCCTGAGAGAAATACAAAAAGGTAGCCAGCAAACTAACTAGCGGACCTCCGGCATCGTTACTTCCCAGTCCATAAAGAATTCCATCTTCCACGATTGGTGAAAACGGATCTTTAGTATACCCTTCATTTGGAAGTACTGTATCGTGGTGAGAATTTAATAAAATAGTTGGTTTACTCTCATCAAAATCCGGTGACGTAGCCCAAATATTATTATGCTGTCTGTTTGGTTTGAAACCATAACTTTCAAGCCAGTTTTTTAAAATTAATGCTGTTTCTGTTTCTTCACCTGAAAAACTTTGTTTAGAAATAAGGTTTTTTAAAGTTTCTATCGCTTCATTTTGAAGCTTTTCGAGTCTTTCCCTGTTAATTTCTATTTTTTCTTGAGTTATCATTTATTTATTTGATCAATGTTGTTCCTGATTCAGTTCCTAAAGTTGAAGCCTCCTGGATATGTACTTTGGAAACCCCTGATTCTATTGCATCAAATGCATTATCGAGTTTAGGAATCATACCGTCTTTAACTACTTCTTCTTCCTTAAGCTGATCGTACAGTGAGAGGTCAATTTCCCTTATCAAAGATTCGGGATCTTTGATATCTCTCATTACCCCCGGCATTTCGAAGCAATAGGTTAACTCCACTCCTGAATATTTCTTAGCCATTCCGGCAGAAAGAGCAGAAGCGATAGTATCAGCATTTGTATTCAATAAATGTCCTTCACCGTCGTGGGTCACAGCACAAAATACCGGCACAGCACCTGTATTTAATAATTTGTCCAGCTGTTCTACATTCACAGAACCGGGCTCAATATCACCGACCCAGCCAAAATCGATCGGATCCTTGGGTCTGATACTGCACTTTATCAGGTTCATGTCAGCACCGGTAAGTCCTACTGCGTTCGTACCCAAGGCCTGAAGCTGAGCAACGATCTTTTTATTGACCAGTCCTGCATAGATCTGGACAGCCACATCGATCGCTTCATCATCAGTTATCCTTCGGCCTTCATGCATTTTAGCTTTGATGCCCAATTTTTCCGATAATTCCGTAGCCTGGCGGCCACCACCGTGAACAATGATTTTTTTACCTTCAAGTTTATGGAAGCGCGCTAAAAAGTCAGCGAGTTTTTCCGGGTTTCCTGTTATATTTCCGCCTATTTTAACGATATGCAAATCTTCCTTGCTCATTTATATTTTGTATATTTTGATTTTCCTTTTCGTAATTAAGCATTTCATTAAGCACCGCCTGGGCTGCCCACACTCGGTTTCCGGCCTGGTTGATCACTACGGAGTTATTAACCACTTCATCAGTAGCGATCATATTTCTCCGTAATGGCAGACAGTGCATAAATGACGCATTGTTTGTTAATGCCATTTTTTCTTTAGTGACCGTCCATGAGCGATCAGTAGACAAAATATGACCATAAGCAGAATATGAAGACCAGTTTTTTGCATAAACAATGTCTGCTCCTTCAAAGGCCTTATTTTGATCATATTCTATTTTACAATCTTGTGAAAACTGGATATCCAGCTCATAACCTTCAGGATGTGTTACGACTACTTCTGCATCAGATTTTGTTACCCATTGCAAAAATGAATTTGGCACAGCCTGGGGCAGAGCTTTGGGATGCGGAGCCCAGGTTAAAACAACTTTTGGCTTTTTGATTCCCAGTTCTTTGATCGTCATCATATCAGTAAGAGACTGCAGAGGATGCAATGTTGCACTCTCCAGACTTAACACCGGCACCTTAGACAATTGAATAAATTTTGTCAAAATCGCTTCAGAATAATCAGCCAGGCGATTTTGCAGTCCGGCAAAAGTTCTCACTGCCAGCAAATCACAATAACTGCTCATTATCTGAACCGCTTCATTGATATGTTCGGGTTTGTCACCATCCATAATCACCCCGTCTTTCGTTTCGATGGCCCAGCCATCAGCACCGGCATTAAGCGCGATAACATCCATTCCCAGGTTATAAGCAGCCTTCTGGGTACTCATCCTGGTTCGTAAGCTTGGATTGAAAAACACCATTCCCAGTACCTTTCTTTCTCCCAGGTAACTGTGTATCGGGTTTTGTTTAAAGAACAATGCCTTTTCGATCAGGGCTTCTACATTATCTACATCATGAATTGAAGTGAACTGTTTCATTTTTTTCTAATTTGGAAATTGCTTGTTTGATTGTATCCACAAACAACTGCATTTCCTCCTGGCTAACGTTTAAAGGTGGTAATAAACGCAGTGTGTTTGGGTTACCGGATGAACCGGTGAAAACGTGGTAATCTTTCAACAAGCTTTTCCTGAGTTCAGCTACAGGGTAGTTAAACTCTAATCCGATCATCAGACCGGCTCCACGAATTTCTTTCACACCAGACAGGTCCTTAAGCTGGTCAACCAGCCATTCACCTTTTTCTGTGATTTTATTAAGAAGATCTTCTTTTTCAATTACTTCCAAAACTGCTAAAGCAGCAGTACTTGCCAGGTGATTTCCTCCGAATGTCGTTCCTAACATTCCTTTCCATGGCTCTATATGAGGTGCGATCAAAATTCCCCCAACAGGAAATCCGTTCCCCATACCTTTGGCCATTGTCACGATATCAGGGTTGATATCAGATAACTGGAATGAGAAGAATTTACCACTTCGACCATATCCTGCCTGAACTTCATCCATGATCAACATGGTTCCATATTTCTTACAAAGCTTTTCTGCTTCCTGTAAGTAACTTTTCTCTGGCATATAGCATCCGGCAACACCCTGGATACCTTCAATGATCAATGCCGCAACATCTTCTTTCTTTAATGTATTTTCTAGTGCCTGGATATCATCCATTGGTAAATGTTCTACCTCATGGTTTGCATTTACCGGAGCTACAATCTTTGGATTATCAGTAGCAGCCACAGCAGCACTGGTTCGACCATGAAAACCTTTATGTAAGGCAACTACTTTCTTTCTATTTGTATGGAAAGAAGCTAATTTTATCGCGTTTTCATTTGCTTCTGCACCTGAATTACACAGAAACAATTGATAATCTTCCATTCCACTCAACTCACCAAGTTTTTTAGCAAGTTGCTTCTGGATAGGATTTTGCACAGAGTTAGAATAAAAGATCAACTTTTCAGCCTGTGATTTTATTCTATCCACGTAATGCGGATGACTATGTCCTATGGAGATCACTGCATGACCACCATAGAAGTCCATGTATTTATTTCCTTTATCGTCGTATATCCAAGTCCCCTCGCCTTTTACAGGTGTAATATCAAATAGCGGGTAGACATCAAATAATTCCATTTTTTTAGTTTTTTAGTTTTTATATTGAAATAAACACTCTTTTATTAAAAGGATACAGGTTTAAGACCAAGACCTAATTTTTCCGGCCATCCCATCATAAGGTTCATATTTTGAACCGCCTGACCAGAAGCACCTTTTAACAAGTTGTCGATCATTGAAGTAACCATGATCTTATCTCCGTGCTTTTCAACTTTTATTACTCCTTTATTACTGTTTACCACTTGCTTTAAGTGAACAGGTTCTTTTGAAACATGAGTAAAAGCTGCATCAGCATAAAAATTCTCATATAATTCCTGCGCTTCTTCTTCACTCATATCGCTTTTGAAGTAAACTGTTGCAAAGATTCCTCGTGTAAAATCACCTCTCATTGGCACAAAGTTTATTCCTTTTACTTCCTGCCCCTGTACTTCATTCATTTGTTGCTCTATTTCTCCCAAATGCTGGTGAGTAAAAGCTTTGTAAACTGATATGTTATTGTTTCTCCAGCTAAAATGAGATGTATTAGTAGGTTTCTGTCCTGCCCCGGTAGATCCGGTAACAGCATGAACATGTGCTTCTTCTTCTTTAAAAGCTCCTACAGATGCCGCAGGAAGTAATGCTAACTGAATTGCTGTCGCAAAACATCCGGGGTTCGCAATTGCATCAGCTTCTTTGATCAGATGCTTGTTCTTTTCAGGAAGACCATAAACGAATTCTTTGCCGTTCCATGAATTATCGGGTTTTAATCTGAAATCTCTGCTGAGATCGACGATTTTAATGTTTTCTGATAATCCTTTTTCCTTTAAAAACTTTTCTGATGCTCCATGACCCATGCATAAAAACACGAGATCAACGTCATTGCTTAACTCGTTGGTAAAATTAATATCAATCTCACCGATCAAATCCTGGTGAATTGAGTAAACAGGTTTTCCTGCCTGACTATTACTATGAATAAACTTAATCTCCACTTCAGGGTGATTGATCAATAATCTTATCAATTCTCCTGCTGTATATCCTGCTCCTCCTATAATTCCTGTTTTAAGCATTTTTCTCTAGTTTGTTAACTTGATAGTATAATTTAGATGCGTTAGATAATATTTTAGTAAACCCTTTTACGTCTTCACCTGTCCAGGCATTATTCATTTCGCCATATTGACCAGCTTCAGACTGCATGATATCAAAATCACTTTCAATACCATTTAATTGAAACCGGTAAGGATAAAGAGTTATAAACACCTTACCAGTCACTGAACTCTGAGTTCCTTCCATAAAGTCTTCGATGTTTCTCATCACCGGCTCAAGGTACTGAGCTTCATGAAGCATCATACCATACCAATCTCCCAATTGAGATTTCCACTGCATTTGCCATTTGGAAAGGGTATGTTTTTCAAGAAGATGATGAGCTTTGATCAAGATTAAAGAGGCTGCAGCTTCAAAACCCACACGTCCTTTGATACCAATAATAGTATCACCGACGTGAACATCTCTTCCGATGCCATACGGGGAAGCCAGCTCTTGTAATTTAAAGATCAACTCGGTTGGTGGCATAATCTTACCATTAAGAGCAACGCATTCACCTTTTTCAAATTGAAGGGTGATATCTACTGGTTCGCTCTTTGTTACCTGGGTAGGCCAGGCAGATTCCGGTAAAGGCTTATTTGAAGTCAGCGTCTCCGCGCCACCTACTGAAGTACCCCATAATCCTTTATTGATAGAATACTGAGCTTTTGACCACTCTTTTTGAACTCCGTGTGAGTGTAAAAACTCAATTTCATCTTTACGACTAAGTTTCTGATCACGAATTGGAGTTACAATTTCTATCTCAGGAGCTAACACATTGATCATCAGATCAAATCTAACCTGATCATTACCAGCTCCGGTAGATCCATGAGCCACTTTTCCGGCATTGATCAACTGAGCATATTCAGCAATAGCCTTTGCCTGAAAAGCACGCTCGGCGCTAACGGATAATGGGTAAGTATTATTACGAAGAACATTACCAAAAAGCAGGTACTTAATTGCTTTTTGATAAAATTCCTCTGTCTTTTCTAAAGTTTTATGAGATTTAACACCTAATTGATAGGCATTTTGTTCGATTTCATCAATTTCACTTTTCGAAAATCCACCAGTATGTACAAATGCCGAATGAACTTCAAGTCCCTGAACTTCAGATAAATATTTGACACAGTAGGACGTATCCAGTCCACCACTGAAAGCCAAAACTATTTTTTTATTTTCCATTTTTAGGATACGGTTTAACCTTCAACCGTAGGATAGTAAATGAATTATTTCAGATTATTAAACAGTAGCGGGCTTAGGGCTACGCCTGAAAAAATTCTTTACATCTGAAAGTCCTTTTTTGATCTTAGGAACTTCAACATTTGCTAGTGTAGATTTTTGATCTTCAGGATCAAAAACCATTCCTGTGCACAGACAATGCTTACGACCGGTACGCATGAGCACGTCGTGATTCTTGCATTGTTTGCAACCATCCCAAAACTCGTCGGTTTGTGGGAGCTTATTGAATGTAACAGGCTTGTATCCAAGATCAGAATTGATCTTTAAAACAGGCAAACTGGTAGTAATACCAAAAATTTTGGCTTTCGGATATTTTTCGCGAGCAAGGTCAAATGCTTTTTGTTTCACAAGCTTAGCTACACCTCTACCCCGAAACTTAGGATTTACGATCAATGCGGAATTGGACGCAAAATTTCCTGTTTCATAAGATTGAACATAACAGAATCCTGCAAGCTCTTCTCCAACTAGCGCAATAACAGCTAATCCTTCCATCATCTTTCTTTGAATCTGAAGCGGATGGCGTTTTGCGATACCCGTGCCTCTCTTTTTAGCAGCTTTCTCAATAAGTTTACAGATGTGTGATGCGTACTGCAAGTGCTCTTCACCTGCGACTGCAACTTTTGTTTCCATCTTAGTATAAATAAATAGTTTAGTTTAATTAAACTTTGGTTTTCCTTTTGAAAATTTTTTGACTGAATGCGTCAATATAACGAGGAGAGTCGGGTACGTAACCCAACTATATCAGATAGTGCCCGCAAGGGGCCTCCTTGATCTGATTGCATAAAATAACGGAAGCACGACAGGAGTGTATGTCGCTAAGAATGATTTGCTATATGTTCCGTTACTATTCATCAGTAATTCAAAATAAAGTAAATACTTTTAATAAAGCAATTACTTTATCGCATTCGTGAACCTACATTATTATAATCGTAATAGAAGGGAAAAAGTTTTGCTTTTTTGGCAAAATTTTAAATTTCTAAATAAAATAAATTAAAAAATTGGCAAAATACAATACAAATAATGTAAATATTATAATGCTTTACTACGAAATACCAAAATATTATCACTTAAAAATGCTATTTTCCGAAGAAAAGTTGGGTAAAACTGTTTTATGCCGAATTTGACAAACTCAACACTCCTTCATGATCCATTCTGATCTTGTCCCAGTCAATTAATTGCCTTATCAGCATTTCAAGTGTTTTTTTATCAATATCAGGGAAAACTTCAACCAGTTCATCCGTTGTTTTAGGGTTTAATGAAATTATTTCCAGTATATCCTTTTCAAGACTTTTACTTTGTTCATCACGTGATTTCTCCTGTTGTTTTTTCTTTAAACACAAATCACACTTACCACATCGTTCAGTTTCCCGCTCACCAAAATATTCCTGAAGGTATTGCATTCTGCATCCTTCAGTTAATTGAACATAATCAATCACCGATTGTATCTTTTCTCTTTCCATGTCCTTTTGATTTTGGAGCATGGTCTTAGTTATTGGAATTTTCTCAATATCCAGCCGGGGTGTTAAAAAGGTGATTTTAGGATTGTCATTTTTAGGAACATAATATATATAATTCCTCTCCTCAAGCTTAAGAAGTAAATTATGGATCTCCCTGACCGGCACTGCGGCTGCCTTGGCGATCTTATATTCATCGATTACCATAACTTGTGAGTAGATCTCCCCACCATACATTCTGAGGATGGTCTTTAGAAGCTTTTCATAGGCTGAATTGGCGATCATGAATTTATACATTTCTTCATGACTAACTTCAAACTTAACTTTGGAAGGAGTGTGAAAGGCTGTATTCAGTTCCATCAAGCCATATTCTGACAATAACTCAAGCACCTTAAATGTTTTGATTACATCGAGTGAATAGGTTTCGCAAAACCTTGTCAGATCAATATCATAGCTTTCAAATTCAGCTGAGCCGATAGCAAGCTTATAATAATTGGCAATTGATTGATATACTTTCTTTATATAAGGAAGATCGGGAAACATTGCTTCAAAGCGTTTCATCACTTCTACAGTTTCATTTGGATAAACCAGCAATACAGCAAATGATTGCTTCCCATCTCTGCCTGCCCGGCCTGCTTCCTGATAATATCCTTCTAAAACAGTAGGCATATCGTAATGAATCACGGATCGGACATCTGATTTATCAATTCCCATTCCAAATGCATTTGTTGCAGCAATAATTCTGATCCGGTCATTGAGCCAGTCATCTTGACGTGCAGTACGATCATCATTTTTTAATCCGGCATGGTAATAATTGGCAGTCACATTATGATTGACCAGGTACCGGGCTATTGTCCCCGTTTGCTTTCGACTATTTGCATAAACGATCGACGAACCAGGGATTTTTTTAATGATCTCCTCGAGTTTCTTGTCTTTATTTTCAACCTCCCTGATCGATAATGACAGGTTAGTACGAGCGAAAGAACCCATGTAGAGATCAGGGCTTTTCAATTCCAGTAGATCGACAATCTCATCTCTGACTTTTTCAGTAGCTGTAGCAGTAACTGCAATAACCGGACATCTATCGACGTACTCAAAAAAATCCTTGATCTGCAGATAGGAAGGTCTGAAATCATGGCCCCATTGAGATATACAATGAGCTTCATCAATTGCAATAAGAGAAACATCAGTCCTCTTCATTCTTTCAATAAAGAGCTTTGTATGTAATCGTTCCGGAGAAACGTATAATATTTTAACAGCTCCCTGAACTGCATTTTCTAAAGTGATATCGACTTCTCTTGAAGACATTGAAGATTGAATCGAAGCAGCAGGTATACCTCGGCTTTTTAAAGCCTGAACCTGGTCTTTCATCAGTGCAATCAAAGGAGATACAACAACGGTCAATCCCGGAAATAATAATGCAGGTATCTGATAACAAACGGACTTCCCTCCTCCTGTAGGAAGTAATGCAAGCACATCTTTACCAAACAGTACAGAAGAAATGATTTCTCGCTGTTTGGGCCTGAAATCAGTATATCCCCAGTATTTACGAAGTATATCTTCCGGAGTCATCTACCAGCTTAAAGGTTCTTTATTTAAAAATGAACTAATCCCTTTTTTACAATCGTCAGTAGCCCTTGCCTTTGCATTCATTTCTGAAGCATAATTTAACGCTTCATCAAGTGTGAGATTCTGAACCTTATGAATCATTTTTTTAGTAATGGAAATCGAATCCCCAGAATTGGTTGTATTTAACTTTTCAGCAAAAGACAATACGTAATCTTCCAGGTCTTCAGCATCAATAACCTTATTAACCAAGCCGATATTATATGCTTCCTCAGCAGAAATGAGATCTCCGCTTAGTAACAATTCTTTTGCTTTAGCCTCTCCAATCTTTCTGAGCAGAAAAACTAATACCATTGCAGGCACGAACCCAATCTTTACTTCTGTATAGCCAAACTTTGCTTCAGGAACTGAAAAAGTAAAATCACATACATTGGCCAGCCCACATCCTCCGGCAATTGCATGCCCCTGAACACATGCTATGATGGTTTTAGGATAATCATAGATCATGTAAAACAGTTCCTTAAGATGGTTAGAATCTGCAAGATTCTCTTCAAAAGTATTTGTTTGAAGGTCCTGAAGATATGCAAGGTCAGCACCAGCACAAAATGCTTTCCCGCTTCCTTTAATTACCACAGTTTTTACTGAAGTCTCATCCTCCCAGGCCAAAAGCTGGCCTTTTAGCTCAGATACCAACTCCTGATTTAGTGCATTGCGCTTTTCAGGTCTGTTTAATGTGATGACACCAGTACGTCCTTCAATATTAGTAACTATTGTTTTCATTTAGATAGGGTTAATGAGTGATATTCATTCAAAGTTAATCGCTTTATTCTTTTTTCCTTACCGGTATTTTCCTTTTCGGTAATTAAACTCTTGTTACCGATTAATATAATGGCATCAACAGAATTTATAAACCTTTCTTCCAGAAAATCACTATTCTGATCTTCAAATAAAATCAAATATGTCTTAAATACTTCCCTTTCATTAACTTTCAATATCAAATTCCTTTTTTCTTTCGGTTTACTCTCAATAATTTTTACCTGACCTTGCCCACTATTATATCGAAGCACTTCATTTATAATACCTTTCTTAAATGCAGAAAGGTTTTCTTTTCCTGAATCCAGTCGTTTTGCTATCCCATCCCTGCTATTAATCAACAACACTTCCTCTTGAAGTCTCACAAGATGCAGATAGCCTTTATTATTTTGAAGTCCGGATATTGATCTTGAGAAAAATAAACTTACCAGAAGAATAATGGAAAAAGTAACAATTGTTTTCTTTGACTTTCCAGATATAAAATTGATCAAGAACAGAATTCCAATTGAAAAAATAACAAATTCATAAAAAGAAGGCTTGGGGAAATAAAAAACCCAGCCCAGCTCTGATAGAAAATTCATTAACTGATGCTGATAATCAATAAGCCAATCGATCAAATTTGAAAGAATAAAAGTTTCGATGCCAGACTTTAAAAGCGCAATCATTATCCAACCTCCATATAAGTATACAGGTATGAGGACCGCCATTGGAATATTTATTATTAGTGATAGAGGAGACCAGTACCCAAAATGGTAAAGTAGTAAGGGAAATGTAGCGATCTGTGCAGCCAGACTTACGTTGATCAATTTAAAAACATTATTTAACCACGTAAATTGGCTTCCGTAAAACCTGTTTAATCGTGGATATAATAATACTATCCCGAGTACTGCTGCATACGATAATTGAAAAGACAGCCTAAAGAGATTTGCAGGATCGATTAAACATAAGAAAAAAGCTGAGGCAAAAATACTGTTAATTACTGAGTAATTTTTATCAAGACATTTCCCTATCCAAATCAATGAAAACATAAATGCTGCCCTGCAAACTGAGGGAGCAGACCCGCTAAGCAATGCGTAACCCCATAGAATAACTATTCCACAGACAATTAAAATCATCCGAAAAAATGGGATCCTGCTTTTATAAGAGGAAACTAACTTATAAAGCCACATCAATAACATAAAAACCAACCCGACATGCATCCCTGATACTGCCAGAACATGAAGCAAACCTAATGTCGCATATTGCTTTTCCAATCCTTCCTCCAATTCTGAGCGGTCTCCTAGCAACAGGGAATTAATTATAGCTTTGGAATCCTCCCTTTGCAACCCTAATTGGTTCAGAATAGCCTGCCTGATATCATACCTTAACCAGTATATTAATTTTTTTACTTTATGAACCAGGCCTTTATCCCGTTTGATTAATTCGGAAGCGCTACTTTTCACATATAACAACCCTGTAAAACCTTCATTTATAAGATATTGCCGATAATCAAACACTCCGGGAATCATCATTTTGTCAGGCATAAAAACCTTGCCCTTAACTTTGAGCATATCTCCGGACAGAAATTCCCTGGAAGCCCCCTCTTTATCAATACTTAATTTGATTCTGGATAAAGATGGGTTACCTAACACTATTGCTGAGGTTTGAATTTGCTCCTCATTTTCCTTAATTATGGATGTTATTTTAACTATATGGCTATCTCCATCAATCTTCTGGAAGCGCGTATGGGTTTCAGCGGATACCAGTAAGCCTGTTAAAAGAATAATCCCTAATCCAATCACAGAAGCTAATCGGATTTTAGTATGGGTGGAAAAATTAGTCCTGGGCACAAAGCCCAATATAAAAGCGAGTAAAACGAGGCACAAAAAGCCATTAACACCGACAGTGAATCCACCGGATCTTTCCAGTATAATTCCGGTAATTAATGCTAAAAAGTATTTAAAGAATGGTTGAAAGCGCAAATTTATATTCACGCCTGAAAATTAATGAGCTAATATCTCAGAAAGAAAAAATAGCCGTTTAAAAAGGTGGCTTTGTCATTTTATAATGCATGATATCACATTCCTCAAATTGATCGCCTTCTTTTACGAAACCGAATCGACTATAAAGTGATACAGCAGGAAGCTGGGCATGAAGATACAACTGTTTACCTTCTGCTTCCGGTAATTTCATTATATCCTGAAGCACTTCTTCTACCAGATGGTGACCGACTTTATGACCGCGGTATTGTTCCAACACAGCAAAACGTTCTAACTTGATCCCATTTGGGGTAAATCTCCAGCGAGCAGTACCACAAGGTTTACCATCATAATATGCTAAAAAATGTCTGCTTGAATCTTCAAATTCATCAAATTCATCTTCAGGCTCCACGTTTTGTTCTTCTACGAAAACCTTTTTTCTAATAGCAAACACCTGGTCTAAATGATGATCCTCGGTAACGTGTTTTACTTCGATCATTTTTCAGTTTTATTTTCTTTTTCTGAATTTTTCTTTTCGAATGCTTTGTCATAAGCTTCGATAATACTTCTGACAAGTTTATGTCTGATCACATCACCACCGTCAAAGTAAACAAACTCGATACCTTTAACATTTTTCAAAATCGACATTGCTTCTAACAAGCCTGACCTTTGATTCTTCGGCAGATCAACCTGCGAACGGTCACCATTAATAATTAATTTAGAATTTGGTCCCATTCGGGTAAGAAACATCTTCATCTGCATGGTAGTGGTATTCTGTGCCTCATCGAGCAGAATAAATGCATTATTAAGTGTTCTACCCCTCATATAAGCGAGTGGTGCTATTTCAATCACCCTGTTTTCAAGGTAATAGGTCAGCTTTTCAGCCGGAAGCATATCATCGAGAGCATCATAGATCGGACGAAGATAAGGATCTATTTTTTCCTTAAGGTCTCCGGGTAAAAAGCCCAGGTTCTCTCCTGCTTCGACAGCGGGTCTGGTGATGATGATCTTTTTTACTTCTTTATTTTTCAAAGCTCTGACAGCAAGAGCCACAGAGATATATGTTTTACCTGTACCTGCCGGGCCAATCGCAAAGATCATGTCATTATCAACAATCTTATCGACCAGAACTTTTTGATTTTTTGTTTTAGGAGTGACCTTAAATCCTTTGGTACCATATATTACGACTCCATCAGTCGCTGCTGCAGCAACATTTTCTTCTTCCTTCTGAATGTATACCCTTACATTATCAGATGTCACCTTACCATATTTATGATAATGAGCCACCAACGCGTTCAGGATATCATTTATCCTCAGAATTTCCGAAGTATGTCCTTTGATTTTAATTTCATTTCCGCGAGATATTATCTTGCTTTTTGGAAAAGCAGCTGCGACCTCATTTATATTCTGATTATCTACTCCCAGAAAGTCGATGAGGGAGACATTTTCAAGCGTAATAGTTTTTTCTACCAAATGATTTTCAATTTATATGGTTCAATACTGAATACTAGGTAAAAATTTTTAGTTTTGCCACAACAAAATTAATCAATAATTTAAACCCTCGTATGGCAATAGTCACTTTTCTGTCAGATTTCGGTAACACTGATCATTACGTTGCAGCCGTAAAGGCTAAAATGCTACGTGTAAATCCGGGTTTACAGATCGTTGACGTCTCTCATTCTGTCAAAAAACACAATCTAATTCATTGTTCTTACCTTTTGAAGAATGTTTTCAGGGAGTTCCCTGCTGGTAGTGTTCACCTGGTCTGTGTGGCCGGAGGTCAGGAAGGCGATGGTGAGTTTATCGCAGTCAAGCTCGAAGAACATTATTTTGTCGGAAGGGATAACGGGTTGTTTAGTTTGCTATCTGACCATTCACCGTTGGGAGTGGTAGAGTTAGCAAGTAAGACCAACCAGACCTTCCCGGAAAAAGTTACTTTGGCCGAAGCTGCTGCCCGATTAGCCAGTGGAGAAACAATACATAATTTAGGCCCACGTAAGCCAGAGATGAGAAAACTGCTTAACAGGGCATCGCGTGCCACAAAAAAGCAAATTCAAGGGCATGTCATACATGTGGACCATTTTGGTAATCTTGTAACAAATATCCTCAAACAGGACTTTGATATACTGACCAGAGAAAGAGGCTACACGATTATTTTCGGCAGGGAAAAACACAATAAAATTTTCGAAAATTACAACGAAGTTGAGCCGGGAGAATGCTTTACCCTGTTTAACAGCGATGGCGTAATGGAGATCGGAATATCCCAGGGAAATGCTTCCGAACTTCTCGGTCTGGATTTTGATAGTCCGGTGAATATTATTTTCGATGAATCTACCCCTTAGAAATCGGTTTATCTAACAAACCATACATTGCTAGCTTTTGAAAATTAATTCATTTTTTTAGAAGCTCTCTGATATACAAATTTGCGTAAGCTAAGTAAATAACTATGTCAGAGACTTTTTCACATATCATTCAGGACAACAGAATTAACGAAAAGCAAAATTTATCCCATCTAACGGAGCCGGTGGTAATACTGGATCAAGCCTGGTTTGAATTAACTGAAAAGCTGATCGAATCAACGGGAAAGAAGCAAGTGATAAATAAGAAGCTTTTCTCTTTTGCATCTGAACTGTCAAGAAATATGTTCGTGAAATATTTCGAAGATAAGGAATTTAGTTACTCGGATAAAAAATTCACTATTTCAAGATACCTTAAAGACAGTGGCCTGGGAAATGTTGAGTTATCAACGATCTCAGAAACCGGTGGGGAAATTATCTCAACCACCCTTTGCAAAAGCTTTGATCAAGAGATCGACAAAGATTTTTTTAGTAATCCTTATGCCATGGGTGTTTTATGCGGCGGATTAAGTGCTGCTTATGATCTTGAGGAAGAAGAATCTTTTACGTATTCAAAAATCTCTTGTAAATCAGCCGGAGACAGCTTTTGTTCATTTAAAATTGAAAGAATAAGTGAGGAAAATCCTTATTGCTATAATTCACCTGAATGGGGAAGTTTCCAGATAGCGGATTCGTTTACTGTAAACAATCATTTTGATATGATCACAGAAACGGCTATTTCACTTCCATTTTATGGTGATCATAATGGTGAGATTCAATGTTTAAATAACTCATTGGTAAAGGTATTCAGTAATTATCTCGCTTTTTTTCCTTTTCTGGTTTGCGAAATAGCTAAAACAGACACTGAAGGAATGCCTGTATGTAAAAGGTATAACAGATTAATATCCGACCTGTTTATTCATTTCTTTGAACATTTATACAGATCTGCTGAATGGAAAGGGTTAACAATTAATTCGATTCATAAAAATCAGGATATGGCTGATAGTTTAATTGCTTTCGTCAATGCCCTTGGTTATGGAAAACTCATTCGTAAAAGCTACAAGGATAATACTGAGCTATCTATTCTGTGTGTTAATAATTTCGAATCGAATTCACAAATCGGATCAAGACTCATCGAAGATAAAAACTTAAGCAATTTATTTACAGCCGGGTTGCTTAGAGGTCTTATGCGATTTATTCAAAGCAAAAAAGATCAGAAAAAGCTCTTCAAATTAAATGGCATTGGTTTAAAAACATTTAAAACCGAACAATTGTCCTCAAGGGTAAAAGGCGAGGATGAAGATATTTTCAGAGTTTACGCCAGGTAAACAGATGATATTTTGAGGTTAACGGATTACCTTTAAAACAAAAAATGCTAATAAGAATAGTCCGGATGAGCTTTGAGCCTTCTAAGACAGAAGAGTTTATCGAAATATTTAAGAATAGTCAAAAGAAAATACAGGCATTTGAAGGATGCGAGCATGTTGAATTAATGCAGGATCTGGAACATCCGAATGTTTTTTCAACATATAGCATTTGGGAAAGTGATCTGCATTTACAGAAATACCGGCATTCAGAATTGTTTAAATCAACCTGGGCTAAAACAAAAATATTGTTCAACGGCAAGCCCGAAGCTCACAGTTACAAAAAGAAAATAGAGTAACAGATCAAAAATTGTTTGATTTGTATTGACGTTTTAAAAATCTTTAATCAGATTTGCATCCCGAACAAGCCAAAGTGGCGGAACTGGTAGACGCGCACGACTCAAACTCGTGTTCCTTCGGGAGTGAGGGTTCGATTCCCTCCTTTGGTACTAAAAAGCTATCGGATTTTCCGGTAGCTTTTTTTTTATTCCCTCAAATCTGCTTTCTATGACTCAGGTCATAAAAAGGAAATGGTCATAAGCTCTATTTTTGTAAAAAAACATTCAATGACCGCTAAAAATATCTTGACCAGAATTGTACCGGCTTTAGGGTTTGTTGCCCTGGTAACAGGAATTTGGACCGGACTACAACGAATGGGCTATTCTTTACCCATGATATCGCTTTCTGCAGCTTCATTACACGGACTGATCATGACAGGAAGTTTTTTGGGTACCCTAATATCGTTTGAAAGAGCAATAATGTCCCGGCTCAAAATCTCATTAATAGTTCCAATACTATCCGGATTGAGTGGGATTTTTCTTCTTACCGGCCAAAAAGAAATAGGGCAAATTCTACTCCTATCTGCAAGCATCGGATACCTTATCATAATTTTCCCTATTAATCTGAAATTTACTGATTCCGGAATATTCTTTTGTTTGGGTGGTTTATGCTGGATATTTGGCAATATCCTGATCATGAAAACAGGCCTGCTACCACAGGCCTTGCCCTGGTGGATTGGTTTTTTGTTTTTTACAGTCTTTGCAGAACGAATTACTTTAAGTCAATTCTTAAAGAAATCTAAGGTAGCCTCACTGTTAAAATGGAGTATTCTAATTCTATTTTTATCTAGTTTAATGTTTCCGTTTCATAGTAATGGAAACATAATTTTTGGAATTGCCCTAATCCTGGCTTCCGGATGGTTGCTAAAATATGACATGGCTATCTATTCAATAAAAAAGGCTGGCTGGCATCGGTTTTCCGGAATCACATTAATGATTGGTTACACCTGGCTCGGGGTAAGTGGCATACTTTTTCTTTCTGATAAAATGGACCTCTATAATTACGATGCCAAAGTGCACACCTTTTATCTGGGTTTTATTTTCTCCATGATCTTTGCCCATGCAGCTCATATATTTCCTCCAATTTTTAAACTTCCGTCTCCAAAATTCAGTAGTTTATTCTATTTTATTTTGGCTTTCTTTGAAGGAGCTCTGGTTATAAGGATCATTTCAGACCTATTCCATCTGCCCGATATCAGGATTTACTCAGGGATCATGACTGGTATTGGGATCATTGCTTTTTTTGCTACCCTAATGATTATGATTTATCTTAACAAAAAGAAATAATCTTAGTCCTTAATGGGTAAAACGATAATTCCTAAAAGCTGGATATACACCTCATTATTTCATCTTTTGATAGTAGCACTGGTCGGATGCTTGCTACGTATTATGTTTATAAATCCTATTGCAGGTGTCACTTATAAGTATTTCCTGCATGCTCATTCTCACGTTGCATTTTTAGGATGGGTATTTTCCGCAGCAATGATTCTTCTTTTGAAAACATGGCTCCCTGAAAGCATTCATAAATTCAAATTTTTGTTTTGGGCTATTCAATTTTCCGTGATTGGAATGCTAATTACCTTTCCAATCAAGGGTTATTTTGTATGGTCGATCATATTTTCGACTTTACACATGATTCTTTCAGCTGTTTTTGCCATTCGATTTTATCTATTGACTAAAAATCATATTCAGAATGATAAATCTTATGATCTTAAATTCATTTACTGGGGATTTATTTTTATGATCATTTCTTCTATCGGCCCTTTTGCCCTGGGATATTTAATGGCAAAGGGAATGGGAGGATCTGACTGGTACAATCTTTCAATATATTTTTATCTCCATTTTCAATACAATGGTCTCTTTACTTTTATTCTACTTGGATTATTGATCCATTTCTTGATAATACCCGGAAGTAAATCACCTAACATAAAGCTGATATATTATTTAATGATTGTTTCATGCTTTCTATCTTTCTTTTTATCAACCACCTGGGTATGGAAAACCATCTTTGTTTACTCAGTTAGTTTAATTTCCGGAGTCCTTCAGTTGATCGCATTTGTATTGATCATAAGTGCATTAAAAAGAAATCTAAAGAAAATCAAAGGTTTATTCAGTCGAAACACAGTCCTGTTAATTAGTATTTCAGTTGTAATCTTAATTCTGAAAGGAATCCTTCAGCTTCTTCCCTCATTCCCCTATTTCGCCGAATTGGCACTTGCATATCGGGAATTAGTGATTGGCTACCTCCACCTCGTATTTTTGGGGCTTATTACGCCTCTCTTACTTGGTTTTTTATTAATACAAAAACAGATTTTCCAAAATCTGTTTTTCCATATCGGAATTCTGATTTATTTCAGTGGTTTTATTCTTACTGAAGTTTTACTTTTTTCTGAAAGTATCTTAAGAGCTTACTTTAATCAAAATATTCCCTACTACTTTTCACTGATTTTTTGGGCTTCCTGTCTGTTTCCCATTGCAATATTCATGATTATTCTTTCTCAATATTTTACCTCAACTTCTTTTTCGGAAAGGCAAATAATTAATCAGGAAAAATGACTTGATCCAATATGATTCAAGTCATATAAAAGTGGCAAATCACATCTTAATTTTAACTCGTTAAAGAGATAGAATCATCCTGGTTTCGAATAAATCATCATTTGATGATAACTGAAATCTAAATTTAAATTCTTGAAAAATGAAATCTGCCACACCTATAAAAAAAGAGCCTAGAATTTATTCAGAAAGTGAAGTCTCTGAATTCAGTCAAAAATATTTTAATGGTGACACCCTTGCTGCTGAAGTCTGGAAAAATAAATATGCTTTAAAAAGCAGTAATGGAAAATATTTCGAAAAATCTCCCGATGATATGCATAAAAGAATTGCCAGGGAGTTTTCCAGAATTGAGAGTAAGTACCCTTCCCCTCTGAAGGAAAAGGAGATTTATAATCTTCTGAAAGATTTCAAGTACATTATTCCTCAGGGAAGCCCAATGGCAGGAATCGGTAACAATTTTCAGGTTTCATCTCTATCTAATTGTTTTGTCATAGGTGTTGAAAAAAATGCTGATTCATATGGTGCTGTGATGAGTATGGATGAAGAACTCGTGCAACTAATGAAACGCAGAGGTGGGGTTGGTTTAGATCTGTCTACAATCAGGCCACAGGGAAGTAAAGTTCATAATTCAGCTCTTAGTGCCACTGGCATCGTGCCATTCATGCATCGTTTCTCTAATTCTACGCGAGAGGTAGCTCAAGGTGGTCGTCGGGGTGCGCTTATGTTAACCGTTTCATCCAGACACCCGGATGCCCTGGCTTTTACAGGCGCAAAACGAGATACTACCTCAGTGACCGGGGCCAACATCTCACTGAAAGTTGATGATGATTTTATCCAGGCAGTAAAAAATCATACTGAGTATGAGCAGCGGTTCCCGATTGATGCCTCTAAACCATTAATTAGTAAAAAAATCAAAGCTGAAGATCTATGGGAAGAAATCATTGAAGGGGCATGGAAGTCTGCGGAACCTGGAGTTATCTTTTGGGATACTGTACAAAGAGAATCGCTTCCTGACCGTTACTACAGGGAAGGCTTCACCACTACCTCTACTAACCCATGTGGAGAAATACCTCTATGTCCATATGACAGCTGCAGATTACTGGCTATAAATCTATTTAGCTATGTAAAAAGTCCTTACACAAAAGATGCTACGTTCGATTTTGAATTATTTGAAGATCACGTAAAAAAAGCATTGCGATTAATGGATGACCTCGTTGATCTTGAGTTAGAAAAAATCGATAAGATCCTCAAAAAAATAGAATCTGACCCTGAAGACGATCAATATAAAATAAGGGAAAGAAATTTATGGACTAAAATAAAGAATAAGACTTCTAAAGGCCGAAGAACCGGTCTTGGTGTGACCGCAATGGGTGATATGCTAGCGGCACTTGGAGTACAATATGGGTCTGACGCTTCAATAATCATATCTGAAAAAGTCCAGAAAAAACTGGCAATATCAGCGTACTCGAGTTCTGTGACACTGGCTAAAGAAAGAGGTGCCTTTCCGATATACAACGAAACCAGGGAAAAGGACCATCCATTCCTGAAAAGAATCGAAAAGGAAGCTCCTGATATAATAGAAAGAATGAAGGAGTATGGAAGAAGAAATATTGCCATGCTAACCATCGCTCCTACAGGCTCTACCAGTTTACTTACTCAAACAACTTCAGGCATCGAGCCTGTTTTCAGAATTTACTATACCAGAAGGAAAAAGGTAAATGATGCAGTAGAGAAACCCGGCAAACAGTATTTCACTGATGAAAATGGTGATAAATATGAAGAATTTGCAATCATCCATCACAAATTCCGTGACTGGCTGACCACCAAAGGATTCACAAGTGATGAGATTGCCCAGCTAAAACCAAAAGACCTGGATAAGCTGATTGAAAATTCTCCATACAAGCAATCTAGTAGTGAACACATCAACTGGCAGTCAAAAGTTAAACTCCAGGGAAAACTACAAAAATGGGTTGACCACTCAATTAGTGTTACGGTCAATTTACCTGAAAATACATCGAAAGAAGTTATTTCCGGTTTGTATATGGATGCCTGGGAAGCCGGGTGTAAAGGAATCACTGTATACAGAGAAGGAAGTAGATCTGGTATATTAGTCAGTGATTCAGGCAAAAAAGTTACTGACTTCCAGGATACAATAGCACCAAAAAGACCAACATCCCTGGATGCTACGGTAATACAGTTTTTAAATAATGATGAAAAATGGGTTGCTGTAGTTGGGCTGCTGGATCATAAGCCATATGAAATTTTCACTGGTAGAGCAGATGATTCTTTCTCGATTTTATCTAAAGTAAAAAAAGGAAAAGTAATTAAAAACAAAGGTAAAAACGGTAAGAATCGCTATGACTTCCAGTATCTTGATTCTGATGGTTATAAAATAACAATTGAAGGATTGTCCAGAACTTTCAATGAAGAATACTGGAATTATGCCAAACTAATCAGTGGTGTGTTAAGACATGGAATGCCACTAAAATATGTTGTGGAGATGATTGATGATCTTTATCTCGACGCACCAACTTTAAATACATGGAAAAATGGCGTTAAACGCGCATTGCTACAATTCATTCCCGATGGCACAGTGCCAACAGATAATGTATGTCCGAATTGTAAATCTCCTGCAATGAGTTATCAGGAATCATGTTTACTATGTAATAATTGTGGCTATAGTAAGTGCGGTTAACCATAACTGCCGGCATTCACGATGCCGGCAGTACTTCTAATTCGTCAAAACAATCACATCCGATCATGATATGAATCATAACCGGCACTCCTGGCTCTGGTTAATTTTAAACCATGATCATTAATCCTGTAATATTAGAGAAATACGGCGCAAAACCTGTTTTATATAAAAAAGGAGAAATACTTTTTAGGGAAGGCTGTGAGCCAACCCATTTTTATCAGGTTGCGAGTGGAGTTGTGAAAATGAATAACTTCAATGAAGAGGGCACTGAATTTATCCAGGGAATGTTTCGTGAAGGCGAAAGCTTTGGTGAACCTCCTCTTTTTGGTGATTTTAAATATCCTTCCAATGCTGAAGCAGTTACCGAATCAGTTCTTTGGAAAATCCCAAAAGAAAACTTTCTGAATCTTCTCAAAGATAATTTTGACCTCCATTTAAAATTCTGTTCAATTTTAAGTCAGCGACTCCAGTTTAAAGCGATGATCGCTAAAGAGATTTCAACAAACACTCCGGAACATCGAATTCTTACACTGATAGAATATTTTCAAAAGAAATCATCAAAGGCAGCAAATTGCCCTTTTTTTGAAGTTCCTTTTACACGTCAGCAAATAGCGGATATGACCGGTTTACGAGTTGAAACTGTGATCAGAACTATAAAGGCTTTGACAAAAGAAAACAAACTGCAGATCATCAATAGAAAAGTTTTTTACCCTGCTGAAAAAGAATTGGCCGGACACTGATAAAGTACCCGGCCATTTAGATTAAAAATCCTTGGCTTTACATTGCCAGGAAATCGTCCATACCGGACCGGCAACCCAAAGCAAGGCAAAAAACAATGAAATGATTATTCCCTGAGAAGTTCCGAAAAACTTATTAAATACTGCGCCTGTATACCCCAATAAAGCAGAGATATCAAGCTGTAACATCACTAATGTACGACACAGGTCGATCGGGTTAATCACTGTCATTGCCAGCGAAAAAGTTTCTAGCGGGTAATCTTCGAATATAAATAATGACATCAGGAACAAGCCATCATAAATAATGGCCATAAATAACCAGATGATAATGGCCAGGCCAAATCCTTTTATCTTATTCGAATTTTTCATTGCGACCAAAAACGAGATTGCCAGAAATGCCATTGTCAAAATTGATCCGGCAACAACAATGGTCAGGAAATTAACCAACGTGTCAGCTCCACCGAATCCATAGAAAATGAATGGTATGGTAATCCCTGCGATAAAACTGATGACTATGGAAAATGCTAATCCAAAATACTCACCAAGAAATATATCTCGCCGTTTTATTGGCTGAGCTAATAGAAGCTCAATGAAGTCTCTTGAGTTATAGTAATACATCACCCCAAAGAGCGTTCCGATAAGCGGACAAAGGATAATCACAATATTCATCAGACTGGCAAGTGCTCTGGAAGAGTCGTTGCTCATATATAACAAAGATGAAGCAGTGATCAGAAAAAACAGAAAATAAAAGATACTCCATCTGCTTCTGATCATATCGAAAAAGCTATATTTTAGAATCCGTTTCATAGCGCCACTTTGTTTAATTTAAATCTAAAACCATTTTTTTGAGATGAATCATTTTTTCCTTTCTCCTCTTTTAAAAGCAGTTGGGCTATTGAAGCCTCAACACCTTCAGAGCCGGTAAGTTCATCCAGTTTTTCCTGGTCTCCCTGGAAGTAAATCTTACCCTCCATAAGGAAAATAATTTCATCAGCCATTTTTTCGACTACATCCATAATGTGGGTAGTGAGAATAATTATCTTTCCTTCCTGCTTCTTCTCCTCTATCAGTTTTCTTAATGCGATCATGGCTACGGGATCCAGTCCAGAAGTAGGTTCATCCAGTAAGATGTATTGTGCATCAAACATAAAACAAATTACCAGGTTGACTTTCTGCCTGGTCCCTCCGGAAAGAGAACTTAACTTATAAGAAAGGTATTTTTCAAGACCAAACCGTTGGATAAGGTCTTCTGAATTTCCTTTTTGGCCTCGTAAATCGGAGATCATTTTAAATAATTCTTCAACTTTTAAGTTATCCGGAAACCTTGCTATTTGGGGTAGATAGCCAATATTTTCTCGATAGGAATGCTTCTTGATTACAGACTCACCCCCTACAAAAACTTCTCCCCGATCTGGCAGAACCATTCCGAGTATGCATTTCATCAGGGTGGTCTTTCCTGACCCGTTAGGACCTAGAACGGCATACACCCCTCCTTTTTCCATTTTAAGGCTCACTCCTTTTAAAACCGGAACCTTTTTATATGCTTTATATATATTTTTTAGCTCGATCATTGTATTGGCTTCATTTTAGGTAATTCATCTTTTAAACTTTCGGGAGTAAATACCGGGGTAACTTTCTCAGCATAATTGAGCAGATCAACAAATAGACTCCTTAATAAAATTATTGAAGATTCAGACTTTGTGATCACATGAGAAAATAAGCTTACAGGACGGTAAGGGACATCTCCGTATCCATCTTTGTCCAGGTCATAACCGGTGTATTCATCCCAATAATTACCATTGTAAATGTTATAGTTCCTGGAACTATTAGTAGTAACATCGAAGGTATTACCGATGAAATTATTTGATACAACTTCATTATCCATACAGCTACCCAGTATCTTTAATGCCCATCCATTTTGATGAAATTCATTGTTGCTGATCTTTATCCGGGTAGCACTTTCACCATAAATACCAATAGTGTTTTTATAAAACTCATTATTGATAATTTCAGCGTCGTAAATTTCTTTGAGCAGCAAACCATAAGATGTAGTCCCCCAATTCTTTTCAAAAAGGTTGTCTTCCATCCTGATAAATCTTGAGAACATTACTGCTACTCCGGCACCATTATCACGAAGGGTATTGGATATATAATCATCCCAATTTGAAAACATAAAATGAAGACCATAACGCAAGTTTCCTTCGCTTACATTATTTACGATCCGGCTACTATCGACAAACTCAAGGTAAATGCCATCTCGATGGTTCCTTACTTGGTTATCAATGATTTGCATATTGTCACAATGCCAAAGATGTATCGCATTTCCTGAGGAAATTTCTTTCACAGCATTTCCTTGCATTACATTACCTTCAATCAAACCATATGACGATTTCTGATAATAAACTCCAAAAAAGCTGTTTTCCAGAATATTGTCTTTGATATTGACATAGTCACTATTGATAATATTGATTGCTGCCAGGTCTTTGGTATAGCTTACACCAACATTTAACAGCTTAAGTCCTCTAAGAGTAACACTATCTGATTTGATGGTGAAAATCTCATACTTAGATTCACCATCAATTACCGGATAATCTTTACCGATAATGCTTAGAGGCTTGTCAATAGTAATATTTCCTTCCCGGTAGACACCATTTTTTATAATAATAGCATCATGTGGAGAAGATGATTTTATTGCTTCTTTGATGGAAGTGTATTGACAATCCGGACATACCTCTATTGTCTGCGAATGCAAATTGGTAGCTACGGAGATCAGGGTGAAAAGAAATAATAAATTTTTCATACCCTGATCAGTTTGTGTTCAAATCTGGTAAGCTCCCAAACTTATTGGACAACTCATTCCACGTATAGATCTCACCACCATGTTTTTGCTGAAGCTCTTCAGCAAATGCACGATCAGACAAGCCGTTCAGGTACTCACCCATTGGGCTAGGTAATTCAGGAGTACGCAGATAAACACATGATTCTGCACTGGTTAACCCTTCTGAATCAAATGGAGATATCAATTTCAAAGAGAATTCTGTTTCACTATTCTCATTCATAAAGTTCAGAAGGCACTCCACTGCATCAAATTTGTAAACCTTAGATTTACTGGTAACAGCTTCTGCAGCGTACCTCGAATCGACAATTGTCATTTTGCAATAATGGCAACCATCTTCCCCATAATTGATGGGTTGAGGTTTAGGAGTACAGCTAAATAAAAAAATGAGGATAAATATCGATAGGTTAATTGGATATTTCATACGCTTATTATTTAGACTTTTTGTAAACACCAGCCAAATACCATGATAAGGCTGCAAGAATTATTGAAAGACTTAGCCAAAGCCCTCCCCAATAGGGATAAGAATCTGCTTTGAAATTCAATAACATTTTAGTTCCGAATAAAGGAGGCTGATATGACATGCCAGGCACCTTAATTGGAGCTTTTGGATCCAGGTTATGGCCGTAATCATATTCCCATAAATAAAAATCATACAAGCCAAGACCACACAGTACAACCAGCAATATTAACCAGGTTAAAACCCAGGATCTTTTGCCTTTCCAGGCTACAAGCAGCCCGAGCAAACTCATTGTACCGATAACAAATGGAAAGTACTTTAATTCCGGAATAGAGTCTGGCTCTATATATTTCATTCCGACATAATGATTAAGAATATTTATATTCTGAAGAGTGTGAGGTGTATCTCCGGTAATTTTATTTATCCAGATATACATACTCACCCCATCAGGATATTGAGGAGCTTCAAGAGTTATTCTCCAAAGAGGTGTTACGAACAGCAAAAGCAAAGCCAGTGCTGAAATACTCATGATTATTTTCGCTCGTACATTCATTAGTTTTGTTATTTAATTTGGAAGAGGCCGCTAAAAAATCGCGACCTCTTTTTATCCAATTAACCAAATCATTCTTCGCCGTCAAGCGACCACTTTATAGGCACGTTAGCTCCTTTTGGAGAAACTCTGATATACCCTTGCATTTCCTGGTGTAAGGCTGAGCAGAAATCAGTACAGTAGAAAGGATAGACTCCCGGCTTCTGTGGTTCCCACACAAGAGTTTCGGTTTGACCCGGCATTACGAGAAGCTCAGCATTTCTGGCTCCCATGATGCTTAATCCGTGAGGGGTGTCCCAATCTTGCTCCAGGTTTGTCAAATGGAAGTATACTTTATCTCCCACTTTGATTCCTTCGATATTATCCGGATTGAAGTGGCTTCGTATTGAGGTTATATAAACCCTTACTACATTACCATCTCTTTCAACACGAACATCTTTTTCGTTTTTCACCGCATGAGGGTGTTTATTTTCCTCTATCGGATAGATCTTTTTAGAATTCTTCATTACAATATCAGCCGGGATAGCTTGTGCATAATGAGGTTCACCTATTGTAGGGAAGTCAAGTAACAACTCCATTTTATCTCCTGAGATATCATACAGTTGAGCTGAGTGATTCATTTCAGGACCTGTAGGCAGATATCTGTCTTTAGTAATTTTATTCAATGCTACCAGATATTTACCCCAAGGACTTTTCGAATCTCCACCAGGAATCATCAGGTGACCAACAGAGTAGTAGCAAGGTGCACGGTCAAGAACTTCCCAGGTACCCAGCTTCCATTTCACTACTTCAGAAGAAATAAAGAATGTGGTATACGCATTTCCTTTGCCATCAAATTCTGTATGCAATGGTCCTAATCCTCCACTAGATACTGTTCCGGCACTTACTGCGTCTAATTTCAATATCGGAATTCCATCTACTTCTCCTTCGAATTCTTCATTTTCAATTGCAGTCAGCATTTTATCAAAAGAGTGAACAGTCAGGTCAGCAGATAATTTTCCGTTACCAACGATGTATTCTCCGGTTGGATCCACATCTACACCATGAGGCGATTTAGGCGTTGGTAAATAGTAAATCAAGCCAGGGCATTCAGAAGGAATCAATACAGTTACTTCTTTTTTCTCAGTAGAAGTTGCAGTATGCGTTTCTTCATCATAGTAATTATGCATGTAGTTTGCAGGCATTTTTTTACCCTTACCTTGTTTCAGGTATTCTTCTGCTTTCTTCCAGTTCACAGCAGCGATAAAGTCTTTATCATTCTGAGAAGCGTTAACTTCTTTTAAGGTATGGCTTTCTTCTGTGTTATAAGTGGTAAAGAAAGTCCAGCCGTGTGATTTACCTTTACCTGAGTGAGCAAGGTCATAGTCATAACCAGGAACCAGGATTTGGAAAGACACATCCATATTGCCAGGCTCATCTGCTTTGATATATGTCAGCGCCCCTTTAAAATTCTCTTTGTAAGAATCGATCGGCACATCCTTTTGTGGAAAAGGAACACTAAATCGTGTACCTGCAACCACATATTCTGAGTTTTCGGTAATAAACGGTGAACTGTGATTACCTCCACTATTCGGGATTTCAATTATCTCGGTCGTTTCAAAGGTAGTAAGATCAACCCTTGCTATACGAGGTGTGTTATTACCATTAATGAAGATCCATCGACCGTCAGGCACACCATCAGTTTGAGATAACTCAGGGTGGTGAGCATCATCCCATGGCACAAAACCATAAGAGGTGTTCAGCATAGGCTTCGTTTCTTCATTATAACCATAGCCTTTTTCAGCATCCTGAGAGAAAACAGGAACCACTTTCAGAAGTCTACCCGACGGCAGACCATAAACGCTTATCTGTCCACTGAAACCACCAGACATAAAAGCATAAAACTCATCGTATTCTCCCGGTGCAACATAGACTTTCTGTGCCGCATCTCCGGTATTCATCATTCCCGAATCTTTCTTTTCGCCCGAATTTCCACAGGCAGCCATAAAGACCAGAAATATAAATGACAGCAATATTGAGAAGGTATTTTTCATAATACTTAACGTTAAAAATAAAGGTTATCAGAGTGTTCTAATGTATTCTAAGATTTTTCTGGCCTGATCTCTGGTAAGATTTTGATTGGCCATTGGAGCACCATTTGCTTCAAGCAGTAGCTGTTTGGCTATTGGATCTTTCTGGATCATTTCCTCCGGATTCAACATCATGTTCATCGCCCACTCCGGAGTTCGTCTGTCTAATAATCCTTTCGGAGAAGGACCAATGAATTTTTTATCCACTTTATGGCAGGCAGTACAAAGCTCTTCGTATAACTTTTGACCTTCAGCAGCCATTTCCTGATCTATTTCTCCCAACTCAACAGAGCTTACAGGTCCTATTCCTTTGTTTTCCTGCCAGTTTTCCATTGGATCTTCAGGTTCAGAAACCATAGATTGTACTTCTCCTGAAGATTCCTCAGATTTTTGCTGATTTGAATCGCCTCCACAGGCAGAAATCATCAGCATTAATATCAGTGCTATTAAACTATTTTTTTTCATTGCTTTTATATTTAGAGTTTTTAATCTTTTCAATTTCCGTTGAAGAATTTTGGAAATAACACATTGTTTTCCAGATGAATATGAGTGTTGAGGTCCTTTTCAAATTCTTCTAATTTTTGATAAAGTACTTTGAAGGTTGCACAAGCATCTTCAGGAGGCTGATAACCATTACTCAACTCAGAGATTGATTGAATTATTTCACCGGCTGTTTCATGCTCTTCATGCATTACCTCGAGAGGATCTGTATATTTTACTTCTTCAGAAGGTTTGGAATCCCAAATCGATTGAAGCAGGTTATGACGATACAGCATCGAAGGGAATATGATCTGCTCTTCCTTGTACAAATGAGTGATCAGATCGTCAGCTAGTTTTTTTACTAATTTGTGAATTGTTATAGTCTCAGGGTGCGAATGACCATGGACACGAGCTACCTTCCAGGAAAATTCGATTAATAATGGAATGGTCTCTTTTACATAGGTATGATGAACATTAACTATGTACTCTATTAATTTAACTGTATTCCATTCTGAATAATCAGGGTAATCTGATGGCCTTTCCGTTACCTCTTCAAGATCTTTAATGACCAGGTCAGGACTAATTGATTGTTTATCACAAGCATCCTTTAAGGGTATATTCCCTTTGCAACAAAAATCAATATGATACTTTTTGAAGATCTCAGCATACTTGTAGTTGTCGGCTACTATTTCTGCTACTGTCGAATCTATAAAATTTTGCATGGGATGATATTTTTTTCATTTGTTATACCACAAATTTCAGCACTTCATTCCCATTATTTTATGATTCAAATCATATCAGCAAATGTCTTTTTTAAGTCTTTTGATAAAAACTAATAAGCTATGTATTCAAAAAGTTTATTTGTATTTCTACCTATCATATCGCATTTTAATAAACATTTTAATTGAGAAACAGATTAATTAGTTGAATTAATAACCTGAAATATGTTTAAACAAGCCTTCACTCTGCTTTTCCTGATAATATGCATTGGCACCCATGCGCAAACAGGCTCATATGAAAATTCTTCAACATTAAAAATCGAAGACTTTATGAAGGGCGAAAATTTTGTTGGTTTTCAGCCTGAAAATATCAAGTGGTCAGACGATAGTGAAAGAATTTACTTCGAATGGAACCCTGAGCAAAACTTGTTATCAGACCATTACTATTATGATCTTAAAGAAGAAAAAATCATCAAGATCGATCCAGAACATTATTCACAAATACCTGAATCAGGTGATTGGAATAAGGAGCACACTAAAAAGGTTTATAGTAAAAACGGCGATATTTTTTTATTTGACATAGAGAAAAAGAGTCATTTACAAGTGACTAATACTGTTGGGACAGAATCAGGGCCTCAATTTACAGGTAATGAAAATTCTGTAACATTTAAAAGAGGCAACAATTTGTTTTCATGGAATTTAGAATCTGGAACAATTAATCAGCTTACAGATTTTAAACCAGGAAGCGAAAAACAAGAACCAGAGAACACAGAACAAGAAGGATTTTTGATGGCTGAAGAAGAGGCTTTGTTCAATACCGTAACACAAAGTATAGCAAAAAAGAATTTACGAGAACAAAGATCTAAAAAATCAGATCCGGAAAGACCTAAAACAATCTACATTGGTAAAAAAAGAATCACTTCATTCAAAATTTCTCCTGATACTCGTTTTATAGGTTACTCTCTTTACGAACGAGCCAAGGCGAAAGCTACCAAAATGATGGATTTTGTTAATGAAACCGGATACACAAAAGAATATGACGCCAGACCTAAAGTTGGAAGTCCTCTAAGTTCTTTTCAAACATTCATTTATGACAGGGAAAGAGATACAACGATAACATTTGATATAAAACAAATCCCTGGTATTTATGAGAAACCGGAATTTGTAAAAGAATATCACAAAGATGATAATGATTACAATGATAAATATGATGAGCCTAGGGATGTAGTTTTAGTAGATCTTCTATTTAATGAGAATAATGAGGCTGTAGTGGTTTACAGATCTGAAGACAATAAAGACAGGTGGATTATGAAAGCAGACCTCGAAACCGGTGATCTGGAACTTCTACACAGAGAACACAATGACGCCTGGGTAGGTGGGCCGGGAATAAGTTCCTGGAATTATTATCCTGGAAATATTGGCTTTACTAATGATCCTGAAATTCTTTATTATCAATCGGAAGAAACCGGTTTTTCACATTTGTATACTGTTAACATTAATTCAAAAGAGCAAAAGCAGTTAACTTCCGGTTCATGGGAGGTATTAGATGCAGATCTTTCGAATGATAAAGAAACTTTCTTCATCACAGCTAATAAAACAAGTCCGTTTGATCACCACTTTTTTACAATGCCAGTTGAAGGAGGTGATCTTGAACAATTCACTACAGGACAGGGAAACTATGACGTAAGTGTCTCTCCCAATGAAAAGTGGTTGGCAATTCGATACAGTTATTCAAATAATCCCTGGGATCTTTATTTAATGCCTTTAAAAGCAGGCAAGGAAATGAAAAGAATAACTGAAAGCACCACAGACGAGTTTAAGCAATACTCCTGGAGAGCACCTGAAATCATTACATTTGTGGCTGATGACGGAGAAGAAGTGCCGGCACGGATTTACACACCAGATGAGGAAAATAAAAATGGGGCAGCTGTTATATTTGTTCATGGTGCCGGATATCTTCAGAATGTTCATCATTGGTGGTCTACTTACTTCAGAGAATACATGTTTCATAACTTCCTTACTGATAACGGATACACCGTTTTGGATATCGATTATCGCGGAAGTGCCGGATATGGAGAAGAGTGGCGTACTGCCATTTACAGGCACATGGGTGGCAAAGATTTGTCAGATCAGGTTGACGGAGCTGAATTCCTGATTGAAGAATATGGCATCGATCCTGAAAAAATCGGGATTTATGGTGGATCTTATGGAGGGTTTATCACATTAATGGCACTTTTTAATGCCTCAGAAACATTCAATGCAGGAGCAGCAATAAGATCAGTTACAGATTGGGCTCATTACAATCATGGTTATACTTCAAATATTTTAAATACACCGACAGAGGATCCTAAAGCCTACAGAAGAAGTTCTCCAATATATTTTGCAGAAAATCTGGAGGATCCTTTATTGATCCTGCATGGTTTACAAGATGACAATGTCCAACCGCAGGATGTAATCAGGTTATCACAAAGACTAATAGAACTTGGTAAACATGGCTGGGAAACCGTTTATTATCCGGTTGAACCCCATGGATTTAAAGAAGCCGCAAGCTGGACAGATGAGTATACAAGGATTTATAAGTTATTTCAAAAGCATCTGCTAGATAAAAATTAATTAGTTAAATTATTATCTATGAAAACTAAAACTTACAACAAAGGGAATACTACGGTAGTCTGGCAACCTGAAAAATGCTATCATTCAGAAAATTGTTATAAAGGCCTGCCAGAAGTGTTTGATCCCGACAAGAAGCCCTGGGTTAATATGGACGGAGCTTCAGAAAAAGCTATCAGGGAGCAGGTGGCTATGTGTCCATCAGGAGCATTAAGTATTAAAGAAAAAGATAAAGAAGATAAAATTCACGACATGAGCGACGTTAAAATAAAAGTTAGTCCTGCAGGTCCATTGATGGTTTCAGGAAATTGTACAATAGAATTAAAGGATGGAAAGACAGAAGTTGTTGAAAAAGTTGCAGCTTTGTGCAGATGTGGCGCCAGTAACAATAAACCATACTGTGATGGTTCCCATTCAAAAGTTGACTTTGATGATAAATAAAACGATTTAAATTTTAATATGGCGATTACGGATAGTGAGCTTCTGTCTTATTTTTTACTATTCATTCTTGGTGCTGGTGCTTTCATTCTATCTACGATCTCAGGTGGTGGTGGAGCACTTGTTTTAGTTCCTGTACTTAACTTTCTTATCGGTGTAAAATCAACTGCTCCGGTGTTAAACCTCGGGACTTTTATTGGAAGACCTGTCAGATTATGGCTTTTCAGAAAAGACATTGACTGGAAAATCTCTGCTTATTATATCCCGGCAGCATTGATCGGTTCGGCCATAGCCGGATGGTTTTTTGAAAAGACTAATATCGGGTTGCTTCAAATATTTGCTGGAATATTTTTAATTAGTACTGTTTTTCAATATCGATTTGGGAAAAAAGAAATATCATTCCCGGTAAAAAAATATCATTTTTTCTTTCTTGGATTAATCGTCACTTTCATCAGTACAATCATAGGAGCTGTAGGTCCGATCCTCAATCCATTTTATCTTAACACCGGAATCTCAAAAGAAAAGCTCACCGGGACTAAAACCGCTAATTCATTTTTCACTGGAATATTTCAGATCAGTTCTTATTCATTTTTTGGTCTTTTAGACAAACAATTAGTCTTGTATGGGGTTGCTCTTGGTTTGGGAGCGACAGTTGGTAATATAATTGGAAAAAGAACCTTGAATAAAATGACTGAAAAAGGATTTAGGAAATGGGTAATAGGCATGATGGTTATCAGCGGTATTATCCTGATTGTAAAGAAGTTTACTTAAATTTCTATATAAGTAATATTTATGATTATGATAACTATAAACAAAAATTATACAAAAATGGTTATACATAATTAATTAGTTAACAACCTTAAGACTAACATTAGCGTAATTTGTATTGAATTACCTTAAAATAAAATATGGACGGTAATAAGACCACTAAACTGGCATTTAAGCGTTTTTTCAGACTGATAAAAAATGACAAAGAAAATATTCTAAGAATATATCTTTATGCATTTTTTCAGGGTATTGTTTATCTGAGTCTTCCTTTGGGTATTCAGGCTATTATTAACCTGATTATGGCTAGACAGGTAACCACCTCTTGGATCCTATTGGTATTACTTGTATTGGTGGGTTTACTTATACACGGATGGTTGCAGGTAAAACAAATGTATATTACTGAGAGTATCCAACAGAAAATATTTACCAGATCAGCATTTGAGTTAACCTATCGGATACCTCACTGGGAACCGGAATATATTAAGAAAAGTTATCCGCCTGAATTAGTTAACAGGTTTTTTGATACAATTAATATCCAAAAAGGGTTTTCAAAGTTACTATTTGACTTCACTACAGCTGCATTACAAATTCTTTTCGGATTAATATTATTAGGATTATATCACCCAATATTTCTTGCTATTTCGATCATACTTTTTGGAGGTTTGTTGCTAGTCTGGAGGTTTACGGGCGAAAAAGGCCTCCGAAGTAGTCTTGATGAATCCGATTATAAATATAAAACAGCCTTTTGGTTGCAGGAAGTTGCCCGGACGAAAGAAGTCTTTTATGACAGAAATGCAGGTAAAAGAGCTTTTAACAGAACCGATGATTACGTTTCAAATTACCTGGATAGCCGAAAAAATCACTTCAAGGTGCTCGTTAAGCAATTTTATAGCTTATTGACCCTTAAAATATTGATTGCGGGGTTACTTCTAATTCCTGGAGGTTTACTTGTAATAAATGACAGTATGAACCTGGGTCAATTTGTTGCTGGTGAGATTATAATAATCATGCTTATGAATGCTGTTGAAAAACTAATCTTAAGTATGGAAACACTATACGATACACTTACGGCATCGGAAAAACTAGGAAAGCTTGTGGATATTCCATTAGTAGATGAAAAGAGCCAGGAAAAAACAAGCAGGGGTTCATTTACTTTAAATTTATTTGACACTGAAAATAAGAAAAAAGGCTCTCTAAATATCACCAAAGGACAAAAGATCAAGATCAAACTTCCACATAAAAGTGATATACAAAATGTTTCTTTTACGATCGAGCAAAATGATAAGGCTCCATTTAATATTGGGTTATTAAATGGCACAGAGAATATTTTCGATGGTACAATACGACAAAATGTTAGTATTTACCGTGATTTGGAGGATTCAGAGATTATACAACTTCTCAAAAAGTGCGGGTATAAATTTACTCTTGATGAAGAGGCTACCTGTTCAAAACACATTCAACCCAAAGGAACAAATATAGATTTTGAAAGTCGCCATGCGATAATTGCCGCAAGGTGTTTAAGTATGAATCCTGAGATCATATGCTGGAATGAAGACACATTCCATGAGGAGTTTTTATCTAATCAGATTTTGGAATACATTATTTCTAACGAAATACCTTTAGCTGTTATCACGAAGAAGGAACATTTAAACCTGGAAGGATATGATTTTGATAAATTGTATACCTGGCCTATTGATTTTTCACCAGCTGAATTGTTAAATATATAAAGGATGCTAAATCTAAGTGAAAGAAGAGTAAAAGACGACATAGATACATCCTCATATAAGTCGTTTGATAAAATAGATAGCTTTGAGCCTCAACCATCAAAGAAGTATAAATACTATTGGTTACTTCTTATTCCTCTTTCTTTTTTTATACCCTGGACTCAGAATATTCAAACTGAAGGAGAAGTTACCGCTCTATTACCATCGGAAAGACCACAATCTATCCAGAGCTTTATTGATGGCAGAATTGAAAAATGGTATGTATCTGAAGGTCAGGAAGTGGAAAAAGGAGATACAATATTAAAGATTGGAGAGGTAAAGCCAGAATATCTTGATCCTAACCTGGTGAACCGGACACAGTCACAGGTGAATGCAAAAAGAGGAGGAATAGGTTCTTATCAAAGTAAAATAGAAGCCCTTAACAATCAATATAGTGCGTTGGTTTCTGCAAAAAAATACAAATTGCAGGAAGCCACAAATAAACTGGAACAAGCAAGATTGTCTGTTCAGATAGATAGCATGGAGTGGAAAGCAGCCGAAACAAATCTGGATGTAGCAGAAGCCAGATTCGACCGGATAAAAGCGCTTTACGAAGACGGTTTAAAATCTAAAACAGAATTTGAAACGGGTCAAATGAAACTTCAGGAAGCCAAAGCAAAACGCACTGCTGCCTATAACAAGTTTTTAAAATCTAAAAATGAACTGATCAACGCCAGAATTGCACTACAAAGTATAGAAGCCGATTACAATGATAAAATTGCTAAAAACAGATCGGAAAAGGCTGAAGCTGCCAGTAATTTGTTTGCTGCAGAAGGCGATTTGGCTAAAATTGAAAATACTTTGAGTAATTACGAACTCAGATCCTCATTTTATTACATTACTGCTCCACAAAACGGTTATATTACCGAGGCTGCAATGACTGGAATTGGTGAAAATATTAAAGCCGGAGAAAAGTTGATAACCATCATGCCAAAAGATTATCAGCTTGCTGCTACCTATTATATCAATCCCGTCAACCTTCCCTTATTGGAAAAAGGGCAGGAAATTAGGTGTATTTTTGATGGTTGGCCTGCAATTGTCTTCAGTGGATGGC
This sequence comes from Mangrovivirga halotolerans, assembly GCF_026241165.1. GTDB lineage: Bacteria > Bacteroidota > Bacteroidia > Cytophagales > Cyclobacteriaceae > Mangrovivirga > Mangrovivirga halotolerans. The sequence goes on along the minus strand of NZ_JAPFQN010000004.1, from coordinate 23,031 downwards.
CTGGTGCTTCACACGGAACTTTTAGTGGTGAAATTGTTGCTATTGATAATTTTAGCCAACCTGATGGCACATACAGAATACTTGTCGCGCCGAGTAGTGAAGAGGTTGCCGATTATTCATGGCCGGATGCATTAAGGCCAGGATCAGGTACCAGAGGTATTATATTGCTAAAAGATGTACCTTTATGGTATGAAATCTGGCGACGTATTAATGGTTTCCCTCCAGACTTTTACAGTAAAAAAAATAATCAGAACTCTGATAAGAAAAAATAATATGCAAAGACTGGTATTTACATTTTTTCTACTGGTCAGCATTTTTCAAACCAGTGGCCAGGATTCTCTAAAACTAAAGGATGTCATCAAATTGATCGACAACCACCCTGAAGCTTCGAGAATATGGTGGTCTGTCAGAGAAGCTGAGGCAGAATTGCTTTCAAAACGGGGAGCATTTGATCCGAAATTATATGGAAACTATGATACTAAACGATTTAACGGATCAGATTACTTCACCCACAGAGAAGGAGGTATAAGCATACCTACCGCTGCTGCAGGTCTTGACTTCAAAGCAGGATACGAGCAAAATGAAGGTTTTTATTTAAATCCAGAACTCACTGTTCCGGATGAGGGGTTGTGGAAAGCCGGGTTAAGTTTTGATCTGGGTCGTGGATTAATTAAGGATGAGCAACGGACGGAATTAAGAAATGCTAACTTAAAAGTTGACAAGACAAACGCAGAAGCAGACTTGAGGTCGAACTCACTAATTTTTTCTGCAGCGAGTGCATTTTTCGAATGGCAGGCAGCTTATGAATATTTACTATTACAGGAAGAACTTCAGGACATCGGTTTACAGCGATTCAGTGGAGTCAAAAGATCGGCTGAACTTGGCGACTATGCTGCCATCGATACGTTAGAAGCATTAACCCAACTAACTCAAAGAAGAGCAGATCTCATCGATGCTAAACTGATGTATCAACTACAAAGTCAACGTCTGGACCTGTATCTGTGGCAGGATTCTCTGGAAATAAATAAGGAATTAACCTCAGAAAAGATTCCGGATCAGGAAATGATAGAGCCCCTCGTTGCCGGATTAATAGATTCCCTGGCTTATGATCATCCGATTTCAAGATATTACCGCTCAGAGATTGCTATTATTGAGAACACCACAGAATTAATGAAGCAGCGACTTCTTCCTGAAATAAAGATTGAGGGATATTACCTCTTTTCTGATTTTGAAAATGAAAATTTGAATCAAAGTAACGCAATCGATGAAAATTTTTATGCTGGCGTAAAAGTTAATTTCCCGATTTTACTCAGAAAGGAAAGAGGTGGATTAAATAGTCAGAAAGCCAGGCTGGAAATGACAAGCCTTCAATGGAGATACAAACAAAATGAGTGGCTTACCAAACAACGCCTTGCCCATACCCAATGGCAAAATCTGACTCAACAGCTGGAAACAGTTAGAAAAAATGCTGAATATTTCAGAATGATGATGGAAGCTGAACGCAAATTATTTAATGCTGGTGAATCAACATTATTTTTAGTTTTCTCTCGGGAAAATAAGTACATGGAAGCGCAGATAAAATTGATAAATCTTATTAAAAAGACTCAGAAATCATATCTCAAGTGGCTTGATACCTCGGGAAATATAAAAGAGTGGAAAGAACAACTAATTACTCAATAAAAAAAGGGGCTGATTACTCAGTCCCTTTTCCTTAAACTTATGTGTAATTAACTGCTATAAATTAACATTTATACCGGCCATATAAAGAGCACCGATCCTGTCAGCAAATCCAAACTGGTCCTTTTCACCGGCTAGTAAGTTCCTTGCATTTACGAATCCATTAAACCCTTTAAAAAACTCATATGAAGCTTTAATACTCAAAGTAGTAACCGGAGAAATATTAGTAGTTCCTAATTCTTCAGAAGTTGATGCTCGCTCATGACGATAAACTTGCTCACTCATGTAGTAAAGACTCGAATAAATCGAAAGCTTTTCTACCGGTCTGTAATTAAATGTCATGCCTCCATAAAAATTTGGAGTTCTTTTATTTTCCTGATCAATTCTTGTATAACTAGGTAGTGATAAAGTAAAAGGATTTATACCGCTTTCTTTCTTATCATAGTTTTCCAACTCAGTCTTTTGTACCGTTCCAAAAACTTTCATTTGGATCTTATTTGAAGGTGCAAAGCTTAATGCAGTAGTTATACCGTTTTGAGTTGAGATCAAATCACTATTAAAATAATGATACTCCAATACCGGACCTTGAGCAGTATTATAAAATTCTGTCGGTTGAAAATCTACAGTATTGTCAAAAACAGTTCTGAAAACTTCGATATCTAACAATATTTTATCAGAAAGCTTTCCACGATATCCAAATTCCAATAAATTCATCGTAGGTAAATGTAATTCTTCATTTCCAATATAAGCTACATCAATATCACCTTCTACATAATAATTTGCATAAGAATCAATAAAGAAAGCACTTCGATTAGATCTTGATGCAACCGCTCTTATCAAGTGTTTTTCATTAAACTTATATGTTGAAATAAACTGATATGTAAAATACACATCATCTGGAACGTTGTATTTATCAAATCTTCCTGCAGCAACTAATCTGAGTTTATCATTTAATAATTTATAGTCAGCTTTTAATGAAAATCCATAATTACTCAATTGTTGCTCTGCATTCATTAATCCGTAAGTATTATTCTGTTCTACATAAGGAAGATCAGAGTAAGTGGCTTGCTGGTAATTAAAAGCAGGCTGAAGTGAAAGATTTTTAAAATCAAAAGCATAATCAATGTTCAGGTCAGTTTTATTATAATCAAATGTTGCAACAAAACCAGATCCTCTGGCAATATCCTGAATACCACTTTCAGTAGAAGCCTGAATATTCAATCCTTTGACTTTTGACGTCAGATCAATGTAATATGACTCAGAAGTTCTATCACCGAGAACTGAATAAAAGTTTTCAAAAAAGGCAGATTGAGAAACTGAATTTTGATATCCTGCTTTCAGATCAATATTTACATCCTCATTAATATCATATGCTATAAATGCATTCACACCCAATCGTTCCTTCGCCATTTCTACTTCTGAAAACCAGGAAGAATTACTTTCTATCTGATTACCATAAGTATAACTAATTAGCTCCTCTCTGGAAGTATACTCTCCAGTCCACCAGTTATAATACTGATCATCATCCCTATCCCTAGTCTCAATATTTCCACTTAAACCTATTGACACTTTATTGTTCTTCAATCTTTTTAAAGCATTAAAACTTCCAATTACAGTTCCTTTATTTCCACCTTGTACATTTGCAGTTACTGAAGACTCGGAGTTTGAGAATGCTTGTTTAGTGATAATATTAATCACTCCGCTTACAGCATTCGGACCATATAAAGGTGATGATGGACCTCTGACCACCTCAATTCTTTCAACATCTGCCAATCCAATTGGAAGGGCTTCCCAAAAAGTACCGCCATTTATGTAATTATAAACCCTTCGTCCGTCTATCATTACAAGCGTTAAACTGTTTTCAGTGTAAAATGTAAAATTACCAGGTGGAAGAGATTCATTTCCCCGTACATGCACATCAAAATTCCCGTTTGTCTCTTCTCTTACTACCAACCCTGGAACTAACCTAAGCGCTTCTTCTATAGTAGTAGCCCCGGATGCTATAATCTCATCTCCTGTAATCACAGTAGAAGAAAGTGGGGCATCAAAACTACTTTCCGATTTCTTTGAAGCTGAATAAATCTCAACTTCCATCAACTCCTCTAAGGACATCTCAAAAAGATCCTTCTCACCATCATCAGTATCCTGTGCGGATATTGAGAAAAAAGAAATTAGCAGTAAAAAATTAACTCTAATTAATGATTTCCACATTTTTATAAATAATTTATTGGTTTATAGCGTATATTCTTTTGCGACACCTCAGGTAACCAGTAACTTGACAAAACATGACATTACCCGTCAAGAATCATGACTCTTTTTCAAACAATTATAAACCAAATAATTAGTGGCTTTTATTATCTTTGTACCAAATTCATATAGAAATGAGGCACATTAAAATTTTATTATTTTTTATATTTTTGTTTAGCATTATTGCTGCGGGGTGCAAAAAATTTGATAACACTCATGAGGAAATCAATCCGAATGATCTGAATATCAGAATAGCTCTGGCAGCTCAAAACAATGAGCCCTGGACAACGCAGCCTCTTTCAACAATTCAGCACTTCTATGAGTACCCAAATGATGCAGCTAAATTTGCATTAGTAGAGGATGTATTAAGTAAAAGACCAGCTAGAGATAGTGTTAGAATTACTGTTTACAGAGAATTATTGCCTGATAAATCTACGTATGGTGTCAGAACTGAATATTATATGAAACCTAAGTCTGATTTCTGGGAGATCACAGCAATTAGAAAATCTTATAAATGTAATCAGGGCTTTGGCAATCCGTTTTACAGCGGTAAAAAGTGTAATTAGTTATTATACAAAGATTTCATTGAAGATTCTCTTTCAATTATTTTTTCAAGAGTAGCATTTTTAAGTAATTCAACGGTAGCATTTCTAACATTTAAAAAAACATCTCTTATTCCACAGGTTTCCTCATCCTTACATTCCTCGCATCTTTCATAGTATTTGTAAGTAACGCAAGGTAAAAAGGCAATTGCCCCATCAAAAAGTCTCATTACTTCAGCCATATTTACTTCAGAAGGTTCTTTAAACAAAAAATAACCTCCCCCCTTTCCTTTTTTACTACGGAGAATCCCGGCTCTTTTCATATCAAGCAAAATCGCTTCTAAAAATTTTTGTGGTATTTTCTCTGATTCAGCTATGTGACTGATCTGTACTGGACCCTCACCCTTTTTCTTAGCCAGAAAAACAAGAGCATTTATAGCATACTTAGCTTTTTTTGAAAGCATTGATTTGAATTAATTATTTCTGTACAATTTTAAGCCAATTAACAAGAAAATAATAACTGAAAAAATATTTATTACTAAATCTTTACTTACTTGTAAATCTGTCTTATTCAAAACTATATGATCAAATTAAAAATTTTCAAATTGTTTAAATATTAGTTTGAACAAATAATAAACAAGCCCTAGTGAGATTTTGATCATAATTATTTTTTATATTTGTAATTAAATGAAATCATGGAAAGCAAAATATAGCCTGATCAGGTCATTCAGATCGATACCTGTAACATTACTGTTACTAAGTTCTATCTGGTTTTTTTGCAATTCCATTTTGATTAACATAACACTTGATGCCTATAATGAGATTAGAAAGGAATATCATCACAATCAGGCTGGTGATGGATTTACTTCAAATGTCTTGTTAGAAGAAGAAGACAGTCCTTGTTATCTTCACGGTTTTTATGACATTGATGATGAAAGCTTTACAGTCCCAACATCAACAAAAGTGCCTTATTTGATCTCACACGAAGATCCAAGTCAGGATCTTAGTGTCCCCCCTCCCAGATCATTTATTTAATTTTCGATTAATTATATAAGACTTTTTTCTATTCCTAAATAAAGAATAGATAGATATTGAATATTTTCAAAAATTAAAATTATGAGCTTAAAAGAGGGATTTTTCTCAAATATTAAATATGACTTACCGGCAAGTATAATTGTCTTTTTAGTTGCTGTACCACTATGTTTAGGTATAGCACTAGCATCTGAAGTACCAATGTTCGCAGGTATCATCGCAGGTATAGTCGGGGGTATTGTAGTTGGTTTTTTTAGTGGATCTTCATTAGGTGTAAGTGGACCAGCTGCAGGTCTGGTTGCTATAGTTATCAGCGCCCAGAATACATTGGGATCATTTGAAGCATTATTAGCTGCAACTGTTCTTGCAGGTATCATGCAGATCACTCTAGGCTTCATGAAAGCAGGTATTATAGGATATTATTTCCCCAATTCAGTAATTAAAGGAATGCTTACTGCTATTGGTATTATCATTGTTTTAAAGCAAATCCCTCATGCGGTTGGTTACGATGCAGACTATGAGGGAGACCTGAGTTTCTGGCAAACTGATGGCCATAATACATTTTCAGAATTGTATTATATGCTCGACTTTTTAAGTCCGGGAGCTATTTTGATCACATTAATCTCACTTGCAATCCTGATTATATGGGAACAACCTTTCATGAAGAAAAATAAGGTCTTCACTTTGATTCAGGGTCCTTTAGTTGCTGTTGTTGTAGGAATTATTTTAAACTATGTTTTTAAAGGTAATAATACTTGGGGATTATCTTCTGACCAGTTGGTTTCGTTACCTACTCCAGGATCATTCAATGAATTTTTAGGTAATTTCAGAACACCGGATTTTGGAATTTTTACCGATAAACCCAGTGCAATATTGCTTGCTGGTGTTACCATTGCTGTTGTTGCATCTATTGAGACATTGCTTTCAGTTGAAGCAACAGATAAGCTTGACCCTCAAAAGAGAGTTACTCCAACTAACCGCGAACTAAGAGCTCAAGGTATCGGAAACGTGGTTTCTGGTATGATTGGTGGTCTTCCTATCACACAGGTAATTGTTAGAAGTAGTGCAAACATTCAGTCAGGTGGTAAAACAAAAGCAAGTGCTATAATTCATGGTATGATGCTTTTAGTTTCTGTACTTCTATTTCCAGAAGTATTAAATCAAATACCATTTGCCTCACTCGCAGCAGTACTATTTTTAGTAGGATATAAACTGGCAAAGCCAACTCTTTTCAAACAAATGTGGAAGAATGGCTTCACCCAATTCGTTCCTTTTATAGTTACAGTTGTAGCAATTGTAGCAACTGACTTATTAATTGGTATTGGAATCGGACTTGCCGTAGCCATATTTATTATTTTATTCTATAACTTAAAGAACCCATTCTACTTTAATGATGATGATCATGTAGAAAGCGAAAAGGTAACTATAGAACTTTCTGAAGAAGTTTCATTCCTAAATAAGGCAGCTATTTTGAGAGCATTGAATGTGGTACCTGATAATAGCTCTATAATTGTTGATGCCACCAAAACCAAAGTAATGGATTTCGATGTTCAGGAAATACTAAATGATTTCAGAACTACAGCAGGGCATAAAAACATTAAATATAAAGTTATTGGATGGCCTAAAGAAAAACCATTGAAAAACTCTGAAAGGCATTTTGTCAAAACCATGGATGATGCCATTAAAAATAATAATGAAAAAGTCAGCAAGGAAGAAGAAGAATCTAAAAATTAAGAAATCAGCCCGGAATTACTTCCGGGCTATTTTTTTATTACATCTTTTATTATAGTTAAGTTATCCTCACCTTTCAATTCAATTGCAAAACTCAACCAATAATTATCTACCTTAATACTTTCCACTCTAAAATTATAGCTATCAAAATCATAAAAGCCGTTATTATTTTGATTAATAGATTCGATCTCATCTAACGATTTATCTGAAGCTTTAATGATTGATTCTACTATCGTCCATCTATTTATAAAATCATCAAGATTGATACTTGCATTTAGTATAGGTGATTGTAAACTATTTGCTATATCGGTGTAATTCACTTTTTCAACTATTTCTTCAATATCAATTCCAACTTTAAGATCTGATTTGGTGATTATCAGACCTATTAAATTTTCAGAGTGAGAAATATTAAAATTCACTCCTTTAATGAAGGGTTTACCCGAAGTAGAATAATCAATATTCTTTAGCAAAGAAGAGCTGTGAAGTTTAGTCAACCCTTTAAATAGTAATAATCTTCCAGCAAGAAATTGAGATCTTGATTTATCATTAATAAATATTTGGTATTTATTTAAATCAACAGAATTTAATACCTTTTTAACCTCATTATCTGAAATATCATACAATAATTCTTCAATAAAAGAATGAAAAACATAAATTTTACTCATTACAATAACTATGAAAAGAAATTAATTAATATAATTTGATGCAATAATTCTTTTTTAAGTAGTAATAATATAATTCATTTATATGAATCTTATTATTTTATCACATCACACTACCTTACTTATAAGTGTACCATGTCAAAATTCTTTAACATAAAAATGACAATATCATTGATTGTAAAGATTCTTTACTTCACTTTAATACTAGAAACTATTGACAATTACATTGTATAATTAGCCCTTAAATTGACTCCATTTCCTAATTGAGTTAATAGTTACTTTGTATCGTTAAGTATAACCAAAACAAATTTATCGTGTGCAAAGTTGCTATTGTTTCAATGTCATGCCGATTTCCAGGTGGCAGAACACCGGCTGAATTCTGGAATTCACTAACAGGGGGGGTAGACTGTATCGGTGACATGCCTGAAGATCGCTGGAATTTCAAAGATTTCTTTGATCCTGATCCCAGGGCAGCCGAAAAAACTTATCAGAATAAAGGAGCATTTCTGAGAAATATAAATGATTTCGATGCTCAATTATTTAATATTTCACCAGCTGAAGCCAAGGAGATGAACCCATCTCAAAAATTGATGCTTGAGCTTGTTTGGGAAGCAATAGAAAATTCCAAATCTACATTTGATAATTGGTTAGGTTCTAAAACCGGAGTATACATAGGAAACATCTGGAGTGATTTTGAACATCACAGAAAAAATGTTTATGCTTCGACAACCTCACACTCTGCTGTTGGACAAGCCTCTAATGTAATAGCAAATCGAATTTCATTTTATTATGGTTTTTCGGGAGCTAGCCTTGTCGTAGATACTGGTTGCTCATCTTCTATAGTGGCTTTACATATGGCTGTTCAAAGTATTCTTGATAATAGCATTGAACAGGCAGTTGTGGGCGGAGTGAATCATATTCTTGACCCGGAACAGTATGTTCTGCTTTCAAAATTTGGAGGATTATCTAAAAAAGGCAAATGCAGCACCTTCAGCAATGAAGCGGATGGTTTTGTAAGAGGTGAAGGTGCAGGAATAGTTCTTTTAAAACCTCTGGATAAAGCCATCGATGATAAAGATGAAATTTTAGCAGTAATTGAAGGTACTGCTGTTAATAACAATGGATTTAATGCATCACTTCCTGCTACTAGTACTGAAGGACAAATAAGTATGCTGCAAGATGCATACAAGAATGCAGGTATTAATCCAGGCGAAGTACAGTATGTAGAAGCACACGGAACAGGAACCAAATTGGGTGATCCAACCGAAACTAAAGCGCTGGGATTATTTTTTGGAGAAAACAGAAAATCTCCTTTACGGATTGGTTCAGTCAAAACGAATATAGGTCACCTTGAAGGTGCCGCAGGAATTGCCGGTCTTATTAAAGTATTACTGGCAATGAAATATAAAAAATTACCGCAAAACCTGAATTTCAAATCACCAAATCCCGAGATCAAATTTGAGGAATGGAAACTTGAAGTGCAAGATCGGCTTTCTGATTGGCCTTTAGACAAAGACAAGTTAATTGCGGGTGTTAATTCTTTCGGCTGGGGTGGAACAAACGCTCATGTAGCATTAACCAGTTATTGTTCAGTTGAGGAAAATAACAACTTCAGTTATTTATTTCCTGGCTTACTACTTAAGCTAACCGGTGCTAATCCGCAGGTTATAAAAGATCAAGCTAACAATATTGTTGAGCGGTTATTAAAAAATGATCTGAAATATGCTCAGAATATATGTGCTGCCTCATTAATTAAGGGTCTTCCGGTAAATCTTTCCATAACTATTGCCGCCAGGGATAAAGATGAACTTATTGAAAAATTAACCAACCTGGATGTCTCTAATATTGAATTAAAAGGTAAGAAAGAATTCAATTCCCATAAAGTTTGTTTTGTTTTCCCGGGTCAGGGTAGTCAATGGGTTGGTATGGGAAAACAACTCATGGAAAATTTCCCTGCATTTAAAGAAGTTATTGAGGAGTGTAATAACGCTCTGAAAAATTATTGCGACTGGGATTTGGTCGAAGTTTTAACAGATAATTCTCCGGCATTAAATTCTGATATTTCAATAGTTCAGCCAGCATTATTTGCAATAGAAATTGGCCTTGCAAAGCTATGGGAGTCATTTGGAATAACACCGAATGCAATAATTGGTCATTCGATGGGCGAATGTGCAGCCGCTTATATTGCAGGAGCATTAACTCTTAACGATGCTGCGAAAATCATCACCGGCAGAAGCAAATTGATGTCAACTGTTGCAGGCCAGGGATATGGTATGGCAGTAACTGAATTAAATAAGGAGGGAGCTGAAAAATACATTACAGGTAGTGATTCATCCCTTTCAGTTGCAGTTTATAATTCTTCGCAAAATACTGTTATAGCAGGAAAAGAATGTGATCTCTTACCACTAATAGAGAAACTGGATGAAGATGGCATCTTTTGTAAGCAGGTAAAAGTTGATGTAGCAAGTCATAGTCTTCAAATGGAGCCACTCACTTCTTTATTGGCTAATGAGATCAAATCTATAGCTCCTGTACCTTCTATAGTTCCATTCTATTCTACAGTTTTACCTGACAATGATACGGACCAAATTCTTAATCCGGATTATTGGGTGAAAAACCTTAGAAATCCTGTTCAATTTCATAAGGCAGTAAAAAAAGCCCTTGAGGATGAAATTGAAATATTTATTGAAATGAGTCCTCATCCGGTTTTAACTCAGGCTATTGAACATACTATTAAAGAATCTGATTCAAACAGTATCACTACCTATAGTTTATTAAGAGAAAAAGATGAGGTGATCAGCCTTTTAAATTCAATAGGCAACCTGGTTAATGTGAATGCACCACTCGATTGGAAAAAAATATTTTTTAAGGGTACCCCTGAACTTAATATTCTTCCCAATTATCCAATGCAAAGGAAAATTCTTGTCCCTGACCTGAGGATTGCCACAAAACCTAAAGGAAAAAATGGTAACAGATTTTCCGGTGAGAAGCTGGATATCTGTGACGAAAGCATCTTAATATGGAAATCATGCTTTTCACTATCAGATTTCCCATTTTTTGAAGGTCATAAGGTCAATGAAGAAGTTGTCTTACCGGGCACAACCTATGTTAGCATGGTAAGCGAAATAATGTCAGAATTAAATATTGAGAATTACTTTATTGAAAATTTGAAATTTGACCGGGCAATAACGCTAGATAAAAATTCCAATATTGATTTACAGATAAAGGCTTCAATTGAAGATGATGCCTATAACCTGACCTTTTATTATTTACAGGATAAAAATTGGCAACGTACAGCTAATTGTACGTTAAAAATAAACCAGAATTTCAGTTTCCCTTTATTGGACAGGCCTTCTGAAAATATTCCGGAGATTACTTCCGGAGAATTTTATCAGATAACTAATTCCCTTGGCATCGAATATTCTGAGGCATTTAAAAGTATTGTTAACATTCATGGTAAAAATGATTATTTCTATGGATTAATTAAATTATCTGATAACACTCCTCTTTTCTCTGATTGCAAAGTTCATCCTGCGTTATTGGATAACTGTTTACAATTGATTTTTTCAAAATCCTCTGAAAACGAAAATATCAGTTCAGCATACCTTGAAGAAATTGAAGGTATTAAAATTTACGACTCTCTAAATACTACACAGCCATTATTGGTTGAGATTAGTTATTTGTTTGGCGAAGACACCTTAAATCCTGCTGCCAGGATATATATATACAATATGTATGGCGATCCGGTAGCAAAAATAAATAAGGTATCAGCCCGACTAATTCCATCAATAGATTCTAACGAAAAATCACCTAAGGTATATCAATTAAAATGGACTGAGATTAAGACAAGTCAAAAAGATTTTGCAATAGATAATCCTATCCTGGTTTGTAATGAAAAAGATAACCGCACAAAGCTTATTGAAGACATTGAGAAATCTGTTGGAAGGCTAAATGTCATAAGGATACAATTGTCAGATAAATCTATTGATCTGTCGAATATTGAAAGTAAAAATATCATTTATCTCCCATATAGCGATAGTACAGATATTTCAGAAACAGCATCTTATAACTTGTTTGTCTTAGGTCAAATTTTAAAGCAAAAAGTCAATTCTTTAACCGTATTGACTAGTAATGCAAGTGGGTATGCTCAAACTACTATCGATCTGCCACTAAGAGGTGTTTGGCAATCAGGAAAAACTGCAATTAATGAACATCCTGATCTACCAATAAAAATCATCGATATTAACAACAACTATTCTACAGAGGAAATAGATGCTCTTGTGAATTTCATGAGGTCAGAAAAATCATTTCAAGGGGTACTTATCAATTCAAAATTATATTCACAAATCCCTGAAAATGTAAAAGACAAAACAATAATTCCAGGAAAATTTGAATCTGATGAAGTAATTGTTCTCACTGGATTTAAGGGAGCAGCATTTTCATTCGTGGAATTACTCGCAAAATCTGGAGTGAAAGCTATTGCTCTGGTGAGTCGTAACCCTGAATTAACTGATGAGCAAAATGAAAAAATAAAAACGTTTAGAAAAACAGGCATAGTTATAGAACGAGTTGCATGTGATGTCTCTAATTTTAATGACTTCACCAAATGCCTGGAAGGGATTCAGAATAACCTTGGAGAAATTACTGGTTTCATTCATGCTGCAGGTCTTATTTCTCCTGACAGGCTTGATGATTTGAGCTATGAAACCATCCAAAAAATCTTATCGGTAAAGATCAATGGCGCTTTAGCTATGGATAAATTCGATAAGAAAGGCAGACTAAGACATTTCATTATGTTTTCATCAGCTTCTGTATATTTTGGTTTGAGTGGCCAGGGAGCATATGTTTCTGCAAATGCTACACTTGATGCCATTGCAGAAAACAGAGTTCAAAACAACAAACCTGCTCTTTCAGTCAATTGGGGCGTAATCAAAGATGCCGGTATGGTCGCTGATAACAATCATCTTGAAAGATATTCTGAGGCTGAAGGATTCATTTCTATGAAAATGAAAGAGGCATTAGAATTATTTATTAACAAATATGATCCGCTTGGAAGGTCCTTTTCAATTATGGCGATTAATTGGGGGAAATCTAAGGATTATCATAAAAAGCTAGCCGAAACAACATTTTATAAGAGTGTTGAAAAAGATGATCGTGATATTAAAGATGGAGATTCTCTTTTAAAAGAATTAGCTAAAAACATTTCAGAAGACAAACAAAAAACTATTATAAAAAGCTATCTGATTGAAGGGCTATCCAAAATCACCCAGTTAGCCTCTTCTGAAATACCTGATCAGGCATCCTTCAAAAGCATGGGACTGGATTCATTAATGGCAGTTCAGTATCGAAACCACATTGAAAAAGGATTTGAAATTAAATTGGCTATATCAAAGATCTGGAAAGCAGACAATATTAAAAACCTCACCGATTTTTTAATTAATGAAATAGCTAAAAAGAATTCTGAAGTACAGTCAGATGCAGGAATAAAGAAAGACACAGCAATTACTTATTTCGGTAATAAAACATCGAAAAACCAAATCATAGCTATTCATGATGCCGGAGGAAGCTCTGCTCTGTATGCTTCAATGAATAAGGAGCTCCCTGAGGAAATTGGTTTGATGGCTATCGATCTTCCAGGTAGAGGTTTAGCCGATGAATTTCAGCCTTTTGAAACTCTTGAACAATGTGCAGTTAACATTGCTAACAAGATTACAGAAGCAAAACTGGAAAGCGTATGGTTGATCGGTCATAGTATGGGTGGAGCCATAGCTACAGAGGTAGCATACTTACTGGAAATGACAAATATCAAAATTAATAAGCTTATAGTTTCATCGACTCCAGCATTGAACTCCTACAACCCGGAAAGATATAAAAGTGATCTTCCTGACAGCGAATTAATCAGGTTATTTCCACATATCAATGAGATTGCATCAGATGATGAGTCGCTTAAATACCTTATGTCACTATTGAAAAATGATCTGAAGATTGTAAATAAATATCGTTTCAGCCACCAAACTAAAATTCAGAATACTGTTGAAGTATGGTATGCAACTGATGATGACCAGGTTTCTGACAAACAAGCTCAAAACTGGAAATCACTAGTAGAAAAAACATTAACAATCAGAAAATTTCATGGTGGACACGGATACCTCTATAAGGAGGAATATTCAAAAGTGGCTATCTCTTTAATTCTGGAAAACATTAAAAATGATTTAATAAAAAATGAAAATTACTAAGCAGATTATAGGTGCATGGAGATTAGTTGACTGGATCTTTGAAAATGAAACAACAGGGGAAAAACAGTCATTCTATGGCGAAAACCCTGATGGCTTACTCATTTTTGATGATTCAGGATGGATGACCGTTCAAATCGCCAAAGAACCAAGAAAAGATCTTAATAGTGATTCGTTTGATTCAGGGATACCTGAAGAACTTAGCAATGCCTATAAATCATATATGGGTTATTTCGGAAGGTTTAGAGAAACAAAACCAGGAGTACTGGAGCATACCGTTCAAAACTCTTTGTATCCAAATTGGAGAGGAGACATTCATATACGGTATGGTGAGGTAAATAATGATTTACTGACTTTAAGCACCCCTCCGACGAATACCGAAAATGGAAGGATTGCCTTTAAAATAACATGGGAAAGACAATAATCACACTTATATTTTTTACATCAAATTCTAATTATTATGACAAATTCATTTGTAACTGCAAAAAACCACAAAGTACTTTTAAAAAGGAAAAACATTATTGTTGAACATAATAAAGACCTCAACTATGTCTATTTAAAATGGGTTGGTTACCAAAAAGAGGCTGATATCAAGGAAAGTGGAGAAGAAATCCTTAAAATCTTTAAAACAATGGATTGCAAGGATATATTAAATGATAACAGAGAAGTGAAAGGCCCATGGAACACTGCTGCTGACTGGACAGTAAATAACTGGTTCCCAAGAATGATTGAAGCAGGAATGAAAAAGTTTGCCTGGGTATTCCCTGACAATATCTTTGCTGAACTTTCCGCTACTAAAGCAATGCCAGATAATGAATTAGTTAAGAAATTTAATTCATATAATGAGGCAGAAGCCTGGTTACAGGAATAATTATTTTATTCATATACTTAGATCGATAAAGCAGCCAATTTTTTGGCTGCTTTTTTTTATTTTTATTACTATCCATTTAAATTATCTATAACAATTAACCATTTGAACTTGTTATGGTCAAAAATTAATTACATTGCAAAATTACTTTAAATCGAATTACTTGATTCCAATCAAATTTAAAAACTCTGGCATTGTCGGTTTAAAACAAGTAAATTAATTAATAAGGAAGTTAATAATGAATATGGTTCACTCAGAAAGCTTAAAAAAAACTGTAATCATAGACCAAAGCAACTTAAGTATGGAATATTTCCATGACTATGATTATATATATCTGAGATGGATTGGATTTCAATCCGATGAGGAAATACATTCAAGTGGAGAAAGAATCCTCCTGAAATTCAAAAACCATAAATGCAAAAAAATATTAAATGACAATCGTGATGTTAGAGGTCCATGGAATACAGCTTCAACCTGGACTTCTGAATACTGGTTTCCACAAATGGTCAATGCCGGATTACAAAAATTCGCCTGGATATTTCCTGAAAACATTTTTGCTGAAACTTCAGCCAAGGCAGCAATGCCTGAAAGTCTGACCATAAGGAAATTTAAGGATTTTGAAAACGCGCACAACTGGCTGATAAAATAAAAGGAGATCCATTTTCATGAATCTCCTTAAGATATTTATCAACTTACTTTTTTAAAATTCTCCCATATCTCCACCACCATAATCACCTCTTCCTCTTTGTGGTCGTTTTTTCTGGTTTATTCTGTATGTCAAAGAAAGAGTGATCTGTCTTGGCCTCCATTGAAAGGTGCTTTCAGAATATAAATTTGCAAACTCCGTTTCAGATCTCCATTTCCCTGAATTAAATACGTCACTGACATTGAGAGCCAGCGTTCCTTTATTTTTAAAGATATCCTTACTGACAGCAAAGTCCATTATAAATAAACTCTTTCTTCTACCCTGAGCCTCTTCTTGAGGAGCTATGTATCTTGAATTTAACTGCATGTCAAAACTATTACCAATTTTAAACCTGTTACTCATTCTGGCATTAAATGACATGGTTTCAACATAAAACTCCTGTTCTTCAAATGTCCCTTGCTGGAATGTCCCCTCAGTTTCATTGTAGAATCCATTAACACTCAGGTTCATGTTCCACCATTTGGTAAAATCCATATTATAATTGATTTCAACTCCTAGGTTTCTGCCTATTCCCAGATTTGAAGGAATTGAATAATTTACTGAATCAATTCTATAACTAGCCCTGAAAATAACATCCTGTGTTTGTCTGTAGTAGACAGCCGTATATAAAGAACCTTTATCAAACTCATTTAAAAATCCAAATTCATACGAATCTGTAAACTCCGGATTTAGATTTGGATTACCAGCCCTGATATTCTGATCATCGGCGATCGTAAAGAAAGGATTAAGGTACCAAAATCTTGGACGTTGAATTCTTCGACTGTAGTTTGCCTGTAAAGATTGCTTTTCTGTAATATTATATGTCAGGAATACACTTGGAAATAGATTTAAATAATCTCTCGGGTTAACTTCATCAGTAACCCTTAATTCAGTTAAAATATCGGTATATTCAAGTCTCAATCCAGCCTGATAGGACCACTTACCAGATTCGTTCCCAAATTGGGCGTATAACGCCTGAACATTTTCTCTATAGTAAAAATCATTGGTAAAATCAGGGTTAACGACAAGTTCTCCGTTTTCACCTTGATTAAAAACTATATAGTCATTTTCAATTGTTCTTAACTGTCCGCGGTAACCCGTTTCAAACTTACCCTTTTCACCAATCGGATGTTTATAATTTATTTGACCAAACCATTCTGTTTCAGCTTCATCATTTTCTGACTTCTGAAAAGTAGTTGGTATTCTATTACCGTTTTCAATATCGTAACCAAAGATATCCGCAGCTTCTACCTCACCACTGTTTTCATATTGCAAGTCCGCAGTTAATTCCTGACCTTTCTTATCGAAGGTTCTTTTATAATTTATTGAGAACTGGTAATTACCTTCGTCTTCGGTCTCCTCCTGTACTCTTTGTCTCTGATTTAAAAGGGTTCCGCTTTCTGATAAACTATCAATATCAATCACATACTCATTTCCATCATCACCTATTCTGTATAAACCTGATACAGTGATCGTATTTTTTTCATTAAGGAAAAATTCACTTCCCATTCTGAAACTTTGGTTTAAACCCCAACGAGTATAATTTCTATCCCTTTCAAGTATTGAATTCGCATCACCAAAGTCATAATATTGTGTTTCCAATCCTCCACCTGGTGTTTTTCTATAGCTAACACCATAATTAAGGAATAAATTATACCACTTTCTTCTGAAATTAAGATTCGCTGACACACCATGATTATGAGGGTATCCCGTATTCATTTGAATAGAACCATTGATGCCTTTTCTTTCGTCCTTCTTTAAAATTATATTGATAATCCCGGCGGTTCCTTCGGCATCATAACGAGCAGATGGATTAGTAATTACTTCAACTCTTTCAATCATTTCTCCTGTGAGTTGTTGAAGCCCCTGGGCTCCACCACCAATACCTAGTAATCCTGAAGGTTTTCCATCAATTAAAACCCTTACTCCCTGACCACCTCTGAGACTAACATTACCGTCTACATCTACAGTAATACTCGGTAATCTATCTAAAACATCTGACGCTGTTGCAGCAGTATTAGAAAGATCTTTTCCGATATTATACACTCTTTTATCAAGTTTAACTTCCACCTGGGTTTTTTCCCCAGAAACAACAACTTCTTCTAAAGTGGTGGATTCAGGAGAAATTTGAATAGTACCTATATTAGTTTTTCCTGATACATCATACGGACCCACATATGCATTTTCATAAGAAATAAACTGGACCATTATCAAGTATCTACCTTTTTGAACAGGTATTTCAAATTTACCTTCCGGATCGGTTATATTACCAGTTATAAGGGAAGAGTCTGTAGGATTTAATATTCCTACTGAAGCAAACTCTACTGGTTTACCTGTTTCTCTATCTACCACCAAACCAGAAACTAAGGCCTTTGACATCTGGCCATAACTACTTAGTGCTAAGAAACTTAAAAAAATAAGTGCGATCTGTCTCATCATTAATGTTAATTTAGAATGTAAACCTACAAGTAGATTTTGAAGTAAACCTGAAGATTACACCAGATTAACACTAATTGTATGAATAAAGTTTTCCTTGTTAAACTTATATTTTATTTTAAAACCATAATAATCACAGATCTTTTTGACAATGGCTAAACCAAGACCAGGACTTTCAGCAGATAAATCACCCTTTTTAAATCGTTCAAAAAGTATTTCAGGATCCCCTTCAACCTCCCTACCGGAATTTTCAATTGTCAACTGGCATTTATCGAGACTAATTTTCACAAATCCATTACGAATATTATGTTTTAATGAATTCTGAAATAAGTTCATAAGAAGGATTTCAATTAAGGAGGGATCAGCATTTATGTTGCATTCATCAAAATCTATTTGTTTTAATTCTATTTGTTTTAATTCATACAACTCCCTGAATTGATTGATTTTATTAATTAATTCATTCCTTAGATCTATATTGGAGGTTTTATCATATTCTTTATTGTCTATTCGCATAAGTAATCCAAGCGAACGGCTCAATTTACTAATACTCTTTAAAGCATTTTGAGCAGATAATATTAAAGCATTTTGTTCCTCAGTCATATTTTCACCGTGTTTTTCAAGGAGGATATCTAATTTACCACGGGCAATTGCAACTGGAGTTTGTAACTCGTGACTGGCATTTTCAGAAAACTCTTTTAAAGAATTATAGTCTTTAATAATCTTTTCAGACAGCATATAAAGTTCAGAGTTTAATTCTCTCAATTCTTTAGTTTGGGTCTGAGGAAGATTCAGTGTTTCACCTTTTTTAAGCGAAAAATCCTGTAACTCTTTTAGGGTACTATAAAAAGGTCTTAAGAGTATATTTGAACTAATAACTGAAACTATTATTGTTAAAATAGATAATAAGAAAAATACTTTGATCATTGATGACCTCACCCCGTCTTCGATATCATCACTTTCGATTATCACATCATAAAGAACTACTTTGTAGGCTAGGGTATCAAGTCCATAGTATCCTGTAAGTTTTAGGTGAGGCTCCAGCCGCTGCAACTGAGAGTGCATAACAAGGGTATCCGAAAAACTGATAGTTTCTTCTTTTATTACTGTATCCAAAGGATAAATAGCATACTTAGTTCTTAAAAATGGCTCAGTTGGTCGATATCGTTGGATACCTTTTTTCGCATTTTCAAACCTTTCTTTCAGAAATCGTTTTTGCTCAATGTCAATCTCGCTTTCCATTGCGTTGTAAACAATCACACCACCAACTAAAAATGAACAAACAGTGATAGAAAGGTAAATTAAAGTAAGTTTTATAATAAGTCTCATCTCAACCAAACCGGTATCCAAGACCATAGACAGTTTTTATCTCTGGTATGGCGCCCGCATCTTTTAATTTTTTTCTTAAGTTTTTAACATGCTGATAAACAAAATCATAAGAATCAGTATCTTCCATATAATCACCCCATAGATGCTCGGCTATTGCATTCTTCGAGATTAACTTTTTTCTGTTAACAACGAAGAAAAGTAAAAGCTGTAGTTCTTTACCTGTTAAATCCAATGTTACATTATCAACACTGGCCAGACCACTATCTGTATCTATTGAAATATTTTCAAGTTTAACTTCTGATGACCCACTTAGACTTCTTCTTCTATATAAAGCCCTTACTCTGGCAAATAATTCTGTTAGATTGAATGGTTTAGGCAGGTAATCATCAGCTCCCATATCTAAACCTTTTACTTTATCTTCTACCCCATCACGGGCTGACATGATCAATATACCGGTTGTTGGAAATGTTTCCTTCATATAAGGAATCAAATCAAATCCTTCTTTATCAGGTAACATAAGGTCTAGAAGCACCACATCATACTCAAAAGACACAAGCTTTTCTATCGCTTTATGATAAGAAGATGCAATAGAAACTGTTACACCTTCCTTTTCAAGGTATGTATTTATATTGTCTGCTAACTCAGGATTATCTTCAACAACAAGGATTTTCATCTAAAAATTTTAATGTATATCGAAATTACCGACTGATTCTGAAGCAACTTTGAATTTTACAGCCAGTTTTTCCTTTTAAAAAAGATCAGCATACTAACTACAATTAAGGCCATCACTGTAAGTGTAATCGTAAAGCCATCCGGATCACCTAAACCATACATCTTCTCGAAATTCATACCGAAAACTCCCGCGATGAACGAAATAGGAATAAATATGGATGATATGATCGTCAAAACCTTAAATATCTCGTTGGAGTTCTGACTAAGATTTGAAAAATACAAATTGCTCAAACCATCAATGATATTGCGGTTAAAATCTACCTGGTCTATAATATTCTGAACATTATCCTTAAGGTCATGGAAATACTTCATATTTTTCTTTTGAATGTATTTCTGCCTTATCTCAAGACTAAAAGCAGCATCTTTAAGTGGATTAATGACTCTCATTAGATTATTCAACTTTTTTCGCTGAGTCTCAATATCAATTAATACATCTCTGTCAAAATTTTCAAGAACTTCTTCTTCCAGCTGTTCTATTCTTCCAATCACCTGATCTAAAACATAGTAGTATTGATCTATTACTGCATCGAGTAAAGAAAAAAGTAAATAATCACTTCCTTTAGACCGTATCACACCCGAATTATTCCTGATCCTTCGTCGTACTTCTTCAAAAATATCAGCTTTCTTTTCCTGTAAGGAGACAACATAATTTTTACCCACTATAAAGTTTATCTGTTCAATATTCATTTCATCCTCTTCGTCAATCCTTGCATTCGTAATGGATTTCAAAGTGAAGAAAAGATAATCTTCCATCTCCTCTAATTTTGGACGTTGTCGTGTGTCTAGCATATCCTCCATGATCATATTACTGATGGATAATTGATCTCCAAGTCCCTTGATATATTTCACCTCATTCAGGCCATGAAAATTCAACCAGCTAATATGCTTCTCATCCATTTGTTCTTTAAATTGCTCTAATTCAAAGAAGGATGTGTTTTCATCAAACCAATCAGCATTATACCTGATAAGTTGAATATTGGTTTTTTGATCAACATTTTGCCCGGTATATACCAGTGAACCCGGTTGAGATCCGGGCTTCGGAGGCGTACGCTTAATACGGTAAGTCTTTAACATCTTTTTAAATTAGAAAAAAATAGCAAAAAGCTGAAATAATGAAACATATAATATATAACGAAAATGGTGATCTGGAATCAATGGACTGGCAATCAGGCGAAAGTTTAAAACCAAAAGCAGGGCAATTAAAAATTGAGGTTAAGGCTTTTTCGCTTAACAGGGCTGATCTGCTTCAAAGAAAGGGTAAATACCCACCTCCTCCGGGAGAAAGTAAAATTCTTGGGCTTGAATGCGCAGGAGTCGTCATTGAAAAAGGGGATGACTGTGAAAATTTTAATATTGGCGATAAGGTAATGTGCTTACTCGCAGGTGGTGGATATGCTACAGAAGTGGTAGTAAACGAAGATCTTTGCATGAACATCCCTAACCAAATGGACTTTGCAAGCGCAGCAGCCATACCTGAATCATTTCTTACTGCATTTCAGTGTCTTCATACTATAGCAAAAATAAAATCAGGTGACAAAGTATTAATTCATGCTGGTGGAAGTGGTCTCGGGACAGCCGCTATCCAGCTGTGTAAAATTTTCAGTGCCGAAAGTATCGTTACTGCAGGTACCGAAGAGAAAATTAATTTTTGCAAAACACTCGGTGCATCTCTTGGAATCAATTATAAGAATGAGAGTTTCAAAGAAATAATTGAAGAAAATTATGGCAAAAATAAAATTGATATTATCATGGATGTCATCGGAAAACCATACGTTGACGATAATATTGATGTATTAAAATCTGATGGTAGATGGTTATTAATAGCCTTCATGGGGGGAGCAAGGGCAGAAAACTTTCCTTTATTTAAGCTATTGGCCAAAAGAATACAACTTACTGGTACAACTCTAAGAGCCAGATCATTAAATTATAAGGCCAGATTAATCAATGATTTCTCTAAATTGGCATTACCTGCATTTACGGAAGGAAAAATTAAACCGGTAATTCATGATATTTATAATTACAAGAACATAATTGAAGCTACCCGAACCATGGAAAATAACCAGAATATCGGGAAGCTTGTAATTTCTTTTGACTAAATAATAATTAGAATTCTGATATATTTGAGGAAGTTTCTCCTTGATACTCAACCCCATCATAAGTTAAAGTATAAGTTACTTTACTCACCTCATCATCCTCTTTATCTACTGTCAATAAAGCTTGTGATGGAAATTTTATTACTGCATTATCGGGTTGAACCGGATTAAAATCTTCTATTGCTGAAACAGAAACATTTGGTTCTGACAAATCATATTTACCGGATAAATCTGATGCATTGATAACAAAACTAAAGTAATCACCAGTACCCTGTAAAACTCCATTGGATCCCACAGATATTCTATCAAAATAGATATCCACAAAATAATTATCACCTACATTTCTTATTACAACACCTTCGGGATTTCTGATTTCAATTGGAGTTTCAGAATCATCAGATGAACATGAAGTTGTAAGGAAAATCGTTAATACTCCTAAAAAATAAATTGATCTTAGCATAATAAATGAGATTTAGTTGAATGAGTTTTAAAAGTAATCAGACTGATTTCTTTTTGCACTTCAATTTGACCTGATTTATTACCTGGATCAATCAAAATCGAATAATCTTATAGAAACATAAATGATGTTAATGATATTAAAGAATATCAAACATCTCTTTTTGGTTGATATGGTTATAAAGTGTGAGAGTGTGAGTGAGTATAGAGAAAACAGTATCGAGAATTCTCGCTCTCGCTCGCACTCTCGATACTGTTTTATGAATCAAACCTCTTTATCAATCCGTAAAGCATTTTTGATAATTCCTCCA
>NZ_JAPFQN010000003.1 GCF_026241165.1 Mangrovivirga halotolerans | reverse complement strand
ATACACTCCCTCTGGAAATTACCATGAAATGTTTACGATCTTTTGGAGTGAATCTGGACGACCCCTCAGCTATATTTAAAGCAATACTCATTGAAGCCCTGGAAAGCTGATCCCTGGTTGTTCTGTCAAACTTGTTTTCGTTAAGTAAGGATCGAATTAATTTCCTGAAATTTTTGGATCGATGATAAACAGTTAACTTTTGAAAATCAAACATCTTGTTTGGTTGATAAATTTGAAAAGAGTGAGAGTGTGAGTGAGTATAGAGAAAACAGTATCGAGAATTCTCGCTCTCGCTCGCACTCTTGATACTGTTTTATGTGCCCAGAGCGGGAGTCGAACCCGCACGCCCTAACGGACACATGGCCCTCAACCATGCCTGTCTACCAATTCCAGCACCTGGGCAGTGCTAATCAGGGCAGCAAAACTATTGCATATAGTAATATTTTCCCAACCTGAACTTATAATTTTTTAAATATATTCAGCTAGCCTCAGTCCGGTCATCCAAAACCTATCTGTAGGAGATACCCCAAGGCGGCAAGTATTCCTTATAACCTCAGAAGAACTTAATGAGGATCCTCCTCTGACAACCTGAAGCCCTCCTGCTACTGGCCGCATGAATTTACCTAATGGCATTGATGTCGTTTTATAACCAGGATACACTGACATCGGACTGCTTGTCCATTCCCAGCAATCACCATAAAACTGAAATGCTTTCTCTACTCTGGCCAATGGATGAAATTTCTTTTTCTCTAGAAAATTCGCAGTCTCTGGTATTTCCTCTCTTAGCTTTTTACAAGCAACTTCCCATTCATACTCTGTAAGAAGTCTTTTACCTCTCCACTTTGCAAATGCTTCTGCTTCGTAATAACTAATGTGTGCTAGAGGTTCATAAGGATTCAGCTTATCATATCCTCTAAGTGTGTATTCATACCAGCTTTCTTCTCCCTTTTCCCAATAAAGCGGACAGTCTATATTATTCTGTTTTATATATAACCATCCTTCTTCAGTCCAGTAATCTTCTTCTTCATAACCATCGGCTTCCATAAACTCCAGGTATTCACCGTTCAACACTAGCCTGTCTAATACCTGGAATGCATCAAGATAAACATTATGTTGTCCTCGTTCATTATCGAAAGAGAAGTGATTATTCTTCTTGCTGCCTATCTCATAAATTCCATCATCAAACTCCAGGTAATTTTCTTTGAAGATTTTTAAATTCGGTTCAATTCCTGAATCAAACTCATGATATATTGGCTTAAATGGGTTGCTTCCCAATAGAAATTTAATACCATTGAGCATTCTCTCAACGTGGTTTAATTCGTGATTAATTCCGACATAAATCAGAAATTCAATTTCTTTAGTTTTGTCCTTATCGTTTTCAAACAAATCAAGCATGTGTTGATCTACATGATTACGATATTTAATTATCTCTTCGACAGATGGCCTACTATATTGGATGGACTGTTGTTTCTTTTCAAAGGTTTCGGAATAGGTAAGTCCTGTATTAAACCACTTCTCTAATTCAGGTCTGAAGAAATTATAATTTTTTTTATGAGGTTGAAGCACAAAATATTCAAAAAACCAGGTTGTGTGCCCCATATGCCAGGCAACAGAATGATGATCGAGATTGGGCTTAACGTAAAAATCTCCGGGATTTAACGGAGCAGTTAGTTCCAGAACCATATCCCTGACTTTCAGGAATTTTTGACTGAGTCCGGAAACATTTAAAGCTAGAACTTTTTCCATAGGCTAATTGTCTGATTTGAAAAATAACTAAAAAAAGGGAAAAATACAGTTCCCAAACTGTGTCCATTATTAAATAACCTGACATAACACAAAAAAACCGGCTTTTCTTTCAAAAAACCGGCATTCTTTTAATTTTTAATTAGTCATTTTCCTTTATTCTGTTTCGCCTTCCCAGTCAAGCATACCTCCGTCAAGATTATATAAATGAGTAAACCCTATTGAAGACATATACTGACAAGCCTTTCCGCTTCGATTTCCACTACGGCAAACCATCAAATATTTTTTATCCTTGTCTAATTCAGTGATTCTTTCAGCAAAATCCTGATCCATTATATTCATCTTTAAAGCTCCGGGAATAATTCCTTCTTCCCATTCCTGTGGAGTCCTAACATCAATCACAACTGTGTCAGGGCCTTCCATCAGTTCTTTAGCTTCTTCTGTATCGATATCTTTATACATGATTGCTGATATATTAGTTTATTACCTCTGAATCAGAAACGATTTTCATTCCTGTTTGTTTAATCTGATTAAATCCGCCAATTACATCAGTCACAGTTTGATATCCTCTTGCTTTTAATATTGAAGCGGCGATCATACTTCTGTATCCTCCACGACAAAACAATGTCAGATGCCTATCTTTAGGGTATTCATCCTGCCATTCTGTTATAAAATCAAGCGGTTTTAGAGGAGATCCATCAACATGACTTGTTTCAAACTCTCCAGGTTTCCTCACATCCACAGGCTGTTGAATGTTTTCGTAAGAGCCTGCAAAAGTTTCAGCATCTATCCTGTTAATTATCTGAACTTCTTCTCCAGATTCTATCCAAGAGTTCATGCCACCTTTAAGGTACCCTAGTGTATTATCATATCCAACTCTTGAAAGCCTGGTCACAGCTTCCTCTTCCCTTCCTTCTGGAGTGATCAGTAAAATAGGCGTATCCAACTCTGATATCAATGCTCCTACCCAGGGTGCAAAACTACCATCAATACCGATGAATAATGACCCAGGAATTGATCCCTTTGCGTATTCATCTGCTGTTCTTACATCAAGAACTAGCGCGCTATTATTAATATAGTCTTTAAATTCATCTATCAAAAGAGCTCTTGTCCCTTTTTCAAGAATTTCATCAAGACTTTTAACTCCTGATTTATTTAATTGAGCATTCTTTGCAAAGTATTGAGGTGGTGGCATGATACCACATGTCACTTCTTTAATAAAATCCTCCTTTGAAAGATCTTCAGCCAGAGCATAATTAGTTTGTTTCTGATTACCCAGAGTATCAGAAGTTTCATTACTCATATTCTTACCACAAGCTGACCCGGCACCATGAGCAGGATATACAATAATATCATCAGGAAGATTCATGATCTTTTCTCTCAAACTATCATAAAGCATTCCGGCCAGATCTTCTCTGGTCAGATCTGACTTGATTGCCAGATCGGGCCTTCCAACATCTCCTATAAATAAAGTGTCCCCTGAAAATATTGCACGTGGTCTACCTTCTTCATCGTACATTAAATAACAGCTGCTTTCAAGTGTATGCCCCGGGGTATGTAATAATTCGAATTTCAATTTCCCAACTTCAAAAACATCACCGTCTTCTGCCTCAACTATATCATAATTTGTTTTTGCCCCGGGACCATAAACTATTTTTGCTCCGGTTTTATCGGCAAGCTCCAAATGACCCGACACGAAATCTGCATGAAAATGTGTTTCAAGCACATATTTTATCTTTGCCCCAGAACTTTTAGCCCTTTCAATATATGGCTTTGTTTCCCGTAACGGATCTATTACTACCGCTTCTCCTTCAGACTCTATATAATAAGCTCCCTGCGCTAAACAACCAGTATATATTTGTTCTAACTTCATGATATAATTTTAATTCAGATCGCAATTTAATAAAATTTCAGATTCCTTCTCAGCTTAAAATACTTGATGTTAGTTGAATCTTAATAAATAATTAATCTGTCAAATTTTCTTTTTCTAAAAGAATATATTTTATTCGCGAAACTTTCAATCATCTATCAACCAAACATTTACACCTGATGAAACTCTTTTCTTATCGATCGATCATGTTATTCATCGTTTCAATTTTCCTGAATAACATAACTCACGGCCAGATTTCCAATGGATCATTCGAATCGTGGACAAGCAATTCGCCTGAGGAATGGACGACAATAGATAATGGAATCACAATCTCTCCTTCCTCCTTTATCCGCTCAGGTAATTATTCTGCAAAAGTCACGGTAATGACAAACAGCCAGAGCAGCACAGACCTCAGACAAACTATTTCCGTGACACCGGGCCAGTCTTATACATTTTCAGTTTGGGTTTACCACACAGAAGGTAGTGTGGCAGCCAGATTATATGTGGATGGTTACCGAAACTATTCCAACGAAAACATTACCGGTCAATGGCAAAAAATCGAATATGTTTATACTCCTACTACAAGTTCAATCGAAATCGGACTTAGATTTTATGACCGTAATGGATTTGATGGAAACGAAATAGTTTACGTAGACGATTATCAGCCCTCATCCTCACAATTACCTCCCGGTAACGGAGATAGCTGTCTGGAAACTGAGATAACTCTATCACTGACAACTGATAACTATGGCTATGAAACATCCTGGATCCTAAAAGATCAATCTACAGGAGCTACAATTTCTTCGGGATCACAATATCAAAGCAACAAAAGTTATACTGAATCTTTTTGTCTTCCTGACGGGGATTATTCTTTTACAATCTATGATAGCTACGGTGACGGTATCTGCTGTTTTTATGGATATGGAAGTTATTCACTTGACTATAACGGTCAAACCATCGTTTCAGGGGGTGACTTTGGGGGTTCTGAATTGACTTATTTTAGCATAAGTACCGGCAGCAATAACGGTGGAGGAAGCACATTAGATGGGTATTATAGTAGTGCAGATGGCTTAAGTGGTTTTCAACTTAAATCAGCTCTTCATACGATCATCAAGGACTCCCACACCCCGAGATCATATAGTTCAATTTGGAATTTCTATTCCAGCAACAGCAGAGATATTTATTACGAAAATGACAATTCACTTTTAGACATTTATAGTGAAAACCCAAATGGTGCCGATCCTTATGTCTATACTTCCACAAACTCACAATGCGGAAATTATAGTGGAGAAGGGGATTGTTATAACCGTGAACATTCTTTTCCAAAAAGCTGGTTTAGCAGTTCTGCCCCTATGGAATCTGATATCCATCATATATTCTTAACAGATGGCTATGTCAATAGCAAAAGAGGTAGTTATCCCTATGGTGAAGTAGGCTCTGCATCTTACATTTCTGCTAACGGCAGTAAACTAGGCTCAGGAACTTCGACATCTGGATATACAGGAATTGTATTTGAACCAATCGATGAATTCAAGGGAGATATAGCCAGAGCCTATTTTTACATGGCTACCAGATATGAAGACCTTATAGCGGGATGGGAAAATAATAATGCTTATTCTGATGCAATTCTTAACGGTACTTCTTCAACTGCATTTGAACCATGGGCCGTCCAATTATTACTAAACTGGCATATCAATGATCCGGTAAGCCAGAAAGAAATAGCAAGAAATGAAGCTGCCTACCAATATCAGGGAAATAGAAATCCTTTTATAGATCATCCCGAGTTAGTTTCCAATATTTGGGGTAATTCATCTTCCCGGCTAAAAAGCAATAAGGAAGTATTAAATATCAGATCAATTAGTCAGGATCAGCAACAAAGAAATTACCAGATTCAATATTCGGAAAACAACAATGAATTGATTGTAAAAGTTAAAAAGAATTATACAGGTCAGCTTTCAATAATTAATTTATCGGGACAACAAGAATATTTAATTAATGTAGATCAACCTGAAACGAGGCTTAAAGCAAATCTAAAAGCAAACACTATATACTTATTTCACTTTGACAGTGAAGAAGTCGATCACACAGTTAAATTCATATATTAGAAATTAAACAGAAAGTTTATAAGGGCTTGCAATATATTGCAGGCCCTTTGTATTAAGAACCAAATAAAAGCTAATTCAAAACTTTATTAACTTTGGCGTCATCAATCCGTTTATCAAATTTGATGATCAAGTTAAAGTTTATTTTATTTTTCTTTGCTACAACTTTGAGTATGGATCTTTACTCTCAAAATGTTTGTGGTGCCAAAAATGACCCGGTTTATGCAGCAGACATTATTGTCGGCAGGGCGGAATATGACAAGTACAAATTAGAAGAAAAGGCCTATCAATTCATCGAATTATATTTTGAAGAAAAAAATAACGATTTCGTTGTAAGTGATAGCGTAATATTCATTCCATTAAAACTTTTTCTATACGAGCTGGCCTCGCCAGAAAACAGAAAACCGGTTTACGATTCTTTAAGAATACTTGATAGCTATAATTATTTTGAAGATTATCAAGATCCACTGATACCTCATAGCAACAAAAACATATACCAGGAGGCAAATGTGCTGTATTTCTCAAAACCGGAAAACAATACTTTAACCGCTATGGTAAAAGAAAATAATGCAGAAACCACGTATTTTCTATTCATATTCGATAAAGAAAAGAACCTGAAAATGGTCAAAAGTGTAAATTCAGCTATAGATTCTGATAGATTTTCAGAGTAATTTTTTAATCTTTGTTGCAAATTACTTTCGATGCAAGCAAAACAACCTATTGGTATTTTTGATAGTGGAATTGGAGGCCTTACTGTCGCCCGTGCTGTAAAAGAACTGCTTCCAAATGAGCAAATCATATATTTTGGCGATACCGCTCACTTACCCTACGGTGACAAATCAACTGCAGCTATACAATCTTATTCAGTAAAGATCAGCCAGTGGCTTCTGGAGAAAAAATGCAAAGTTATTTTGATTGCCTGTAATTCAGCCAGTACTGCTTCTTATGATCTAATCAGAGAATACACCGGTAAAAAAGCAAAAGTTTTTGACGTTATAAATCCGGTGATCGATCATTTGAGGGAAAAATACAGAGATAAGAAAGTTGGCTTGATTGGAACTATGCAAACAGTTAATTCTGGTGTTTATCAGAAAAAAATAGACGATATCAAGGCAAATATTGATTTTTCATCATTAGCTACCCCTTTGTTGGTGCCAATGATCGAAGAAGGTTTTCATAAAAAAGAAATCACAGAGGCGATTATCTCAGAATACCTTGAAAACCCTGTATTGAAAGATATTTCAGCCTTGATCTTAGGTTGTACGCATTATCCTGTGATCAAAGAAGAAATTCAATCGTTAATTGGAGAATCAACTGATGTAATAGACAGTAGTGTGATAACTGCTAAAGCATTGAGAGGCTATTTGGAATACAATAATCTTCTTAATGAAAAACCTGAGGGAGAAGATCACTTTTACGTTTCAGATTATACGGCAAATTTTGAATTCAGCACTCGTTTTTTCTTCAAAAAAGAGGTTCATCTTGAAAAATATCCATTGTGGGATGATTAGGTGTTGAGTTTATTGTCATTTAAGCAATTCAGTATTACATTCGTATTAGAATTCAACTAACAATTAAGCCCCCGAACAGTTAGTTGAAACATTAAATAAAAGTTAAACGCCTAAACCTATTTTTACGGCGATATGATAAGCTTTTTATTCTTTTTAGGGTTTCTTGTATTTTATGGTCTGATAGCTATTTATGCAGAACGTAAGATCAGTGCTTTTATTCAGGATCGCTACGGCCCGATGGAAGTAGGCTATAAAGGTCTGTTACAAACTTTCGCAGATATTCTAAAATTGCTTCAAAAGGAACATATTTTCACTTTTGCGGCAGATAAACCATTATTTGCAATAGCACCAACTATTATATTCGTTGCAATGTTTGCTGCATTTGCTGTCATTCCTTTGAGCGTAAACATCACTGGATCTACCGTAGCGACAGGCGTTTACTATGCAATTGCCATCGTATCACTTGACATATTAGGTATTTTAATGGCCGGATGGGGGTCGAACAATAAATATGCAATCATTGGAGCTTATCGATCAGTTGCCCAGATCGTTTCTTATGAAATCCCCCTAGGATTAGCAGTTCTTGGCGTCATAATGATGAGTGGTACTTTAGACCTCCAGGAAATAAGTATGCAACAGAGTATATTTTACGAAAGCGCTACTAAGAACACCGAAAGCTATTTATTCGGGCTTAAATTTTTAGGAATCAATGTTGGAAAATATGGAGGGATATTATCCTGGAATATATTCAGAATGCCTCCACTCATTATAGGGTTTGTAATCTTCTTTATAACCTCCCTGGCGGAAAGTAACCGGGCACCCTTTGACCTGCCTGAAGCTGAATCAGAACTTATTGCCGGATTTCACACTGAATATTCAGGCTTTAGATTTGCCATTATCATGCTGGCAGAATATGGAGTAATGCTCTTAACCTCATTTCTAGCGGTGGTTTTATTCCTGGGTAGTTGGAGTACACCACTCCCAAATATAGGAGCACTTAAATTAGCAGAATGGACATCA
The DNA here is from genome assembly GCF_026241165.1 of Mangrovivirga halotolerans. Taxonomy (GTDB): domain Bacteria; phylum Bacteroidota; class Bacteroidia; order Cytophagales; family Cyclobacteriaceae; genus Mangrovivirga; species Mangrovivirga halotolerans. Next base: position 597,781 of record NZ_JAPFQN010000003.1, on the reverse strand, counting down.
GGTACTCCGGGCTCTATATCAGCTGACTTATGGGGTATTTTCTGGTTATGTCTGAAAGCTATGACACTTGTATTGTGTCAGATCTGGATCAGGTGGACATTCCCACGTTTAAGAGTAGACCAATTAATGAATTTAGGTTGGAAATATCTTACTCCTGCAGCTTTGATTATTATATTTATTGTCGGACTTTGGAAATTGGCATTGTTGTGATGAAAAGAAAAGGAGCAAATAACACATATTTTGGAAATATAACCGAGGCTTTTGACACCCTGATTACAGGTTTAAAAACTACCTGGAAGCACATACCTCTTGCCAGAAAAAAACGAAGCTTAGAAAATGTCGACAGCGAAAAGTATTTCGAAAAACAAGAGGGTTTATTTACTGTGCAATATCCCAGGTTTGAAATGCCTGTTCCGGAAAAAGGACGATATCAGCTTCATAATGAAATAGAAGATTGCATTGTATGTGATAAATGCGCCAAAGTTTGTCCGGTTGACTGCATTGATATAGAACCTGTAAAAGCAACTGAGGAAATCGGCAAAACATCTGATGGAACTCCAAAGCGTATCCATGCAGCCAAGTTTGATATCGATATGGCTAAATGCTGTTTTTGTGGTTTATGTACTACGGTTTGTCCTACTGAGTGTCTGACAATGTCCCAGGATTATGATTACAGCACTTTTGATATTACAGATCACAATTTCCCTTTCAGTAAGATGACAGAAAAAGAGATCAGTGATGCAAAAGCCGACCTGGAAAAAGCAATGGAGGAGAAAGCAGCAATGGCCAGGGAAAAAGCTGAAAGCAGAGCAACTTCAGAAAGTAGTGAAAAGTCTGCAGACTCCACTAAACCCAAAGCTGCTAAGCCCAAGTTTATTCCAAGGCCGATGAAGAAAAAGAAAGAGGGTAATAATGATGACAACAAAAAAGAAGATAAATAATGCTTGATGCAGGAACCATAGCAGTTTACTCTTTCGCAGTCATTACTGTAATCAGTGCCTTATTTGTGTTAATTACCAGGCATATTTTACATGCTGCGTTTGGTCTGTTGGTATGTTTGTTAGGTATAGCAGGTCTTTATCTTTTGGCCGGGGCAGAATTTTTAGGTGTAACTCAATTGCTGGTTTATGCAGGAGGTATCCTTGTTTTAATAATATTTGGTATCATGCTTACCAACAGGGCTGATGGAAAAACCATCAAAGCAGGTAATCATCGTGTAATACCCGGAATTCTTGCCGGTTTAGCAATTTTTCTATTATTCACACAGATCTATTCTCAAAGTAGCTTTCGTGATTCATTGAGAAGTACTGATAACAATATCCCTTTAATGGGGCATCCTGTAGAATCACTTGGAGTAGAAATCATGACACGATACTTACTTCCATTTGAATTAATTGCAGTCATTCTGCTGGTGATACTTGTTGGTTCATTATTTATATCGAAAAAGGAAAATGACACAAATTGAATTATATTTTCTGGTTAGTATCATTCTGTTTTGTATCGGAATTATGATCGTTTTGATTAAGAAAAACGGCATTATGATTCTTATGGGAATAGAACTTATGCTTAATGCAGCAAATATTAACTTTGTGGCTTTCGCGATGAAGTCACCTGAAGCTATTCATGGAATAATGTTCAGTTTATTTTTAATAGTAATGGCTGCTGCTGAAGCTGCCGTAGCTCTGGCTATAATTCTCAGGGTTTACCGCTTTTACAAAACTACTGATGTCGACGAAATCGCTGATTTAAAAGGCTGATAAATGAAGCAAAACGATTTTATTATAAATATTTTGATCATATGCGGTTGGCTGATTCCCCTCTTGTGTGGTATATCAGGCATATTTTTAAAGAACCGTAAAAATTCAGGCCTCCTTGTTTCTGGTGCTCTTGCTATAAGTACCCTGATACATTCTGTAATATTTTTCTTTTTGTATAAAGGAAATGAAATTATTGCAGGTATACCATGGTTAAATATTGGTAAACTGAATATTTCCCTTGATATCTGGGCCAACGATGCATCAATCAGCATGGCATTACTGGTTTCGTTCATTGCTACCCTGGTTTCGTTTTTTTCCAGAAAATATATGGAAGACGAACCAAGAATTCATCATTACTTTTCTTTTCTCGGTTTTTTCACCTTTGCAATGCTCGGTATTGTATGGAGTGAAAACTTGTTCCTGATGTTTGTTTTCTGGGAGTTAGTCGGACTGGCGTCTTACCTGTTAATTGGATTCTGGTATACCAAACCAAGTGCAGCCAAAGCAGGCCTTAAAGCATTCGTGATGAACAGAATAGGGGATTTTGGTTTTATGGCCGGAATGGGGATATTATTTGCTATATTTCATGATCTTTCTATTACAAACCTGGCTTCTGATTACCTCAATACTTCTCCTGAAAATGAAAACATCTTCTGGATAATACTTGCCGGGCTCGGGATATTTATGGGAGCAATGGGTAAATCTGCTCAATTCCCTCTTCAGGTCTGGTTACCCGATGCTATGGAAGGCCCAACACCTGCCTCGGCATTAATACATGCTGCGACCATGGTTGCTGCAGGTGTCTATATGCTTTCCAGAACAGTATTTTTATATATCGGATGGGTGAGTGATTTTATAGTTATAATCGGAACAATCACTGCATTAATAGCTGCCTTTTCAGCGATCAAACAAAATGACATTAAAAAAGTCCTTGCTTTTTCTACAATTTCTCAGCTGGGTTATATGATCGTAGCTGCAGGAACAGGTTCGGCAGGAGCAGCCATGTTTCACTTATTCACTCATGCATTTTTTAAAGCAGGATTATTCCTGGGAGCAGGTGCAATAATATATTATATGCACCAGAGAGAGCATTCCGAAAGTGACCTTCCTAAATATTTTGATGCCCAGGATATGCGATTTATGGGAGGACTGAGGAAAATAAACCCGATATTATTTGTTGGATATACTATAATGACCGCTTCTTTATGTGCTATTCCATTTAGTTCAGGTTTTTTATCTAAAGAAAGTGTCATAAAACATGCTCTAATTTATGCACAGGGAGGCGATTTCAGATTTTTGGTTCCTGCAATATTACTCATTACTTCAGGGCTGACAGCCTTTTACATGGGAAGGCAATGGTATTTAGTCTTCATGGGAAAAAGCCGTCTTAAAAACAATACTTCATTCAAATTACAATCACTTAGTACGAGTGATAACAAACAATTAATTTTCCCAATTGCGATACTTGCTCTACTTTCGCTTTGGATACCTTTTTCAATAAACCCTTTTCATGCAAATGAAATTAGTTTATTTAGCTCCCTGACTTCCTACCCTCAAAATATTGAATATTCAGCTCCTACATGGCTACCTGCTACTGCAGTTATTCTTACTATTATAGGATTATCTGCAGCAATCTATGGTTTAACCAGAAGGAGAATAAGTTACGCCTCTCCTACCTTCACTTCTAAAACACCATTTTTGAAGTTAAGCAGGGAGCAATTATATTTTAATGACTTTTACAACCTATCCATAGTTCCCGGCACGATCAAATTGGGGCGTTTTTTGGAAAAAGTTGATATGAAGGTAATTGATGGAATTTTACATGCAATTACCATAGGAACCGTGATCATAGGCCAGATTACAAAGGTCATAGAAAAATATTTTATTGATGGAATGGTCAGAATGGTGGCTTATATCAGTGGAGTTACTGGTAAAATCACCAGGCAAATGCAAGGAGGTAGGATACAACTCTACATCTTGTATGCTGTGATCTCTATCGTATTTTTAATGTTAATGTTTTACCGCTAAATACATTACCGAATGGATATCGGATTTATAAGTTTGATAATTTTTCTTCCCCTCGCGGGAATTCCGATAATATTATTGCTGCCCGACAGAAGCGGGTATATAATGAGGCGATTGGTAACCGGAATCTTCGGAATTGAGATCCTTCTTTCACTCATCGCCTTTTACGCTTTCAATCCGGTGGGAGACATCAATACTCCAAATTTGATCTACGACTGGATGAATCTGTCATTCTATGATGAATTACCATGGATTAGCATGGACCTTGGAGTATTGGGGGAATTAAATATTAGTTACAGCCTTGGAATTGACGGCCTGAGTATATGGCTGATCATTCTCACATCATTTATCATGCTAATAGCAACCCTGGCAAGCCATACCATTAAAATAAAATTAAAAGGTTTTTACGTGCTCATTTTACTCTTAGGCACTACGATCTTTGGTTGCTTTGCAGCAATGGATCTTTTTCTTTTCTTTTTATTTTTTGAGTTTATGTTGTTACCGATGTATTTTCTCATCGGCTTGTGGGGTGGGCCAAGAAAAGAATATGCTGCAATTAAGTTTTTCCTCTATACATTAGCCGGCAGTATGATGATACTGGTAGTTATGATAGGTTTATACGTATCTGCGATAGATCCAATTGCTACAGGAGAAAAAGCCGGACTAATCGACATTCAACAACCTCTGGCAGATCAAGTTGAAGTTGTGCAATCTGAACTTGCCCAAGGAAATATCGAAGAGCAATACTGGGTCAGGACTTTTAAATGGGCTTATCTTACTGATACTGGAAATTATATTCCTAACAGTATATTTTCATCTAATAATTTTAAAATATGGGGTGAATCTGCCCGAAATCTGGCCTTTCTTGCATTATTTATTGGGTTTCTGATAAAATTACCGGGCGTACCATTTCACACCTGGCTTCCCGATGCCCACGTTGAAGCTCCGACTCCTATTTCTGTTATATTAGCTGCCTTATTGCTTAAAGTTGGAGGATATGGTATTCTAAGAATGGCATACTCTATTTTCCCTGAAGGAGCTACTCAATACGGTTACGTTATTGGAGTACTTGGAGTTATCTCAATAATCTATGCTGCACTGGTCGCCCTGGCATCGAAAGACCTGAAAAAAATGATCGCTTACAGTTCTGTAAGTCATATGGGATTTTTCCTTTTGGGTATTGCTTCATTAACCAATGAGGGTTTTATGGGAGCAAACTTCCAGTTATTCAGCCATGGTCTTATTTCTGCCATGCTATTCCTTATCGCCGGAGTTGTTTATTCGAGAACCCACGATCGAACAATAAATCATTATGGTGGCCTTGCCAAGAAAATGCCAAAATATACATTTTTTGTAGTCATTGCCTTTTTCGCATCACTTGGCCTACCCGGTTTTTCCGGGTTTATCGCAGAGATTTTTGTTTTCCTTGGTGGATTTTCTTCTTCGACCGAAAATGGAATCTTGCCAAGATCTTTAGTAATTATAGCAGCGATAGGCTTGATATTAACAGCTGGATATTACCTATGGACTTTACAGCGGATGTTCTTTGGAAAATTTTATTATAGAGAACAGGAAAAAGAACGAGCTTTGGTAGATCTCGAACCAGTGGATTATTTAATGTTCACACCATTGGCCATTGCAATTTTATTTTTCGGGCTGTTCCCGCAGATTTTTATAGATGGGGTAGCTCCAACAGTAGAAGGGTTAATCAATCATATCATGTCAAGTAGTATTTCTAAATGATGAACATGCTTTTAGCTGCAGACATATCAGTTTACATAGATGAGATCATCAGGTCGCTGCCCTTACTGACGACTGAATATACTCTTGTATTATCAATTATCGCTATAATTGTGATGGATCTCCTATTCGGAAAAGAAAACCCACAATTATTATATATGGCAGCAACAACAGGTTTGTTAGTTGCCCTGATAGCTTCAATAAATGATTGGAATACTGTTGAAGGTCCTCAAAATATCTTCGAAAATATGATACGGGTCAACAGGCTAAGTCTGTTTCTATCTATTTTATTGATTATTGCTACCCTGCTTACTATTCTCATTACTTCTTTTGAAAAACCATTCAAAGAAGAAAAAAAAGGGGAAGGTGAATACTTTTCTTTATTGACTCTCATTACTTTGGGATCAATTCTAATGGTAAAGGCGAATCATTTCCTGATGTTTTTCCTTGCCCTGGAAACTGTAAGTATGGGATCTTACCTGATCGCCGGATTCAAATTTGATAGAAAAGGATCTGAAGGAGCTATGAAATATGTATTATTCGGTGCGTTTGCATCAGCTATAATGTTATATGGCATCAGCTTACTTTACGGCTACACTAACAGCTTTGGCTTTATTGATCTGACAGAAATTGCTGCTCAAGGCAGGCAAATCGACTTTGGACTTGGCTTTGCTTTGATTATGATCATTTCAGGTCTGTTTTTTAAAATATCTATTTTTCCTTTTCATGTATGGGTACCCGATGTTTATAAAGCTGCTCCTACAAGTATTACAGCATTCTTTTCGATAGTTCCAAAAATTGCAGGATTAATGATGATGTTCAACATTGTTAATCGAATGGGCATAAATGATCTGGAGATTTCTTCGATATCTCTTCATCTGGACGAAATGCTTGGAATAGCTGCAATATTCACTTTGATCGTGGCTAATTTTTCAGCTATCTGGCAGAAAAGCGGCAAACGAATGATGGCGTATTCAAGCATCAGTCATGCCGGGTTTATGATGATAGCTATATTATCGCTTACAGAGATGGGGCTTTATGCTTTGTTATTTTATATTTTCATTTACATACTGATGAATTACGGGGTGTTTTTTATTCTGATAAAACTGGAAAATGCTACCGGATCAGATGAAATCAGTGATTTTAAAGGTATGGGAAAAGCAGCACCTGTAGCATCTACTGCCCTGGTAATATTGATGATCTCCCTGACAGGCTTGCCACCAACTGCTGGTTTTACTGCTAAATTCATTCTATTCACGACAGTATGGGAAAATTTCGAACTGTCAGGACAGTATATTTATTTATTTCTGTTATTGATTGGACTGGGTATTTCAGTGGTGGCATTGTTCTATTATTTAAGAATTCCATACTTTATGTATTTCAAGGAATCAGAAGGAAAAAGGGAGCCAGTGACCTTTAATTTATTTGAATTAATATTTCTATTATTTCTTACAACGCCAATTTTTCTACTATTCTTCCAACCTGATTGGTTGTTCGACGTAATTAATAGTATTAATTTTGCATCCAATTAAGAAGGGGACCGAATGAGCGATTCTATTAAACACGAGTGTGGTATTGCAATGTTAAGGTTGCGAAAGCCACTTTCTTACTACTTCGAAAAGTATGGCACACCTACCTACGCCATGAGTAAAATGTATCTGTTAATGGAAAAACAACATAACAGAGGACAGGATGGTGCAGGTATTGCCAATTTCAAACTGGATACTAAACCTGGACAGCGTTATATAAGCAGGTACAGATCAATTGATCCAAACCCGATTCAGGATATATTCAAAAAAGTAACTAAGAAGTATAGAAAAGGAATTAAAAACGGGGGCGATAAATTTTACGACCCGGATTGGTTCAAAGAGAATGTTGCTTTTTCTGGAGAAGTCTGGCTAGGTCATTTAAGATACGGAACTCATGGAACTAACAGCATTGAGAACTGTCATCCTAAATTACGTCAGAATAACTGGAGAAGCAGAAACTTAGCTGTAGCGGGTAACTTTAACATGACCAATGTTGATGAATTATTTGATATTCTTGTAAAACTTGGTCAGCACCCGAAAGAAAAAGCAGATACTGTTACCGTGCTTGAAAAAATCGGTCACTTCCTCGATGATGAAAATCAAAAGATTTTTGAAAAATATAAAGGTGAACTCTCTAATATAGAAATTACTGAGCGTATTGAAACTGAACTTGACATTCAACGCATTCTTCAGCGTGCTTGTAAAGATTTTGACGGTGGATATGCTATGGCAGGATTAGTTGGTTCGGGAGCTGCATTTGTTGCCCGCGATCCATCAGGAATCAGACCGGCATATTATTATGCAGATGACGAAATCGTTGTTGTTGCTTCTGAAAAACCAGCTATCAAAACGGCTTTTGGTATGGAATATTCTGAAATTCATGAGATCAAACCAGGCCATGCATTAATAATAGAAAAAGATGGTTCTTATTCAGAAAAACCTTTCAGAGATCCGTTAGAAAAGAAATCGTGCAGTTTCGAAAGAATTTATTTCAGCCGTGGTAATGATCCTGAAATATACAATGAAAGAAAAGACCTGGGAAAATTATTGCTCCCTCAGATTTTTGAAGCCATTGATTACGATCTTAAAAACACAGTTTTCTCATATATCCCAAATACAGCCGAAACATCATTTCTGGGTATGATGGAAGGCATTGATGAATACCTGGCTAATTACAGGAAAGACAGGATCATCAAAGGAGATCTGAATGATGATGAATTGAGCGATTTAATGCTTTTACACCCGAGAGTTGAAAAACTTGTGTTAAAGGATGCGAAACTCAGAACCTTCATCACAGATGACAATGCCAGAGATGACCTGGTTTCGAATGTTTATGACACTACATATGAAGTGATCAATAAAAATATTGATACACTCGTTGTCATTGATGACAGTATTGTCAGGGGAACTACTTTAGAAAAATCGATCCTTCGTACACTCGATAGGCTCGAGCCAAAAAGAATTATCATTGTTTCTTCAGCTCCACAAATACGATTTCCGGATTGTTATGGAATCGATATGTCAAGAATGAAAGAATTTATTGCGTTCAGAGCTGCCCTCGAACTTTTAAAAGAACGAGGAATGGATAATTTAATCGATGAAGTATATGAAAAATGTAAGGTAGCAGTAGAAGAGCGATCGAATGTGAATTACGTTAAAGAACTTTACGAACCATTCACAGATGATGAGATCAGCGAAAGAATAGCAAAAATCGTTACTCCGGAAAATATGAAAGCCGAAGTATCAGTTATCTATCAGACTGTTGATAATTTACATAAAGCATGTCCTAATCATTCAGGAGACTGGTATTTCACTGGCGACTTCCCTACCCCGGGAGGTATGTATGTTGTAAATAAGGCTTTCTTGTATTTTATGGAAGGAAAAACAGTTCGAGCTTACTAAATATTAAATATTCTTATTTAAAAGGCAAGAGCTTTAAAGCTCTTGCCTTTTTTTATTTGTTTTATTTATATTTGTCTAATACATTACGCACAAATGAAACGTGATTCCTATATATCTTGTAAGCCCCTGGGGCTATTAAATTTGCAGCCAATCTTTGACTGTTAGTATTTATTTCACCTCCTGAATGTTCCTGATTCGGAACTACACTTCATTTATTATTTACAATTAAGGCACGAATATGTCAAAAAATACAAGATATGCCCTTGCAATTCATGGGGGTGCTGGCACTATACTCAAAGATCACATGACCAGCGAAAAAGAAAATGCTTACAGAAAAGCTCTTGAAATTGCGCTCAAGAATGGTGAGAAAATTTTAAAAGAAGGAGGCTCTGCAAGTGATGCTGTCACTGAGGCTGTTGCCAGCATGGAAGACAGTGAGCTTTTTAACGCAGGAAAAGGATCAGTCTTTACACATAATGAAGATCACGAACTTGAAGCTTCTATCATGGATGGTAAGACACTCAACGCAGGTGCAATATGTAGTGTAAAACACATTAAAAACCCTGTAAAACTATCCAGAATGATCATGGATGACCCCGAATTTGTTTTTCTCGCAGGAAAAGGAGCTGAAGAATATGCTGAAAAGAAAGGGTTTAAACTGGTAAACAATGATTATTTCTATTCAGAATTCAGGTATAATCAACTGAAAAGCGTGAAAAACCAAGGAACCATGAAGCTCGATCATGACAGCGATAAAAAATTTGGTACAGTTGGAGCAGTAGCCATAGATAAAAACGGAAATATTGCAGGCGCAACAAGTACTGGAGGCCTCACAAATAAAAAATACGGCCGTATTGGTGATAGCCCGGTTATTGGTAGTGGAGTATACGCAGATAATGAAACGTGTGCTATTAGTTGCACGGGATATGGAGAGTTTTTTTTGAGAGCGGTAACAGCATATGATATCGCTGCGATCATGAAATATAAAAAAACGTCTCTACAGAAGGCTGCTGATGAAGTGATCATTGAAAAAATGACAAAATTTGGCGGTGAAGGAGGAATTATTGGGATAGACTCCTTAGGAAATATTGTCTTTTCATTCAATTCAGAAGGAATGTACAGGGGAATGGTAAAAGAAGGAGAAGAACTAAAGACAATGATTTATAAAGAAAACTAAACCCAAAAAGGCATCTAAAAGGTGCCTTTTTTAATAAACCCATCAAATCAGACCACCTTTTTTTATTATTTCTCGTTTGTTATATTAAATAGTTGAAGTAAAAAAGCAGTATGATTAAACCTTAGCCTCATAAACACTAGCAAAGTTTATTTATACTTGAGGCTTAGCCAATATAAAAATGGAAAAGGAAAGGCCAATTGAATATAAAGTTAGCGCATTAAAAACCCGAGTTGGCAATCATCCCATTCTACAGGCATTCCCTCAACCAGGAATGGATCACGCCAACCCATTTTTGTTATTACACCATTTAAAAATAGAAAGGCAATCTGGTGATCATCCGTTGCTATATGTACCGCCACATCCTCATAGAGGATTTTGTCCGGTGTCACTTGTATTTGATGGAGCGGTTGAACACAGGGATAGTCTTGGTAATGACGAAATCATTGACGAAGGAGGAGTTCAATGGATAACCGCCGGCAAAGGAATTATCCACAGTGAAAAAGAAGCCCTGAATGAAAACGGGAAAAAATACTGTAATTTTCAGCTTATTCAACTTTGGATAAACCTAAGGGAACAAGATAAATTAAGTGATCCCTCTTATCTTCCCTTAACTAAGGATCAACTTCCTAAAGTACCTTTTGAAGGAAGAAAGTCAAAGGTGAAACTTATATCGGGAAATTATAAAAGTATTGTAGGTCCTGAAAGGCGCACTTCTGATATAAATATATTTACCATAGAAAGTGTAAAAGGGGAACACCTGTGCTTTGACCTTCCACATAAACACCAGGTAATTGTTTACCAGTTAGAAGGTGTGTCAAGAATAGGAAATGAATTTGTCGAGCCAGGTGACCTGGTATATTTTGAGCCTGAAAAAGGGAAAATAAAAATTTCAATCTTAGAATCCGGCAAAATTCTATTGCTTTCAGCCGAACAATGGAAAGAAAAGGTAGTTGCCCATGGCCCGTTTGTAATGAACCGGGAAATCGAAATAATGGAGGCAATAAGAGATTTTGAAACAGGTCAGATGGGAAGAATGTGATCAGGACAAAGTTGCCTGGCGTATAATCTCAAACAAACTGATTGATAGTGCATTAACGACATTTAGTGAAGAGCCTTCCCCAAACAATGGGATCATCAATGCATCATCACAAAGGTTAAGAGCGTAAGCAGACACACCCCGGGATTCATTTCCAATTACAAGAACTAGTTTGTTTGTAGTTCTGAAATCAATATTCCTGAGGTCGGCACTTTCGTTCGTTAATTCTACAGCCACGATATGATAACCAGCTATTTTAAACTCCTTTATCGATTCCTCTATCGAAGAAGTAAAATCGAATTTTATTCGTTCCCATGCAGATCTTGATACTCTTTTTGACTTTTTAGGTATCTGATTGATTTTCGACTTAAAAATCACTTTTTCAACACCAAAACCATCAGCAACTCTCAGTATCATTCCTATATTATCAGGATTCTCAACCTCATCACAAATAACCACAATTTGAATGTCGTGGCTTTCAATTGGTGTCTCCTTATGATCGAGTTGTATCAAATTATTAATTTTATTTACAAGCCTAATTTTTCTCTCAACAAACTATAACCATTTTTAGAAACACTCAACCTCTCTCCGTTCTTAGTGATTAGTACATATTGCTGCTTCTCTAAAGGTTCGATTCGCTCAATAAAATCAGCATTTACAAGACTTGAACGATGTATCCTATAAAATTGATCCGGAGGCAGAACTTCTTCAAGATATTTCAAGGTTGTTTGTTTTAAAAACTTACCCGAGGAATGAATAATATTAACATAATCGTCATTAGCAGTAAAGCAGACAATTTCATCTATCGGAAACACATGGACTTTGCTGCCTTGCTTAACGGCTATCCGATTCAGAAATTCATTTTCATCACCGATCATTCGCTTGGAAAGCTTTGAATAATCAGTTTTTTCCCCGGAATTGATCTTATTCCGTGCTTTTTCAATAGCTGAAGACAATCTCTCTTCTTCAAGAGGTTTCAATAGGTAATCGATCGCTTCTAATTCAAATGCTTTGACAGCATATTGATCATAAGCTGTTATAAAAATCACCTGAGGCGGATCATCCAACAACTCAAGCATCTCCAGGCCATTGAGGCGGGGCATGTGGATATCAAGAAAAACCAGATCCGGATTTAATTCCTTTATGCTTTTAATGCCACTGAAACCATCAGACACAGCACCGATCAGTTCAATATCATCATAATTCTCAAGGTAATACTTAAGAATATCAGTTGCTGGTTTTTCATCTTCTACTATAAGTGCTTTAATCATTAATATTGTTCATCCAGTGGAAAATAAAGATCAACGGTAAATTTACCTTCGCCTTTTGAAATGTTCAACAGATCCTTCCTGCCATAAATTAAATTCAACTGCTTTCTTACATTTTCAAGTCCCCATCCTGTGCCTTTTTTATGTCCTGGCATTTCACCAACATCATTAGATATAGAAGCTTTGAACATTCCTTCTAAAACCCTGCCGCTAAATGATAATAAAATTGGCTTACTACTTTCATTAACACCGTGTTTAATAGCATTTTCAATTAAAGGCTGAAAAATAAAAACAGGTATTTTAACTTCCCCGCGATTATATTCAATATCTTCTTTCCAAATAAGCCGATCACCAAAACGCAGTTTTTCAAGTGCTATATACCGGCGAATTTGTTCCAATTCATCTTCAAGAAATACGATTTTCTCAGTTCTCTTTGATAAAATGGTTCGAAGAAAGGCAGATAACTTGCCTAGATATTCAGGCATTTTTCGATTATCAGTAATACTTAAAGCTGCTAATGAGTTTAACGCATTAAATAAAAAATGAGGGTTTAACCTGGCTTTCAAGAGATTCAATTCTACCTCGTTCTTTTGGGCTTTCCAGTCAGCTTCAGCCATGATTTGTTCTTTAAAGGCTTTGTAATAATAAGTACTATAAAAATAAATCAGTGTGCCTATAAAAGCTGGAACAGAAACTAATAGCTTAAGATAGAATGACTCGTTTATAAAAGAAACTGACTCTCCAGTAAAAACAAAGGTTATTCCTCTTGATCCCATATGAGCTCCAAAAATTATCATTAAAGTCAAAATCAGGTAGGAGATTATCAATTGAAATAATTTCTGAAATCCCGGATTTAAGAAATTAATGATTTGCGGAACAGGAAGAAATAAGATTGAAGAGAAAATAAAAAAACTGATATTAGATGAATAAACAACGGACTTTTGCCCTCCGAGAACTTTTAGTTCAACGTGAGAGAGCAAAAGCCCGAATAATATATAAATTATCAGTAATCCTGAGGGAGATTTTAATTTTTCAGACATTCGATTTTACATTGTTCTGGGTCTTTTGGGATAAGATCTTATCTCAAGGCCACCAAACAACACCGTCCCTGTCAGCTTCAAAACCGGCCTTTCTTCTTCTCCACTTTCGCTCACAATATAGCCATCTGTTTTAATTCTTCTATCACTGTAGCCTCCAAATGCAGCTGAAAGTTCATTTTTTATCACCCAGTGAGACGGAACTGCCAGATCAATACCCCCAAACATTACAAATACATTTAATTCACGAACACCTGAATCAAGTTTTGCATCCGTAAGGTCAATATCTGAACCACCGAAAATAGCAGTCATTTTTCCTCCTTTAAATGAGTTACTATCATAATATCTTTGTCCTCCACCAAAAAAAGACAGATCATCAATTTCATCAGGAGAAGGTTCATCATCACTCAACTTTTTTTTTCCGCCAGTTGGAATTATGCCTGCATGGCGCATGAAAATCGATGCTCCGATTATGATCAGGATGGTCGGCCAAATAACTGCCCAGCTAATTCTTGGAAAATCGATCAAGTCATTTAAAAGACTGATACCTCCAATGGCCAGAAACACCACTCCGGGAGTTTTATTTCTTTCTCCTATAAGTAAAACTGTACCTATAGCTATAAATATCATTTCCCAACCAAAAAACTCCCTTGGGAGAATATCCAAACCAAGGTTTCTTAATAAATAGGCAACACCTATTAATAGTAATACAATTCCAACGTATGCTTTTCTATTTTTCATGATCTTGTGATTTATTCCTGAAGGTAGATGACTAACCTTATTTTTCACAGACCAAATCGGTAAAACAACTTTTTTACCTGGTGAATGGATACAGATTCCAAATCCATTATTTTTTTGGACTATTTGGATATTTTATAATTTTTTCAGTAATTAAACTTCCAATAATACAATTATATTTTTTTTAAGGCACCACAACCTATGAACTTATTTTTTAGCAGGACTTTTATTTTATTAATTGTCCTTTACCTATCACAACTTAGTATTGTAAATGCTCAGCAATTAAATGCTTTTGCAGCAGTCACTTCTCTATCAGGAAATACTGTATCCATTTCAGACGTCGACGAAACATTTGATAGTTTCGAGGTCGGTGAAAAAATCCTGATTATGCAGATGCAGGATGATGTGATCGGAGAAACAGGAAATAATTCAAATTTTGGCGATATGGTTAATATTAAATCCGCTGGATTATTTGAAATGGTTGAAATCACCTCTATTAATGAAGTTTCCGGGACACCAAATTCGATAGAGGTAGATAATATTAGCAATGCATTTAATATTTGTAGCAATTGCTCTGTTCAAATCATCTCTTTTCCTGACCTTGGCACTAATTATTCTACAACAGCTGATATTACCTCAAAAGGCTGGGATGGAAAAACAGGAGGTGTAGTAGCGGTACGGGTAAGTGGCGTCTTGACATTAAACCATGACATAATCATGGATGGCAAAGGATTTAGAGGTGGTAGCAGGGATAATAATTCAGTTTCCGGTAGTTGTGACGATAGTCAATTTTATTCATCCTCTGATGACAGGTATTCAGGCAAAGGAGAAGGAATATATAAAATTGATAATAATAACTATTTATATGGTCGAGGCAAGATTTTAAATGGTGGAGGTGGCGGTAATGAACACAATGGCGGAGGTGGCGGAGGAGGAAATTTGAATACAGGAGGTGACGGAGGTGCAGGTTGGAATTGTAGCAGTGCAAGTTCAGGAGGTATAGGTGGCCTTGGATTATCTTCTTATATAAGTTCTAACAGAATATTTCTCGGAGGCGGCGGAGGCGCTGGTGAAGGCAATAATTACGTCAATACAGATGGAGGAAATGGAGGAGGAATAATAATACTTCAAGCCCAAACCCTTAAAACGGTAGGAAATGAAAGAAGACTGATTTCGGCTAATGGAATAACTGCTTCAGATGCGGGAAATGATGGAGCCGGAGGAGGTGGTGCAGCAGGAAGCATCTTAATGGATGTAAATACTTACAATATACTTGGAGCATCAGGAGCAGATATAACAGCTAATGGAGGAAATGGGGGAAATGTAAACCATACTAATGCCCACGGCGGAGGTGGAGGAGGAAGCCAGGGAGTTATCATGTATTCAGCAGCACATCCTCCGGAAATAATTTCCGAAACTTTAGTTGGCCTTGCAGGTTGTGATAATTATTCTTGTTCTACAACAGCATTTAATGCCGATGGTAATAACTATGATGGAATTATGGTTGGCGCGGGAAGCCCTCTTCCTGTTGAATTAATTTATTTTGAAGCAATCCCATTACATTCTGAACTAAAGGTAAAGCTAAATTGGGCAACAGCTACAGAATTAAATAACGAGAAATTTATTGTTGAAAGATCATTAAATGGTTCATCCTGGGTACCCGTCACAGAAGTTGGAGGAGCCGGGAATTCAAATGAAATTCTATATTACTCGACAACAGATAATGATCCGGTGACAGGAAGGGCTTATTACAGGTTAATGCAGATAGACTTTAACGGGGAATTTGAATATTCACAACTTGTATCAGTAGATTTCCATCCAAATCATCATCCGGTAATTTTCCCTAATCCCGCTGAAACAAACGCTTTTATAAGGCTAGGAAACGATCAGGAAATAAATCGGATTCAATTGATCTCTTCTACCGGTTCTATTGTTACACCTCAGATAATGACAAACAACGGAACTCATTCATTTTCTGTAAGACAATTTGCTGCCGGTGTGTATAGTCTAATTATTCATACAAGAGAAGAAAAAATAATTCGCAAACTGGTGATCAAATAAAAATCATTTCCATTCAACTATTTGTCCCCTTTCTTTTGATAGCATCGCCTGGGGTATATGGTTCTTGATATTTGCTTCGAGTAAGCTAATTAACCTCTCTTTGGCAAAATTACGGACTACAACCAGGCTAACTTCTCTTAACGGATTAACACCGCCAAATTCTTTTATTAATGCTTTTTCCTTTTCATTAAATTCATTAACCGCCAACTCGGGTAGCAAGGTAAACCCTCCTTCCTTCTCTACTAATTTTTTAAGTGTTTCCAGAGATCCACTTTCGTATTTAAATGGTAGTTCAGCAGTACTTTCTTTCTTGAATGCGCATAAATTTAATACCTGGTGCCTGAAACAATGTCCCTGGCTCAATACCCAGATGTTTGGTGAGGCAAGGTCGTTAACTGATAACGTTTTCTTCTTGCTCAAATCATGATTGGGATTCACATATGCTTTTATTTCTTCATAAAACAAAGGCCTTTCCTTAATACCAGGTTCTTTTAAAGGAGTAACTAAGATGCCTGTATCGATTTCGTCTTTCTTAAGCCTGTTTACAATTTCTTCAGTCACCAGCTCCTTGATCTCCAATTCAAGCAATGGGTATGTTTTAGCTATATGGCCCACAAACAGAGGCACCAAATATGGAGCAAGTGAAGGTATTATCCCGACACGTAATTTTCCGGAAATTGTCCCTTTAACCTCCTCTACAATAGATGAAAGCTTATCCCTCTCACGTATAATATTTCTGGCCTGTTCTATAATTATCTTTCCAGCCTCAGTTGGCATTACAGGTTGCTTCGTTCGGTCAAAGATTTTAACACCTAACTGTTCTTCCAGTTTGCGGAGTTGCATACTCAATGTTGGCTGAGTGACATGACACTTTTCTGCTGCCTTAGCAAAATGACGGTAAGTATCTACAGCAAGAATGTATTCTAATTGAACTAACGAAATCATAAATACAAAAATATCAAATAGACACCGTCTATCATAGTATAAATAATATTGATTTGATTTATAACGTGACTTGATTCAACTTTGCATTAATTAAAAAGAAAAAGACATGAATAGCACATTGAATTTTATAGGATTAGAAAAAGATAAATCAGAAAACTTAAGCCAATCGCTCAACGATTTACTTGCTGATTATCAGATTTTCTATCAAAACCTTCGGGGCTTCCACTGGAATATAAAAGGAGAAAATTTCTTTGAACTTCATGAAAAATTCGAAGAATTATATAAAGATGTTAGAGAGAAAATCGATGAGATAGCAGAGAGAATACTTACGCTGGATGGGCAGCCCGTACATACTCTATCAGACTATACAAATATGTCAGAAATTCGTGAGGCAAGAAATATTGAGAATGGCAGGAAAGCAGTTGAGATCACCCTATATGGGTTTCAGATCATACTTTCAAAACAAAGAAACATTATGAATATTGCACAGGAAGCTGAAGATGAAGGTACTATAACTTTGTTGAGTGATTATATAGCCAACCAGGAAAAAACAGCATGGATGCTCAAATCATGGTTAAGATAACTTTATAAAAATTTAAGTTTGAAAATCGGGCGTGGTCATATGATCACGCTTTTTTTATTTTAGCTTCATATAATAGCGCAAACCAATACAAAATAGTAAATTACAATACTTCCCGAGAACATGAAATTCCATTAATTTATTAAAGAAAAATTAAATTGAAGAGTATGAATCTTGCGCTTCAAATAGATAAAGCTATTCAAAACACACCAGGTCTTTCCATAGGCCTTAAAATAGCCCTTGCTTCTTTTATTGGGGTAATGATTTATTTTATAATTATTAAAATAATCAGTAAAATCTCAAATAAGAAAAGGAATATCTCAGGAAAAAAAATAGTCCAGAAGATCAAATATCCATTTGTTTTGGTCTTGATGATTCTCGGGGCTCAAATTCCAATCACAACTTACCAGAAAGAATATGAATTTCTTGTTTATACCAGACCTGTATTAAATGTATTGCTGATATTTTCTATAGCCTGGTTATTGATTCAGATCATTGCTGTAATCAAAATGATTATGGTTACCAAGTTCGATGTATCGGAAGCGGATAATTACCGGGCAAGAAAAGCGTTTACTCAGATCCAGGTTGCACAGAGAGTGTTAACATTTCTTATTTTATTTCTTGCTTTTGCTGCGTCTCTGATGACATTCGAAGAGGTAAGAGAATTAGGAGTCAGTCTCTTTGCCTCAGCCGGAATTGGCGGAATAATCATTGGTTTTGCAGCTCAAAAAGTAATTGGCTCATTTTTAGCCGGAGTTCAGATCGCCATTACTCAACCCATAAAGCTTGATGACGTTGTTATAGTAGAAGGAGAATGGGGCTGGGTTGAAGAAATAAACCTGACTTATGTCGTAGTTAAAGTGTGGGACCAGAGAAGAGTAATATTACCTACCCCCTATTTTTTAGAAAAACCATTCCAAAACTGGACCAAGACATCTGCAGATTTGCTGGGTACGGTATTTGTCTACACAGATTATAAAATCCCGATTGAAGACCTTCGAAAATTTTATGAAGACCTGATCCACAAACAACAATTATGGGATGGCAGGGTTCAAAACCTTCAGGTTACAAATGCCACTTCAGATACTGTTGAGTTAAGATTCATGATGAGTGCAATTAATTCTCCAGTATTATGGGATCTGAGAGTTAAAGTCCGTGAAGAAATAATTAAATATATTCAGGATAAATATCCTGAACATTTACCGCGCACACGTGTTGAATTAAAAAAACCTGACAATCAGGACTAAAAAAGAATCATATTTAGTAAATTAAAGTCATGTGGAGAAAGGAATTATTTTTATTATCGTTGGTGATATTGCTGGTCTCAGGATGTAAAGACAATATATTTAAGGAAAATACCGGATCGGTGAGTTATTATCTCGATGATAAACTAATAGAAAGTAACGCATCAGATGTGGATATTACTGTAAACCCAAATAGTAAGGGGTTTATGGAAGTGTATTTTAATGCTTATACATTTATTAAAGAAAAAAATCAGCCGGGATATCAAAATCTTTTTATGTTTTTCCATACAGATGACCTGATTGGTAAATATGTATATGGTGAAGATTTTGGCGTTTCAAGAATGGGATTATGTAATGATGAAAATAATATAGCATGTATGTCTTCCCAATCTTGCAATGAAAGGCAGTTTAGCCTAACTATCACTTCCTACAATAAAGAAACACAAACTATCGACGGATTTTTCGAAGGTAAAGTTTGTGATAATAAAGCCGAACCTATCTATATAACAAAAGGCGTTATTAAAAACGCCCTGGTTAGATTCGAATAACAAATATATTTTATTTATGCCGATATGTTTTCAGCTATTTTAGCTGCTATATCGGGTAATTGTACTACTCCTGATTCTCTCCATTTCAATTCTCCATTTTTAAACAACATTATTGTTGGCACGCCTCTTATCTGGAGTTTCTCAGCTAATTCCTGATTTTTATCAACATCAATTTTTAATACTTTGGCTTTCCCTTTAAATTGTTTAGCTGCTTCATCAATAATAGGCAACATCATTTTACATGGCCCACACCATGAAGCGTGAAAATCTATTAAAACGGGGATATCCTGGTTTACTAAATCTTTAAAACTTGCCATTTTATTTCTCTAATTGTTAAACCTCTTAATTGTATTTTCGTTTTCTATCTTTTTAGTGCCACACGATCAGCATGCAAAAGAAACAATTATATACACGTCAATTCTGGCTACTTTGTTTAAGTTCCTTTTTATTTTTTGCGAGCTTTAATCTAATTATCCCTGAATTACCCGCATACTTGAAAAATTTAGGCGGTGAAGAATACCTGGGTTGGATAATAGGACTGTTCACAGTCACTGCCGGACTGAGCCGTCCTTTTAGTGGGAAGCTCACTGACACGATAGGCCGTATTCCGATTATGATATATGGTGTATTCGTTTGTGTGATTGTAGGATTTATTTATGCTGAAATTACCTCAGTAATAGGCTTATTAATCTTAAGGCTTGTACACGGTATGTCTACTGGTTTTAAGCCTACTGCTACTTCGGCATACGTAGCAGATATTAGTCCAGATCACAGAAGAGGTGAAGCGATGGGGATTCTCGGAATGTTTGGAGGCCTTGGTATGGCAATGGGCAATACAGTCTCCAGCTGGATAACCAATACTTTTTCAATCAATATCATGTTTTACACAAGTTCAGCATTGGCACTGGCTTCAATATTGGTACTTGTCGGAATGAAAGAAACCCTTGAAAACAAACAGAAATTCAGGTTTTCGCTTCTGAAAATAAATATGAAAGATATTTTTGAACCCCGGGCAGTACCAGCAGCATTAACGATGATGCTTTCCGTATTTTCATTTGGTGTTGTGCTCACAATAATGCCTGATTTTAGCGAATATCTAGGCCTTGAAAATAAGGGGATATTTTTTGGTATTTTCATGAGCTCTTCAATTGTGATGAGGTTTGTAGCAGGTAAATTATCAGATATCTATGGTCGGTTACCAGTATTAATTACCGGAATCGTAATGCTCAGCTTCACCATGTTTCTTATTGGTTTGAGCACCAATCTAACCCTGCTATATACAGCAGCGGTTATATTTGGTTTTGCAGCCGGTATAAATTCACCTACAATATTTGCCTGGACAATTGATCTTGCCGATGATCGGCATAGAGGAAGAGCCCTTGCTACTGTTTTCATCGCTCTTGAAATTGGAATCGGATCAGGTGCATTCATTTCCGGAGAGATTTATAATAATAGGCCTTCAAATTTTAGAGATGCCTTTTGGGCCGGAGGTATCATAGCCCTCCTTGCTGTATTGAGTGCGTGGTATTTTTATCGTAAAGAGCAGAAGATAATGATAAAAGAACCTGAGTCGTGAATATTTATTAACTTCGAAAAAATAATTTTTTTATGAAGAATTTTATTTTCGCTCTATTCTGCATGGTCCTTCTTTCATCTACCATGAAAGCACAAAACGTTGCAGTTTCATTTTCATATTTCTTTCCCAAAGATGGATACCCTTCAGTTCCGGTGAGCCCGTTTTCTATCAGGGGTATCGGTGTAGACTTAAATGATTATCTTGCTATTCAAACAGGTGGATCACTTTACCTGATGAGTGGGATGCAAATCACCGATCTTCCTTTGGAAAGTAGCAAACCATTATCAGGACCTTCCTTCACAGTAATGGTTCCGGTAGAATTATTTTTATCATTTCAATCAAATAAATTTGATTACAATTTTAAAGGTGGTGTTTTCGGATTTTTTAATATCTGGCAAAAATTAAATACCGGTAATTTTGACAGGGCTATTCGTTCATATGAAAATTGGGAAGTGGCCAATAGTGATCTCGATTTCAAGAAACAGCCTGGATGGGGATTTCATGGAGGACCAGAGCTTGTCTTTTATCCAAATAACAAATACGGGGTTTCACTGGAGTTTATTTATTATTTGGGCGGAGCAAATATGCCAATTACTGGTAGTTACAACGGAGGAAATTCCGGAGAAGCATTTCAAACAGTAGATGTGAATTATGAAGATGCTGTCCTTGATTATACAGGTTTTGAAATTAGTATAGGAGTCATCATTTTATAGTATTATAATATGAAAATAGGAATGATCCTCGACAGTCATTTCCCTCCTGATCCAAGGGTGGAAAATGAGGCTTTGTATTTGATAGATCAAGGTCATGAGGTCTTTTTATTCTGCCTTGATTATACGGGTAAGAAAAAATCTGAAGAGACTTATAAAAATATCCATGTCATCAGAATTAAACCTCCGAAAATAATTTACAAACTATCTGCATTAGCATACACATTCCCTTTTTACCATGATTATCTCCGACCTATTATCAAAGATTTCATAATAAAAAATAAAATCGACACAATACACATTCATGATATACAAGTGGCAAGAGCGGTTTTTGATGCCAATAAAACCCTGGGAAAATCCATCACCCTAGATCTCCATGAAAACAGGCCTGAAATCATGAAATACTATGCTCATACGAATACATTTACCGGCAAAATGTGGATAAGCCCAAAAAAATGGAAAAAGTATGAAGCTGATTTTATTAAAAAATCTGATCACGTCATTGTGGTTACCGAAGAAGCCAGAGATTATTACCTGAGCTATATAGATATCAATCCCGACAAATTTAAAGTAGTCCCAAATTCAGTTAGAAAAGAATTTTATAATAACATTGAATTCAAAACTGAAATAACAGAAAAACTCAAAGGTGGGTTCAACTTATTATATATTGGAGATACTGGTATCAGAAGAGGTTTATTAACAGCTATCGAAGCTATTCCTGACTTGATAAATAAGATCCCTGATATTAAACTAGTTATCGTCGGAAGAAACAAAACGGATAATATTTTAAAAGAAGCAGTAACAAAACTTCAATTAGAAGATCACGTGCTTTTTGAAGGATGGCAATCCCCGGATACTTTTGCCTCTTATATTGAATCTTCAGATTTGGGTATTTCTCCTCTTCATCGAAATATCCACCATGATACTACCTACGCTAATAAAATCTTCATGTACATGGCATTTGGTAAACCAATTGTAGTTTCTGATACAACCACCCAAAAGAACCTGGTCAACAGGTATAATTGTGGTGAAATATTTGAGGCAAAAAACACAAAGGATTTTTCAGATAAAGTCCTGTCTCTTTTTGAGAATAGAGAAAAATATGAAAAACAATCTGAAAATGCTGCTGAAGCAATAGAGCAGGAACTCAATTGGGATAAGCAGGCAGTAGAATTGAACGAAATATATAAATAAGGTCGTCTGCAATTGACGACCCTATCTTATATTATATTTTTATTAATTCGAAGAATTAGTTTCCTCAGGGACTGTCCAGGTAATTCCAAAATGCTTTGCATATTCTTCTAACGGTCCTAGCCCAACCTCTGCCCTTCTCTTATTTACATTCTGTGGATCAGCCAGTTCGTGTACTACTTGTTCACCTGTTTCAGGATTTGTAGTTATTTGTGAACCATAAATTTGCGGACGGCCATTACGCATCTCAATTCGATCTACGAGTAAAGCTAGGTGGCTTCCTGAAGACTCGCCTTTTTTTACAGACTCCTCAAGTAAGGGAATATACTTTTCCTGAACTTCTAAAGGAGCATGTTGGATTACCAGCCATAGAGCTGTATTAGCTTTCCCTCCAACTTCACTTCGTCCTACCCATCCATGTTCATCTATAATCGAAACAACTTCATCTAAAAGCCTCTCGTCCTCTTTATTGATCAATTTCCATAGATAGCCCATATTATCAGAATCTTTACCAAATTTTTCCTTTGCAGGATTTAATAGGTGTCTTAACGTTTGATCTTCGACATAAATTCTTTCTAGTTGAGCCTGCAATTCCTTATCAAAGTCTTTCTCGTATTCTTCTTTATTGGCTAATGCGATAGAAACAATTTCTTCCCACTTCTCATGATCATGAAGCGATTTCAAATCCTCATCCTGCTTCATCCAATCAACATTCTTATAACCTGCCTTTGCAGCTCTTTCAAGATAATAAATAGACTTTTCTTCATCACCAGCTAAAGCGAAGCTACAGGCAGCATTATAATTCTGACCAACTGAACCTGCCTCATTAGTTAAAGCCTTTTCATATAATTCTGCTGATTCACCATAAGCCTCCTGATCGTACTTTTCATCGGCCTCAGCAATTAATTCATTAAATGATTGTGAATGAGCCGGGATAAAACCTATAGATAGAATAATTAGGAGTAAAAAATTTTTCATTGTTATTAATCTTTTTTTTATCATTTATAGCACTAAACTAAAGAACTTTTCATCTTATAAACTATTTTTTAAGTTAAAAAACTTAAAAAATAGTTTATTTATCAGAATGAAGTGCTAATCGATTGCCCTCTGTATCAGAAAAAACTGCCATAAACCCATGCTCTGGAGATATTTGTCTTTTATGGATCATAATTGTTCCTCCTGCTCCTTCAATTCTTTCCTGAACTGTTTCAAGGTCAGGATTGGCATTCAAATATATAAGGGGGCCCTGCTGACCTGTTTTATAATATTCATTTTTAACCAGAGCTCCTCCTACTTGATCAAAAGGAAAAATCCCCATTTTAAATTCGCCTAAATCCTGTATATCGATATCAATATCGAAAATAGTATCATAAAACTTCTTGGCTCTATCCATGTCATCGACAGGAATTTCGAACCAGCTGATTAGTGAGGGTGGTGTTGGTGAGGGTGACATGATTTTTTTATTTATAAATTAATAAAAAAGCTCAGTATTTAGAAACTGAGCTTTCGTAAAAAATATTATAAAAAAATTCGTTTTTAATATTTATATGCCTAACCTAATTACTTAATATTAAAATTTCCTTTATTTAAAAAAATGAAAATATAGCTAATCTACTAAGAGATAAAATTGCCTTGGAGCCATACTTCTAAGTTCTCTACTAATGATTCTAACCCAATAGGGCTCATTATCAAAAGCTAATATCTCACCCTCATTATTCTTTAATACAATTCCTGACCACCCCGGTTGATAATTAGAATAATCTATTAAATATTGGGGTTGACCAAATTTATTATAAATCGTACCAGTTTCAATCAATTCCGGAGAACCTTCAACATAAGTATTTGGTGAAGCATATCCTAAATATTCAATATTATCATTCATCGTATTATAAATATCAATTTTAAAGATATTATCCCCTGAGTTATCCAGATAATTATTAACTAATTGATAGGTGCTATCTGGATATGAGAAATTGTATCCTAGCTTCTTTTCCTTAATTAATTCAAAAGAAGAATTATAATAATATCTACTTATTTCACGAGGCTCATCATTCAGATTAAACACAAATTGAATAGAGACTATCGTATCCGCTTTGTATTCCAGTCTGTGGAGATCTTTATTATTATATTCATTAAAAACCTCTCTATATTCTTCAGTAACTCTATTCTGCTCATACTTTAGTGTGGTTTCCCACATTATATGTTGACTAGAATCTTCTCTATAGAAAAAAACAGGTTTATCTTCTAAATAATCGATATAAATAACTGAATTATAATCTGGATATACATAGCTTATCATCCTATTTTCATTATCATAATTTCGCTCAATTGAATGATTCTTATAATTTGCTTTTATTAGGTTTTTATATTTATCATATTCAAAAGAATCCTCTCTTAATTCACCATTAACATCATAATTGATTTTCACAATCATCCCTTTAGAATCATATTCAAAAATAACATCTGAACCAACAGATCTGGAATATGATTTGATCACTCCATTATCATAATTAAAATCATACCTTTTCTCCTGGTAATTGAAATTTCCAAGAAACTTATGAGATCGAATAGAATAATCAAGTCTATCACCACTGAAGAAATGATTGAATTTTTTATTGTCTTTGTAAACAATAGCTATTTGCTCAAAACACACCAAAAAATTATTCAGATTAAATGACTCAGTCTCACTGATTTTAATTGTACTGGTATCCGCTCCTGCAACAGATCTTACTGGTCGCGGATCTACCTGCGGGATTACTTCTTCATCATCAGAAGAAAATGGGCAGGCTGTAAGGATAAAGAGTAGTGGTAAAAAGTAAAAAATTCTCATTTTAAAAAATATTAAAGTACAATTGCTTTTATTTGATTATTAGATCAGTATCTATAATAAAGTTTAGAAGCTAGTGATTGCAGCCAGACAGGATAATCATTGATGATAATCCCTTCTGAATTATAAACATCATATTTCATCATAGAATTCGGATCGTGAGGATGATAATGAATTTCATTTAGTAAGTTTTGATTAGAATCATATAACATGACCATTTCAGAATACTCCTTATAAATTTCCTGGTATGTTTCCACAACTCCATAACTAATATAATCCGAAGTATTTTCACTTTCATATACATACGCCTCATTTACTTCACTACCTGATTTATCAAAATAAAATTCGTCTATCACATAAGTATTTTTATTTTGATTCGATATTGAATTCACATAAGACTGATGTCTAACTAAACCATAATTGAGTAAATAATACTTCTTTGAAGTCAACCAATATTCTCCAGTATGACCATTATCATTGGATGAAAAATCATTATGGAAAACAACAAGTGTATCACCAGGATATTCGTACTCAATAATTTCCTTTCCTAAAACGGAATTATCTCTATTGTAATCAACAAGCTTAAATTCTCTAATCATTTTTCCCGTTGCATCAATATCATAATCCCACTTCACCCAAAACAAATCATATTGATATTGTTCAACTATATCGAGGTAACCATTTGAATAAGAATAGGTTAAATAACCCCCATCACTATTCACATACCTTTTAATTAATCTATTTTTCTCATCAAATTCACGAGGCAAATGTTTCTCATTCTCAATTAGTTCTACCAAATTTTTATATTCATCATATACACAACTTCTGGTATAGGATTTTTTAGAAACACTCCCATCCAATAAATCAATTCGGCTCCATCTATATTGGGTGATCATACCCTGATTATCATAATCATAAATTAGTGTATAATATGAATCCACATAATTCCAGGTGGTCGAATCTATTAAACCATTCAAATTATAATGGTGGGTATAGTCTTTCCATATTTTATTGTTATTACCTCTGAATTTGTAATTAAATGTGGATCCCTGGACATTGTTTCCAATTATATTATGCTTAAAAGAACCTAATTCAAAATACCCTTCGAAAGCTATCTGCTCAAAACACACCAAAAAGTTATTCAGATTAAACGACTCGGTATCACTGATCTTAATTGTATTTGTATCCGCTCCTGCGACAGACCTGACTGGTCGTTGATCGACATTAGGAACCACTTCATCGTTGTTACAAGAAATAAGGCAGGCTGTAAGGACAACCAGTAGTGGTAAAAAGTAAAAAATTTTCATACTCTCTTTATTCTTATTAAAAAAATTCCACAGGCGAAGATAATCAAATATATTCTTCTTAAGAAAAAATGATTAATTGATACTGTTAATTAATTGTTTTTAAAACTATTAGAATTAGCATATCCCCTAGAATTATCCTAACTTATATATAAGCATTAGTTATTATATATACCTCAATATTATAGATCGTTTATTGCCCCTTCATAATCAAAATGTAAATAAATAATATTTATATGAGGCAGCTGTATATCCTTTTACTGTTTATTTTCCTGCCTGGTTTGATTTTCTGCCAATATAAAGATACTACTTATATCAATTTAGGCGGTGCAGTACGATTTAATACAATGTTTACTATTTATGAAGGAGAAACATTTAGCCTTCCGACAGAAAACAGAAACGGGATCTTTTGGGATGTAGTGAGATTTGAAGTTCATGGTAAGGCAAAGGGTGTCGGTTTTGACTTTGAATACAGAGTATATCCCGGTTTCAATTGTCATTTTCTTAAAATGGGTTATCTCACTTACGAATTCAGTGAGAACAGCAATATTGAACTTGGAATCACCCAAAAACCATTCGGTATGCTTCCCTATCTTGGTAATTCCTGGTGGTTTCAACTACCCTATTATGTCGGACTGGAAGATGACTATGATACCGGTATAAAATACTCCCACATATCCGGTAACGGTAACTTTAGATGGAAAGCAGCATATTATATTATGGCCGAACCTCGAGGACAATCAGATCCTTTATTTGGGAATTATATGTCTGCAAGATATTCATATGATGTTATCCCTGAAGACGGGTATAATGGAAATAAAGAAAGAAACCAGTTAAATCTTTGGCTGGAAAATGACTTTACAAATTCAATCACCGCAGGATTATCATTCGAAGTTGGTCAGATTTATAATTCAAATATTGATGAAAGCACGCCTCATTATGCATTTGCAGCCCATTCATCCATCGATCTGAATGAACGGATGAACATAAAACTCCAGGGTACTTATTACAACTATCCTGACATAAAAAATGACGAAGGAACGGAAACAGTAGATTATATTAATTTGGGTGCATATGGTTTTGGCACCTATCAGGCAGCAAGCAAAGCAACTATTTTATCGATTGGGTTGTCATACAATTTACCTGTTGAATGGGGACCAATCCAGTCTTTAACATTTTATGAAGATTACAGTTATATGTACAAGTATGGTGAAATAGAAATTGATGGCAGAACATTTTCTTTTGTAGATTCTCACCATAACGTGCTTGGATTTCTGGTAACCGCCGGATACATATATACTTACTTTGATATTGCCTCAGGCATCAACCAACCTTGGTTGAGTAGTGCATTTGGGGGATCAGCATTAAGCACTGGCCGCGGTGAAACACCAAATATTTTCCCCGGTGATCTCGATGAAAACTCACAGGTAAATCAATTAGATGAAGATCCCTCGATTAATACACGATTTAATATAAATATTGGATTCTATTTTTAATGATATGGGAAAGGGAAAGAATAAATATTTCGATGTTCATGGTCCGGTTTTCTGGCCAGCTTCTATTTTGATAGTCATATTCATTGCGATCACTCTAATTGTAGGTGAACCAATGGAAAAAGTTTTCGGGAATATTCAAAATGGAATTTCTGATTACGCGGGCTGGCTACTTGTTCTTGCTACCAATTCCTTTCTCATATTTTGTATAGTTATAGGTTTTAGTAAATATGGTAAAATCCGAATAGGTGGTAAGGAGGCTGAAACTGAATTTTCTACAGGTGCCTGGTTTGCAATGCTTTTTAGTGCCGGTATGGGAATCGGAATTATATTTTGGGGTGTAGCAGAGCCAATGTTTCATTATGTTCAACCACCAATAGATCTGGACGCTCCGGCATCAAGAGCTGAGCAGGCTATGACTTTTAGTTTTCTACATTGGGGATTACACGCCTGGGGCATTTATGCTCTTGTTGGATTATCGTTAGCATTTTTTGCTTTCTCAAAAAAATTACCTCTTACTATTCGATCAGTATTTTATCCTTTATTAAAAGAAAGAATTCATGGCTGGATCGGCGATGTGATCGATGTAATTGCAGTGATTGCGACTCTTTTCGGTTTAGCTACATCTTTGGGCTTTGGAGTTCAACAGGTTTCATCTGGTATGAACTACCTGTTTAATATTCCTGACAACGTGATTACGCAGGTCGTTCTTATTGCTATTATTACAGGGATAGCAACTATCTCTGTTGTTTTAGGAATAGATAAAGGTGTGAAATTCCTGAGTGAATTAAATATTAGAATAGCAGCAGTGTTTTTGGCCTTTATCGTAGTGGTAGGCCCAACACTGTTTATCTTAAATAGTTATATCGAAAATATTGGTCATTATTTCCAAAACTTTTTCTTTTTAAGTTTTTGGACCGAAGCATATCAACCAGCAGAAAGTGCGGGCTGGCAAAATAGCTGGACAGTGTTCTATTGGGCATGGTGGATAAGCTGGTCTCCTTTTGTAGGTATGTTCATCGCCAGAGTATCTAAAGGGAGAACGGTAAGAGAGTTTGTTATGGGTGTGTTAGTTGTCCCTTCTTTACTGACATTTTTATGGATGTCAGCTTTCGGTGGATCAGGTTTATGGGTTGAAATGAGCAATCCGGGCATAATAAGTGAAAGTGTAATGGAAAATGTATCCACTTCCTTATTTGTATTATTAGAACAATTTCCACTAGCAGAAATTGCATCTGCAATTGGAGTTATACTGGTTATAAACTTTTTTGTAACATCCTCTGACTCCGGATCATTAGTTATTGACAGTATTACTGCAGGAGGTAAGCTTGATGCTCCTGTAGGCCAGAGAATATTCTGGGCAGTATCTGAAGGTGCAGTTGCCGCAGTTCTGTTAATTGGTGGTGGATTAGGAGCATTACAAACCGCTGCTATAACAACTGGCTTACCATTTACATTTGTACTGATATTAATGATGTTCAGCTTGTTACGCGGCCTGAAAAATGAATATGCTAAATCTATTCAACTTGATCAGGAAACTGACTTTAAGAAGTACAGCGAAAGAATTGAAAAACTTATTGCTAAAAGAAAGAAAATTCACAAAGAACAAGAAGAAGAATCTGAATCAAATAAAAATTAAGCCATGACTCAGCTATTATTATTTTTAGATCTCAGCGAGATGGACTCATCCGTAATGCAAAGCGCATATCGGATAACCAAGAAAATGAAAGTTTCCAAAATTGGTCTGTGCCACTATGTGGAAATACAGGAACACGCATATAGTATGGACTCATTTTATAATAATCCTGATCGCCCGATAAAAAAACTTATCGAAGAAGAATTAATAGATATGGCCACAGAATACAACTTACCAACAGATATCTGTGAGACAATTGTTCACGATAAAGGGGGGAAAGAAGATTTGTTGCATAAATTAAATAACAGCGATTACACATTATTTGTGTTAGGTAAAAAAACCGTCCATACAGGAACAGGTGCGTTTTCTGCAAAACTTTCAAGAATGATTGAAAAGCCTATTCTTTTTGTAACAGAATCTACCAAACTTGATCTTCAAAAAATTCTAATACCAACAGAGTTTTCACAACATTCCAAAAAAGCAGCCAAACTTCTTGATGAATTTGAAGGATTCAAACCCGAAGAAGTGTTTGTATTACATGTTTTCAGAATACCTCCTTCCTATTTCCCTTTTTTTGGTAAAAAGTCAGATAAGTTGATTAAAGAAATTGAGAAAAAGTCTTCTAAAAAACTGGATTCCTTTTGTGAGAAATATTTACAAGGATATGATGTGCATAAGGAATTAATATACAGTGAAGATAAATCTATTGCCAAAGTTGTTTACGACTTTTCGAAAACCAAACAGATTGATATGGTGGTAATGGGCAAAAAAGGAAAAACTGATGATGATGAAGACCTCATCGGTTCGGTGGCCGCTAAGATGATTCAAACAGATAAAGATATCCCAGTATTGCTAGTTGAATAAATAAATTATTAGCTCTAAAACTTTTATTGATTAAGTTTTAATATTTATTTTTTTCTGTTATCATTGAGCTCAATCAAAATATTGGTTACTCAATATATTTTTATTTTCAACTAAATCTTATCACTATGTTTAAAAATCAAATTGTATTCCCATTATTTGGGATTTTTCTATTGCTTTTTTCATGTTCTGAACAGAAAGAAGAAATATTTCCACAAGAAAGTATAAATTCCATTGAACTAGAAGAAGATTTCGAATCTTTAGAATCATTAGAAGTTGAATGTGCTATTGTTGATAATTCAGGTAAAGATTACAAATATTATGACTCCATTTGTTGGGGAAGAAAGAGATATTATTCTCATGTCGATGGTATGATAGGTTCAGATTATAGCTATCAATGGACTATTGATAGTGGAAATGCCACTATAGTTGGATCATCGACTTCTAATAGCGTTGAAATAGATTTTCCTTATGGGTTTAATAAAGTGAATTTAACCTTTAGCGTTAAAAACAATATAAATAGTCAAGCCTGTTCAGAGATACTTGAGGTAACAGAATTAATATGCGACCCTCCTTGTGATTTATTTATAGATGAACTAACTGAAACTTGTTACCCATCTTGTTTTGAGTTTGGAAGATATAAATTGCGAAATTATCCTGAAGGTGCAGAAATCAAATGGTCAATAAGAAACGCTACTTTTGTGAATACTTATTATGATGAAGTTTATGTTTCTGCTGATTCTCAATATAAATTCACAATAATTGCAGAAGTGGATAACTGCGTTTATGAAAAAGTAGTTACTCCTAGGACAGATTGTGCTAATGACTGTGGCGGTGGAGGTCCGGCACCTTTTTAAAACTATAAAATCATTAAAAAATGAGTAATCAATAATAATTAAAAGGGATGCCGTTTGGCATCCCTTTTAATTTATATAAATCAGTATTATTTAGAAATTAATATTAAATATTCCCAGGGTTGAAGGTTCAGCGGCTGATCGACAGTAAGGCTCACCTCTTTCCCGGTAAACTCATCATTGTAATTACCTGCCACTGAGGCATCAGTTAGATTCATTGTCTGTGGTTCGCCTGAAAAATTGAATATACCTATTACCTGATTACCATTCTTTTCACGCTTAAAAGCATACACTTCCTCATCATTATTGATATGAACGGTAATCCCACCATACTCACCGGCATGAAGAGCTTCGTTATCAGTATGAATTTCGATTAGTTTGGTGAAAAAATCCTGGTAATTATTTTCATCTGTCCAGTCTATAGTGTCCTTGTCAAAGAATTTTAATCTTTTGTCCATTCCTGCTTCCTGACCACTATATAACATTGGCATCCCATATGCAGTAAATGTCATCGCAGCGAAGGTTTTATATCCTTCACCATACCGTTCAAAAACAGTCCCTTCCCACGAATTAACATCATGATTGGTGGTCATCGTTAACCTGAATGGTTTTCTACCATATTTTTCCTGATCATTTTCTATATATTCAGCTATTTCTTTCCCTGGCTTTTTGTCCTCTCCTACTTCGTTGGTGACACCAAGTAAACCCCAGGCATATGTAGCATCAAATTCCAGATGTGCACGAGGCTCATCAACTTCAGCAAGCCAAAAAAGATCTTTCATTTGATCAAGTTCTTCAGTAGCCTCCTCCCAGAAATACATTGGTATATCGTGGATCGGGTGATCACATCTGAAACCATCGAGATCAGTTTCTGACACCCAGTATTTCATTTCCTCAATCATAGCCTTCCTTGTTTCAGGATTAGTATGATCAAGAAGTGCGATATCAGTCCAATCTGCTTCGTAAATAATTTCTCCCTGATCATTCTGTTCATAATATTCCGGATGTTCAGTTATCCATGGATGATCCCAGGCAGTATGATTTGGCACCCAGTCCAGAATCACTTTCATATCCATTTCATGAGCTTTATTTACAAGGGCTTTAAAATCTTCCATTGTTCCAAATTCGGGATTTACTTTCTTATAATCCTGAATCGAATAGTAACTACCTAGCTCTCCTTTTCTGTTTTTAACTCCGATTGGCTGGACAGGCATTATCCAAAGCATATCTACACCCATATCATGGAGCCTCTCCATGTCATCCATAAATGCTTTGATGGTACCATCGAGAGTGTGCTGCCTGATATTTACCTCATAGATAATATCAGAAGCTGCTAATTTGGGATAAACAGGTTTTATATTTTCATTTTTATTCTTATTGTTGGTTGGCTGACCTGCCTGAGTTTGGGCATTATTGCAGGAAAATAAGAATATCGAAAATGTGGAAACTATAAATAAAATTCTCTTCATGTTTACTTAGGTTATAATTTGAAGAGAAGGAATATAATATATTTTATCAATTTTACCTTTTTAGAATACTAACGTTCTAAAAAAAATAGCCAGATTGACTAAAAAAGACCTCTATTGAAGGTGATTAATCCTGTTTTTTAAGTTTAATACGTACTTTTACTTCCATTTGCTGAGGATTACCGTCAACGATTCCGGAATTCCATTTTGGTCCGGATTTTAATAGACGTATCGCTTCTTTAGTGAATTCTTCTCCATCAGTTTTATCAACTTTAATTGTTCCGATTTCACCATCACTGAATATTGTAACGATCAGCTTTACAATTGATTTATCAAAATCATATCCTTCCGGAAACTGCTGATTGTCTTTCACATGATTTCTTAATGCCCGGAACCCACCTTCTGGACGTGGTAAAATAATTTCAGGATCATAATCTTGAGAAGAGCCATATCCTGTTACCACTACTTCCGATAATTGATTTACATCTTCAGAAAGTTGAACTGACACAAAATTATCAATCCTGTCTAGTTTTATTTCTTCTGTCTCATAGCCTATTGAAGCAATTGTTAATTCTGCTTGAGAAGTATCTAATTTTATAGAAAAGTTACCTGAAATATCTGTTACTGTACCTTTTGCTGTCCCTGTTACTACCACATTAACTCCAGGTATTCCTTCTCCAGATTCATTGACAACTTTTCCCTTTATCTGCTTTTGCTTTGGAATGGTCGAAGCAACACCTCTTATCCTTATTTCCTTTTTTTCGGATATATCTGATTCTGTAAAATTCTCTACTGCAGCTGAAGAAGGCTCAACACTTAGCTTTTCAGCTTTTCTCTCCTCTTCTATTTTAACTCCTGCAATTTTACCGGAAAGAGCCTCTTCCAAATCTTCCTCTTGAATCTCCGTAATTAATTCTTCTTCGGATATTTCTAAATCCAAATCAGCTTCATTATTTTGAAGCTTATCAGGTATTGGTTCAGAAATTGGTTTTGATAATTCCTCTTCTTTTGCTTTTTGAAAAGACTCTTGACTCTTTTTATTATCAAATTTTTGTTCTGAAATAAAATCACCTTCAGCCATTGTATCAGCTATGACAGGTTCACGTTCTTCATCAAATTCCTTAACAGGTTCTGATAAACTGTTATTCTGTTCTTCTACAGCATCATTTTCGAACGCAATTTGTTCTTCAACAGGATTTGAAAAATACCATATCGATAACCCGGAAATAACAATTATAATAATTGAAGCAGCAATTGACATCCATGGATACCCCCTGTCTTCCCTTTTTATAGAGGATTTTAGATCATTGACATCAGATTCAATCAATTTTGAATCAAACTGTTCAAATCCCTCGATAGCATCAGATAAAAAAGGATCATCAAGTGCTTCACGCTCTATTTGATGCTCCTCTTTTGAGTCTAATTCTCCCCTGAGATATTTCAATATGGTTTTGAAATCAATGCGCATGATCCTTACTACGTAAAGCAGTTTCCATACATATTTTTAAATTTCGTTTACCGTTTTGGATATAACTTTTTACTTTTTTCAACTTTATACTGAGCTCTTTCTCAATTATACTGTAGCTTTTTTCCTGTAGAAAAAACATTTCCACACACTCTTTCTGTTCAGCTTTTAGTTTATCAATGCACAATTTTAATTGTTCCAGATTATCCTCAAGCCGAACCTTTTCTTCAATATCATGATGCCCATTATCGGATAATTCCATAAATGCGAGATCCTTTTTTTCTCCATTAACGAATAGCTGGGGTTTTTCCTTTCTTATTCGCATTAAAGAAGCATTTTTCACCTTGACATATAACCAGGAAGAAAAATTTTTGATCTCGTGTTTCTTAATATCATCACCTAATTCAGCATATACTTCCATCACAATATCCTTGGCGTACTCTCTGTTCTTTAAATATTTAAGCGCTACACCATAGGCTTTATCGATATACCTGTCGTAAAGAATCGATATATATTGGTGATCAGGATTCTTATTGTATTTTTCAATAATCTCCAGATCTGAAAGTGATGATATGTTTGTGCGTTTTAAAAACAAGTTCAAAAAGTAATCCTCAAAAATTGAACCTTTTTCAGGCAATTCAAAAAAAATAAAACTTTTTTTATGGAATCATTTCAACTACTGCATCATGACTGTGAACACTAAAAGCTAAAAGTCATGAAACGAATTTTTCCAATCTTAAGTGCGGTAATATTTTTACTAGCCTTTAATATCGAAAACCCTCATAAGGTGACAGGGGTTGTTACGGATGAAAATGGCCAGGGAATTCCAGGGGTAAATGTAGTAGAAAAAGGGACCACTAATGGAACCGTTACTGACATTTACGGTGCCTACGAATTAACAATATCTGGTAAACATTCTGTTTTAACTTTTTCGTCAGTTGGTTACAAGACACAAGAAGTTAAAGTTAAGGGTAAAAATGAAATTGATATCACCTTAAAACAAGATGGTACCAAATTACAGGAAGTAGTTACAACTGGGATGGCTGAAGAAGAGCTGGATATGGAAATAAGTCAGCCAAAAAACAAATCTGTTATACGAATTCGTGGCGTTGCATCCGGGATAAACCCTCAACAAAGTCATGTTGTACAACATGATAGTTATACCAACTACAACACAGAAGATTATGCGGTAATTAATGAAAACCAGTTTCATAAACCTTCAGATCAACCACTTTCTACATTTAGTATTGATGTGGATGCTGCTTCTTATAGTAATGTCCGACGATATTTAAATAATGGTCTTAAACCTCCAACAGATGCAGTGAGAATTGAAGAAATGATCAATTATTTTAATTATGATTACAAAGAACCTTCAAATGAACATCCATTTAGTATCAATACAGAAATAGCTGATTGCCCATGGCAGGAAGGTCATTATTTGCTCCATGTTGGACTTCAGGGTAAAAAGATTCCAAAAGAAAATATCCCTGCTTCCAATCTTGTCTTTCTGATCGATGTAAGTGGTTCGATGGGTAGTCCAAATAAACTCCCTTTATTAAAGAGTGCATTTAAAATGTTAGTAGAGGAGCTTCGTCCGGAAGACCGGGTTGGGATCGTTGTTTATGCAGGAGCAGCAGGAATGGTACTTCCTTCAACTTCAGGAGACAAAAAAGCCGATATAATTCAGGCGTTAGACAACCTGAATGCCGGAGGGTCTACAGCTGGTGGTGCAGGAATAAAGCTGGCTTACAAAATCGCTGAAGAACACTTTATCGAAGAAGGAAATAATCGAATCATTTTAGCTACTGATGGAGATTTCAATGTCGGTCAAAGTAGTAATGGCTATTTGGAAGACCTCATTGTTGAAAAAAGAAAGTCAGGTGTGTTTTTAACAACTCTTGGGTTTGGAATGGGCAATTATAAAGATGATAAGATGGAAATTCTTGCCGACAAAGGAAATGGAAATTACGCCTATATTGATGATATCTCTGAAGCCAGAAAAGTATTTGTAAATGAATTCGGTGGAACAATGTTTACTATCGCAAAAGATGTAAAAATTCAAATAGAATTCAATCCTGAAAAGGTTGCTGGTTACCGATTGATCGGATATGAAAACCGAAAATTAAATGCTGAAGATTTTAACGATGATAAAAAAGATGCCGGTGAATTAGGATCAGGACATTCGGTTACTGCTATTTACCAGGTGATCCCAATAGGTGGTCCTTCTGCCGGATTTTTAAAATCTGTCGATGATCTTAAGTATCAAAAAGATAAGTCAAAAGGTAAAAAGTATTCTGATGAATGGGCAACTGTTAAATTCAGATATAAAAAACCAAATGGGTCGAAAAGCATTCTGATGACGGAAATAATCAACAATACACCATCTGATTTTCATGAAACATCGGATGACTTTAGATTTTCAGCAGCTGTAGCATCTTTTGGTTTGTGGTTAAGAAGTAGTGATTTCATGGGTGAAAGCAATCCTGAAATGGTTGTAGAAATAGCTAAAGAGTCTTTAGGGAATGATGAGTTTGGCTATAGACACGAATTTTTAAAAATGGTCAAATCTTCAAAATATATGGCTAAGATGGATTAGATTATAATTAAAAGCAACAGTTAAAAAAGAAGGTTAAATACAGCCTTCTTTTTTTATTTAAAATAAATCTTGTATTTAATAAGATTTCACTATTAATTCGCGCTTCAACTATGTAATTATTTTTTTCAACCAATAAATTTATTGTAATGAAGCTATTAAAATTAGTAGGCCTTTCTGTAAGCCTCATGTTATTTTTTTCATGTTCTCAACCTGAAACCATTACTCCGCAACCAAATGATAACAACAGTTTTAATGAGGATGCACGTTTTGTTGAAGGTGCTGACACAACAACTATTAAAATCAGCGAAACGGAATCATTTAACCTTAATAATTTCTTGGTAAGCCTAGAACAGCTTTTTCCAAGCGAAAAGAAATTAGAAGACAGATTTGAACATATTTTCGATGGTAAGAAAGTTAAAAGAACAATACTACACGAATCTTCATTTGGTGAATTTAATGTCTACTTTGGAGGATATTACTTCACATATAATTCAGATAGCATTATAACATCTTTTAGTTATTCCAAAAAATGGTCTTCTCAAAGTCATTTTGAAGTCAATAATATAACTTATGATAAGATCGGAATGATAAAGAATTTTGAACTCACTTTTACTGAAACTAATAATACCTATATATATAATTTTGAATTTGATGAAAACAAATACATAACCTCATCTTCATTAACCGGCTATTTCACTAAAAATTATTTTTATAATGAAGATTTTGAAATTTCCAAAATCACCAGGGACGATAAAAGTTTCATCCAATTTGCTCGCAGTGAAAGCAAAGACATTCTCGCAATTTATTATTATAACACTGATTCAGTAAAATATGGAGAATATCAATGGCAATACGAAAATAATCGAGCATCTAATTTTTATAAAACTAGAATAGTTAATGGCGAAAGAGAAATTTATGAATTTAATTCCTATGAGTATGAAAATGATATTTTCAGCAACACTCTATATAAATTATCAAAGCAACAACAATATTATATTGACCATACCAGCAAATTTACCATCGATAATAAAATGTTAGAATATCACGAGCACCGATATGATTTTATTGATGGAATACAATTCACTGATTATATATTTGTACATAAATACCTAAATGATCAGGGTGAAAAAATATACAAAGTGAAGTATTATGATATCACTGTGGAAGAAGAAAATCTAAAAGGGTATTTTGTTCCTACTGAGTTTAATGGTAATAAAATCATTAAAGGAGATTTATTCGATAAGCTAGGCAATAAACTTTATCGAGTTAATATAAACCATGACTTTTTTAGTGAACATAGTTATACTATTTGGCCAGAAAATGGTGAGGGCAGTGTTTATCTTAACGATCTACCTGACTGGATGAGAAGCATATTATGGCTTAACCGTGAAAAAGAAATCCCGGAAAATTATAATGGAAGATAAAAACTTTGATTAGTTTAAATTAAAATTTAAAAGCAGGCTTCAATTTATTTAGCCTGTTTTTTTTTAACTTCTATCATGAAATCATTATCGGTAGAAAACTTATTTTATTCTCTATCAATTCTATTTATTTCGGTTATAGAAATACATTGTCAAACCGACAATCTTCAAATAGAAATTAACAACATAAAAACCTTTGAAGGAGAGATAAAAGTCTCTGTTTACACCAGGGAAAATGATTTTTTATCGCTGAAAGATATTTTTAAATACAAAATTTTTCCACCCTCCCAACCTATTGAAGTTATTTCATTTTCCCTGCCTCCTGGCGAATATGCTATCGCTGCTTATCACGACATTGACAACGATGGAAAAATGAAAAGAAACATTCTGGGTATTCCGAAAGAACCCTATGGATTTTCCAACAACTTTAAATTAAAATTTTCAGCCCCAAAATTTGAAGATTGTAAATTTGAAATTAAGCCTGATGAAATAAAAAATTTGGAAATCCAGTTAAATAAATATTAAAAAACAGAGGCTTTTTTAAAACAATAAATGCACTAATCGATTTTAATAGTGTGTTTAAACAAATAACGATATTATCACTTATAGTTCTGCTTTGTTCAGGATTTGGAATTAAAAAGAACGACAACCAGGGTGAACTTGTATTAACTGTTTCGAATATTACCAATATTTCAGGCAAACTCAGAATATCAGTTTACAACCAACAAAACAAATTTCTTTCTGAAGAAGATCTATATAAATATCATATAGAAAAAGTCACTTCCAACAAACTGAGAATCACTTTTAAGCTTCCCGAAGATGTGTATGCTATTGCAGTGCATCATGATCTGAATGAAAACGGTGAGATGGATAAAAATTTTATTGGCATTCCAAAAGAGCCTTTTTGCTTTTCTAATAATGTATGGCCTAAATTAAAAGCTCCGGAATTCACAGAATGCATGATTGATTTACGGAGAGGAGAAACCAAACAAATAAACCTTTCTCTGGATACTTATTAGCAAATTTTATAATACTCATCACTCATTTACTCATATATCTCCTGTTAATTATTTAAATTAATAGGATTATAACCCAACCAACATACAAATGAGTGAATACATCTTATCTCTCGATGCTGGTACTACCAGCAACAGGGCTATACTTTTTAATCAATCTGGGCAAATCGAAAGAATATCAGCAAAAGAATTTGACCAGATTTTCCCACATCCTGGCTGGGTGGAACACAATCCGGAAGAAATCTGGGCAACACAAAAATTCGTTGTAAGAGACGTTATCAAAAAACACAACATCTCTGCTGCAAATATAAATTCAATCGGAATAACCAATCAGCGTGAAACTACATTAATTTGGGACAGAGAAACAAGTGAACCGATCTACAATGCTATTGTCTGGCAAGACCGACGCACAGCTGAATATTGTGATGAATTAAAAGACAAAGGGTATACCGATATAATCCATCAGAAAACCGGATTACTGATCGATGCATATTTTTCAGCTTCAAAAATCAGATGGATCCTCGATAATGTTGACGGAGCAAGAGAAAAAGCAGAAGAAGGAAAACTGGCTTTTGGTACTGTTGATACATGGTTAGCCTGGCGATTGACTCATGGAAAAATACATATCACCGATGTTACCAATGCCTCAAGGACCATGCTTTTTAATATTCATGAGCTCCAATGGGATAAAGAATTATTAGAAATATTTGATATACCTGACAGCCTGTTACCGGAAGTTAAGTCCACCAGTGAAGTATATGGCAAAACTATCAAAAATCATTTTGGAGCCGAAATACCCATAGCAGGAATGATCGGCGATCAACAAGGCGCTCTTTTTGGCCAGATGTGTATTGAAAAAGGAATGACTAAAAACACTTACGGAACCGGTTGCTTTGTCGTAATGAATACAGGTACAGAAGCTATTATCTCTGAACATAATCTTTTAACAACCATAGCCTGGCAGATAAATAATAAAATTAATTATGCTCTTGAAGGAAGTATTTTTATCGGGGGAGCCATAATTCAGTGGCTAAGAGATCAATTACAAATCATCAAGCATGCTGCAGACATTGAAAATCTGGCTCTTTCAGTTGATAACAATGGAGGGGTTGTGTTGATACCGGCATTTGTTGGATTAGGAGCGCCTCATTGGGATCAATACGCCACCGGAACTATTATTGGCCTGACAAGAGGAACCGGGAAAGCTCATATTGCCAGGGCTGCATTGGAAAGTATTGCACTACAATCCATGGACGTGATTTCTACAATGACTGAGGATTCTGGAATTGAAATTATCGATTTACGTGTTGACGGTGGTGCTGCTGTTAACAACCTGTTAATGCAGATTCAATCAGATCTTATTGGTCAAAAAGTCACCCGCCCGAAAATAACAGAAACAACCGCTTTAGGAGCTGCATATATGGCTGGCCTGGCAACCGGATTCTGGTCGGGAATTGACGAAATCCAAAAATTATGGGAAGCAGAAAGAACCTTTGAACCTGAGAAGCAAACTGATCAGGTTAAAATAACTATTAATAACTGGAGAAAGGGACTCGAAAGAGCTAAAAACTGGAACAAGTAAAGCCATATCACATGAATAGGGAAAAGCAGATAAAAAAAATAGAGGATAATACAGAACCTTGGGATGTATTGGTGATCGGCGGTGGCGCAACTGGCTTGGGAATTGCCGTTGACTCGGCTTCAAGAGGGTTTAAAACGCTACTGCTAGAACAATCTGATTTCGCAAAAGGCACTTCAAGCAGAAGTACCAAACTTGTACATGGCGGGGTTAGATATCTACAACAGGGAGATGTATCACTAGTTATTGAAGCATTGAAAGAACGAGGATTAATGATGCAAAATGCTCCTCATCTTGTCAGAAATTTATCTTTTGTGATTCCCTCCTACGAATGGTGGAATGGTCCTTTTTATACAATTGGTCTTAAAGTATATGACCTGATGGCAGGTAAACTTGGACTTGGACCATCAAAAAGTATTTCGAAAGAAGAAACGATAGATGCATTACCAACTATTTCTCAACGTGATCTGAGAGGCGGAATTGTTTACCAGGATGGACAATTTGATGATGCCCGTATGGCAATCAGTTTAGCTATGACTGCAGAAGAGTATAATGGGGTATTGTTAAATTATATGGAAGTAGTAGACTTACTGAAAGATGAAGAAGACTTGATGATAAAAGGTGTTATAGCCAAAGATCTTGAAACAGGAAAAGAATATAAAATCCTCGCAAAATCGGTGATAAATGCTACGGGAGTTTTCGCTGATTCAATAAAGAAAATGGATGAGCCGGATGTTAAACCCATGATCCGTCCAAGTCAGGGAATTCACCTGGTTTTTGATAAGAGCTTTCAACCAGAAAGCTATGCAATCATGGTTCCACAAACTTCAGATGGTCGAGTAATGTTTGCTGTACCCTGGTATAACAGAGTAGTTGTTGGTACAACTGATACATTGATCGATGATATTGATCTTGAACCCCAGGCTTTGAAAGAAGAAATTGATTTTATACTTGAAACAGCGGGTCAGTACCTTTCCAAAAAGCCAACAAAAAAAGACATTAAAAGTATTTTCGCCGGATTAAGACCACTAGCTGCTCCAGAAGATGGGGATGAGATGAGCACAAAAGAGATCTCCAGGCACCATAAGGTACTAATTTCTCTTTCCGGGCTTATTACAGTTATCGGTGGTAAATGGACTACTTACCGGAAAATGGCCGAAGATGCTGTTGATAACGCAATAATGATCGCTGGATTGGCAGACAGAAAATGTATTACCGAACGATTACCAATCGATGGTTATGATAGAAATACAGTACCGGGTAGCAACCCGATGT
Organism: Mangrovivirga halotolerans; assembly: GCF_026241165.1. Lineage (GTDB taxonomy): Bacteria > Bacteroidota > Bacteroidia > Cytophagales > Cyclobacteriaceae > Mangrovivirga > Mangrovivirga halotolerans. The sequence goes on along the minus strand of NZ_JAPFQN010000003.1, from coordinate 554,924 downwards.
CTGTTTATGGAAGACATAAAGAAGACTTACTTGAAATTGAAAATAATAATCCTGATTACAAAGGGTGGCTCAGTGAGGAACTTCAAATAAAAAAGGTCCAGGTTGTTTGGGCAGCCAGGGAAGAAATGGCGCAAACGGTCGAAGATGTACTTTCCCGTCGAACCAGGGCTTTACTTCTTGATGCCAGGGAAAGTATTCGGATAGCCCCGGAAACAGCCAAAATTCTGGCAAAAGAACTAGGTAAAGATAAAAACTGGATCAAAAACCAGATTGAAAATTATAATAAACTCGCTTCACAATATTATATTCAGGAATGAACGAATATTTTGCAGAATTCATTGGGACTTTTTTACTGATTTTACTAGGAAATGGTGTTGTGGCTAATGTGGTATTAAAGGATACCAAAGGCAACAATAGTGGATGGATTGTCATTACTTTTGGCTGGGGAATGGCTGTTTTCATAGCCGTATTCATTGTAGGTCAATTTAGTGGAGCCCATATAAACCCTGCTGTAACTTTCGGGTTGGCTCTTTCAGGACTTTTTGAATGGTCGAAGGTAACTCAATATATAATGGCTCAAATGGCTGGTGCAATGACCGGTGCCTATTGCGTATATCTTTTTTACCTGGAGCATTTCAGGCGCACCCAGGATGGTGAATTAAAAAAAGCCTGTTTTTGCACTACACCAGCAATCAGAAATAATTTCAATAATTTATTCTCAGAGATCATCGGAACTTTCGTACTGGTCTTTGCGGTCCTTTACATGAGTAAACCATTATTAGAAATTGATGGAATTCAATCAGCACGAGTTGGGCTCGGGGCTCTTGATGCACTGCCCGTAGGACTCCTGGTATTTGGAATTGGTTTGAGCCTGGGAGGCACCACAGGATATGCTATCAACCCGGCGCGAGATTTAGGGCCCAGGTTAGTATATTCTTTTCTTCCAATTCGAAAACATGCTGAGACAGATTGGAAATATGGTATTATACCAATATTTGGACCTCTGGTAGGTGCTGCCATAGCAACAGGAATATTTCTTTATATCAAATAAAAAAGCCGACATTTTTTGCCGGCTCTTTTGGTCAGTTCACAGAGATTTAAGTATTAAATATTAATTCCAGCCAAATACAATTGCCGGTAATAGTAGCAATATTCCTGATGCAATAACCATTATAAAAAAGAGGGGAAGCATCCACTTCAACCATTTTTCATAAGGCACTTTACCGATAGAAAGAACTCCCATAGTCACTGCACTGGTTGGAATAATCAAATTCGATAAGCCATCACCAAATTGAAAGGCTAATACAGCAGTCTGTCTTGAGATGCCTAACAAATCACTTAGAGGTGCCATAATTGGCATAGTTAAAACAGCCTGACCACTACCACTTGGCAGGAAAAAGTTCAATAAACTCTGAACTACAAACATCATTTCCACAGAAATAGCTTTCGGCCATCCTTCAGCTAATGAAGCTAATCCATGTAAAATCGTTTCAATAATTTTACCATCCTCAGCAAGAATCAACAGTCCTTTACTTAAGGCAACAACCAATCCTGCAGTTAAAACATCTCCAGCCCCTGTCTTAAACGCATCGACAGCTTCCTGTATATTCATCCTGTTGATAACTGCGGATAATAATCCCATACCAAAAAATACTGCCGCAATTTCATTGATATACCAGCCATATCGGGTTACTCCAAGAAGGATAATTGCCAAACCTCCGAATAACAGAAACAAGGTGACTTTCCTTATTGGTGTAAAGCTGACCTGCTCAACCTCACTTTCTGTTCCCGTCTCCACTAATGCAGGATTATATATTTTCCTGGCATACCTCATGATGTAAAACACAGCCAAAAATGTTAACACTACCCATACGACCATCCTGTATTCATATCCACTAAACATAGGTACTTCTGCAATCTCCTGAGCAATACCTATTGTAAATGGGTTGGTTATTGCCCCTGCAAATCCTGCTCCGGCACCAACAAAAGGTATGGCAATTCCCGTTATAGTATCATAACCCAGCGATTTCGCCATCGGAATCGTTAGTAACACAAAAACCAGTACCTCCTCACTCATTCCGAAGGTGGCCCCCATAATTGAAAAGAATATTATGATTAGCGGAATGATCACTCCTTTTGCTGTAGGGTGTTTTTCACAAAATCGAACAAGCGACTGAAGTGAAGCTGTTACAGCTCCTGTTCTGTTAAAAACCGAAAAAGCACCTCCAACTATTAATATAAACCCAATAATCTGTGACCCTCCTATAAATCCTTTGATCGGAGTCATTAGGAAATCTAAAAATCCTTGTGGGTTCTCTTCTACATAGTGATAAGTGCCCGGAATTAACACTTCACGCTCACTGCCATTTGACAATGTAATTGTTTCTTTTTCATATTCGCCGGAAGGAATTATCCAGGTGAGAATTGTAAATAAGATTAAAAAACAAAAAATTATTACCAGAGTATCAGGAACTCTTCTAATCTTCATCATTCGTGTGTGTTGTGTGGTTTAAATTATTTCTGTTTAAGGTAAAAATTATCCCCCGGGAGATAAATATCCAGAATTATTCCTTTTGTCCCAAGTTTTCCGTTCTTTCTATTTACATTTTGATTAGAATTCTCAAAAGTAATAACCTGGCTTTCACCGATCACCTCAGCAGAATCTCCTTTTACAATAATGGCAGTAGATTCATCAATACCAACTCCAATCTCATCCGGAAAAGTCATGATAGCTGTTAATAACCGGTTATACCTGGATCTCTTAACAAAATGCTGATCAATAATTACTCCATCGATGAGCGCAAGACCTTCAGTCCAGTCAAAGTTTTCTTCTTCCAGGTGTCTGTAGGTGGTATGGTATTCAGGATACTTTCTTTCATCTCCGGTAATCATCCTTCGACTTTGAACAGCAGCTCCGGCGGAGGTGCCTGCTATTACTGCTCCTTCAGCGTATCTGTCTCTGATTATATTTCCAATCCTGGTACCGGCTATTCTTTGCATAAATCTTCTTTGATCTCCTCCAGAAATATAAATCAAAGATGCATTGGATAATGAATCAATTTGAGTCTCACGATACCCTGATACTGAATCGTATTCAACACCATATATATTTTCATATCCCAGATCACTAAATTGCTTTTTAGCATACCAGTTGGATGAATCCGGTTCAATACTTGACATTGGAAGGATCATTCCATAACCAGTAGTATCAATTCCTGATTCGGTCACAATTCTTTTTATCATTTCTTCAGGTCGGCTTCCTCCACCAATGATAATAAGTGATCCTTTATTCAAATTAACTTGTGTAGTATCGGCTGAATCCCTTTCATCAAATTCTGTATTGTTCTGATTGTTACCTTCTGTACAAGCATAAAAGACAAAGCAACTAAGAATCAGATAGATATATTTCATGATTTTAATATTTAAAATAAAAGCGGTAACCAATTTAATGATTACCGCTCAATTATACATTAACTAAAATTACTGAATACCTACTATTTGTATTCCGACCGGATCAGTAAGACCCGATGCAATAGTCTGAACCTCAGTTCCGTCGAAATTCGCCCTTTTTAAAAGTCCGTTTCCGGCTTCTGTCCAGTAAACCTTCCCCTCAGCATAAGAAATCGATATCCCGAAACTTCTTCCATCTACTCCATTATTATCACCTGCGGGTGCAACAAGCGTACTGACATTAGTACCATCTAGTCCTGCACTTAAAAATTCTGGCCCTTCATCATTGTGAAAATAGATCATATCACTTTCCTGGTCCACTGCGATTGAATATCCATAGCCTCCTGCGGAATATCCGATAATCCTTTCGAAACTTCCATCAGAAACATTGACTTTCCATACTGCTTCAGCGTCAAAATCTACAGCAGTTATATAGACAAATCCCTGGAAATAATCTATTCCTTCAGGCAAAGAAAATGTTGCTTCCTGTGAATCTGAAAACAAGTTCGTTTTTGTGCTATTTTCAAGATCAACCGTGTAAACAGCATTGCCACCCCTGTCTACTACATAAGCATTTCCTGAGGCCTCGTCTAATGCTATACCATGAGGATTTGAAAATCCATCTACAACCATTTCCGGAACATCATCATTAAATCCCAGAGAAAAAACAGCACCGGCATCAGTAGCAGTAAAATAGATCTTTTCCCTCACCGAATCGATTGCGATATCAAACGGAGAAACATCAAGGGATACATCAAGAATTCCTGTTTGAGCATCATAAATCCTTTTACCTGAATTTGAAGCAACAATTACCGGGAAGTAAGACCTGTTAGGATCCCTTACCTCGATTGTAGTAGTTTTACTATCTGTATCCCCTTGACCTACTACGGTTAGCGTTACCTCATAAAATCCAGGCTCTGTATAGAGATGAGTAGGATTGGCTTCCTCAGAGGATTCCCCATCTCCAAAAGCCCAGTAATAAGAAATATCATCCCCTTCTGTAAAGACAGCATCACTATCAAAAGTTGCAGTTGCCGGAGCAAACTGATCATTATCCAATTGATAAGTAAAATCTGCTTTAACAATCGTAAATGGAGGGATCAATGGTTCTTCTTCTTTACATCCAGCTATAAATAAAAGGATGAAAACAGACATTATTAATATTTTAAATGTTTTCATGATCATTGATTTTTAATGAGTGTTAAACCTCTCGGACTAGAAAGTGATCCGGCAAGTGTCTCCACATTTTCACCAGAAAGATCTGCTGCTCCGATCAAGCCACTATCTCTGTTAGTCCAATAAATTTTACCTGTACTAACATCAATAGAAATACCGTAAATCCTGTCAGCTGTATCGACCAAATTAATTGCCCAACCTTCTTCCACATTTCCCTCAAGATCGGCTCGTTTTATTGCTCCAGCATCCTGATCATGGAAATAGATCGTTTCATTTGTTTTGTCTATACCTATACCGATTCCTCCTATTTCAGGAATAATTTGTTCTACTGAAGAGCCATCATATGAGACTTTCAAAATTCCATCAAGCACCGGGTCGTTGAGATAAACATTCCCATTATAAACTGAAATACCTTCCGGATACTCAAACCCATCCAGGTAAGTTGCAATAGTTTGCACATCGGTTCCGTCAAGATTCGCTCGTTTCAAATCACCTGTAGAAAAGTCTGTCCAGAACATATATCCTGCATTTCCATCTACATCGATCAGCCATGGTTCAGTCAGACCTGTAACCAGCTCTTCCAGCCCACTCCCATCAGGGTTAAGTCTCCAAACTTTATTAACAGATTCATCAACGTTATCTGCATCGGTGATGTAAACCATTCCGTCAACCGGGTTATATGAAATACCTACACCCCAGCCTGGCATCTCAACAAGATCCTGAGTGATCACATCTGATCCAAGCAACGTTCTTCTAAGGAAAAAATCCGAAGGATCCATAAAGTACAGCTCATCAGGCCTGGTTCGGATGGTAATATCCTGTGAATATTCAGCACTACCATCTTCATTTGTCACTATTAATGTAACAGTATAAATTCCTGGTTGTGCATATTTGTGAACAGGGTTTGTATCGGTAGAAGTTGAACCATCTCCAAAATCCCATTCATAAGTCACTCCATCTAGAGAGGTATTATTGAATACTATATCACTATCTGCGATCAATCTGTCAACATTCTCCACTGCAAACGAAGCAACTGGTAATATTCCTGATATTGTTATCGTTTGATCCAGTTTACTGGAACCACCTTCGTTTTGAACTACCAATATCAGTGTATATGAACCTTCTGTGGAGTAGGAAAATGAAGGTGATTCACCGTATATCAATTCACCGTTACCCAGCGACCATTGGTAAGTTGCTCCATTCTCTGAAGTATTGGTCGGAGTAATTACTTCTCTTGCCTTGAATGTTGTGGAAGGCAAGGTAAAACCTGCTTCCGGAGCCGGAATGTTTTCTTCGTCATCACAAGCAGTAAAGACAAAAAGAAAGGTCAGCACCAGAAGACTATATATTTTAAAATATTTCATCATATCTTCTAATTTTAATATCCCGGATTTTGAAAAATAGCCTGATCATCAGTGATATTCAATTCCCTTAACGGAACCGGATAAATCCTCCTGAATGATTCACGATTAAGCACTTCCTCGAGCTTACCTAACCTTGACAGATAATACCAGTAAACTCCCTCGGCCGGAAATTCCAGTCTTGCTTCCCTCGTCAGGACATCATTGAAATCTGCAATTGAATTAACAGATGATGCATCTACGGGTCCAAGACCTGCCCTGGCTCTCAAAACATTGATATCTGGCAGGCCAGTTGTCGGGCCATTATTTCTAGAGGTGGCCTCAGCTCTGATCAAATACATTTCTGCAAGTCGTATTACAAATGCATTTCCTTCACCATTATCCTGATTAGTTCCGTATTTTGTACATCGGAAAAAATTACCAATATTTTCTATTAGCACTCCTCTCTCATCGTTACTCTGATACATCTCTGCTGCTTCATCAGTCATCACTATTTCAGCTTCTGTACCAAACATTAAAAATGTATAGTTACTAAAGTCCTGCTGAGTGAAATCGACTTCGAAAATTGATTCTGATGTTCCTTCAGAAAATATGTCAACATAGTCTTCCTGTAAATCGTAATCAAAGTTTTCAATCACATCGTTAGCGTAGTAATATGCAGAATCATACTCACCTTGATACAATTTAACTCTCGCCATAAGAGCTTCAGCAGCACCTTTATTAGCAAAAATAGGATCACCCGCCGCAGGAAGTCTGTCGATAGCTTTAAATAGATCACTTTCTATAAGAGTATAAGCATCTGAAACATTAGAACGCGGAGTAACTACAGGAGCCGTTGCTACCTCAGTTGGAAGAGGAATACCATATTCACTTGAGATATCCCAGTATTCACCCCACTGTCTGAGTAATTCAAAATGGGCTAATGCACGACTGAAATGGGCAGTTCCTGTATATTCAGCAGCCTCACTCTCTGAAACATCATTTAAACCCGGCACCTTAACGATTATATTATTTGCATTATTTACAATGCTATACCAGGCGATCCAGCTGTCTTCAACATGAAAGTTAGCTGAAGGCACAATGCCCGAGCCTAACTCCTGCCATACGGCCTGGAACTTTACAGCTTTCATATTTTTAGCCATTAATTCAGTAGCATAAACAGCATCAGAACCATAGAGGCTACCATCCTGCATTTCATTATACAACCCAACTACAGCTGCTTCAGCTGATACTCTGTCAACTATAGCTTCGTCCGTAGGGATTGTATTGGGCAATTCCTGATCCAGCAAATCGCAGCTGGAAAAGGTTAAAATTGCTGTTAGTGTATATATTATTTTCTTCATGGTCTTCATATTATAATCCTATATTTAAACCGATCGTAATAGTCCTGGCTTGTCCTAGCGTACCGAAGTCCTCACCTTGAAGGGTATTCAACGAACCATCAGAAGCAGTATTGGTACTTACCTCCGGATCAAAACCTAAATAATTCGTAAAAGTCAAAAGGTTTTGAGCCTGACCGTAGATCGTTAAAGATTGCAATTTCATTCTCTCAAGACTACCCGCCGGGAATGTATATCCCAGTCTTACATTTTTAAGTCTCAAGTAGCTACCATCTTCGAGATATTGGGTTGAAAACCGTTGAAATTGTGCTTCAGGAGAAAACTCATCAGCATGACTTGGTCTTGGAATATCTGTTATATCGCCTGGCTCTTTCCAGTAATCCAGAGATCGGGCGTTCTGATTACCAAATGGTATACCGCCCTTCAGAGTACCATAATTTTCAAAAGCATACCTGCTTTGGTTAAATATCTGGTTTCCGTGCTGGAACTGGAAGAAAACACTCAGGCTCCACCCTCTGTAGCTAAAGTTATTAGTAAATCCGCCATAATAATCAGGTTGTGCATTTCCAGCTACTACCCTGTCGTCCAGATTGATTATCCCATCGCTGTTTGCATCCAGAAATACTGCATCTCCGGTCTGCGGATCTACACCAAGAAATTTGATCAGATAAAAAGTGCTTAACGGCTCTCCTTCTTTAAGGATAAAATTTCGACTCAAAATTTCACCATCATTAATCACATCGATCACTTCATTCTCTAACCATGTTATATTAAATGATGATGTCCATCTGAAATCTCCGCTTTCTATATTTATAGTATTTAATGACAATTCGACCCCCTCATTAATAATATTTCCATTGTTAGATATTAATGAGCGGAAGCCTGTTGATCCCGGAATATCTGCATTTAAAAGCAAGCCATCTGTATCCTTCTTGAAATAATCAGCAGTCACTTCAAGTCGGTTATCAAAAAATCCGATATCTATACCTATATCAGACTGAACTGTTTTCTCCCAGGTAAGATCAGGATTACCCAGTTGAAGCGCTGAAGAACCTCCTTCACCTGCATAACCTGCTGAACTACGATAGGTAGCTTCTGCGATTGTACTGCCAATAGACTGGTTACCAATTGCTCCGTAAGACCCTCGTAATTTAAGAGTAGAAAGGAATGAATCGTCTGGAAAGAATGATTCATTGTGAACATTCCAGCCTGCAGACCCTGATGGGAAAAAACCGAATTTATTGTTTTCACCAAATCTACTTGAACCATCAGCTCTTCCTGTAAAAGTGAAAGTATACCGGTCGTCATAAGTATAATTCAGACGAGCAAGATAAGACACCAATCCAAATCTGAAACCTCCGTCTGAGGCATTGGTGATCTGACCTGCCGCTGCAGTCGAAATGACCTGGTTAGTTGAATATCCGGAAGCATCGATCACAGAAAACTCTTCAACTGATTCCTGGAAAGTAATGCCAACTAAGGCGTCAAAGAAATGATCATCATTGAATGTATTGGTATATTTCAGAGTATTTTCATTGATCCAGCTCGATGATTGGAAAGTACCATAAGTCCCTAATCCGATATCTGTCTGGTTATAGCCTTTTGGTACAAATCCGCGATCTATCAGAGAGTTGTAATCCAGACCTCCACTAGATTTAAATGTCAGGTTCGGTGTGATGTACCATTCAAGACTAAGTGAAGATTGCAATCTTGAATTTTTGGAAGTATTAACATATTCCCGGGCAATCAAAAGAGGATTTTCTAAAGCCCACCAACTATAGGTATCGAAAGGATTTACGTAAACTCCGTTTTCATCAACCAGTGGGAATCTCGGATCCCATGCCTGAGCATTTACTATTACACCGTATTCATCATTTTCTCCAATAGTTCTTTCATGAAAGCCTCTGGCTAGAAAGGTAGTGGTAGATATTTTCACTTTGTCATTTGGGCTGTAATCAACATTGACCCTTCCTGATATTCTTTCATATCCCTGTCCTACCTGAATACCTTTTTGATCAAAGTAATTACCAGACAGGTAGTAATTGAACTTCTCAGTTCCTCCGGAATAACTGATATCCGCATTATTTATAGTACCTGTACGAAGTATTTCATCGTAAACATTATAGTTCGGAAGATCCGGGTTATTTGGGTTACCAAGAATTTCATTCCAATAGTTTTGTCCCAATCCATCGAACTCAGCTGCTGCATTTAAAAACCCGATCCATTCTGATGATGACATCATATCTGGAACATTCGTAGCCTCTGAAAAGCCGGCATAATACCCAATATTCAATTTATCTCGACCTGCTGATCCTCTTTTGGTAGTGATGAGAATCACACCATTCGCACCTCTTGATCCATAAATTGCTGCTGCTGATGCATCTTTTAATACAGTAACAGACTCAATATCATTTGGATTTAATTCAGCTAATGGATTTATTGGTTGAATATTACTACTCAGTACTGAGTTATTTTTCACCTCTACAGGAATACCATCAATAATGAATAACGGTTGCGAAGAAGCTGAAATAGAAGTTGCTCCCCTGATATTAATGTTTGTTTGTCCTCCAGGGGTACCAGAGGGAGAAGAAATATTTAATCCTGAGGCACGTCCCTGAATTGCTGCATCAAAACTACTTGTAGGAATATCATTAAACTCGGATTGATCGATTGTGGATACTGAAGAAGAAATATCCTGCTTCTTTTGAGTCCCATATCCGACCACAACCACTTCTTTGAGCGATTGAATATCAGACATTAGTGTGACGTTAATTTGAGTACGCCCATTTACAGAAACTTCTTCAGTTTCGAAACCAACGCTGGAAAAAATCAATATTGAATCTCCTTGTTGCAACTGAAGATTATATTCCCCTTCAAAATTGGTAGTAGTTCCCCTGGAAGTCCCTTTTACCAGCACATTAGTGCCTGGCACTGGTTCTCCTGACTGAAAGTCTGTGACTTTACCTTTGACTATCTGCTGTGCATTAACTGATACAGCAGAGAATCCTGATAAGAGCAACAGACAAAATAGTCCTAATTGCTTCATAAGGTTATAGTTTAGTTTTTAATTACTTTAAGTATTAATAATATGAGTTTGATAAAGACCCGGTCAGGTCAATATCCATTGGTTGACTTAAAGGAGTATGTTAACAGTCAAAAATTGGCTGTAACCCCATCTGTTGCAAAGACTTGGCAGCCTGCACAGGTATCTCTCTGGAACCGATATTTATAATATTCGAATTCAAAGCTTTACTACAATAGGAATTTGTTTATTAAAATAACATTATTTTCAATATCTGTCAACAATACCAGTATAATAGTATGAGATTTTTCTTGAAACCTGATTTTTTCGTTACTAAATGCTCTGGTATTAACTAACTCCTGACCAGTAATTGAATAAGCACTGACATTTAATTTCTTATGCTTCTCAGAATCAAACCAAAGCGAATTCCCATCCTGAAATAATTTGACATTGGTTTTTAAGTCATTAATTCCTGTTATGGGATTTTCATTATTTTCCCAACCCAGATCTTCTGGTTCTTTAGCATTATAATCTCCAATTGAGATAAAATAATTTTCATTAGCAAAGGAATATGAGCCATTATTAAATCCTACTATCTGACGGGTTGAACCATTGGCGTCATTTCCAAATTTCACTCTACTATATTCTGTTGCCTGATTATGAAATATTATCCCAGGAACTGTACCATGTACACTCAGGTTAGCTTTATCTTCTGAACCTGAAATTTTTAGATAGGTTTCATCTTGTAAAAATATCGAATTGCTTAAATCATAATTTATTGCAGCCCAATGTCCCGCAGAAGTTAGATTCTCATAAAAATCGGTTGAAAAAGCATAAGTATCTGCAATTACTATCGTAGATGAGATGAGATTAAATCCTTCACTAAACTGAAGAGAGCCAGTATAAGAAGCTGCAGGATCATTCTCACAGTTATGGCAGTACCTTTCTCCAATTGCTTTCGCTGAAGATCCAATAGCTGCTAATGTGACTCCGGAATTATTAATTGCTTTTTTTAGTAATTCTCCTGTTTGTCCGGAAGAAAAATTTTCAATCTCTATCGGATTTACATTAAAAATAACAAAATGCCTTGCCTGCCTGATCTTATTTCTAAGCCCTACTTGTAGTGCACTATTGCTGGCTTCACTAAGTTCAATCCATGTTATTTCAGAATCAAAAGAATTCCTCAGTTCATTTGCCAAAATACCCGCTTCAGAATCTCCGGGATTACTAATCAATATAGCACTATCAACATCCAGAAAAAAATCTGTAAATAAAGCTTCCAATTCAGCAAACTTAGTTTGCTCTTGAGCAAAAATTATCTTATCTGCTTTACCGGTTGTCACATGTGATGACTCTTCATAGTTTGGCCTGGCATTTATTTTATTTAAATCGACTGATTGCCCATGAATAATTGAAAAAGTCTTAATCCCCTCTCCAATGAGTTGATTATTAATTATTTGGGGAGCTGAGTTTTCAAAATAATAAAAATGAGCACCACCGGTACCATATAAAGTTGCAAGGTTATTTTCATCAATTGCTAAAGCCGTTTGATCATCTACACCAATACCTTTTATTAATTTATTTTGATCAATATAATATCTTGCTATAAAGTGAATTAACCGGGTAAATCTGCCTCTTTCTGTAAAATGGGTATCAAAAATATATCCGGGTTTGAAAGGTAAAAAATCATTTTTTAAGGTGATATCTGAGAGATTGACATTTTCTAATGTCTGATCCGGATAAACGCCAGATCTTTCAGCTGTATAGTCCACACCTCCTAAAATTGCCATTCCTGCGCTTGTACCACAGATTACTCCACCCCTGCTATATACCGTATGAATTGCCTCTTCTACTTTGGTACTTTTATACTCCTGGTAATAAATTGACTGATCCCCACCTTTAATGAAAATAACATCAGCACTGACCAGAAGATTATAAATATCACTATTTTGAGCTAAAACCCTATCCGGTACCGAAACATTAAAAGATGCTGTCGCACCAAGAGAAATAAAATAATCTGGCAGCCATTGAGATGGATTCTCTTCATAAGTTAAAATAGCGACCTTTTTGTTTTCACTATTGTCAATTGCCCATTTGTAAGGAGCATTACTCCATCCCCAGGATTGATCTTTTTCTGATCCTCCTCCCACAAGAAGTAATTTCCCCTGACCTTTTACAGAAAGACTTATTACCACTAAGAAAATAAAAAATGGAATTATAGATTTCATTTACGTTAACACATAGATTAGTTCTAATTGAATTCGATATGAAACAAAAAGAATGTGCTAACAATCAAAGACAGGCTGTAAATTACGAAGGCTTATCGGCTTAAAACCACCCGATAAGTCACGAAGTTTAGGATTAATATGTTCGTAATTCACTTTCATTGATTCCAATATTAATAAAAAATCAATCTTTAAACAAAATTAAATTTTAAAGAAAATATTGTTAACATATAATATTCAGACAAATAGGGATGTTAAAATGTCCGTAAAATAAAAAAGCACCTGCAAGAGGTGCTTTTAATAATTTTTTATTTCCTGATCTCAATTATACAGCAAAACTTTCACCACATCCACAAGTACGTGTGGCATTTGGGTTTATAAATTGAAACCCTTTTCCATTAAGACCATCACTAAACTCCAGGGTTGTCCCTGCCAGATAAAGTAAGCTCTTTTTATCTACTAAAACTTTTATACCCTTATCTTCAAACACCTGATCCGAATCCTGAATATTATCGTCAAAATCCAGATCGTACATTAATCCGGAGCAACCACCGCCTTTGACAGATACCCTTACATGATGGTTTTCTGTCAAGCCATCCTCAGCACGGAGAACATCTATTCGGTCTTTTGCTTTATCTGAAATTTGAATCATAATTCCTCTACCTTTTTATCTGTAACATAAATACGCTTAAATTGCGTATATGTTTTCCCTTTTGGGATTTAATACAAAAATAACACTTGAAATACCATAAAAACAACTTTAACCGATGATTGATAAAATTGAACACCTTGGTATAGCTGTTAAAGATCTAAAAACTGCCTCCAAAACTTATGAAAAGCTTCTGGGTATCAAACCCTATAAAGAAGAAAAAGTTGAATCTGAAGGTGTCACTACCTTATTTTTTCAAACAGGAGAATCTAAGATCGAATTATTGGAAGCTTCAAATCCAAACAGCGCGATAAATAAATTTATCGAGAAAAAGGGAGAAGGCATCCACCATATCGCTTTTGCTGTAAAAGACATAAAAGCCGAGATGGAAAGACTTAGATCCGAAGGATTTAAATTATTAAATGAAGAACCTAAAAAAGGTGCTGACAACAAATTGATCTGTTTCGTTCATCCAAAAGACAATCATGGAGTCCTGATTGAATTATGTCAGGATGCCGAATGATCAGTTACCGTAATAATCTTTCTGGTTATAGAGAGTTTTTTCGTACCGCTTCTGCTTCTTCTTGCCTTCTGCAGTTTTGTAATATGGCTTAGGTCCGCATGAAGCGAAAAAACCAACAACAAACAATAATAATACAACTGCTTTAAAAATCTTCATATCAAGCTGGTTTAAACTTTATTAGGTGCAATTTAAAGATAGTATTAAATAATTGTAAATTTGTCGCATGAAAAAAGAAAGCAATCAACAGGAAAATAATACATCAAGGACAGAACTTGGGAAATTAGGTGAATTTGGGCTCATTAATGAAATGACCAAAAACATCAAAATTCAACATAAGGAGTCTATTCTTGGTGTTGGTGACGATGCGGCTATAGTTAATAACAGTGATCAGACACTGGTTACTACGGATATGCTTTTAGAAGGAATCCATTTTGACCTGAGTTATACCCCACTAACACATTTAGGATATAAGGCAGTTGCAGTGAATGTATCTGACATTGCTGCAATGAATGGTATTCCCAAACAAATTACAGTCAATTTAGGCCTGAGCAATCGATTTTCTTTAGAAGCAGTAGAAGCTTTATACCAGGGTATTTATGCTGCATGTGATGATTATAAAGTAGACCTGATCGGTGGAGACACTACTTCTTCAGCATCCGGACTGGTAATATCTGTTACTGCCATCGGTCATCAGGCTGAGGGTACGGTAGTCAGAAGAAATACAGCAAGAGAAAGCGACATTATTTGTGTATCCGGTGATCTTGGAGGGGCTTTCATGGGCCTTAATGTACTTGAAAGAGAAAAACAAGCATATAAAAGCAATCCGAATATTCAACCTGACCTGACTAAATATTCTTACGTGGTGGAAAGGCAATTAAAACCGAAAGCCCGTATGGATGTAGTCTATGAACTAAAGGAACTGGGCATACTCCCTTCTTCTATGATCGACATCAGCGATGGGCTTGCCAGTGAATTATTTCATATTGCATCGCAGTCAGGATTAGGCGTTCAGATCTATGAAGACAAAGTTCCGATAGCAACAAAAACTTACGAAACAGCCGTAGAATTTAATATTGATCCGAATACAGCAGCATTAAACGGAGGTGAAGATTACGAACTTCTGTTTACCATCTCACAAGAAGATTATGAAAAAATCAAAAATCATATGGAGCTAACCACTATCGGATATATGCATGCAAAAAGTAAGGGGATGAATTTCGTCACAAAGAACAATCAGGTTATCGAACTCAAAGCACAAGGATGGCAACATCTTAAATAATATAAAAAGCCCCGAAAAATTTCGGGGCTTTTTTTAATCTTCCGGATAAGGGATATAAATGAAATTCGTAAAATCCTGATCTACTACAAACAGGCAACAAAATTCATCCGGATCCTTATACGATTGTTTAAATTCTTCAACTTTATCTTCTTCTATAAGTTTACGCTGAACAAATTCATCTAAATAAGTAGCATAAACATTCCAATCTATTGCCATTTCTTCTTTGGCGATCAGCATCTGTCCGATCGGCTGATCCACTTTTGAAACTGGAAAAATCGGATGCTCACTAAATTTTCTTGACCTTATCTGGTAACTGGCTTCTTTTAACGTGTCAGCAATTACCGCAAAATCTTTAGTAATTGTTCCGAGATATTTCCCTTTTAAATTTAATTCCGGATCGTTCTGCATTTTATTTAAGATCTAAAAGTGCAACATTTTCAATATGGTGAGTATGAGGAAACATATCCACCGGCTTTATTCTTTTTACTTCGTATTTATCAGCTAACAAGGCTATATCCCTCGCCTGGGTAGCAGGATTACAACTAACGTATACTATTCTCTTAGGTTGTGCTTCTAATAAAGCATTTACAACATCTTTATGCATTCCTGCTCTGGGAGGGTCAGTAATTACTGTATCTGGATACCCTTCTTTCTCAAACATATCTTTATTTAGGAGATCTTTCATATCTCCAGCATAAAAAACAGTATTATCAACCTTATTATTAGAAGAATTTATCCTGGCATCTTCCACTGCAGCCTCTACATATTCTATCCCAACTACCTTTTTAGCAGAAGAAGCGATAAAATTAGCAATGGTCCCAGTACCGGTATACAGATCATATACAATCTCATCTCCTTTCAGGTCAGCAAATTCCCTGGCCAAATTGTACAATTCAAAAGCCTGATCGCTATTTGTCTGGTAAAATGACTTCGGACTGATCATGAAAGAAAGATACTCATCGCTGTCTTTGCTAAGAGGCATTCTTTCTTCAATATCAGGCTTACCGTTATAAACGATCACTTCCTGATCAAAAAATGTTTCGTTTTTCTTTAGGTTAATGATATATTGAAGACTGGTTATCTCAGGAAATTCATTCTTGAGAAAATCCATTACAGATTCAATCTTTTCAGGTTGGTCCTCTCCAAACTGTACGATTACCATCAATTCCCCAATAGAAGAGGTTCGAATAATGAGGTTTCTTAATAATCCGGAGTGTGATTTAAAATCATAGTAAGATAGATTATTTTCCTTAGCAAAATCCCTCAAGGCATTTCTGACCGCATTACTTGAATCCGTTTGTAGCCAGCATTTTTTCACATCAACTACTCTGTCGTGGCGACCGGGAATATGAAATCCGACGCCATTTCTATCCAGGTCTTCTTCCGATGCAATTTCATCTTCCTCCAACCATCGTTGATTGCTGAAAGTATATTCAAGCTTATTTCTATAAAAAGTAGTTTTCTCAGAACCTAAAGGACTTTCTATCTCTACACCTTCAACCCCTCCGATTCTTTTAAATGATTCTACGACTTGAACATGCTTGAATTCAAGCTGTTTTTCATAAGCAAGATCCTGCCATTTACATCCTCCACACAATCTGAAATGCTCACAAAAGGCTTCCTCCCTGAAAGGGGATGGAGATAAGTTAGCTAAAACCTTTCCCTCAGCATATGAAGGTTTATTTTTATTGATCTTAACTTTTACAATGTCACCAGGCACCGCACCGTCTACAAAAACGACTTTATTGTCGGTTCTGCCCACTCCACGGCCTTTATCAGCGATCCCCGTGATTTCTAAAGAGTCTATTATTCTGCGTTTTCTTCCCATCAGATTGCAAAACTATAAAAAAGTAAAAAGGTCAACACCATATTAATCAAGTATAAATGCTATATTTATAACGTTATGAAAAATATTTTTATCGTTATATTTATTTTTATAACCTCATTCTATCAAACCAAAGCATCTCATATAGTTGGTGGAGAAATAACTTTACAACACCAGAATGGCTTTAACTATAAAGTGAGAATGACTTTATATTTTGACCAGGTCAATGGTTTACCAGGTGCAGAAGATCCAGAGGTTATGGTCTATTTATGGGAAAAAAGGACTGGGGCAAACCGTGCAAATTTAATTTTACCCAAGATTTATGACATCCCGGTATCTTATACACAGCCCGAATGTGTGGATGCCAGATTACGAACAAAAAAAATAGTATATGAAACCACAGTTTTTCTTGATCCTAAGATTTATAACGATCAGGAAGGATATTATATAACGTGGGCAAGATGCTGTAGAAACTACGTAATAGATAACATCTATAGTTCAGATCCTGAAACTGGTGGAATAGGTGCTGGTCAAACTTTTTATACTGAGTTTCCCGCAGTTGTAGATATTGAAGGCAATCCCACTCAAAACTCTTCTCCTATAGATTTTGAACCGCTAAGAGATTATGCATGTGTAAACAGATACTTTGAAGCTGATTTTTCAGGAGTAGATACTGATGGTGACAGTCTTGTTTATTCTCTGGCTCATCCCTTAAGTGTAATTGAAGCGATCCCTACTCCACCTCCTACGCCTGCTCCCTATCCGGAAGTCATTTTTAAACCTGGTTTCTCAGCAACTAATATGATCCCCGGAAATCCTGAAATATCAATTTCAGAAAATGGACTGATCTTTCTGAACCCCTCACTTACTGGTTTATTTGTCTTTGCTGTTAAAGTAGAAGAATTTAGAAATGGGAAAAAGATCGGAGAAGTTAGACGTGATTTTCAAATGCTTATTATTGACTGCCCAACGCAAGGCAATAAACCCAAACTGACAGTTAATGAGCCGGAAACTAATGAAATCACGGAAAATGATATCGAAGTTGTTTTCACTGGAGAAGATCAGACCTGTCTCGATTTCTTTATTCAGGATGAAGATGGTGGAGAAAATGTTGAAATCAAGGCAATCCCTGTCAATTTCAGTGCATCAGATATTGATGGACTCTTTAGTATTAAAAGTGGATTTCTGAATGGAAGTGAAGACACACTTAAAACTAGCATCTGTATTCCTGATTGTCCTTATATTATCAATGAACCTATGATCATTGACTTTGTGGCAATAGACGATAACTGTCCTCAACCATTAGCAGATACCTTAAGAATATCATTGACGATCATAAGGCAGGATAATGTAGCTCCTGATCTAAATCTGGATCGAACAGAAGTGACGATCACTCCCGGAGATAATTTTCAATTACCATTTGACGCTTATGATCTTGATTCTGATTCTATATTTGCCCAACTCATGGGTATAAATACCAGAGACCTGCCCGACAGTTTAAAATTCAGATACCAATCCCAATTTGATGAATTAAATGGTTCTTTGAGCTGGAATCCACAGTGTTCTGATCTGAATCCAGATCTGAGTCCAGTTTCATTCGACATGCAGATACTGGTGAAAGATGACGATAAGTGTAATCCTAAATTTGACACAGCCACAGTTTCCATTACATTAGCTGATGACGAATCTAATTTTGATAGTTATGAACCTGCTAACGTGATTACAGCTAATGGTGATGGTATAAATGATGCCTTTGTAAGTTGTGAATTTGGGAATTGCGAAAATTCATTTATTCTTCCACCGGATAACTGTGCAAATCAATACGAAAGCATCACCATTCTTAATCGCTGGGGCCAGGAGGTTTACCATACTAAGGAAAGAGATTTCTACTGGGATGGAAACGATAATTCTGCCGGGGTTTATTTTTATGAGATTAAGTATACAAACCGAAGTTACAAAGGGCATATCTCCTTATTGAGAGGCAATTGATTTTGCAAGCGATTAAGCTTTATCCATATTTATTGTAGTTTTGCAGATAAATTAAATTCAGGATGAAGGATAAAGTCGTTTTAATTACAGGAGGAAGTTCAGGAATTGGAAAAGCTCTTTCAGAGGTATTTGGTAAAGCCGGAGCTCGAATAGCTATTACAGGCAGAAATATTGAAAAGCTGGAAGAGCAAAAAGAAAAACTTAAATCTGAAGGTATTGAATGCCTTGCTATCCAGGCCGACTCATCATCAGAAGATGATAATTACAGAACTGTAAGTGAAACGATCAACACCTATGGAAGTATTGACATCCTGATTGCCAATGCCGGAATTAGTATGCGGGCTATGTTCGAAGATCTGGACATGAAGGTTTTTGAAAAGGTCATGAATGTTAATCTTTACGGTCCGGTTTTCCTGATTAAGGCCGCACTCCCCTATCTTAAAAAGTCAAAAGGTAATATTATAGGTGTTTCATCATTCAATGGGTTTAAAGGAACTCCAGCGAGAACAGCTTACACTGCTTCTAAATTTGCTTTAGGGGGCTTTCTTGAAGCTTTACGATTGGAACTTATACCTCATAACATTCACGTAATGACTGTTTACCCTGGCTTTACGGAATCTAATATACGGAATACTGCTCTAACCGCTAAAGGAGAAGCTCAGGGCAAATCACCTTACGAAGAAGGCAAGATGATGTCATCAGAAGAAGTGGCATTGAGAATATTCAAGGCTACAAAAAAGAAAAAGAGAGAATTATACATGGGCTTTGAAACTAAGATGGGACGATTACTGAATAAATTCTTCCCCAAGCTAACCGATAAGATGGTGTATAATCATATGAAAAAAGAAGAAGGATCGCCTGTGAAATAAAAATCACACAATTACTATTCCTGCATTTCTATCTAAGCATTAAGTACGTTCTAATTTTTCTTCTAAGCAAAGTGGTATTTAAAATCCTAACCCCCTCAGGGTTACCTTCATAAATCGAAATGTATAAAAAGCGAATTATTAGTTGATTTGAAAAACAAAACAACAATGGTTTTTCATAGGGATTTAAAACTAAAAACAGGATAACGCGCATTTTTTGGGAAACCCCCTCACATACTATTTTTAATGATTTTTTTAACTAAAACATCTATTTAAATGAACAAGTATTACATTTTGTTATTTATTCTTTTGTTTGGGATAACCAGCTGTGAAGAAGAGGAAGAGGTAACTAAGTCATTCACATTGACAACTCAGGTAGAAGGGTTTGGATCTGTTAATCCATCAACTAAAGAGGTGTTATCAGGACAAACAATTGAAGTAACAGCAACTCCGGAAACAGGAAATTTTTTTAACGGTTGGACCGGCGACATTACTTCAAATGAGAATCCATTGACAATAACGATGGATAAAGACATCAATCTAATAGCCAATTTCAGGGAACTAACTGATGCTGACATGATCAAATTAGCTGAAAATGGCGTTACCTTATACTGCCTTCCACAAGCCGAAATTGGAAAGAAATATCCTTATAATGGCCAAATGTATGAAATTGTTGACAGCACCAGGCTTTATACTATGGTTGCAAATAATGAGGATGTCACTAAGGTAATCACGACAAATATTACCAACATGAAACTTCTTTTCAGATTAAAAGAAAATTTCAATCAAGACATTTCTGCATGGGATGTGAGTAATGTAAAAGATATGAGCTATATGTTTGATATAGCAAAATCATTCAATCAGGATATTTCTGCATGGGATGTTTCCAATGTGACAAACATGTTTTTCATGTTAAGTGAAGCAATTGCTTTCAATCAGGATATTTCGACTTGGAACGTAGGTAATGTAACTGACATGAGGGGCTTATTCTATGGAACTACAAATTTCAATCAAGACATTTCTTCATGGGATGTTAGTAGTGTCACAAATATGGCAGGTATGTTTTATCAGGCTTCTTCATTCAATCAAAATATTTCTACCTGGGATGTATCAAATGTCACGAACATGAGTCATATGTTTGGTAATACAACCATTTTCAATCAGGATTTATCTTCTTGGGATGTCAGCAAAGTCACTAACATGAAATCCATGTTCAGAAATGCCACTGGATTCAACCAGGACATTACTACCTGGAATGTGAGTAATGTAACCGATATGACAGCCATGTTTGAAGGCGCAAGTGCGTTCAATCAGGATTTAAGTCTCTGGGATGTTAGTAGTGTAACATATATGAACTACATGTTTGGTAGAACTGATGTATTTAACCAGAATATTTCTTCCTGGGATGTAAGTAGTGTTACAAATATGGAAAACATGTTTTTTGAAGCTACCGCCTTTAACGGGGATATATCAGGTTGGAACGTTGGGAACGTAACAAATATGAATTTAATGTTCTATAAAGCTAATGCCTTTAATCAAAACATTTCAAATTGGGACGTAAGTAGCGTAACTACAATGGAATGGATGTTTGCACATAATAATACGTTTAATCAGGATATTTCCAGCTGGGATGTAAGTAGTGTTACGAATATGACACGAATGTTTTACTATGCTTCAGCGTTCAATCAAAACTTATCAGCCTGGGATGTAGATCAGGTTACTAGTTGTACCGAATTTGCAGCTTTTGCAACTAATTGGACTGAACCTAAGCCAACTCTTACCTGTAATCAATAATACTAATTCACTAAAATTTTAAAGCTGTCCAATCGGGCAGCTTTTTTTAGATTAATAACCAGACGCTTTGAAATTGAATGCTTATCCAAAAACTTCTATATTTTTTTATTTAGATTATTTAATTATTACTTTCGTACCGACTTTTAAAATAATTATTTTTTGACTGTAACTGGAATTTATTAACAACCAAATATCACTATAATTATAAAAGGAATTAGAGGGTTGAGATGAGGATTATCTCTTCTTGAAAAGCACACAATATTTTTTATAAAAGGCTTTACTGCTCCCTTCATTTTTTTATCAGGATATGTATTTCTAAAAAAACACAATGAACAAGTACTACATTTTTTTTACCTTCCTTTTATTAGGTTTTTCAAGCTGTAAATTGCCTGGTAACAATTATGTAGAAACACCAATCAATATTTGTATCGAAATTATTAGAACCTTTAGTCCTTCTTTACTTCACGAATAAAAAAGGGAAGGACAAATTCTACATTGTCTGAAATAGTCAAGATAATAGATCAAAAAGGTTACATTATTGAAGCCCCCCTAAAGGAATAGATCAAATATTAAGGATGTTATATCACAAATAAAAAAGGCAATCTATTATTCCTTAGCTCCAATATTCGATCATTAGGAAAGTATTGAAGAACAACTTTTAAACAATTTTATTTGTAAAAAATTAATTAAGGTTTTATTATTGGCCTGGTATTTTCAGCCATGATTTTTCAACTGAAATTATACTTTAGCAGCTAAAAAAGTCATTCTTTCAACATTTAGTATTTGTAACTGGATATTTATTTTTTTTTTTAAAATTCATAATATTTTTTTCAATTTAAAATAGGTAATCTTTTAACCAATTTTTATTCAAAAGTGTGAAACGAGGCATTTTTCGAATCACGTTTCAACCTGAATTTCAATCAAACCAAACCACCATTCCACAAAATTATGGATTACACCAATCATAATGATGCTAACAATCACCCATTAAATCCCTGGAGATTAATCGGAGACCCCCTTTCAGATTCGATTATAACCAATATTGTTAGACACAATGAAGGTCATCGACTCCATGAAATAATATTTGGTCTGATCAGAGAAATAAAAACACCTGATAGAATCACCAACAATTTACATGTACCAATCAGGGAAAGTATTATTGAATTCTTAGAAGAGACAAGAAATTTACCTTTATGGGTAGATCCTGAGTTAATCAGGAAAGGCGAAAAATTTTACAGCAAATACAACATGGAGATATGTTTTTTACTAACATTTAAATCTCTACCACTTTGTTATGTATGCAGTAATGGAGCCAAAGCACTTTATATCACAGGAAAAATGTCTCCGTCTACAGATTCGAAATCAATCATCTCCCGGAGGTTGAAAGAAACAATGATGATGATTCATAAATCTTTTTCTCCTGACGGACTATCAATAGAAGGAGAAGGTTTAGAATATATCCGAAAATCCAGGTTGATACACGCATTAAACCGATATTATCTGAAAAACAAAAAATTGAATTCAGAAAAATGGGATACCTCTAGCTATGGCTTACCTCTTAATCAGCAGGATATGGCCGGGACGTTAATGTCATTCTCTCCGATTGTATTAAAAGGATTTGATCAATTAAAAATATCATTGACAGAAGAGGAAAAAGAGGCCTATACTCATTACTGGAGGGTAATCGGGCACTTATTAGGTATTGTACCGGAATTAGTACCTGACAATCACGAAAAGAGTTGGGAGTTAGCCATTAATATTATAAAACATCAGGGAGCTGCTTCTATTCATGGACAAGAACTTACTAACAAATGGATACAATATATCAATTCCATGTATTTTGGTAATCTTTCTAACTCTACGCCATCATCAATTATTTCCCATTTCACTGATGATGTAAGTAAAGCAAGCAATTTAAATATCTCAACTATCCTTGGAATTAGAGATTCGAAAAACCTGAAGGATAAAATGATAATACAATTTATGACCAGGGTCTTTCGGCTTCAGCATAAAATTTTACCTGAAGGATTAATCGAGTTTAAAAATAAAACTATACAAAACAATTATCTATATGCTTAATCTTTTAACACTGGATAACAAAGTTACCAGCAAAAAAAACACTTTAGTTATCTTAGGCACGCAAACTATTATGATGGCATGGACAATAATTAGTTCATACAATCAACTTGGGTGGCAATCGGCCCAGCAAATCACATTTTTCATCTTTGGATTTTTTATCATCTATGCAATTTATTCAAAAGATTTACTGATGATTAAGTTGATTATTTTTGGATTGGCAACCGGTCTTACCGAGATATTTGGAGATCATTATTCTGCATCAATTATCCAAAAACTAAACTACCCACAAGAAGGACCAATGATTCTAAGTTCTCCTCTTTACATGCCTTTCGCGTGGGCGAACGTAATTATACAGCTAGGTTATTATAGTATATTACTAGCTCAATGGAAAGGAGTCCATATTGCAAGTATCACCATTACAATTGGTGGCGCAATCTACATTCCCTTCTATGAGCAATTTGCCAGAAATGCCGGATGGTGGCACTATGCTGATTGTTCAATGTTCATGGATGTCCCTTATTTTATAATTATTTGTGAGGCACTCTTTTTCATGCTTCTTCCTGTTTTGATAATTATTTCAATAAATAAAAAGCTTATTTGGTCTGCTATTTCAGGGGCGTTATTAGGTTTATGGATTTTAGCAACTGCCTATATTGCATATCAATTATTCCCTTAAAGATTTGTCCAAATAAAAATGGCACAATAAGCGATCTCAGAAAAATCAGGTATGCTATTATTTTAAGATGAGATTAACTTTATGGAATAGCTTCACTTGTTAGCATTCTTTTGAAAAACATTTAATAAAGCCTCCAAATATATTGGGGGCTTTAACATTTTAAAAAGGAAAAGCTTTAATAATAGCTGATTTAAGTTTTTAGAATATTGAGCACTTCATGAAGATTAATCATGAAATACCTGGAGATTCATTAAGAATATTCAACTAATCTTTGGTGATTAAATAATAATTCAGGAATTATTTATTCTGAAATTGACATCAAATCATATACCTCAAAGACTTCTTTTTAACATAAGCCTCAGTACCTTCCCATTTGATCTTAGCCCAGACATCTTGCTCATCAATGATCTCGACCTGGTGACCTGGAGAAACAGTTTTGATCAGGTCGGCTCCTGCTGAAGGCCCATCCATAATAAAGGTTTTCTCTTCAAAAATTATCCCTTTCTTATTTGGAGTAAGAAAGTTTACCTGTAAAACGAGAAATCCTAAAAACACAAAGAAAAATATTGAGGAGGCAATAGGGAATGATTTATTTTTCTTTCTCTCTACCCTGACCAGGACAGTTAATAAAATAATTATCGCCAAATTAACTACAAGGATATAATTCTTATATCGTTGATAAAAAGAAGCCAGGGCTGAATCAGAATCCACACTGTACCCTTTAAAATCATTCTCATCAGCAATTTTGGCCATGTGCTCCCTGATGACATTATTCCTTGTCTTATCATAAGCCACACCTAACAAATAAAGTGTTTCGGGGTATTCCTGAAGGGCTTCTTTGATGTAAGCCATCTTCAATATCATCGAATTTGAATATTTTTTTTCTTCCAAATAAAGTTTCTCATAAAGATCAAAAGCCTCTGTATATTCACCCTGAACAAACAGAGTATCAGCTTTTTGCAAAACTTTCTTTGGAGGCATTTCACTCCCCTCTTCCTGTGCCATTATTAGGAAGGTCGAAAAAAATAATAAAATTATAATTCTTAAGTGTGGCATTTTACCTCTGAGTGGTTATTTTTGCATCGCAATTAAGGGAAACAACGGTATTAAAACAAGCTTGAAACCCTTAATTTACGTTAAAAAAACGATGATTCCGTAGCTCAGTTGGTAGAGCATCTCCCTTTTAAGGAGAGGGTCCTGGGTTCGAGCCCCAGCGGGATCACAAAAGCCTCAGCAGATAAATGTTGAGGCTTTTTTTTACTCCATCATAATCCCTGACAATTCTGATTTTTTTAAACCTATCATCGATATCAATAATGAACAAAAAGGATTGTCAAGTTTCTCTACTTCTATAAATGATTTTATCGTAATTTTTCATTTTGAAAATGATGCTCACAGGTAATCAATTAGTTGTTTTTTTCCTTGAAACATAAAATTCTTTCAATCAAATCATTTAAAAACCCGATGTAAAATACACCATTAGTGATATGTCAATTATCTCAACAGAAAAACAAGTCATTAATTAATTTTTCATTTCATGTAAGTTTTAGCTAAAGGCAGAGTAGCATATCATATACTGATTTGATATCATTACAGTTATTAAATATTTCGATTATGCGACCAGCTATTACTATTGAAACTTTTATCGGAAAGCTAGATACCATCCAATTTCAGGCTAATCAGGTTCTGAAAAGCAAACCTCTTCCTGCAGCTATTAACGCTTATTCCAGATATTCAAAAAATCTTAAAGAATCAATCCTGGAACATGTCAAGGATGAAGAGATTATTGAAATCACCAATGAGATTCCAGAATTCACTTATGAACCCTCTGAAATTAAAGCATGGCATTACATCGTTTTCCCAATAGCAATTGCTAAAAACTTAAAAAATAAAAACCGTCTAAGACAATGCCTGGATATGATAACTGATGGCCGAAACAAATATTCAAAAATTGAATTTTTAATCAGGGGTGAATACTAAAAACAGGTTCAGCTGATCCAAATCTACCTTTTAGCCATATTTTTCATATCAAAATGCTGCTTAAAAAACTCATCACACCAAAGACATACATTTTTTAATTCCCCACATCTTTTCTTTGCATGTTCTTCCGATACACCAATTGATTCTCCCATTTTAAACGGATTTCCCTTATCTATCATTTCAAACACAGGATGTCCCGACACCTTCTTCAACACTTCACTTACTTTCTCTTTTCTGGCGTCTCCCATAGCATCCACAGTTCCGGGGCAACACGGATTTATCGCCCACAATTGAATACTGATTTCCTGAGGAATATCTTCACCTCCATTTAAAAAACCTATACCGCCACTCAACACTCCACAGAAATTATGTTCAGGATCCTTTTTCCAAATATTCTTTTTTAAAGCTCTGCCTCTCGCCCAATTTCCGCCAAGCCACATATCTTCATTAGCTCCCCAATAGCCCCAGGTCACTCTCTCCTTTTTAAGATAATTTTCTTTATCTATTAACGGGTCCTTATCATCACCACTTACTCCACAGCTTTCAAAGATATCGGAAAGCTCCATTAATCGATTCCCCTGGTGTTTATGATATCTGTCTATACTGGCTATGTCAAAACGTGTAATCCCTTTCTCAATCAAGGTTACCAATATTTCTCTGGTTAGAAGGTCGCCATTGGTTTGAAGCATTACCTGGGTTTGGTCACCATATTTTTCTTTGATTTTGTCAAGGATCAAATACAACTTCTTTTTCTCTGCGAGAGGTTCTCCACCCGAAAGAATTAACCGATCTACCTTATCTGGCATATTCTCGATCACCTTTAAACATTCTTCCTCAGAAATCCTGGCTCCGTGTGGACCACTATTATTATAACAATGGTCACATTTATCATTACACAATTGTGTAAAAACCCAGTATAAAGACTCTACATGATTAAAATCTTTCATTATCCTTCAAGTTCCTTCCAAAAATTAATTTCATTCTGTAATCCTGTAATCGAATCTTTTTGCATCTCAGCCAGGGAGGAATATTCCCTTATTTTTCCATTTTCTAAAAACCCATACCTGTCACCCATTATAAGGGCCTCTTTTAAATCGTGTGTAACGAATATCGAGGTAATCTGATGTTCTTCCTCCACCTTTTTATAAAACGTCTGCATGCTCGCTCTTGTTTGAGCATCTAGGTTTCCAAAAGGCTCATCAAGCAACAGCAACCGGGGACTTGCTAACAATGCTCTTCCAAAATTGACCCGTTGACTCTGTCCTCCCGAAAGCTGGCCAGGATGTTTATCCAGTTGATCAGCAATACTTAACTCTTCGGCCATTTCTTCGGCTTTCCTCTTAATCATATCTTTTGATAATGTTTTATTTAACTTCAAAGGGAATTCCAGATTACCTCTTACAGTCAAATGAGGAAAAAGAAGTGGTTCCTGATATAAATAAACCACTTTGCGAAGTTCAGGAGCTTTTTCACTTATATTGATATTATCGAATAAAATCTCTCCACTATCCTGTCTCAAAAGGCCGGCAATTATTTTCAACAACGTAGTCTTACCTCCTCCTGATTTCCCCAGGATGCTTAAGGTTTTATTTACCTGCAGATCAAAGGAGATATTCTTCAACACCTCAACTCCTGAATAATTCTTTGATATATTAGTTACCTTTAACATTATCTCAACGGTGAAAACTTTATACTTTCGGACATCCACCTCCTGTTTATAAATAAAAGAAATAACGGTGGTGCAATCATTAGACAAGAAGCAACTGCTGCATAATAAGGATTTGCCTCCTGAATGTACATATAGATCTGGACAGGCAGTGTCTTCACTTTTCCAACTCCCAGTAAATTAGTTAGCCCAAATTCAAACCAGGCTATAATAAAACACTGAAAAAAACACAGACTGATTACTGGCTTACTTACAGGAATAACGACTTTTGTCCATGCGGAAAATTTGTTTCCGCCAAGTGTTCTGACCAATTGCTTCATATTTATCAGATTCTCATTCCAATATCCCACAAAAAACAGCACCGAATAAGGATAGACGATCATAAATAAAGCAACAATCACACCGATCAAACTTCCGGATAACCCTGCTTTAACAAAATAGACCTGTAGCAATAATGCTAAAACAACAGGAGATAAAACATAAGGAAAGTAAGCTGAAAGTAGTAATGTATTTTTATACCTTGATTTGTATATCACTTCTGAAGTTGCAAAGCCAAGAGACACTGATAAGATAGCAGTTATCAATGAAATGATTAAAGATAACAGCAAACCACTTAGTAAAAGGCTTTCTGAGTCTAATAACCTTTCCCATATATTGATATTAAATTCACCAAATCCAAAAATGGAGGGAAAAGCCCAGTTTGTAAACAAAGAAAAAATAAATATCCAGATTATCGGAAATACGATAACTGAATAAATAAGAACTTTGGAAACATTTCTAAACTCTACCTTCATCTGTTCTAAATGATCTCTTAAGTGAAAATAAAACAATAATTAAGACAACTATAGCATATAAAAATGCAGCTCCGTAAGCAACAGGTTTGTCGTACAAGTCAAATCGCTGCATTTTTTCAAGGGTAAATACTGTAATCATTCTTGGAGACTGGCTACCAAGTAATAAAGGAACTTCGTATGATCCGGCTACAAACACCAGGTACAAGATCAATAATACACGGCTTTTTAAAAATATTATTGGAAGCCTGACCCGCCAGCTAACTTCTGAATCAGATGCTCCAAAGTTTTTTGCCAGAGTAGTCAGCCTATCAATTTTCTCTGAATTATGAATTCTGATAAAATAAAGTGTGAAAAAAGGAAACGCCATGACTACATGGGTCAAAATGACGATAGTTCCAAAATTATCATTGACCAAGACAGGAAACTCTCCAGGATTACTTATCAACCCTAAATGATAAGATAACCTGGAAATAAATCCAGCTCCACTGAACATGAGATAATGGTAAAATGCCCAAACCATTGGCGGAATACTTAGGGGAATAAACATTATCAATTGTCCTTTACCAGAACCATTTATAAAAAAGGGATAGATAAAATATGCTATGAAAAAGGAAATAAAAATTGTTATAGCACCAATGATCAGACTGTAAAACAAAGACAGAAAAAAACCGGAAGAATATAATATTTCCTTCCAATAACTGAAAGTCAATCCTTTACTGATCACACCTGTTATGCCTAAGCTATATAAAAAGGCATATATCAGTCCGGCCAGCACCGGAACTACTGTTATCACGAGAAAAAACGATATGAGGATTTTCTTCTTCAAAAAATTTAAGATTATTGTTCAATAATTTTTTGCCTGAAATCCTCAAAAAGCCGGATCATATATTCTGGAGCGGGTTCTTCTAATGCCAGCTCATAAATCTCCTCTCTATCGGGAGCATATTTTCTTTCTTCAATAGATTCAAAAGCAACTTTTAAACTATCTGGCAATTCATTCAATGACAATACAGTACCATCTCCCCAAACTGAAGGCTTCATTTTGTGTAATTGAGCCTCGGGACTGATAAGGTAATTGATCACCACGGCAGCAGCTTCCTTTTTATCTGATCCTTCTACGATTCCAAGGTAATGAGAATTTCTGATCGTGCCTTCATTGAATATAAATGCACGCGAAGATTCAGGAAAGAGCCCCTGCAAAATCTTATTGTCAACTTCACCATCGTTATTGCTCATTGTAAATGCTAATTCCCCGTTAGAAAACAATTGATGCATCTGGGCTATATTAGCAGGGAATGTTTCTCCCTGACGCCATAAGTACGGCTTAATTTCTTTTATATAATCCCAAAGCTTATCACTATACTTGGAATAAACCTCTTCTGAAAATTCACCGGTAAATAACTCAGGATCCCCGGACAAGCCAATCATCCAGGATTTTAATAATGTTATCCCGGTAAAATCATTACTTAGTGTAAACTGCCCGGGATTATCTTTCACCCATGTTTTTAACTCTTTAAGGCTTTTCGGCGGTTCTTCGACCATATCCTTATTGTAAATCAAAGCTAACTGCACATTTCCCCACGGACACTCATAGCCATCAATTGACTGTTGAAAATCCTTGTTTATAAATTTATTGGAAAAGTCTATAAACTTTGTGTTAGGCAGTTTTTCAAGAAAAGGGCCATGAAGTGCTCCGATCTGTCGTAACTGATAGAAGGTTTCCCCGTTGATCCATACCATATCTAATTCACTGGAAGAACTACCAGCTTCCAACTCTGCGATCAAAGTACTAACGATCTGGTTACCCTGTCCTGAGACTACTTCGAGATCAATTCCAAATTTCTCCTTCACATTAGGCACGACATATGAAGAAACATATTTATTAATGTATGGATCCCCCTGCCACATCATCCAGGTAACTTTTTTTCCTCTGCTACTTTTTAGCACTTCACTCCAATCATCAGAAATCTCTTCACCTTTATCACTTTGCTGTTTTTCCGAATTACATCCTGAAAGAATAATTACAAATAGGAAAATTATATTTCTCAACATCATTAAATATTAAAATAAATATCTGACTCCAAATTGAAATTGCCTTGGTGGTGCAGCATTTCTGAAGGTAAAGGTATTATTGCTCTTTGGACCGGCCTGGATCTGATTACTCTGTGTTGCATTGTTGCTATATCCACTGTAATTCACAGCATCAAATAAATTAAATACATCAGCTCTCAGTTCAAGTTTATTATCTGAAAGATCAAAATGATATTGAACTCCCAGATCAAAAGTATTTGACCAGGGTAGTCTGTCATTGTTTCTACTTTCACCGGGATATCTATCTGAATTACCAACATAAGCATCACCAAATGAAGACCCATCACCATTGAGGTCGGTCGTACCAAATCCGTCAGGAATTCTGTTAACAGGTTGCCCGCTCTGGATAAGTGCAGCCATTGATACTATAAGCCCATCAACAGGATAATAATATAACATTGCATTAATCACATGTCTACGGTCGTTAATCGATGGTCCCCACTCTCTCTCAAAGTTGTTGGCATCCATTGCCCTGAAATTGATATCTTCAGTATTGTTTTCAAGCTTAGAGAGAGTATAACTCAGCCTGTAGGCAAAATCACCATCAGCTTTATCTTTTATCAGGTTTAAATTTAATGCCCAATATCTCGATTCACCTTCCGATTCAGACACAACCACATTTCTTGCTACACCGGTTAAGGTTTCACCATTTATGATAGCAGAATTATCAATTATAGGGATTGTCCGCGTAGCATCAGCCTCATCTGTTGATCTGACATCTTCTTGCGTAAAATCTGGATCATAAACTATTGAATAGGCTTCCGGGGCATTCAGGTTTCTTAGCCTGAACAAATTATAAGACTTTGTATGAATCAGGTCTGCATAAAATAAAACATTATTTTTGACCTGATATTGATAACCTATATTAAACTGATGTGTAACCGGGTTTTTGAAACCTTCAGGATTTAAAATTCTTCGCTCTCCTGAAAAAATTGCATCTCGTTCTCCTGTGACTTCATCAGGTGATGGACCGTTTAAATAAGTAATTTCGGAGCCATCAAAAGTTGCTGTGAGATTTCCATCAAATGTTATTTGATCAACATCAGTATCTGCTAGCAAATCACCTGCATCAATTAAAGCCTGAAGTTGCTTTTTATAATCAGATCCTGTAGTGTTTTGCTGTAATGCATCACTGACAACTGCATATAGGATCTTTTCATAAAACATCCCATACCCCATCCTGACACTCATCTTATCATTCAGCTTATAATTCGCATTAAAACGAGGAGCCAGGTTATTAAAATCCCCATCACTACCTCCAATAGCAGAAAGATTATCATAATCATACCTTAATCCGAGAGTCAGGTTGAGGTTTGAATTGACCGACCATAGATCTTCAAGGTAAATACTATATCTGTTTTGTATTTTCCCGAACGATTGCGGCCTGAGCTCAACATTGTATTGCAATACCTCTACATCAGAAGGGATATCATTCACATTTAAATTTGCCCCTTTATTAAGGCTTGCCAGCTCATCAAGCTGCTGTTGATTAAGCTTTACATCATAATTGCCATTAGGATTACCTCCTCCAAATAACTGATGATCACTGCTGATAAATTCTACTCCCGCTTTAAAAGAATGATCTTTAAGAATCCAGGTCTGCTTGTGTTGGAAATTTATAGTGTTTTCCTGTTGATCAAACACATAACCTGGATGACCTAATACAGCTATTACCTGACCATCGGGATTTCTAACAACCACCTGTGGATCATCGGGATTTTCCGGAGTTGCATAATCCCACTTGAATCTACCATATTGAAAATTAGTTTCTGCAATTCCTCCTCCGAGAGGATAGGTATTCTGCAAGGCAATTAAAAGCGAATTTCTTTTTTGAGTGTTACCGGCAGACGGAAATGACACACCGCCTTCTAACCCTCCTCCCTGTCGTTCTATATCGATCAATCCTGCATTAACTCTAAGCGAGGATCTGACACGGTTATTCCACTTATGATCAACTTTTGTAGAAAAATAGGAAAATCTATTCGATCCGCGGATTGTTTCATTAACCCCAAGTTCAGGAGATGATAGCAAATTATCCTTTGTATCAAAAGTTTGTTCGGCATTGAGGTAAAGAAAAGTTTTATCTTTTTTAAGTGGTGACCCAATTCCAAAACCGAATTGATGTCGCATAAAACCATCTTTGACCTGATTGCCACTCAAATCTCTTTGAGCGAATGGAGATGAAGAATCGATCACCGGCCCCGGACGAGATAGGTAGAATACTTCTCCATCGATTTGATTAGTGCCTGACTTGGTCGTAACATTAAAAATACCATTACCAGTCCATCCATATTCAGCACTGTAATTATTCGTCAAAACAGTAATGTTTTGAGTGAACCCAACAGGAACGTTGAATTTCATTCCCCCCAGGAAATTCTCATTATTTTCCATGCCATCAATCAGATAGTTGGTATACAATGAGTTTGCCCCATTTATTGAAACATTGGGAGCCTCAGGGAAAAATCCGGTAGCCTGAGTAACGTTGGGAAGCCTGTATAATGCTCTGGTTATATCTCTACCTTCAACAGGTAGGTTCTGAATATCTGACTGCTGAAGTTCTGAGGAAACTTCAGCATTAACAGTATTGATTTTTGCCAGTCCGCCGGAGGTTACTGTAAATTCCTCTAATTGCCTCGTTTTCTTTGGCAACAGAGCGATAACATAGCTTGCTTTCTGATTAGAACGCAACCTGAGTTCATCCTGGTAAAAGGCTGTAAAAGACTCATTACCGGTAAATTCTAAACTATACTTTCCGGATGTACTTAATCCATTAAGTCGGATTTTCCCTTGTTGATTAGTTTTCACTTCTTTCAAAAATCCAATATTTTCGTTTTGGATCAAGATCGTAATTTCTGTAATTGGCCTGTTATCTTCCACAGATACCACACTGATTTCCATACTGGCCTGACCTAACGAAAGAAAAGCAGATGAAATAGTGAACAAGGCCATTATATAAAATGGTCTCATTAATAGATTTAATTTTTGTCAATTGATAATTTAAAAATGAAGAGATACAGGAAGTGGTGGTCCGCGCTCTGATTTTATGAGAAAGATTTCAGACTGGTAAAACCCAGAGTAATTAGGCTGGTAATAATCAAGATTTAACAATCTCTTTAATTGTAGAACAAAATCATTACTACATCCCTTCTTTATAACTGTGATTATATCTTTGTATGTGTGTATTTCTGTAAACCTAGACTTAACAACACAGCCTTGATATAGATCTTTTAAAGATTCAAATACACGGTTAGTATTCCAGGGGATTTCCTTAAAATCTTTTCTATTCCATGATTTAAAAGGGATGGCAATCAGGTAAGCACCACCTCTTTGAGTTGGCCCTAATATTACATTTCCTTTTTCAAGTTCAGTTTGAATCAATGAAAAATCTATATCCAAAAGTTGAGGACTATCACTTCCGACAGTAATCACATTGTTAAAACCTTTTTGAAACAGATCTTCGATAGAATTGGTGAGTCTCTCCGAAAAATTACTACCAACCTGTATAGATTCATCGTATTGGTAAACTGGCAAACCAGTCGAATTCAACTTAGTTTTGATACCCCGAATAAGCAAACTAACTATTTGCCGATTTTTACTTTTATCACCATGGACAACCCGTACTGCAGACTCTGATTTTGGAGTCCTGCTAAAGAACAGGATGGCGGTATTTTGCGAATAAGACTTCACTATACAATATTAAGCTTTATTATTGGAAAAGGTTGTCGGAGAGTTGACAGATTCTATCAATAAATGCTGCGAAAAATGGTAAGATCAGACGTTTAAAAATCAATTTTAAAAAAAAATAAAGAAAGGTTGGCAAATTTAAACAGGCTACATATCTTTGCATCCCATTTAAGGAAAAACGGAGCAAATTCTAACCATAAATGGACTAATAAAATAAGATTCCGTAGCTCAGTTGGTAGAGCATCTCCCTTTTAAGGAGAGGGTCCTGGGTTCGAGCCCCAGCGGGATCACAAAAGCCTCAGCAGATAAATGTTGAGGCTTTTTTATTTTCTCACCCCACGCCACCAAAGTAAAACTACGTTACCCTGACATTCCTTAAACACTAACAATATAAATACTTGATCTTCATTTAATTCCACCTTACTTAACAATATCATTAATAGGATTCGTGATGGGATCACAGAAGCTAATTACAGAGATAGCAACTACTCTATAACCAATCTTTGCCATAAACAAAACTTATATAACCGAATAAACTACGTATACTCCCCCTTATCAAAATTAATTTCAGTTATTAAAATATTTATTTTAGTTTACCACCATAAATGAACATTTTGATCAATCGGATAAAAAAGTACAATGAATTAATAATATGGATTGGAGCTTTAATAGCACTATATATTATTTCGCCTTCAGGCAATCATTTCACTTTGTGTCCTTTGTCAAATATGGGATTTGAATTTTGCCCGGGGTGCGGACTTGGAAAAGGAATACATCATATACTTCATGGAGAACTGAATAATTCTTTTGAAAGCCACTTCCTTGCTATTCCGGCATTATTAATACTTTTAATGAGAATCTATAAATTATCACTAAAATGCATCAAAGAATCATACAGGAAATCCCCGGTGTAGAGGGTGAAGAAATCGTAATGATAAATGAATTGACAAAAGACATGTCGAACGAATCATTTCGAACTTTTTCAAGAATCTATTCAGGAAAAAGAAAGTCAAGCGAATTAATTCTTATACTAACAATCGTGGGATTTTTCGGTATCGCCGGTATTCAGCGAATCATTACTGGTGAAATCGGACTTGGAATTCTTTACTTTTTCACTGCCGGTCTTTGCTTTATTGGAACGATAGTTGACCTGGTGAATTATAAAAGAATTACAATAGAATTTAATCAAAAAATGGCTGTTGAATCTGTAGCTATCACACAGAGCTTAATGAAATCAAATGGTTAGCGCCGACCAAAAATAGCATATACGATCGCAGTCAGAATATTAAAAAATATGGCTGCGATCGTCCATATAATTTTACCAAGATTATCATACCTGTCTTTTGACCAAACATCATATATCACCCAGGCCATACACACCAATCCAATAACATAAAGTATCTTTTCCATAAAAACTCTTCTTTTTACTTTCTATAAGATATTAATAATTAATTAAACGTTTATCTTCAACGGCTTTTCCTTGTCTTATATTTATAGATAACAGAAGTAATAATTGTTGAGTAAACTATAGCAGATATAAATATCACTATCACATGCCCTATTTTCACTTCCTTATGCTCGGCCATGATGATTATTCTTATTATAAAAATCACCACTGCTATCACCAAAAATAATACTGTCATTAAACTACTACCTTTTTTCTTCACTCCAGTTTTTTCAAGTTTTAAGAACCAATAAAAAAATATTATAAGACCAATCGCAGTACTAACGTGTTGAATCATGTAGAATATTGGATATGAAGTTCCAAAAATGGGTATCCCCTTTTTAAGAAATGGAAAAACGCCTACCATAAATCCATTCCCATGAGTAAATGAATCCCAAACCACGTGTGTTAACGCACCAATCAAAACACTTACTATAATCCAAATTGCATTTTGTTTAAAATAGGACCACCACCTGAACTCTCTGTATTTCACCATTCTTTCAGATATAAAGGGTGGTGAGTTATCGATTATAAACTCTTTACACAACTGATGGTAAATAAAACAAAAAGCTATCCCTACAGGAAGATCAAAGTAGAATGCGCCTAAAAAGTCATGACTAAATTCACTTTTCAGACTCATTCGTATAAAATATTCAAAATCCGGAGTCATACTGCCTATTATCAGGCCAGTTAAACTTAACAGCTTAATTCCCCTTAATGGTAAAACAGCAATAGTATGTGATAAAGTAAACGGCATGTCTAATTTGTATCAATTGTTAAATTACAAATGAAATACTTAATAACAATTCATCATGATTATTAACCACTGAAATAAATATCATTTTGTTAATCTTTTTTTATTCAACATTTTTATAAAAATTATTCAATCAAAAAATACTATGTTGTTTTTTACTCTAATTAAACATCGGTTTCTGGAAGCTTTTCGCTCAAAAATCCTTTCCAAAAACCTGGCAATAATGCTTGTTATGGCATTTTTGTTTATTTATTTCAGTTCTGTATTTATATCATTAGGATTTTTTCTTGGAGATATATTAAGAGGTATTTATCCAGACAATCCAATTCTAACGAGCTTTTTTACAGTTATAGTTTACTATTACCTGGCAGAAATTCTTTTAAGATATTTCCTAATGGATATTCCGGCGGTAAAATTCCAGCGGTATATACTTCACCCATTTAAAAGAAAAAGCCTTGTTAATTCAGTATTACTTTCATCTGTTTTCGATGCTTTTTACTTGTT
The DNA here is from genome assembly GCF_026241165.1 of Mangrovivirga halotolerans. Taxonomy (GTDB): domain Bacteria; phylum Bacteroidota; class Bacteroidia; order Cytophagales; family Cyclobacteriaceae; genus Mangrovivirga; species Mangrovivirga halotolerans. Next base: position 517,753 of record NZ_JAPFQN010000003.1, on the reverse strand, counting down.
TCCTTTAATGATTTTTACTCCATTTATTTATCAGTATGACCTGGATAATAAATGGATGATTTGGGTGACTTTACTTATTATGAGCACAGGTAATCACTTTTTCGCTCTTTATCTAAAAAAGAAAGGTGGTTCGTCTCCATTTATCGGAATTATTTTATTACTGATTACAGCGGCTATTATCTATCTGGATTCGATTAAAATTATTCCGATTACGCCAAATATCGCTGAATATTTAACAAGAGCAACCGAGGAGCCACTACTATATTTAGTTACTTTATGTTATCCGGTTTTAGCATATTTAGTCTCATTCTTATGGATGTATAACCACGCATATCTGGATGAAATTTCTATTAAAAAGTCGAATAACGATCGCCTGACCACAAACCTTTCTTTTGGTAAGAAATATGGTAAGATTGGTCAACTGATGGAATTGGAAACTCGTTTGATTCTGAGAAATAAGCGAACCAAACAGCCATTATTTATTTCGTTTGTCTTCCTGTTATACGGACTTATCTTTTACACTAATGACACTTACAGTGAGCAGCAATGGATATTAGTATTCGCAGCCATATTTGTAACCTCTATGTTTGCTATGCAACACTTACAATTCACCTGGTCATTAGAAAGTAGTTATTTCGATCATCTGATAACAAATCCAATTTCTTTCAGTGAGTATATGGAAGCGAAATTCAGGCTTATTGCTGCTTATTGCGGAGGTTTGACTCTACTAAGTTTAGGATATGCTTTTCTTGATCCTGCATTAGCATATCACCACATATTCGCATATATATTTGCAATGGGCACCCTGGTTCCAATGTATTTCTTTTTCTCAACATTTAACTCCAAAAGAATTGATCTTGGAAAAGGAGCTAGCTTTAATTTTCAAGGTCAAAGCGGTCATCACTATCTTGCTATTATCCCGGTTCTTGCCGGTCCATGTATTCTCTTTTGGTTGATATCTTTGGTTTCATCTGAATTAATAGCATGGATATCGTTGGGAATGATTGGAGTGATAGGAATAAGCCTTCGGAAGTTATTTTTCAAAGCAATCGGAAAGAGACTTGAAAAAAGAAAATATATTATGTCAACCGGATTTAAAGAAAACTAAAATGGAAAATATAATTAACGCATTAAATATTAAAAAGCAATACGGAGATCAAACTGCTTTAAACATTGAATCTCTTACTGTTAAAAACGGCGAAATATTTGGCCTTGCAGGTAATAATGGCGCTGGAAAAACAACTTTATTTAGCTGCCTTTTAGATTTGATCAGACCCACTACAGGTGAAATCAGCATTAAAGATAAGCCTGTAAACAAAAATTCTGAATGGAAAAAAATTACCGGCAGTTACCTGGATGAAAACTTCCTGATAGATTTTCTAACACCAATGGAATACCTGAAATTTGTAGCTGGATCTCATGATGTTAATTCTAATGACATTCCTCAAATGCTGGAGCCATTTAAGAATTTCATGGGTGAAGAGTTATTGAACTCAAAAAAATACATTAGAGACTTATCAACGGGTAATAAAGTGAGAGTCGGAATTACTGGGGCAATGTTTTGGTCTCCTGAATTATTAGTTTTAGATGAGCCTTTTGCACATCTTGACCCGTCATCTCAAATAAAACTCAAAAATTTACTTAAAGAATACAATGAAAAAACCGGAGCTGCAATTTTAGTGAGTTCTCATGATTTAAGACATGTCACTGACCTGTGTTCAAGAATTGTTTTGTTGCATGAAGGTTTGATCAACAAAGACATCAAAACATCAACTAATACCCTGCAAGAACTCGAAGAATATTTCTCAGTTGGGTAAAAATTGAAATCTCAAAAAAATCATAAAAAGGCCTGATAAATTTCAGGTCTTTTTTTGTCAACTTTCTTGAAATCTAATTGTTACTTTGGTCACTTATTTTACTAAATAAACTGAGTAAATTTATTATAGTATAAAAAAAGAAAAAATTATAAATAAAATTTCAAACGATTGTAAACCTATTAAAAGGCAAAATCGTATTTATAATTGAAAATATACTATGGAAAATTATTGTTTAACTTTAAACAGTTGTAGTTATGAACATGTCCCTGCTTTCATACTCCAAAACAATCCTATCAAAAGTTAAGTGTTACCCAAATATCTACAAAAAAGAATATAAGAAAGCCATTAAAAATCTTGATCCTCATGAGGCAAGAGAACTTAAGGAATGGCTTCAGCAGCAAGAGGTTGAATTTGCTGAAATACCGGCCTGATTGAAGGCAAAACTTTAGAATTATCTAGCTATCTGAGACCTTTTTAAAAAAGTTAAAAAAATCAGGGCTGAATATTCAGCCCTGATCAATACTCTATATCAATTCGGCATCCAGGTTTATTTTAGCATCGAGTAGCTTCGATATCGGACAATTATCTTTAGCATCATTTACCATTTCAGTAAATTTATCATTTTCCACTCCAGCTACTTTAACCTTTGTGATAAGAAATACCTCTTTAATTGCACCATCTTCAAGAATTACCTGGGATTCAGTATTGATTTCTTCAGCTTCGAAATCATTTTCCTGTAACACAAAAGCAAGTTTCATTGAAAAACAGCCAGCATGGGCTGCTCCGACAAGTTCTTCCGGGTTTGTACCTTCCCCATCCTCAAACCTGGATGAAAACCCATAATTACTGTCTTTTAATACCCCGCTTTGGGTTGAAAGTTTTCCTTTACCAGTTTTACCAGCTCCCTTCCAGACAGCTGTAGCTTTTCTTTTAATTTTCATATCAATTTATTGGTTTATGATTGATTAAATAAATGCACTTTTTCCTGTGATAGCCCTGCCAACTATCAATGAATTAATTTCTTTTGTTCCTTCATAACTGTAAATCGCTTCAGCATCCGCAACAAATCTGGCCACATTATACTCTAGGAGAATTCCATTTCCACCCATCACTTCTCTTGCAGTACTAACTATATCCCGGGTTCTGAGAGTACAAAACACTTTAGCAAGACTCGCATGTTCATCTTTTAATTCACCATTATCCTGCATCTGCGACAATCTGTAACACATATTCTGCATTGCGGTAAGATTACTCAGCATCGTAACTAAATGATCCTGAATTAGCTGAAAGCTACTTATTGATTTCCCAAATTGCTTTCTGTCGTGAGTATATTGAACTGCATATTCATAAGCTCCTCGGGCACATCCTACCGCCTGCCATGCAACAGAGGCTCTTGTCATTCTCAAAACAGAAGCAAGGTCTTTAAATGAATTTGCTTTTTCGAGTTTTGATGAATCAGGGACCTTGCAGTTTTCCATCGTGATAGTGGCATTTTGCACTACTCTGAGAGCCATTTTATCCTTAATTTTTTCAGCTTTAAAACCCGGTGTATCTGTTTCTACTATAAACCCTTTCACTTGCCCATCATCTAAATCTCTGGCATAGATGATTACAATATCTGAAAATGTTGCATTACCTATCCATTTCTTCTGGCCATTTAAAACCCATGAATCACCTTCTTTCTTTACTGTAGTAGTCAATCCTCCCGCTACTGCTGAGCCTACTTCAGGCTCAGTGAGTCCAAAGGCTCCTATTTTTTCAAATTTCTGTAGTTTTGGCAGCCAATACTCCTTTTGTTCCTCTGATCCTAACAGGTAAATCGACCCCATACATAGTCCGCTTTGAACCCCAAAAAAAGTTGATATGCTTGTATCTGTTTTAGCCATTTCCATAGCCACAAAACCTTCTAAAAGAAAACTTTTACCCGGGCATCCGTATCCTTTGTAAGTCAAGCCACAGATATTTAAATCTGCGAGTTTGGGAATTAATTCTTTTGGAAACTCATCTCTTCGCCAGTAATCATTAATGATTGGGGCTACTTCCTGATGCATAAAATCCCTGACTTGCATCTGAATTTTTCTATCCTCCAGTGGTAATGTTGAATGTAAATTATAAAAGTCACCGTCTATCCAGGGTAATTCATTATTCCCATCCCCTCCTTTCAACATCTTCATCATTTGCTTGAGCTGGTTATCATCCAGCTTATCTAAAGCAGAAAGAGCTTCATTAAAATCAATTTTTTTTGCTAAAGCATTTACTTTATCAACATCCAGACTTTTAACAAGACGAATAATGGATTTGAATTTATTAAGCATAAGGTTTATTGATTTTTATGATAGAATATTAGATCAGAAGTTCTGAGTGATATACTATAATTTAATCCATAAAAATCAGAAATGTTTAAATTATCTTAAGTATTCCTACTACAAGAAATCTATTAGATATAAATCTTAAGTATAATTATTTGTTGATTTTGGGAAGGCGTAAAATAAAAGTACTACCTTCCTGAGGGTGAGATTCTGCAGTAAGAGTCCCGTTTAATTTTATAGCCAGATCATGACATAACATCAATCCTATACCCACTCCCTGAGTAAGGCCACTTCTTCCTGTTGCTTTCCATTTAAACAGGTTTTCTATTTGTTCGGATGGAATACCAAAACCAAAGTCCTGAACTTCAATAATTAACTCATCGTTAGTTTTCCTGGCATTAACATGAACGATGCTATTATCCTTACTAAATTTCATTGCATTGGATATGAGATTTCTCATAATAAATAAGAATGCATTCTTATCTGTTAGAAATTTCATTTCTTCTGGAACATCAAGTCTTACATCAAGTTGTTTTTGCCTGGCAAGGTTATCGAAAGAACTTACAGATTCAATTAGAATATCTTTAACTGTAAAGGATTCCGGAATTAATTGTTGGTCATCTATACTACTTTTAGCCCAATGCAAAAGATTCGTCAGCATTTCATCTGTTTGATCAAACCGCACTAGCATTTCTGCAGTAAGGAATTGTAATTCCCTGTCTGATATGCCACCCATTCTCATTAACTCCAACATTCCTTTAAGAGATTTTAATGGAGCCCTGTAATCATGCGAAATTATTGTAAATAACTCATCTTTAATCTTTACTAACTCCTGAAGTTCTTTGTTTGCTCTCACCTTTTGTCGATAATACAAGGAAAGAACGATGATAAATCCGATTAAAAGAATAATCAATCCTGCAAGAAGGAAATTATTTAGTTTGGTTCTTGCCTGAACTTCCCTTGCGAGATTCAATTCACTTACTTTATCTTCTAATTGTCTTGACAACTCCAGACTGGCTACCTTAAGTTTCTCATCTTTCAGGTTTAAAGAATCTCTTAAATTATTGTATTGCTCTATTACGAGCAATGCCTCTGGCAACATGCCTTTTTCTTTCAGTAGATTATACTTAACCTGGTAAAAATCCATTAATAAAGGACCTCCGGAATAAGATTGGGCAACTTCAATACCCGTATCTAATGTAGTAAGAGCTTTAGCTGTATCTCCTGTACGTGTATATAAATCAGAAGATTTTAGCAAAGTATATGCAATACCATAATTATCCTTGATGTGTTCCTTAATTTTTAAAGAAAGGTCGAAATAATATTCAGCAGAATCATAATCGTTCATTTTCAAATATGATTCTCCGATGTTATTATAAAGATAGGCCGTTCCTCTGCTATCATTGGCCTGTTCCATATACACTAATGATTTTTCAAAACTAGCAAGAGCTTTCTCCGGTTGGTTGATCGCCAGGTATAACAGCCCTTTGTTATTATCAATTCTTGAGATGTATTCATACAAATCTATCTCTCTGGCCAACCGTTCTGCTCTGTTATAGTAATCGAGGGCCAGTTCTTTTCTCTCCATCTGATAATAAAGTAAGCCTATAGCATTAGTGATCACCACCTGCCCCCTGACATCATTAATTTCTTCGTATGACCTTAGACCTTTTAAATATAATTCTGTAGCCTGTGAATAATTCCCAAGCATATAATTAAGATATCCCAAAGTCTGTAATGCAGCTGCCCTACCTTTTGTGTAATCCACTAAAATAGATTCATTCATAACTGCTTTAGAAATATCGAGGGAAGTAGATATATCTGATGATTTTATCTCCCAGGCATAAGCATTTAAAGAATCTATTGCTTCGATTTTCTCATCATAAGTAAGTCCTTCGAAGAATAAACGATCTATCTGAGTTTTTCCTTTATAGGGAAATACCGAAATAAAAAATATTAAAAGAAAATTTAAAAAAAATCTTTTCACAATTATTGTACAGGGGTCTTTCCTCCATCAACTGATAAACTCACTCCGTTAATATACGATGCTTTATTGGAAGCTAAAAATACAACAACATTTGCAATTTCCTCAGGATCAGCAAACCTACCTGCCGGAACTGACTTCATCATTCGGTCTTCCATTTCCATATAAGTGATTCGTTCGGCTTCAGCACGACTTTCGATTAAATTCTTTAACCTGTCAGTTTTAGTAAGGCCTGGTAGTATATTATTCACAGTAATGCCAAATCCCGCCAACTCTGCCGACAAAGTCTTTGACCAGTTAGCTACCGCTCCTCTTATGGTATTTGAAACGCCTAAACCCGGAATAGGTGCTTTTACAGAAGTGGAAACAATATTTATCACTCTGCCAAATTGTTGATTTTGCATATGAGGCAATAAAGCCTGAAGTAAAATCTGATTAACAATAAGGTGTGCAGAAAAGGCATTTTGATAAAGTGCCGGTTCCGATTCGAAAGCCAGACCGGGCGAGGGCCCCCCGGTATTATTAATGAGGATATCAATATTTTTCCCTTCGTTTAAATAGTTGTTCACCGCTTTTTCTACCAAATGAGGTTCATTGAAATCTGCTGAGATCACATCATGAACTTGCCCCATTGATGTGTCTAATTCTGCTGCAACTTTCTTCAACATTTCCTTATTTCGTGAAATAAGTGTTATAGATGCTCCCGAAGCAGCAAGGCCAATAGCAATTGCTTTGCCAATACCTCTGGAGCTTCCACAAACTAAAGCTCTGCGATCTTTAAGCAATATCTCCATGGATAAACTTTTTTATTCACAAATATTGTTATACGATATTAATATAAAAATACATATCTAATTAGTTTTTCGAATAAAGAATTAAACATTAGAATGAATAATCAAAATTATTAATAATATATTTGGCTTAATATGGAAATAATTGGAAGACTTGAATTGGTTGATCTCCCTGAATTACATTTAGAGAGAATTGAAGCTAAAATTGACACTGGGGCATATAGAAGTGCAATTCACTATAAAGATCTAAAGGTTGAAACCATTAATGGCAAAGAAACTCTGATAGTAACTCTTGATCTAATGGGAGATAAACCTATTGAAAAAAAATTCACTGACTTTAAAGTTACAAAGGTAAAAAGTTCCTTTGGTGATCGATTAAAGAGATACTTTATCAGAACTAAAATCAAAATTGGCACTAAGTCCAAAATGGTTGATCTCAGCTTTAGCGACAGATCAGATATGAGATTTCCAATTTTGATAGGAAGAAAAGTTCTGGCTAAAACATTCCTTGTTGATGTTTCAGCCAAACATTTACATACCCCTCATCACGATTAACTATTGGTTTCAATAAATTTGATGATCTCACCGGCAACATCTTTTTCTGTTGCCTTTTCGATTCCTTCCAATCCCGGAGAACTATTAACCTCAATAATAAGTGGGCCTCTTTCTGACTGAAGCATATCCACGCCAGCTACACCTAATTTCAAAGCTCTGGCAGCTCTTACCGCGGCGATTTCCTCTTCTCGAGACAACTCAATAACCTCAGCAGTACCTCCTCTGTGAAGATTTGACCTGAACTCTCCAGATTTACCCTGCCTTTTCATTGCTCCAACTACTCTCCCATCGACTACAAACGCTCGTATATCTGCTCCTTTTGCTTCAGATATAAACTCCTGAACTATTACCCTGGCCTTTAAACCATTAAATGCCTCCAACACTGAACTTGCAGCCTTTCTGGTTTCTGCCAAAACAACACCTAGTCCCTGGGTTCCTTCAAGCAACTTTATAATCAAAGGAGCTCCTCCAACCTGAGCGATAATAGATTCAACGTCTCTGGAATAATTGGTAAAGACAGTTTTAGGCAAACCTAATCCTGCACGGCTCAACACCTGAAAAGATCGTAATTTATCACGTGACCTAACCAAAGATTGGGAATCAACTGTAGTGAAAACATTCATCATTTCAAATTGTCGTACTACGGCAGTACCATAAAAAGTAACTGAAGCTCCAATTCTTGGAATTATTGCATCGACATCTTTTATCTCTTCTCCATTATAGAATATTTGTGGGTTTTTCTTTTCAATCAAAATATTACACTTTGTATGATTGATAACACGAGCATTGTGTCCACGGGCTTCTGCAGCCTCTACTAATCTACTTGTTGAGTAAAGAGATGGATTGCGTGATAAGATTACTATATTCATTGACAGGTTTTGTTTTGGCGGCAAAATTAACCGCACTTTTCAATTATCCCAGAAATTGGTTGTCTTTAATTTAATTAAGCTCTATGAGTTTCCAAAAGGTTCTTTTGAATACTAAATATTTTTTTTTGAATTCTGATAAATGAACTTTCACCATCAGTAAAATTTACCAACTCTTTAACGGGTATCCATTTCAATCCTTTTGACTCCTTATTGCTTTTTACCTCACTTAAATTATCAGTTATCCATAAAAACCTCAAATCAAAATGTTGATGTTCAGGCTCATTCTTATTTTCAGGAATAGTATGGATATCCAAGTCAAAAGGAATAATATCCATCAATTTCGAACTAACGGCATTGGTTTCTTCATGTAGCTCTTTCATGGATACCTCAGGCAAACATTTATTTCCATCTGCATGGCCACCAGGCTGCAACCAGCGATCCAGCTTTTTATGGTGGAGTAATAAGATCTTTTCAGCTTTTGAATCGATCAAAATTGCTGAAGCAGTAAAATGTGCTTTTAAAGATTCCCTGATGTAAGCTTTAGGTTCTTCGTAATGTAACCTAAGCATTCTTTTTAAATATTCCTTTTCCAATGGATCTATAACATTCATTTGATCCAGAGCCAGGGGAAGTTCAAACACCATATTAATTGATGATAATATTTGCTTTATTTAGTTTGGCATTTTCTAAAGGACCAACAATATTTCCTGTCATGTAGTTATTAAGATCCCCCTTCTCTACATTGACAAAATATTTATCAGCATCTAAATCTTTTATGGTAACTCTCCCTTTTTTATCAGTCTTGTAAACTTCTTTGATGTGATTTTCAGAGGCTTTATAATCCTCTTCATTTTCATACACCTTCACAGTTGCACCTTCTACCGGATTGCCCATCTCATCTAATACAGTCAGCTTTAATGAAGTGTTAAATATCTGATCTTCCGTATCAGCTGTATTGGTAAATGAAAAATTAGCAAATGAGATTGTCGCGAGAAAGACTATTAATAAAATGTTTTTCATAACCCTTATAATTAATTAATAATGAAATAGTTAGTTATTTTATAATTGTGTATATTAATATATAATTAATTTAATATTAAAAACAGGTTCAGTACAGAAGTTATTCATCGACCCACATGGAAACTATAAAAAAGCACTCAGACAATGTACTATCGGCACCTGATGCAATAATTACAGAAAATTTCTTATTCTGTTCTGCTCAGATCCCGCTCGACCATACTAATGGTCATTTATCAGGTAACGACATCGAAAGTCAAACATTGCAAGTAATGTTAAACTTAAGGGAAGTTCTTGAATTAAAACAGTTAAACTTCGTTGATCTGGTTAAAACGACAATTTTCGTTACTGATATTTCAGAAATTTCAAAGATTAAAAGAACGTATGAATCTTTCTTTAAACTTCAGCAACCAGTTTGTTCGGTAATAGAAGTAAACAGATTGCCAATGAATGCTAAAATAGCTATCGAAGCAATCGCTAAACTTTAAGACTCCCGGGTAAAGACCCATTCAGATTTTTTAGATAATTCTTCATCAAAAGAATATCCCATTCCCTCAAATGATTTTATTTGTTCGGGATCATAAATCTTATTCTTTATTATAAAATCAGCCATTTCACCCCTTGCCTTTTTAGCAAAAATCGCAATTACTTTTGCTTTCCCTCCTTTGATTTCTTTAAATACAGGTGTTACTATATCAGCCTCCAGCTTTTTCTTATCTATCACTTTAAAGTATTCATTGGAAGCCAGGTTAAGCAAAATTTTGTACTGATGATTTTTAAATTGCTCATTCAGTTTTTCTGTTGGCCTGTCTCCCCAGAACTTATACAAGTCCCGACCACGCTCATTCTCCAGCTTAGTTTTCATTTCCAGCCTATAGGGTTGAATCAAGTCCAGAGGTTTTAATAAGCCATATAAGCCAGATAATATCCTTAGGTGATCCTGGGCAAAATCAAAATCACTTTCTGAATAACTTTCCAGATCAAAACCAGTATAAACATCACCTTTAAATGCTGCCAGGGCTTGCTTGGCATTCTCCTCATTAAACGGAGTTTTGAATTCATCATACCTCTGAGAGTTTAACTCAGCGAGGTTTTTGGATATATCCATCAGTGATTCGAGTTCCGGAACAGAAAGCTTTTTGAGCTCTTTGACTAATTTTTTAGATTCATTCAAAAATTCAGGAACTGAGCTATCTATTTTAAAATCAACATCAGAAAAATCCTGTGTTTTCGAAGGAGATATTATCGTGATCATAAAAGTCTTTTTTATTTATTGTTCACAAAAATAACGGTAAAAAGCAGTTTGCTGTTTTGAAAATTAAACTTCAAATGAAAATTAATCTATCTCAAAACGGTTACACCACCCCGCTGTTTGTAATATTCTCCATCATCAAACTCACTTCTAAAGGTCGCCACGTATACATATGACCCAACTGGAACATCTTTACCATTATGGGTGGCATCCCATTCAAAATCTATATCATTAGTATAATATATCAATTCTCCCCATCTGTTGTAGATCACTAACTCAAAGTCATTTGGTGATACAAATCTCGGGAAGATCTTGAAGTTTTGATTATCTTCTATACTACTATTCGGTCTTATGGCATTAGGCGCTCCAAATGTTGGAGTACAATTATCAGCAACTAGTACTGAATCAGTAACTACGCAACCAAAAACATTTTCCATTGTCACAGAATACTGTCCTCCTGGCCTACCCACATCGGTAGTATATTCCGGAGAATTGGTTCCTACCGGAGTTCCCTGGTAAAACCATTCATAGGTTACAAATTCATTATCAAGATCTGCTATCAAGGTAGTTGTAGACAACTCAGGATTTTCTGCACCGATCTGCGAACAGATCTCAGCCCGATCCTGAAGCTCACTAGTTCCAACAGGATTTCTGTTGATTATAAAATTCTGTCTTAATGAGCAACCATTTTCATCAGTAGCTTCCACTGAAATAATTCCACCTTCTGCGCTAGTTATATATGTTGGCGCATTATTATCAGGAATAGGATTTCCATTCGTCCCAAACCATTTGTAAGTCAAATTAGATTTATTCAATTGTATGTTAAAAGTAATATCACTTCCATCATTACATTGAACAGTATTGCTAGCATCAAGGATTTCTAATGGTTCATAAACATCCACATCAGTAGAAACCTGATTTTCACAGCCTGTGGTTAAACTTATAGCTGTTAAATTATATTCACCTGAGGCAGCAGGGTCTGTAACAGTTAAAGAAGGACCAGTATTAGTTGTGCCATCAGGACGAGTCCATCTGAAGGAATAACTTTCTGTAGTTGGACTTGCTGAAGCCAATAAGACAACCTCTCCTTCACAAGCATTTCCATCCTGATTTATTATAGCAGCAGGGTTATTATTAACCTGGATAAATTCAGTATCGGTTACGGTACAACCTATAGCATCTGTCACTTCTACCATATAATCTCCCGATTGAGTTATTTCAATTGTTTGACTTTCACCATTTGGGAAAGCAACTCCGTCTCTAAACCATCTAAAGGTTTTATCTATATTATCTCCTTGTATAAACACTGCATCAACAGTAAAGGTCTGACCCGCATCACGGCAAAACACTGTTGACTCCGGCTGGACATCTATTTCAATATCAGATGGGTTTTCCAGATCTATATCACTGAAGGTATTATCACAAATACCATCAGCTAATATTTCATAAAATCCATAAGGAATACTACCGGTCAACGTAACATTACCTGAAGGATCAGTTGTTTCATTTATATCAAACAGCGCGTTTCCTGATTGATCAAAAAACCGGAAAGTATAATTTTCATTTGGCGATAAGGACTGTATTTCTACAAGGTTATTCACTTCCTCACATGCAGGAGTAAAGCTTATGGCAGGTGTTAATAATTCGTTTTCAATAGTTTGTGTTTCCACCGCCGAACAACCTGTGCCTTCATTAGTAGTTGTAACAGCATATAAACCTGTACTAAGGTTTTGAATTTCGATTGTTGGGTCTGGCCCATCCACTCTTTGTGGAGAACCAACTGCTGTATTATCAGAAGAATTAAATACTTCGTAAATAAAACTTCCAGATGACTGAAGATCCATATCAATAATTCCGTCAGCTGCAGCAGCATTACATACTGAAACATTTTGACCAAGACTTAAAATAAAACTTGGAGTCTCATTTACCTGAATTGTAACTGTATCTCTTACGAGACATGGTTGAGCTGGATCGCTTGCCGGATCCCTTACTTCAACAACATAATCGAATAACCCGGGAATTGAAGTATCTACATCTTGAGTATTGGTGTTATTTCCCAGATCTGAACCATTTAAATACCAGTTATGTAAATCAGTCCCGGCTATTCCTGTGTCAAAAGTTAATTCCTCACCTTCACACAAAGCTGCATCAGGACCAAGATCTAAAGGTATGGGTTCAATAACCAGTACTTCTCCCCTGGTCTCACAACCACCCTCATTAATTATACTATATTCATAAGTGCCGATATCCGGAACTGCCAATGTTGCTGTACTGTCAATCACTACTCCTCGAGTCGACCATGTATATAAGACAATATTATCATCACCATTCGTTGCATCCAATGTTAGTGGTGGTTCATCGCACAATACCTGGCTTGGAGCAAGCATCGGATCGGTAGGTAACTGATAAACCGTAACCGTATCTGTTAATATATCATCAGGAATAATTGTTCCTCCACACCTGGTTAGTCTTAATGTAACAATATAATCTCCTGGTGCAGAATACTGATGTTGTGGATTCTGCTCTGTTGATGTATTACCATCACCGAAATTCCAGGTATAAGTATCTATATCATATCGATAATTACCAGTAAATAATGTAGGTGAACCAAAACACGCCGGCCCGCTCACAATAGACGGAGCTTGCCCTAAACTAACTCCTCCCTGTCTGTTCCTGGGTAATTTTTTACCTACAGTTCCACCGACATCTAATCCCTGGTCAAAATTAATTGTAGATACCATTCCGGTATCAGCTGCAATCACAGGAAATAATTGCGATTGCCCTTCTATTGCAAGATAAATAGTTCCATTAGGAGCTGTTTGCAAAGCTCCAACACTACCTCCCGGTGCAGAACCAGTAGCATTTAAAGCTGTTAATGAAGCTTGGATTTCTGATGCATCAAAAGATGTGAGATCAATTTCATAAACCGTTCCATCACTAGTTGAAATTGCAAGCTTTCTACCTCCACTATGAAATTCAAGTCCAAAAGGTGTAGAACCGAGATCTATTCTTACCGGATCTGATATAACACCTGTTGAATCATCAAACTGAAATATTTCAACCGCATTTTCTCCTGGTACCGTAGTTGCTAACCAATTAACCGCCGTACTGTCTACCATTCCGCCTAAAAACAGTTCCATTTCTCCGGTAGAACCTGTTCCATGAACTGATCCCACTTGAGATTTAACAGGCTCACCGACACCCTCCGCTGTTATTTCCCAGGCAAGGAAACTATTTGTTTCTAATTCGTGAGCGATCACCCATCGATCTCCATTGGAAACCGCAAGTGCATCTGTAACATCATTAAAAAGATAAGATGACTGTTCAGTCGCTACGGCCTCACCTATTTGAGTATTTTGAATTTCAGTGAGATCAACCAAAGTCATTCCTAATCTATAAGTACCATCTGTACTCGAACCATAGGGTTCAGTAGTAAAAATGTATTTCATCGATTCATCACCCGGAACATCAACAATAATAGTTGATTGTGATGCTACACCATCTTCAATAGAAGTACCACCAGACATAAAATCATGGCTTATCGAGTTGTCCATACCGAATGTATTATAGACATTCACTCCATCAGTATAAAACCAGACTCGACCCAAATTATCAACATAAGTATCTCCTCCTAATAAATTATTAGTCAGACCTCCGGGTGAAACCTCTGGTCCGGTTTCAAAATCAAAATATACCCCTGCTCCATCGCCAAAAAACCAGTAGGAATCCTGCTCATTCAAAGTATCACCAACTACTGTCACTTGTGACCGAGCAGAAGTGGCGCATTCTGTTATTTCATCCTGAATTGTAACCCAATAAACTCCTGAACTATCAACATCTATGGTAGGAGAAGTTTCATCTGTAGACCAGTAATATGAAAAATTGCCTGAACCTCCACTCGCCATTGGGTCAAGTGTAATTGTTCCGGGGCATATAGTTGTATCTTGTAATTGAGCAGTCAGTCCCTGGGAATCCTGAATAGCAACAGGAAGGCTTGTCATTACCGAATCGCCTCCATACCAGGCAGTCATAGTTACATTTACATTACCCGGACTATCAAAAATAATTCTTGGAATCATCTCCCTGCTTAATACCTGTCCATTAGAAGACCAAACAATACTATCTGGAGATCTCTCAAACTCAGGATATAAGAAAGTTTCTAATTCTGAACACGCACGAGTATACCCAAAACTTAAATTCGGATTAGCAAGGTTATATCCACCAAACTGAGGGAATCCACTTCCATCAAATCCTGAACCAGATAATGTTGTCAGTCTCTCAACATCGAAAAAGAAGTTTGTACTATCCGGATTATTAAATCGGTATGCATCTACAGCTCCTGAACCAGTTCTTCCAAGAAAATACATATTCCCATCAGGACCGAGTCCCACTCCCAGTGTTTGATTAACTGTCTGATTCAGGTTATCTAACAACCCGGTCATCAATACATCCGGATTCTGCATATCGTACCTGTACATATTATCCGCGCCTGTATCGTGATCAAAAGATATATATAAAAACCTTCCGGATGGAGACCACGCCATACTTACAGCTTCTCCACCTTTTGAATTTAAGTTCATTATATATTCATCGAATGTTATGGTATTTGTACCAAGGTCAATATCTGCAATAAAAGGATTGGGCAACGAACCCCCAGTATTGACAGCCAGTTTCCCGGTTGGCCCGTGAAACGCAAAACTATCAACTGTAAAATTATTAAGTGAAGGAAAAGAAACATCCTGTGAAGACACTATTCCATCAGTTAAGTCGATAGAAGAAACAGTAATGGTATTCGTATTAGCTTCTTGTGTAAGAAGGTAATATCCTCCTGAATCATCTGAAACCACCAGTAAAGCCCCTGATCGGTTTGTCAATGGTGTTGAAGGCTGATTATCAATAGATATAATTTCCCCTAGTGGTTCAGCAGCTGTTCCATTGCCCGGTAAAGACATATCTACTATCGCATATAAAACCTCCCCACCTTTGATATAATAAACATAATACTGCTCTGGCTCCCCTAACCTTGGAATAATAGCCACTGGTTGGGTGGAAGAATTATCTCCACCTGGCATTACACCCGCCATTTGATTACCATCTGCATCTATTATCAGATTACCATCAGTATAAAATAAAACCTGGCCAGTTTGAGGATCAGTTAATACTGCCGATCCACCTGAACCAAGAGGTGTTTGACCACTATTTAATTGGAAATCTCCACCAGAGAAAGAAATAAACTCAGAGCTATTTCCAAAATACCATATACTGGTTGAGAGATCCTGACTCACCCCTGAAAAAGCGATTATAAAGAATATCGCTAATGCTGGTGTGATTTTATGAAATCTAAAAAATGAAAGTAAATACATATTATATCAATTTCCGGTTAGAGGAATTTATACGAAAATATAACAAAAAAACGTATTGTAAGTATTGATAATTATAGTTTTGTCAACTAGTTTACTTTGAATATGTTTTTTTGTATGAAAGATTACAATAATTTATTAAAATTGGTACAAAAATTGTGCCGTTTACTAAATAAATATTTTGCTTACCAATTATTAATTTTACGTTTTTAAATTAACGTAATTTGAAGAGCAAAGTCACGGAAACAATAAAATAGCTGACCTGATGAATAAATTTTTTCTGATAATAACCGGAATTCTGGTGACCCTGACGATTAGTGCACAGGACCCACAGTTTTCTCAATTTTATTCTCATAATTTATACCTTAATCCTGCTTTTACAGGTTCTCATCATATGGGTCGGATAGGCGTTATTTATCGTTCTCAATGGCCTTCGATAAATGCTACTTTCGAAAGCTATTCAGCCTATTTTGACGGATATATTGAAAAATACTACAGTTCAGTCGGCTTGATGATCCAACGTGATCGCGAAGGTCTTTCAGGGTTGACTTCCACCTCGATCAATGCTCTTTATAGTTACGAACTCTATCTAAATGATAATCTGGTATTCAGACCGGGTGTCGATATTGGTTACGTGATAAGAGGTGTAAACTTCACCGAGCTAACTTTTGGAGATCAATTTGATCAAAATGGATTTATAAGTCAGGAATCAGCAGAATCACTTAATACCGGAAATAACGTTAATTATTTCGATTTAGGACTGGGTGGCCTTTTATATTCATCAAGTTTCTTTGTTGGATTTTCTGCTCACCACCTGACTACTCCTGATCAAAGTATTCTTGGGGATGAAACAAGCAGATTACCAATTAAAATGTCTGTTCACGGTGGATATGTTCTTCCTTTTGCAAACAACCGCTCTGGCAGAGAAAGAAATATTACTCCTACTTTCCAGTACAAACGTCAGGGGAACTTTCAACAGTTAGATATCGGAACTTATGCAACATTAGAACCTCTGGTCCTTGGTGTATGGTATCGCGGTCTACCAATCGAAGGTGACGGAGGAATTAATCTTACTGAATCCATTGTTGGTCTGGTTGGACTGATGCCAAATGAAAACCTTAGAATTGGTTACTCTTTTGATTTCACCATGTCTAAAGTCGGCCTTGATGCCGGTGGAGCACATGAAATAACCATAAACTATCTGTTTAAAATGCGCGACCACCCTTACAGACCTCCGCGTAGCGTAATGTCTGTTCCTTGTCCAAACTTTTAAACTTGATAAAAATGAATATCGATCCGCAGGTATTGCTGATAATAATATTAGCATTAATAATTCTGGGCTTCATATTTGAAAAGACCCTTTCTTATATAAATTTAAAACACGGTGAAAAACCAGTTCCTGAAGATCTGAAAGATGTTTTTAGTGAAGAACAATATCAGAAAAGCAAGGAATATAGAAGAACCAATTACAAGTTCGGCTGGATAAGTGGTAGTTTCTCTTTGATAGTTACTGTATTGTTTATTGGATTAGGAGGTTTTGGTGAATTAAACAGTTACCTCCAATCTCATTTTACATTTTCACCCATCGTTCAGGGTCTGGTTTTTTTTGGAATACTTTTTATTGCTTCTGATCTTATCTCAACCCCATTTTCCTGGTATCATACATTTGTGATAGAAGAAAAGTTCGGATTTAATAAGACAACTCAAAAAACCTTCTGGACTGATAAAATAAAAGGCTATCTTCTGGGAGCTCTCCTGGGAGGTATTTTACTTGGAGCACTTTTATTTTTATTGTATCAATTAGGTACAGACTTCTGGTGGATATTCTGGATCGTAATAACCGTATTCATAATTTTCATGAATATGTTTTATACCACATTGGTAATGCCTTTATTCAATAAGTTCACACCATTGGAAGACGGAGAGTTGCGAACCTCTATCGAAAACTATAGCAAAAAAGTAAATTTCCCTCTTACAAACATTTTTGTGATCGATGGAAGTAAAAGATCGACCAAAGCAAATGCATTTTTCTCAGGTTTTGGTAAAAATAAAAAAGTAGTATTATACGATACTCTTATAGAAAACCATTCAGTAGAAGAGCTGACTGCAGTATTTGCACATGAAGTAGGGCATTTTAAGAAGAAACACATCATTGGTAGTTTGATTCTAAGCATACTTCAAACCGGTCTGATGCTTTTTATTATGAAAGAATTGATCTTTTTACCTGAATTATCACAGGCACTGGGAGCGGATTCCTTAAGTATTCATATTAATCTAATCACATTTAGTCTGCTCTATAGCCCGATATCAGCTGTTTTAGGTATAGGCATGAACATTTTCAGCAGAAAAAATGAGTTTGAAGCGGATCATTATGCTAAAACCACTTATTCGGGAGGGCCTCTAGTTACTGCACTTAAAAAATTGTCTTCTGATAACTTGTCAAATCTGACCCCTCATCCTTTTTATGTATGGCTGAATTATTCACATCCGCCACTAATTAAGCGGATTAAAGCTTTAAATGCCTCTTAACCCTTGTAAGTTTATCCATCATATTAAATAAATTTTGTATCAGGTTATCATTAATATTGCAGTACATTAATTAATTCATATCTCATATAATATGAAATACAATTTTTTAACCTTTACGATTCTTTTACTTTTTGCTTTCACAGTTTATGCTCAGCAAGGAGATGTTGAAAAAACATTATACAGGGCTGATCAGTACTTCAAGATCGAAAATTACAACGAAGCATTAAAGTATTATGAACAGGCTATCGAAATGGGTGCTGACGATGCAGTATCTCTTTACCGCTATGGAGTCACTCTTTCAAACCTGATTGATGTTCAGGGACAAAAAAACGCCTTAAAATATTTAGAAAAAGCTGTAAAGAAGGATGAAGGAAAACTACCTGTTGAAAAACACTGGTACTTAGGCCTTGCTGAATTACGAAATGAAAATCCTGTACAGGCGATAGAATCATTCAATAGATTTCTGGATGAAGCAAAGCCAAATAATAATCTCAGGAAAAAAGCAGCTCTGTATAAAGAAATGGCTTTCAATGCTCAAACTTTTCTATCAAATCCAAAATTAGTTGAGTTAAAAAGCTTTAGCACAGTCGTTAATTCTGACCTCATTGAATACAACCCTGTAATATCAGCAGATGAGTCAGTAATGGCATACACTGTATTTGACCCTTTCACTAAAGGAGCCAAAGAAAAAATCTTTATAGTCACTAAAAAAGATGATGGAACCTGGGGCAAACCAGAGGAAATTAACATTAAAACCACTGGCAATATTGGTACGGCAGGTATTTCTGCTGACGGTAGACAGCTTTTAGTTTTTGTGGGAAATGAATCTGATCCTGGAGATCTTTATACATTACATAAAATTAAAGGTAAATGGCAGTCACCTGTATCATTAGGTAAAAATATCAATAGCCGATATATGGAAACTGCTGCATCATTAACTTCAGATGGCAAAACAATCTATTTTGCAAGTAACAGGCCTGGTAGTATAGGCGGTTTTGATATTTATAAGTCTGAAAAAAATGAAAACGGCGTCTGGGGACAAGCAAAAAACTTAGGCCCTGTTGTTAACACCGAATACAATGAAGAGGCCCCATTTATTCACCCGGATCAAAGAACATTATTCTTTACTAGTGAAGGGCATAAATCAATGGGTGGTCGCGACATCTTCCGTACTGTGAAAGCAAATGGAGAATGGCAAACACCAGTTAACCTTGGATACCCTATTAACACCACTACCGATGATAATTATTTCACTCTTTCTGCAGATGGTGAAACAGGCTACTTTTCTTCTGATCGAATTGGCGGACAAGGTGGACAGGATATTTACTTCTTTGAAATGCCAGAGGGAGGAAATAATATTGCTTTGACATTGATTAAAGGGTTAATACTTGATGGAGAAACTAAGAACCCAATCAATTCAAAGATCAAAGTCGTTGAGAAAAGTTCAGGAAATAAGGTGGAATATGTATATTCTCCGAATGAAAAAGGTGAATATTTAATAATATTTCCTCCGGGAAAAAGCTATGACCTAATAGTTGAATCAGAAAATTACTTACCGTACACTATTGCGATTGATGTACCGGATCAGGAATATTTCTACGAGTTATACCAGCGCATTTTACTTACTCCGATAAAGCAATTTGATGTGGTAGTTGGTCAGGAGGTTAAAGTGAGCAACGTATTCTATGATACTGAAAACGAAACTAAAATTTCACCAAGAATGGCAAATGAGGCAAAGCTGATAAAAAGTGATAGCCTCGATCTTTTAGATATCATGGATGGCATCATTGCTACTTCTGATACTATCGCTCTGGATTACCTTATGACTATAATGTTTGCTACTAATCCTGTAGAAGAATTTGACTTCGATGACTCAAGTAATGATAAGATCCAACATGCATCTCAGAAATATTACTACGATGAGAATGGTGAGGAGAGTCTGGAAAAGCGCATGATAGATGGAGAGCCAATATTCAGTTTACCGACATTTAACGTTTCAAAAGAAGCATCTGATGAAGACGGAAAAAAGATTTCCGGATCAGATTATGATGAGAGTCTTCTAAATGAAAAAGTGTCAATTTACTTTAATGTTGGGGAAGCTGATATGCAAGAATCTGATAAGGAAAAGCTAGCAGAAATGCTCAAATTAATAGATGACAACCCTGTATTAGGACTTGAAATATCAGGTTACGCATCACAGGATGGAGACGAAGAAACAAATAGAAAATTAAGTAATGAAAGAGCTAAAGAAGTTCTGAATTACTTCAATACACGAGGAATTGTTAGGAGAAGAATCATAGCGAAAGGATATGGTGCTGTGGACAATTCAAATTTATCCAAAGAAGAAAGTCGAAGGGTAGATGTTCGAATTGTAGATCTTAACAAGGAACAATCGTTATAAAACAAACAAGGCTTACCTAAAAATCTGAAAGGACATCTCTAAACAGGGATGTCCTTTGTTTTAATATAGAATAAGTAATTATTAACAAGAATTAACTGACATATCCTCAATAATTTCTTATTTTCGCCCGAGTTAGTGAACCTAAAAACAATTCATGAAAGATTTTAGAAGGATAAATAACATCACGGGATGGCTACTTTTTATCATTGCCACCATTGTTTATACTTTGACCGTTGAAGAAACTGCAAGCTTTTGGGATTGCGGAGAGTTTATTGCTGTATCATATAAGCTTGAAGTTCCTCATCCTCCAGGAGCTCCTTTATTTTTAATGCTTGGCAGGTTTTTCAGCATGTTTACAGATGATGTAACCAAAGTTGCGTTTTCAATAAATATGCTGAGCGTTATTGCCAGTGGATTTACAATATTGTTTTTATACTGGACAATAGTATTATTTGGAAGAAAGCTTCTAAGTGCTAAAATAGGCCAGGAAACTAAAGAACAAGGATTTCTACTAATCGCCTCAGGAATAGTTGGAGCATTAGCATATACTTTTAGCGACACTTTTTGGTTTTCGGCAGTTGAAGCTGAAGTTTATGCTCTTTCATCTTTCTTTACCGCTTTTGTGGTTTGGGCAATGCTTAAATGGGAACTTGTTGATGACCAGAGAATGGCCAATAGATGGTTATTACTCATTGCCTATATGGTCGGTCTTTCAATTGGTGTGCACTTATTGAACCTTGTAACAATTCCTGCCCTTGCTTTAATAATGTACTTCAAATACCGGGAAAATAAGTCTTCTTTAAAAGGAGGCCTGATCGCAATTATTCTGGGTTTAGTAATTGTAGGGATTATTCAGATAGGTATTATCCCAGGATTACCTTCTATCGCAGGTAAATTCGAGGTATTCTTTGTCAATAGCCTTGGCTTAGGATTCGGATCTGGAATCATATTTTTCTGTTTATTATTATTTGGCGGACTGATCTTTGGTGTATGGTTCACTCAAAAGAAAGGATTGGTCAATCCTAACACTATACTTCTTGCATTAACTTTTATTTTAATTGGTTATTCCTCTTATACAATGGTTGTGATTCGTTCAAATTACAACCCACCAATAGATGAAAACGACCCTCAGGATGTAATGTCTTTCGTTTCTTATCTAAAAAGGGAACAATATGGCAGCCGACCTCTTTTGTTTGGTCCTTATTACAACACTGAATTACAAGACCAGGTTTCAGGCGAGCCTGTTTATGTTAAAGGAAAAGATAAGTACGAGATTGCTGATTATAAAGTAGAAAATGAATGGGCTGAAACTCATTTCTTTCCAAGAATATGGAATTCTGAAGCCCGATACCAGCAGCAATACAGAGCCATGCTTGGTTTACAAAAAGGTGAAGACCCGAACTTTGGAGACAACCTCTACTTTATGTTTAGTCACCAGATAGGACATATGTACCTGCGTTACTTTATGTGGAATTTTGCTGGAAGAGAAAGTGATATTCAGGATGCAGGCTGGATGACTCCATGGCAATCTGACGCAGGACTCCCGTATGAAATTAAAGAAAACAAAGCCCGAAATCAGTATTTCATGCTTCCATTATTACTAGGGTTGCTAGGACTGGTCTTTAATTTCTCAAAAAATCAAAAAACCGGAATAATCATCACATTATTATTCCTATTGCTAGGTGTTGCCCTGGTAATGTATCTTAACTCTCCTCCTTCAGAGCCACGAGAAAGAGATTATATTTATGCAGGTAGTTTCTACGCATTTTGTATTTGGATAGGCTTTGGAGTCATGGCTATTGCAGACATTTTCAAGAATGCTATAAAAAATAGTACTGCCAGAGTAAGTTTTGCCTTTATAATATCGATGATTGTACCTGTGATCTTAGCCGCAGAAAACTGGGATGACCATGACAGAAGTAACAGGTATTTCTCTGTCGATGCAGCAAGAAACTATCTGGAATCATGTGCTCCAAATGCAATCTTATTTACAGGTGGTGATAACGACACCTTCCCTCTATGGTACCTTCAGGAAGTTGAAGGAGTAAGAACTGATGTTAGAGTAATTGTATTGTCTTACTTTAATACTGACTGGTATATTGAACAAATGCATCGCCAGGCGTACGAATCTGATCCATTGCCATTTACTCTTTCAATAGATATGATCCAGCAAGGTGGTCCTGTTGATTACCTCCCTTACGTTCCTTCGAATCAAAAGATCGATGAGAATGGAGTGAATATCAAGGAATATCTTAACCTGTTGAATAAAGGCTCAAAATCTATAATCACCACATTTGACGGAAAAGATTATGCTCGCTTACTATCAAAGAAATTTTTCTTACCTGTTGATTCAGCAAAAGCTGCTTCAATTGTTCCGGAAAAATATCACAGCGGCTTAGTTAACAATATGTGGTTTAACGTGAAAGGAAATGGTCTGTACAAAAATGATTTCATGATCCTCGATCTGATAGCTGGCAACAATTGGGAAAGACCAATTTACTTCAATTCAACTTCTATGAGATCTGTACGATTCGATATTCAGGATTACCTGGTTCAGGAAGGATTAACCTACAGACTTGTACCTGCAAGAATGAATAACTCTGATTTTGTAGAAGCTACTGACACTGACCAGATGTATAAAAATGTCATGGAAAAGTGGAGATTCAGAGAGTTGGATAATCCTGATTCGTATTACAATGAAGATTACAGAGGATTTGTTCAAAACCACAGATATGCCTTAAATGCTTTGGCTGAAGGACTGATAAATGATGGAGAAGTTGAAAAAGCTCATGAAATCATTAATAAAAGTTTGAATGAAATGCCTGATAAAGCTGTGCCATATGACTTTTCACTATTACAAACAGTTGAAATACTCTTCAAGCTTTCTTCTTTAGGAGTAAGTGGTGCGCATGAACAAGCTGTTGAAATGACTCGAATAGGCTCTGAAAGAATGGCTGATCTTTCAAAATATTATATCGATCAGACATACCAACTCAGAGAAGCTGAAAGACAGCTTATGGGATTAAATGTATTGGCCAACCAGGCTAAGAATAACGGTGAAACAGAACTTGCCCAGGAGATCAGTCAGAAATTTAATACCTTGGCTGGGAGAATCGGCGGAAGATGATAAATTATAAATTATAAGACATAAAAAAAGGTAGCAATTGCTACCTTTTTTTATGTCTTATTTTATTTCCTCTACTCTTTATATCCTATATAAAACAGATCCAGCGCCTTCTCCGGATCATCAATAACCAGGTAATCTTCATGACTGATTCCGGTAACCAGTCCGGAATTTTGTTTGGAAAGATTATTTCTGTTTATCCTGTTTAAAATATCATACGGAATTCTCAATATCGATGCTGGGAGTTTATACTGCAAATCAAAAATATCAAAGCGAGTGATCTTTTCAACTGACCTTTTATTTTGCTTATAGTAATCCCATACTTTTTCATTACCCCCAATACCTTTTGTCTCCACTTTATCAAAATATTTCGCCATAAGGCTTTCTAGTTCTTTGGGAGTATACTCTCTTTCATGCCATGGATTTCGAGTAAGTGTATAGTTGATATTCGGAGTGGTAACAAGTAGCTTACCTCCTGGCTTTAGAAGCCTGTATAACTCTTTTAAGAAAAGACCATCATCTTTAATGTGTTCGATCACCTGAAAAGTCACAATAGTATCAAACTGCTCACTCTCCCATCCATCAAATGGTGGAATATGTGCCTGCACAAAATCTACTTCAGGATATTTAGCTGATAGTTTATCTATCACCTCACCGATTTTGTCAACTGCCTTATAATTAGTGGCTTTAGGTTTTAATAACTCTACACCTCTTCCTTCTCCACACCCTACTTCAAGCAAACTTCCAGACACAAATGGCTTGGCAGCATAATAGGCCTTTAACAACCTGCTGTGAATGGGGTTATCAGAAGAAATAGTATCAGAAGCGATCTCTGTAGTATACGTTGCCATATTAGTTTAATGATAATTAGCAAAATTAGGCCTTTTTACTTTGCCAAAACAAAATAAAGCAAATAACTTATGTTAAAATTTATAAGTATGAAATTTTTAATCAGTCTCAGCACTATTTTTCTGGTGTTTTTAAACGGTTTTTTTGCTAATGCTCAGACACTTGACTCACTTGATCTTTCATTTAAATATTATCAGGGTAAGGGTTTTGAATATGAAAGCAGAATATACGTCACTGAAAATGAAACAAGAAAAGCCATTTTATTTGTTCAAATAACCAACTTGTCTTCCAGTGAAAGGGATGTTGCATTTTCAACATCAGCACATAATGATCTGGATGAAAAAGTACCGGATCAAATTAATTATCAAAAAAACCAGGTATTAAAGGGGGGTGAAACCATTCATGTTCAACTGGAACAGGAGTTAACCGATGATCAGAATTGGGTCTTTCTTGCAATGCGAATTAACAACCTTATGTATCCTGACCTGTTTTTAGTCGGAGAAAGGTTTATTTTCAATTCTCCGTCAGTGTTCCCTGCTATAAATGGCTCTCAAGATATCACAAGCACCTATTTTAAAAAAGGTGATGAATTAACCTTTAATACTTTCAACAATGGGGTCAATGTCGATTCACTATTAATTTACCAACTCGATTATGACTTCAAACCTGCTTACCCCCCTATGTTTGAATCCTTTAATCAAAATGAAGGTGGCCCTGAAAATATAAATTCCATCAAAATAGGGATTTCTCAGACATTCAGATTTGATTCAACCGGATTATATCAATATAAAGAATCTGAAGAATCAATGGAAGCCCAGGGATTCAGGGTGGAAGAAAGTAATTTCCCCAAACTTCAAACTGTGGAAGGTTTAATCGGACCACTTCGATATATCTCTTCTAATAAAGAATACAATGAACTGGACTCCCTGAAATCTAAAAAGGCACTTGATCAGTTCTTTCTCAGAGCTTTTGGATCTCCAGGCCGGGCAAAACCAAAGATCAAACTTTACTTCAACCGCGTAGCTAAGGCTAATTATTATTTCACAAACTATAAGGAAGGGTGGAAAACTGACCAGGGAATGCTCTACATTATTCTTGGGTCACCAACCAACATTAAAAAAGATGGCAATTATGAAATATGGTCTTATAAAAAGGGACTTAATTCAACGCTATCATTTACCTTTGTGCAAGTAAAAGATCCGTATTCAGGTTATCATTTTGTTTTGATAAGAAAAGATGAATACCAAAATGATTGGTTTAAAGCAATTGATACCTGGAGAGGTAGATAAAATATATGAGAACAGGTCCAAAGAAAGAAGATTACATTTTCGGTACAAGAGCAATTATTGAAGGAATAGAAGCTGGCAGGGAGGTTGAAAAATTGCTTCTTCAAAAAAATGAAAGAAATCAGTTAATGCAAGAGTTGGTTAAGCTTGCAAAAACCCATGAAATCCCTGTTCAGTATGTGCCACAGGAAAAATTAAACCGGATAACCAGGAAAAATCACCAGGGTGCTATAGCATTTATTAGTCCTGTGAAATATTTACCAATGACAGAGGTAGTAACCAGCCTCTACGAGGAAGGTAAAAATCCGTTTTTAGTGATACTGGATCGTATCACTGATGTTAGAAATTTTGGTGCAATTGCAAGAACATGTGAGTGTATGGGAGTAGATGCAATAATTGTCCCTTCACGTGGCAGTGCCATGATTACTGGTGATGCAGTAAAAACATCTGCTGGAGCCCTTAATCATATAAAAGTATGCAGAGAAAATAACTTAAAAGAATCCATAGACTTTTTGCAGGATTATGGGGTGAATGTAGTGGCTTGCACAGAAAAAACTGACAAGGAAATATCCACAATAGATCTTACCGGCCCAATAGCTCTTTTAATGGGATCAGAAGAAGACGGTGTCTCTCCTGAATACCTTAAGAAAGCTAATGAAGCTGGTAAAATACCAATGAGTGGAAATATTAGTTCGCTAAATGTATCCGTAGCTGCCGGAATGGCGGCCTATGAAGTTGTCAGACAAAGGCTGGATCATAAATAATCTTCGCCCCAATTGTCTTTCACTTTTTTAGCATAATGCTTTATCTTGGCAGCGTCGCCTTTTGGTGTAATCAACAGTACATCTTTGCAGTCTGTTATCAGGTAATTTTCAAGACCATCAACCAGAACCACTTTATCTGAATCACAGGTTTTAACGTAACAGTTATTTGCATTTAAAAATGTTACTTTACCGTCTGCCACGTTTCCGTTTTCATCAGTTTCTTTCATCTCATGGATAGCATTCCAACTACCAAGATCAGACCATCTGAAATCACCCTTAACCACATAAACGTTTTCTGATTTCTCCATTATTGCATAATCGATGGAGATATTCTTACAATGTGAATAAGATTTTTTTATGAATTTAGATTCTTCAGGCGTATCATACAGACCTCGCCCTTCTGAAAATGTCTCTGCGATATCCGGAGCATAATTCTCAAAAGAATCTATTATTGATTTTACGTTCCAAACAAATATCCCGGAATTCCATAAAAAATCTCCGGATTCCAAAAATTTAACTGCAAGCTCTTCATGAGGCTTTTCAGTAAATGTTTTCACCTTTTTTACTCTCCCCTTTCCTTCAATAAACTGAATATAACCATATTGAGTCTCAGGTTTATGAGGATTAATCCCAATAGTAAGTAATGAGTCTGTTTGTTCAGCTTTCTCTATTGCAATTTTCAAGGTATCGATAAACACATCTTCATCAAAAATAGCATGATCAGCAGGAGAAACTACCATAACAGAATCAGGGTCGCGCTCATTTATTTTATATGCAGCATATGCAATGCATGGCGCAGTATTTCTACCTAATGGTTCCCCCAAAATCTGATTATCATTTAAATCAGGCAATTGGTCTTTAACCTTGTCGACATAATCAGCATTTGTTACTATAAGAATGTTTTCAGGGTCTACTATTTTCAAAAATCGTTTATAAGTCATTTGAAGTAAAGACTCTCCTACCCCAAGTACATCCAAGAATTGCTTAGGTTCTGCATTTCTGCTATATGGCCAAAAACGGGACCCAATCCCTCCAGCCATTAAAACAACATAAAGTTTCTTATGCATATTTTTTTTATTGAAAGGGAAAACATTCCCTTATCCTAAATTTAATTAAATAATTCCTTCTCTCAAAAGATCATGCAAATGTACAAAACCTACAAATTTATCTTCGTTAGTTACAATTATTTGTGTGATATTATTTTCTTGCATTACATTAAAAGCCTTTACGGCATACTCTCCGGCTTCGATCGTCTTTGGGTTTTCCCCCATTACATCAGAGGCTTTCAATCCATCCAGGGAAGGATTTTTTTGCAGCATCCTTCTCAGGTCACCATCAGTAATTACTCCCACAATTTTTTCGTCTTCACTGATCACAACTGCTGCACCCAGCCTTTTGCTCGAGATTTCAATTATACAATCTTTCAATGGAGTATCCGGACGGACAATCGGCTTTTCATTAGCCGGGTATATATCATCTACCTTTAAATAAAGTTGCTTTCCGAGAGCTCCACCTGGATGATATCTACCGAAATCCTCACTGGTAAACCCTTTTGCTTCTAAAAGTGCTACTGCTAGGGCATCGCCTAGTGCTAAATGAGCTGTAGTACTGGTGGTTGGTGCAAGATTATGAGGACAGGCTTCCTCTCCAATTGTAGCATTGAGAGTAAAATCAGAATGCTGAGCAAGAAAACTTTCAGTATTACTCACGAGTCCTACAAGAGTACAACCTGTTCGCTTAATCAATGGAACCAGAACTTTTATTTCGGGCGTATTACCACTTTTTGAAATACAAATCACAAAGTCATCCGGCTGTACCATCCCAAGATCACCATGAATAGCATCAGCTGCGTGCATAAACAATGCAGGAGTACCTGTTGAATTCATAGTTGCAACAATCTTATTTGCAATTATTGCACTTTTGCCAATTCCAGTGATTACAACCCTGCCTTTTGACTCAATAATTGCCCTTACTATCGCTTCAAACTCGTCGTCAATGAGAAAAGCAATGTTTTTTATTGCATCTGACTCATTTATAAGTACATTTTTAGCGATTGTTTTTATATTTTTTGCTAAATTCAATGTCTGAATAATGTTTAGTTTCAAATTTTGTAAGACAAATTTTTGATTTTTTTTTCAAATAAGCTAGAGATTAAGGTAATACCATTATATGTCGGAAGTTAGTACAGATTTACTGCGATCCACTTTAAAGGAAGTTTTTGGCTACCACCATTTCAGGGGAAATCAAGAAAATATTATTAATAATATTATCAATGGCAAAGACACTTTTGTCATTATGCCCACTGGTGCTGGTAAGTCTCTTTGTTATCAACTTCCTGCTGTGGTTCTTGAGGGGACGACAATTGTTATCTCGCCATTGATCGCACTGATGAAAAATCAGGTTGATCAGCTAAGAGCTCTTGGGCTTAGTGCCTATTTTTTAAATTCTTCATTAAGCAAAAGTGAAATCACCAAGGTTAAAAAAGAAACTTTGGCCGGAAATACCAAATTATTATATGTGGCTCCGGAATCTTTGACAAAAGAGGAGAATATTGAATTCCTTAAAAAGATCAATATTTCACTTGTTGCGATCGATGAGGCGCACTGTATATCAGAATGGGGACATGATTTCCGTCCTGAATACCGTAGAATTAAAACAATTATTGGTGATCTGGGAGAAATGCCTGTTGTTGCTTTAACTGCAACGGCTACTCCGAAAGTTCAGATAGATATTCAGCGGAACCTGCAAATGGATAACGCTACGGTCTTTAAATCATCATTTAACAGGCACAACCTGTATTATGAAGTCAGACCTAAACAAAATATCAAAAAGCAGATCATTCAGTTTTTAAAACCCAGAAAAGGTCAGTCTGGAATTATCTATTGCCTGAGCAGGAAAAAAGTGGAAGAAATCGCCCAGTTCCTTGCTGTCAATGGATTCAGAGCTGCCCCATATCATGCAGGGCTTGAAAGTTCTGTAAGGATGGCCAACCAGGATGGTTTCCTCAGTGAGGACATAGATATCATCGTTGCAACAATTGCCTTTGGAATGGGTATTGACAAGCCTGATGTTCGTTTCGTGATCCATTATGATACTCCTAAGTCTATCGAAGGATATTATCAGGAAACAGGACGTGCCGGAAGGGATGGCCTCGATGGCCATTGCCTGATGTTTTACAGTTACAACGACATCCTGAAACTTGAAAAATTCAATAAGGACAAATCCGTGACTGAACGTGAAAACGGAAAAGTTTTGCTTGAAGAGGTTTCAGCCTATGCAGAATCTGCGGTATGTAGAAGGAAACAACTTTTACATTACTTCGGAGAGTCTTGGGATGAAGCAGAATGTCAAAGTACTGCCGGTTGTGATGCATGTAATAATCCGCCTGAGTCATTTGAAGGCCAGGAACATATGGTTACTGCATTAAAAGCTGTCTCAGAAACAGGTGAAAGATTTGGTATCGGCCACCTTGTTGATGTAATCCGTGGATCTGCGAATCAGTATGTTTTATCGTACGGCCATGACAAAACATCTATTTACGGAAAAGGAAAAGAAGAATCAAAAGAATTATGGTCTTCAATTCTACGTCAGGCACTGATCTTTGAATTCATTGAAAAAGATATCGATAATATCGGGGTACTTAAGCTAACCGGTAAAGGAAAAGACTTTTTAAAGTCACCTCATGATATTAAAATCACCAAACCCCACGATTATAGTCAGCTCACCAGGGAAACTGAAGAAGAAATGGATGAGCCTTCAGGCCCATCAAGGGGTTACGATGAAAACTTATTTTCTCTTTTGAAAGACCTGCGTAAAAAACTCGCAGCTCAAAAGGATTTACCTCCTTATGTTATCTTTCAGGATAATTCATTAGAGGAAATGGCTACCACTTATCCTACTGACAGAGATCAGCTTACAAAGATCAATGGCGTTGGAACAGGGAAAGTCACTAAGTTTGGTAAACCATTCATCGAGGCGATCAAGAAATATGTTGAAGACAATGATATTATCAAGCCTGATGATATTCTTATCAAAACATCCGGGGATAAATCCAAACACAAGATTCATATAATTTCTCAGATAGACAGAAAAATTGATCTTGAAGAGATCGCTGAATCACGAGGCATCACCTTTGAAGCCTTACTTGATGAAATAGAGAATATTGTTTATTCAGGAACCAAATTAAACCTTGACTATTACATCGAGGACTACCTTGATGAGGATGCTGAAGAAGAACTATTCGATTATTTCATGGAGGCAGAAAATGACAGCCTTGAAGATGCCCTTGACGAATTTGACGAAGATGAATATTCAGAAGAAGAAATTCGACTTATTAGAATTAAGTTTCTATCAGAGGTAGCTAATTAACCCAGATACTCTCTGACATCAACAATTTTCATATTGAGAGCCCGGGCTGCAACAATTCCGGGTTCTCCATCTTCAAACACCAGGCAATCAGAAGTTTCAACCCCCATCAACAAGGCGCATTTTGCAAATGTTTCCGGATCTGGCTTACCTTTTGAAACATCATCAACTGTAATGATATGATCAAAATACGGGGTCATATGCAATGTTTCTATGGTTTTCATCCCCATCTGCCTGCTACTCCCCGTTCCAATAGCCATCGGTAGCTTACCATGCCATTCCCTTACAATCTCAAACACCGGCTCGATACGGTTGACGAGATGGAAGTTCTTTTTAAAATTTTCTCTTTTTCTTAAGGTACAATCAACAGGATCCATGTCATCTAATTGATACATTTCCTTCAGTCTTTCGAAGGTAGTGATTGTTGGAGTACCGGCCCAGTCGTAAAATAACTGCCTGGAAAAATCTATTCCATAACTATCAGTTACTTTTTTGTACGCTTCATAATGTACTTCCATGGTATCGGCAAGAGTGCCGTCCAGATCAAAGATTAATGCTTTGGCACCGGTTTTTTCAGGTAGATCGATCATGGCGCAAAAATAAGTAGGCAGATCCTTAATCACACTCAATTGTTAAAAATATCCCATACCATAACCAATATTTATCAATTTTAATACCTGAAGATTATATGGTTATTATATTTGTAGAAATAATACTTATTCGGCATCTGTTTTTCTAAATGCAGATTAATATTAAGACCGTAATAACTCAATAAAAGCTAAAAAACAAATGAATATACTTGTAGTCGGATCTGGTGGGCGTGAACATGCTCTATCCTGGAAAATTGCAGAAAGCAAACATTGCGATCAGTTATTTATCGCTCCTGGAAATGCTGGAACTGAAAATATCGGAAAAAATACATCTCTAAATGTCAATGACCATAATGAGGTTGCTGATTTCATTATAGACAATGAGATCGGA
Organism: Mangrovivirga halotolerans; assembly: GCF_026241165.1. Lineage (GTDB taxonomy): Bacteria > Bacteroidota > Bacteroidia > Cytophagales > Cyclobacteriaceae > Mangrovivirga > Mangrovivirga halotolerans. Next base: position 485,500 of record NZ_JAPFQN010000003.1, on the reverse strand, counting down.
ATGATCGTTGTAGGACCTGAAGCACCACTAGTTGACGGTCTTAGCGATAGCCTTAAAGCGGATAATAGATTGTCTGATTTAATTATAATCGGGCCAGAAAAGGCTGGAGCAGAACTGGAAGGAAGTAAGGACTTCAGTAAACAGTTTATGTTAAGAAACAACATCCCTACAGCTAAAGCGCAAACATTTTCTAAGGAAAACATTGAGAAAGCCTATAAATATCTGGAGACTCTTTCTGCTCCTTATGTTTTAAAGGCAGATGGTCTGGCAGCTGGAAAAGGTGTTGTAATTGCTCAAAGTATTGAAGAAGCAAAAGAATCATTAAAGGAAATGCTTCTAGATGCGAAATTTGGTGACGCGAGTGCCCAGGTTTTAATTGAAGAATTCCTGTCTGGTATTGAGCTATCCGTTTTTGTATTAACAAATGGCAAGCAATATATCGTTCTCCCTGAAGCTAAAGATTATAAGCGAATCGGAGAAGGTGACAAAGGATTGAACACTGGGGGAATGGGGGCAATCAGTCCGGTACCATTTGCTCAGGGAGACTTCATGGATAAGGTTGAAGAACAAGTCATAAAACCCACTATAGATGGTTTAAATAAAGAAAACATTCCTTTCCAGGGCTTTATATTTATTGGTTTGATGAATGTAGAAGGGAATCCATATGTTATTGAATATAACGTAAGAATGGGTGATCCTGAAACTGAAGCAGTTATACCAAGAATAAAAAGCGACCTTGTAGAAGCATTTATAGCAACCAATGAGCATACACTTGATCAATACAAACTGGAAATTGATGAAGACACTACTGCTACAGTGATTCTAGTTTCAGGTGGCTATCCTGAAAGTTATGAAAAAGGTAAAATTATCAATGGTTTATATGAAGATCATGAAGCGAGTATTTTTCATGCTGGTACAAAATCTGAAGACGGGTCTGTTTTAACATCCGGAGGCAGAGTTTTGGCTCTTACTGGCAAAGGAAAATCAATGAACGAAGCCTTGAAAAAAGCTTATGCATCAGCAGAAAAGATCTCCTGGGATAAAATCTATTTCAGAAAGGACATTGGTTTTGACCTGTAAATCAGGATTATTGTAAAGCTTTACCTTACCAAATAAGGAAACCGCAAAAAAATTAGTATTTTAGACATTGGGAGTTGTGAATATAACAGATAATGTTTGCCACAACGATGTGTATGAACCGGTATTTGCGGACAAAGGAAAAAATTAATTATGGCTTGTAGTACATGCGCAACTAAAAATAAAGATGGTAGTGTTTCAGGATGTCAGAACAACGGTGCTTGTGGCACGGGTGGTTGTAACAAAATGAATGTATTCGACTGGTTGTCGAATATGGAATTACCTTCAGATCAGATATTCAATATAGTAGAGGTTAGATTCAAGAACGGAAGAAAAGAATTTTTTAGAAATTCTGACTACCTGGATCTTACAACCGGAGAACCTATTATTGTTAACGTACCCAATGGCCATCACTTAGGTCATGTATCTCTTCAGGGGGAGTTGGTTAGACTTCAGATGAAGAAAAAGGGTGTAGAGGAAGACAGTGAAGAGGTAAGAAATATCTACCGGAAAGCAACCGATAAAGATCTTGAAAAATACGAAGAGGTCAAAAACAGGGAAATGCCTACTCTTTACAGAACCAGGGAAATAATCAGAAATCTTGGTCTGTCAATGAAGCTTTCAGAGGTTGAGTACCAGGCTGATAATTCTAAAGCAACTTTCTTCTATTCTGCTGATGACCGGGTTGATTTCAGAGAATTAATTAAAGTTCTGGCAGCAGAATTTAAGATCCGCGTTGAAATGAAGCAGATATCTCTTCGACAGGAAGCTGGTATGCTTGGCGGCATTGGTTCTTGCGGAAGAGAATTATGTTGTTCAACCTGGCTTACTGAGTTCAAGAGTGTTTCAACCTCTGCAGCAAGATATCAAAATCTGTCTTTGAATCCGGGTAAATTATCAGGTCAGTGTGGCAGACTTAAATGCTGTTTGAATTATGAGCTTGAAACCTATATGGATGCTCTGAAAGATATCCCGGAAATGGAAAATGAAACCATTGAAACCGAAAAGGGTAAAGCACGCCTTCAGAAAACTGATATCTTCAGGAAAATTATGTGGTTTGGTTTTTCTGATGAAAACACCTGGCACCCTGTAGAAGCAAATAGGGTCAGAGAAATAATTGAACTTAATGAAAAAGGCATTAAACCTGCTACCTTGTTTGAAGATGAAATCGAACTTAACCTGGGAAGTAGCCTTAATAGCGACCTTGAACGATTAGATAAGAAACTTAGTAAAGGTAGTAAACCGAAGAAAAAAAGAAAGAAAAGAAGAAAGAAACCGGAAAATCAAAGCCAACAGCAGCTTGCAGCAAAGAAAAAGCCAGCAGGCAATCAGCCTAAGAGTCAGGGTGGCGGACAACCGGCAAAAAAACAAGGTTCTAAATACTCCAGGCAAAATCATCCAAAGGCAGAAAATAAACCTCAGGGGGCTTCATCTGAAGGTCAGGACAAAAAACCGAAAGGAAAGCCAAGAGGAAATAATAAAAACAGAAGATTCAAAAAAGGAGGAAGAAAAAACCCTAATAATAACAACAACAAACAATAATGAAATCATTTTTTTATTTGACAGTTACATTGATGCTGACTCTTTCAGGCTGTGACACCACCAGAGTATTTGAAGAATATAATGACTTTGAAAACAATACCTGGAATCGTAATAATTCAATAAATTTTGAGTTTCAAATAACTGATTCAGAATCTCCCTATAATTTATTTTATAACATCAGGAATACGAACGAATATCCATTTCATAACTTATACCTCGGTGCTGAGTTAACTAACGCTGAGGGAGAGGTATTAATTAAAAATATGGCAATGGAGAATCAGCCTGATGAAATAATGATCTTCGACAGAAAGTCAGGAGAACCTTTGGGAGAAAGTAGTATTGGAGATCTTTATACAATACAGACACCTTATAAAAAATCATTTCAATTTCCTGATACCGGAACTTATAAAGTCAACATTACTCATTTCATGAGAGACCAGGAATTAACAGGATTACAAGCTGCCGGATTTCGAGTAGAAAAAATTAAAGAATAACAATATTTAAATGAGGCTGATCAATGAATGATCAGCCTTAATTTATCATTTACCTTTTCAGAATCCAGCCAATAATTTCTGGAATAAAAATGATTATACTTCCATTCTTTTTCCTTTAAAGCAATAGGCAGATAAGCAAACCAGTCTTTTCCACTAACCCCTTCATAAAATTGCTGATCATCTGTCAAAATTAAAGCCTCATAATCTCCCGTTTTGGATATCACTGTTAAATCAGCAAAAGGCATTTCTTCTTTCAATATAAATTCATGAGCATTTTCAGAAGATAGCTGCTTAAGCTTATCAGTAAGATAGACTCCTGATTTACTCACATCATACTCTATTCGTGAAGGCTTAAATTCGCCATCTGAAACTGATTTAGCGTACTCCAGGTATTTCTTTAACAGCTTTGGTCCCGGGAATTTTGATGTTTTGACTTTTAACTGTTCAGGAAGAATAGAAGTCACAATAATAATTCTTTCTTTTGCCCTGGTAACCGCCACGTTCAGTCTGTTTTCTCCCCCATCCTGATTTAACAAGCCGAATTGCATCTTCATTTTGCCTTTGGCATCAGGAGCATATGCTGTACTAAAAATCAAAATATCAGTTTCATCACCCTGAACATTCTCTATATTCTTTACAAAATAATCTGAAGGCAATCTTTTTCCTTTCATTATTTCAGATTCTATCAGATCATTAATAAGATCTTGTTGTCGGGCATTGAAAGTTACTACTCCGGCTGTCTTACCTGGATAATCATCAGGAATTGAGATCAGCAGATCAATCACTTTTTGTGCCTCGACTTCGTTTTTGTGGTCAGACCAGGTACCTTCTACCTTTATATAATCAATTGCACCTTCATTTTGATTCACATCCTTTAAATTAGGAAGTAGCCTTAAATTATTATTATAAAATTCCTTATTTGAAAAAGAGATTAGATCCGGGGTTTTACTTCGGTAATGGCCTTTTAATTGTACTGAAGGCAAGTATCGTTTAGATAGATCCAGCAAGGAATCGATATTCAAATCCGGATGATCCAGCTCATCGTCATCCCATCTCACTTTATATAGATCATGAGGCCTCAACTGCTTTTCATCTCCTGCTACAACTACCTGACTTCCCCGGTAAATAGCAGGAAGTCCTTTCTCAACAAAGCACTGACTTGCCTCATCAAAAATAACAAGATCAAAAACCTTTCTATTAAAAGGAAATACTGCAGATACCGTTTCCGGTGAAGCCAGCCAGCATGGAAGTAATTTAAAAATCTCTTCTTCAAAATTTTCAACTAATTTCCTGATGGGCCAAATCTTCCGTTTCTTAGTCACCTGGTGCTCCAGATCACGATAAGTAATCCGATTATTTAACCTGTTAAATTCAAGATCTTCATAGGTTCTTTCTCTGACATTCAGCAAAGTGATTTCAATAACTAATTCCTGCTTTTTCTTTACAAGATATTGAAGCTCTTTGATCATCTGTTTAAACTTAGTCGTGCTAACTAATCGCAATACCGGATATTTAACTTCAATATGCTCTATCCAGGATAAATAAACAGAATTAAGAAAAACAGCCTCAAAATTCAAATTATCATTATTTTCTGAATTTTGATACTCAACTACTTTGTTAAAAACATCCTTCTCATGTGCCGCAAATGATTCCCAGAGCTTATCAAACTCACACAAATCGTCAAAATCATCTAAAACTGCTCTTTCTACTTGCCTGATCCTTTCGGGTTCAGACATTAGCCTGTTAATTAATTTTTCAGTAAAAAAAGTAGTCCATTCTGATTTATATTCAGGGATAACAGCAAATTCATCTAACAACTTTTCAAGCGACGCCTTAAGATCTTTAAAGGAAATATTTTCCAGGTTAAAATATTCCTTAAAGTTTCTAAGGTTTGAAAATTCAATTTTAGCAGTTAATGCCTTTTTCTGGTTGAAAAACCAGGTCTGAAAATTCACCTTTTCATAAGTCTCAGGCAGATCGCTAAGCCACTTTTTATTCTTAATATCCGAGAGGTTGTGCTCCAGATTTAATCTGTTATCTATTTTTTCGACCAAAATATTAAACCCTTCCCGATCATATCTTAGTCCATTAGCGGTAATAACTCGTTTAATAAAAAATTTATCTTTAGAAAAAAGCCTCCACCTGATCCATTTAAAAATATTTCTTCTTTTGGTCATCGCTTCTTCTAAAGCTTCCTGAAAGCGCCCTAACTCAGAAGCTTTTAAGGAGGTCTCCGGACCATATTTTTTAAAACAATCAATTATTACCCTTTCTTTTCCGGACAACCATTTAAGATCTGATTTACCATCGGTGGAGTGGTTTACCATTCTCACGAAAGCTTTATACACCTGCTTACTTTTAATCAGGCTTAATAAATTTTCTATTTGCTCTCTTGAATTATAGATATATTCAGCTTCATGAAAGGAAAGGTCTCTTTTCAATAATGCATTACTAACGTCCTTTACTTTTTGTGCTGCATCTGGCATCTGTCCCAGATATTTCAATATAGTTTGTCTGTCATGAATTGATAAATCTGAAAAGGACTTTCTGGAACTCAATGGATAATTATCCTGGGTAAATTTAGAACCGAACGAACGAATAGATTTTGATTTCTGTAAAAACCCCTCAGTTCGTAATTGATCAAATTCACGGTAATATTGCCTTAAATCTACTTTGGGTTTATTAAGATCTGTTTTTAAGTACAAGTCTTTAATAGAAAGGCCAAATTCTTCAAGGTCGAACAAAGCAGATTTATAATCCTCAAGTTCTTCATTTATTTGATCGATTCTACGACAAGTTTGCAGAAAATCTCTTTCCAGCTGAATTGTATCCAGCCCGTTATTTAATCTTTCAAACTCTCGCAGGTTGTTGATAAGACTATCAATTTTATAATAAATATCCCTCCTGTCTTCTTTAAAATCATGTACTAAAGCTGAAAATTTATCTAAACCTATTTCAGACAACCTTTTGTAAACAACATCAAGAGCTACTCTTTTCTGACAAACGACTAAAACATTTTTACCTCTTGAAATATAATCGCTAACCAGATTACAGATCAATTGTGATTTACCTGTACCAGGAGGGCCATGTACAACTACACTATTTCCATTTTTAACTGTTTTAATAGCATCTTCCTGGAAGGCATCCACCTGAAAAGGCAGAAACAATTCCTCTTCTTTAATAGGAGAATGATATCCTGAAGCCGTTTCTTCATGAAGGATATTTTCAATTTTCTTAGTCATAAAAAATGACTCGACATCCTCGTACTCATTTTTTTCTAACCACTTCAAATAATCAGGTACTTGATAAGAACCTGTTTGAGGAAACAAGCCGAGAACTGCGTTCATTTCCAATTTAATTTCTCCGGGTGATCCTGTTTTTTCTATTTCAGGCTTTAATTTTTCCTGAAAAGTTTCCAATTCGGTGGTAAAAGTATTGGTATTAAAATTTAATTCTATCGAAGAATCTTTAAGAAGTGAATAGATTCTGGTTTTAAAAGAAATATCATCTCCCAGAATATCATCTAGAACCTTGTCCATTAGATTTTCATCAGGTGCCAGATCATTATAGTAGGCATAAGCAAGAATAAATGCCTTATTTAATGTAACTGACTCTTCAGATCGTGGCTTTAAATACCAGTTATTAGATTCCAGCCAAATTTTTACAGGAAAATAAATGAGTGGAGTCCTTAAATATGTTCCATCTGTAAATTTCCCTTCGATAAATGGCCAGCCTATATAAAGATCTCTCGCTCCTCGTTCTTCATAAACAAAGTTGTCCATTCGCTGTAATTTTCTAAGCCTGCTGCTTAATTCATTACTTTCTCCATCTCGAGGATCTATAAATGGACATAAAAATATCTTTTTATCCCTTTTTATTAGACTTTCAATTATATCATATGACTTCCCCTGGGCTGTTACTGCATGAAACTCATGAATATCCAGAAACTGGGCTTTAGGTAGCCGTAGCATCTGCAGTGTTCGATTGGAACCACTGATATTAGTTAATTTTTTAAGGTATTCACGAAGAAGCGTATTCATGTATAATTGATCTATAAAAAATCGAAAATAACAAAAGTACAGGACTAAAACGTCAGGTAAGGTAAAATCCTTGTAATTGAGGCGGAATCAATCGCATAAATTTTGTAAAAGTCTTCTTTTCTAAATCCATTTTCATGCGACTGATAATAAGATTTCATCAGTTTTGCCTGTTTGAACGAAAGATATGGATGTGAAGCCAAAGAATCAATAGAAGTATTTGTAATTGATAATTTTCTGGGTTCAAATCCATTTACTATGGAGGCATGCTTCAATAATTCATCAGCAACAGATTTTTCAAGTCCCCAAACTTCATAAAGTTGATTTGCAGAAATAAAGCCTCCCAGTGAATTTCTGTATTTTATAATTCTCTGACTAAGAACACTACCTATTCCATAGATTTGCTTCAAGTCAATTGTATCTGCCTCATTAATATCAAAAGAGTAAATCTCTTTTGGCTTAAAGGGTTGATGATTTGATTTTGACGAATCCTTCACATAAGGCTTGCTTACCTTTCTCTGGGGCTTTAGCTTATTGCCATATTGATCTTTATAATAAGGATGTATCAAATTATATAAACTATCATTCAGTCCATAAATCTTTTTAAGGTCAGCTCTTTTATAAAACTTCCCTCCCTTATTCCGATAGTTTATTAATCTGTCAGCAAGATAATCGGGCAAACCGGAAGATATCAATTCTTGTCTTGAAGATATATTTGGATCGAGTGAATTATTTTCAATTTCAGATGAAATCTTCTCTGATGTTACATTTGACGAAACAGAACCCTCAATATATTGATATTCAATGCGATAATCGTTATTTTCGAAGAAAATATCTCCCCATTTTAAAACAAAAATATAGGAGATCAGTAAAATAGCTAAGAGGAGGAACCCGGAGGCTTCACTACGATTAAAATAAAATGAAGATAAGAACCTTCTTAAGGTACGGGTGATAAATCTCATGGTTGATAAAGATATAATTCAGTATTAGGAACGCCTGAAATATGACAAATCTATTTAAATTTGATTTAAATTGTGCGTTTTTACTACATTATTACGTGATTTTACGTATTGAAATGTATCTTTGCAGGTAGTATTTTTGGTTATGGTGAAAAATTTTAAATCATTAGCATTATCTTATAAAAACACTCCTTTAGAAATAAGGGAAATGGTTGCTTTGTCAGAAACTGAGATTAAGCAATTATTAGCTCGTTTTAAAGAATTGACTAATGCAGAAGACTTTCTTATTTTAAGTACATGTAACAGAACTGAATTTTATTACAGTTCTGAAGAAATTCTTAATGATCTCATAATTACAGAATTATCTTTACTTAAAGGCCTGTCCAATTCTAAAAAGCTAGCTGAGTATTTCGAAACGATTGCCGATAACAATTTAGCAGTTGAAAGATTATTCAGAGTTTCAATGGGACTTGAAGCCCAGGTAGTTGGCGATATTCAGATATCGAATCAGGTTAAAAGAGCCTACCAATGGTGCGCAGATGAAGAAATGGCTGGCCCGTTCCTTCACAGATTAATGCACACAATATTTTTCACCAATAAAAGAGTAGTTCAGGAAACTCCATTCAGAGATGGGGCAGCAAGTGTATCTTATGCTTCAAGTGAATTGGTAGAAGACCTGAAAAACACCATGGTTAACCCAACGATTCTTGTAGTTGGCCTTGGGGAAATTGGTATTGATGTTTGTAGAAATCTTGCCGGAACTACTGATTGTGAAATCATTGTTGTTAATCGCACTCAATCAAAAGCCGAAGCAATAGCTCTTGAATGTGGTTTCAAAAGCGATAAATTGGAAAACTTACCAGACCTTGTCGATAAAGCACAGATTATTATAAGTTCTGTAAGTTCACAAGAGCCAATTATAATTCCAGGAATGATTAAACATTCGGTTGTTGCTAAATATTTCATTGATCTTTCCGTACCAAGAAGTATTGATACTTCCGTAGACAATATCTCGGGATGTATGGTATATGGAATTGATGATATTCAGGCCAAAGCAACAAGTGCTCTTGATCGAAGGCTTGAAGCAATTCCACTGGTAGAAGATATCATAACCGAAAGCATAACCGAATTTAATGACTGGGCTAAGGAAATGGTGGTTTCACCAACGATCAAAAAATTCAAAAGCGCTCTTGAAGACATAAGAAAAGAAGAGCTTGCCCGTTATCTGAAAAAAGCTTCTGAAGAGGAGATGAAAATAGCAGAGCAGATCACAAAGAGTATGATGCAAAAAATCATCAAGCTTCCTGTGATCCAGCTTAAAGCAGCCTGTAAAAGAGGAGAGGCTGATACGCTTATTGATGTGTTGAATGATCTTTTTAACCTGGAAAAGGAAGAACAGAAGAACCTTAAATAGATTTTTTTAATGTCTTATCTTAAAATATTTTTGTTACCGATCGTCATGCTGACGTTTGGTAGTTCTGTCATTTTTGCCAATTACGAAATTTTTAAAAAAGATGGCAAAGAAGGATTACTAAATCCTGATGGTAAGGTCGTGATCCCTGCAAAGTATGATAAACTTGGTTGGAGTAACGGTTCAACTCAAATTATCGACAACAAATACCTTGGATATAAAAAGAATAACCGATGGGGCATACTCGAGATCGAAGAGCAATCAATTCCCGACCCGGTATATTATTCACTTTACCCTGTGCTTGATAACTATTTTATAGCCGCCAAACCAAATAACAAATCTGAAATAACCTTTGGTCTCATCAATATTAAAGGAAAAGAGCAGATATCCTTTGATTATAACTTTCTAGAGGCGTCAGCAACTAGTGAATACCTTATAGCTACAAAATGGATTGACGGAAAACAGTTTAAAGGAATTGTAGATAAAAAAGGACGCATTCTGTTATCGTTTAAATTTAAATCCATTGAAGAAATAATTGATAACAACTTTATTCTTTCAGAAGATGGAGATTCGTTTTATTGCTATGATTTAGAAGAAAACATAACAACCTCTGCGGTTTATGATAAAATAAATATTTTAAAAGACAGGATTCTTGTTGGAATTCACAAAGGAAAAAAAGGTCTTCTGGATTCAAATGGAAGGGCACTGACTGATGTTATTTACTCTTCGATATCGCTTGATGGAAATGAAATCATCCTTCAGGAAAGTAATAGCATCCACATATTATCAGAATTAAATAAAGAACAAAAGCTACTATTGAATGACCGGCTAATTCCTATAAAGAATAACACGGGATATATAGCTGCTTCGGGAAGCCAATGGCAATTATTAGATGAAAATTTTTCGCCAGTTAACAATATCTGGTACGATTCAATAGCTTTTAGTCATTCTGCAAATTACCTGATTCTTAAAAAAGGAGATAAATATGGAGTGGCAGACAAGTCACTAAGTGTTTTTTCTGATTTCAATTACGATTTTATTGAATCAGCCGGCCACTATTTTGTCGGAGCAAAGCATAATGGTCAAAAATTTGTCTACACCATATTAAATGAGAGGCTAAACCCAATTAATAGCGAAAAATATGATTCTGTAAATATTAATGATAATGGGGGATTCATTGTAAGTAAGAATGGCAAGCAGGGATACCTTGATAAAAACGGGAAAAAGATAACTGATGTTAAGTATTCATATGCAGGGCATTTTGTTGGTGACCTTGCCAGAGTTAAATATCAGGATACTTTCGGAGTCATAAATACAGAAGGGGAATGGGCTTTAATGCCTTATTATTCTTCATTAAAAAGAGTGAACGAGGAAACTTTCATTTTTACAAAAAAACAGCAATATGGAGTTTTTAACCTAAATGATGGAATCCAGTTTGAAACAGGAAATAAATTAACCGTACATCCAGCAGGTATTCTTGAGGAAAGTTCTGATAAAATTAAAGACCTCTATAAATTAAACGGCAGAAGATTATTCCCTTATTCCTTTAATGAAATTCAAACGATTAATGATACCTTATTTTATATTTATAGTGAAAAATATGGTCGTTTTCTGCTAAATAACAAGAGTGAAAATTATAAAAAGCTAGAAAAGGAAATAATTGAATTCGGCGGATTCAGAGATGGCTTTTATTCTGTAAATATTGATGGACAATGGGGATACGTTGATACAGAAGAAAGATTAAGAATTAGTAACAGATATGATACTGTAGGACTTTTCTCTCAAAACATGGCTCCAATTATGATTTTAAATAAATGGGGATATATTAATTTAAGAGAAAAGATAGTGATACAACCAAGATATGAATCGGTTATATCACACAACAACCTGATAATAGTTAAAAGACAAGGACTTTGGGGACTGATAGACAGGCAGGGCAATGAAATAATCGAATGTGATTACAACGAGATTAAAGGTCTTCCAAACGAACAACATTATCTTGTTAAGCGAGGGAACTATTTCGGACTGGTTAACACTGAGGGTTCACAATTACTCTTCCCTAAATTTGATAAGATCATTCCACTTGACAATGGTGATTACAGAGTTCAAAAAAGAGGTAAATGGGGAATTTACGATTCAAACGGAATGAATATCGTACCTGATATTTATGATGAATTGTATTACGATAAGCAAAACAAGCAATATGTCGGTATGACAGAAGGAAAAAAAACCTCAGAACCTGTCGCTAAATATCTTTAGAAAATAATCAAAAAAAAGCCTTCCGATTTGGAAGGCTTTTTTTTTAGATTCTAAATTAATCATCTTTATCCTTATCCTTACGTGAATCATCTGGCCCGGCAATTGAATTTCTCATGTCGGTATCAGATTGGATATTTTTCATTTTGTAAAAATCCATTATTCCAAGATTTCCTTGTCTGAATGCCTCTGCCATTGCTTTAGGTACTTCAGCTTCAGCTTCAATTACCCGAGCTTGCATCTCCTGGGCTTTAGCTTTCATCTCCTGCTCTACTGCCACTGCCATCGCTCTTCTTTGTTCAGCTCGTGCCTCTGCTACTTTCAAGTCAGCATTGGCCTGATCAATTTGAAGTTTTGCACCAATATTATCTCCAACATCAATATCTGCAACATCAATTGATAAAATCTCAAAAGCTGTTCCAGCATCAAGACCTCTTTCAAGTACTAATTTTGAAATATTATCAGGGTTTTCAAGTACTTCTTTATGTGTTTTAGCAGAACCAATTGAGGTTACAATACCTTCACCCACACGAGCAAGAATTGTTTCTTCACCAGCACCTCCTACTAATCTTTTTATATTAGCTCTTACTGTCACTCTGGCTTTAGCTATCAACTGAATACCATCTTTAGCCACTGCCGCAACAGAAGGAGTATTTATAACTTTCGGATTTACTGAAGTCTGAACAGCTTCAAATACATCTCTACCAGCCAAATCGATAGCCGCAGCTTGTTGAAAATCAAGAGCAATATTTGCTTTATCAGCAGATATTAAAGCATTCGTCACTTGCGGCACATTACCACCTGCCAGATAATGAGCTTCAAGCTCATCCCTGGTGAGAGATAAACCTGCTTTACTTGAGGTAATCATTGCATTAACAATAACTGAAGGAGGAACCTTCCTTAACCTCATAAAGAATAACTGAAAAAGGTTAATATAAACCTTTGATAAAAGTGCTGACAACCACAGTCCAAAAATCTGGAAAAACATCAGAAAGAATATCAATCCAATGATGGCCAGCACTACATAAACAACGATCATTACATTCATAAAAATACTTATTTAAAAAGGTGTCTATTTTTGTTTTACCATTACTTTTCTTCCTCCTTTTTCAATGGAAATAATTTCAATTGTCTTCCCACTGTCAAGAAACTGACCTGCAGAATACACTTCATACCTTTCTCCCTCAAATTCAGCTTCACCTGATGGTCTTAATGCTGAAACCGTAGTTCCAACCTGTCCGACTTTCAGTTTTATGTCTGCATCACTTCTTATTTTCCCAGATACAGATGAACTGACAGAAAATTTTTGCCAGACCTTTAATTTAAAGGCAAGAAAAACCATTCCTGAAAAAATAATTATAGAACTCCCAAGTATTATATTACCTGCTGTATCTCCGTGATCAAGATATGCTATTACAATTCCGGTGACCACAACTCCAAGCCCTAAAAACCCAACAATAGTAGTTCCGGGAATGAAAATAATCTCAGCTGCTATCAGAAGAAATCCAAGCAAGATCAACACAAGTACGGGGATCCATTCAGCCATAATCAATTAATATTTTAATAAAAGTAAAAAAATTGCCTTTGATCGAATAAAAAAAAACAACAAATAAATTCCCAATAAAAAAAGACGGCTAAAAAGCCGCCTCTATATTACTAAATTTTTATTTCAGACCTAGTATGCTCTGGCAAAAATAACCCGTTGTTTACTTGGCTTACCAGTATAAATGCATTTACCTTCTTCCATTTCATTGTCTAAAGGAATACATCTTATAGTTGCTTTCGTTTCATTTTTAATCTTTTCTTCAGTTTCAGGTGTGCCATCCCAGTGAGCTTTAATAAAACCACCTTTCTCATCGAGTATGTTTTTAAATTCCTCAAAAGTATCTGCCTTTCTTATATTCTCATCTCTGAAATTTCTAGCGCGCTCAAAAATACTATTTTGTATTTCATCAAGCAGATCTGGAATTCTGTTTTCGATACCCTCTATTTCTACTGTATTTTTCTCCTTAGTATCTCTTCTGGCAAGTTCAACTGTTCCGTTTTCAAGATCACGTGGGCCGATAGCAATTCTTAAAGGCACTCCCTTTAATTCATATTCAGCAAATTTCCATCCTGGCTTATGCGTGTCTCTATCATCAAATTTGACAGAATACCCCTTATCTTGTAAAGCCTTTTTAATATGGTTAGCCTTCTCTGAAATAGCCTGCAATTGTTCTTCCTTCTTATATATAGGTACAATCACCACATGTATCGGAGCGAGGTTTGGAGGCAGAACAAGACCTGCATCATCACTATGAGCCATAATTAATGCTCCCATAAGACGAGTACTCACACCCCAGCTGGTGCCCCAGACATACTCTAGCTTACCATCCTTACCAGTAAACTTCACATCAAACGCCTTTGAGAAATTTTGTCCCAGGAAATGACTTGTACCTGCCTGGAGAGCTTTACCATCTTGCATAAGTGCTTCTATACAGTAAGTTTCAAGAGCTCCTGCAAATCTTTCATTTTCTGATTTTAAACCTTTAATCACAGGTACCCCCATGAAGTTTTCAACAAAATCAGCATAAATATTAATCATTTGCTCTGTTTCCTGAATCGCTTCATCTTTTGTAGCATGGGCAGTATGGCCCTCCTGCCATAAAAATTCCGAAGTTCTAAGAAACAATCTCGTTCTCATTTCCCATCGCACGACATTTGCCCACTGGTTAACCAATATTGGCAGGTCTCTGTATGACTCTACCCAGTTTTTGTATGTATTCCAGATTACTGTCTCTGAAGTAGGACGAACAATCAGTTCCTCCTCCAGTTTAGCCTCAGGATCTACTACTACCCCTGAACCATCATCAGCATTTTTCAACCTGTAATGAGTTACAACTGCACATTCTTTCGCAAATCCTTCAACATGGTCAGCTTCACGACTTAAATAAGATTTTGGAATAAAAAGCGGGAAGTAAGCATTGGTGTGACCAGTGTCTTTAAACATTTTATCAAGGGTTTGTTGCATTTTTTCCCAAATGGAAAAACCATATGGTTTTATCACCATACACCCTCTTACGGCTGAATTTTCCGCCAGATCAGCACGTTTTACTAGTTCATTATACCAGGCTGAATAGTCTTCGCTTCTCTTTGGCAGTCCTTTACTCATAAACTTTGGTACGTTTTTTGTGTTATATTAGACAAATGAAATTTGTTTCGGCAAATATAATTCTTTCCGGATAATTATATCCATTATTGCGTCGGAACGTTTATATTAATGAAAATCAATTAAAAAAAGGGGTTATTATGAACCAATATATTTTTACAAGACGATTAGCAATTATAGCCTTGGCTATAATTAGTTTTACTGTCGAAGCCCAGGTTGTTGATGATATGTATTTTACACCTGCTGACAGAAAAGAAAAAGCGAAAAAATCTGAGAATAAAAACGTTGAGGTTAAAAACAACCAGAAAGCCAGCCCGGATTATGCAATTCTGCAAAACGGAACATCTGAACAATCATCAACTACTCAGATAAACCCGGATTATTTAGGAAGGTATACTAATGAGGTAGTTAGTAATGCTAATTCTGAAGAACCAGAATATTACAGAAATACTGAAAACAACCTTAATAATGTAAATTCCTATAATGCCCAGGGTCAAACTACGCAATACAATAATGCGAATGGAAGATCTCAGGAAGTTTTACAAGATGGTTCCAGAACTATAATTGTTAATAATTACATTCCGACAACTTATGCAAACATGGGTTATCGCTATAATAATGCATTCTATGACCCATGGTATGATCCTTATTTTTATGGAGGATCAGGATGGAATTTTAACATCTCTTTTGGAATAGGTTTTGGATGGGGATGGAGCAACTGGAATCGTCCTTGGAGGAACCCATATTATGGTTACGGTGGTTTTTACGATCCTTGGTATGATCCATGGTATGGTGGATATGGTGGATGGTATCGTCCTACCTGGGGATGGGGATACAGCAATGGCTGGTATGCTTATAATCAAGGATTTAACAATGGATACTGGTGCGGATATAATGCTGGTTTGTCTAACAATTACTATGCTTATAACAACGGAGATTATTATGTAGGCAATAAAAGATTGTCCGGAACAAGACCAGGCGGATCAAGCAGTTCTAATAATAGCTATATTTTAAGTCCTAGAAGAACAGCTACATCCAGTGACAGGGACCAAATTGGTCGTAGCACAAATGGAAGAACTACTGCCAATTCGAGAACTACTAGTGCTCGTACAAGTGCTACCAGGGATAACAGGCTAGCTTCTTATGACAGAGACTCATATAGCTCGAGAAATACAACAAGCAGATCATCTTATACTGCAGGAAGAACTACACTAGCTTCCTCAAGTGACAGGTCTTCTGCAAGAACAAGAGATTATACTAGCAGATCTACAAATAGATCAGGCTATACGCAAAGTACTACTAGAAATTATAATTCTGATAGAAGCAGAAACTATAACACAACTGATAGAAGTAGAAGCTATAACTCTACAAGGTCTACCAATAGTGATTACAGAACTAGAACCTATCAGAGATCAAATAGTTCAGATACTTATAACAGAAGTAACAGATCTACACCTTCTAGAAATTACAATAGAAGTGGTAACTCAAATAGAAACTATCAGAGATCTACCCCTTCAAGAAATTATAACAGAAGCGGTGGAGGATCTTCAAGAAGTTACAATAGAAGTGGTGCATCATCCAGAAGCGGTGGAGGATCATCTTACAGAAGCTCTGGATCATCAAGAAGTAGTGGGTCATCATATAGCAGAAGTTCCTCGTCTAGTAGCAGCAGAAGCTCTTCATCTAGCAGAGGCTCATCTAGAAGTAGCAGAGGCGGAAGAGGTAATTAATTGATCAACCCCTTAATTGATTTAAGAAAGGTGCTTTACATAATGTCTGACATTAGATAGAGCACCTTTCAATTTATAACCTGATCAACTAAACATTTCTACATTCGATATGATTTCTTTAAATAAGATTTATATAACCCTTCTTATTCTAATATTTAACATTTCATTATCAGCACAAACCTATGTTGATATTGTTGAACAAGCATCAAACACTGAAATAAGTGGAACGGCAAGAATGCAGGCCCTTGGTGGCGCTCAAGTATCTTTGGGTGGTGATGTCAGCAGTTTATATTCAAACCCCGCTGGTCTTGGTTTTTTTAATAAGAGATCTTTTGCCCTGACGGGAGGATTAAATTTCATCAGCTCAAAAGCTAATTTTTATAATTCTAACACTAAGGAAAGTGATTTCAGATTTAACACTCCCACACTTGGGATTGTATTTCAAAGTGATGGCAAAAATAATGGATTAATCAAATCTCATGGATTTGGCATATCACTAACTAGCAGTTCGATATTTAATCGAAATGAGTACTTCACATCATCGAATTCTAATGAATTTAATTCAGATTTTTTTGATTATATATATAGCTTATATGATCCAAATCAGTTTAATCCCGAATTCGCTGGTTCAATTCCTGAATTAGCATATAATGCCTTCCTGGTAGATGAAGACGCTCAGGGCTTATATTATATAGAAGATATAGATGGTGAAATATATCCCCCATTACCCTCTTCAATAACATATTCTGCAGATACGAAAGGCCAAAATAGCAGCTTCAATACTTCTTACGGTCTAAACATTAATGACAGAGTTTATCTTGGCGTAGGTCTGAATTTTCAGTTTTTTGATTATACTACTGAAACTTTTTATACAGAAACCAGGAGTGATGCTGCTCTTAGAACAATGAACTATAATCAATTTGTAGACACTTATGGCGCAGGGATAAGTGCAACACTGGGTATTATTACAAGGCCAATCAACAATCTAACATTAGGACTTTCTTATCAAACAAGAACCAGTTATACAGTAAATGAAGATTTTGAAATTCTGGTCCAAGGCATTTTTAATAATTATGAATATGATACCGGAGATGAAATTATCATTTTAACAAATGAAACTGCTTCAATTTCCAGCTATGATTATATTGAACAACCAAATTACCGGTTTACTACTCCAAGTAAAACCAGAATAGGAGCAACATATCTATTTGGGAAAAAAGGTTTTATAACTTTTGATGCAGAGCACGTCAATTATTCCGGAATGGAATTAAAAAATGATTCAGACATCAATTTTGACGGAGACAATCAATTTATAGAAGATAATTATCAATCAGTATGGAATATTCGAACAGGGTTAGAGTATAGACTAACAAACAAACTTTATTTAAGAGGAGGATATGCTAATTATGCTAATCCAAGAAAAGATAATATAAACGCAGCTGCCAAGAAAATATATAGTGGAGGTATGGGTTACAGAAGTGAAAATGGATTTTTTATAGATTTCACTTATCAGTATAAGTCTCAAACAAATATCTCCAGAGCTCCTTTTACTCTTGCTGAACCGTATGCTTCTGAAGTAAATAGAACTGCACCTTCAGCAAAAATGGATAGGTCTACTTCATCGATACTAGCAACAATTGGTAAATCATTTTAAAATAAAAGAGAGCAGTGATTGTCACTGCTCTCTTTTATTTTTTACTGATTTGTTTTTTGATCACCCTCTTTATATTTAAGGTAGTTTTCTATAGCCAGGAAATATGATTGAGCAACTTCCTTCAACCTTTCATTCTTCAATAATTGCTCATATGTCAACCCTGATCTCGTCAGCTTTTTAATTTCATCAATATTATCCTGATATAAGCTTTCCCCATACACGACAGCTCCTTTTACTGCCCGGGTTAAATATAAATTCCTGTGATAAACTCCCTCTTCGCCTGAATATATATTCACATATTCTATATGACGCAGGCTATTATCTTCTGGTAAAGCAGGCACTTCTAATGTTTCTTCATGATCTTGAATATATGAACTAGCTAATTCTTCACTTCTGTCCATATCATCACTTAACAGTAATCTTAAAAAATCGATGCGCTGATCAACCTTCTTCAATTCATTTTGCAGAAAACTACCCGGAATAAAAGCCATAGCATAATTTTCTTTTGTAGGAGTAGTATATCCTTTTTCATCCCTTGGATTATCTTCTTTGGCATTGTAATGAATAACCACAGTAAGGTCAGCTTTGTAATTGTTGATCACGTCGGCACGACCAGTAAAATCAAGGTATTTATATAACTTAAAAAAAGCATTTTTTGGACCTGGATCAGCTTTTAAGCTTGCGCACATACTTTCAGGCAATTCGTCTTCGCTACACATTTCATCCCTTACCCTTATGAAATCTTCTTTATACCATTTGTCAAAACTTTTCCCGACAGCTGATTCACCCTGAACCCTGGTTAGCTTGACACTTGCCAACTCATTTTCCAGCATTTCTCTTAAAATTTCGGCTGTAGCATAGGTCAATTGTGCTTCATAAAAGAACAAATCTTTTCTTTGTCCGATATCTTCACCTTTAATTTTCAAAAATTTAGCTTCTTGTTTAGCTTCCCTTTCACTTCCGGCAAAATGTCCCGGATCAATTGCTACCCGAAGTCCTGCAAATCTAGTAGGTCGGTCTAAAGAAAACTCATCGTATTTTTCAGCGATAGATTTTGGGAATGCTGATGTTCCTTTTCTCTGATAAAAATCAATCGCTTCTTCCCTAGAAGCATTATATATGATCTTCAAAAACAGCGGAATTTCAGTATAATACAATCTAAACTCTGGTGGTCTTCCGGTTCTTTTATCAGAAGGATGTTCAAATACTTCTAAATAATTTTCTTCGAAATTAAAGTGATTTTTAAGACTTTCATGTTTGATAAGCTTCGGGAGATGTCTTTCAATTCTCTTCTTATATAATTCAATATCAACATCTTGAGCAGTACCATTAACAGTAAACAGAAAGACAGTGAGTAGTAATAGGAAAAACCTCATAGTGAGTAAAAATTTGATTTGACAAGTAGAATATTTTAAAAAAATATATCAGAATATAAAATTATTGATTCATTTCTGAAAGAATTAGTTCTGCAATTTCTTTTTCATTTAATCCTCCGGTATCCACAATCAGATGTGCATCTTCATAGAATAGCCTGCGGTCTTTTATTAATGCTTTATATTTAGATTCAATATCAGCAGTATTAAAAAGTGGCCTGTTATCCTTTTCAATAATGTTATTTTCGATTCTTTTAACCAGCACATCTACATCAGCTTTCAGGTATATCAACAAACCGGTATTTTTCAAAATCTTAAGATTATCATTGTAACAGGGAGTTCCTCCTCCTGTTGATATTATAGTACCGGAATTTATTTTTTCTGAAAGCATTTGTAAAGCCCTGGTTTCCAGATCACGAAAATAGCTTTCTCCTTTTACTGCGAATATTTCTTTTATTGAGCTTTTCTCATTTTTTTCAATCCATTCATCAAGATCGATAAAATCATATTCAATTGAGCTGCTTAATATTTTACCTACAGATGATTTACCTGAACCAGGCAATCCTATCAGATAAATCAGGCGTGATAACTCCATAAATTTTTAGCTTATTCTTACCCTAGGATCAATCAAGGCATATAATGCATCAACCAGAATATTTACAAAAACGAAGATCAATGCGATAATCAAGACGGCACCCATTACCACAGGAAAATCAAGACTTTCCACAGCTTTAATGGTTACATATCCAAATCCTTTCCAGTCGAATACAAGTTCTACGAAGAAAGCTCCGGCCATTAAGGAAGCCAACCAACCAGAAACTGCTGTAATCACAGGATTTAAAGCATTTTTTAAGGCATGTTTCACAAGAACCTTCTTATAAGGTAATCCTTTAGAATAAGCAGTTCTTATATAATCTTGTTTTAAAACATCAAGCATGCTACTACGGGTAAGCTGCATAATGATCGCAAGAGGTCGTATCCCCAGTGTAAATGCAGGGAGTACCAGATTTTTTAAATTCAATGTTTTTCCACCGAAAGGACTGTAATCATATAGTTGTCCTGTCAGCCCTAAACCAGTCCAGTCAGCAAGATAATAACCAAAAATCATCGATATAATTATAGCTGCTACGAAAGACGGAAGAGAAATTCCAAGAACAGAACCTGCAACCAGGAAATTATCCAGAAATTTATGTTGATTGACTGCAGAAACAACTCCGATAGCTATACCAAAGATTGTGGCAAAGGCCATTGCAGCAAGAGCAAGCCAAATAGTTGGCTCAAGATTCTCCATAAGAAGCTCTCCTACTCTTTTATTGGTCTGAAATGACCTTCGTAAATAAGGGGCTTTCAAAACCAACACCTCCTCACCCAGGTTTATTAATTCAGTATATTCATATTTATCCTGATTCTGGGGAGTATCTTCATGGATAGAAATTGGGGAAAGGTCCTTTAAATAAAGGTAAAACTGAACTGGCAATGGTTTATCAAGACCAAATTCTTTATTAATTGCTTCTATGGTAGTTATATCTGATCGCTTTCCAGCAACCATTCTTGCAGGGTCTCCGGGTAAGAGGTGAAAAAGGAAAAACACAATCACTGTCACCCCCATCATAACCAGCAAGCCGTATCCTAATCTTCTACCTATAAACTTAAGCATTAAAAAAAATTATCTTTGAATGATTATCAGATGGCTAAAATAGTCGAAATTAATTCGTTATTAAAGTCAATGTAGTAAAAAACTCCTCTAATCAATTAAACTATGGATATCAGCCGGTGATGGAGTATCATTATGATGCCATTTACCCTTTACAACACCATTTTGTAACAGCATTATTCCGGGATTTGATCTGACCATGGCTTTTAAAACTGTATGATCTGTGAAGTAATATGGAACTCCTAATTGCACTTCATGTCTGAACTTATCAAATTCTCCCGGTCCAACTGCTGTTAGCACCATTGACTCTATTCCTGGTTTTAATCCTGAAAGGAGACTATTTATTTCGGAATATGCTTCCTTATCTGTTTTTTCGAGGCTTTCAATAATGATCAACAACTTTATACCTTCAAAGGTTCTTTGTGTTACATCATCTCCAGTTATCGATTCTACACTGTAATCTGTTATTTCAGGTTCTGATTCATCTTTATTAATTACCTCATTTGACACATATTCATATCCTTCATCCTGAATATATTTCCGAGACTTTATCTCCTCCCCATCCTTTACAAATGTATATTCAAATATTGGATTTTCTGCCGGCTGCATGTTTTCAGGAATACTTTCTCCTACAGCATATGGTCGAAAATCGATATAGGGCAAATGATTTATCGCATAAATCCCGACAATAGTAAATATAACAGCTGATGCGATCAAAATTGCATTTGCAGTAAATGACCGGAACATATTCACAAAGTCCTTTCTATTAAAGAATAACCATAAAGACATTATTAAAAGGACAATATCTTTGTAAAAAGATTCCCACGGGGTTAAAGGTATTGCATCTCCAAAGCATCCACAGTCGGTAACTTTATCAAAATATGCTGAATAGAAAGTAAGAAAGGTAAAGAATATGATCATTACCAGTAACACCTTGGTGGTAAGCTGCATCTTGTAGTTAATTAACAAGGCAATTCCAACCAGTATTTCAAAAATAATAATGATAAAGGCAATCGGTAATGCTGCTGGTACCAGGTAGATGAAAGGATTAAAGAAATCTTCTGCAAAAACCTGGAAATACTCAGTCATTTTAATTGCAGTACCCTGGGGATCATTTAGCTTTACCAGGCCGGAAAAAACAAACAATGCACCTACAAAAATTCTAAAAAGATTATTTATAAACGTTTTCATAAAGCAAAAAGTATCATTTTACAAACCCACTTAATATAAGAGCAAAAACTGAATAATTAAGCATATCCTGATAATTAGCTGAAACCCCTTCCGATACAAGGGTTTGACCTTCATTATCTTCAATTTGTTTGACCCTGTAAACCTTCATTAGTATAATATCGGTAATTGAAGATACTCTCATATCACGCCATGCCTCACCATAATCGTGGTTTTTACGCTGAAGGAGTTCCAGAGTTTCGTTTGCATATTTATCATACAATTCCATCAATTCCTCAGCGGGAATCTCTATTCTTTCATCTTTCGCCAAGCCTAATTGAATCATAGCTATTATACTATAATTTATTATTGCAACAAATTCATCTTCAATAGCTTCATTGATCTGTTGCATTCCTTTATCCTGAATGGACCTGATACGATTTATTTTTATATAAATTTGATCAGTAATCGAAGGCATACGCATAATTCGCCATGCGGTACCATAGTCTGTGGCTTTTTTTTCAAAGAGCTCCCTGCAATGAGAGATCACTTGTTGGTATTGATTTATGGTTTTTTCTTCCAAAACTCCGAATTTTGTTCAACGGCGAAAGATAATAATTTTAGAATAATGACACTTAACATAAAAGGAAAACTATTTGATTTATCCTCACCAATAGTAATGGGGATCATCAATCTTACCTCTGATTCATTTTATAAAGGGAGCAGGACAGATGAAAATTCCTTATTAGAAAAAGCAGGAAAAATGATTGATGAAGGAGCTAAAATCCTTGATTTAGGCGCATACAGTACACGACCCGGAGCTGCTGATATCCCTGTTGATCTAGAAATTCAAAGAATAGAATCCGCTGTAGCGATCCTTAAGAAACATTACCCCGATACAATTTTATCTGTTGACACTTTTCGCAGTGAGATTGCTGAAAGATCCCTGAAATTGGGAGCAGATATAATAAATGATGTTTCAGGAGGGGATGCTGATGAAAAAATGTGGGATGTCATAAAAGCGAAAAATGCCCCATATATCATTATGCATATGCGTGGTACACCTCAAACTATGACATCTCTTACAGACTATGAAAATGTCACAAAAGAGGTTTTCTATTCGCTTGCCGAGAAGGTAAAAAATCTCCGGGAATCGGGAGTTTCAGATTTAATTATAGACCCTGGATTTGGATTTGCAAAAACACTGGAACAAAATTATGAAATGCTCAAAAATTTGGCTTATTTTAAGGAAATTGGAGTTCCTTTACTCGTAGGCGTCTCCAGAAAATCCATGATACACAAGCCATTAGGAATAAATGCTGATTCGGCTCTTAACGGAACCACAGCAATAAATATGGTAGCATTGGAAAGAGGGGCAAAAATCCTAAGGGTACACGACGTCAAAGAGGCTGTCGAATGCGTTAAACTTTTTAACCTGATTAACACTTGAACTTATTGTTTAAAATCGGATTTCTGAACATTAGCTGGATAGATGTCATTGATATCTTCCTGGTAGCTGTTCTTATGTATCAGCTTTATAAGCTGATGAAGGGATCTGTTGCGGTTAGAGTGTTTTTAGGTTTCCTGTCTCTATACCTTATTTACCTGGTTGTACGAGCCTCAGGAATGGAATTACTTTCTTCTATTCTGGGAGAATTTATGGGAGTCGGAGTTCTTGCTGTTATTATTCTGTTTCAGCAAGAAATCAGAAAATTCCTTCTGATCATAGGCCGAAGCACGGCATTTAATCGGGAATCTTTTCTGGAATTACTGGGAATAAAAAACAAAAAGGAAGTATTCAGCCTGAATGTTTCTGCAGTAGTTGAAGCAGCTAAAACACTAGGTGGCTCTAATACAGGAGCGCTAATTGTTTTTTCAAGAAATTCTGAACTTAAATTCTATGCTGAATCAGGTGATATGATGGATGCTATCATATCCAAGAGGATCCTGCTGTCTATTTTCAACAAATTTAGTCCTTTGCACGATGGTGCTGTAATAATTTACAATGGAAGAGTAAAAGCAGCAAGGTGTATTTTGCCTGTCACTGAGCAAACCCTTCCAGCTCAATTTGGATTGCGGCACCGGGCAGCAATTGGAATGAGTGAAAATACCGATACTCTTGTTTTGATAATCTCAGAAGAAACAGGTCAGTTATCACTCGCACGAGGTGGTAAAATTGATCATAACCTTTCACCACAGGAAATAAGAAAGAGAATCAATGAATATTACCACACAGTTGAACCTTCACTTGATCAGGTAATAACAAAACAAGCCGAAGAGGATAAAAAGAAGAAAAAGAAGAAAAAAACAAAGGAATCATTAGAAGAAACATCATAAAAAAAGCCTTCGCAAAAACGAAGGCTTTTATATTTTAAATTAGTTTATTATTTAATCACTTCCAGATCCTTACCAATCTTAATGAAGGCATTAATTGCTTTGTCCAAATGTTCTTTTTCATGAACAGCAGAAACTTGTACTCTTATCCTCGCCTGTCCTTTTGGCACAACAGGATAATAAAACCCTATCACATAAATACCTTCATCCAGAAGTCTTTCTGCCATTTTTTGAGCTAATGGCGCATCATATAACATTATTGGCACAATTGGATGCTCTCCAGGTTTAATATCAAACCCTGCCTCAGTCATCTTTTCCCTGAAATATTTAGTATTATCTTCCAGCTTATCTCTTAACTCTGTTGTTTCGGTAAGCAGATCAAATACAGCTATTGAAGCACCAACAATTGCAGGAGCCAAAGTATTACTGAATAAATAAGGTCTTGACTTTTGACGAAGCATTTCAATTATTTCCTTTCGACCGGAAGTAAATCCTCCTAAAGCACCACCTAATGCTTTACCAAGAGTTCCCGTTATAATATCTACACGCCCCATGCAATCAGTATATTCATGAACTCCACGACCCGTTTTACCCATGAATCCTGTCGAGTGGCATTCATCGGACATTACCATTGCATCGTATTTTTCTGCCAGATCACAGATCTTGTCAAGCTGAGCAATAGTTCCATCCATTGAAAAGACCCCATCGGTCACAATGATCTTATGTCTGGCCCCCTGTTCAACTGCAGATTTAAGCTGCTTTTCCAGATCATCCATGTCATTGTGCTGGTATCTAAAGCGCATTGCTTTACACAATCTGACACCATCAATTATTGAGGCATGATTTAATGCATCAGAGATGATAGCATCTTCCTTACCGAGAATTGGTTCAAAGACACCACCATTTGCATCAAAAGCTGCAGCATATAAGATTGTATCTTCAGTTCCTAGAAATTCAGAGATCTTTCTTTCCAGTTCTTTATGAATATCTTGTGTTCCGCAAATAAATCTTACAGATGACATTCCGTATCCATGACTATCAAGTGTATTATGGGCTGCTTCAAGAATTCTAGGATGCGATGACAATCCCAGGTAATTATTTGCGCAAAAATTAATAACTTCTTTCCCCTGGTCTGTTTTTATTTCCGCACCCTGGGGTGTTGTTATAACTCTTTCAGTTTTATACAAGCCTGAGTCTTTCAACTCCTGAATTTGTTGCTGTAATTCTTCTTTCAATGAATCAAACATCGTTATCGTCTTTATTTGGTCTTTTAATTTTGGGTTTCTTCATTATCGGTCTTGGCATTTTTTTGCTTTTGACCTTTCCTTCATCAGTTTTTATATCTCCAGCCTGATCACCACTTTTTTCAGTTTTCTTTTTCATTACAGGCTTAACCATTTTAGCTTTTTTAGGATTTACTTTCTCAGTAGTATCTTTTTCCTTCTCGTCTGCTTCATTCCTTTCCGCAACTTTCTTTGGCTTTATAACCGGCCTGGGCTTTTGAGTCGCTTTAGGCTGAGTAGGTTGTTCTGTGCCATCTTTCTGCTTAGACTTCATTACAGGCCTAGGTCTGACAGCTTTTGGCTTAACAGCTTTCACATCTGTTGTATCAACCGATTCATCAGATTTCTTCACTTTAGGTTTAATGATAGCTTTTTTACCAACAACTTTAGCTGCCTTTGAAGGTTTTGCCACAGGCTTTTTAGGCTTTTCCGGTTTTGGAATTTCTCCCTCATATGGATGAGCCCGCCTGATCTTATTTATAATAAAAAGTTTTTGTCTGACAAAGCTGTTTGGATGGACATACCCATAAAGGATCTCCCATGAATGAAATAAACTGGGGTCAGCTTTTTTCAAACTTTCAGGGTCTATTCGCTTTGTTTTAAGGAATGAACTGAAATCCATATCACAAATATAACCGACTAAATTCAAAAGCGTAACAAGATTGCTTTTTATCTGACACCAGATACTTCTACATTCTTTAAAACATTATTGGCAACCATTTAGTCTAATAAGTTGTATTAGTTTTAAAACAATTTTTTTATGCTTGAAACAAAAGTAATTGCTCCGTTTTTTAAGGAAACTGACGTTTTTGACAGGGAAATAAATATTGATGACTACAAAGGGAAAAAAACGCTGATCGCTTTTTTCAGACATGCTGGATGCCCATTTTGCAATCTCAGAGTTCATACATTAACAAAGTTGCATGAAGAAATTAATGATTCGGATTTTAAAATGATCTTTTTCTTCGAATCGAAAAGAAGTGTTATTGAAAGGAGTACTTTTCACCAGGGCGTTTCACCTATTCCAATTATTTCCGATCCTGAAAAGATCATTTATGGAAAATACGGTTTGGAGCCTTCAGGAAAAAATTCTGCCATCAGTCATATTACATCATTTGTTCAGACGGCATTTAAAGCGAAGATTAAAAATTTACCTATGGGCATGCCCACTGCAGGGGAATCTTTAAGCACAATGCCTGCTGAATTTCTCGTTGATAAAAACCTGACATTGCAGCATGTGCATTATTCTCAAAGATTGAATGATAGAATGAAACTGGATCATATACGAGATTTTATTTCAGGTAAATCTTAAAATGCGAATAGTGATTTTGCTTAATTGAGAAAAAGGAGAATTTCCCTTCATTATTTCAAGAGTCAAAAATTTAATAACAAGCAATATTTCAGTCATTGAATACAAAATCTTTAACATGAAGTTTTTTTAGCGACTCATTATTAATAATTTCGCAAAAAAAATTGCTTCAATGACTAAGATTTTGGTAATCGGATCCCTGGGACAACTTGGCACAGAACTAGTAATGGGATTGCAGGAAGAATACGGTAGAGATAATGTTATTGCATCTGATCTGAAACCGTCCTCTGAAGTGGATGGAGATTTTATCTATGAACAATTGGACGTGATGGACAAGGAAAGATTGATCAGTCTGGTTGAAAAATACAGAGTCAATCACATATATCATCTTGCTGCCATCTTAAGTGCCAAAGGTGAGAAAGATCCTCAATGGGCATGGGACTTGAATATGGGGAGCCTTTTTAATGTCCTTGATCTAGCCAAAAACATTGATCATGTTAACAGAATTTACTGGCCAAGCTCTATCGCAGTCTTTGGACCCGATACTCCTAAAGTAAACACCCCACAACTTACCGTTACCAATCCGACAACAGTCTATGGTATCAGTAAACTGGCTGGTGAACAGTGGTGTCAATATTATTTTGAGAAATATGGTGTGGATGTGAGAAGCATTAGATACCCTGGACTGATTGGTTATAAATCATTGCCCGGAGGTGGTACTACAGATTATGCAGTTGACATTTATTATAAAGCTCTGGCTGAGGAAAAATTCGAGTGTTTTCTCGATAAAGACAGTGCCTTACCTATGATGTATATGCCAGACGCTGTCAGGGCGACAATCGAACTTATGAAAGTGGAACCTTCAAGAGTGAAAGTCAGAAGCAGCTATAACCTTTCAGCAATTTCATTCACTCCTGAAAAAATATTTGAAAGCATTAAAAAGTTTAAACCGGATTTTGAAATTGAATACAAGCCCGATTTCAGACAGGAAATTGCTGAGAGCTGGCCAGACAGCATTGATGATTCTTGCGCAAGAAATGACTGGGGATGGAAACCTGAATATGATTTAGATGGAATGACAGAAGATATCCTGAAAAATCTGGAAATTTTACTCGATTCAAAAAAATAATCAGAACCTTATTAACAAACTAATCGTATATATAAGTACTTAAACAGTGCAAATAGTTGGTATTAGCCCTGACGAAGCATAGCTTGTCAGGGTTTCTTTTTTAAATGTGATTTAGTTTATTAAAAATAAAAAAAGGCACCCTTTTAAGGATGCCCCATTTTGCTTTAAAATTTTGATATTATAAATTATTTGGTCATCGCCATCAGCAAATCATGCTGAGTTATTATATGAACTTCATCATTATTATCTCTCACTAAAATGGCTTTATGTTCCTCATCAATTAAAGAAGAAAGAACATCCAAAGTATTATTAGCTGAAACAAACTGGAATGGATCATCCATAATCTCCGAAACTGGCTCTCCTTTTATATCAGGATTATCAATTAATTTTCGAAGAACTTTCGAGTCTGTCAGAGAACCTACAAATTCATCTCCATCAGTAACAGGAATTTGAGAAATCCCCTTTTCATTTAACAGGCTGACTGCATCAATAACTTTAGTATTTTTATCAAGAGTCACCAATTTGCCATTCGTTTCCTGCTTGCTTATAATATCTTCAGCTGTGGCATAACTTCGGGCTTCGATAAAACCATGATCTTTCATCCAGTCATCATTGTAAACCTTTCCGAGATAACGAGTACCATGGTCAGGTAATATCACGACCATCACATCATCCTCTTCAAGGTTATCTTTTGCCCAATCCAAAGCACCCTTCACTGCTGCACCACAAGACCAGCCAACAAATAACCCTTCCTCCCGGGCTAATCTCCTGGTCATTATTGCAGCATCTTTATCAGTTACTTTTACAAAGTGATCGATAAGACTGAAATCTACATTCTTAGGCAAAATATCTTCGCCGATACCTTCTGTCAGATAAGGATAAATCTCTTTTTCATCAAACTCACCTGTTTCTTTATATTTTTTAAAAACAGAACCATAGCTATCGATACCAACAGTTACTATATCGGAATTCTGTTCTTTCAAATATTTTGCTGTTCCACACATAGAACCTCCGGTTCCTACGCCTGCCGCATAGTGTGTGATTTTTCCATCTGTATCTCTCCAGATTTCAGGACCTGTAGTTTCATAATGGGCAACCGCATTTGATAAATTATCATACTGATTAGGGAAAAATGAATTTGGAATATCTTCATTCATTTTTCTTGCTACCGAGTAATATGATCTAGGATCATCCGGACCAACATTGGTAGGACAAACAATCACCTCAGCACCCATTGCCCTTAAAATATCTATCTTCTCTTTAGATTGTTTATCGGCCAGAGTAAAAATACATTTATAGCCTTTTGCAATTGCTCCCAGGGCTAATCCCATTCCTGTATTCCCTGATGTACATTCGATGATCGTTCCTCCGGGCTTTAAACGTCCGTCTTTTTCGGCATCTTCAATCATCTTTAATGCCATTCTATCCTTCATCGAATTACCAGGATTAAAGTACTCAACCTTAACAGCCACAGTACCTTTAACTCCTTCAGCAACTTTATTAAGTTTAATTAGCGGGGTATCCCCTATCGTGTCTATAATTGAATTGTAAATCATTGTCTTATGGATATTTGCGCAAAATTATATAATCCTGCAACAACCAGCACATTGATTGAAGCTTTTTACTAATTATACGTAAACCAGGTAATTTTTATCGTTAATATTAACTCTAATCCATCTCCGATAGCACTTCAGGAACAAATTCCTCCATTAAAGAAATCAACTTTTCCACATGTTTCTCATTCACATTAGTCTGACCGATTACCACACGTATCGCAAATTTATTTTTCAACCTGGTATGCGTCAGAAAAAATTGGCCAGAGTTGTTAATTTTTTGCATCAATAACCTGGAAGCATTATCAGCCTGCTCATCACTCCATCCTAATTTGATCACCCTGAAACAGATCAGGTTTGCAACTACAGGAGCTAATATTTCATAATGACCAACTCGGGCAATATAATTTTTAAACTTATCAGCCATTTTAATATGCCCTGAAATCATCTTCTTTATTCCAGCAAGACCAAAGCTTCTCAATACAAACCAAAGCTTTAATGCCCTGAACCTTCTCCCCAATTGAATTCCCCAGTCTCTGTAATTTTTAACCTGTTTATCAATATCTGTCTTAAGATATTCAGGCATAACAGAAAAAGTCTTTTGAAGTAATTCTGTATCCTTGACGAAATATGCAGAGCAATCAAAATTGACCATCATCCATTTGTGAGGATTAAAAACAAAACTATCTGCATTCTCAATCCCATCTATTAAATAGCGATACTCTTCTAATATCAGGGCTGTCCCTAAATAAGCTGCATCAACGTGGTGCCAGATATCGTAATCTTTAGCCAATTTCCCGATTGCATCTATGGGGTCACAAGCAGTCGAGCTAGTCGTGCCAAGAGCCGATACAATGCACAAAGGTTTATATCCAGACCTGAGATCTTCTTCGATGGCCTGCCTTAAAGCTTCAGGATCCATCGAAAAATCATCATTCACTGGCACCCTGACTAAATTATCCTCTCCTAGACCCGCTATTCTAACAGCTTTATCAATACTACTATGAACCTGGTCTGATGAATATACTCTGAATTTTTCCCTTCCTGTAAAACCACTTTTACTAACTCCAAAATGAGAGAATTTCTCTCTAGCTGTCAAAATCGCAACTAAGGTAGCTGTTGAAGCAGTATCCTGAATCACTCCAGTAAAAGAATCAGGTAAACCTATTGCTTTTCGTAACCATTCCATCATGCGGTCTTCTAATTCTTCAGCCGCCGGAGAGGTAAGCCAAATCATACATTGTGCGCCCATTCCCGCAGTAACCATTTCAGCTAAAATGGACGGAAAACTATTGTTTGCAGGAAAATACGCCATAAATCCTGGATGCTGCCAATGAGTCATGCCAGGAAGGATGTTTTCTTTAAAATCATTAAATATCTGATCAAAAGATTCAGGTTCTTCTGGATAATCGGAAGGAATTTTATCTTTTATTAACCCGGGAGTGATATCCGGTTTTACAGGCAGAGATTCTAAATCTTTGAAATAGTCAGCTATCCAATCGACCATTTCATATCCTCTTTTCCTAAATTCTTCAGGATCGTGCATGTTCGTATTATCTTAATTGAAAAGTTAATTTAATCATTAAACATTTAAGTGATAAGCAATACTGCAAAGAGAAAAAAATAATTAGAATAACTAATTTTAATATTAGAAAAATACCATTATATTAGTGTAATTGCATTTAAAATACTAATCCCAGATATGCCGTCAAATCAACAGAACCCAAAAATAAAAGCCTCCTCCTTGAGTGAAAGTTTTAGTGACGGAGACTTATACAGAGAAATAAACAAATCACAATATGATAATGCATTGCTTTTGGGTTTACCCGCGATGCTTCTTCATTACCCAAACATTCTAATGAATAAGGAAGTTGAGAATATTTTCGATAGTGGGACTGTTGAAAACTATAATCAATTTTGTGACTTTTTAGAAGACATTGACAGTATTGGATTTAGAAATCTCTATGGTGGAGAAATAGACGACAGCGACGAGATGACTGCATATGATTATAGCTGCTCTATAATGTATACTCTTTGGGCATATGATAATAAAATTATTGATGGAAGAGAAAATAAAATCCTTTCCTGTGATTATGGTTATAAGCTTAGGAAAAAATATAACGCCACTGAAAAATTTATAGAGGATTTTTGTCTGATCGCATTGATATCGGGCTATAGTAAAGAAACAGTCTCATCTCTTAAAAATAAATTATTGAACCCTACTAATGGAATGTTGAAAGATTTCAATTTGAAAAGAATAAAATTTACGCAAATACTATCTTAACAGATTATATATCCCACATTTAAAAGCTTTATCTATAATTAAATGTAAAAGCCGATGCTTCACATCGGCTTTTACATTTAATTGTTTTAGTATTATTTTAGTATCCCATCGGGCACTGGCATAACCTTACTATCCTTAAATGTAGATAAAATTACCATTGACTGAAGATTATCCACAACTTTAATTGCGGAGACCCTTTCCAGCATTAATTGTTGGTAAGCAGCTATATCCCCAGTGATAATCTTAAGAATAAAATCACCAGAACCTGTAATATGGTGACATTCGATTACTTCATCAATCTTGTTTATTTCTTCAATGAATATCTCTATGATATCCTTGTTATGCCCTGTCAAACTTACTAATACGAAAGTATTAACTCCCAACCCAATTTTAGAAGGATTGAGTTGAGCATGATAGGAATGAATAACCCCTGACTGTTCAAGTTTTTTAACACGCTCTAATGTAGGGGCTGGAGATAATCCTATTTCTTTAGATAATTGACTATTAGTAATCTTGGCATTTGCCTGAAGAATTTCGAGGATTTTTCGATCAATCTTGTCTAGCTTAACTGGAATACTCATTTAACTCTCTATTTATTACCAAATATTTGGCAAATATATAAATAATAAGGGAAGCAAACGAATTTATTTTTACTGAATTAATAAATAATAAAATAAAATTAGGCAAGCAAAAAGATGAGCAAGAACACCAACACCCTCAATAATCAGCATATCAACAAATTACTGTTTAATAAACTTTATGCTATTGGAGGTTCCCCTAAACCTGACATTAACAGGATATACACCCGGAGATAAATCGTCAGCCTTAAAAGGAATATTATTTAGCCCTTTATTTAACATGAATTCTTGTTCTAATAACTTACTTCCCTTCGAATCAAAAACTATAATGTGTGCTATGCCAGCCTCTGGAGAAGTTAACTGTAAATAAGAATCTGATTGAGAGGGATTCTTTGTAAAACCAATCTCACCTAACCCTTTATTAAAGGTTATGCAATTAGTATTATCATAGATATAGACATCTCTCTCTATTTCATCAAAACTTAATTCAGCACAAATATTCGTTATGGTTGATAGTTCAAAATCAAATGGGACTTTATAGTGAATGGTCCTATCAAATGGCATTCTTTTTTCTAAAGGGTAAGTAAAAACCTCCCCATTTGATAATTCTACCTTAACGCCAAGCTCATTTGCTGGAATATTACCATTATTTGTGATTTCGATTTCAAGAAATTTACCCACATCTTCTGTAATTAAATCAAGAGAATTGATTTTCAAATCAACCACCGGATTAACAGCTTTAATATTTAAAACAGAAGATGAAGAGCAGCTATCCTTTGAGAAACCAGTTAATTCTACTGTATAATCACCTCTGAACTCATACAAATAAGTTGGTTCAAATTTATTTGATAAAACTTTATTATCACCTTCCAGATCCCATAGAAAAGTTTCAGCAAATTTACTTTCATTGGTAAAATCAACCAGAAACGGAACACCTCCCTCAGTATTATTAACTGTAAAGCTAACTTCAGGAAGTTTATTAATATCAATTTCTTTTGATAGGGTATCAGTACAGCCATTAGTTGCGGTGACAACATGCTTCAAAGAATGAATTCCATCCCTGGAAAAAACCCAGGAGGCCTTCTCTCCTGACAAGGTTATATTATCATTGATAATCCATTCATACCCTACTGTATTACTGGTATTTGAATTAAATAATGTTTGCTCCCCTTCGCATGGATTTTCTACGCTAAATTGTGCAGTTGGAGATTGTTTTATTGAAAATACCCTAACTGTATCTTCAGAACAAAGGTTTTCAGCTATCACATTTAG
The DNA here is from genome assembly GCF_026241165.1 of Mangrovivirga halotolerans. Lineage (GTDB taxonomy): Bacteria > Bacteroidota > Bacteroidia > Cytophagales > Cyclobacteriaceae > Mangrovivirga > Mangrovivirga halotolerans. The sequence goes on along the minus strand of NZ_JAPFQN010000003.1, from coordinate 451,256 downwards.
TTTTACAGAATATTCACCAGTATTGGCAAAATATTTCTGAACATTCTTTCTTAGATACTCATTCCCATCAATAGTCCACAACCAATTCTTAATAGCTTGAGAGTTGTTTTGCTCATCATATAAAAAGCTCACATAATTATCTGAACATGCATTTTCGATAATAAAATCTACGGAGGGAGATTGATTAATTGTAATAGATTTAACTATACTCGATTCACAACCAAATTCAGACCTAACTTTTAATCTCACATCATAATTTCCTGCTGTTTCAAATTCTATTTCAGGATTTTGCAGGCTTGATTTTTCCTGACCATTGACAAACCATTGCCAGGAATTCAGTTGATCTCCGGTAATAGTAGACATATTCCTGAATTTAACAGGCATATTATCACATGCCAGAGAAGTTGAAAAATCAGGATTGGGAATATCGTAAATTTTTAAGGTATCAATTTTAGAGCTCTGGCAATTGCTATCATTTATCAGTGTCAAGGTCACCGGATAAGATCCGTTTTCTTCGTAAAATATTTCCGGACTAACAGCTGTAGATTGTGTTCCATTACCAAAATCCCATTGTCTGCTGATAATATTTGAACCTGTTGAGAGATCATTAAAAGAAACAAACGAATTTTCACAGGCTTCTTTAAAAGAAAAATCCGGGTTCGGCCCCGCTTTAACTTCAATTTGCTTTGAAATAGAATCGTAACATCCGGGAATATTTGTCTGTAATGAAATTGAATATGTTCCCGGCAAGTCTAGTCTCTCAGCGTAATCGATATTATTTGATACCAGACTTTCATTCAGGTACCAAGAATATGTGGCATAATCTTGAGCACCTTTTAAATCAGATTGATTTTCAAAATACAAATCAGTATTAGAGCAAACTACACTTTGTTCATTTGAAAAATCAGCTACCGGTTCCTGAAAAATCGAAATTGTGTCGAAAGCAATATTTCCACACCCAGTATTAGAATCTGTTACCTGGAGCATTACTGGATACGATCCATCAGAAACATACTGATGAGAAACCGTTTGTCCGGTAGCAGAGTTCCCGTCGCCAAATTGCCAGTACCAGGAATTGACAGATCCTTCAGAGGAAGCCGAAAGCTGTAATTCAGAATTCTCACAATAAACAGAATCGGTATCTAATGTAACTATTGGAGCCTTAGTATCGACCACTGTCACCTCTTTTGTCAGAGAAGATTTATTACCTAATGAATCAGTTACAGTTAATGTTACCGGATACGTACCGGGTTGGTTATATGATATTACTGGGTTTCTTTCAGTAGTTGAAGAAGGAGATTGAAAGCATTGGTTTTGGAATTGAAAGGAGTAGAAACCACGCGAGTACTGTACATTATCATTAGAAAACCCCATTAAATTCTCATTGATTCTTTCAATATCAAAAGAAAAAACATTTTCAGAAATCCGACCCAGATTTTTATAATCCAAAATTGCAGCTCCTATATTGGACCCAAAATCAAATCGATGAAAATCACCTCTAAATGATTGAATAAAGGCGTAATATTTCCCTTTGTTTTCTACTAACTTTACCTGAGCAGGATCTGTAATCCCATAATTATTAAGTTCGTAAGCGTTTTGGAAAGAAAGCTCATTACCCAGATCTATTAGTTTAATACTTGATTCATTCCTACTAGAAACAATTGCGAAATAATTATCACAATCTTTTATAAGATCAAGACCATTTATTTTAGAGATTCCATCAACCAGAAATGATGAAATAATCGGAATATTTGAAGTGCTACTCCCAAAATTAAGAATATATATCTTAGGTTCTCTATAGGAAGATATCAAGCCAATATAATTACCATTTATATTTTTAAAAACTACTTCCTCAGTATTAACTTCAAGACCTTGCAAATTAAGAGTGTCTACTTTAACATATGAAAGATTAGATAAGTCTTCTCCAAGGTGAATTAAAAAAGGGTATTTATTATTGAGATTAGCCATTAGCACTTTCCATTTACCATTATCCTTAACGGCTTCAAAATCCATTGGATAGGAAAATGTTCCAGCAGGAGCCTGTAATGATTGAATATTTGAGATTCCGGTTAATTCACTATTTATATCAGAAATCTGAAAAAGATCATCCCTTTTTGTTCGTCTTATTGTTAACGCACGAGGTGTATCATCATTTATAATATCAACATAAGGTGCATTTCTATACGCATAACTGCTAGACATATTAACTATTTCACCAGGGGCACTATCCAGAGGATTGGAACAAAAGTTCCAATTATTAAAAGTATTTTGTGAAAGGGATGGAGCTAATATTATATTACTTCCGGAACAGATTTCATCAGGCAAAGCAAAATCCACATCCTGACACTGAGCTAAAATTTTCACTAAACCCAACGAATAAATTATTCCCAATATCAATATTTTACTTACAGCATTCATATTTCAAACAATGACGGAGCATTTTTTAAGGATCTATAGTTAATACCTTTCGCTCTAATCATTGATCTATCTAATTTCTTTAATTCAATTACTTTTTTTATATCTACTTTCTCTAAATCTTGAAAAACAATTCCTAAATCGTTTTCTTCAATAACGAGAGAATCATCTGAAATCCCTTCTGGAATTATTACAGGAAGACCACAACTAAGATATTCCCCTGTTTTTATAGGTGAAGAATATCTTCTAGAAGGTATAGGTCTAATTCCACAAAAGGCTATATCTGAAGCTGATAAATAATCCGGAACATTATCCTTTTTCACAAATCCAGTATGCATTCTGTTATCTGGAATCCTAAATTCATTTCTTAAATTATTTATTGAGGATTCTGATTCATTAGTCATCAACAATAGATAAAAATTTTCATCCATTAAAAGACATCTACTAAAGAATTTAAATATTTCCTCTTTCATATACATACCTCCAAGCTTGCCCAGGTAAACGATAACAATATCATTTTCGACAATTCCTAATTTTTCACGGATGATCTCCCTTGCCTTACTATTAAAATTATAAAAATCAGTATCAATGCACGAGGGTATAACTTGTATAGGGGTTTTAATATAATGACGAAGAATTTCCTTATAATTCTCAGTTCCGGTTATCAGTTTATCCGCTCCCTTCCCTACAACCTTCTCCATCCGTTTATTCAGTTTATATTCCCAGCTTTTTTTTGACCAGACACCTGCGTCGAGCATATAATCAGCATGGGGTTCAAAAGTATGGATTACATGTTTTGTAAATGATAATTTCGATATGTAGTGACCAACAATACAACCAGGGAAGCCTTCACTGTATACTATCGAACAATTATATTTATAAATGAGGTATAAAGAATATAAGAGCCCAATTGTAAAATCATAAATCTTTTTAAATAACTTAAACCTCCCACTATGCCATGCTTTAGCTTTCCAGGTAATATTATTTTGAGATAAAAACTTTTCAATTTCTATCTTTTCATTATTCTTGATTTCCCATTCTTTTTGCTCCCAGGTGAGAAGAATGAAATTATAATTATCGGATTCTTTTAATAAGTAAGGCAGTACTGCACTTTGAAAGACAGGATCTTTATAACTATAGTAAGCAAAAACAAAAATAGTTTTTAGGGGATTCATTTAATCACTACAGAAAAAGCATTTAAAAGCTGTAATTTACGCAAATAAGCTAAAAACATTGCTCTACGATATCGGTAATTATAGATTTTAAGATCTTCAGGGGAAACTTCCGGCCAATTTTTAATCTCATTATAAACAAAACGATAACCATGCTCAAGCCCCTCTAAATTTGACATGGCAGACTTTGGAGAAGTTCGGTAAAAGAATATTTTTTCATCCGTAAAATCGTATAACCCTCCATTTTTTGATAATTCCATAAAAAATAATAAATCTTCGCTATGTGTGAGTTCCGAATTAAACTCATATGTATGATTAGGATCTCGTTTTATCAACCAGGTTTGCCCAAAAAAACAACTGCCAGTTAACTGAACCAATTCTTTAAATGGATTCCCTCTAAAACTAGGATTAAATTGATCTATTTCATTTAAGTTCAAATCCGTCTTAATCCCTACTCCATCAACAAAAGCCAGATCAGGATTCTCTTTAAAGATCTTCAACCGAGACGCAAGGCTGTTTGGTGTAAATACATCATCCGCATCTAAAAAACAAAAATAATCACCAGACATTACCTTTAAACCAACATTTCTTGCAGAGGCAACACCTCTATTACTTTGTTCAAAATATTTAATTCTTGGATCAATAAAAGACAAAGCAATTTCTTTAGACCTATCTGTAGATCCATCATTAACAAGAATAAGCTCCCAATTATCATATTCCTGATTAAGGACTGATTGAATTGATTCTAAAAGAAATTTTTCTGAGTTATAAAAAGGGGTGATTATTGAAACAAGCATTATTTCAAATTCCAGAATTTAATAAGATCTTGACCAACTAATTTTGATAAATCATCAACATCTTTATATAATAATGGCTTAATTTTAGATAAAGTTTCTTCAGATATAATTTCAGATTTATAATCAGTCCTATAAAGAAGCAAATCATTTAAAAACGACTTATTTATAAAATCCCTTAACTCATCCGGAAAAGTTTTTTTATAAAATTTTTTAATGACTTCGGGAAAAAACCGTCGAACATCTACCTTCCTCGAATCTAAGGAAGATTCATTAGATTTAAAATTAAACATTAATTCATCCTTTAATTCTGACACACCAAGAAAACGAAAAATACTATTTAAAGTATCTAACCTATTATTTACTAAATCTTCAAATAAAACAATTTCAATTTGATCTTGGGGAAAATACTCAAGGTATTTCGAAATCTGAAAAAAATACATGCTAGTCATTAAGTAATGATTATTTTCTTCAAGTAAAAAATTGTTTAGCCCATTTCTTGGTTCTTTCCCATGCTTCTGTTGTTCTCTATAATGAGATAAAATCCTTTTAATCGGGTTTCTTACTAAATAAACAATCTTTACTTTTGGTATTTCTCTCTTTAATAACTGGGGTATATTTTGATATTTTGATAAATGAAGTTTTGTGTAGTTTTGGGGTGTTACTCCAACAATTTTTTTATCAGAAATAAAGTGTGAATAATCATAAGGTTTTTCATCGAGAAAGTGAATTTCCTTAGGTGAAGAAGTAAAAACTTCTGGGTGAAAACCTAAATAATTATGTAAACTGGTCGTCCCCGCCTTCATAGCGCCTACTATCAAAAAATCCGGCTTTCGCATTTTTACTTTAATTTTTGTTTATATAACTTTCAACCTCCAAAATCTTTTGACTATAAGAGTTATTTAATGCAAACCGCCTTCTTTCCTCACTTAATTCATTAGAATTATAATAATCCAGATTAGCAATTAAATTATCAAATGAGCTGATAAACTCTTCATCTTTCCTGCTCATAAGAATCAAATCAGAATTGGAAATATTTTCATATTCATTCATCCATTTCGAAAACACGATTTTTCCACTACCCAAATATTGCATTACTTTATGTGGATTGGATACTTGATTGAAAAAGTTATGATTATCATAACACAGCAATAAAATATCTACCCCCAAAAAATAGGAATTAAGTTCTTCAGGAGGAATCAAACCTAAAAAATGAAAATTGCTGTTACTTAGAATCCTGTTATGCATATTTATAGTATCCCATTTACCAGCTACCAAAAATTCAATTTCCGGATATTTTTCTACCAATTCATTAAATAAACTCCAATGAATATAAGGGATATCTAGATTTCCTACATATAAACATCTGATTTTCGAATCATTTTCAAAGACATGCTCATTTTCATTATCTGAATAAGCATATCCGTGATTTATTTTAAATGAATTTTGGTTAAATTCTAATTGTTTCCTAAGAATTGCCTCACTTGTAGAGAAGCAAACATGAGCTGTTTTAGAAGCTTTCCCAAAATTAAAATCCATATTCAGATCTACAATATGAGATATCTTAAGAAGATAATCTGGAAGACTATCAAAATCAAAAAATACTGAATTATCAAAGGACCATATCACATCAAACTTAACTCCACAAAGTTTTTCTAATTTCGCATATACAGTCTTTATATTTTTTTTAATTAAAGGTTTTGGGAAATACTTAAGGCCCCTTAAGAAACCTGTATAATTAACTTCATACAAACTATCAAATCGAGTAATTACCTTTTCATTTTTATTACCAGGTGGATTTAAGAAGAATACTTTATTTTTCCTTTTTGAAAGCTCGATTGCATAGTGATGTTTAGAAACAAATAAGTGAGACCATGGTTCAGGGGATATAAGTAAAATATTTTTATTGTATAAATGCATTATAACTTCACTAACCTTGATATTTTAAAAGCAAAAAAATAAATTTCTAAAATTTAAATTATTCCTCTCACAACATTTTATAACTGAACCTGATCCACCCCTTATATAAATTCTTTAATTAGTACAGGAAATCTTAGTATAGCATAACCTAGTATTATTGCCTTCACAATCTTTCTGAAAAAACCTTTCAAATAAAAATAGTATATAAAACTTTCAGAATACCGTATCAAAACTACTTTCTTAACTCGGAACGATACGAATTTACTATTCTTTAGGACTGTTCTAAAAAGTATTTTATTAAATCTTGCCTTTCTAATGAATTTCGTTTTATCATCACCTGCAATTATTCTATTGTTATCATGAACATATCTAATGGCTACAATTCTATCAAACTGCCCATTTTTAAATTTATGCTTTATTGCCAATTTAATAATAAATTCAGAATCCTGTGAAACCCTTAGTGATTCATTAAAAAGCGTCTCAGAATTAATAACCTCTTTTTTTATTGTTAATCCATTAAGATGAATCCACCCTTTTCCACCTAAAATTAGCGACTCTAAAACTTTTGAAGTATCACTTTCTAGCAACATAGTATTCCCACTGTTTAACGCAGGATTATTCGCAGCTTTTATTCTTTCCAGATGTTTAATTTTAGCCGTAGAATTTTGATAATCAGCCCCAACTGCTTCAAAAACAACTTTCACTTCTTTAGTTTGAAATATTTTCTGTGTATCAAAAAATCTCTCAGGTAAATAATAGTCATCTGCATCTAAGAAAGCTATATATTCATTTGTTGCATTTAATAGCCCTAAATTTCGACTAGCTCCTGCACCTTTATTAACTCCATCTTTATGACGAAATAACTTTATTTTATCGTATTTACTCGCCAGCATTTGACATATAACCAGAGAGTCATCTGTAGAATCATCTTCTACCAAAATAATCTCATCTACTTCTGGTTGAATTAAAACTGACTCAACAGCTCTAGTTAAATATAAACTAGCATTAAATACAGGGATAATAACAGAGACTTTCAAAACAACAATTCAATTCTTCCTTTCTTAATGTGAAATATTTATCGCATTACTAATGATAATATATCTTTATACGTATTCTTTTTAGATTCAACTGAAAATTTATCCTTCACAATTATTTCTCCATTTTCACCTACTTCAGTTCTCAGAAACCCATCTTCAATTAATTTAGAAATTTTCTCTACCCATTCATCTTCATCTCCAGCTAAGAATCCATTCACTCCATCTTCAATAATATCTGCATTGACACCAACCGGAGACATAATTGTTGGAATACCAAGGGCCATATATTGAAGTCCCTTCAAAGCACACTTTCCTTTGGTCCATTCGTCATCCGGTAAAGGCATGATTCCAATATCTATTTTTGATAACTCTTCAACTTCTGTTTCTTTTACCCACGGTTCTCCTTTTACTCCCAGCCTCTCATTTGAAAAAGTGGGATCTCCGATTACTTTAAACTCAACCTTATCACCGTACTTTTCTTTGATTCTAACCAATGCTGGGATAATTGTTTCAAAATGTATAATCGTTGAAAAGGAACCACTCCATCCAATACATACTTTACCTGTCTCCTTTTTCATAATTCTTTGATATTCCTGAGTGTCTATGGTTGTTGGAATGATCTTAACTTTAGAATTAAATTGACGAGCGTAATTGGCAAGATAATTATTACCCGCAATCACCAGATCTGCTGCTTTTATGATATCCTTTGTTTTATTCGGGTTTTTGAGAAAATAAAACATCTTATTGGCACTTTTAATATCACCAGCCTGATGTTTCCAGATCGCATCATCAAAATCAAAGATCAATTTTGATCTTTTCGAAAAGCGTCTTTCAAAAAATGATGTACCCAGCATTATTGCCTCTCGCTGAACAAAAACAATATCATACCTGGTAAAGTATGCAAGCCTGATTAACTTCAAAATTGATTTTAATACAATCCTGGCTTTACCTAAGACCGCTCCATCAGAGTAAAATATTTTATCATCTTTTTGATTCAACAAATACTCTTGTTTACAATCAAATCCTTCTCCTTTTAAAAAATCTAAATATTGTTCAAATCTAAACCTTTGAGAAGGTGAACGATCAGGCCTGTGAATTCCAATAAAAAGAACTTTTGGCTTTCCCATAAATCAATCCTCTAACCACACTTTGGGAAGGTTTTCTAATATTTCTATATTCTCAAATTTTGGAGTTTTTCTCACCCCATTCATTTTAACCCATTCTGCCATGTTTGTAAGTCCGGTTTCGAGGTCAGTTATTGTGTCCGGTGTGATTCCAAAAACCTTTCGGGCTTTAGAGTGATCAGCATAGGCATGAATAACCTCATTTCTGGCTTCTAGATTCCTTACCTCACCTTCAATTCCCATAACTTTCATTACGGTTTCAGCTAATTCTTTTACGCTATAATCAGTATCACCTCCGATATTGAATACCTCATTATATGCTTCGGGAATATTTACACTTTTAGCAATATATGGAGCAACGTCATCAATGTAGCTGAAAGCCCTTGTTTGACTTCCATCACCAAATACCGTCAGTGGATTGCCTTTCATTAACTGGTTCATGAATATTCCGATTACATTTCTATAACGGTCTCCTATATTCTGTAACGAACCATAGACATTATGTGGCCTGAATACTATATAGTCAAGACCAAACATTTCATGTGCTGATTTGAGATCCAATTCGATTGCATACTTAGCAACACCATAAGGATCTTCAGGCATAGGAGTAGCTGTTTCGATCATTGGAACCACCTGAGTGCCATATACAGCAATAGATGAGGTGAATACAAAGCACTTGATCTTATGTTTCACGGAAGCATTTATTAGGTTAATGCTCCCCATTAAATTATTATTATAATTGAATTTTCTAATGAAATGGCTTAATCCTTCCGCTGCATAAGCTGCCAAATGATACACATAATCAAAATTATGTTTCTCGAATAGATCATTTATTAGATTATCATCACATATTGATCCTTCAATGAATAGCGCTTTTTTATTTACATTTTCGATAAATCCACCACTAAGATCATCAAGGACCACTACCTCATGCCCCAATTGTAATAAACTATCTACAACATGTGCACCGATAAACCCAGCACCACCAGTTACTAATGATTTAGCCATTAAAAAATTTGTTTTTGTATTTTTCTAAAAAAACAAATTTAAGTGTTGTGTACCAATCTCCCGTAATATTTCGACAGATAAATAAAACATAACTATAAATTCTTGATAAATTTCTTTTTTAACTGAAAGATAATTGCTTCTCAAACTTCCTTTCTTCCTGGTAATACCAGATTATTAACAATCCCAGCACATAAAATGGAAGCAAAGGAATACGATATCTTGACAGGGTACCAAAATTGAAGGTAGATATCCCTGTAGCGAAAGCAAAAGCGAATGAAAAGGCCAGACAAAATATCACCTCGGGTCGTTTTAAATTAATAATCATCTCCCTAATACCAGCTCTGGTAAATATATAAAGTGTGAAAAGTAACATTCCCAGACTCTCTATCATTGAAAGAACCATTAAAGGATTTCTTACCTCCCAAGGATATGGTCGAAATAAAGCAACATTTATAGCCTGTGGTGCTAATTTAATCATACTTTGCCATGTCCCATCCAGTTCCCCCAATTCATAAGTTGACCCAGCCCCTTTCCCTGTCCAATAGGCAATATCATAAGCTTGCACCTGGACTGTCTCTGCAATATTATCCAAACTATATTTTCTATTTTGCTCTCCTACTATACGCATCGCATAAAATGTGCCCACAATTAATATTACACCTAAAAAAGGGAGTGCTAATGCCTTAAGAATTGGATCCTTAATTACTGAAATGTTTTTAGTAGTCCACCATAGCAATAAGCATGGCACGGCAATCAAAAATATATAGATCTTTACATAAAACAAGGTATATGCTGATAATCCAGCTAACAAAATCAACCATATACTCCGTTTTCCTTGAATAAAGAATTCAATAAAGAAATAGACAAGCCAGCTAAGAGCAGCTAAAGTAATCGTATCTTTTAATATCCCAGACCCCCAAAACACGATTGATGGAATAAATAAAACTGCATAGGCAATATAGCGACGTATGGCAGGAAATAAACGCGAAAAGGCTCTATACATCATCCAATGACTTAAAAAAGCCACAAAAGCAAAGCAAAAAGCAGTTCCAACATAACTACCAAAGGTAATTGTATCAAATAATGCAGCTGTTCTCACAACAAAATAGGATGCAGGATCATTGAACGTCCAGATATTTCTCGCATATTCGAAAGATTTAGCCATATACTCACCTGGATGAGCCATCAATTGCCACCAGATTTCCAGATCATCGAAAAGTGATGACCAGATTATTCGGCTACCATGCCTATGAAAGGTAAGTGTATCACCTCCTCCGTAATAAAAATCATATAGTAACCCTAGTGCCAGGGCTCCAAATAGTCTGAGTAAAAGTGCAGGAAAAAAGTATTTTCGATCTTCTTTTTGGGTCACAGAAGGCCTGATCATCCATGCAATTGCAATGATTATGATCAAAAACAACGGACCGATCAAAAGATCTTTAAATTGCATTAGCTAACTTTTTTGACTGGCGCTCCAATATATACACCAGACTCTGTGATATTTTTGTGCACATAACTTGAGGCCCCAACGACTGTATCTTTAATAATCTCTACACATTGGGCAGTTCTTGCTCCACTTCCCAAAAAAGAACCATCCCCTAAAATTGCCTCTCCATTTAAAAATGCTCCAGTAGATATATGACAATGAGAACCTGTGAAAGCATCATGTTCAACTACTGAATTTGTATTGATTATATTGTTAATCCCTATTTTTGCTGCAGCATTAACTATAGCCCCGTGCATGATAACAGACCCCTCACCTACTGTAGCGTGCTTGCTCACATGTGCAATCGGAGAAATTATTACAGGTAGATTTGCCCCAAATCTTTTTAATTCTTTGTAAAACTTAATTCTGATTTTAGCGGAATGAATCTGCCCGATTGTAATCAAAAAATTATCATACTTTCTGGCTAAATCCGGTATATCTGTATCTTTTGCTGATATTTTGTAATCTAAAATTTGATTACCTAACTTTTCTTCTACATCAAGTATTTCGGCAATCTCATACTTTCCCTGGCTCTCAATCACATCAATGACAGAACGGCAATGCCCTCCCCCACCGATCAAAACAATTTTTTCCATATGGGAAATTAAAAAATTCCTAAAAATTTACCTTCTTTTTTCTCTTTTCTTCTTTCCTTCAGATATTTTCTTGCAGCTTTATTAGCCGGGTGTTTTCGATCAGAATTATCTTTAATTGCTTCAACATATTCTTCAGCAACCTCATGATCACCTTCTTCATCAGCTATTCGAAGTAAGTTTAACAGACTATACAAATGGTAACCAGACTCCTCCATTTCTCCAACTTCTCCAAAATCTATCGCCCTGCGATAATAATATTTAGCTTTTTCATTTTCTCTTTTTGCCTTATAATGCTCACCTAGAAAAAAAGCTGCATATTTCCCGGCCCATGGACCATAACCAAATTCATTGGCATCAATCCTGGTCATGATCGTATCACAAACGGGTACCATTTGTGTCCAGCGTCCGGAATTATATAGAAGTCTGGCATAATACATCATGAAAACTGAATTCTGTGGATATGTATCCATTAAAAGCTTTGCAACCAAAAGAGCCTCACTCTTATTTTTCTTTTCTGAATTAAGGATTTTTACCAGAAAGTGCTGTGCTTCAGTCCTTGTATAAAAGGCATTATTAGCTACTTCCCTAAGCTGCTTAATACCCAGTTCTTTATCTCCCTTTTTAAAAAATAATAAAATGGGTTTTAGCGCTGGATAATTATCTGGTATCCACACTGAATAATAATTATAGAGTGCATGACCAAATAGGAATTCAGGACTGAGATTCGTGTATTCTTCAGAGTCTTCAAGATATTTCAATGCTTTTTTACCTGCAGAAGCAGCCCTTATCCATTCTTCTCTTTCACTTAGAAGCCTGCCTTTAAATCCATAAGCAGCCGCCAAAAAGAATGATGCCTCGATCTTGTTAGGTGGCTTTTTATAAAGAAATTCTGCTAGATATATTGCCGAATCCATGTAGGCATGAAACCTTTCATCTCGACTTTTATCCTGCATGTTTGGCAATATTTTCCACCATTCTGACAAACCTCTCAAAAAATAGCCAAGTGGATGCCATGGATATTCTTGTTGCAACCAGCCAAATTGCAAATCTGCTCTTTCAAATCTGAAATTATAAAGATTATTTACTGCATCAGTAGATTCGATCTGAACTTTAGGATTTTCCAGCAATATAAAAATTGAATCCTCAGTCTGTGCACTACCATTAAAAAAAACAGCAAAACTTATAAAAATTAAATATAGTATTTTTCTATCCATCCTTGTTATAACGTTCAAAAGTCAATTTATTTCCTGCTTTATGAACCCGGAAAGCAGAAAATACTCTTGGTTTACTACCTACAAAATGTATTAATTGTTTCAATCACATAATTAACTTCTTCTTGACTGAGTTCTGAATGAATTGGAATTGAAACTATATTATTTACTAACCAATTACTATTTGTTAAATCATTTTCTTTCTTAACATATCTTCTGAAAGCAGGTTGATTATTGAGTGCAACCGGGTAATGAATCTGAGTTTGGACACCCTTACTTTTTAAATATTCACGGAACTCATCCCTTTTTTGATTTTTAAATGTCAATACAAATTGATGAAAGGTATGATAACTCTGTGGATGTTCAAATGGCAGACTGAAATTCCCATTCGGATTCAATTCTACAAAATACCTCCTTGCATTCGATCTGCGTATTTCTATTAAATCGTTCAAATGCTTTAGCTTAATATCTAAAATAGCAGCCTGTAAATTATCTAACCTGGAATTTGTCCCTGGCAATACATGAAAATCTTTTTCTATTTGCCCATGATCACCAATCATTCTGATCTGACGGGCAAGTTTTTCATCATTCGTCATGCAAGCACCCGAATCACCTAAAGCACCAAGGTTTTTAGTTGGATAAAATGAAAAAGCAGAAACTTCACCATATCCTCCTGCAGGAATAGCTTTGCCTGTATCAGGATCTTCCCACTTACTGCCTATTGCCTGGGCTGCATCTTCCAGTATCCATAATTTATGCTCATCTTTCAGGTCAGCCAGATCATTCAAAGGAATGGCCTGCCCATATAAATGAACTGTTATGATTCCAACAGTCTTTTTATTTATCAGAGGAAGGATCGATTCTCTAGTCAGGGAAAATGTCTCAGGATCAACATCTGCAAACACAGGTCTCCCCCCGCACAACAGTACTGCCTCAACAGCAGACACATGACCATTTGCTGGAATTATCACTTGATCACCACGTCTGACTTTTAATGCTTTTAATGCTAAAATCAGAGCTCCGGTACCTGAGCCACAGCCAATACAATGCTCTACACCCTGAAATTTTGAGATATTTTCCTCAAACTTATTAACAAACGAGCCCTGGATAAACATGGATTCATCCATGATATCATCCAGGGCAGTATGGATATCATTCCTTAATGAGGCATGTTGCCTTTTCAGGTCGACCATATCGACCCTCATGCTCATACTTCCTCAGTATTTTCGCCGTGTTTATCGTACTTTTTACCCATCAGGAATGCTTTTATATAATCATTAATATCTCCATCAAGTACATTTTGTACGTCTGTCCGTTCAACGCCTGTTCTGGCATCCTTTATCAATTTATAAGGATGGAGAACATAGTTTCTGATCTGGCTACCAAAATCGATTGCCATTTTCGAACTTTCTACCTCTTCTTTAGCCTTATTACGCTTTTCTATCTCGATTTGATATAGTCTGGAGCGAAGCATATTCATTGCTTTCTCCTTATTTTGCAACTGGCTTCTTTCCTGCTGACATTCTACAACCACTCCGGAAGGGGCGTGTCTTAATCGCACAGCAGTTTCTACCTTGTTTACATTCTGACCTCCTTTACCACCTGCACGGAATGTTTCCCAGGTAATATCAGAAGGATTGATGTCAATACTAATAGAATCATCAACCAATGGATAAACATAAACTGAAGCAAATGAAGTATGTCTTCTTCCTCCGCTATCAAAAGGGGATATTCTTACTAGTCTGTGAACTCCTGTTTCTGCTTTGAGATAACCATAGGCGAACTCCCCCGTAAATTCAAGAGTCGCTGACTTAAGACCAGCAGTATCACCAGGCTGATAGTTTACTTCCCTTACCTTAAAGCCGTTCTTCTCCCCCCACATAACATACATCCTCATCAGAATGTCTGCCCAATCCTGGCTTTCGGTTCCACCAGCTCCCGGATTGATCTCCATCATGGCACTTAACTGATCTTCCTCATTTGAAAGCATTCTCTTAAACTCAAGCTCTTCCAGAGCATCTTCAAGCTTCTGATAACTTTCATTTACTTCTTCTTCTGAGGCTTCGTCCATAGTATAAAATTCATGAAGTGTTTCCACATCACCATACATTGTATCTATACTATCAAATGCCTTGGTCCATTGTCTGAGGGACCTCATTTTTTTCATTACTTTCTCCGCCTCTTCCGGATCATTCCAGAAATCGGGTTGGGCGGAAAGATCTTCCATTTCTTTGATTTCGTCTACTTTCTTATCGTAGTCAAAGATACCCCCTCAAGGCCTCTACTCTGGCCTTTACACTCTTAAGCTGATCTGAAGTCATATATATTAATAAAAAATTATTCGATTATTTTATCTGATGCAAAGTTATGAACAATTTGGCTAATCCTGAAAAAGGTAGTTATTTAGATCCATTTGATACATCCTGAAAACTGTCAATATTTATGAGATTCATATCCCATCTTTTATCAAGCCTGTATTTTCTTCTTCGCAGAAGTTTATATATAAGACCGGTTCCAACCATGGCTCCTCCTACAATAAAAATTCCGCTACTAGGCTCAAATTCAGCATTATTAACTATCCTAATATTTACGAAATCTATTGCTACCAGGATTGCGCCTCCAGCTATTAAATATCCTGATAACCTATCCATATAATTAGTTTCATTTTTATAAACGACCTGAACCTCCTCGGGTTTTAATGTTTCGTAAGTCAATTGAAAAGTAGAATCAGTCACACTTACTAATTGATCCCTGTATACGGTTTCATCACCATATAATTTATATATAAAGGGATCTCCAACATTGATTACTTTTCTCTTTGAACCAGATTTATTACTAATTCTGATAAACTGTTGGCCAAAGGTTATCGAAAACGAAAAAATCAAAATGAATAAAATCAGTGTGGATCTCATAGAAGAGAATTTATCTTAGTGATTATTTTTTTTATAAATATAGCGGTAAATACCTTTGTCAATTTTAAGGTAATTAACTTATTATTCACAAAAAAATCACGACCACTGGCCGTGATTTTCATTAAAAAACTTTAAAAATCTTTATAATTTATAATTCCAGCCAAACTTATCCTCTGCTTGACCATATTTTATCATATCAAGTTCTCTAAGAAATTTGTTTGACCATTCTCTTTCACTGATCGGAGGCAATTCATAATTTGCTCCTTCATATCCGATCTTTTTTATATGAGCAATAGTTGCTGCTGTACCTGTTCCGAAAGCTTCCTGAATTCTACCTTCCTGAGCTGCTTTCACCACTTCTTCTACAGAAATCTTTCTCTCTTCAACCTTAACCCCCCAATCTCTTGCTAACTTAAGGACACTATCTCTTGTGATACCTGGTAAAACCGAGTCTCCCGGATGCGGAGTGATCAATGTATCATCGATTCTAAACATGATATTCATTGTTCCAGACTCTTCAATATACTTATGCTCTTTTCCATCGGTCCAGATCAATTGCTGATATCCTTCCTCAGCAGCCAACTTTGCAGGATACAAAGATGCTGCATAGTTACCCGCAGTTTTTGCATATCCAACTCCTCCTTTTGCAGCCCTGGTAAAATGTGTTTCAATTTTTACACTTACAGGTTCAGCGTAATATGATCCTACCGGACACGTGATGATTATAAATTTATAATTATCAGAAGGACGGATACCAATAAAATCATCAGTACCAAAAACAAATGGACGAATATATAACGATTTGCCTACCTCATTGGGAATCCAGTCATTATCGATCTCGAGCAAGGCTCTCATTCCTTGTTCATATAATTCCTTAGGAACTTCAGGAATACACATTCTTTCAGCTGATTTATTTAATCTTTCGAAATTTGCGAAAGGTCTGAAAACTAAAGTTTCTCCTGACTCTGATTTATAAGCTTTCAATCCTTCGAAAATAGATTGTGCGTAATGCAAGGTGGTTGTTGCCGGATCAAGTTCTAAAGGACCGTAAGGTAAGATTTCAAAGTTTTGCCACTTACCATCTTTGTAGTCGGCCATAAACATATGGTCTGTGTAAATTCGACCAAATGGGATATTATCAAAATCAACTCCCGGAAGTTTTGACTCCTTTATCTTTGTTACTTTAATATCAATAGTTTCGGTCATGACGGGTTATTTCGGGTTCAATATTGAAGATTATTATCTTCACTTAAAATATGTGCAAAAATATCAATTTTAAATCTTGAAACCCAATGATTATCAATAATAAAAAGGAGACTTCTATTGTTCTGTCAAAATTAAATATTGACGAATTTGATTTTTTATCTTAATGACAAAATAAAATTTCAAAGCCCTGTTTATTAGAAAGAGATTTATTTTTCGGGAACCCAGGGTGTTTCTGTCGCATTTAATTCTTTGGAATTCATTCTGGACAGAACGAAAAGATAATCGGAAAGGCGATTTAGATAATGGATAACCTTTTTATCGAGAGCCTGATGTTCATTAAGAAGCACTACAGCTCTTTCAGCTCTACGGCAAACAGTTCTGGCAATGTGAACATAACTGACTGATTGATTGCCTCCGGGAAGGACAAAGTTTTTCAATGGAGGCAGATTTTCATCCATAGTATCCATTTCAGCTTCCAGATCTTTTATATCCTGTTCGTTGATCTTCGGAATAGCTACTTTTGATTTTTCAGGATCTGAGGCAAGATATGAACCTAAGGTAAATAACCTGTCTTGAATTCTAATAAGGAAATCATTACGTTTTTCGTTCACCTTTTGATCTCTTACCATACCAATCCAGGATAGTAATTCATCTACGGTACCATATGCTTCAATTCTGATGTGAGATTTAGGTAATCGGGTACCTCCAAGAATACCAGTGGTGCCATCATCACCGGTTTTAGTATAAACTTTCATAGTCAAGCTTCAATTTTACCAGTACGAATATCGGTATTTACTTCGTCAGATTCAATCAATCCGTCGCGAAGCCTGACTATTCTGTGAGCATAGTGAGCTATATCATCTTCGTGAGTTACCATAATTATGGTATTACCCTGATCATGTAATTTTTGGAAAAGATCCATAATCTCGTAAGAAGTCTTAGTATCAAGGTTACCGGTAGGTTCATCAGCCAGGATAATACTTGGATCGTTAACAAGAGCTCTTGCAACAGCAACCCGTTGCCTCTGTCCTCCTGATAATTCATTTGGTTTGTGATCAGCTCTATCCCCTAATCCGACGCTTTTGAGAACATTCATAGCTTTTTCCAGCCTGTCTGCTTTTCGCATTCCAGCATAGATTAATGGAAGAGCTACATTTTCGAGAGCAGTTGCCCTTGGTAATAAGTTGAAAGTCTGAAAAACGAATCCAATTTCCTTATTTCTGATTAAAGCCAGTTCATTATCTGACAAACTGGATACATCATGATTATTGAGAACGTATGATCCGGCTGTTGGGGTATCCAGGCATCCTACGATATTCATCAAGGTTGATTTACCTGAACCGGAAGGTCCCATAAAGGCGACATACTCTCCTTTATCTATTGAAATAGTGATGCTTTTAAGGGCCTCCACTGTTTGGGTACCCATTTTATATATCTTGGAAATGTTACTAGTCTCTATGACCTTGCTCATGATCTTGAATTATTTAGCAATATAAATTAACCAACAATGAATCATTTTCTGAATCATTAATTTATAAGCGGAAAGAAATAATGACAATCGGATTATTCCCAGTCTGTTGATGGTTGTTGAAGCAGGTCTTCAATCATCAATTCTAAGTTTTCAACCGAATCCGCAGGAATACTACTTCTAATATCGCTAAATGTTTTCCTGGCATAATCTTCAAGACCAGCCTTTGCACTACTGATCACATAAGCGATTCTCAGTGATTCATTCTGTGATTGATTATTATAAGCGTTTGCTAAAACATTATTTGCCTTTAGAATCTCATCTCGAGAGGTTAATTCTTCTGCTATAATTAAGATCAAAGGTGTTTCATATAGCAAATCCAAAGCCATCGATTCAAGATCATCTGAAGAGAGTTCTTTATAACTACTGAAAAACTGACTATAAATCTTTTCTCTGACAGATTCTGGTTGATCTACAGGGCCATTTATCCCCAGAATCATTCCAGTAACAGGATCTACTTGAGGTTCAATGTCATTTGTAAATGATTTTGCCCTATCACTCCGGCCCTTTGAAGCTTCAAATTTACTCAGCTCAACTCTTACTTCCGATGAAAGCGTATCAACTCCCATCAGTTCGTTTGCCTTCGTATATGGGTTTTCTATTAATAGTTCTTTCAATATAACCACCTGATCCTGAACACTTAAAATGCTCAAATCCATTAATAGAGGTTCATGCTCCTTTAAATAATCCGGTGGCACTGAACCTGAGTTGATTGCATCTGTGTAAATATCTCTAGCTGTCGAAAGATTCCCACTTTCAAGCAAAGCAATTATTCCTACCCAGGCACTCCCTTCAAATCCACTTTCTTCAGCCCTGAAGAAATATTCCGCAGCAAGATCAGGATGATACATATCAGCCATCAGCATACCTTGTAAAAATCTGTAATAACTTCCGGTGCTACTCCCTGCAAGTCCGCCGAGTTCATAAATTGATGCTGTAAAATTTCCCTTTACATAATTCCTGAAAATACTTAACTGCTCTACGCTACCTAAGAATTCAGCATTTTGAATTTGAAATCGGTATCGCTCCAATTCTTCGATAGAATCTTTAAGATTCATGATCTGATTTACCACTCCGTTGTTCAAAAGGATAAATGAAGGCTTATCCAAAACAGAATCTGAACGTGTGAAATTAAAATCAGACAATTCTTCTTTCTGGAAATTTTTTAGTGCAATCAGATTTCCCCTGTAAAGATCTGACTGATCCTCTGGAGATATGGCATTATTCAGAGAATCTGTATCGTCTCCAACTTTTAACAGACTTTCAATCGCCATAATATTGGCTATTGCTTTTTCTTCAAACCCTAAGTCATAGGCTTTTTCAAAACTCCAGACTGCTGAATCATATATTTTGACATTAGAATATGCAGCTCCTCTTGCTATCCAATATTCCGGGTCATCACTATAATATTGTTCCACTTCATTGATATTGAACAATGCTTCAAATTCTCTTCCTTCTTCTCTGAGTAATCGTATAGAATTTAACTGTGCCCTGAGATCCGGAGATAACTTTACTGCCTCAGCATAAAATACCTGCTCTCGAACCTTTTCTCCTCTTAATCTCATCAAAGAGGCCATGGCCATATTTGCATGAATATTTCTATTCGCAATAAAACGTGACCTTCTAAAATAGACTTCTGCCTGTTGCCTCTGATCCAGGTAATAATAATAATCTCCGATTAAGCTCTGATGTGATGCTTTTCCATATTTAGTGACAAGCTGACCAGTAATAAAATACAGACCAAGCCCAATAACTGTCCCAAATACAAATACACTCACATAAGGAATAATTTTTGGGCGATACAGGTTATCGCCTATTCTTATTCCTTGTTTAAGAAACTGATTAAAGTTGATTATTACATATATGAAAAAACTAAATAGCAGACCAAGATGTAAAAATATTATCAAATCATTGATCGAATACAATAGTGTATCTATTGCTGTAGCTGCCTGAAAACCAATCAATCCTAGACTTACCAGTCCAAAACCCAGATATAAGAATTTACCATCAACATTCCAGTCGATAATAAACTCACCCTCTTTAAGCTTCAGTTTCCAGGACAACCATCCTCCGAGGTAAGCACCGATAAACAATATAATAGCCGGAGCTAGTACAAGGTCTATATTCAGGTCTTCATGAAAACCAAGATACAATAATATCAGGTTACCAGATAGTAATAGAAAAGCGAAAATAAACTGTAAATAGGTAGGATTTGAGCGGGTATTACCTCCAATATAATATGCTACTAATGTTAATAGATCATGTGCAGTGAATAAAACAGTTACACCAAAAATTATCAGACTCCCATGAACCAAATTCGCTGATAACAACATTAATGGTCTATCCAGTTCACTAAAATTGATCACTATTAAAGCAAAAAACAGGATAGTGAGCAGATTTATTATCCACCTTCTGCCAAATTTGGTCTGTTTGGATCTGAATTTAAAGAATAGCGTCGGACCTAAAAGCAGAATAATAGTAAAAACTACCGGAATCTTATCCAACCTGCCAAAAAGCAGAAGTGAATCGATATCAGACCAAATAAGAATAAGCATCACCAGGGATATGCCTAAATAAAAATAATATTTATGCAAAGCAGGTAATGCACTTAAAATTACCGAAAGCCCTAAAAAGAAAATTATTAAATGATAAAAGAAAGGATCTTCCTGTATCGTCATCAGACCCGCACCATAAGAAATAATTCCGACAAAATTTTCGGCTAAAATATTAAACTGACTTGTTACCAGAGAAAATGAAAATAATGGCTGAGTAACTTTTTGAAGACTGTATAATTCATTCCAAGGGAAAATATTTTCACCATGATTGAAGTAAGCCACTAAACACCAGGTTCCAGCGCCTAAAAATGCCAGAAATAAAACATATTGAAGAATTTTACCTGTGGTGCTTTTCTTATTAGCTAAAAAATTATTGTTCATTATTCTACTACTTTTGGAACAATGAAAAAGTCATCGTCATGTTCTGGAGCATTTTTTAATGCTTCTTTATGAGATATGGTAAGTTTAGCTTCGTCTTCTCTCCATCTGTTAACTTCACCAGAGATATTGATCAATGGTTCAACTCCTTCAGTATCCAATTCATTGAGTTTTTCTACCCAATCAAGGATTTCTGAAAGCTCACTGATCATACTCTCTTCCTGAGATTCATTTAACTCGAGCCTGGCAAGATGAGCAATTTTTCTTACGGTTTCTTTATTGATCTTCATGCATTAACAGTTTCAGTAACGGAATCATGAGCCGGAAAATGACTATTTAATTCGTTTTGGATAATATTATAAACCCGATTTTTTAAAATTGGAATATCCTTTTCGTTCATTTCATGGGTTTCAATTGGCTCATGAACAATGATTTTTTGCTTGTGCCAAGAAAACAAAAATTCATTATCTGGTAAAACTAACCAATTATAAGGAAGTGTAACAGGCACAATTGCAACATTTTGCTCTATAGCCAACCTGAAAGCACCATCTTTGAAAGGCGCCATGACTGGTGGGTTTTTCGCTCTTATTCCACCCTCCGGAAAAATCGCGAGACTTTTTCCTTCTTTGATTTTTTCAAGGCCTTTTCTGTAAGCAGCATACTTATCTTTCGCTCTGCTTCTGTCTACAGTTATATGAAGCTTTTTAAACATATATCCAAAAAGAGGAACCCTTGCTATTGATGCTTTCCCCATAAAGATGAAATTATTAAACAACCAGGTCATTATGGCTATATCCATATAACTAAAGTGATTAGCTACGAAAATCACCTGCTTCCTGGATGAAAATTTCTGTTTCTTAATAACGTGAACCGGCATACCTACAGCAGTAAACCAGATTCGGGCCCAGACATGATTGACAAAATGTAAGTTCTTCTGGAGTGGCCTAATAAAAATTAATAAAAGAAAAAAAGGATATAAAAAGAGAAATACAATTACGAATGTAATTGCTCCATAGATCGTATAAATAAGCTTAAAAAACTTTTTCATTCTAAAAATGCTTATTTAGCAGAATTCTTTTTCCAGTATCTTTTTAAACCAGCTACAGACATCCAACTTGGATTTGCGGCTTCATATTGTTCCAGCATTCCTATCGTTGCCCCGTTTTGTTTTAAATGACGATGCATTTTCTTTTGAAATTCCGGAATTATCTTTTCATCAGACTCACCATTTTCTACATATGGTTTTATCCATTTTGCTATTTCGTGCAAGCTTTCCTGAAGTTGGTCTAAGTGGGACTTAACATTTTCCTTTCCTGACACCTCACCAAAATGAGTTAAAAAAAGGCGTTCAGGATCAGCTTCCCTGAGTACTTCGATAGACTTATCCCAGGCTTCGACATTTATATCAGGCGGTGGACATGGTGCTACTACCGGCCCGTTATTGATCTTAACACCACCGACATCTCCGGTAAAAATGCTATCGTTTACCTGCCATGCTATGTGATGAGAGGCGTGACCGGGAGTATGAAGAGCCTTAAAATCTACTCCACCTATTGAAATAGTATCATTATCTCCCACTTCTTTAATCTGATTTTCAGGAATGGATTTCATCTTTCCCCATAAGGTATCCATGCTATCACCATAAATTCTACCTGCACTTTCCATAAGCTTATCCGGGTTAGCAAGATGCTTTGATCCTTTAGGATGGACATGAATATCCGCTCCTCCGATAGCGAGTTTCCAGGCAGCCCCCGCATGATCGAGGTGAATATGAGTGAGCAGTACATTACTGACATCCTTTATCTCAAGCCCCCGAAGTTTTAAAGCTCTACGCAAAAACCTGTATGTTGAGTGAGGTCCTGTTTCTATTAGTACAGGTCCGTTATCGGTTTCGACTGCAAATGCAGCAATCGACTCTCTTATATTTTGAAAATTCAGATCTAATATATGTATCATATCAAAATATGATTTGTTCTATTTTATCAAAAGAAATTCTTCCTGACGACCGTCTATGTAAGTCACTTTCTCACCATCAAAATATGCATCTTCTTCAAGCATTATCCTGATTTCCTTACCCCATGGTTCAATATTTACTGCATGGTTTAATTCAATACTATAGGCTGTTCTCGGATATAAAGGATAATCCCCTGGTCCAGGCACACCACCTTGCGCATCCCACATTCCTATTGTCGGACCCGCAGCATGACCATGATATCCAATCGGATGTGTATAGATGGTAGCTTTAATCCCCTGTTTATCTGCCTCAGATAAAGCAGTAGCTAATATATCATTTCCGCTTCTTGCCAAAAGAAATTGATTAGTCAGGATATCCTGAAGTTGATTTCCGGTCTTTAAAGCTTCTACTAAATATTCAGGAGCAGATTTTTCACCTTCTTTAAGAACGTAAGCATGCTGTTGTGTATCCGTATTTAAACGCAAGTAGGTAATACCAAAATCTACATGTAGAAGATCGCCGGGCATAATAACTCTGTCTCCGGGACTATCTGAAAAGCTTCGTAAATGATCGAAATTTTCAGAATCAGAACGCTGAACACTGACCGTTGGATGAAACCATGCTTTTAAGCCCAGTTCATTCACTCTTTGCCTGAAAAACCAGACTACATCATCTGTAGTGGTTTCTCCGGGAGTGATAACTTTATTTGAAAACCCTTCTGCAATTATCTTGTGAGCGATATTGCAAATGTCTTTATAAAGGGCCATTTCTTCATTGGTCCGTGTTTCCAGCCAACCTACTGCAAGACCTTCTGCCGAGACGATCTTACTATCATAATTTCGAGGCAGGGCTTTTAGCAAGGCATCATATTCAGTTTTAGGCATTCCATCTGCAAGAGCAAAATCTTTTGAGATATTAATGCCTATTTTATTTGGCTTATGACGCTCTACTAACTTCCTCAATGCCATCCATTGATCGGGTTCTTCTTCTTTATCCCAGGCTTTTTTAAATACCTCACCAACATTATATCTGGCTATAGCATAAGTATTCAGACTATCACCATTATAAGAAATCACCAAAATTGTTCTTCTCCTTGCTGACATCCACTCAGCCGGAAGCATTGTTTCAAGAACTGGATCTTCATTATATTCTCTACTTATCAATATCCACATATCGATACCTGTCCGATCCATCAACTCAGGCAAAACCCTGTTGATTCGAATCTGTAAAAGGGAGTCAATTACCTTAGCCCTCTCTTCCATCGACATGATTTCATAATCTTCTTCTTCCTGGCTGGCATTCTCTTCCTTTTCTTCCTGGTTACAAGCAGAAAAAAACAATAAAGTGCACAGAAGAAATAATAAGTTGTATTTACTCATGATAAAAAATATCTTAATTCATAAAGATGCATTATTTTTCTCAAATGTCGAAAAATGAAGGTTATGATTCGACCCTGTAACTACTTCTTTTCACCATTGCATTGGTATACCATTCAAAACGAATCAAAGAAAGAACGCCTGCAATTGTCAACCCAATCAATAGCCCATACCAGATTCCTTCGGCTCCATAACCAAGCTTAAACCCGAATAACCAACTCACAGGTAAACCGAAAATCCAATAAGCCAACATCGTAATGATCGTTGGGATTTTGACATCGGTAAGTCCACGAAGTGCACCAAGGCAAACAACCTGCAATCCATCTGATAGTTGAAAAACAGCAGCAATAATTATCAGGTTTGAAGCCAAAGATATTACTTCCGGATCATCGATGAATAACGTTGGCAGCCATTGACTGGCCAAAGCGAAAAAAAGGCCACAAACCCCCATAAAAACCAGTCCCATTGCAAATAAAGTATGGGCAGCTTTCTTTAAGGTTGGAAAATCTTTTTTTCCAAATTGGTTTCCCACTCTGATCGTTGCCGCTGCTGAGAGTCCGGAGGCCATCATATAGGAAACAGAAGCAAGTGAAATTGCCACCTGGTGCGCAGCTTGCTCGACTTTTCCCAACCACCCCATCATGATCACAGCCAAGGCAAAAGCCCCCACCTCAAATGTATATTGTATACCACCGGGCAGGCCTACTCTTAATATTTCTTTAATCGTTTCAAGTTTAATTCTTGCTTTTACAGCAAAACGCCGGTGTATATTAAATCGCTTGTTTTTCGCTACGAAAACCCAGATTGCCAGCATCATCACTACACGCGAAATAAGGGTACTGTAACCTGCCCCAAGAAGTCCCATTGCAGGCAGTCCAAGTTTACCGAATATGAATATGTAATTAAGAATGATATTCAACACATTCGATAATAAAATAATAACCATTGCTTCGCGGGTAAAAGCAAGACCTTCGACAAATTGTCTTAATATCTGGAATAACATTAATGGAATCAGTGAAAACCCGATCACTGCCAGATAAGGTTTAGCAATAGTAACAACCTCAGGAGGTTGATTAAAATAAGGTAACGCTGGAAAAACAGCAAAAATGAGCAAGCATAATAATAGTCCCCCGGCAATACCTACTACCATTCCGTTGTAAAGGAGTCCTCCAAGTCGCTTGAAATTCTTTTCACCATCTGCTGCAGCAACGAAAGGGGTAACACCAATTGATAACCCTATACCGAAAGTCATGGCCAGGCTGAATATACTTCCTGCCAGTGCAGACCCTGCCAGGGGAGTTTTCCCCAGATGTCCGACCATGGCACTATCAGCCACATTTACCATTATATGACCTAACTGACTGATCATCACAGGCACAGCCAGTTTGAAATTTATTTTAAAATGCTCGAAATAATTCATTTAACTTTCTCAGACCTTGAGAATTCTGGATGCTTTCAAAATACCTGCAACTGAAATGGCATCGGTAATTTTCCCTTCCATTACCCATTCAACAGCCTCTTTAAGAGGCATTTTCTTCACCTTAAGTACTTCAGTATCTTCAGGTTCCGGGTCTTCTTGAGTCAACCCAGTAGCCAGATAAACAAAACCTTCCTCATCTGTAACTGAATTGCTCGTGTGAATTCTCATAATATTATTCCACTCCGAAGCAACAAGGCCAGTTTCTTCTTTTAATTCTCTTTTGGCAGATTCAAGATGATCAAGCTCATTAGGTCCTCCACCCATAGGGATCTCCCAGCAATATTCATCTAATGTATACCTGTATTGTCCGACGAGCCAGGTATTTCCTTCTTCGTCTACTGGTATTATCCCTAAGGCTTTATTTTTAAAACTTACCTTTCCATAAATCCCTTTGGATCCGTTTGGAGTTAAAACATTGTATTCCACCACTTTTATCCAGGGATTTTCATAAACTTCCCGGCCATCCAGGGTCTTCCACGGGTTGTACATTTCATCCATAGCACAAATCTAACATCTTTTAAGTATGCCCGCCTTATTATGAATATTAAATAATTTCATCAC
Organism: Mangrovivirga halotolerans; assembly: GCF_026241165.1. Taxonomy (GTDB): domain Bacteria; phylum Bacteroidota; class Bacteroidia; order Cytophagales; family Cyclobacteriaceae; genus Mangrovivirga; species Mangrovivirga halotolerans. Next base: position 424,543 of record NZ_JAPFQN010000003.1, on the reverse strand, counting down.
ACACTATTTAATTTTTAGACTACTCTAAAAATATTTTTACTATCTTTGAGTAAAGTTTTAGATTAACCTTATGTATAGACTAATAATTACTTTATTCTTTTCAATATCAATATATTTTTGTCATGGGCAGGAGTATTCAGTTAAAGGAGTAATTACAGATGGAAGAACTCCAATACCCGGGGCAGTAGTAAAAACTGAATCAGGTACCGGCACTGTCACAGATGAGAATGGAGTGTTTGAACTAACAGGATTACCGGGTAAAAACCAAAAACTGCAAATCAGTTGCCTTGGATTCAAAACAAAAACAGTTGAGGCATCAGTGAATAAAAGCCTGAAGATCGAGTTACAGGAAAATATTCTCGGATTAAATGAAGTAACCGTAACTGGCACTATGATGCCCAATGCTCGAAAGAATTCAACAGTAAAGGTCGAAGTTATTTCTTCCAGACAAATGAATAACTTTATTCCTTCCGGAGGTTCATCACTAATGGAATCTTTTAAAATGATCAATGGAGTAAATGAGGTTGTTGCGTGCGGAGTTTGTTATACAAATTCTGTAAGCATTAATGGTCTGCCTGGCGCATATACCGCTATTTTGATCAATGGAACGCCTCTTTTTGGTAATCTGGCCAGTGTTTACGGTCTTAACAGCATCCCCTCCTCAGTAATTGAGCGTCTGGAAGTAGTCAGAGGCCCTGCTTCAACTCTGTATGGTTCAGAAGCTATGGCCGGGGTTATCAATGTGATCACAAAGGATGAATACCATATGCCAAAAGCTTCTTTCGATCTGATGGGTACTAGTTTTGGCGAACTCTATGGAAATGCTGTATACAGCACTGAAATTGGCGAAACAAATGGTGTTATTGCAATAAATGGCGGTTATAAAAGAGCTTTCAAAGATAAAAACGAAGATCAATTTAATGATATGATCGATTTTGAAAGAGTATCCATGTATACTAATTGGAATATAGCTCAAAAGAATGGCAATAATTTTAAATTAGGTGCCCAGGTATATTATGAAGACAGAAGAAATGGCACTGAATCATATTTAAAAAATAATGCATACAGAGATATAAGAGGGAATGACTCAATCTACGGAGAAAGCATCTATACCAAAAGGATGATGATTTTTGGGGAATACGAGTTGCCAGGAATTAAAAATTTAAATGTTACTTTTTCAATGAGCAATCATGAGCAAAACTCCTATTATGGAAGTGACCTCTATGAAGCCAGTCAGAAAACCGGATTTATTACAGTTAGCAAAACTTTCAGTATAAAAAATCATACGGTACTTTCCGGCGCGACATTCAGATTAAATCATTATGATGATAACACAGTTGCAACTGAAGAAACTATAAATTCCGGCCAGATTATAAATAATCCATCTGCTCAATATATTCCTGGGATATTTGTTGAGGATAATTGGGAAATAAATGATTCATGGAGCCTTCTCAGTGGTTTGAGACTTGATTACTACAATGCTCATGGATTGATACCTTCGCCACGATTGCATATCAAGAAAAAATTCTCTCCGGTTACCTCCTCGTCGTTGAGTTTTGGCACTGGGTTCAGAATTGTAAACTTATTTACAGAAGATCATGCTTTTGTCTCCGGTCAGAGGGATATTATTATCGAGGAAGATCTCAAACCTGAACAATCGTATAACATTGCCTGGAACCTTAATCATATCTACACATTTAACAATAATCAGGGAATGCTCGATCTGGATGTATTTTATACGCGATTTTCAAATCGTATCACACCGGACTATGATACCCCGGGGCAAATTATATATGCTAATACACAAGGACATTTTATATCAAGGGGTATAAATATTTCAAATGTAATAGACTTTCAAAATGGGATCACCATCAACCAGGGAATGAACCTCCAGGAAGTTTATGAGCAAACTGATGAAGGGTATCAATCTATCGAATTCGCACCAAAATGGACTGCCTTAACTTCGATTGCATACGAAATACCTAAAACAGGATGGTCGATGGGTTTAAATATGAGACTGAACGGACCAGTAAGGATGCCACTCACCTATGATCTTTCTGCTAATAATGAAGAAATTGCCAGACCACGTTGGACACCCACCTATTTTGTCGCTGACCTTAAGGTCGAAAAGACATTTAAGCACGGGTTTTCTGCTTACACCGGCATTAATAATGTATTTGACTACATCCAGGAATATTCTCCGTTATCAGGAACAGAAGATCCAGATTCACCTATTGGTTTCGCAGATAACTTCGATACTGCTTATAACTACGGGCCTGTTGCCGGAAGAAATTTTTTCCTGGGAATAAAATGGGAATTACCTCACAAGGATTCACATTCTCACTAAAATGCTATAGCTTTGCAATGTGTTAAAGTCATTTTTTTCAGATACTTATCAATTTGAAGCGGGGTGCGATGAAGCAGGACGAGGATGCCTTGCAGGTCCGGTAGTTGCCGGAGCGGTGATCCTGCCTAAAGATTTTGAACACGATATACTTACCGATAGCAAAGCGCTAAATAAAACAACCCGGGAATCATTAGTTAATGACATTAAAGAGGTTGCCATTAGTTGGGCTATCGCTGTGGTTGAGCCTGAAGAAATCGACCGGATAAATATTTTAAAAGCTTCATTTCTGGCCATGCATAAAGCCGTTGATCAATTAAAAACCAGGCCTGACTTGTTATTGATCGATGGGAATCGCTTCACCCCTTACCCGGAGATCAGTCACGAATGCATTATTAAAGGAGATTCAAAATATTTTTCAATAGCTGCCGCGTCGATACTTGCTAAAACCCATCGGGATATGTTGATGGAAAGGTATGCCGAAGAACATCCTTATTATGGCTGGGAAAGAAACTATGGCTATCCTACCCGACAGCACAGAGATGGGATACGCACCTATGGAATTTCGCCACTACACCGGAAAAGCTTTCAATTACTACCCAGGCAATTAGATTTATTTAAAGAAAAATGATTGCTCAAACACCTGAACCACCTTATTACGCAGTGATTTTCACGTCAATAAGAACCTCTATTGATCAAGGTTATGAAGAAATGGCAAAAAGAATGGTGGAGCTTGCCTGCCAGCAACCTGGATTTTTAGGTGTTGAATCAGCCAGAGAAGAAATAGGGATAACAGTTTCTTATTGGAAAGATCTGGAGTCAATTAAAAATTGGAAACACAATTCCGAACATTCCTTTGCTAGAAAGAAAGGCAGAAAAGACTGGTACAAATCATTTAGAATACGAATAGCAAAGGTAGAAAAAGATTACGGTATGTAAATAAGGCCGCCCCTGTTCGAGGCGGCCATAAAACCAATAGTTATTCCTTCAATATTTTCAACACCGTTACTTCTCCATCATAATCAGTAAGCTTCAGGAAGTAGGTACCACGATAAAGTCCTCCAAACCTGAAAGGTAATTCAGCATAACCATCGGAATTCAAAATGATCTCAGTTGATCCATAAGAATTAAATTGAGAATCATAAAGTTCGGCTGTCCATAATCCATCTTTATTGTTATTAAGTTTTAAATTGACAACATCCTGAGGTGGATTCGGATAAGCAAGTACCGACATGTTCATAGCTGCCATTGTCTCACTAGAAGGAGTACATATACCATACACTTCTATTTCATTGATGTTAAAACCCCATGGTCCAGACCTGGTGAAAGACCACAATCTGATCGCATCGGTAGAGACTGAACCATCGAAATCCATTTGATCATTGTCTCCATTGGCATTCAAATCTTTATAGAATACTCGCCAGATACCATCGGCATCCCGGTATTGTAATTCATACCAGGTAGCAAAATTAACTCCCCAATCGATGTTGATCTCATGAATATCATAAGTTGAACCTAACTCAACATACCACCATTGGTTATCGGCAGATTTTGATCTCCAGTCTGACTTCAAATTCCCATCATTAGCCATTTCAGCTACAAAAATGAGCGCTTCTTCACTGGAAGCAACAGAAGGTTTATTTAATGACAGGCTACCTACCAGTGAAACACTGCAATCATTACTAACAACTGATCCGAATACCGACTGAGTCATTCCATCTGCTGTCAGTATCACCTCATATTCACCGTCCATCAATCCGGAAAGCAAACCTGTTTCAGAGTCAATATTCACATTTCCGATAGCACTCCAGGATACATTCGAAGGAATGTATTCACGTCCAAACTGATCTTTTGCTGTAAACTCATAAAGAATTTCCTCTCCCGGAGATAGTGAATAATAATGTGGTGAAACATCAATTGTAGTAAGAATTGGATCTCCTTCTCCACAACTGCCAAACAATTCGAATTCATAAATTGAATAGCCAAAAACAGTCGCCGGACTATTGAGTTTTAATCTGACAAACCGAGCATTTACCGGAGTCAGATTAAGCTCAGTAAGCTGGTCTGTATTGTTTATTTTAGAATACCAGGTACTCCATTGTTCTGATTCATTAGACCGAACAAGAATATCAAATGAAGAAGCGAAATTATAATCCCACAATATTCTCACACTATCAAGCATATTTACTTTACCCAGATCAACCTCATAGTATTGATCCGGATCAAAAGTTGAATGCCATTTTGTATATGGTAAACCATCTGCTGCTTTATTTGCAATCTGCCATTCGGATGCAAAAGAACTTGCCGAAACACTGCCAGTCATCGTTTGATTTGTTTTTGAATAGATATCACATTGCCTTTTTATAACTTCAAAATCAAAACCAATATCTACTGTTTCGGGTTGATAACTGTTGTAATTAACCTTTAGTAGTTTGCTATAATCACCCAAATGTAATCTTCCGGCATCCACAGTAAGGTTTAAAGATTTAGATTCACCTGGCATAAGATGAAGTGACTTAATTTCAGAACGAACAACAGGCATTTTTGGTTTGCCATTAATAATTTCCACATTATCGATCTTCGCTAAAACAGAATTTCCTTCATCCTCACTATTTGAAAAACTGAAATAGAAAATAGGATCCCGATAAGCAATCTCAGTATCCATTAATTTACCATTGTAAAATATTTTATTCTCCTTAGTAAATTTATTGTACGTAAGCACAAAGTGCTTGTAGCCAGTATCATTATTAAAACTAAAGATCTCTTCATTCCCTTCAACTAAGCCATTATTATTAAATCTTAGAATTTTCGATGGAATTCTTCGTGTATGATTATGGGTAGAAAAATTCCAGTTATTAATTATTGAATCCGTATTAATGAACATTGAAAAACTAGAAACAGAGTCTTCTGGAAATTCAACCGTTGGATAAGTAGCCGACCTGATATTTGCCCCACCTGATGTTGCTCTCATCACCAAATGGTTTTCAGGAGAATAGGCATCATAATCCTCTATTGTAACGAGTGAATTTGCATTTATTTCATACCTTGGTTTTATATCTCCAGGTTCGAGATCATCAAAATTCTCAGACAATATTTCTTCCTGAAAGAATAATTCCTCATTAGATGGTAAGGTATAATCAAATGTAATCAAAACAGGACTTTCTCCTGAATTGTAAAAATTCACGTCAACCTCTTTAGTATTTCCTTGTTCTACATCGAGCTCAAACTGGTCTCGATCTACCATTAACTTTCCAGGAGATAGTATCTTAGTATTAATCTCAAAGATTTCACTAACTCCTGATTTAGATTCTGATAAATTAATTTCTGAATTATAAATTCCATCAGGTGTTCCTTTAGAATCTACTAAAATAGGGAAACTCACTTTCTCACCTATTGGTAATACTTTGGAGGCAGGGCTTTGTAAAACCACGCTGTTTTCCTCCGTCAACTCAATATTATCCAACCATACAGAAGTTAGATAATCAATTCGAAATGCTGAAAACCTCAAATAAACGATATCCCCTGCTGATGCGTATTCACTTAGAGAAATATCTATGTCAGCACAATCCACATAGTCACTCCAGTCATCCCATACCAATAATTCATTCCAGCTTTGTTTATTATCAGTTGAGACACTAACTGAAAATCTGCCGAATGCCATCAGATTCAAAAAAGAAACACCGAATTTTAGATGCGTATTATCAGAATTAATCTTTATTCCTGGAGAAATCAGGTCAGCACTTCCTCCACCATCACCCCCATCCATACCTATGTAATTACCAATTACACATTCTTTTGAATCTGCTAATCGATGATAAGATCCTGGATTTAATGACCAATTAATACTCTTGAAAAAATAAAGGGTGGGAATTTCCTTCCAACCTTCCAACAAATACGAATTTTCAAAATCCTCTAAATATATCCTTGATTCTTTCTTTTCGAATGGATAATCTTCCAGGTCTTTTATTCCCGTTGTAAACACCAGGTCTTCTCCTCCCGTATTTATAACCTCTATATTAATTAAGGTGTCAGATTCGAAAAACACTTTTGGCTGGGCATTAATTAAATTGGTTTCAAATTTGGGTATCCCAATTATCGACAATAGTAAAGAATGAACGGTGGTAGCTCCTGTATAATCGATAAATATATCCTTGTAGTACTGCCCGAAATCCGATCCTTTTTTCTCTAGAATAATTTCTATTATATCAGATGAACCTGGAGATAAGTTACCTGAAGCAAGGTTATTGAGCAGGTAACTTTCATCTATACTCCTGTATCTCTTATTATATATTTCAATATCATCTATATATATCTCACAATTCCCATCACAATTATCCAGTGCAAGAATAAAAAGGCCATCGAGATACTTAGGGAAAGTTAGTTCAGGTGAAAAATCCTCAGTGGAAAACTCATATACCAGTTCATCATTCAGAAAAATTTTATATTGATTTCCAAACTCATTATTCTGAACACCAACTTTAAAGTACTCGTTGGTGATAAGATCGAAGTCAAGATCTATTATTTCACCTTCATAAACCTGAAACTGCACCTTATTTTCCCTGGTGTTGAATAATAATTTGCCTAGCTCAGGGAGAGAACTTCCTCTTAAAATGACTGCCCATGTGGTTCCCTCAGAAATATTTAATCTCACTTCCGCAGAATAAATCTCTCCTTCTGGAAAATCAATAGGCGTCTCTATTCCTAATCCCACTCCAGAGTCAATCGCTCCATATAATGCTTTCTTTCCTGAATAAGGCTTATCTTCAGTTATTTTCCAATCGCCATAAATCGGATTGGCCCATTCCTCAATATATTCGGACTCTCCTTTATTTACTTCAAAACCAGTAGCTTTTAAAAACTGGCTTGTTGTATCAATTTCATTAAAGCTCATTCCCGGACCCATCGAAATTGAATAATTAGCGGGGAATTCACCAATATTTTTAAGTTCAAACTGCAAGACCCCTTGATTGTTATCCAGGATCTCAACGTAAGAAGCTAATGGCTCTACAACTAATTGAGGCCCTAACACCCGGACGTTAAAAAACAAGGTATCCACATTATCAACAGGCTCATTCGTTTCAAACCTTATGCCATAAGAATATATATCCCTGGGTAAATTCCTTGCATCAACTTTCATTCTAATCTGATCAGTGGAATTTGAAGGAGTTTCCCCTGCAATATTGACTAAGGTAATTATTGGATTGTCTCCTTCATTAAGCTCAACTAAAGACAACTTGTATTTTAATAATTCACTTCCGGTATTTTTAAAATCAAGTCGGAATTCATCGATTGTATGATTGCTTAAAACTATATCATCATAACTTTCTTGAAATTGAAGAATTGGCGCTGAAAGGATCTCTCCGGAAATATTAATTTCTTTAACCGGAACCTTAGAGTCATTTGAATAAATCTGTATTGTTTCGGATATATCCTTTGGATATGATGTTGCAACCTTTAACTTAATAGCTGTTCTGTCAAAAGATAATAAAGGTGAAGTAGTAAAATCTATACTTTCAAAAATACCCTCTGCAACTACGACCTTATTAATTGAAAGGTTTTGAAGACCGGAATTTCCAATGTAAATATCTATTTCTTTTGATTCACCCTGATATATTGATCCAAATTCAACATCATTATTTAAAATTTTAATCGAGGGGCCGTAATTTACAGATGACTTCATAGCATTGGCGGCATTAAGTCTTCCCCAGCCAAAATCTCCTATGTAATTTGGGTTCTGCTCATCAATATTATCCGCAGATTGTAAAAGCATTGATTTAACTTTTTCAGGAGTAAACCCTGGTTTACCATAGGCTGACAATATTAACGCAGCAGTACCTGAAACGTGAGGACATGACATTGAAGTACCAGATAAATACCGATACCATCCTGAAGTGTATGTACTAAGAATATATGATCCCGGAGCAGCAATATCTACCCAGTCACCATAATTGGAAAACCAGGATTTCCTGTCATACCGGTCAGTTGAAGCAACAGCAATAACCTGATCAAGGTAACTGGGGAAAATACGCAGGTCATAATTATCATTCGAAGCAGAGAAAAACACAATACCTCCTGCCATCGGACCAACCTGGTTTCCGTATTCATCCTTTCCAGCCTCTTGTATAAAGTAGTTTATAGCTTCTTCATATGAACGAAGGTAAATGTTAGGAGAAATGAAGGACCAGGAATTCTGGCTGATGACGGCTCCGTTATCAGCCGCATAAACAAAACTTTCCTGAAACCCTCCTGTACCATTCGGACTAAAAGCCGCACAAGACATCAGTTTCACACCGGGGAGCTCCCTTGATCCTCCTGCTATACCTGCCACCCCAATTCCATTATTTGTCGCTGCGCCAATTGTTCCTCCTACGTGAGTACCATGATAATTTGGCGTGTAATCTCCTTTTCGTTCTCCAAAACCATATCCATGATAATCATCGATATATCCATTTCCATCATCATCGATGCCATTTCCAGGGATTTCATCTTCATTAACCCACATGTTGGCAGCAAGATCCGGATGGTCACTTTGAATTCCACCATCGATAACAGCAACTATTACTTCAGGTTTACCTGTATTTTGTTTCCAGGCTTTTAAAACTTCAATATCCCCTCCATTATCAATGGTAGGGTTTTCCAAAGAATATTGCAGGTAGAAATACGGGTCATTGGTTCCAAATGGTAAGGAACCTGAGGCATCTTCTTCAAAAGCTAATTCTTCTGGTTCAGAATATGAGGGCATAACCAGTGGTTCGGCATGTTCCACGAATTCAAATTCATGAAAATCAGCAACCGCTTCTTCAACCGGTATACTTTCATCAATTTTCAGAACAAACCAACGGTGCAAGCCATATTTTCTATGCTTATTTTCGAATTTTTCATTATACGGAAAAAGCCTCCGTACAGCAGTACAATTGTTTTTTTGTGCAACAGAATCAAATTCTGAATCCCCAATCTGAAAAGTAGATTGGCTGGATTGATTTGCTAATTCATTGAGTTGAATAGCCTTCTCTTCCGATACTTTCACAGTGACAAAACCACTTACACAATGGTCTTGTGCCTGGGAAACAGAAGGCAATAGAAATACCAGGAGCAAAAGAAATAATTTCGCTCCAGTTTTTAGGGTGAGAGTAAAAGTTTTCACGACTTAAGGGATTTAGAAATCCAAATTTTATCGAGGTATCATTCTTTCACTAACTTAACAGTAGTTGAATATCCTTCTGAATCCACAAGTTTTAGTATATATACTCCCTGGATCAGAGTATTAACATTAACTGGTAATTCAGTCGAATTGGCATTTAAATTAATATTACCATTGTAAAACATATTATACTGGCTGTCATATAACTGAGCATTATATGCGCCCTCAAAATTTTCTCCAACCTTTATTTTCAAAGATCCGTTCACCGGGTTCGGATAGGCTATCAAACCAAACACTTCAGAAGTAGCCATACCCATTTGTCCGGGAGTACAAACTCCATATACTTCAATTTCATTGATGTTAAAACCCCAGGGTCCTGACCTGGTAAAAGACCACAACCTGATCGCATCAGTAGAAACCGAACCATCAAAATCCATTTGATCATACCCTCCGTTTCCACTCAGATCTTTATAGAATACTCTCCATATTCCATCAGCATCACGATATTGAAGTTCATACCAGGTGGCAAAATTCACTCCCCAGTCGATATTGATTTCATGGATATCGTAGGTAGCTCCTAATTCAACATACCACCACTGGTTATCGGCATATTTAGATCGCCAATCGGTGGTAATATTTCCATCATTAGCCTTTTCAGCGTTAAAAGCATCCCCTTCCTCACTTGAGGCTACAGAAAATTTATTTAAAGCCAAGCTACCAACCAAAGAAACTTCACAGTCATTATTAACTACCGTGCCAATAGCCGAAGTGGTAATATCATCAGCAACTAAATTAACTTCGTATTCTCCTTCTGCTAATCCAGTTAATATTCCTGTTTCCCGATCAAAATCAACTAAACCTGTGGCACTCCAGGAAACTGAAGATGGAATGTAATTCCTTCCATATTGATCTTTGGCTATAAAATTATATTTCACTTTTTCTCCTTGTGAAATAGTATAATATTCTGGGATAATCTCTAAGGAGGATAACCTCGGTTCTTCTTCTAAACATCCTCCGAACAGTTCGAATTCGAATATGGAATAACCAAACAATGTCACCGGAGTCTTTAATTCCAGCCTTACATATCTGGCAGTAACTTGAGATAATTTTAATTCTGTCAGTTGTGAATTGTTATTTAAAGTAGAGGTCCAAAGTATCCATTCATCAGATAATGAAGACCTCACCAGAATATCAAAAGCAGAAGCATAATTATAATCCCATAAAATTCTTACGCTATCAATCATATTGACATTTCCAAGGTCAACTTCAAGATATTGCTCGGTATTAAAGTCTGAACTCCATCGCGATGTTATTAACCGATCAGCAGCTTTTTGAGGATTTTGAAATGGTAATGAAGAAGAACTTGCGCTAAAAATCCCAAGTAAAGATTGATTAACCTTAGAATTTAGAATACATTTCCGTTCGACTACATTTATATCGAAAGTGAATTCATTATTAATAATTGAATTTGAAACATAATTAGAGTTTAGCGTTTCATGATATTCTCCAAGTTTCAATCTACCAGCATCAACAATAAATTTTAATTCTGCAGTTTGCCCCGGTCCGAGAATGAATTCCGGATCACCAGATCTGACAATTGGCATTACACTTTTACCATTAATCACATCGATATCATCTATTTTTAAATTAGAATCATAATCTTGTCCATTGGATTTAAAGGTAAAACCAGTTGTTGGAGGGTTACTGATTAATGTACTGTTTAACAACTCTCCATCAAGAAAAATTTTATGTTCTTTTGTCAGGTTATTATGACTTATAACCAAATGTTTATACACACTATCCGCATTATATTTACCTAAATAGGTTTCTTTTCCGCCATCTCTCACATACATATCTTCATACTGAAATAATAATCTCAAAGACCTGTACTGATCTAAAAAAGAACTTCCTCTCCATTCCCAAAACGTAGTGCTTGCTGAATCCATTTTCAAAAACATTGATACACTGGTGACAGAATCTATCGGATCAATTATTTCGGGATATTTTTCAGTCATAATTCTTGAAAATGCAGTTCTTGGTTCCATTACAAGATGAGAAGCTCCCGAATAAGGTGAATAATCATCAATAAAGACCTGATCATTTGTGCCTAAACCCATATACTGCTTCAAGCCTCCTAAAGGAAAATCCTCAAAATCAGCCGCATAAATATATTCAGTATCGGTAATTTTTTGACTGTCTGGAAGGTTATAATCAAAATTTAAAGTCAAAGGACTTTCTCCACTATTATTAATTGTTAAGCCTATTTCTTTATACTTTGCCTGTTCGATGACAACATCAAAATGATCTTTTTCAAACTCCAAAACAGGTGGTCCTAAGACATTTACCTTCAAATCAAAATAGGTTGTTAAAGTATCATACCCTTTTGCTTTTACCGCCGATTTAATTTGATACAATCCATCTTTAACACCTCTAGAATCTAACTTAATCTCAACTTCTTTTTCAGTACCTACTGGTAATAAAAAACCTCCTTCATTTGAAGCAAGACTACTTTCGTACTCGAATACTTCAATATCTGCTAAATAACCTCCACTAGCATATTCTATACCGTAGGCATGCCAACGTAATTTAAACGATTTGCTATTTCCTTTGATAAAAGGTTCAAGATCTACTTCTACTCGTTCACATTCATGTACTTCTCTATAATCATCCCATCTCAATACATTTATCCATGACACCCCACCATCGAAAGAAATATCGAGATCCAGGATATTTTTCCCCAATCCACTATCATGAGTAATTAAATATGAAACTTTAACTTTCGATGATCCTGTAGTAATTTCAGGTGAGATTAATTCTGTATCCAATCCAAATCCATCCCCTGTACGAGGAACGTCCTGATCGTCATAAATTATCCCAGATATACTGTAACATGAAAGATTTTGAGGTCTAAGCTGAGGATAATACCCAAAACCAGCCCATTTAATTCCTGACCCTGTATTGTCTTTAATCTCCCAAATATACGGTATAGTATATAAATCAAAATCTTCCTTAAGAACAGTAGATTTTTTAATATTCATTTCTGGAAACTGATCTTTAAAATTTAGGTCAAACCATAGATCCTGTTCACCATTATTATTAATATTAAAAGTGACCAAGGTATCACTATTAAAATATACATTTTGGTCGATCGAAGCTTTGTCAATTTCAAATCCTATTTCTCCTATGATATTTACCTTTAACAAATGGGCTACTGATTCCTGAGCATTATCTTTAACGATAAGATCTCTATGGAAAATCCCTGTAGTAGAATTATTCGAATTAATTTCAAAATTGACTTTTTTAATTTCATTTGGACCAATTTTTTCATTAAAAGCACTTGTAATGAATGAATAATCAGCTGAACGATAGGATCCTTTCATTTGCTCATAATTGTCAATATCAACATAACCTCCACCCCCTTCTAAACTTAACAAACGAATATTTGTAGCTCCTGCGATTGCTCCTTCAAATTGCAAAACCATCTTTCCGTTGATATACAATTGATCCATGGATCCCTGATAATTGGTTACTGCTAACTCAAAATATTCTCCAGGGGTAAAGGCATTCTTGAGATCAACTTCTGTTAATTCATAACTCGGCCCATTAACATATTCCACATATATATCCCCTGTAGATGGATTTACGAATAAGAAGGCCTCAATAAAACTAGGCTCTCCAATATCAATTCTCCATTCCTTATCTCCAGCAATCCGAAAATTTGATTTAATATAAGATGGATTATTATATAGTTCATAAATTTCAATTTCATCTGGTAGGAAGAAAATATCAATTTCATCACTGCCATATACTCTATAATGATAATCACCTTCAAAAGGTGAATCAGTTAATATTTCACCTTCCCCCCATTCATTAAATATTTCAAGATCTTTATTATTATATTCAAAACCAGTAGCATAATAAACAATTGAATCTTTGAAAACACTTCCTCCAGGTTGATGAAGAAATTTTAAATCCCCTCCGACTTCTCCAATATTCTTAACGCTAAAACTATGGGTTATTGATTCTCCTTTGTTCAAAGTAACTTCTGAAAATTCTTCAATTAGCACCAACTCCGGACCTAACACTTTCACATCAAAAAACAAGGTATCGACATTATCTACAGGTTCATTCGTTTCAAACCTGACACCATAAGAATACGTGCCCCTGGGTACTCCCCGGGCATCAATTTTCATTCGAACCTGGTCTTCTGAATTGACAGGTGTTTCCCCAGTAATATTAACAATCGTATTGATCGGATATCCATCTCCCTGAGGGCCGACAAGAGATAAACGGTATGTTAATTTTTCATTGCCAGTGTTTTTAAAGTCAAATCGAAATTCATCGATTGTGTTGTTATCAATGATTACATCTTCATAAGAGTCATTCAGAGTAAGAATCGGTGCGGGAAGAACATTTCCGGAAACCAATAATTCCTTAATCGGTTCATTTTCATCATTGGAATAGATTAATAGCTTTTCAGAAAAAGGGCCAGCAGCTTTTGGAATGAATTCAAAACTTATTTCTGTTCTATAAAAAGAGCGAAGTGGTAACCTTGTAAACTTAAAATCCCTGAAACTACCCGATTCAGATTCTACCTTTGATATAGATAGGTTTTCAAGTCCAAGATTGCCAATATTAATAACCACATTTTTTGACTGACCAAAATAAATATCACTTATAACTAATTCTTCATATGGAAATTTTAATAAAGGGCCTCTTGCGACACTAGATTTAAATCCTTTTTGAGCATTTAGTCTCCCCCATCCCAGTGCACCTATGAAATCAGGATTAGTTGCATCAATATTATCTGTGGAAGAATACATTAATGATTTCACTTTTTCAGGTGTAAATCCTGGCTTGCCAAATGCAGAAACCATTAAAGCGGCAACTCCGGAAACATGGGGGCATGACATGGATGTTCCGGAAGCATAGGCATATCTATTTCCAATATAAGTACTAGCTATCCATACCCCCGGAGCGGAAATATCTACCCAATCTCCATAATTTGAAAAGTTGGCTCGTTTATCCTCATCATCAGTTGCTGCTACTGCAACAACCTGATCAAGATATGAGGGAAAAGTCCGTTCTTTGCTATTTCTATTGCCCGCTGAAAACATTACCAATCCACCAGCCATTGGTCCAACCTGATTACCAAATTCATCTTTACCGGCTTCATTAATGAAATAATTAATAGCTACTTCATAAGAAGGAATATATATATTGGGAGTTCTGAAACTCCATGAATTTTGTGCAATCACTGCTCCGTTATCAGCAGCATAAATGAAACTTTCCTGCCAACCTCCATTCCCTTTTGGACTAAAGACTGCACAGGACATTAACTGAACGCCGGGCTTATTTCCTGATCCACCCGCAAGCCCCGCCACACCGATTCCATTATTGGTTGTTGCTCCAACAGTTCCTCCTACATGTGTCCCATGGCCATCTGGTGTATAATTTCCATTTCTTTCACCAAAACCATAGCCGTTATAATCATCGATGTAACCATTGTTATCATCATCAATTCCGTTGTTAGGAATTTCATCCTCATTAATCCACAGGTTTTGTTTTAAGTCTTCGTGAGTTTGCTCAATTCCACCATCGATCACCGCAACTATTACTGCCTTATTTCCTGTATTTTGTTTCCAGGCAGGTAAAACATTGACATCGCCACCAGAAGCTAGTATAGTATTTTCAAAAGAATACTGAAGATAAAATAAAGGATCATTTGATCCTGATACTAATGTACCTGCATCAGAGTAATCTATCACTGATTCAAAAGGTTCCTCATTATCAGGAACCATTACCGGTTCTGCAACTTCAACATATTCAAGCTTTTCATAACTTTTGATCACCTCTTCAATGGAGGCTCCTTCATCTATTCTCAGTGTAAACCACTGATGGAGACCATATTTTCTGTGCTTTTGATCAAACTTCGGATTATACGGGAATAATCGTGTTATTTTCTGACAAGAATAGGCTTGTGATAAATTATCCAGTTCGGCGTCACCTGTCATCGTAACGTTACCGGATGTGTGATTCAATTGTTCATTGAGTTGCAGCGCAACTTCTTCTGAAACTTTTATGGTAACGAATCCCTGCTTACAGTGATCCTGACCGATTATATTAAAACTGATAAATAGAATGGTAATTAGCTGGAATAGCTCTTTCATTCCAGCCCAGGTGGTAGATTTTTTCATGATGGTTAATAAATGGGACTTAAATACTTAACTAATTTTTAAATAATAACATTCCTTTACAGGCATAATAGCTGCAGATATCCCGCAGACATAACCTTAGTAAATGAAACCAACCGGAAATAAAGATTCATTGAAGTTAAGCTCTACGGTAACTATTCATAATCTCTAATAAAGTTACAAACTAATTGTGATAATCTTATTTTTAATTGTATTTTTTTATTAAAAATTAGATGTAAAACATAAAAAACCGCCTGTTACCACATCAGGCGGTTAGCTTCTCAGCCATCATGAAAATTAAACCTATACCACACCACAGTTTAATTAAGTTTATAACCGGAGGTTAATATTTTTGTTTTGAAAAAAAGTAAATTTTTAAAATATTTTTTTGAAGAAGAGAAAAAAATCAATCGGCGGTACCTTAGAAAAAGGTACCTATATTCAGAAAAACAACTGTGTTGAATGGGATCAATCCGAATATTCGCCGATATGAATATTTATTTTTAAGAGTGAAAATATTTTTTTCGCGATTATGATGATCTTGTTTCTCGAGATGGAGAATAATAATATCACTAAAGTCTATATTTTATTTATCAAAACCAAAAATTGAACTTTATTAAATTGTTAATAAAGGAAATCAATATTACTTAATCTTAAAATCGCTAAAATAGAATTCAGCTTTTTTCCTACCTTTGTGGCGATTTTCAATAAACATAAACGACATGGAGCTCAAAAAAATTGCATTAAATGATGTTCATGAAAAGCTAGGCGCTAAAATGATGCCTTTTGCAGGTTATAATATGCCTGTAAGATACTCTTCAGACATCGAAGAACATAAAACAGTTCGTGAAGGTGTGGGTGTATTTGATGTATCTCACATGGGTGAATTTTGGGTAGAAGGACCGAAAGCCATTGAGTTGATCCAAAAGGTCACATCTAATGATGCTTCTAAACTGGTTGACGGACAAGCTCAATATAGCTGTCTGCCAAACGAAAAAGGGGGAATCGTTGATGACCTGATCGTTTACAGGTTCAATGAAGAAAAATACCTCCTTGTTGTTAATGCCAGCAATATCGAAAAAGATTTTGAACATATAAGCAAGTATAATGAGGCAATAGGTGCTGAACTAAAAGATGTTTCAGACGACTATTCTTTATTTGCAGTACAGGGACCTAAAGCGACTGAAGTCCTTCAGAAACTTACTGAAGTAGATCTTTCGGCTATTAAGTTTTATCATTTCACAGTTGGTAGCATTGGCGGAGCGAATGATGTAATCATCTCAGCAACAGGATATACAGGTTCTGGAGGATTTGAATTATACGTTAAAAATGATCTTGCTCTTCCGTTATGGGATGCAATTTTTAAAGCAGGAGAAGAAGCTGATATTAAACCGATCGGGCTTGGAGCCAGAGATACCTTAAGACTGGAAAAAGGCTATTGTCTGTACGGTAACGATATTGATGAGACCACCTCTCCTCTTGAGGCAGGACTGGGTTGGATCACCAAATTCACCAAAGATTTCGTTAACTCTGAAAATCTTAAGAAGCAAAAAGAAGAAGGCGTTGACAGAAAGCTGGTAGGCTTTATTTTAGAAGAAAAAGGGATTCCGAGAAAAGATTACCCGATCGAAGATGCTGACGGAAACCAGATTGGGATGGTCACTTCAGGATCACAATCTCCTATGTTGGAGAAAGGTATCGGTCTTGGTTATGTGAAGAAAGAATTTGCCAGCCCTGGGACTGAAATATATATCGCTATTAGAAAAAGAAAGCTTAAAGCGAAAGTAGAAAAATTGCCGCTTTATAAAGGATAATTTATGAGTAAAACGATCGATGTATGCCTTTCTCCGGACTTACTTCATTTACATTCTATTGAAGATAAATTGGTAGTCGTAGTAGATATTCTAAGAGCCACCTCCTGTATGACTGCTGGAATTGCTAATGGAGTTGAGAGCATTACTCCAAAGGCAAGTCTTGAAGAATGCCGGGAATTAAAAGCAAAAGGCTATACAATTGCTGGCGAACGCAATGGTGAAAAGGTTGAAGACTTTGACCTGGGCAACTCACCATTTGGTTATATGGATGATGAATTAAAAGGCAAAAAAATAGCTGTGACTACCACCAACGGTACCGTAGCTATAAATAAGAGTCGAAATGCAAAAGAAGTGATTATCGGATCGTTCCTTAACCTGAGTGCCGTTGCCGAATATTGTAAAAAAAGTCAGTATAATTTACTGGTTTTATGTGCAGGATGGAAAGGAAAAGTCAATATGGAAGATTCTCTTTTCGCCGGAGCACTCGTTGAAGCTTTGGCTGATACTCACGAAAGTGCCTGTGACCCGCCATTAATGACTGCTAAAATGTATGAAGCGGCTAAAGATGATCTGTTAGGTTTTGTTGAGAAATCATCACATGTAAACAGGCTGAAACGAATCGGAATTGGAAAAGATATCGAATTCTGTTTGACGATCGATAAATACTCTGAAATTCCAGTACTGAAAGGCGAAAAATTGATTAAATTATAGTACGAAAGATAATTAACTCAGATTTAATGATCGCCGGGTAGCATTTTTGCTATCCGGTTTTTTTATTTTTAATCCTTTTTAAAAAAAATTTAAAACACGCTTCGATCAGGAAGCGTGTTTTTGGTTAAAACGTGTCTATCAATTTAACCTAATCTAAATCTGCTACCGCTTCTTTCTTTGCATTATTAAGCATTAGCATGTCTTGTGCTACCACCTCAGTTATGAACTTCTTATTACCTTTCTCGTCTTCGTAAGATCGATGGATAAGCTTTCCGTCAATAACTATCTCCTTTCCTTTGGTTAAATATTTACCGGCGATCTCTCCCAGCTTTCCCCAAAGAACAATGCGGTGCCATTGTGTATCGTTTATTCTCTCTCCTTTATTATTGAGGTAACTTTCCGTGGTAGCAAGACTTAATGTTGTCATCTTGTTGCCAGAATTAAACTCTTTAGTTTCCGGATCAGCACCTAAATTCCCGATTAATTGCACTCTGTTTCTTAGTGAATTCATAATAATAATAAATGTTTTGGTTGAACATGTATTGTCGTTTGACAGTGATACAAAGGAAGGAGGAAAGTTTGAAAATAAGAAAATACAAACAGCTACTAAACGGTTACTTCCGTTTACTAACGTTTACTAACGGATAATCTTCTTTTAAAAGCTCATATTATACTTAATCCTTTAGCAAGTTTTAGTTACATTATTACTAACTTCATAGCAACAATTAAGATTGGAACTCCAAAAACAAATTAACCGGTATCATGGATTTAAAATTGGAACTATTAGAACGAAGTGAAAACAAATGCGAACTCTGTGAAGGGAGTAATCCGGAGCACATCTATTTAGTTCCACCAGATAACGAGGAAAGCATTGATAAATCGATCATTTTATGTAACAGTTGCTTTAAACACATTGATGATCCAGCCTCGGGAACCATTAACCACTGGCGCAGCCTCGGAAATACTATGTGGAGTCCGACACCAGCAGTGCAGGTTGTTGCCTGGAGGACCTTAAATAAACTCAAATCTGAAAACTGGGCCGTAGACCTATTAAATACGATTTACCTGGATGAGCCAACGATGGCCTGGGCAAAAGATTCCGGAAATGAAGAAGAGCAAAATGAAGTCATTCACAAAGACAGCAACGGAGCCACGCTGGAAGCAGGTGATACGGTAATCTTAACCAAAGACCTGAATGTAAGCGGTGCCGGATTCACTGCTAAACGCGGTACAGCAGTAAGAAATATTTTACTGGTAGATAATAATCCTGATCAGATCGAAGGCAAAGTAAATGGCCAGCAAATAGTGATCCTGACGAAGTTTGTGAAAAAATCAACTAAATAATTATCTGTTAACCAACCTCTTTTTACCTGAAAACCATAATCTCCTATGTTGGGAATACTAGTTATTTTGTTAATCTCATGGATCTTACTTTACGTTTTTCAACGGAAGTCTATTTTAGCATTAGGAGTATTACCTGTTCATAAAAGACTGTTACAATTTCTTATCGGATTCTGCATCACAGCTATCCTTTGTCTTGGAGTCGAGTTGGCCAAAATACCATTATACAATCTTGGGTTTAATCTGAACCAATCATATGATCTTAATATGCTGGCTGGTATGTTATTGTGGGATATGAAATCTGTAGTTACTGAAGAATTACTATTCAGAGGGGCTCTTTTAATTATACTCATTAAAAAACTTGGGAAGCAAAAAGGCCTTCTCATATCAGCATTAGCCTTTGGTATCTATCACTGGTTTTCATACGGTATTTTTGGCAATGTAGTCCCGATGATTATCGTCTTGATCGGTACGGGATTAATGGGATATGCATGGGCATTGTCATTTGCTAAAACCCAGACTATCTTAATGCCTATCGGACTTCACCTGGGATGGAATTTCACTTTTAACACCATTTTCTCTAATGGTCCGTTAGGAGAAGGTGTTTTCCTTTCAGATGGCGGTGCTCCAATCAGCGACTGGTATTCATTAGTCGGTCTGATCGGTGTTCCGATTGTTGTTTTCCTGATAGTTAAGTATTTGTTTCCTACCGAAAAGGATAAAAATGAACCATCAGAGGTTTTAGCAACAGCTACAAATTAATTTCCATTTAAGCGAAAGAGAATGGCTACTTATGCAATCGGAGATATTCACGGCACCCTGAAGCCATTAACGACCATTTTCGACCAGGGAATCATCGAAAAGGATGATCTCGTGGTCTTCCTCGGAGATTATATCGACAGGGGACCGGACAGCAAAGGAGTGATCGACTGGCTGATTGACCAAAACAAAGAATTCAATTTCAAATTCCTCCTGGGCAATCATGAAATAATGATGCTCAATGCGATGGAGGGTCCCAAAATATTAAATGAATGGCTCATTGCCGGTGGTGAAAGTACCTTAGAATCATACGACATCAAAAATTACCAGAAATGGGTCGAGGAAGTCGATAATTCCCATTGGAAATTCCTCGAGTCCTGCCTGCACTATTATGAAAAGGAAAAATTCATCTTTGTTCATGCTGGCTTAGAACCGGGAAAGAAACCTGAAGAACAGAATGACTTTCATCTTTTCTGGAAGAAATACGAAGAACCTGAAAAATACGACTCCTCAAAAAAAGTGATTTGCGGACACACCTCCAGAAAAGACGGTAAGATCGCTGATTTTGGCCATACGATCTGCATCGACACCTTTGCTCATGGTGGTGGATGGCTCACCTGCCTAAACGTAGATACTAATGAATATATCAAGGCGAATAACAGGAGAGAAATTGACCAGGGTCAACTTTAAAGGTATGCAATCGTGTACTATAGTAAGGATTATGCCTTGCACAATGTAACCAGAGTTACAGAAATGCAGTCCTCTAACAGGTAACTTTACAAAAAACAAAGAGCAATGGCTACAATACAACTAACAACAGAAAAATTTAAAGAAGAAATATTCGATTATACAACAAAACAAGAATGGGAATATAAAGGAGACGTTCCCGCGATAATTGACTTTTACGCAGACTGGTGCGGACCCTGCAAGATGGTCGCTCCGATCCTGGAAGAATTAGCCGAAGAATACGATGGCAAGGTAAACATCTACAAAGTGGATACCGAGGCCGAGGAAGAACTTTCTGCGGTATTCCAGATCAGAAGTATTCCGAGTATGTTATTCATACCGACGGAAAAGCAACCGATGATGCAGGCAGGAGCACTACCAAAAAATACGTTGGAAGAAATTATCAATAAAGAACTTATTAATTAAGTGCTATAACAGTAATAAGAGAAGGTAAGAGGAAGCAAAACTGCTTCCTTTTTTTTTTATTTGAAGGAATTTCAAATCAGTATGAATAAGTTTGAAATTGATCCAAAAACAGGTACTTTCGTACCTTTCATGGGATTTATTCATATCGAAAACTATAATGTAATGAAGTAACAGAAGTGCGGAGTGCTTCATATAAAGTCTTATATCTTCAATTAGAAAAATGAAACGGCATCTAATAACAATATTGGCTTTTACAGGACTATTTTTCTCCTGTATACATGACGAAAAGGCAATTTATCTCAAAGCTGAAAAAATCAAAGGAATCACTACAAAAGCCAATGTGACCTTAAATGGATTTGAAATTGGACAGGTGGATGAAATCAGCCTTAATAAACATGGAAAGTTCTTAATAAAGCTCCGGTTTGACAAACAACCAGAAATACCCATAGATTCAAAATTCTTGATCGAAAATCGAAACTTGCTCGGATTGAAAGGAATTTCAGTTCAACTTGGAGAAGAAAATGAAACTATTGAAATTGGAGATACAATTGAATTAAAAGAAGAGCCACATCTATTTCAAAGTGATTCCATATTAAATAAGGTACAAGAAATTTTTGAACATTTCACTGAACCTAACCAACAGGATTCAATACTGATAGAACTTAGGCGTTTGAACAAAAATTTAGAAGAGCTTAAGAAAGAAAAATAGAAAAAAGGATATCAACATTAATAACTAACCAAATTTCCAGAACTAAGCACAAAAAATGAAAAAACATTTTTTAATATATCTCCTTCCAGTTCTTTTCATCTTTCTTACCGGATGCCATAACAAAAAAGCTGATGAGCAGAAAACTTCTAAACAAGTAAACCTTTCTACTGAGAAGACAACTAATGAAGATAGTTTTATTGTTAAAGAAAATCTATCCGAAGAAAATCCGACTGAGGTGAAAATCCATGAAAATTGCTATTGCAATGGTGTTTATGCTTCTCCTAAAGAACACTTGAAATTCAATGATGATTTAGTTGAATTATGTTCCTTCGATTATGATTCAGTTTCGGGTGTCACATATGAATTTGGTATTTTTGATAAAAACAAAAAATTAATGTTTGAGGGTTCTATACCTTCTTTATTTAAAGTCAAAGAGGATAAAAAAGGCCTTTATTTAATTCAAGAAACCGAATTACCTTCAGGAAAGAGCAATAATTGGAAGTATACACCGGTTATACGACATGATATAGTTGTAGCAGACTCAACAGCCCATATCTCCTCCACAAATATTTATAAAAGATCAAACCTGAAAATAAACAGGGATTCAGTATTGGAATACTTTGAAACTCAGAGCAAAAACCGCCAGCGTTCAATTGAGAACAATTTTGCTAAGCTTTTTATACTGACCTTAGAAAATGACACTAAAGCAATGAAACTAATGGACTCCATAAACCATAACGTTAATTTTGATGCATCTATGGGGCAGTTACAATCCGAATTATCCGGTATCCTGGAATTATTGAATAAAAATTGAATATTAATACCCGGTAGAAAAAGGGTTTGAGTGAATTATTAGGGCTGTTGAATAAATCAGGTGGTTTTCTTAGCTACCAGTCAGCACATTTTCTATACTTTTATCATTTCTACCAAAATTGATTGAAATACAATTGACTTTAACAGATCATTGTATAATATTTATGATCAATTATAATTTTTCGTTATTAAAACACCACTTTCAACCAAATAGCTAATTCAAAAAACTTTGAAGATTAATAAGCAGAACTGGAAAAAATATACAATTGAATTCCTGTCAATATTTATTGCGGTAATTTCAGCCTTCGCCCTTAACAATTGGAATGACAACCGAAGGGATAATACTGCTGAGACTAAAATATTATCGGAAATATTAAATGGCTTAATAAAGGATTCTGAAGATGTTAAGTTGAATGTAACCGGACATCAACAGGGAATTAAATCTGTCATATACTGGAAGGATGTAATCAATGGTAAAAGTTTTAATACCGATTCGTTAGCACAACACTATTACATGTTAACCCGTGACTTTATTTCTCTTCAAAATACATCAGGTTACGAAACGCTAAAATCAAGGGGCTTTGAGTTAATAAAAAATGATTCCCTGAGATCGGAAATCATTTCTCTATACGAATTTGATTACCAGACATTAAAAAAATTAGAAGAGGACTATCCAGAAGCGCAGTTTCATAGCTCCTATTTCAAGCAAATAAACGAAACTATCACTCCCAATTTTATATTTGATCCAAAAGGCAACATTATCGATATCAACCTGCCATTGGATATCAGTGAGAGTGACAAAAAAATTCTTTTAATTAATCTTTGGAAGATTTATGTGAACAGAACTTTTATCCTGAAAATGTATGGTGAGGTGGAGAAAAATATCGAAAGTCTTAAGAAAAAGATTCGCACTGAGTTAAACCAATAACACAGATCTTTTTTCTATCCCTGTCATTTGATCTAATTTGTGTGAGAATGAATTAAGATTTAAGCAGAGAAAAACCATTTTACATCACCAATGAATCTTTATTGATCTCTTCTATTTTGCTCACCCCCGTCTGCTTCATCACCAGCTTAAACTCCTCCTTTAATATCTTCAATACCATTTCGACTCCCGGTTGACCAAATGCTGCAAGTCCCCATAAATAAGGCCTTCCAATACCCACTGCTGTTGCGCCTAGCGCCAGGGCCTTGTAAATATCTCCACCTCTTCGAATGCCACCATCCAGAATAACCGGGATTTTATCATTAGTCACCGACACGACTTCGGGTAAGCATTCAATAGTCGACCGTCCACTTTCAGTCGCCCTGCCGCCATGATTGGAAACGATTAGTCCATCGATACCGGCATTCAACGCTAGTTCGGCATCCTCTCCGGATACGATTCCCTTGATTAAAAATTTCCCCTCCCAGTTTTCTTTTAGCCTCTTTACAAATTCCCAGTCCATTCCCGGATGAAATTGAAAAGTATTTTTGAGGTTATTGACCATCGGTTTTCCATCGACATAGCCTGATTCTGAATCGCCATGACACGATTTACATTCCCGGGTATCCAGTTTGATCGATCGCCAGAGTGCTTCCCGCTTATCGGCATTATCCATGTCAACGGTAAGCACAATCGTATCACACCCTGCCTTCTCTACTCTTTTAATAATTGCCAGGGTGTCATCGAAATCACTCGAAGGATATAATTGATACCAGGCCGGAGACCCTTTCAGTTCATTGACTTTTTCGATGGAAGTATTGGCCACCGTAGACAGCATCATCTGGTGCTTTTCTTTACCTGCAGCACGGCTGGTCGCCTCCTCTCCTTCCTCATGAAATGCTCTTTGACTCCCACACGGGCAGATAATTATTGGCGATGACCACTGCTCACCCAACACTTCGGTTGACATATCCGGATCGAACTGACCGACCAGCCTCCTCATTTTGAGTTTGATCTTTTCAAACCCTACCCTGTTTTCACCAAGGGTGCGATCATCCAGTACCCCGGTCTGGATATAACCAAAATGCGCCGGGGGTAACTTAGACTCGGCAACAGCCCTAAAATCAAACACATTCATGGCCTCTTCGGGATTGCTGATCAATTTATCGACCATCTTTTTGACCTGATCAGATTCCTTATCTTCCGAATCAAAAATGCAGGAAGGGAAACCAAGAGAAAGTAAAGGACTGGCAAGAAGAAATTTGATCAATTGCCTTCGGTGAAGATCTGCCATAATATTAAAATAAGTGTGGTGCTCAATTTAAAATCGCATTATTATTCCGGATAAGCAATTATTATTTTCAAAAGTAGCATTGAAAGTACAGGTCATTAAAGTATTGATTAGCCTGAATATTTACCTGGGGAAAACTGAAATAAGCGGTTTTTACTTCCTTTTCTTTACTAAACAGAAATAAATTTAAATTCATTTGTAACCTTTTGATATTTTTTCTCTCTAAGCATAAACGAATTTCTTTTTTAACTAAAATTCTTTAATTATGAATCAATTTTTAGAACGACTACCGATAGTCTTTGTATTTATATCCGTTGCAATCGTCGTGATCTACTACTTTCGCAACAAGCATAAAGAAAAAATGGAATTGATAGCAAAGGGAGAAAGTATTATTCACCAGGATGCACTAGAGCAAATGAAGCTACAAAGCTTATCCAGGGGAATCATTGCCAGTTTTGTCGGTACCGGTATTTTTGTCGCACACCTGGTGGCAACTTTCAGCTCCCTTGATGAAGTTGTTTCCTATTTCTCGATCATCACCATATTCTTCGGGTTAGGTTCTTTAATCTTTCATTTTATTATTAAAAACAGGTAATGTCGAAGGAGCTGGTCAGAAATGCCAAAAAAGGTGATGTAAAGGCACTGAATACGCTCATTGATAACCACAAGGATTTTGCTTTTTCCATCGCACTGAAATTTCTGAAAAATAAAAGCGATGCCGAAGATGTTGTTCAGAATTCATTTATTACTGTATTAAAAAGCATCAGTACATTCAGAAATGAAGCGAAATTCTCAACCTGGCTTTACAAAATCGTTTACCACGAATGCCTGAAGGCAATGAAGTCGGATAAAAACCTGGTCGAATACATTCCCCAGTACATCAGGGAAGAAAAAATTGAGGATGAACAGGAAGAGCCGGTGGATATTGGTGAGTTATTAGAATCCTTGCAGGCCAATGAGTATGCTGTGATCTCACTGTTTTACCTGAAGGAAAAAAGCATTAGAGAAATTACGCAGATCACCTCGATGAGTCAGTCGAATATCAAAGTGATCTTGCATCGGTCAAGAAAAAAACTGAAGGAGTACTATTATCAGAAAACAGAATGAAAGAAGAAGATTTTTTTAAGAAAGCACTAAAAGAAGATATAAAACCCGTAGACAATATCTTTTTTAACCAGAAAGTGATCCGGGAACTTAACCTGAAAAAACAGGAATCGAGGCAGACAATCTTTGATGCGAAGACCTCTGTTGTATTATTGATCATCTCCGTCTTGGTGTTAACCGCTTTTCTGATCGGTCCAATGGCTGTTTCCTCCACCTATTTACTTATTGGGATATTCGTGATCATCAGCCCGTGTTATTTTATCATTTTCGATAAGATATACCAGGCTTCCAAAAAGAGTACCTAAAATAAATCACCCAACATACTGAAAACCAACTCATTCATTAACTCCGATTAATGAACGCGGGATCGGTATGTCTAAAAAGTTAAACCCATGAAAAAACATATACTACTTATTACAATTATCTTATTCGTTTTTACTAACCGTATTGCCGCTGTTCAATTAAAGCCAATCACCCAAACAGTGAATGGGATTACCCTGACCATCGATCCGTGGATCGAACTATTTAATATCGTGGCGATGCAGGCCGGACTAAATGATATCAACACAGCGAACATCTCATACAAAAAAGAGTGCCTGGATTATTTCGAACCGTATAAGAACCTGGAGGCTCCTTCTATTTTGATGTCTTACTTTCAAAATGGCTGGGGTATCGATGACCCGATCTTTTTCCTTCTGTACCTGGACGAAAATTTTGAGATCAATAAAAACTTACCTTCAGGTATAATTGAACGAGCCGGAGGACTCGAAAAGATCAAACAATTAGCCACTGCATTGAAAAATTACGCTCAAAAATCAGATTTTAAGACGTTTTTCTATAAAAACCAAGAAGGTTTCTACGAGCACATTCTTCACAATACCGCCTATCACTTCAAAGATTTCGAGGCTATATCCATTATGGAGAATTACTTCGGACAAAAACTCGATGGCTACAACCTGGTACTGAATATCAATGGTGGATACGGTAATTTCGGGAGAAAAATAATTTCGAATGGCAAAGAAGAAATGTACGCGGTGATTTCCTCCCGGTCGTACTCCGGAAACCTTTCTGAATTTCCGTTGAGTGTAAGTACCATCGAATTGATCTTCCATGAGTTTGGCCATGGGTTTATTAATCCGGCCATTGACCAGCTTAAGAGCGAAGTTGGACAGTTTCAACACCTCCAGGAACCGATCAGGCAATCCATGCAGCAGCAGGCATACCACAACTGGCACACCATTGTTTGCGAGCATGTAGTTCGGGCTAGCGTGATTCGACTTACCGATATCGCATTTGGCACGAATTACTCGAAAGACATCTTTTATAAACTGATGATCGGTAACCGGTTTATTTACGGTGACCTGATCATAAATAAACTGAAAGATTACGAAAACAACAGGCTTCAATATCCAACCTTTGCTGATTTTGCTCCCGAGCTGATCCGGGCTTTTGAGCAAGTGGATGAAGAGTATATCAATGAAAAGCAACAGTTAGTCAAGCACACTAGATCGTACGGGATCGATGAAATCAAAAAGCCCAACCGGGTGGCATTGGATAGCACGACCCTGTTTATTATCGGTACCCACGAAAAGGACACCATAGCGGAGCAGAAAATGCATTCTTTTGTAAAACTATACCGGGATATGTTTTCAACAGAGATCCGGATCATCACTGATGAAGAAGCACTAGCAAGGGATCTAAAAAACAATGACCTGGTTGTCTTTGGCACCCCGGAGGGAAACCTGTTTTTAAAAAAGCACCTTGAAGAGATTCCGGTTAAGATATATGATGATCACATCATCACCAACAAATTGATTAGAGGGAATGATTTGCAGCTGGTAATGTCATGGGTGAACCCCTATAATCAGAATAAAAATTTAACCATTTACACCGGTCAGCGGACAGAAAATATTAAAAACTTCCACTACACACGACACAAAGACCAGTCCCACTACTGGGTAGCACAGGACCTGATCACCCTCGACCAGGGAAACTACAACCAGTATATCAGCGTCGGTTGGTTTCCGGATATTACTGAATGATTGGGTTGGGGGTTTATTGCTAGTGAATGTTTAATTTCGCACAGTTTGTCTGAACTAGGATGTATAGGATATAAGGATTGTAGGATAATTTAAATCCTGTTAATCTTTTTTAAATTCGGGTCAATCTTGGTTCACCACTTAGTGTTAGCTTTTAACAATTTGGAATTGAACAGGGAAGTGCTATTTTCGTTTATAAAGGAATTTATTGATAGCGAAACAACCTTTCGTATTATTTTTTACCCAAAGCCAATGAAAATAACTATTATACCATATTTGATAATTCTATTGATAGCTTATGGCTGCAATTCAAAAACTGAAAACCAAAGCATTAAAAATCAGATTTTACTCAATGAAGACCGAAATAACCAATCATTAGAACTCCTTAGAACAGTTGTTCATGAATCTGGTGATCGTAAAAGAGATTTGCAAACACTATCCGAAGCTGAAAATATATTTGAATTACGTAATAATTTAAAGATTGATAAACTCAATTTGGATTATCACAAAAGGAATAATTTCGAACATATATCAATATATTTAGACTCGATCTCTTCAAAATTAGATTCTAAAAAAACTCATAATCTTGAGCATATAAAATTGGCAAATGAACTTTTAGAGTCATCCAAAAAAGAAGAACATCTATTTTATCATTTGATGCTACAGACATCATATTTGGAAACACTATTCATAAAACAATATTCCCAATTTTGTATAGGTGATTTGAAATATGATTGAAGGAATAACTAAATTGGTTAATGCGTTAATCGCCTCACCACATTAAATAAATGACTCCGATAATAATCCTCATAGGACTTATAATTGCTCTCAACTGCGTTCCGCTTTTGATAAAAAGGAAGTTTCCAAAAGCAAAGAAAGTTGTAGGGAGAATCTTGGTTGCTACGACTATTTTGTTTCTAATATTTACTGTACTCAAGTTTTATGGATATAATCTAAAGGGAAACTATACCTTTCAGGCAATCGCCTGGTCATTTTTAGTTTCTGCAATCTTGTTTTTCACCCTGTTCAAAAACACTAAAAAGAAATTATTAACCGTCCTCTTGCTCACTCCTTTAGTCACCTGGGGCGTTATGACTCCACTAATCAACCAGGTGGTATATGAACAGAAATTTGACGATCAAAGAAAAATAGTTGTCACTACCGGTGGATTTCTAGCCTGTGGGGAAATTATATTTATCACTCAGACTAAATTTGGAATATTTGACAAGGAAGTCCTTTACCTCGACAACATCTGCTTAACAGGAATAGATAAAATTGAATTTACTTCAGACACAAAACACCTTGAATTTTTAATCCATCACAATGGAGAACTTGATTCTGAAAACCCATATCTCTACACTATTGAAAGGGATGAATATTAATAATTTGATTTAATTAGACCAGATTCTTTAATCTATTAAAATGAGAAGGATTTATATATTTTTATTCTTACTACTATTTCTTTTTGCCGCTTGTGAAAACTGCGCTGATAAAAAAGAAAAAGCTAATAATCTGATATCAGGCTTAGAAAAATATCATAACATAAATGGATTTTATCCTGACAGTTTAAATTATATTGAAAAAACCACTTTCGATAAAAACACTATAAATTTAGAATGGAATTATTTTTTAGACCCGGATGGTCCATTCAATCTGGAAATCAAATGCTATAGTGATATTTATTGGTACAATAGCTCAAATGGTTATTGGGATTATTTAGAAGGAAATGATTTCAATAAGCAATCAACTAGAATGAAGAAAATATTAACTGACTTATTTCTCAATTCAATCAACTCAAAAGATAGCAACTACACTTCTGAGCAATTAGAAAACAATTGGATTGGTAATCCGCCGGCAACTGAAAAAGAAATTAGTGCAGCAGAATCAAGACTTAAAGTTACCTTACCGGAAGATTACAAGGAATTTCTACTAATTGCCAATGGGTATCCAACTTATAACGATGCGGTTGAACCAAGCTTCGAAAAAGTAAATAATATAGAATACTTAAAAGATTTTGACAACGAGGTAATTGAAATCTGGAAAGAAAACGGAAATAAAGAAATAGCTGAAGCATTATCTAAAAGTATAATCATTGCTGGAAAACAGGAAGAACAATGGTTTCTATTAATACCACCTCAAGAAAAATCAGAAAAGTGGAGATATTGGAAGTTCGCAAGCTGGATTCCTGGTGAAATAGAATATAAAAACCTAAAAGATTATTTCTTAGATTCATCAAAGGAGATTTAATAGAGGTAATTAAAAAATATATCCCAGTTTTAGTTATCTACCCCGCTAGCAAAAGTTTAAACGTGTGCTTTTTTGTCTTAACTTTAAAAATGCTGACAAATTTGTTTCGTCAGTGAGGATTTATAAGATGAAAGGATACCAGGATAATTTAAATCCTGGTCATTCCTGGTTCTCCGATTGTCATAAGTTTGTTCAGGTTTTATAACTAGTACACCTGCAGATTATCATAATACATTCGATAAAATCTCTAAAACATATCATATATTTTGAAATCATACCTTTCTGATATACATTCGTAAAATCAACTATGAAGCAACCAAAATCATGTCAGTAAAACAAAAAATAAGTGATTCGGAAAGAGAAAATGTTCAGTAAAATCGCTGAAATAATTAGTTCAATACACATGCAGACGGGCCAATTGCTTAATTCAACTCACGAGTCTATTTTTTTTAAAACTATGAATAAAGTCATCCTATTAACATTATCTATTATTTTAACAAGCTGCTGGGGAACAGATCAAGGCAAAGGAAAGTTTTATGGTTATACTATTAAAAACGAAAGTGGAAAAGATATTCAAATAAATTCTTACAGCACTTTTTATCCAGAAAGGAATACTGCTATCGTTACGGAGTTAGAAAATAATACCGAATTGACTCGAACTTATCAAGACACCTTGCCTCCAAGAGGATATAATTTCATTAGCTTTTTTGAAGGAGATTCTTTGGTAATCATTTACAATAATGAAAGAAAGCAAATTTTCACCTTTAAAAATCAGCAATATAATGACAGAAATCTATATAATTTCACTGGCTCCAATGTAACCTATACTTTCACAGAACAAGATTTTGAAAACGCAGAATCTTGCAATTGGAATTGTGATTAAATCTATAAATACGACATTAATCCTATTAATCTTTTTTAATCCTGGTTCACCCCCGCTGTTTGGAGTGTTCGCAGGAC
Organism: Mangrovivirga halotolerans; assembly: GCF_026241165.1. Classification (GTDB taxonomy): domain Bacteria; phylum Bacteroidota; class Bacteroidia; order Cytophagales; family Cyclobacteriaceae; genus Mangrovivirga; species Mangrovivirga halotolerans. Next base: position 392,999 of record NZ_JAPFQN010000003.1, on the reverse strand, counting down.
AACTTCAAACTTTTTCATATAATGCAGAGTCTGTAACTCGGTCATTCTACAACAAAATAACATCCATGAATACTTACCCCATTAGCGCAAGTTTAAACTTGTGCTTTTTTGTTTGAATCTGGATTAATGGAAGATTTAAATCCTGTTAATCTATTTTAAATCAGGGTCAATCCTGGTTCACCACTTGGTATTAATTTTTAATATTCAGCCCTCTCAATTCAATCGCTACAAAGCGCTTTAAACTTGAAAATCTTCTAAACAAAAGGTTACAATTGTAAATTCACCGGTATAAACAGGAGAATAAATTGAGCTAAAAAACTAACTATTTTTAAAAAATTATTGATTTTCTAAGTACCCCATCAACAAGCATTAAAATTTAAGCAACACAGCTAACTTCATTTTTTTAAACTTCTAACTAAATACATTTTTTTATGAATACTTCTCCTTCAGTTCAGCCCCATCAAAAAATTAAATTCTTCACACAAACCAATGGCGATGAATCAGAAGGTTCTGGTGGATTTCAGATATTTTTCCTGCTAGTTGGTATTGGAGCGCTTTTCTTTTTCTTTTCCATGGCTGATAGCATTGAAGACATAAAAGAATATGGCTGGCAGCTACTGATTATTTTTGGTATGCTTTTTAGTATTGTATACAGTATGTTTAAAAAGAAAAAGCCTTCAACAAATACCAATATTTATTTTAAAGAAGAAGGCATCTCAATAGCAGACATTGGGGTAATTCCTTTCGAAGATTTACGTCTTGACCGTTATTATACTGACGGAAGTTTTTGTCGATACCATTTATATGATACCAATGGCCAAATTGCCTTTTACTCTGTACTGGAAGATGATCTGGCGAGAACCTTAGTATCTGAGAGAAAAATTAAGGTTCAGGATAGGAAAGAGCGAAGTGTAAAGCTGAAAGATACTACTGTTTACTATGGATTCGATGAGAAAGCCACTTTGATTTATGATCTCGATACTGGAGAATATTCCTTTACAGGAATCGATAAAGAAGCTAAGTCTGTAAAGCCTTCGCTATATGCCATAGATCCAAAGTATAAGGAAGAAGAGGTGAGTGTTCCGCTAGATCCGATAAATTCATAAAACAGTATTTCAACTTGTTTATCCAATGGTAATGAACTTGTACTATCTACCTCACTGTTTGGAGTGTTCGCAGGACAACTTCAAACTTTTTCATATAATGCAGAGTCTGTAACTCGGTCATTCTACAACAAAATAACATCCATGAATACTTACCCCATTAGCGCAAGATTAAACTTGTGCTTTTTTGTTTGAATCTGGATTAATGGATGATTTAAATCCTGTTAATCTATTTTTTATCAGGGTCAATCCCAGTTCTCCAGTTCTCCAATTGATATTCTCAGCATAACTCGTATGGCAGCAAATAGGGCATGCGTATTGCATGCTATGGGCACCAGTAGGGCCAGGCATGCCCATTACCACGCTACGCACCATTAAAAGAGCAATCACGTTATTCGATTTGACTTTAAACCAGTAATACCCTATTTTTCAAATAATCAGGAATTTATTTTCCCAAAACTGATAGTACCCCATTAGGATTAAGTGTCACCAACACCTCTATCCTTCCTTAGATAAATTATTTGGAAATGAACAAAACACCCCTGGCTCTATTAATCTGTTTACTCATTTTAGGATGTAAAGAAAATAATACCTCCTCAGAATACAACCCTGATGAAATGGCTAAGCAAGTGGTGATTTATCGTGATATCTATGGTATCCCACATGTTTATGGTGAAACCGATGAATCCACTATGTTTGGATATGCCTATGCTCGTGCTGAAGATGATTTCAAAAGGCTGGAGAAAGTTTTCATTGAAAAGACCGGAAGAAAAAGCGAATTCGAGATCACGAACGATCTGTCTGATGATTATGTGATTCATGCTTTTGAAATTCCAGAAATTGCCAAAATTCAATATGAATCCATGAGCCCAAAGCTCAAAAAGATATGTGATGCTTATGTCGCCGGATTAAATTATTATTTGAAGAAACATCCTGAACAAGAAAGGAAAGGATTGGAAATTGAGCCCTGGATGATATTAACAACTCAAAAAGGCTGGTGGACGTGGATGCTCAAACAGCAATCGAACTGGAAAGACGTGATCGGCACCAATCCACCTCCTCATATTAGAAATGAAGGGAAGCATGGTTCTAATTCCTGGGCTATTGATGGAAGCAAAACAAAATCCGGAAATCCAATGCTTTTGGTAAGCCCTCATATGACTTCCAATTCTTTTGGATATGAAGTTCATTTAAAAAGCAAAGAGGGATTAAATTTTTATGGCTTTGCCTCTTTGGGAAGCGATTTTTTTCCCGTTGATGGATTTAATGAAAATCTCGGCTGGTCCCAAACTACCAACTGGCCTGATATCGTCGATACTTATCAAATGGTTTTTGACCATCCCTCAGATAGTTTAAAATATAAATTCGGCAATCAATATCGGAAAGCTAAGAGCTGGATTAAAGAAATAAAAGTTAAATATGATAGTGGGATTCATCCTGTTTCACTCACTTTTTTAAAAACCATTCACGGGCCTGTATTAAAAGACAGTTCAGGCAACTATTTCAGTTATAAAATCCCGGATCTGATAGAAGGCAACCTGGTAGAGCAATTCTATAAAATGTGTAAAGCCTCTGATTTTAAAGAATGGAAAAAAGCACTTTCAGGATTAGATATCCCCTATGAAAATTTCACCTATGCAGACAAATCCGGCAATATCTTTTATGTTTACAACGGAAAGATCCCGATTAAAGATAAAAATCAAAAATGGGATACGATCGTCGATGGAACTGATTCTGATCTGGTTTGGGAAGGCTATCTTTCACTGGAGGAATTGCCTCAAATACTAAACCCGGAAGATGGTTTTTTGCAAAACTGTAACTCCTCCCCTTTTAGCACAACTTTTCATAGCAATCCGGATTCGTTGGATTTTCCTTCTTATTTGGTTTTACCTTCATTTTTATTTTCCCATCGCGCAGAGCGATCTAAACAATTACTTTCAAATGCCTCCAATGTAACTCTGGATGATTTTCAAAGGATGGTCATGGATACTTATCTGCATCAGGCAGAAGTATATTTACCTGAGTTATTCAGTCAGATGGATAGCATCAAAAAGGCGAATCCTCCACTCCATGAAAAGCTATCAAAACCTATAAAAGAATTAAGAGATTGGGATAAATACAGTAATAAAGAATCTGCTGCGACCACCTTGTTTACGCTCATGATGGACACACAATTCCGTAATAGTCAGTTAAGAGGCGAAAATCCTGCATTAATAGAATCGCTGGAGGAAGTAGTAAGCACGCTGGAAACTCACTATTCCGGTTGGGAAGTACCCTGGAAAAACGTTTTGCGACATCAACGCTCTTCAGATAACAATTACCAGGTTGATAGCACAAAAGCAAGCTACCCCACCAATGGCAATCAAGGATATTACGGCTCAATTTTCAGAATGGATGGTCCGTATATGGATAGCATGACCTTTCCCAGGAGAGTGATTTATGGAAATGCTTATGTGATGATTGTAGAATTTACTAAAGAAGGGCCTGTTGCCCGATCAATCATGAATTATGGTGAAAGCAGCAATCCTGACTCACCCCACTTTACCGACCAGGCAGAAATGTTCGCCAATGGAGAATTAAAACCAGTTTGGTTCATATTAGAAGAGATTGAAAATAACCTGGAAACCAGGTATCATCCGGGAGAAGAAGAATAAAATTAAAGACTGTTGGTATAATTTAAATCCAGTCAATCCTTTTTAAAACCAGGTCAATCCGGGTTCACCACTTGGTATTAGCTATTTAAACATTCCTATCCCAGACGTTTACGAACGGATATAATTAGATAAAGAGTTTGAAAATTCTCTGGATAGAATTATTTTCAATATACAGTTATCGCATTTGAGACCCTGACATTATAGGCCCTGACAATCGTTGCTTTGTCTTCGGTACTTTGCTTTGTAATTGACTCCTATACAAATCAGAAACGAATGCAATTAAAGAGGTAAAATTGAGTAACTGTTAATTAATCTTTACCCACACCTTAAAATCAATGCCATGAGAGAAGATTTTAAAAATAGGCTTTTGCAAAAAGCTAAAACGAAAGCAAGTATGCTCGGGGTTGAAATAACATCAGAAGCTGAATCAGATTTAGTTTCATTTATCAACCAGGGGATAGACCGAATGTCTTCATCTGAATATGATTCGATCGATGACAGATTAACAGCTGAAAGAAATATTGAGACTCTGATTGAAAGTATGTCTTATAGTGCTAAGTCAAGAAATTTAAATGAAAGTCTGGATGATAGAAGTTTTTCATTCGCCAAATCCAATATTTGTCCACTTTGGCCATTTTGCTAATGAAACCGAACGAACAAAAAGCATTTGATTTTGCTGCCGATACCACAAAACAGTTGATTACTTTATCAACGGCGATTATCACTCTGACAATTACATTTTCTAAAGACATTATCGGGGTAACCAATATTTCAAACTCTTCATCAATCTTTTGGGCCTGGGGAATTTTTATCTTATCAGTAATATTTGGGATTTGGACACTTATGGCATTAACAGGGAGTTTACAACCAATGAAAAAAGGTGAAACTAGTAACGAATCGGAATCCTCAACTGATAAAACAAGCGAAGAAGAGCCGATAAACATAAATGGACTTAATGTAAAAATTCCAGCTGGAATTCAAATAATAAGCTTTATTGCCGGTTTAATTTTAACTGTGAGTTTCGGAATAGCATCCATAAACTCTTCAAAAGAAGAAGAATCTAAAATGGGAAATTGCAGTAAAAAAGACTGCTTAGAAATCATTAAAAATTCAGAATATTAAGTGGTAAAGCCAATTTCTGTAGATCCAGCTAAGGTAGAAAAACAATAGGGATCCCCTCTAGCGCACTTATCTGGTGCAGTATTCTGATAAGGCACTTGTATTGCTTTGGAATTCGCTCCAGAAAGGAGATACATAAAATAGGTTGCCATCTATAGCCAACACCAACAATATTTATTTAAAAGAAACACCAACATGGAACGAATTGTCATTGTCGCATACAAACCATTACCCGGGAAGGAACGCGAACTAAAATCACTGATGAAAAGCCATTGGGAGATTTTACACCAGGAAGGTCTGGTTACTGACAGAAAGTCGATCATTTGCCAGTCAAATGATGGGACCATAATTGAAGTATTTGGTTGGAAATCACAAGAAGCAGTTGAACAATCTCACTCAAATGAAAATGTGCAGAAAATGTGGAAGGAATACTCGAAAGTATGTGAGTATGTACCAATAAGCGAGGTACCCGAAAGCAATAATTTATTCTCCGAATTTAATCCTGTTGAGTTTGAATGAACCACTCGAGCACAAGATTGATCTTGTACTTTTTTGTCTAAATTGAGAATGCTAACACCTGAAAGTATCTTAACCACTATCGAGTGCTTTATCAGCATCAAACAAATAAAAAGGATCAAGATTAAAAAAGATGATAAGATTTAATCGAAGAACTGCAAATAATTGACCATAAGATGAATCTGTTGTAGCAGGCAAGCTTTCACTAATATTCGTTAAGATTAACACAACGAATGGCTGGAATTTATAGCTTGAGAGAATTAGGCAATTACAAATAAATCCCCAAATCGTTAGCGAAAAATCATTATTGAACTACATTTGATCAAAAAATTGACTATATGATAATTCCGATTTTATTGGTAATTGCAGGGTTTTGCGCTTTAATTTTTGGAGCCAACTGGATGGTCGATGGCGCTTCTGCTTTAGCTAAGAAATACAACGTTTCAGATTTGGTTATAGGTCTGACTATTGTTGCATTTGGTACTTCGGCACCTGAATTAGTCGTTAACAGTATTGCCTCTGTTAATGGGTATTCAGACATTGTGCTGGGAAATATCATTGGGAGCAACAATTTTAATTTATTTATCATATTGGGGTTATCCGGGGTAATTTTACCAATAAAGGTTCAATCCTCTACAGCCTGGAAAGAAATACCGATTTCACTCGCAGTTGCAGTATTATCGTTGCTTTTATTAAATGATTTTGTATTCACCGGCAATTCTCAATCTGGTCGAATTGACGGATTGATTATGCTGGTTCTGTTTTGCCTATTTATTTTTTATGTATTCAAGCAAATGAAAACGGACCCTCAGGCAGTTGCATCAACCGAAGTGCATAAATCGTCATTAAAAATCTGGGGTTTAATAATCTTCGGATTAGCAGGGTTAATATTAGGCGGGCAGCTTGTGGTAGATAATAGTGTAAGTATTGCCAACACTTTAGGGGTTAGCAAAAAGATAATCGGATTAACAATTGTTGCTGCCGGGACATCATTGCCCGAACTGGTTACCTCGATTGTCGCTGCATCAAAGAAAAATAGCGATATAGCAATTGGAAATGTGATCGGTTCCAATATTTTTAATATCCTTCTGATATTATCAATCAGTAGCCTGATTAGTCCAATTGACTATAATCCAAAGTTTAATTTAGACTTATATATCTTAATCGGAGGAACAGTTTTTCTATTACTATCTATGTTAACCGGAGAACGAAAAAAATTAGACAGATGGGAAGCAGCAGTATTATTCGGATTTTATATAATATATACCGGGTATTTAGTTATGAAAGAAATATGAGGCCGTAATCACCACTGGAACAACTTTAAACTTGTGCTTTTCATTTTGTGTAAATTGAAATTCAAGTATGCCTGAATAATTTAAATCCCATTAATCATTTTAATCCGGGTCGATCCTTGTTTACCACTCGGTATTAGTTTATTTAGATTTCGAGTGCCCTTCTGATCACTCATATACGAACTGGTATAAACAAAAGACAAAGTTTGATTTCGATCTGTAAATAAACTATTTTAAATCTATCGCTCCTGATGATAAAGATTAACAAACTGTAAAAAATACTTCACAGGAAATAAGAGACATTCACTGGTTTGTATTCCCTGTCTGTATTCAAAGCAAATCAAAAATCAATTCCTGTATGAAAAAAATATGCCTTTTCCTCTTATTGATCGTTGCAATCTTTAGTGGATATTCTCAAGATTCAGAAACTTCTGATGAACAGCAGATCAAAAATGTGATCAACCTGTTTTTTAAATCATTGGAGACTCGGGACACAGTATTAATGAAACAAACCACCATGGTTGAGGCTCAGATCTGGCGCCGTCGAAATTACAAGCAACCTGTGGAGGTGGACATGCGCTTTTCGAAAGACGACCTTCCATTAATGCCTACTGATCCTAAAATAACTGAGATACCAACACGTGTTGATGTTTTAGCAGGCGAAGGAATTGCCGTTGCTTATGCGCCCTATAACTTATGGGAAGACGGTGAGTTCTCACATTGTGGGATTGATGTTTTTACCCTTTTTGAAATTAATGGTCATTGGAAAATTGTAAGTACTGCTTACACTGTTGAAAGAGAAAACTGTGATGAGTCAACTGGTGAAAATTGAAATTCCAGACACTTATTTTCAAACCGAAACAAAATTTGCAGCTTGTTTACCGGCTATCACAGCTCCTTCCATAAAGCCTCCACTATCAGGAGCGGTTTCGGTGCCCGCAAACTTCAATTTCTCATTTAAATAATGCTTTTGATATAATTCATGACCATATAAATGCTTCGATGGGATAAGCTTGTCTCCTTCTACCGAAGAATACTGATCAGAATTCCAGTTCTTCTCATAATACGCAACATATTCTCCAGCCTCCGGGCCAAAAAAACCGACCAGCTGACGGATAATCCGTTTTTCCCTCTCCTTCTTTGACAGGGTCATATATCTCTCTTCAGGACTCACAAATCCCTGGAGTGCATACTTTTCATCATTTATATCTGAATGATCATATACTTCCGTCATCGGACCATCCTGGCTAAAAGCCATTCCCGAAAATCCCATTTCCTTCCAGAAGGGATGATCATAAACAACAGCACTTTTGATATAAGTGCTCATCCATGTATAGGTAGAATGCATCAGCTTTTGAAGATTATCAGGAAGCGCCGGATCAAAAGAAATATTTTCAATAGCCAACCTGGGCGGAAGGGTAACAACAACCTTCTTTCCTTCATATTTATTTCCCTCCTGATCTTTAATCATCAATGATCCATCTTGTTCATTGATTGATTTGACCTCAGTAGATAGTCTGTATTGATCACCATTTAGATACTGACTCAACTTGTCAGTAAGTTGTACGCTACCACCTCCAATTCGATAACTGACAGCCTGACCACCCGGAGGAATGAATGACTGCACCTGTCCCTGCATCTCATACTTTGCAATACCTTCATTGTATTGAGAGAAAACCGGGATTCCAAGGTCTTTTAAAAGCTCTAATAATTCAAAGTGATTGGCATGCACCCAGGTAGGCCCTAATTCTATCGGAAGGGATTCATGATAAAGCGTATCAATTCTACCACCAAATCTGGACTGTGCTTCCAGTAAAAGAAAATTATTTATTCCGTTCTGTTGAAGAGTGTATGCAGCAACCAATCCTGTCAAGCCACCCCCAACAATGATTATATCTTTCATGTCTTACTATTTCTATCTACCATACTTAAAGGTGAGTAATAAAGTTTAGGTTGATCATAAAAAATCAATGTATTTCAACTTAAACTGGTTTAAAGGAAGGGAAAAAATAATCCCTGCTAAATCACTCTTTCGACATTTAACAATTCTAAACATATGATTTTACCTATTTAAAATTTTAATAAACATTTAGGAAGTTATTTAAAAAGATGAAAAATTTGAATTTGAACTGTAAACAGATATTTTGAAACTGAAATAAATTAATATCAACGAAAAATAAGAAATACCAAACGTTGGATAAGAGCATTAGAGTCGGACATATCCCACCTTCGAATTACGTTTATTAAAATGACGGCAAGAAAATCAATATTAATAGCTGCAGCAGTAATAGTCGTTAACCTGCTCCTTGGACATTTTTTCGCTTCAACAGGAATAATGATGACACCAGTGGCATTAATAATAGCTACTGTGTTAGTAGTGTTAAACACTAAAAACTTAAGACCAATTAGTATGACCCTGACAATTATTGGGCTCATAATCATCCACGATATTGGGCTTAAACTATATGCAGGTGGAACTCACGACAGACAAGGACTTGGATGGATTCATTTAATGCTAATAATAGGACTTATCCCCTCCTATATCCTTTTAATAGGGGGAGTAATCAGAAATAAAAAAGCTCCCCTGGCTGAAAAAATAATATCAATTGTGATCTTTCCCTTGATTTTAGCAGGACACCTATATCTATTTAGTGACTTAGGATTAGGAAGACATTATTGGTATGACTGGAATTAATTAGAAATGAATAACTGATCTGATTTAACATCAGGCATTTTAAAATTGCCCCTATGGAAAACACCATTATACCTGTCGAAAGTATACGGGAAAGAGATGTAGACTTAATTTTACTGGAAGAGCTGTATGCTGATAATTCATTCTGTGAATGGTTTGTCGCACAATTAAGTTTGCCTACCTTAACTTCTGTCAATGGAGCCTGGAGAAGTATTTCTGATTTTGGACTCGGGGAAACAGATGTTCTTTTTTCTTACAATTCCAACGACAAAAAAATATTTGTCCTTATAGAAAACAAATTAGATACTACGTTCCAAAATGAACAATTTGACCGGTATCAAAAACGAGCAACAAAATACCTGGAACAAAAAGACTGCCATGAAATTTTCACTGTGTTAATTGCTCCTGAACTTTATTGCGAAAACCAAAATGAATTTGAAGATTACCTGACTTACGAATCGATCGCTGGAAGGCTTGAGTTTACCGGTTCAAAGAGAAATCTGTTCAAAAGTAAGTTGATTCAAATAGCTACAGAAAAATTAAGACGTGGATACCAGCCTGTCAACTCAATTCCTGTTCAAAAATTTTGGCTTTCCTATTATCAATATCTGCAAAAAAATCACCCGTCTCTAACGATGAAAAAACCTGGGATTGTCCCCTTTAATAGCGACTGGCCGATGTTATATGATGATCGATTAAAAAATATAGTTTTCTGTCACAAGCTTGCTCAGGGCAATGTCGAAGCAACATTTAAGGGTTATCCTTTAGAAACTGAGATTAAACTCAAAAATGCTATTCCTGACTGGTCACAATTTAAAAAACACAGCAAGAGTTTTTCAATGAGAGTTTTCTCAGGTAAAATTGACCGAACTAAAAATTTTGAAAATCAAATAGAACATGTAGAAAACGGCCTTCATAATGTTGAACGAATGAGAAATTGGCTAATTAAAAATATACATATTCTTTAAGGATATCATCAGATGAAAATTGAAATAAAACCCCATTCAGGAGCAGGAAAATTAATTTTCGGTATGACCCGAAGCGAAATTCGGGAGGTAATGGGTAAACCTGAATATTCTTCTGAAAAATCAACTATTGATTATGACGACTTTTCAATTCCTGTTCCGGCCAAAGACGGCTATTTTAGCAATTGTATACAAATATCATATGATATTAACAACCAAGCAGAATTTATCGAGTTTTCCGGAAAGGATGAGGAGCAGATAACGATACTTTTTTATGGGGTTGATGTATTTAATACTCCTGCACCACAACTTCTCAGACATATTACTGAATCAACAGGTGCTGAAATCGATATGGAGGATGAAGAAATACCCTATTCATATGTTTTCCCATCGTTAGATCTATCACTTTGGCGACAGGTAATCCCTGAACTAAATGAAGAAACTGATGAAATCCCCGATTCAGATGAAGGGAAATACTTCTGGACGATTGGAATTGGGATCAAGGGTTATTATGAAAATCAATAAATATTTAATAATAGAATTGATTAAACACCCAATGCTATAAATCTTTATTTTGAGCAAAACCAGCGATTCCTTTTCGTTACAATACACAGCATTGACATCACAACTTTTTAAGAGATCTACTGTCTACTTGAATATTTTTAAGGACATTATTCAAACTAACGGATGTATTTAATATCCTTGCCAACATGAAAATAATATACCTTTTACCCTTTCTGGTTTCTTTATATTCCTGCACAAATAAACAAACGCAGAGTAATTTTAATAATGAAAATGAACCACAGCATGAGAAAGTCGTAAATGAATTTCAAACTATTCTGGACTCGGCCTCCATAACCGGTTCAATTTTAATTTATGACCTGGGAACAGGCAAATACTATTCAAACGACTTTGAACGGTCAAGAAAAGGGTTCCTTCCTGCTTCAACGTATAAAATTCCAAACTCCATCATTGCCCTTGAAACGGGAGTGGTTGATAATGAAAATTCTGTTTTCAAATGGGATGGTAAAAAGAGAGGCCTTAAGGTCTGGGAACAAGACCTGACATTAAAAGAAGCATTTCATCTTTCCTGCGTGCCCTGCTATCAAGAGGTAGCAAGAAAAATTGGTGTGAAAACCATGAATGAGTATTTAGACAAGTTTAAATATGGCAACATCAAAGTTGATTCTACTACCATCGATGTATTTTGGCTGGAGGGAGAATCAAGTATCGATCAATTTCAGCAAATCGATTTTTTGCAAAGACTTTATCAGTCAAAACTCCCTATCTCTCAACGAACAGAATCGATTATGAAACAGATGATGGTAATTGAAGAAACTGAACAATATAGAATAAGCGGGAAAACCGGCTGGTCAACAAGACAGGGAAATGATAACGGCTGGTTTGTTGGATATATTGAAGTTCAGGATAGTGTCTATTTTTTCGCAACCAATGTGGAACCCACGATTGAATTTGAAATGAGTTCGTTTCCAAAAATCAGACAAGAGGTAACATATAAGGCGTTGAAGCAAATGAGGTTAATTGAATAAAGATCTTAACACATTTAAAATAATTTATTCAGTTTTCATTTTGGTAGTTTTAGAATATAAATTCAACCCATTCAAAATCTTTGCAAAAAGACATCTGACAACAAGATGCTTTTTGTATTTAATAGATTATTTGAAAAACAGGATTCAACTCTAACAAAATGGACAGACTAACAAGACTAACTTCCATACTCATCCAGCTACAGTCAAGGAAAATTATTATTGCTAAGGAAATAGCAAACAGATTTGATATTAGTCTTCGAACAGTTTACAGAGACATAAAAACACTACAAGAAGCAGGAGTTCCAATTGGATCTGAAAACGGGAAAGGATATTTTCTGGTTGATGGCTACCACTTGCCCCCTATCATGCTTACAGAAGAAGAAGTCAATACATTAGTAGTTGCTGAAAAATTGATAAATAATCAAGGAGATGATTCACTCCGAATTCAATTCAATTCTTTACTATTCAAAATAAAATCTGTTTTGAAAGATTTTCAAAAAGAAAATTACGAGAAACTAGAAAAGAGAATTGCACCTTCTTATCTAAAAGTGCCTTTTGAAAGCAATTCCCTTTCTGACTTCAAAAATGCTATTACAAAAAATCAAAAGGTAGAAATTATTTATCACTCTATTTCAAAAGACGAAATCTCAAAACGCATCATTGATCCACAGGGCGTATATTTCTCCAATAATGCCTGGGTATTAGTCGCTCACTGTAATACAAAGAATGAACAACGAGAATTCAGGTTAGATAGAATCCAAAGTTATAAAACTACTTCAGATAAATTTGTGGAAAAAACTGATTTTGATCTTACTAAATATTTTTTAAAAAAATACAAACCAAGTTGACACAGGGTTGTCATACCCCCATCATAATTTGCCTGAAATAAACAGTGAAATTATGATTATAAAAGATTTTAAACCATTTAACGGGCAGCATTGCGAAACCACCGCTACAGGAAGCCTGCTTTACCAACTTGATATCAATCTTTCAGAACCCATACTTTTTGGAATTGGAGAGGGCTTAGGATACATTTTTTGGAATATGAAAATTATGGATTTCCCCTTTATTGGCGGAAGGGTAAAGCCAGATATTTTGACTGAAAACATTTGTAAAAACTTAAATCTAAAACTTGAAGTAAAAGAAACTTCTTCAATAAAAAAGGCCTGGAAAAATGTGAAATCAAATATAGATAAAGGAAAGGCAGTCGGGCTTAAATTGGATTGCTATCATTTAGATTATTTCACCAATAAAATTCACTTCGCAGGGCACTATGCTTCTATCTACGGTTATGATGATAAAACGGCTTACCTTAATGACACCAATCAGCAAGGCAGAGATGCACGAACCACTTTAAAAAGTCTGGAATTAGCAAGGAATGAAAAAGGACCAATGTCCTCAAGAAACCGCTCGTATACCATTTGCAAAAATGGAGAACAACCCGATTTGAAGAAGGTAATAAAAAGAGCTATCCACAATAATGCAACTGATTTTTTAAATCCTCCCATAAAAAACATTGGTTATAAGGGAATCCACAAGACAAGTTTAGAAATTAAAAAGTGGTTTAAAACAAGTAAAAATATCAAAAAGGACTTTCAAACTTCAGCCTCTTTAATGGAACGAGGTGGAACCGGAGGCTCACTCTTTAGAAATATTTATCGGGATTTTCTTTATGAAAGTGCTGAAATAACAGGATCAGACATTCTTTTCAAAGCCAGTGAGGATTATGGTGAAATAGCTCGCTTATGGAAAAATATTGCTGATTTATTTGATGAAATTGGTGAAACCAAAGACCTGAACGATGTCAATCAAGCCTCAGAAATTTTAATTGACTTATCAGAAAAAGAAAGAAACACGATGGAAAAATTAATGAATGCTACTATAGATGAATCTATTTAAATCCATTCATTTATAAAAAATAGACGGCGGACTAATGTATGAATATTGTTTCATCCCTCCTCAGTAATTCGTAAACGATTAATACCAATCAATATTAGTCAAAACACTTTCTTTTCAAGTGGAAAACTTCTAATTTCATTGCCACTTTTATGGATTTATCACCAGGCACTATCAGTTCTGCATCGATTATAATTTTATACTTCAAGCTGAATAAATCTGCCTGAAATAAAGATTTAAAAACAAAAACATCACAAGTATATTTCAATTAATAAGTAGATAATTATTCATCATTAAACAAATGGTCAACCAAAATAAAATTAAACATCAGTCAAAAATCAAAGCTCCAATAGAAAAAGTGTGGGATGCCTTAACCAATCCTGAAATCGTTAAAAAATACTTTTTTGGAACGGAATTAGTAACTGACTGGAAGGTAGGTAGTCCTATAGTATTCCAGGGAGAATGGGAAGGCCAAAAATACATAGATAAGGGAGAGGTTCTTGAATATGTTCAAAACGAAAGGTTGTCATACTCTTATTTAAGTAGCTGGAGTAATAAAGAAGATGTGCCTGAGAATTATTTATACATAAGCTACCAGGTAAAATCAGAGGGAGAAGATACAGCGTTGACCATATACCAAACTAATTACGATATAGAACGCGCCAAACACTCTGAAGGGACCTGGGCTTCATTAATTGATGGGATGAAAAAAATCCTTGAATAATGTTAATTAAGGTAATTCTTCCACCAAAGATTAAAATAACATCCCCTTATGAAATATTCTTTAATATTAATTTTTCTTGTATTCTACTTACCTGGCATTTCTCAACAACAAAATCAATGGGAAGGACGGATACTTAGTAAAAGAGATTCTACCCCGGTTTTTAATGCGCATATTTATATAAGAGATTCGAACATTGGTACATCAACAAATGAGCAAGGATTTTTTCTTTTTACCTATCCCGGGAATGATATAGAAACTCAAATATCAGTTTCTTGTATTGGTTACAAACCACTTTTAATTAAAAATCCAGGTGCCAGTACCATTTATCTGGAAGAAGATATTTATACACTGCAAGAAATAACAGTCAGGGCAATTGATCCAAAAGAAATAGTAAAGAAAGCACTGGAAAACTACAGTAATAATTATTACAAAAGTGACATTACGAAAAACATCTATTACTACGAATATATTCAAGCAAATGAAGAACCGATACGTAAACTGGAAGTATTAGCAAAAACAGGTTCTAAAGGATTTCAGAGCAATCATAAAAATCCTGCTTTTTACATCTATCAAAAAAGACCAGTGTTCAACAATGACCCTGGCTTTTATGGTGGAAATGGCGTTAACGTTCTTTATTCATTAGCGTGGACCAAAATATATTTAGAAAAAAGGGTATTAAAGAATTTCAGGATTTCTCTGAAGGGAAGGTCAGAATTCCTCGGTTTTGAAGTTTATCATCTTTTATTAGAATCAATAAAGAGACCAGAACATACAACATCAATTTATATTACTGTCAATGATTACGCTATAATCGCTATTAAGGAATCTTTTCATAATAAGCCTAAAAAGGACAAGGAAACAGAACCCGAAGGTTTTTACTTTTTGGAATCCGTGCAATATGTTGATTTCATAAAATCGGAAACCGGTAGTTGGCATGTAAATTCTATCGATGATTACAGAGTTTCCATTCGCAATAATGTTGAAAATAAAATCAGGAGATATATTAAGGTTCTTTCTACAGAAGAAAAGAAAATTGAAACCGAACTACCTGAAGCTGGTAAAGAAACTGATCTATACGACTATGAAGTTTCTTATAATGAAAAATTTTGGGAAGATTTTAATGCTCCACCTATATTTTAATGAAAAAGTAAAGTCATTTTCATTAAATCTATAAGCGTATTTTTCTCTTATATAGACCTCCCTTTTATCGTGAAATACGTATATAATTATATAGACCTTTATAAAATATAAACCAGGCAGTTAGCCGGAAAATAGCTTTCCAAAGCTAGTTTCACTAATGTAATATGCAATGAAGACTTTTCGAAACATATTACGGATTCTTACCACCATCGCTGCTATCATTTATATAATGATTTTTATAGATGAAGCATTCCCTCCTTATGATCCGGATTTTAGAGAATCAAATTTTGGAATCGTAATGGTTTTTATTCTCTTTACCTTGTTTTTTATAGGCTACTATTTTGTATGGAAAAATGAGAAAAAAGCGGGTATAATCTTAATAACGTGGTGGATTAGTCTTTTTTTTACTGCCTGGTTTGTTTGGCTCTATGGAAATATGACTGTAGTTCTGGGATTTCCTGTTTTCTTAATCGGTATTTTATTTTTGATATATTACAGTAATAAGCCTTCTTTAAAATAACCAATCAATAAAGGTTATCTCTTTCGCATTTTTTGATCAGATAAATCTAATCTGATGTATTGGTGAAAATGAGGAGTTTAAACCGGACGAAAAATGGTTTGATAGCATGGATATTCAATCTAAAATTTTATCAGGGAAAGCTCATCAGGTTTACAAAGAACCCGAATTTTCAAAACAATTAAGTAAAAAAAATCTCCTTCACCAGCGTGTGACATGAAGCTAAACTACATAATTACTTAAGAAAATAATTTCCGAAAGCCCACCCTTACCGATGCTTTTAATTTAAATGAAAAGACCCGATCCGGCTGTTATTATTTAATTCATAAACAAAAAGAGCTGAAGAAAAATTCAGCTCTTTTATATTTTGGTTGATGCTATTTTTTACAATACGTTTTAATCACCATGGATTAGATGGTGTACTTAATGCCTGGTATTTATTTAAATATCCATCATTAGAATTTGGCAAATCTGTATTATTACCTGCTTGATAATAATGACTTCCAGCTTCTACCATAGCAATATCTATATCATTATAAACACCTACATACCCTTCATTAGTTCCTGTGAAAGCATCAGCACCTTTCTTTAAGGCGAAATAATAAAAATTACCTCCAGTATGAGAAGGTAATGGTCGTGCTATAGTTTTAAATCCGGTATTATTACTTTCAGTAGATAACTTTACTTCAAAACTTGATGATGTTTGATAATCAAAATATGCCTCATATCTAAATGCAAACACATAATTATTTGGAGGAACAACATCAGGCACATTATTTGCCCTCGTAAAGCTATTCGACCCGTTAGAAAATGCTGTAGTCGCTACATATGCTGAATCGTATAAACCACAAACATTAACATCTACCATTTCGATTCTCAATAAATTATATTCCTCTTCAGTAATCTGCACCCAACGGTCGTCAGCTGCATTCTCATAGTCAGTTAACGAAGTCGTTAATATATCTTGTACTTTAGGCAATGCTTCCACTTCATCATCATCATTACACGATATTGCCATAAATAAAACCATCACTAAGCATAAGTTAATAAGTCTTTCCATCTCTTAAAAAATTAATATTTATAAAAAGTCAAAAGATATGGATTTAAAAACGAGATTCAAAATCGAAGAATATTATTTTGATAAATCAAAATTATTTAAAAGTATAATTGCAATAGACATTTTACGACACCATTTAATTACGTTCAATATAAATAACATTTTCTCAAGTGATGCTCAAGTTGATTAATTCATTACTTTAAAATCTCACTTCCAAATCCACTCAATTTTTACCATATTAGAACCATTATTCATAAAGCATTAACCAAAACATCACCACATGAAAAAACTGGGTAAATTTATCAAACTCGTTTTTGCCACCCTGCTTATTATCATCGCTCTCACAGCCCTTTTCTTTGGGCATTCGAATATTCCGCTTGAGGAACTGAAGGCTAAGTACGCTAATGACGCGTCTGCATTTATCTCCATAAATGGAGCCGATGTACATTATCGTGATGAGGGTAATCAAGCAGATTCGCTACCCATAGTTCTGATCCATGGCACCGGCGCAAGCCTTCATACTTTTAATGTCTGGGCAAATGAGTTAAAATCTGAACACAGGGTAGTTAGAATGGACCTCCCTGGTTATGGTCTTACAGGACCGTTTGCTAACCAGGATTATTCCATCGATCACTATGTCGATTTTCTTAATACATTTCTCGATTCCCTTAATATAGATAATTGTATCCTGGCCGGAAACTCCCTGGGAGGCCACATCGCCTGGCGGTTTACCGATGAATATCCTGAAAAAGTAAACAAACTGATCCTGATCGATGCTGCAGGTTATCCTTTTAAATCAAAAAGTCGTCCCCTCGCCTTTCAAATGGCTAAAATCCCGGTTGTAAACAGTGCTTTTACCTTTATCACTCCCCGGTTTGTAGTTAAATCAAGCATTAAAAATGTCTATGTCAACGATTCCAAGGTTACTGAAGAGCTAATAGACCGGTATTTCGAACTTACCTTAAGGAAAGGAAACAGACAGGCCTTCGTTGATGCATTTGATACACGAAAAAATACAGAAGCATATAAAAACATTCCATCGATTAAAAAAAGAACATTGGTTCTCTGGGGTGCTCAGGATGATCTGATCCCTGTTGATCAGGCCCATCGTTTTCACGAAGACTTACCCAATGATACACTGGTTATTTTAGACAATGCCGGGCATGTACCGATGGAAGAAGTACCTAACAGAAGCCTGACGGTGGTCAGAGATTTTATTTCAGAATGAGGCTCTATGCTATCAGCGGACTAGGAGCCGATAAACGGGTATTCCAACACCTTTCTCTTCATTGTGAATTGATTCCTCTGGACTGGATCGATCCTTTACCGGGTGAATCGATTGAGGATTATGCACTCAGGTTAAGTGAAAATATTGACACAAAAGACCAATTTGGAATCCTGGGAGTCAGTTTTGGAGGCTTGATCGCTGTAGAAATAAGTAAAAAGCTTAATCCGGACCTGACCATTCTAATTTCGTCAGCAGAAACCAGGAAGGAACTGCCAATATTTTATCGACTAATTGGTAAAACAAAAATTTTAAAATTCATTCCTAATCTCTTTTTCAAACCTCCGGATAAGCTGGCAGCCTGGGTATTTAGTGCTAAAGAAAAAGCACTGTTGTACCAGATCCTCAAGGATACAGACTTGAAATTTGCCAAATGGGCAGTATTGAAATTAACCACCTGGAAAAACAATCAGCGCCTAGTTAATGAAACATTAAAAATTCATGGTTCTAAAGATAATCTACTTCCCTTAAAAGCAACTTATGACAAACACGTCATCAAAGGTGGCGGACACTTTATGATCGTTGACCGATCTGACGAAATCAGTAAAGTGATCAATGAAAAAATCAATCCGCGCAATTAAAATAGTATCGTTCTCTAATGAAGATTAAACCATTAATTTAAAAACATAAAATCTCAGCAATAGAACTTTCTTTTCATGATAGGTTCAGTTAGTTTTAAGAGTACAAATACTACTTAAACATTAAATATTCCTTAAAAGCTTAATGCCCTTATCCAATAAAGAAACTCAAATTGATTATAAAATCAGAATCAACAAGGTTTTTCAATTCATTGATAATAATCTTGATGCTGACTTATCATTGTCCAGAGTTTCTGAAGTAGCTGCATTCTCGCCTTTTCATTTCCATCGTATTTTTAAATACATAACTGGAGAAACATTGAATGAATTTGTCACCCGCCGAAAAATAGAAAAGTCCGCTTTAGATTTACTTCACAAAGACCTTACGATAACAGAGATTGCCTTCAAAAACGGATTTAAAGACAACTCCTCCTTTACCAGAGCCTTTAAAAAGTTTTACAGCATTAGCCCTTCAGAATTTAAAAAGCAAAACCCAAACCGGTTTAGCAAGATTCGTCAACTAGATAGCAAGAATGGTCAAGATCTTTCTGACTATGAAAAATACCTTTGTGTTATTGATAATCTTAAAAAACACATCGATATGAACGCAAAAGTTGAAATTATAAACACAGAAAAATTACCACTTGCTTATCTTTCAGTGATCGGTCCGAAAAACCTCCCGGATGCTTTTCAGAAAATAATGAGATGGGCAACACCAAAAGGGCTTATGAATGAACAAACGAAAATGGCCACGATTTACCATGATAGCTTCAAAGTTACCGAGGCTGATAAAGTAAGAATAAGTGCCTGCATGTTAATAAATAAACCTGTGGAGACAGAAGGAGAGATAGAATTGACTGCTATTGAGCCTGGAAAACACATCAAAGGAAGCTTTGAAATTGGATTAGATGAATTTGAGAAATCATGGCGTGGATTATTTGTCTGGATGAATGACAACGGTTACAAAAAAGCTGATAAAGACCCATTCGAGATCTATCATAACAATTTCAATGAGCATCCGGAAAAGAAGGCTATCGTTGACTTTTATATCCCGATTGAATAAATAAAATATCAGGGAGGCAACTCCCTTTTTTGATCAAAGAAAAGACTTTAGCTTTACCATCTGGTAGAACTAATTACACAATGGATAAATCTATTCTAAATCATTATTTCCATTCGTTATTCCCCATCGAAAAGGAGGTGGTAGAAAAAATCACTCACTCGTTTAATCACTTCCATCTGAATAAAAACGCTATTCTGCTGGATGAAAATACTGTAAGCACTAAAACTTACTTTCTTGAAAAAGGATATATGCGTTCTTTTATTTTTAATGAAGAAGGAGAGGAAGTTACGACTAACATCTATTCAGCGCCGTGCTTTGTTAACGATTTCCTTTCCTTTTTTAAGCAACAACCTACCAGACAGATTTACCAGACTTTGAGTCCTTGTTCGTTTTGGGAAACTAGTATAGACCATGTCCAGGCTAACTTTCACAACATCCCGGAATTCAGGGAATTTAGCAGGCTGCTTTTCGTTATCAATTATCATGAGCTAAATGAAAGGTTGATTGAGATGGCCAGTCAGAAGGCAGAAACACGTTACGTGAACCTACTGGAAAAGAAGCCTGAGATATTTCAACATGTTCCATTAAAAATAATAGCTTCTTATTTAGGCATTACCGATAGTTCGTTAAGCAGAATCAGAAAAGAAATCAGTACAGTTTGATTTCTTGCCATTTGTCAAGAACTCTTTCAGGAGGTTTTAATCAAATTTGCTAAAAATAAATTAAGCGATGACCAAAAAAAATATAGCAATTATCGGACTTGGTGGTGTTGGTGGATACTTTGGATTTAAGATCAATCAGTTTAACGAGCAAAGTGAAGAACACCATGTAACCTTTGTAGCCAGAAATAAAACTTATCAGCAGGTAAAAGAAAATGGCCTTCAATTAATTTCTTCAGACCTTGAAAATAATGTCACCAGGCCAAATAAGATAATTGAAAATATTTCAGAATTAAAAAACCCGGATCTGATTTTAATCTGTGTAAAGGAGTATGACCTGGAAAATATTTGCAATCAGCTGACCGGAGTAATAACTAAAGAAACTATTCTTCTGCCAATGATGAATGGTGTAGATATTTATGACAGAATCAGAAAAATAATCCCTGATAATGTCATTTTACCATCGTGTGTGTATGTTGCTTCACATATAAAAGAAAAAGGAATTGTTGAACACAAAGGCAAACCCGGGAAACTATATTTTGGTAACGATCCAATGCACCCTGATACAGATTTGGAATGGATAACCAGGCTACTTGACAACAGTAATATAAACTATACATTCAGAGACGATGCATCTATTGATATCTGGACTAAATTCATCTTTATTGCCAGTTTCGGGCTGGTTTCTGCCAAATATAACTCATCGATAGGTGCAGTTTGTACAGAACCACAGCAAAAAGAAGAAGCCACAGAAATCATGAAGGAAATCAAGCTAATTGCCCACAAGAAAGACATTATGCTAAGGGATGACATTATAGAAAACACCTTTCAAAAGGCTTCCACTTTTCCACAAACAACTCCAACTTCCTTGCAATTAGATGTTAATTCGGGGAAACAAAATAACGAATTAGAACTATTTGCCGGAGCAATTTTAAAGTATGGAGAAGAATTAAATGTGAAGTGTCCGGCAACTCAAAAAATATACAAC
Source organism: Mangrovivirga halotolerans (assembly GCF_026241165.1). Taxonomy (GTDB): domain Bacteria; phylum Bacteroidota; class Bacteroidia; order Cytophagales; family Cyclobacteriaceae; genus Mangrovivirga; species Mangrovivirga halotolerans. Next base: position 371,201 of record NZ_JAPFQN010000003.1, on the reverse strand, counting down.
GAGATTAAAACCAAGCTTGCAAATAAAATAAATACTTAAACTGAAATTAATTCTAATAAATAAAAAGGTTACTTACCTATTCAAATATAACAGGTAAGTAACCTTTATTTTATTTTGAATAGATGATTACTACTTTTTAACTCCTTCAAGCCCCTTTTCATCTGCAGGACTATCACAATATCCCCAGTACATAGTAAAGGTTGAATAGTCTTTACTAAATTTAAGCTTCAGGCTCCCCCAGTGGTTTCGATCATAGACATACGAATCACAAGTTTTTCCGGAATCATTTTCCACCCATTTACCTTCGAAGGTATACGGATCGGTCATTTCCCCGACAATTTCTCCTCCATCGCTCTCATACCAGCCAGCAATTTTATTACCGTACCGATAAATATGTAAATCACCCCATTTACTGGCATCCCAGGTACCAACCACACCTTTCGAATCTTCATTTTCATTAGGAAAAACTATTACTTCTACTCGCCTGTTTTTACTTCGCCCTTCTTCAGTAGAATTATCAGCTACTGGGTTTTTCTCACCAAAAGAATAAACTTTTACTTTCCCTTCATCAATATCGTGGTTATTAATCAGGTAATTTTTAATCGCTTCGGCACGCTCTTGAGAGAGCTTAAGATTACTTTCCTGGCTCCCAACATTATCAGTATATCCTTCAATGATTGTCAGTCCGTTTATTTCAGCTACCTTTTCACCAATAGACTTTAACTCATCTTTGTCTTCACCAAGTGTAGACTCACCAAAATCAAACAACACCGCACTACTTAATTGAAAATTAATGCTTGATCCGATTGCACCAATTGCATCAACATCCGCACCAGGCCAGCGACCACTTTTACCATCTTTAACATCTATGATCTTTACATACCTGAATATATCTGTCGGGCTAACATGGTCTGTTATATCCACTTCAGAAAGTCCTCCTCCTGTTTCACCAACAAAGATCCAGTCATCTCCATTTTTAGAGATGTAAACTTTTACAGGTTCCACATCCGGGCCGATCTCGAAGATATACAAATCAGGCCCCGGTATATCATAAAGAATATTGTCAGTAAATTTTACAGTCAGAGAACCACCATATCCCAGGGTGACATATTTTTTCTCATAATCACCAGTATAATCAGGTATACCAAGGATTGGTTCAGGCACTCCATAACCTTCGATTGGTCCTGGATCACCTACCTGGAAATCAACCACTTCATCAGCGAATGAGATATCTCCAAAAGGGAAAAACACCCGACCTCCATGGCCATCAGGATAAGTTCGTCCTATCTGGGCTGATAAAGCAAATGATAAAACAAATAGTTGAATTATTATTAAAAATGGTTTCATAATGTATGGTTAATAGATTTTATTTTCGGTGTACAAAAAAATTAAAATATTGTTTTAGAATTCAAAATTAAAGACGATAAATACTGCAGATTTTCTTTATTATGATATATAAGCCTAATAAAATCAACCATCAAAACTATTCTTTTAACCACTCACACAAATCACCTCCTTTACTTTATACATATTATCTATATTTATATTATTTCAAATGAAGCGAAATGATTAACATCTCCGGAGAAAAGAAAAAAATAAAATTCTGGGACAGGATAGCAAATAGTTATGACAGAGAAGAAGAACGGGATAATAATGTCAATCAATTAATCATTGAAAAGACTAGAACATTATTAAATCCAGATCAGGTTATTCTTGACCTTGGATGCGGCACAGGAACCTTCTCCATAGCTCTTGCTGATTATGTCAGCCATATTGATGGAATTGATTTCTCTTCAAAAATGATTGAAATCGCTAATAAGAAAAATGAAGTCAAAAACATTCATAAAGTCAACTTCTTTCAATCAACAATATTTGATCAGCACCTAAGACCGGAATCTTATGACGCAATCTTATGCTTTTATTTGTTCCATTTACTAGATGATCATACGGAAGTTATAAATAGAATTAAATCTTTGCTGAAACCAAATGGATTACTAATTTCAGTAACACCATGTATGGGTGAAGCAATCATTAAAGGCTGGGGATTATCATTGTTAAGTCTTACAGGACTTGTGCCGAAAATCAAATTACTAAGGCGACAAAACCTTATTAAATTGCACTCCGGAAATAATTTGCAATTATTAAATAATGAATCTTTAACCAGTGCTGCTAACCAATACTTCCTGGTATCAAAAAAAATCTATCAATAGATCTCATCAATAATTATTTATGAATTCGAGCATCAATCACCACCTATGAATAAAACACTAGTTTCAGCAACAGGAATTGCGGGAGCCTCATTATTTGTGTTCTCGGCAATATTAGGGGGTTTTCAATTACCCAATTACAGCCATATTTCCCAATTCATTAGTGAGTCGTATGCCATTGGCACACCTTATGGGAAGCTCTTAAGGTATTTTGGATATATACCCAGCGGCATATTTTTAACTATTTTCGCTTTTGGTGCAGCTAATTATTTCCCAAAATCAAACTCGATTAAAATTGGCTTTTGGGGTTTGGGTATTTTTTATGGCCTGGCAACTATAATGACGAGTATTTTTCCTTGCGATCAGGGTTGTAATAAAGAAATGATCGATCCTTCTCTGTCTCAATTAATACACAATCTTACCGGATTATTTACCTATCTTTTTGTACCGATTAGTTTGCTTTTGATCGGTTATGGCTTAGGGCAATATGATAAAAAGACAAACTTTTCGAAGATTACAATTGGGGCGGGATTAATTTGTATTTTGTTGGTCGTTGTTTTATTGGGTAATCCATTAACTATTTATGCCGGATTGCTGCAGCGATTAATAGAAGGAACTATACTTCTTTGGATTGTGTTCTGTTCAATTCAATTAAAAAATCAGAAATATGAAACTAAAGGATTTAGTAAAGCAATGGTTTAAGAAATGGGAAACAGGAGATTATCTTAATCTTCCAATTACAGAAAATTTTAAGCACACTAGTCCTATTGGAACTATTGATGGAAAGAAAGATTATCTGGCCCTGGTAAAAGAAAATGAAGATAAATTTCTTGGACAAACTTTCGACATCCATGATATCATTGTAGAGAAGGACAAAGCATGTGCACGTTATACTGCAAAGCAAGGAAAGGAATTTTCTCTGGATGTAAGCGAATGGTATTACTTCAAAGGTAATCTTATTGATAAAATTATTGCTTATTATCACATTGGTGAAATAAGGGAAGATAGAAAGCTAGAGAATCCCAAAAAGAGCTTATGATTTGAAAAGAACCGCGATAAATATCAAAACTGATATTTGGAATGATATAATTTCTGGTCTTAAAACCAGAGGATGGAAAGTTATTGCCAAATACAATGGATTCGATGCTGGAATTGATGATGATTACTTAGTCTTAAGAAAGGGGACGAATAAAATTACTTTCGGATGGACGAACTGGTTTGAAGGGGAAATTCAATGTAATGATGAATTATTTGAATACCTGGAAACTGAATTCAATTTAAACTTCGAGTATGGAAAGCCAACCAGTTTAAAGCCATCAGTAATCATGACCTATAGAATACAATCCTTGCCTACTTTTTTTGAAAGAATAATCAATTTCTTTAATAGAAAATAAGCAATGCATGACAATCAATCTCGTTTGTAGCCTGGAGGTATAAGATTTAGTGAGAAACCTCCTCACTTTAAGTACTATTACTAGATTAAATTTAAGACTCTCTCCAATTTCTAATTATTTTCAATCCCACTACTATCCTGTTTAACTTTATAAATAATTAATTGTATTTTTTGAGTTAAATTTCATTATTTTCGGGCATCCTAATAAATAGGTTTATCAATTATTTAAAGCACCTTATTTCTATATAGGACAATAGGGAGTTGAATTGGCTGAATTACATACATAGTATTAACCAAACATTTTTATGAAAGGTTTTATCACGATGAGCAGAAATAATTTTGTTGAATTATTTCACTTTTTGATGTATCCTGATCATAAAATCCAATCTGACTTAATCGCAAAATCAAAAATAAAGTGCATTCTAAACCTTTTTTTAATAAAAATATTATTGTTTGGAGCGATCATTTCACTAATAAAATCATTCATTATTGATATAGACCTGTATCGAACGGCTGTTCTTAAAAGTGCGTTTAGTTATCAGCAAAGGATATTACTGATGGGTATGCTTCTACCTATAATTGAAGAACTCGGCTTTCGATTATATTTAATCTTCAAACCTGTTTATTTAGCTATATCAGGAGGTTTTCTTTTTTACTATTTAAGTAGTTCATATATTTTCTCTGTTGGCTACCTAGATGTAAGTAATGATACGTTTATTTTAAGGATTGGGCTTTCGTGCTTAGTATTAGGAATAATCTATCTACTTGGTACAATATTCAACAATCAATTATCCTCATTCTGGAAAGTTAATTTCAGATGGATATTTTATTTTTCAATACTTCTATTTGGTCTTTTACATATAGTAAATTTCAACATCCCTCCACTATATTATTTATTAGCCCCAATTTTTACTTTTTCTCAATTAATAGCCGGATTTTTATATGGATTTGTACGAGTAAAATATGGGTTTTTATACGCTTTATTCTTTCATATGATAAATAACCTGTTTGGTGTTTTAATTTCAGGAGGATAAAATTCGAAATCACTCTCATTTACAACGAGTAGGTATAAGTCTAATAATTACATCGCCTTTTAACACTAAAATCTTTCAAAAAGAGCAGTTATTAATAATGGCTCAAAGAACTCATTTCATATGACATGTTTTTTAATTCAATTAAAAATTGATTTTAACATCCAAATAACTATATTAAAATACAATCAGATACAAAGAACTGATAATTAAAAACTTATTGAGGTATCACAATCTCAAAAACTGTCTGAATCCCATATAAACGGACAATCTATTACCCGGTTATACATAAAAAGCCATAATAATAAAGCACACTATCACTTCTCTTTTATGTCATGGTACTTAAAAGCGTCTCTTAGTGCATCAAATGACATAAAAATGAATAATAAATGAACCAACTATCATCGAAGAGAATAGAATCTCTCGACCTGCTTAAAGGATTGGTAATTATCATTATGGCATTAGACCATACGAGGGATTACTTTCATTATGAGGCATTCTACTTTGATCCAACAGACCCGGAAAAAACTAATCTTGCATTGTTTTTCACCCGGTGGATTACACATTTTTGTGCCCCTGCATTCAGTTTACTGGCAGGAACATCGGCTTATTTGGTAGGTAGAAGGAAATCTAAAAATGAACTTTGCCTGTTTTTACTTAAAAGAGGTCTCTGGCTAATTATTATTGAATTTACTGTAGTGATATTTGGATGGAGCTTCAATATCTATTTCAATTCTATTGGTTTGCTGGTGATCTGGTCATTAGGTATTAGTATGATCTTTCTGGCTGCTATTATTTACCTGCCTAAAAAGTATATCCTGGCTTTTAGTTTATTAATGATCTTTGGTCATAACATATTAGACTACATTTCAATTGAAGACAACATGCTATGGTCTATCATTCATGAAAGAGGTCGTTATGTTTTATTTGACACAATCAAAATCAGAGTAGTATACCCGATAATTCCATGGATCGGTGTCATGTCTTTTGGCTATTACCTGGGAACGTATTATGACAAAACTATTGAAGCAAAAAAGAGACAAAAATCTTTTATTATCATTGGTTCAATTGCTATCCTTCTATTCATAATCATCAGGTTAATCAATGAATATGGAAATCCAAAAAGCTGGCATTCCTACGATCAATTTCAGCAAACCATGTTTTCATTTATGGATCCATTAAAATATCCGCCATCAGTAACGTATTTACTGATGACTTTAGGACCAACAATTATATTTTTGGGACTGGCTGAAAACGTAAAAGGCCGGCTGGTAGGTTTTATCAGTGTTTTTGGGAAGGTTCCTTTCTTTATTTATATAATCCACATTTATGTCATCCATTTTTTTGCCATGATCCTGGCTGAAATCACTGGCTTCGGATGGAAATCGATGATACTTGATGATTTCGTTTCTACTCAATCACAATTAGTAGGATTTGGTATTAATTTATGGGGAGTGTACCTGGTTTGGATCAGTATCATATTGATGTTATATCCGCTATGTAAAAGGTTCAGTGAGTACAAATTGGCACACAAAGAAAAATGGTGGCTAAGTTATTTTTAAGATGAATAAATTAATAGTATTCGAAATTTTGAATTAGAGCATTCATGTGGTAATGCCACAATTCAAAAATTAAATCCTCATTCACTGCGTCTTTTTTAAACTTCTCCGTCTACAAGGGTGAAAACCATTTATTAATTAATCAAACTTTCACTTATGGACGTAAAAACAATAACGATCGACTACCTCTACCTGGACAACACAACGTGTACACGATGCAGAGAGACTCAGAAAAACCTGGAAACAACCGTTGATAATATTGGCAAACTGTTGCAATCAGCAGGGTTTGACATTAAATTAAACAAACAGCAAATGGACACCCGGGAAAAGGCAATTGAGTTCAAATTCAGCAAATCTCCAACTATACGTGTTAATGGTGTGGATATCGGATTTGAACAAAAAGAAAATGAATGTACTGACTGTACCGAAATGTGTGCCTGTGATGAGGGTACCACTTGCAGAACGTGGATTATTAATGGCGAGGAATACGAAATTCCCCCGGTAGAATTGATTACTGAGCGGATTTTAAAAGTTATTTTCGGTGAAATAAAACCTGTTGGAGAGGCTTATTCACTGCCCGAAAATCTTGAACAATTCTATACAGGATTGGAAACCCAAAACAAAGAATGTTGTAATGCAAGCTGCTGCTCATAAACTAAATACCGAAGATATCTGGCAGGAATTCTCAGACCAGCTTTATGGTTTCGTTATCCGACGGGTGAACAACCATGAAGATGCGAGAGATATCCTGCAGGATATCTTTTTAAGGGTTCATTCAAAAAAATCTTCACTTAAAGATAATGCTAAGCTATCCAGTTGGCTGTATCAGCTTACCCGTAATGCAATAATCGACTATTACCGCAATTCTAAGAAAATACCAGTTAATATGATTGAAATTGAGGCAGATGAGGATATTCAGTTTACTGAACTGATCGGTTGCATCAGTCCATTTTTAAACAGACTTGATGAAAATGAAAAAGAATTAATCCGCTCAACAGATTTAGAGGGGATTAAACAAAAAGAGTTGGCTTTAAAATTGAACCTGCCCTATTCAACTGTCAAATCAAAAATACAGCGGGCACGTAAGAAATTGAAAAAAATGTTTTTAGACTGTTGTGACAGCAACTTAAATTGTAAGAACAATACCTCAGAAAACCCGCTCCATCAACATTGCCAACAATGTGAATAATTATAAATTGCGAATAACCATTATTCACCATGCATGGAGAAAACAATTTTTAAAATTTCAAAAATGGACTGTCCTTCCGAAGAAAACCTGATTCGGATGAACCTTGATGGCTTTCCTGAAATTGAGTCATTAGACTTTGATATTCCAAACAGGAAATTAACTGTTTTTCATAATGGAGCTATTAATGCCGTGGAGAAATCACTAACTGGCTTAGGTCTAGGCAGTAAAAAGATCCGCACAGAAGAAGCCTCTTCCGATGAAATTGTGGAAGAATCAAATCAAAAAAAGCTTCTTTGGTCGGTTTTGGGAATCAATTTTTCATTTTTCATTATTGAAATGACTACCGGTCTGATCTCAAAGTCAATGGGACTTTTGGCTGATAGTCTTGATATGCTGGCTGACTCTTTTGTATATGGAATCAGCCTTTTTGCTGTTGGAGGAACCCTGGCCAGAAAGAAAAAAATAGCCAAACTAGCTGGGTATTTTCAGATCACCCTGGCGTTACTTGGTTTTGCAGAGGTTTTGCGAAGGTTCTTCGGAGCAGAAAAACTACCGGATTTTTCAACCATGATCATTGTTTCCATACTGGCACTGATTGCTAACGGAATATGCCTTTACCTTCTGCAAAAGTCAAAAAGTAAAGAAGAAGCTCATATGAAAGCCAGTATGATCTTCACTTCAAACGACGTGATTATCAACCTTGGAGTGATTGCGGCGGGATTGCTCGTTAATTGGTTAAACTCAGGTATTCCGGATCTGATTATTGGTTCAATTGTCTTTATACTCGTTATTCAAGGTGCTGTAAGGATACTTAAACTTGGAAAATAATCTTTAATTAAGTCACATGAATTAATTTACTGCTCGATTTAAATTTGAAATAGTCTACCATTGCTCAATGAGGTATCTTTTTATCATATTAATTATTTCTAATATCTGTATCAAAATTGAGGCTCAGGATCAGAAGAATAATTCTTCCAGGCTCCTGGATGACATTAATTGGAAAGACCAAACTATTTGTATAGCTAATCTCAACAAGGTAAATCTGGAAAATGACACTCTTGAATTTGTTCCTCCTTACTTTTATCGGGATATAAAAAACAACAAAGAGTATTACATCACCTGCTCAGAGGGGTATGGCCCCGTACTTTTTACTCTAAAATATGATTTTGATCTTCATTCATTTCAGGACCTCGGTTGTTTCGCCACTGATAAAGATTCTGTTTATTCCATATTTTTAACCTCTGACGGACAAATATTTATTCCAATCAAAGAAGCAGATCGTGCTACATTTGAGACATTCGGTAAATCAATGTATGCCAAAGATAAAAACCATATTTATTACTCCCGGAGCGGAATAATTCCAAATGCAGACATAAATACATTTAAACCGATTTACTTTGACTTTGAGAATAGTACTCCCCCGTTAGCACGAGACAAAAGTAGCCTTTATGTTTGGGACGAAATATTAACGGACACTTTACAAATCAACGGATTAAAAGAATATCTGATTAATACTACCAATTGATAATTAGCCATTTAAAGTAGTCTAAAAAAAACTATTTGTTATTCCCTCATGTCAATTCAGCCGTTTACCTGATAATTATTAAATTTGAACCTCATTTTTTGGTTGCTTTTAAAATAACAGACATTTATAACCTGACACTTTTTATGAATCGAATAAATTCATTAATTATAATTATTGCTCTTTTCATTCTTCCGGGGGTGGTTAATGCACAGATCGAAGACGATAAAATGGGAGCCTGGTACATGTATTTTTTCAACACTACCTTTAAAGAAAGTTCATGGGGCTTCCAGGGAGATATTCAATACAGAAACTGGAATCTGGGTGGAGATCTCGAGCAATTACTTCTCCGCGGTGGTGTAACCTATCAGCCTAAGTCTGCTGACGTAAAATTCACTTTGGGTTATGGAAATATCACTACCGGTCAATATGGTAAAGAATTGACTGAAACTGTAAATGAAAGTCGTATCTATCAGGAAATCCTCTTTCCTGTAGTCTTTGGAGGCCGTGTTTATACCAATCATCGATTCAGATATGAACAGCGATTTGTTGAAAGTCAGGATTTCAGAACCCGTTACAGGTATAATCTGTTTCTAAACATTCCATTGAATAAACATACAATGGATCCTGGAGCTTTATACCTGGCATTGTATAATGAAATTTTCATCAATGGCCAAAGAGAGATAGGCGATGGAAATACAGTTGAAATCTTTGATCGAAACCGCTTTTATTCAGCGTTAGGATATGTGATAAAGAAAGGAATTAAAGTTCAGGGTGGAATCATGAGACAGTCTACCAACAACTGGAATAAAAATCAGCTTCAATTCAGTCTCCATCACAAATTTTAATCTGATACTTTTCCATAAAAACTTTTTAAATAATCTTACCACATGAAACACAATTTCATCATTTTACTTGCTTTACTTTTTATTTCTCAAGGTTGTACAAACACTGAGAAAAAAAAGAACACAGAAACCATCGAAACACAATTTAATCAGGAACTGGCTAACGAATTGGATAAGCTGGCTGATGTTGATCAAACAGCCGCAAATGTACCCCGTGGAAAATTCAAGGACTACAGCAAGGAAGAATTTAATGCTTACAAAGACAGTGTTTTTACTGCAAACAAAAAGAGAGCAGAAGAAATTTTGGATGAATATGGATACCCTGGAATTGATCTTGTTGGTGAAGAAGGTTCTTCTAATTTCTGGTTGATCGTACAGCATTGTGATTTTGACCCTGAATTTCAGAAAAGGGTATTGAAATTGATGAAAGCAGAACTTGATAAAGGTAATGCCAATGGAAAAAACTATGCGTATTTAACAGACAGAGTGAGAAAAAACACCGGTCAAAAATTGCTATACGGAACCCAGGTGGTATATAACAATCAAGGACAGGCGGTTTCAATGCCCCTGGAAGATAGCGCAAATGTCAATGTGCGTCGAGCTGAAGTTGGACTACCTCCATTGGAGGCATATCTTAATAGTATGACGAAATTTCATTTCCAAATAAATAAAGAAATGATGCTTAAAAGAGGAATTGAAGAGCCGATTTTATATGAAGTTCCTGGCCAAAATGATTCTATACAATAAAGATTCGCTCCTATCACAATTATTACTAACCGCTGGTATAAATATCATTAGTCAGGCTTTATAAAAAGCTTTTACTTGTATTATTAAATGGAGAAAACTGTGAATCCTAATAAAACAGGATATGCGGTGACTCCATTTAATTTTACCTAAACTAATATATTTATACCAGCATGAATATCAGCAGATTAGACCTTTCATTAAATAAGTCTTCCGATCAAAAACTATTGAAAGCAGAAATTCAACTCAATTCTCTAATTGATGAACTGAACCAAAGAGAACTACCAGACTACATTAGTAAAAAAATAAACCAGGATATCGTAGAAATTAATTCCACAAAGGGATCCGCTAATAAATTAAGAAGTGTTATAAAAAAGAAACAAACAGGGATTCTAAAATTCATAGAAAAAGAAATCGAAATCGTATCAAAAAATCACTACAGAAATAGCTGGATGTTGCTGGGCATGCTTATGTTTGGATTGCCTTTTGGAATTATTTTTAGTCTCTTAATTGATAACATGGCATTTGCAGGAATAGGATTACCAATTGGAATGGGAATCGGCATAGCCATAGGGACAGAAAAAGACAAAAAGTATCAGAATGAAAACAAGCAGCTAAATTTTGAAAACACCTTCGGATACTAATAAAGTATCCTGAGTTAAAATAATAACAGAAGGTTTATTAACTTAATATTTCGACAGTATCATTTTTCTATCAACTCCCTGCCAAAGGAGTACCAAAAATACCGACAGCCAATTCTACCCACACTAAAAATAAAATTGCCACTATTATCCCACACAAAATCAACCGATATTTTAATTGCCTTACATTTCTTAAAACCAGCTCTATAAGTAATCCGGTTCCAGCCAACAGAATCCCCATAACTGCAAAATCAAACAATGACCAATCCACTTCATTTGTAAACTGCATTGTTATGAATGGTATCATTAGAATTACCACTACTAACCCCATTATATAAACTAATCGTGTGTTTTTCATATCTCTTTTAATTTTCATATTTCAAATTAATAAAAAGTACTTTGTATTTCAAAGTAATTTGAAAAATATTTATCCATATAACCATGCAGGTGGTAGTTCATAAAAGATTATTAAATAATTCTATGTCTTAAAAAGAAATTGTTTTAGCTTGACATTCTTAAAAACACATTACCTAATTCTAAAATGTTTAATTATTTAAAAGAAAGCTTTAAAAGGAAAAGAGCCAGAAGGATAACTCAGGAATACCCACCCAGAGTTGATGAATTTAATCTTTCTGAAGAAGGTCTGGTGAAATTTGCTAACTGGGAGAACCCTTTAGTTCCACAGATTGAACTTACTCAATCTGAAGTCAACTTTTTCAAAAAGTTTATTAAAAGAGGGGATGTGGTTATTGATATTGGTGCTAATATTGGTGACTTAACTGTTCCAATGGCACTAGCTTCCGGTAAGGAAGGGGTTGTTTTTGGTTTCGATCCTAATCCATTTGTTTATAAAATTCTACAAAAGAATGCAGAATTAAATCAGGATAAAACCAACATTGTACCCTTACTCAATGCAATATCATCTGATGAAGGTGAATACTATTATACTTCTTCAGAGGCATCATTTGCTAATGGTGGTATTTCTACATCTAAAAAGAATAGACACGGAAAATTTGTCTATCCTGAAAAAATCAAAGGGATTGATTTAACTAAATATCTTAAAGAAAAACACAGCGATCTTTTAGATAAATTATCTTTCATCAAAATAGATACGGAAGGATATGATAAGGAAATAATTAAATCGATCTCCCCGTTAATCAAAGAATACAAGCCTTATCTTGTTGCTGAAAGCTTTGGTAAAAGTTCAGACGAAGACAAAAAAGAATTATTTGAGGTAATCAAACAGCTAGATTACGATATATTTTATTTCGAAGATTTCATCGAAAACACCAAAACTAAGGAAATTAAAACTCCTGAAGATATGGTATCATGGAAGCAAACAATTGATGTTTACGCCATGCCTAAGGATAAGTAATAATCTTTTACATAAATTATTTTAAGATCTCTCATTCATAAATATTGCTGATAAACCATTTGAAATTGGGGTCTGGTAAATAATTGCAAACTTATTAATACGATAAACTTAATTTAAAAAGCCATTCAGGATTGAATGGCTTTTTAAATTATAACAATTAATTAGTTAAATTAAAGAGTGGGCAATAGTACTCTTTCAATGACATGAACAACACCATTAGTTGCTTGTAGATTAAGTAATGGTAAAACCAGGTTAGATTCTCTACCATTAACATCCGTTAGTGTTAAATTATCCAGATCAACAGTAAATGAATCACCATTTAAAGTTGGTACCATTTGTTCATCAGTAAGTTCGTTACTACAAATTTTTCCATCAACAACATGATATAATAATACGGCAGTCAGGGTTTCATCATCAATTTCATCTAATGAACTATAACCTAATTCACTTAATAGTGCTACAAAAGCATCATTTGTTGGAGCAAAAACAGTAAGATTATCATCACCACTCAATGCACCACCTAATCCTACCCGGGTTACAGCGTCTACAAGGATAGAAAAATCAGGATTTCTCATTGCTAATTCGACAATATTTTTGTCAGGCGGGAAAATCACCTTATCAATTATATGGAAAACACCATTAAAAGCCTTTACATCTGGTTTGATTACCTGAGCATCATTAATAAACACACCATCTGTAAGGTCTACTCGTACTTCCTCACCACTAAGGGTCGGAAAACATCCGAAATTTAGATCAGATGAATACACTTTATCTCCAATAACATGATAAAGTAAAATTTCTTTCAAATTTGGAACATCACCAATATTGGTGGGATTAAGTCCCAATTCTGCAAAAGCTTTATCAGTTGGAGCAAAAACAGTAATATTTGCTCTGACTACTGTTGAAATAAGTTTAGTTTTTGCCAGAGCTACAGTTAAGGTTTTAAAAGTTGGGCGATCAGACATCCACATTCCTTTTCCTCTACCTCTTCTTTCGACTTCGCTAGAATTTTCAATCGCCGGATAGCCATAATACTTTATCTCTTCATCAAATGAAGCCAATGCTTCGTAAATATTTTCCTCCTGGGAAGGAGTTACTTCAACAACTTCCTGATTACAGCTTACAAACAACAATCCTGTAACTGCAATCATCATAAATAAATGCTTTTTCAAACGTTTCATAGTGGTTAATTTTTTTTCATATAACTATGAAAAACCTTATAGTGTTTAATTGCTTTATAACAATGTTAAAAAAGTGCAAAACACATAAAAACCTGAAAACTAAGACATTTAATTACCTTACAGGTATTAATTGACCACTAATTAAAAGGTTATTATATAATAAGTTTAAGTGAATTCAATAGCCACAACCCTGTATTAATTAATGAAAATTCTTTAAATATTAATATTACGCAAAAACTAAATTCAAAGACATAAAAAGAAAAATTGTCAATTTCTACGTGAAAATAAACACTCAGCCTTGAGTAACGAACACGAGTAAGTTATCATTAAAATCATAAGTAATAATTCCTCCTTTATTAATCGTTTATTCTGTTAATACTTTCAACATAATTGTTATTTTTGAAAAACCAGCAATGCATTTTTTAGATGAGTAAGTATCTATTTTTTTTAATTATCCTGATTGGATCTTTAAAGTCATTAGCACAAGATAAACCAACAGGCCCAGCCATTCAAATTCTTGCAAATTGGATGTTGCATGATAATAAAACCTATACTGTTACTGAAAATAAATTTAAAGTTATTGAGACCGATACTGTCGTAAATGAATCTATAAAATATGATGTTTTTGTAGAGGTTTATGATTCAACATCTACTTCATATACTGTGGAGTGGACATATGATAATTTTCTTGTTGAATCAAACGCCTTTTCTTTAAATCAATTAAGTTCGATTTTAACTGGTCTTTCAATTAAATTCAAAACTGATGAATTAGGCATTTTTGATAAATTAATTAACTACAATGCTATTCAAAATTTAATAAAAAACAATCTTAATTCTATCAGTGATCAATTTGAAAGCACAAAGAGTTATGAAAAGTTTAAAGGCTGGGTTGAGAGTGAATATTTAGTGCAAACAAACTTTGAAACTAAAGTAATCAAGGATATTCTTCAATTTCATCAATTTCATGGTACGGAGCTTTATGATAATGAAACCTATTTTGGTGAAATTCAAGTCCCAAACATCTATGGAGGTGAACCCTTTGACACGGATATAACATTTTGGTTAGAAGACAATGACTTTTCATCAGGTATTTTTGAAGTGAAAATGCAAGAGGTAATCAACTCGAAGCAATTAACTCAGGCTACTTATGACTTTATGAAAAATAATTTTTCTGGCCTTGAAGAATTCACACCAGATAATACAGACCTCTTCCCTACTTTGACTAAGGCTATATTTACTACTGCCAGCGTTCATGAATCAGGGTGGGTAATCCAATCCGTTCAGACATCCGAAACCAGGGCTAACAAGACCAGTCGAATAGAGGTTCGTAAGATCGAACTCAAATAATTAATTTACTGTGCTACTATTATTCAGGAAATTTATCGCATTCCAACTCGTTGAATATATACTATACACCTGGTTTTTGGTTCATGGGACAACAAAGTCCTAAAAATACTGACTTATGAGAATAATAATATTCATTATACTATCACTATTCACTATTGCAAAATCTTATTCTCAGCAGAATGATTTTCTAGATCCGGATTATGAGGCCATTCAAAAAAGCATAAATAATGTGGAGTCTCCATTTTATTTTGAGCATCTAATGTCACAATTTGAAAAGGGAGATTCAACCATGAGCCTACAGGAAAAACGGCATTTATATTATGGATACTCATTTCATCCTGATTATAGCCCATATAGCAGATCCGTTTATTTAGATAGTATAAATGTTATTTTGAGTAGATCTGATTCAGCTATTATTAATAACAAAAAGTTTCTGATTTATTCTGATTCTGCGCTTTCAGACAATCCCTTTAACTTATTTATCCTTGATAAACTTTATTATTATCATAAGGCAAAAGGGAATAATCCTATGGCGGAGATAATACTCGCCAAAATTAACATCATCCTGGATGCAATGCTAAGTACAGGTGACGGAATAACCAGAGAAACAGCAATTCACGTAATCTATACTTCGCATGAATACTTTGTTATAAATGTTTTTGGTCTTGAATATGGGGGTAAACAAAAGAATATAGACAACTATGACTTTCTTTCAGTTCAGGACAATGAATTCCAATTGAAGGGATTGATCTTTAATATCACCCCACTTTATCGTTCGACTATGAATGATAAAAATTGATCATTTTCATTTTTTTACCTTATTGATTAGTCTCCATTAAGTTAAATCGCTTATTTTAAATAAGATGCTATTCTTACTTTGTATTAGCATTTGACTGAAAAAATTACTACACGGGTGACTAATTTAAAAACCATTGCAATAGTCGGTTGTGGACCTCGAGGTCTGCATGCAATTGAAAAGCTCCTTCAAAAATTATCCCAAAAAGAAACTGAAAACTGGGTAAATATCCTGGTATTTGAAAAATCCGGCAATTTTGGCAACGGACAAATTTATTCTACAGATCAATCAGTAAATAATTGGCTTAACCTTCCCTTAAGAGAAATTAAGATTAAAGAACGTCCTGATATCTCTCTATTAAAATTGAATATCAAATCCTTTCCCTCTTTCCACAATTGGGCAAATATTGAAAAAAATGACAGCAGAACGCCTGATGAATATCCTACCCGGGCCAAAGTAGGAGAATACCTTCAGGAGAGATTTCAGAGCCTATTTGAAGCTCTAAATTCAGTCGATTTAATCACAAAGATTCCTGAAGAGGTTATAGATGCCAATATTAGTTCTGATAATATACAATTGATCACCAGTTCAGAAAAGTCTTTTAGATGTGATCATGCTGCTCTGGCATTAGGTCATTTACCTGTAGAACCATCTGATCAGATAAAAAAATGGATGGAGCATTGCGATAATATACCTGAAGCAACTCTTTTTACCTCCCCCTACCCGGTTAGTAAATTTGATAATCCTGAAATAATTAATCACCGAAGTATTATCGGAATCAGAGGTTACGGACTATCAATGATCGATGTAATGAGAGAGCTTACCGATACGCGCGGTGGTAGTTTTCACCTTGAAGATTCAGATACAATAAAACTACGGTATCAAAAAGGAAAATACTGCCCAAAAAAGATCGTCCCGTTTTCTCTCGATGGTTTACCACCTGCTCCAAAACCAATAAACAAATATATTGACGATAAATTTAAGCCCTCAGAACGTCAACTCAATAAGCTAATAAATAATATTGAAGCAGAAATATCTGATTCACCGGGAGATCTACAATTTATATTTAAACATTTCTCACCCCTTGTAGCAGAAATTTTTATAGATCTTGATAAACTATGTGCAGGTAAAAAAAATGAAAAGCAGGTTTATTCGTCTCTGATAACAACCTGGTTAAAAGATGATGATCACGAACATGAATTAATCCTTTCTAAAAAAATAGATCCTGTAACTCAAATAGAAAGTTTTATTGATATGGCAACAGGAAATTCAAAGATTTCCCTTGATTACTGTATAGGCCAGGTTTGGAGACATTGCCAGCATACGTTTTATCAACTGTTGTCATATCGAGATCTTCCTCAGAAAGTATATCTGAAATTCATTGATCTAAATGAAAGAATTAAACGATATTCTTATGGTCCTCCTGTAGAAAGCATGCAGCAGCAACTAGCGTTGATCAAGGCTGGAGTAATGGATTTGACATTTGTAAAAAATCCAGAAATCAATTTAACTGAGAATGGCTGGCAATTTGAAAAAAATGGAAAATCGATCTCAATGAATATAGTTGCAGACACAGTCCTCTCTCCTCCTCAATTGATCAAAACTAAATCTCCACTTTTACAAAAGCTTTTAAAAGCTAACCATATTGTACCTTATCATAAAAATTTAGGAGCTAATACAAAAAAAAGCGGTTTAGTTATACCCGGGAATAATGAAAACAATATTCCTTTAGCTATATTAGGCAGACTAAGTATTGGTAAAAACGTAGGAGTAGATTCGATTCACGAATCATTTAACGGGCAGATCTCAAACTGGGCAAAAAGAATGATTAATGATTTGTTGGTTTAACTAACTTTCATCAGTTAGAAAACTTAATTTATTACAATTTAAACTTAACATAATTAAATTCGTTTAACTTAAACGATGTAACCCGAACAAAGCTTTTAAAGGTCAAAAAACAATATTTAGCCCCTTAATTTTGCAATTGGCTGTTGAATAAAATCCCATATATTCAGGCTATTTATAACAAAATAGTATTTATCATATAAGTATTGCTATAAAAAGATCTGTGTTCAAACAACTCTTTGAAGCAAATCGGAATCTATTATACATGAAATACAACTAATTTAATATGAAGTTTTATCTAATCCTGATGCGAATACCATTAGTAATCCTGATCATTTTATCTGGTTGTGAAACTAAAAATAATTACCTGAACGATTTAAAATATAGCACATGGAAATCAATCGGGTATGGACGTATAATAGAAATTGATTCAGTTGAATATAAGCTATACGACCTGACAAAAATCTCTTGTATTCCTGTTAAATCAGGAACACTTTCAGATATACAGGATGTTATCAAAATAAAAAATGACACCCTTTATTATGAAGTAGGATTTGATATTTATTCTTTTAAGAAAATTGACCATACCCCTTATATATGTTTAGAAAATGAGAAGGATTCCACTGATCCAAAAAGAAACTTTGAGGTATTTGCTCAGACTATCAAAGAAAACTATGCCTATTTTGACTTGAATAATATTGACTGGGAATTTATTTATCCGGTATTCGAAGAAAAAATAGCTTATAACACAACAGAAGAAGAGCTCTATTTACTTTTTGACGAATTACTTGATACCTTAAAAGATAACCACGGATATATTCAACCATCTGATGAGGTACTGAACCAAATAGATTCACATGATGATACGGAGGAAGAAATAGGTGATTTTGCAGTTGCCAAAGTAATTGCTGAAAAGTATATGATAAAAGATCTTACTCATGATTCAAACGTTGTCAGATGGGGATTTATGGCTGATAATATTGGTTATATTCAAATCAATGCAATGTGGCTTCACGGTAATCTTCATATACCTGATAGTATAATACAAAGTTCAGGGTATATTTCAGCCTATGTTGACGAAATGGAATCGATTTCAGAAAATGAAATTCTGCAAATGGAAGTAAACGGCATAAGGCAAATAATGAATGATGTGATGATTGATCTTAAAAACACTAAATGTATCATCCTTGATGTTCGCTTTAATGGTGGAGGTCATGATGATGTAAGCCTGGAAATTTTACGATTTTTCAACAAGGAAAAGAAAAAAATCGCAAGTAAGCGAGCCCGAATAGGCAATACCTTTACGGATGAGCTCCCTATCTTTCTTGATAAAAGGATTTCACCCTATACAAATCCTGTGATCATGCTAACATCCCAGCAGTCAGCCAGTGCTACAGATTTTCTTGCTCTTGCATCTTTATCAATGGAAAACATCATTAGAATTGGATCAAATACTCAGGGTGCTATTTCAGATGCCCTGGAAAAAAAACTACCCAATGGATGGTATTTCACGATTTCTAACGAAGAATATTTTGACCTGTATGGTAATTGTTATGAAAACAAAGGAATACCTGTTGACATTGAATTAAACTATCCTGAAGACAGGCAAGAGTTTTTTAGCTCTTTACTCAAAGCACCTGAAAAAGACAAGCAAAAAACTTTAAATGCGGTTGAAACTCTGTTAACAAATAACCGGATAAATGTGGGGATATTCCACTAGTTAGAAAAACACTCAAGAGTTAATTACTTCAAGAAGCTTTTTTTCCGAAGCAGATAAGCTGTACTTACCTTTTCTATGGTTTTGGTATTGCAAATCATCCGCTTTACCTGATTCAATGAGTTCGAGAATTTTTGGATGAATATAATAATCTCTGCAAATAGAGACTGTATTTCCCAATTCTTTTGCTACCAGTTTCACCAGGGTAGTACTTAATTTCAATCGTTTATTTTCATTCACCAATTCGATAGCCTCAGGTAGTTTTTCAATTGCCAGGGTTGAACCTCCCCATGTTCTGAAGTCTTTGGCTGTAAAGTCATGTCCGGATATATTTCTTAAATATTCATTTACATCATTAGAAGTCACTTGGCGGTACCCTTTATCTGATTCGTATCGGAATAATTCGTACCCTGGCAAATCAGAACATTTCCTAATTAGATTTACCAGTTGATTATTATCAATCCTGACTTTTCGATATTTGTTTCTTTTTCCTTTGTAGCTAAATAAGATCTCACCTTTTTTAAACTCCAGGTGCTTCCGTCTTAAAGTGGTGAGGCCATAGGTTTCATTTTCATTCTGGTAACTAACATTTCCTATCCTGACATATGTTTCGTCTAAAGTCAGTATCACAACTCCCACTACCTTTGGCTTGCTCCATTTTTTGAGCGAGGCATCTTTGTGGGCCTTTTTTCTTATTTCCGGCAGGCAACTTCCAAATTCAGCCATTTTCTTGAATTTTTCGCGGTTTTGCTTTTCCATCCACTTCTCATGGTAGATATATTGCTTTCTGCCTTTATCATCGTATCCAATAGCACGAATATGTTTACACTCATCAGAACAAATCATTACATCCTTCCAGTTGGGAGGGATAACCAACGCATTAATCTCTTCTATTAAGGTCTTATTATCGATCTTTTGACCATCAGAAAATTCATACTTGAATCCGGACGAATGTTTTACCCGAACGATATCAAAATCCTCCTCATTGGTATGTTGAATAATTTTTTTTGGCATGCAGTATTAAACTATGCTATGGTTATAGAATAGAAAAATTGATCATTAGTTTATAAATTAATCATTTCACAAGAGACCACACATGAAAATCAATGGATTAAATAGTCCAAAGAGGCATAAAACCGTCATATAATCATTAAAAAATGAATACCAGTTTGATATTATTTGCTACAGGTGCAGGGATTACAGTATTAATAGGAGGTCTTTTAGCCAATACATTTGAACACCATGTCAGAGAAACTCCTGTTAAATATAGTGTCACACATTTTATGATGGCTTTCGGAGCCGGGATTATTTTGGCTGCACTATCATTAGTACTTGTGCCTGAAGGAATGAAAGTATTGACCATCATCCCTTATCTGATAACTTTTATTGGTGGGTCAATTATATTTTTATTCATTGATAAATCCCTGCAATCTAAAGGAGGACAGGTAGCTATGCTATTAGCAATGCTTGCAGATTTTATTCCCGAATCAATCATACTAGGAGCTGTATTTGCATCCGAGACTGAAACAGCCAAACTACTTGCTGTAATTATTGCGTTACAAAATTTACCTGAAGGCTTTAATTCCTTCCGCGATCTTGTATTGAGTGGCTTTTCTGTGAAGAGGACTATAATTATCTTTAGTATTATTAGTTTCTTCGGTATCCCTAGCGCATTAGCAGGACATTACTTTCTTAAAGGTAATCCTGAGCTGACTGCCTATCTCATGACCTTTGCAAGTGGAGGGATTTTATACCTTCTGACTCAGGATATAATTCCTGAAAGCAAACTTAAAAATTCTCATTGGTCCGCTCTCGGGGCTTGCCTTGGATTTTTAGTTG
Organism: Mangrovivirga halotolerans; assembly: GCF_026241165.1. GTDB lineage: Bacteria > Bacteroidota > Bacteroidia > Cytophagales > Cyclobacteriaceae > Mangrovivirga > Mangrovivirga halotolerans. The sequence continues at coordinate 349,970 of NZ_JAPFQN010000003.1, read as the reverse complement.
GTATTATTGGAGAAAAAATTATTTGATTAAATTGTTGTACAAAGATTAAATTAATAAAAATAAATATGCCATTATTTGAACCACACCTTAGCAAGATCAGAAGACTGTCCGGACTAATAATTTCTATACTACCCAGCCTGGTGTTATTCTTTAGTGGCATTATGAAACTTGGAGGTGCTGAGCAGTTGGCCGGGAGTTTAGAATCGATCAACCTGTTACAATACATGGAAGTTATTGGAGTGATCGAAATACTTGTGGTAATCGCTTATTGGGTGCCCCGCTTTTCAAACATCGGCTTCTTTCTGGTATGTTGTTTTTGTGGGGGCATTATTGTGGGAGAGCTTTCTATGGGAAATTTCCCTTTACCAGGACTGATGGTAACCACCTTGTTTTTTATCGGGACCTTTTTGAGAAAACCAGGGATGTTTGGATTCTAAAATAACAAGTCAATTAAAATATCAAATATTTAGTTTTCCCAGAATACATATTAAAATAAAAAAACAAATAAATCCTACCGATGTATTAGTTGTGCCATGAGGAAACTCTTCATAATGTTTCGAAGTTTTTTTGGTCCTTTTAAATATTCTTTAAAGGTGAATCTGGGTTTACTCCTTATAAATCTCCAAATAGACCCAAAAAGCCATCTTAAACATGCTCCAATAAAATTAAATATATATTCACCTATTTCAAATAACAGAAAGTCTCCCATTTTTATAACTGGTATTAATTGTGTGTGTAAAAGTCTAATTATAAGCCCTCATTTCTCATTTAATCCCACCACAAAAACAAATACTTTGAATTCTCCATTTCCTTTTCCAATTCTTCAACAGAACCTGTACCCTGATCTACAATATCCGGACAAAATTCATATACTTCTTGAGCATGTTCCTTAACATCACCCGGAATCTTTTGATACTCCCCTTCTATAAAGTCAAATCCCGCTCCAAAGATTTTTATTCCATATTGCTTATCCCAGGCAGATAATTTTTCAATTATATCCTCAACGAAAATATCATAATTGATTCCACTGGTTCCTTCAAATCGTAAAATATCAAACTTGTCTTTAGTCTTTAAAATTGTTATCTCATCAGGTGAGTATCCAAAATTGGATTCAGATACATAAATAAAATATCCATTTTGATTGAACTTGTTTTGCAAACTATTTACAATCGTTGTTGCGTTCTCACTTGATTCGTTGAATTTTAAACCGACAAGATCTTTTTCATTAAACCTCACATAATTTGTAGAATCTTTGAATGCCCAATATTCTTCAGCACTTCTTTTTTCAGTGATTTCGCTGTCTGAAAACTCACGAACCTCACTGATCAATTCCGGATCATAGCCATGGTTAGTGAGCATAGATTTTTCAGATTCTGAAAATCCCTTCTTATTAATACACGCATTCACCAAAACGAAGGATACTATTATCCAGATTGGTGAAAATATTTTTTTATTTAACTTCATAATATTTATGCTCTAATTTACTATTTGAGTTTCTTCTAAAATTTTCAGAAATCAGTTTCTGATTTTTGCTACATCTATAAACCCATCCTTTATATTATCCCAATCTCCAGGAAACTTAAAAAACTATTGCTAAGATTATGAGATTCTTCATAGGTTACTTTTAATAGAAGTCATAATAAATATTCCATTCACCGGTTATTTGATTTTTAGAAAACATTAAGCTTCCGTTATCGACAACATTAAAATTTGCTTTCTGATCGGAAGATATTTGAAATACGAACTCAAAGTGATCACCAAAATCAACTCCGGACTGACAAAAAGAAGGGTAGCCGCCAATTTTGTGTTCATATGAATGATTAATTATATCATAATAACTTTCAATGACTCCAAGATTCTCTAATTCTAATACTTCATCCTCCATCTCTGAAGATAAACCTCCACCATCCCATAACGGATAATCATCTTCTACAAATTCAGGTTTTAAAGGAAATGGTTTTACTAGTGTGTTTTCATTAACTAGACCTTTTAACTGGATTCCATTCAAATCCTGATATTCTCTGATAAGCCAATTATTACCCATTGGCTCAAACTCTTCAGGGAAATCTTCCGAAATAAATACAGTTAATAACTTTGTACTTTCTATAATTGGAGGCACATAGGGTAATTCGGCTAAACTTAGCTGAGCCAGCGGGATCATTAAATTTCCATTTTGATCAACAGGAATTCCTTCCTCCTCCTGATAGGTAAACACCTTGCCAATCCAGCTTTCTTCTAGAGAATTTTGAGGTCTGAATCCCCCGGTTAAAAATTTAGTTGCAGGTTTAGCTATCTGCTTTCGTATTTCTTCTACATTCATTTAAAAAATATTAATCCTTTCCAGGGCTTACTGATTGAAGTTAAAAATTTCCAGAACTTCCAGATAATCTAAAATACCCAATACAAATCCTACAATCCCTGCTGCCAGAAAAATCTTAGGAAGTATTTCCATTAAAAAAGCATTATTGATCTTTACATTTGTTGGGTCTTCGGGATCGTAGATTACCTCGATATTGGATCCTTCTTTCAGCGCAGGTTTAAAGCCTGTATTGAGCTGCTGAGTGATCCACTCTTCATTTTTTGTGGTAAACCGCACCACAGGGTAGTATATTCCTCCCGATCTGGAATATTCATAATTGTTTTTAAAAATAATGGCTTTAGTTTTCCTGCCATGTAAAATAAGATAATCGTTCTCCTTCCAGAGTACAATACCAAAAATAATCAATGCACCGGACATGATGGTTATAATTAATTCAGGAGACATAGTTGATAAAGAAGGTGAAGTTTAAATTTACATTATAGCTCTTAAATTTTATTCAGTAAAAATTAGCAGCCAAAATAAATAGATAAAAATTCTATTTCCTAAGAATGCTCTCCATCTTTTTCCCTCTGGCAAGCTCATCAATCAGCTTATCCAGGTATCGGATTTTCCTCATTAAATCCTCCTCAATTTCTTCTACTCTATAGCCACAAATAACTCCCTTTATTTTTGTGACATTCGGATTGATTTGTGGTGCCTCATCAAAAAAAGTCTCAAAATCCACTTTCTCATCAATCTGCTTTTGTAATGATTGCTGATCATATCCTGTTAACCATTCAATAATTGTATCTACTTCTTCTTTGGTATGTCCTTTTCGCTCTGCCTTGTTGATATAATGAGGGTATACACTGGCAAATGACATTTTATAGACTCTCGAGTTATCCATTTTATTCGTTTAAATTCATTTTAAAATAATATTATAATTAGAATTTATCTGGAATAAAAAAATATAATTGGTTTAAATCATTCCACTTTGTTCAAGGTCATCTCAAAAAATTGAAACCAGTCATTTTCCCTTTTGTATTCACCTACCTCGTACCACTGGTCATTCTCGTTGAGCTCAATAATATATCGCATATTTTCGTTAGGATACCAGTAAAACTTCCCATCGATTAACTCCCCTTTAAATTCTCCTTTTCTTCCATTTTGTAAATAAGATTGAAAGGTGTACGCACCTAAATCTTTATCATAAGAGACTATCGCCATCGCATTATGGACAATCAATCCATTATTTTTTCCTACTCCTTCAATTAGAACAGTAGTACTATCAAGTTTAAATTGAATATTTTCAGTCTGCTCAAACTCAGTTTTTTTTCTGTCAGGGCCTATCATCCAGCCCTTACCTTCCCACTTACCGGTCATAAAGTTAAGTTTTGAAATTTCGGATTTAGAAACAGAATCCGTTTCGAATGATTGGCCATGCGAGCTAACTATAAATAGTATAGAAAATAGTAAAATTAAAATCCCTGGTTTCATAAGAATTGATATTTGGTGAAATAGATTGTTGATATTTATGAAAAATAGCTTTTATCACGTCAAAATCAAATACTTTATTAAAAGAAATAAGTAGGATATTAGTTCAAGCTATATTAAAGAGGAAGATATAAACAGCAGACTAAATTTTGTAATTTAATTTAAGATTTCTCATTCCGTATCATATCCATTGTCTCCTTTATGAAGTCATCTTTTGCAATTCTATATCCTGATCTGTCATTCCTGTATTTTTCTGCCAGTTCAATTTTTAATTGCTCATATGCTTTAGCCCTGCCATGATTATCAATCAAAAAATCCCTGAAAGCTATTTGATCAAGCATCGGGTGATCCGTAGGACATATGTGAAGATGAAAAACCTGATCATTTTCACCACTTAAGTTATAACCTTTAACAAAGATCATATAGTCTATTTTGCTACTTTGCCTGAAATAATGGTAGCCAAGGTTATTTAAAGACCCGATTATATCCTGATCAAACAAATCCTCCTCAGCTATTTCAATTGAAATATCTATATACGATTTAGCCTTGATTCCTGGTATGGAAGTGCTGCCAACATGTTCTATTCCAATTATTTTTTCACCTGCCTGCTTAACAATATCCTGCTTTTCAGATTCAAATATATCTTTCCATACGGAGTTATGATCAGCCAACTCTATTGGAAACAAAGTGTCCCAATCTTGCTTGGTCAGGTTCTGAATTTCTTTACGCATTTCAGCAATTTAATAAGTTCACACCACTCTATCCCGGATTAAGAATGCAAGGCAGAAGAATCACCAGGTGCTGGTATATTCATACAACTAACATTCATTATAGAAACCCACTAATAATCAAGTCTATACATTTATTATTTGATCAATAATCCTTAAATTAACATTAACACTAGCCCATTCACTAACCAAAAACCGATCAATATGAAACGAATAATATTATTGTCATTTTTAATCCTTTACGGAACATTCTCACTGGTGTCACAAAACACTATGACACCTGAAGATGTAGCCAATATAAGGCATGTAAGCGGGGTTGAAATTTCGCCAGATGGAAAGTTCCTGGCTTACCGGATCATTTCCTATCCCGATCCTACAATAGAAAACAAACCAGCTCACTCACATTTATATCTTTATGATATTGACAAGCAAAGACACATTCCTTTTGTTACTCAATATGATGTAGCAAATGTTGCTTTCAGGCCAAACAATTCATCAATAACTTTTACTGCCAGAAGAAATGGAGATAAAAACAATTCAATTTATGAGATCTCGCTATCTGGTGGTGAAGCTATAAAACTCTTCGAACATGAAGAATCAATTTCTTCATATGACTGGCATCCCGATGGAAACTCCTTAGCTTTTGTGGCTAAAACACCTCAGAAAAGCGAAGAAGCTGCATTACCTTATACTCCTGAAATTTATGAAGAAGAACTCAATTCAAATTCTGCCTACGTCATCAATCTGGGTTCTATGGCTTTGGAGCGAGTTGATTTAAATGGCCATGTTACTCATCTTGAATGGAATCCGGCAGGGACACAACTAGCAATATCTGCAGCTCCAACCTCCTTAATAGATAATTATTACACCAGCCAAAAAGTAAATATCATCGATGCTTCTACAAGGGCAGTTAATTCTTTAATTGATCATACTGCAAAACTTGGTGATTTTAAATGGAATCCTGATGGAAATCATATAGCTTTTATAGCAGGTGGGAACAAGCATGACCCGATCGCAGGAAGAATGGTTTTATCAGACGACGAGGGTGGAACTCCTACTGTAATGCTAAACGAATTTGGTGGAGCATTTGAATCATTGAAATGGACGGATGATAATACGATCACCTTTCTTGCAAGTGAAGGCGTGTCAAGCACGATTGGTACGCTTACTATCAAAGAAAAAATTAAAAAGTTGTTTTCAACATCTAAAATGAGCATCAGTGCTTTTGATGTTGGACATGACAAAATAGCAATGGTGGCAAGCACACCCTCCCATCCTTCAGAGCTTTATATTATGGATGTTGGAGATGAGGATCCATTGAGATTAACTATTTCTAATCCATGGATAGACGATCGCACACTTGGCAAGCAGGAAGTGATCACCTATAAAGCAGATGACGGCACGGAAATTCAGGGGATCCTGATCCACCCGGTGGGAGGAATAGAAAATGCACCAATGATCACAGTTGTCCATGGTGGACCGGAAGCTCATTATGATAATGGTTGGCTCACCGCCTATAGCATGCCAGGACAGGTAGCTGCAGGAAAGGGATATGCTGTATTTTATCCAAACTACCGTGGAAGTACTGGCCGCGGAATGGAGTACGCCATGTCCAGCCAGGGTGATCCTGCCGGTAAAGAATTCGATGACATTATTGATGGCCTGGATTACCTAATACAAAACTATGGTGTGGACAGAGATCGCATAGGCGTAACAGGTGGTTCGTATGGTGGATATGCCACAGCATGGATGTCTACCAGGCATACCAAAAGATTTGCTGCCGGGGTAATGTTTGTGGGGATCAGTAATAACCTCTCAAAATGGGGCACGAGCGATATCCCCGAGGAAATGTTCCTTGTTCATTCCAGAAAAAGAATCTGGGACGATTATGAGTTCTTTCTGGAAAGAAGCCCGATCTTTTATGCGGGACAAGCTGAAACACCACTACTGATCATGGCTGGAAAAGAAGATACTCGTGTTGACCCTGGACAGTCTTATGAATTATATCGCCACATAAAAACAAGGACCGACACACCAGTTAGACTGGTTCTCTATCCCGGAGAAGGACATGGAAACCGAAATGCTACTGCACGGTATGATTATAATCTCAGGATGCTCAGATGGTTTGATACCTACCTCAAAGGTTCAGACAATAAAATGCCTGAAGTAACAATCGAAACGAAATAATATAAAAGAGCTGCACCTATCAGTGCAGCTCTTTTCATTACTAATTGTATAGTCTAAAATATGCCTCAAATATGAAGACCTTCTTTCTCAAACTAAAGCACTGGCAGCTGTTCATGATCATTTATGGTGTGCCTTTCATTTTCCAGCTCATTTTTGCAGGATTTATAATAATCCTTGCTGTAAATGATGTGGAACCTGATTTTCAAAATCTATTTTTATGGTTTGTTCTGTTACCAATTTTTTCTTTGATACCGCTTTTAGGATCTTTAGGCTGGTATTGGTCTGTAGGAACAGGCTTGCAGGATAAAATCCCTGAAAAAGAACAAATGAATACCGGTTTTTTTAAAGTCTCGGTGATCTTTCCGCTGATCTATTTCACAATTGTATTGATCGGAATATCGGTATTAGCATCGTTAAATTTTCTTTCCGGAATGGAGCCAGGTCCTGAAATCCTGTTTTTTATTATACCAATTCACCTATTCATGGCTTTTTGCTTATTCTACAATATATATTTCGTTGCTAAAACGTATAAAAGCATTGAACTCCAAAGACGAGCCACTGCATCAGAATATCTGGGTGAATTTTTTCTGATCTGGTTTTTCTTTCTCGGTGTGTGGTTTATCCAACCAAAAATTAATGACCTTGAAAAAGGGGAAAACCCATTTATGCCTCTGGCCAGAATTTACAGGGACTACTCTCAATAAGTAATCATGAAAAGAATCCATTTGTTTGAATTCGAAGATCAATCGTGGTTTCCCGGATGGCTAAGAAAGTGTCTAACCAGGTTGATCAAGGTTTTACATACGTTGGTAAAGACTGAAGATTTACTAACCAAAGAGCTACTAAAACTTTTAGATGATAGCCAATATAAAAATATAGTTGATCTGTGTTCTGGTAGTGGAGGGCCAATGCCGGAAGTATATAAAAAACTGAATAAAGAAGAAAAAATCAGCATGACTTTAACAGATCTGTATCCCGATAAACAGGCTGCTAAAGAAATAAATTCTAACAATTCAAGCCTATATTATCATAAAGAACCAATTGATGCTACGCAGGCTATTGAACTTAAAGGGATAAAAACAATGATCAGCTCCTTCCATCACATGAAACCTCAAAAAGCCCTGGAGATCCTGAAAATATCACAAAATAAAAATCAACCTATTCTAATTTATGAGATCAGTGACAATAGTTTCCCTGCATTTTTATGGTGGGCACCCATACCCTTAAATATAATCACTTGTTTATTTATAACACCCTTAGTCCGACCGATGACCTGGCAGCAATTAGTTTTCACTTACTTTATACCAATAATTCCAATATGCTTTGCATGGGATGGTGCAGTTTCAAATGCCCGGACTTATACAGAAGATGATTTGAAAGAATTATTGAGTGAAATACCGGATAATAATTACAAGTGGGAAATTTTCAAGACAGGAAAAAAATACAAAAAATTATGTCTTAAGGGAGTCCCTAAGTAATTAAAAGTTAAACTGTTATTACTTTGAATTCACTTACAATTTTTGTTATTTCTCTATATAAAAAAATAAGACACCTTGAGAACAACTAGAAAATTAGCCGTACTAAATATACTGGTATTACTGGGAACAATCTACTGGAATTATTTTTCAAATACAGGATTTATTGATGGAAAGACAGTAGGATCAGTTAGCCAGCAATATGATAGCCTTTTCACCCCTGCCGGCTATGCTTTCGCAATTTGGGGAGTGATTTATTTTGCTCTTTTTATTCAGGCTTGTTATCTCATTTATAAAAGTGTAGTAAAAAAAGAAGATTCATTTATTAAAAAACTCGTACCCTATCTTGTGATAGCTAACATTGCTAATTGTTTCTGGATTTATTTCTGGTTAAAAGAAATGACCGGAATTTCAATTTTGATTATGATCATTATTCTTGTGGCATTATTAGCAGCCGTTATAAAACTAAATATGGAACGATGGGATGCCCCTGTTCCATATATGGCAGCGGTATGGTGGCCTATAGACCTCTATGGCGGATGGATCAGTGTAGCGTTGATAGCCAATATTGCAGCTCATCTTAACGGAATTGGATGGGAGGCAGCCTTTTCAGAAATAACCTGGACTATAATCATGATTATAATAGCAACCGCTATTTATCTATTTATGATTTTTAAGAGGAATATGAGAGAATTTGCTGCTGTAGGAATCTGGGCATTTATTGCTATTGCTGTGAGACATTGGGATACATACCTGTCAATTAAATGGGTAGCACTGGCAGGAGCATTTGTTATTTTAATAGCAGCATCGTATCATGCCTATAAAAACCGAGATACCTTACCATTTGTAAGCTAACTTTTCATTAAATCTCAATACTAAATATTGATTCTATTACACTTCTTTTAAGTAGGCTATAAAGATAAATATTACATTTTTTAAAGGATAAGTATGACTTATTCATTGCAATTTTACCATCAAGCTTGAAATTTTTCAATAAAATCTTTCTTTTAATCAAAATTATTTATACTTTCAAAATATTGAGCCAGAAAACTAATAAACAAAACAATTCATGATCCACTAGTAAAAGGATCATATGTAAAAATATAATTGAGCTAAAATTAAAAAGTAAAATTCGGGAGCTAGTAATTACCCGCTGAAGGAAATGACTTTCAGTGGGTAATTCTAATAAAATTTTAAATCGAAATTGTACTAAAAAAAGTAGAGTACTATGTAAGCTTTAAATTCCAATTGCAACTTTTAATTATTCTATGATCACACGGGTCATAATCTGTCATGAATAAAAAAGCTATTAAACTAATATTAATTTGTGTTTTGTGCTTTTTGATTATTTATACATTGGTAATAATAATTCAAACATTAATTATTTAATTCATCATAATTGAAATAAAAATAATGAAATTTGAATTGAATAATTTTAAATGGTATTAAACGATTTTTTAAAAACCTGTCACATTATTGTCGAAATGTTAAATAACAACAGATTGTCGCCGGTGCACTTTTAAATCAAAGTAACCACAAGTAGTTTTACGTAATATTTTTGAACTATGAATTTTTTATCCAAACAAATCACCTTAATCTTTTTAATCTCAGGATTAGTTTTTTCGTGTGGCAACAAGGATAACGATCCTTCGCCGGCAGAACAATTGCAAAGAAAGATCACATCAGAAAACTGGAAAATCACCTCTTTTATTGATTCCGGAGATGAGAAAACCAGTAATTATCGGGGTTATTTCTTCGTATTTAGAGATGATGGCGCATTATCTGCTAGTAACGGGATAAATTCATTTTCAGGAACCTGGAGAATAATTACAAATCCAAGCGATGGAGACGATGACAAACTTGAGGAACTAGATATGGAAATCAATTTTTCAAATGAAAACGAATTTGATGAATTAACAGATGTCTGGGATATATTTTATGAAAGTAATACCAGGATTGACCTGGGAGATGAAGGCAATAGCAATGAATCACTCCGGTTTGAAAACCTGTAAAAATAAAAAACACATCAATAACGGTTAGCAGTATAATAATTGCTAACCGTTTTTTATTTCATTCTATTTACATTTATTAAATTAAGCCTCGAACCCAAACCAATTATAATCGTGGCTGATAACTATTCATATAAAAATATACCTGAACAGAAAGGAAAAATTGCAATCGTCACCGGAGCTAATGTAGGTCTCGGTAAAGAAACCTGTTCATTCTTCCTCGAAAAGAAAATAAAAGTAATTATGGCTTGCCGCAACCCTGAGAAAGCGGAAAAAGCAAAAGATGAATTAATAAAGCACCATCCGGAGGGTGAAATCGAGATCATGGAGATAGATCTTTCCGATCTGGATTCAGTCAGTTCCTTTAGCAGGAATTTTCATTTAAAATATGATCGTCTTGACTTTCTGATTAACAATGCTGGTGTCATGTTTCCGCCATATCAAACGACGGTTCAGGGTTTTGAACTACAATTAGGGGTTAATTATCTGGGGCATTTTAAACTTACTTCATTACTTTTCGATCTTTTATCTCAAACTGATGGTTCCAGAATTGTAACATTAAGTAGTTTAGCACATGCATGGGGTGATATCTACTTTGAGGATTTGAATTTTCTTCAGGGTTATGATAAAAGAAAGGCATATAGTCAAAGTAAACTCGCATGCCTGATGTTTGCCTACGAATTACAAAGAAGATTAGATAAAAAAGAACAATCATCACCTTTATCCCTGGCAGCTCATCCGGGTATTTCATCTACAAATCTCGGAAGACATTTACCCGGTTTTGTGCAATCTGTTTTTAATACTATCGGTCCGGTGATTTTCAATTCTTCTAAACAAGGAGCCGAACCTATAGTCAGAGCTGCATTAGATCCAAACGCTAAAGGTGGAGAATATTATGGGCCATCGGGATTTAGAGAATATAGCGGCAAACCTGTAAAAGTGGATTCAAACGATATTTCAAAAGATAAGTATAAAGCCAACAGACTTTGGGATGTATCAGAAAAGCTCACTAATACTTCATTTAAACCCTGAAAATTAATCATTGATTATATAATCAGCTATTGAATATTTTGTCGTAAATTAATAGAAGGCCATTACCACACTGTTATGAATACACCTTCTATCTCTCACCTGGAGCCTGTTAAGGTCTCAGAGCGAATTCATTCCCTTGACGTCGTACGGGGAATCGCACTCCTTGGTATTTTACTAATGAATATTGTAGGATTCGGTCTTGCATGGTCCTATTCTAATCCATCAATTTCGGGTGGAGATACTGGTGCCAATCTTTATACATGGATTACTACAAACATGCTTTTTGAAGGTACCATGAGAGGATTGTTTACCATGTTGTTTGGTATGGGGTTTATTTTATTAACTCTCCGTGGTGAGAAAAAAGGCGGGGGAATAAAAGTAGCTGATATATATTATCGTAGAACCCTTTGGTTACTGCTTTTCGGAATTATTCATGGGTATCTACTCCTTTGGTATGGTGAAATTCTTTATCCCTATGCAGTAATGGGCTTATTACTTTTCCCGGTTAGGCATGTAAATCCCAAACCACTCTTTATAGCTGGAATAGTGCTTTTAACTATTGGTGTTTTCCTTGATTTCAGAGACTACAATAAAGGTGTGGAAACTTATAAAGCTGGTACTGAAGTACAGAGATTAAAGGATCAGAATCAGACTTTAACTACTGAACAAACCGAACAATTAAAGGCATTTACAAAACTCAATCAGACCCCAACATCTGAAGAGGTGTCTGAATATAGCAGTAAAATGAGAAATAGTGGATACTTCAAACTAGTTGATATAATTGGAGAAAGAGTTTTTCGTAGTCAAACCGTTTTCTTCTATCGATATTCTCCCTGGGATATTCTTTCTATGATGCTCATCGGCATGGCCTTATTTAAGTGGAAGGTATTTAATGCCTCATTAAAATATAAATATTATTTAATCATGATGATTGTCGGGTATGCTGTGGGCTTGACAGTAAATTATTTTGAAACATCAATGATAGTAAACTCTGGATTTGATAAACTAACCACCATGAAAGCAGATAGAACTTATCAGATTGGAAGATTTTTCACTACAATAGGCCACATTGGATTAATTATGATCTTCGTCAAGTCATCGATTTTGAAATTCTTGCAAAATGCATTGGGAGCGGTAGGAAAAATGGCATTGACCAATTATCTGATGCATACAATTCTATGTAACATTTATTTCTTAGGGTTTAATATGTTTGGGAAACTTCAGCGGTATGAGTTATATTATGTTGTCGGTTTGATCTGGATCTTTCAACTCATTATAAGTCCGATCTGGTTAAAATATTTCAGATATGGACCTGCAGAATGGATGTGGAGATCCTTAACTTATTTAGAAAAACAACCATTTAGAATTAATAAACCTGAAACAATTACAAGAAAACAAGCAATACCAAAACCTCTTTAATTATGTCTGATAAGAATAAATTTGACTATAGCCATTTTACTGTCAAATCTGTTGTTGACACTAAGGTTCCTGAAGTATATAAACTATGGACCACTAAAGCAGGACTGGAAAAATGGTTCCTTAGATTAGCTGAATTTGTTAAAGAAGATGGTTCATTTAGACAACCTGATGAAGATATACAAGAAGGAGATACTTATCGTTGGTTATGGCATGGGTATCCGGACAATGTGGTAGAACATGGAAAGATCCTGGAATTAAATGGCAAAAATCATCTGCGATTCTCCTTTGGTAAAGCAGGTATTGTTACCGTAACCATTGGAGTAGAAGAAAATACAACAATAGTGACTCTGACGCAGGAAGACATCCCGCCAGTAGAAGAATCCGAAATTAACTACCATGTAGAATGTAAGACTGGTTGGACTTTTTATCTGGCAAATATGAATTCTATCGTACAGGGAGGTGTTGATCTCCGCAATAAAAATCAAAAACTTAATCTTGATTAATATTTTTTAAACAAATATCAATAATAAGCGTATATTTGTTTAAACAATAAACAATGAAAAAGAAAGTAAAAGCGATACATACCGGAATATATGATCCTATTGCTGACCTGAAAACATGGCGTGCAATGCCCACACAGGATATTAATAACCTGGATCCGTTTTTATTTTTAAACCATCATGGTCCGCAAAAATACGAGCCTGACAATAATGGCTTACCATTTGGCCCTCACCCTCATCGTGGGTTCGAAACACTAACTTTCGTTTTACAAGGTGATATTACACATAAAGATTCTGTTACAGGTGAAAGTGTAATCAATGCAGGAGGAATTCAGTGGATGACAGCGGGTAGCGGATTGATACATGCTGAAGTATCATCTGAAAAATTTAAAAAGGAAGGTGGAATGGAAGAGGTTATCCAGCTTTGGTTTAACCTGCCTTCTAATCTTAAAATGATTGAACCAAATTATATCGGTTTACAAAAAGACAAAATTCCTGCTGTAAAAACGGAAGATGGTCTTGGTACAGTCCATCTGGTATCCGGACATTATAATGGTGAAAAAGGTCCGGTAAAATCATTAACAGGACTATTTACTTCCACAATTGATCTTTCTGAAAATGGTGAGTTTCATATTGAACTTCCGGACGACAATCAGGTTCTTTTGTATGTAATTAATGGTAATATTAATATTGAAGGTCATCAGGCTAAAACACATCAACTAATAGAATTGTCTCTTGAAGGCAACGAGTTGTTTTTTTCCGCTAATGAAGACAGTCAAATAATATTTTGCTTTGGCAAACCATTTAATGAGCCTATATTCGCGCACGGTCCGTTTGTTATGAATACAGCGGAAGAAATAAATCAAGCAATAGAAGATTTTCAGTCCGGTAAACTCGGGACCATGAAAATATAAAATATTTTAAGATTTCTGCATGTAAATACGGCGGCTTCCTATATCAGGGGTCGCTATTTTTTTCCCATATCTTTTAATAGGAAATTACGATCCAGGATATTAATTTATGAGTACCACAACCCTTTAGCGGTATTATTTTAATAAGTACTAATAAAATCTATCACCACACATGAAAAAATTATCTATTGAAATAAAATGGGCTCTGATCTTTGTAATCGCAGGATTGCTCTGGATTTTTCTCGAACGACTCGTTGGTCTTCATACTGTTAATATAGATAAACATCCATATTATACCAATTTATTCGCTATCATAGCAGTGGTAATCTATACCCTTGCATTGCTTGATAAAAGAAGAAATTATTATGGCGGCAAAATGACCTATAAACAAGGGTTCATTTCAGGTCTTTGGATTACCCTGTTTGTCACGATACTCACCCCTCTGACCCAATGGATCAACCATGAGATTATCACTCCGCATTATTTCGAAAATGCTATTGAATACTCAGTAGAAAGTGAATTAATGACACGAGAAGAAGCAGAGGATTACTTTAACATGAAAAATTATATAATCCAGAGCTTGATCTTTGCTCCTATTGTAGGATTTGTTACATCTGGAATTATAGCTTTTTTTACTAAAAATACGAATGTTGCAGAACCCCCAACAGATAAATATGCTAACCCGTGATTAAACATTATTTCATTTTATATCCGGGAATAGTAATGCTGATATGCATAATGACTTGCCTTGATGCGCAAGGGCAATCGGCTTATAACCCCAATATTTTACCGATGGGCGATACGGAACCCCTAATGGCAAATACCGGAACAGGCGGATTAGCCTCAACTGGTGCTGTATTTTATAATCCTGCAGCATTGACTATGCTCGAAGGAACTTCCTTTTCCCTTTCAGGAACTGCATATCTACATTATAAATTTAAGGCTAAGCCCATCGCAACGATCAATGGACAAGACCTGAATTACGAGGCAGCAGGATTTCAAACTATTCCAACGAGTGTTGTTATGGTTAAATCTTTTAAAGAATGGAAAGTGGCATTTTCGGTTCTAGTTCCAATGGATTTCAGGTACGAAGGTCTTTCTTCATGGAGTATCAACGGACCAGACCAGACATTAGATGTTACTTTTCTTCAGAATTATAAGGAAAATATGCTACTAATCGGTCTATCTGCTGCAAAAAAAATCAATGACTATTGGTCTTGGGGAACAAGTTTATACTATCAGGGATTCAGTTTTAAAACCTTTGCCGAAGCAAATACCATTGTCAATAATAATGCGCAAAGATTGATTCTTCAATCATCAAGAACTACTATTAAGCCAAACAACATGATGATTATTGCAGGTATTCATCGTAAAGGTGAAGTACTTAATTTTGGGTTAAAAATAACTACTCCTTCAATTTATCTTTTTGGAAAAGGGGACTATTACGAATACAACTTTTCTAATATTGATCCGAATAACATAGATGCTGATGAGATCAATTTTACAGGGTTAAAAACGCAATTCAAAACACCTGGAGAGATCAGGGCAGGAATAACATATAAACCAGATGTAAACTGGACCATTGCTTCTGACATAGGATATTCTTTTAATTTAGATTATGACATTTATCCTAGTAACGAAATCGAAGAAGTAGAATCATTGAGAGGGAATTTTAGAGTGAGCACCGGAGCTGAATATACGCTATCTGAAAACATTTTATTGTATACAGGTGGATCTTATACTCCCTCTCTTGAAAAACCCGGGGAAGGTGAAAAAGGTGTTACATTTTGGGCATTTTTCACTGGATTCAAATTAAAATCTAAATATTTCCATACTGATCTTGGTCTATTTTATTCCAGAGGTCATGGAGAGCAACCAAAGGCAGTTGGCGCCGGTAAAACGGACATTACATATCGATATTTAGGTGCATTCCTGGGAACCAACTATACGTTTTAAATGTCTACAGGTCAACTTTTATCGAGGCTAAGAAAGGAAAAGAGAATTACACAGGAAGAACTCGCTGAAATATCGGGGATTTCATTAAGAAAGATTCAACAAATTGAGAAAGATCAAACGGAACCAAAACATTATATCCTAAACCAACTGGTTAAAGCATTAGATTGTAGTTCAAAAAAACTAGTAGCTGATTCTTCAAAAAAATATAAAAGAGAGGTGGAATTATTGAAAGTTATGAATCTTTCTGCCTTATCTCTGATCTTATTTCCCTATGGTAATATCATTTTCCAATCCATTATCTTATTTAAAAACAGAAATAAGATCAGATTCTATTCGGTGGGAAAAAAGATTTTCAGTTTCCAGGTGATCTGGACCTTAACAACTTCTATTATCTTATTAATTACCTCATTCTGGCAAATTGAAATTAATCAAATGATAAACCTGAGTCCTTTCCCTGTAATATTAGTAGTTTATTGTTTAGCAATTGTTATTAATTGTGTTGTCATCATTAGCCAGCAAAAAAAATTAAAAGCAGGAAATATTAAGGTTTATAACTCAATACCTGATATTTTTTGAAATAGTCTCGTGTTATAATAATGAAGAAAAATATCAGAAAGAAAAATCGCATGATAAAAGCGGAAATTCTGATCAGATTTCCCGTATGATTAAAATCAACAATTCTTTTAGTTTTCTGTTATATATCCATGGTTAAATTGAATGAACGTGAAAAAGACAGAATAATAGAAATGGCATGGGAAGACCGCACTCCTTTTGAAGCCATTGAGTTTCAATTCGGCATTTCTGAAAAAGACGTTATCAAGATAATGAGAAATGAACTTAAGGAAAGCAGTTTCAAAATGTGGAGAAAACGAGTCAATTCCGGAACCAGCCTGAAACACTTGAAAAAACGTGCCTCGTCAATAGAAAGGTTTAAAAGTAGCAGACAAAAACAAATAAGTAAAAACAAAATTTCGAAGAGATAGTTATATATCAAACTAATAAAATTGACATATATTTATTAATTTATATTAAGGGCAATCAGGAATAACACTTCTAAGCTGAAGGCTCTTATTTTAATTTATTTCTGTCATTCTAATCTATCAGACCAATGAAAAACTTCTATCAAGTTTTGATGATCTTCGTGTTGTCATCTGCAACTATTATCGCTCAGGATTCTTTAGTTTTTAAAAACGGAAATGTCATCGTTGGTGAAATCCAGTCACTTAACAAAGGGGTCGTAACAATTGAAACTGATTATAGTGACGATGATTTTACAATTTTATGGACTGAAGTCAGTGAAGCATATACGGAATCGTTACTCACTATGGTAACAGTGGATGGTGACAGATACTATGGGACATTACGTACAGATAATGGAAATATAATAATATTAAATGATGACGGAACTGAAATCAAAGTAGACCGGAATGATATTGTAAACCTCAAACCTCTAGACAAAGGGTTTCTCGATCGTTTATATGCAGGAATTGACCTGGGCTATACCTTGACAAGAGCTAGAAACCAACAACAGTTCACTTTAAGAAGTCAGGCTGGATATCTAACAGAGAAATGGTCTATTGATATGAATTATAATGTATTGAATTCTTCACAAGATGACACCGAAGATATTCACAGAACAGATGGCAATATTTCTTTCAGATATATTCTTCCACATGAATGGTTTGTAATGGCTCAAATTGATTTCCTTTCCAGTACTGATCAACTATTAGATCTTCGTACAAACTCCAGAATTGGTGTCGGTAAATTTATAAAAAGAACCAACAGATTATATTGGGGAGTACAAGCAGGAGTTTCATACAACGTGGAAGATTATGAAGGTGAAGGAAACGATCGGGAAAGTACTGAGGCATGGGTTGGTACAGAGTTCAATGTATATGACATCGGGGACCTTAGTTTACTGACCAATGTAGTGGTTTACCCAAGCATTACGGAGTCAGGAAGGGTAAGGGTCGATTATAGACTTGATCTAAAATATGATTTACCTCTGGATTTTTATGTTAAAACAGGACTGACCCTCAACTATGATAACGAGCCTATTGAAGGTGGTGTAAAGACAGATTATGTCTGGCAAAGTTCATTTGGTTGGAGTTGGTAAAACCCCCGTTATATAAACGGAGGTTTTGAAAGAAGTTATTTGCTTAAAGTAGAAAGTTCTTTTTTATTAATATAAGGCTTATAGATAAAAGGAAGTGAAAAACATTGGATTAAAGCCATGACCACACCGACCTGATCCGTTATTCCATGGGGCTCTCCAACAGAGAATAATATTGCCTCAACAACAAGCGGACCTAAAATTATACCTAACATCAAATTATTTTTCGATTTCCATTCTATTGCAAGATCTTCAGATGCTGCATCACTTCTTATTGCCATTATAACGACTAACAAGCCTATTACTGAAAGAGGGATTACAATGGCTGAAATAGAAACATGGATATTTAATGTGTCACCATGAAACATTGTGTCGCCATTTTTAATAATATCGAATAAGAGATTCCCAAAGAAATTAATCCACCATAGGATTAAAAGTGAGTAAAAGATTCTTCGGTCTTTAATCCAGAATATTGAAAACATCAATCCTGCATAAAACAGCAATTGCAAGATTAAAAACCCAAAATCACCATTTAAGCCAGCTCCTCTAAACCAAACGCCAAAGTATTGAGTACCCCAAACATAACTTTGGCCATCAAAAACCGACCGGATAAAAGGCAACCAGACAATAATAAACGTCAGTGAAAAAAGAAACATTAGAATCTTTTTCCAGATATCGGGCTTTCTGTGTGAAACTAAATTTTTCATGATTTTAGTGATTTGATTTTTTCAAATTTCCTCTTAAAACCGTTTTTAAGGTAGAAAAACTCACTCTATGGGATGAAAAATCATAATAAGGGATGAATGGATAAAGTATTTATCTATTCACCAGGGACCCGATCTTACTTTGGTGATTTCTTGACACTGGAATTGAGCTGTCAAGATGATTAATCTTGACATACATTTTATTCTTATTAACAAATACCTGGTTCAAATTCATCAAATTAATGATATAAGAACGATGACACCTGATAAGTACTTCACTCAGTGAATCCCCTTCAATACTTTTCAGTGTTTTACGCAATAAAATTTTTCTTACATTATCTTTTTCCAGAAAATGAATACCTATGTAATTATCTTCTGATTCAATCATCAAAATATCTTTTAGATTCACTAAAAGAGTATCCTTCTCATTATCTGATTGAAGTGTAATTAACTGATTCCCTATAACATCAGGATTAGGATAACTGTAGGCTCTTTTTAGGGTGGAGTTTAATGATCGTTGGTATATATAAATGAATATTCCAGCTACAGGGATCAAAAATAAAGCTCCCATATTTATAATAAATTCAACAAAACTCGACAACACCCAGTCATGCCATCCTCCTAGAATATTATAGGCAAGAAATGTACTTACAGAAATTACTAAAACAGAAATTATTATCCAGAACACAAAACCTTTTCCCTTGTATTTCAAAATTAACTTATTGTAGATAATTGTGGTTTCTAAAAAAAATGCAAGGGTACTGATGAAAATCATGAATGCTACAGCTAATAATAATTCCACAGATAATCTTTCCTGAGGATCATAATTATTAACCCCAAACGGTTGAAAAAAGATTAAAAACAAGTACATGTAAAGCCCGGTAAGGAAAACCATTATCAACTTTTCCCTTACCGAAAGAGAAAAATCTATATCAAGATCCTTTGGTTCGTAAACTTCCATTATATCAAAATGTATACTAGGAAATTATAAAAAAAATACAGCTAAAAAAAGCAGTTTCATTCTGATAAATCAGATTATTAAAATATTCAATAGATGGCTTAATCATAAATTGAGCTTCCGACTATTTTAATAATTTGATTCTAACATATCATTTTTATTATATTGCTGCGCATTTAGATATTTTTTTAAATCTTTAATCTAAAATAATGAAGTTTCAATCATTTATATACATCTTTTTTTTAATTGTAATTAGTGCTTGTAGTTCTGAGAATGAGGAAAACGATAACTCAGAGACAGTTGATACTGTTGCTGTTATCGAAGAATCAATCCCACAGATAGACAAGACCAAACCTTCTGATTCGATTGCCGATCTTTTTGCCGGTAACTGGATCAGCAGTTATTATCTCAAAAAAATAAAAGACAGTGCTTCGATTTATCTTAACAGAAATTACGAATCATCACTTTTAGGTTTTAAACTGGATAAAGAGGGAGTGGCAACAGGAGATGCCTGGATAATAACTAATAGCACAAATAATCAGACTTCCGATCGTCCAATCAGATGGAATTACGATGATAGTTCTTTTGTTTCTCTTGATTCTCCAACAATTAAAATTTACATCAACAGACCGGGAAGCATAATTTACCAATATTCAAATGGCAACAAAGCCTATTTCAGGAAGGTAAGAGATAGAGAAAGTGCTTTGCGAAAGACATTATTTAGTGGTACATATACTAATGATGAGGGAAAAGAATTCATCTTCAACACTGATGGAACAGTTAAAGGTTTTAAAGGAAAAGAGCATTATTCTTTATTAAATAACTTTAGTGAAGAACTGGAATTTGATGCCGTTTTCATTAGTAGTAATAAAGACAGAGATAACGAACTAATCTATCATTACGAGATATCCGGAGATACTTTGAGATTATATGACCTGGCAGGCATGTATCCGGAAATGGGTATTGGAGCAGTTGCTCACGAACTAATCAAAAAATGATCGTAACTTCAAGCAACTCACATAAACATCATAAAATTAATATTGTCTAATTGACAGACAAAATCATGCATTTCCTTCTATATATATAAATAATAAATTAAATTAATATAAGCGAAAGTCTCGGGGATCGAAATTTTAATAATACCTCGTTATATGCAAGATCGATTAAAAATATTATCGACTTTGCAGGGACTAACGTATTTGTTGTTATCCATATCACTAATTATGATTATTGGTTCGATCTGGTTTTACACCAAACCACCCAATAAATCATTACAGGAAGAAAACACACCTCTAACATGGATCCCCAGATCCATTGAATCAGATCTTCCGGAAGGTGATCGTGGAAAAATGATAAAATACGGGCATGATATAATTACTAATACCTCGAAATTTATTGGTCCATCAGCTGCAAGGGGCAAATCATTTGCCGGCAATAATCTGTCGTGCAATAATTGTCATTTGGATGCTGGTAAAAAAATAGCATCGGGTTCTTTTATTGGTGTCTATAATCGGTTTCCACAATTCCGTGGAAGAGAAAATAAGATAGGCACATTAGAAGAAAGAATAAATGGTTGCCTTGAAAGAAGTATGAATGGAATTCCAATGCCAGAAAACACGTATGAAATGCAAGCAATCATTTCTTATATAGAATGGTTAAGCGAGAAGGTCCCTGAAGAGATAGAGAAGAAATACAAAGGATATAGAAAAATAAATATCCCTCAAAGAAAAGCCGACACGTTGAAAGGTAAAATTGTATTTATAGCCCACTGTAAAGTTTGTCACGGAGAAAAGGGTGAAGGAAAAAGAAATGAACTAACCTCCGACCCCATTTACATTTATCCACCAATAGCGGGTTTTGATTCCTATAATGATGGTGCAGGAATGAATAGAGTTATTACCGCTGCAGAATTCATTAAGTACAATATGCCCTTTGGAGTAGACCATGAAAACCCGATTTTATCAGATGAAGAAGCCTATGATGTGGCAGCATATATTAACTCTCTGCCAAGACCGGAAAAGAAATTCAAAGAAAATGATTTCCCAGATAAAAAATTAAAACCTGTATCGACCCCTTACGGACCCTGGACGGACACTTTCCCCGCCATACAGCACAAATACGGACCATTCCAGCCAATCATAGTTTACTATGAACAAAAGTTTAAAATAAAAAAAACAAAATAATATCACGAAAATCAAACCATACCATCATGAAAAGTCACAACACTCACTCAAGAAGAAAGTTCCTGGGTAATATAGCTGCAGGAACTGCGGTTGGATTATCTATGATTGCCAACCCCATTGAAGCAAAAATTAATGAAACCTTCCTAAAAGATGAAGGTGTTAATTTTGCAGAGCTAGATATCAAATTAAAAAAAATTGGTAAGATGCAACATCCTGTTGCTTATGATGTATCACAAGCAAATTGGTGGGGCTTCATTTGGTCTAATGTCTATTACATGACAAATGAGGAAACTGGAACATCAAATCCAGATTTGGGAGTACTAAATGTTTTAAGACACCATGGCATCATATTCTCCTTTAAAGATGATGTAATAGAAAAGTACAAACTGGGAGAACGATTTGGATACAATGATCCTACAACAGGTAAACCAGCAGTTAAAAACCCATATATTGATCCGCAGGAAGGTGCCTTCCCATTACCCGGGTTAGCAGGAATAAGAGGACTTCAAGACCAAGGCGCTATGTTTTGTGTATGCAACATGGCATATAAAGTTTATAGTCAGTTTATTTCTCAGGATTTGGGTATTACAAAAGAAGAGGTTTATAATGATTTTGTAAATGGCAAATTACCCGGAATAGATTTAGCTCCATCAGGAGTATGGGTATTAGGCCGACTTCAGGAAAACAATATTGGATATATAGACAGCAGTGTAGGTTAAACCCTTGAACTAATAAAAAATGAAAAAGCAAATATTAATAATAGCAGGACTGTTTATAAGCACCCTTCTATTTGCACAAAGCAATCCAATAAATGTAGTTTTTGATGTAACTGGATCAGATAAGCAAATACATGAAAAAACAATCAGACATGTAAAAGGAATGTCAAATGCATACCCTGACACGAAATTTGAAGTAGTTGTATACAGCGGTGCTCTGGATATGTATTTAAAAGGAAAATCTAGTGTGGCTAATGATATTGAAGAATTAGCCAAAAACCCGAATGTGTCATTCAAAGTTTGTGAGCAAACGATGAAAAGACATAATAAAACTCAGTCAGACTTACTTGAAGGAGTTGAACCAGTACCCGACGGCATACTTGAAATAGTCTCTAAACAGCGGCAAGGCTGGGGGTACATAAAAGAAAGTTATTAATAACATAAACCACCATCTTAGTAAATGGTGGTTTTTTTATATATACCCTTTGCCCATTCTCTAAAGGAACTAATTTTCTTTATATTGACTAAAAATATTATCACAACAAATTAGAGTCTCTATTATGAAAAGATCTAGCCTGACGTTGGTATTTTTAGTTGGTATAATCGTAATCTCCTGTGTCAATAATTCTTCAAAAAATGGAAAGTACATCTTAGCCAAGTCCCTTGCCTATCACGATCCAAAAGGACAATGGCCAGAATTTAAAGGACAACTTAAATTTGAAGAAAATCATATAATAGATGATTCGACAGTTACCAGAAAAACAACTGTCTGGCTTGATAATAAAACTGGCGAATTCAGAATTAACAGGGGTGATACTGAAATTCATGGAGTAGAGAATGATTCATGTTTTATAATAAAAGGTAACGTTGATTGTGAACGTGTCTTTAAACTACGAAACTACTATACTTACCTGTGGGGTCTGCCAATGAAATTAGCCGATGAGGGAACTAATATTAAAGAAAATTATAAAGACACTACTTTTTCAGATATTCCTGTCTATAAGATCACGGCAGAATACGATACAGATACCTGGGATTATTTTATTACAAAAGAAAATTACAGGTTGATTGGTTATCAGTTTGTTAAAAAAGATGGAAGTGGTGAGGTGATTTATTTAGAAGATGAAATTAAAGTAGAAGGCATGAAAATACCTCAGATAAGAAGATGGTATACACTTGATAAAAAATTTTTGGGAGAAGATATTTTATTAAGCCCTGAAAAATAAACCCTGTAAATGATAGAATTTGTTTTCCGACTTCCCAATGATTTAGGTTAATAAAATTATTTCTATTATTTTCAATAAAGTAAATCATATGTAGTCACATATGATTTACTTTATCTATCACCGCTATAAGTCACTGCCAATGAAGGTTAAAATCCGACCGGAAACTCAAAATGACTATGAATGCGTTTCGCAGGTTATTGCTGCTGCTTTTAAAAATGATCCTAACAGCAATCATGATGAAGAATACCTGGTTGAAAGGCTTCGAATGACTAGCAGCTATGTACCAGACCTGGCACTTGTCGCTGAGGTTAAGGATAAAATTGTCGGATTTATCCTATTAATAAAAATCAATATTGTTACGGAGGATCAGATTATTAAAGCGCTAGCTATGGCTCCTGTTTGTGTTCTCCCAAAATTTCAGAAAAAAGGAATTGGTGAAAAATTAATTAAGGAGGCACACATCAGAGCAAAAGAAAAGAACTATCCGGCCATTGTTCTTGTTGGCCATGAAGATTATTATCCAAGATTTGGCTACCAACCAATGAGTGATTTTAATTTAAAAACAACTTTTAACATACCTGCCAAAAATTGTATGGCAATAGAACTCACCCAGGGATCGTTATCAAATATCAGAGGCACAGTGGTTTACCCAAAAGCCTTCTTTGAATAAAAATAATAGTTGGCATTCTTTAAATAATTCAAAATTTAATTTTACCGATTATAGTTATTGCGATTCAAATATTAATTTGAATTATTTTATTCATATATTTTAACGGAATTTTTATATTAAAAAAGGTAACCCCTTTAGTAATAAAATAGATAAGTATTAAATATAATTTTTTCGATTAAATGCAAAAAACTAACTATGAAGCCGAATAAATACAAGATAGTATTTGAAAATTCATAAACTAACACTTATATTTGAAGTGATGTTAATCATAAATTTTAACTTTTATTAAAATACTGACATCAGTTTAATCTTTTTAAAAAGCACTGGTAAACCACAATATGAAAATTTTATCGATCGCATTTTTCTCTGTTTTGTTATATTTTTCTTCATTTAGCCAAACACGAACAGAGATATCCGGAAAATGGATAGTTGAAAAAGCTGAGCTCCCCGTTAAACCTAACATGACTGAAGATCAAAAAGAAATGATGGATCTGATTTTAACTGAATTCAGCAGGTCATCATTTGAATTTGATTCTAAACAACAAGCTAATTTCAATATTAGATTATCTGACTACTATATTTACAATGCCTTTTGGGTATATAATAAAGAGTTAAGAACAATTGCGATAAGAGATAAAAAATCAAAAGCTGTGTTAATGCAATTATTTGTAAGACCTGTTTTTGGCAATACGATGAAGTTCTATGTACAAGACACTCCTTTTGTATTAACTGTTAAAAAGGTCAGTGATCTGGATGAGATAAAATACTCCTATAGACCTAAAAATAACAACAATTCAGTTGCCCCTTAATTAAAATTTAATCTTGTGGTTTAGATAAAATTTCAACTCTTCTCAATAACATATAAATGGCAGGTATTTACCTGCCATTTTTTTTATGCTTAATTATTAAAAATGATTAAATTAATTAAATACACATTACTCAATAATTTAAACATTATTGAAGTCAATTCTACCACAAATGAATATGAGACTACTCCTGATATTACTCACAATAGTTTGTTTTTCATGCTCCACATCAGATTCCCGTTCAAATCAATCAAGTACAGAAGAACAATCAATTATTGATTCTGATCCATTGCCATCATGGAATGATTCGGAGGTTAAAAAAGAAATTATTTCATTTGTCAAGAATTCTATTTCAGAAGATTCAGCTGGTTTTATAGAGAGGGAAAACAGAATAGCCACTTTTGACAATGATGGTACTCTATGGTCTGAAAAACCGCTTTATTTTCAATTATTCTTTGCGATTGATAGAATAAAATCTCTCGCCAAGGAGAATCCGGAACTGTATGATGACCCTTTAGTCCAAAAGTTGTTAACAGATGATCCGAAGGTTTTATCAACTCTGACTCATCAAGACATTTTGGAAACACTGATGAAAACACATGCCGGAATGAATACCGAAGAGTTTGAAAAAATTGTACTGAAGTGGATAAATACGAGTAAGCATCCACGTTTTGACAAACCTTTTACTGAGGTAGTCTTTCAACCTATGCTGGAACTTATTGATTACCTGCATGATAATAACTTTAAAGTTTATATTGTCTCTGGTGGTGGCGTGGAATTTATGAGACCCTGGGTTGAGAACACCTATGGAATTCCAAAAGAAAGAATAATTGGTAGCACTATCAAAACCAGGTTCGGAATAATTGATGGTAAGCCTGTACTAGAAAGATTGCCTGAAATTAATTTTATTAATGACAAAGAAGGTAAACCAATTGCTATCCATCGCATAATTGGTAAAAAACCAGTATTTTCTGCAGGGAATTCCGATGGGGATCTTCAAATGATGCAGTGGACTGACTCTAATGACAATAGCTTTATATTGTATGTCCACCATACTGATGGTGAACGAGAATGGGAATATGATAGGAAATCCTCTGTCGGACACTTTGATAAAGCACTTGATATTGCCAAAGAAAAAGAGTGGAATCTTGTAGACATGAAAAATGATTGGAAGGTTATTTATCCTTTTGACAGTCAATAAGTTTCAATAAATACATTATAATTAACCAAGAGACTACGTTTCATTCAAATAGCAAACACTATCCAAATTAAATGCTTTTGTATTCGAAATTACTATAAACCCTATTGAAATTCAGGTTTGTTATTAGGGGCCAAAACAAAATATAATACAAATTAGTTTTAAAAAAACATACTCGAAGTCGTTAGGTGATCAAATGATTGATTTGAAATTCAAATAGTAGCAAAAGTTTTCTGATTAACCCCTTCACTTAATAGAAAATACAATTAGATGAATTTCAAATGAACAATTGAACTAAAGTATTCATTCAGAATTTTATTGTAACACGGGTTAAAAACTAAATTTCACTTTCATGATCAAGTATTTTAAATACATATTCCTTCTATGTTTATCATCTTGCCTTACATTATCGGCCCAACACCAGGAAAATAGCGATCAACCGGAAAACCTACAACATCGCGTGTATCATCATAAATTAGGAGCAGGACTTGGGCATACCCATATTTCAAGGGGTAAAGATGCTGATGGTATAAAATGGCGAAATGTGCCTTCATTTGCTGTAATTTATGATTATCACTTTAATGGTCGCTGGAGCCTGGGAATTCATACAGATATTATAGTTGAGACCTTCGAAGTAGAAACTAATCTTCGAAATGAAAATGATGAGGAATTCATTGAAAGGAAAAACCCGATAGCTCCAACTCTGATGGCTACTTATAAATTTACTGATCACAGTAGTGTAATTTTTGGTGGAGGTTTTGAATATGCGCCGGAAGAAACCTTATCAATTTTTAGAGTAGGTTATGAATGGAGTACTCACCTCAACGAAAAATGGGAACTCGCTATTCCTTTCACTTATGATTTTAGATTAAATGCCTATGATAGTTGGAGTCTTTCGCTAATTATTGCTAGAATGTGGTAGTTCCAATGGCAACATTTCAGGAATTTAAATTTTCTTTTTTAACATTTTTCGAAGCTATTTAATTATGAATTTTCGCTCACCATTTTTCCTTATTTTATTTATCTCAGGAGTGATAATTATATGCATAGGGCTTATACTTAAAAAATGGCCTCCAAAAACGCCCAATTGGGCTTATGGTTACCGTTCGAAATCTGCTATAAAATCCCAGGAAAGGTGGGATTTCGCGCAATTGTATGCATCGAAAAAATTAACCAGCACAGGTATTATAACTGTTTGTTTAGCATTCACTGATTTACTGTTTGAAATCTCTGAAACAGGAGGGCTATTCTTGTCACTGGGATATTTATTTGTTATTTTCTTTGTTATATACTTTAAAACTGAAGCAGCAATCAAAAATAGATTCCCACCTAATTACTAATTTTAGTATGATGCATTTAAAATATATTTCCTATTTAGTTTTATTTCTTTTTATGTGTGGATGCACAAATAGTAAAAAGGAAAGTAAAAATCACAATACCGTCGACAAGAGAACTGGATTCGAAGCCAAAGGAAACGAACCATTCTGGAGCCTGGAAATAGATTTTGAAGATCGAATTAAATTTAAAACTATCGATAAGAATGAATTTTCTTTAACATTTCCAAAAGCAAATACAGTACAACCACAAGATATAAATGCTATCACGTATCAATCAAATAATAATGATTACCAAATAGATATCATGGTTGTTGATAAAAAATGCCTGGATAATATGTCTGGAAAAGAGTCTGATTATTCTGTTAAAATAAACTTGACAAAGAAAAACGGAAATCAGACAATTCCTTATTCCGGTTGTGGAAATTACACCGGAAAAGCACTATTAAATGGTATATGGCAATTATCTGAAATCAATAACAAACCAGTAAGTAAATTTTCAAAACCACCAAATATTCAATTCAGATATGAAAAAGGAAATGTATCTGGTTTTACAGGCTGTAACAGATTTAAAGGTAATGTAGAATTTACTAATCAGTTTATTAAAACGGCACGGATATCAGTAACCAATCTTGCATGTGAAAACAAAGATATTGAAAAGGAATTCTTAAATTCTATTAAGAACAAAACACTTACTTACGAAATTAATGGTGATTCATTGACATTAATAACTAAACAAAAGAATCTGTTTTTTACCCGACTTAAATTCCAGTAGACTAATTTTAGGATATATTTTTTTTTACAATGACTATTGACTTGAAAGTAAAATCTGACATTCATCAACATTGCCTGGCTGAAATTCGTAAAAAAATAGCTTTATGTGAAGCGGGAATGAGAGAGGCACAGGAATCTGCTAATAATGAAACTAAAAGCAGTGCTGGAGATAAATATGAAACTGGCCGTGCTATGGCCCAGCTCGAAAAAGATAAATATGCTACTCAATTATCAGAAGCCAGAAAACTCTATCGAGCTTTAGATAATCTTGATCCTGCAAAAGTAAAATCAAAAGTTGAACCCGGGGCTTTAGTTTACACCGATTCAGGTAATTATTATCTTTCAGTCAGCGTGGGTAAGATTATTATCGATGAAAATGTGTTTTTCGCCATATCTCCATTAACTCCATTAGCAAAATCAATTATAAATAAGACAATTGGAGAAACAGGTGTTTTCAGAGGTAAAAATATCAAGATCCTCAAGATTAAATAAACTTAAAAGCCGGGCTTTTACATAAAAATTAGTACCCGATTATATCTCCCTGCAGATCAATATCATACTAATATTTTATTTGATAAATTTTGATTATTTTTAAAAATTCAATCAAAAACAATTTCATGAAAAACAACCTGAAACTATTAGCTTTAGCTTTACTTCTCTGCTTTGGATGTTCTGAAGATAAAAAAGAAGAAATAGCCCCCATCACACCTACCCCCGATCCTCAACCTGATACTCTCGATTCAAATCCTACTTCCCCATTGCCTAATGAACTTTTAGGCAATAAGAAATTTAATAACACGCTAAAAGATATTTGGGCCTTTCAGTCTCCATCTATGGAAAAGGAGTATATTCTAATTGGATATTATGACGTTGAGAATACTGATGGAATTTATATTGTTGACCCGACAAATGTTAAGCAACCAGAAATTGTTGGGACTGTACCAGGAGTCGGTGGTTTTGATATAAAAACTTATGGAAATTATGCCTACAGCGTATTCGGGTCAGATAAGTATCCTGGCTATGTGATTGACCTGAAAGATCCTGAAAATCCTGAAATAGTCAATGAATTTACCGGCTCTCATAATATTTATACTACTGAAAGCGGGTTATTAATCAGTAACACTCCAGGGCTTAAAATTTATGACATCCAAACTGACCCGACATCACCAACCCTGCTCTGGTATGATAGTTTACAAGGTGGGCATGAAACACACGTCAACGGGAATTTCCTGTACGATTTCCATGGTTATGCAGGAACGATTATTTATGATATAACAGATCCATCTAACCCGGATTCTATTTCAACAATCATTAATCCAGATGTTACTTACCATCACAGTGGCTGGACAAATGCAGATCAAACAATTTTGGTGTTGTGTGATGAATTAGCATTTCAACAAGACCCTACCGGTCAAGATTTTTATATCTATGATATATCAGACAAAACAAACCCAATCCTTTTGTCCTCAATTGGTGACGATACATCAATACTTCACAACGTACATATAGTAGGCGATTATGCGTATTTCTCATATTATACTGCCGGATATAAAGTTTATGATATATCAAATCCTGAAAATCCTGTAATTGAATTTGAATATGACACCTCTCCTACAGAAACAGGCGAGTACTTTAGTGGAGCATGGGGAATATATGGACTTTCAAATAGTGGAAATAAATATATAAGTGATATGGACAATGGCTTGTTTATTTTTAACGGTCCTGAAGAATAAAATACACCCACTTAAATTAAAAGGCGGCAATTAATGCTGCCTTTTTTTATGCTTAATTTCTGATAATCAACTTTTTAACTACCAAGAATAGTGAATAATACACTCTAAAAGACTTGCTCTCAATAAAAAGTATTGCATAAATATTTTGTTATAAAAATCTATTTAACTACAATTGTAGTAACAAAACTATAAATGTAAATATATAACTACAGTTGTGGACCAAAAACAATTAAATAAATCAGAGCTTCAGGTAATGAAATACCTGTGGAAGATAGAAAAGGGTTTTTTAAAAGATATCGTTGATCAATTCCCTAAGCCCGGACCAGCATATACCACCATTTCCACTCTAATTAATAGAATGGTTAATAAAAACTACATAGGATACACCAAACTTGGCAGGGACAAGGAGTATTATCCTATTCTTAAAAAAAATGAATATTTTAAAACACAGATAAAGTCCATTGTTTCAGACTTTTTCAATAATTCTTCGTCTCAGTTCGCCTCCTTCTTCACCAAAAACTCTGATTTATCTGTAGAAGAGTTAAAAGAGCTTGAAGAAATGATTCAAACACAAATTAAACAAAAGAAAAAGTAAGATGATAAATTATTTCTTCTATTCCGCTATTTGCACTATTGCCATTTACCTGATATATAAATACCTTTTAAAGAAAACCCGGCTATTCTCTTTTAATCGATATTTTTTATTGATAGGAATCATTCTGTGCCTTATTACCCCAACCCTTGATTTGAATTGGGGTCTATATGCTGAAGCACCAAGATTCGAGGTTCCTGACCTTAATAACACAAAAATTGTAGTAGAAAATCCAGACCACAATACTATTGCCACAATCAAACCTGAAAGTTCAATTTTTATTTATCTGTCAGGCATCTTTTATTTATTAATCAGTAGTATTTTTTTATTCAGGTATTTTAAGAATTTAATGACCATCTCTAAAAATATCAGAAAGTCTTCTAAAGTAAACCAAAGCACTGGTTACATTCTACTAACAAATCAGTTTCAAAAATACTCCTTTAGCTTCTTTAACTATATAATAATTCCTAAAGAGTCTCTACTTAACAAAAAACTAACAAATACTATAATCCAACATGAATTAACTCATGTTAAAGAATTGCATACCGTTGATATCCTGTTAATAGAATTGATAAAATGCTTTTATTGGTTTAACCCTATGATTTGGTTCATTAAAAATGAGATATCTGAAAACCATGAATACATGGCTGATAATAATGTCATTAAACAGAACACCAATGTATCGGATTATATCAAACAGATTTTAAGTAGCATTTATCACTCAAGATCAGGATTGAGAAGTGGCTTTAGCTTTGTAACAACTAAAAACAGATTAAATATGTTAACATCCAACAATCATTCAACGAAAAAAAAATGGGTCAGATTAATTCTGGCAATGTTCTTAATAGCCTTTACATTTTCATTTACTTCTTTCAATCCTGACAAAAGCGATAAAGACCCTTTTATTGTAATTATTGATGCCGGGCATGGAGGTAAAGATCCTGGTTCACCTTCTGAAAAAGAGATAAATCTAAAGATCTCTAAAGAAATCCTGAATTTGAGCCAAAATTCAAATATAAAGATCATTCTAACACGTGAAAATGATGAGTACATTACTCTATCTGAAAGAATATCCTTTATTAACAATCAAAAAGCAGACATGCTTTTAAGCATTCATTGTAATAATTCGGAAAATATAACTAAAAATGGTCCTGAAGGATATTTCTCTGAATTAAATAATAAAAAAGCAATATCTCAAAAAGCAACTGAAATACTTATAACTAACCAGGTGAATAAATTCAGTAAGGAGGGTAGCATTAAGTCTGCTGACTACAAGATCTTAAGAGAAATTAATATACCTGGTGTTTTACTGGAATTAGGATATATGTCTAATAAGGAGGATGCCGATTTCTTACTAAACCCTGTTAATCAAAAAGATATCGCTAAAAACATTCTTCAATCATTAAATGAAGTTGAAAAAGAATTAAGAAAATAGTAAAATCATACGATTTTGAAAGGGGTATCTATTGATATCCTTTTTTTTATTTAACTAAAATATAGCGATATTAGCCCTCTAATTATCATCTATGAAACCAGAAATAAAGAATTTATCGTCTAGAAAACTTTTAGGTTTAAAAACCAAAATGTCTCTTGCAGATAATAAAACTGGTCAACTTTGGGCCAGATTTATCCCAATGATCAAAAAAATTGAAAAGAGCCAATCACAAGATAAAATTTCACTTCAAATTTATCCTCAAGATTTCTTCACAGACTTTTCACCATCAGCAAATTTTGAAAAATGGGCAGGTGTATTTGTTGAGGGTCATGATCCAGATTATGAGGATCTTGAATTACTGAATATTCCAGAAGGAAAATATGCAGTTTTCAATTATAAAGGTCCCGCAGGAGACCCAAAAGTATTTCAATACATTTTTGCAGAGTGGCTTCCCAAATCTGGTTTTATGTTAGACGATCGCCCTCATTTCGAAGTGTTGGGAAATAATTACAGTAACACCTCTCCTGAATCAGAAGAAGAGATCTGGATACCAATTAAATAATTCTAAATAATATTATTTTTTCAGTTGATTAAAGAAAACACCATGATCAAAAGACTATGTTTTATTTTCTTAATTGCCCTATTTTTTGGTTGTAGCAATAATGACCCAGTTGGACAGTGGGAGATCCATACGATATATGATCACAAGGGCTTAAATGAGTATGTCGATAATATGTCAAGAGAAGAAAAGCTTGCTAAAATTAAAACGGCCCCAAAAGATTCAAGCGTATTACGCATTGTATTTTATGATAAAGAATCACTGGATGATGAGACATTGGACAATATTATGAAAGAAGCCCATTTCGAAATGTTTTCAAGCAAAGTTTCCAATTCTTTTATAGCTCTATATGAAGATAAATCATTTAGTTATTATATCGAACCATACTATTTCGAAGGCAGCTGGCGAAAAAAAGGAGAGTCAGTTGTCCAGCTAAATATTGAAAATAATAAATTCTATTCATCTTCGATAGATCTTAAATTGCACGAAAATAACGGTAATTATTCATTTCAAAATTTAACTCATGATGAAACAACTCTATGGGTTTATGACCGTGTGAATGTCTCAAGGAGTAATGAAGAACCCAAATACCGATTACCTGAAAATAATTTATGGAGAAAGAAAGATCTTGAAGCCAGAAAAAAAGTAAAGAATTTGCTTAAGTTTTGGACCTATGTTTTTGATGATGCGATTATCAATAAAAAGACTATAAACAAAAGTTCTAAATACTATCAATGTCCGTTCAGATTTTACAGTATCGGCCTTACTGTTTATTCAATAGATAATCAGAAAATCAATCAGTGGAAAGCAACCTTTAAAAACCAGGAAGAATTTGAAAAAGGACATCAGATACTTATACAAGCTTTAAAAGATGCTAAATTCCCCACAGAGAAAAACTTATCTAAATATGAAAGAAATCTAAAGTTTTTCCAGGACGCATATAAAAAGATATAATGGCTCTTTTAAACATACTGTATTTTGAGGTGTTGTAAACTTTAAATAAGATAAATGATCAAACTATCGCAATTTGGTAATTCGGTAAGAGATAAAGATCTCAAAAAGTTTAAGCAGTCTGATAACTGGGATGGCGATAAATTTATAAATCAATCTAAAACGACCATGGATATTAATTTATCCACTATACCTAAATTATTAAAGCAAAATTTCACAAATCGTAAAGAAAGAAGACCCGAAAAACCAATAGCAGTAAATACATTTGATTTTGAAACATTTCATTCGTCGGAACAAGATCCTAAATTTATCTGGTATGGTCATTCGGTGCTAATGGTCAACATCAATGGCATCAAGCTCTTAATAGACCCGATGTTTGGTAGTGATGCAGCTCCAATCTCTCCCTTTGGTTCCAAAAGATTCAGTAATGACACGTTATTAATTATAGATTCATTGCCTGATTTTGATGCAATCCTGATCACTCATGACCACTATGATCATCTGGATCTTGACAGTATCTCAAAGCTTAAAAGTAAGTGCTCAACCTGGATGGTGGCATTAGGAGTTTCCAGACATTTAGAAAGCTGGGGCATTCCCTCTTCTCAAATAACTGAATTTGACTGGTGGGATAAAATCATCTTCAAAGAAATTGAGTTGACTTTTACTCCGTCTCGTCATTTTTCTGGAAGAGGTCTTTTTGATCGGGCAAAATCATTATGGGGAGGCTGGGTAATTAAATCTCAAAATCATTCAATTTACTGGAGCGGTGATGGCGGCTATGATGATCATTTTGAAGAAATAGGAGCAGAAATGGGCCCGTTTGACATCGGGTTCATGGAATGTGGTCAATACAATAAACACTGGCATCAGATTCATATGTATCCAGAAGAAGCTGTAAAGGCTGCTATGGTCTCAAAATCAAAACTCGCTGTACCTGTACATTGGGGTGCATTTGCTTTAGCACTTCATAGCTGGAAGGATCCGGTGAAGAGGTTTACAAAAGAAGCAGCTCTGAAAGGACTACCATTTTATATTCCTTCACCCGGAGAAGTATTTAATACCGAAATAAATAAGCCTCAAAACAATTGGTGGAAAGAAATTGAATAAAAAAAGCCGGAATTGTATTCCGGCTTATATAT
Source organism: Mangrovivirga halotolerans (assembly GCF_026241165.1). Classification (GTDB taxonomy): domain Bacteria; phylum Bacteroidota; class Bacteroidia; order Cytophagales; family Cyclobacteriaceae; genus Mangrovivirga; species Mangrovivirga halotolerans. The sequence continues at coordinate 314,869 of NZ_JAPFQN010000003.1, read as the reverse complement.
CGTATATTTCATTATCTTCAAAAAAGATTATTCTACTTTATCAACAACCACCTTATAAGTCGGATCTTCCAAAACGTTCACGTCAATCAACTTATCGGCATTATTTAAAAGTTTTCTGCAATCTTCACTCAAATGCTTCAAATGGATGGTTTTACCTTCCTTCTGGTATCTTTCCGTTAGCTTGTTTAATGCCTCAATTGCTGATTGATCCACAACCCTGCTTTCAGCAAAGTCAATGATCACTTCATCAGGATCATTTTTCACATCGAATTTTTCATTAAACACACTCACAGAACCAAAAAATAAAGGCCCGTAAATTTCATAATGTTTAACACCATCATTATCGATATGCTTTCTGGCACGGATTCTTTTAGCATTGTCCCAAGCAAAAACTAATGCTGAAATGATCACTCCAATCAATACTGCTAACGCAAGATTATGAAGGAATACCGTAATTAAAGTTACCAGTACCATTACAAACACATCTGATTTAGGCATTCTTCGGAAGGTTCTCAAACTTGCCCACTCAAACGTTCCGATAGCTACCATGATCATCACCCCGGTTAGCGCTGCCATTGGCAATTGCTCAATTATTCCGGCTCCAAACATGATAAAAACAAGTAACATTACGGCAGCTACAATTCCAGATAACCTTGCTCTAGCTCCTGAACTGATATTGATCAAACTCTGGCCGATCATAGCACATCCTCCCATACCTGAGAACATACCCGATAATATATTTGCAGTACCCTGTGCTACAGCTTCCTTGTTGCCTCGTCCACGAGTTTGAGTGATCTCATCAACAATATTCAGAGTAAGCAAAGATTCGATTAATCCCACACCCGCCATTACCAGCGCATAAGGGAAAATCAATTTTAACATCTCCATATTAAAAGGAACATCGGGAATATGAAATGGAGGAAACCCACCTTCAATTGATGCTATATCACCGACTGTTTTTGTATCAATTCCGAAGGCTGCCACCAACCCAAACACAGCTAATATCCCGGCAAGAGAAGAAGGAAATACTTTTGTTAATTTTGGTAGGCCCCAGATTATAAACATAGTGATCAACACCAATCCTAAATTCATATATAGTGCCATTCCGGAAAGCCAATCTCCTGAATCATTTTTAAACTGCCCCAACTGAGCCATAAAGATGATTATTGCCAGTCCGTTTACAAAACCAAAGATCACAGGTTGGGGAACTAACCTCATGAATTTACCTAACTTGAACACTCCGGCCAATATCTGGATTATCCCTGCAAGAATAACAGTCGCAAAAACATATTCGGCACCGTGAGAAATCGCAAGAGCTGCAATAACAATCGCTACTGCTCCTGTGGCTCCTGAGATCATCCCGGGACGGCCCCCTAGAATAGACGTCACCAACCCCATAACAAATGCAGCATAAAGACCTATCAATGGAGACAAATTAGCGATCATGGCAAAAGCTACAGCTTCCGGCACCAAAGCAAGAGCTACTGTCAAACCAGATAATATTTCTGTTGGATAATTAACCTTTTGCCTCAGGTCGAACAAATTAAAAATCTTCTTCATTTAAATATTTTTTTAAAAGGCTTAACACCCTCACCCGAAAAAACGATCACCCTATCGCTTGATTCCGAGCCTTTTAAATTTTAAGGGTGCAAAGGTAGTACTATAAAAGTGAAATCACACTCTTGTCAATACAAAAAGCATCCTTTTAATATATTTTCAATATAGTATTACCTAAATTATAAATTACATAGGTTTGACTGACCTACTTAAATATAATTTAGAATATCCCTCACAAAGGTTTCCAAATGAATTCAGGCATCTTAAATTGCGCCAAAAACAGGAACTATGGTGTTTGACTACAGAAAAATATTCAGAGAGATAGCTGACGAGATCACTGACATGAACGATCTGGGTCAGGTAGCTGATTATATACCTGAACTTAAACATATTGATCCTGATAAATTTGGTGTCCACCTGACAGATATAACTGATCAGCATTATGATTTTGGAGATGCCAGCGAAAAATTTAGCATTCAAAGTATCGCCAAAGTTTTTTCATTGATACTGGCCTTTAAAAATGAAGGGGTAAGTATTTGGAATCGCGTTGGAGTAGAGCCCTCAGGATCGCCATTTAATTCATTGGTACAGTTAGAATATGAAAAGGGTATCCCGAGAAATCCCTTCATCAATGCCGGTGCGCTGGTAGTATCAGATATTTTGATCAGTTACCTGGAAAATCCGAAAAAAGAGTTTATCAATTTCGTCAGAGAATTGGCCCAGTCTGAAGATATTCATTTCAATCCACAAGTAGCAGAATCAGAAAAAGCTACTGGTGAAAGAAATTCTGCCCTGGTGCATTTCATGAAATCATTTGACAACATTGAAAATGATCCCGAAGAAGTTCTTGATTTTTATTTTTATTTGTGTTCTGTAGAAATGAACTGCAGAGAACTTTCCAGAGCATTTTTATTCCTTGCAAATTATGGTACGGATCCTTTAACAGATAATAGAATATTGACACCCAGTAAGGCCAAGCGTGTGAATGCTATTATGCAAATGTGTGGATTTTATGATGAAGCAGGCGATTTCGCATTTAAAGTCGGTTTACCTGGAAAAAGTGGCGTAGGTGGAGGAATTGCAGCAGTTCTACCCGGTGAATATAGTATCGCTGTTTGGAGTCCAAGACTGAATAATCGAGGAAATTCGTATAAAGCAATGAAGTTTTTAGAAAAATTTACGACTAAAACCAATACCTCTATTTTTTAATCGAAAATTAGCATTGTTATTTTGGGTTAATTAAAAAGGACTATATTTTTGCCAGCAATTATCAACTATATTTTTTATGAAACCCTTTTGCACCACTTTTTTTGTTCTGATTGTAAGCTTTTTAGGTTTTTCTCAGGAAGATTTCAAACAAGGTTATTTTATAAACTCTGAAGGACAACGTTTTGACGCTCTGATCAAAGATATTCTCTGGGATTACCCCCCCGAATCGATAACTGTTAAACTGCCTGATTCCCAAAATCTAAGAGAGGTTCTAACAAAAGATATTCGAGAAATTGGAATTGGTTCGGAGGCAAAGATGATATTCAAAACTGTTAAGGTAGATAAGTCTAGTTCGGAAACAAATAAACTGAATTTTGATGAAGCTCCTGATTTTTCAACCGAGGAAGTGATGCTTCAGGTATTAATTGAAGGAAAGGCTAACCTTTACAAATATCAAAAAGGTAAATCTTTTATTAGATTTTATTTTTCAGATGGTAATGGGGATATTAAACCCCTTATTTATAAAAAATATATGGCTAATGAAAGACAGATAAAAGAAAATGATGAATACCGCAGGCAGCTCTGGAGAGAATTGAAAAACAATGATTTATCGGTTAATTACTATAACAACATCCTTTACAGAGAAAAAGATTTAATTCAGTATTTCACCAAATATAACCTGAAGTTTACAGAGCCTATTAAAGTATATGAAAGAGAAACGAAACACAGATTATCCCCGATAGAAATTAGCATCAGACCGGGTATTACAATATCGTCATTAGACGTAGAGAATAGCCTTGCAAATAATAACAGGCTTATTTCATATCAGAATACGATTGGATATCGGTTAGGAATAAATATTTCATATAAACTACCTTTCACTAATAACAAGGGGGCTATGTTTATTGAACCTACTTTTTCATGGGTGAATTTTGAGGGAGAAAATAGTTATCAGATAATTAAACTAGAATACACTTCAGTAGAGATGCTCATGGGAGGAAGGTATCACATTCCACTTTCATCCAACAATTCTATTTTTTTAAGTGCAGCAGCAGTAATCAAACTTGGACTGGGATCTACCATTCAATATGAATCAGGAACAGTTCTTGAAACTTCTGATTATAATTTCACTCCTGCTTTGGGACTAGGGTATGAAAATAGAAATTTTAATATTGAGATTATATACCAATTCCCACACAATTTATTACACAACTATGGCTTTTGGAAGGGGACCAAAACATCTCTTGAACTAAACGTCGGTTACAAAATTAAAAAAGCCTCGAAATGGCATTCGACTAAAAATTAACTGGTACAATTATTGCACGATTATTTAAGTAAAAAAACTTATAATAATGAGTAGAAATTTCATCTATTATTTAGTCATATTACTTATATTGCCAGCATGTAATGAAGATGAAAGCCCGGAAACTGTTAATATAAGATTGAAAAATACCAGCAAATATGACTACACAAACATTGTAGTTTACGATACAAAATTTCAGGATTTAAACAGTGGTAATACAAGTGAATATCATCAATTTGATATTGCTTATAGATATGCATTTGTGGAACTAGAGATTAATGGTAACGTATATACAATACAGCCCATTGATTACGTTGGCGAAACACCTCTGAAAAATGGTTTTTATACTTATAATATAGGGGCTAACGATACTAATGACCAATACGGCAGGCTCTCAATTGATTTGGTTAAAGATTAGTCTTATTGATTGCTTTGCTAAGAGGCGACTGATTAATTTCAGTCGCTTTTTTTGTTTACCTTTTTGATTAAACTGGTATTCACCTTTATACCAACTTTTTAATTATGAAATCTAATAAACTTCCTATTGTACCCATAGCACTTTTTATAGGAATAATCGGATTGGCTACTTCTTTGTATTCTTATTTTTTTTCTGTCCCTCTGGAAGAAAGAACAGTTCTTACACAAATGATTTATTGGTTTTCTCCTTACGTGGATGTTTGGCTACCTAATACAAGCATATTTACAATATTCAATGATTCTGGTATGGGATATCTCAATTTAGCAGCTATTTTATTCTGGATTCTCATTCTTACAGGAGCGTTAATCTATCAAAACTCGAATGGCACCAAATCAAACTTACTAAGACTATGCTTTTCTATTATATTAATAACAGCCGGAATGGGTGTAGTTCATATGCCGCTAGTAATTATTTTCGGTTTAATATTTGATTCAGACTCAGAGGTTGGATGGTCCTGGATACCATTCTTTATTAGGAATATATTATTTGTAGTAATAGCATTCAAAGCGATTAAGCAATTAAATGAGCTAAATGACAATAAAGTTATTTCACATAGCCAGAAAGGATCTGTGAGTAAAGGTACACGATTCCTGAACTACCTGATGGATATTGTAATAATTTCCTTTTATGGTGCTCCTGCGGTATCTAACTTATTTCCCAGCTCTCATTTTTTTGACTATTATTATGAATCGATGGAATTAATATTTCAAATCTCATTATATGTAGCCCTAATATTATACTATTTATTTTTTGAATCTGTTTTTAAAAGAACACCTGGTAAAATGATAACGGGGTCAAAAGTTATCGCTGAAAAGGGAAGTTTAACTTTTGGTAAAGTTCTGGGAAGAACATTTTCCAGATTTGTTCCCTTCGAACCACTTTCATTCTTTGGAGATAAGGGGTGGCACGACAAATGGACAGATACCCAAGTTGTGAAAGAAGGATCTAAAGCAACAGAAGAACATAAAATATCCTATGAAGAACTTGGTCTGGTAGACGCATAAATTTAAAGCCGGTATCTTATACATTTACCGGCTTTTTTTATTTTATACTAAGTTGAATCCTCCCTGATTTTTCAAAAGTCCGTTTAAACCATTATCTTATTAGATAGTTCCTATTATTAGTTTTTACTTTTTAAAATAATGACTATGGATTTAAACGACTTCAATAATGCTATCCGCTCTGGAAATGAGGAATTGGCAAAACAATGCATAAATGATAACCCGGAAATAGTAAACCATATAGACGAACGAGGTTTTACTCCTCTCGTAATGGCAGCTTATTTTGATCAGGACAAAATGGTTAAACTGCTTGTGGATAACGGTGCTAATGTCAATGCAGTTGATGCTGCCGGAAACACCCCACTTATGGGAGCATCTTTTAAGGGATTAAAATCAATTGCAGAAACCTTAATTGATGCAGGCACGGATTTAAATAAACAAAATGCCAATGGTGATACAGCCCTGACCTTTGCCTGTAAATACGGTCAGGAGGAAATCGCAAAACTTTTAGTGGAAAAAGGGGCTAAAAAAGACATTAAAGATAAAGATGGGCTAACTCCTGTCGACCATGCAAATCAGGAAGGTTTTACCTGGGCAAATGAACTTTAAAAAATAATCATCATTTGATTAAAATCGTCATAACCAATTTGATTCAGCTTCCTATATTTACAATATGTTAACTGATGAAAACATATTAAATGCAGTAAAATATATTGAAAGCAATTTTGATTCAGATCCTGACATCAATATTCTTTCAGATATTGCCTGCTATTCACCTGTCCATTTTCGGAGATTATTCAAAAATCAAACCGGATACTCACCGGCCAAATACCTGGAAATGACCAGAATCAGCAAAAGCATTGAGCTGATAAGAGCAAAAGCTCCGGTTAGAGAAATTGCATTTGATACCGGCTTCAATAATTATGAGACTTTCATCAGAACTTTTAAAAAATATTCTGGCATTGCTCCAGGTGATCTGATTAACCTTTTGAAAGTGCTGGAACAGGATACAGATAAAGATCAGCCAGTGATAATTGTCCATCAAAATGTCAGCCTTATTCAAACGCGTTCTTTGCTGAAAAATTCACTCGAGGAAAATCTTTTTTCAAAAGATAAGATCCAGGATCTTAAAGTATTCAGGATTACTGAATCCACTTTAAGTGCGAGAAAAATAACCGATAAGTTTTCCTTCCACGATGATCTTGTAACAGCCCAAAAAATCCTCCAGTCATATTAAAAAAGATTTAAAAGAATAAAAATGGAAAAAACTGAAAAAATTAATCGTAATAAAACTATAAATAAAAACCTGATATTTAATTTACCTTCAGGCAGAAAAATTGGTTATGCCTTTTATGGAGCCCCCAACGGGAGCCCGGTATTCGCATTTCATGGTACTCCCGGATCACGGTTGTGGTTTACAGAAGATGATGATGAATCAAAACTACAGAACATAAAATTAATCACGGTCGACAGGCCGGGCTATGGGTTATCTACACCGGTAAAAGGGCGGAGTATATTAGATTTTGCTGATGACGTCAATGCCCTTGCAGATCACCTGAACATACATAAATATGCTGTGCTTGGAATATCCGGCGGATCAGTTTACTCATTGGCTTGCGCATATAGATCCCCGGACAGAGTAATCAAATCATCAGCATTAAGTTCAATCGTTCCATTTATTAACGGTCGTCCTCCCAAACAAATGTGTGCTGAAAACAGAAGTGCCTTTTTCCTGTCAAAACATTTTCCTTTTCTATCAAAATGGATTTTAAATAAAGGTAAAAAAATGATATCTAAGGATCCTGATAAATACATTCACAAAGTTAAGTCTCAAGTTGGACACCTATGCCCTTCAGACCGTGAACTCATTCAAAAGGAAGAAGCAGGTAATATTATATTAATTAACATGAAAGAAGCCACGCGACAATCTGCAAATGAAGGAGCGACAGAACCATCTTTGCTATCAAAACCATGGGGATTCGAACCAAGAAATATACAAATACCAGTTGAAATTTGGCATGGCATAGATGACACCTTAACACCAATAGACCCTGTTAAAAATTACTATCCTGATAAAAAGAATTTTAATCTTCATTTTTTACCTGGAAAAGGTCATTTTCTTGATGGACATAGTGATACATGGCGGGAAATACTTAAAAACGCAATATAATTTGAGACACAATAAAAAGATATCATAAATTTTTGATCTCTTTATACTGATATACAATTTCAATCGTTAAATAAACAGGTAATTGAATTTACTTTAATGCATCAGTTCTCATTATTGTTAAGGCATGGGGTATAGCATACTCCATGCTTTTATTTTATATATAAATTCAGTCAAAATTTAGATAATCTACTTTTGGCGAAAATCTAAGGTAAAAGGACTACCTTTGCAGTCTAATTAAGAATATATGACATTTAATGAATTAGGGCTTAACAAGTCTATTCTTCATGCTTTGAATAAGCAAGGATATACTAACCCTACCCCAATACAGGAAAGAGCCATTCCTGTTTTATTACAAGGTAAAGATCTTTTAGGATGTGCACAGACCGGAACTGGTAAGACAGCCGCTTTTACTATTCCAATATTGCAACACCTGGAAAATGAACCTTCTCCTGGAAAGGGAAAAAGAAAAATAAAATCGTTGATAGTTACGCCAACACGTGAGCTTGCAGTTCAGATCGGTGAAAGTATCGCTGCTTATGGTGAATTCACCCACCTAAAGCATACAGTAATATTTGGTGGCGTAAAACAAGGTGCTCAAACTAAAGCATTGCATCATGGTATTGATATCCTTGTTGCAACACCAGGCCGTCTTCTTGACTTGATTAATCAAGGGTTTATTTCTCTTGATCATATAAAATATTTTGTGCTTGATGAAGCTGACCAGATGCTTGACATGGGTTTTATCCATGACATCAAAAAGATCATCAAAATGCTTCCTAAGAAAAGACAGTCTCTATTCTTTTCTGCAACCATGGCACCACCTATTGTGGAACTTTCCCAGCAAATACTTGGTGAACCGGAGCAGATCACTATTAAACCTGAAAAGCCAACAGCAGAAAAGGTTACCCAAAAAGTTTACCATGTTAGCAAGCGGAATAAAAACAACCTCCTTTTACATATACTAAAAGAGGGTTCTGAAGAATCTACTCTGGTCTTTTCAAGAACTAAGCATGGAGCAAACAAGATAGTTAAAAAACTTAATCAGGCTGGAATCGAGGCGGATGCAATCCATGGAAACAAATCACAGGCTGCTCGTCAAAATGCACTGAATAAGTTCAAAAAAGGTGACTCATCAGTATTGGTTGCTACAGACATCGCTGCAAGGGGTATTGATGTAGATGGTCTTGAATTAGTAATAAATTACGACCTGCCTAATGTACCGGAAACTTATGTTCATCGAATTGGAAGAACCGGCAGAGCTGATAAGGCAGGTATAGCTTTATCTTTTTGCGATAGAGATGAAAAAGCCTACCTGAGGGACATCCAAAAGTTAATTAAGCAGGAAGTAACAGTTATAGAAGGTCATCCATATGAAAGACCTGACGGTGAGGAAGAACCTGAAAAGAAACAGGATGGTAAAAAACCGGAACGTAAATTCAGCAAGCGTCATCAGCACCATAATAAAGAAAAAAATCAGCGGAATTTCAGAAGAAAAAAACATCATAAGGGAGGTAACCCCGGCAGGAAAAAAAACAATTAAAAATATTTAGCTGATTGTCATTTAGTTAGACATTTTTCGACGAATGAAGTAAAACAATTGGTTACCAAAACCGGTCTTAACCTATACATTTATAGAAACAAAAAGATCGTGTATGTATTCTTTAGCCGAAAGACCGAGAATAGAAACAGTTAACAAAATTGTCCAGTATGTTCAGGCCAATGACCTTAATAAAGGGATGGTTTTACCAAACATTGGTACGATTCTTACTGTCGAAGAATGTCTGAACAATGTAAAAGTGACCCTTACCAATAGTATGATTAATACCAATGAGGTATATTTTTCAAAATTTGAACGAATAATGGTCGAATAAAATTTTCATTGATGCTAAATCAAAAGGGATGTGAAATTATATCACATCCCTTTATTTTTACAATCTCATTCTACACATTTCAGGATATGATTTTATTGATTGAAGAGAAAATGTTAAAATTAGGTTTAAACAAAATACTATTTTTATAGCATTCAAATATTATGAATTTTTTTAGCGAACTAGGTCCTTATTCAACTCCATTTTACTCCATTGCTTTTATTATTTTATTAACCGCTTTTTTCAAGGGGTGGAAAATCTGGAATAACAATAGTGACAATATCAGTATAAGATTAATTTGGGTATTAGGTCTAATGGTACTTTTATTAAGCCTTGGTGGATATGTTTATGAAGTCAGAGCTGCTTTTGAACTGATTGAAGCTGCCGGAGATATTCAACCGTCGCTTGTTGCCAGTAGCATTAAAGAGGCATTAATTGTTCCATTGGCAGGAATATTTCTTTTGGTGTTCTCTGTTGGACTATGGGCAACGTTACACGAGCTGAAAAAATTCAATCAAAAGAAATCTTTCGAAGGAGATGACATTCTTTAAACCCACTTAAATCAAGCAGATTTTAATCCACGTTTTTAAAATGCTTATTTATCATTAAATGTGTATGAAGGAATTTAAACCACAAACAAAAAGTCCAATCCGATAAATCATAAACTGAATTAAAATTATTTTAAAAAAAAATCAAATTGGGTGTAATGATTTTCATTTTTTGCCACTAACCAGGTAAACCTAATAGTTAGTAACGTGAGTAGAGATTTTTACCAACAAGAGATTTTACCCTTTGCCGGTATCATAATCAAAATATGCCGGGCTTATACAGACACTGAATCTGATTTTGAAGATTATTATCAGGAAGTATGTTTACAAATTTGGCGAAGCAGAGCACAGTTCCGTGGTAGCTCTGAATGGTCAACATTTATTTACAGAATAACATTAAATGTCTGCCTGACTCTTTTCCGCAAAGACAAAAAGAAAAAAGTAGAAAGGGCATTTCCTGAAAATTTAAACCTTGAAACAAGCAATGATGCATTTCAAAATGAAGATGTCCAGATGTTATATAGTGCCATTAAGCAACTAAAAGATGTAGACCGGGTCCTGATATTGCTCTATCTCGAGGATAAATCTTATAAAGAAATTGGTGAAGTACTCAACCTGAATGCTAACAATGTAGGTGTCCGTGTAAAACGAATTAAAGAACGACTAAAAAAAATTATCGATGGAAAACTCAATTGAAAACACCTGGAAAAATGCTTTTGCAAACAATGAATTATTAGCTCCAAAGCTAGTGGGTCTTTATGAAAAAAAGTCTGAAATGATTGTAGATAAAATGATGCGTCGTTTAAAGATTGATAATTGGTCTTTAATAGCTACCGCAGCTGTGGTTATTATAATCGGGTTTGTATATGACTACCTTTTAGAAGGAATTTATGGCGCTATTGTGATATTATCGATCTTTGGATTAAACAGCTGGATGATTAAAAAAGCAGATAAGATAGACCTGACAAATGAGCCATTAGTTTATCTCAAATCCTTTATGAAATGGATCAAATCAACTATGAAATTTTATAAAGTGTTTCTTGGAATCGTATTGCCAATTTTCCTGGCTCCAATATTTTACTTTATTTTAAGTTCATTAGATCCCATTCAGCAATTAATTCAGAAAAACGGTTTAAAACCTGTAATAATTTTAATCTTTTTTCTTTGTGTATTTCAATCAGTAATTTTACTTCTATCATATAGCATATCTACTAAAGTGATATATGGTAGCTTGATAACCAAAATGAAAGAAATCATTAAAGACCTGGAAGAGTTGAAGAGTTAATAAAGTTTTTTACATGTCACTAATCCAGTCTAAGATGCAGTATGCTGTATTTATGGCTGGATTTTATTTATTTTCCAAGGCTTCAAACTTCCTTTTGGGCTACTAATCAAATTTCACCCATCTGATTTTTACAGCAGAAATTTTGTCAAGCTCCAGTCGGATGCCAGGCAATTTTTTAAAATCATTTTTTAAATAGAAATCAATTGGTGAAAAATACGGATGTCCATTCTTCTTAATCTCCGAATCATTGTCAATGACCCAGCCATTTAAAATGTTTTGTCGTTCTTTTGCCCTATTCAGTAAATCAGAACCAAGTCCCCGTCCCTGACATTGTGAGTCTACTATAATGGCAAACCACCTTTCACCATCACGGATAAAATCGAAATACCATGCTTTGACATATTGATCTTCATCAAATACCAGTATATGAGATTGATCTTCCAAAGTCCTGAGGTAATTCTCAAAATGAGCCAGATCCTTAATAATTAATTTTTCAGGATATTCACTATTCCATAATTGAATAAGCTGAATTTTATCGGACTCTGAAAGCTCTGATTTTTCTGTAATTTTCATTTTATGGTTATTCCCGGCTTCGGAATTTAAGGATAAGTTTATGGTACAATTTGGATGCATAATCATAAATCTTCTCATCAAATAAAACAATTGTCTATTAAAAAGCACATTTCGCAATCAAGCAAATTATTATACTTGATACAAATACCTTTTTTTTATAAGTTGCTTGTTCCAATTTTTTAAAGATTCATGACTTCATTTTTTAGTAAAAAATCCTGGAAAAAATGGATAGCTCTTTTTGCTATTTTATTCATTTTTATCCCAATCATCGGTATTAGTGTGGTGTATGCTAATCAGCAACAGATCGTTCATGAAATGGTCGATTATCTGAACGAAGATTTCCAGGGAAAGCTGGAAATTGAAGGTAGTCATATCTCTCCATTTGCCAATTTCCCATACGTTTCTATCGATCTGGAAAATGTTAAAGTGTACGAAGGTAAAGAAAAAGATAGCCCAATACTCCTTCACCTGGAAGACACCTACATTGGATTTGATATCTGGTCAATGATGGGTGGTGAATATGACATTAAAGCTATTCGATTGGAAGGTGGGTTCATTAAACTCGTTCAACACGTAGACGGGACTTTCAATATTGCAAATGCATTAACATCTTCTTCAGACAGTATCACACATGAAGAAGATCATTTGCATTTAGAGCTCAATGCAGTAAACCTGAAAAATATTGATCTGATGAAGCTAAATGAAGAAAATAATCTTCTGGCTGAAGCATTCATCAATGAGGCAAAATCAAGTTTTAAAACTTCAAGTGAGCATACCTACATAGAATTAGACAGCAAGTTTCTTTTTAACCTGATTGCTGACGGAGACACTACTTTTTTACACGATAAGCATATCGACCTTCATACAACCCTGGATCTGGATGCAAAGACTGGCAAATTAGAAATACTTCCCTCTGAACTCAATATTGAAAAAGCACTTTTCGAAATGGAGGGCAGTGTGGATTTTGAAAATGACATGTTTCTCGATCTTCACTTTAAAGGAAACAAACCTAACTTCAATCTTTTTCTTGCCTTTGCACCACCGGAAATAATGCCGGTATTAGAACGGTATGAAAATGGTGGACGGATATATTTTGACGCAAGAGTAAAAGGGAAATCTATAAATGGACACAACCCGGCTGTTAATGTGGACTTTGGTTGTCAGGAAGCTTTCATTAATAATAAAGAAGCAGATAAATCTGTTAATGAACTGTATTTCGAAGGACATTTTACGAATGGAGAAAAGCAAAATGCAAGTACCATGGCTTTGGATATTCTGGACTTCTCTGCAAAACCAGAGGCCGGTAATTTCAGTGGGAAACTTAATGTTGTGAATTTCGATTCACCTGATATTGACCTGCAATTAAAATCGGATTTCAATCTCGATTTTCTTGCTGAATTTTTAAATATTCAAAACCTTCAGGATGTAACTGGTAAGATTTCACTTACGATGAACTTCCATGATATTATTGATCTTGAACATCCTGAAAGAAGCATCGAAAAACTTAATGAATCGTATTATACTGTCCTTAAAATTGATAATTTAAATTTTAACAGTAGTCAATATCCATTGCCAATCAATGATGTAAATGTTGACATTACAATGGATGGTCATGCTGCTGAAATTAAAAAGCTTGAAGGTAAAATTGGTAGCTCGGATATTAGTATAACTGCGAGTATATCAGATCTACCTGCAATTTTACATCACACAGACTTGCCTGTAGAAGCTATTTTAGACATTAACTCATCAAAAATTGACCTTAGGGAGTTAACATCTGTAAATGAAGACAGTGCAAAAATAAATGAAGTCATAACAAATCTCAGAACAAGATTTAAATTTAAAAGTTCTGCAAGAGCATTTACCGAATCTCCAAATCTGCCTGTTGGTGAATTCTTCATTGAGAAGCTTCACGCCAATTTAAAAAATTACCCTCACGAACTGCATGATTTCAATGCGGATATTATGGTTGATAATGAAAACTTTCAGATCATCGATTTTACAGGCATGATCGATGAAAGTGATTTTCATTTTAACGGACGATTGGAAAACTATGATTTGTGGTTTGAAGAAGGTCCAAGAGGGTCAACCAAAATAGACTTTCATCTTAATTCGGATGTATTACAACTTGACGATCTTTTTGCCTACGGTGGTGAAAACCATGTACCTGAAGATTATCGTCATGAGGAATTCACTGACCTCCATCTCAAAGGCATTGCTAAACTGGAATTCAACAAAAAGTTGCTCTCATCGCATATAACCATTGAAGCATTAGAAACGAATATGAAAGTTCACCATATGCGTTTTGAAAAATTCAATGGAGAATTCTTTATTGACAGCACTGCTATTAAAGCAACTAATGTGGGAGGAAAAATAGGAAATTCGAATTTCAAAATCGATTTTAATTATGACCTGTCAGAAGATACGGTCAACCACCATCATACTTTTAAATTAACCGCTCCTCATCTGGATTTTGACCAGCTCTTTGCTTACAATCCATCTCCTGAAGATCAGGAAATGACACCGGAAGATCATGAGGCAGGTTTTAACATCTTCGAAGTTCCTTTTAGTAACATGGATTTCTCTTTCGATATCGGGCATTTGAATTACCACCGATATCTTCTTGATGACTTTCTGTTAAAAGGACGTATGAAGAAAAACCACTATATCTATGTCGACACAATGTCATTAAAAGCTGCTGGTGGAAAAATTGACTTGAATGGATATTTTAATGGTTCAAATCCAAAAGCGATCTATTTTAGCCCTAAAATGCAGGTTAAGAATGTTGACCTGGACCAATTACTTTTCAAGTTTGAAAATTTTGGACAAGATCACCTGGTTTCAGAAAATCTTCATGGTAAGTTAAGTGGTTCGATCAACGGAAAGGTTCACATGCATGCAGACATGGTTCCGATTATTGACGACTCAGAATTACATATCAATTTAAAAGTGGTGAATGGAAGCCTTAACCACTACCCGGCATTTGATGCCTTATCAGATTATTTTGGAGACAAAAACCTGAGCAATGTGCGATTTGATACCCTTCAGAATAAACTTGACCTGAAAAATGGATATCTGAGTATTCCATCCATGAATATTAACTCCACAATCGGATTTTTCGAAATATCCGGAAAGCAAAACATGGATATGGATATGGAATATTATCTAAGAATTCCACTAGAAGTCGTGACTAAGGCTGGTATGCAAAAGCTTTTTGGCAAGAAGAAGGAAGCTACTTCAGACCAGGTTGATGAGATCCAGTACCGTGATGAAAATAAGAATGTTCGTTTTATTAATATTAAAATAGAAGGCACCCCCGATGATTTTGAAATCTCATTGGGTAAGGATAAAAGCTGAAAGATAAGCTAGATAGTTTAATGCTGTCAGGATTAATTATTCAAAAACTTAAAAAGTATAATATTAAGAACTAATAATAAAGTTTGATTTTAATTCAATTGATGCTAAATTATATTAAGGATTCATCTTTCAACTATAATTTAGCCATGCAAAGAAAACTTTTATTTATTGCATTGATTTTAATGCCTTTTTTTACAAAAGCACAAGTAGGGGCAGGATTTCATTATTCAAATCTTCCTTTTCTAGGGATCAACTATGAGATAAGCGATCGATTTAGACCTGAATTAAGAATCGGAACAGATACTTTCCTAGAGGATGTTTCCTTAGAAGGTGTTGTTACTTACGATCTGCTCGATAAACCAGATTATGAATTGTATTTGGGATTAGGAGCCAGGTCAGAAGATTTTTCAGGATTGGTAATACCCTTTGGATTAAATCTTTATCCACTAGATAATAAGAATTTTGGATTTCATTTTGAGGTGGCCCCTATCGTCGGTGATGTTGATATTTTGAGAGGAAGTCTGGGTTTCAGGTATCGGTTTAAAGGTGAAGAATAATCAAAATAAAAGTCAGTAATTTTTCAAATCACTGACTTTATCTTCAATTTCTTTTAAATTTTAAAATAGCCAATCTTATTCAATACTATGAGCCTCATCAAATCCGACATATTCATTTCGGTTTAACACGTAGAGTGCTTTTTGGCTATTACTTTCCAGGATTATTGCACTTGTGCTATCAGATGGGTTTGAAAATAAAATATCATAGTGACGACCATCTTCTAGCTGAATACCATAGGTTACAACACCATTCTTATTACTGATCTTGTTTTGGGTGTAACCAATCGAAGTAGCCTTCTTAGTTGAGTCACTTATTGTTAAAGTCTCAGGTTCAAACTTGAAGACAAACTTGTCTCCTTCAGAATTAGTAGCCTTCCATTTTCCGGCATACTCGTCAGATCCTGAACAAGCGATAAATCCAATTAAAAGAAAACAAAAAAAGATTTTGGTTAAATGATTCATAGTTTTATAGTTATTTAAAAATGGTTCTCCCAAATGGTTTGGGCTTTAAATTTTGGCCAAAGCATTGTTTGACTTCCTAATGTCAATATTTGACAATCCCTTAAAAAAATTCGAAAATAAGTGTTTTTAATTTTTTATCAAACCCGGCTAGCAAAACTTTGATCATTTACAGGGTTATTGATTAATCTTATCCATTCAGATCGAGACCAAATCTGCCTTCAAAACATCACTTTAACGTTATAATAAAATTATATGCCTCCTGACTGTTAATTACAGGACTTGACAAATTTGTCCAAATCGCACGCCAATTTGTCAGAAATGGCTTTTTAAATGGGTAAAACATTGATTTTTAAGCAAATATTTGTTATAACTAAGGTAAACCAAAAAACGAACACTAATTATGGCTAAATGCTTTGCATTATTAGGTTGGAGTTTACCTGTCATTGAAAGTATGCAAAAACTCAACAAACCTTATGTGGTAGTATCGTTTCCGGACTTTGAGCCGTATGCGAAAGAAAATGATATTCCCTTTGTTCCCTATCAATTGAACGAATGGAGTGATTCATCAAATTCGCTCGACCTGCTCGAAAAACTTAACCAGCATAATGTTGATGTGGCCGTTCCACTGTTTGAGGAAACTGTAGAATGGGCCGGAGCACTCAACTCCATTTATCGTGGAGACCCACGGGTACTGAACAGAGCATTTCTATTCAGAAACAAAGCTATGATGAAAAGAAAGGCACTAATCGGCGGACTCCGGGTAGGTCTTTTTGAAGAAGTATACAATAAAGAGGGTGTAAAAGCTTTCATGAAAAGACTCAATGAAGCAAATCTTCAGGTTGAAGGAGAAGAAGATAGTTGGGTACATATCAAACCGTTTGCCAGTGCTGGAACAGTTGGGCACAGGTTGTTACGAACTATGAATGATGTAGACGAAAAATGCGAAGATGAAGATTTTCCTTGTCTGGCGGAAAGCCACTTACCGGGAAGAGAATTCTCTTGTGAGGCATTTGTTCATGGCGGTAAGATCCGTTTCCTAAACATCACTGAATATGTGAAACTGGGATATTCTAACTTTATCCCCGAAGGAAATTACCTCCACAGCAAACGAGATATGATCATGAAGGAAATGCAAAAAATGGTCGATCTCTTTGGTATCGAATATGGCATGGTACACCCTGAGTGGTTCCTTACTGAAAATGACGAAATGAGTTTTGGTGAGGTAGCTTGCCGTATACCCGGTGGGCACATTCTTGAACTTTGTGGTAAAGCATATGACTTTGACGCTCTTGGAGCATTTGTATTATGCCACGATCCTGATCTTTCAGAAGAAGAACTTAAAGAAATTCTTCCTCCGATCGATGCAAGACCTAAGAATTTCTATGGTAATGTGATGATCTATCCACACAAAAATCAGATCTCCAAATTAGAAATTCCAGAAGAGCTGAAAGAGGAACCATATTTTCTTGATCACAACCTGGTACCACCGATGACCACCCAGAAAATAAGTGACAGAGATGGTTTTGGTAACCACTTTGGTACAGTTAACTTTAAAGGAGAAGATCCGGATCGAATGACAGAACTACTTCTTCATTACGAAAATGTGGATTTCTATCATTAATTAATTAAATCAGTAAAAGAGAATTTCAATAAAGCCTTTCAGTAAAATTGAAAGGTTTTATTGTTAATTAAAATTTGTGAAGAAGGAAGATAATGGACGAACAACTGATTACTAAACACCAGCATCATAAAATTAATGAGCTTTTTACCGAATTCAGTGAGGCCACAAACCTCACCAGACCGGATAAAGCAAATAAACTAATGGCACAGATCGACATGATGATCGATACCGAACAAGGTATCGAATACGTCTATGATATGATCGATGACCTGACTAAAGAAGGATTATTTCTGGATTCCCCCTGGTCAGATCCCTCAAAACTGGTTGCAACATTAGTTAATGGGACTCTTAAAAGCGGGCATCCAAACTCAACGATAGAAATACTCAGTGAATTAAGGTTACTGGCAATTGCAAAAGGCAAGATCAACAATGCCACTGTCAACAGAGATGAGGCTGAGAATTATATCCAGGAAGTGATCGTTTCAAACCTTGAATTTGTTTTTAATGAACCACTGGAAGAAACAAGGCTTACCATGAGTGATCATGAACTTTTAAAAGTTCACTCATTCTTTAAGTTTGTTTCTGATAGAATCCATCTTGATGGTGTAAAAATGAAGCTTGCTGAAGAACTCACTCTTATTTGTGAGCAACGACCAGTGGTGACGGAAAAACAGCGAAAGATCATCGAATTAATTAAGGAGAAGATCGATCTTGATCCGGAAAAATCTGAAGATGCCAAATTATACAAGTTTCAGCGTTCGATCTACTCCCCAACTAACAATTCCAAAGGCAAGTCGATTGATGAATACAATGAGTTTCTGAATGACTTAAGTGATGAAGAACTTAAAGATGAAGCTAAGGAAATGGGTCGATCAATGAATGAATTCGGCCTTGTCAGCAGACATCATGCTGTACTATTGCTCCATATTTTAGCTAATAATCATTTCCACCTGGTTCCTCCGTGCCTGGGATTAAATCCGGTCGGCAAAGCAAAATGGAATGAGTATTCCAGCTCATTATCGAGTATAATAATGCAAACTGTCCATCCATATAATACTCAATGTATTTACGGGTTGGCAAAAATGCTTGAAAAAGGAATTATTTCCAGGGAGGCAGTCAGATCTGGTCTCTTCAACCTGGCGACGATCAAAATACATCCAAAGGTTGAAGATCGTATAATCAAATCTACCCGGTCACCACATAAAGACGTTACTGCCAGACAATACCTGATTGGAGCGTTGTTCAGAATACTTGGTCAGCCTTTGGGAGTTGGCCAGGGCAACAACCCAACTTGCCAGAGTGCAAGAGGAATAAGCATGTGGAGTGAACATGCGCCGGCAAAACTGATCAATATGATCCAGACAGCTGCAGTTCACAATGACTTGATGTTTAGATTTGAAGGTCACGAGATAAAAGCTTCATTAACAGGTAAAGGACTAGTACAGAAATTAGACCACAATCTCGATGCAGTATCAGTTACGCTAGTACCGATGCTGGATAAAATATATAATGAAATGATGCTTCGTGCTTCCGGAAGAGGTGAAGACCCGCACAAATGGGTTAACCCTGCTCTTTACGGACAGTGGATCCAGATCGGCTTTGCCTCGGCCTATGATTATCTGACAAATGCAATTGTGGATTTTGATGGTTTTGTCAGAGTATTTTATTCAATGGCTCATCCGGAATATAATGGTGGACATCGATTGATCTATCCAAACCCTGTAGGTATATTCATTACATCAAACAAAGGTGAAATGCTTGGCTTCCATGCAGTTTCACTTTTAAGAGTCGAAAAAGCACCAAATGGTATCATGCGAGCATATTTTCTAAATCCTAATAATGAAGGCCGACAAGATTGGGGTCAGGAAATAAAACCTTCCGTATTTGGAAATGGTGAACTACATGGCGAATCCTCACTTCCTATCCACGAATTTGCTGCCCGTACTTATGCATTTCATTTCAATAGTCTTGAAGTGCACAGTAAGATGGAATTAATACCCTCTGCTGAGGTAAGAAAAGTAAAACAACTGGCTCAGGAAAGCTGGGGTCAGGCATATAATTGGTTAGACACTAAAAAACAATGGTGAAAAAGGTAAAACACTCTTCAAGAATACATTTAAAACAATCTGCGTATAAAGCAAATTTAAATTTTATAAGAAAGAAAATAGGAGATCATCCTGTTTTCTCCTCCGTAGTAAAAGCCAATGCCTACGGACATGGTATTGAAACATTTGTACCGATGGCAGAAAAATGTGGTGTCAGACATTTTTCTGTTGCCTCTTCATTTGAAGCCGAAGAGGTATTGAGCGTTTGTAAGGAGGATACTCATATCATGATTATGGGTATTATTTATGAGGAAGACATTCCATGGGCTGTTGATCATGATATCGAGTTTTTTGTATACAACTACGACAGGCTACCTGTTGCATTGGAAGCTGCAAAAAAAGTAGGTAAACCAGCTAAAGTCCATATTGAAGTAGAAACGGGTGCAAACCGTACGGGCATGCAATCACAGGAATTCCCAAAAGCATTGAGATATCTTAAGAAGCACCCTGAACATCTGATATTCCAGGGATTGTGCACTCATTTTGGAGGAGCGGAAAGCTTTTCCAATCAGTTTAAGATCGACATGCAGCATAAGCGTTATAAGGAATTCCTCAAGATCTGCAAAAAAGAAAAAATTGAACCTAAAGTCAGACACATTGCTTGCTCAGCTGCGGCACTTGCAATGCCAGACACAGTATATGATATGGTGAGAGTTGGAGTAGCTCAATATGGTTTCTGGCCAAGTCCGGATATTTACTATCATCATTTACAAGAAGTAAACAAGACTTCAGACTCTGCGCTAAAAAGAATATTCACCTGGAAAACAGACATCATGGATATTCGTGATGTGAAAGAAGGTGAGTTCATTGGTTACGGTACTGCCTATCAGGCGACACATAAAATGACCATAGCAGTAATGCCTCTTGGGTATTCTAATGGGTATCCCAGGGCACTATCAAACCGTGGGCAAGTACTGATTCACGGCAAAAAAGCACCAATCGTTGGCTTGATTAATATGAACTTATTCATGGTTGATATATCACACATTCCAAATGTAAAAGTGGGTGATGAAGTAGTATTAATCGGAAGACAAAAAAATAATGTGATTAACGTATCAAGTTTTACAAATACCACTCAACTTCTTAATAATGAGATGTTGAGTCGACTGCCGGCAGCAATACCACGGACCGTGGTTAAGTGATTACCTGGCTAACCAATAAAGGCTGAGATCAAATCTCAGCCTTTAGTTTTATTTCCAGATGTTTACGTGTTCAATTCTTTCATCGAGCAGGTTAACCGATAAGGAGTTTACCCTGGCCTTTAATAACAATTTTCTGCCTTTGGGATTCCTTGTATAGATCAATTGACTCTTACCTACATATTTTCGCCATTGGTCAAAAAATATTTGAGCATCCTTTTTTCTTCTTCCAAGTTCTTCGGGTACATTATGATAATCTATCTGTTCATATAACCCTTTGAATTTTCCTTCCCTTATAATCAGGTAACGAGGATTATCAATTCTACTTAGTATCTCTTGTATAGAATTAATAAATGCTGAACTTTCAAAAGCTGTACCGCCTTCAATGTGACAATAAATACCCCCGAATTCATCCTTACTAGTTTCAACTTTTATGTCATCAATATTAGTTTTAATAATACCGGTTTTACTCATAGTATTCACCAGGGCAACTCCAATACGATCGAGATCTTTTTCTATATCTCTATATTTCAGATATAATAATAAGGCATTTATCGCACGGGTTCCAAAAAATAAGATTCCCAGACTAATGATAATGGTTATTCCCCATATTAACACCCCTTGATTCGGAACCTTGTTCAATATCCTTGCAAATAAATTAAGTGAGAACTCGAGATAAGCCAAAACAGAGGCCCCGAGAGCTCCCGTGAAATTACGGATAGTATTTCTAAAATAAAGTGTGCGGTCTTGTTTATAGTTTCTTTCGTCAGGATAAGGAACGCGTATTTCCTCGACCATCTGAGTGCCATCCTTCAATGAAGAAATCCATTTTGCTTTCAATCCCTTTCTATTTGCTGCACGATTAAATGAATTTTCGTTGTACTTCTCAACATCTTTGATATTTGTAATGGGCTCGGGAAATTCCAATCGGTCGAATCCATTCTTTATTTTTCCGTTTCCGTCAAAAGAAACTCCGACAAAACTTCTGAACCTCCTTTTCATCAGATCAATATCACTTCCTCCATCCTTAACCGTAGGATCAACACATGCCAGGTGCCATATATTACTGGTCTTCTCCGGATCCTTCTTACAAGTCCTGATCGCACGCCCTCTCATTTGGTTTGACAAGACAAATGATCCGACAAAACTTGCAAGGATTAATGAATTTATGGCCGGAGCATCCCAACCTTCACCCAATAAAGATTTTGTTCCAATAAGGATATTGACGTGGCCTTCTTCAAAAAGCCGGGTTATGATTGTTACTAAACGATGCTTCACCCCTTCAGAAAGGTTTAGTTCAAGATAACTTCGATCATAAGATAAAGGATTAAAAGCAAGTTCATTGAGCTTATAATCAAAAGCTATTTCTATTAATCTTTCCTTTGCTGATTCGGGGATTATAACCAGTGAACCGGTAAGAACTCCGAGTTTTTTATTTTTATCTCCCTGTCTTCTCAATGTTTCGAAGACTGGAATTACTCCTATTTTATTTAACTCAATGGCATTTTCATCTGAATCAACCAAAAACTCTTTTCTTATATAATCACATAAGATTACTTGCCTTAAATCACCCTGAAGATTATCATACTCAAAATCGGCAATTCGCTTAATTCCTTCCAGTTTGCTAATACTTGAGGAAAGTGACTTTTTTATCTCATCATTATCAGAAAAACTAACCTTACTGTGGCTTAAGGCTCCTGATTTACGCAATTGCTTTTCAACTGATTGTTGATTTTCTTCATACCTGCTAAATATAACTCTGTTTTTAAACAGATAATTTTCGAGAACTATTTCTACCCAATATTCATTCAATACCGGAATATGATATTCCTTGTTCCCAACAATTTCTAAATGTTCTTTTGGCACTTCCTTCTTATTACCATACAGATAGATTAGAGTAGCAGAATAAAATTCGATATTTGAATAGATCCATTCATAATGAAGCTCAGGTTCCTTCCACCAATTGCTATTTTCAAGTGCTTCAATAATTGTCTGGTCATGCTTCAGATGCTGATAAACAGAACGAATATTATGACGTATCTTTTCAATTTTATTTCTCTCATCCAGCTTTGGAATTGTTGCCAAAACATAATCCTGATGTGGACATAAGTCTCCTGCATTGATAAGTTCAGGTACAAAAATTTCTGCATCGACTGGCCCATTGAGCTCCAGGTACCTTTGCCATTCACTATAAGATACATCATATGGAGGAGTAGCTGTTAATCCCACAATGACCGGATTGATACTATCTTTCAAATCCATCAAGGATTTCCACCATTCGTTTTTGAGATGGTGAGCTTCATCAACGACAAAGGTGCCTACTCCTATTCCTTTTAATTTAGAGATGATTTCTTCTGCTTCTTCCTTGTCCTTCCAAACAGAATGAATACTTTGATAGGTAGTTACAGTTAGAAATTCCGGATTGCGAATATCCGTTGATATCCAGTCTGGAACCCGATTTTTCTGAAGAAACAATTCACAAAAACGAGTAATCCATTGATTCTTTATTGCAATGGTTGGGGCAAGAATCAATGTTGGTCTATTTAACCTTAACATTACCTCCAATCCTAAGACGGTCTTCCCGGAGCCGGGAGGGGCTACAATATGTAAATGATCATCAGAGAGATGATCTTCCAACTGCTCCAAAACCCGCCTTTGGTAATCTCTCCAGGGATATTTAAACTTTATACCTGCATGAAATTCAGATAATTCATTAGGTGATTCCTTCTGATTGGTAGCCTTTTCCATAAAAACTTAAAAAAATGACCTCAAATATGAAGCAAGTGAAAATTCATGGCAAGATAGCTACCCACTTTCATTAAATGAAAAAAAATATTACCTTCGGATCATCATTTTTTAAACATCTATTTTTTCAACTATGAATAATGATAACATCACCCTTGATGAAAACTTAGTTAGCAGTAAAAGAGAAGTAGCTAACCTATCGGATTCAGATATCTTTAAAAAAATATGGACCAAGCCCAGAATGGTTATGGAGTTCATTGATAAGAATGAATATGATAAATGGCTGTTTCCTATTCTTATAATTCTGGGGATTAATACTACGCTAGGCAACTTTATTGATAATGACTTTGGAGGAATATTTACTAATCCGGCTGTTTCCATAACCTTTGGATTAATAATAGGAGCTTTACTGGGATGGATATCTTATTACATTTTTGCGGCAATTTTAAAAATCTCAGGATCATGGCTTGGAGGCGAAGCAACTACTTACGAACTACTGAGAACAACAACATATGCAGTAATTCCAACCTTGATTACAGCTATCTTATCGTTAGCCTTTCAAGTCTTATCTTTAATGGAGTGGGGAGAATTTTTAGCCAATTATACTCAGCTGATTGTATTCATAGCAGCTGTATTTGTAATTATTGCTATAGTATTATTTATCTGGTCGATAGTTAATATTATTGTAGGAATTTCGGTTACTCAAAATTTCTCTATAGGGAGATCAATAGCTAATTTCTTTCTGGCTATTATGATGATATTAATACCTATTGCCTTCTTTATTTATTATCTGGTTTGGACAAAAGTCCAATATCTATAAAAGTTAAAAAAGAACTTATTCTAACAATTAGAAGGATTCTGATCATTCAGAATCCTTTTTCTTTTTCTTTTTCTTTGACCTGAAATACTTAACTACTACAGGTGAGATCAGTAACAAAACAAGCGCAGGCAAAATATACCCAAGATAATCTTGTATAGAAGGGAATTGACCTCCAAGGAAATATCCCAGCAATACCAGTGCAGATATATATATTGTTACTCCAATAACCACATAAAGTAAAAAGTATTTTGACCTGATCCTTCCTGCACCACTTAGCAAGGGGTTCATGGTTCTTATTACAGGCACAAAGCGTCCTAAAATTAAAGCCATTGCACCTTTATCCTTATAAAACTCTTCTGCTCTCTCTAGATATCGTTTTTTAAAGTACCACCGGTCATCCATTTTATATAATCTTGGACCAAGTTTCCTTCCTATAAAATAGCCGGTCATATCCCCTAAACACGCACTAACAATCAAAATTGGGATAATCCAATATACACTAATGTCAAACACACCGGTGGAAGCAAGAACACCGGTAGTAAATATCAATGTCTCACCTCCAGGTACAACCAGCCCAATCAAAAAGCCGGTTTCGACGTAGGTCAAACCAATTACAATTGCAAGCCCACCCCATTGGATAAGCTCTTCATTATTAAATATATCTGGCATATATATTACCTGATTTTAAGAGCTAAATTTATTATATTTATATAGTTCACAATATGAACTTGAAAACTGAATTCGCCCTGATTTCTAAGATTCATATAAGATGATTCTAATGAACAAATGAAATCATTAACCAAAGCAATTCTTAACAGTTTTGGTATCTGAATTATAGTAAACTGCCATATAAATCAGATATATACAAGTTTCGTAACTTAAAAACTAAACTTCAAAGGAGTTCAGATTTATCATTATTCTACATCATCTATTTAAATTATTCGATTATGGGAAAAGAAAAAGATGATCTCAAAAATTATAAAGAAAAGAGAAATACCAAAAAATCCGGTGAGCCTGAGGCAAAAAAATCAAAATCCGATAAAAATCGCTTTTCTTTCCAAAAACACGATGCCCAAAACTTGCATTATGACTTTAGATTAGAATGCGACGGGGTACTAAAATCCTGGGCTATTCCTAAGGGACCATCAACTGACACAAGTGAAAAACGACTGGCTATTCGAACAGAAGATCACCCCGTAGATTACATTCATTTTGAAGGCAAGATCCCTGAAGGCGAATACGGAGCCGGACCAGTTCTTTTATGGGACAAAGGAACATATAAGAACATCACCGAAAAAGATGATGAAATCAAGGACTTAAAAAAAGCAATTGAAGACGGACATTTCATGGTAGATCTTGATGGTGAAAAGATAAAAGGCGGATATGCTTTTACCAGAACTGATAAAGATGAAGGCCAATGGCTAATGGTAAAAATGGATGATGATAAAGCAGATGCCAGAAGAAACCCAACAAGCACAGAACCTGAATCGGTCAAATCAGGGAAGAAAATTGAAGATATTGACGATTAAGAAATGGACCTTTCAGAAGAACAAAAAGAAAAAGTTAAGAAAAAAAAGCAGCCTGACTGGATGGAGCCTTCACTGGCGAAACTAACAGAGGATTATTTTTCCGATCCAGACTGGATCTATGAGCGAAAGCTGGATGGGGTAAGATGTCTGGTCTTTAAAAAAGGTAAAAATGTAAAGCTATTATCCCGTAACAAAAAAAGCCAAAATGAAATCTACCCGGAGATCGTCGAAGCTATTAAAAAAATAAAAACGGATTTTATCGCAGATGGTGAGGTTGTAACTTTCAAAAACGATATTTCCAGTTTTTCAAAACTACAGGCAAGGATAAATAATAAAAACCCCTCTGAGAATCTAATGAAGAAAGTCCCGGTTTATTACTATCTGTTTGACCTGATGTATTTCGATGATGCGGATATTACCAGTCTTGACCTCAGAACCCGGAAGAAGATCTTATCTGATAAAATCTCATTTGAAGATCCAGTCCGCTATTGCACTCACATTAACGAAGATGGAGAAAAGTACCTTGAGGAAGCGTGTGGCAAAGGCTGGGAAGGTATTATAGCCAAAAACGCAACCAAACCCTATCTGCATAGCCGAACAAGTAATTGGTTAAAATTCAAATGTGACAAACGACAAGAATTTGTAATAGGCGGATATACTGACCCACAAGGAGAAAGAGTTGGTTTCGGAGCCCTTCTGATCGGATTTTATGACGACAATAAGTTGAAATATGCCGGAAAGGTCGGAACAGGGTATAGTGATAAACAGCTTGAAGAAATGGAAAGTAAAATGAGCAAAAAAGAAAGGAAAACTTCACCTTTTGACGAGGATATCGATGATAAAGGTGTTCATTTTATAACTCCGGAAATGGTTGCTGAGATCGGTTTTACTGAGTGGACCACTGACAATAAACTCAGGCATCCAAGATTTATTGGATTGCGAAAAGACAAAGATCCAAAAACAGTAAAAAAAGAAACTCCAGCATGAAAATTTCAGGTCATAATATTGATATCAGTAATACCGAAAAAGTATTCTATAAAAAAGAAAAATTCACAAAAGGAGATGTTATAGAATATTACAAGGATATGTCAGAATATATCCTACCCTATTTGAAAGACCGGCCATTAATGCTTCAACGATTTCCTGATGGCATTGATAAGGATGGCTTTTATCAAAAAGAAGCATCTGATTATTTTCCAAATTGGATAAAAACCAAATCTCTGAAAAAAGAAGATGGAAAAGTAAACCATGTCATTTGCAATGATAAAGCAACGCTTGTCTATCTTGCTAACCAGGGAACGATAACCTTCCATGGATGGCTGAGTACCATTGAAAAAATCAAAAATCCTGATAAACTGGTAATTGATCTTGATCCCCCATCCTCTGATTTTGAAATCGTAAGAGAGGCTGCCTTTTTAATAAAGGGCACACTGGAAAAAATGGATGTTACTTCATTTGTGAATACGACAGGATCATCAGGAGTCCATGTAGTAATAATGCTTGATGGAAAAAGTGACTTTGATCAGAGTAGGGAATTTGCCAAAAACCTGGGTGAATACTTAAGTGAGCAACATTCTGATGTGTTCACAACAGCCACTAGAAAAGAAAAAAGAAATGGCAAGCTATATTTTGACATCCAAAGAAATGCATATGGTCAAACTGCTGTTACTCCATATAGCCTGAGGCCAATTGAAAATGCCCCGATTGCCACTCCGCTGGACTGGAATGAATTAAAAGACAAAAGCATTAATTCCCGAAGCTATGATCTGACTAACATTAAACGAAGGCTTTCTAAAAAGGAAGATCCATGGAAGGGAGCACGGAGAAGTTCATATGGAATTAATTCACTTTCTGATCGATTGAAAAAACTCAAATAAGAATAACCATGAAATACATAGTTGATACTAATGAAAGTACTATATACTGGGAAGGAAGAAATGAAAAAATGACCAATAAAGGAAAAGTAGATCTACATTCAGGAGAAATAATAATCAATGAAAAAGGTCAAATTGAAGATGCTTTACTTACTATTGATCTGACTACTATTAAAGTGACTAGCGACAATCTTGATAAGGAAGACAAAGAGAAGTTGATCAACCATCTGAATTCCCCGGATTTTTTCTATACAGAAAACCACAAAATGATCAATTTTAAAATGACTGAAGCCAGTATAGATCATGGTTCAGGTCTTATCAAAGGAGTTGCGACTTTAAAAGAAGCGAGTTTTGACATGACCATCCCATGCCGGGTTTTTAAAGAAAATAATTCTTTTGTTGCCGAAGGAGAGTTTGAGCTGGCGAAAATATCCCAGCCCATGCATAAATATCTTGGTGAGGATTATGACGATGATACTCCGGGCACTAAAATAATTTACCATGTAAAAGCAAAATCATAGTTCAAATAATATTAATGTAATTGTCAGTTAAGAAAGTTTATAATATTTTACGAAAAGGAAATCAAAATTATCAACTATGGGAGGATTTGGCTCAATGGATGCTGCAAACAAGTCCATTAAAAACAACAGAAGTTTATTAAGGAAGAACAGCGCATGGGATAAAATTAAGAACTACAACTCAGCACTAAGAAACAAACGAAGTAAATTCACGGATAAAACAGCAACCCATTCACAGCTTTCTGAAATTAGAGAACGATCATTAAGAGAGAACAAGAGACAAATCAAAAAAACAGTTATAAAATTAATCTTAGTTGGAACAGCCATAATAATCGCCTGGTGGCTTTTGACAGAAAATATAATCGAGAAACATAATTTTTGAAATTACTTTGGATATCTAGATAATTTGCACTTATTTAGAATCATTCTTAATTATTTTTTATCAACTATTTTTAATAATGAAATCTAATCTACATAAGCCTCTGGTTATTACCATTTTGAGCTTATTTTTCTTTCTGTCTAATGCCCAGATTCAACTTTCAGGCGGATTAACATTTTCAAAATTGTTAGTTAATTCTGAAAATTTGGAAACCAAAATGAGAACAGGCTATTTTACTGGTGTCTCCTATCGATATAAACCAGAGCCACTTAAATCCCTGTCTTTTTCCGGTGGGTTTATTTTTTCCAGAAGGAAGCATATAATTGAACAGCCATTTCTTGAAAAAAGATATTATGGGGATTCCTTTTTGACTATCCCCATTATAATATATTATGATATTACACCCTGGCTACTAATTAATGCTGGTTATGAATTTGGAACTATTTTAGAATCTGACTTCAGTGAAAAAGAATATAGAAACAGGGCAAATGCTATTTTATTTGGATTAAATTTTTTGCAAAACAAGAAAGTATCTCCTTTTATAAGAAGTGGATTTAATCCATCTGGCAGGCTTGAGTATCAAACCTTTGATGACTTTGGTAATAAGACAGGTACTACATCTGAATTTAAAAATTTTTATATCCTAACAGGCTTAATTTTCAACTTACTGCAATGAAAACCCTTCAAAAAATAATATATATATATCCAGTTTTACTATTGCTTTTAACATCTTCATGTCGAGAACCCATATTTATATTCGACCCGGGACTACCTGGATTACCAATTTATACTCAAAGAGGTAATGATGTAGGAGGTGCTATTTTCAATGAAACTCAAATTTGGAATTCAAAATTATCCGCAAACGGATTATTTCAATATTATGACTACATCCCGATAATATGCGATACGGTCGACAATAAACTTAAAATAAAACTACCCGGATACATTATAAATAGTAGTACTTCAAATTATAATGAAGTAGATATTATATTTGAGATAACCAATAGCAGAGTGAAGTCTTTTGAAGATCTTCTTTTATTAGATCAAACAGAATTTGACTTGGCATCAGCAGAACACAAGGCTTATGTGGATATTGATGCACATGATTTCTATTATGGTAGAGAAGAAGATTTCCAACCCATCAATCAAATCGGGAAGCTTCACATCAGAAAATTATCTGGGATAAATAGATTTATATTGGCAGGAACATTTGGGTTTGAATATGAAGATTCTGTCAATGTAAAACATACCGTGCACCAAGGTAGGTTTGATTATAATTTATCAGATGTTGGCTTCAGGTATGAAGAAAATTAAATCTTTTTAAATTTACAGTATGACCACAATAGATGAGGTAATTAAAGAACTTGATGAGATCATTATTGATTGTCTGAAAAAGTCATCTACCTCAGGCTATTTTGCTGTGCTATATAAAAAAGTTACGGTCAGGGTAAAGGAAGGTATTCGAAATAACTTTTTCGATAACGGAGAGATGATGGAGACCCTTGATGTCATTTTTGCAAAGCGATATATTGATGCATATAAAAACTATGCAGATGGCAATCAGGTAACACATTCGTGGAAACGTAGTTTTGAATTAACAAACGACAATTCTATAACTGTTTTACAGCATATCCTTTCTGGTATAAATGCCCATATTAATCTTGATCTTGGTATAGCAGCCTATGAAACGACCAGAAAAACAAATATCCATGAGCTAAAAAATGATTTCGATCGTATCAATGAAATCTTATCAGACATGGTTCATGAAGTTCAGCATAATCTGACAACCATATGGCCACCTTTAAGATTTATCCTTCAAAAAACAGGCACTGCAGACGATCTGTTAGTAGACTTTAGTATGGAGTTGGCAAGAGACGGGGCCTGGGAATTTGCCGTTCTTTTGGCAGACAATAAAGAACCTGCCATTCCAAACCTGATAGAAGAAAGGGATCGAAAAGTATCAGATAAAATTAAGCTCATATCACCCTCAGGCTTTGCCCTTAAACTGATATTTAATCTTATAAGTATTTTTGAAAAAGGATCAGTACCGGATAAAATTAATTCATTAAAAGAAGAGCTTTAAAGGTTTTTTTTATGCCAATAAATTTATTTTTGAGACTTGTATAATATTTTTTCAAACAGGGATTTATTTATTAATGTCAGATACTTTTGAATTTATTATTATAGCCCTACTGGTAGTAATTTTTATTGTTGTACCGGTAATCTTGTTGTTTGCTATGATCTTTAGTGTTATCAGATCCATTCTAATTTACTTTTTTCCTCCATTAATAAATCTATTTCTATTATTTTTCAAACTACCGGAAAACAGACTAGCAATTTTAGAGAAGTATTTTAAATACTACAACGACTTACCAGACGAAAGACTAAAAGAAGAATTCAGGCGAAGAGTTCAACGGTTTATAACACTTAAACAATTTATTCCACGAGGTGGATTATCAGAAGTTAGTGAGGAAATGAAGGTTTTAATCGCTGCCTCGGCTATTCAGATATCATTCGGTTATCCATCTGTTTATTTTAAACATTTTTCGCGAATACTTATTTACCCCGATAATTATTATTCAACTATCACGGGTAATTACCACAAAGGAGAAGTCAATTTAAGAGGGCTTATAGTCCTTTCCTGGAAAAATTTTGTGGAAGGATACATGAATCATACTGATGGTATTAATTTGGGAATCCACGAAATGGCTCATGCATTAAAGTTTGAAAATAAAATTGTAAACAAGGAATATAATTATATACCTGAAGAGGCTATAAGGAGATTTAAATACATAGCATTACGCGAAATGGCATTGTTAAAAAAAATAGACTCACACCTGTTTAGAGGATATGCATCAACTAATTATCACGAATTTTTTGCTGTTTCTATAGAAATATTTTTTGAGAAGCCTTTAGAGTTGTTTGAATTTGACAGGGATTTATACTTTGCTGTTGCGCACCTTTTAAATCAGGACATTCTAAATGGCAGATTCCGAATAACTTAATCCATTTTCAAATATTATTTTTCGAAGTCAACATAATAATTTTATAAGAAAATTACCTCTTGATTAAAGTATTCATAAAAAAAACATTCTTTTATTCCCATTTCATTATAGATTACTAGCTATCTAAATAAAGATCCAGACTTTTTTAATAAGTATTTAATTTTTTATTCAAAACAATAAAACTATGAATCTTTCAAAATTATTACCAGTATTTTTTCTTTCGCTAATCATTTTTTCATCATGTTCTGATGATGAAGCAGGTGCTACTATTCAACCTGAAGCTGCTCCTGGTGAATGGAAATTACAAGATTTAGACTATGCAAGTGAATTATATATTTCTACTGTAGATGCTGAATCAGGACAAACTGTAGAAAGCAAATTTGCTGATGTAACTGGTGAATTAAAAGAAAGTACCATGTTCATTACTTTTGATGACCAGACTGATCCGAATACCTGTTCAGCTACCGGATCGTATACATTAACTCTAACAACTAAAGTGGCAGGTATAACAATGGATACATCTGATGAAACATTTACTTCTTTTGAAGGCTTACTCAATGAGTGGAGAATTGAAGGAAATAAAATAATTTTCACAAGTCTGGATGGCTCTGAAACAGAGGGTACTATTAATAAATTGACAGAAACCGAATTTATAATACAGACATCTATGGAAAATGAAGGTGATTTTTTAGGAGACGGATCAACTGCAAGAACTGTTGTTGACCTCACATTATATTTGACTAAAAATCCTGCATAATTTTTATAAAGAAAATAGATAAGGGGATAGATTTTTCTATCCCCTTTTTTTATTCAATTTTTATTCTAATTATATTTAATTAATAGCTCCTAATGAATATCATATAATGATAACCATTCGTACATATGAATCTCCTGCAGGTCAACTTTTAATTGGTTCATATAGTAATCAATTGTGTCTTCTTGATTGGAAATACCGAAGAATGAGAAATGCAATTGATAAAAGAATTAAAAATTATTTTAATGCAGAATTTAAAGAAGGAAATTCTGAAATAATTGAAAATACCATTTCTCAACTAAACGAATACTTCACTGGTAAAAGAAGAGCATTTGATATCCCTATCATATATGCAGGCACAGATTTCCAAAAATCTGTCTGGAAACAATTACTGAATATTCCTTACGGCAAAATAATAACTTATTCTAATCTCGCGGATCAATTAAAAAATCCCGGTTCAATTAGAGCAGTCGGAACGGCTAATGGTGCTAATGCAATCTCAATAATTGTCCCTTGTCATCGTGTAATTGGTAAAAATGGTGAACTTGTCGGATACGCAGGTGGATTACAAGTAAAAAAAGAGCTGTTAAAATTGGAAGGGATTATTACTGATCAACAAATATCATTATTCAATGAGCAAAACACATCTTTTTTATAATTTTTCTAATATTTTATAACACATTTCTGTAAAACGGTTCTGTTTTTCATATATTGTGTCACCCATATATCGATAGTAATACATTTTTCTCAATCAATCTGTTAACCATTTAAATCTTCAACCATTAAAGGGTAAAAGATAAAGAAACCATGAAAAATTTAATCTTACTATCTAAAGCGATGCTATTAATATTGATTGTAGCATGCTCAAACACAGAAACCATTGATTCTATAACACCAGGTCTTAATCTGAAAAGTGCAACGGGTGCATCAGAAAACCTGGTTAAAAGGGAAGCCCCAGAAACTTTTGAGTGGTTTATTCATGAGCAATATCTTAACAACGAATTGTACAGACTTCGGGAAAAAGAAGCTCAATTACTGGAAGAAATTGAAAATGGGAATGAAAATGCTGTCCCTCAGTTGGAAGCAGTACAGGAAGCAATTGCTTTAAATGAAAATTATCTCGATTATGTAGCAATAAAGATCGATCCTCTGCCTCCTCCACCAAAACCAAACCCATGTGAATACGGAAATTGCCCGATTGATGTGCTTATTGAACATGTTTTTAGTGCGACTGAAGAACAGGGTGAAATCAGCTTTTCCATCGTAAATAATGACAATGAATCTATAGGTGAGGTAACTGATGTATATGAGTCTGAAGAACCATACCGGATTAATTATGTTTACGAAAGTGGTACTGTAGGGGAATTCACTTTAAGAATAACCAAGTATTTTGAACCTGCCGATGGTGAAATAACCTACGAAATTCCTGTTATTGTTAATTAATTTTGTCAATTATTAATTCATTTGCCCTTATTTTCATAAGGGCTTTTCTTCATGAAAAAGGTTTTTTTCTTTATTCTTTATCTTTCTTTTTTTTCAAATGTGGTCCTTTCTCAAACCACCGATGAAAAGGTTCGCACTAATTTTTATAAAGGTTATAATTACATATATACAGATTATGACAGTGCTACACATTATTTTTTGACAGCTCTTGAAATTGCTCAGGAGGCAGGTGATATTGAAACCCAAATGCAGATTTTAGAATATTTAATCTTCACATCAGGTTATCACTATCAACTTGAACGATACTTCATTTATTTAAACATTAATAGAGGACTGCTAAATTCTGCTAATCCGGATTCCTTAACTACTGACTTAAAAATCTATCGACAAAATCAGCTTTTAAATGAAGGCAATTATTACTATAAGATCAAAGAGTATGAAAAATCGAAACTTTCTTTCCAAAAACTATATGATGACATTTCCAACCAAAAATCAGATAGTCTGAATAGACAGTCAGGAGAGACACTATTGAGTACATGCAATTTTCTGGCATCGATCTATAAAAACACCGGGAAATACGAATTATCTGATCAGTATTACAAAAAAGCAATAATGCTGATTCAGAATAACCCTGAAATAGTGAAAAATGAAGAAGTTTCTATTGCAGCCACCAAATTACTAATTGCCCAGCTTTATGTTGAAATGGGGAAATTTGACCAGGCAAATAATTTATTTGATGAAGTCATTTCAATATATAAAAACATCTACCGGGATAAAAAGATGTTTAAGAATAACCTTATAACAGCCTATGACAAAACTGCTGATAATTATTTAAAACAAAAAAAATTTCAAAAGGCACTTGATTATTTACAACAAAGTGAAAAAATCTTAATTGACAAGGATCCTTTTTACAAGAAAATTTTAATGATATATGGTGATATTTATGCTGAACTCAATCAGGATAAAAAAGCATTAGATTTCTATAAAGAAGCATTAAGCAAATACATCCAATATCACGATGGGAAGAATCATCAGGATATTTCATTAATTCATTTGAAAATAGCCAAATATCACTTAAAAAGATATGAGACCGCAAATGGACTTGAGTCAATCAATGAGGCATTAAAGACTATTACCATAAATTCAAATAATAACAATTCCTTACCTAACCCGGGTAATGTATATAGCAAACGGCTATATCTCGAGCTTTTAGAAGTCAGAACACGACTGCTTTTCTCTAATTATATAAACAACAATGACCAGAAATCACTCAGACAAGCCAGGGAAACAGCAGAAATTATCTTTGAAACATTTGATCTGTTAAAAAAAGAGTTCGACAATAAAGTTGACAAACAATACCTGGTTAATCATGCCTTACCAATATTTCATGCAATTATCGAATTGGGATATTCAGGATACAACAATGAAAAAGATAACTCTTATCTGGATCTGGCTTTTACAGCTTCAGAAAAAAGTAAAGATCTCATATTGCTCGATGCAATCAGACAAACCCGGGCAATAAGATATTCTCAGGTTCCTGAAAAAGTGATCAATAAAGAATCAATTTACAGACAGGAAATATTAACTCTGGAAAAAAATCTATTTGAAGAAAGATCAGAAAAGAAAATTTCCCTAATTAACTCTCAATTAAATGAAGTTAAGCTGAAATACTATGATTATCTGGATAGTTTAAGAAATCATTATCCTCGCTATTATGATTTAAAATTTAATACTTCGGTGATAAATATTGAAAAGGTCCAAAAGGAATTATTAGATGAAGATTCAGAAATGATCTATTTTGTTCTTACCGAAGATCATATTTTTAGATTCACCATTAATAAAAAAGCTGTTGATTTTGATAAAACTGTGCTTAATAAAGATTTTACCCAAAAAGTAAAAGAGTTGTATTCATATTTAACCTCTCCATCTTCTGAAGGCTTAACTTCTTATGAAACAAAATTAATTGAAGAAATCAGCCAGCTTCTTTTGCCAGAGAAAATCAATAAAGACAGATTGATAATAGTAAGGGATGGGATTTTAAATTATATACCCTTTGAAGTGTTAAAAAAGAACGATTATGGCATTTTATTAAATAATCACAGTGTTAGTTATTCGAATTCTGCTACTTCATTGTATACCCTTAAAAAAACCAACCTGAATAAAAAAGATAATAAGATATTGGCTTTCGCACCTTCATTTAAATACGAGATGGATGGATTCGTACCATTAATTTATAATGAAGAAGAGATAGAAAAGATAAGCCAATTCTTTCCGACAACTCTTTATACAGGTAACGATGCAGATCTACCAAATTTCTACTCCAATGTAAATAATTATCAGATTATACATTTTGCTACTCATGCATCAGCAAATGATATATATCCGGATTATAGTTATCTGGCATTTAGTAAAAATGATAGTAGTGAAAACACCCTTTTCATAAAAGACCTTTATAATATGAACCTCGAAGTCGAAATGGCTACACTTAGCGCTTGTCAGACCGGAATTGGTAAATTGGAAAAAGGCGAAGGAATGATTAGTCTTTCTAAAGGCTTTTATTATGCCGGAGTACGGTCCCTGGTAAATTCTCTATGGAAAATTAATGACAGGTCAACTTCGAAAATAATGGAATATTTTTACGAAGAACTCGAAGATGGAAAAACTAAAGATCTTGCTTTGAGAAATGCTAAATTAAGGTACCTCGACTCTACATCCGACCCAGCCTTAAAACATCCCTATTACTGGGCTGCTTTTGTATCCTCAGGAAATCAAAAAGAAATAACAGACAAAGTACCATGGTATGCTTATATTTTTGCTGCAACAATCTTTCTTATATTTCTTTCTTATATCGCAAAAAAAAGATTCAATCAATCTTAGAAAGCAATTCTTCAGCTTTATATCTATTATAACCATCCAATTCTATTAGATCTTCCAGCGTCCTGACGGTTTTTTCTGTCTCCCCTGTCTTCAGATAGGCAAGAGAAAGATACCACATAGCCCTATCCTTTAATTTACCATCAGATTGTATATATTTAATAAAATAATCAATGGCCAGGGGATGATCATCTGTTGACATCAATGTGACACCCAGGTATAGCTGTAAATATGGCTCATTCCGTTCTTTTTCCAGTGTAGTAAAAAGCGCTCTCGCCCTGTTATAATCACCTTCCTCATAGGCTAAAAAGGCCTCTGTTTCGAGATTCTTTATCGATTCACTGCGTTCAATAGGTTGAACAACATTTTCATATGGAGCATAATATGCAGTATAAAGTTCATCTGGATCAGGCTTATCATTCAACACAAAAAACCACAATCCGGTTATAAATATAAAGGCTACTGAAGCAGCTGCTAAATACATCGGCC
The DNA here is from genome assembly GCF_026241165.1 of Mangrovivirga halotolerans. Classification (GTDB taxonomy): domain Bacteria; phylum Bacteroidota; class Bacteroidia; order Cytophagales; family Cyclobacteriaceae; genus Mangrovivirga; species Mangrovivirga halotolerans. Next base: position 277,209 of record NZ_JAPFQN010000003.1, on the reverse strand, counting down.
AGTTAACATTTATGGATTTACCTTCAGGCTTTTCCGAATCAGAAAGCATTTCCTTAATTTGGATTCTTTCAGACTTTTTTAAAGCTAGTTTAAGTTCTTTTCTAAACTCAACCTCTTTGGCAATAGAAGGATCATCATCCATCATTTTCTCAAAATCGGATTCTTCCTCTTTGTTAAGCTCACCAGCCAGGTAACGATCTATTAATTCTTCTTTAATCATGGGATTTGCTTATCATTTCTTTTAATGTTTTGAGGCACCTTGATTTCTGGCTTTTTACCACATTTTTATTTTCATAGCCTTCCTCATTCATTATCTCCTCAATCGTCTGCCCTTTGTAGTAGAAAGCATGCAATACTTTTCTGCATTTTTCACCGAGCTTTTTAAAATGTTTATATAACATTTCCTGATATGGACTCAGTTCCTCTTCCGTTGAAAGATCATCTATCAAATAATGATCCTGGTTATCTAACACATATTCCAGATCATCAGATTGCACTTCTTTTACTGACTTCCTGTTTTTATCGAAAATCATATACTTTCCAATGCTAAACAAATATGTCTTCAAAGAGCATTTAAGTGAATCGATTTTTCCGGATATGGCCTTTTCATATAAAACGATGATTGCATCTTGAAATACATCTTCAATCAAAATATCATCGCTACTATATTTATGAGCAAACCCGACAAAATCATTCTTATTATCGAGGTATAATTCTTTCAAAAGCGTCTTATTACCTGATTTGATCCCGGAAATAATTTCCTTGTCATTCATTAATGGCTACGGTTGATAAAAGTAAACATCATTATAAAAATAAAAATTTATCCTGAGTGATATTAACCTTTTATTAGATTAAACCCAAAAGAGTGTAAATGCAATAAACTCCATTATGAAAAAGCTTAAATGATAGCTTATCTTAATTATCATTCACTAAGGCTTAAAAGGTTTCAAATCAGAGAAATCATCAAAAGAGCCAATAATATTTTATTTTCTAAAAAAATTAAATCCCATGAGGTATAAAAACAAAAAGGCTTCTCACGAGGAGAAGCCTTTTTTACCTTTAAATTATATTTTTAACCTATCAAAATAACCTTTTTATCATTGTTCACAAGTCAAACTCGGTTTCGGAAGAGACCAATTTTGAGCTTCCACTGCGAATTCATTACATTTTATCCCATTACTAACATCCCATGAGGAAATATCCTGATTGAAAGCCCTCGCATCATAAAACATGCCCTGCATGTTTGTAACTTTACTAACATTCCAACCAGAGAGATTTTGATTAAATGACTTTTCTTAAAGAAATAAAGCCTTCTTTAAAGAGATATCAGATATTATCATTTTTGAGAGGTGTGTACATTATAGTTCATTTTCACCACCAGCGCACCCCTTGAATTATACTTTGGTGTAACTCCGATAAAATCACCCCTATTATCAGGATACAATTCTTTCAATATTGTCTTATCATCTTATTTGATCCGTTAAACAGTTCCCTGGAATGTAAAAGGAAAATATCAGTATAAAATAAATTTTTATCCAGTCAGTGTTAACCTTTTAAAGGTATAGACACAAATGAGTACAAAAGCAATGTACTTCATTATGAAAAAGCTTAGATACCTACTGATTATTACTGCCTTATTAACCACCTGTATAGAAATTCAGGGACAGTTTTTAAAAAATCTTAAAAAGGATATCGAAGACAAAGTGGAAAAAGGAGTCTCCGATGCTGTTTCTGATAAGGTAGCAAATGAAGCAGAAAAGAAAACCGAACAAATGCTCGATGAACTGTTCTCCATGCAATTACAAAACAATTCTCCTGTACCCATTGGTGGAACTATGGTCGATGCAAAAGAACTTCCCGAAAAGTATTATTTCGAATGGATATATACTCTTGAAATGGAAACACCCGAATCAAAGGAAAAGCTTTTAATTGATTATTACCTGATGAAAGATGCGGGTTATTTCGGAGCCACCTTTAAAAAAGCTGGTGACATGTTCATGGTATATGATTATAGTAAGGATCTGACTGCCATTTACAGTTCAAAAAATGGAAATAAATCTGTTTTTGCTATGAAAAACGCAGCTTATATGGATAGTAGCGTAGTCAAAGAAAGCATGGATGAGGATTACACCATGAAAGAAATATCGGGCAAAACTATCCTTGGATATAAATGCAAAGGTTATGAAATAACTACTGATGAACATGTAATAACAATGTATGTCACCTTCGAACCAGATATAAGCTTTGGTGATGTAATGGGCAAAGACCAGAATATGCCTGATCAAATAAGAAAAGAATGGATCAAAAACGGAGAAAAAGAAGGCCTGGTAATGGAAATGGATATGGTCGGAAAAACCGAAGATGATACATCTATGAAAATGACTTGTAAAGACCTTAAGAAACAAAAACTCACTATTGCCAAATCAGATTACACAACTAAATAATATTTAAACCATGAAAAAATTAATAATCACAATGCTGATCATTTCAGCACAAGCAATTATTGCTCAAAATGTTAAAGGGAAGATCACAATTAACGGAGATAACAAAACAGAAATAGACTTAGAATCTCCATATGTAGTAACCCTATTCAAATCATTCCGGGACGGAAAAAATAAAATCATCTTCTTTTATGAAGGGGCTGATTATGCAAAGCCAGAAGAAGAAGTTTTACCTGGAAAGCCAAAATTTGATTTCTTCAAATTCAAAACTACAGTTAAGCATAATGGTAAAACAATAAATTCATCTGAACGCGAACCGATGCCCTATATCCCAGGAGGTATGTTTCTGGCTCCTGAAACTTTCAGCTTTGTTCCGGTCCTTGGTCGCTATTTGCAAGACGGGTTAGCCTATCAAAATAATACCGGAAGATTAGCTCCTGGACAATATGAAATTATTCTGGAAGCAATTCCCGTTGAATCCGAAGGGGAGATTTCCAGAGGATTAATTGTATTTAATGTCGAATAACAAATAATAGAAAAATGAAATCTATATCTAAAATGCTCACCGTAGTACTCCTGACATCAATTTTTATTTCATGCAGTGAGGAATCAAGGGAAAAAGTTTCTGAAGCTTCTGAAACTATTTCAAATGTCACTAAAATGGCCAGCAAAGCAGAAGAGGCTAAAGAAAAAAGTGATGAATTAAAAACGTTAACTCCATTGACCAATGATCAACTAAAAAAATGGCTCCCTGAATCCATAAGTGGAATGGATCGAACAGGTTTTAAAGTTGGAAAAGCAGGATATATGAATATTAGCTCAATTGAAGGGACATTCAAATCTGAAGCTGATGACAGAGAATTAAAGGTTGAAGTAATGGATGGAGCAGGAGAAGTGGGAAGTTCTTTACTAATGGGTATGAATATGATGTCGAATATGGATCGTGAAGAGGAAGATGAGCGAAAACATCTTAAAACGGTGACAGTGGATGGTCAAAAAGCATTACAAACATATTACAAGAAAAGAGACGTAACTCATCTTCAATTTGTTTATAACGATCGTTTTAGTGTAATGATCAAAGCCTCCAAAACCAGTCCGGAAAAAGCTTGGGATCTGGTAGATAAATTAGATTTTGAATCCCTGTCGGACATGGCAGATTAAAACAAAAAAATGGAAGATTTAAATACTATAAAATCTACTAATTCGACTGAAGAAGTAGATAAAGAAGGTAAAAACATAGGTATTATATCCTATATCACGCTGATCGGATTAATAATTGCCTTTGTGATGAATAATGATAAAAAAAGCGAATTTGCATCTTATCATATCCGGCAATCACTCGGGCTTGGAGTTACTGGCCTTGCACTAGGCATTATAGGGATGATTCCTATAATAGGCTGGATCATCAACATCATTGCAATATTCATTCTTCTTTACATGTGGGTAATTGGCATTTTAAATGCATCAAAAAGTAAAATGAAGCCAGTTCCTTTATTGGGCGAGAAATATGAAGAATGGTTTAAAAGTGTAGGCTAAATTCAACTGTGGGTAATAAAAACAGAGACTGTCCTGCATGGACAGTCTCTTTTTACTAACGGGAGCAACCCAGGACGGTAATAATCCTAAAAAACTCTTATTATCTGTAAATATAATGGCATTCCCAGGGTAATATTAAAGGGGAATGTTATTGCCAATGCCATTGGTATATACAATCCCGGATTCGCCTTTGGCGCAGCCATCTTCATTGCAGCAGGCACAGCAATATAAGAAGCACTCGCTCCCAACACTGTAAACAGTAACCTGTTACCATCACTCTGGGTAACAAAACCACTGATTATCGCTACAATTACACCATTAATGAGGGGCACAACAACAGCAAACAGAAATGGAAACCAGCCATTTTCCCAGAAAGAAGATAATTTCCTCCCACTCACAATGCCCATATCTAAAAGAAACACTGCAAGAAAGCCTTTGAATATATCTGAAGTAAAAGGCATAATTCCTTCTGCTTGCTTCTCTCCGGCAAGAAAGCCGATTACTAAACTACCAATAATGAGCAATACACTACCATTGGTCATTGAATGCCTGATCATCCCCTTGCAATCGATATTTGATTCATCATCACGGTTATAAACAGACATTAATAAAACACCTACAATGATTGCCGGGGCCTCCATCAGCGCCATTACTGCAACCATATGTCCACCGAAATCAATCTTTTGAATTTCGAGAAATGACACAGCAGTCACAAAGGTAACAGCACTGATCGATCCATAAGCAGCGGCAATAGCGCCTGCATTGAAAATCCCCAATCGCTTTTTCAGAATAAAAAAGGTGTATAAAGGCACTATCAGAGCCAGGAAAATCCCAAACAATAGTGAAAGGGCTATTTCCATACCAAGATTACTATGTGCCAGTTCCTGCCCTCCGTTAAATCCAATTGAAAAAAGCAAATACAAGGAAATAAACTTTGAAGAATTTGGAGGTATCTCCAAGTCACTTTTTAAGATTACTGCTATTATCCCTAAAAAGAAGAAAAGCAGTGCCGGGTTCGTAAGATTATCAATCAGTAGATTAATATTCATTATTCGCTATGGATTAAAAAGTATGAAGTATTAAAAAATGGAATCAATTATTTTAATACCTTAATTTCTACCTTACCATTGATCTCTATTATGACATCTTCGTTTTCAATGGCATTTAACATTTCTCTTACTTTTTCTCTTTCTTCTTTTAATTCTGCTATTCTCTTTTTTGTTGATGTGGTGTCCCTACCCTCTCTTTCATAGATTGACAACCTTTGCTGTTGGTGAAATTTAATCTTGTTTCTGAATAAAGCACTTAACACATCTTTAGCTTCTTCAACAGAAAACTTACCATCGATTAACTTGTAATCTTTCTGATCAGCTAACTTACTGTAATCCTTTGACATGACACTTAATGAATTTTCCATTTTGCATTTAGTTTTGTTTATGCAAAAATCAATACATTAATACATGTTTAAAAATTTATATATTATATAATAATGATAATTTTTATTTATATACACAGTCAATAATCTGATAATCAAACAATTAACATCAAGTCATTAGTCCGGCTTATGAAATACATAATAAAACAGAATATAGTATTTATATATTTAGAAGAATCTGAGCCTTTTTATCATATTTAAATAGTTGAAATTGACTAATCCGGAACTCCATACCAAGAAAAGACTTGTTTCACTTGATGTATTCAGGGGAGTCACTATTATGGCCATGATCATCGTAAATAGTCCCGGCAGTTGGTCTTATATGTATGCACCTTTACAACATGCCAGCTGGCACGGGTTAACCCCTACGGACCTCGTGTTCCCCTTTTTCTTATTTATTGTCGGTTTTTCAATTAGCTATTCTCTTTCTAAATACACCAATAAACAACCTGAGTTCAGTATTTACAAAAAGATTTCATGGAGATCTTTAAAAATATTTGTGGTTGGGATATTGCTGTGGCTATTATTTGAGCCAGACCTGGCGAACATCAGATGGCCTGGTGTCCTTCAACGCATAGCAATCTGTTTTTTCATTACCGCAATTCTCTATATTAATTTAAATATTAAGCATCTTATAATTATCACTCTTGTGTTACTGGTCAGTTATAGTTTGGTATTATTATATGTACCTGTTCCAATAGATGAAATTATATTAAATGCACTAAATGAAGGGGAAATACCCAGGGCACATGGATTTGCTGAAGTGGAAATATATAAAAACACTTCGGAATCTATTAAACCAAACTTAGAGCCAGGAACGAATATATCAGCCTTTATAGATCGATATATTCTACCTGGCCCATTATATGAAAAATCATGGGACCCAGAAGGTCTTCTATCGACGATTCCAGCTATTGCCACAACCTTACTCGGTGCAATTTTAGGTTCTCAGTTTAGAATACATCAAATAAAAACCAAGGTAGACAGAATGAAATTCCTGATCACATCTGGGATATTACTTCTGATTTCAGGTATGATCATTTCTTTGATAATTCCACTCAATAAAAACCTATGGACACCATCATTTGTCCTGGTTACAGGTGGCCTGGCAGTACTCGTTTTTACTTTGTGCTATTTTATTTACGATATCAGAAATTACAGACCAAAACTTAAAATAGGTCAGGCTCTTGGTGCAAATGCCATTACAGCCTACGTACTTTCATTTGTTCTGCTGTACGTATTTTACAATGATCTAATCTGGGGTGTTTCATTAAATGAAGAATTCATGAAAGCAACAAAAGATATTGGATTTAACCCGAAGCTTTCTTCCTTTATTTATTCCCTGATCTACGCTTTTATTATTTTCATTCCTCTTAATATACTTTATAAGAAAAAGATCTACATAAAGTTATAAAAAGCCTGAAAACCAATAAATTAATTCATCACCTTCCTTGACTTTGAAAAATAAAGTATAGAACTTATAAGTAACAATTCTTATAATTTTCTAACTGAAAAATCAATTTTAACATACAACAATTTATGAAAATTCGATATCTAGTCTTTGCTATCGCACTAACCATTGTGTCTTGCGGGCAAAACGAAACCAGTAATGAGGAGACTAAAGCAGCAGTTGAAACTCCTGAATTATACACAATAGATCAATTCGAATCCAACACCTCGTACAGAGGAGCTGAATTCTCCGAAGATGAATCAAAGATTATTGTCTCCAGTAATGAATCAGGAATATATAATATTTATGAAATAAATATTTCTGATGGATCTAAAAAGCAAATCACTAATTCTACCGAGGAATCATTATTTGTCGAAGATTATGTCCCTGGGACGGGTGACATACTCTATTATGCAGATAAAGGCGGAAATGAGATTGATCATTTATATATCCTGAAAAGTGATGGTTCAACTAGCGAACTGACAAAAGGAGAAAATGAAAAAGCAGATTTTTACCGGTGGTCGGAAGATGAAAAATCAATGTTTTATGGATCAAATAAGCGAGATCCAAAATATTTTGATGTTTACAAAATGGACATTGGAACATGGGAACCTGAAATGTTCTATAAAAATGAAGAAGGATATTTCTTTGCAGGGATGTCTGACGATGAAAAACACATAGCATTGATAAAGCCAATTACTACCAGTGAAAACAAATTGTTTTTGCGCAATATGAATACTGGTGAAATGATTGAAATCTCTCAAGAAAAAGGGTCATACGGTAGTTCTGGCTTCAGTAATGACGGTAATAAGTTCTTTTATCTTACCGATGATGAAAGTGAATTCAGGTATCTAAAAGAATACAACATCGAAACCGGTGAACACACAAAATTATATGAAACAGACTGGGATGTAGCGTATAGTTATTTAAGTGAAAACGGAACTTACAGAGTTACCGGAATCAATGAAGACGGTAAAAACAAACTGATCATCAAAAAAACTGACTCGGGAGAAAAGGTTGATTTCCCCGACATGGATGACGGAAGTGTTCTGGGAGTAAACATCGCTGATAGCGAATCAAAAATGATCATGGCGGTGGGTTCATCCAAATCACCCATGAATATCTATGTCTACAACATGGAAACTGAGGAATTAAATAAATTAACCAATAGCCTGAATGAAGAAATTGATCCAAGTCATCTTGTTTCAGCAGAGGTGGTTAGGTTTAATTCTTTTGATGACACCGAAATTCCTGCAATTTATTATAAACCAAAAGTAGCTTCAGCTGATAATAAAGTTCCTGCCTTAGTTTGGGTTCATGGTGGACCAGGTGGTCAAACCCGTCAAAATTACTTCTCGCTCATTCAATATCTGGTAAACCATGGGTATGCTATACTTGCTGTCAATAATCGCGGAAGTAGTGGTTACGGAAAAACCTTTTACAAAATGGATGATAAAAATCACGGAGATAAAGACCTGAAAGACTGCATTTGGGGTAAAAAGTGGCTTGCAGACCAGACATATATTGATTCAGATAAAATTGGAATTATTGGCGGTAGCTATGGAGGATATATGACTATGGCCGCAATGACTTTTGCTCCAGAGGAATTTGATGTTGGAGTAAATATTTTTGGAGTAACGAACTGGCTTCGCACATTAAAATCAATCCCTCCTTATTGGGAGGCACAAAGAGAAGCACTTTATGAAGAGCTCGGAGATCCGTTTTCTGAAGATTCAGTCAGGTTACGTGAGATATCACCATTATTTCATGCTGAAAATGTCAAAAACCCAATTATGGTTTTACAAGGAGCAAATGATCCTAGGGTTTTACAGGTTGAGTCCGATGAAATTGTTGAAGAAGTAAGGAAAAACGGAGTGCCGGTAGAATATGTTTTATTCGATGATGAAGGTCATGGCTTTGTTAAAAAGGAGAATAAAATAGAAGGGTATAGTAAAATACTTGAATTTCTAAACACATATCTGAAAGGTGATGGTGCTAAGGTAGAAAATGAACCGGACGAAATGAAGACCGAAGGCTAAACAGAAAAACTCCGGGAATTAGCCCGGAGTTTTTTCATTTTATAAGTCAATAACTAAAATTTAAATTCATGAATAAATATGTTTTCTTTTTTCTTTCGATAATAATTTTTAGTTGTAATTCGAATCAAAATAATGATTCAGCAATCGCTCAGCCAAAGGAGAACAATTCACTTTCGCTTACCGAATACTGGAGTTATCCAAATGAGGAAATGAAATATACTGGTGGAATTAAAATGATTCCAATAAGTACTCCAAAAGGAGAATTTAAGGTCTGGACTAAAACAATGGGAAATAACCCGACAATGAAAGTCCTGCTTCTTCATGGCGGCCCCGGTATGACTCATGAAATATATGAATGTTTCAACTCCTGGTTTCCTCAGGAAGGTATTGAATTCATATATTATGACCAACTTGGTTCTTACTACAGTGATCAACCAAGTGATACCAGCCTATGGACAATCGAGCGATTTGTTGATGAAGTAGAACAGGTCAGAACTGCCCTGAATCTCGACAGTGAAAATTTTTATCTTTTTGGTCAGTCGTGGGGAGGAATCTTAGCAATGGAATATGCCTTGAAATATCAAAATAATCTCAAAGGATTGATTATAAGCAATATGATGGCCAGTATTCCAGAATATAATAAATATGCTCATGAAGTACTTGGCCCGCAATTACCTCCTGATGTCCTAAAAGAAATTATGGAGATGGAGAAGAATGAAGATTATGAAAATCCCAGATATGCAGAATTATTAATGGAATACCATTATACTGAACACGTATTAAGGAAACCGATCGATCAGTGGCCAGAAGCGGTAAATAGAGGATTAAAACATATGAATCCGGAAGTTTACATTTATATGCAGGGATATAGCGAATTTGGTATCTCGGGCGATGCAACCTTAAAAGAGTGGGATAGAACACAAAATATTTCGGAGATAAAAGTGCCAACATTGGTAATCGGAAGCAGCCACGATACTATGGATCCGAAACATATGGAATGGATGGCTTCTGAAATACCATATTCGGATTTTCTACTTTGCCCGGAAGGAAGCCATTTATCGCAATATGATGATCAGAAAACATTTTTTAATGGGTTGATCAATTTTATTAAAGATGTGGATTCCGGTGATTTCCAAAAAATGTAATTATTAGCGAGATGCTTTCAATTGAAAGCATCTCTTATAAACTCCACATAAACAAGGTTTTACTTCCGCCTTAAACGAAATTTTCGTATATTTATTATTAACAGGACCAACTTTTTTGTACATATCATTCGGTTTAAACAAATAAAATATGAAAACCGAATCACCACAATGGGGGATTACAGTGGGAATTATTTTAATTCTCCTGGGATTATTCGGCCTATTTTCTAATTATTCTTCACTCACTAATAGCGAATATAATTTTAAAAACCCCCGTACCGCAAACATGTCTGCCAAAATGGACAGCCTTTCTAATTCTTCCCCGGCATCAAACCGGGATAAAAATTCTGAGTTGATCAACCAGGGACTTAATGAGCCAGGCATGTATGATAGAAACATACATTACGACACAGCAGAACAAAGCGAACCATCCTTGTTACTCATGAAGTGGATGAGGAATTTTTGCCTTTTCGGATTGGCTCTGGGTGTTATAAATATTATTGCCGGTATGATGCTAATCAAAAGGCATAGATGGACCATAAGGATCGTAGAAGTGATTATTATCCTCAATATCAATTACTATCTTTTCCAAACAATAATTATTTTAACTGACAATACTTCAGGACTTGTTGGGCGTATCACTGCGTATAATAAGTTTTTAGCCGCTTTCATTTTCATTTCTTTATTGGTTGTTACTCTAATTTACAGTAAGAGAGAGAGTTTGAAAACAAAGAAAACTATTGATAACCTGGGCTAATTCCCACTTAGTAAATTCTCCCTAAAAGATTTTAAATAGAAAAACATTTCTTTAGATTGAATATGCGACCCTCATTAACGATTAACAATGAAAAAACTCTATAAGATTTTTTATTGGATACTCTTTTGTTTTGCCATTATTCTAACAATCGGCTCTATACTTTCCGTCCTCAGAAATATTGATAGTCAATTTTTAAAAGTTCTTGATTTTGCACGCATACAGTTTTTTCTAAGTGCTTTAATTGGACTAATTATCTTTTTATTAATAAACAGATCCTGGGGAAAATATGATTACTTTATGATCGCTGGCTTTGTGGCTACCATGACTATTCAATCATTCTATTTAATTCATTACACCCCAATTGTACCAAAGAAAGTTCCTGATGCAACGACAGATAATGTTGAAGATGATAGAATCAGTTTGGTACTGATGAATGTAAAAATGAAAAACAAGAACGCCCAGCCGATTATAGATCAAATCAGGGAAATTGAGCCTGATCTCTTTCTTGCAATGGAAGTTAACCAATGGTGGAACGATCAACTAAAAGTTATTGAAAAAGAATATCCATATTCCAGAAAGGTTCTGAATGAATTGACCTATGGGATGAGCCTTTATAGTAAATTCCCCTTTAAAAAAATCAATATCAATTATCTGCAAAACAAAAATGTACCTTCATTTGAAAGTATTATAACACTCGATAATGGTAAAGATATCCGGCTATATACAATACATCCGGTTCCTCCCATACATTTTGAGCATCTTCCGGACAACGAAGGACAGCGAGAAATTGCGATGAAAAAGCTCGGTGAAAAAATAGAGAATAAAGAATTACCGACCATCGTTGCCGGAGATATAAATGATGTGGTCTGGTCTTATACAGATGGTCTTACTGGCACCAATGATAAGCTTTTGGATGTACGGATTGGCAGAGGTTTTTACAACAGCTTCAACGCACATAATTTTTTAACAAGATGGCCTCTAGATCATGTTTTTGTAACTAAAGAATTTATGCTAAACAAAATCGAAAGATTACCTAAAACGAGTTCAGATCATTTTGGCATTTATGTTGAATTAGCACTGTGAGTTTCATTTCTTAGGCTTTGATTTTCCTGGAACCAATCACTTTATTATGTGCTTAAATCATAATCAATCCTTAATTTTATTAAAATCCAATTGAAACCAAAATCAATAAACAATGATAGATATTAAGGCAGAAGAGCATAATATTTATATGGTGGCAAGTGAAAAACTGGATGATAAAGATTATGACAGAATGCTGCCATTAGTCAAACAAAAGATCGAGGAATACGGACAGATCAGCTGGTATTTCCGCATGAAGAATTTCAAAGGATGGGCACCCCATGCCTTTTGGCGCGATATTAAATTTGACTTTGAAAATGCAGACAAATTAAATAAAGTTGCCGTTGTTGGAGAAAAGAAGTGGCAGGAGTTAATGGCAGATGCTTTAAAACCTTTTACCAGTGCAGATGTCAAATATTTCGATGAAGAAAATGCTGCTAAAGCAAAGGAATGGATTGATAATTCAAATTGATTAAAACAATAATTTATTACTAAAATCTGACACCCTGTAACGGGTGTTTTTTTTATGTCCTTTTAAACGATCCAATTGATTTTATTTAGGTTAAAAACTGTGGTGAGTTCATTATCCCAACCTATTTTTACACAAAAATTATAAAGGACTAAAATCGTGGTAAAACTTAAACCGCTAAAAAAAACTGAAGAGATATTAAATTCCCTCTCTCACGGCATTACTGCTGCTGCTGCTGTTGGTGGGATGATCGTTCTAATAGTTTTTGGGGCTCAGAGTGAGGTGAAATGGAGTTTATTCAGTGCTTTATTTTACGGATTAAGCCTGGTTCTATTATATCTGTTTTCGTCATTTTATCATGGATTAAGGCATAAAAAAGCTAAGTATGTATTTAAAATCCTGGATCACTGTGGCATCTATTTACTTATCGCAGGAACCTATACTCCAGTACTATTAATTTGCATTGGCGGAACTACTGGCTGGATATATTTCGCTATTTTATGGAGCATGGCTTTAATCGGTATTATTCTAAAAATATTTTATGCCGGTAAATACAAGGTCATCTCAACATTAATGTACGCAGTGATGGGCTGGATAATTATTTTCGATATTGATGTTGTTAAAGAGTCTCTCCCACCCCCTGCATTTTGGTTACTGGCTGCAGGAGGGTTTGCTTATACTTTTGGCATAATCTTCTATATGCTTGACAAGCGATTAAAATATGGTCATTTTATCTGGCATCTGTTTGTCATGGCCGGTAGCATATTTCATTTCATAATGATGGTGAAATACGTATTCATTTAAAGAGCTTTGCATATTTTTATTAAAAAAATCATTCTTTGTACTAAGCAATATCTTTGATTTGGCTTTAAATGATTGCAACCATCACATCCATTAACCTGAAAAATCCCCGGTGTTTTTTTGCTCTCTCTAATGGCAATGAAAATTATTAAGCAATTAAAACTACCTGATGTAAACAATATAAATCACCGGATTGTGGATCTTTCATTATACCATGACACAATGGGAAAAAGAAAGTGATATGAGAGGTTTTGCTAAAAATGGCTCGCACCTGAATGCCATGAAAAACAACAAGAATATTGCCAGAGAAATCCGTACTATTACAATAGAGACTGATAAACTTCCCACCTGGAAAGAAGCCAAATTGCTCTTGTCATCGGGTAAAGCTTTGAAATATTAATTCTTTACTTTTAAGAAAAATTCAATTAATTTCGAATTTTTCTTAAAACAAAGAAACAACCAATAGAGGTAAGAAGGGTTTATCAAAATGCAGCGAAGTTTTATTTTTATGATGTTTATGATTTTTTGTATACCTGCAAAAAGTCAATCACAAGACACTATTTTTTATAATAAAAAGTGGGAACCTGTTCAATCTAAAAAAAAGATGAAATTCTATCGTCTTTTTTCAGTTAAGGATTCTGTAGTAAAAGTTACCGACTATTATGAAAACGGCTCTACCCAAATGACAGGTCAGTATAAACTTCCTGAAAACAGCCAGTCTATACTTGATTTTTTTAATAGTAATTCTGACACTGGGATGGAAACAGGAGAATTCACCTGGTATGATAAAAATGGAATCCGAACTAGTATGACCTGTTATAATCCCCAATATTATTTAACTAAGGATTTCTTTAGTAAATATAAAGTAGATAACCTGCCCGATTCACTCTTCGCCAAACTTACTTTTGAAAAAATTTATTATAAAGACGGATCAAAAGAATTTGATGGTTTTTACATAGATGAATCACTAAAACATGGAATATGGTTTGAATACTATGCTAACGGTAAATATTATGCTATAAATAAATATAAAAACGGACTATTAGATGGTAAACAAAAATATTTTTACATCAATGGAATAATTGAAGAAACCTGCATCTATATAAACGGAAAAAGGACAGGAGAAAATAATCAGTATTCAAACTATGGAAAACTGAAAAAAAAGAAAATCTATAAAAATGATAAGGTAATATCAACTGAAAAATATTAAAGGCGTGATAACGAGGGGAAAATTTAGAAAGTTTATTTTTTTTATTCTTACATTCATTTGTATTTCTATTCCTGCACAGGATGATAATAGAATATATTTTGACAAAGACTGGGTTCATAGCGACCCTGATAATGCAAAATATTATCTGCACTATGAAATAAAAGATTCTGTATTAGAAGTATCATACCATATGGCCTCGGGTACAATATTTGAGAAAGGTCAATATCAATCTCCTCCGAAAGGAACCAATATGTTGGAATATTTTTTAAATAATGAAGAACAAGGTAATGAAGTTGGTTCTCATTTCTATTACAAAAAAAATGGCGATATATCCCTGGAGGTAATATATGACCCATTTGAAACCCTTGATCCGCTAGATAAGGTTGATAACAATTTTCCAGATTCTATCAAATCAAGATTAAAATATGAAAAAGTCTTTTTTAGTAATGGAAATATTAAAGAAGAAGGGTTTACCATAGATAACAAATCCAAACACGGTCAATGGACAAGATATACCAGAAATGGTTATTTATTTTTTACTGCTGATTTTCATTTTGGTAAATTAGACGGCAAATTCATTTATTATTTCAACGATGGCTCTCTCGTGGAAATGATTAGTTATAAGAAAGGCATTAAATCGGGTGAGACAATCAAGTATGATTTAAATGGAAATCCTAAAAAGAAAATTATTTACAAAGAGGGAAAAATAATCACCAAAGAAAAGCTTAATAACTAATCCCAGACTCAGATTTGTGACATAGCTAAAGATAAACAATAGATCTTTTGAGAATGATATTAATTGATCTAATGGTTTGATCAATTAATAATGAGCCAGGTTAAATAAACTCTAAAACTTTCCTGGTAAATAATTATAAATACAGCTTAATTTTTTAAAAAAATTGTATTTTTAATTATACAATCAATTACCTAAATCTGTTTATCTATGAACCTAAAAAATGACCTTCGGGATGTTGGCTATGATCTTATCGATAGCCCGATTCGTAATCATAAACCTCTTCAATTATGGCTAAAAAAGACTTTTGATGTCCCTGAATTATATTACGAAAATGTAAAGCATGCTTTTAAATCGGACACCGAAATAGAAATAATCGAAGACCAGGCGCTAAGAGTCAATTATAATCAACAACAACAATATAAATTCAATATTGGCATAACGGTTCTTGAGCAGTTATTGGTTTCCCTTGGATTAGGAAATCTTTCTTTGTCAAATAAATTCAAGAGTGGATCTTCAGTTTCAATCAGTTATGGAAAAAGCAAAACACTTACAATTCCTTCAGGAATAATTTCCAGGTTCTTTTCTATGGCTGACTTTCAACACCCCAATCCTGAACTGATTAGAAATGCTAACAGAAACAACATATTGATTATTACCGGTGTTTTGTCTGCAAAAGACCTGAAAGCAACAATTGTAACCAACAAAGAAATAGATAGCAGTATTACCGGGGAATTGGCTGATATGGCTGAAGGAAATGCATCTTTTCAAAAGACCAGTGATAATGTGATGGAAATGTACTCTGAAGGAAATGCTGCTTTCCCGATTGCAGTTAAAGCCAACAGGCTGGATTTTGATAAAGGAGAATACAGTGATATTAAATTAATTACTGATAACCGGTCTTTCTTTTAAAATGCCTGAAGCACATAATTATTTTACCTGAGTTGGAAATGTTTCCGTTATTAGCCTATCAATCCATGTAAATATTACGAATAGCTAATTAAAAATATTTTAATAATTAATTACATAATTTCAAGATAATGTTATAACTTATATATCCTGTCACTTTAAAACGATAGAGATATGAAGTATTTCAACGTCATTTTAAAAAATGGAGAAAAAGGTCGTTTAGCCTGTGAAGACAAAACAAATCTCATTTTAAAATATTTTAATGGGGATGAAGATCTTTTTCGCTCAAGAGTCAAGGCAATTACATGGACAGATAAATCTTTGATCTATTCAGAGAATGTAGATACAGGATCAGTCTCAAAAGAAAAAATTGATATTAACTCTCAATTAATGGATTGGAGCAATAACCAGTATAGTGATTGATTTTATTTGAGAACTATAGAAATTACATCAAAAGACTCCAGTAACATCCAAATCACAAATAAAAAGTAGCCGATAAGCATCCCTATGCCTTCTGCTCTGGAAAGCACTAGATTATAACGCAACAGGGTAAAAAAGGCTATAGTAGCAATGGTTAAAAACAACATCATTGGTACTGCTATTGTAATATTAACAGATGCTGTCCCTGCTATCAATACTCCTGCCGGTACAGCCACCAGTAAGTCAAAAATATTACTTCCTAAAACATTTGATAATCCAGCTGTGCCATCTCCCTTTTGTGCAGCTTTTATACTTACTACAGCATCCGGAACACTAGTGGCAGCTGCAATAACGGTTATACCCCAGAAAAAATCAGGAGTATTAAAAAACTCTCCTAGAAACAAAGCTCCTCTAACAAGTCCTTCAACACTAACTAAAATAAGTACAAGGCTTATTACCAGCTTTAGCCAGACTTTACCTATACTATTATGCCTCTCTTTATTCTCACCATTACTTTTTTCTCTATGCTCTTTAGTATCTACAAACTGGAGATATACATAAAGCCCATATAATAAAAAAGGAATAAGGGCTAGCTCCCTATTGACATTTCCTATAATATTTTCCGTATCTGCAACAGGATAATAGATAGCTCCAAGGGAAAAGGTAAGTAACAAAGCAACAATCGATGTCAGATAAAATTGTGAATCTTTATAAACCAGGCTATGATCTGCTTTTTGTGGGCCATAAAGTGCAGATGCAACACCCGGAATTACCATAATATTAAAAATAGCACTCCCCACTATTGCTGATACGCCCAAATCAAATTTACCATGCAATATTGTCGATACCAAAACAGCAGAAAGTTCCGGAAAACTTGATCCTACGGCCATAATCAAACTTCCTTTAACAACAGAGGGAAGATCATAATGATTTGCGAGAATTTCAGAAGCATTTTCCAGCATAGATCCACCCTTATAAACTATAAATGATGAGATAAGAATTATAAATATATACAGGACTAGCTCCATAGGTTAAAAAATATGCTGATTACTTAATTGTTTCTGAATGATCTCTCGAATTTTGAATTACTCGTTAATTTAACTAAATTATTTTAAAGATAAAGTGCTATTTATATGATCGATAAATTACCAATAGCATTCAATATATCATTTATTGCAATAACAACAGCAGTACTACTATTTTTGTACAAAACCTCGAAGGGTAATAAACTTATCCTGGCAAGTCTTATTTTCGGTCTTTTTATGCAGGGAATAGCGGGCTATTATGAATTTTATATCGATTCAATAAAAAAGCTCACCTTTCATATTCTTTTCTTATTCTTACCCCCGTTTGTACCCATTTGTATTTATTTATTTACACCGAGAGGAAAAAAAATGCTTAAAGGTTTCGAGTTAAAATGGCTGACGTTAATGCAATCTTTAAGATTACCCATAGCATTTATTCTGGCAGGATTGTATTTCTATAAATTGGTACCGCAGTCAATAACGTTTCTGGGGTTAAATTTTGATATTTTGGCAGGATTAAGTGCACCAGCAATATTTTATTATGGTTATCAGAAAAAAACACTTAGTATTTATATGATGATCTTATGGAATATCCTTGCTCTTTATTCCCTGATCCAATTATTTGTCGTAGTCCTTTTTGCTCTGCCCTCTCCTTTCCAGACCTTTATATATAAGCAATCTGCCAGTGGCATATTATATTTCCCTTATGTCTGGCTTTTTGGTTTTATTACTCCTTCATTTATGTTTGGGCATTTAGCGGCTATTTCCCACTTATTTAAAACAGGCAATGAATATGGTTTTGATCACAGTCTGAAGCATGTAATAAGCTGAAATATTTGTTGCTTTATTACTAAGGTATGATGTAATTTGACAATAAGCCTTTACCAGATTATGTTAGAAATTACATGAATTAAATAACACAAATCTGATAAAGGGAATAATCATCTTTTAAGTAAGCTACCAGAAAAATAATTAATATTACTTAAAGAATTTTTTAACTAAAGTAAGGGCATTATTATTCTCCTGCCCTTCCAATATTTTTTTAAAGTCTGCTTGTTCACTAGGAGACATATAAGTTTGAAACTCTATAGAATCAAAGTCCATCTTTTTAGCTCCCATTTGCCAACTTGGAAAAGCCCTGTTTTCTATTGGTCCACTTGTAATTAGAACAATTTGATTATGTCTTGGATCATCTTTAATCTTATCATATAATCCAAATATTTCATTGTACTCTCCCTCTAAATACTGTACAAATTGCTTATCAGAATATAATAATACCCCAGTAAGGTCAAATTCCTTATTATTTTTATTACAGGATTGAAGGATTTTATCAATTTCCTCATTGGTACAATTAGGTGTTCTTTTGCTTAAATAAACTAAATGTGATAACATAGGTATATAAAATTCAGTAAAAAAATTAAACCATAATACGCTTTTCTAATAGCATTAATTACCTCTACTCTGGTAGCGCAGTTATTGGCAAAAACTACTATTAGTTTTAAAAAATGTTGAAAAAAATTAATGAGACGGCTCCCCTTTAAAACAATCAACATAGAAGAAACTGAGAACCACTGAAATTGTTTAATATATATTAAAAAAATCAAATAAAATCTGTCAGGCTGATAGATTAGACCTGTTAACTCTCATGAAAGGTGATTTTTTAAACATTCTAAATCCTGAAAGTTCATTATTGAATAAACCCTGGTTTTCTTCACAAAAAATTGAGTCGAAAAAACCAGTTATTAAATACCCTCCATCGTTAATGTGGCGATGAAAATTTTTGACCATTTTAGATTTTGTTTCGGCATCAAAATAGATCATTACATTTCTGCATAAAATCAGATCAAAGTCTGAATCTGATTTATCAGTAACCAGGTTGTGATATTTAAAAAGTGTATTTTTAAGAAGATCAGATCGCATTAATACGTGTGGGGAGTTTTTTTTAAAGTACCTCCCGAATGTACCGAATTTATTATATTCTCTGTAGTTTTTCTCATATTCGATGATCTTCAGTTCGTGATAGATGCCTGACCTGGCTACCTCAAGGGCTTTATTATTCATATCAGTCGCCAATATTTGAACCTGTTCCAGCATACCCATCTCATATAGCACTATTGCTAATGTATACACTTCTTCTCCTGTAGAACATCCAGCGATCCAGATTTTCAGATTTTGTTTTGCTTTAAATTCGTTATATAATACACTTCTTAATCTGCTCCACATTACCGGGTCTCTGAACATAGCTGTTAATTCCACACTAACTTCATCCATGAATTTGTAAACCATAGATGGTTTCTGGAGCATATCGGTCCAAAGATCATGGATTGTATTATAACCGAGTACATGTAAAACACGGTTAATTCTGCGATTTAAAGACTGTGGCTCGTAACAAGTAAAATCAAAGCCATACTTGGCATATAACACTTCAGTAAATGAATTGATCTCAGCCTGGGTAACTTTCATAATTGATATATTAATCGACTGAATATTTTATGATACTTTTTTAAGTAAATCTCTGTCCAACATCCATAAAAAAGATGCTTTAGCCATATCATCTTTTTCAATATCAAGTATAGATTCTATATAAATGAAGACATCAGTTTCAGTATCTGCCTCCAATTCTTCTTGAACAGTTATTTTCGGGACATCACCAAATATCGAAATGTCTAACTGATTGGATATTTCAGTAATAAATGTTGCTGAAAGTATATTGTCAATCTCTAGTAAAATATTTTCTACTGCATTTTTATCAAGGACATTTTCGTGACCTGAATGGCAAAGAGCGGTGATTAAACCTGCAGTATATTCATTAAATATTAAAAAACTCTTTCCGTTGCTATCTCCGATCAAAGGTGTAATTAAAATTTGATCACCCTTATTTAGTTTATCTGATATAAATACCTTTTCATCGCCTACTCCTACCCTGATCCTGAAATCCACAACTTTCACTTTTCTTTTGATCATCAAAGAGAGAGCTTTGGCTGCCTTATCTAAACCTGTATTTACAATTTCTTTAAATCTTTCACTCATTTCTCCAGTCTGATATATAAGTCTCTGTTACTGATTTGAAAGACTCATGTTAAAAATCGAATTAGTTATTGTAGAAATATTTAATACCGGGCATACATTACCATTACCCAGTATCGTAACACCACTAATAAAGTCTACATTATCTAAAGGTTTTGAAAGTGGCTTCTCAATGATTTCTTTTTGTTGAAGAAGTTTGTCGACTACCATCCCAATAGTTCTGCCATTATAAGTTACAATGATAATATCTATTTTATCATCTTTTTGTAACTCACTATAACTATTAAAAATTCTCTGTCTTAATGTTCCGCCTGTCTCAAATAGATCTTTTAAGAACACCACAGAAATAGTTTTTCCCAGATGGGAAGCAACAATTCCATTACTAATCTTATACAAATCTGACTTGCTATAAGAAACTACAGCTTCCGTGTAGGAAAGTGGTATCGCATATTCCTGATCCCCAAGCTGAAAGAGTAATGTTCCTTTCACTGCCATGGAAGAAGGGAGCTTTAAGGTAATCAAGGTGCCTTTTCCTTTCGTAGTATCGATATTGATTTGTCCACCAATAGAGTCTGTGGCCTTTTTAACTACATCCATACCAACTCCCCGACCAGATAACGAAGAAACATTATCACTGGTAGAAAAACCAGGCTCAAAGATTAACATAACTACTTCATTATCATTCATTAATGATAACATTTCTTTTGTTACAAGCCCCTTACTAAGTGCTTTTAACTTTACTTTTTCAATGTCTATACCCTTACCATCATCCTCAATTTCGATAATAACACCATCATTATCATTGTAAGATCTTAGATTAATTATCCCCCTTTGAGATTTACCGGCCGCTTGTCTTTCCTCGGGCTGCTCTATACCATGACTGATTGAATTTCTGATAAGGTGTATTAGAGAATCACTGATTATCTGTAAAATATTTCTATCGATCTCAGTACTTTCACCTTCAATCTGAAGATCTACGTTCTTATTTTCACTAATCGATGCGTCCCTGACTACTCGCTTGAATTTATTAAATAAAAATCCAACCTGAACTAGGCGTACATTCATTACAGAATATTGAAGATCTGAAGAAATCCGTTTTAACCGACTGAATTCGTTATTGTTTGCACCTTCAGTACCTACCAATGATGTAGTAATTCGATCACGCTCAATAATAAGTTCACCTACCAGGTTTAATAAATTATCCAACTTACCTACAGGAACTTGTACAAGATCTGAAAAAGTAACTTTATTGATTTCAGGATCGATTTTTCTCACCTCAACTTCTTTCTCTTCCGGAAGAGACTTATCAGTAATAATAAATTCATCCTGATCTAAAAAAGATTGGGCATCATCTAAGTCCGTAGAAGGATCATTTATTACTGCTTGATTTTCTTCTGCTGGTTGCTTAGAAGAATTATCCTTCCTTTTGGATTCCTCTTTTGATTCGCAATTGTTTTTTGATTCCCTTATTAATACATCAATTTTGGTCTTAATACCCCTGAAACTAACTTTTTTATTATCTTTCAATGAAGACAATTGATTTCCCATTACATCCAGGGCCTTAAAAACAGCTTCAAATATTTTATTATTAAGTTTAAATTCTCCGTGTTTGATCGCACCAAACAAATCCTCAAGTGTATGAGCCAGAGATGCAATGTCTGAAAATCCCATTCCTGAGGCATTCCCTTTTAAAGTATGAGTGATTCTGAATATTTCGTCAACTATTGAACCCTCTTCAGGATTTTTTTCCAATTCTGTCAGAAGATTATTTAGAGCTTCATGTTGTTCAAGCCCTTCCCCCATAAAGAGTTGTTTGTATTCGTCTTCTTTTTCTTTCATTTGATATCAAAAAGTTATAAACACCCGGTTAAAAAACTGGCCATTTCACTAATGCCAACCGTATATTTTGCAATCCTGTTATTAACAACCATTCCCGGCATTCCATATACCACTGAACTATCCTGATCCTGAGCAATAACAAGTCCTTTTTTATTCCGAATCATGGTTGATCCATCATAGCCATCTTTACCCATACCCGTAAGAATAACACCAATACACCTTGCCCCATACACTTCTGCTGCAGAAGTAAATAAACAATCGACTGAAGGATTATTAAACTCCTCAAATTGTCTCTTAGAGCTGGAAAAAACAGGTATTCCATTGATCCTGGACCTGACTAACGACAAATTAGAATTACCAGGAGCCAGGTATACATTTCCCGGTACCGGCGCTTCTCCTTTCTTAGCTAAAGAGATCTTCAATGGTGCAATTTTATTTAGTCGCATTACGAAAGATCTGATGAACCGCTCAGGCATATGTTGAGCAATCACTATTGGCAAAGGAAAATTAGCCGGTATTCTTTTTAATAAAATTTCAAGTGCTCCGGGACCTCCTGTCGAAGCTCCGATACAAACTATGTCATAATTTAATTTATCATCGAAGGTATGCAGATTATTATTCTGCCTTGTTTTTACCTTCGGATCTAAATTATGCTTACTTTTTGTGGCCTGAATTACCAATTCATTTAAAGGATAATCAGAACTAAATGCAGCTCCGTTTACTGGTTTATCAATAAATTCAAAAGCCCCAGCTTCAAGAGCATCAAATATCTTTTCGTTGGTTCTTTCCAGAGAACTTAACAAGATTAC
This sequence comes from Mangrovivirga halotolerans, assembly GCF_026241165.1. GTDB lineage: Bacteria > Bacteroidota > Bacteroidia > Cytophagales > Cyclobacteriaceae > Mangrovivirga > Mangrovivirga halotolerans. Next base: position 254,087 of record NZ_JAPFQN010000003.1, on the reverse strand, counting down.
TGGTGTTGGCTGCTTCTTCATTACTTCCTTTACAAGGAACAAGCCATCATGCGAAGGCATTAACATATCGGTGATAACCACATCAGGATTAGTATCGAGCACTTTATTCAAGCCATCAAGACCATTACTGGCTGTACCCACTACCTTGATCCTTCCATCCGAACGAAGAATGTCGGAGATCAGTATCCTCATTAATCCTGAATCATCGACCACAACAGCCTTTACCATTTTATCCGGCTTTTCTCATTGCTTCAAGTAATTGCTTGTTGGTAAAAGGCTTAATAATGTAATCGACAGCTCCCAGCCTTATACCAGTGTTTACTACTGAATCCTGTCCCACTGCACTGATCATAATTACTTTTGCATTTATCCCTTCATCTTTGAAAACTTTGAGTATATCAGTTCCGATCATATCTGGTAAAATATTATCAAGTGTGATATAATCAGGCTCATATTCAAAGGCAAAATCAATAGCCTCCTCACCGTTTGAAGCTTCGGCTACAATTGTAAACCCCTCTGCTTCAAGAACATCTCTGATCACAGTTCTCATGTACAGCGAATCATCGACAATTAGTACTCGTTTAGACATAATTCTACTTAGATTTAGTTAGCTACTTTGTTGATAAGGTTTTTTTCAGATTGATTGATGACTTTAAGCACATTTATTAATACTATGAGCCGATCATCATATTTAACTATTCCATTGATATAATTTTGCTCTACTGAAGAATCATGGACTATATTCACTCCTTCTTCGATAGCCGTAACCGGTACAGATAAGGTATTAGGGACTTCTTTTACTAACACTCCCATTTTGTAATCCTCACTCTCTATTACAAGAGTGAAGTTCTTATCCGTTGATAAATCATGGGCTCCTTTAACCGGTTCACCTTCATCCTTGATCCCGAATTTTTCTTCGAGATCAAGAATTGCAATGATATTACCTCTGATATTTGCTACTCCTTTTACAAAAGAAGGAGTTTGTGGCATTTTAGTAATCCTTGGTGTAATAACAACTTCTTTGATTTGGTCTATGCTCAGGGCGTATTCGCTATCGCCTTGTCGAAATACTATCAGTTGCTTTCGTTGAACATTTTCAAGCTCATCTTTTCCACCGGGATTCTGTTTATCCTTTTGTGTTACTTCTGACATGACGATCTTATTTTAGTTTAAATTTATTTACCCCATTCTCAAGGTCTTTAGCAACATTGGTTAGTTTATTACTACTTTTAGCCACCTCTTCCATGCTATTATTTAATTCCTGAGATGAAGTTGCGAGCTCTTCAGTACCCGCTGCAGTTTCTTCTGCTACAACGACTATCTGCTCAATATTTTTAGATACACTGTCTATAGAATTTCTCTGTGTTCCGGATGCTTCTTTAATCTCTTTACTTAGATTAAGCGTTTCTTCATTAGATTCAGCAATTTCTCTGAAGATTCTTTCCGCATTTAAAGTAGCGCCTGACCCATCTTTTACATTTGAAGTCATCGTTTCAATTGCCTTGCTGGCTGAGTTCGTATCTTTCTGTACATCGGTGATAATCTTTTCAATATCCACCGCTGACTTTCTTGAATCTTCTGCAAGCTTGCGAATCTCTTCCGCGACCACTGCAAATCCTCTACCCGCATCACCGGCCCTTGCAGCTTCTATCGCTGCATTTAATGCAAGAAGATTTGTCTGAGCAGCTATATCTGTAATGACGTTCAAAGTTCTACCTATTTCTTCTGCACGATTGGTAAGAATCTTGATTGACTCTGAAGTCAGTCCGGCTGAAGTATCGATCTCATTCATATTCGCAACGAGCTTGTTGATAATACTCAGTCCTTCATCGCAACTCTTTACACCTTTTTCAGCGGCACTGTAGATCACACCAGATTTAGATTCCATCTCTCCCGCAGACTTTAGCACACCTTCAACGAGTATCGCAGACTCATCAGTTCTTTGTGCCTGGTCCTGAGCACCTTTTGCCATTTGTGCTATTGCTGAGGCCATTTCATTGGTGTTATTTTTCATGCTGTCAGATTTATCCAGTGAAAGCCTGGATGTTTCTGCAACAATGGATGAATTAAGTTCTATAGACTTAATCAATACGTTCAGATTGTCGATTGCAGTATTCAATGAATCGGCCATATTCTTCAGGTCACCTTTGGTATTCATCTGGAAAGACTGGCTCAGATCACCTTGCGACATCTTAGAGATAATCGTATTAAACTCCAATACAGGCTCAGCAATGTTTTGCAATAAGATATTTATCGAATCAGTAAGTGATTTCCAACTTCCTTTAGTTTCATCAAGCTTTAAGCGAGCATTTAAATTCCCCTCCTCACCGGCTTCTTTCACTACATGATTTACCTCTGAAATGATTGCTTTTAAGTTATTTCTCAGGTTAGCCATATCAGAAACGACATTTTGTACCGACTCCTGAACATTTAACCCGGAAAGATCAATATTAAATTCAAAGTCTCCTTCATTGATCTTTGTAATTGCTGAAATCACTTTTTCATAAGCGAATTCATTATGCTTTGTCTGAGTAATATCTTTTATAAAAGCTGTATATTGAATCTCACCATCAACCTCAACTTTACTAAGGGATAAATTACCCCAGAATCTGGAACCGTCTTTTCTCGACATCTCAAGATCACGACCTAATCCAATCACCTTCTTTTCACCGGTTTTAAGATTAGAATCTACATATCTGTCATGATTTCCCCTATGTTCCATCGGAACCAGAACTTTAACATTCTGTCCTATTACCTCATCGGAAGAGAAACCAAACATCCTTTCGGCTGCCGGGTTGATAAATGTAATCTCTTTATTGGAGTTAATAGTTATAACTGAATCAACAGCTTGCTCAAGGGTTTTAAAGTTTCTAATTCTTTCTGTTTCGGCTTGTTTCTCAGCTTTTTTCTGGGCAGAAATATTAGATGCATATTTAACAATTTTATAAGGCTGCCCATTTAAATCCATGATCGGATTGTAAGATGCCTGAAGCCATACCTCATTCCCTTGCTTGTTTAACCTTTTGAATTCTCCAGCCTGATATTGGCCATTTCTCAGCTCACTCCAAAATTTTTGGTAAGCCTCACTGTTCTTGATTTCATTAGTTACAAACATACTATGATGCTTTCCCTCGATCTCATCAAGAGTATATCCTACAGTTTGCAAAAAATTGTCATTAGCCTTGATCACTTCACCACCTAAAGTAAACTCAATTACTGCCTGAGATTTATTTATGGCATCAAGCTGACCTTCATAATTTGCATTTTCAAGCTTCGTTTTGGTAATATCAGTAGCAAGCTTAATCACCTTAATAACAGAGCCTCCATCATCTATAACTGGAGTGTAATTGGCAAGAATCCATACTTCACTACCATCAGAAGCAATTCTTTTAAATTCACCTGTTTGAGGAATCCCTTTACCCAGATCTCTCCAGAATTTTTCGTACTGGATGGAGTTTACATATTCTTTTTCACAAAAAATCTTGTGGTGCTCACCTACGATCTCATTAAGATCATATTTTAATGCCTTAAGAAAAATTTCATTTGCCTTAATTATAGTGCCATCTGGTTTGAATTCGATAAAAGCAGAAGTAGAGTTTATTGCACTAATCTGTCCGTCCATTTCTACCTGGCGACGAGCCATTTCTTCCTGGGTGGCTGTCATTTCTTCCATATTCTGGCGAAGCTCTTCTTCCTGAGCACTCATCTCCTCGATCTGCTCCTGAATGTCTTGCTCCAGCTTCTTCTTATCGGTGATATTAAAAATAAAAGAAGTATATACTTTCTCTCCGTTAGTTTCAGCTTCACTCAAAGAAAGCAGTATATCTACTAATTCACCGTCCTTGGTCATGGCTTTAACTTCACGAGAACCACCCATAACATTTCTCTTACCTGTTTTGGAATATCTTTCCAGATACTGATCGTGTTCTTTCTGGATCTCAGGAGGGGTTAGAACCTTTACATTTTTGCCAATTACCTCACTACTCTTATATCCCCATAATTTTTCTGCAGCCTTATTAAAAAACTGAATTTCTCCTTTGACATTAGTAATAACCACAGATACAATGGTCCCCTGCATTACTTGCAGAATATCAATATCATTAAATTCTATGGAGGCTGTTGTTGCCTTCGAAGTACTAACCTTTGTCTTCGAAGTTGAAGTTGATTTCCCGTTTTGTGACATATGCTTAAAAAATTGTATCTAAAAAATAGAGTCTTTAAATTCTAATAAAAAAAATCAGATGATTTAAACATCTTTTACAAAAGTAGACTGCTATTCAGACCGAATCAATAAGCAAAAAAATGTAATTTCTCTACGGTTATCACATTATATAATGTAGGTAATTCTACTTAAAACAGAATATTGTCAAAATCTAAAAAAATCATTGATAAGGATAAATAAACTGTATTTCCTTACTTTTAAACCAGCTTCAATTTATTCACTTTATTTATTAGCGATATTGAATTATTCACTTTCAATTTTTTCATAATATTTGCCCGGTGTGTATCGACTGTTCGAACACTGATGAAAAGTTTATCTGCAATTTCCTGGCTGGTTTCCCCTTCTACCACAAGCTTTAGTATTTCTTTTTCTCTTTTTGTCAGAGAAAATTCTTTTTCCTTTTTCTTAGACCTGATACCTGAGGTGTATTCTTTTAATAATACTTCTTTTACACTGGAACTGAAGTATTCTCCTCCATCAAGAACTGTCTTTACAGCTTCTCCTATTTCGTTGCCCTCATTTTTGAGTACATATCCTTTAACACCAATTTCCATACTTTTTAAAATATAGTCACGATCCAGGTACATGGAAAGGATAATTATTAATGCATTTTCATTTCTTTCTAATATTTCAGATGCTGCTTCCATACCATTAATCCCCTCCATGGAAATATCCATGACGGTAACATCCGGCATCTGATCAATATATTTTTTCACAGCCTCTTCTCCGCTATTAGCTTCAATTATTTCAAAATCACCGCCCTTTTCCTTCAAAATAGATATTATTCCAACTCTTATAAGAGAATGATCATCTACAAGTAATAGTTTAGTTGACATATTTTATATTATTCTTCATATGGAATTGAAAACAGGATATTCATCCCTTTACCTGCCTGGGATTCTATTTCTATCGAACCCTTCATTATATTAACCCTGTCTCGCATATTTTGCAAACCATTATGGCCTGATAATAACTTATCATCGAGCTTTTTCAAATCAAACCCTTTTCCATCATCTTCTATCGTTATGGTTATATGATCATTATTTTCATGCATTTGAACATAAAAGTTTTCAGCTTCAGAGTGTTTAATAGTATTCGAAATTGCCTCCTGGACTATTCGATAGATATTGATCTTTTGATGAATTGTGATTTTATCATTATCAACCTCAGTTGCATCAAAATGCATATTTAAACTTTCAATTCTCGAATTTACTAATCCATTAAGTAACGAAGCCAGATCAAAATCTTTTACTTTAGAGGGTAAAATATTATTTGAGATCCTGCTGGTTTCCTGAATAGCTTCTTCTATTAACGAATTTAAAGTTTCAATGGATTTCTTTTTATCTTCCCCCTCCAGAATATATTTTAAATTCAATTTTATAGCATTTAACATCTGACCTAAACCATCATGTATGTCTCTCGCTATTCTATGTTTTTCCATTTCCTGCCCTTCAATCACATAGGTAAGTCTTTTTCTTTCTATCTCCTCTTTCTTTTTTTTGTCTTCTATCTTTTTGGTAATATCTCTGAACGAAATCACAATATTTATCACCTCATTCTTTGTGTTTGTGATAGGTGAGATCATTCCTTCACCGATAAAACATTTTTTCCCTCCTGAAGTGTTTACCTCAAGTAATTCTAAAGGCAAAGTTTGAGTATTACGTTTCGCAATCTTTAATTTATTTTTCAGTAGTTTTTCACTTTCATCTTCCAGTTGAATAAAATTAAAAAGGTTATCATCCTCTCCATTTGAGCATCTAAAAGTGCCAGCTGATCTGTTTGAAAAAATTATATCATTATCAAGCCCTAATACCATCATTGCATCAGAAATAGCACTAAATGCAGCGTGAAATTGTCTCTCACTGTTTTTTAACTTTAATTCGAGAGAATATTTATTTAATGCCATTTCGACAGTTGTTAGCACCTGGCTTTCCTGAAATGGTTTCATTAAATATCCATATGGATGAGTAGTTTTTGCTCTTTCGACAGTACCACGATCAGTCAATGCTGTTAAATAGATTACAGCAAGATGATATTTTGATTGTAATTCCCTCACTGTTTCAACACCATCATCACCATCATCCAGCATAATATCTGCTATGACAAGGTCGGGCTTAAAACTTTCGAAAATATCAAACGCTTCAATACTATTTGAGGCTGTTTTTATTTCATAATTTTCAACATTACTCAATAAAGTTTTTAAATGAAGTGCTATAATCTGTGCATCTTCAATTATAAGTATTTTATAATTATTCATTTATATCGACTTCTAAATGGTAAAAAACCCCATCTCCGGGAATAGAATCTATATTTAATTCTCCCCGTAATTGTTGAGCAAACATTTTTATTAATTCTATGCCCATGGATTCATGTATGTTATCCTTTTCAAATCCGACCCCATCATCATGAATATTTAGCTCTATCTTATTGTCTTTTTTATCTAAACTAACGTTTATTTTACCTTCATCTCTACCTGGAAAAGCATGTTGAAATGAATTTGTAACTATCTCATTAATAAGTAATCCAAAGTTCATGGCCATATCTGTAGAGACTATAACCGAATCTATTTCAGTTATCAGGTTAACATGACAAGTTGTATTTAAATTCGACTTTCTAAGATTTAAAATTAATCCTTCAAGATATTCTTTAAGATTAATAAAATTGTATTCTTTTGTATGAAATAACTTTTCGTGGATCAAGGATATTGCCTCAATTCTGTTCTTACTATCTGTAAAAAATTGCTTTAATTTTTCATCTTCAATTTCAGTTGATTTTAAAAACAATAAACTACTGACAGTCTGTAAATTATTTTTCACTCTGTGGTGAATCTCTTTCAATAAAACATCCTTTTCACCAATCAATTCCATGAGATTTTTTTCAAGGTTTTTCATCCTGATAAACTGAGCGATCTGAATACCAGTATTCGTCAATAGTTGAGCGAGTTCTTCATCGAAAACCTGTTTTTCTTTTGAAAGGAAAGTTACTACACCAAAATCTTCACTACTAATTGTAATTGGTACCCCAATTAATGTTTTAGCATTAGTACGTTCAACTAATTCATTGATCGCGCCGAATTCATCTTCTTGATTTAATGGAGTGTTAAGAAATAAAGTTGAGTTAAATAATAATAACCTATATAGTACACCAGCATCTCTAAATTCCAGATGATCTGGCAACTTTTTTACGACATCAAATACGGCATCATCAACATAATAGGAAAACTTATTTTCAAAGGCTTCAAAATTATCCAGTTCCCATATTAATCCAATCTCAAAATTTAATTCATTACAAATAATTTTCAATACCTCTGAAACCACATTCTCTTCATTTTGATGTTCTATCAGAGTATCATTGACTAATCGGGTCAGTGCGATTCGTTTATTCCAACTTAATAAATCGGAAATATTAACAACCGTTATTAATAGTAGTTGAGGATCACTTTTGACTTTTCTTAATATTATCTTAACAGGGTATATAGAGCCATTTTTTCTTTTAAACTTTGTTTCAAATGAAACACTCCGTTTATCTGACACCAAAAAATCTTCTTTTTGAACTAAAAACAATCTTTCTTCCGTATCATTAGCGAGAATTTCTGTGATTTTTTTATTATGAAGTTCTTCAAGGCTCATGTTTAAATCAATATGAGCTGACGGATTCGAGTACATAACAACGCCAGAATCCTTATCTATGAAAAAGATTTGATCATCAATATCCAGGATCATCTCCTGAAGAGTTTGCTGCTCCTTTAATAATTGATTATAAACAGTTACATCGATAAAGCTTACCATAATGGCTGGTTGATCTTTAAAGGTGGTTCGAGTAAAAGATGCTTGTAACTCAATATCGTTCCCGTTTATGTCTAAAGCTGAGATTATATTAGGCCCAAAAGATTCTAGATTGCCCTTATAAAGGATTGAAAGTATATTTCTTACCTGGTCTTTGTCACTTTCTTTAATAAACTTCCTGAAATCAGTATGAACCAATTTATCTTCGGGCCATTTAAAGATACTTGAAGCTCTTTTATTAAACAATTCAACTTTATCATCTACAAAAACAGCAATCCCTATTGGCATTTTTTCAAGGATGGAACGATGAATTTTTTCTCTTTCAATTAATTTTTGTTTCCTTTTCTCCTCTTGCGTCACATCCCTGATTATTGCAAAATACTTTATAATTTCTCCTTTTGAATTAAATACCGGATTGACAGTCCACTCATTAATAAATTCCTCTTTATTCTTTTTATAACTAATAAGTTTTCCTTTAAAAACTTTACCTTCTAACATCTGCTCTCTTAAAATATCCAGAGTTTTTTGAGAGGTTTTTTGGCCTTTTAATATTTTCGGTGATGCTCCCTGTACTTCTTCCATAGAATATCCAGTCAATTCCAGATATGCCGGATTAGCATATTCTATCTTTAACTCTGATTCTTCTTCGATCTTATTATTCATTACAATTATCGCATCCATGGAACTTTCAGCAATTAATTTGAAAATTCTGTCTCCTTCAAAATTTTTCTTATCGGTAACATTCATGGATCAAGGATAAAGTATTGGGCTCTATTAGTAATTTAATAATAATTCGATTGTAAAACTCATTGAAAAGGATATCTGTAAAAAGGCCTCCTGTTTATACAAGAGACCTTCCGTTTTGTGAAATTTAATTATAATTTCTACTTGATGGGCTTATCAAAAATCAACCTGTTAGACCAGACTTTATTTTCAATTGAAGACTGAATTAACTCACCTTCAAACTTCTTACCAAAGGGAGCAATTCTACCTGGTTCACCAATTATCAAATTATATGCGGTACTTAGTAACGGGTCATCCAGGCTACCAAATTGCACCATCCTTGAAGCAAATTCATCCACCTCAAAATCAGGAGTAAACCCTTGTTCATAATCAGACTGGTTATTGGCATTAAATATTTGAAAAACTATTGGCAACATTCCATACGAACTATTTTCATCTTGAATAGGAATAGATCCTACATTTTTCCCAACAGTTGATTCCCCTATTATTACAACATTCATATAAGGCCTTAACCCATTGATAATTAATTCACTTGCTGAGGCAGTTCGATTTCCAACCAGTACATATAGTGTCTGACCTGAAAGGCTATTCCCGATATTATTAGTTCTATCCTGAAATCTGCCATTTAGAATTTCATCTCCGTCTTCCAGCCCCTGGATATAGTCCATATAAAGATCATTCCATACATTTTTGTAAAGAATATCATTTGATGTAACCCCAGGTGCAATTAAACTAGCTAGAAGCTGTGCTGAAGAAATCGATCCTCCACTATTATATCTCAGATCCAAAACTAAATTTTCAATACCTTCTGCTTTAAACTTTGCAAAAATATCATCCATTTCAATATCATATTGGTCTGTAGACCCTGGGCCCGGACTGAAAAAGTGATAAACGAAATATCCCATTTTCTGTCCATTAGACAAAGTATATACACTATCTAGGAAATTTGGATTTTCTGACACCACAGTGGTCGATAATGTTAAATCATTCTGATCGACATAACTACCTATACCTTCATCGTAACTGCGGTATGAAATTGTATGAGTTTCAGATATTTGAGAAATAAGATCCAGATAGTTGGATGTGGTAAGAGCCGTACCATTTATAGCCGTGATAACATCTCCACGTCTTAGGCCTTCCATTCGGGCTGGAGACCCTTGTTTGGTATAAAGAATAAGTGCTACAATATCAGTACTACTTTCATCTACCCTCAACAATTGGAATTCATATCCTGCTTCCTGAGACACACCCTCTAAAGAGTTTATTAAGCCCGCATAATCGTTTGTTAAAAAAGAAAATCTATCTCCACTATATAGTATTTCATTAAAAACTGCTTCAGGGTTTTTATTCAGATCTATTTCTGAAGGAATGAGGTCTTCCCATAAATACACTTCATTCATAGTCTCATATACCCAAACACTTATCGGATCTCCATCAATAACAGGTTTTGATGGCCCCTCATCCGTACAAGAAAGACCAATTACCAACAAAAACATTAAGAAGATCTTTATTGCCAGGTTACTCTTTTTAAATATCACTACCTTCATATTATAAATCTCTTTTTAAAAGAAAAAATTATCACACCGCAATCTATAAATTTAAAAAAATGACAGGAATTTTACTTTCATTTGCATAAAATATTCATTTTCAAACACCTGCTTTTTGAATTTTTAATATGAAAACAACACAAAAAATTGAAAATAAAAGAAGATTTTTCTTTATCATAAAAATCATTCTTTTCATAGGCATATACCTTGTGGTAAGGCTCAACCCAACTTTAATTAAAGAATTGAAAATTCCAGTGTATGTTTCTGATGCAATCTTATTTTTCTTATCTGCTAATATAATTGTCAGTTTAGGCAGGATAATACTTGCTCAGATGTATTTAAAGAAAAATAAGATCAATAAAGGATCAGTTGACAATTTCATACTGGGCATAAACCGTATTGCTGACCTTCTCAATGTTCTGGTATTAATAATTTTCATATTAATGCTGCTGAATATTAATCCATTTGAATTTATTACCTCTTTAAGTATCGTCGCTGCCGCAATTGCCCTATTATCAAAAGACTATATCTCAAATTTGATCAATGGGATGATCATTATGTTTTCAGATGAAATTTCATTAGGCGATTATATTCAAGTAGGAAATAACAAAGGAAAAGTACAAAATATTACCCTCACAAATATCCATCTCAATAATGATGATGAGGATCTGATATTTATCCCAAACAACCTGGTGATGAATACTGATGTAGTTAATTTCAGTAAACGAAAAATTAAAAAAGTAAGCTTTGAGTTTGATGTAAAAAACGCCGGACTGGACATTGAGATAGTTGAAGAATATCTTGCTAAACAATTAATTAGCTTCGAAAAATATATTCAAAATGATTCCTTTAATCTCAAAATCGTAAAAATAAATGAAAATTTTTCTTCACTTAAATTTCAATTTGTCATGAATAAATTAAATAAACCTGTTGAAAAGGAAATCAGAAAAGTAACTTTACGAGCTGTTATAAAATACATAAATCAATAGTTAAACAACTATGAAAACAAAATTAATCTTACTTATAATCATACTGACCTCGCCGGTATACGGGCAGAAGAAATCTGACTATTCAGAACAAAACATAAATGCTACCTTATGGTATCAAAAGTCTGGTGAAAATTATTTATTGTACCAGCAATTATATGATTTAGCAAAATATCGCCTGATAGAAAATTTATCTGAATCAACTTCTGAGATGCCTAAGGCTGTAGTGCTTGACCTCGACGAAACTGTTCTCGATAATAGCCCATATAATGCTTATCTGATTACAACAGAAACAACCTACAGTACTGATACCTGGAATAAATGGGCCAATGCAGGAACCGCTGATGCCTTGCCTGGAGCTTTAGACTTTACAAATTTTGCAATGAGCCTGGGGGTGGAAGTCTTTTATATCTCAAACCGAAATAATATATCACTTGATGGCACCATAGAAAATCTAAAAAATCTTGGATTCCCTAATGCAGATAAGGAACATGTTTTTCTTAAAATTGAGACCAGTGATAAGACAATTCGTCGAAATAAAGTAAAAGAAGCATATGATATAATCCTTTTTCTTGGTGATAATCTCAGAGACTATAAAGAGATCTTTATTAAACCGGCTAAAAACATCAAAGAATTGGTAGATGATTATAAGGAAGAATTGCTAAAATTTTTCATTGTATTTCCGAACCCAATGTATGGAGAATGGGAATCTGAATCTATTGACCACAGATTTGACTTGAATGATAAACAAAAAACCAAAATGAAAAAAGAAAATCTAGATGCGTGGGAATAAATTTTAAAACCTACTAAAAATTTAGTTAATTTACTTCTCATTAAATTCAGAATTATGAAGAAACTAAATCTGGTACTGGTTTTAACATTTTTAATATTATCTATTCAGGCTCAATCAATTTTTTCGGAAGGGAAGATCGCATTATCCGAAGGTGAGTATGAACGGGCAGAACAAATCTTTGAGAAAATTTATAATTCAGACACTACTAATGAATTGGCCCTATACTATCTTTCTTATTCCGTCTACAAGCAAGGTAAACTTGGTATTGCTGATCAATTGGTTGAACATGGAAATAATAAATATAAAGACAATGCCAGGTTTCTCCAATTAGGAGTGAAAATCGCCGCTGACAGGGGATATACCAAAAAGGCAATGGATTTGAATTTAAAGTGGTGTCAAACAGATTCATCAAGTGCTAATGCATATTATTCATTAGGTAATCTGGCAGCAAAAAGGAGTATGCCTGGTATGATGGTTAATGCCTGGCAAATTGCTATGAAAAACAATCCAGACGATCTGAATATGAGATCTAAACTTGGAGAATTATATCTTGAGCTTCGAATGCCTGAATTTGCGGATTCCATAATATCCATCGGCTTTCTGCAAGATCCGGAAAACAGAAAATTTAAAGTCATAAAAGCGAAAGCTTCCTATGACATGAAAGAATACGAAGTAACTATTGACATTACAAATGAATTATTAGCATCAGGAGACACATTATATAGTATGCTGCAATTGAATGCTTTTTCATTATACAATACGGGTAAATATGAGAATGCCCTGCCCTTGTTAGATAAATTAATTGAGAATAGTAAGAAAGTTCCATCTTTGTTTTATATCCGTGGTGTTTGCCTGAAGGAAAGTAATGAGTACGACCAAGCTATAGAAAACTTTGAAAAGGCTATAGAACTCTCAATCGATGAAAAAATCGGGACATATTATGCTTCCCTGGGTGAATCTCTGGAAAAAGACGGATCCTACCAAAAGGCAATATCTGCATACAAAAAAGCAACAGAATACGAGGTTAAAGATATTGTGATTTATCAACTGGCCAGAAGTTGTGATCTGTACTATAAAGATAAAACTCCGGCAATCCATTATTATACAGAATACACCGAGAAATACGACACCATAAACAATAAAGTTTATCACGAATATGCCCAAAGAAGAATCAGGGAGATAAAAGAAGATCAGTTTATGGAAGCAAAAGACCTGCCTTCTGATACAATCAATTAATTTTTATTGATTATTTTACTTATAGCAATTTGCTATGGGATAAAATGATCGACAAAACTCAGTTAAATAAACTTTTCAGGAAAATTAAGTCCAGAATCATCACGGATATATCTTTCGTTCCGGGATTGATAGTTCTGGGCTTTTTTGTTTTGGCAATTATTGTCTTCAATACTAAGAATTCAGTTGTTGAAGATTTTATTGTTGGTATTTTCCCCATATTAGAAATAAAAGATACTTCAACTGCCAGGGCAATATATACTACCGCAGCAGGAGGAATAATCAGCCTGACAGTATTTAGTTTTTCGATGGTAATGATTGTTTTGAACCAGGCAGCAAGTAATCTCTCCAATCGCTTGCTAAGCGGTATACTAAGTGAAAAGCATCATCAGATCACTCTTGGGATATATATCGGAACTATTGTCTTCTGTTTCTTAATGCTTTACCAGGTCAGAGCGGATAATAACCAAGAAGGAGACATTTCAACTTTAGGTGTTTTCCTCTGTATTCTTATGGTTTTAGCAGATATATTCCTGTTTATATATTTTTTAAACTATGTCACCGAATCAGTGAATTACAGTCGTATTATTCACAAGATTCATATGAGTACGAAAAACAAGCTGAATGGATCCATTGAAGATCAGATCGATCGTGATGAATATCAGGAAGACTGGATGGTTTCAAGCTTAAATAATTGGTACCCTGTAAATTCAAAAGAAACTGGATACTATCAGGGTATTCAAAAAGCAAATATCGGAAAGATAGTCGGAGAAAATGATTTAAAAATCTATATCCCTTATCAAAGAGGGGCATTTGTTGTCTCAGGCACACCATTATTATATTTAAACACTCCTATTGAAAACGTGGGAGATGATCCTATTAATGAAATCCTGAATTGTTTTGATTTTTTTAATGACCAAATCATTCATACTCATTATACTTATGGTTTTACACGATTAACTGAAATTGCTGTCAAAGCGCTTTCACCAGGTATTAATGATCCGGCCACTGCTTTATCATGCATACATTCACTAACTGATCTCCATTCTATATGCATATACAAAATGGATAAACCTGTCATTTACACGGAAGAAGGTGAACCCGTCGTTTTCATTGAACCACTTAAGTTTGAACATTTATTCAGATCTTCATTCGATCCGATAATAAATTATGGTAAATCAGATTACCAAATCCTTTATAGCATTCTAAAAACAATAGAGAAATTATTATACCTCGATGAAAAGAGAAACTATTACAATGATATTTTTAATGAGTACATTGACCTTCTTTTAACAAAGGCAGAAAAACATCTTGAAAATCCATATGAAATAAATAGAATAACCTCTTTATCGAGAACACTTAGGGCAAAAATCAAACCCGAACCTATTTAAAATGATTTTAGGCGAAATAGAACACAAATTTTATTGTCCTTATTGTGGGGAAGAAATAAGTATGATCTTAGATATTACAATTGTGGAACAGAGGTATATCGAAGACTGTGAAGTTTGTTGTAATCCTATAGAAATACACTACAAATCCAATAATGGTGAACTCACAGAATTTGAGGTTAACAGGATTGATCAATAAAAAAGCCGGCAACTAACCGGCTCAATTAAACTTAAACTTAATCCTTAATATTTAATTCCACGAATTTTTATATAATTCTGAATTCTTAATCTCATCTGCGATTTCCTGAAGCTGACCGGTGACCAGACTATAAATAGAGTGATGATCAATTTCAGCTTCCTGGTTGTAGCGTGCGTTTCTAAAAGCCATTAAGGTATCTACAGGTAATTCTCTGGCTTTTTCACTATTATTATATAGTTCTCTGGCCGCCTGTCCTATTTCCTGTAAATATTCATAAACAGTTTCTTTGGCTTGTTCATTTCTGGCAAAAGATTCATAATCAGCGGTACCAACTGTTGAGTTGATCTGTGCTATATTATCTATGATCCTGCTTAAATGTTGAGTTATTTCTTCGTGTGTCATATTATTTATACCGTAGCAACGAAAGTTTTGTTTTACAAACAGCGAAAAAATTATATATTAATCTTATAAAAACACTTCTGCATCACACTGGTTATTATACTATTATGAAAACTGTAACATCATTATTCCTGATACTTCTGGTTTTAAGCATTAATGCCCAGGAAAAACTGCAAACAGATCAAATTGAAACAAAAAAGGGCATCTTAACAATAAATCCGGTTCAACATGCTACCATGGTTCTCGAATGGAATAATAAAACAATTTACGTTGATCCTCATGGAGGAAAAAATAAATTCAAAAGCTATCCTGATCCTGACATTATTTTAATCACTGACATCCATGGAGATCATTTTAATAAGGAAACATTAAATGAATTGCCTACCAGCAATGCAATTTTCATTGTCCCTCCTGCAGTCAATGAAAAAATGAATGGTATCAGCAACCAAGAAATAATTACTTTAAAAAACGGAAGCAAAACAAAGGTGGATGATATGATAATCCAGGGTGTTCCTATGTACAATTTACCGGAAACAGCCGATTCAAGACATCCGAAGGGACGTGGGAACGGATACCTACTTACTATGGGAGGAAAGAAAATTTATATCAGTGGAGATACCGAAGATATTCCTGAAATGAGGTCGCTTAAAAATGTTGACATTGCATTCGTTTGTATGAATCTGCCATATACAATGTCAGTGGAGCAAGCAGCCAATGCCGTATTACAATTCAAACCGGACATTGTGTATCCATATCATTACAGGGGCCAGAATGGCTATTCCGATGTCAATCAGTTCAAAGCCCTTGTCGAAGGAGGAGTTGCAGGCGTGGATGTCAGACTTCTCGAGTGGTATAAATAAGCCTTTAACAAATATTAATCCGTAACCAATAACCGGTTTACATAAAGATCGTTCAATCAAGAAAAAAGCAAAATGCGAAATATAGTATCCATACTTCTGATTTTTCTGGGTATATCCTGTTCTTCAGAAGCACAAAATGAACAAAGTTCAAAGACAGTGGACCTTTCAAATATCCCTGATTCAAAACTTGACACCGCCACATTTGCCGGAGGATGTTTCTGGTGCGTAGAAGCCAGCTTTGACCAGATTAAAGGAGTCTACGAAGCAGTAAGCGGATATGCCGGAGGAGATACAAAAAACCCGACTTACCGAGAGGTAAGCTATGGCAGAACTAGTCATGCGGAGACTGTAGAAATATACTATGACCCAACAGTGATTGACTATAAAACTTTACTGGACATCTTTTTCGTAGCCCACGATCCGACACAGCTTAACAGACAGGGACCTGATGTTGGTAAACAGTACCGTTCTGCAATATTTTATCATAATGAAGAACAAAAGCGACTGGCACAAAAAGCAATGCAGGAAGTCGAAGACTCTGATGCTTATGGAGAAAAGGAAGTGGTGACTAAACTTAATCGTTATGACAAATTCTGGATAGCTGAGGAATACCACCAGGATTACGAGAAAAAGAATCCAAATGACTCCTATATTCAAAATGTATCCAGACCAAAAATCAATAAGGTACGGAAAAAGTTCGCTAACTTGCTAAAATATTAGATCAGTAACTTTCCAAATTTTATTATATGAGCGAAGTATCGAGCGTTGAACTGAGAACTTTACAACTTGATGACTACCGTGGCTTTAGAAGATCAATGGTAGAATCTTATAAAGAATGGGAAGAAGATTACTGGGAAGAACACCATATCGAGAAACTCCTGGAAATTTTCCCCGAGGGACAAATATGCGTTCTTGCGGATGGAAAAATCGCTGGATGTGCTCTTTCACTGATCATTAATTACGATGAAGTTGATGATGATCATACTTATAACGAAATAATTGATAATTATAAGTTTGAAACTCATGCACCAGAAGGCAACGTGCTGTATGGCATTGATGTTTTCATTCACCCGGAATACAGAGGTTTAAGGTTAGGTAGACGATTGTACGATGCAAGGAAAGACTTATGCGAAAGATTAAATCTTAAGTCTATCATCGCTGGAGGAAGAATTCCTAATTACAATAAATATGCCCATGAGATGACTCCAAAGGAGTACATCGAGAATGTTAAGCATAAAGAGATTTTTGATCCAGTTTTAAGTTTCCAGCTGGCAAACGACTTTCATGTAAAGAAGGTCCTTAAAAATTATCTTGAAGGAGATACAGAATCCCTGGAATATGCCACTTTACTGGAATGGAACAATATTTACTATTCGAAAAAAGAGAAGGATATCACTCAGCCTAAATCTGAAGTACGATTAGGATTGATCCAATGGCAAATGCGTTTGTTCAATGACTTTGAATCATTGTGCGAGCAAATGGAATTCTTCATTGATACGCTTGGCAGTTACAACTGCGACTTCGCCTTATTTCCGGAGTTATTTAATGCTCCACTAATGGCATTCAGCAACGAGAAAAAAGAATCAGAAGCCATCCGTGCTTTAGCTGAATTCACTGTTCCGTTAAAAGACAAATTACTGGAATACGCTATCTCATATAATGTAAATATTATTACAGGGTCGATGCCTTTGATCAAAGAAGACGGGCACCTTTATAACGTAGGTTATCTCTGCCGAAGAAACGGAACTTTTGAACAATATGACAAAATACATATTACCCCAAATGAGCAATATTACTGGGGAATGGTAGGAGGTGATACCTTGAAAGTATTTGATACAGATGCTGGAAAAATCGGTGTCCAGGTCTGTTATGATGTGGAATTTCCTGAACTATCCAGACTAATGGCTGATCAGGGATTGCAAATATTATTTGTTCCCTACCTTACTGATACTCAAAATGGATACACACGGGTTGCCAGTTGTGCCAGAGCCAGAGCAATTGAAAATGAATGTTATGTAGCCATTGCAGGAGGTGTTGGTAACTTGCCAAAAGTTCAGAACATGGATATCCAGTATGGTCAGGCTTCAGTTTTTACACCAAGTGATTTCTCTTTTCCAAATAATGGGGTTAAAGCTGAAGCAACTCCAAATACTGAAATGACATTGATAGTAGATGTCGATCTTGATCTTTTGAAAAGGTTACACAATTATGGCTCAGTAAAAAACCTCAAAGACAGAAGAAAAGATCTCTATTCATTAAGGTGGAAGAAAAAATAAAACAAAGGCCGCATAAAGCGGCCTTTTTTATTGAACAACAAGGTGATGGGAGGGCTCATATTTCGCATCGGTCAAAGTTTTCATAAAAAGGATCACGTCCTCCATTTCTTTGTCCGATAAGTTTAAGGAACCACCTTAACGGGAATCCTAAAGTTAACCCTGATGAATTACATTTAATTAGCTTTAATTTAATGACTGGCTTATTAATTCCTTCACTTTTGGCTTTACCACTTTACCCATAGCATTTTGAGGCAGCTCTTCCACCCTTTTCCATATTTGAGGAATTTTATGTCTTGCCAGGTGGAGTAAAGCATAATCTTCCAGCACAGAAAGATACTTCTCCTGACTATATTCGTCCTTAAACACAATTGCAGCTGCAATAACTTCACCATATTCTTCATTTGGAATCCCCACTACCGCTGCATCTTTTACAAATTCATGCTTCCTTAAAACCTCTTCAATATCATTAGATGATATCTTATATCCTCCAACCTTCAGAATATCCACTGAATACCTCCCAAGTATCTTAAAAACTCCATTCTCAGAAACTTTTACTCTATCTCCTGTCTTAAACCAGCCATCCTGATCAAAAGCTTCATTTGTCGCTTCAGGCTTATTCCAGTATTCTTTAAAGAGCTGATCACCCTTTACTAATAATTCCCCGGTATTTGATGATTCTTCTTCAGTAGCGATTTTCACTTCGATACCTTTAAGTGGCTTTCCGACCATGCCTTCAAACCGATCTCCTTCGTAATCGTTGCTTAAAACCATTCCGGTTTCTGACATACCATACCTTTCAAGTAAAAAATGCCCGGAGATCTCCTGCCATTTCTTCAAAACAGATAACGGAAGTGCTGCAGAACCACTAACCATCAATCTCATCGATTGACATGCTTTAGTGAAATCTTCCTGCTCTGAAATATCCCGGGATTCATGTTCGTCAATTAATTTCCTATAGATAGTCGGAACCGCCATGAAAACCGTAGAATCTGAATTACGCAGTTTATCATACAATTCCTTTTTATTGAATTTTAAAAATTCCACTTTAGCTCCGACAGTAAGTGCACATAAAGTGATATTTACAATGCCATGCACATGATGCATAGGTAAAGGATTTACAATATAATCGCTCTTCCTCCATTTCCAGGCATCAATCAAAGTATCAACCTGACTCTTAATCGACGCAAATGTATGTACAACTCCTTTTGGTTTGCCTGTGGTCCCACTGGTATAGATCATCAATGCACTATCATCCTCATTTACATCAACACCTAGGTGACCACTTATTTTTTCGTCATCAACTATCCTGTCAACAAAACCGATCTGAAGAAAGGGAAAAGAATCAGGTAGCTGCTTCTTCAAATCTGAAAAGGAGGTCAATAAAACATCCGATTGACTGTCTTTTACATAATGCTCTAATTCTGACATGGGATATGAAACAGGCATTGGTACAAAAATCCCACCTGCCAGCCACGTTCCAATCATAGCATATAAGTAATCTTCACCAGGCTTTAAAAAGCTTAATACTGTTTTACCGGTAAGATCGCCTTTCTCTGAGAGGAGAAAGTCAGCTACTTTTTCAGAACCCTTCTTCAGGTCTTCATAAGATAAGTCAGGCTCACCTTTTACAACAGTTTCCTTATTATTTAAAATATTCTCAACTAATAATGAAGACATAATTTACCGTAATTTTAAAACGTAAATTAAATAAATATACTTCGTAAATCAGTTGAATTTTGTAATTGTATCGAAATCCAGGTTCAGTTCTTCTATACCTTTTAAAGAAGAAACAATTGAAGCGCTGATGGAAGGTATTTCACCGTTGTAGAAAAACCTGTTATTCACTTCAATTTCGATACCAAGATACTTTTTTGGTGGAAAAGTGCTTCTAAAATAAGTAGTAAGACCATCATCTGTACCCATATAAGGAGCGTTATATTTTACTTTCAGATTTTCATCTGCTTTTAATAAGTTCTTACGGATAAAGTAACAAACCTTGTTTTCTAAGGTTCTTGTTTCATCATATAACAACCCAACGTCAAAATCCCTTACTTCGTCATTAAATATCGTATTAAATGTGTGGATACTAAGATGAATTATTAAATCCCCTTCATCTATACTTCTGGAAATAAACTCCTCTATCCTTTTTCGATAAGGAAAATAATAATTAGAAAGCACTTCCTGCTTGGTAGACTTATCTAACTCATTTGTATATTGGCTGAATAATTGCTTATTACCGATACTTCGATTTAGGTCAACCAATAATCGGGTATAGGTTGAAAAAATCATCGGACAATTTTTTGCTTTTTCTATATCTGAGGCAATCAGGTAAGCACCGGGATCCCATCCCCAATGACTGGAGATCACATCATCTGGAATGTCTAATTTATCCCGGAATGACTCAGGGATATCATATCCACCATGCTCACAAGTAATCACTACTTTTATCCCGGACATTTTATAAACATTTTATCTTCTATTAAACACGTTGAAAGTGTTTTATATAAACTCATAAGTTCCAATTTAGTTGGATTTGTTCCAACATTTTTTATAATTCTTTCAGATAAACTACCTTGATTAATCAAAATGTCAATGTTATTTTTCCAAGGTAATATAAGTCCAGGATAATCTTCTTGCAACTCCATGAAAATATGATTCAACAAGTCATTTACTGTAGAATCTTCAACGCCACGCAATCCAAAAAAGCCCAGATAATCAGAATCATTTATCACAGCAGCTCTTCCAAAACCAACTGTTTGCTTGAATATGCGATATAGATCAATAGTGTTTTTTTGTTGTATTTTCTGTAGACCTGCATAACGTTCTTCGGATATTAATTTTATCATTCCAATTATAAAGGAAAGAATTGCAAGGTCAGCCGATGGACATTCCTGAATATCCAGAACACGTATTTCAATACTTCCTCTGTCAAACCGGGCTATGGCACCCCTTGAATTCACCCATACTGGATCCAGTATATTATCTTCATTGAAGGAAGCAATCTTTTCGCTTATTTTATCAAAGATTTTTCTTTTATAATTAGTTTCTGAATATACCCTTTCCGGGATAACTTTCCCGGTTATGCATGGAATCCTTTTTTGATTTTTCATATAATAAATAAGCCTGTTATCCATTACTCCGGAAAATTGACCATCAAAAAAAGGTGAAGACGCTGCAAGAGCTGGAAGCAAGGGTAAAATTATCCGGATAGCTCCATGTAAACGGGCAAATTCAAAATCGTCATAAAATGGAAGGTTTAAATGTGTTGACTGAAGATTTGCCCAACCGTGCCCTGAGCAATTAAACACCTCATCGTAACGCTGGTAAACCTCCCCTGAATCGTAAGGCCAAAGCTTCTTTTCCACGACAGGATCCATTAGAGGATGGGCAGCTGTTGGCATTAGCATTGCATTATAATCAAGTAAACGCTCGTTTATTTCTTTTATATTATTCCTGAATTCCTCCTTCAAAAGGTTTAAATCTTCCTCAGGACGAGTAGTTTTCAGTTCTAAAACATGCATTACTAATTCATTAGACCAGCTAATGATCCCGTTATTTTTTTCCCCTACAACTACATTTCCTTTTTTGCTGAAGAGTTTATCAGCGATCGGCATAACCTCTAAGGTGTCACGGTTAACGATCATATACTCAAGCTCTACTCCAAAAGCTTGAAAAAGTCTTAATCTATTTTTTTTGATCATTTGGTATTCTTTATTCGGGTAGTAAACTCCTGAACAATACTTTTGTAAATAAAATTCTTTGAGGCTTTATCCTCAATACCGGCATCAATACTCGGATTATCATTTATCTCAATCACAAAATACTTTCCGTCTTTTTGCTTAATGTCAACTCCATAAAGACCATTTCCGATCAGTTTACTAGCCTTTGTTGCTACATTCAAAAGCTTTTTTGGAGCCTCTTCTATTTTTAATGTTTCACTTTTACCTGATTGGCCTTTTTTCTTATCCCAGTTATAAATTTGCCAATGATTTCTAGCCATAAAATATTTACAAACATAAATCGGATTACCATTAAGGACTCCAACCCGCCAATCAAATTCGGTAGGCATAAATTCCTGAATGATCAACAAATCAGACTTCTGGAACATATCTTTCAGCGAGGCTTTTAATTCCTCGTGATTATTAACTTTTAAAACACCTTTTGAAAAAGATCCATCGGGCTGTTTGATCACCGCCGGATATTCAAAGGGAAGTTTAAAGGTTTTATATTGAGATTTATGAACGACTACAGCTTTTGGAACCGGGATTCCATTACTACTTAGTAATTCATGTAAAAAAACCTTATTCGTACATCGTAAAATACTCTGAGAATCATCAATAACTACAATTCCTTCACTTTCTGCTTTTTTTGCAAACCTGTAAGTATGGTGATTTACATTGGTAGTTTCTCTTATAAAAACAGCGTCAAAGCTTAATAAACGGGCAAAGTCATTCTTGGTAATGAATTCAACTGAATATCCGGACTTATCTGCCTCCTTTACCAGCCTGCTTAGTGCTTTTGCATTGCTAGGAGGTGTTTGATCCTCCTGATTTACCAGGATGGCCATCGAGTATTTTTTACGCTCGTAATTTACAGTCAGCTTCTTACCTTTTAAAAATGAGATTAAACTTGATTTAAATTCGGCAAATTCTTCCGCAGTCAAATCTTTTATTGAAAGCTGCCTGATGGATCCCGGGTACCACTTTCCGGATTTTTTGACAAATACAGCTTTTAATAAAGGAAGCTGAGAAATATTCAATAATGTAAGAGCAAGCTTCAGATACCTAAGGTCTCTACAGGTACCGAAATAAATATTTATTTCAAGCTTTTCTAATTCAGTCTCAGAGAGGGTTTTCTGAATTAGGTCATCCCAATCACTAAGATCAGTTTTGATTAAGGTTGATGTCTTGATATCCTGCATAGCAGTGACTGTAGGAATCACCTTATGTTTCCGGGCCTCAGCCAACAGTGATACATAATACCCTGTACTCTGATAACCATAATTATCACATAAGTTAATTACAGATAACTTTTTCTGTTGAAAAAACTCATTTTCGATATACTCTTTAGCGGTAATGGTTTCCGTGTTGTCAATATCTGAAAAGGCAGAAAGTTCGACGCTTTTCTCAACCACGATATATACTAACCTCATATCTGGATTTAGGAATTAAAACTAAAATATTTGCATCATAGGTGATTACACCCAAAAGAATGGAATTTATTAAATGACTTAGATCTACATGATATATCATTTTGCCAGCCAAAGGATTCAGTTTCAGAGGATCACAAATGGTGACTTTTTCATTTTGTATATCCAGACCAGATACCACTACGAAATGACCTGAAGGGTAACCCAGAATGTCATCATATTGATTGGAGTCAGGAATTTCCCTCATTGATCCATAAAGAAAAGTTGCACTTAATCCGGCAAGCAATGGTATCTCCTGTCTCAAATAATGCTTGAAAAGATCTTGAGAAAGTTGGGTGTAAATAATTTCTCCTCCATTATTTAAAAACTCAATATAATATTGAGAAGCATATCTGATCCTGTCATCGTTTTTTGCAGTCAATTGTTCAGAAAGTTTGGCGATCAGGTTAACTCCTGGTTCTGAAAACCATGAGGGATCAAAAACATTTAAATTATAAGTATATAGATATACCGAGAAATCATTTTTTAAGGCGTGGTTACCAAGCATTACACCTAATGTTCCACCACCATCAAGCATAGGTATTTCATTGATAAGTGTATCTAACTCATACCCGTTAGAAAAATAATTATATACAGCATGCAAAGCTGTTGGCCCACAGGTTATGTCATTTGGTTGCGTTTTTATATCTACATCAATTCTCATCGTTGAGCATTTATTACTTAGACAACCAAAACAAAAAAAGTCACATATTTTTTCATAAAAAAATCAGCCACTATGAGGTGGCTGATTTTTAACTATTAAAACATCGATCTTAATTTAGTAGAGATAATCTAAAGCCGTTTTGTCTCCAGAAGTAAACTGACGATCGGTACCATCTGAGCATGCGAGCATCCACGATCCAGCCTCAGGGCCAGAAGGAGTACCCGGAATATAATTGGCTCCTACACCGCCATCACCTTCATCATTGGTCGAACCTCCACAACTATAGCTTCTGTCCATATAATCTGTATGTCTGAAACCGATACAATGTCCCATCTCGTGAGCGATGGTAGTGGTTAATGCACCAATATCAGAAACATTATCATAGTATGATCTGGTTAATAAGATTTGATCATGTGGATCTCCTGAAGCAGTGGGGAATCCAGCAGAGCCTAAAATTCCAAACCACCCATAATACCATGGTGATGGTTGTATAATAATATCAGCATTTGATGAACTAGAAACCCTGTTAAATACAAGGTTTAATCCTTCTGCATTATAACGGGCAATTGCAGCATCTGTGGCTTGAAAATATTGCGACCTGAAACGTGTACTAACATAAATATTAATAGTTCGTGGCGTACCCGTTACAAGATTGTCTGTGGAATAATGTTCAACAGCGGGGATTTCAGAACCCTCTCTCAAAGAATTCATTTGTTCGTGAGAAATCAAAATATCATTCTCAACGACATAACCGATTTCAGTATTGAAAACCGGAAACTTGACTACATCAAAACCAGCGGCTTCCAGAGTAGCAAGAGCTTCTTCAGAAACTTCATTTTCAGGTCCTACTTGTTCAGATTCATTTTGACAGGATACGATCATAAATGCGCATAGGATTGCGCACAAAAGGGATTTGGTTTTTGTTAACATGATAGTTTAATGATTTGGTTATATTTTGATTGATATAAATAAATTAATAAAAATTATATCTATAACAAAATTTTATATTGAAATAAACTATTTTATTAATTTTTTATTACGAAATAGATGTGGCTCACCCGTGATTCGTAGAAGATTATTCTGCATAATGTAAAGATTCTTTGCAAAACCCCTTGATTTTTATCGGAAATTCTAGTAAAACTTGACTATTTAGCTTGCCTGAAAAAAAAGACAATCATTTGAATATCATAAAATGATTTTATGTCTTTTGCTTAATTTTATTTCCGATGAATGTAGAATTAAAATCGATAGAGGAGCTAGCCTCCTTATACAGACTATATGGCCATCCTTCAATAATGTCAGAATTGTTGAAAAAATCGAGGGAGATTATTAAAGAAAAGGTCAGCAGGTACAGCAAGGATTCGTCAACCACGGATGACCTTACACAAGAAATACTGATCAAGACATTTATCCACTTTGATTTGTTTAAAGGGAATTCAAAATACCAAACCTGGATATACAGCATAGTACACAACACCTGCCTTTCTTATATAAAGGAAAATAATAAAAAAGTTAATGTGAAAATAAACTCAGCATTGATCGATTCCCTTCAAGACGAAATGGATGAAGATATTGATGGCAGTCTTACCTCTTTAAAGGATTCAGAACTAGAAGAAATCATAAGCATATTACTTACTCAACTCAATGAAAAAGAAAAAGCTTTGTTCCTTTTAAGGTTTAAAGATCAACATTCCATCAAAGAGCTGATGACTATTACAGGGCAAAATGAAAGTTCTGTAAAAATGCAGATCAAGCGGATAAAAGATAAACTGGCTAAAATTTATACCACTAATTAAATCAACTTTGTCAAAAAAGTATCTATAACCTCAATTAATATCAGAATGATAATGATCCATTCGAGAATAGCACTTTCTTTCTGGTTATAGATATCCATATAAACTGACAAATTTTCTTCCAGTATTTTAAACTTCGTTTCCAGAACACGATACCTCTGCTTTAATTCGAAATTATTATTTAATTCCCGATTTAACCGATCCAGATACTGGTCATCCCAGGCAATATCTGGTGTGTCGAAAAAATAAATTTGCTGTGCTATGGCATTTTTTGAAATAAGAGATTCACCAATAAATTTAAGCATGCTCTTTCTACCCGATTTTAGCTTACCTTTTTGGGCCAATTGAACAGAGAATTCATTGATTTGCGCAAGCAATCTTGACACAATCTCTGAATAATAATCCAAAGCGGTACTTTGCACAAGATTTAGAGCCACAACCTTATGGACATCAGTATTGACTACAGGAAGAGAGAAATAATCAAACTGAAATCGCGAAGGTTTATCAGGTTCTATTTCAATCTCAAAATCATCTACAAAACGCTGGCTCTGAGGCTCTGTAACATAAGGATTAACTATTTCAATAAATCGATCTTGTTCGTGTTGTTTGCAGTTAACAAAAACAACTGATCCCTGCTTAAAAAGGTGAATGTATCCTCCGTGCTCAACTTCAAACATTATATCTGAAGCTGAAAAACTAATGACCCTGAAACGAGTCTCTTTTCTGAGTGAGACAATATCAATGTTATTGCCTAATTGAACGGCAAAATACTTAACTTCTTTCCGTTCACTTATCTGGTTATAAATTTCCATCCAGGATAAAATAATCGCGAAAGTACTCTAAATAATAATATCAAACTATCAAGTAACTATATTTAATATTTTATGCAGATTTGCCAGAGTATCAGCTTCTTCCACAGGTTTATCCTTTCGCCATCGATGCATTCTGGGGAACCTGACTGCCACTCCTGACTTATGTCTTTTAGAAGGCGCAATACCCTCAAAAGCGATCTCAAAGACCAGCTCGGGAGTTACAGACCTGACCGGTCCGAATCGTTCGATCGTATTTTGTTTAACAAATCGATCGACTTCCATGAATTCAGCATCAGTCAATCCGGAATATGCTTTAGTAAAAGGCACAAGGTTTCCTTCATCATCCCACACAGCAAATGTATAATCTGTATATAAATTAGCCCGACGACCATGGCCTCTCATGGCATAAATCAAGACTGCATC
This sequence comes from Mangrovivirga halotolerans, assembly GCF_026241165.1. Taxonomy (GTDB): domain Bacteria; phylum Bacteroidota; class Bacteroidia; order Cytophagales; family Cyclobacteriaceae; genus Mangrovivirga; species Mangrovivirga halotolerans. The sequence goes on along the minus strand of NZ_JAPFQN010000003.1, from coordinate 226,775 downwards.
GACAGTCAGTGGATCCATTTTCCATTTCCACCATCCTCCTTTTTTACGTCCTACCTGATAGATCGAATCTTTATGCTTTAACATCAACCCTTCACTCTTATACTCAAGAGCATTTTCTCTTTCTGGTTCCAGTTCTTTCCAGTTTGAAAAAGAAACTATTGGTGAAAGGTTAATAATTTCAGAATCAATTTCACTGAGTACCTTCTCCAGGAGCGCTCTCCTTTTACTAAAAGGAACCTCACGGAAATCTTCCTCTTTATATTCTAATATATCATATGCGTAAAAAGCAACAGGCACCTTTTTCATCAGGCTGGCAGTGACATTCTTTCTTCCAATACGTTGTTGGAGTAAATGAAATGGTAGCGGTTCACCCTCACTGAAAGCCAGGATTTCCCCATCAAAAACGATATCATGATCAAATAGGTCCTTCAATATTTCAAATTCAGGATATTTATCAGTGATCAGCTCTTCACCACGACTCCACACAAACAACTGACCATCACGTAAAATGATCTGACCACGGATACCATCCCACTTTCGTTCGGCGAACCATTCATCAGGATCACCCAGCTCATGAGGCTCATCTTCCAATGCATACGCCAGGTAAAACGGATATGGTTTTGACAACCGCTCTTCTTCATCAGGTTCTTTTAACAGATCATCCAGAGTGAGATCAACAGGAGACCATCTACCTGTCAATCTCAGGGCAACAACATCTTCAGGTAATTCGGCATAATCAGCAATTGCTTTCGTCATTATTTTGGAAGAGACACCAATCCGAAACCCACCGGTCATGAGTTTGTTAAAAATAAATCTGCCTGTGACATCTAATGATCTCCAGATTGACAATACGAGTTCTTTCTTCTCTTCCTCCTCTTTATCTTTTAAACCGGTAAGCAAATCCATGTATTCGCTTAAGGGTTTAAGGTTTTCTTTTTCTACAGGAGGTAGCACCAAACTAACAGTTTCTGCCAAATCACCAACAATATGATAAGTATCTTCAAATAGCCATAGAGGAATACCAGATTCCTCAGCAGCCCATGTCCTGATTTGTGTCGAATTTACGGTACGCTTTGGACGCTTACCTGTAAGTAAGGCTACAGCCCAAATACTATCCCGCCCATCCGATTTTTGGAGATATTCAACCAATGCAGCCTGTTTTACAGATGTTTTGGTAGTACTATCGATCTTTTTAAATAAAGAAATGAAGTGCTTCATTATTCTGTATCAGTTTCTCCTTCATATTCAGATTTAACAACATCCGCATCGATTCCTTGTTCTCTCAGGTATTGAACATAAATGTCTGAGTATCCATGGGTAACGTATATATGCTCTGCCTCCACCGCTTTAACAGTGGCATTAAGACCGGGCCAATCCACGTGATCAGAAAGAATAATGCCTTTATCAGCATTTCGCCTTCTACGAGCACCACGGAGGGTCATCCAACCACTGGCCATTGCCGTTTTATAGGGTTTTAACTTGCGCAACCAGGGGGTTCCTAACACCGATGGTGGAGCGATGATAACTCTTCCTTTTAATTCGTCTTTTGGGGTGTCCCTGGTTATAGGTTTATAATCGTTTAGATCCATCCCGGCTGCCGCTAGTACTTCGTTCATATTATACACAGCACCGTGACAGTAAACAGGGAGAAAAGAATTGTCTATTCCCTGTAATAATCGCTGAGCCTTCCCAAGGCTATATCCAAGTATTACCGAGTTAATCTTATTTTCAATATTTTCAGAGATCCACTGATTTAATTCACCAAAGATCTCTTCATCGGTACGCCATCGATATACAGGAAGCCCAAAAGTTGACTCAGTAATAAAATAATCACATTTCACTAACTCGAATGGCTCACTAATAGAATCCTCAATTACTTTATAGTCACCACTCACTACCCAGCGTTGTGATGTGTCTTCAACAAGGATCTGCGCCGAACCGGGTATGTGTCCCGCAGGAAAAAAGGAGACGTGGACACCATTTATTCTTTTTTTATGATTGAAACCTATGGATTCAGAATTAATATCTGCACCGATCCGATATTTCATGATCGCTTCAGTTATTGGAGTAGATAAATAGTTTTTCATTCCCCACCTGGCATGATCTGCGTGTCCATGAGTGATCAGGGCTTTATCCACCGGCCGCCAGGGATCGATGAAGAAACCTCCCTTTTCGCAATAGATACCTTTATCGGTGAATTGTAATAACGGATCTTTTGGTCGCATGGTGTTATAACTGAGAGAATAGGAATAAGTTAGACAATTTACATGATTAAGTGTTTCGAGAGTAATTCAGATAATCACAATAGTAATGAAATATTATTTCTAACTATAAAACTTACTTACCTATTTAAATATAAATACTTAAATTTGAAATCAATTTTTTACTAATACAGGAATTTTTATTTAGTTATGGCTAAGCTGATTTATTTTTCCATTTTCATATTATTATCTAATACTGGGTTCTGTCAAAATAAAAAATATTTTGGCCAGGTAATAGATAAGGAAACTCAAAAGCCTTTAGAAGGTGCTAACATTATTATAAAAAATACCGGTAAAGGAACTTCAACAGATAGAGAAGGTAAATTTGAAATAGAACGCTTATATGATAATAAAGAAGTAGAGGTTTCCTACATAGGGTACCAATCAACTCCACACAGATTGAAAGGACGCTCTACTAATATAATTCAATTAGAAAAAGAAACATTAATTATCGATCATATCGATCTTAGATTAGGAGAATATAAAGGACCATCAACGTATATCACCAAAAAGGAATTTGAATCAAAAAATACTTATACTCAAAGTGTAAACCCAAATTTCACTATAATAGAAGAACCTGCTTCATTTCACGGAGGAGTGGCTAATCTATACGCGTTTTTTGCTGCCAACTTCCAATACAATCAATCAATGCTTGAACAAAAATCAACTGGTAGTGTCATAGTACAATTTACGATTAATGAGGAAGGATCGGCAGAAAATATAAAATTTTTTAAGGAAATAAACCTTTCTAATCAGGTGAAAAAAGAGATATTAAATACTTTCAAAACTATGCCAAATTGGAAACCTGCCTCTCAAAGAGGAAGAGAAGTAAAACAGCACTTTATTACAACCATATCCTTTGGTGACAATCGAAATCAAAACTAAAGTTTATTGATGGCGATTTTTCCGAGAAAATCGACAATTCTGAATCTTAAGTCTAACTCATTCAAGATAAAACTTGATTAAGTTTAATTAAAAAGAACGCCGATTGGCGTTCTTTTTAATCTGTAATCAAACTATTATCACACAGTGCTTATTCTACCTTAACCTCAACGATGTTGTTTATTCCTTGGACATGTGCTAATACCAAAGGGTTTATACAACGGACAAAATCCTGCAAAACTAGTAAGCAGAAATATAACTGCAAGTATTAGCATAACGAATCCCAAGACTCCGGTTAATACCTCAGCAACAAATAATGCAATCAAAGTCAATGCAATTATTGTTCTGATTACTCTATCGGTGGTCCCCATGTTCTTTTTCATGACTCCCTGAATTTTTTATTTAATTTAATTAAGATGGGGATCATAAAGTGTGATAATTATCACACTTAATCAATTCATTGGATCATTCCTTAACAAATAGTTTACATCTAGATACCAAAACCATCTTACTATCAGAAAAAACCAATTGCTTAAAAAGCAATTAAAAAATCAGTAATAAAACTATGATCTTGATGAATTAGAAACATTAATTTGTTTGAAATTTATTTTTTTAATTTTAATTTGCATCTTTTTGACTGTATAGGGCTTTATCAAACTTCATCAACAAAAAGACATGCATCTAAAATTTCGGGCACTTTATAATGCCATTTTTAGTAATTTGAGAACTCTTATTAAAATTATTTTTTTTCTATCTATTAATGTAGTTTTTATAATTGATTTATCGGGACAAAACAATTATAAAAATGGGTTCATTATAACTTTTGAAAATGATACCATTGAAGGACTAATTGAATATCGGTCTAATTCAAAGAATTATAAATCCTGTGATTTTATTGGAGAAAACGGATCAAAAACTTATTTACCAAGTGACATTATAGGTTATGGAGTAATAAATGAAAAATTCTATCTCTCTCAAATCCTGAAAGACCGTTTTGTAGAAGTTCTTGTAACTGGAAAAATAAGTCTTTACAAATCACATAATAAATATTATGTAAAAAAAGATACAATTTTATATAATCTGGAGACCATCAAAGAGAAGTCAAATATAGTTAATAGGACAGGTTATATAAAAAATAACAATTGGAAGGGAATATTATCATTTTTAATTAGTGACTGCTTATACAATTCCAATAGTCATATTGAGAAATTAAGGCTAAATGATATTGGACTAACTAAATTAATTGTCAAATATAATATATGCTCTGGATCTGAATTCGAAGAATTCAAATCTCTCCAACCCCGGACAAGTTTTAAAATTGGAGCAAGTGTTGGAATCAGTAATTCTATCATCAGGTTACCAGACAATCGGAATAATTATATTTACTTAAATAATTCTTATAATTCAATCAATCCTGATTTCGGGATTATTTTCATTCTTTCTTCTCCTCGAATAAATGAGAATATAGCCCTTCAAGGTGAAGTTCATTACATAAAATCAAGCTACTCATCACATAAAGTAATTGACGGATCATATCGGTATTATTATGATACTTATATTTCCATAAACACTTTTTCTCTGCCTATTTCATTAAAATATTCTATACCCTTAACTTATGACAAAATATATTTTCATGGAGGCTTTAATTTTGATTTTCATGTAAACACCAAATCGATTTTATTAACTGAAAAGGTTTCTTCAACCAATGAAGTAACAACATATCCGGAAAAATCCGCTTTGGAGATCAAAAAAAATCAAATTGGATATTGGGGTGGAATTGGATACACTAAAGCTTTTGAAAAATTTGAAGCTAGTTTGGGAATAAGATATTTTTATATGGCACGACTCAGCACTGATATAGAGTCAAATGGAAAGTTAAGCAGATTTTCAATAAATCTAATCCTATATAAATAATGAATTCAACTATTAAATATATATTTTACTTTTCGATTATTTGTTTCCTGATATCAGGATGTGAAGAAGAACAGGTTACACAAAGGCCCTATCCCAGATTAAATACTCTACCAGTAACAGAAATTTCAGATGAGGGAGCAAAATTCAATGCAGAAATAATTTATAGAGGTGATTTTGAGGTTATTAATTATGGTTTTGTTTGGGCTAAAGCTCAAAATCCTACAAAAGAGTTAAGTGATGGTGTAATATATGCTGACAATATTCAATCAAGCAATTTTTCTGCAATTATAAATACCACTCTTGAAGAGAATGTGGCATATAGTGTCAGAGCTTTTATTGAGACGAATGATTATATAGTTTACGGTGAAAATAAAGAGTTTTTAAGTCTAGGAAGTGGGGCTCCCATAATTACAAGCATTAAACCCTCTACAGCTATTCACGGTGATACTATATTAATTAAAGGTGATGGATTTAGCTTTGTGAAGACAAGCAATATAGTCAAAATTGGAGATCACAAGACTAATGTAATAGAATCATCTGATACTTTATTAAGTGTAGTTGTTCCATATAAACCTCTAGATATGGTATCCGATGTTAGTGTTTCAATTGTAGGAAATATTGCTTATTCAAGTCAAAAGCTTCAATTAGAAGAAATAAAAATATCAGAAATCAATCCTACTTCAGCCAGATCTTACGACACTATTTCAATATCAGGGATTTTCAAATACTTCCCGGAATTTTCTGATATAATGATTGGGTCAAAATCTTGTGAAATTATAAGCTTAGAAAATGATTTTATGAAGGTGATTGTTCCTCCAGGTATAACCACTGATACTGTAAAACTTAGCGTTGGTAAACAAATTGTTACAATTACAGACTTCAAGTATTTAAAGCCAGCAATATCTTTCATGCCTACCAATGGCACCTGGCTAGATGAATTAACCATAACAGGTGAAAACTTTCAAACCAGAGAAAATGGTAACGAAATATTAATAAACTTTCAAACATCATATAATGGTAATCCATATGTTCACCAAAGTGACAAATGTGAAATAATAAATCAGGGAAAGGATTTTATTACATTCATAATCCCTGAAGAAATTAGATATAAGTCTAATAAAATAATATTAAAAGACGGTGGTCATTCCCTCGATTTTGATTTTGAAATGAATACAATTTTAATAGAATCCATAACGCCCAATGAAGCTACATTTGGAGATGAAATTATCATTAAAGGTAAAAACTTTCATCCAACCAACAATAAAATCGGTTTATTCAAGGGTAATAATTATAGTGGCTCGAATATCATTTCTAATTCATCTGATGAAATAAGGTTTTTATTCCCTAATTCTGCTTTTACTTATGATGGTCTATTTAATATTCAGTATGCACCTAACAAAATGGGTCCTGTTATAGTGATTGAGGATTCATTAACATTAAAATCACCTGAAATATCAGATTTCAATCCAAAATATGTTGAAAACTATGGCGGCCAAATAACTATAACAGGGAAAGGCTTTAGTCCAGATATTAATAATAACATCATTACTTTTGGCAATAAACAGATGACGGTTATCTCTGCATCACAGAACCAAATAATTGCAGAGATCAATACTAGTTTTGATGACACTAGAAAATCGACAAATATAATAGATAAGATAACTGTTGTCTCGGGTGGTGTAACTACCACTTCCGAAATAATGCTTGAGTTTGATTATAAATCTTCCTGGACAGAATTAAAAAACGTTCCCGATGATGCATTCGCTTCTTTAGGAACTCAAACCAGTGTAGATAATCAAATTATTTTTACTGGTGGGTATTTGTTTAATGAACCTAATCCTATTAAAGTATATTCCTATAATACAGATTCTAAAGAATGGTCAGTATTAGGCAATCTTCCAAACAATCAACCAAGGGAACGTCCTTTTTCTGAAGGGGGAAATAATGCATTTTATTTTGGATTTGGTAATTACTTACAGGATATGTATCGTTTTGATTTGATTACTAATACCTGGGAAGAAATTCCTGCAAAATTCGAAACTACAGGGAGCTATTCCCAGAGTCATGCTAGCTATTTTGATGGCAATTTAAATTTGCTGGATAATGAATATATCTACGAATATGATCCAATATCGAAAAACTGGATGACATCAGATAGTTTACCATATCCGACCAAACATTGGGAAGGTGGATTTATAATTGAGAGAGAAGCCTTTAAATATAACAATCAACCCTATTTTGTATTATTTGATTTAAACAATCAAAGTATTATAGAAGCCTATCTGAGATTCTATAAAAAAATAAATAATGAATGGATCGAGGATGGTTATTTACATTCAGAAGCTGAATGGGGAACTTTTAAAGGTATAATTGAGTATAAAAACCAACTATATATAGCTGATAGATATAATTTATATACCCTTGATTTGGAAAATTATACTGTTTCACCTGTAAGCAAACCTTATCTGGGTGGAAGAGAAATAAGATTTGTCGTTGAAGGTAAAGATGGTATTTATTTTGGTATGTCTAATGATACCTTGTGGAAATATGATCCTGACAAATAATTTAAAGTATCAGAAAATTTTAAAAACTAAATTTTCATATGACTATTGATTTATTTTTGGATAAAAATCATTTAGTGAATTAGTATAGTAAGAATTGTTGATCTTAAAAATCTTTTGAAAATATTCAGGCTCACGTGCATCCTTCGAAAGTAAGGTCAACTGTTTTTTGTTACCAATAATTCGGTCCCAAACACTGATTCGCTGCCCATTTATAGTGACATAAAAATAATACAGATATGGACCGATCCATTCAACATAATCTTCTTTGGATATCGTGTTGTTAGGGTTTATGATATCAAAATTTTCATTATGTGCTATAGCGTGTTGAAGTTCAACAGCATTCAATGGGATTCCATCCTTGACAGCAATAACATCAAATTGCGGGTCGATAAACATCCATTTATTTAAATCCTCCAGGTAAACTTCGTTAGCCACATGACCTCCACCACTTTTAACTTCGGAAATATCTTTAGTCATCAAGCCTATAGTCCTGACTTTGAAGCCCAGCGCAGCTAAACATTCCCGTGCCACCAGACTATATTCTACACATCTGAACCGATTGCCTTTTTGCGCTTCCTCGAGAATATAAACAGCGTTAAATTTGTCTGGTGCGTTATCCCCATCATGTTCCCACTGGCTTTGTACCCAACTTTGAATTGCTAACACCTGTTCAAAATCGTCATCAATTGTATCAACAATTTTGTCAAGGCGAAATTGTTCCCTTAATGCAACGAGGTCTCCTCTTTCAGAAAGATCATTATACTCAAGTCCAAAGCTATTTTCATTGCCTTTATCAAATTCAAGCTTATAGATATTTTTGTCTATTTCATCTTTTCCTAAAGATATTAGACCTCCAAGTCTAGGAGATAAATAAAAAGAAAAAGCTGTGAAGCCAATCAGAAGAATTAGGAATGATAATAATATTTTTTTTAGCATATGATTTTCACTTTAATGAATTCAAATTTGCTCATCTGTCAAAGTTACTTTAGACTATCCATTTAATATTTACCGTTTAAATAATTTTAACTAAGAAAATAGTTTTAATTGTAGAACTAAAAACTTAGGTTTACAATTGACCTAATTATTAAAGTTTTATGAGAGTATTTTTCTTTTCCCTGATCACAATCTCAGTATTTTTATTCGGATGTGATAACCTGGCAAGTACTAAAAAAGAAACCAACGACGAAGAAAAAATTAAAAATCAACCGATCACTTTCTCTCTGGCCAATGAGGAAGAATTAAAAAAATTAGAGAGTCTTAAACTTGATAGTGGCTATGTTAACTTATTACTTCCTGCATACAATAGTGAAGAAAATATTCAAAAGGTAAGGAGATCTTGGTCAGATTTACATCAGGAACTAGGGGATTATCTGTCTAAAAATAATTTTGACTGGGGTGTAGGTGATTCTTCAATCAGCTTATTTAACAAGATCTATTTCGCAGAAGATGGCACGATAGATTATTACGCTTTCAAAGTCATAACTCCTTCAGTGTCTGAGGAAACCACAAAAAACTTTGAAAAACTTCTCAAGGAGTTTTCTTCTGAGGTAAAGTTAGATTTGGGTCAGAACAAAAATTTCGCTCAATGTGGCAAAAGTCGCATTATGAATAAATAAGTATTTTCTATTAGAATAGAATATAAAAAAAGGACTGATCAATACAGTCCTTTTTTTCGTTAACCAAACCAAACTATTCAGGTAGTTTTCCTCTTATCTATTTTTTTCTTGAGCATGTATTTAAACCAAACGGGGTATACAATGGACAAAAACTAATAAAGCCTGTAATTAAAAAAATTGCTGCCAGTGCCATTAACACTATACCCGTTGTACCTGTGATAACACTAGTAAAATATAACGTAACTACTATTATTGCTATTACTATTCTTATTGCCCTGTCGGCAGTCCCCATATTCTTTTTCATTGCCTTTTTATTTGTACTCAAATGTAGAATAGAACTTCCAGGAGAATTATGACAAAAATCAATAAAGCGACTGATTTTAATTGACAAAAAGCGATCAATTCATAATGATCTAATTTGAAGTAAGGTAGCGTAGAAGAATCTACCTTATTTATCCTGTAGTTTTAAAAAATTTTCTATTCAAGTTATACTGGTCCTTAACATACTTTGAGGTATCTGAACCGGAAAAGGGTACTCACACCTCTACTTTAAAAAAAAGCAAAGATGGTAGATGGATGATCTCATCGATGAATATTCACAATGATGAGACTGAAAAGACAAATCTTTGAGAACAGAGTAGAGAAAAATAATAAATTCACTTAGCTTCCGGATAAGCTTAAAGTTTATTTTGATTAATTGCTTTAAGCTTATTTAGAAGTTTAATTTCAAGGACGAATTGTAAAATTATCAATAATATAACTCCTGCAATTGAAACATAAAATCCTATGGAAGTCTGTTGTGAAACACCTTCTCTTGAAAAAAACTCTACAACTGCAGACACACTATAATGGGCGTATAGCAAACAACCGAAATAGGTCAAATAAAAGGTCAAAATAGCTGTAAAAATCAGCATTAATTTTATTTCATTCTTAATGCCAATTTTCTTGAAAAATATTTTATTCAAATAAATCCCGTATATCTGAATAGTCCATAAAAGTAAAAAAATGAAAACCGGATAAATTTGAAAATAAAAATCATGAAAGGTAATCGAAACCTCATTGAGAAAATCCATACCGAAACTAAGCAGGGTTATTCCCAGTGAAACTGAAAAAGTTACTAATAGAATCCTGATATGAGAAAATTGTAACAAACTTGAAAATTTTAGATTTAAAAAATTGCAACAAGATAATTTTATATTTCATTCTATACCCCTTTCCATTGCAAATCATTTGCCAAAAACTTACATGGTTGATCTTCGATGCAAAATGACTCTATTTTTCTAATAAACTACTCATCAAAAAAATACTCTTTCCCGTCATCAGTGGTATAATGATAATAGATCATCGGTGGCCAAATCGGATCAATATTTTTTGCTGCCCATTCTTCAAATTCATTAGTGAGTTTTTTAACTACTTCCCTATTAAACTCATACACATCTCTTTGTTCATAAGGGTCTTCTTTCAAATTGAAAAGTACTGAATCCCCATTTGCTTCATTCCATACCAGCTTCCACCGCTCGCCTCTTATACCGCGATTGTTGCCCATATCAAAGTAAATATAATCGTGAGGCATAGTATTATTTCCAACATGTTTTATCAAGTCTGCGCCATCATAAATTCTATCAGCAGGTAGCTTTGCCTTTATAGCTCTTGCAGAAGTCATAAACAGGTCTGTGGAATGGACCGGGTGATTAAAAACTTCACCACTGTCTATCTTCCCCTGCCAGGACATGATCATCGGTACCTTTACCCCTCCTTCAAAATTGGTAATCTTTCCTCCCTGATAAGGTCCGTTTTCAGTTGTCAAATTAAATTCTGCTCCTCCATTATCACTTATAAAAAAGATAAGCGTATTTTCTGTCAGTCTTTTATCATTAAAGTGATTCATCAACCGTCCTAATTCATCATCCAGGCTTTTGATCAGTGCAAAGTGCACTCTTTTTACCGGATCAGAAACATCATTAAACATTTCAACATATTCTTTTGGAGCTTGTAGAGGTGTATGCGGGGCATTGTATGAAACCAATAAATAAAATGGTTTCTCATTGTGGGCTTCAGTAAAATCTATGGCTTCATCTGTAATAGCAGAAGTCAGGTATCTATCTTCAGAAATAATTTCGCCGTTTCTTCGAATAGCCTGCTGTCCTTTTCGTTGACCTTCCCAGATATATTCGTCAGTAAAATCATCAGGTATTTTTTGTTCAACATATCCACGCGTCCCTTCCGGAATATATAAACTATGCGAGGAATAGAAACCGTAAAAATGATCAAAACCAAAAGCATTTGGACTATTGTCTTCTTTTTTACCCAAATGCCATTTCCCTATGTATCCAGTTTCAAACCCATACTTTTTAGCTACTTCTGCAAAAGTGATTTCAGAGGAAGGCAATCCTATATTCTCTATAAAGTCAGCGGAAGGCACTTCAGTTTGATATTGAGGAACCCATGGATCACTATCAATTAAATACCTGAATCCAAGATACTCCAGCCTGTTCTTTAGATACCGATCATGTAACTGATGCTCATATCCAAATCGCTGATTGTATCTTCCGGTGACAATTGCTGCCCGTGAGGGACTACATACCGGGGCTGAGACATAGGCATTATTAAATTTCACACCCCTGTTAGCCAGTTTTTTCATATTGGGAACCGAGACAGGCCCATCACCATACAAATCTGTATCTGCCATACTAAGATCATCAACAACGATCCAGATTATATTTGGAGGTGAATCATTCTCACTTATAGGAGGGTTATTCAGGTAATATATTTTGTCTACTAACCTATCTTCATTGGGCGTCAGCTCAAATCGATCACTCTCAAGAGGTAAAAGAAGATATACCAATAAAATGATCAGTGATAGAACAAATCCAAAAAGAACAATATTTCTTAACAAGGTTATTTGAGTTAATACAGATTAATAAAAAAATATTTAGCTACCAATCTATTCTTCGTCCTTCAATTGAGGCCCCGTCAGCAAACCTTTCCAAACAAGCACCTCCTGGCACCTCTTTCATATCTAAATGATCAAAAATTTTTTCCAATACTTTCATTTCTTCTTCGTTATAAAATGTGAAATGTACATTCCCGTATTTGCATAAACTAGCAACAAACTTCGATTTTTGAAAAGTAAAATAACATGGTGGGAGTTCTGCATTACAACGAATTATCCAAAATAGATAACTCATAAAATCTAATAATTCTGGTGTATTAACTATAAATCCACCAGCAAAATCATCATCAACCCCAATCCTTTTCAAATACATTTGGGCTTCCTTTACTGGAGCATAATCATTTTTCTGACTTAACCATGGAACAGCAAAATCATTCATGAACAAAACAGGCCCAGCATTTAATTGGTTACTAATTTTTTGAAACGTTAAACCTATTTGAAGTACTAAATCACTCATTGAAGCAGCTGGAAAATCATATACTTTAAATGTAAATTTCTTTGGTAATGATTTCACATTTATTTTATCTGCTTTTCTATTGAACTCTGTCAATAATTCCTCATTAATTCGATTACATTCTTCACGATTAAAAGACCTGTATTCACCAATTTGATCATCATAGTGTTCACCTGGCTCAAGCAACATCTGATTCTTTTCCGGGCTATATTTATCTTCCTGTACCTTAACAATAAAAGATGCAAGTGTAGAATTATATTCTAATGTTTCTTTCCTGGAGAGTATCTTAATCATATTCTAATATTAAAAAGGTTACTCAGGGGGATCACACGAAGTTTTATCTTCCCTGGCTTTTAAATATTGATTAACCCTATCAGCCATATCATTGTAAATATCCGCTAATCGATTAGCCATTTCATTTGAATCTAGAAATAGCAAAATATAATAAGTATAATATTCACCTTCATAGACTTCAGGATCCACCATCTTCAAGGTTATCTTATTAGCATTAATTTCTACATCCTTTAACCACAAAAGTGGAGTTTCCTGAACAGAAACATAAATAATATCGTCTACAACCACTCCATTTTCATCTATTTCAGATGCTGAAGCATATATGGCAAACATTAATGAATCTATATTCTCATGATAGATCATTTTCAGTGAATCTTCAGAATATGAATATGGATCAGCGTCAGGATCACTAGATGTTACTACATATTTAATTTCATCTGTAATTGAATTTATATATTCAATTGTTGACTTCTTAATTAGGTTTGGAGGGTTATCCTGGGCAAATGAAATATTAAAAATAAAAAACAGAAAAACAGTTAAAAAAAATCTTTTCATAAGATAAAAGGATTGCAAATATTTTATAATAATAAAACCTTATTCCCAAATACCCAATAATTTACGAAGCAAAACTATTTGCCCCACATGATAGGCATTATGGTCAGCAACAAGTAGTATTTCACGAATATAAGTTTGTCCGTCACCATGAGGTATTTCTGAAGCCAACTCCAGATTTTCATCAGACACTAATTTCTTTAATGACTCCCTGTCTTCTTTGTATTTACTTATACTTCTATCCCATTCATCAGAAGATTCAGGTGCAGCTGAATCAGGCCAATATGCATCAGGCCATGGCATTTCTTTATAATCTGGATTACGACAGAATTCTAAAATATCATATTGGGATAACCGAATATGTTCAATTAATTCCCATAAAGAATAAGGTATGTCCTTGTGTCTGATACCTCGCATCTTTTCAGGTATATTATTGATAGCATTATCAAAATTCACATGAGCATCCTCCCAATTCAATATTTTTCTTAAAAGAGGCCTTAATGATTCGTCATTCATATCAACAGTTAATTATTCTATTCTTTTCTTAATATAATCGAATTCAATCACAAGGACTATTCATAGTATCTACTTTCGATATGAGCTATTGTCCAAAATAGAGAATATAGGTAAATTACTAGAACACCGCCTCCTTACCACGTACTCAAACAACTCTTAATAATCATGAAAACCATATATTTATCCCTCACTACCACCTTGGTTTTCCTCCTGATTTGTTGCAGTCAGCCGGAAGAGAAAAACGCTATTGATCATGTTGACCCGATAAAAGCCAACAATGAAATCCTCAATGATGGAAATTTAGATTATGCAGATACAATCTTCGCTGAAAACTATCGAAATGAAGGTCCTGCTATAATTAAAAAACATGTAAAAGAAATGAGAAATGCATTCCCTGACCTCAAGGTAAATGTTGAAAACAAAGTAATTGGAGATAATTCTGTTGCCTGGGTTAGGCATCATACTGGCACACATTCGAAACCCTTCAAAGGATTTATGCCATCCGGAGAAAAATTAGAATGGGAATCTGTCATTATTTCAAAAATTAATGAAAATGGAAAAATATCAGAAGAATGGGGTGCATCAAATATTTACCAGAAATTGAGTGAGCATTCGTTAAATGGAACATATAAGTATTTGCCGCCGCAAGATGGATACTGTGTTATCAATGGAAAATCATTCATTTGGACAATTGATAATGCTGAAACAGGTGTTAATTTATCCGAATACGGAACATTTAATCAAAGTGGTAACCTGACTGAATTTATCATCAAGTATTCCAATAATGAAGACAGGATCGGAAGAACCTTTAAAACAAGAATGGCCGAACCTAAAGGTGACACTTTAATCTATGAGTTTTTAAATGAAAACAATGAAGTTACCGGAACTGGTAAAGCTTTGATGGTTAAAAAATAAGGGGATAGATAACCTACTTCCGTCAATGATGTAAGGCAGATTATCACCTTAAATCTGCCTTACATTTTAAGTAACAAATTCTGATCTTCCACTTCAACTAAAATTGTCCAGTTTTCGTTTAAGTATTGTTTATCTAACGAAAAT
The DNA here is from genome assembly GCF_026241165.1 of Mangrovivirga halotolerans. Lineage (GTDB taxonomy): Bacteria > Bacteroidota > Bacteroidia > Cytophagales > Cyclobacteriaceae > Mangrovivirga > Mangrovivirga halotolerans. The sequence goes on along the minus strand of NZ_JAPFQN010000003.1, from coordinate 211,710 downwards.
GAAAACCTTATTTATCTCAGCCGTGCTGATGGTGTTATTGGTTAATTTCACTGTAGCACAATCCCTCCAACAACCCCTGGAGGATGTTCCGCTTTCCAATAAATGCAAAATCATTTTAAAATCAGGTGAATTTGAAGAAGGCAAGCTCCTGAACACTTCTGAAAACACACATGGTATTACCCAGGTTACTATTCTGAATAGACATGAAGAGAAAATTAAAATCAAAAGTTCAGACATTTATGAATTACATATTGCAATGAATGATGCAGTGAGATTTCAATATGTAAATGAACGAAATTCATCAGTCAAAAAAATGCTAACTAAAAACCATCCTTCAGCTATTCCGGATGATTATATTATATACCGCAATACCGTGGTAAATGGAAATAAAGAAGTCTTACTTCAACTGTTAAATCCTACATTTTCAAGTCAATTTCAGGTATTTTATAATCCACAAGCTAGAAAATCAACCTCGCTGGAAGGAGAGCATATAGTCTGGACCGGTGACAAACACCGTGCTTTTTTAGTTTCTAAAAATGAAGGTGAGTTGATAAATGTTAAAAAGAATAATTATAAAAAAACATTCTATCAGCTATTTTCTGATTGTAGCCTTTTAACTCAAATGAAAAAACAAAACTTTGAAGATTTGGGCAACCATATACTACTGTATGAAAATTGTATGAATAAAAAAAATCAGTAGAAAAAATACTTAGCCAGACATTAAACACATCCTCGAAAAACCTGCGGATCGAGGATGTGATTTCATATGATGATACTACCATCTAAACTTTAAGTGTAATTATTTTTTAGTACAAAATCTAAGATTTAGTCTGCACCTAATCGATTACAAATCACCCACTTTGATCATATACCCGCCTTTATTTTACTAAAAAAAATTTTTTTGGATATAAACTTTCAATGACAAAAAGCATAAGCTTATGTAACGTGTGTCATATTATTTAGATAGGTGCATTATTAAATTCATATAGGATTTAAAATTAAGTCCTGAAAACAGTATTTAATATACTGTGAGACCTCACCCCGAACACACTTTAAAGGCCAGCAATATGAAAACATTAGCTAAATTCTCATTCCTTTTGATGTTAGTAATTACGATCAGTTGTAATTCATCATCAAATGATACTATAAAATTCGAAACCGATGACCAGGGCTTCATCATTTTGAGCAATGAAGAAATCGAAGACATTGTAAAGCGCTCTTATCAATATGTTGCGATGTATAATGTCAACCAAAAAATGGCATTAGCAGAATCTGGTATGACCACCAGGGGATATAATAAGGGCTTAAAGAATACGAAGCTTTTGGACCATACTGCAAAATTCATTTCACGCCCTAACAATGACGTATTGTATCAAACTGCTATGCTTGATTTGCGCAAAGACCCAATCATTCTACAATTTCCGGCTATTGATTCAAAATATGTATCCCTGATGGTTACCGGATACGATCATTATGTCAACATTCCACTTTCAACTGTCAATGGTGATTTTGATAAACCAACAAGTATTCTATTCTATACTAAAAGAACCGAAAATTATAATGGAGAGGATATAGAAGGGATTGATAAAAAAATGGAATTGACCGGAGATTTTAATTCTGCTGTTTTACGAGTGATGCCTCATGCTAATGAACCTGAAAAATATCAGAAAATCATTGATCAAATCAATAATATTAAAGGGGTATCACTTTCAGAATATCTTGGAAAACCTAAGTTACCCCCTGAGGAAGTAGATTTTCCTGCATATGGAGCAACAGATGCAGACATCTTCGAAAACAACTTACTGGAGGTTATGCAGTTTATTTTCAATCACACCACTTTTGATCCTGATTTCAAGTTAGACCAGGCAGTTCTGGATCGTTATGAAAAACTAGGAGTAGTTCCTGGCAAAAAATTCGATCCATCAACTACAGCCAAAATCGATGGAGAAAAATTTAAAGAAGTATCTCTAAAGGTAAAAAAAGAAAGCTTTGCCATATTCAGTGATCCAAAGCAATCAAAAAAATTATCGACAACATTATTCTTACCAAAAGGATCGGCAGGTCTTGAATCATTATTAGTTCCTTCTATAGTTGGTCCTATCGGACAACCTGCAAAAGAAGCGCTTTACCCTCCTGTACTCACTGAGGATGGTAAACCTATAAATGCAATGAATGATTACAAGATCAGCTTGTCCAAGGAAGAAATGCCACCAGCAAAAGCATTTTGGTCGTTTACTCTTTACGAAAAGGAAAATGGCTTTTTTATCCCAAATGATCACAAAAAATACAGTGTGGGCGAAAATTCAGGAATGAAACTCAATGATGATGGAGGTATAGACATTTATATCTCTGCAGAGAAGCCCGATGGAGTCCCTGCTGAAAACTGGCTCCCCATTAATAGAGCAGACCTTGAAATGGATGTGATATTACGAATTTACCAGCCAGACCTGGAGAAAATAAAAACGTGGAAATCACCAACTGCTGTGAAAATTTGATAACTATAATTATTCGACTATGAAGAAACCCCGGAGTAAATTCTCCGGGGTTTTAAGTTTCAAGATTTAGCAAAAATCAAATCATAATTTTCTCAAAAAGTGAAATAAAAAAGACCGGCGAGATGCCGGTCTTTTATGAAGTAATTTATGTTCGCTTGTTTAATTACTATTTTATTTATCTTCTTTGCTTAGATCCACAGCAACCGGAGTAGCTACAAATACTGAAGAGTATGTACCAATCAGGATACCGATGAATAAGGCAAAACTAAATCCTCTTAACACTTCTCCTCCGAAGATCAACAGAACCAATACTACTAGTAAAGTTGTCATCGATGTCATTAAAGTACGGCTTAATGTATCGTTAATCGCACCATTTACATTTGTATTAAGGTCTTTAGCTGACTTCATTCCCAGTGACTCACGGATTCTGTCAAACACAACCACAGTATCGTTAATTGAATAACCAATGATAGTTAATATCGCAGCAACAAATACCTGGTCGATCTCAAACTGGAATCCAAATAATCCTGCAATTGCAAATGCTGAGATTACGATCAATGTATCATGAAATAGAGCTACCACAGCACCTGCAGAGAATTGCCATCTTCTAAATCTTACTAAGATATAAAGGAAGATCAGAACAAGGGCAAGTATACCTGATTCCCATGAAGTATTTTTAATATCCTCAGCTATTGAAGGGTCAACTTTACTTGATGATTGAATAGTAAAAGTACCTGCTTCGATCTGTTGCGCATTAGCTTTAAATTCTGACCCTGTGATCTCAGAAATCCCTTCGATCAACTTATTTTCAACCTGCTCATCAGCTTCGATTGATTCATCGTCAATCAGATAAGAAGTAGTGATCTTAACAACGTTATTAGCATCGTAAAGCTTAGCTTCTGTAGACTTTCCATCAAACTTTTTCATTAAACCAGTCTTCAAATTAGTAGGCGAAGCAGGCTCATCAAAAGCAACAACATATGAACGTCCACCAGTAAAATCAACACCAAAGTTCAATCCGCTTGTAAATACAACACCAAGACCAATAATGATCACTGCAGCTGAAGTGATATAAGCAGTTTTTCTCTTTCCAAGAAAATCGATATTGAAATTAGTGAATAAGTTCTTAGAGAAAGGAGTACTGAATGTCATGCTCTTCTCATTGTGCTTGTTGGCAATTTTCTCAATAATAACTCTTGAGATAAATACTGCTGAGAAGAATGATGAAATAATACCAATGATAAGCGTGATTGCAAATCCTTTAACCGGACCAGTACCTATCACATAAAGTACAACAGCAATGATAAATGTAGTAACGTTCGCATCCACGATCGAACTCCATGCTTTACCATATCCGTTGTCGATTGCTTTTAACAAAGAAACACCATTTCTCAATTCTTCCCTGATACGCTCAAAGATCAGTACGTTAGCATCGATCGCCATACCAATTGTTAGTACGATACCGGCAATACCTGGTAAAGTAAGAGCAGCATTGAGCTGTGCAAGAATACCAATAACGAAGAAAATGTTGAATATCAATGCCAGGTTAGCTACTAAACCACCTTTTGCATAGTACATCACAACGAAGATCAACACAAGACCTAGACCTACGAAGATCGAAATCAAACCTTGATTTTGTGCTTTTTTACCAAGAGTTGGTCCGATAATCGCTTCTTCAACAATCTTTACCGGTGCTGGTAGAGCACCTGCTTTAAGCATGTTAGCAAGGTCGGCTGCTTCCTGAATTTCAAAATTACCTGAGATACTAGACTGACCGCCAGCAATCTCCTGAGTTACGTTAGGAGCAGAAAGAACATAATCATCAAGAACGATTGCAATTCTTCTGTTTATGTTATTACCCGTCATTTCTCTCCAGATTCTAGCTCCTTCAGGATTCATTGACATGCTTACTGCAGGAGACTGACGCTCATTAAGAGTTTGAGTTGCATTTTCGATCGCTTCTCCAGTCAGCTTAGGCATTTTTCTTCTACCAAGCTGCAGAGCTATCAATTCCAATTGCTTGCTACCATCCTGAAATTCTACAAATTCAGTTGTCCAGGCAAACTGAATATCATTAGGAAATACATTTAAAATATCTTTTCGAGATAGAACTTCATTTATCCTTGCTGTGTCTTCCACCTGAGCATAAATGTAGTATCTGTTTCTGTTTCTCTGGTCAGGAACAATAGTAAATAATTCCTGTAATGGAGAGGTTGCAGTCTGTGCAAGAGAATCAGAAGGATCTTCAGAAGCTAATTCTTCTTCCAGAGATGAAGTAGTAGTATCAGATAAAGAGTCAACAGAGGCAACTTCCTCGGTAGTCGTATCATTATCTGCAGCAACATCATCCTGAGTTAGGGCATCAAGATCATCTTCAGTATCTTCTTCCTTTTGCTCCGTTCTTAATACCTGATCAATATAAGTAAATCCATCCTGGATCTCAGAGAATTCATATACTTCCCAGAACTCTAATTTTGCCACTCCGGAAACTATATTTCTAACTCTTTCTTTATTCTGAACACCTGGTAATTCAATCTGAATTCTTTCAGTTCCCGCAACACGCTGAATGTTTGGCTGAGTTGTCCCGAATCTGTCAAGACGCTTTTTAAGAATTTCTTCAGCTCTTTCAATTGCGCCTTTTACTTCTTCATTAATTACTTCGATTACCTGCTCATCAGTGGAATTAAAATCAATTCGCTCTCTGTTTGCAGCAGAAGCGAAGATATCTGCTAATGGAGTATTCGGATTATCTTCTTTAAAAGCCTTACGGAACGCACTAACAAAGTTTTCGCCTGTTTCCTTTTGAATTTCATTAGCTTTTTCAATCGCTATATTTACTGCAGGCTCTTCCGGGTCTACAGCTAAAGATTTAACGATCTCTACCGGGCTTACAGCCAGTGTTACGTGCATACCACCCTGAAGGTCAAGCCCAAGGTTTAAGGTATAATTTTGAACCTCTCTGTAAGTAAATTGAGTTACTCCGAGGTTGTAAACAGTTTCATCTGAAATTGAATCAAGATATGCATCTTGTTTTGCAAAGTCCACAGTACCATCTGATCTTGTGGCAAATTCCTGAGCATTTTCTTTAACCTGGGTAGCTACTACTGTAAATGAAAGGTAGTAAATACACAGCAGGGATATCAATACGGTCAGGAAAATTACAAATCCCTTATTACGCATAATTTTATGAGTTTATAAAAGTTAAAATTGAATTAAATAGAAATAAAATGTAATTAGCTTCTCAGTCCGGAATGGACTGAATGAGAATCGAAGTGTGATTAGGGTGCGTTTGGTGAAATTATCCTGTTAAACAGAATCTTGAAATATATTTCACCGTGATTTTCTGCATAAGAAATGACAGGTTTCCAATCGGAAAGATCAGAGATATAATGGATTGATTCCTGTCTTAAATAAACCTGAGGCAATGAAAAAGAAACGGGGCCAATCAATGCCTGGGAATCATACAAGTACGCTTGCTCAGCGCCTTGTTCTTCCTGGCTATCATCTTTTTTCTCTTGTTTATCAGCAGAAGCTTCCTTTTGAACCTCAAAAGTGGTTGGGACCACGTATTGAGTAATCTTTCCTGACAAGACTGTCAGACTAAGAAAGACCGAAAAAAGAATGATCGGTAAATTTTTAATATGGTTCTTCTTCACATTCACGCCCCGCAAAATTACCCCATTTAATTAATTCTTCAAGAAAAGTTTTTATTTATTTACTTCTTCAAAACGATTTACATCTTTTTCCTTTCCTAACAGAATAATAATATCCGTTTCATAAATAACCGTTTCTTTCTTTGGTACACCTATGATATGTTCTACCTTAACCTTTTCACCATGACGCTCTTCTTCATACACTCTTTTAATGGTAATCAGGTTGAGATTAAATTTTTCACGAAGACCAAGATTACCTACCGATTCATTGACTATTCTGCCAGGTGCTTTTAGTTCAACAATCTCATAATCATCAGGTAGTGAAAGATAACTTTGCCAATTCGGGTGAAGAAGGGTTTCTGCGACTGTTCTTCCTACAGTTTCTTCGGGTGAAAGAATCTCATTAACACCCATCTTTTCAAGAATCATATATTGCTGTTTGTTTGCCGCCCTGGCAATTAACCTGTTGACATTCAACTCTAGCAATAATACTGTTGTAAGCAACAAACCCTCAAAATTTTCACCAATAGCAACAACCACAGCGTCCATTTCCTGAACATTCTGAGCTCTTAACGCTTTGATATCTGTCGAATCTAACGATACAGCATAAGCCACTTCATCTTTTATGTTTTCTACTTTATCAAGATTGATATCAATAGCCATCACTTCAGCACCTCTGCTCGCTAATGTACGGGCAATACTTGTACCGAACTGACCTAATCCAATTACTGCAAATTTATTCGCCATTTACTTTATTCTTTATGAAGGCTGTTATCACATCAAGAGCACTGTCAAAATGAGTAATATTAGGAATAACCAGATCGGCATCCGATTTATAGGGAGCTATGTATTTCTCATAAGTTGGTCCTACATGATTTTCAAATCTATATAAGACGTCATCGAGATCATAGCCTCTTTCCTCATTGTCCCTGATGATTCTACGTTTAAGCATCAGGTGCTCCTTTGTATCTATAAAAAGTTTAAGATCCATTTTTGATGCAACATCCGGAAAATGAAAGACAAAAATACCTTCTACCACAATAACAGGTGCGGGTTTGAAGATCAAAGTCTCAGGAACTAATGCATCGTTATTAAAAGTATACTCTTCTTTTTCAACATCTTTCCCCTGGTGGAGTTGCTCGATATGCTTTGCAAACAAAACATGATCGATAGACTCAGGCAGATCAAAATTTGTAATCCCGGCTTCGTCAACAGGCTGTTCCTGTCTGGGCCTGTAATAATTATCCTGGGAGATCAGACATACCTCCTCATCAGTAAAGTTTTTTAACAAACTGTTTAAAAACCTGGTCTTTCCCGAACCACTACCTCCTGTAATTCCTATGATAAAGGGCTTCTGCATAAAGAACAGTACTTGCTTATTAGTCTAATTTAGAACTATTTATTATTCAGCGCAAAAGTAATGCAAGCGTTTTGTATTGGAAAGGGAAAATAATTTAAATAGATCTTAAGTAGTCTACCAGCTTATTCACTGCTTTGCCTCGGTGAGAGATTTTATTTTTCTCTTCCCCTGACATTTCTGCAAAGGTTTCATTTTTTCCTTCAGGGATAAATACCGGATCATATCCAAATCCTTCTTTACCGGATTCCGATTCAGTTATACTTCCATTAACAATACCTTCAAATTGAATCTCACGACCATCTATGAGTAAGGTAATCACTGTACGAAAGCGAGCTTTTCTATTTGTTTCGCCCTGGAGTTCACTAAGTAACTTTTGGATATTATCACTATCACTTTTCTGTTCTCCGGCATATCGGGCAGAATAAACCCCCGGAGCACCATCCAGTGCATCAACCTCCAACCCTGTGTCATCTGCAAATACCGGAATTGAGACCTCTTGATAAACCTGCTCGGCTTTCTGTCTGGAATTGGCTTCCAGGGTGTCGTAATCCTCCCTTAGTTCATGATGGATACCTGCTTCATTTAAGGTTAACAAATTAAACCTGTCTCCTAACAAGGCCTGCACTTCTTTAACCTTATTCTTATTGTTGGTTGCAAAACAGATTTTCAACATAATAAAAAAACCCCGCCGAAGCGGGGTGATATTTAATTTTGAACTTGTCTTACTTTAATAAAAAAATACAGATTAGTATTTCCGGGAACTTTTAGATTTCCTTCTTCTCCGTACCCAAGATCTGAAGGAATAAAAATATATCCTTCATCTCCTTCTCTGAACTTCTCTACTCCTTCATCAAATCCCTGTATGATGTTGGCAGCATAAGAAGTAAAAACAAATGGCCTTTCATCTCCGGTTTTCGGATCCCTTGCTTCATCATACATCTCACCTGTTTCCAGATCGTGCAAACGATAATACAAAGCAACGGCTAATCCTGGCTCAATCTCAGGACCATTCCCTTCTACAGTTTTGTAATACCTTACTCCACTATAAGTAGTGTCATAATCCACGATCCCTTCAGTTTCCAGATACTGTTCAATATCTGCAACATCTGCCATAATACTATCTCTGTTGTTATCTGCAAATCTGCGATACTCCTCTGCTTTTATCTGAAGGGCCTCTTCAAAACTCATAGCCCCCTCATTCATATCACATGAAAACAGAAACAGTGAAATAAAAAATAAACTAAAATATATTTTATTGTTCTTCATTTTCTGGATTAATATCTAATAACTCCACATCAAAAATCAAAACAGAGTTCGGTGGAATTGCCCTGCTTCCTCGAGGCCCGTAAGCCATAGAAGAAGGGATGATGAATTTATATTCCGCGCCCTCTTTCATAAGTTGAACGCCTTCAGTCCAACCTGGAATCACTCTATTTAGAGGGAAAGTTACCGGCTCACCATTATCCTTAGAGCTTTCAAATTTAGTTCCGTCCAAAAGAAATCCAGTATAATGCACCTCAACAACATCAGTTGCTTCAGGAGATTCCCCTTCTCCTTCTTCAGTTACTATATAGTGAAGCCCAGATTCAGTAGATTCTACATTTTCAAGATTGTTCTCTGCAATGTACTCCTCGATCTTAGCCAGATCTTCTTTCTTTTGTTTTTCCTGAAGCTTTTGATTTGCTTCGGTCATATAGGTCATTCGATCCTCAGCAGAAAGAATATCAATTAGTCCAAGCTCAACTTTCATTATAGTAGTTGAATCAATGCTTGGAGGTAATCCAGGACCACCTTTGTAAAAATCTGGAGCAGGAATCTCGGCATAAATGCTATCATTATTTGCTAAAAGCTGAAAAACTTCAACAATAGTACCTTTCTCTCTTTCTTTTAAGGTTGGCATTACAGGGTAATCTGCTGGCATTCCTCTTTCCTGAGAAGAGTATATTACTGAATCGTCTGCAGATAATTTCAGGTTCATTATGAAGAAATTACCAGAGTCAGCTTCTACTTTAGTTTCTTCTCCTAACGTCTCGTATTTGAAACCTGAAGCGGTTGTTTTTTCTTCTTGTTCACAAGCTGCCAGAGCAACTAATGATGCAACCATTAAAAAATATTTTTTCATAGTGGTTTGTTTTAATATGTAGTTTTAAGTTTTTCCTTTTTGTGTTCTCTTAATATAGTCAGAAATTTATCAACTGTATCTTCTAAAGAAAGATCACTTTTTCCCCCTGCTGCATTTTTATGTCCTCCACCATCAAAATGTTCAGCAGCAATCTCATTCACAGCTATTTCCGTAACACTTCTGAAAGAAATTTTCACTCCTTCCTCCCTTTCAGTGAACATAGCGGCTATTTTCACACCTTCAATAGATAGTGCATAATTCACAATACCTTCCGTGTCACCGGTTTTTGAATTAAATCGGGTAAGATCTTCTGCTGAGATAGAAAAATAAGCAGTTTCGAGGTCGGGTACAATAGTTAAATTCTCATAGAGTGCCCAACCTAAGAATTTCATCCTTTCCGGACTATTATTATCGTATATCAACCTGGAGACTTTATTAATATCAGCTCCGTGTCCAATAAGCTGCCCGACTACTTCATGCACATGTTTTGTAGTATTACTATGCCTGAACGAACCGGTATCTGTCATAATTCCTGAATAAAGAGCCTCAGCTATATCCGTGTCAATAAGGTCTGATTCACCCATATCGACAAGTAGATCGTAAACCAATTCCGCTGTCGCCGCAGCACCGGTATCCCAAAATACATATTGGGCAAAATCCTGAGGATTCTGGTGATGATCGATCAAAACCTTTTCAGAATTTGATTTTTCAACAAGTTCACCTAAGCCATTAATTCGACTTAAACATGAAAAATCAAGGCAGAATATGAGATCAGCATTAGCTACTTTTGAGGTAATAACATCCATTACTTTAGCGTTTTCCTCGTCGTAGATAATCACATCATCATTACCTTTCATCCAATGTAAAAACCCGGGGTAATCTGAAGGAGTGATTACTTGCACGTCATGCCCCCTCTTTATCAAATAGCCCGCTAACCCCAATGAAGATCCCAATGCATCAGCATCAGGTTTATGATGCGTTGTAATAACGATCTTCCTTGGTATATTCAATTTCTCTTTTAGTGCCTGGGTATATTCCATTAATTATTTAAAAATCCAACCTTCACGGATGGCCTTTTGTTAACGTGCAAAAGTGTAAATAAATAAACAGATATCAAACTTTGAACTCACTTAGACAATGCTCATGTAATTAATCGGTTACAATTGTATAATAAAATAACGGAATAATCTAAAAACAAGACTTATATCTTTTAACAATAATTTAATCTATATCTATAAATATCATTAGGTTGAATGGCAGGGACTTGCTAATTTTGCGCCGCAATCTAAAATAATAAAAATAAATTTTAACATGGCAGGAAACAGAACGTTTACCATGATCAAACCTGACGCAGTTGGCGCAGGTAATGTTGGAGCAATCACAAAGATGATCCAGGAAGCAGGCTTTTCTATTAAAGCAATGAAAATGACCAAAATGAGTGCTGAAAGAGCTGGCCAGTTTTACGAAGTTCACAAAGAACGTCCGTTTTACAATGACCTTTGTGAATACATGTCTTCAGGTGCAATTGTACCGATGATTCTTGAAAAAGATAACGCAGTAGAAGATTTCAGAACTTTAATTGGTGCTACTAATCCAAAAGAAGCTGCTGAAGGCACGATCAGAGCTTTATTTGCAGAATCTATCGAAGCTAATGCTATTCATGGATCTGATTCTGACGAAAATGCAGAAATCGAAGGAAGATTCTTCTTTGCTAAAACTGAAGAATTTTAATTACTGATTAAGATCAGATATAAAAAAAGCTATCCGCAACCGGATAGCTTTTTTTATATCTTGATTTCTTCTTTTGCTTTTTCCATTTCCTTGGTTTTAATATCCCGGTTATAAATCCTTCTGATCCATTGAGGAAGAAATAACACGCCAAGCAATAAATAAAAATAATAGGTAAATAAACGCCACAGTATCGCAGTACCAAGGGTATTTACCCCCAGATAGCTATTATAAAACAAATCAAAAGATACTTCAGCCGTCCCGCTACTTCCCGGAGTTGGTGAAATCAACATAATCACCCACATGATAACTTCTTTACCTAATATATCAAGATGCTCGACAAAGTTTACCGAGGCAAAAGAGGCAATTATACAATTGAGCATTAAATAACGAGCTGTCCAGATAAAATATGTGGATACCAGGATCTTTGACCAGTATTTCCAGTCTTTACCTTTTAATTGCCTTGAGGCAAGAATAATATCATCGCCATTTTTTGCTGCCGCATGTCTGAATTTCCTGAAAAACTTAATGCCTGTTAACCTGAGCAAAATCCATTTAAATGCCCGTGGTCTGAAAAACAATGCATAACTCATCACTGATGTATATAATAATATCAGTGAAAAGCTTATCCAAAAGAGGTTTTCTAACCCTTTATCAACATTAAATTCCATTCCGAAAAGGGAAAATGACTCCTGTAATTCCGGAAAAATATTCCCTGATGTCAATAAGATTACTAATGGAGCAACAGTAAGGAAGTATAAATTATCAAATATTGCTGTGAGCATTACAAATGACAAAGACCGCCCGAATGACATTCTCTCCATCATTAAGATAAATACAGCAACAGCTGTTCCTCCAACCACAGAAGGAGTTACTGCTGAAGCAAACTCCCAGAGGATAATTACATAAAAAGCGCCACTCCAATTAATTTCGTGATTGGTCAGTACTCTTATTCGGTACATATATCCTAAATCACGAGCAATCAAAACAAATACTGCTAGTAATAAAGGAAGTGTTTTAGCCTTAAAAATATTAGATAGATCCGATAATGTCATATCCGGATCTGACCAGAATAAATAAAAAACTATAGCCAGGCCAATGGCCACAGGTATCCAGACCTTTCTGGGGTTTAATGTTTCAAAAGCTTTCTTGGCATTAATCTCCATTAAGTATTACGCTTCTTGCAGTTCTATCTTTTCAATCCAAAAATTATTGAATCCTTCTCCAATATGTAATGTAACTAAGTTGAGCTGCAGAAGTTCCAGAATAGATAAAAAATTAAATATTACAGCGATCTTATCGGGTTGTTTTGAAATCACTTCTTCAAAACTGATTCTGGGTTTATTACCAAGCCAGTTGAGGATCCGTTGTTTTTGTCCGTCTATGGTATAAGGATATTGCACTACCTCATGACGAGGCTTCGATTGTTCGATCTCATACCTTTCAAGAACTTTTCTGTATACTTTTAATAATTTGAAAAGGTCAATATCCTGTAATTCGGCTTCAACATTGGTACTCTCAGATAATTTCCGCAACTCTTTGGTGATATTCCCTCGTTTATCCCGAGTTATTCTATCACCTTCCATTTCAGACAGCTCTTTAATTACTGACTTGTACTTTTTATACTCGAGAAGGTGTCTGACTAATTCATCACGGGGATCGATCTCATTACCTTCTTCATCGAGTTCGGGTCTGGGCAGTAGCATCTTGGATTTAATCCGCATTAAAGTTGATGCCACGAGGATGAATTCACTTGCAACCTCAATATTCATTTGCTCCAGATGCTTAAGGTAATCTAAAAAATCGAGCGTTATTTTGCTTATCGGAATATCATAAATATCCAGTTCATCTCTTTCTATAAAGAAGAGAAGCAGGTCAAAAGGACCTTCAAACAAAGGTAATTTTATTTCGAAGCTCAAATTTTAAAGATTTTTAACCTATGCAATATAAACTCTCCAAGTCAAGTTGCCTTGCAAATATACCATTGGTATCCAAAAAATATATAATTTTGCAGTAGATAAGAAAAAGTTTATCTTTAAAAACACAAACATTATAAATTTTTGACAGTTTAAGCTGTAAACATTTTAAAATAGCCCTATGTTAATCAAGCCCGGCAAATTACTGGCGGAAGTAAACAGCCCAGAAGACTTAAAAAAACTTGACAAGTCACAGCTTAAAGCTTTTTGTGATGAACTCAGGCAATTTATCGTAGATAGCGTTTCGGTTTATGGTGGGCACTTCGGAGCCAGCTTGGGTGTAGTTGAATTAACAACTGCCTTACATTATGTATATAATACACCAGATGATCAATTAGTCTGGGATGTGGGCCATCAGGCATACGGGCATAAAATAATCACAGGCCGCAGAGATCAGTTTCATACTAATAGAAAGTACGGAGGTCTTTCTGGTTTTCCTAAGATTAAAGAAAGTGAATATGATGCTTTTGGTGTTGGACATAGTTCCACCTCTATATCTGCAGCTCTCGGGATGTCAATAGCATCTAAACTGGATAATAATAAAGATAAACAACACATTGCAGTTATTGGCGATGGAGCAATGACTGGTGGAATTGCTTTCGAAGGAATGAACCAGGCTGGAGTACTTAACTCTAACCTTACGATTGTCCTGAACGACAACTGCATGTCTATCGATCCAAATGTTGGTGCATTAAAGGATTACCTGACTGACATTACAACCTCTCATACATATAATAAAATGAGAGATGATGTTTGGCATCTCCTAGGAAAGATCAGCAAATTTGGTCCGAATGCAAGAGAAGTGGTTTCTAAAGTTGAAACTAGTATAAAGTCTTTTCTTTTAAAACAGAGCAATTTATTTGAATCGTTTAATTTAAGATATTTCGGGCCTGTAGACGGCCATGATGTTGATCATCTTGTTGAGATCTTTAATGATCTTAAAGATATTCCTGGGCCAAAAATTCTTCATTGCGTTACCCGTAAAGGAAAAGGATATAAGCCTGCCGAAGACGGAAATCAAACAACCTGGCATGCACCGGGGACGTTTGATAAAATTACCGGTGAAATTCATAAAAAAGCTAGCGAAAAGCCTCAGCCTCCTAAATATCAGGATGTTTTTGGCCATACACTGGTAGAATTAGCTGAGAAAAATAAAGATATCGTCGGTATCACACCGGCCATGCCATCTGGAAGTAGCATGAAAATCATGATGGAAGCAATTCCTGAAAGGGCTTTTGATGTGGACATTGCAGAGCAACATGCCGTTACTTTTTCTGCAGGACTTGCTACCCAAGGTAAAATACCATTTTGCAATATATACTCGAGTTTTATGCAAAGAGCATATGACCAGGTAATCCACGATGTATGTATTCAAAATCTTCATGTGATATTCTGTCTTGACAGAGCCGGAATAGCCGGAGCTGACGGAGCAACACATCACGGGGCATATGATCTGGCTTATATGCGATGCATACCAAATAATGTCGTTGCGGCCCCAATGAATGAATCAGAACTCAGAAATATGATGTATACAGCTCAACTTCCTAGAGAAGGTGCTTTTACAATCAGATATCCAAGAGGGAAAGGTGTAATGCCTGACTGGAGGACTCCAATGAAAGAGATTGAAGTTGGAACCGGTCGCTGCATCAAACAGGGTAAAGATCTGGCTATTTTAACAATAGGCCATATAGGAAATTATGCTGTGGAAGTAACAGAAAGACTTTCTGAACAAGGAATTGAAATCGGTCATTACGACATGAGATTTGTAAAACCTCTGGACGAAGAGTTGCTTCATGATATTTTCAAAAATTATGACAAAGTAATCACCGTGGAAGATGGATGTCTTCCTGGAGGATTCGGGTCTGCAATTTTAGAATTTATGGCCGAAAATGGCTATTCAGCTAAGGTAAAGAGACTTGGCATACCTGACAGACTTGTTGAACACGGGGAACAACCAGAACTACATAAAGAATGTGGCTATGATCCCGAAGGTATTTATGAAACATGTCTGGAACAATTAGAAATTACTGTACCAAAAGCTTAATCGATCACGTTATATTTGCATGACGATTTATCATCAGGAAGCAGGCAAGGGTCCTGCAGTAGTATTATTACATGGGTTTTGTGAAGACAATAGTCTCTGGAATGGTCTGATCGACACATTAGGCAGGGATTATCGTGTGTTGGCTCCTGACCTCCCCGGTTTTGGCAAATCAAACCCTTTAGATGAGAAAATTTCAATAGAAAGAGTCGCTGATGTGATTAAAGCATGGATGGATCATCATCACTTAGAAGATGTTCATCTTATTGGTCATTCTTTGGGTGGATACATTGCTTTGGCAATTGCAGATAAATATCCGGAATCACTTGCTTCACTTGGCCTTTTTCACTCTACAGCTTATGCAGACACAATCGAAAAAAAAGGAACCAGGGATAACGTCATTTCCTTTGTGAAAAATAATGGTGTCCAAAAGTTTATTTCTTCTTTTGTATCTCCACTCTTTCACTATTCAAATAGAAGTGAACTCAAAGACACTATTGATAACATGGTCGAGATTGGGAAACAGGTTGACCAGGAAGTTCTGATCGAATATACCGAGGCCATGCGTGACAGGGTAGACAGAAGATATGTTTTAAGAAATTTCAAAAAGCCAATCATGTTTATCGCAGGAGCAGAAGACAGCGCTGTTCCTAGAATGCATAGTGAGAATCAAATTGAAGATCTTCATGCTGATAACTGTGTTATGCTTGACAATACCTGTCATATGGGCATGTATGAAAGAAAAGCTGAGACAGAAAACTTTATTAAGGGATTTTTAGAAAGAGTTGAAGCTTTACAACATTAAGATCATAAAATATTAATTAGCTAGCCTCTTTTAGAGGCTTTTTTTATTCCCACATCTGAATTCCCATAATTTTTCAACCTAAATGTTGACACTCAACTAAATATTTAGTTATTTAGTAATTCAACTATATTCTAAACTAATGAGATCGTTTTTATCTATTCTTATTTTATTAATGATAATGTCATGCCAGAAAAATAGTGTAAATATTTCTATTGATGCCAAAAATGAGAAAGGGACTCTCTACCTTAAAGAGGTCACAACCGATAAAATCATAAATAAGATAGAAATTAGTGATACTTCATATACTGTTTCTTTGGATACTGAAAAACCAATTCTAACAACTGTTACATCAAGTTATTCAGAAGGCGAAGCAATAGCTGTTTTCTCACCAGGAGATAATAAAACAATTCTAATAAATAAAGATTCAATTTCAATAAGTGGTTCCCTGCAAGATTCATTGGCAAATTATTTATGGAAATCAACTAACCTTATGTTCACAAGTGCTCATCATGGTCGTGAAATATTCGGGAATAGTGATCCTGCACATGTAAAAGGATTATTTGATAGTCTGATAAACAAAAGAGAAAAGGTTATTTCGACCTTTGAAAATGAATTAAGTATTGAGATCATTAATTTGTTAAAGCATCAAAATAAAGCAAGGGCTTATTCCTTTTTGTTTTATTACGGCCGGATGATGAACGATATTCCGGCTAAATCAAAGTATTATGATTTTATTGATCAGATAGATGATGGGAACTACTATTCGTTGTACTCCCCGACTAATGTTCTTTACAAATACGAAACAGAATATCTTCGATCTGATCTGAAATTAGATTATGAATCTTTTGATCAATACATCGGTGATAGGACTGATAATGAGCAATTAGAAGAACTTTACCGGGTTGTTTATTTAAAACATTTAATTGAATCCCCTGAGTACTGGAAAGCCCATCAAAATCTGTTTGAAAGTAAGATACTGGAAAATGCGATAAGCAACCTTAGTGATAATAAATATTCTTTTCTTCTAAAAGGTCTTAAAAATTCACTAAAGAGTTCAGACAATGGTAAAACTGCCTTTGATTTCAATGCAACTACGATTGAAGGGACAAAAATTCAATTATCAGATTATAAAGGAAAATATGTCCTGATTGATGCGTGGGCAACATGGTGTGGTCCTTGTGTAAAATACAGACCTGACTTGATCAAAATAGCTGAAGAAACTTCTGATAAAAACATTCAGTTTTTGATGGTATCAGTTGATAAAAACACTGATAAATGGCAATCCTATATCAAGAATCAACGATTACCCGATAATAGCCTTGATGTCAAAATATCTAATGATAAAATCGAACATTTCAGAAATAAATTCTTTATTCCATCAATACCAAGATACATATTAATTGACCCTGAAGGTAAAATTATTGAAAGCGATCTTGATGGCCCTTCAAAAGATCTAAAGGAATTTCTAATGAAAACTGTTTCCTGATAATTTTAATTCACTTGATCTTGTTCTTAATCTGAACATTTTTTCATGGATTACATTGATCGCAATAAGTAGGATCTTCTGCCTTTTTATTCTTGTTCGCTTCTTTAATCACATAATCACAGTTAGCACATGAATAAATATAAGTTTTTATACCGGAGGTAGGAAAGCTACAAAGTGAGCAGGGAAGTCCGGCTTCATAATCAGTAATTCCGAAACCGGGTACATTACATTTAGGACAAAGACATTTTAATCGACTCATCAACTTATAAGTGGCTTTTTTAATTACCTCCATCCTGGAAGGATTGAAATTAGCTCTCATATCAGTTAACACTTCCACCTTACCCGACTTTTTCAAAAGTTCCTCAAACTGAAAGTTAAGGATATCCTTATCTGTAATTCCTTTGAAACATTTTTCGGTTGACTTCAAGATCAGTCCGTGCTCCGGGAATCCAACATGTTCAGCAAACTCCTGAAGTTCATTGAAATTCTGAACGAGGCTCCTATTATAATTTGTTGAAACTGATAATTCCTTTTCAAAAACCTCAATATTATTTATCCTGTCAACAAGTAAAACCCATTCTTCATCAGAATTCACAAAGGGAAGAGAGGGGTGCATACCAAAAGATCCTTCGCTTGCTATTGCAATATCTGTCCCGGTAATTTCCATTGCTTGCAAGCACTTCTGACGAGCAGTCTCTAAAGGAGTCCCCTGCCTTTCTACCTCACCTGAAAAAGTCCCGAAAACATCAGTATCAAAACCATCGGGGATTAAATAATCAGTTTTTAGAAAATGGTTTAGGAGCGGGCCGATCACCCGCTCCTTTTTATGCTTGGTAGCAAGGGTTACGGTTCTATTCTTAAAAAACTCCATTTTTGCGATTACTGTCCCTGTCCAAGAGAATACCTCCGTTCTCCATCAAAGCTATAAAGGTTTTCGGTTTTGATTACGTCAACCTCTTCATTAAAAGCTTTATTGAGTAATTCTGCAATGTGCTTATTCGAGACCGGATGGCCATTTCTTTCATATCTGCATCGCCAATGGTCAGTACAAAATGTTTCAGAAAACCCTTCTGGCCATACTTTTACCCCGCGGTTTGTAATCATTGTCAGATTTACATCACCATTAAGCTTTTGCAGAATTGAAGCCAGTTGTTCAGGATCATGACCTTTCCAGTCAACAAACACATCAACGCCATTGAGTTCCTTTTTCCTAGCTGCAGGCCGACTGTATTCAGGAACTTCAAATTTGACTGACTTACCAAAAGATTCCACATCAAGAAAGGTAGGCTTTTGCCCAAGGTTATTGATAACTGCCTCACCAAATTCACGTGTTCCCACTAATTCTGAAGTCACACCAGGCTGATAAATGTCTTCGGTATGAATTCCGTCTTCTATGGTTTTTAACCAGGCATTATTTATTTTTTCAGCTATATCTACCTGACCAATATGGATAAGCATCATTATTGCACCTTTTAATAATCCGGTTGGATTAGCTATGTTTTTTCCTGCAATTGGTGGTGCAGAGCCATGAATGGCTTCAAACATGGCACATTGGGAACCTATATTTGCAGAACCAGCTAAACCTACAGAACCTGATATTTGTGCAGCAATATCTGAAACAACATCACCATATAAATTAGGCATGACAATTACATCGAATATTTCAGGTGTATCAGCCAACCTTGCTGATCCGATATCGATGATCCAGTGGTCAGTTTCAATATCCAGATATTCAGCAGAAATTTCTTTAAATACCTTATGAAACAATCCATCAGTTTGTTTCATAATGTTGTCCTTTGTGAAGCAGCTTACTTTCTTTCGTCCATATTGTCGGGCATATTCAAAGGCATAACGGATAATGCGCTCGCAACCCGGTCGGGTAATTAACTTCAAACACTGTACTACTTCATCTGTTTGCTGGTGTTCAATACCTGCATAGAGATCCTCTTCATTCTCCCTGATAATTACAGTATCCATCTCCGAATGCCTGGTTTTGATAAAAGGATGAAAGTTTCTGCAAGGACGAACGTTAGCATACAAGCCAAGGGCTTTTCTCATTGTCACATTCAGGCTTTTGTAGCCTCCACCCTGTGGTGTTGTAATCGGAGCCTTTAAAAACACTTTATTGTTCCTTATGCTTTCCCAGGCATCCTTACTGATACCACTTGTATTACCGGATAAATACACCTTTTCACCAATCTCAATTTCCTCATATTCCAGCCGGGCATTTGCTGCTTTAAGAATTTTAAGGGTCGCATCCATTATTTCAGGACCTATCCCATCACCTTTGGCTATTGTAATCTTTTGCATACCGTTAATGTTTGTTTATGCAAATTAAAAGGGTCTAATTCATATGTAAAAATTAATGTTTTTGATGAAAAGCATTTCCAAAATTTATGACCTGGTTTTTAAGCGCTGAATTACTTAATAAATAAAAAATATATCAATAGTATAGGGGTTGGTTTATTAATAGGCTACCATCTATTAATCAAAAGCATTAATTTTTTTTATTAAATATATCAAATGAACACAGCACTCAGTCAGAACACTTTTTTGGTAAAAGAACACGTAGGTATGTTCAAAGCAGCCAACAACTATGACATTTTCAACCCTGACAGTCAGGAACTAACTCTTAATTGCAGAGAAGATGATCTTGGATTTTTCACTAAACTATTCCGCTTTACTGATTATAAGAGAATGACACCATTCAATATCACTATCAAAACTCCCCAGGGAGATAAAGTGGTAACGATCAAAAGAGGTGTATCGATCTTTCTTTCTACGGTAGAGGTTTATGATGAGAAAGATGAAATGATCGGTAAATTCAAACAAAAGCTTTTTTCTATCGGCGGAAAATTTGATGTATTGGATCCCAATGACAATTATTTATGCAGCTTGAAAGGTAAGTGGACTTCCTGGGACTTTAAATTTATCAAAGATGATTTTGAATTTGCTCATGTAAGTAAAAAATGGGCAGGATTAGGTAAAGAATTATTTACATCCGCTGACAACTATGTTTTAAAGATCAATGACAGTGTCCCACAAGACAATAAGATCAGACTTCTTATTCTTGCTGCTGTGATGTGTATTGATATGGTTTTAAAAGAATAGTGATATTACTTTAGATACTAAAGCCCGAAAACAAAGTTTTTCGGGCTTTTTTTATGGCTATTATTAGTCCAGAGACAAAACTATCTTGATTATGATGCGTTTTTTAATTAAGTCTTATAAACAAACGATCAACAAATTATGAAAGACCTTAAAGGAAAAGTAGCCCTGGTAACCGGAGGAAGTAAAGGTATTGGATATGGTATTGCTGAGGCATTATTAAATAGCGGCCTCAAGGTAGCCATCACCAGTAGATCACAAGATGCAGCAGATGAAGCTGCACAAAAACTTGGCCCTGATAATGTCTTACCGTTAGAATCGGATGTCAGGAGTTTGGAATCACAGCAAAAAGCAGTGAATCAAATAATCGATAAGTGGGGGCAAATTGATGTTGTAATTGCAAATGCAGGAGTCGGACATTTTGCCTCGATCGAAGAACTAACTCCAGACCAGTGGAACCAAACGTTAGACACTAATCTAACCGGAGTTTTTTATACCATAAAAGCTACAGTTGAAAGTTTAAAAAAATCTAAAGGTTATTTTATAACAATAGCGAGCCTTGCAGGAACTAATTTCTTCGCAAGTGGTTCCGCATATAATGCAAGTAAATTCGGACTTGTCGGATTTAGCCAGGCAGTAATGCTTGATTTAAGGCAGTATGGGGTGAAAGTTACGACCATCATGCCGGGTTCGGTAACCAGTCATTTTAATGATCATACACCAAACCCTGATGATGCCTGGAAGATCCAACCTGAAGACCTTGGACAAATGACAGTCGATCTTCTTCAACTAGACCAGCGAACTTTACCTAGCAAAATTGAGGTCAGACCTACTACTCCTCCATCTAAATAAGTTATACTGACTCAGAATACTTTCATTTATATGTTCAATGGTAAACAGATATTAAGTATACTTAAAAAGACAGCGAAAAACTTTGGCGCTAACAATCCACTGATGTTAGCTTCATCTACAGCTTTCTTTACAGTTTTTTCTATTCCACCTACCATTATCATAACTGCAAATATTCTGAGTCTGTATTTTAAAAATGAAGATTTTATTTATTCAATAGTAACAAAGATTGATGAGTATTTCGGGGAATCTGTTGCCAGCCAAATGAGGACAATAGCTTCAAATTTCCAGGAACTGGCCAGCGAACCCTGGATCACCTATGCAGGTTTTGCATTTCTGATCTTTGTTGCAACCAATTTATTTAAGGTTGTAACCCTTTCAATAAATCAAATCTGGAAAGTCAGAACTACCAGCAGAAAAAAAATAAAATACACCCTTTTAAACAGAGCCATTGGGTTAGGTATTATTATTCTAACCGGTATTCTATTTATTGTTTCATCTGCATTAGACAGTTTCGTCTCCGCCAATATCAATTCCTTTTTAAATTTTACAGAATTCAATGAAATTTTAGTTTCCATTGGCTCAAAGCTTACAAGTATATTCTTCCTTACTATTTGGTTTGCAATGATTTATCGCTTCCTGCCAAGTGCTCGGGTAAAATGGAAAAATATTATTGTTGGATCGATATTTACTGCAGTGTTGCTTACAATAGGTAAATACCTTCTTGAGACATTTCTTATCAACAGTAATATCAATAACATTTTTGAGACATCAACCTCAGTAATTATTATCTTATTATTTATTTTCTACAGTTCGTTTATCGTCTATTTTGGGGCGAGTTTTATCTACATTTACACTTTAAGTAAAAAAGACAAAATATATCCTGCTAAAAATGCAGAACGAATAAAAGTAGAGACCGTCGAGCTTGAAGCATAAAAAAAGCAGGAAGAATAATCCTCCTGCATTTCTTTACGTGTGTAGTAGCCTTAATCTTTTTTTGGTATTTGTATTTTTTGACCAGGAAAGATCACATCGGGATTAGGAATGGTTTCTTTATTTAATTCATAAATAGTTTTCCAGGATATTCCGTATTTCTCTCCAATTTTACTCAGGCTATCACCTGGTTGAACTTCATAAACCTCATCATAATTAGCTGATTCGATATTTATTATTATATCGCCATCACGCATATCCGGATCAATTTTTTTGTATTCGTTCCAGAGCTTTTGCTTATTTTCCTCTGTTGCTTTACCGGTTATTTTTAATACATCTCTTTCTTCTTCTACTTTAAGATCCTGAACGTGGTCACGGGCAAGATCTAATACTGACTTATATTTTGATTCTAAATCCATCGTTTACTCAGTTACGGTTAATTTATTAATCACTTTATCTGCTCCTGACTCCATTGCAGCACTCATTACTTCATGCAGTTCCTCCTCGCGAATTTCTCCGGTAAGTGTAACTACCCCGTTATCAACCTCAATATTGATATTATCAAGCTGATATTCCTGGAAGTTTGCTTTTACTTTCTCCTTCAATTCACTATCCGACATCGAAACTGAATCAACAGTATCATCCATCGAAACATCTACAATAATAGAATTAGCCACTTCTGTGATACCTTTGACATTCTCTGCAATTCCTCCGGCCGTTTCTTTCATTTCTTCGCTCTCAACCTGCCCGGTTAGCTGAGCAATACCGGCATCGACTGCCACTTCAACATTTTCCAGACCTTCCACCCCTTCAAGTTCAGCTCTCACAGCTTCAGTAAGTTCTCCATCACTCGGCCCGCAAGCAGCCATAATTAGTATCACTAAAATAAATATTGGTCTGTATTTTGGTCGCATCATAAGTTTTTCCTTTTGTTGATAAAATTTAATCAAATCCCAAGTTAATTTCACGGAAAATCACAATTGTTTTCCCAAAAAATCTATTAAAAAACTTATAATTAACTCTATTAGGAAGGCATTCGAAACTTAATCACCAGTGAAGAAAAAATTGTCAAAATTCCAATTGCCAGGATAGAATAGTTCATTCCCATCAAATCAGCAATTACTCCTGATAGTAGTGCTCCAATTGCATACCCCATATCCCTCCACAAACGAAAAACCCCTATGGATTCTGCTCTTTGAACAGGCTTCGTATTGTTTGCAATTGCAGTAAGGAATGTGGGGTAAACCAGGGCAGTTCCTACACCCAATAAAACTGACAGTGTTACAAAGAGATAATATTCCTGTATAAAACCGAACAACACAATTACTAGTCCCTGTAAGCCCATTCCGTAAAAAAGCATTTTCTTATGCGAAAAAACATCAGCCATTTTTCCGGTAAATAATTGGCCGATACCCCATATCGCAGGGTAAAGAGCTGTTACTATTCCGGTTTGCTCACTATTGTAATCCATTGAAAACAGAAGCGCAGGCAAAAGCCCCCACACCATCCCGTCATTAAGGTTATTAACTAACCCAGCCTGAGTTACAGAACTAAGTGTCTTACTTTTAAATGAAGTTTCAACAAAAACATTTCCTTGATGAGTGTGTGAAGGTTCCGGTTTTTCATGCTCAGCAAACTCAGAGGTATCTTTTGCGAAAAATACTGATAACCCAAGTCCCAATATTGCTATTCCTATCCCTAAATAAAAAGGATATGGAGTAACTCCATATTGGTTAGCTATATATCCTGTTAAAAACGCTACTACCCCAACAGCCAGGTATCCTGCAGCTTCATTAAAACCCATAGCCAGACCTCGCTCCTTTTGACCAACCAGATCAATTTTCATTATAACTGTGCTACTCCAGGCAAGCCCCTGATTAATACCCAGAAATATGTTAGCGATAACAACTAAATACCATTGATTGGCAAATATCAGGATTATTGGGACAGGTATAGCGAACATCCAACCAATAATCAGGAGTTTTTTTCTGCCAAGCCTATTTGATAATCTTCCGGTAAAGTAATTAGCAATAGCCTTTGTAATTCCAAAAGCCAATATAAAAGATAAAAAGGCAGTACTGGATTTTAAACCAAATTCA
Source organism: Mangrovivirga halotolerans (assembly GCF_026241165.1). Lineage (GTDB taxonomy): Bacteria > Bacteroidota > Bacteroidia > Cytophagales > Cyclobacteriaceae > Mangrovivirga > Mangrovivirga halotolerans. The sequence goes on along the minus strand of NZ_JAPFQN010000003.1, from coordinate 187,055 downwards.
CTTTCGGCATATTCAGGAAAGATAGTACGTTCAAGGCCTACCATACCCCCTACAAAAGCATTGATCAGGACAAGAATTAAAAATTGTTGCCAATTAGCTTTTAAGCCGTGCTTTATAGATTTATTCATTAATACGAAAATATATACTTAAAATTCAAAACCCGAAAAGATGGCTTTTTTTTATAATATGTTACGTGCTTTATATCACTTAATAAATTTTTTATTTGACTTTATAAAATTGAGATAATAAATTCAAACACTTATTTTTATTGGAGTCCAGAAACCATTACAAACGGGGCGTTACCGAAAAGCCATAAGAGTAGGAATTATTTTTTTAGTCATTTTTTATGGAATGGTATTTTTTAGCATTCAAAAAGTACGCTCAATTTAAAGGAAGAGCCAGAAGGAAAGAATATTGGATGTTCTTCCTTTTTCATATTATTGTCTCATTAATATTAGCATTTGGAGGCTTAATATTTGCCAATGAATCAGGTCTTTATATATCAGGCTTACTATTCATAACCTATTACCTTGCTTCACTCATTCCATCTATTGCAGTGGCGGTAAGAAGATTACATGATACAGGGAAATCTGGGCTGGCTTATTTGGTTATTTTTATCCCAGGAATAGGCTCAATTATTTTTCTGGTTCTTATGGCGCTAGAAGGAGATCGACGAACCAATAAGTATGGAGACGACCCTAAAGTCATAAAAGATTTCAGTGCTTATGACAATATTATTGCAAACACGAACTAAATAAAAAACACATCATGGAGTCCAGAAACCATTGCAAACGGGGCGTTACCGAAAAGCCATACGAGTAGGGAGATTTTTTTTAAATATTTTAAGTATGAAATGGTATTTACAAGTATTACAGAATTATGCTAATTTTAGTGGAAGAGCAAGAAGGAAGGAATATTGGATGTTTGTTTTATTCAACATTCTTTTCATAGTTATCGCAACAGGTTTAGATAATCTTTTAGGCTTAACATTTGACTTTGTTCCTTATGGATATATTTATTTAGCTTATAATATATTTATTATCATTCCTTCCTTAGCAGCTGGTGTTCGAAGGTTGCATGACATAAATAAATCAGGATGGTCAATTCTAATCTCATTGATTCCTTTGATTGGTTCAATTATTTTGATAGTATGGTTTGCCAGAGAAGGCGATTCAGGATCAAATAAATATGGTGAAGATCCTAAAAACAATACATTTACCGCTGAAGATAACTTAGTTGCTGATGCATAAACAGAATTAATAAATGAATAAAAAGCACAGGTTCTTCCTGTGCTTTTTTTATTTATATCGCCTAACTTTTTGAACATAAAAAAAGCTGGGTGTTTAATAATGCAAAAACAATTCACTTTCCGTTTTTATTCTATTCTAAATGATTTTTTAAATAATAATCAAAAACAAAAAAGCTTTAAAGTAACATTTAAAACTCCTGTAACCGTAAGGGAATGTATAATGGCCTTTAGAATTCCTGTTTTTGAAATTGGGAAATTACTTATCAATGGAAACCCCGCCAATCTGAACACTGAACTCAATGAACACGACCGGATAAGTATATATCCTCACTTTAGAACCATTTATGAAGAAGGTCAGAATCTTGAATATAAATTTGTTTTGGACGCACACCTGGGAAAATTATCAAGATATCTGAGGATGCTTGGTTTTGACACATTATACAAAAATGATTATCTGGATGAAGAAATAAGACAGATAGCCAGTACTGAAAAACGGATAGTCCTAACCAGGGATAAGCTAATAAAAAATACTCCAGATCCTGCTTATTACTATGTTCGCTCTACTGAAAAACATCAACAGCTTAGAGAAGTTGTGAATTTTTGGGGATTAACCCATCATATCCAACCTTTCACAAGATGTATGACTTGTAATTCTCCTCTTTCTAAAGTTCAAGTTGAACAAGTCAGAGATAAATTAGATAATGATATCGCAGATCGATTCGATGAATTCTATATTTGCAAAAAGTGTGATAAAGTTTTCTGGAAAGGATCACATTTTAAGCGAATGGAAAAGCAAATTCTTGATCTCATACAAAGCCATGGAAAATAAAAAGGACATAGAAAGTCGTGAAGATATTGAAAAGCTTGTTACAGCATTTTATAAACGCGTATTAAAAGATAAAACCATAGGCCACTTTTTCACAGAAGTTGTCAAACTGGATTTTGATAAACACATGCCAGTCATGTTTGATTTCTGGGAATCTGTATTATTAGGAGGGAGAAATTATTCGGGAAATCCGATGACTCCTCATTTTAAAATCAATGAAAAGGAACCGCTGAAGCCAATACATTTTGAACGGTGGTTGCAATTATGGAAAGAAACGATTAACGATAATTTTAAAGGTAAAAAATCTGAAGAAGCAATTTCCAGAGCCGAACAAATAGCCGGCTTAATGAAATTCAAAATAATCCAGGCATAACCCTATTATTCCTCACTATTCTCATTAATAAGGTAGTAATTTTTCGTAAATTTACTAAGTCAAAACAATCAGCATATCCAAGGGCTTCTCACCTCAATCCCCGTGTTTTGACAATTCATGATAAGAAAAAGCTACACTAATTACACCAAATATAATCATGAAAAATTACCACAAAATAGTATATCAGATTGTATTTCTGATGTCATTCATTTTAATCGGTTGCTCAACCGATAAGGAAGCCTTCCAGGAAATTGAAAATGCAAATCAACAAACAATTTCCTTCAACGATCTATTTGACAAGCTAGACCGAATTCCAGATTTAATCGTAGAAAACAGTGCATCCTTGCAGAATGCATTAAAAGATTGTAAACCCGGAGATTTAATTCTATTAGCACCTGGTACATATGATCTACCTGTATCCGTAAGCGTAAATAATATCACTCTTTTTGGGGCAGGACAAGTATTAATTAAAAATCCTGAAAATTCAGCGGTTTCAATTTTCCCCAATTCAAACGTTCAAAATCTTTATCTGCACAATGTCAAGTTAGAAAATTATTCTGATTCACCAGAAATCAAACAATTACAATTTGATACCAAGAGAAACAAACGGTTTATCTCCTACACAAAAGAAATACTAGCCGGAGATATTGCACATTATGTTTTCAGTGTAAGATTAGGAAACAAAGACTATGACTATATAAATATCCACCGGTTGATCAGAGAATCATCTAACAAGCCAATTCCAACTTTGGGTGAAATATTCATGGTTCATGGCGCGAATCAAAATTTTGTCGACATATTTCTTAAAGCAGGAGCCTCCACAATTTCAGAAGCTACATCCTTACCGATTTATCTTGCCAAATCAGATGTTGATGTCTGGGGAATTGATATGGCATGGACCAGGGTTCCAGCAGAGACCTCAGATCTGAGTTTTATGAAAGACTGGGGTATTGAAAGAGATGTACAGCATCTGGAAAAAGCTATGAAAATTGCCCGTATAATTAGCGGAATAACAAAACAGGGGTTTGGTAAAATGAACCTAATGGGATTTAGCTATGGGTCAGCTGTATTGTATGGCGCCGCAGGATATGAAACAACAATTAATAATGCCAGAAGAAATATTAAAGGTATGATACCTGTTGATCAGCCAATTAAATATAGTGAAGATTTTGCAGCCTCCAGAGAATCTTCCTGTATAAGAGGCATTGAAGCAGCAAATGCAATAGAAGATGGTATTTATTTCAGATCACTTAATTTAACTCCATTAGCTCAATTGGCGATAACTGACCCTGACGGTATTTCTCCGGCCATCCCTTCATTTACCAATTTACAATTTATATTGTTCATAGGTGCCAACACTTATGCTTTAGGTCCCTCTGCAACACCGACATGGCATTTCGTTGCCGGAATTTACGATGGCCCAATCCCAGTCGGTTTGAATTATACAGAAACAGAAAGATGGCTATCTCTGCTGGCAGAATTCGATTCAGGACCTTATATGCCTTTTAAGATTCTGTTAGACATATTTGAATGTGAATGTGGTGAAAAAGAAACATTTATCGATCAAAATCTAGAGGATATAAGTTTACCTATCTTTAATGTAAGCGCTCATGGAGGAAGTGGGAAATCAACACTATTAACACCTACACTAACATCAAGTACAGACATAGAAAACCTAATGATAAAATTTTATCCTGATAACCCGGAATTAGATTTTGGGCATGCCGATCTGCTTATGGCTACAAATGCTCCAAATGAATTTTGGGAGCCTTTACGTAACTGGGTTCAAAGCCATTAAATTCTTAAATTCTAATCAAAAGGAGTTGAGCTCATCAACTCCTTTTTTTTATTTCATAAAGTACATAAACAATTTTTCCCTCCTTAATAAATTGAAAATAAAACACTATTAAAGTAGATTACAGAGTTAATTTAACTTGAAATAATACTATTCTAAGTAATCTTATAAATAAATCATGAGAAGCATTTTTCTTTTAGTACTATTAAGCTTACCTGTATTTTTTATAAATGCCCAGGTAAAACCGTTAACTCTTGAAGATATTCACTATAGTGGCAAATTCTACCCAAAAGGGGTATATGGTGTAAACTGGATGAATGATGGCCGTTATTATTCTAAATTAGAAAATTCTTCAAAAGGACGTAAAGTTGTAAAATCTGACATCCTTACTGATAAAGTTATTGAAACTATTGTTGATAGTAAGGACCTCAAGTTAGATGACGGAAGTTTCCTTTCCTTTTCCAGCTATTCTTTTAGTGCTGACGAGTCAAAACTTTTACTACAAGCCAACAGAGAATCAATATACAGAAGATCATATAAGGCTGAATATTACTTATATGACAGAGAAACAAAAGAACTTTTACCATTAGAAAAAAGTGAAAAAATTAGTTATGCCACCTATTCACCAGATGGTGAAAAAGTAGCGTATGTCAAGGAAAATAATTTATACATTTTTGATGTGTCTTCTGGTGAAACAACTGCCATAACAGAAGATGGAGAATTCAATAAGCTTATTCACGGAGCAGCTGACTGGGTCTATGAGGAAGAGTTTGGTTTTGCAAAAGCCTTCAAATGGTCTCCGGACAGTGAAAGTATTGCATACTTAAGCTTTGATGAAGAAGACGTCAAAGAATATAATATGCAAAAATGGGGACCTTTATATCCGGAAGACTATAAATTCAAATACCCAAAAGCAGGGGAAAAAAATAGTGAAATCAGCCTATCTGCTTACAATGTGAAAACTGGTAAAAACACCTTAATAGATCTAGGTGAAGAGAAAGATATTTATATCCCAAGATTTTACTGGACACCAGGCTCTGAGCTTGCTTTTATCAGATTAAACAGACATCAAAACCATTTGGAAATGATGTTAGCTGACAATGAAGGCAACACAAAGACTATCCTTGAAGAAAAAAGTGATACATACGTAGATATTGAATACACCGATGAATTGATCTTTCTTGCTAATGGTGAGCAGTTTTTAAAGCCAAGTGAAAAATCAGGGTTCAAACACATCTATCTCTACGATATGAAAGGGAATGAGATAAGACAGGTTACTGAGGGAGAATGGGAAGTATCATCACTTTATGGATATGATGAAAACACAAAAACCCTTTATTTTTCATCCAGAGAAGTTTCTCCTCTTGAAAACCATTTATACAGCATAAAAATAAATGGAAAAAAGAAAAAACAATTATCTGAAGAAAGTGGCTGGCATGGTGCAAATTTCAGTCCTGACTTTGAATACTACATAGCAAATTATTCTTCGGTAGATCACCCTGGCTTATACAGACTTTACAAAGCAGGTCAGTCTGAACCAATGGCGGTATTGGAAGATAACAAAAAGCTACAAAAATTAAATGAGAAATATTATCAGGGTCAACATTCATTCTTTTCTTTCGAAACACCTGAAGGTATAAAATTAAATGGATATGAAATTCTGCCTGCAGATTTTGATCCAAACAAAAAATATCCGGTTTTAATGTATGTTTATGGAGGGCCGGGAAGTCAGACTGTTACAAACAGAGCAGGTGGCTCAAGAGAAAGATGGTTTCACTACCTGGCTCAACAAGGTTATATTGTAGTTAGTGTTGATAATCGCGGAACTGGAGGAAGAGGAAGAGATTTTAAACATGTGACTTATAAAAACCTTGGTAAATACGAAGTGCAGGATCAAATCTACGCTGCGAAATACCTGGCGAAAAAAGATTATGTTGACGCCTCACAAATAGGAATATTCGGATGGAGCTACGGAGGCTACATGTCATCTTTATGTTTATTTATTGGTAATGATGTTTTTAATACAGCTATTGCGGTTGCTCCGGTGACTACATGGAGGTATTATGACACCATCTATACTGAAAGATATTTACAGAGACCACAAGATAATGCATCTGGATATGATGATAATAGCCCGATTACTCATGCGTCAAAATTAAAAGGCAATTATTTACTTATCCATGGTACTGCTGATGATAATGTGCATTTTCAGAATGCGGTCGATCTTCAAAATGAACTGATTAAGCAAGGTAAGCAATTTGATTCTTTTTATTATCCAGGAAAAAACCATGGAATCTACGGAGGAAACACAAGGTTACACCTGTTTGAAATGATAACAAATTATTTAAACAATAACCTGAAAAAGGGACAGACCCTGTCAGTAGAATCTTCTTCAAAACCTTAACAAAACAAAATTAAATAGCGGGTTTGAATTATTTCTTTCCCGCTATTATTTTTTTTGCTATTTTCGGTTTAATCATTTAAATCTGAATTTTCATGTTTGAAGAGTGGACTGATTTTTTAGCTATTAGTGGGCTGATATTTCTTGGTATATCATTTTTAATTTTTGTGTACCATATCATTAAAGTGAATTTTTTTTTATCTCCAAAGCAAGCTTACGAATACATTAGTAAACATGAAGTTCGTACCTTAGAATACGGATTATATTCAGTAATCATATCACTCGCTTTTTTTGTAAACACTTTTTTTGAAGGTAAAGATCTACTATGGTGGCTTGTAAGGATTTTCCTCACAGTAATGACCGGGCTCATCCTGAGCGTAGTCATCAAATCATATCTTAAATTTTACTATCCCTTTCATCTCGAAAAACGACTTAAAAGATTAAGATATAAGCCCAGAATTTCTCCAAAAACTGGCAGAAGAATGAAACTTCTTGATGAAGATGAAGAAGATGTTTACCTGGATGAAGGTATGCAGATCGAAGAAAATGTTTATTCTGTTGATTACGATGTCTGGATTGATGAAGAAACCGGATATACCATGATAGAAAAGTACCAGGGCCATCTAATTGCATCAAGATGTCCTGAATGCAATTACAATACTTTTAAAGTCGAAAAAGAAGACCTTGTTGTCCCCCCCAGCCTTTCATCTGAAGGAAAACTAATCAAGTCTTTCAAATGCAAATACTGTGGTCACACCGAAAAGAAATCCTTCCAGGTGGCCAAACTTTCTGAAAATGATTAAAAATTGAGTAATTGAACATTCGTTAGGCATATAATTTCCAATACGGTTACGTTTCCAGTGTTTTTTTACAAAGTTTTCATTTCTATCAATTCACAACCTGCTTTCATTAACACATATTCAAAATAGCTCCTGTTTTTTATTGATTTAGAATTATATTCTTCACTAACAAGTGTTAGTAAATTAATATTCTGCGTTTAATAATTTTAAAAAACTAATATTTTGCTTGTTAGAGTAAACACCAACACTTAATATTGTATTAAGCATAAAGGTTAAATTGAAATGATGAAAGCAAATAACATCCTTATTATCCTGGTAAACATTGTGATCATTGTCGGAGGGCATTGACCAGGGAGATGTTATTGTAGTATCAAAAGCCGTTCTCCCAACCGAGACGGCTTTTTATTTTAAGAAGATTGTTACCATAATAAATGTGAAGGATATATGTATTTCTCTAAAAAAAGCATCGTATTATTTGACGGCGAGTGGCGAAAAGCAGAAGATGCCGAAGTAAGTCTTTATAATCAGACCATGCATTACGGCCTGGGAGTATTTGAAGGCATGAGGGCTTACAAAACTGACGAAGGTCCAAAGATCTTCAAACCTAACAGGCATTTTGACAGGCTGATTAATTCTGCAAAAAAGCATCATTTAAATTTTCCTTTTAGTTCAACTGAGCTCACTGAACTAGCTTACGAATTACTGAAAAAGAACAAACTTCAAAATGCATATATCAGACCATTGATCTACGCCGGACCTTATATGGGTTTGAGAACTGCTCCTGCAGCCCATTTTTTAATGGCAGCATGGGAATGGAACAATTACCTGGGTGAGGAGCCTCTTAATGTTAATATCAGCAAGTATGAAAAATTAAATCCTGCGGGTGCTCACATTGAGTCAAAGGTGGTTGGCAATTATGTTAATTCCATCCTTGCCTCTAATGATGCCCGCGACAAAGGATATGATGAGGCATTAATGTTGGATATGAACGGGTTTATCGCTCAAGGTCCTGCAGCGAATTTTTTCTATGAGAAGGATGAAGTGCTTTATACTCCTAAAAAAGGATATATAATGCCAGGCATTACCAGGCAGACGATTATAGACCTGGCAAATGAAACAGGATTCAAAATCGTAGAAAAAGACATCAGACCAGAAGAAATTCTTGATGCAGACAGTGCATTTTTTACAGGTACCGCAATTGAGGTAACCGGCATTAAATCCATAGAAGGGAGGGAAATGCAAATTCCATGGAAAGAAAGCATCGGTTACAGCCTCTTTTTAATGTATCGCAGAAAAGTTACAAAAGACCACCTAACAGCATTTAACCTGGTTTAAAAAATCAAAATGACATTAAACAAATACAGTAAAGCGGTTACGCAGGATCCTACGCAACCGGCCGCTCAAGCTATGCTTCATGCGATCGGGCTTACTAAGGAAGATCTTACAAAACCACAAGTCGGTATAGTCAGCACGGGTTATGAAGGTAATCCCTGCAACATGCATCTGAATGATCTTGCAGTCGAAGTCAAAAAAGGCACTTTAGAAAAAGATTTAATCGGACTCATATTTAATACTATTGGTGTTTCTGATGGTATTTCTATGGGAACTGATGGTATGAGATATTCTCTACCAAGCAGAGACATCATTGCTGATAGTATTGAAACGGTAGTATCCGGAATGAATTATGATGGATTTGCTGCAGTAGTCGGGTGTGACAAAAATATGCCGGGTGCAATGATAGCAGCTGGAAGGCTTAATCGTCCTGCCGTTCTTGTGTATGGTGGAACAATTAAACCCGGATGTTATAAAAACAAAAAGCTTGATGTTGTTTCAGCATTTGAGGCTCTGGGCCAGAAATTTGCCGGCACAATTGATGAAAAAGATTTTGAAGGAGTAGTAATGAATGCTTGCCCGGGCCCGGGTGCATGTGGTGGTATGTACACGGCTAACACTATGGCTTCAGCAATGGAGGCAATGGGATTAACCCTTCCATTTTCTTCGTCTAATCCTGCTGAAGGAAAGGAAAAAACTGATGAATGTTTAAATGCCGGAAGAGCACTAAAATTCCTGCTGGAAAAGGATCTAAAACCGAGAGATATTGTTTCAAGAGAATCTTTTGAAAACGCTTTCAGATTGATCATTGCACTTGGTGGATCTACCAATGCAGTATTACACATGATCGCTGTTGCAAAGGCATTTGAAATACCCTTCACACTTAATGATATAAAAGAAATAAACAGCAAGACACCATTTCTGGCAGACCTTAAACCAAGCGGAAAATATGTAATGGAAGACCTTCATAAAGTTGGTGGAACTCCCGCTGTAATGAAAATGCTTCTTTCTGAAGGTTTACTCACAGGGGATTGTCTGACTATAACTGGAAAAACATTAGCTGAGAATCTCAGTGATGTACCTCCACTCAAAGAAGGGCAGGAAATAATACATCCTGTAAAAAACCCTGTAAAAAAGGAAGGTCATCTTGCTATACTCCATGGAAACCTTGCAGAAAATGGCGCTGTTGCTAAAATAACAGGAAAAGAAGGCGAACAATTTACCGGAACTGCAAGAGTGTTCAATAGTGAATATGAAGCAAATGATGGAATCAGAGATGGCAAAGTAAAAGCAGGAGATGTAGTAGTGATCAGATATGAAGGCCCGAAAGGTGGCCCGGGAATGCCCGAAATGCTAAAGCCAACCTCTGCCATTATGGGTGCAGGACTTGGGAAAGAAGTCGCTCTTATCACAGATGGTCGATTTTCCGGAGGCACACACGGATTTGTGGTAGGACATATCACGCCCGAAGCTCAGGAAGGTGGTTTGATCGCATTACTAAAAGATGGAGATAAAATAACGATTGATGGAATCGGCAAAACTATTTCCGCCGATCTAACTAATGAAGAAATTAATCAGAGAAGGAAAAAATGGACAGCACCTCCTCTGAAAAAAACATCTGGAATTTTATACAAATACGCCAAAAGTGTAGCACCGGCAGATCAAGGCTGCGTAACCGATAGTTAATTATGGAAACAGCAACGGAAATAAGCAAACCTGAAAAGATAAACCAGTTTGAAGGCACGGAAATATCCGGTGCCCAGGCCATTATTTTATCCTTGATAAATGAAGGGGTGGATACTGTATTTGGTTATCCCGGCGGAGCGATCATGCCTGTCTACGATGCGCTGTATGATTTCCAGGACACATTTAAACACTATCTTGTAAGACACGAACAGGGAGCTGTTCATGCAGCCCAGGGATATGCTCGTGTCTCAGGTAAACCAGGAGTTTGCCTTGCTACTTCAGGTCCCGGTGCAACAAATTTAATAACAGGGATAGCTGATGCACAGATCGACTCAACCCCTGTTGTTTGTATAACCGGCCAGGTCTTTGCTCCTCTATTGGGAACTGATGCTTTTCAGGAAACCGATGTAGTCGGAATTTCTATGCCTGTAACAAAATGGAATTACCAGATCACCGATGCTTCAGAAATCCCCGAGGTTATTGCAAAAGCATTCTACATAGCTAAAAGCGGACGCCCCGGACCTGTTTTAATTGACATCACAAAAGATGCACAGGTCAGTAAATTTATTTATGAATATAAAAAATGCATCAATATTAGGAGCTACCAGCCTAAGCCGGTAATTAAACCTAAAGAAGTTCTGGCAGCAGCCAGTCTTATAAATGAGGCAAAGAAACCATATATAGTATTCGGGCAGGGAGTAATTATTGCTGATGCTCAAAAAGAACTATTAAGTTTTGCTGAAAAAGCACAAATACCAGCAGCAAGCACATTACTTGGTTTATCTGCTTTCCCTCCCGATCATCCATTATATGTTGGTTACCTGGGAATGCACGGAAACTACGGACCTAATATAAAAACGAATGAATGTGATGTATTGATAGCTGTGGGTATGAGATTCGATGACCGTGTAACGGGGGATCTTACCAGGTATGCAAAACAGGCAAAGGTCATTCACATTGAGATCGATGAAGCTGAAATAGACAAGAATGTCAAAACTGATGTTTCAATCCATGCAGATGCCAAAGAAGCACTTCAGGCACTGACCGAGCATATTAAACCAAATATGCATGCTGAATGGCTGCAGGAATTCAGGGAATGCGAAAAGATTGAGTACGAAAAAATAACTAAGAAAGAAAAGTTCCCTGAAAGTGGCCAAATCAAAATGGCTGAGGTGGTGGAACAGCTTTCAAGTATAACAGACGGGAATGCTGTAATTGTCACAGATGTAGGTCAGCATCAAATGGTAACATCACGATATTACCAATTCAAAAGCCGCAGGAGCAATATAACTTCAGGTGGGCTTGGCACAATGGGTTTTGCATTACCTGCTGCTATTGGCGCAAGACTTGGTGAAGATGACCGTGAGGTGATAGCCATTATCGGTGATGGAGGTATTCAGATGTCTATCCAGGAACTTGGCACGATCTTTCAGTACAATATCCCTGTGAAAATCGTAATCCTTAATAACAACTTTCTGGGAATGGTTCGTCAATGGCAACAATTGTTTTTTGCAAAAAGATATAGCAGCACTGAGATGACCAATCCAGATTTCATAAAAATTGCAGAAGGATATAGTATCAAAGGGAAGAAAGTAACAGAAAGAGAGGACTTACGAGGATCTCTGGAAGCAATGATGGAACATAATGGTCCATATTTAATGGAGGTTGAGGTTGAGAAAGAAGAAAATGTATTCCCAATGATCCCTACCGGTGAGTCAGTTTCTAACATTTTACTGGGTTAAGCTATGCAAAAGGAAGAAAACAAAGAATTCACTTTATCGATCCTGACTGAAAACAAATCAGGATTATTAAACAGGATCACGATTATCTTCACAAGAAGAAAAATAAATATAGAAGCGATCAATGTTTCGGAAACTGAAGTTCATGGGGTGAGTCGATTTACAATAGTTGTTAGATCCACCCATGAAAAAGCAGTAAAAGTGGTTAAGCAAATAAGAAAAATCATTGAAGTACTTGGTGCTTTTTTATACGAAGAAGACGAGGTTCATTATCAGGAAATAGCACTTTATAAGCTACCAACTAAAATGCTCACTTCGAGCAACCAGATAGAAAACCTGGTGAGAAGTAGTGGAGCACGAGTACTAACAGTTGGTGAAGAGTATACGATCATTGAAAAAACCGGACATAGTCATGAGATACTCAGCCTGCTTGAACAGCTGAAGCCTTTTGACGTGCAGGAGTTTATCAAATCAGGTCGTATAGCAATATCTAAATCTAAAAGACAAACTGTTTCATTCCTTGAAGAAATGGAAGCATTGAGTCTGGTATCATAATTAAATAGAATTATTAAAATTAAATCGGAAATAACATGGCTACAATCAATTTTGGTGGAGTAGAAGAACAAGTTGTAACACGAGAGGAATTCCCATTAAAAAAAGCACAAGACGTTTTAAAAGATGAGACAGTTGCAGTTATTGGATATGGTGTTCAGGGCCCTGGGCAGGCATTGAACATGAAAGATAACGGCATAAATGTTATCGTTGGTCAACGCCAACCGAGTAAAAGCTGGGATAAGGCAATTGAAGATGGGTTTGTTCCAGGAGTAGATCTTTTCTCAATAGAAGAAGCAGTTCAAAAGGGAACAATTATCTGCTACCTGTTATCTGATGCAGCTCAGATCGCAGTGTGGCCAACCATCAAAGAGAATCTTTCTCCGGGAAAAACTCTTTACTTTTCTCATGGTTTTGCTGTAACATATAGTGACAGGACCAACATTGTACCACCAAAAGATGTGGATGTAATTCTTGTTGCCCCAAAAGGTTCCGGGACAAGTCTGAGAAGATTATTTGTTGAAGGAAAAGGATTAAACTCCAGCTATGCAGTTCACCAGGATGCAACTGGCAAGGCTTATGATAAAGCGCATGCACTGGGAATAGCTGTTGGTTCAGGATATTTATTTGAAACAACCTTCCGAAAAGAAGTTTACAGTGACCTCACTGGCGAAAGAGGCTCTTTAATGGGCGCTATACAGGGATTATTTGAGGCTCAGTTTTCCGTTCTTAGAGAAAGAGGTCATTCACCTTCGGAAGCATTCAATGAAACAGTTGAAGAGTTCACTCAATCTTTGATGCCTCTGATTGCAGAAAATGGTATGGACTGGATGTATGCCAACTGTAGCACCACTGCTCAGAGAGGGGCACTAGACTGGAAAGACAAGTTCAGAGATGCAGTAAAGCCTGTATTTAATCAGTTATATGATAGTGTTGCTTCTGGTGAAGAAGCCCAGCGATCAATCGATTCTAACAGTCAGCCTGATTACAGGGAAAAGCTCGAAGAAGAACTTTCTGAGCTACACAATTCAGAATTATGGCAGGCAGGAGCTGAGGTCAGAAAACTAAGACCTGAGAATGCCAAGCAGCCAGTAGAATCTTAATATTTACAATTTTTCCTCATATAGAGTGTTGATTGATATCCTCCCTCAGCAAAAGATATCAATCACACTCTATTCTTTTAATGATCTGTTATTATGCAAGCTGATGTCAAAAAAGAAACAGTCACTTTATCAAACATTAAGGCAGCCGCTTTCAGATTAAAGCAAGTTGTCAAGGAAACCCCTCTTACTGAAAGTATTCGGCTAAATGAGCGTTTTGGTGCACAAATCCTCTTAAAAAGAGAAGATCTGCAAACTGTACGATCTTACAAAATACGGGGTGCATACAACATGATTTCTCAGCTTGATAATGATCAAAAGAAAAATGGTGTTGTCTGTGCCAGTGCGGGAAATCATGCTCAGGGAGTAGCAATGTCTTGCGCTCAATTAGGTATTAAAGCAGCGATATTTATGCCTGAACCTACACCCGGACAGAAAGTGAACCAGGTAAAGATGTTTGGCAAGGACAATGTTGAACTGTTTTTAAAAGGTGATACCTTCGACGATGCATATAAGCAGGCAAAGGAATATTGTGAAGAAAATAAAATGGCTTTTATCCCTCCTTTTGACCATAAAGAGATCATCGAAGGGCAAGGAACTATCGGACTGGAGATCTTGCAAGACAGTCCGGGTGAGATAGATTATTTGCTTGTGCCTGTTGGTGGTGGTGGATTAGCAGCAGGCATAACAACAGTTTTCAAAACCCTGTCCCCAGGCACAACTATAATCGGTGTTGAACCCCATGGTGCTCCATCGCTATCTAAATCTTTAGATCAAAATAAAGTTGTTACACTAGACAAAATAGACAAGTTTGTTGATGGAGCAGCCGTGCAACGCATTGGAGATCTTAATTTCGAAATCTTAAAAGACAACATTGACAGGGTTCTAACTGTGCCTGAAGGAAAAATATGCTCAACTATTCTTGGTCTTTATAATGATGATGCAATCATCGTTGAGCCAGCTGGTGCACTAACCGTTGCTGCATTAGATCAAATCAAGGATGAAATTAAAGGTAAAACGGTTGTTTCGGTTATTTCAGGAAGTAATAATGATATAACCAGAACTGAAGAGATAAAGGAACGAGCATTATTATATGAAGGCTTAATGCACTATTTTATCGTCCGGTTCCCACAAAGAGCTGGAGCCCTTAGGGAATTCCTTACTAATGTGTTAGGACCTGGTGATGATATCGTTCATTTTGAATATTCGAAAAAAAATAACCGTGAACAGGGTCCGGCCCTGGTAGGTTTGGAACTCAAAAATTCAGATGATTTCCAGGGATTACTAAACAGGATGGATTCTCACAATATCACTTATGAATACTTAAATGAAAAACAAGACCTGTTTCAATATTTGATATGAGGCATGATTTTAGTAAATTATGATTCTAAAATCATTGATCATGACAGCGCTGACGGATATTGAAATAATGCACAAAGAGCACCAGGTGTGGCTCGGTGATATTGCATTCTGGGAAGAAGAACTCAAATTTTTAACTTCTCTTTGTGAGATGATTTCCGGCACCGGACAAAACGGTGAATTGGAAAAACTTTTAAATGACCTTGCCCACCACAAGCGAATGATCAAGGCACTTAAGGATAAAATTATCTCTCACGAAACCTTTTTTCATCAGATTATTGAAGAAGAATTACCTACTGAAGAAATTGAGCACGAAGAACACCTTAAAATGCGGGTACATGTCAAAAATTTTAAAGACACGTACCGAAAATTGAAAAAGAATATCTTCCTTCAGAAAAAGAATATAGAAAAAATGACTTCTTCAGTATAACGGGTTATTCATTCCAAATTTCCCAGGCTCTTTCAGCTTGCAATACAAGCATCTGATATCCGCTTTTAACACGGGCTCCTTTTTCTTGTCCTGCCTTCATAAATGAAGTAACACTTGGATTATATACCAGGTCAAAGAAAATATGATCGGATGTAATTTGAGAATAATCAAGGTCTGGTTTTGGCTCCACATTTGGTTTCATTCCCAGTGGAGTAGTATTAACGACAAGGTGATTCTCTCTTAAAATCTCTGGCTTTTTTTTCAGCTCTTCAT
The DNA here is from genome assembly GCF_026241165.1 of Mangrovivirga halotolerans. GTDB lineage: Bacteria > Bacteroidota > Bacteroidia > Cytophagales > Cyclobacteriaceae > Mangrovivirga > Mangrovivirga halotolerans. The sequence continues at coordinate 171,140 of NZ_JAPFQN010000003.1, read as the reverse complement.
AAGTAATGACTCCCTTTCCGCTTGTACGGCTAACCAACGTCACTTTGCAGTTCATCATCTTAAGAGCTGCTGTAACAGCTTTTGATGATCCTCCTGTCCCTAACACCAGTGCATTTTGAGGAACTTTACCATCTGTAAAATCTTCCAGACTCTCAGTAAAACCATAAAAATCGGAATTATATCCTACCAGTTTCCCTTTTTCCTTTTTGATCACATTAACAGCACCAACCTTTTTTGCACTATCATCCAGAGAATCCAGATATTGAATAACAGATTCCTTATGTGGAATTGTAACATTTAAGCCGATCAAATCCTCATCATTTTCAAAAAGACCCTTCATTTGAGAAGCCTCTTCGATAGGAAAAAGCTCATAGGTTGTATTTTCAATACCCGCCTTAGTGAATTTTTCTGAAAAATATTTTTTTGAAAATGAATGCGATAAAGGAAACCCTATAAGACCGAATTTTCTCATTATTCCTCCTCCTTATTTAAATAAATAGCTAATCTTTCTAAACCCAACACAAAAACAATTGCAATTATCATAAATCCGATGGCATATAGCAAGTGTGGGTCACCTATTTCTTCTGCATAAGTTGCAGGTGAAAGATTACTTTCTTTTAAGACAACTTTTTCGCCCTTTGCATTCATCATAAAATCTTCGACCCTTTTCCATGGCCAGACCTTATTAAGCGATCCAATCATAAATCCGGCCAGCACTCCTACTGTGATATCGTGAAACTTATCAAGGCACCAGCTTACAAGCCTGGAAAAGCTGGTGATACCAACAATACAACCCAGAGCAAAAACTGCAATTATATCAAGCTTTAAAGATTTTACTGATTCCATGATAAAAATATATTTACCAAGTATAAGTAGTATAAAACTGCCCGATATACCCGGAAGGATCATTGCACAAATAGCTATGCATCCGGAAAGAAATACATACCAGTAAGTCTCAGGAGTTGTTGCAGGAGTAAAAGTGGTAATGAGGTAAGCAACTATAATACCTAGTATTAGTGCCACAAACACACCGGAAGTTTTCTTCTTAAGATTTTTCCATACCAGGTAGGCTGATACAATTATCAAACCGAAAAAAAATGACCAGACGGAAATAGGATATTCCTCAAGCCAATGCTCGATAAAATTAGCAAATGTAAAAATTGAAGCTCCAATACCAATAAACAATGGAAGTAAAAAGCTCCCATTTACATATCTCCAGAGGCCAATAAAATTTCCTTTTATCAAAAGCCTTAATGCCTCACCGTCTATAGATTTAATACTATCAAGAAGTTCATCATAGATCCCTGTGATAAAGGCGATGGTACCGCCGGAAACACCCGGCACAACATCAGCACTCCCCATTCCCAGACCTTTAAAAAATAGCATTAATGAATCCTTAAGGCTTCTCATCGATTTTTATTCTTATTGGTTGTAAATCAAAATGCTAAAATAAAAAATCCCGAAGCAATAATTACTACTTCGGGATTCTGAATTATGTTAATAAATATTATTTTCCTATTCTGGTAGCTTCTTCGCCAATGAAATGACCAAAAGTATCCCCTCGGAGACCCAATCTGATAGTTTCCAATGCGATCACTTCATTAGGTGCAATATTACCCAAGTTCACATTTGCTCCAAGGAGTTTGATAAACCAAACCTGCTGAGCTTTTTGAGGTGCTTCCCAGATAATCTTCTCAAAAGGAATCTTTGTAAGAATCTCTTCAACAAGACCGCTTCGAACTTCACCTGAAGCTCTGAAAAGCCCCACATTACCTGCTTCTCTCGCTTCTCCAATTACTTTCCATGATCCGGCATCAAGCTCTGCTTGCATTAAAGCGATCCATTTATATGGAGGTATAATTTTCTGATCATCCTTAGACCCGACTTCTGAAAGTACAGTCACCTGCTCAGACAATTTGCTAATGAAATCACATTTGATGTCGTGATCAAGTTCGATACTACCATCAGAAACTTCGGCATATTCAATACCATATTTGTCGATCGTCTTACGATATTCGTCAAACTGGTTTCTTACAATAAATGCTTCAAAAAGGGTTCCTCCGAAATATACCGGAATATCAGCCTCTTTATATAATTTGATTTTTTCTTTAAGATTTGGAGTAACAAAAGAAGTTGCCCAACCTAACTTAACTATATCTGTATATGGTCCTGATGTTTCAATAAAATCTTCAACTTCTCTCAAACTCAACCCTTTGTCCATCGCCATTGTAAATCCATACTGCCTCGGCTTCTCGGTTCTCTTCGGAAGATTATCTAAATCGTAATTCATTAATTATCGTTATTTCTAAACTGCTCAATAATTTTAAACAATGCCTTCTGAGTCTCTATCTTTGGAAAAAATTCATAAAGCACTGTATGTTTTTCAAAGTCCAAAACTAATGCATTTTCCAGATAATTAAATGCTTCCTGGTATTTACCTTCACAAAATAGGTAAATTGTCATGCGATAATACAATTCTGCCTCCTCTGGAAGCTCATCAATTGCCTCTTCCATTATATTACAGGCTTCAGCAAATTCTTGTAAATCATAGTATATAAAAGACCAGTCAAGCCATATATCTACATTTAAAGGCGAATGATTAGAAGCTTGTTCGAATGCCCTTAAGCTCTCGTTGTAATTACCAGCTTTATATTCGATCTGACCGAGGGCAACATAATAATCGGAATTCATCGGCTCGATCTCGATCGCCTTATTTATGAAATGAAGTGCTTCAAAACTTTTTTCCTGCTTATTAAGGCATAATGCAAGGCTAAATAAAGCTTCGTGATAATATTTATCTTTTTTTACGGCTTTATGATAAAATTTCAAAGCTGATTTATAATCTTCTAACTTCTCAAAGGCATTTCCAAGACTACAAAAAACTTCAGCACTCGGCCCTTCTATATCCAAAGTCTTTTCATAAGCTTCCTTGGCCTTCTCGAATTCCTCGGTTGTCATGAATGAATTCCCAAGGTTATACCATGCTGAAGCAAAATCATCATCGATATAAACCGCATACTGATATGCATCTACCGCTTTTTCGAATTTCTTCAATTTGCTGTAGACAATTCCGAGATTGTACCACGCAATCGATGAGTATGGATCTGCATCGATAAACTTCTGGTAGTAATTAATACTTGACTCAAGTTTACCAGTCATGTCCAGACAATATGCCAGCTCATAAAGAGCATTTTCATGATGCATATTGCTCTCGATGCAGGTTTTATATGCCTCAATTGCACGATCATACCTTCCCATCGCCTGGTAAGTCAGTCCCAGGTTATAGTATAATTCATCTTTCTCCTCGGCTCTTTCTATTGCTTCTTCATAAATTTCGATGGCCCCTTCGTAATCTCCCTGGAGAGAACAAAGGTTACCTCTCAGCATAGCGATCTCAATGTCACCGGGCTGATAATTAGAAGCTGCATCAAGCATATCCAAAGCCTCATCCAGTCTGTCTGTTCTGGAATAAACCTTAGATTTAAGTAGCATGATATCAACAGAAAAAGGATACTGGGCAAGAGCAGCTTCACAAGCTTTCATAGCTTTCCCATACTTTTCCATTTGTATGTATAGCTCTATCACTTCCTCAAACTGCTCAAGCTCTAAAAATAACATCCGGTCGTTGACCAGACTTTCTTCAAACCACTTGAGTAACTCCCTCTCTTCACGGTTCATTCGTGAATATTCTCCCATAGGATATCATTGTTAATGATTTTAAGATAAGAAAAAAGACGTAATTGTAATACGACTTTTCAATTACTTTTGATCATTATTTAAAATCCAATTTAACGTCTCTTGCAATGAACGGAATTCTGTATTTAAGGTTTGCTTTATTTTATCAGAAGAGTATTTGATCTTAGTTCCTGATAGTCTGGCAGTTTCACTTGTTACTTTACGAGAACCACCGGAAACAACAGACTTCAGCAGGTCAAAAACAGATGCAACGCGAAGTGCAGTTTTTCCTACTTTAAATTTAGGCGAACTATTTCCTGACACTAAAGAAGCTTCTTTAAAAAGATCTTTATATGAAATTGCTCCCGCGCTAATGATAAACCTTTCATTATAAATTTTCTCCTCATATAATTTATAGGTAATATTTGCCAGGTCACGAACATCAACCCAATTCATTATACCATCAGGATAAAAAACACTTCCTTTCCTCAACATGTCAACCATCATCATCGAACTGGTAGAGGTCTTTGACACTCCTAATACAGTCGAAGGATTAATTATGCTAACCGAAAGGCCTTCCATTGCTCCCCGCCACACTTCTTTTTCAGCAAGATATTTACTGACAGCATAATTACTGTTAAGGTTTGACTCTTCCCATTTATTTGATTCATCGAGCAATGAAGCATTTTTATTTCGTCCCAGAGCTGCAACTGATGAAATAAATAACAGCGGTTTATTCCCTTCCTTAAGACAAATATTAACGACATTTTCAGTTCCTTTAATATTAACGTCAAACATTTCTTCTTTTTCGGAAGAATCAAAGGAAACTATTGCTACTCCATGAATGACATATTCTGCTTTTTTTATTAATTCAGTTAGCTTTTCATAGTCATTTATGGGACATTTTTCGAAAATGACATTTTCAGGATTAGATAGGAAGTCTCCTTCCGGCTGGTTAGAGTTATACGTTGCAATAACTTTATGTCCTTCAGCTGAAAATTTTTCAGTCAGATATCTACCTATCAATCCGCTACTGCCCAGTATCAATATCATAATGACTGATTCAAATATTTTTTTTCCAATAAATTTCTGAAAGCCTTTTTATTCATAATACTTTCCAGGTACTCAAGGTGCTTTAATTTATGACAATCTGAGCCAACAAAATCGACCGAATCTTCTTTGATTAGTTTTTCTGCTTGCTTTTTAGCTTGTGGAGAATAATATCCCCCTAAACTATTTGCATTGATCTGAAATAGAACTCCCCTGTCTATCATTCTTCCATATAGATTGTTCTCAAACAAGTATGGATATCTTTCGGGGTGAGCCCAAACTGGCCTGAGTCCCTTTGAAAACATAAGAAATATAACCTCTTCTATATTCGCAGGAGGGTTAATATAAGATGTTTCAAAAAGAAGATAATTATCGCCGAATGTTAATAACTGCTCATCGTTTTCAACTTTCTTTGCAAATGAATCATCAAGATAATACTCTGCGGCATAATCAATGGCTATTGGAAGATTCTCTTTCTCCATTGCGTCGATGACCTGATGATAAGCGTTACTAATTGTCACAGGAGTATTTTTGTAAAAATCACTCATGATATGAGGTGTAGCTATAAGCTTCTCATAACCCAAATCGACAAACTTTCTAATTACAATTAAAGACTCCTCGACAGAATTAACACCGTCATCAATCCCGGGTAGTATATGCGAGTGCATATCAACTTTGAAGGGAAGCTTTGTGATCTTTTTTTTTGATCTGAAAAGTGAAAACACTTATTTATCCTTCTTTTTTTAAAAATCGCAATAATTTCCGTGGCTTGATTCCTGATTCTTCATCCTCAGAATAATAACCATAGCCGTAGTTATATCCATAACCTTTATTCATGGAATGCAAACTTAAGTCATTTAGAATTACTGAGATGTTTTTAAACCTGTTAATATGCTTAAGGCGATTTAAAGTTTTAATAAATTTTCTCTTACTGTAATCTGCTCTTACCACATACACAGAAAGATCAGAGAGTTTCATAGCCATTACTCCGTCAGAAACAATACCTACAGGAGGAGTATCCAGAATAACCACATCAAACTCAGCCCTTAATTTTCTTATCACTTCTTTAAAAGAATCACCCATCAATAACTCTGATGGATTTGGAGGTGTAGGTCCTGAAGGGATATAGTATAAATTTTCTTGTTTTGTAGTCCTTATGGTGTGATCCAGATCGTGCTTACCTATAAGTAAGGTACTCATACCTGAGGTCATAAACTCTTCATCAAAAGCGAGATTTACTTTTGGCTTTCTCATGTCAAGATCCAGTACAATTACTTTAAAGCCTGACATGGCAATTATGCCTCCAAGATTTACAGAAACAAAAGTTTTACCTTCACCACTTACCGTAGAAGAAACGGTCACTACCCTGCTGCCAGAGCTCTGATGAAGGAACTCCATATTAGTACGAATAGATCTCAATGACTCACTTACCATTGATTTCGGACTGTCTTTGACTATTAACCTTGTTGTTTCAAGCTTTTCTTTTTTGTAGTTCGGCACAACCCCGAGTACCGGAGTAGAAGTTAACCTTTCCAATTCACTCTGGCTTGAGATCTTGTCATGTAAAAGATATCTGGAGGCTACAAAAACAAGTGATAAAAACAAGCCACTAACAATGGCTATTCCATAAGCCAGCATCGGATTAGGTCTGATGGGGCTACCGGGTAATGTTGCACTTGACAAGATAGTGAATTCAGGAATTGTACCTGCCTGAGCGATCTCAAATTCCATTTTATTTTGAGCTAAAGTCAGGTATATTTCTTCCTGAAGCTCATAAAACCTTCTTGACTTATTATACTCAGTTCCTTTGGAAGGCATTGATTTAAAATCACCTCCAAGCTCTGACTTTTGTTGTGATATTCTACTTAATTCGTCGGAAATATTTTTCTCGAGGTAAGCTAACTGATCATTGAGCTCTTGCTTGTATATCTTTAACTCATTATTCAGTTTTTTAACTGCGTAAGTATTCTCATTATATTTTTCAAGCAGCTGAAGCCTTTCTGTTTCAAGAACATTGATTTCTTTGATCAACTCTGAAATCGAATTCGGGAAATTTTCAAGCGTTAATGACCCAAATTCGAGTTGTTCATCATTCTTAAGTTGAGCTTGTACCTTATCTATTTTAATCTGATAAATCTTCAGTGATCTTTTCTGACTATCAAGTTGATTTAAAAACTGAATAGTCTGCGCCATATCTTTTTGGAGATCTACTGTTTGATTTTCTATTGTAAAAGATTCAAAATAATTCTCGTAGTTTTCTAAGGTTTGAGCAGTGTTGCCCATCTGTTCTTCCAGAAATGCGATTTTTTGCTTATTAGCCTGCATTTTTTGTTCCCTGGAGTATTCAAGGTATAAGGAATCGACTGTATTGACCACATCATAGGCCTTATACTTATCATTATCTGTGAAAGTAATCTTAATAGTATTCGCTGCTAATGACTGAGCCTCTACTTTCAGATTTTGCTGGATGAAGTTTATTTGAGACTCTTTATTATTAATTTTGAAACTATAGTCGTCAAACCCTTCTCCTTTTGAATAATGTTCGGTAAGAAACAAGGTAATAACACCTCCATTAACGACTAGTGGCTTTCCAAATTTCCCCTCAAATCTTTGAGTCACTTCCCCCAGGTCATAAGTAAGAGTATATTTATCAGTAGAGGAAATATGGACATTAAAAAGCCTGTTGTAAAGATCAGTTGATTTCACCTGATATTCCACTCGGAATGGTTTGTTCCTGTACCTTTCTTCATTTTTAAAATTACCAAAGGTTGTTCTTATGGTGACATCAAGATCCAGGCTGTCTACCAATCGCGAAAAAAACACTTTAGAGCGCAATAATTCCATTTCCCCTGAAAGGGCATTCATATTATTTTTCTGCGGATCGACACCAAAAGTCAGAACGGAAGTTTCTTCTTTTACATCAAGCTTAAGTTCCGAAGATGATTCGAACAAAGGAGGAATATACCTCACGTAAAAAATAGCTGCAGAGATAGTCAAAGCAAAGATCAATATTAAAAAGGGAATGGATTTTCTGCTTATAGAAAGTAGCTTTTCCCAATCTACTCCTCTACTATTTCCTTCTTCACTCATCCCTGAAGATCTGACCCCAATATCGTAATTTTTATCTCTCAAAAGTTTGTTGTAAAGATTAATATGATAGTCAATATGCCAGAAACAGTACCAATTATGGGTGCTGCATCTCTAAATGCTTCATTTGTTGGTCTTACCACAGGTTCAATATAAATAATATCTCCTGATTCTACCCGTGTCTGAGCTTCAGTCATTCCTTTTACGGTGGATAAATCTATCAAAAACACTTCCGGGTTATTCAGATCACCTCTTATCAACCGGATATTATTTGCTCTCATATCAGAAGAAATCCCTCCGGAAAGAGCCAAAACTTCTAATAAATTGGTGTTTTCATTTTCAAGTGGTATAACCTGTCCACCCGGTGCTCCCAGCACAATCACTCGTTTGTTTGCATAAGATGAAAGTACGTATGGATCTAAATAATACTCACTATATTCATCAGCCAGCAATTGATTGAGCTCTTCAAGTGTCAATCCAACAGCATATACCCTGCCTATCATCGGTAACCGCACATATCCATCCGATTGAATTATGTATTCGGGATTTGGTTTGGATTGTACTCCCTGTCCCCTAGTTTCGGGTATTAGTTCAAGGTCCGGATCGATTATCCGCTCACCTTCATTTGTATATACATCGACAGTGATCCTGTCAAAAACTTCCAATTTATATTGGCTCAAAGCATTATCAGTCGCTGATGCTAAATAGGGTGACTGTTCACCCTCGCCAATTTCACTGAACATAATATGCGACTTATAGGCACAAGAGCCCAGAGTCATTAAAACGAATAAAAAAGCAATTCTATGCATCGAAAAAATATTAATACGTAAAAATATAAAGTGTTTTCCGTATTGAAAATTTTATTACCACAATTAGGCCAATAGCCTGTCAATAGTTGAAAGATACGTTTTTACAACGAATTCTTCACTATAAAACTGTTCTATGAGCTTTCTCGATTCCTTCCCCATCTCCTTCTGGTCATCATCTGTCTTTTCTAAAAATGATTTTATTGTTTCATATAAACTTTTAGAATCCCCTGCTTTACAAAGCAAACCATTTGTTTCTTGTCTTACCACTTCCCTGCATCCGGGTACATCCGCAGCTATCAATGGCTTTCCCATTGCTGCTCCTTCTAATAATGTTTTGGATGTTCCTTCACGGTAAGATGGTAAAACAATCACATCTGAATTTTCAATTTTCGGCCTCACATCTGATATCGGCTTGATGTAATTCAAGATGCCATTGCTAATCCAGTACTCAAGATCCTCTTTTTTTACTGCACGAGGATGAGACTCATCAAATGAACCAAGAAGCTGAAATTCCACATTTTCAAATTCAGATTTAATTCTTCTCGCTGCATAGGCATATTCATACACTCCCTTTTCAATAATTAGCCTGGCTATCATTAAAAACACTTTTCTATAAGCTGGCCTATCCTGCCCTCGCGACTTGAAATGATTGATATCTACTCCTGAACCGGGTATAACTAAAGAACGATCTCTTGTAGTTAATTTATTAATCAGAAAAAAACGACGGTCGCTTTCATTTTGAAAAAAAACCATCGGAACATCTTTAAATGCTTTTTTATACAACAGAAAAGCCAGTTTTGAAAAGATCTTTTTACCCAAAAACATTGTCCCCAATCCGGAGACATTATTTATCACCGGAATTTTCAACCTGTTAGCTGCTATTGCACCATAAATATTTGGTTTTATGGTGTATTGAAGCAATACATCGGGTTTTACTTCCTTAAACTTTTTATACAAAACCTGCAAATACCGAAAATCGGAAAATGGGTTAGTACCCGTTCCTTTAAGAGGAGTGATAATCACTTCCATACCCAACTTTCTAAGCTCTTCTGCGTAATTATCTTCAGGTACAAATGCAAAAACCTTGTACCCCCGATCAAGCAGGCTAAGGACAATGCCCTTTCTGAAATTGATTATATTCCATGCAGAATTAACTACAATACCTACACGTTTGGATTGGAGATCTGCAGACCCCATATATTATTTCTATTCTCACAGTTCAAAAGTGTAAATATAGAATAATTCTATGGATATTTGCTTAAAATATAAGGAACTCAATATATGAACATGATTTCTACAGCACCGGTAAAGCAAACAGCAGTACTGGTGGCAGTAATAGATAAAAGACAAAATGAGGAACAGGCTTTTGAATACCTGGACGAACTTGAGTTTCTGGCTTCGACATTAAATATAAAAACCAAATATAAATTTTATCAAAAGCTCGAAAAGCCGGATATCAGAACATTTGTTGGGAAAGGTAAACTCGAAGAAATCCAGACAGCGGTAACCGCTGAAGAAATAGATATTGTTATTTTTGATGATGACCTGACTCCTTCTCAGTTAAGAAACCTTGAAAAAGAACTGAAAGTAAAGATCTACGACCGAAGCTTACTCATCCTTGATATATTTTTAAAACGAGCACGTACAGCACAAGCTAAAACCCAGGTTGAACTTGCAAGGAATGAATACCTGTTACCCAGACTAACAAGGATGTGGACTCACCTTGAGCGTCAGCGTGGTGGTACAGGAACCCGTGGTGGTGCCGGTGAGAAAGAGATCGAAACTGACCGTCGTATGATCCGCAACCAGATCAACGTACTGAAGAAAAAGCTTGAAAAAATAGAAAAACAACGCGAAACTCAACGAAAAAGAAGAGAAAACCAGGTACGAGTTGCTCTTGTTGGTTATACAAACGTAGGGAAATCGACGATCATGCGACTTCTTACCAAAGCGGATGTTCTGGCAGAGGATAAGCTCTTTGCAACAGTAGATTCTACTGTAAGAAAGATTGCTATTCATAACATACCATTTCTGCTGTCAGATACTGTTGGTTTCATCAGGAAACTTCCTCACAACCTGATTGAGTCTTTTAAATCAACTCTTGATGAGGTAAGAGAAGCAGATATTTTGATGCATGTCGTTGATGTTAGTCACCCTTCCTTTGAGGAGCACATGAAAGTGGTAGATGAAACCCTTGCTGAACTTGATGCGAAAGATAAACCAACGCTGATTGTTTTTAACAAAATTGACCAGTACAGAGATCATCTTGAGCACTGGGAAGAAGAAGAACATGGCGAAGATGAAACCAGGCCGGTTAGTCTTGAATACCTTAAAAACAGTTACATGAACAAGGAAAACACTTCAGCTGTTTTCATCTCTGCTGTGAACAAGGAGAATATCGAAGAAATGAGAGACAAACTGTTCGAACTGGTAAAAGATCGTTATCTTGAAATATATCCAAACTTCCTTATTCCGGATTACTATTATGGAAAATACGAAGAATAAAAATTCATTAATCTCATAAATACCACGGCCGGTGAGGGAAGTAATATTCTTTCTCCGGCCGTTTTTGTTTTACTATCAATTAAAACCGATTGAACTGATATGGATCTTACCGATAAAAAAATTGTCATAACTGGTGGAAGTGCCGGAATTGGAAAATCATTTTTAAAAGAATTTATCAACCGGGGAGCAAAAAATTTTGCAATAGTCGGGAGAAGTGAAGGACCACTTGAAAAACTTACCAAAGAATTTCCTGAAGTAAACTTTGTCCTGATTCAGGGAGACGTATCTGCGTTAAGGGATATCGAACGCATTGTTCTGATGGTAGAGAATCACCTTGGAGGAGCAGATATATTAATTAACAATGCCGGTGTTGTCAGTGCCGGAGGACTTGAGGACATTTCGGATGAAGATATTATAAACCAGATCAACATTAACCTTACAGGTCTCATCCTGTTAACCAAAAAGATGATGCCTTTGCTTAAAGAAAGTAAGGAAGGAGCCATTATCAATATTTCGAGTGGACTCGGATATATCGCCATGCCATTTTACAGTGTTTACGCTGCTACAAAAGCAGGCGTAAGGCAGTTTTCTGATGCCTTAAGGCGTGAATTTCATATGTATCCGCTACATATAATGACAGTTTACCCGACTGCCACAGACACACCTATGATGAAAAATGCAGAAATGGATAAAGAAATGGATGATCCGGATATGGTTGCCAGAGAATCAATCGATGGATTATTAAATGGAGAACTCAATGTTATTTTTGGCGGTGAGCAGCGAGAAAAAGACATTAAAACCAATTTTGAAGAACCCAGAAAGATCGACGAAAAGGCTAAGGCAGGTTATGACAATCTTAAGCAGCGCACAAAGCACCATCGGGCAATGTAATTGGAATTCTTTTGATAGGTGTTTGCCAAAAACGCTCTGGTTTTATTATTTTGCGTAGCTGAAGATCAATAAAATACTGGCCCCGTAGTTCAATGGATAGAATAGGAGTTTCCTAAACTCTAGATACAGGTTCGATTCCTGTCGGGGCCACTTAAACAGAGTGAGAGCGGAGAACGAAGAGTGGAGATTACTACTATTGTTAATCTGAAAACAGCTGATCTCTATACTCACTCTCAAACTCACACTAAAACAGAGTGAGAGCGGAGAACGAAGAGTGGAGATTACTACTATAGTAAAATTGGAATCAATTGATCTCTATACTCACTCTCAAACTCACACTAAAACAGAGTGAGAGCGGAGAACGGAGAGCGAGATTACAACTATTGTTAAATTGGAAACAGCTGATCTTTACTCTCACACTCTCTATCTAATTTTCAAAGTAAAAAAATAATCACCTTTATTCATTTTCTTTTAATGCCTCAAAAAAATTTTGAGTGCTGAGCTGAGATTAAAACCGCTACGAAAGATTATATATCTGGGTCAAGCTATAGGTTAAGTAAAAGGTTATTGCAATACTCTATTATTCTCAATATTATCACTCTATCAAATCTTTCACACTTTCGCTCTTCAGGATTTGCAATCCTGAAGCCTTATCCATGGATTTGTAATCCATACCCGACTATTCAAAAAAATAATTTGCTTAAAATAGCTTTAAACGTTTAATTGTGAATCTTTTGAATTTATTAACTATAAATAATCAACATGAATATTCACCAAATCAACAACAAACACATTTTATTTGGTAAAATAAAATCACCAGGCGTAGCATACCTGTGCTGGTTCATATTAGGTTGTCATTATGCATATCTAGGTCGATGGGGTGTGCAAATTCTATATTGGTTAACCTTCGGTGGACTGGGTATTTGGGCTATCATTGATATTTTCCTGATCCCCTCAAAAGTAGAAAGACACAATAGAGAAATCTATATGAGAATTGATCAGATCGAAAAGGAGGAGAAATCAATGGAATATGAAAAATATAAGTCGCTGAAAACCAATTAACTTGATCAAGTAAGACTTAATGGGATTGCAATCCGCAATCCCTTTTATATTAAAGTATTTCTAACCATTCTTTCAAAACCTAAGTGTCCAATAAAATCTTCAATAAGCTTTCCCTTATTTTTGCCGCCTCTGCATGTATTTTAACTATAACCCATACTAGTTGAAATATCCCAGCCAAATAGAATAAGGATAAGAATTGCAACAATTCTTCATCAATTGTCCTATAAAAAACTAAAGCGCTTCCTCCAACAATCAGAATTAGAAATGGAATTAATATAAATCTATTTACATAGAAATCTGCTTTAAGTAAAGCATGATCATCCTTTTCCAAAATTTGCCCCATTAACTTTACAAAATATCCCTGAGGTTTTGCCTTACTCCTAACTTCTAAGTTTCGTTTGTAGTTAATCCATAAACCAGAAGTATCTCCTTTTTCAAAAATCTTTTTAACCAACTCCACATTCCCCTGTTTGTAATTCATCACAAAAGAAGCTTTCCTACCTAAAATCAGTTTATCTATTGCTCCCATTCTTAAAATTTAGTCCCTTACTATAAAATGACCTCTGCTTTAGTAAAAATAGAAAATTAACCAAATTAACTCTGATGCCTCTATTTAAAAAAAGTATTATCTTAATACCAGACACTATGTTCATCAAATCTTTATTGAATATATAACTCTAAATAATGCGACAATTACCGCTCTGATAAAACCGAAATAACTATCCTCCATGAAAAGATTAAACTTTTTTGAAGAAACCAGGTATGAAAAGCTTCCTGTTAAAGTATTTCCGGATAAGTTTTCTGCCTCAAAAAGAGTTGCACATCGAATTGCTGACATAATAAACTTTAAAAGTTCCAAAGGTGAAAATGCAGTTTTAGGTCTTGCCACAGGCCAAACTCCTGTCGAGGTATATGCCGAGTTAGTACGCATGCATAGAGAAGAGGGATTGAGTTTTAAAAATGTGATCACCTTTAATCTCGATGAATATTACCCAATGAACCCAACCTCTGCTCAGAGCTATGTAGCATTTATGAAGCATCACCTTTTTGATCATGTGGATATAAGACCTGAAAACATCAATATTCCCGACGGCACACTCAACAAGGATGAAATTCATGATTACTGCCTCAAATATGAAAATAGAATAACTGAAGCGGGGGGAATGGATATTCAGATTTTAGGCATCGGCCGTACAGGTCATATTGGTTTTAATGAACCCGGCTCTGCACCCAACTCGGGCACAAGATTGGTTACTTTGGATGACCTGACAAGGAGTGATGCTTCAAGAGAATTTGGCGGTAAGGAGAATGTACCAACCAAGGCAATAACAATGGGAATTGGAACGATCTTTAAAGCCAGGGAAATCATGTTATTGGCGTGGAATAAAAAGAAGGCTCCAATTATTAAAAGGGCTGTTGAAGAAAAAATGTCAGGAGATGTTCCGGCTACCTACCTTCAAATGTCAGAAAATGTGGAGTTCATTCTCGATGAGGATGCTGCTTCAGAATTAACAAGATTTGACACGCCCTGGCTGGTAAAAGATTGCACCTGGACCCCAGAACTAATCAAAAAGGCAGTTATCTGGCTATCTGAAGAGACAAACAAACCAATACTTAAGCTGACTGAAGACGATTATAATAATAACGGCATGGCTCAGCTGGTTGTCGATAAAGGACCTGCATACGATATCAACATTGACATCTTTAATAAAATCCAACATACAATTACAGGGTGGCCCGGTGGAAAACCCGGTGCGGATGATAGCCAGCGCCCTGAAAGAGCTGAGCCAGCGAAAAAAACTTCTCTGATTTTCTCTCCTCATCCGGATGATGATGTCATTTCAATGGGAGGCACATTTATCCGGTTAGTTGACCAAGGGCATAATGTGCATGTCGCGTATCAGACCTCGGGCAATACAGCTATCTGGGATCATGATGCATTAAGATTTGTAGAATTTGCGATTGACTTCAATAAAAGCATAGGAGATGATACCAGTAAACTGGAATCAGTTTATAAAAAAATGCGGGATTTCCTTGATGAAAAAGAACCAAACCAGCCCGATATCAAGGAAGTACTTGATGTTAAAGGCTTTATTCGAAAGACGGAAGCTTTAGCCGGTGCCCGGTATGCAGGATTGTCTGACGAAAACATTCATTTCATGAACCTTCCTTTCTATGAACGAGGAAAAACTGAGGAAAATCCTGATAAGGAGGATGATATTATTCAAACCATGGAACTCCTTCAAAAGCTTCAGCCTCACCAGGTTTTTGCAGCAGGAGATTTTGCTGACCCGCATGGCACCCATATAAAGTGTTTTAATATTGTTTTGGAAGCCATGAACAGACTACGGAAAACGGAAGACTGGACAAAAGATTGCTGGCTTTGGATGTACAGGGGAGCCTGGCACGAGTTTGAAATGCATGAAATTGAAATGGCTGTGCCCCTTTCACCAAATGAAGTATTAAGGAAACGGTCAGCAATTTTTAAACATCAATCTCAAAAAGACACCCCGGTATTTCCTGGTGACGATGATCGCGAATTCTGGGTAAGAGCAGAGGACAGAAACAGAGAAACAGCTAAATGTTATCATGACTTGGGGTTTGCTGAATATGAAGCGATGGAAGCATTCGTCAGATGGAAATTTGATTGGTGCTTAGATTAATTTCATCTGGATTTTTTAAATTGGGAGGAAAACTCAAAAAACATGACCCTATTACCGATTCTGATTGCCTCTGCCATAATTTTGATAATCGCTTATCGAACATATGGTAATTTTGTAGCCAGAAAGCTCGGAATTGATAATAAAAACAATACCCCGGCGCACACTCATAAAGATGGGATTGATTATGTTCCTGAAAAAGTTCCTGTAGTATTAGGTCATCATTTTGCTTCGATTGCCGGTGCCGGACCAATTGTCGGTCCTATCATTGCTGTAACTTTCGGATGGATTCCGGCGATAATCTGGATTTTGATCGGAGGGATATTTTTTGGTGCTGTCCATGACCTTACCAGTATGATGGCATCGATCAGGCACCAGGGCAAATCGATAGGAGTCATTATTCATCAATATATCGGGACGAACGGCAAGAGACTCTTTCTTATTTTTAGTTTTGCCACTCTCATTCTTGTTATCGCAGTTTTTGTGGACATCATTGCGAAGACCTTTGTCAGTAATCCGAGCGTTGCTACTGCGTCACTAATATTTATTGTTCTTGCTATAATCTTCGGAGTAATTAATAAAAAATTAAAATCGAAAACTCACTTCATAATCTTATCGGCAATTGGAGTGGTTTTAATGTATACTGCTTCGTTTACCAGTGTTCTTATTCCAATAGAGTTAAGTTATACCACCTGGGTGATCATCTTGATGACTTATGCTTTTATTGCTTCTGTCACTCCAGTTTCTTTTCTACTGCAACCACGAGATTATTTAAGTAGTTTCTTGCTATATGGATTAATCCTTTTTGCAGTAATCGGAGTAATGATTAGTAACCCGGAAATCAAGATGGATACATCTATCACACTAAAATCTGAAGCCCTTGGATATATGTTCCCGGTTCTGTTTGTTACCATTGCCTGCGGAGCCATTAGTGGTTTTCATTCGCTTGTTGCATCCGGTACAACTTCTAAGCAGATCGATAAAGAAAAAGATGCTAAAGTTATCGGTTATGGAGGAATGCTTATCGAATCATTTCTGGCAATATTATCAGTTGGGGCAGTGGTTGTCATGTCAAAGGCAGACTATGTAGCTAATTTATCTGAAGCAGGGCCGGTATCGATGTTTGCAGATGGCATGGGGGGCATGATCTCAGCATTGGGAGTTTCTCCCGAGTTTGCGATCACATTTGTTGCACTGACGGTTTCTGCATTTGCCCTTACAACATTAGATACCTGTACCAGGCTGGCCAGGTTCACTTTCCAGGAATTTTTTGAGGATGTGGAACATAAAACTGCTGAAAAGGTAACGCAAAACAGGCACCTGGCAACTTTTATCGTTGTTTTGTTGTCTGTGTTACTTTTATTATCAGGTGAATTTACTACCCTATGGCCAATATTTGGTTCGGCAAATCAATTACTCGCTGCTCTCGCCTTACTTGCTGTATCTGTCTGGCTGATAAAACAAAATGTAAAGCCCGCATTTGTTTTAATTCCAATGTATTTTATGTTTGCAGTCACTCTGACATCCTTGTTGCTTTTTGCAATCTCAAATTATGATAAAGGGGTTTACATATTATCAATAATTGCCGGGTTGTTATTTTTGCTTTCGATTGCTTTGATATACTATGCCAGACGCAGTTTGAAAAAGGAATTACAAGCCACTTAAGACCAGTAAAAAAATAAGTCCTGACTTAAAGCCAGGACTACATATAAACCTCATGCCCCTAAGGTTATACTATTTATTTATGTAACTGAGAACAATCTAAAATGTTTAAACAAATTTCATTTTACTCAACCTATTATAAACTTTAAATATTTTGTCCTCCATTTTATTCATAATAAATATCTATAGGTACGATAAAATGTAATTAACTGGATAACTAAAAAAGGTATATCTTATCTTTAGGATCCTTTATTTTTGAAAAAATTAAATTACGCCAATGAAAGTCGCTCTGGTAGAACTGACCAGTTCTCATACTGAATGCCTGTACAGTCAAATTAAATTTATTAAAGAATCCGGACATTCTGTTTATTTGATTACTATAAAGAAAGCCACGGAACTGGTTAAGGATTTTGATCTTTTAGACAAGGTGATATTTTTTGATATTCCTGAGCAGGGACCAACTAGCCTTGATGGTATTTTTAATTTTGTTCATGCAATTTCTCTAAACAAACTTTTAAAGAAATTTAAATTTGATAAAGTCATCTTTAATACCGCAAGTAATAATTTTATCAGATCTGTTTGCGCACTTGCACCTAAAAGCATTCAATATTTAGGCGTCTTACATAATACTCAAAAATTATTAACTAGCAATTCACAAAAAATAATAAGTAAGAAAGTCAAAAAATATTATGTTTTGAACGACTACCTGACTGAAAATGAGGAGTTAAAAGCATTAAACAACATTTCAGTTCAATCATTTTATCCGATCTTTTTTCCGGATTACAAACCTGTAAACATTAATAAACCAGATAAAGAGATATGGATAACAATTCCTGGATCAATAGAAAATAACAGAAGAGATTATCATTTTCTGATAAATAAACTCAAAAACAACCCTCCAATTAATAATATAAAATTCATACTATTAGGTAATGCTAATTCAAAGGATGGTCAAAAATTATTAAAGGAAATAGAAAGTGCCGGACTTAATAATTACTTCATCACATTCTCCGGTTTTATAGATAACGACACATTCCATTCATACATTAAATTATCGGATTTCATAATCCCTTTAATTCACGACACAATTGATGATTACCCCAAATACCTTAAGTATAAAATTACCGGTTCAATAAACCTTGCATTTGCTTACCGAATTACATTGTTAATGGACAAAAGCTTTGAAGGAATTCCAGATTTTAATGAGACTGCATTATTTTATACAGATCATGACTTTATTGAATTATTAACAAACCTGAAATCCACTGATAAAAGAGTTTATAGATCAAAAAAATGGAATTTTGATTATCAAAAAAGCAATTTCATGAATTTCTTAACGGAATAATAAATATTTCTTTTAACCTCATTATCAATGGAGTGCCCAGGCCCTCTCCAAACTAATTCTGTCCCAATTACCGGTATTAGCAGCTGCTTCGTAGGTAGTTTTAAGGAAACAGAGTAACGTGGAATTTGGATTAGAAGAAGATCTGACAACTTTATAGGGAAGGAAATATTCTCCCATATCTTCACTATAAAAAGCTTGTTCAGGCAAAACTTTCTGTGCTCCAAAATCTTTTGGTGTCGGATAACAATAAGAATAAAAAACTGGTTCGGGAAAATCATCACTACCAGGCCAGAATCCCGCACTGCTCACTTCTTGGCTATATGCTTCTTTCATTACATCGCTTGGTATATTAGGTGCAATACCCGGATGTTCTGGCGCTATCCTACCAGAAAATCTGGTTAGAGCTATATCAAACGCACCCCAAAAAAAATGTATCGGACTGCATTTCCCAATAAATTCACTTCTAAAATAAGAAAATATATTATGTACCTGAACAGCTATCTGCCAGTAATCAGTCATCGCCTTTTTATCATAGGATTTGTTTTCTTCATTCTCATAAAAAGGCGTATTCTCTGGTAACTCATTTGGACGAGGGTATATCGAGATCATAATACCAATCGATTCCAGGCTATCAAATACTGTTTTATAAAAGTCGGCGACCGACCTCGGGTAAAGGTCTATTTCCAATGTCTTCTCAAAAGTGGATGATATATTAAGTTTGTGATTAATAAAATCAAGATCAATCTCAAAAATACCATTACCATAAGGAATACTTCCGGTAGAAAGTCCATGAGTTGTGATATATAAAGAAGTATGCCATGAATGGTTTTGCCAGGGCATGGCAACTAACCTGATTTTTCCTACAATCTGAGTCCACATATGAACAGTCTTGAGAGTATCTTTCCAATCTTCATAAGCCAATTCCGGCCAGGGTCCGGAACATTGGGGGATGTGTGTATTATTCATAATAATCAGGGGTTTACCCTAATTTACTAATTGCCACTGACTATCTCGGATCTCAACACCATTAAATTTAAACGGTAATCTTAGATAGAAACTTTTTCACCGCAGTGAAATAACTGGAAGGGTTCTCTATAAAGGGAAAGTGACCTGAATTTTTAATGATTTTTAGATGGGAATTCTGGAAAGCCTTATCAATAACATGGTGATATTTACTCTTTACAGCAGGTTCGGCATCTCCATAAATTGTTAATACAGGACAATGGATATTATTAACCTTACCCTCCAGATTATAATCCCCCAGGTCATTATTCATTAAATATTCATATAATTCACTCCTTTTCAAGTAATCTTCAGGTATTTGAAGATTCAACTTTTCGATCATATTTTCATCGGAAAAATGCGGCTTAAAAGAAATTTTCATTAATTTTTTTATTGCAAGAGAAGGGTTTTTCCTCATTTGATCAGACTGCAGGACCTTGTTTCTTTTTATCAGGTCAGATTTTAATATTCTCTCGTCAAGCACTCTTTGATCATGATTCCATTGATCTCTTGTTAAAGGCATGGGATTCGATAAAATAAGAGATTTGACTTTTTCAGGGAAATTCAAAGTGTAATTCAACCCCAGAAATCCTCCCCATGAATGCCCTAAAATACTCACATTATTTTCGTCTGCATTTTCCAGAATTGCGTCAATGTCTTTTAGGAGATTATTCATGTCCAGTTGAAAGTGATCTTGAGGAATTGTTGATTTTCCGCAAGCACACTGATCAAAAAATATCAATTTAAACTCTTTCCCAAGTGAGGAAAAAGAGTCGATCATATATGAATGATCAAGAACAGGGCCACCATGAATTATTAACAGTGGGTGTCCCTCTCCAATTATCTTGTAATAAATTTTATAGTCATCTCCAGCCAGATAATTATCGAAAGAAAACTTGACAATTCTACTCTTTTTCATTCAGCTTCTAAACGAATGATACAAAATGAACTTCAATATACACTGATATCAAATAATACCAAATAAAAAAGGCCCGGCAAACACCGGACCTATATACCCTATGATCGATTAAATATTACTCAGCAACAAATTCGAGGTAATAGTCACATGGAGAGGTTTCATCAGAGACAAACAATAGTAACCTGTTACCCCGAATCTCATATCTTAATGATTCACCATTTATCGTTATCGTTCCATTTTCTGCAGTATAATCCATAATATTGCAGTTTCTAGATAAAAAATGACAGAAATTAATTTATTCACAAATAGGGCTAATCTTTCATTATTGAAAAAGTCTGATTTTAATGATGTTCTTAAACTATTTTCGGAAAAGGATATTTTCAAATTCATATCTCCTCATAGAGACAAATCCAAAAAGGATAGATTAGAATTTTTAGAATTAAAATTAAAGGACAACAAATCAGGGAGAGGATATTATTGGATAGCCCGGGATATGAATTCTAATGATTTTATTGGGGCAATTAATCTAACACCTATTCCAGAAAGCAATGATCTGCAAATCGGATGGATGATCGCTGAAGCTTACCGTGGTAAGGGTATGGCTACTGAATTGGCCATGGCAGCAAAAAAATTCTTCCTTGAAAATTTAAATGTTGAACATATTTTTGCTGTTTTTGAAGAAGGCAACATTGCTTCTGAAAAAATCATTAAAAAACTAAATTTTAAACCTTTTAAAACAATCAGGGAGGATGAAAACACTATTGTTCATACCTGGATTTTGAAAAAAAGTGTGTAAATACGTTATAATGTTATCTCTTTAGATTCTGAACATTGTCAATAATTACCTTACTCTTGGTTTAAACGTACTTTATCGCTCTTATACGGATCAGATTCAGATTTTTTATAGATGCCAAAAAAAAGTAGAGTCCAGGATTTACCTGCATCATCGGTTGTTTCCCAGATTTGCTCGACTGTTCCATTCTGAGCTGGCCTCCAGGTGATTCTATCTTGTGTTTTACTCAAAGTATCACTTTTCAGAACCATTTCATCACCAATCAAACCGCCAGTCAATTGTAAAACTCTTCCGGTATTATCAACCCAGGACTGTTGCCACTGATCGATTGTCCTGTTGTAAAAATTCATGCTTGTCCCGGTAAATAAAGTATTACCAGAAAACCAGTTTTCCTTAATTACGCACCCGTTTTGAACAAGATGGACATTGTTATATCCTAAAAATTTACCATCCTTGTTAAAAACACTCCATTTGCCCAACCAAAAATCAAAAGCTCTATGATCTTTAGTACGACAAAGAGGAGAAAGGTATTGTTCAGAAAATTCAGGAGACACTTTCTCTACAGCAATAATTGTTTGCACTGTCTTTCTAAACTCAGCAGGAGACAATTCATTCAATAATTCAGGGCCATTTTGTGTAGAAGACCAGGTTTTAAAAAATTCTTCAATCCTAAAATAACTTAAACTATCAGGGTAAATGGTACGGAGAAGGATTTTTTCTGGATTATCGCTGGTTGTGGAAATACTGAAGTCAGAAACCAGCCCTCGGAATCTCGCTGCTTTCCTTAATTCAGCCCAATTATTGAAATAAAAATAATGAGCTTCAGCAAGGTTATTATTTACTACTTTAACCAACTCTTCAACCACTATTTTATAATTGCTTTCCTTTAGATCAATTCCCAAAATGACTGGTTGTTTTCCATTTGGGTTATTAATTTCACCACCCTGATTTAGTTGCCAGAAACTATTTGCAAGGTAATAAAACTTACCCCGTTCAATGTACCCTAAAGTAGGCTCTCCCATAGCAGGATGAGATTTTTCTAAAAAAACATAATTAATTGCAAACTCTCCGCTATCATCCAGTTCAAGCTCCAACACACGAAAAGGACGAACACCATTCTGAACCCCAATTAATTTGTTGTTATAAGAATAAAGACCATCGATTCCTTTAAGCGTCACTTCCTCTGAAGTCCGGACTTTGATCAATTCCTGTGTTAATGGATTCCATTGAAAAATGCCTTTTAAATAATCTGATAGATAAATCATTCCATTCAATTCTGTGACTCCCTGCAATGAAACAAATCGATCATCTGATAATACCTTAATAAATTTATTCCCTTCAAGCTTTAATAAGGTATTGTTCTTGCTATCAGTAACGTAAATATTTTGGTCTCTTGAAATATAAATATCTCCAGTAAACGATTTACCAGGGATTTCAATCTCATTAGTGACCAAGCCTTTCTCAACATCTATTTTATAAATAATTGAGCTATGTATAAATTCCTTTTTAACTGCTCCTTCGGCAATCCCGACTGAAGCTACCCAGAGAAATCCTTTCTCATCCAGGTCCATGCCCAGGGGAGATAATTTTAGCATTTCTTTGAGCAATGGTTTTGCTATTCCTTTATCATCAATTTCATAAATCATTCTTCGGTTAACACTACTCACTAAAATCTTATTCTTAGAAGAATGGTTTTGAATATCTTCGATATGGAGATTTGGATCCTGAATTACTAACAGGGTATCAGAAGAAATCACTTCAGTCATCATTACATTTTTATAAAACTGTAATTTTTGCAGTTCCCCATTTGATTTTAGAATTTCGAACGCATCATTATCTAAAGAATAATTTTCAGAATCAATTTTCAATACTTCCCTGAGATAAAATGAAGCACTATCCCTTTCACCTGTAAAGGCATATGCCTCTGCCAGAGAAAACATAATTTTCGGATTATTAGCCTGTAGTTGATTAGCTTCTCTCAACAGATTTAAATACTTCTCATAGTCTCCTGATGTCCTGGCTTCATTACCCTGGTGGTATAGTTGTAAAACATTTTGAGCGGAAACTGTAAAGAAAGAATAGATTAAAAGAAAAAGAATGAATTTCATAATTGCTTTATATAATAAATGTCCGATGCCGGTAAATCCCAACTCCGGAACATCGAGATCAAAAAACTTATTTTATAATTAATTACCTGCATATTATTGAACAGGCACTAAAATTACTTCGTCAGTATCTCCCAGGTCATTTAACACTTAAGAGGATAAGCCTTAAGACAATTAGTAATACTCAGATGAGATGATCCTTTCTTGCTTTTGAAATAGCCTCTGATTTTGAATTAACATTTAATTTTACATATATATTCTTAATGTGAGAGCGAGCTGTCTCTTTGGAGATGAATAACTCTTCGGATATTTGTGTATAACTTTTCCCTTCAGCGATAAGTTTTAATACATCTGTTTCCCGGGACGATAATGGGGAGTTTGGATTTATGTGAAAATTCTGAATTACCATTCTTGCGATTTGAGAACTCATTGGAGAACCACCCCGCACTAATTCGTCCAGGGCGCTAATTATCTCAAGATAGTTTGCATTTTTAATAATGTAACCGACCGCGCCAGCTTTTAACCCTTCAAAAACAAGATCAGAATCTTCATAAACTGTAACTATCACACATTCTGTTTTAGGGCTTTTCTCTTTTATATGTTTAATAGCTTCAATCCCATTCATTCCAGGTAATTCTAGATCTACCATTGCAATATCAGGACGCACCTTGCTTATTTCTCGTAGAGCCTTCTCCGCATTCGGATATGTGCTTTGCACGAAAAATTTATCCGACCCATTAATAATTACTTCAAAACTTTCTCTTAAATCTTCCTGGTCTTCAATGATAATTATTTTCTTTTTAAACATTACTTTCTTTATTTATCCTGATATCGATTTTCGTCCCCTGACCTTTCCGACTACTTATATTAAAATTAAAACCTGATCTTGCAGCTCTCTGTTGCATATTTCTTAAGCCATTATGACCATTTAATCCATGATAATTAAATCCTTCGCCATCATCTTGAATGGTTATATCTGCATATTCTCTACCATTGATATATACTTCAAATGATATATTCTCCGCTTCTGCATGCTTGTAGATATTAGTAAGGGCTTCCTTAATTATCAGGCTCAGATCTCGACTCGCTTTTGGATTCAAAAGAATATGACTGGCATCAGTATTTTTGTTTAATCTTACATTAGTGTTAGTACGGTCATAAAGTCTGTCAGAAAAATCTTTAATGTGGAAAAATATTTCTTCCAGATTATTATTGCCCTTTTTTAGTGACCACAACAGATCTTTTGTAGAAACAAAAAGTTCCTGTGCTGATCTTTCAATTTTATTTACTACAGGTATTTGATCAGAAGATAATCCTTTCATTCTAAGTACACCTGAGAAATTAATGATCTTGGCAAGGTGATTTCCCATTTCATCATGAAAATCTATAGCCATATCTTTCCGCAATTCATCTTGAGCCTCCTGCCATATTCTATTTTCTTCTAAAGCCTTATGCATATTTGATTTTGATTTCAACCACATAAAATAAATTATTATAATTACAGGCGCTAAAAGAGCTATTATCCTGAATAAATCAGTCATGTAAAAAGGAGTGGTGATTTTAAAATCTATTTCTGTTGGTATAATCTCTTCATCTGATTGAAGTGGATATCTCCAGACTTTAAAAGTGTACTCTCCTGGAGGCAAATGTTTATAAACCACAGTTCGATAAGAAGTTGGTTCTGTAGGGACTGGATCATATCCATCTAATTGATAGACAAACCTGGTATCTAACTTGTCAAATTCAGCTGTATTATAAATGATTTTAATGCTATTATGATTATAGGGAAATGCCAGATCTTTATTCTTACCAGATAAACCAAAAATTGATTTGTGATATATAGATTCATCAATAGTTAAAGAGGATAAGTATTCGATAACAACCGGATTTGGCTTTGATTGATTTAATTTCATTTTTATATGCTTTGGAACTGAAATTGTTCCCGCTATTGTACTTACCCACACTTCTTCCTCCAATTCAATTATTCCATTGAGAAATGTTTCCGCCCCACCAATTTTTTCCACATCTCTTAACTGAAATACACTATAGGTAGTATCTCTAAAATTGATTATATCAATACCCAGACTACTTCCTACCCATAATTCTTCATCAATCATTTTTAAAAAATAAATGTAGGAGGATGATAAGCCATTTTTATCAGTCAGGTAATTCTCTCTTTCTCTGCTTTTTAAATTATAAATAACTAATCCATATTGAGCAAATCCAATTGCTATATTATCGTCATCAATTTTTTCAATAGAGGTAACAGGCATATCTAAAAACTTCTTGTTAAGCTCGAGTTTAGTAATACCATTCCTAGAATAAACTGCCACTCCTTTTTCGGTCCCTATGACTAATTGATCTTCTAAAGGAAGTAATGACCAAATTCTATTGCTTGGTAATCCATCACTTTCTGTATAATTAAAAACTGAGTCTTCCTCCTTTATAAAAAGTCCATTGCCATTTGAGCCAAAGTAAATTTTGCTTTTATCTTTGGAAAGCGCCATTGAGAGGATTCTTTTTTCATTTAAATATTCTACTGGAATTGATTTTTTTGTCTTCTTATTCACTTTAAGCAATCCTGCCCAAGAGCTTACCAATAGCTCATCACCCATATCGAGAAAACATCGAATTTCGTTATACATGTTTTCATCGAATCTAATAGAGTCCTTAATATACCCCATTTCATCATAGATAATAATTCCAGTACTTACCCCTCCTGCCCAAATCTCATCCTCGTTCCTGGCAAAGGCAAAATAACCAGGTGTTCCAAATGGAGGGTTTGCAATTGGTTGAATTTTAGGAAGACTAATTTCATATAGGCCATTAAAACCACCAATCCAAAGATTTTTATCTGTGACCAGGCTACTCCAGCCAGGAAATGAAAGGTGTTTTTTAATGACTTTAAAATCTGTCTCACCAAGCTTTAATTGGTATAACCCATTTAAAAAACTACACCACCAATACCCTTTAAAATAATTGATACTATAAGCATGGTTCTCAATGGGGAAATTTCTTTCAACAGGAGAAAAAAAATTTTTATCATAAAAAATGACTTTATTTTTAATTTTAACAAGCCATTTTGACTTCTCCCTGTGAACACTATAACAATGTACAGGCCTTTGAATACCAAATTTTTCTGATATCGACATTTCCTCTTTAATGGTCAACCGACCATTGTTATGTTGAATCTGATAATAATAGTAGCCAGCAAAAACATGAAAAGTATTATTGGCCTGAAATACCCTGTAAACCCCATCGAGGCTATCCAGTATAATATTATCATATGGCCTGAGATCAGATTTTATAATGGAGTGAATACTCCCTTTTTTAGAAAAGGTAATGACACTTTTTTCGGTTTCGTATAAATGAACTACAGCATCATCTAATAAATTAACCAGAGAATCCATTTGCTTGTATTCAGATTCTTTAGTCACAAGACTTAAGGAATTTAACGAGGCAACCCACATGCCCTGATCTTTAACAGGCAAAATATCAGATATGAATGTATATTTCAAAGAGTCAGATAAAGGAGTTAGATTCTGGCCATCCCATCTGTAAACTCCTCCTCCATGGGTTCCAATCCAAATAAATCCATGTTGATCTGGTTTTATAGTTGAGATCTGACTATTCGAAAGGCCATATGAATAGTCAATATGGTTGAGTTCAAAATTTTGGGCATTACTATCTACTGTGTTTAAAAAAAATATTAAAAACACATTCAGCAGTCCTGTAAACAAACTACTTAATTGTAATACTCCATTACTTTGAATCTCCATTGTGAGAAGAGGATTCTATTTATATTAGTATCAATTAATGACTAATTATATTTAATTCAATCCCTCAAAAAGGGTGAATTTTAAATACTAATTCTAAAATCGAGGAATAATATACCTTAAAGCATATAATTTATTTATTGATTTTTTTGGTAGTGAAGCTAATACCACTTACTCGTGAGAGAACACCATGCTGAGAGCAGTTTTAAAGCTCTCTGTAATCTGAAGAAAATTCTTACCGTCTACAGCATCCTTGTCGGGAAACACCCCATCAAAAGAGATTTCCCGGAAGTTTTTTAATTCTTCTCTATTTGCAATACCGGCAAGAAATAAAGTTCGGGTATTAATCTCACTAAGTTTTTTTATTTCACCTTCACTTAATGCTTTAATATTAATTATACAGAAATCAGATTCATTTTCATTACTCCAAATCACCTCCTCTTTTGAAGAGCATTCAACACCTAAAATAAAATCACCTGATAATTTTTGTTCAATTTTATTAAAATCCTCAGGAATTCCTGTAAAGTATACTCCATCAAAATGTGCTTCATTTAACATTTCCCAGTGATCAATCACAATAAGGGGAACATCAAACTTACCAGCTTCTCTATTAATCTCATTAATTAATTCGTGTGGAAGACCTTTTATGTATTTTGTATTATATAGGCCAACTACATCGACTCCACCAATGAGTGCTGACTTTATACTTTTCAATAAAAGCTCTTTTTGGGAACTGGCGTCAAACGACAGCATCAATCCACCCGTAATATCAAAATAAGATTCTTTCATAGTTACCTAATATACGTATCTTAAAATTATTTTGTAAACTTTACGCCCACAAACCTTACAACAATCTTCGTGATTTAAAAAGACGGAAAATATGGCAATTGGTTATTTAAAATAAGAATATTTATAAAAATCCTATAAATAATTTAGTAATATTGACTTGAAGAGCTAATTTATGTTTACCTGTTCGGAGGTAAATCGTACATCGCATTTAATCGGTTGAAAAATGAAAATCATCACTCAATTAATATTAATTTTCTTTCCATTATTGATTCATGCACAATATCCTGAATCAGGCATCAAAATCAGAACAATCACAGCAGGCATAAATCTGGAAGATATCAATGATACCGAATCAATTGACAAGGCAGTAGAATTTCTTAACAACGCACGGGAAAAATATACTTTAGCAGGTTATGAGGTTCAAACTATTCGTATAGCTACCCAAAATTTTCATTTATATGCTGAGTCCACAATTACTGCCAATATTATTTTTCTGAAAAAAATTGACGACCTGGCAAAAAAATATAATGTTGAAATTTCGATTGGCCAAATCCTTCCTCCTGACACATACAGCCAGGAAGCTTCTTTACTAGCTATAAAAATTATTAATAATACAGAACGTATTAATTTTAGTATTCCCATTTCATCAAAAGAGTCTGGCGTAATGCCAAAGTCTATTCAAGCGGCTTCCGAAACAATTATGGCAATTGCTCAAAATTCGGAGAGAGGAATTGGAAACTTTAGATTTACTGCCTCTGCAAATGTCCCTCCGGGCACACCTTTTTTCCCGGCAGCTTATCATGAAGGTGAAAATAATTTTAGTATAGGCTTGGAATCTCCAAACGCCCTGAAAAGATCTTTGAGTAAAGGATGGTTTGACGAAAAATCAAAGGAAATATTAAAAAATGATCTCGACAGTCTTTTCAAACCTATTGAAAATATTGCCATTGATATAGATGAAACATTCGATGGCTATAATTACTATGGAATAGATACTTCACCAGCACCAGGGCTTGATGCAAGTATTGGCGAGGCTATTGAAGAATTGAGCGGAGCACCTTTTGGCGAACCCTCTACTTTAAGAGCCTGCTCAATGATTACCGATGTTTTAAAAACTGTGAACGTAAAAAGATGTGGGTACTCAGGCCTCATGCTTCCGGTTTTAGAAGATAAAACATTAGCAAAACGAGCAATGGAGGGCAGATATGATGTGCATGAATTATTATTATATTCTGCTGTTTCAGGTACTGGTTTAGATGTTGTGCCGTTACCCGGAAATATTTCTATGGAACAAATTTCAGGCCTTCTTCATGATATTGCAGCACTTTCATTAAAATACGAAGATAAAGCTCTCTCTGCTCGACTTTTTATTGTTCCAGGTAAAGATAAAGGATACTACTTTTATTCTGACAACCCCTATCTCACAGGGTGTACAATCATGAACCTTGATTAATTTTCAATTTCAACATAGACTTTTCTAAACCCTTCTCTCCCCTTTTTTGTAAGATAAGGCCTGATCATACTGAAAAATAATTGCATATAATATTCAACTTTATCATCCTCTCTACCTGAATAAAATACTTCTGAATCCGCGATCCAGGAGTTACTAACCAGCAGAAGAGAGTGAATAAATAATGCTTTTTGTTTATCATTATGAAAATGGAGCATATAGCCATTGTCTATTAAAAATTCCGATAACCCCTCTAAAATCCTTTTTCTTTCATCATTTTGTTCAATGGCATGATGTTTAATATGATCATAGTGTCTTATCACCTTAGTGATACCTAAATAAATGAATTTGTATTTATAAAGAACTGCAAACAATACTTTAAGTCTGTCCAGGACAAAATCAAAGTTCAACACTTCTTCTTGCATTAACTTAAATTCTGCATCAACCTCCTTTTGCATTCTTAAATACAAGGCTAAAACAATATCGTCCTTTCGCGGGAAATGATAACATAAATTACCATAACTGATCCCAATAGATTCAGCTATCGTTTTACTTGAAACTGCACTAATACCATTCTCATTAAATAGTTTAAGTGCCTTTAATAAAATCTTTTCCTTTGTTTTATTCATGTGAAAAATAAAATTAGGCATTTATACCTAAAAAAATAATTTTTATGCATAGATTTGTTAGGCACTAATGCCTAAATCTACCCTTTTTAGACAAAAAAATTAGTATGGAGACTTCTGAATTAAGCCAGTATACTAAACCATCAAAATACATCGATTCTGACCATCCTGAAGTGGTTAGGTTCATGGAAACGCATACAGCAGGCATTTCCGACACTAAAGAAAAGTTGATTGCTTTATATTATGCCGTCAGAGATGGCTTTAGATATGACCCCTATAGGCTTGACTTTTCTGAAGAAGCTATTAAAGCTAGCCACATAACCTCAAGAAATTATGGTTATTGCATAGAAAAGAGTAATCTTTTCACTGCTGCAGTCCGTGCAATGGATGTACCGGCAAGAATGGGATTTGCTATTGTAACCAACCATATTGGCACCGAAAAACTTGAAAAAATTCTTAAGACCAATAAACTTGTTTTCCATGGATATTCGGAAATCTATTTTAACAATAGATGGATTAAGGTAACCCCGGTATTTAATAAGGAATTATGCCAAAAACTTGATGTAGAACCCCTGGAATTCGATGGTGAACATGATGCAGTTTTTCAGGAGTACAGCAATAAAGGAGGTAGATTTATGGAATACCTTCACGATTATGGAACTTTTCAGGACATACCCTATCAATTAATGATATCAGAACTAGCCAAACATTACCCACACCTGATTGATGAAATAATTAAACATGGAGGAATAGCTATTAATTAGTGTGATTTCTATTTATACTTTTGAAGGCTCAGACAATAATAAACCCTTATAAATTAATGAGTTAAAGAAATAAATGGATTATCTTAATAGGGTATCATCGATCAATACCCATGAAAACCTTAATTATCTTTACATTAATTGGTCTGCTGTTCTCATGCAAAGAATCAGCATCTGATAATACAACCACTTCTGTCGATCAGGAATCCGATAATCTTTCCAGTCAGATTATTAATTCTAAGATTGTAGATCTTACCTATGATTATTCTGAGGAGACGATATTCTGGGTTACCGCCAAGGAGTTCGAATTAGAGGAAGTAGCCTATGGAGAGACTGACAATGGTTTTTTTTATTCAGCCAACAACTTTTGCATGGCTGAGCATGGTGGAACTCATATTGATGCGCCGATACACTTTGCCAAAGGAAAACAAAGTGTAGACGAAATTCCTCTAAAACAAATCATTGGAACCGGTATTAAGATTGATGTATCTAAAAATGCATCCAAAAACACTGATTATCTGGTAACTATAAATGATTTGAAACAATGGGAACAACAGACTGGAAGAATACCAGATAATAGCATTATTCTTTTATATACCGGTCATTCATCAAATTATCCTGACAAAGAGAAATACCTTGGCACATCTGCCAGAGGTACTGAAGCAATCAAAGACCTACACTTCCCTGGTCTTTCTCCGGAAGCCGCCGAATGGTTGACCAAAGAAAGAAAGGTAAAAGCTGTTGGCATTGATACTCCA
Organism: Mangrovivirga halotolerans; assembly: GCF_026241165.1. Taxonomy (GTDB): domain Bacteria; phylum Bacteroidota; class Bacteroidia; order Cytophagales; family Cyclobacteriaceae; genus Mangrovivirga; species Mangrovivirga halotolerans. The sequence goes on along the minus strand of NZ_JAPFQN010000003.1, from coordinate 139,415 downwards.
AGTATTGATTATGGTCAATCATCAGATTTCAAAAGTCATGTAATCCTCCTCACAGAAAACATCCCTGCTTTTGAAAATGTGGCGAACATGAATCAGCTGCCAGATACCGGATTTACTATTATAGCATTGCCAATAAAGATCAAAGGTGGTAGCGGAGGCCCATTGAGAATTATTGCCATTCTTTAATTTATTTCAAAATGAAAACAATTAATTTATTAATAGGCTTGTTGTTAATCTCAGGCTGTAATTACCAAAAAAATAACCAGCCAACAGAATCAGATGTTAAGTATGAAATCACTCAAGTTGAAAAAAGCTTTAATGAAGATCTGCTGGAAAATGGTGTAGCTGAAGCATTTTATAATTACGCAGCTCCAAATGCAGTAATATTACGAGGTGCAAACAATTTAATCAAAGGAAAAGAAGGTATTAAAAAGTACTATTCTTCAGAGAAGTATAATTTGGCAAAGGCTTATTGGAAACCAGAAGTAATTGAAATTTCTAATGATGGGACATTAGCATCGACCTGGGGAAAATATAAATGGATATCTGCGGATAGTGCAGGCAAGGAAGTTGTCTTAGAAGGATATTTTCATACTGTTTGGAAAAAAATGCCTGATGGTCAATGGAAGTACATTTGGGATTAAGAAAGTTAGTTTTAGAATTATAAAAATATCCTTTTTCCGTAATGACAAATCAATAAGCCTCAATGTGATTATTCGCTATCCCTACTCATGAATTCCACATATCCCCCCTAAAAACATGAATTAAACTTTCTGTCAGATACATAAATTTTGTATTTTATATAACAGAAAAATTTAGTCCCCATGAAAACCATCTGCCAAATTATTCTGCCAGTTTTAATCCTTTTCAACTTAACGATATTCGCTCAGAAAAAGGAAAAAACCACTTATTGTAATCCAATCGACATAGATTACTCATACATGTCACACTATCGAGCCAGAACTGATGTATCTTATCGTTCGGGAGCGGATCCTGCAGTTGTAAACTTCAATGGGAAATATTATTTATTTGTAACTCGCTCTCATGGCTATTGGGTCTCAGAGGATATGAGCACCTGGAAATTCATCAAACCAGTGGCCTGGTATTTTAAAGGCTCAAATGCTCCGGCGGCAGCAGTATATAAAGATAAAATAATCGTTTATGGTGATCCATCAGGCCGTGGCCCGGTAATTGAAACTGCTAATCCTGAGATAGGAGACTGGCAAACAAATTATGCCGTTCTTAATCCTCCCGGGGGCATACAAGATCCCTGTCTTTTTGTAGATGATGATGGCAGGGTGTTTTTGTACGAAGAATCCTCTAATAAATGGCCTATCCGTGTAGTCGAACTTGATCCCGATAATTACTTTGTCCCCATGGGTGAAGAAAAAGATTTGTTTAATCTTGAACCAGATAAACATGGCTGGGAAAGATTCGGGCAGGATCATAAATCTGATTTAGATCCATATATCGAAGGCCCCTGGATGGTCAAACACGGCGACACCTATTACCTGGAATATGGAGCGCCGGGAACCCAGTGGAATGTATATGCAGATGGAGTATATACCAGTAAAGATCCTTTAGGGCCTTTTGAATACGCTCCATACAACCCTATTTCTTATAAACCCGGTGGATTTTTAAAAGGCTCAGGACATGGAAGTACGGTCAGGGATAACAATGGTAACTATTGGCATTTTGCTACCATGGCAATATCAGTAAATTATAAATTTGAACGTCGCATCGGCATGTATCCTGCAGGTTTTGAAGATAATGGGAATATGTATGTAAATACAGCCTATGGAGATTACCCTCATTACCTTCCTGATGAAAAAGTCACAGAACATAAGAAAAGATTTACCGGATGGATGCTTTTATCCTACAACAAACCAGTAACGACAAATTCTCCATTAGTGAAAAAAGACATACATGTGGTTGATGAAAGTAGTTCTGGTTATATGCTTGAACAAATAACTGACTTTAGTATTAAAAGAATTAATGATGAGGAAATTCGCTCTTACTGGGTTTCTGAATCTAATAATGATTCTATTTATGTTGATATAGATCTTGAGGAAAATATGAATATTATGGCTGTTCAAATCAATTTTCAGGACTTCAATAGTAAGATTTTTGGTCGGCCCGATACTTTAAAACACCAATTTGTGATTAAAACTTCCCTGGATGGAAAAAACTGGACCACTGTAGCAGATTATTCAGATAACCAAAAAGATATTCCTCACGCATATGTTGAATTTGAAGAACCAGTTGAGGCACGATATATCCGATATGACCACGTCTATTGTACGAATGAATATTTGTCAATTTCAGAGTTAAGAGTCTTTGGGAAAGGAAAAAAGAAAGCTCCGAAAATCCCGAAAAATTTTAATGTGGTAAGGCAGGAGGACAGAAGAAATGCGGATCTGACCTGGGATCCGGTAAAAGGAGCAATGGGATATGTTATTTATTGGGGAATTGAACCTGATAAGCTAAACCTTTCGGCTTTGATGTACGATAAAAATAATTACGAACTAAGAGCTTTAAATACAGATCAGGAATATTACTATCAAGTTGAAGCTTTTAATGAAAATGGTATTTCTGAAAGAAGCGATGTTCAGTCTACCAAATAGTTTAATATTTACTACAATAGAAATTTAGGCTATTTACTTTCTTGGCAATACTGGCTGAACCCATGCAACTTCAAATTCACCAACAAACTGAGCATTTTCTTTTAACTTATCAGATATTATTTTCGCTCTTACAAAGAGGTCTTCTTTTGTCAAAGTATAAGAAGCTGTGGTTCCTTCCACTTCTAATAATAATTCTGTCCCTCCCTCTCCGTTTGACACTTTATTTCCAAAAAACTGTATTTTATAATTGACGTTAGGATCTTTTCTGACGATTACCTGAAGAGTATTATTCTCAAAAATTATATCTTCTAATATTACTCCTGTGGAAGAATAAAAATCACCCTTTTCCAGAGAGTTTATTATTGCACCCGGAGAAAGTGTGTCAGATTTTACCATTACCCATCCTCTGCCCGGATTAATCTTATCAATTGAAAATTTATGATAGTGATGAGCATCATCAACAGATAAACCATAAAGCAATGGTTTTCCTTCTTTTAGATAAGAAGTTTGAACAATATCCCAGATTTCTTCCATCCCAGGCCTTAGTGAATCACCATAATTATTAACTAGTGGATGACCATTATAAATTTCGAAAAAGCGTTCCCCTTTTAACTTTTTAATGTCTTCGGGAGTAACGGCCCACATGAAATTCGGGTGATTTAAATGAATAATCATTGGTATACCGGTCTCATCCCGCTGCTTAATTGCCTGGTCAATATTATTCTGAATCACATTAGAAACAGATTTTCCTCCGGCTGGCATGATTAGGCTCTGAATATTTGTTACATTTAAATGTATAGGCTTATCGTTGTAGCTGTCGCTGATCTCCTCAGATTGAATTATTATAAAATCTTCAGGCACTTCCAGAACAGGCTTTATTTCATCTAGTGTTTTGAGCCTTACAAACTTTTCACCTTTTTCATTCTCCCTTTCTTCTACCCAATTATCTTCATATTTGCTAAGGTATTTCAGGTAGGCAATAGTATTTGTTTTATTGTTTGAAACAATTTTCCACTTTTCTCCCTCCTGGAGAATATTGTGATCAGAAATTACAGCAAAATGATACCCATTATCCTTGTACCAGCCCAGAACCATCTCCGGAAAATCATTTCCATCACTCCAAAATGAATGGGTATGAAGATTACCTTTATACCATTTCGCTTTACTGGTCACTTCCTTTTCCGGCCAGCAAGAAAAAATTAGAAGAATAATTGATAATAAAGTGATTCGCTTTACCATAAATTAATTATCAGATAGGCAATTAAAGATTGCTTATCTTAAATTAATCAAAAATGAAGAAATAAAACATGCTGTTAGGTTAGAGGTATAAATAATAAAACATTTCTATTTTCCCATGTATTATGTATTAGCTTATATATTCCTTATGACTACCACAATTGAAATATTCGATTTCAAAAAAAATTCTGATATCAGTGAATGGAAAATTGTGAATGACGATGTAATGGGTGGAGTTTCGAATAGTCAATTCTATTTAAGTAACTCTGGTCATGGAGTATTCAAGGGCCATGTTTCATTAGAAAATAATGGTGGCTTTTGTTCCGTCAGACATCGGTTTGACATAAATAAGATCAATAACTATTCATCAATAGTAATAAAAGTCAAAGGAGAAGGTAAAAGGTATCAATTACGAATTAAGAAATCTCAAAACGACTCCCATTCTTATATCCATTACTTTGATACAAGCGGAAATTGGGAAATAATTGAAATCCCTTTAAATCAACTAATCCCCTGGTACAGAGGTAATAAATTAAACATTCCTGATTTCCAGGGAAATCAGATTCAGGAAATTGGATTCCTCATTGGAAATAAAAAAGAAGAAGACTTTAAATTATTGATAGATAACATCTATATAAAGTCAGAAAAATAAAAACAGGTATTAGTATATGAACTTGTTGTTTTTTTTAAAAAACACTCTTATTTTTAATCATTCTAAATAACTACTCACCAAACCAAAACAAAAATGAGGACAGTATATTTTTTATGCCTGCTATTTATTTCATTGTCCGTACATGGAAATCATAATATTAATTATTCACAAACAGACACAACAGATTACAAATCATTATCCAAAAAAGAAAAAAGGAAATATCGTATTGATAATTATACAGGAAAAGTATTTTGGAATATCTCAATACCATACATCAACAATTTTTCAGTAAGCTATCCAGATAAAAGAATCAACGATACAGGTTTTATGGGAATCTCTGTTGGTTTTGATTATTATTATAAAGATAATTCCTTTATAAATTTAACAGGAGGAGGTATTGTTAACTACTTTGTACCAGCACCAATACCAGTTTTTGCTCCGGTAAATTACGACCAAATATCCTCGAGTTATTTCTCACTTTCACACAATCATAAAATTAAAAGACATAAGCTGGGATATGGTGTCGTTTATTCTATGGATAATGTAAAACCAGAAGAGGAAGGATATGATGATTATATGCCAAGACTTACAAACAAATCCCTCGGACTGGTAGGTTCCTATTATTACCAGTTGGGAAGAGCTTTTCATTTAGGATTCGTATACAGGCCAACTTTTATTTCCCTAGATCAATTTGAATCTTCTTACCAGCATTCTATTAGTTTAGATATAGCCTGGAAGATAAGGATAATCAAATAACCAAAGGAGGGTGTTAGTAATTTGTGAATAAACAAGATAATTTTTTATCTTGTTTATTCACAAATCCATCACCAATGAAAAGATCAGTTCTACTTGGAATAACCTCATTACTTCTATTTTTGTCATTTAACCTTTTAGCTCAGGATTCTAAAATTCTGAAAGAATTAGAAGGAATAGCCATTATAGATCAGAAAGTTATGATGCCTATGAGAGATGGGGTCAGACTTGCTACTGATATTTACAGGCCAAAAACTGATAAACCAGTACCAATTATATTTTCAAGGACCCCATATAACTTCAACACTTATCGCGATGGCAAATTAAGCACACGAACACTTCAAAGAGCTTATGAAGCAGTCAAACGCGGTTATGCTTATGTTGTTCAGAATGAAAGGGGCCGTTTCTTTTCAGAAGGTGAATGGGATATTCTCGGCACCCCTCTCACCGATGGATACGATGCCTTTTCATGGTTGGCAGATCAGGAATGGAGTAACGGTAAAATCGGGACATTAGGGTGTTCAAGTACTGCTGAATGGCAAATGGCAGTTGCAGCTTTAGATCACCCTTCTCATGCTGCAATGGTTCCGCAAGGCTATGGAGCTGGAGTTGGTCGCGTAGGTGAGTTTTATGAGCAAGGAAATTGGTATCGTGGTGGTGCTGAGCAGATGCTTTTCTTTGCCTGGTTATACCACACTCAACATGATGCAATGGCACCAAAACTACCTGAAAATATAAGTCAGGAAGATCTTCAAAGAATTCAAAGATTCTATGACATGGCTCCTGAATATCCTTCTGTAGACTGGTCAGAAGGCTTAAAACACCTGCCAATTCAGGATATAATAAAAAATGTAAACGGACCCATTGGTGTTTTTGAAGAAATGGTGAGGAGAAAACCCAATGATCCTGAATGGTATAAAGGAGGTTTGTACCATGATGATATGGGTTTTGGAGTTCCCAGTTTTTGGTTTGCCTCCTGGTACGATGTATCGATTAGCCCAAATCTTGCTTTATTTAATCACGTCAGAAACAACATTGAAGATAAGGAAGTCGCAGAAAATCAGTACCTGGTAATCGCTCCAACTTTACATTGTGCTTATAAAAGAGCAACCGAAAATACTGTTGTTGGGGAAAGAAGTGTTGGGGATGCCAGACTTAATTATGACGAACTGGTTTATAGCTGGTTTGATGTGTGGCTTAAAGGAGAATCAAAACAATTTCTTGACACTTTACCGAGGGTGAGGTATTACACAATGGGTGTCAATCAATGGAACACGGCAGAAGAATGGCCTCCAGAACCTGCAAAAATGACAACGCTATTTCTTTCAAGTAATGGTAATGCAAATAGTTTATATGGTGATGGCAGGTTACTGGAGTCAGCACCATCTAAAGACCATCCCGATACTTATACTTACGATCCTATGAATCCTGTGCCCTCATACGGAGGCAATGTATGTTGCACAGGAAATGCTGTTAAAGGCGGTGCTTTTGATCAACAAGTTATGGAAACGAGAAATGACATTCTTGTATATACTACTCCCGCTTTGGAGAAAGGTGTAGAAATCAGTGGTTTTATTGAATCTTCATTGTATTTGTCATCCGATGTTAAAGATACTGACCTTACCATAAAAATCATTGATGTTTATCCTGATGGGACAGCTTATAACCTGGATGAAACAATTCAACGTGTTAGATACAGAGAGGGATATGATAAAGAAGTATTCATGGAAGAAGGAAAAGTATATAAAGTAGACCTAACTCCGATGTCCACCAGCAATTTCTTTAAAAAAGGTCATAAAATAAGAATTGAAGTTTCTAGTAGCAATTTTCCCCGTTTTGCAAGAAACCTAAATACTGGTGGAGATAATTTTAATGAGTCTGAAGGAATTACAGCTGAAAATTCTATTCATCACTCAAAAAAGTATCCTTCTCAGATAAATTTACCGGTCATAGGTGAGTTAAATTTTGAAGAATAAAATCAAAATAGGCCTGGGTGGTGGTTGCCATTGGTGTACTGAAGGTATATTCAGATCCATAAAGGGTATTGATAATGTTCAACAGGGCTGGATCTCCGGAGAACCACCCTACCATGAATTTTCTGAGGGGATTATTTTCGAATTTGATCAAAACATTATTCCTCTCAACACTGTTCTGGAAATTCATCTGCTAACTCATTCCAGTACCTCATCACACACCTTAAGAACAAAATACAGATCCGCTATTTATATTTTCAAGGATAGTCATTATGAACCTGTTGCTGCAGGACTCAGGCAGCTATCAATAAACTTAAATAAAGATTTCATCACGAAAATTATTAAGTTCAAAAAATTCAAACTCAACAAAGAAGAACAGCTTAATTATTTTTTTACGCGTCCTCAGGCTCCTTTCTGTAAAACATACATCATTCCCAAACTCCAAATGCTACTTTCATCCCACAGACATTTCATGGACTCCAAATCTTTAAAAATAATTGAAGATGAAAAATAGAAAAGTATATTTGCTTATCACATAATAATATTTTTAAAAACCTCTGTTTAGAGGCCTATATCATTAATTAAATGAAATACATTCTTTCAACATTATTAGGGCTTTTAATTCTTCTCACTTCGTGTGAAAATGCAGATTCTCAAGTAAAGATTATCGCATCGGGAAGTTTGAAAAATGTGATGAAAAATGGAGACATAACTCCGCATTTGGATAGTGATTCATTAAATATTTCTGATAATTTATATGGATTAGGGCCAGCTGAAAATATGGAGGGTGAAATATTAATAATTGCCGGGGACATTTATAGATCTGTAATAACTAACGATAACCAAATTAGAGTTGAAAAAACCGATCACATAAAAGCCCCTTTTTTTGTTCACGGATTTTTTAAAACTTTTGAGAAAGTCCAAATACCGGATTCTTCCAAATTATCATTACGATCGATTGAATCACATTTGAATGAAGTGGCTAAAAAAAGAAATCTCGAGGCATTCTGTTTTAAAATAAATGCTACTGTTATTTCCTCAAAAATTCACATCTTAAATTTTAAATACAAGGAAGACAAAAAAGTAACAAAAAAATCAATTCATCAATCAAGCAAAAATCTTGAAATCATAAATAATGACATTGAAATCATTGGGTTTTATTCAAGAAAGCACCATGGTATTTTCACGCATCATGACAGCAATATTCATATGCACCTCATAACTAAAGATAAAGCAATGATGGGTCATGTTGATGATATCAGAATTGACCCGACATTTCAAACAGAATTACTAATCTCAACGGAGTAGTATTTTTCAGTTACTTATCTTAAGAATTATGTAAAAGCTAATTATTCGACCAGATCTTGTAGTATAACAAAGCTATTAATGGATTTATTATCCATTCTAATATGGCCACTTAAATAATACTGATCACTTTCTTTAATTATCTCAAAATTCAGGTAACTCAGATCATCAAATAAATTTTCACCAACAGGAAGGTCTACAGAATCTGACCAGGAATCAAAATCGATATTAAGGTCTAAAAATTTATTATTAACTTCGAATTTTTCAACTTGCAATTCAGGCATATTACTTAATAACACGGTATCTGAATAAGGCTTTAGAGGATCTAACCTAAATAAAGGTATAAAATCGTATTTGTCTTCTTCATCTATAAATGTTGTGTCATGTTTATCTGAGGAAATCATTCTAAACTGAATAGCAGGAAGCACACGGTAATCGTTAGATAACGAAGAAAACCCATTTAATTCAGAGAAATTATTTTCAGATTTTTCTGTTAGTAACCTGGTAGTGCCTCCTATATAGATATCCAGATCATGAATATCCTTTTCAAACAATTTATTGAGTGCTACAGCATCATCATTACCGATAACCACCCCGGTTATATGAGTCAATAGTTTTCTAATACTTCCCTGTTTTCTTTGGCCTATATCTTTGATTGCACTAAAGGCTTCAGTAGTTGCTCTGGTCATCATTGTACCTTTCCAGGTTATTTCCCCATTGTTAAAATTAATTTCATGACGTTCTTTTTCACCATAGATTAACAGGTCGGCCCTTGATTTTTTTACAGCTTGGAGCACAGGGTCACTATTTAAGTCTAAATATTCTTCATCAAACATTTCTGCAGCTGAAGGTCCGTGCAATTGATTTTCTACATGATAAGCAATTATAAATCTATTATTTTTAAGGGCTGCCTGTAAGGTACCGTCCTCAGATACTCCGGATAAGATTCCCTCATATGGAATCAGCGTATCTGTTTTAATTAATTTTTTAACGAAAGCTGAAGCCTTATCATGATCTTCATAAGGTAAATTCATATAATAAGAGCCTGGGTATTGCTCCAGTGAAAATATAAATACATTTCCCGGTAATAATATGCCGTGATCGGATAGTTGATCTTGTAAGCTATCCGGATCATCACTACTTAAATAATATCCAGGATGTAAAATCGCATTTACAGTTACTTTGCGGAAAATCTTATCAGTATTCAATCGTATTATAACTCCTGCATCTTTTGCAATGGCTGTTTCAAAAGACTTTATTTTTCGAAAATCGAATAATAGTTTAATGCATAATACCAATACAATTAGTATCAGCACTACCAGAGAAACTAACCTAAGTACGTCACTCTTTGCTTTCACAATTGAAATTTAAAGCTCTGATTAATCATTATATGAATTTTAATTTAACAAATAAGTTCAATAAATTATATATATAATCAAATAATGTAGATAAATGAATATCAAATTAGCCTTCGATATTTATGGCACCATAATTAATACTTCCGGAATTGCTGAAATTCTAAAAACTCATATTGGTCTTAATACTGAAGAATTTATTAAAATATGGAGATCCAAGCAGTTGGAATATTCATTTAGACGAGCCGCAATGGATCTGTATGTCAATTTTGATACAGTAACTGATCAGGCATTAGAATTCACTTGCGATGAATTAGGCATACAATTAAGTAAAGATCAAAGAATACAAATAATCAATTCTTATAGATCTCTTCCGAAATTTGATGATACTGATAAATCTCTTCAAAACTTAAAAAATATTGGGTTTTCCATAAATGCTTTTTCTAATGGGAGTGAAGAAAGCTTAAAAGCATTATTCCAATATAATTCAATCGAAAAAATATTCGAAAAGACAATTAGCCTGGAAAATATACAAGTCTATAAGCCGACCAAATCAGCTTATTTTTATTTATTAAAAGAGTTGAATGCTGAACCTCAGGAAGTTTATCTGATCTCTGGTAATTCTTTTGATATAATTGGAGCTTCAAATTGTGGGATCAAAACCATCTGGTTAAACAGGACGGGGTCTACTTTTGATCCATGGGAATTTAAGCCTGATCATGAGGTTAAATCATTGGAAGAGATTTTTAAAATATTAAAAAAATAGCAATATGACCACCCTTAAAACCCAACCTACCAATCGATCTATTGATGAGTTTATTGAATCCATTGAACACATTAAAAGAAAAGAAGACTGTCAGACTCTTTTAAAAATAATGCAAGAACAAACAGGTGAAAAACCAAGGATATGGGGAGAGAATATTATCGGATTTGGCCAATACCACTATAAATATAATAGTGGCAGAGAAGGAGACTGGTTTATAACAGGTTTTTCTCCCAGAAAGCAAAATTTAAGTATTTATATAATGACTGGCTTTAAAGGTTATACAACTCTCCTTGAAAAGCTAGGTAAACATCGAACAGGTTCATCATGTCTTTACGTGAACAAACTTGATGACATCGACCTGAACATACTCAAAACCCTCATTTCCGACTCATATCTTTTAATGAAAAAGAAATATATTAAATAGATTAAAATATCTATTTTCTTAATACAAAATTCCTCAAAATAAGAATTACACAAAACTTTATAAGCATCTTGACATTAATAACATTAATTTTAAACTGTTTTATTACATCTTCCTGTTTAAGCAATCATTTTTCAACAAATTAAGAATGTGTTTAAACTTTTTAATCTATGGAAATACAGGAAATTAAAGCAACCGATCTCATTAATGAAGAAAACGTACTTTTTGAAGAGCCTTATGTAACTGCCTATTATTCAAAAGACCTGAAAATAGCAGGGGTAATATGGGATGGATTTATTAAAACTGAAAACTATACCAATACTTTTGACCGGTTAATCAAATTAGCAGAGGACAGAAAAGTAATTGGTTTTTATTCTGACATCCGAAAACAAGGAGTAATTTCGATAGAAGCCCGAAAATACTTCGAATCAACAATTTCTCCTAAAGCAAAGGAATTAGGAGTTGACAAAACAGGTATAGTTTCCGATAGTTCACCATTCAAAAAATATTATATTAACACAATTATTAAAATGACAGGACGGCCAGCAAAAATATTTTCTGACCCTGATAAAGCAATAAATTTTATTTTAGAATAGCGGTTTAATGAAAAAAGGCCACTTTATTAAAAAAAGTGGCCTTTCTTATACTATTATTGACAGCATTAAACTGTTTCTTTCATTACTAGTACAATCTTATTAAAATCAGCTGCTGCATTGATTACTTTTCTATAATCTTCAAACTTATCAGCAGGGTAATATATTTGATCATATAGTTCATCAATACTAATAATCAATTTATTATCCTTAATTGTATATTCTGATTTGAAGAGATAAATCTCTTCTCCAGCCTCATTTTTAGTTACTTCTTCTATATTTAAGTCCTCAAGGTTTTCAATTTTATATCCCTCCGGAATAGTTATCTCTATTGTCCTTTTATACCCTCTATTATAAGCATTTACCACTTCCATTTTACGTTCTGACTCCTGGTATAATTCTGATTGTTGACCAATCAATTCTCCAGCTTTAAATAAAATAGTGTTACCCGCAACTTCAATAAAATGAGAAGAGGTGATATCTCCTTTTATCACCATCGGTTCATGCCATTGAGACCATTCCAAATCTAGCTGAGCAAATTCTTTGGAGTTAAATTCAGCATCAGGTGATATGAATTTAATAAGGTCTTCTAATATTTCATCTTTCTGCTTTTCCTCAATAAATGGAATAACCGACTTAATCATGCTCGGCGTGTATCCTTTAAATGAGCGAGTAACTGAGATTGCATTTTTTTCAACATTTTCATCAAAAGACACTTTGATCTCAAGATTGTCAAAATTTTTGGTGTAATCATGAGCTGGTATCTCTCTGACTTCAACAATTGGAATAATCATATCTCTCACAATCTTTCTCCTTATAAACAGTCCTTTATTTGCAGATAACTCAGAAGGAATAAGCCCAATGCGATATTCTGGTTTATCAGGAGCAATAAAATCTCCCGACTCAGGAAAGTAAATTAAATAATCATCTAAATAAAGATATGATTCAAAGTCTCCATCAAATTTGACATCGTTTCTATTATTTGTAAAAACAATTTCATGATCAACACCTAACAATTCAGCCGCATTTATTAAAAAGCGGAATATTCCAAAATCCGTTGTAACCTTATTATCAATAATTGAACTGATATTCGAAGATGCACCACTATTATTTTCTACAAAAAATTCTTTCTTAGCAGCATCTTCAATTTTTGCAATCTTTTCATAGGAAGCAAGATCCTCAACATCAAGCTTTTTTATCCATTTTTCGAGATCTTTAAGCTCTCTTTTTTCAATCGAATATGTTTGTTTGGATATTTTATTACTTATTTCTTCCCATGAAAAAATTTTAGAACGACCAGCGTATAGATTATAGGTAAGCTTAAAATCAACCCTTGGTCTGTATTCATTAATAATAGCAAAACTCTCTTTTTCAAGCTGAGGCACATTATGAATCTCACCTTTTAATATGGTGAATTCAGGTTCTTCTTCCTCACTTTCTACTTCTTCAAGCTCCGGAAATCCTCCATAAGATTTAAATTCAAAGACCAGGTTTGCGGGGGTAGCAAAAGCATAACTAGCATGCTTTACTTTAGCCAGGCCTTGTAAATAATCGCGACTAAAAAATTTAGGCTCCCTTTTAATAGTATAGAAATATTCAATTTCGCTCCCTACCCCAGCACCTTCAATAGCAAATATTCTAAAACCTCGACCAGCCTCTTCATCTTTTACTTCCTTGATGTTATTTTTATCGAGTTCGATGATTTCCCCATCTTCCTGAATGGCACGTGCATGAATTTCAACAAGATCAACAGCTCCATCCATGGATATATATATTCTGTTATTTTCATTTAGCGCTTCATCATTGTTAACTCTTATGATTTTATGGAGTGTCTTATAAAGAAACAATTCATCTCCTTCATACACATACTCAAATTGAATATGATTTTTCAGAAGATATACTCCTTCCTCTTCCTCCACTTTAGAAAGTTTATAAGGCTCTCTATTCTCTTGCCAGTCATATCCAATTGGCCGCTGTGCCATTACAGATAATACTGTCAAAAATAATATTCCAAAAGTCGAAAAAATTCTCATCTTATTATTTTTTACTTAAAACTATTGCTTCGCGGTAAGCTTTATTTAATTCCTTAACTGCCTTATTGTGCTCATCAAATTCATCTGGTTGAAGAGTCAGATATTTTACTTTCAAGGTCTTGTCCATTATAATTTCTCCATCCATTTCATTATATGAGATCGTAAAAGCCAGTAAATCATTTTCAAAAGTTATATTCTCTGGTAAATATGAAAGCTCATATCCTTCCGGTTTTTCTAATATTGTAACTATCTTATTCGTATACCTAAACCTGTTTTCATATGGTAATTTTCGGTCTTTTTCAAAAATAAAATTGTCCATTGCCCGGTCCAGGTTCAAATTGATATAAATATCATCATTTATATTACGGTAGTAATCCGAAAGATTAAAAGAATAATCCACCTCTATAGGTAAGTCGCGATTATACAAGTTAGCTATATCGTAATCATCGATCAGAAACTTATTATTACCCTTTGCTAATAAATAATTAAGATAGTCACTTACACTTTTTTCATCAGATTGAATGAGATTAAAAGCATTGAATAGTTTGGCATATCCTGATAAACTCACATTGCCTTTACCAAAAATAGTTGATTCATCAAGTTTTATTCTGATGGTATCATTCATAACATTTTCTTCGTAGCCAATTTCCGGAACTTCAACTATTTCAAATCCATCGTCAGTTTTGATTAACGTTTCTTTTCCCTGTATCATGGATGAAGGTAAAGGAAATGGCAAATACTGAGCTGTAGCATCAAGAAAATAATAATCTTCTCCACTCTTATAAGTAGCTATCATATGATTGTCTACCATGGTAGTCGGCAGCTCAGTATACTTGTATGGTATAGACCGGGTTCCTACCCAGGTAAAATGGGCTTTAATACCAGCGTGATGCAACATGTTAACTATGATACTCGCCATATCTTTACAGTCTCCATACCGCTTCTCACAAACATAAGCTCCGGAATGCGGTATAAAGCCTCTCATACCATCTTCAAAAGCTATATATTTTATATTATCCTGGACCCAGTAATAAATTTTTCGGACTTTGTCGATTTCAGTATCATCTTCTGAAATCAGCTCATCAACTACCTCCTGGATTTTTAAATCTTTTTTCGTCGCCAGATCACCAACAAAATCACTATACCATGCAAACAAATCATTCAGGTCATCAAGTACTCTATGTGTTACTCCTTGGCTGTCAACAAATGATTTTATTCTGAAAACAACATGTGGGGCATAAAACGATATCCCTTGTGAATTTGATTCGGTTTCCCATTTTTGAATCTCCTTCGATTCGAAAGTATATCGTATTCGATCTCCCTTTAGCTTTTCTTCAGTAACCTTAATATCATAACCCTCAAAATTAAATTTTGATATCTCTATATCTATTTTTTCATCAACTGTAACTGAAAATCTGGCGTAATCTAAAGGCATGCCACTTTGGAAGAAAAATTTATCTCCGAATCTTGGTTCCTCGTAAATCTCAGTATAAGATAAAACAGACTGGGCATTTTGTTCTATACCGGGAAAAACAAAATTGATCGTTTTAAAATCGTCGTAAAAGAAGTCTGAGTTTTTATTAAATGACTCTTTAAAGCTTGAAACATTAGCTTTTTTATATCTTCTTCCTGAGGGAACCAAAGAATAGGCTTCAATATCCTTTAGCTCATAGAAAGAACTACTATATATTCTATCCTTCGCAAATTGAGACACTTGACTCCCTAAATAAAAAGTGTTCTCAAAATTTTTCTTCTCAACATATAATGAATCTCCTTTTACTGAAACATCTATATCAGCAATGTATTTTAAAAAGATAACCTGAGATTCAGGATATACCTCTCTCAATCTTGAGATCTCATCTTCATCAATCTTTTGAGCAGTTATTCTATTTGCAAAAAAAATTAGTATCGATATCGCCAGATATACATTAAAAAATCTCATCTATAAAACGTTTTTATTGAACTAATTTACCCTGTGGAGTGTAGTATACCGGATCTTCGATTAAACTACCGTAATGGTACTTATAAACTGCTTTTACCTGACCATTATTATAGTAATATGTCTCTTCGCCGTGTTTGTAACCATCCTTATAGGTAACTGAATACTTAAGAGAGCCATCAGTATAATATTCTTTATCCTCACCTGTCTGAACACCTTTATCAAATTCTCTTTTGATTTCAATTTGTCCATTTGAATAATAGTATTCCAGGTTGCCATCGAGTTCGCCATTTACAAATTTCTGCTTACAAGATAATTTCCCATTGGCAAAATAAGCTTCTACCTGACCATTACCGTTATTCAAAGAAATCCAATCAGTATATTCACCATTTTCATTGAGATAACGATAGCTTACAGGAATATCATCTTTAAACATTTTCTCCATTTGAAGCTCTCCATCAACCGCAAAATATTTCACAACTCCTTGCGTAAGATTATTCTCATAAGGATAGATTCGATCTATTTTCCCATTTGTATGATAATACGTTACAGTTCCATTAATATCCCCCCTCTGGAATTCTCTTTCAGCATATAAATTTCCATCGATGTCAAAAAATTGCCATTTACCCTGAAATTTACCATTCACATATTTCCCTGATTCTCTCTTTTCACCGTTGGCATGATATTCTTTATAGTCGCCCCATATCTCTCCATACTTAACTGGAAAATGTCTTTTTACCTTACCGTTTTTATGATATAGTATGACATCTTCAACATATTTCCCGCCTCTAAGGGTCGTTTTCCTTGATAAAGTACCATCAGGGTAAGTTGAGTTGACTTTCCCACTACCCAGATCAAATAATTGTTTCTGATAAAGGTTTCCTTCTTCATCATACCTTTCTATCGCTGTTAGCAAACCTTCTGAATACCATTCTACCGACCTTAGCTGACCTTTATAATCAAATTCCTTAGACTCACCATTAAGGTCACCATTAAGGTAATATTTCTCAGATTCAATAGTTCCGTCAGGATAATAGTCCCTCCAGGTTTGTTGCTGAACATCATCTATAAACCATCCCTCTAATTTAAGATTGCCATTTTCATAGTATTCACGATATAGACCATTGGTTACACCATCAGAATAAATCACTTCAACTTTAACATTACCATTAGGGTGGTAGTCATAGGCAGGCCCTTCTTTTTTACCCTTTTTATAATTCGTTAAACTTGACAGGTATCCAGCTTTATTATAGGTTTTAAATTCACCTGTTTTAAAACCATTTTTAACCCTGCCTTCCTCAAATTTTGAACCATTAGGATAAAAAGATTTGTACTCATAAGTTAATTTCCCTTCAGGACTTGCTGATAAAACATCTCCTTCCTTATTATAATAAACATAGGATGTCAGTTTTCCCCCATCGAGAGTGTATTCGAGATATTTATTACCTTTTTTATCGTAGCTTATTATTTTAGTTAATTCCCCTTCTTCATTATAAAACTCCTCTTCCTCTTGGGTTCCGTCACTGTAATATTCATTCCAGACACCTGTTCTTTTATCTTCTTTGAATTCTCCTTCATAAGATAGTTGGCCATTAAAATGCTTCCATTCCCAATGCCCCTCTGCCTTTCCATTAACATATTGGCCTTTTTCGTATACTTCTCCGTTAATAAATATATCTTCATAGAGACCATCACGCTTTCCATCTGAAAAATTGATCTTTTGATATATTGAACCATCATTAAAATAGTAAGTGAATTCGCCTTCTAGCTCATCAGCTTTGTTTGTGTATTCATAATACTTTTCACCTGTAACATAAAATCCTGTACCAGGCCCCTCTTCTTTCCCCTCTACATATGTGATCTCTTCTTTTAAATGACCTGATGGATAAAAAATCTTCAACTTTCCATCTAGCTCACCATTTTTGAAATCCACTTCATTTTTAATTTTACCATTTTTATAATAAAATTCTGCCGGTCCGTGAAGCTGGCCTTCTTCATTAAAATTTTCCACTTTCATTAATCGGCCATCTGGGTAATAATAAGTCCATTTTCCGATCTTTTCTCCTTCCTTATTAAAGGTGCCTATAGCATTAAGCTGTTGATTAGAATAATAATACTCCCATGGACCGATTGGATCCTCATTTTCATTTTCGTTTCCAATTGCATTTAGATAATTGTTATCAAAGAACCAGGTTGCATATACATCCTTTTTCCCATTAACAATCGCCTCTCTATAAACTCTGAGTTTAGAAAATTCATCATATGCGAAGCCATAAAATTCCTTTGTTAAATCTTTATTCTTTTTAAAGTATTTTTTTACATCCTTAATATCCGTAGAAGCTAAGAGGGTATAAATAAATGGCTCAGTAAATTCACCTTTTTGGATTGAGGTGTAAAACGGCACATAAAAATCCATCCAGAAATCATCAGTTCCCTTTTTGTACTCGAGCATCTCAAGAATCAATTCAGATTGCTGTACTACCGGGGCTTCAACTTTTAAATTTGATTTAAAATCATCTTTCAAAGCTGCTTTTGAATTAATTATTAGATCTAACTCCTTAAAAGTTGAATTATCTAAGTTATAATCTATTTCACCATACTCATCAGCATTTCCTAATAAAACATTGTTTAAGATTACCAGGATTTGATTATTACCTGGATTTATAGCGAGATAAGTACCAAATGATAAGAATGCCTTAGTGGGCATTTGATTTTTAACTGCAATTTCTCCTAAAAAAAGGTGAGAGTTTGAATGAAAAGGATTTATATAAAGAGCGGTTTGAAAACTTTTAATCGCCTCTTCATAATTTTCCTGATGATATAAAGTCACACCTAAATTATAATGTAAACTTGTATGATAAGGAAACTCTTTCAGGCCTTTTTTATAGTAAAAAATGGCAGAATCTGCATCTTCCTTTTCATCAAAAGCTGTTCCTATGAGATTATAGGCCATTGCTTTATGTTCTGTATTTAATTCCAAAAGCGATTTGATCAGAGTAATACTTTCATCATATTTCTCTAAGGCAACAAGAGAATTTGCTTTTTCGATTAATGCAGTGTGATAAGTTGTATCTCCGGGATTAACCTGGTCAAAAAGGCGAATAGCCTCTTCATATTTCTCTTCGTCATGCAGTTGAATGCCTGCATCGATCAAACTATCTCCATTGATTAATTTGACCTGGGCATAAGTAAACACATTAACAAAGATAAATGCTGATATAATAAAAAATCGAAACATAGTTAATAATGGTTTTTCGAAAAAAATGACTCTAAAATAATACAATTTTGATATCGATATGAAAAAATGTAAGAATACAATAAAGAATTATTAATAATTTGGTCGAAGGAAAGTGAAGTTTAACCTTTAAAGGGCTATATGGTGATTTTAAGGTTATCTTTGATTGTAAGTTTTTGTCAGATTATAAACAAGCAATAAAAAAATATTATGGGAGACAATGAAAGTCAAGATCTTAACGTCGGTAAAGCCAGAAAAAATCTACATATTGGTCAGACAGTTCTGGTTGTACAAAAACATCATCAAAAATCAGGTGAATTAACTGAAGGGATAATCAAAAAATTTCTCACAAAGTCTGATAGCCATCCCTGGGGAATTAAAGTTATGCTGGAAGATGGCACTGTGGGCAGGGTAAAAAAAATAGTTAAATAATATTCTTATTTATTTTCATCATGTAGAAATTATTCTACAAATAATCCTACTTTTAATCCACAAATTAATATCGCTATTATTTAAAAATTGCGACTACATATTGGTAGTGGCCATGGCATGATTTTTTCATTTAAAATTTAACAGTAATTACCCAACGAAATTTTTAATTAGCCATGGAAATATTCAAAACAAAAGACTTTGAAAGACTATCAGATGTACATAAACCATTTTGCGTCAGCATATACATTCCTACCCATAGGATAAGTACTCCGGGTCAGGAAATGGATGAAGATAGAATAGAACTAAAAAATCAATTACAAGAAGCCAGAGATCAACTGACCATTCATGGTATGAAAGAAAGTGAAGCTGAACCATATCTTGAGCCGATTGCTAAATTATTAGATGATAATGATTTTTGGAATTACCAATCTGACGGTTTGGCAATTTTTTACAACGGCAAAGAAGTGGAAACTTTTCATATTCCAATTGAATTTAAAAGTTATGCATACGTAAGCGAAAGGTATTATCTATTGCCTCTAGCAGGAATGTTACATGACTCTTCTACTCATTTTATACTTGAGCTTTCATTAGACCATGTAAAACTTTACGAAGCAACCCGATATACTATAGCAGAAGTAGGCATTAGTCATTTAGTTCCAACTCAACTAGAAGATGCAGTTGGATATGATTATGAACAAAAACAACTTGGAAGAAGGTCGAATCAGGGAGAGACAGGTGATGCTGAAGGTCTTTATCACGGACACGGCTCTGGAAATGAAACTGAGAAAAAAGAAGAAGCATTTGAATATTTCAGACAAATCAATGACGGTCTTATGAAATTATTAAATGATGAGGATAAACCTATGATAGTTGCTTGCGTAGATTATTTATTCCCTATATACAGGGATGCCAACGAATATCAATATTTAATGAATGAGCACATTGAAGGAAATTTTTGTGATGAAGATTTACTGACCTTAAAAGAAAAAGCCTGGAACATAATGAAACCACAGGTTGAATCAACCCGTGCCAGTGCCAAAGAAAAATATAAGGCTCAATTAAACCAGGGAAAATCAGCACCATCACCTGAAACTGTAATTCCTGCTTCGATGGCTGGCAGAACCGAAACTTTATTTGTCAAAAAAGATTCCCATTTATGGGGTAAGTATAGATTAAAAGATCATTCTATAGAAATCAACCAAGTTAGAAAAGTAGGCGATGCTGACCTACTGAATCTGGCTGCAATTGAAACAATTAAACATAACGGTAAAGTATATGTTTCAGATGAAAACGAAATGCCTGACAACACGAGTGTGGTTAATGGTGTTTTCAGATATGCCAGATAAAAAATAAAGATGATTTTAATTAAAAGCTGACGTAAAAGTCAGCTTTTTTATTTCAATAATTTCTATAAATAAATAGACTTAAAATTGATTGAAATTATCAATTTTAACGACGAGCATTTATTGAATTATTTTGCTATTGGATTGAATATTTCGTATTTTATATAAAAGATTCTACTTAAAAATATGAAATAACCAGCCATGATACGTTATATAGTCCTCTTGCTAATAATTGCCTCAGTCAGTGTTTCGGGTCAAATTCAAAAGCTTAATCTGGCTTCAGATGTGTACCCTCCTTTCACAAATACTTCTAATAAAACTTCGGTGGCATTAGACCTTGTTTCAACTGCTTTAAAAAGAGCAGATATTGAATCATATTCTAGCATTTTACCTTTTGGAAGGGTCATGACCGGAATTGAAGCAAATGTCTTTGACGGAAGTGCAGCACTTTGGAAAACAAAAGAAAGAGAAGAATACTTAATTTATTCAGAACCCTATCTGGAAAATCAATTAATCCTGGTGGGATTATCAGGTACTGACGTAGATAAAGGGTCTATCGATGAGCTTGAGGGAATGACAGTTGGAATAGTAAGAAATTACGGTTATGGGAATGACCTTTTTAATAGGGATAATATTCACCTGGTTTACGGAACTGATGATCAGGAAAATTTAAATAAATTGATTGCTGGAGAGATAGATGTTATGCTGGTAGATAAACTGCTCATAGAATACATGTTGCA
The DNA here is from genome assembly GCF_026241165.1 of Mangrovivirga halotolerans. Lineage (GTDB taxonomy): Bacteria > Bacteroidota > Bacteroidia > Cytophagales > Cyclobacteriaceae > Mangrovivirga > Mangrovivirga halotolerans. The sequence continues at coordinate 118,015 of NZ_JAPFQN010000003.1, read as the reverse complement.
AATCCATCTTAATGAAGTAAAAGAAAAACTGGCAATTTCTTCCACTCCAATAATTGTTAAACCACTATATCTTGCTTTACAAAAAGATCTTCCTTATGCTGATGAAATAATTGAATCATTTAATAGAGAAATCAAAAACATGATTTCTGATGGCACCTACAACAGGATACTAAACCTTAATTGGATCAGTGCTGATATTGACGGAGATGGAGCTGCTGAATTGGTTTTAAATGGAGACAAGGCAGGTATTTCGGAACCATTAAGTGCCTATAGCGTATTTTCCTCAACTAATATTAAAAACCGAAACTATGTTATAGATAATAAAGAATATGAAAATTGGAATAGTATTCCTCAGAAGTACAAACAAAAATCAAAGCTTCAGAGTTCGACAGATCCTGAAAATCCCGGCTTAATAATCAAATTACAATAATATAGTTTACTGATTATAAACATCACGAAATGACACCCTTAAATTAAAATGATTTGAGGGTGTCTGCTTTTACCTTGTTATATATTGGAAATTCAATATGAATTTCAGTACCAATGTTGAAATTGCTTCTTAATTCTATTTCACCGTTCATAGCTTCAACCTGAACCTTGGTCATATAAAGACCAATTCCCTTTCCTTCATGAACATCATTAAACCTTTGAAATAGCCTGAATAACTTATCTTTAGCATATTTCATATCTATTCCGATACCATTATCCTCAAATTTCAATTTCACTTTATCTTTACCTGCTGAAATATCAATTTTTATGTAGTTATCATGCCTGTCGGATTTTCTATATTTAATGCTATTGTAAATTATATTATAGAAAATACTATGTAAATAAGCTCTTACTCCTGCTATTTTATAGTCTTGTTCTATATTTAATTCTACCCTTATATTATTTTCCTCTATACTACCTTTTAAATCTTTTAAAACATTTGTAAGGATTGCCTGAACATTTAAAACGTCAAATTGCTGCTTATCTTCCTTAAGATCAATAATCTTAGTCAAATCGGTAACGATGGAATTCAGCTTATCTATACTTTGCCTGATACGGTTAACTATTTCTTGTTGACTATTAGATTGTTGTTCATTATCAAGCAATGCTAATAATCCCTGTATGCTTGCAATTGGCCCCTTAAGATTATGACTTGAAATATAGCTGAATTGTTCCATTTGAATATTTTGCTTTTGCAAAGCCACATTCTTTAAATTCAAATCTTCTGTCCTATCTCTTACTCTCTCTTCCAGGGTACGCTTTAATTCTAGTAACTCTTTTCTTTGCTCATTTAATTCTTTGTTCTGCACTGACAATAGCTCACTTTGGGCTTTCATTTCTTCATTTTTTAAAAGGATCGCTGCATTTTGCTCATTTATTTTTTTAGTCCTTTTCTTAATTGCCTCCTCGAGAACATTTGCCTTTTCTTTAAGTCTTACATTTCTATATTTGCCGTAGAGAATCCCAAACAAAATCAATAAAGCCAGTAATAATAATTGAAACCATAATTTCTGAATTAATGGTGTTTCAATCTTAAAAGAAAGTGAAGCCTTCTCTTCTTGCCAGACACCGTTAGGTCCTGTGCTATTTATTATCAGGGAATATTCGCCACCTTCCAGATTTGACAATACTAGCTCATTGTTATTTCCTAAATATATATATGGATCATCTTCATGTAACTTATACCTATACTGTACTCCAGATGGGGAATTAAAAGAAATAGCATTAAATTGAATTTTTATATTTCTTTGATCGGGTTCTAAATTAAACTCTCCTTTATTCCAGATAGAATCAGCCAGAATTTTTTGATTGACAATTACTTTATGTATAAAAAGTCTAGATTCTGTTGATCCATTAATCAGGTCTTTAGGATTGAAATAGCTAACACCATTCACTCCACCAAAAACCATTCTTCCGTCAGGTAATTTTAAAAATGAGCCAGTATTAAATTCGTTGCTCTGTATGCCGTAGTCTATTGAAAAATGTAATATCTGCTCTTCCGATCTCAAGTAAGCAATAATACCTTTATTTGAAGAAAACCATAAATTATTTTCTTCATCTTCTAAAATCCCATAAATGGTCTGATTAGGTAGACTTTGATTTAATTTAAAAGGTGAAAAAATATCTTCATCATCATTGCATACATATAATCCCTGGCTCCAGGTTCCCAGCCACAACTTCCCTTTGGAATCCCTGAAAATATCTTTTACCTGAAAGGTTAATTCATTATTAATTTCTGAATAATGTTTAAATGAATCTATGCGTTGATTATATTTTATAACTCCATGATCTCCTCCAAGCCAAACAACATCTTCTTCTATCAACCCCGATAAAATCGTCTCATTTATTGAGGGGGTTTTCCAATCAGTAATTTTCAGAGTACTCAAATCAAGTACCTTTAACCGGGTATTAATGTCTCCGGTAAACAACAACAATTTGTTATTATCAAACTTTTTAAAATTGATTACATAAAAATCTTCTAATATTATTTTATCGACCTCTTCATTTTCATCAAATAATAATAACCCACGATCAGTACCGGCAATTAATCTTCCATTTATGGATTCAATTTTATATGCCCTGCCAACCTGCTCTTCTTGTAAATCAATTACTTTCAGCTTTTTAGCGGGATAATCTGAAATATCAAATACATCAATTTTATTTCTCAGTCCAACATATAAACTATCGTTATTAAAATACAGACCGGAAACATAATTAGTACTTAGGGCTTCGGTATTGTAAGGGTTATATAAAATTGTATTAATGGAAGACAGGTTTTTGTTGTATTTATTTAATCCAAACCCATTGGTACCAATCCAAACAGATCCATCCCTACTCACATAGATTTTGGTCAAACTATTATTTGATAATGACCATCTGTCAAGGTTATCATGTCTGATTCTTTTTAAATATTTAAAATCTTTATCAATAATTTCAATCCCCTGACCGGTAACCCAAATCCTATCCTGTTGATCAACCGTGATATCCATTCTTACGGTCTTATCCTTGGGAGCTAATCTTAAGGTGTCAAGCAAATTTAATCTAAGGTCGAACTTATACAAATCATTGTGATCTGCAGCATAGATAAATTCATTTCCTATGTAGGCTGACTTAACAAAGTTTATTCTGGAGGGTAATACTTTATCCAGTTTATTATCCTTATAAATATAGAGTCCGCTACTTGAAGAAATTAATACTCTACCATCGTCAGCAACATCCAGGGCATAAGTCCTGATGTCCTCTAACCCCTTAATCACTTCCCATGTCTGACTATCTATATAAAAAATGAATACACCTTTATGAGTGCCTACATATACCTTGTTACCTTTTACAGCAATTTGCTCGGTTTTCATAAAATCCTGTTCCAGTTCATCAGGATAAAAATTAAAAAACCGAGTTCTTTTAGCATTTAAATAACTAATCCCATCAGGAGTTGCTACCCATACTCTATCTTTATCATCTATAGCCAATGACCAACCACAACTATTGGCTATAGTTGTGGGATCAGATCTTTTATTTCTGAAAATTTCAAAATTCTCCCCATCAAATCTATTTAAGCCATCCCTGGTTGCGATCCACATATACCCATATTTATCCTGGGCAAAATCATGCACAGCAGACTGACTTAATCCATCATTAACTGATATATGATTGAACTTTACCTGTGAAAATGAAATTAAATGTGAAAATAAAAATACAAATGTTACGGTTAACTTGTACATGAACTCCCTTTAAGAGATTAATGCTTTTTGGAATAATTTTTTAAAAATTAATTAAATAATATTACCTATTAGATAAAAAGCTCCTCAAAAATAGTTAAAAAAATAAAAAAAAGCCCCCGAAGGGGCCACTCTCTAGTTAAAAAAGGCTCAACCTGTTATTTGTATTCAGTAAGATGAAATTCAAAATCCCCAAAACCTCCTTGCAATTTACCATTGGAAGGTTCAGGAATATTAAATCGAATAGTTAGTGTGTTATTCTCAAAATGTGTCTCCATGACAGTTCCATCAACATGTCTTACTATTTCTTCAAAATTCTGATCTGCGAAAGCCCATGTATCAACAGCAGCAGGGAAAGCATAATGGCCATTTGTCACATAATAAACCTTGTCAGCTTCTGCGCTTGAAAACCTGATTGAAAATTCAGAATAATCATATGAAATATCCTGGCTATTTACCAGCACATATCCATCAGAACCTAAAGACCAGGTTTTACTCAAGTTGTTGATCTGGACTTCTTCTTTACCAGGTTCATCATCTTTACACCCGACGAGAATTGCAAATGAAATAAACAATGCTAAATAATATCTTTTCATAATATAGTTTTTATAGGCAGGAGGTTTCCCTCCTGCCATTTTGAATATTACTCTTTAATAATCTTAGATGTTACTGAATCTTTTTCCCCATTGATCTCAATAAGGTAGATTCCACCTTCAAGTCCGGCGATATTTATACCACCACCATTTTGAGAAATCTCAACATTTTCAGATATATGAATTTTCCCATCAACTCCATAGATGGTAATTTGATAGTCACCTGATTGAGGAACCTTCACATTTATTACATCTCTTACTGGGTTAGGATAAATATTAAACCCACTACTTAACAGATCATCTGTTCCAAGAACATAGTCTACTGTAACCGTAAAGTTTGCAAACACTTCTTCTTCAATCATTCCGTCTGTAGCATAAATAGTAATAGCTGTTTGTCCCGGAGCCTTTGGAATAAATTCAAAAGCATTGCCAGTGATCGATACATCTACCAGGTCGGGCTGATCAACTACCACATTGTAGTACAGGGCATCATTATCAGCATCAGTAAATACTGTCGAACCATCGATCAGGTGATTATCTCCTCCTATAAATAAATTGAAATCTTCGATGTTTGCCACTACCGGAGTACGGTTCACATTCACAACATTCAATTCGACAGGATAATGAGAAATTCTACCTCCCGCATCGGTTGCCGAAATGCTCATGTTGTAAATACCAGCAGAGAAGTAATCAGCAACATATGAGATGTATGCTATCCCATCCAGCTCTTCGATAGTCATTCCCGAAGGAGCATTTTCAAGACCGAAATCAAACGTCTCTCCTTCTAGGTCAGTGGCTTTTACTGTGAATCCAATAGAATCAGTTTCCTGCATTTCATAGTATTGCTTACCATCTTCAAATACCGGTGCCTGATTCATATGCAATGATACCTGTACAGTTTCGCTAGGATTATATGGATCATTAGAAGAGATGATCACGTTGGCAATCACATCTGCAACATCCATGTTTTGAGCAGTTACATCAATATCAATTGTCCCTGTTTCACCAGCTGCTACAGACCCTGTACTTGTAATTGTCAACCATCCTGTTTCATTGTAAGTATCTTCATGAGCCTGTACATACCATCCTTGGTCTGCAAATACTGGAGAATCCTGAAGATCATACCAGAATCCACCTGACTGATACATGAATGTACCTGGAAGATCTCCAGTAATGTTAGTTCCCTGAGGATAGCTAACACCAAATGGATATCTGATTGAAACAAAGAATGTCTCATAAGGATATAATTTAACTACTTCCGCTAATGGAATAGTAACTAATCCCTGTAAGTTAGTTTCTGCTTCGTGAATATACTCTGTTTCAGCTATCTTAACAGCATCATAGATATCCTTACCAGCGAACACCTCAACTACCATTCGTGTAGAAGTATTATTTTCAGCAGAAATGTAAGTAGATACATGTGACAAGTTGAAACCTTCAGCTCCAGCATTAAACTTCGTTGAAGATTTAAAGGTTGAACTTTCTCCAAATCCAACAAATGTTTCTGCTACTTCATCTCCATATTTCAGATCTCTGTTAAAATTAGAAATACTTGAAACTGAAACAGCATTTGAGTTTTCTACTGATGCAATCTCACCTTTGATATTATTTGAAGCTGACTGTATTTGAGTTGCCATAGAGACACCATCTCTTATGTAATCGTACTCTATCGAGTAAGTCAATTCGTTCTGGCCTTCGGTATTATTCAAAGTAATTACATCAGATCCGGTGAATGTATTGTCTTCCGCTTCAAAGTGAAATGCATCATTGTCGATCTCCAAAACAGAAGGAAGGAAGACATTTGCATAAACAGGTACTTTCACTTCTGTAGCAAGTCCCAGGTCAAATGCAACAGTGTCTATCGCTTCATAAGTTTCCAACCTGGTATCAAGAGTCAATCTGAATTGTTGCTCAGCTCCAGGATCCAGGTTTAATGTGATTGCTCCGTCAACAGGAGTTAATCTTTCCCGGCAACCAAAGAATGAACAGAACACTTCAAGCATGTTTAATGAATAGTCTGTTCCATCAATTAACTCAGCAGTATTTACAGTTAACTGATCTGTCCCTGAATTTCTCAGTACAAAATCAATATCATGAGTTTCAGGATTACCATTTGGAAGCGTCTGTGCTACGATATCTCCATAGTATAAGCTATCGATTACATCAATTTCTCCCTGACCATTTACTGTCAATTTAGCAGGAACAAATGTGTTCAATTCTCCAGGAACATTTGACTGAATCTGAAGATTTGCATTATAAACTCCGCCGTTTGTATGGGTTGCATCAATTGTCATAGGAAGATCAACAGAAGAACCGGATTCAAGCCTTCTTTTGTTAGCAGGTGAGAAAATGATCGCCATTTCATCTTCAAGGTAGAAATCATAGCTCATCACCTGAACACCATCAGTCCCATCTATATTCTCTACCCCAACAACAGCTTCATGAGCTCTTGATCTGGTCCCGAAGTTATACTGATACTTTATGTTACCATTTTTATATATAATTGCCTGAACACTGAAAGGCATTCCCGTGAATCCTCTGTCCACAAGGTTTGCGTACTCAATGATCACGTATTCATCGTACTCTTTATAGAATACACCACTTACTTCTTTATCAGCATCTGTAACTACACCGTAGTATCCATTACCCCAGAAAGGAGCTATTGTATTGTTAACTAAGCCAGTATCAGGGATGGTTTGAGGACCACTAACAGGGCCTTCCATTACTAGATCAGTGTAATCATCAAATGATATAACACCATTTGAATGGATATAGATTGAGTCATATACATTTCCATAGAACTTAAACTCAAATGGAAGTGCTTTGGTATGCCATTCTGAAAGACCACCCTGATCAAGCTGCTCACCACCAGTATTCACGATCTCTTCCCAGTTATATCCAACTGATCCATCTTCACGATTGGTCTTATAAATATAAGTGTGCTCTTTTAATTGAGTAGCTGCAGTAGCAACTGTTTCATCATTAAAATATGCCCACTCAGTACCTGAAGTAGTGAATTCAAGTTCTGCTTCACCATTATTTTGTACAGTAACTGTATGTACAGCTGTTTCACCAACATTTAATGTGTAATCAACAGGATCAGTAGTAACAGTTATTGCCGGTGCTGGACCTACAGTGATTGAAAGATCAAGAGTTTCCTGAGAACCATCAGCAAAACTGAAAGTAACCTGATCTGTAAACGTTCCTTGGGTTACTCCATCATGTGAAGCAGAAAGGAAGAAAATTGTTTTAGACTGTAGATTTACTGGTAATGCATCATGTGAAAGAACAAAGTTTCCATTTGAAGAACTTATTCCTGTAATCTGTGTGGCCTTTGTACCAACATTTTCTAATTCAAAAATTCTACCTACAGAATCACCCTGAAAGATTGTACCAAAGTCGTAAGAATTTTCAGCTAACTGTGCATCAACAACACCGCCTGCATTTACATTTATATTTGCAGTGTATGCAGAAAGTGGATTTGACGGATCATTTGATGCTACTACCAATCTCTGATAAAAGTTTCCTTCAACCAGGCTTGCGGCATTTACATCAAAATTAATAGTTTGAGCTTCACCTACCGGAACAACTCCATGAGTCATTGAAATATTTTCAATTGCATCAACACCCGGAGAACTGATCTTTATAGAAGATCCATTGGTTAAACCGGCATCCGGAGTTTCAGTATAGCTTGATTTATCATAAATAACAAAACCAAATTCCTTATCAGGATCCTCTAAACCTACTTCAACAGTTCGGTAGAAAGAAGATGTAGGAACAGTTTTGTAATTGTGAACAATATCTCCATTGTTATAGATAATTGTCTGGAAGGTAAAAGCTGAAGTTGAAGAACCTGCTACCTGAACATTATCATATTGAATAATGATCTTACCAGACTTGCGCTGAATATAGATATCTCCACCGTATTCCAATCTTAACTTACGGTTCAATGCTGAAATTGGAACGTTTTGGAATTTATTCCCAGGACTCATTCCATTTCCTGCCCATCCAATATCATTATGAGTAGTTAATACACCATATTGAGTCAGGTAAAGTTTTTCAAATACTTGCTCAAAGTATGGGAACTGGAAACCAAGCTCCAATTCTAACAATGATCCATTTTGATCTCTCCAGAAAGCAGTTACATTCTCACCAGTCTGAGAAATATCTTCCCATTGGTAAGTATGTGTTGTTCCACCATTATTAGTGTTTTCCCAGAAGTACCCGAATTCACTTCCCTGAACGGGAACCTGAATAACATCTTCCTGAGATACTAATCTTGGGAAATAGAATTGCAATGGATAATTACCATTGTTCACAACTTCAAAGCTTCCTGATTGTACATCACCAATCGCCATAGTGAAGTCACTGCTGGCCGGATTGTATGCAATCTCTGATGGTTGAGTTCCAACTCCTGAAACATTGATTGTATGTGTATTTCCATTATAATCTACTAATTCGATCTTTCCTGAGATATTTCCCGCTGCAGAAGGAGTGAATGTAACAGTAAGCACATCACTATCTAATGCTTTTACAGAAGCAGGAATACCAGCCTTATTAGTTCCCAAATCAAAATCAGGATTTGAAGAAACACAGCTTGGATCATTAAATCTGAACACTCCTAAACCTGAGTTTTCAAGTGGAATCTCCAATGTAGTAGGAACACCCACAAATGAACTTCCGAAGTCAACAAGCTGACTTGAAGAAAGAACAGGCTGGTGATCTTTCACATTTATAGTAAGATCAACATCAGCAATTCTTTGATTGTCATCGTTACTGTAGAATACTGCTGATGCATAATAAGTACCATTAATTAAATTAGTGCCATCTGCGTCTATAGCAATTTCTTCCTGAGATAAACCAGGAGTAACGCCTTCAATTTCAGACAAAGTTAAATATTCATGGATTGGCTGAACAGTTTCCTGAAGCTCTTGTCTCCAAACCCAACGATCATCTCCAATTGCCTCAGCAAGAGGAACCCAGGTTTCTCCAACGTCAAAGCTCATGAAGCAATTTTCTGAATCAGAAGGATTAGATTCCAGACCGATACCCAATGGATATTTAACTCCTGCCGGCATGTGGAAAACTACCCAAAATGTCTCTCCCTGATCAAAAAACAACTGATAATCAAGAGATAAAACATTATCACGGCCACCTTCGCCCCAATTCCCATTGAATTCCTGAGCAAGAACAAGGTTATTCTTATCCATTGATTCACCTTGATAAATCTCAAGTACACCCTGTGGAAACTGTGTTCTGTCAAGATTCATAAACTGTGAAATTCTTGTCAGGTTAAATCCTTCCGGATCATCAACAGTATATTTCATTGCTGCAGAGTTCGGAATAGAAGTATCTTCTTCTCCGATTATATAGATAGAGCTGATTGGCTGACCGACTCTCCAGTATTTATTTTCCCAGTCGTTATTGTAATCCGAAGTTTCTGTATTTAGATCTTCTTTGGTTACTCCTGACACCTCAAGCTTTTCAACACCTTTTAGAGATGATGAAGATGAAATAGGATAGTTTAAATTCGTTGTAGAAAGTCTGTATGCTCTTGTCTGACGGATTTGGGCATTCCATTTCAAAGCACCTTCTGCGTTATTAACAACATTGAAACTTTCAGATGAAAGGTGTGCATTTGAATTATCCAGTGTGATGTTAAAATTGGTAACATCAAAGGCAATCTCCGGAGCATCCGTGGTGGTTGCTGAAATTACCTCTGACATGTTACCTTTATTACCCCACCTATCATATCCGCTAATCGCGAAATAATATTTTGTTTCCGGGATCAGGTCTTCAATTATCTTAGACAAAGCCACACCCGAAGCATTTTTATCTGTAATAACAATTGTTTCGTGCCCATTTTTCTGAGCAACTTTCATACTGTCATCACTGTAATAGATCTCGTATCCAAATACTGTTGCATCATCCTGATCAGCTACAGAAGTCCAGTTCAGCTCTATGAAATCCTGAGAAATATTTACCACTGTAAGATCAGCAACCTCATCTGGTCCGATACCTTCATTCTTTTTAACTGCCAGGGCAGCATCAATATAACCAGCACCTAGTAGTCCAGCATACTGTTCATCATTGTACTGATAAACATCCTGAACAGCTGTGATAAGATGTGTCCAAAGATCATCATTTGAAAAGTTTGATCCTCCATTAGCTGCCACAACTAATGCAGCAATACCTGAAACATGAGGACAAGCCATTGAAGTACCCTGATAAAAACCATAGGTATTATTTGGAAGCGTACTTAACACACCACCCTTGTTACCGTAAAGCTCAGACTGGTCTCCACCCGGAGCAGCAATATCCACCCAGGGAGCATAGTTTGAATAATATGCTTTCTTATTTGCTGGTCCCAATGAAGCTACTGCCATTACTTTTTCGTAGGCTTCTGGATAGTAAACATCATTTCTGTTGTAGTTTGCTGCTGCAAATATTACAATACCACCCTTCATTGGGCTGCCTGCATAATTTCCTGCTTCAGCAATAAAATAGTCTATTGCATCAAGTACTGCTTGTTCATAAACACCCGGCTGAGTGAATGTCCAGGAGTTTTGTGATATCACTGCACCATTATCTGCTGCATATACAAAAGATGCTGCCATGTCACCACCTACAGCTCTAAGAGCCATCAGGCGAGTACCATCACCAGAACCAGAACCTCCGGCAACACCGGCAACACCAATTCCATTGTTATTTACCGCACCTATAGTTCCAGCTACGTGTGTACCATGGTCTCCAGGAAAAACGTCTCCGGAATTGGTAACGAAATCATATCCATTAATATCATCGACATAGCCATTAAAATCGTCATCAACTCCAGGCTCTCCATTCAACTCTGCTTCATTAATCCACATATTAGGAGCAAGGTCTTCGTGATCAACATCAACACCTGAGTCATGGATTGATACGATCACCTCATTGCTTCCCTTTGTTGTATTCCATGCCTCAAACAAATTAATATCCGCTTCAGGAATACCGTTGTTTGAACCATCATTCTCATAATGCCACTGATCAGTTAATCCCGGGTCATTTACAGGACCGTCATTTGATAGGCTTGATACATCAACTTGAGTTGCATTTGATGGCTCGACAAATGTCTTTGCATAGATTGGCTCTGCCTGTGCGATCTCTGCAACATTATCAAAAGAACTAACTGAATTCATAACATTTGAATTCATGTCAATCGTTACTTCATACCAAAGGTGAAGCCCATGTCTTCTATGTGCTTCTTCTTTTCCTTTCTTTGGAATGAACATCGGCCTGATATCTATCGCCCTGTATTGCGAAGCAACAGCATCAAAACCGGAAAGTCCTATTTGGACTATCCCATCTGCAGTTCTCGAAACATTCATATTAGCCACCGTAGTCTCCATACCCGGCTTGAACTTAACATGAACCTTCCCCTGCTTTACCTGAGCAACACCATTCATGACACTAAAGCACATTAGCAATAGCGCAATCAAATGGGATCTCTTAAATTGTAAACGTTTAATCATAAAATGGTTGGTTTAGGTTTATTTATTACCACTATTTAATTTCTTCATAATCTTAATCAGCGCTAGCTGACGCGTCTTGTTTCTTTCCTGAATTTCATTGAGTAATTCTTCTTCAGAAGATTCTTCTTTCTTTCTCCCTTTACTTTTCTTGTCATTGCTTTTACTCATGTTGGTTATTGATTTAATCCATAACACTAACTTATTAACAAAACCAACACACCCTTTAATAAACACACTATACATCGCTGCTACAGTATCGATTATCATACTGCACAAATACTGCACAACAAGAACTTAAAAAGGCTTAAATAAACTTTAAACGCAGATTATCACTTTTTTTTAGTTACCAAAAAAATAGACGAATTAATGAGATAAAAAGAGTAGAAAAAAGGTTAATCAAGAGGTTTGATTCTTATTTAGAAAAAATAATTAACCCTGATAAAATACAATTTTTGATAAAAACTTCTTTAAATAGCAGATAAAAACTCCACGAGATTCACATCAGAATTTGTGAGTCCAAATTTCTTTCTTAAACGTGTTCTTGCGACATCAATACTACGTATCGATTGTCCTGTTAGAGAGGAAATCTCTTTGCTGGTCATGTTCAACTTAAGAAATGCACATAACCTTCTTTCATTTGGGGTAAGATGCGGATATTTTGATTCCAGAGAATTATAAAATTCCTGGTGCACTTCTGTAAACCTTAATTCAAATTCCTTCCAGGAATCTTCATTTAAAGCAACACCAAGATTTTTAATGACTTTTCGAAGGATTGGTTTATTTTCAGATTTGAGATCTTTGACAAGGTCTTTCAATTCTTTGATTACATCATCGATTAACTCATTCTTTTTAAAAAGGTATAACAGCTTGGTAGACATCTCTTTATTCTTATGTTCAAGCTCCATACTGAGGTTTTTCTTTTCCAGGTCCCAGGACTTTTGCCGCAACTCCAGAGTTTCAGCTTTAAGACGTGCTGCTCTGACCCGGTTTCTTTGAAACAGAGTTAATAAAGTCAAAATCACTACTATCGCTACAAGGGCCCCAACGATTAAGTACATCCGGAATTCCCGGCGTTTTTGCTCTGCTTCTGATTTTAATTGCTCTTTATCGTATAGATATTGACTTTCAATTTTAGCAAGCTCAGATACTCTTCTTTCATTGTACAAACTATCATTTAGCTGCTTATATTCTTTGAACTCATCAAGGGCTTTTTCTGTCTGCCCGATAGATTCAAAAACTTTCGCCAGACCTTCCTTAGAATCTACGTGTTCTTTTAAACTACCGACCTTCTTCGCTGCATCGATACTTTTATTAAAGTATAAGATAGCAGAATCAGGGTTGCCTGACTTAAAATGATAGAAGCCAAGGTTTCTGTATGACTGCGCCAGACTTTTAAAGCCTTTAAGCTTTCTTCGGATTTTCAAAGCTGAGTTCAGATTTTCATAAGCCCGATCAAAATCACCCTGATATAAATAAGTATTCCCAACATTATTGAGAATTATAGATATTAGTTGTTCATCATTTACTGCCCTGGCATGTACTAATGCCTTATCATAATAATCAAGCATCATGGTAGTATCTCCACGATTCCCATAAATGTTGGCCAGATTATTATTAATGTTAGCAAGGAATATCAACTTACGGGGAAATCCCTCTGGTATCTTCTTGTCTGCCAATTCAATTACATCAACAGCCTTTTGATAATATTCTTCCGCTTTATCAAAAGATGATTGCCGATCATGAACAGTACCGATATTGACCAGGAAAGTCGCTTCATAAACCGGATTTCCCATCTTTTCAGCATAACGAAGACCTTCGATCAGGTTTTCAATTGATTTATCGTATAATCCTTTGTAGTTATAAGCTGTTCCCAAAAGGTCGTAAATTCTGGCTTTGAGCGAATCGCTTGTGTTTTCGGAAATCTCTAAAGCCGTCTGACCATACATTATCGATGTATCTAAACTAGTAGACTGATAATGAACTCCTAAATAGATTAGTGTATTTATTCTCTCGTCAGCTGATATATCAGAAGACAAAACAGATTGCAGACTATCGATCTTTTCTTCCTGATTGCCCTGTGCAAAGCAGAATAAAGTTGAATTAAATAAACAAATATATAGAAATATAAGTTCCCTCATTTTGATCTCAATATTAGGAAATTTTCATTTCTTATGTTTTTATTAAATGTAAAGATTGAAAAGTAAAAAAATCAATTTATAACTTTAGTTGTGATAAAAAAAATTCCATTGAGGCCTATTGTTTTACTTTTAACTCAATTATTATTCTACTCTGTTTTTTCTCAGGATAATAATCAGGATACGTTGTCAACCCTGGAGTTAAAACCAGTTACTGTATCCTCAACAAGGATTAGAAGTATCGAGACAGATATTCCAGTTTCTGTTTCAACTATTCAGCCACCCCAATTTCACAACCAGCAACTAAGTGTTAAGGAAGTAATAGAAGGTACTCCAGGTGTATTTATTTTAAATGACAACAATTTTGCCCAGGATGTAAGAATTTCTATTCGAGGATTTGGCTCAAGAGCTTCTTTTGGAATACGGGGAGTAAAAATTGTATTAGACGGAATTCCTGAATCAACACCGGATGGACAAGGGCAAATTGATAATATTGACCCGGGATTTCTTGGATCTACCGAAATTATCCGAAGTCCGGTTTCAGGATTATACGGTAATGCCTCGGGAGGAGTAATCTCTTTCGAAACTAAGATGGCAGAAGAATCATTTTCTGAAATCAGATTATCAGGTGGATCATTCGGGTTTCAAAAATATCAGATGACTTCCGGAATAAAGAAAAATAAACTGAATAATGTGGCTTTTTTATCACATACAAGGTTAGCAGGATACAGAGACCACAGTAAGTTTAACACCACTCTCTTCAATAATAAATTAACCTTTAGTCCTGACGAAAAAAACAAAATTAATATTCTGCTCAACTATAATTACAGTCCGGAAGCGCAAGATCCTGGTGGACTAACATTGGATGAGGTGAATTCCGACAGAGATCAGGCCAGAACACTTAATGTTGAGCAAAATACGGGTGAATCAGTAGAACAAGGCCGGATAGGCTTTTCCTATATTCGTGAATTAGCAAGCAATCAATCCCTTCAATTAAGCAGTTTTTATACTTTCCGTGAATTTTATGGTCGGATCCCATTTGCTATCATTGATCTTAGAAGACACTTTTACGGTTTCAATGGGGCATATACTTACAATATCAATAAGAAAGCATTGATTAAAGCAGGCTTAGATCTTGAATTCCAAAATGATCATCGACGAAATTTTACCAATGAAAAAGGAATTGAAGGAACACTAATTATCGATCAGAATGAAAGATTTTATAATTCAGGACTCTATATAATAACAGAGTACAGCCCTTTCACTAAAATGCATCTCTTACTTAATCTTCGATATGATCTAATTAACATTAAAGGGGAAGATAATTATTTTGCAGATGGCGATAATTCAGGCGATCGATCATTTGACAGGTTAAATCCATTAATTGGGTTAAACTATTCACTTTCAAGATCTTTATCAATTTTTGCTAATTTCAGCACTGCTTTTGAGACTCCCTCACTAAATGAATTATCAAGTAATCCCTCGGGCTCAGGTGGATTTAATAACAATCTGGATCCTCAGTCTACTATTAATATTGAAACGGGAATAAAAGGCAGAGCATGGAATAAAATGCTATATTCTATATCCTTATTCAGAATTGAAACTAAAAATGAATTAATTCCTTATCAATTAGAAGACTTTCCTGATAGAGAATTTTATGAAAATGCAGGTTCTACAATTAGAAATGGAGTCGAGATTGGAGTCGATCTTGTGATAAATAATCATTTGAGAGGCAAAATAAATTACACATATTCTGATTTTAAATACAAGCAGTTCATAACTGATGGAAACAATTTCAGCGACAATCGAATTCCTGGCATTCCGCAAAATCTTTTTTATACTGAACTGAAATATTCTGCAAAATCTGGCTTCAAGTTATCTGCAGAGTTTCAGTTAATTGGTCAAATGTATGCTGAAAATGCCAATTCTGTAAAAGTAGAAAACTTTTCAATGTTAAATATAAGAGGAAGTCATACCCTTAGTTTTGAAAAGTGGGAATTAAACCCATTTTTGGGGATTAACAATGTGCTAAGCACTAAATATTTTAATAATATCAGGATCAATGCTTTTGGAGGTAGATTTTACGAACCAGCACCAAAAATCAACTTTTATGGCGGAGTTAAAATCAAACTAACTCATTGATCAATCAGCAATTTCCAGTTGAATTTGTGGTGTTTCATCAGGAACAATAACATCCATCGGCTCTGATGATGATGCAGGTACGGGTACATTGGAAAACAGAAACATTTCTTCATTAATATACTGTTCTGCATCAACAATTTTCACAGTAACAACTGGAAGCAAAGAAGAACCTCCGGAATTTTGTGATGACTTTACATTTTCTACAATAAAAGCTACAATGCCCAAATTCTCTCCCTTAATATTTCCCTCTAAAGGGGAATAATTAATATTGACATCACTGTCTAATACTATACCAAATACTAATTGACCCTCAAGCATTTTTAATCCCGTTGCTCTTAATGGAATAACACCAGGTACCTCTTCCAGATATACTTCTCTGTCAGTTGTTGGTTTAGGTGATCCGAGCCCTGGACCGGCTAAAACATAATTTTCTAACCCATTCGCCATTGGGCCAGTAAATCTCCATACTTCAGGAATGACTGTCAAAGCAAACCATCCTTCATCACCAACTTGACCAGTCAGCAGGTCAATTTGCATATCCGGATTTTCATCAAAAAACTTCAACTCTTGCCTGAATCCAATATCTGCGATATCTCCATTAATTTCAGAAGCAGAAAAATCATTCAAAGGAAGCCCTTCACTAATACTTTCTTCATCAATGACAAGAAAGACAGGCAAAGATTGTAGCTCAGAATCATCATTATCTTCACATGAAAACAACAATATGGAAAGGATAAATATCGAAAATAGGGAATGCGGAAAATCAGAAATTTTCATAATTAAATTTGATCTAAGATGTATTGTGGTATTTATTTAAACTAACGGGCACGAGCATGCAATAGTTTAATATTGAAATCAACATAGAAAATCAAACTTAAAGATCCCCTGGCTTTATTAATTGGATATCTATTTATAACTTATAAGCTACCAAACTAAATAACATGGAAAATCAACATCAACTTGACCTAAAAGGAAAAACAGCAATTGTGACTGGTGCAAGTAAAGGAATCGGCCGTGCAATTGCCGAGTCATTAGCCAAAAACGGAGCTAATGTAATTGTATCCAGTAGAAAACAGGAATCTGTTGATGAGGTAGCTGAAAATATTGTAAATACTGGAGGAAAGGCTATTGGTATTGCTGCACATGTCGGCAATAGTGAAGATATCCAAAACCTGGTTAAGCAGACCCTCGAAAAATTTAATTCAATAGACATTATCGTTAACAATGCAGCTATAAACCCAACGTATGGACCAATTCAGGATTCTACTGAAGACATTTTTGAAAAGGTGATGAAAGTGAATGTTTACGGACCCTTGGAATTAGCAAAATTGGCCTATCCGTCGATGAAGGAAAAAGGTGGGGGATCAATTATAAATATAGCTAGTATTGAAGGAAAAACCCCTAGTACAGGACTCGGACTTTATAGTGTTTCCAAAGCAGCTATGATCTCTATGACTAAGGTGCTGGCAAGAGAATGGGGAAGAGATAATATCCGTGCTAATGTAATCTTGCCTGGTTTAGTTCAAACAAAATTTAGCCAGGCATTAATAAATGATGAAAAAACTTTAAAAGGTGTCATGTACAAACAAGCTTTAAACAAACTTGCTGAGCCCGATGATATTTCGGGACTTGCTTTATTCCTGGCATCTGATGCCTCATCTTTTTGTACAGGTTCGGAGTTTGTTGCAGACGGTGGGTTTACGATATAACTCTACAGTTTATGATCGATATATATTCAACAGAAAGACTGAAAAACTTTCTTCCCAAAATAAAATCCTTTGTGGAGGATGAACTATTACCAATTGAAAACCATTTATTAACAACTTCTTTTTATGAACTGTCACCCCTATTAGAGGAAAAAAGAAAAATTGCTAAGCAACTTGGAATTTGGGCTCCATATTTACCTGAAAGAGAAGGAGGAAGCGGACTAAGTCTGACTGAATTTGCTCAGGTTAGTGAAGTACTTGCCTGGACCCTTTATGGCCATTACTGCCTGAATTGTCAAGCTCCGGATGTCGGTAATATTGAATTGTTATCAGATCATGGCACTGAGGAACAAAAAGAAAAATATCTTAAACCTTTGATTAATGGAGATATCAGGAGCTGTTTTTCGATGACTGAACCTGAAAATGCTGGCTCAAACCCGGTCATCCTGGATACCAAAGCAGAAAAAAGTGAAGATAATTATATCATTAATGGCAGGAAATGGTTCACTACAGGTGCCGATGGTGCATCATTTGCCATAGTAATGGCCGTAACAGATCCTGATGCCGGCAACTACCAGAAGGCGAGTATGATTATTGTCCCAACAGATAATCCTGGCTTTAAGAGAGTCAGAAATACACCCATAATGGGTGAACCAGGTGAAGGGCATGACAGTCATTCTGAGATCAAATACGACAACTGTAAAGTACCCGTAGAAAATATTATTGGCAAGGAAGGAGAAGGATTCTACCTTGCTCAACAACGATTAGGTCCGGGCAGGGTTCACCATTGCATGAGGTGGATCGGCACAGCAGAAAGAGCTTTGGATATGATGTGTCAAAGAGCTTCCAGCAGATCTTTAGGAGGTGATACGTTACTTGCTCATAAGCAAACCGTACAAAATTGGATCGCCGAAAGCAGAGCTTCCATTGATGCGTGCCGACTTATGGTATTAAACACCGCTCACATGCTTGAAACTGTCGGATCAAAAAATGCACGCAATGAAATATCAGCCATAAAATTTTATGTTGCCAATATGCTTCAGGAAGTTTTAGACAGGGCCATACAAGTTCATGGTGCATATGGTCTTACTGACGATTGCATTTTATCACATTGGTACAGACACGAAAGAGCTGCCCGAATTTATGACGGACCTGATGAAGTTCACAAATCATCGCTTGCGAGGCAAATTTTGAAAAATTACGGAGTTAACAAAAAATAAAATGAACGACTCAATAGATCAACCAACTTCATTAAAAAGCGATAAAGTTTCATTTGATAATCTTCAGAAATACCTGAAGGATGCCCTTGACATATCCGGAACCGTAGAGGTAAAACAATTCCCAAGCGGTTTTTCCAATCTTACCTATCTTATCAAAACTGAAGAAAAAGAATATGTTCTTCGAAGACCTCCTGTAGGAGCAAACATAAAATCAGCACATGATATGAGCAGGGAATATAAAGTTTTATCTTTGTTAAAGCCGGTATATGATAAAATCCCTGATCCTATTGCCTATTGCGACGATGAAAATATAATTGGAGCGTCTTTTTATTTAATGGAAAGGGTTAAAGGCATTATATTAAGGCAAAAACCACCAAAAGGGGTTGTTCTTAATGCAGAATTAATGAAAGAACTTTCTACGAAAACTGTAGATCTGCTTGCCGAACTACATTCTATACCTCTGGAAGGTGAACTTAAAAATTTCGGAAAGCCTGAAGGATATGTCCGGAGACAGGTAGAAGGCTGGATTAAACGATATTATAAGGCAGAAACAGATAAACTGGAAAGAATCGATGAAATTGTGAAATGGCTGGAAAATAATATGCCCGGTGATCTTCCTGGCACATTTATTCACAATGATTTTAAATACGATAACCTGGTATTAAATCCAGATGATTTGACTAATGTTCTGGCTGTACTTGACTGGGAAATGGCCACCGTAGGCAATCCTTTAATGGATCTTGGTACTACGTTAGGCTACTGGACAGAAATAAATGATCCCGATGCAATGAAATACAATCTGACCTGGCTACCTGGAAATCTTAACAGGCAGGAATTTGCCGAAAGATATTCTGAAAGAGCAGACCAGAGCATTGAAAACATTTTGTTTTATTATGTATTTGGTCTATTCAAGATCGGAGTAATTGTGCAGCAGATTTATAAAAGATATACACTTGGTCATACTAAGGATGAGCGTTTTGCAGCGTTACCTTATGTTTTAAAAGGCTGTACAGATATGGCAACAAGGGCAATAAACAAGAATAAGATTAGTAACTTATACTAATCATACAATTACCATAATACTGATAATCAACACCTTAAATTATGGCTAAAAAATTTAAACTTAAAGACATTTTCAAGTTACTAAAGCTGACTTATCAGGAATGGATGAAAGATGATGCTTTTGCCAAAGCTGCAGCGGTAGCATATTACGCCGTCTTTGCCCTACCAGGATTTCTCTTGCTAATATTATATTTCACCGGCCTATTTATTGATGAAGAGACTATTACCGGTGAGATCACGACACAGATCTCTAATATGATCGGACCAAAAGCAGCTAAAACGATAGAAACAATCCTAATGAAATCAAAACTTCAGGATCAATCATTTTCAGGGGCAGCAATAAGTATCGGATCCTTATTATTTGGTGCTACCGGATTATTCTTTCAGTTACAAAAATCATTGAATAGTATTTGGGAAGTTGAAAAAAAGCCTGATGCAGGGATAAAAAGAATGCTATTAGACAGAGCTACCTCTCTTGGAATAATCATTATTGTGGGTGTTTTAATGTTGATATCACTGGTTCTATCGGCGACTATCAGTATTCTCTCAGACTGGCTTTCCGATACATTTGGTTCAGATCTTATGTTTCTTACTGTTTCTGGTGAATTTATCCTTTCTTTATTCATATTAACCTTACTTTTTGCTGCAATATTTAAAGTACTGCCTGATGTGGAAATAAGGTGGAAAACGGTTTGGACAGGGGCAATAATAACGGCATTACTTTTCTCATTCGGAAAATGGTTGATAGCAGTTTATATCAGCAATGTCAATCCGGATTCTAATTTTGGAGCCGGGGGCGCTATAATTCTTTTTCTACTGTGGGTTTCTTACTCCTGCCTGATCATATTTTTTGGCGCAGAATTCACACAGGTCTTTGCAGAAAATTACGGATATAAATTTAAACCCTCAGAACATGCTCAGCGCACCGCTGAATATCGGTTGAAACACCACGAAAAATATGAGGAGATCAACATCGTACAAAAAGATCAAAAATGATTCAATTGATTTTAATCAAATACTAATATTTTAGAGGCCTTAACACATTCCAATTCCTGTATAGACACTTTTAATAATAATGTAGATCAGTTTTTTTTACTCTAAAATTAAAACGCAGACTATTTTCATCAGCGTATTATTAGTAATTTATATATAAATAGTTCCAGTGGTG
Source organism: Mangrovivirga halotolerans (assembly GCF_026241165.1). Taxonomy (GTDB): domain Bacteria; phylum Bacteroidota; class Bacteroidia; order Cytophagales; family Cyclobacteriaceae; genus Mangrovivirga; species Mangrovivirga halotolerans. The sequence continues at coordinate 96,771 of NZ_JAPFQN010000003.1, read as the reverse complement.
CAATGAAATACATTATAATACTATTCATCTGTTTTCTGGTAATTAATGGATCCTGCTCCAGCAAAAAAGAAGGTAAAGATGATCTGTCATCAGACTCAATCCAGGTCAACGCGACATACACCTATCTTTCTGATGATGGTATGTATCTGTATGAATTAAATACCCTTAGAGGTGAACAAAAAGATAATGTAATTTTAGTAGAAAAAAATTTCAAGAAACATTATTCCCTAAAACAATCTCAATCAGCAAAAGGTATTGAATACAGAGGGGCTGAAGGATACCGTTTTCTCACATATGGCGATGAATTTATATTTTACGAAGTAGATGAAAAAATATCGTCTGGAAAGTTGGTTAAGACTATTCCCGAAGTAGTCAAAAGCAAAAAAAATACAATTTATGGAACTTATGTTAGTGAAGGATATCTAAAGAAATCTAAAGGAAATGATTGGGTGGCTATAATATTAACACCAATAAAAGAGAACAAGGTTAAGCTTTCTGTCAGATCCAGGGCAGATAGAAAAATACCAACCTGTACTTTTGATGGTCAGGTCCAAATAACTGGCCGTAATCAGCTTAAATTATATGAAGATGGTATTGATGTTACAATTAAGGTAGATGGAGATAGCTTATCAATACTCCCTCAAAATAAAGAATCTGCAGATCGACTCTATTTTTACTGTAACGGCGGATCCACTTTAAGTGGAAAATATAGTAAAATCAATGGGAAACCTGATTCCAGTCAAATCGATAACACTCAGTTTTTCAGATTTCTCAATTACGGCGATTATGCTTATTCAGTAACATTAAAAAATGATACCCTCAAGGTTTTCCCTATTGGCCTTGAGTTAAATGATATAATTGAAATACCCATACAAGGGGATATAAAAAAAGCCGAGATTGGTGACTTGAACGAAGACGGATATCCTGAATTAGTTGTTTTTGAAGTAACTAGAAATACAAATAATTTCAAAAAAATCCATGGTTTCTCAATTAACAAAGGTAAATCTTTCAGTATTACTGGTAATCTGCCGGATATTACCGATGTTGATTCTCTGGCTCAGGGATATCGGGGAGAAGATGAATTTTCAATAGTTGAAAACACATTAGTCAGACGATTTCCTGTTTATAAGGAAACCAATGAAGAATATAGCCAAACAGGGCTTATGAGACAAATTCAATATAAACTTGTCGATGGAGAAGCTATGAGACAATTTAAAATCGATAAGGTAGTAGAATTTTAAACACAAAATTTCAAATTACTTTTTAAAGAAACATTAAATAAAAAGAGACAGCTTTTCCAAGCTGCCTCTTTTAGCATTCTTTTTCAAAGATTAGATACTATCAATAAATTCTTTGACTTCTTGTTTGGTCTTACCGGTTTTTTCCTGAATTCGACCTAGTAATTCGTCTTCTTTACCTTCTTCATATACCAGTTCGTTATCGGTAAGCTCTCCATATTCTTCTTTAAGTTTACCTTTAACCTGGTTCCAGTTTCCTTTAATTTTATCTTCAGTTGCGCCCATAATATTTCTATTTTTTAATTTTAATGAATTGATTAATTGATGTTTATCTACAAACCTTAAATTGTCTTCTGTCTTTCGTGCTTTCCTTCGGCAAATTCCTCTATCATTTTATCAATGAATGCAGGAATATCATCAGGATTTCTACTTGTAGTAAGCCCCTGATCTACGACAACTTCTTTATCAACCCATCTGGCACCTGCATTTTTAATATCAGATTTTAATGACGGGTAAGAAGTCATTTCACGACCAGTTAAGGCTCCTGTTTCTATCAGTAATTGCGGAGCGTGACAAATTGCTGCTATTGGTTTTCCTTTTTCAAAAAAACCTCCCACAAACTCAACTGCTTTATCATTCATTCTTAAACTATCAGGATTCATTACTCCACCTGGTAGCATTAAAGCGTTATAATCATCAGAATTTACTTCATCAAGATTTTTATCAACATCATACTCACGACTCCAATGATCATGATCCCAGGACTTCACCTTCTTACCTTCTGGTGCAATAACTTCTACATCAGCACCTGAATTCATCAAGGCTTCCATAGGTTTAGTAAATTCAACCTCTTCAAATCCATCAGTTAATAAAACAGCTACTTTTTTATTATTTAAAACTTTCATATCGATATATATTTTAATTCATTAATTCTTCACTTATAAAAGTGGAAAAACCATGCCATAATAGAGGTTTCAAAAAGGCAGATAATGAAAATCAATTGAATGCGTTATTATAAAGTTCTATAACTTGTTTTTAAGATGATTTACTAATAATTTATCTGACAGATAATTTAGAGTTACATTTTTCGTGGAAATCTCGGGGTTTTTATGTGGATAGAATTGCACAGAAAAATGGCATTAACTACACTCTCACAAAAGAAACTGATATGGAAATTAAAATAGACAATGCATTAAGTGTAATAACAGATAAGCTAACCTCATGGCTCGAAGCACTGATCGATTTAATACCTAATATGGTATTGTCTCTTATTATATTAATTCTGTTCATTTTCCTGGCTAAAATGAGCAGTAAAGTATTTGATAAAATATTCAGAAAAACATCAACCAATGAAGTATTAAGAAATCTGTTTTCCACAATTTTATATTATACCATAATTGGGTTTGGGTTATTTATAATCCTCGGAGTTTTAGGGCTTGAGAAAGCCTTAACTTCTGCTCTAGCCGGTGTTGGTATTGTTGGTCTGGCATTAGGTTTCGCCTTTCAGGATATCGCAGCAAATTTTGTTTCAGGTGTTATTTTGGCCTTTAGAAGACCATTTCATGTAGGGGAAATCGTAGAGATTAAAGATATCATGGGTACAATTCAGCGAACTAACTTGCGTGTAACCGTGGTTAAAACCTTCCAGGGACAAGAAGTATATATTCCCAACAAAGACGTTCTACAGTCCAGTATTTATAATTATAGCATTCTTGGAAAAAGGCGTGTGGACCTGGCGGTAGGTATATCGTATGGAGATAACCTGCAAAAAGTGGAAGATCTTGTCAGCGATGCCATTTCGAATATGGAGGGGGTTATCGATCAGGACAATATGATTTTCGATTATTATGAATTTGGTTCATCGTCAATTAATTTCTATATCAGGTTTTGGGTAAAATATCCAGATCAACCAGGATTCCTATCGATGCGGCACAAAGCAGTCAAACTCATTAAGAAGACCTTTGATGAGAACGACATTACAATACCTTTCCCAATCAGAACACTGGATTTTGGTATAAAAGGCGGAGAAAAACTTTCAGAAATGCCAATATCAATAACCCGGGGATCAGAAAATGGAGAATCTAACGGAGAGAGTTAAATCACTCTCCCCTCTCCGGATTATTTTTATTCTTATTGAATAAATTTAATATCCAGCTTTCATTAATAATATCGATTGTTTTTTCAAGCTCAACACTCCGTTGTTTAGCTTCAATAATGGTTTTATTAAGGTTTTGAGCCATCGTCGTATCATTAACGAGCATTGCAGCAGCTCCTTCACCTTCATTCAACTTTTTACTGAATTCAGATAAATTCTTTAAAGTAAGATTTAGTTTATGCGTAGCATGATTCAAAGAATCCATCATTTGATCCATATCCTTGCTCATGGATTCATCATAAACCAGTTTCCCAAGAGTTCCCTGACCACTTGATATTTTATCGACCACATCTTCAGCTCCACGACTTACATCATGAAGGTTTCCGGCAACTAACTCCATTTCTGTAATAATTGATTCAATCCTCACTTCAGAAGTAGTATCAGTAAGAAGTTTACCTGCCAGACCTTTTCCCTGAAGCAGATCTTCACTAATCTTGGCAAGGTTAGCAGTGAATTTCTCTAAATTCTTACTGTTCTCCATTACACTTTCCATAATCGCTTCAACCTTCACTGGTTCTTTTGTTGAAAGCTTATCACCATCTTCTATATTATCTGATTTAGCAGAACCTGGTGTTATATTCACAAGTTTGTTTCCCATAAGGCCTTCGCTTCCGATTTGAGCAATGGCATCCTTAGTAATGAATTTTGCCTGATCTTCATCAATTCTCATCCGAAGACAAACAGTCGAATCATCAATTATATTAATTGCTTCAACTGAACCTACATGAATTCCGACAAACTGCACTTCACTACCTTTCTGAATACCTGCAGCATTCGAAAAACAAGCTTCAACTTTTAAACTGGAACTAAATAAATTTTCCCGGGCTCCTATAAAATATAATCCCAGGATCAGTATTAATACTCCTAGAATAACAAACAGCCCTAATTTAATTTTATCTTTCATTTTATTTCTTTTTATGGATCATAGTGAAATATGACCTGATATCTTTATCCTCTGAATTTGAGAGTTCCTCAAAAGTACCCTCAGCTAATGAAGTTCCTTCTCCAAGAATTATCACTCTGTCTGAAGTAAGTTCAACACAGGAGACATCATGAGTAATAATTATTGACGAAATATCATACTCTTCCCTCATTTTCAAAATGAGTTCACTAATTTCTGCAGAGGTGATCATATCCAGGCCCGTTGTTGGCTCATCATATAACATGATTTTTGGCCTCATGATTAATGTCCGGGCCAATGCTATTCTTTTTTTCATTCCCCCTGACAATTCTGAAGGATATTTTTTCTTTGTCTCCAGTAAACCGACGTTTTCTAATGTTTCATCTACCAGGTCTTTGATCTCAGACTCTGAAGGTTTATCAGGATGGCGACGCAATGGGAATTTCATGTTTCTTTCTACCGTCATAGAATCATAAAGAGCTCCACCCTGAAATAAATATCCCACCTGTCTTCGGATAACATCAATATCGTCATCATCCATATCAAGAATATTTTCTCCCAGGACATTTAATTTACCAGAGTCAGGCACTATTAATCCTACCAGGCTTTTAATTAGTACAGATTTCCCCGACCCTGAACGCCCCATAACTGCAAGGTGTTCAAGCTCTTTGAGATTAAAACTGATATCTTTGATCACCACATTATCTCCAAAGGATTTTTTTATATTTTCTGCCTCGACGACTATATTATCTTTCATAATTAATTAAATAGAAAGTTAACTATCTGTACCATTATTAAGTCAATAAGAAATATCAAAAAGGATGATATTACCACCGATGTATTGGCTGCTTTACCAACCCCCTTAGTGCCTTTATCAGCATAAAAGCCCTGATAACAAGAAACCATCCCAATAGCAAAACCAAATACAAAGGATTTAAATATTGAAGGAATAACATCCTGAAAGTCCAGAGAATTTAATACCTGATTTAAATACAGACTTAATGTAATATCTTTTTCTCTGCTCAAAGCAAAGTAAGACCCCATAAATGAAATCAAATCTGTATAAATAACTAATAAGGGTACTGCAAGAGAAGTTGCGATAACTCTCGTTACTACTAAATAATTTATAGGCTTTGTCCCTGAAACCTTCATCGCATCTATTTGCTCAGTGACCTTCATTGATCCTAACTCAGCACCAATGCCCGAACCGACTTTACCGGCAAAGATTAATGCTGTTATTAGAGGCCCTATTTCTCTTACAATAGATATCGAGATCATAGTAGGAATCCAGGAGGTTGCTCCTAAGGAAGCCATCGTAGGATAAGATTGCATAGTAAATACAGTCCCGACAATAAAAGCAGTAACACCAATTAACGGGAATGATTTATATCCTAATGTAAATGTCTGATTAAGAATCTCCTGCCATTCAAAAGGAGGGGTAAACAGGTCCTTAAAAAACCTGCCTGAAAAATGTACGATCTGACCTACCTTATCAAAAAATTCTACTAGATGTACATAGATAATTTTTTTAACCGAAAAAGGTACTTTCATATATCATTTTTAATTGACAAACAACCGGCATTGAGTTTGCCGGAAACTTGTAGATAAGCATCAATACTTATAATTTAATGATGAAAAATTAACTTTCCTTTAAAGAATACATATTTTTGCGATACAGAAGCTTTGCCAAACCTCCCAGAGCGGAGATTCCCACGGTCCAGATTATTGCTTGCGTAGCATCTATTCCGCTTTTCTCAGGATTATCAGGTAATTTTTTACCATATATCTTTTTGTAACCATATTTTAACCCTGCTTTTACTCCATAACTAACTAAAAATGCTCCTGCTGTATATATAATTTGATTTTTTGTGATTTTCATTTATAAACTTTTTTAATTAAACAGATACCATCCTTCTGTAACGAGCTTTGACGAACATAAATACTCCGTATGCAAATAACCCTACTGCTATCAAAATAAGTAAAAAGGTACCGAATTCATTTTGAATGAAATGAAAAGCCTCTTTAGTACTTCCAGCTTGTGATGAGCTTGCGGTTATTGCTGCTCTGAGTGTCATATATCCGATAATTGCTATAACAACACCTCTCGATATATAACCAATTTTACCCGAATTAATAAGCAGATCGCGGGCTTTCTGATCCAGGCCACTTTCCTTAACCTTACTTTTAAATTTATCAGAAAATGCTCGGTACCATTGATAAATTGCTTTCCCAAAGAATACTAAAGCTAATCCACCAACCAAATACTGACCAAACGATTGATTTAATAATTTAGCAACAATTGTTTCATTGCTTCCGGATCCACCGCCTGATTGTGAACCCATAAGAATTTCCATAGCAGTAAATGCCAGAAAACCATAAAATAATCCACTAAAAAAGTATCCCGTTCTTCTGGCTATCCCTTTAAAATCGGAACCCTTATTCTCAGGATCTTCAAAAGCCTGGATCATCCTCCAGAATATATAACCCAATAATCCCACAACTGTTATACCTAGCAAAATTTTCCCAAAGGTTCCTCCTGCTATCGACTCAAGAGCTCCGGACGACCCGGTAGCTTTACCACCCATTCCAATAGCTGCCATAGTTGTTAAAACTCCAATAAGGCAGTAAACAAATCCCTTTGTCGCTATCCCAAACCTCGCTAATTTTTCTTTTTTATCGTCCATCTTCGTATATTTTAATAGTAAATATTCTCCTATTATGGGAGTCATTACTTTGATATGCAAAAATCGATCACTTGCCTAATACATTAAATAAATGAAGATAATTAAGAATAATGGAGATTAACTGTAGAGTTATTTCTACAATTATGTAGACTACAAATAAATTTTTAAGAATTAAAAAACTTCTTTCTTTCTGATATGTTCCAAAATCAATGGCATATAAAAAGATAATTTTAAGTGTTCTGTGGTTAATCCTTGGATCTATGTATATCATTCAGGTACTCACCATTGTATTCAAAGATCCTCATACCAAAAATCTTATTGAATTCCCTGAATATGTGATTTTCACAAAAACACTATGTGGGATCACCGCTCTTATTTTTGCTTATTTGATTTTAAGTGGCTCTAAATATGTCTTGAAATATTTAATTGTAATTTTGATTTTAGTCCTGCTTTCTCTAGGGTATGACTTCTATTCTTATGGATATGTGATGTTAGTTCTTTCAGGAGAAAATTTTATTTTACTAACCTTGTTAATCATCAGCATTATTTCTCTTAAAAACACCTACAGAGTCAGTTAAAATCATTTTAAACCACTTATCAAATAAAGTTTAAAACCTTTCGCCTTAAATTCTTAACTGACTAATTTTATAAAGATCTATTAAGTTATTAAATAATGAGTCTAATCTTTAACCATCTAAGAATTCTTAAAATCTCGATACCATTTTTACTACTAATAGGTATTGTTATTTTAAGTTATAAAATTGATCTTCATAGCGCTGATTCAATTCTTTCAAAGGCAATTATTTTTGATCTGTTGATCACAATCCCTGTAGCTTATTTTTTTACAATAAGAAAAACAAAAATACCCCTAACTACTTTAGTTCCGGTTCTAATCCTTTGTACAGTCATCGGATTTTTGATAATACCTGAAAAGAACCAGTATTATTTACAGTTTTTCAAGGTTTATGCTCTTCCTGTTTTCGAAATAGTACTCATTTCCTATGTTATTTATAAAGTAAGAATAGCATTCCTTCAATTAAAGAAAAACACATCTGATACTCCTGATTTTTACGAAGCATTATTAAAAACATGTAAAGAGATCATTCCCAACCCTTTCCTTAAGCCTTTTGCAGCTGAAATAGCAATAATATATTATGGTTTTTTCAAATGGAAATCTCCTGAATTAAAAGTAAATCAGTTTTCTTTCCATAAATCTGGTGGTTCGATTGCCCTTTTATCAATCATTATTTTATTAATTATAAGCGAGACATTCATTCTACATATATTACTTGTCAAATGGAATGTTGCTGTAGCCTGGATATTATCGGCTTTGAGCATCTATAGTGGTATCCAAATATTTGGTCTTATAAAATCTATTCCTCAACGCCCATCTTATATTGATGAAGAAAAAATTGTTCTTCGATATGGGGTATTCAACGAAGCCGAAATACCTTTTTCAAACATAGAATCGATCGAAATCAGCAGCAGGGATCTTCCGGAGGAAAAAACGGCCAAAAACTTTTCTGTTTTAGGCAAATTGGATAGTCATAATTTAATAATTCATCTTAAAAAAGAAGCTGTCTTTAATGGGTATTACGGCCTGAAAATAAAATATAGGACTTTAGGTATTTTTATTGATCAAAAACAGGAATTTGTAAACGCAGTAAATGATAAATTGAATGTATAATTATAATGAAATAACAGAAAGGCAGACCTACTTGGCTTGTGTTACCTAAAAATTTATATAAACCTGACTAATACCCAAATGAAAATCCAAATTGCTACTAGTCAATTTCCTGTTAGCTCAGATATTTTGAGTAATAAAAAACACATTATTTCTCAAATTAAAGAAGCGTCAGAAAGTGGTTGTGATTTAATCCATTTTCCTGAAAATGCACTTTCAGGGTACCCTGGCATTGATTTTATTAATTTTAAAAATTACGATTGGAATTTACTCAAAGAATCGACCAGGGAAATAATGGAATTTTCAAAAGCAATGAAAATATGGGTAATATTAGGATCTTCCCACCCTTTAGCTTCAACAGACAAACCTCACAACTCCTTATATATTATAAATACAGCCGGGGAAATTGTTGACCGGTACGACAAAATGTTTTGTGCTGGCACTGACAAATTAAATGATGAATTAGCCCACTTCACACCGGGAGACCACTTCACTACTTTTACGATAAATAAAATTAAATGTGGTGTCTTGATTTGTCATGAATACCGATATCCTGAATTGTATCGGCAATTAAAATTAATGGGAGTGGAAATTGTATTTCATTCATACTATGCAGGAAATTTATCGTCGCAAAAATTAAAAGAGATTCAAAACCCTATTGATAAAAGCTATTGGGATTTAAATCCTGGCTCGACTTATCCAGAAATCACAATGCCTGCAACAATGATTTCATATGCAGCAAATAATCATATTTATATAAGCGCTAGCAATACCTCAGCACCTGAATCCTGTTGGCCCTCTTTTATGGTCAGACCGGATGGTGTTATTACAGGTAAATTAAATAAGAATGAAAAAGATATTCTTATTTCCAGGATAGATACATCAAAAGACTATTATGATTCTACAAAATATTGGAGAGAAAGGTCTATTAATGGCCAATTCCATAGTGGGGATCTTATAAGTGATCCCAGATCAAAAGATCGAAAATCACTATGACTCAATTTTTCAATAAGGCTTTTATTTTAGTATAGTTAACTGTACTTTTATTTCTTCACTTTCAGTCGTTTACTACTCTTTAAAATATTCATGGAGAAAATAAAGTACACTTTATTCGATTTTTTTGGATTTGTATTACCTGGATCATTCTTAATATTTTCAGCTACAATAATCCTAAATAAAGATGTCGAAAGCATCAAAGATTTAATCAAGCCTTTCAATGATGTATCATTATCAGTTTTTACCATTGGGATGATTGCAGCTTATCTGGTAGGAAACGGGATTCATAATCTTGGATACTGGGTTCACACTAAAGTCGGATTAAAATATTGGCAAGTACCCAAATCGTACTTAAAACCTAAATTAGCACCGGCTAAAATGGATGCTCTGATAAGAGAATTCAGTCCAAGAAACGCAGATACTCTCGATCTCTGGAATGCCCTCCGAGCTATGTCTCACAATTTATCTCTGGGATTTTTATTTTTCGGATTTACAGGCACTATAAAATTAATCGAACACTCAAACTTATGGCTTGAATGGACTGTTACAAGTACTATCGCTTTCATTTTTTCAATTCAATGCCTTAAAAGAGCTTTCTTTTATCATGTTTGGTACTATCGGGACAGGAAGGCAATATATGAAGCTCTAAAATTATCAGAAAAAGTAAATAGCTGATAATGGATGATTTGATTTCCATATTAATGCCTGTAAAAAATGCCGAAAAATTCCTTACTGAATCACTTGAAAGCATTCTTAATCAGTCAGAGAAAAATTGGGAACTAATCGCTGTAGATGACCATTCAGCAGATACTTCACGATCAATAATTGAAAAATATAAAAAAAGAGATCAAAGGATCAGAATCTTGTCCAACCAGGGCAAAGGAATTATATCCGCCTTACGAACTGGATACAAGCACTCTAAAGGAAGCCTAATTCATAGAATGGATGCCGATGATATCATGTCAATGAATAAGCTATATGAATTAAAAGCCAGGCTTACAAATTTGGGGAAAGGGCATATTGTAACTTCAATGGTAGAATATTTTTCCAGTGACGGGGTATCTGAAGGATATAAAGAGTATGAGAGATGGTTAAATCAATTGTGTGAAAATGATAAACAATGGGAGCATATTTATGAAGAATGTGTAATTGCTTCACCAAATTGGATGGTTTACAAATATGATCTTGATAAAGCAGGGGCATTTGATTTTGATCGTTATCCCGAAGATTATGATCTCATATTCAGATTCTACAAAAATAACCTGTCAGTAAAAAGTATTGCAAAAACTCTTCACTATTGGAGAGAACACCCTGATAGAACAAGTCGAAACAGTGATCTATATCAGCAAAAAGCATTTTTCGAATTAAAAACATACCATTGGTTAAAGCTTGAATATTCAAATGAGCATGTTATTATATTTGGAGGTGGTATAAAAGGCAAGACGATGTCACAAATACTTCAATTAAATAATATTGATCACGATTGGTTAAAAGAAAAACCTCGCCAGATCGATAATGATTTCATAAAAAAACTCACTCAAGAAAATTCAAAAATCATCATTACAATTGGAGATCTGAATGAAAAGAAAAAGATCCATCAACTAATGACACTTTTAAAACTGAAGCGAAATAAAGATTATTATTATTTTAGATGAAATAAGGAAATAATAGCATTCCATTATTATTCAGTCTTTTTATCCAAATTTTTTTTAAACAGATTATTTAATATCTTCATACAATCAACAATTATTTAATACAGGCAAAACCTCATAAACAAAATTTCACTACCAGTGCACACTAGCATTATTAAATACAAGATTTTTATAATAGGATTATTTTTAATTTTTTCCTGTGATCGAAATGATCCTGATGAGGTAATTGATTGTATTGAGGAAGATAAATATCTAGTTATCCGGGATACAGAAGCTCCTTCTTCTGCAAGGGTTGGTCAAACAATTCAAATAAATTTGAAGATAGTATTATCCAATTCATGTGAAACTTTTCAGGAAATAACGGACTCCAGAAATGGAGATATTACTTACATTAATGCTACAGGTATTTACGATGGATGTAATCCGTGCACACAGGCAGAATCCGTTGTTGAAAAAATATATGAATTCACACCTCAATCCAAAGGGACTTATAGTTTCATTTTTAATACTGAAATAAAGTCTGAGCAGTTCAGTTTTTCTATTTCTATCAATTAATTATTTCCAGAAATATTATTTTTGTTAAGAAATTCATTGAAGTTAAATTCTTAAATTTTTTGACATGACTCAAAAGCAAAACTTAAAGGAAGTTGCTTTATTATTTTTCAAATTAGGTTGTATTGCTTTTGGTGGACCTGCAGCCCACGTAGCAATGATGGAGGAAGAAGTAGTCAATAAAAGAAAATGGATGACCAGGCAACATTTTCTGGATTTGATGGGTGCAACAAATCTTATCCCCGGACCAAACTCAACTGAGATGACCATGCATTGCGGTCATGAACGAGCAGGAATTCCCGGTCTGTTTGTCGCAGGATTTTGCTTTATTTTCCCAGCTGTGATAATAACCGGAGTATTAGCCTGGCTGTATACCGAATACGGACAACTACCTGAAGTAGAGCCATTTATTTACGGCATTAAACCCGCTGTACTGGCAATTATAGCAGCAGCAATCTTTAAACTTGGTAAAAAAGCTTTAAAGAATGTGGAGCTTGCTGTGCTGGGCTTACTCGTTTTAATAGTAAGTGTTCTGGGCGTTAATGAGATCCTAGCCCTTTTAGGAGCTGGTATTGTCGGTGCTCTATATTTTTACATTAAATCAAAAGGCAGTACTCTTAATTCATTCATTCCACTGACATATATTTTTTGGTCATCAGATTCGTCAGAAAAAATCATTTCTGCTTCTCAAGTATTCTGGTCATTTTTAAAAGTTGGGGCAGTATTATATGGAAGTGGATATGTGCTTTTCGCATATCTGGATGCTGAGCTTGTTATGAAAGGTTGGTTATCAAGACAAGAATTGATCGACGCTATCGCTGTGGGCCAATTTACTCCGGGTCCGGTTTTGTCAACATCAACGTTCATAGGCTACCAACTGGCAGGCGTAAAAGGGGCTATGGCTGCCACTCTGGGTATATTTCTACCTTCGTTTCTCTTTGTGTGGATTCTTAACCCATTGGTGCCAAAAATGAGAAAATCTCTCTTCCTCCGTGGTTTTCTGGATTCTGTAAATATTGCAGCAGTTGCCGTAATGATGGCTGTTTTAATATCAATGGGAAAAGACACTTTAATCAATTGGGAAACTATTCTACTGGCTGCGCTTGGGTTGTTTTTCACTTTTGGACCAAAAAAATTAAACTCTATGTGGATTGTATTTGGCTCTGGTGTACTAGGATATCTCCTGACTTTAATTTAAATAATGGATTGATTTTTGTGTAACATTAACTAAAAACTCATTATGAAAAATCTTATCAACCTTTTTTTAACTGCTATATTAATTGTTGCCTGCAGCAGTAGCGATAATGTTGTACAAAATGAAACTCCCATTGAAGGAAAATGGGAACTGACCAAAATGGAGGCTCAAAGAACAAGAACTGAAATAACAAAAGAAGATATACCCTACGAAGAGTTCTACGTCTTTAATTCAGATGGTTCATTTACTAAAACAAGGATTACAAACGATGAAGTTGAATCTGCTTCTGGTAGATATACTAAGGAAAACACTAATGATTGGAAACATTTAAAATTAGTATATTCTGAAGACTCTCAATTAATTGATAATTGTACCGGAGAAGCTGTTGAGCATTTAGCTATTGAACAAAACGAATTAAAGGGAGGTTCAGCACCCTGCGATGGGCCGGCGCTCTATTATTCTCCTGTTAACAACAAAGATTAATACTTGCCCGGCACACTAAATTTCCTCAGCTATGGGAAAATCTATAATAAATATTTGCTTACTGGTTTATGATTATGATGAGGCTATTGATTTCTATGTCAAAACTCTAAATTTTGTTTTGAAGGAAGACACTCCTGTATCAGAAAAAAAACGATGGGTAACTGTATCACCTTCTGATGAAGGTGATTGTTCTATTGTTTTGAACAAAATTAATAATAATCAAAAGTCTTTGGTTGGCAACCAGGCAGGTGAGAAAGTATTATTTATTGTCCAGACTGACGATGTTGATAAAGATTATCAATCGTTTTTAGAAAAAGGTGTCTCTATCATTCAAAAACCAACAAAATTACCTCATGGAAAAGTGATGATTATCAAAGACATCTATGGAAATAAAATAGATTTTATAGAGAAATAAAATCAGCTAACGACTTTTTGATGGTTATAACTGCTAATCATTATTTCGGTAATCAGATCAATAGCATTACTCCAGGCCTTTACAATTTCTGGTTTATAAAACTCTCCAAGCCTTTCTTCAATCGTTTCGAGTAAGGCTTCTTTAAGTATTGCATAATGTTCTTTTTCTACCCCATACTTTATATGTTGCTTGCCCAGACTATACAATCCAAGCTGTAAGTTTTCAGGTCTGCTAAGTCCGTAGATAATACCACCAAGCATATGGGTAAGCATCCTTCCCTGTTCGAGCATATTTTTCTTAAATAATTCTCGAATTGCCGGAGCCCGTTGAAATAATTTATTGTAAAAGCATTCTGCAAAATCATCACTATCTTTCAACAATAGCTCCATTGAAGCCTGAATTTCAAGATTTGTATCAAAGTGATTGAATCCAAGTATCTCAATCAGATTAAATGTCTGTTCTTTACCCTTCAAATTGACACTCTCTTTAATGCCGGTCTTTAATGTATCTGGTTTTAAATTACTTATGAATTCTTCTGAAACCAGTAAATTGGTTTTCAAAGGCTTGTTCATATCCTGTATCCGACTGGCTACATTAACCGGATCTCCTAATACAGAAAACTGTTTATGTTTTGGATGCCCTAAATTTCCTACGAAAGCTCGCCCATAATGAATTCCAATTCCTACTTCGATTTTTTCATCAAAATCTCGAAATTCTAATCTGTTAAGTCTTTCCAGAGCATATTTCATGCCCAGGGCAGCTCTGATAGCATCCATGCAGGCACGTTCACCATCCAGGGAAGCAGTTCCAAACAATCCGATTATTTCATCTCCAACATACTGATAAATAATCCCATTATTCATCAGTATAGGATCACCCAGATTAGTAAATAGTGTGTTTAGCATATGAGCCAGATCATAGTTAGGATGATTAGAGGCTAATACAGTGAAATTTCTCATATCACAAAAAAGTATTGCCAATGATCTCTCCTCTCCAATATCTGGCGGAAGAGTTTCAAGTTGCAGTTTACTTATTTCTGCATTGGTCCATACAATGCGTTGAATAGCCACATCACCTCTAACATGCGCCTGACAAGCAAGCCGAATGGAAGGGTCCCAGTTTCTTTTTCTTATTAAGTCTTTTTCAAGTGGTGTAGCTCTGCTTAGATTTTCAGCTCCTTCTATTACTCTGATTCTACAGGTTGTGCATCGCCCATTTCCTCCACACTCATGTAAATGAGGGATTTTATTTTCAATTGAAACTTCTAAAATAGATTTATCAGGATCAGAGGTGTAAACCTCCCGGTTTATACTACAATACCTGACCTTAAAAGCAGGCCTTTCCATAATGGTGTGGTAATTATGACTCTAATAAATTTACTCTATTTTTTTGATTCCTATTGTAATTATGAAGTAAAATCAATATTTAATATGAAATCATTCAATCCAAAAGAATCACTATTATCAAATACTGCAGCTGCAAATCTAGTTAATAGGGACATTCTAATTTAGAGATCAAAATTATACCCCACAGTTAACAAAAAAATTTGTGTTTCACGTTTTCTTTCAAATCGCTGTTCAAAATCAGATCCAATATTTTCACCAGCAAATCGACGGGTATTAAATACATCTCTCATTGTCAGACTTACATTAAAATCACCAAACCCACGTTGAACGGTTGCGTCTATATAATATCTTGCAAGATCCCTGCCCTGAGCCTCAATCTCCGGAGATTCATAATTGCCGGTTAATTGTATATTTATATCCAGGGGAAGTTTAAAATCACTGGTGAATTTAGCATACCAGGCTAAACCACTATTGGTGAATCCTTCATCAATATTCGTCCCGTCAACCTCCGTTTGAAATAACGAGTAACTCATATTTAATGACCACCATTCAAGAACATTGGTTGTATTAATTATTTCAAACCCATAAGTCTGGCTGGAGACTAGATTTCTTGGGCCACGATAAGAAATCCCATCAACTACTTCTACTATCCAGTCAACCTGTCCGTCAACATTTCGGTAAAAACCATTAGCAGTAATATTGATTTTTCCGTTATCGAACATGTATCCCAGCTCAAAGGAATTGATATACTCTGGTTGAAGATTTGGATTACCTACTCTGACATTAAGTGAATCAGAAACATCAGGAAATGGATTTAACCTCCAACCACCTGGCCTGTCTATTCTTCTACTATAAGTAACTTTAAATGTACTTTTATTGGTCAAATTATAAGCCAGTCTTGCACTAGGAAATAAATTAAAGTACCGCTGGCCATTTGTTTCACCGGTAGTAAATAACTTAGTATCTACTATCGTACCTTCCCCCCTCACACCAAAGGAATAATCTATCTTTTTGATGTTGTTACTATAAATAAAGTATCCCGCATGAATTTGATCTTCATATAAAAAGCGATTTGTAATATCTACCTGATTGATCCATTCCTGTTCTGCATTATCATATATCTCATACTTGTAATCATTGTCAAAACTTCTGAAAGTTGACTTGTAGCCAGCTTCAAGTTTCCCATTGAACAATGATTGCTGATAATCTGCCTGGATTACAGATGTTCTTCTAAATTCGTCATTAATAGACCTCTCAAATGCATTAGGTTCAACTTCCGGATCAGTAGTTCCATTGTATACATCAATATCCTGCTCTTCCAACTGATCTCTGAAACTGCTACTTGCTAATGCTCTGAATGACTTAGTACTGTCTTCAAATAAATACTCATAAATAATCGCATTATCCATAGAAAAATTATCTTCTGTTTCATTATTATCACGGGTATAAGCATTAATCAAAGTACCGTCATCAAGGTCTTCAAGCCTGGTTCTCCGTCTCTCATAATCATCTTCGAATTCTTTATTAAAAGCTCCCTCGTAGCTTAGCTTATGCTTACTGCTAAAAATATAATCTCCACCAATGTTAAAAGTGTGTTCCCGGTCTTTCCTTTCATCTGTATTATCCTGGTATAAATACCTGTTGTCTGAATAAGTTATTCGCTCGGTCCAGGAGCTTCCCACTCTGGGCCAGCTACGATAGCTATATCCACCATAAATTGAATACTTGTTTGTTTTATGACTTATATTGATATTGGTATTAGTTCTCATCCTTGTCCCGATAGTTCCTTCGATCTTACCGGTTGTTCCAAGATCTTCTCCTTGCTTAAGTTTAATATTTATCACTCCACCAGCAGCTGCTGCATCGTATTTAGCATTTGGATTTGTTACGATCTCAATACTCTTTATAGCACTGGCAGGTATCTGTTCCAGATCTGAGGTCATGGCTGAATTTCTACCGTCAAGTAAAATATTTGTATTACTGCTTCCTCTTAAGGATACGGATCCATCAGAAGAAACCCGGACTGAAGGTGTATTTCTTAATACATCAAGTAAAGATCCCCCTAAATTCGTAAGAGTTTGATCGGGCCTTACTTCCAGGCCTTCTATGGTTGATTTTATTGGTTGATTAATCTTTGAGCCTTCAACAACCACCGCATCCATTTCTTTGGCTGTTTGTACTATTGCAATTTTGCCCAAATCAAGCCCGTCTGATGAAACCTCTAAATCTTTCAAAATTTTATCGTCATAGCCCACAAAAGATATTAACACATCATATTTTCCACTTTTTACGGGTATATTAAAACGACCATCATCGTTTGTAGTAGCTCCTGTAAATGGTGACTGATTGATATCCTCATAAATAGCTACCTGCGCATAAGGTAATACTTCACCTGAACTTTCATCGATTACTATTCCTTTAATAACACTATTCTGGGAAAACAGAAAATGGCTAGTGGAAATTAAAAGCAATGTGAATATTATCGTGAAGTATCGCATATATGATTAAAAACAGTTTGAACGTAACAGATGTTTAGGAAAATTAAAATTTGTTTAAACAGACATCTAAATATTGAGGTGTAATCAATGTTATTTTAAGATAGGCTACAAATCTGAACCAAATTTGAAGTTTCCTCATCTCATGTTTAACTGCATGTAATACATAAAACAGGAAAAACAAATCACAAAACAGAAGGAATTTCCTGGGAAATCAGCTTTTCAAGTGCCCAAAGATTTGAAGAATAAGTTTGATGGAAAACCAGAATAATACCCTATGAGGAAATTATTCTTTCACTAAAAGTTAAAAAAGAAAATATCATTATATTGTCTAAAAAATATTTGTCATGAAGCTAAAGACACTTTTAATTTCCTTATTTCTTATTATAAATTTAAAAGGGTTTGCACAGGATAATGATCATGTTAAATCACTAGACAACATTATAAAAACACTTTATTCTGTTATTTCGGGGGAACAGGGTGAAGCAAGAGACTGGGAGCTTTTTTTAGAACTGTTTCATCCGAATGCGAAACTTATCCCAACAACAGGACAACAGGCAGATACAATGGCTATGTATATGACTCCCGAACAATATGTAGAACGTTTTGGTATCAGGTTGGTTAGCAATGGCTTTTATGAAAAAGAAATTCACAGAATAACTGAATCTTTTGGTCACATCACCCACGTATTCAGTACATATGAATCTTTTCATAGCAGTAAAGATACTGAGCCATTTTCCAGGGGAATTAATAGCATTCAACTGATGAATGACGGGCATCGATGGTGGATTATAAATATTTTCTGGCAAAGCGAGAATAAAGAAAACCCTCTACCTGAAAAATACCTGCCTGAGTAATCCTTTAAAATTGAAAATAAATAAATTGTTTACCCGTAGTCTGGACTATAAAAAGTCCAAATATCATAATTCCCCATACAATAGTTACGAACCATCGCGGACTAGATTCGATTACTCCGACCAGAGATTTATTTCTCATAGCATAATGACCTGCAAATACTAACATCATAAAGCCGAAAACAAATACCAAACTCGATGTCCATAAAAGAGGCTCACCTTCATTTATAAAAAACATCGACCCGAGTAGGTTTATTGCCATTTCGAAATTCTGTGCCCGGAAAAATACCCAGGTGATATTTACACACTGAAAAGTCAGAAAAGCCAAGAATATATTCAATAAAATATTGGATGATTTAATAGAAACCTTATCCTTTAAAAACCTTTCAATGATAAGATAAAGTCCATGTAACAATCCCCAGAAAATAAAAGTCCACCCCGCGCCATGCCATAATCCACCAAGTAACATGGTTAACATCAAATTCACATAGGTTCTGCTCAATGTTCCCCTATTTCCACCTAATGGAATATAGAGATAATCTCTTAACCAACTGGATAAGGTAATATGCCAGCGACCCCATAAATCAGAAAATCCGATCGCTCCATACGGATACCTGAAATTATCCGGAAGTTTAAATCCAAGTGCCAGTGCAATACCAATAGCGCAGAGAGAGTACCCGGCGAAATCAAAGAATATCTGTCCTGAAAATGCTAGTACTCCCGCCCAGGCATCTACTGCAGGTAAATTACCATCTGTCCCAAATACGCGGTCTGAAACAGGTGCAAATAATGAATCTGCAAAGACTGTCTTTTCAAATAGTCCTATAGAAAGTAATAGTAGTCCCAGTACAAACTGATTCTGACTCGCTTTTTTAGGTTCGTAATATTGAGGTATCAATTCATCAGAACGGACAATCGGTCCGGCAACTAACTGAGGGAAGAATGTGACATAAAGCGCAAAATCCAGAAAAGTTTTAGCTGGTTTTATACGGTTTCTATACATGTCGATGGTATAAGACATGGTTTGAAATGTATAAAATGAAATACCCATTGGCAGAATAATGTCAAATTCCGGAGGGACATATTCTAATCCGAATAAATTGACAAACTCAATAAAATTATTAAGCAGAAATTCACCGTATTTAAAGAAACCTAAAAAACCCAGGTTTACACATATACTAAGTAGCAACCACAATCTTTTCTTTGACTTATCAGATAATTTATAAAGCTTATTTCCTGCAGTCCAGTCTACTAATGTGGATATCCAAAGCAATAGAATTAAAGGAGGATTCCACAAACCATAAAACAAATAACTGGCTATTAAAAGCATGATCTTTTTACCCTTCCAACCCAATAAAGGAGCATAGTATAGGATCAGGATAACAATGAAAAATAATATGAATCCAAGTGTATTAAATAGCATGGCTTAATCTTTAATCAGACCGTCTTCCTGTAGTTTCCTAACTAAAAACTGTGTAAACAGATCTCGTTCTTTTTTATTAAAATGAGACCATTCCGGAGGATCAAAATCTTTTATTTCCTCATGATCCAAAAAATGATACCCTCGACTTTCAGTTCTTTTTAATAACTCATCCCAGTATTTTTCCCGAGGGATCATATTCCTGTTTTCATAATAGATTCCTGTAACTGTCGGCCTGATAAATACAACCTTCCCACCTCTATCTTTAAAAATTTTGATCTTCCTGACGTATTGATCGATGGCCTCTTCACGGGTCGAATCATAATTGTATTGAGGCCCATTAGCAAACATGCTCCAGATATTTTTTTGCATGTTTTGAAGAACTGTATCGACTTCAAACTGATCTGTCATGCTCGAATTTCTATATTCATCAACATCGATCATATGAGGCCATTCCAAAGGCCCCCTGACAGAATCTCTATTGCCAAATTGAATACTTTCCAATAATGATCTAAGGGAATAATCCTCATTATTCACGTAGGCTAATTTGTGATCAAAGGGTTTATAAAGTATATGATTTAACTTTTGTGCGTAAGTCTGTTTATTGTAATAATCCACTGATTTTTGATATACCTCTAAAGATTGGGGATGATTAGCCGGCATGAAAAACAATCCGGGGGCGACTCCTATAATTAGGAGGCCATTATACTGACTATTATCAACTATATCTTCCAGTATCGGATAAGGCGGGGAGCCAGGCAATGCTAATTGTAATGGCCTTCTACCCGTTAAAGAATCCCATAAGTGTATATTAATATCCTGATGTGCTCTGGATGAACCGATGACCACCACATCATCCTCATCCAGATCATCCAATCGCCTTCTTTGATCTGCCCAAAGGTCCTCATTGTCATCATATCGAGGATTATCAATACTTCTAAAATAAAGCTCATACCCGACTAACAGTATAAAACCGATTAGTAAGGCGAATAGTAAGTTGGTGTATTTCAAGGCTCAAAATTTCAATCAATATATAAAAAAATACAAATGATTAAAATATATCTTTAAATAATACTATGAACGATTCGCTTTAGACGATTAAGGCGTTCATATTGACATCTAATTTCCAAGCTTTAAGCCTATAAATAATAAAAAAGCCGACATAAACTGTCGGCTCTGATTAATATTATAAACTATAATTACTTTCTAAGCTTCTTGATTGTCCTTGAAGACATAACAAAAAGTACGAATCCGCTGATTACAGTAAATAAACCGAATATCGAAAAGAGTTTCAGCAACCAATTATTAAAATCATCTCTACCCGCATAATCCATTGTATGGAACATCCAGAGGAAGTCGAAGACTCTCCATTGATCATGCCTGATAGTCTGAAAAGTACCCAATTCCGGACTGACATACACAGTACAATCAGGGTCGTCAAAATCTACCGCCCAGACAGGTAATCGCCTGCCCCTATACTCATGATGATCTCCTACTTCTGACAATAAGGTGGCATTTTTAAGTTTTGCTGGAGAAACTAGTTGTTCTGAAGCAACTTTTATCGCCATATCCTTATCCAGGGGTTCTCTCAACTCACCAGTACTGGCATTGACAAGCTTAAAACTGACATGTCCTTTATGGCCTGAATGGTCTTTTGAGTAATATCCTATTTGATAATATTGTTTATCAGTGATTCTTATTAGTTTAAAACTGTGCAAGGAATCAAACTGGTCTACAGATTCTATTCTTTTAAAGGCACTATCCGGAGAGATCATACCTGCTTCATAAGTCAGGGCTGGAACTTCTTTTCTCATATGGTCGCCATGTACATCATCGATGTTGTTCCAACTAAAATATAAACCACTGATAGTCCAGCCTATAAATTGTATTCCGATAAACAGACCAAGATACCGGTGAAGTTTCCTGGCATAAAATTGTTTGTTTCTTTTCATTGGGCTCAAAAAAATCAAACAACAAAAATAAAAAAAGACGGATGATTAATCCGTCTTTGTAATATTATAACGCTTTTTTAATTAAAAAAGGAGAGATCTCATTCAGTATTCTTGTTGTTACTTAATACATCTCTGATACCAATCAATCCTTTTGTTACCTCTTCAAATACTGACAAAATTATCCCCCGTAAAGATGACGGATTCACATTACTTTATATATATACTAGCTTAAAGACAAAATAAAATAATTTTATTTCAGATGACTTTTTAAGATAAATGCCTTTATTTTGATTCATAATCACCAAAACATTTTTTATATGAAATCACAAATTTTTGGAAGTGCTCTCTTTTTAATTTTTGCACTTATGTCATGTCAGGATGAAGGTTCTGAAATAACCAAACAATCACAATTGGAAGCACAACTTGAAACATCTGTTTCCAGCTATCTTGAAGCTGAAGATAATCAGTGGATTGAAATAACAGAAGATGAATATAATCTACTAAAAACAAAAATCAGCAACGCATCAGTTTGCGGAATGAATGATTCCTTATTTAATATTGCTGCGAGCACAAGTTATGTTTCAAATAGTGGGTTTACGAGAGCTAATTATATGAATAAAGCTAAACCACACATAGCTCCAAATAGCTATGTTTTCGCATTTAAATATGAAGCTGGAGGATCTACCAACGAGGGATCAGAAGGAGGAATGTATGTTAAAATATCAGAATCCACCAACAAAAGTGGGTTCAAATCACTAGGAAATGCACTACCAGCACATTCTGGTAAAAAAACTTACTATTTTACACTTAAAAATGGAAGTTCATTCCGTTTAGGTGACAATAAAGGATATCTGGGTGTTTACAATGATACGGATTTAGCCCATATTCCATATGGCGAATCTTATGCCGCTAGTGGTAATGTAGCTAATTTAGTTTTCATAAGTTATACTTCTGATAAGTATCAAGCCTTATGTACGACTTCAAATCCGTGGGAATAATTATGGATTCCTTTTAAAAATTATTCAGTTAAGAACTGTTTTTTATTAGTTCGTTACAAAGAAGTAATCTATCATTTGTAACGAACTAATAATATTATAGCATTTTTTATCTATAAGTTCTGATTGATAAAAGGGCATATATCTTAAATATAAATATATCAGTGCCCACTCCCAGTTACAAAAAAACTGGCTATTATTAATAAAATACTTATAACTAATGCTACCCACGGAACCCATTTTGGAGTATCAAAAGGAGCTTCAGGAGTCCTTTTTTCTAGTCTGATAAGTGCCAGATTTGAAGAAACAAAGACTAATAACATTATAAAGCTGGTAATGCTTGCTAAAGTTTTTAATGGAAAAAATAATGCGAGGGCAATTGTTACACTAGTAGCAACTATTGTAGCTATTAAAGGTGTTTTGGTTTTGCTATTGACTTCACCCATCCAATCTGGCGCCCCCTCTTCTTCACCCATGCTATAAATAACCCTGGTGGCCATGATAATCTGGGCTAAAGCTCCATTTAAAATGATAGCCAGACTTAAAATTGCCATTGGCCATACCTTATAACCTACTTTATCTATAACATCAACCAAGGGGGCCTGACTCTTGTTGAGCTCCTCGGGAGTTAATACATTTAATGATGCGGCAGATACAACTACATATAAAATCGCAGCCAAACCAATAGCAAAGGCTATAGCTACTGGCATTGATTTGGCGGGCTGTTTCACTTCTTCAGCCATGTGTACCATGTCTTCAAAACCTATAAATGAATAGACAGCCAAAAAGGTAGCACTTGCTACACCTGAGATAATCGCCATGTCAGATAGAGCCGGCAGTTCATTACTAAAAGTTATTAGTTCATCCTGACTATTATTAAACAAGCCTGCATAAATAACAATCCCTAAACCAATTAGCCCCATACTGGTAGTAATCGCCATAAATTTGGCAGACTCACTGACCCCAGCGGCGGCAACTCCCCCTAACAAGATCAATACTCCTAAGCGTACAATCCATTCAGGTACCTCTATGAAATGAGTCAGGTAACCTGAAAATCCAGCAGTGATAGTAGCTGCTGAAACAACACCTGTCGCAACTATCATCCATCCGATAACATGTGAAAACCATTTTCTGCCAAATGCTTTTTGGACATAGGTGCTTGGCCCTCCTGCACCAGGAGCTCTTGTTGAAAGTTCGGCATACACCATCCCATTTATACCTGCGGCAATAGCTGCAAGTAAAAATGCCAAAGGAGCCCAATAACCTGCGGTTCCTGCTACCTTACCTATTAAAACAAAAATACCAGCACCTAAAATTGTACCAGCACCATAAATGGCAAGCATGGTGCCACTCATTGATCGCTCCAGCTTTTCATTTTGCCTTTTATTAGACATGTAACTGTATTTGAGTGGATTTAAATTAAGATAGTAAGTATTTTGTCAAATAATAAACCTGAAGAATGATTATTGTTAAGTATTTAAATAAAAAAAGGTGTGATGAATCACACCTTTAAGCTCTTGAAACCCATAGAATTTTTTTACCCCTCTAAACTAGGGACTCTAATAATCTCATATTATATTCAAAAGTATCTTTATTACGATTAGTAGTCAATTACCATAAATGGGTATATTGTACATTTTATATTTAACGGAATTTTTTATAAGCCCAGTAAAATGAATCAAAAGGGAAAATCCATTTATGAGCAATATTTGGAAATCGTTTCAGCGACACCTGAAGTGGATACTTTGTTGCTTCAAAAACATGTAAAGAATTTAAGGGAGTCTGAGAAATATTTACCCATTGGTATGACTTTCTTATTTATAACTAATTCTGCAAATCAGAAATATGAATTTATTACTAAAAACGTCGAGCATTGCACAGGTCTTAAGCTTCAGGATCTTTATAGAGATGGGGTGAATTATATATTATCACGTATTCATCCTGATGAGACTGAACAATGGCATATGATCGTTGGAGAAATAGTCAATGAAATCATCAGATTACCAGAAAAACAAAGACTGAAAACTAATTTCCAGCTTCATTATAGACTTAAAAATGGCTCTGGTAAATATATTAACATTTCTGATGGCCATATACCTATCGCATTAAATAATGAAGGAATACCCTATTTATTCTTAAGCCAGGTGACTGTTTTAGGTAGTGGAGGCAAGTCTAAACCAAAAGGAATTTTAATGTGTCTGAATGAAAATAATGAGTACGACATAATATTTAAAACTCCCGACAAAGCAAGCAAAGAGGATTTGTGTTTAAGTAAAAGAGAGATTGAAGTTCTAAATTATGTAGGGAAGGGACTTACCAGCAAAGACATCGCAGAAAAAATTCACGTAAGTAAAGAAACAGTAGATAAACACAGAAAAAATATTATTAAAAAACTCGATGTTAATAATGTTGTTGAAGCCTACAGCAAAGCCAAAAGAGCTGAACTTTTAGATTAAAAAAGAAAGGAGGCATTAATACCTCCTTCCCATTCTTATCATCTGGCATTTTATTTTAAGCTTTTCGCTTTATCTACCAGCAAAGTAAATTCTTCTTTAAAATTATGCTGATCGGTTAGATTAGTGGAATTAACCCAAGTGTTAACATCATTAAAGGTAGCATTGCCTTTATATTGTGAGTTTCTTAATAGCATTGCGAAAGAAGCTACACCTGAAGTGAATTTCATATAATCACTTGCTTCCTGAAATGAATTACCCTCATCAAATATTTCTAGTTCCAGGGGAACACTAACATCTTCATCAGGTTTCTTATATCTGAAATCAATTGTAAATGTTGGCACAATCCGAAATTCAGGATTGCTTAGCGTTTTTATTTCATAAAGAGCTGTGATATTCTGATTTGCTCCAATCTCTCCGGCGTCTTTAGTATCATCTTCAAAATCCTCTTGATTTAATAGTCTGTTTTCATATCCTATCAAACGATATGATTCAACAACCAACGGATTAAACTCTACCTGAACCTTAACATCTTTGGCTACTGTGAAAAATTTACCATAATCATACACAAAGACTTTCAATAACTGTGAGACATTGTCAATGTACTCATATGTTCCATTTCCATTATTGGCTACCTGTTCCATCATGCCATCATTTAAATTTCCTCTTCCGACACCAAGAACAGTCAAAAATATTCCAATATCACGCTTGCCTTCAATTAAAGTTACTAATTCATCTTGTGAGGAAACGCCAACATTAAAATCACCATCGGTCCCTAAAATAACACGATTATTCCCTCCTTCGATGAAGTTATTCTGAGCTATTTCATAGGCAGTTTTAATTCCCTCGGCTCCTGCTGTACCTCCTCCAGCACCAAGAAGGGATATTGCATTCTTAATTTTTTCTTTCTCAATTGCCAGAGTTGATTCTAAAACCAGGTTTGAAGATCCCGCATAAGTAACTATTGCCACTCTGTCATTTGGAGACAACTCATCTAACAACATTATAAATCCGCTTTTTAAAAGGTCCAACTTATCCTCTGAAGCCATTGAACCAGATACATCAATTAGAAAAACAAAATTTGAAGGAGGTAATTCAGCAGGAAGCGGCTCTCCTTTCATGCCGATTCTAATCAACTTGTTATCTGTATTCCATGGACATTCACTTACTTCTCCATTAAGTGAAACCGGATGGCCTTCTGCTGTAAATTCATAATCAAATTCAAAATAATTGATCATCTCTTCAGTTCGGATTGCTCCTGAAGGAGGAATCATATTATCCTGCATTAAAAACCGTCGCACATTGGAATACGAAGCTCCATCGGCATCAATAGAAAATGTCGATACAGGTTGGTCTTTAACCAAAATGAATGGATTTTCCTGAACTTCATTATACCGATCTCCTTGTGCCGTTTGATCATAGCTAACTGGCATGCTACTACCAAAATCATTAAAAGATTCTTCACATGACATTATGAAGAAAATGGTAAACAGATTCAGAAATGGAATTAGCTTTTTCATAGTATTATAGGTTTAGGTTTTGATTTATAGGTTAATGATTATTAATAAAACACCAGAATACGCTATTTTATTATAATAAAGACCTATATTTTATTTAAATTAAATCTAAATAAAAATAATATCCAAAAATAATACTTGAAAAAACTTAAACTATTATCTGTTATAACTGATTGCCAATCTTTAAAATATCTGTATAAACTCCTCTTGCTGTCACCTCTGCCCCGGCACCAGCTCCCTGAATGATCAATGGGTGATCACCATATCCTGAAGTATATATCTCAAAAATTGAATCTGCATTTTTTATTCCACCAAGTGGAGAATTTTTATCTACCTTAATCAACTTTACATTAAGTTCATGTTTTTCAACATCCAGGTCTCCGATATATCTAAGAACTTCATTTTCTCCTAAACCTGATTTCAACTTATTATAATAATTATTTAATTCGTCTTTATTTTTCAGAAATGAATCAAAATTATCCTCACCTTGAAGCCCTTCAGGTATAAGATTCTGTATATCAACATCATCCATTTCTGATTCCAGTCCAATCTCCCTGGCTAAAATCAGCAATTTCCTTGCGACGTCCATTCCATCAAGATCTTCACGAGGGTCTGGTTCGGTATAACCGAGCTCTTTAGCTTTCAATAAAACTTCTGAAAATGAGACTTCACTAATAGAAAAATTATTAAACAAATAACTTAATGAGCCACTGAAAATTCCTCTTATCCTCGTAATTCTATCTGAAGATTGCTTCAGGTATTTTAATGTATCAATCAAAGGCAAACCAGCTCCGACATTAGCCTCGTAATAAAATAACTTAGACCTCCTTCTTAGTAATCTTCTTAATTCCTGGTAAAAAGCATAATCCCCCGAATTAGCTTTCTTATTAGAGGCAACAATATCAAATCCATGCTTAACTATAGTAGGATAGGCTTCAGTTATTTCTACAGACGAAGTATTGTCAGCTATTACTATATTCTCCAGGCCGGTCTCAAATAATTCCTTAAGTATCGAAGGAAGATAATTGACCTTTTGTGAACCAGATAATTTCTGCCTCCAGTCTTTTCCCAAACCTTTGGTATTAAGTATGTATTTTTTAGAATCGGCAATTCCAATTACATTTATTTTCAATCCCCTTTCTGCAACAAGGTCTTCGCCTGTATTAACCACCTGATCAATTAGGGTTCCTCCCACTACACCCTTACCCAGGGCAAACAAATTAATTGTTTTAATCGCTCCAAAAACCTGGGCATGGACAACATTCATTGCCTTTTTGATGTTTTTATTACTGATCACAAGTGATATATGCTCACCACTGATGCTATTACTGATCAGATACATCCATATTTTATTTTTCCTGAGCCCTTGAATTGCTCTTTCCAGGGCAAAATTATGCCTGCCAACAATGGCAATTATTGCCATATCGTGATTGACTCTAATTGATGAAATATCACCTGATTCTAATTCTTTTTGAAATTCTTTTGTCAAAATCAGCTCAGCTTCATTCGCTTGTTCACTATCGACGACAAACCCGATTCCTCTTTCTGATGAAGCCTGTGAAATCAATCTTACACTGATATCTTTTTTACTTAATGAATGAAATATTCTGGCATCGATCCCCACCTTCCCCAGCATGCCTTTCCCATCAATGCTCACTAATGAAACACCTTCTATTGAGGATACAGCTTTTACTCCTTTTTCAGCACCTGTTTTATCAATTAAGGTCCCGGTTTCCTCAGGCTTCCAGGTGCTTTTGATTCTTAGCGGAATATTATTAAAAAGTAAAGGCTGAATAGTTTTAGGATGAAGTACATTAGCTCCAAAATTCGCCAGTTCATTTGCTTCCCGATAGCTAATATGCTCAAGCTTCATCGCATGTGGAACATACTTCGGACTTGCGCTGAAAACACCTTCAACATCTGTCCAGTTTTGTATCTCAACTGCATTGATAAAGCTCGCAATTAACGTTGCGGTATAATTACTGCCATTTCTTCCAAGGGTCACTGTTTCACCATATTGATCTTTCGCAATAAACCCGGTAATTACAGGAATAGTATCTATATCCAGAGTTTCGAAAAACTCTTGTACGTTTGATCGTGAATTATGAAAATCAACATTCACTTCTCCATCATAGAAACCTGCAATCAGTAACTCCCTTGCATCTACCAGCCTGGCCTTTAATCCTTTCTTATTTAAATAATTAGCAATTACTTTGGCACTAATCAGTTCTCCTAAGGCCAAAATTTTATCCTCAACCTGTTTTGCTTTGTATCTTAATACCTTTAAAGCTTCTAATAGATTTGCCAGATCATTCGTTTCTTCCGTTATATCTAGTTCATAACCCGGGATTTGTTGATTTTCTACAAATTCTGCAAATAATCTTTTATAGGAATTACCATCAATTGCGGTTTGGTACAGTTCATATAATCTGTCGGTACTATCACCACGAGCAGAAACTACCAAGGCTACCGGATGTAGATCATAAGCTTGCTTGACTATATCAATTACATTATTTAAAACTGGTCCGTTTTGTAAGGACTTTCCTCCGAATTTCAATACAATACGCTGATCTTTTCTTACCGGCTCATGTTGCTTATAAAAAGTTTCAATCCGGTCTGTAATCTGATCGATCTCAATCAAAAAGCCGTCGTGACCATAGTCTGATTTGATTTCCCTGTAGATGGCATCCGGGATATGTTCAGCCATGAATTGTTGAAATCTTGTGGGAATAAGTGAATCAGTATTTATCCCAATAACCAGTGTAGGAATTTTTATTTCTGAAAGAGCTTTAGTTTCCCCTCCTCGGTTCCTTCCAATATTATGGCTGTCAAGGCATTTGGTTAAATAGAAATAGCTCAGCGCATTAAAGCGATTGATAAATTTCTCTCCCTGGTATTGTAAATAACTTGAAGATTTAAAATTATCAACTTTTTCATCCGTGTCTGTCTGCTTTTCAATAAAGGCATCCGAAGTACGATAAGTTAATAAGGCCATTGAACGAGCAGCCTTCATACCTGCTTTTCCTCCGTCTTTGGAGCCAAAGGTCGGATCTGACTGCATTGCCATTCTCTGTGATTCATGAACAGCAATTCCCCAGGCAGATTCTTTTGAACAAGAAGCGATCAATACCATATGATTGATCTTTCCTTTAAAGCCATAACCAAATTCTAAAGCCTGGTTTCCACCAAAGGAACCGCCGATTATAGTATGTATTTTATCGATCTTTAATTCTTCGGCAAGGCTAAAATAGGAGTTAGCCAGATCCCGAATGCTAAACTGTGGAAAATCCAGACCTTCAGGACGAGTAGAACCATAAGGAGATCCAATGGAATTTACACAGATAATAAAATAGTCTTTTGGATCGTAATAATTCCCTTCCCCAAATAACTTGGGCCACCATTCTTCTACATCTGAACTCCCTGAAATTGCATGAAAAACCCAGACAATATTCGATTGATCTTTATTGATCTCACCATAGGTATGGTAAGCTAATTTGAGATTATGAATGTATTCGCCATTTTCTAAAAGAAACGGTTCCTTAAAAGTAAATATCTTTTTTTTGCTCATGTATCTTTTTCTGCTTCTAAATAATTGGGCTTATCAGGAATGCAGAGAGCTAAAAAAGAAAAACCTCTTTCAACTGACGTCAAAAGAGGTTTGAATTTCTTCTTTTGACTTATCTCCCCCGGTATTCCGGGATGGAATTAGCACCTTCTTGTAAACAAGGGTTGCTAAGGTTTCAACGGGCCTGTCCCTCCACCTTTCTTGATAAGCTATGTAAATGAACTTATTGCTAAATAACTCTTACAAATATAGGCTTTATTTTGAAAATCCAATGAAAACGATTCTTTCTCTTAAGATAAGCCTCAATATTTACATGTTGCTATTTAAATGCATTCTTTCCAGCTTTATTCATCACTATATTCTGATGATCAATCGATTCCTGGTGAATAATTTTCAAGTAAGCTTTCATAAATTTCTCTGAAAGGCCATGGATTCCTCCTTTAACCAAAGATTTCTCAATTATCTCTTCCCACCTGTTTGGCTGCAGGATAGTAATTCCTTCATCATTTTTAACATGACCAATCTCTTCAGATGTTCTCATCCGGTCACCTAAAAGCTTCATAATATCTTCATCGATCATATCAATACGGCTACGCAACACGTCTAACTTTTCTCTGAAAGAAGCATCTTCAACAGAGGTGCTTCTAACTACAAGATCTGATATCAATTGGTCTAGCACCTCCGGTGTGATCTGCTGATCCTTATCACTTAATGCCACCTCGGGATTAATATGTGATTCAATCATCAAACCATCCATATTCAGATCTAAAGCTTTCTGGGAAACAGATCGAAGTAATTCGCGATTTCCACAAATGTGACTAGGATCGCATACCATTGGCATATCTGGAAACCTTCGTTTCATTTCAACTGCTAATTGCCATTTCGGCTCATTTCGATATTTCACCTTTTGATGCTGGGCAAATCCACGATGGATCAATCCTATCTTTGTGATTCCTGCTCCTTGTAACCGCTCAATTGCTCCAGTCCAAAGCTGGATATCAGGGTTTAGAGGGTTTTTAACAAATACTGTTGCGTCAGTTCCTCTCAAAGCATCTGCAATCTCCTGAACTGAAAATGGATTCACAGTTGTCCGGGCCCCAATCCACATTACATCGACATCATGTTTAAGAGCATCAAATACATGACTGAATTTGGCTACCTCGGCAGAAATTGGCAGACCAGTCTCTTCCTTGGCTTTCTTCATCCAGCTTAGCGCTTCTACCCCTACCCCTTCAAAGCTTCCTGGCCTCGTTCGTGGCTTCCATATTCCTGCGCGAAGAATATCCACTTTACCTGTCTCTGCAAGTTCTCTGGCTGTAGATAATAATTGCTCTTCGCTCTCAGCGCTACATGGACCCGAAATTACTACCGGCCTTTTCTGTTTGAATAAATCAATTACATTCGTTTTCATTGGATTGACTTTTTTATTAAAAATTATCAGACATAAAAAAAGCCTCCCGGTATGGGGAGGCTCTGTTAATACATTTATAAACTAAAACATACTAAGGCCTCCCTTTTATTCTATAATAAAAGAAAAAGAAGTAACCAATATATGCCGCTCTGTTCGTAATCATGTCCCACTAAGATAAAACAAATTATTTTTAACGATCAAATAATTTCTAATATTTTTATCAATTTTTTAAATAACAAGGCAAAACACTATCTTTTTGATTATAAAACAGGGGTATTTTTAAACGAACAGTTGTTTGGATTACTCCAAAACAACCTCTTCTGTGGTAATACTCAGGCTTCTCAAATTAGTTTCAATTTCAATTGTAAATACATGTTTCGAAGCTATAGCTGGAGTTCCTGTAATATATAAAGTCAATGGATCCTGTTGCAATCGGTTTAAGAAATATGCATCATTCAGATAATCAGCTGAAAAATCAATTCTTTCATTTCCAAGTTCAACCATTTTAAATATCTCTGCTAGATTTGCTCCTGCTGGATATTCGTTATTAAAATCATTATTTGAGGTTATAATCACACTTTTCACAGAATCTGCCATTGAATAATTTTCTGCTGGTGAACACGCAAATGCAGTATTTGTAAAAAATCCGTAATCTCTTGCATCTGCTAAATAATTCACATTAATATCCAGGCCTAACAGAAGAGCAAATTCATGTACTGCATCTAATGTATCAGTATTCTGATATTGCTCAAAACCTGAGCCAGTCACCTTATTTATAGAGGTACTTGCAAGATCATTAATGCTTACCTGCCCATTAACTGCTTCGACACCCCTGCAGTCATCACATGATGGGATACCAAAAATAAAAAAAGAAAAAACTGCGAGTTTAAGAGTTATAATTTTTAACTGTTTCATTGAATTTGAATAATGGGTTTAATTTTTTTGAAAGTAATTCAATAAAACTCAATGTTCATATAATTTATGTTAAAACACATGTAAGGCCTTCATTAAACTATATGCACCCTTAATAAAAGCTAATTTATGCCTTAAATAAGCTAATTTCGCAGAGATGACACTAAGGTGACATGTGTATGTCGTCTAAAAGGCTGATGTAACAGACTACTTTTACATCAAACAAAATGACAAAAAAATGACTAACTCATTATCCAAAAATTTAATCTACCAGCGAAAGCTTAAAGGACTAACTCAAAAAGAATTATCTGACCGAACAAATATAACTGTAAGGACAATACAGCGAATAGAGAAAGGAGAAACAGAACCACACTTACAGACAGTAAAGTTACTTGCTGTAGCTATGGATATTGATGTGGATGAATTATTACCACTAAATAATCCACGCGAGGAGGACATTCAAAAAAAGTGGTTACTTCTTCTACATGCCACTCCTTTCCTTGGATCCATGATTCCATTATTTAATATAATAGCACCAGTATTTATCTGGATTCATAAAAGAGAAGACAATAAAATCTATGACATCCATGGTCGGAAGGTTCTGAACTTTCAATTGACTATGACAATAATTTTCCTCATTGCTCTATCAGGAATGATGTTTATTGGGCATATATTTATGCAGGGAACTCCTTTAATGATTTTTCTGTTTTTTGGAGTCTTAATCTACACCTTTGTAGTAATGTCTGTGAACATCTATCTGGTCATAAAGAAAAGTAAATGTTATTATCCACTATCAATTCCATTTCTTAAGGTAAGCAGCAAACCCAGTAACAGAATGGTGACAATTGTCTTATTGATCACAACATTTATATTTTCAATCCCTGTGAAAGCTCAATCAGTTAGCAGGCTTGATGAATCCCAAATTGAAACAGACTCTTTAGATCAAAAGATCAGCCAATTGATGACCAATGCTAAAGTAACCGGAATGGCTATAACTATTTTTAATAATGGAAAGCCTGTTTACTGCAAAACTCACGGTTATAGCAATAAAAAAGAAAACTTGATTTTATCTGATTCATCAAATATCTATGGGGCTTCTTTAAGTAAGGCTGTTTTTTCGGTTGTTGTAATGAGATTAGTCGAGGAAGGAGTTATAGACCTGGATACTCCACTCGAACGTTACCTGGATAAGAAAATATATGAGTACACACCACAAACTAGATGGCATGATGATTATTCAAGTCTCAAGAACGACACACTCTATCATAAAATAACTGCCAGAATGTGTTTAGCGCACACAAGTGGCTTTCCAAATTGGCGGTTTTTTCTTCCGGATAAAAAACTAAAAGTTATTCAGGAACCCGGATCAGGATATTTATACTCAGGAGAGGGAATGGTCTATCTTCAAGTTGTACTCGAAAAATTAACAGGAAAAGGATATGAAGATTTAGCTCAGGAGATTGTATTTAAACCTCTTGAAATGACCAGAAGCAGTTATGAGTTTAAACCTTCTTTTGAAGGAAATATGGCTTATGGGCACAATGAAGAAGAAGCGCCATATCAGAAAGACAAAGATAATGAGCCTCGTGCACCAAGCACTTTAGAAACCACTCTAGAAGATTACACTAAATTCATGACAGCAGTTTTTCAAAGAAAATTAATATCTGAAAATTCATGGAAAGAAATCTTTAATCCACAGGTAAGAATCAAATCATTGAAACAATTTGGTCCTCTTTCTAAACAAACCGGACCATTTAATGATGATATCAAACTGAGTTATGGTCTTGGATGGGGTATATTTTTCACTCCGTATGGAAAAGCTGCTTTTAAAGAAGGAAATGGAAGTGGTTTTCAGCATCATTCTGTTATTTTTCCAGAAACAGGTAAGGGCATACTAATAATGACCAATAGTGTAAACGGAAACAGCATTTTTAGGGAACTGCTTGAGGTAACATTGAAAGACACCTTTACACCATGGGAATGGGAAAACTATATTCCTTTTGATAAAAAATTTTAAAGGTAAATCAATATTAGATTAACAGATAAAACATTATACAGGCAGGAAGAATGGATTAATTTCTTGAGGACATGGAAAACACAGGTCATTATTCATATTTTAGCAACAAAGTAAAAACCTATACTAAATAAGATACTTTTAGACCTGAATTGCTAAACTTTTATAATTCTCAGGCGAGTAAATAAATTAACATTCTTATTTTGGCCATTGATCGCGACATGATGAAAAAAAGAGTTTTTTTGATTTTAGTTACTTATAACGGTGAAAAATGGCTTAAGAAATGTTTGGATTCCGTATTTAACTCAACTTACCCTGTATCAGTAATTGCGATTGATAACAATTCTAATGATGCCACCTTGTCAATTTTAAATCAATACAATGAAATTGACATTATCGATTCCAAATCAAATCTGGGGTTTGGTAAAGCAAATAATATTGGAATTGAGAAGGCTTTAAATGAAAATGCAGATTACCTGTTTTTATTAAACCAGGATACCTGGATATTTCCCGATACAATTAAAAGCCTGGTTGATGCAGCTGAAAAGAATGAAAATTATGGTATTATAAGTCCGCTACATTACTCTGGTGATGAAAAAACTCTGGATAGTAGCTTCAAAACATATTGGGAACGAAAAACCAGTACTTTAGAAGAAAATATCGACGAAGTGCCTTTTGTTAACGCTGCAGCCTGGCTACTCCCGGCTCATGTAGTTAAAAAAGTCGGTTATTTCGAGCCAATGTTCGATCATTATGGTGAGGATAGAAATTATGTTGAACGAGTAAAATATCATGATTTTAAGATTGTTATCACCAATAATGCCAGGATATGTCACGACAGAATCCCTAAAAGAGTGTTTAAAAAAGATGTAATTCAATCCAAATACACTATTCAGGCTGAAATTTTAAACATTAACCACAACTTGATCTATAGTTATTGGAAAGGATTTATTTCTGTCTTTGGGCTTCCCAAATTCTTTTTAAAAATTTATCCTGTGAAAAAATCAATTTTGATGTTTTTTAAACTTATGGGCTTTTATATAAAATTAAATTTAAAGCTATTTAAAATCATTAAAATCAGAAATAGCTACAAATAATGAAAGGCGACAGGGCTCAAATACAGGCATTTTGGTTTACGGTTATTAATTATCTGGGAACAGCTATAGGCATATTTTCAACTATTTTAATATATCCTTATGGCAAAACTTTTTACGGTAAAATAGGATTTATTGATAGTGCAGCTCAAATACTTTTCCCGTTAATGGTATTTGGTGCCGGGCATGCGCTAATTCACTTTTACCCGACATTATCCCACAACTACAAATCTAAACTCATTAGCTTCAGCATTAGGAATATCCTGATTCTATCTGTTATAATTGGCGCTTTAATTTTTGCAGGAGGATTTTTATTTGATCAGGAAAAATACAAATACCTATACTATTCATTTCCAATGGCAATAGCTCTTGCTGGTATAGAATTATTTAAACGACAAGCGGCGAATATTCAAAGAATATCTATTCCTACTTTATACGAAAAGATCATTCCTAAAATAAGTTTGCCTTTAGTTTTCATCCTTGTAATCCTGGGTCCTTTTAATGAAACCTCCGGGTTGATTCTTCTGGTTGCTTCGTTTTTCTTAATTCTCCTTCTAAGTGCCTCCTATGTCTATAAGAAATCAGATTTTTCAATAGCCCTCAACCATCAAGAGCTTTTCTCTCAGATAAATAAGAAGGAATACTTCACATATGCTTTCTATGCATTCCTGGCAAGCTGGGGTTCGTTTCTTGCTTTCCGGCTAGACGGATTAATGATTCCGTTATTCCTTGATTTTAGCGATAACGGATCTTATAAAATCGGTGTAAACCTGGCCTCAGCGATTAGTGTCCCAGCCACAGGGTTGTTCACTATTTATGCTCCGAAAGTTTCTCAACTTGTTAAAGAAAATGATATTGACACCTTAAAAATAAAATACAGGGAAACTGCAAAATTATTATTTTTTATCGGTGCTATTTTATCTGGTTGTATTATCATCGGTATTAAAACATTCTTTGAAATTTTACCAAGTGGAGAGGAATTGATGGCATCTTTACCTGTTATTTATGTGATGTCAATTAGTGTTTTGATAAATATGGGCACGGGACTCAATTCTGAAATAATAGCCTACTCCAAATATTATCGCTTTAACATTGTCTCAGTATTAGGTCTTGTTTTGGTAAATATCATACTCAATTTATATATTTTAACCCAAACAGATTATGGTATAGCGGGTGTTGCATTTGCTTCACTGTTAGCTATGGTATTGTTTAATACTTTAAAACTTGGTTTTATTTACCGAAAATTCAAGATTCTCCCATTTGACATCGGTTATCTCTTCCTTTTTATCTCTTTAGGCCTGGTTTTTTCACTAACCAGTTTTATTCCTGATTTTGAAAATTTATGGCTGACTTTGATTTTTAAAATTGGGATAGCCATAGTTCTTTCACTTTTCATTGTCTATAAACTGAAGTTAATTCATGTTTATAACCAGTGGGTGGAAAGATTCATAGGCTGATTTTTCAAATTGAAAACTGCTTCTGGTTAAAGCGTTGTGCTTGGATCGTATGGATTAAACCAAATCTACAGCCCTGGCTTGTATATTCACGAAAAAGATTAAACATTAAAGAGTTTAGCGGCAGGTTTACCTGGCGGTGATCAAAAAACAGTAACAAGAGCGAAGAGTGAGTGTTGAGATGACTCCGATTAATCATTTCTGCGAAGCCCTGGTTCGTGTCTCCACGAAACAGATTAAACATCTGATCAGAAGCGACAGGATTACCTCGGTGATCCTGGTTTGGGGTCGGTGCTAATGAAAACCTTATCGCTATCGCGATATATTTTTTTGTTGTTTATAGCCGCCTAGCTCTTGTAAAAACTTGGTTAGTTAATCCAATGCCCTGGTTCGTGTCTCCACGAAACAGATTAAACATCTGATCAGTAGAGACGGGATTACCTTCGGTGATCCTGGTTTGGGGTCGGTGCTAATGAAAACCTTATCGCTATCGCGATATATTTTTTTGTTGTTTATAGCCGCCTAGCTCTTGTAAAAACTTGGTTAGTTAATCCAATGCCCTGGTTCGTGTCTCCACGAAACAGATTAAACATCTGATCAGTAGAGACGGGATTACCTTCGGTGATCCTGGTTTGGGGTCGGTGCTAATGAAAACCTTATCGCTATCGCGATATATTTTTTTGTATGCACTGGGCAAGTTCAAGCGAACTTGACTTGCCCAGTGCATACAAAAAAACCTTGCATTTTCATGCAAGGTTTTCATTGTCGGGGTGGCAGGATTCGAACCTGCGACCTCCTCGTCCCAAACGAGGCGCGATAACCGGGCTACGCTACACCCCGAAAAATTTAAAATACCCTTTTGGTATCTTTAACGGGCTGCAAATATAGGATGTTTATTCTTTTTCGCACGCCTTATCTAATTATTTTTTCACATTTTTATTTCCTGACCCCATAGTTTTAGATTTGCCTTCTTCACTCATCGCCATACTTTTTCTCCTTGTCATCTTTTTAATATATTCTACCTTCCTGAACCTCAAGGCACTCCAGTCTTCATCAACAGCTACCATCCGCACCGGCTCCAGTCCTGTATCACCCAATGACTGCCAGCCATTATCACGATTAAAATCACACGTATACTTTTTACTACTTCCTTTTGGATAACAAAACCAAACCAGAGCATCACCAACTAATAAACCTTTAATCTTTGAAAAATAGCTTTCAATTTCTTCTTTTTTCGTTACGAAAATTATTATAAATTCTATCGCTTCAGAGTGATCCAGCCCCTTTTTAACTACCATTTCAGAAGGCAAACTCTGAATATTTTTCTCAAAACTATCAGGAAAATTTATTACAAAGACCTCCTTATGATCTTTGATATTCATTTTTTTAAATATAGGATCCATATTATCGATTTAAACTTCTATTAATTACTATTTAAATATCAAAACTAAGCATTAATCGAATTGTCAAATCAACATACTCAGTTTTTGCGTAATGTTTAAAGTATAGAGAAGAGCCAATTTAATACCCAGGGATATTATTTACCGCAAATTTCATCTCGTCTGAATCACCTAAACCTTTTTGCGATAAGTATTACCACTATATACTAAAAAAGGTTATGAAACTTATCATTATTACCACGATCTTTGTGGCTTCATGTTGTTACATGAAAGCCCAATACCAGGTACAAAAACCTACGTCTCAGTTTAATGCCTATACTGAAATCAACAAAAGACATCCCCCGGAAGTTGCAGGAATACTTTCAGCCATTTTCCCCGGAGGTGGACAATTCTACAATAAACAACCTATAAAAGGTTTTGTATTTATGGCACTTGAAGCAACCTCATACTATTTCCTGTTTAAATATATTAACAAAGAGAATTGTTCTACAGGACAATGTGAAGTTTCTGCCAATGATGATTTATCTAAAGCCATTATTATATTTATCCCTGTGAAGTCCATTAGCATAGCCGATGCCATTTTCAGTGCTAGAAGAATTAATAATAAATTAGATATTTATCTATCTGGCCAGCAAAATAGATTATCAATGTTGCATCGGGGCGAATTTGATATGACACCTGTCTTACAAATTAAATTTAACTTTTGATAATTGATTGTTTAACCATGCATGCGATAATTAAAGAACTTTGTCTTTACGTCTTCAAGGATATTTTTAAGAACTAATGAAATTTATTTATTAATAGCAGGTTCTCGCTTTATTAAATTAGCTATCAAAGTTAAGTTTTTTGTAAGGAAATGCGGATCATTCAACTTATTCTCATCTAGCGGCAACATTACCGCGAGAATATTTCCATTATCAATTACTTTAAATTCTTTTTTTAATCGCTGAAAGGCAAAAGCCTTCCTTGCTCCCCCTTTAAATGTGGTTATTGGAATTATTAAAATTTTATTTTCTTTTTCATATTCGAGATCAAAATGTATATCAATCTTAAATGGCATATTTTGATAAACTCCATATAATCTTGGGGATAGATCTTGTGTGAGACTTCCCTGACCTTCCATTTGATACTCAAATCCTAATTGTGTGAAGGCTGGTTTTGAAAAATATTTTAATCGCTCTTTCAGGTTTGACCAGTTATGAGCAACCGCCGCAAAAATCAGGAATAAAGAAAATAATGCTGAGTATAATAAAGATGAAGGTATTCTATGGATTAAAATATTTAGTAAATCCCCATCTTTAAACAACACTGGCAAAAAAGTAAAAGGAAAAACAACCACTGTAACAAATAAAAATCCTTTGACCAGGGTTTTATATTCCAATTGTATTAATCTGATCATATATTCGGCATAAAGCTAAACTAAAACATACCATTATTATTTTTGGCTGTATCAGGTATCACCTGCAGCACATCCCAATGTTCTACAATTTTCCCGTTATCATCAAACCTGAATATATCGATACCCGCATAATCTTTATCACCCGGCCAATGTTGGTAGCAATGCAACACCACCATATTACCTTCAGCTATGGCTCTTTTAAACTCTACCTTCTTACCAGGATACTCCATGGCCATTCTCTCAAAGTACTCAATAAAAGCATTTTTACCATCGCCAACCTCAGGATTATGTTGAATATATTCTTTCCCTACAAAATTACTTACAGCGACAGCAGGAAGGCATTGATTGAACATCATGTCATAAAATGAAATAGCATTTTGTTTATTGTTTTCAGTAGGGGACTTCATAATTAATTGATTTTCATTGTTATTAAATATATAAAAAAAGCCCGCAAGTATCCTTGCAGGCTCTAACAATTTAAATCGCAATATCTAAATTATAGTGTGTCTTCTACGAAAGTTATATTCATATTAATTGTTACAAACCCATCCTGAGATCCAAAAACTGAACCAGGAAGTTGAAGCGTAACATCACCGTTTATATTCCCACCAGTTTCATCAAGACTATTTAATGTTATTGGAACACTGTTGTCTCCGATGTTTAAAGTTAATAAAAGCTGCGTTCTGGCATCGTTTACAGACCAGGTTCCTTGCTGTGACGGATCACTTCCTTCTCCTTTACACAAATAATTAACTAATCCTCCTTCTGTAAGTTGAACACGGATATTTTGATCATCAGTACAATTAACATCTGCAAGTAAAGCTCCAGCAATATAAGGTGTAATATTTGCTCCAGCTGGAATATCATCCATATCACTAATCACTACAGCTTCATTTGTAGTTGCATTTGTCAAAATGTACAATCCTACCAATGGATCCTGTGTGGGATCATCATCATCATCGCATGAAACATTAATAAAAAGCGCTAAAAATAATAGCGGTAACGCAAGTAAAATTCGGTTCTTTTTCATGATTGTCGTTATTGTTTTAATTATATTGACTACGATAATACAAATAGATAATGATAATTAAAAGTAAATATTGCATTTCCCCTCCCTTTTTTTGGACTTATTTATTAGTCTTTTTACTGTCGTTTA
This sequence comes from Mangrovivirga halotolerans, assembly GCF_026241165.1. Taxonomy (GTDB): domain Bacteria; phylum Bacteroidota; class Bacteroidia; order Cytophagales; family Cyclobacteriaceae; genus Mangrovivirga; species Mangrovivirga halotolerans. The sequence goes on along the minus strand of NZ_JAPFQN010000003.1, from coordinate 55,379 downwards.
GCTCCCAGGCTCAGTCAATTATCGTTAAAGGAAACGTATCAGATCCGGAAGGAAATCCTCTACAGGGGGTTAATGTCTACTTCCAGGGAACATTTAAAGGTAATGGCACCTTAAATGATGGTTCTTTTACTCTGGAATCAGACCTCCCAACACCTCAAATCCTGGTTTTTAGCATGATTGGATATGAAACTGTTACAGACACTATTTATCTGCCCGGCACTTATACCAAAAGTATTACTCTGGGCGAAAAAAATATGCTGGGCGAAGAAATTGTCGTTTCTGCATCTAGAGTAGAAGAAAGCATTCTTGTTTCTCCTGTAACAATAGAAAAACTGGACATCGTTGACCTTAGATTAATGCCTCAGGCTAATTTTTATGACGGATTATATAAATTAAAAGGGGTGGACATGAATGTCCAGAGCATTACTCTTCGAAATGTTAACACAAGGGGATTTAATGGAAATACCAACTTTCGTTTTAATCAGATAATTGACGGTGTGAATAACCAGGCACCGGGACTTAGTTTTAGTGCTGGAAATCTTCTGGGACTTCCCCCGATAGATGTAGAAAGTGTCGAATTAGTAACTGGAGCCTCCTCTGTAATCTATGGTCCTGGTGGTTTAAATGGCACATTGGTTATGACCAGCAAGGATCCTTTCGAGTACCATGGACTCTCAGGAAGTGTTCAAACAGGCTTAATGCGGTTTGGTGTGGACGAAGCTTCAAGTCCTACTCCATATTATGACATCAATATTAGGTATAGTAAGGTTTTAAGTAAAAAACTTGCCTTTAAGTTTGCCGGAAATTACCTGAAGGCAAAAGACTGGATTGCTAATGATTACAGAGATAAAAACAATATAGATGATCCATCGAGAAACCGACATAACACAACTAATTATGATGGTGTAAATATTTATGGCGATGAAATAGCCATTGACATTGGCGCAAGAGCACCGGAAATTGCCGATCAGGCCGCCATATCGCAGGGAGCTTCACCTGGCACAGACGAATATGATCAGATCTATAACACAGTTTTTAATGCATTTACTGAAGATGGTCCTTTTAAAGTGACCAGAAGTGGTTGGGCTGAAAAAGATCTGGTTAATTATGATGCATACAATGCAAAAGGTATTCTGTCAGCTCATTATAAATTTAATGAAAATACGACAGCTATTTTGCAAGGGGGAATGGCAGAAGGTCAGGCTGTTTATTCTGCTCAAAACAGATTTTCAATCAATGATTTCAGACTTTACAATATAAAAGCAGAATTAAAAAACCCTGATTATGAGATACGCTACTGGTGGGTAAAAGAAAATGCTGGCTATACCTATGATGCAGGGGCAACTGCAGCACTAATTAATGAAGCCTGGAAGCCCAGCGAAGTCTGGTTCCAGGATTATATCCAGGGTTACCTTACAGGTAAACTAGGGTTTAACTTAGATAGAGAAAATGCTCACAGGTTTGCTTTATTAAATGCAGATAACAGAGACATTAATGGAAATATACAAGATCCCGAAAAACCAGCTAAACCACTCGGTGGAACGGATCAATTTAATCAATACAAAAATCAGATTACAGACCTTCCTATCGGTCAGGGAGGATCAAGAGTATTAGACTTTAGCTCCCTAAGTCAGTTTGAAGGAATTTATAATTTCTCACGCCTGGTTAAAAAATTCGAACTGCTGGCAGGGGTTCAGTATAGGTATTTCAATATAGATAGCGATGGGACTATTTTTCACGACACCCCCGGCAACCCCATCAGAACTTACCAATTTGGAGGATTTGTTCAGTTTATTGATTCTTATTTTAATGACCGATTAAGAGTGAATCTATCATCAAGATATGATAAAGATGAAAATTTCAAAGGTAGATTTACACCAAGATTTTCCCTAGTCGCTTCTCTTGGTAAAGACAAGAAACACAATATCAGGTCGTCAATTCAATCGGCTTTCAGATTCCCTGCTATTGCAGACCAATGGGTAGATATTCAAGTAGGTCCTATACAGTCTATTGGGGGACAGGATGTAATTCTTGATAAATATGGGGTATTTACCGAACCAACTTATCCATTAAATGGATCTGACCCGGTTACTTCTGAGCCGGATACAACCACGATGTATGATGGAAAGCCACCTTTCAGAGCTGAAACGGTAGTTTCATATGAATTGGGATATAAAGGGTTGTTACTTCAAAAAAGTTTGATGATTGATGCAGAAATTTTTGTAAATGAATACGACGGATTTCAAGGTAATTTGCTGGTCGTACAAGATCCTTATACGCCGGAAGAACAACGATATCAGACTGTGATCAGTCAGGATCAAAAAGTAATAAACTGGGGCTGGGCTATGGGCGTCGACTGGATGCTTCCTTCAAGTTTTATTCTTGGAGGCAATGTTTCATATAGCACTCTTGGTGATAATCAGGAATTCCAGCAAGGATTTCAAACAAGGTTTAATACCCCGGAATACCGATATAATCTTTATCTGAACAAATATCGCCTATGGAAACAATTTGGCTTTGGAATTAACTGGCATTGGCAAGAGGCTTTTGTCTGGGAATCATCATTTGGAACTGGAAACATACCTGCATATGGAAGTTTAGATGTTCAGGTAACCTGGCGCTTACCAAAAATCAGATCTGCAATAAAAATCGGAGGTTCTAATATTCTGAATGACTATTATGTAACCAGTTTTGGTAGTGCTCAAATCGGAGGCTTATATTATGTGAAGTTTATTTATGATCAGAATTTATAATTCTTTGTTTATGCTATTGAGAATACAAAGACTCATGGATTAAACCATGTCTAACAGTTTTTCAATTGTATTTTTATTTCTCGTAGTCCCTGTAACCTTTAGTTTATTCTCAAATAAATTAGTATTTAGCTTTCCTGGACTGATATGATCGGGAATGGAATAGTAGATAACATCATCGATTATCTTAAACCGCTCTGGTTCGTATGCCTTCGGATCTTTCAATAATGATAACCTATCTTCTGATGGAAGGGCATCGAGAATCATAAAGTAAATCTTTTTTGAGGATCTGCCGTCTTCAATTATTTCGGGCAAACCTGCTAAAATCTTTTCTAATTTCTCAGGTTCGATAACAAGACAGGAAACATCGTATCCATATTTGTCTGAAATTAAGCTCCTGATATCCTCAGCGATATTACTTGAATCTTTTTTCCTGGTTTCAAAGACAATATTTCCACTTTGAATATAGGTTGAAACATTTTGTAGTCCTGAAGATTCAAGATGATCCCTGAGATCTTTCATCTTAATTTTATTCTTACCACTCACATTAATTCCACGTAACAGACAAATCTTTTTTTCCATAACCAAATATAAGTGAATTAGCTTTGTTTTAACATTAGAATATTATAATTTAATATAGGAATTATTCATAATTCCTATTACTTTCATACCTACCCTAACGGAGCTTAAAGATGAGATTTTTACCCGTATTTTTATTAATAATCACAATAGTTTCCTGTTCTAAAAAAGAAACACAAACTACTACATTAATTCAAATTCCGGTTGTTGAGGTAAAAAAAGACAGTATTAGCCTGGAAAGGGAATTTGTGGGCCAGGTTTATGGACAGAAAGACATCCCGATACGTGCGAGAGTATCCGGGTTTCTTGATGGAATTCATTTTAAAGAAGGTTTTCCGGTCAAAAAGGATCAGCTTTTATACACGATAGACTCACAACCTTTTAAAGAGTCAGTAGTAGCCGCTGAAAGTGATCTTGCAGCAGCCAACACAAGGTTGGTAAAAGCCCGGAATGATCTTGAAAGGATAAAGCCCCTGGCTGATATGAATGCGGTAAGTAAAAAGGACCTGGATGCGGCAATAGCTTCCCGGGATGCCGCCGAAGCAAGTCTTAAAGCGGCAAAAGCACAAGTTAACATGCAGGAAATCAACCTTGGATACACCAGCATCAAATCGCCAATTGATGGAATAATCGGAAAAACCAATGTAAAAGAGGGAGAATATATCGGCAATGCGCCCGGCTCTATCAATCTGAATACTGTTTCCAGAATAGATACGATTCATGTTGAATTTTTTCTAACTGAAAACGACTACCTCCAGATAATGGGTCATCTGGAGAAAAACCGTGGAGATGAAAGTCCTAGAAAAAAGGTGCCTCTAAAATTAGTATTAGCTGATGGTTCGGTCTTTCCATATCAGGGAATGGTTAAATTTATTAACAGACAGGTTGACGCTTCAACAGGCGCAATCCTGGTTCAGGCAGCATTTCCAAATCCTGAAGAAGTTATCCGCCCCGGACAATTTGCAAAAGTACGAGCAACAGTTGCTAGTATAAACGATGCTCTATTAGTTCCACAAAGAGCTGTATCCGAAATGCAGGGAAGGTTTTCAGTCTGGAAGGTAAATGAGAATAACCAGGTAGAACAACAACAAATAGAAATTTTATCTCAATATCATGATTATTATATCGTGAAATCCGGATTAAAGGCCGGAGACAAAATAGTTCTTGAAGGTATCCAAAAGGTATCCAACGATGTTAAAATTGACCCGATTCTAACTGACTTTAATTCCCAGGTTACAAAAAACTGATCTGAAAAATGAATAACCTCGATGATAAGCACATCTTTTTTGTTAGAAGACCTATTGTAGCAATTGTCATTGCGATATTTCTGGTGATCATCGGTGGTGTTTCTCTTTTAGGTCTCCCGATCGAACAATATCCCAATATCACCCCTCCAGTGGTGAGAGTTTCAACTTCATTTACCGGTGCCAATGCAATTAGTGTGGAACAGTCTGTAGCTGCTCCGCTCGAACAGCAAATAAATGGAGTGGAAAACATGCTTTACATGAAATCCACCAACGCCAATGATGGTACAATGAGCCTGGAAATAACCTTCGACTTGGGAACCGATCCAGACATGAATACGGTTTTTACTCAAACACGAACTTCTGCTGCTACACCAAAACTACCTGAAGAAGTAAAAAGGCTTGGAGTAAAAACTGAAAAATCAATGCCTAATATCCTGATGTTAATTACGCTCTACTCCCCCGATGGCAGGTATGACCAGGAATTTTTAGGCAACTATGGAATAATTAATGTCCAGGATCAATTAGCCCGGATTAAAGGAATCGGCCGTGTCCAGGTTATGGGTGCGAGTGATTACTCGATGAGAGTCTGGGTAAAACCTGATATACTAGCCAAACTGGGCATAACCATTCCAGAGATTACCAATGCGATAAGGCAACAAAATGTCATCGTCCCCGGAGGTAAGTTTGGTGCAGAGCCTGCACCTCCAGGTACCGAATTCACCTATACAGTCAGGCTTCCTGACAGACTGGTTACTGAAAAAGAATTTGAAGACGTGGTGATCAGGTCTCATGCGGACGGAAGCCAGGTTAAGATTAAAGATATTGCTCGTGTTGAATTGGGCACAGAATCATATAATTCTTTTACAAGATTAAACGGGCAAGAGTGTTCAATTCTGGCCCTCTACCAGGCTCCCGGATCTAATGCAGTTGAGTTGGCTGAAAATGTCAATCAAACTATGGAGGAATTATCCAAAAATTTCCCCGATGGAATAGAGTATGCAGTATCTCTCGACGCTACAGAACCTATTGTGGCTGGAATTAACGAAATCATTGAAACACTGATCATCGCATTGTTACTGGTTATTTTGGTCGTCTTTATCTTTATACAAGACTGGAGGGCAACTCTAATCCCTACTTTGGCTATTCCGGTATCTCTGGTAGCAGCTTTTATGCTTTTTCCTTTGCTGGGATTTACAATCAATACTCTTTCGCTGCTTGGATTAGTATTGGCTATTGGTATAGTAGTTGACGATGCCATTGTCGTAGTCGAAGCTGTGCAGGTGAATATGGATAATGGTATGGACCCAAAACAGGCTACCAGTGCAGCGATGCGTGAAGTAACTGCACCGGTAATTGCAACAACCCTGGTCATGGTCGCCGTATTTATTCCAGTTGCTGCAATGGCTGGTATTACCGGTAGCCTTTATCAGCAGTTTGCCATAACAATCGCTGTTTCAGTGGTTTTCTCGTCAATTAATGCCTTATCCTTGAGCCCGGCGCTATGCTCTTTATTACTCAAACCAAAATCTGATAAAAAAGGTCTTTTGGATAAGTTCTTTGACAAATTCAATAATTGGTTTGACAGAAGCACCCAGTCTTATACATCATATGCCAGTGTAATTACCGGAAAGTTTAAGAGGGGAATTGTATATATTTTGATCACCGGTCTGGCAGCCTGGTTTGTAGGAGCTAATATCCCATCCGGCTTTTTACCGGAAGAAGACCAGGGATATTTCTTTGTTAACATTCAGTTACCAAACGCAAGTTCTCTTCAACGATCAGACCAGGTAGCAAAAAAAGTTGAAGACATTCTAATTGAAAATGAAAATGTTGAATATGTCACAACTGCAACGGGTTTCAGCATGCTGGCAGGTTCGTTCATTCCTAATTCAGGATTTATTTTCGTAAAACTTAAGAATTGGGATGAAAGAGACATAACTGTTAATGAAATGCTCAGGCAATTCAACGTTAAATTTGCGACGCTAATTAAAGAAGCCCAGGTATTTACTTTCGGCCCACCGGCTATCCCTGGCCTGGGAAATGGTTCTGGCTTCAGCATCATGCTTCAGGACAAAGAAGGCAAAGACCCTGGTTACTTAGCAAAAAACACTTATGCATTTATTCAGGCTGCTCAACAAAGACCCGAGATTGCATCTGCTTTTACAACATTTCAAGCCGGCGTACCTCAAAGGTCAATGGCACTGAATACCGAGAAAATCCTTAAAGCAGGTGTTAGCTTAAACGACATTTACAGTACTTTCGGAGCATTTTTAGGTGGCGCATATGTCAATGATTTTAACAGGTTTGGCCGCCTATACAAAGCCTATGTACAGGCAGAACCTGAATACCGACAGAGTGAAGAAGGACTTAATCTATTTTATGTTAAAAATAATAAGGGTGAAAATGTGCCCGTTTCCACCTTTGTTACTGTCAATAAAACTTCAGGCCCTGATTATACAAACAGATTCAACCTGTACAGGGCAGTAGAAGTTACCGGTGCACCCGCCCGGGGATATAGTTCAATTGATGCCTTGAATGCGCTGGAAGAAGTTGCTACAGAAACGCTCCCTGAAAACATGGCCTATTCATTCAATGCCATGAGTTACCAGGAGAAGAAATCATCTGGTCAATTGGGAATTATCTTTAGCTTCTCACTTTTCTTCGTATTTCTTATTCTCGCTGCTCAATATGAAAGCTGGTCTATGCCTTTTGCAATCTTGCTGGGTACTCCCTTTGCCGTATTGGGAGCACTCTTATTCCTTTATATTGCAAGGCTATTTAGTGAGTCTTTCCTGGTAAATATTTTTGCTCAAATATCGCTGGTAATGCTGATTGCCATGGCAGCTAAAAATGCTATCCTGATTGTTGAATTTGCCAAAATAAAATTTGATGAGGGGCTATCCTTATTTGATTCAGCAGTCGAATCAGCCAGGTTGCGTTTCAGACCCATATTGATGACGGCATTCTCTTTTATTCTTGGAATATTTCCTTTACTACTTGCAAGTGGATCGGGAGCTGAGGCCAGGAAAGTAATGGGAATGGCGCTGCTCGGAGGCATGACGCTAGCTACTATGCTGGGAGTCTTTCTTTACCCGATGCTATTTGTATTGGTCGGTAAAGTTGCAGGATATGAAAAGAAAAGAGATCTCATTTCTAAATCTGTAAACAGAACTGAAAATGAATAGATCAATCTTTTACATTTTTAGCCTGTTAATTTTATTCTCTTCCTGTAAAGTGGGACAGAATTATAAGGGTGTTGAAGTTGAAGTTCCCGATGAATTTCGTGTAAAAAACCCCGCTTTCTCAAATATTGATATCACTGTAAACACGGATACTCTTTTTACTGATTCGCTGATAGACATTAGCTGGTTTTCGATCTTCAATGATCCGGTGTTAGACTCATTGGTGAAATCTGCATTAGAAAATAATCAGGATCTTAAAATTGCTGCAGAGAATATTACTCAGGCTCAATTTAACCTGATCATCCAACGATCTAATCTACTACCTTACTTTGGGTATGAAGCAAATATTACCCGGGGAAATTTCTTAAATGGAAACATCGGCAGCACCCAAAACTTCGCATATGGCACAGGGTTTATGAACTGGGAACTAGATTTCTGGGGTAAATACCGGAGATTAAATGAGGCAGCCAAAGCACAGATTCTGGCTTCTGAATATGGCTACAGATCTATCCAAATTAGCTTATTAGCTACTTTGGCCGATGCATATTTCCAACTTCTGGAACTCAGAAAAAGACTGGAGATATCTGAACAAACTTTAACTCTTAGAGATAGCATGCTCTACATAATTGAAGCCCGGTTTGACCGTGGGATAATACCCGGCATCGATCTAAACCAGGCTCAAATACAACGAGCAATTGCTGCCAGTACAATCCCCGTTTTCGAAAGGGAAATAATTAAAACAGAAAACCTGATCAGTGTCCTTACCGGCACAAATCCAAAATCTATCCCAACAGGAATTGATATTTATAAACAAGACACATCAATAATAATTCCTGAGGTTTTACCAATTGAGTTACTTACCCGAAGGCCGGATATTATGGTAGCAGAACAAGAAGTAATCATTCAAAATGCACTTGTTGGAGTTGCTCAGGCAAACAGGCTTCCTTCACTCAGCCTAAATGGCGCTATTGGTTATGCAATGACCGATCCGCTAAGTTTTAGCAACGGGACAATGATCTGGAGTATAGGAGGATCAATCCTGGGGCCACTTTTTAATTGGAACAGACTAAAAAGAATTGCCGACTCTGAAAAAAGCAAAAGAGAACAGTCTCTATATAGCTATGAAAGAACGTTATTAAATGCGTTTCGCGATGTTGAAGATGTAACAATAGAAATTTCTACACTTGAAAAAGAACTTATTGCAAGAAGGCAACATGTAGAAGCGGCAGCCAGTGCACAAATGCTTTCTCAAAACAGATACGATCAGGGTCAGACCAGTTACCTGGAATACCTTGAATCTCAAAGACAATACTTTGAATCTCAGCAAAACCTGGCCGGTACACTTCGACAATTACTTTCCGCATACGCAAGTCTCTACAAAGCACTTGGTGGTGGTTGGGACATCAATGAATAAAACACTCCCTCCAAAATACATTTATTATCTTCAATAGTCAACCTACTAAAATTCAATTTTAAATACATAAAAATTAAATTCAGCCAAACAATACCACAAAAGTCAACCCTTTCAATTTCATTAAAAGTTAGATAAAAAATACACTACAATCCATATTTGAGATCTAACCGAATAAAAACATGAAATTAAAAAATAAAGTAGCAATCATTACCGGAGGTGCATCAGGTATAGGATATGCCACCGTTGAAAAGTTCATCAATGAAGGCGCCGATGTAGCAATCTGGGATGTTCAGGAAGAAAAAGGAAATAAGGCTGTTTCAGATTTCTCTGGTGGCGATACAAAAATCAAATTCTATAAAGTTGACACAACAGATTTAAAAGCTGTTGAGAATGCTGCTGAAGCTGTATATCAGGATTTTGGTAAAATAGATATCCTGGTTAATAATGCCGGGATCACTAAGGATGCAACCCTGGCGAAAATAACTGAAGAACAGTGGCAAAATGTAATTGACGTTAATCTTAGTGGTGTTTTCTATTGCACTAAAGCAGTAAGCAAATACATGATCGAACAAGGGTCAGGTAGAATTATCAATGCTTCATCAGTTGTTGGGCTATATGGAAATTTTGGTCAGACTAATTACGTGGCTACTAAGGCTGGAGTAATCGGCATGACCAAAACATGGGCTAAAGAACTTGGAAGAAAAGGAATTACAGTAAATGCAGTTGCTCCTGGTTTTATTGCCACTGAAATGATCGAGACGATCCCTCAGAAAGTGATCGATATGATCAATGGCAAAACTCCACTGGGACGATTTGGCAAACCCGAAGAAATCGCCAATGTATATGCTTTTCTATCCTCAGATGAAGCTTCTTTTATCAGTGGAACGACAATCAGTGTCGATGGAGCTGTAACCCTTTAAACTGAACTAACCATGAGAAACGCCATTATTGCAGGCACAGGATCATATGTTCCTGAGCTTACTCTTACAAATAAGCACTTTAACGAACAGCTGGGTGAAGATGTGGATACCTGGCTAGTCGAAAACTTAACTATTCGTGAAAGACATTGGTGTAAAGAAGATGAATCCACTGCTGATCTATGTGAAAATGCAGCAATTGAAGCATTAAAGGCAGCAGACCTGAATGCCGAAGATCTGGATATGATTATTGTATCTACCGATACTCCGGAATTTATTTCACCATCAACAGCTTCAGTTGTCCAGCACAGAATCGGAGCTAAAAGAGCCGGAACTTTTGATCTCAACACGGCTTGTGCAGGATTTGTCACTGCACTCGATACAGCTTCAAAATACATTAAAGCTGATGATCAATACAAAAATATTCTTGTAATTGGAGCTTACGCAATGAGTAAGCACCTGAATAAGGAAGACAAAAAAACGGTCACCTTATTTGCTGATGGCGCGGGTGCCGTAATCCTAAAATCTACAGAAGAACCCGACAGGGGCTTCATGAGTGCACATCAGTTCACTTGCGGTGAGTATCATGACTGGATGGGTATCTATTCCGGAGGCGCTAAACAACCGGTTACCACTGATGTACTGACTGACAGAACTCACCAACTCCAGTTCGTCAAAAAGTTTCCCAAAGAGCTTAATCCAACCAACTGGACAGAAATGGCTCAACGATTAATGAAAGAGAACGATCTCAGTCCTGAAGATGTGAAAATGTTCTTCATGACTCAGATCAATATAAGCAGCATCCATCAAATGCTGGACAACCTGGGGCTGCCACATGACAAAGCTCACTACATCATGGATCGATATGGCTATACCGGTTCTGCTGCAATTCCAATGGCTCTTGATGAAGCTGTCAAAGAAGGAAAAGTGTCAAAAGGTGATATCGTATTTTTTATCGGCTCCGGTGGTGGATTAGCATTCGCAGCGGCTGCATTTAAACTCTAAAAGCATGGAAATTTCATCATTAACCATATTATTATTGATTGGGTATGGTCTTTTCGTAGCTTTTCTCATTTTTAAGGGCTCCGGAAAAACTCAAAATATAAATGATTATGCACTAGGTAACCTTAGATTCTCCCCGGCATTCGTCGGACTTTCACTGGCAGCTTCAACAACTAGCGCTGCAACTTTCATAATTAACCCCGGGTTGATCGGTAAATATGGCATCAGCGGTTTCATCTCTTACGGGCTGGTGCTACCTGCCGCTGCTATCATATCTTTAATCATACTTTCAAAAAAATTCAGAAAATTCGGCGCTAAAGTTTCAGCAATTAGTCTGGCTCAATGGATTGGCAAACGATATAAAAGCGAAAATTTTAACTTGTTTTTTGCTTTCTTATCACTGTTGCTCATCACATTTATAGTGCTTATCTGTGTTGGAATTACCCAGGTACTGTCAGCAGCACTCAATACTGACCCTGTTTGGGTTCTTGCCGGGGTTGTGATCGTCGTTTTCAGTTATATGATGATCGGTGGAGCAAATGCTATGGTATATACCAATACTCTGCAGGCTTTTTCCATGTTGATCGTTGCTGTAATATTAATTTCTTCCGGCTTTGAATACTTTGGTGGTGGGATAGATGGTTTTCTTGGCAGACTAGAAGACATTAATCCAATATTAGCGAAACCTTTAAACCCCGAAAGCTATCTCTTCAGAGATTATTTCGAAATCATTTTTTGCCAGATAATGGTCGGCATAGCAGTCATCTGTCAGCCTCATATTCTGACAAAATCACTATTACTGAAAAGTGACAAGGAAGTAAATAAGTACCTGGTTGCCGGAACCATTGTTCAGACCATATTCTTCCTGGTTATCGTTGTTGGATTATATGCACGAATCACATTTCCAGACATGACCTATCAAGGTGAAGCAATCGCGCCTGATTCGTTAGTGTCTACCTACGTAATTAGTCAATTTCCAAAATACATCGTTTTACTTCTTATTTTCGGTTTGATCTCAGCGGGAATGTCTACATTAGAAGGTCTGATCCAGGCGCTATCGACAACAATAACTGCAGACCTAATTGGAGGTATAAAAGCTAAAACCCCAGGTAAAAAGAACTTTTCTGATAGGCAGAGTATCAGAATAAATAAAGCAGTTATTATAGTCCTGGCTATTTTATCATTCTTTTTTAGCTATCGTCAACTTATTGATCCGGATTTAAGTGTTGCAATTTTTGCTCAAAATGGAGTTTACGCTTATTTTTCAGCAGCGTTTGTGCCAGTGATATTCGGAATGTTCTTCAGGAATGTCCCAAAGGTCGCACCTGTTACAGCAGCAATTACAGCTGTAGTTGTGCACTTCACTATTTATTATCTTGAACTTACGCCCTATATGGATGCTCCGGTAAAAAATCCGGCTATTCCGTCTGCGATAGCAATTTTATCATCTGTCATAACAGGTGGACTATTTTTCATCATTTACAGAAAAAAGGAACATGACAACAGACTGGTTTCAAAAATGGAGCGGGTATCAGCCTGAAAAGACTGCTGTTAAAGTCGCAGATGGAAGTATTTCTTATACCTATGAAGAAATCAATAATTCTGCCTGTGAACTTTCGAATTATTTTATTGATGAATTAAACATCAGGAAAGGCGACCGCATATTAATATTATCAAGCTTCAATCCTGAATACATTTCTTTATTTAGCGTTGCGCAAAAAACCGGCATAATTTTGGTTCCTGTTAACTACAGACTATCAGCCGCTGAAATAGCTTACCTGGTTAAAAACTCAGACCCTTCATTGATTATTTATGAAGAACAATTTTCAGATCTTCTTAAAGATGTCAATAATAGTTTTCAGTCAGGCGCGATTAAATGGAGTGAACTAAAGTCACGGGTAGAAAAAAGCAAAAACACACTACAAGTCTTTAAAAACATACCTGTAGAAAGTGATCATCCTTGTTTGATCCTATATACTTCCGGAACCACCGGATTTCCAAAAGGTGCAATTTATACCCACGGCATGATGCTCTGGAACAGTCTCAATACGGCAATCAGGCTTAGACTTACCAGCGATGACACAACTCTTATGGTAATGCCGCCATTCCATACCGGTGGCTGGAATGTTCTTACCACCCCGGTATTACATTTCGGGGGCACCATAATATTGATGCCCAAATTTGACTCTGGCAGGACATTACAATTATTAGAAAGTGAAAAAATATCCATTTTTATGGCTGTACCGACCATGGTCAAAATGATGATGGAAGAGAACAATTTTACTTCTATTGATTTTTCCAAATTAAGATATATGATCGTCGGTGGTGAAGCTTTACCAGTTAATACAATCGAAAAATGGGCTGAATGTGGTGTCCCGATTAGGCAGGGGTACGGACTAACTGAAGCCGGACCTAACATTACTTCACTTGAAGCTGAAGATGCCATTAGAAAGAGAGGAAGTATTGGTTTTCCTAATTTTTATGTGAAAACAAGACTCGTCAAAGAAGATGGAACAGATGCACTGCCTGATGAAAGTGGTGAGTTATGGATCAGTGGCCCTGTAGTCACACCCGGATACTGGAGAAACAAGGAGGCTACTCGCAAAGCTTTTTCAGAAGAGTGGTTCAAAACTGGTGATATTCTTAAAAGCGATACAGATGGTTATCTATATGTGGTTGATAGAATTAAGAATATGTTCATTTCAGGTGGTGAGAACGTATACCCAGCAGAAGTAGAAAGAAGAATTCTTGAACACGACCTGGTTAGCGAAGCAGCCGTAATTGGAGTTCCTGACAAAAAATGGGGTGAGGTAGGTAAAGCTTATATTGTAGTCAGGGAGAACTGCAACTTATCCGAAGAAGAAATAAATGCATTTTGCAAGGATGGACTTGCTAAATTCAAAGTACCAAAGTTCTTTATTTTCCTCCACGAATTGCCAAAAAATGACACCGGGAAAATAGATAGAAAACAATTATCCATTTATGAATAATTATTTTAATCTCTTTCCATTTAACTTTTGAATTGTGTTATTTTAAGCCAAGAGCAATCTGAGCGGGAGTCAAATGAAGAAGCAGAAATTAAAAAAGTTCATCGATTTTGCATCGGGATTACTTCCCCATGAAATAAAATATCTATTAGATGTTCAGCAATTTGAAGACCCTGATAATCTTACTATACTAAATCAAACTAATGAATTTGTAAATAAGAATGCTGATAATAATATTTTCAGCACTCATATTGACAAAAGAAAGTTTTCGAGAATCATGCGCTGGATGCAGGAAAAACTGCGCTCAGCAGATGTGGATGCTGAATTTAGTCTCCTTATCGAGCTCGAAAATAATCTGATGAATGACAACTTATCTCAGCATCAGGAAAAACAACTTCTAAGACTAATAAATAATACCGAGCAAGATGAATATTATTTCATGAAACGGTATGAGTTGGGGTTGCACTTTCTAAACTTCCTGCTGGTAAGAATGCGGCACAAGGAATACCATATTATAGAAGACTTTATTAACAAATATAAATCTCAATACGACCACTGCCGCATGGTCTATATGAGAATACAAAAAGCGACAAATGATATTATTCAACAGTATACCTATAATGATATCGAATCGCGACAATGGGAGAGCTGGCTGTTGACTATATTCCGCGATCCGTTAATGGATGGAATGAACAGGTATTACGCATTGGTCAGACTAATATTTTTATACTTTAATTATAACCTTCAGGATAAAATGGAGGCCTTATTCGAAGAGATCGACCCTGTTCTAGCCTCAGGCAAATTTTACAGCCGACGAATTCTAATCAATTATTACGGAAACAGATTATTGTATCACTCAAAGGCAAACCGGTTAGACCTCGCTGAAAAATACGGATGGCTTTCGATCAGTGAGAAAAACAGCGACTACCTTCATTATGTTAATAATCTTTGTGCTGTACTCTTGAAAAAAGGAACATTAAATGATGCTCTGAAATTAATGCAGGATGTATTTCCTGATGTAAAAACGACCTCAAACTTTCATCATAAAACAAGCTTTACCGCTCAATATATTACAGCACTTACACAAAACGGACAATATAAAGAAGCAGCTCAACATGCAGAGATATTTCTCATGGCTAACAAAAATGAGATTTTAAGACATCGCTGGCATTTGTTTTTCAGTGTCTTTTTCAGGTCACTTTTTTTAAAGGGTGATTACAAAAAAATAATTCAATACGCTCAAAAATTAAATCTCATTGAAAAAGAAAGAAAATATTTGAAGAGAATAAAATCATTACCAACTATCCAATGGTATTACGAAGCTGCAAGGTATAAATCTGAAATAACTGAAATCAATGAACTAAACCATTCTCTGGAATTTATTTTGAATGGAAGCGAACATCCGGAAAAACAAAAACAAATAATCGAAGAGCTAAAAACGGAAATCAGAAAAAAAATCCCCGAGGCTAAAATAAAATAGTCGAGCCAACATTTTAAAAGAATAAATACTCCAATAGCTTTTTAAAACTATTTTTTGAAGTTTTAAAACACAAAAGTCAACCCTTATAGAATTTTTATTGGCATTTACTAAAGACCACACACTATTACATTAGTAAAACGATTAAATATAAAATTTTTAAAAGGACATTGAGACAATTCATAAAAATACTATCGGTAACCTATTTGATAATTCTTAATCCAATGAACACAAAGGCGCAAGATGCATTTATGGAATTACAATACCCCTACCCAATGAATGAACAGGAGGTAGTGAACGATATAAAAATTGCATTTGCTGACATTGGAAAAGGAGATCCGATATTATTTATTCACGGCATGGGCAGTTATGCACCAGCCTGGAAAAAGAACGTATCAGAACTTAAAAAGAATTTTCGTTGCATTGTTGTTGACCTCCCCGGATATGGCAAATCTTCTAAAGGGAAATTTGAAGCGAACATGAGTTTTCATAAAAAACATCTTTTTGCTTTGATGGATTCTTTACGTATCAAAAACTTTCACATTGCAGGTCATTCAATGGGTGCACAAATCGCAATCCATATGGCATTGGAAAATCCAGACAGAATAAAATCACTTATTTTATCTGCACCTGCTGGTATTGAAACTTTTAACGAGCCACAGAAAGCTATGTTCAGAGCAATTACTCCGGAACAAACAGCATCAGTAAGCGACGAACAATACAGAATCAATCTGGAAGCCAACTTTCATAAAATGCCTGATGATGCCGAATTCATGTATAACGATCGAATGATGATAAAAGAATCTCCAGACTTTATGAATTATTGTTACACGATCACGCAAGGTATAAGAGGCATGGTTAACGAACCCGTATTTGAACGGTTAGGAGAGCTTAAAACCCCTGTATTAATACTATATGGAAAACAAGACAAACTAATACCAAATAAATTCATTCACCCGAAAATGAGCACCGCAGATATTGCTCAAATAGCGGATGAAAAAATACCACAATCACAAACCGAATTAATTGAAAACGCCGGCCACTTCGTTCATTTCGAACAAGCTGAAAAAACCAACAAGCTTATCATGAATTTTATAAACTAAAAAAAATAAATGTAGAACCGAAAAACCCAACCCTTATAACCATGAAAAACAAATTACTAATAATCTGCCTGCTCTTAATAGCGGGCATCGAGCCAGTTCTTGCTCAATATACCGTCAGCGGAAAAGTAGTGGATGCTGATAATGATCAGGGAATGGCCGGAGTCAATGTATTTATTGAAGACACCCGTACCGGGGTAATCACAGAACCCAATGGCACCTTTTCTATTAAAATAGAGAACGATGATAGCGTTACCTTAATGTTTACTTTCATTGGATTTGAAACAATCACTAAAACTGTGCCTGGTGGATCTGATGTTGACCTTGGAACAATAACTATGAATCCATCTATTCAGGAAATGGATGAAGTAGTTGTTTCCGTAACAAGAAAACCGGAAAAAATCACTGAAGCTCCGGCATCAATTTCTGTAATTGATTCCGAAGACCTTGATCTAATGCCAACCTATAATATTGGCGAATTTCTAAACAAAGTTCAGGGTGTAGAAGCTGTAAGATCAGGTGTGATCGGCGTGGGTATCAACGCCAGAGGCTTCAACTCTGCTTTTAACGTAAGAATGCTGCAATTAAACGACGGAAGAAATGGAATGCTACCGGGTGGAACCGGACTCCCAGCAGGCATTTATAACACAATCATTAAAGAAGACATTGAAAGAGTAGAGGTTGTAGTCGGACCAGCTTCTGCACTATACGGACCTAATGCACATGCTGGTGTTATAAATACGATCACCAAAGATCCACGATCATCAGAAGGAACTACAATTGTATTGGGAGCAGGAAATCAAAGTCAGCTTTCGTTCAGAGGCCGACACGCTCAGGTAATCGACAATAGTCCGCTTTCATTTAAAGTGAACTTTGAATATACCAAAGGTGAAGACTTTGAGTTCGTTGATACTGTCTACACCCCATCTGCAGGGGCACAACCTGAACTTGATCCGGATTTTGATTTTGAAATCATCCGAACCAACGCAGCTTTATATTATGAATTGAATAATTCAACAGATATAATTTTAGACTATGGCTACGGACAAGGATCAAATATCGGCGTAACAAACCTTGGAAGAAACCAGATCGATGGCTGGACCTTCCAATATCTAAATGCACGACTGGTATCTGACCATTGGTATGCAACAGTATATAACACCTGGAATGACGCAGGATATACTTATCAAATAAATGGCAGAACTAATAATTACCATGCATTACTAGCTATGGGCGAAAGTGAAGCAGATGCTAAAAGAAAATCCCTCCTGCCTGCTGAGGAAGGTGGTATAGGATTCCCTGGCTTCATTGATAAAAGTCAAAGATTCAATGCTGAAGTTCAATATAACAACACCATCGGCGAAGACCTTTATTATGTAGTTGGAGCAAACTTCCAGAGAGACATCGCTGATAGTGAAGGAACTTACCTTTACGATGTTAACGGACCAATCAAAATTAATCAGTTTGGAGCCGTACTTCAGGTAGAGAAACCAATCGGAGAAATTTTCAAATTCGTTGGTGCTGCTCGAATGGACAAACACGATTACTACGATATTCAGTTTAGTCCAAGATTGGCTATGACTGCAAAAGCCGGAAAAGGTAATTTCCGATTAACTTATAGCCGTGCATATGCTGCGCCTTCAATCCAGTTCATGGAGTTCTTGTTTCCATTTGCAGGAGGAGCAATAATCGGTAGTGGAGAAGGACTTACTACACGTGAATTCACTCAAAGCTTAATCGACGGATCAATAACTTATGGTGATACCAGAACCATTGATCCCTTACAACCTGAAAAGGTAAATACATTTGAGTTTGGATATAAAGGAATGTTAGCTGAAAAACTTGCAGTTGATTTCACTTCGTGGTACTCAAAAAGCCGCGACTTCCTGAGCCCTGCAGTTTCTCTTTTCCAGGTAAACCCTGCAGAACTTACAATAACAGGTGAGCAAATTATTAAAAAAGGCGATACAGAAATCCCTGAAGAATATGGAAACTTGCACATCACTTACCTGAATTATGGTGAAGTAAGCTCCTATGGCTCTGATATAGGTTTAACTTATTTCATTAATAATAAATTTAGCTTTGGCGCCAAATATATGTTCTTCGATTCAGACATAACTGATGAAGATAAATTTGAAGATGATCCAGCTTTGGAAAATTTGTCTCCTGAAACGAGAGAGTCACTAAGAACTTTAAATGCACCAAACCACAGAGCGAACTTCAATTTTACAGCTGCGAACCTATTCGATAATAAATTCTCAGCGTCAATAAATGTTCGAATTGTTCCTGAATATGACTTCAGATCAGGACAGCAGATCGCTACAGCAGAAGGAGCTGGAACTCGAGTTCCGGGAACACTATATAACTATGGTCCTCTGGGCGGGTTTACTACCGTAGATCTTTCAGCAGGATATAAATTAAGTGATGTATTCCATGTTGGTGCATCAGTAACCAATTTATTTGATACAGAGCAAAGAGAGTTTGTAGGTTCACCAATGATTGGAAGACTTATAAATGCCGAGCTAAAAATAAATCTCGATTGGAATAAAAATTAATCCTGGGTAAATAAGAGGATTCTATTAGGTTATGCCCCGACGTTTTAGTCGGGGTATTTTTTTTATTGCCAGAAACCACCTAACGATTACGAATATTTATTTTATCTTAAATGGGAAATCATCTTAATATGAAGAAAATAAAAAGTAAAGACTTCAGGATTACCAAAAAGATCAGCCTCAAAGATATCCCGACATTAAATATGCTCGATTCAAATGAAGCCGAACTGGAAGAAAAACTTCTGGAGACAAGAGAAAAGCTGGGCGAGTTTCAGGATGTGCTGTATGCACATGGTAAATATGCTGTTCTGATTTGCCTTCAGGGAATTGATACTGCAGGAAAAGACAGCCTCATCAGAGAAGTATTTAAGGACTTCAACTCAAGAGGTGTGGTCGTTCACAGCTTCAAAGCTCCTTCATCAATTGAAAAAAAGCACGATTATTTATGGCGGCATTATCTGGCTCTACCGGCTAGAGGAAAGTTTTCGGTTTTTAACAGAACTCATTATGAAAATGTGATTGCTACACGCGTTCATCCTGAATACATTTTAAGTGAAAACATTCCGGGCATTGACTCTATTGATGATATCACGGATGAGTTTTGGAAAATGCGATTTGAACAAATTAATAATTTTGAAAAGCACATCTTTCAAAATGGCACCATCATTTTTAAATTCTTTCTTCACCTATCTAAAAAAGAACAAAAAAATCGTCTGATAAGAAGAATAGAAAAAAAAGATAAGAACTGGAAATTTAGTCCCGGAGACCTGAAAGAAAGAGAATTATGGGATGACTATCAAGTTTGCTTTGAAGAAGCTATCAATAACACCTCTACACCCTATGCCCCATGGTATGTAATCCCTTCAGACAGCAAGGATGCTGCAAGATTGATTGTCGCTGACATCATTTTTGATGAGCTTAAAGAATATAAAAATATTGAAGAACCAGAACTACCTGAAGAAATTCAATCAAAACTAAATGAATACAAAAACCAACTTGAAAATGAATAATTACTAACCAGAAATGATTGCAACCTTTAGTTTCTCAAGGTATTCTGTGGAAAATGATTCAAAAGAAGCAATGATCTCCTCCCTGACTTTCTCATCAAGTCTGCTTGTTGATAATTTTGAAAATGACATTTCCCTTCCATATTTAGGTTCCATTCTTCCAAAACGATTTTTTTCATATGGAAGAAAAGTTGGGTTATCTAAGTTAAGAATAATCTTATCATCGATCATTTTAAGAGTAACATGATACCTGATTGCACCAACTACTTTTTTTCCCAATAATATTTGAGATTTCAGATAGTACCCATCTATAAAACTGAAATAATCATTTTCTTTATCTGATACCAGAAATTTAAAATTATCAGACTCTTTTTTCCTGACCTTTTTAAAATCACTAAACTTCTCATTGAAGTCAAAGTTAATTTCAGATTTAATGTATACCGTATCAGATAAGGCCTTCTCCTTAAATTCTCGTACCTCTTTAAAAGGATTTAAGATCATTAGAGATGAAATCAATAAATAAAGCATAACAATATATAGTTAAAAAGGGAAATAATTGCGTGCAGAGTTAACACATCTCTGCACGCAATAAAGATTGTAATTAAAATGAGTAAACTGCTGCGAAAAGCAATTGTGAAGCAGACTGTGAAGGATCAGCATCACCATCAACAAACCACTCATTTTCGGCATTATCAAGCCTCACTTCGGTAATAAAAGTCATCGGCCCACTATAATAATTAAGTGTTAAAGTACTTGAGTAAACACTTTCAGAAGGAACAGTTATTCCTTCAACTTCATATTCCTTTACAGAGAAAAATTCTCCTCGATAACCCAGAGCAACCTTATCTGTAAATGAATATTGTGGATATAGAGCTACACCGGAATAACCTCCTGCGTCTTCCCCATCAGCTGAATAAGTTGCAGCATTCGCTCCGAGGTAGAAATCATCCGTAATTTGAAACCCGGTAGTTAAATCCAGAACTGATCCTGAAGGAGAACCAGACAAATAGTTTAGATAAACATCCCAGCCTTCAACAGGTGCGAGATATAACTGAGCACCAAAATCAGTAACACCATTTCCGTCTTCATAAACATTCCAATCATTGAACACACCCACCATCAAACTCACTTGATCAGAAAATGCATATTCAGCTTTTAAACCAGCATTTTGAAATGGTCCATTGGTAAATAAATATGAAGTACTGTAATTAAAATTTGCAGCTGGAGAAATAACCTCATAGCCAACAAAAGTACCCATATAACCTCCAGTAAGCGTTAGCTTATCAGTTAGAGCATAACTCATGTAGAGGTTTTGAATATTAATATAACGCTCGGTACCACCTCCATCAGTTAACGTTGGAATTGACTTAAAGCTTCTTGGACCAAAAGAAAACTCACCTACAAAAGAAACTTTTCCGGTACTATGGGAAAGACCTATATCCAGCATTCCAATTGCGACCGTATTTTGAGCATCGGCAAAACTTGTAGGAATATTTGATTCACCGGAGAAATCGTATTTATAATATATATCGGCAGATCCGGATATTTGTAATCCTGCAGACTTCATTTCTTCAACTACTTCTGCTTCCTGGGCAAATATGGCAGTATTCACCAGAAACAACGTTAAGATTAGTTTTGTTGCATTTTTCATCGACTTAGACGTAATTTGAATTGAACATTTGTTTTTCTGTTGTTGCAGCAGAACAACGTGTTTTATTGCCCGGCAGAGTGGCAGCTCTGCCGGGTCTTTTTACTCTTATAAATTGTAGTTATTCGAGAATTATAGTGTAACCTCTAATTCCGTGTTCGTGAGAATCCAGACCTTCTTTCTCATGTTCTTCTGAGACCCGGACCCCAATAGTATATTTTAAAGCAAGGAAGATTAAAGAAGCACATGAAAATGCTGCGGCACCACAGACTCCTACTCCGATTAGCTGAGGAAGAAATGGCATTGCACCATCAGCATTTGAACCAAATATTCCTACAGCCAGGGTACCCCATATCCCTACAGTGAGATGTACTGAAACCGCACCCACAGCGTCATCAAGCTTTAATTTATCTAAAAGCACAGCTGATAACACCACTAGGAAACCTCCAATAAATCCTGCTATCACGGCATCTGCAGTACTGAAGACATCCGCACCGGCAGTAACCGCTACAAGCCCGGCAAGAACACCGTTTAAGACCATACCCAAATCCATTCTTTTAAAAACAAAGTGAGCCATTATAAACGAACCCAATGCACCGGCGCACGCTCCCAGACTGGTAGTTACTAATACATAAGAAACCAATCCCGGATCAGCAGAAAGCACAGACCCTCCATTAAATCCAAACCAGCCAAACCAAAGCAGAAATACACCCATAGTCGCTAATGGAACAGAAGAACCCGGGAAATCATTTACTTTCCCATTCATATACTTACCAATTCTTGGACCTAACACAAGAATTCCTGCAAGAGCACCCCATCCCCCTACTGAGTGAACAAGGGTTGAACCAGCAAAATCATAAAAACCTAAAGCATCAAGAGCACCACCACCCCATTTCCATGAACCGATTACAGGATAAACGATTCCTACAAATAGAATAGTAAAAATAAGATAAGAACTCAGCTTTATCCTTTCAGCTACTGCTCCAGAAACAATTGTAGCTGCTGTCGCGGCAAACATTGCCTGAAACAAAAAGTCTGTCCAGTAAGTATATCCTCCTCCTGCATAATCTGCTGTAGATCCCCCGGCAGGACTTTCAATCCAAAAGCCTGAAAACCCAAACCAACCAGGAGTCTCAAAACCTGGATACATGAGGTTAAATCCCATTAACGCGAAAGTCAATATACCTATTACCGGCGTAAGGGTATTCTTAAATAGAATATTCACTGTATTCTTTGACTGAGTAAATCCGGCTTCCACACCAGCAAAACCCAAATGCATCAAAAAGACCAGGGCGGTCGCGACGATCATCCACAAGTTGTTAGTTGTTAATAACACATCACTTAAATCTTGTGCTGATGCAAAAACTGCAGCCGGATCAGTTCCAGCTGTAGTAACAGGCTCAGTCGTTGCTGTCATAACACTATCAGACATTACTTCTATAGTATCTTGCGATATACTTTCCTGAAGTAATGACTCTTTTGAACTCAAATTCTCCATTGCTTAATTAATTAGTGGTAAACGATTTGTTGTTGATGAACTTTCAATATTTTTTCCGCGGAAATTTCAAAAAATACTGAAAGATTATTTGCTTTATTTAATCTATAACCAAATAATCGATTTCGATATTAAACAAATGTAGAGAATGATTCTGAATTAAAAAATTATCAATAAATTTTTAGAGATACTTCAAATTAAGATATTTTTGGGCATTAATTATAAAATTATATTAATAAAAAAAGGCTATTATTAAATAATTGTTAAAGAAAACAGGTAGCAAAATGAAAATCACAAGAGACAAAAGTATAACATTTTATATAATTATTATAATATTTCAAATATTCTTATGATATCCAAATAAAATTTGGGCAAGAAAAGCAAAAAGAGGGTAAAATTTTAACCTAAAATTCAACGCAATTCATCTTTTGAAAAAAATTCGGTTTAAAAAAAGCCCTAAAAAATTAATTCGCATAAAGTTTTACATAAATGTGATTGAAAATTAAACCGAAACAACATAAAAAAAGGCTAACGAAAAACAAATCTCGTTAGCCCTGGATATAATTTGATTTCTTATTACTTAAAATGATATAAAAACACTAAAGTGCCTGTGAATGCCGGCTTAGGATTATCTTTAATTTCCATCTTGATATCCATTTCCGTTTTACTAATCCCTCGTAAATCAGTAATGGCTCTAAGCTTTACTCTTAATCTAACTTCATCATCTGATAAAACCGGAGCACCAAACCTAAATTTTTCAATTCCGTAATTAACGAGCATTTTGATATTCCTGATGTCAGCAATTTGATGCCATAAATGTGGAACTAATGACAAGGTTAAAAAACCATGAGCTACAGTAGATTTAAAAGGACTTTCTGTTTTGGCCCTCTCTTCATCTAAATGTATCCATTGATGATCAAGTGTTGCATCTGCAAACTTATTTATCTGATCTTGTGTAATCTGTATATACTCTGATACTCCTATCTCCTTCCCTACGTATTCTTCAAACTCCTTAAAACTTTCAATAATTACTTTTGCCATTCCAATTTAAATTAATTCTGCGGCAAGATAGTTCTTTCTTCTTTTATGGTAAAATAAAGTCAGAAAGAATCATCAGTTCACCAAATCCACTTTCTTTTATCTTTAAAAATATATTTGTGATTCATTTCCTGCATTAGCTTTTTTATAAAGCTATCAGAAGCATTCGTATTATCGCGGGAGATAATTATATAATCACCGGAAAATAAGTTCAAAAAATAGTTATCCTGTATTTCTATTACTTCGCTAATTTTATTTATCGGAAAAGATTGATTGATCTCATCAGATTCAATAAAGAGTACATCCCCTCGAATCCAAATTGACGTTTTCTTATTAATTCTATCTTTAAAATTCTGATCAATATATGATTTATAAAAGTTCTTGTAACGCCATTTAAAATAAAATGGATAGGTAAATAATAAAACAATGCACGAAACCAAAAAAAACAAAATCAAAGCTGAATCATTATTTAGATAAAGCAAAAACGAAAGACAGATTATGGTTACAATAATCATAATCAGGTTTCTCTTTTTACGGTTTAGTACAGACTTTGACTCTGAGGCACGGTATAATAAAAACCTTAAATAATCACTTTCCTGAAGAGAATAGGTTAACATAATAGATTAGTAAACTTTACATTCCCATAAATTGAATGGTTATTGAAATTTCACTCAAAGATTTTGTTAAAGCGTGCTTCAATCTCATTAACCAAAGTATCTGAATCTGGCTCAAAACAGCTAAAATTCTGTTTATCTCCAACTTTAAAATAAACATACTTATTCACTCCTCCTGCTATATCTATGTTTCGGGGCGTTTCATAGGCTTTACTATTTATCCGGCTACTCAAATCAGAAAGATAGGCTTTAAATTCTTCCAGTTTCTTCGAATCAATTTCTATACTTGTTTCTTTAGGACTTGAACTAAATACTTCTCCCTGGTCCGGAATTTCTTCGTTTTCAATTCTTCTAAATTCATTATCCCTATCCACTAAAAATATTTTATTGCCTAAATAATCTATTGTATCTCTTGCTATAACAGAGTAAAGAAAAAGAGTATTATCTGAAATATATCCTTCTAATTCATTTGGAAAACATGTGTTTGATTTTGTTTCCATGTCGTTTGATTTTATTTCACTGTTTGTTGTTTCATTGCTTGCGTTTTGGCAAGATATATTCACCAGTAGCAAAATAGATATTACAATTAGTTTCATTGATTAAATCAAGGTTTAAATTTCCATGAATTATCAGAAGTTAATTTTTGAAGAGCATCCAGAAAAGTAACGTAATGCTGTTTTTCAATAGAATTGCCTGCTGACATTATATCATTATTCTTTCCCTCAGTTAAAGTTTGACCTAATGCGGTCTTAACCATTGCGGCATGTGTAATGCCACTTTTCCCGTCATTATACTCATCTCCCAGCCCAATCATATGTCCAAATTCATGTACAGCCCCGACTTGCTTCTCAGCAGCTCCCTTATCCGTAAATTTTAAATCTTCAGAATCGAGTGTTCCGTAATGTTTATTCTTCTGACCTAAGGCATTACCCGAAGAATCGGTATAATGTGATATACTACTTCCTTTAAATCCGTTTTCAGGGATTTTAGTTACATTTAATTGATAGTGCCAGTTTGTATTAGATTCCTCGATCTCTACATCGGTATAGACAGTAATACCAGGCAGGTTAGGATTAATAAAATGATATTTCCCTCCCCATCTGCCTTCAATCAACTTCACGAATTTTGCTTTCCACGATTCTTTTTCAGAATCTGTCCAGGTCTTCGATTGTCCGGATAATCCGGCAAAATCAGCTGCAGTTCCATCGACAAAATTAAAATTCACAAATAATTGAATCACCAAACGTCCATTAAGTGGATTTAATCCCACATCAAAAAGACCGCGACCTGTAGCTGGGGTGAAATTGGTTTGATAATAGGTCTGGCTTTGAAATTCTTTCACCTTATCTGAAGGTGATTTGGCTTGAATGGAATTACTTTGAGCTCTTGTCAATAAATCAGGCGATATTTTTTCTCCTTGTGAAACTCTTTTACCCATTTCATCAGCTTCTTTTTCCAATGCCTGATCAGCATTAATGTTAAAGCCACCTTTGTTCTGTTGGGCATCAGGTTTTACCCTGCCCTGACGTTGCTGTACTACATGAGTTAATTCGTGCCCCAGTAGTTCCTGACCTTTTGAGCTAGCTGGATCATACTGGCCTGGAGCAAAATGTATATTATCTCCCTGTGTATATGCCAAAGCCCCTATATCAGCTGCTGACTTATCATTGGTATGAATTTTAACTCCTGAAAAATCTGCTCCAAAGGAATTTTCCATTTTTCCTTTTACATCTGCTGGTAAATTTACACTTGCCGGAGCATTGGATGTTTTCTTCTTTTGGGCCTGTCCCCCCTTCTGATCAACAGAACGTTGAATCATGTTTGAGCCAGGTGCAGGAGCTCTGGATTTAAGGGCTGCACAAATATTATTAGGCAGCTTACTTTTTACTGGATCACTCCCCTTATTTGTATTAGCATTTTTTGCTTTAGTTGATTGATACATGGTTGAATGAATGTAACTTATATTTCACCACCGGAAACATTTGAGATAATTTACTCCTCCCCTTATGGATTATCTAATTAAAAAGTTTCGTGTGCGAATGAAAAAATTAAACGCCAAAAAATACACTTTTTAAATTTTAACTCAAAAATATGACTTCGATTAATTTAATTTGAAGATTCAACCATTTTTTAAACCAGAATCTATCATTAATGGATTTAAATCAGATTTTTAAGGTTTATAACACTGTCTCTAATGTTTTTGGGTCTTTTTTTTCCTCTATCGACAACACTTCAGATAAGGAAAAATTTTGGAGATATCAGGGTATCGACAAGCAATCCATTGAAGATATTTTCTCAAATTCGAATTCCAAACTAATTTCTCAATTTGGCTTAAATGAATATGAGCAATTCATTATTGCTTTAACTATTCTGCCACATTATTACCCCGATACATTTAAAGGCATTCGAATTTTACAAAGTCACGATGAATATACTTTCTCAGTATTGGGGGGAGTTGTTAAAGGCGATCACAAACTTTGCTACCCAACTGGAGAAACCATTCTCTTCTTAATGGGAGGAAATGACCCCATTTGCAGGTTAGAGATCCGATCGTTTCTTGAACCAGACAGTAAGTTAATGCGTCATGGCCTCATTCAAATCTTGCCTGCTGAGCCAGGGACCCCTCGTTTGTCGGGTCAGCTATATCCAAGCGATGAACTACTGGCTATTATAAATGGTGAAACTTATGTGCCTGAGTATAGCTCTTCTTTCCCTGCAAAAAGAATTACCACTCAAATGAAATGGGATGATTTGGTACTGCCCTACGATACATTTGAAGCCATGGAGGAACTAAGAATCTGGATGGAACATGGAAATAAATTACTGGGCCATTCGGACCTTAAACGAAGACTCAAGCCCGGATACCGAACACTTTTTTATGGACCTCCCGGCACTGGCAAAACCTTGACTGCCTCATTAATAGGCAATGAATTTGATATTCCTGTATATCGGGTTGACTTAAGTTTAGTAGTATCGAAATGGATTGGAGAGACTGAAAAAAATCTCAAACAATTATTTGATATGGCTGAAAATAAACGTTGGGCACTCTTTTTTGATGAGGCCGATTCATTATTTGGTAAAAGAACCCAAACTTCAAGTGCAAACGACCGGTATGCAAATCAGGAAGTTTCGTATTTACTTCAGCGAATAGAAGATTTCCCAGGATTAGTAATTTTAGCATCAAACCTTAAGAATAATATGGATGCGGCTTTCACAAGAAGATTTCAAAGTACTATTTTATTCCCAATGCCCGATGCTGAATTGCGTTATCAATTATGGAAAAAGGCATTTCCTGAAGATTTCTTAATGGATGAAGCAATAGACTTTAAAAAAATCGCCAAGCAATATGAACTTGCTGGTGGTGCCATCACCAACATTATCAGATATTGCACATTAAAAGCTTACTCAAGAGATAATAATGAAATATACCTAAGTGATCTTGAACGAGCTATTATTCGCGAGTACCAGAAAAACGGCAAGATTGCGGGGTAACAGAAAATTTAAATTCAAAGAAGATTAATTTAAAGTCTTTAATCCTTTTCAGAAGTAGGTAACTTATCATTCCACTTAGAAGCCAATGTATTTAAGTCGGTATCTAGTGCTTCAAAATGATCAAGTCGTCGATCCATATTATTAACTTCGAAGTTATCTTCAACCCCTAAATATTCGGTGCCAAATCGAAAATTATAAGCCCTTACGTTTTCTTGATTTAAAAGTGTCTCCGGATAAAAAGTAAAGACCAGATCAAAGGTTAGATCAGGATAATCTTTCAAATAATCAATTACAGGCGTTAACTCCTTCCAGTTAACCTGGTCCTTAGTAGAATTAGAAAATAAGTAAATATGTAATCTTAGTTTAGTGTCATCATATTTATTAGATAATTCCTTGAGACTTATATTTTGATAATCAATATTTCTATCGGTCGCAATAGCATCAATGTAAGCATTTACAATCGCTTTATCCTGGCCAACTAACTTCTCTATTTCATGTCTATACCGCGAATTGAAAAGAATAAAACCCATAGAAACATTGGTTATATCATCCTTTTTTGAATTATAGATACCAGAAAAACCTCCCAATTCATCATCTTTTAAATAAGCATAATACCGATATCTGTTTTCACCCAGATTCTTTGCCCTTTCTACCTTTTCGATTTCCACTTCAACACCGTGCTTTTTATTCAATAGGTGTTTTACCCTTTTTTCTATTTTGTCATTACTAATGACACATGCCGTTAATAATAAAGCCAAATTTATAAACGCTATCAATTTCGTCATTAGAAAAGGGTTTTCTTACAAATTCTACAATTGCTTTTTTTACTGCGTTCGGATGAAAGTTAAATTTTTCAACAAAGAATTTTCAAACATTTCTTTCCCAACTGTTCCTTCATAGTAACTATCAGGATAAAAGAATTGAATTGTAAAATAAATTTAATTTTTTTAATAAAATCGTTATCTTTCGCGAAATTTTTTTCAACTATATTAGGTTAAAGAGCTGTGTATAATTTTTATAATTGGCTGATTATATTAATCTGCTATCCTTTTATATCCTATAGTCAGGTCACTGAATACCATACAACGGTAGAAGTCAAAAACAATAAGGTAGAAACTACCTGCGAAATCAAAATAAAAATTAATAACCGAAAAGAGTCAGAAAAATACTCTAAGATAGAAATACTTCATTCTGACCAAATGGAATTAAAAATTCATGATGCTTATCTCATTGAAGGATATGGAGAAAAAGTTAGAAAATTAAAAAAGAAAGATTTCCTAGAGAAATCAGCAAAATTCAGTGGCTCTTTTTTCATGGATTATAAGGTCACAAGCTTCGATATCAAACATAGCACATATCCATATTATATATATTATAAATATACAATTACAGAAGCATCTACTCTAAATTATGCTTCCTGGCGTCCCTACCTTTTTCACGAACTACCTACTTTCAATGCGACATTAAAAGTCATTGTGCCAGCTGAAGAAACTGTCAAAATATATAATGATCATAATATACCTGTAGAAAAATCTGTAAATAAGGGTGAAATCACCTACCTGTGGAAGGTTAAAAACTTTGAGCTTCCCGAAAAAGAATCCTACGGAGAATCTCCAACTGAACTTTCAGCTGAAATCACTGTATTACCTGAAAATTTCGAATACATCAAACATGGAAGTTTTGAATCCTGGAAATCAATTGGCAATTGGCAATACAACATAATAAAAGACCGTAATGACCTTCCTGAATCCGATAAAGAAATAGTCAGAGAAATTTGTCAAAATAGCAATAGCAAAAAAGAGATCATTTCCAAACTTTATAATTATTTACAAAAGAACACCAGATACATAAATATTTCAATAGATAAAGGTGGCCTTGATCCTTACCCAGCCTCCTATGTATCAAAAAATAAGTACGGCGACTGTAAAGCATTAACAATTTACATGAAATCGTTGCTTGAAGAAGCTGGAATTGAATCATATTATACTCTTGTTAATGCTGGCAAAGAAATTCACCCAATAAATAGAAGCATCCCCAGCCTTCAGTTTAACCATGTGATTTTGACTGTACCTGTTCAATCAGATACTATTTGGCTGGAAAACACTACCAACATATTACCATTCGACTACAATGGATCTTTTACGCAAAACCGCTATGGTTTCTTGATCGACAAAGATCAAAGCAAATTTATCCGAATACCCAAACTAGCCGGTGAGGATAATAAAGTGATCACTACTTACAATTTTGAATTGAATCAAAATGGAGAAGGAAAGGTATCCATTCACAAAACAGCTAAAGGAATTGAATTTGAAGAAATGGCTTATTTAAATTCAATATTAGACAGAACAATAACTGATGAGTATATAAGTGATTTTATTCATCTGAGAAATTTTGTTGTGAATAATTGGATTATAGAAAAAAACAGCGAGGATAATCATAGCCTGATCCTATCAGCAGATCTTTCTATAAAAAAAGCCTTGAGAAGAATTGGACCTTATCTTATTCTAGAGGTTCCTCATTATACATTTAAAAAATTAGACAAACCGTCAGAAAGAAAAACGAAGTTAAAGTTTGATTTTCCAACCTGGGAAGTTGATCAATATACCTATAGTATCACCAATATTGACCTTAGTAAAATCCAACTACCTGAAAATAAGGTTTTATCCTCAAAATTTGGAGTGTACGAACAAAATTTCAGGATCGATGGTAAAAAATTGATTATTTATAAATCACTTAACGTTTACTCAGGGGTATACGATAAGAAAAGTTATCAGGACTTCTATGAGTTCACAGATCAGATCAAAGAAATACAAAACCAATCTATAATAAAATTGAAATGAAGCATTTACCAATTATTTTTTTAACTCTTTTCACAATAAACATTAGTATTGGCCAGGAATTAGCAAGTAATAACGTACCAATAGACATCCTTAAGCAAAAGAAAGATTCTGTCTTTCCTGAATCGGATGCCGTAATCCTATTTGATATCGGGAATTCAAAATTTATTGATACTGATGATGGATACAACATACAATTTACCAGGTCAAAAAGAGTAAAAGTTTATACTAAAGCAGGAGCTGAAAATGCTGAGTTTTCGATCGATTATTATGTAGATGGTTATGGTAAAACTGAATACGTAAAAAAAATAGAAGTAATTAGCTATAATCTCGAAAATGGAAACAAAACATTCACTTTGTTGGATAAAAACTCAATTTATGATGAGAAAATCAACGAAAGATGGAGAGCAAAAAAATTTGCTATACCAAATGTAAAAGCCGGAACTGTTTATGATATAAAATACGTGCTGGAAACCCCTTTTCATTTTAATTTACCAGACTGGACCTTCCAAAGCTTTTATCCGACTCGATACAGCGAATACACTGTAGCAATGATCCCTTTTTATGAATATATTTTTGATTCACAACAAATATCTGAATTCGATATAAAAGAGAAAAAAATTGATGATGTAGAAAGACAATTTGGCAACATTATCGATGTTTATGGGGTAAACAGAGGATCTGGATCAATATTCAATGATGTAATTTTTAAATTTGGGTTAAAGAATGTGCCGGCTTATAATCCTGACAAATATATCAGCTCTCCTACAGATTATATTAAAAAAATAGATTTTCAATTATCGAAATTCCACAGTCCATACACTGGAACTAAAGAAATAATAACTACCTGGCCTGCCTTAAGTAAAGATTTAAGTAACCATGATGATTTTGGAAAATACATTAAAAAGGCAAAAAAGGAAAGCAAGGACATTTTAGCCAAATTAGATTTAAAGGGTAAATCAGACTCGGAAAAGACCAAAATCATAGTGGACTTTTTTAAAAAGTTTATGCATTGGAATAAATTTTATTCATTCTATGCTTCAGAAAAGCCTAAAGAAGTGATTGATAATAGAACCGGTAATTCAGCAGAAATAAACCTTTTATTAACTGCTCTTTTAATTGAAGCCGGAATAAATGCAAAACCTGTAATCATCTCAACCAGAAATCACGGTAAAATCAAGAGTAATTATCCTTTTAAACACTATTTCAACCATGTGCTGATCTTTATTGAGAATCCTGGTATACTAATAGATGGTATTGACCCAACTTTAAGGTATAACCTAATACCAACAAACAGCATAAACGGGGTTGGACTAATAATTAATGATGAAGAGCCAAGATGGCTGACTCTTTCTAATAATATACCCTCTATCGATAAGCATATATTTATAATTGAACCAATTAATGCCAATCGCCTTGACATCCAATTTGTTAATGTGAGCTCATTCTACGTTGCCTCTCAAACAAAAAAAACTTTTGATAATAATGAAGATAAAATAAAGGAATACGCTGAAAAAAATGGTATTACAGAAATTAATACAATAAGAACAAAAGGATATGATAATCCTGACATGCCGTATTCTATTATAATAAAGGGAGAAAAAGAAGCTTCAACTATAAATAATGATCTGATAATAAAACCTTTTTTAAATTTCCCTCTTTCAGAAAATCCTTTCAAAGAAGAATCACGATCATATCCGGTTGATTTTATTTATCCTTTCGAACAACAATATATATCAAAAATAAAAGTTCCTGAAGGATACGAAGTCAAGTTTATACCAGAACCTTTTGAGCTTTCCAACAACTTAATTGGAATAGAAATTGAATATATACAACTAGCCAATATAATTAGCATTAATGCCAATTTTAATCTCAAGCAAAATGTATATTCTCCTGAGGATTATCCTAAACTAAAGAGATATTTTGAAATAATGATAGAAAGATTCAATAAGGAGGTAATTATTTCAAGAACAACTGTTTCCGAATTATAAAAAGCTCTTTAAATAAAATTATAATAACATTACTAATAAAAGGAGAAAGAGTCAAATGACCTTTCTCCTTTTTATTTGCTTTAATTGCTTTTGACATAGGTAAGCACATCACCTTTAACCTCTTCACTAACTCCGGTTAAAATCAACTTATCGTCTTCAAATTCAACTTTATAATACTTATGAGGCTGCGATTGATCATGGCTAATAAATCCTACTTCTGGTTTATGAGCATTCGGAATCCAGTACCCGGTTTCCTTTTCTTCATCTTTATC
Source organism: Mangrovivirga halotolerans (assembly GCF_026241165.1). GTDB lineage: Bacteria > Bacteroidota > Bacteroidia > Cytophagales > Cyclobacteriaceae > Mangrovivirga > Mangrovivirga halotolerans. The sequence continues at coordinate 21,778 of NZ_JAPFQN010000003.1, read as the reverse complement.
TATGACAAATATTTTATCCCATCTGAAAAATATTGAATGCGATTCACCGTCTTTATCTTCCGACTTCCACTTTCCGGTTATTTTATCTGCATGACTCCGAGGAAGCTCATTTATTCTTTCCCAGAATACTTGAACTTCCATTCCTTCTTCCATCCTCGACCAGACCATAGAATTACCTTTATAACTTATATCAAATGCACCAAAGGGATCTTGAATCCCATATTTGTCTTTTGTGGAAATCGTATTTTCACTTTGATTAAACGACCATAATCCCGCACCATTTTGTAACCATCCGTTACCTGTTTCATACGTTCCATCACCATGAATTCTGGTCCATTTTGCTATCGGAGTCATATCCCGATCTCCCACGACTACCTTTTCTACCTGCCAAAGTCCGGCTATATTCACATTTTGAGCAGTTAGTAGAGCACTTGTAATTAAAAATAAAAGTATCCCGAATTTCAGTTTCATGATTTATTTGATTTATATGTTTTAATAATAGTAGCAGCCATCGTCAAAAGATCTGATTTACCACCTATGTTTGATAATATTGATATTATAATTTCCCCATTATTCACATTTACTAATAGTGATCTGTACCCCCCGGTATTACCTCCGTGAATAACATAGTTATCATCAATCGAAAGATTACCAAATGAATATTGATGCTCACCATCGAATATCGCCCAGCCATATCCGTATGAAATATCGTCCCTTATCTCTTTCAAATAATTTGTCTGAATTAGTTTAACAGAGTTTTTAGATAATATAGATAAATCATCAAAAGATTTTGCCCACTTATAAAGGTCTTCGCTGGTGCTAAAAATTCTTCTCCCGAGGGTAAGATCAATGAAATCATTTGATACAAATTTTCCACTTGAAGGGTCGAATTCATATGCTCTCACCACATTTCTATGAACAACTTTATTATTTGTTTCAGAATAAGTATTCGTGAGTTTCAATGGTTCACAAATCTTTCTTTGAAGTAATTCATCAAATGTTACACCATAAATATTTTCCAGAATAATTGGCAACAGGTGATAAGCAAAATTGCTATAATGAAATTTCACTCCCGGACTAGCAACCGTATCAAGGTTACTGATAAAGTCAACATATTCGGAGTTTTTAAAGTTTGATCGTTTAAATTTTAGAAAATTTTCCTTTTTCAAATCCTCATCTACCCCATCATAATTAGGAAGTCCGGAAGTATGAGTAAGCATTTGATGTATTGTGATTTTATCAGAAAATGCACCTGAATAATCAAAATCACTTAAATGATCTGTTAGTTTATCTGAGGTTTTGAGTTTGCCTTCTTCCTGGGCAATAATGATCAATGCTGCAATAAAGCTTTTATTCAGGGAGGCGATATCAAAAACAAAATTTCTTTCCATAGCTATTCCCCAATTCCGATCAGCGATACCTACAGCTTTTTCAAAAGTTTCAATATTTTTTCCGCCCACTACGATTGTCCCATCAAACTTTCCAGCTTTATTTTCATTAATAATTAAGCTTTCCAGATGATCATTAAGATTTACAACCTCCTTAATTTGATCATTTTCTCTTTCACAATTCGTAAAGAATATTGCAATCAGAGTGATTGATAATAATACTTTCATATAAAATCTTTTTGCAATAAAGCAGTGTCTCAGCCTATTTCACAAGGTTTTTTAATCAGTTTGGGATGAAAACAACCTATTTGTGGTCAAATTTCAATTATTCAAATTAGCAAATTCCTCCTGATACCTTGGAGATACCGGAACAGTTAAATGATGAGGATAAACTAAAGTAGTTTTTTTCCCTGAAGTTTCGATATATTGGAATGTTAGGGGGTTAACTAAATAGCTCCTTTGACTCCGAATAAGGATATCCTTGAATTCATTCTCAACGTTTTTTAAAGAATTCCTGATCAGCTTCTTTTTTAAGCTGCCATTGGATTCAAAGTATACAATCACATAATTATCATCGGATTTTATAAAATATAATTTATCAGGGTTTAATGATAACTGGGTTTTCCCATTTTCTGCTTTTAAAGCAATTATTTTATAGTCTGTTGAATAATTATTCTTCATTATAAGATTTACCAGCCCCACTGGAATAATCATTACTATAAAAAACTCGAAAATCATTAAAAAATAGGCGGTAAAATTAAATTCCGTCCAATTCCAGAAATAATTAAACAATAGAAAGGATGCAGTAGCTGCAGAAAATATTTCCCACAATCTCCAGGCTATCTGTTTTTTGATATTATTGTGAGTAACTGTTGGAGCAATAATAAATTCATTTAAAAAAAATGTTATTGAAGTTAAAAATCCAAAACTGGATGCTCTGAATAATAACCCATGACCTGATAATGATTCATTAGTTTGAATTCCAAAAGATCTGTATAAATACAATACTACAAATAAAAAAACACCCGTAGAAATAGAAAGCCACAGCTGCTTTTTATATGAGTTTATATCAAACCTCATTTGAATAAATTATGAAATCCTTAGAATATTTATCAAGGCAAAAGCCGCAGTAATAACAAGAAAGCCGAATTCATTTCGCATTCTGGTAGGATACTTATAAGAAAGGTAAGCAACTCCTACTATCGGAAGTACTGCTAATTTGCTAACAAGTTCCACAAAAGGCAAATGCAAATATTTAAAGAAATTACCAATCAATAAAATTCCGGAAAGAGCAACCATAATCCATTTCTTCCAGGGATTAAAATGCTCCCTGGTAAAAGCATAAACTAAAATCAATACCAATGAAATATTAAATAAAATAAAACTGACAGTTGTAGTAGTTGAATCTTCAAAGCTCAATAATCCAACAAATAAAACCTGGAGTCCCAAAATTACTTTTGATAATATATCATCAACCCTGAAAAAATTATACAATGCATAAATACAGGTTAGGATTATTATTATTCTGAATGTGATCATAAAAAAATTAATTAATCTTCGGAGGCTCAAATTTCCACCGCTCTCCCTTTTCCCACAAATCTACAGAATTACCATAATTATTAATGCCATTGTTGGATTTATATAAAGAGGCAATATTTAATAAATTATAGGTCATAAAAGTTGTATTACGGTTGGTGAAGTCACTCTCAGGTCCACCTGAACCTTCTTCTGCATAACTTGGCCCAGGACCTGCTTCTCCTATCCAACCAGCATCAGATTGAGGTGGTATCGTATAGCCTACATGCTGTAAACTATATAATATCCCCATAGAACAATGTTTAACGCCATCTTCATTTCCTGTAATTATACAACCTCCGGCTTTTCCGTAAAATACATACTGACCTTTATCATTTTTCTCCCCACTCATAGCATATATCCGTTCTATAAGCTTTTTCGTTTCAGAAGACATCTCTCCTAACCAAATAGGGCTACCTACTACTAATATATTAGCATCTGCAATTTTCTTGTAAAGTTCTGGCCACTCATCTTTTTCCCATCCCTCATCTTTCATGTCGGGTAAAACACCAGATGCAATATTATGATCTACAAACCGTACATAATCTACCTGAACTCCCTCCCTTTTCATTATTCCCATTGATACTTCCATAAGCTTTTCTGTATTGCTTAGTCTGGGAGATTTCTTTAGAGTGCAATTAATATAAATGGCTTTAAGGTTACTGAAATCTGGTGTACTCATTGAAGTAATAAATTGTTCGGTTATATATATAATTACACCAATTTCGAACAAAGAAGCAAGCAAACTTCAGCTAAGCTTCTCTTTAATGTTTCAGAATATATTATACAAACTCACTGTTTAATAGCTACTTAGGATTATAAACTAAAAATAAACAAAATCAATCTTATCGATTGGCATCTAATTTGCTTTTTATCTATCAGGTTTAGAAAAAGGTTTAGGTTTAACAAGTGTAGTGAATTAATATTTACTACACTTTTTTTAAATCTATCTGCATACGATACAGATCAAATCCTACAGCCCAGTAATCTTTTACCATTTCAATAGACCTAAAGCCAAATTTATAATAGAAAGAATTTGCCACCTGTGAGGTCCAAACTTCAATGGAAGAGACATCTTCATCTTCAGAAATAAGATTTAAAATAAAATTCACCAGTTCGCTCCCTTTACCTTCTCCATGGTAATCAGGATGGATTATATCCCAGCTTAAACGGGCTACATCATTATTATTCATAATGTGATACCCACCACAGCCTTTAATAACTCCTGATTCTTCTATAACAAAATAATTATTATTATTGGTATCGAGATAATTTTCAAAATTAGGTAGTTCTTCCGGGTCAAAATGAACCGGGGTATTCAACTTAAAGATCTCAACTACTTCTTCATAATCGGATGTGGGATCGTACCTTCTTATCATTGAAGTCATCTTTATACCTCAAAATACAGAAAATAATTAACAATTAAATGTTAATTCTATCCCGTTTAATTTATCAAGAGATAATATTAAATAATATAATATATAAACAACAGACATGTTAAAAGTAAAAAAGCGATGAAATTAATCGATTAATTTTATTGGCACATCTAATTCAGATCTACTTAATACATAAATGAATAAACCCTATTTAATTTCTTTTAAAAAGAACTTTTTAATGATGTTGAAAAGTACAGACTTTTAGTTTTTGTATGAAATCTATTAACATCTAATTCTTTATGCGGTAATGAAGTTCAACTACTCCATTTGAATAGGTTTTAGAATCGAGTAATTCCAGAGAGCTAATAGTTTGATTCTCGCTAAATATTTCAATACCATCATCGATTATAATTGGCATTACAAATACTTTTAGTTCATCAATCACACCACCTGAAAGAAGCAAAGTATTTGTTTGTCCTCCACCAATTACCCAAATAATTCCACCTGCCTCATTTTTGAGCTCCTTGACGAATTTTACCGGATCTTCATTTACATAATTGACGTTTTCATCCTCTTTCAAATCCTTTCTCCTTGTAAAAACATAATTTTTCTTTCCTTTATAAGGAAATTCAGTATCAAATCCTAAAACCTGATCATAAGTAGTATTGCCCTGGATGGTAATCTCAACCTTGTCATAAAATTCGGAATAACCATAATCCAGTCTTTTAGGATTTGGTATTTTTTCGAGCCAGCCTACAGAACTGTTAGAATCAGCAATCTTACCATTGAGACTAATAGCTATATAGGAAACAACTTTTCTCATTTTATTTTACTTTAGACGTACATTTTCATATTCCTCATACACATCGACTATGCCTGGCTCTTTCTTCATATATTCTTTTCTTAATTTATCATCCTCCATCCATCGATAAATCCAGGTTATACCATACTTCAAATAATAATGATCTATTTGATCGTAAACATCATCCTTTACTGCCTCTTTTAATGAAATGAAATTATAATCTAATAAAGCCAGTCGGGAGATTATTTCTGCTAAATAATCTGAATTAATTTTATTATCATGACACAAATAAATATGTGGTATTTCCCTCTCATACTCTTCTGCTATTAACTCTTCAAAGAATTTAAACATTCTTATAGTATAATTTACATAACGATCTCCAATTCTCTGTGCATTTTCTAAATCTCCTTGAGAAAGATAGTACTCATATAAGTAATTGAACATCCAGTCACTGCTTTCAACTGTAAATGGTGTGATATTATATCCTTCTTTTTCTAAAAATAATTTAATCTCTAAATGCTGTAATGAATCTTTACCTAGATCATTAAATGGGAATCTAAATTCTTCTAATTCTTTACCGTACTTAGTAGCTAAACGACTGGTCAAAACTTCCCCCTTTAAAACCTCCTCAGAAAATAATTCTAGTCCTGTAGTAGAATATCGAGGGTGACTAAAACTATGATTACCCGGTGAAACATAAGGTTTACTCATCCAGGCATCCAGTATCAGTAATTTAGAACTATCTATTTCACCATCTGTATATACTTTAGCTTCATTAATAAAAATGGAGACCGGAATTTGAAGACTATCTAATTTCGACAACAAATTCGACCGGGATCTATTGGTTTGAGGAACATCGTCAATGGTAATAACTACTCGTTTTTCAGTTTGGGCGAACATTGCCATGTTTATGATCGCCATGATAAAACCGATCATCATTGCCTTTTTATAAATCCCCATTTTTAATTGTATCAATAAATAATTAGTCATTTCTCATTAAAATAAAACCTTTTAACTCTTTGCTTTTGACTTCTTCCATAGTTGACTAAAAAGAGACAAAATAATAATTAATGTTCCCGGTATTCCGATCCAGATAAGTTCACTTTTAATAACATTCAAACCTCTGTCAGTAAAAAAATTCCCAACACCAATAGGAGATACTTTTATCGGCCTGACTGGCAGGAAATACCTTTGGGTATCGAATGGAGCAAAAACTGCAACACCCAATCCCCCTGTTGTCATTGCATCAAGAATAATATGAGATGCAGAACATAGGAAAAAATAGAACCCAAGTGCTAATCCTGCTTTATTATTCAAAAATTTCCGATAAAAAAGACCGACTAGAATTACTCCGATTAAAAATGAAAAAAATAATGAATGTGTTATACCTCGGTGTCCCCATAGGTTTTCATAAGGAATCCCAAAACTAAAGGCTAATACATCAATATCCGGGAGAACAGAACATATAATCCCCAATAAAATAACCTTAAATGTTTTAATTTCTGGTGGAAAAACAGATGCCAGTGAAGATGCAGCAAATGCATGCCCAAATAATGATGCCATCGATTAAGTAAATTTAAAAATTTAGAACTTATTTATTATGGACTGCCGAATTGAAACAATATGATAAAAAATCGCTAATGGCAATAGTAGACCCGGCAGCAAAATAAATGGAAATTCTGTTAATAACTCCCGACTCACATCAGAAGAGAATTCTGGGTGTATATAATAGGTTGAAACAAAAGAATATCCAGTAAAGGTTAATATTATAAGTGCGCCTATATTCCATGCAAGGACCCATTTTCTGGTAATTTTATCCCTCATAAATAAAACACCTATAACCGGAGCAGTTAACCCCACTAAGATGTCATAATTTGTTCCATCAAAGCTTACACCCTCGGGAAAATAGCCATATAATATCGCTCCTAAAATCAATAATTCCACAGCAATTCTATATGCCTGAACATTAATCGGAAAATTTGGGGAAAACTGATTCAGATTCCGTTTAAAAATTGGTTGACCGGTCAGTAAAATAGATAGTAAAATCGATGGTAAAATTATTAAGAGAGGAATTCTGGGAGGTAAATCAAAATTTAGTAATACACCCGAAAAGCTTAATCCCAACACATATACTAACCAAAGAAATATAATGATAATATAACGCTTGATTAGTTTAAGTTTGTCATCCGTAGCTTTTAAAAATAATACAATTGGGCTGACTATCATTAATAAAGAGAGAAGAATAAATCCTGCTTTTATCATTGGGAGGGGCATTTTTAAATAATAAAAAGTTTAATATATAATATTACCCCATTGATAAATAAGAATCAACAATTTATTAGTTTTGAAATAAATAAATTGTTGGAAAGGTCAGAATCAAATATTAATGGATTTAACGTATTATGATAAATCCTGTATGAACTGAAAAACAAGAACAGCAAAACTCAAAATCGCCCCGAGAATAGGAACAAATATAGGGTAAGTTTTTATCCCTTCAGGATGCTTATCTTCTGTTTTGATTTTCCAAAGAGCAAGATTGATCATGATGAATACTACGATCAAAATATAATTTGTGGTTTTTGCTAAAGATTCCAAATTAAATAAAAGAGCCAGTACTAAAATAACTATAGTTGATATAACCGTAGACCATATCGGGGTACGGGTTTTTTGATTAATCTTCCCGAAAAGCTGTGGGGCCATATCCTTCTCCGCCATTCCATATAATACTCTGGCGATCATCACTATTTGAACTAAAACCCCATTGATTATAGCGATTAAACTAATTCCTGAAATAATCTTTGGGTAGCCACTACCTTCTTTTGCAAGAATATCAGCCAAGGGTGCATCACTTTTACCGAGTTCTTCCGGACTTAATCCCAAAGCTGCTATGGTAGCTACAAGCATATAAAGAACCACAAGGATGCTCAGGGAAATAATTATAGCCCTTGGCATATCCTTTTCAGGATTCTTTGCTTCTTCGGCTACATTAACCATATCTTGAAAACCGATAAATGTAAAAAATGCAAGAAATGCCCCAAGCATTACTGCTTTAAAGTCAGTTAGATTAAATCCTGGTACGATCTCCTGCCACCTGTCGGGAAATGAAGATAAGTTATCACCTGATATAAATATGACGATCAAAATACCACATATCTCAATGATAGTAATAATTGTAATGGTAAGAGCAGACTCGGTAATACCCCAGATAGCTATGCCTCCCAGAATAAGAACAATTGCTGTAATTATTACCCAATCAGGTAATTCTTCAATGAATACATGCACATAACCTGTATACCCATTGACTACTGTGGCTGTAGATACTATTGCTGATAAAACAATAAGCCAGCCAACTATTGAAGAAACTATTTTGATATTAAAGGCGCGGTCGACATAATTAACCTCTCCGGCACTTTTGGGAATCCTTGCAGATAGTTCACCATATGATATTCCGGTAAATGTCGCCAGGACCGCTGCTATCAGAAAGGATACTGGAGCCATCATTCCTGCTTTACCCGCTACCTTTCCTAAAAGGACATAAATTCCGAGCCCCAAAATTGTACCGACCCCGTAAAAAACAAGCTGAGATAGTGTCAGACTTCTTTTCAGTCCGGTATTTTCGTTATTCGATGTATTTTCTGAGTTACCCATGAGAGAATAATAAGCTAACAAGAATTATTATCTTCTCAAAAGGTATAATCAGCTAATCGACTAATTTAATTCCTTTATGACTTTTTGAAGTCTAGACCTCACCTCTCCAGCAATATTATTTAGCTCATCATTTTCAACAGCACCCATAGAAGCAACCGGATCTACTGCTGAAACTTCTATTGAACCATTATCATTTTCTTCAACAATAACATTACATGGTAAAAACACTCCTATTTTATCCTCAGCTTGTAAAGCTTTATGAGCAAATTCAGGATTGCAAGCTCCTAATATCCTGTACTTTTTAAAGTCGACATCTAATTTCTTTTTTAGTGTTGATTTTACATCAATTTCAGTCAGTACTCCAAAGCCTTCTTCTTTTAAATGTGCTGTAACAAGATCTATGACCTCATCAAAACCCTTATTTTCTACAGTGGTGTTATAATAATATTTCATGACGTTTTGTTGATTATATTTGCTTTCTTCAATTTAGCATTTTTAGTTGAGCCAGACTGTGACTTTAAACACTTAACCAATAGTAGCGATTCTCCTAGGTCTATAATTCTGGTTATAAGGTTATAGAATTACATGGTATTTTTCTACCATAGGAATTAAATTAGGTATCATGACATCTAATAGTTAAATTTGACGTTAGGAATAAAAGAATATCTCTTTTAAATAGTTCAATCCGATATCTACAATCAAAAAAAGGATAAAAATTATTTAGAAGAACCAATTAACCCTTTTATGATTAGATACAAATTTTCAAGAACAATTAACAAGGAGTTTTCTGCCGAGATTAAAAAACAAGTCAACGAATACTTCAAAAAGAATCAACTAAAGAAAACAGGTAACAACACAGTTCTGTTCAAAACCATTTTTGCCTTATCTGTTTATCTGGCTCCCTTTATTTTAATGCTTACCGGAGTTATTCAAAATCCTATTTTGATGTTCGGCGCATGGATTACCATGGGATTAGGTATGGCATTTATTGGTACCTCAGTAATGCATGATGCTTTACACGGATCTCTATCAGGGAAGAAAATGTTAAATAACCTGCTTGGTCTTACCGCGCCGCTTATGGGTGTAGATGGAAGGTTATGGCAGTTACAACACAATGTGCTTCATCATACCTATACCAACATCGAACATGCGGATGAGGATATACAACCAAGATATGTATTAAGGTTCACTCCAAATCAGCCAAGAAGATGGTTTCACAGATATCAGCATATTTATGCGATATTCCTTTATAGTATTTCGACCATTCAATGGATGGCAATAAAAGATTATATAAAAGTATTTAACTACCGCAAAAAAGGACTTATCAAGTCTAACAAGGAAGTTGCTACCCGAATGTTTAAAATTATTATTTCAAAATTATTTTATCTTGGAGTATTTCTGGTATTACCGATTTTAGTATTAAGCACTCCAGTATGGATGACTGTTTTGATGTTCATCACCATGCATGCTGTGGCAGGCTTATCACTTAGCTTGATTTTCCAGCCGGCACACGTGGTACCAACTTCAGATTTTGTAATGCAGGATGAGCAAATGATTGAAGAAAACTGGTCTGTACACCAGATTTTAACAACTTCAAATTTTGCAATGAACAATAAAGTCCTTTCATATTTTATCGGAGGTCTGAATTATCAGATTGAACATCATTTATTTCCTTATGTATGCCATGTTCATTATCCTGAAATATCCAGAATCATCCAAAAGACAACAAAAAAATACAACCTGCCATATTTCTATGAGGCAAGTTTCACCTCTGCTTTAAGAAGTCATTTTAAACTTCTTAAAACACTTGGAAGGCAAGATAAAATTAAGCCTGACTATGAATTGAGAATGGCAGCATAATATAAAATTAAGGGAGGTTCATCCTCCCTTTTTTTATACCTTTATTTCATTCTTCGAGCCTCTACCTTCTTCAATATCAGTTAAGTTCTTCAATGTAGTACTCGCTATTTCCTCTAATGCTTCTTTGGTAAAAAAACCTTGATGTGAAGTAATTAAAACATTTGGGAAAGTCATTAACCTGGAAATCTCATCATCTTCAATTATTTCTTCCGATAAGTCTTTGAAAAATAGTTTTTCCTCCTGCTCATAGACATCTATTCCTAAGTAACCTAGTCTACCCGATTTAAGTGCAGCAATCGCATCAGTGGTATTGATCAGAGCACCTCTTGATGTATTGATCACCATAACGCCATCTTTCATCTTATCAAATGCATTTTTATTAAGCAGATGATGGGTGGCAGGAATCAATGGGCAATGCAAAGAAATAATATCTGAATTTTTAAATAATTCATCCAGACCACAATACTTAACTCCTGCGTCAACTAATTCCTTATTTTCATTCACATCATATCCGATCACATTACATCCAAAGCCAAGGACAATTTTCGCAAACAATGCTCCTATATGACCTGTTCCAATTATCCCAACTGTTTTCCCATGAATATCAAATCCAGTAAGCCTTTCAAGAGAAAAATTACTTTCCCTGATTCGATTATACGCTTTATGGGTTTTGCGATTTAATGTTAAAATTAAAGCCATCGCATGTTCAGCAACCGCCTGAGGAGAATATGTTGGCACCCTTACTACTGCAATTCCTTTGTTTGTAGCCTCATCGAGATCCACATTGTTAAATCCGGCACATCTCAGTGCAATTACTTTTACCCCCTTTGATGACAATTCATCAATAACCTCTTTATTCAAATCATCATTTACAAAAACACAAACAGCCTCATACCCCACAGTTAAATTCACTGTGTTTTTATTTAACGGAGCTTCAAAATAAGTCAATTCATGAGAATGACTTGAATTAAACCTGTTCAGATATTCCCTGTCATAAGACTTTGTACTAAATACCGCTGTCTTCATTTATTTTTCAGTATTTAAATTTTCTTCTGAAACATCAAACTTATTAAACCACCCAAGAATATAAACTACTTTATTTATCAAATTACTCGGTTTAGCTGCTATACCGTGACTTGCCTCCTGAATTCTTACCAATGCAGAAGGTACCTTATTAAGCTTTAATGCTGCATAATACTGTTCCGATTCTGATATCGGCGTTCGGTAATCATTTTCTCCTGTCAATAACATAGTTGGAGTTGTTACATTTCCAACAAGTGAAATCGGAGATCTCTTCATATACTCTTCAGGAACCTCCCACGGCTTACCAGGGAACCAGTATTCGGTAAAAAATACGGGGTTATCAGCACTTAAAGTATGACTATACCAGTTGATTACTGGTTTCGCTACTACAGCTGCTCTGAATCGATCTGTTTTTCCTATTATCCAGGCAGTCAGAACTCCCCCGCCACTACCACCAGTAACAAACAAACGATTTTCGTCCACATAACCTTTTTCGATCACTGCATCAACACCTGACATCAGATCTTCATAATCATTACTTGGATAGTTATGGTGGATCTCATTAGCAAAATCTGCTCCGTAACTTGTACTTCCCCTTGGATTGGTATACAACACTACATATCCTGCAGCAGCATAAAGCTGGACTTCCGTAGAAAATCTGTCTCCGTAATTTGCGAAGGGACCTCCGTGAATCTCTAATATTAACGGATATTTTTTCGTAGAGTCAAAATTTGGAGGCTTACAAATCCAACCCTGTATCTTCTTTCCGTCATGGCTTGATTCATACCAAATCTCTTCCACTTCTCCAAGCTGCTTATAGTTAAACAGATCTTCATTCAGCCTGGTAATGCGCTGTACTTCTTTATCATACACTGCAAGGTCTGCTGGATGATCTGGTGTAGTATGAGTAAAAGCAACAACTCCATCGTTTGACACACTAAAGTCTCCACCACTATAGGGACGACCTAATGATAAACCTCCAACATTATTGATCTCATCTCGGTACTTGCCATTAAGATTAGTCGATGCCACTTTTGTATTTCCCTCTTCATCATATAAAAAGAAAATCCTGTCATTGCCTGACCATTGAATGTTATAAATGGAATTATCTATATTAGTCTCAATCTTCTCAGAAGAACTCCCGTCAATGTTCATTACATAAATTGACGAATTATGATACCCTAGTTTTTTGTCATCAAAACCCAGATAGGCTATTTTCGAACCATCCGGAGAAACAATTGGACTGGAATCTGGACCATATCGCTCAGTTAAAGCAGTATTTGAACCATCTGATACACTTATTCTATATATTTCTGAATCCAATGGATTAAACTCTCTGTCATCATCGTGGTTAGCACTCAGAAATATGTATTTTGAATCTTTACTCCAACTCATCATCCCAACATGATCTACCTCTCCTGAGGTAATTTGACGAGGAGTTCCGCCATTCGTACTGATTACAAAAACCTGGGAATTGCCTGGTTTAACATAACCTGAGCCATCTCTCCGATAAACCATTTCATCTATATATACAGTTGGATCAGCCCAATTTGCACCTTTTGGCTTTGCTGGTAAATTAACCAGGCTTTCGGGCTTCTTATCTACAAACATTTGAAAAGCGATATACTTCCCATCTGGCGACCAGGTAAGCTGAGAAGGGGATTTTTGAAGATTCGTTAACTTAAATTGAATGCCTTTATCAAGCCACATCAAATGTATTTGCTGTTTTCCTGATTTATTAGAGACATATGCCAGCTTATTTCCATCCGGGGACAAAGAAGGAGATGAATTACTATAATTACCTGTAGTAAGCGGGTAATGATTTGATCCGTCAGGATTAACTATCCATAAATTGGAGGCTCCCTTATCTGACATAATATCTTTAGAATTTCTCACGTAAATAATCTTTTCCCCATCTTCAGAAATCGTCGGATTAGAGATATATTCCAGATCAAAAATGTCAATTGGTTCTAAAGTTGAAGAACTTTGTCCCAACACTGTCAGGGCTATTAAAAGAAATAAAGTTGTATAAAGTAATTTCATGGCAAGGTTTAGATTAATTGTTTGACTCTTAATCAATTTAATAAGTCCATTGGATTATTTATAACTATTAATTAAAAAAGGACCGACATGTGCCGGCCCAGATAATATAACCTAAATCATGTTATTTCAATTTGGACTCCAAACTGAATAACTATTAGGAGGGCATTGGATTTTAACCCATCCATTACCCTGAGTGACAGGTTGCCATCCTGAATTACCTGTGTAATCCTTAATTCTTATCGAATTCCAGTTTGTTTGTACCCATCTTTCAACCCATGCTCCGGAATCATTAAGATAAACTACTATTCCAGGATTTCCGTTCCTCCTTGCGATGTACTCATCCTTATCTGAAAATAAAATACTGGTATTACCAACTGCAAGATTTCGATGGATCCAAATCAGGTTATTGAGTTTGTCTTTATCAAGCCATTCTTCATAATCCCTGTAAAATATAGTTGGATAACCTTCATGAGTCAGTATATATGCATAAGAATGCATCTTATCCCAGATTATATCTGTATCGTGATTAGCAACAAAGGTTACAGCTTTTGAAGGATCTCGCTTCCAAAGCATATCATCGTTTAATTTTGTCAAATCATTCCCATCGAAAGCCTCATCCAACTTATAATAGCAGGCAAAATCAAATGCTGAAGCCCTTCTGCTGGTACTATTAACCCAATTTTGTAGCGTATTAGCATTTCCATCCCAGTTTTCTCCTACTGCAAAACCACCGACTTCATCGACCCAGTCTTTAACTACCCAGCCTCCGAAGCCTTTAACATAATCAAACCTCCAGCCATCAAAGCCAATCACATTTTTATAATATTTCGCAACGCTATTACTGTTTTTCCATAACCATCCCTGAACATATGGAACAGAATGGCTTAAATCCGGAAAACCACCAAAGACTCCTTCATCTTGATATACATAATTATTAGGGTGGAAGTCACTGGCTGAGCGATAAAACTTTCCTGAAGCAGGGTTAAAATCAGTATAAGTATAAGTTCCGGTATATGGATTAAATTCCGATTGCGCACCGCTATTGTGGTTAATAACTATATCCGCATACACCTGTATATTTTGATTATGCGCAGTATTTATCAGGCTAATTAATTCATTCTTAGATCCAAACCTGGTTTCGACAGACCCCATCTGGTTGTATTCTCCCAGATCAAAATAATCAAATGGATCATATCCCATCGAATATGGACCATTCATGGCTTTTGATACAGGGGGTAGCCAAATAGCACTTATTCCTGCTGCATCCCAATCAGCAATTTTACTTTTAATAGTATTATACCAATTACCTCCGGCAGGGACATCCCAGTAAAAAGCCTGCATTATGACACCACCTCCTAAGCCAGCCTGACTTTCTGTTTCCGGGTGTGAGGGAGTCACTTCTATAACATCCTGATGTTTTGGTTTTAAAGACTGTTCATCCACATCTGAGCAGGCAAACAGCAATCCTGTTACGCATAAAAATGCGCCATGTTTAATTTGGGTAAACATAATATTTAGTTTTGGTTTTAACCTAAACTAACTATAAATCAGACATTTACAATAGAAAAGAAAAAAGAAATGTGCGCAAACGTTAGCACAAACGATTGCAAGAAACTACAGAAAAAAGGGCAACACAAAAATTAAGCTTCATCAAAAAGGTTTGCACAAAAAAAGGCCGGTCTTACCGGCCTTATCCAGATGTTTAAAATTACTTTAACATCGGCTTATATTATTACTACGTAAACAGCATTCACATGGTTTTGATGTAACCAAGTTTTTGCTGAGAATTTACAGTTTTCATTCGGTTTGGATGTCTCTTTAAAGTTTGTTCATAATATAAAAACGCTTCATCAATTCTTTTTTGTTCTACTAACCAATCAGCAAGCATTTCATGCGATGGTTTTTGTATTACAGGAGGCCCGTAGTTATACCCGGCCTTTTCTTCTAATTCGACAGCTTTTAAAAGATGTTTCTCAGTCTTTTCAAGATCTCCATCCAGCTTTGCCAATAATGCTCTTAATTGAAATTCCATAGACCTGGCTGCATCAACATCACTTTGTCTTACCATATCACTACTTTCTCCACTACAAATCGTCACCCCTGTATCATTAACTTTCACTTTTTCTTCATTAATCTGATTTTGCATTAAATTAATGACTGCTTCCAGAGTTTGTCTACTTTTGTTTTTATACGCTTTCATTCCTTCAATAAAATCATATTGAGCGCGTTCAGAAATATTTAATCCTTCAGTTTCAATATGTATATCTGCGATATCAGAATCCCAGTTTTCAGTTTCAACCAGGTAAGTTCCTTTTAAGTAAACTAAGTGAGCCCTTGCCCTGACTGAGGGTTTTTCTTTAGTGTACAAGGCCATGTTTTCTACCATTTCTTTAGCTTTATCTTCTTTTCCCTGTTGCAGATATCCATACTGTAGCCAATGGTATGAATGGTAGCCTCTTGCGTCATTATCTAGATCTTTTCTTAGTTTTCTATCAACGCTTGCCTGGTAAGATCTTTCATTCGCTTCAACTACGGCATCCCACATTCCCATGGCAACATAAATATGGGAAGGCATATGCAATGCATGGGCGGCATCAGGAGCTATTTTACCATAGCTGTTGGCTGCTTCTATAGCTAAGCGGGCATGATCCGGATCATCATATGAATGAATCAAATAATGTAACGCTCCAGGATGCCGGGGATTTTCTTTCAACACCTCTTTTGCAATTTCAGCTGCCTGACCAAAAACCTCATAGTTTCTTACAGTTTTAACTTTGCCTAAAAGTGATAATGAATAAAATGAGGCTACTTCCTGATTTCCAGGATACTTCTCAGTCATCTTTTGCAAATACTCTGAGTATAATTCATCTCTTTCGGCTTTACTATTTCCCGATCTGTATAAAACACCAACTGAAGTGATAAAATCTTTTTCAAGTTCCGTTAATGACTGGAAATTCTCATTTTTTAAAGCTTTTGATATTGCCTCAGATCCTGCTTCGTAATCCTGATTACGCCATAGAGTATGATTATAAGTCATTGCTTCACCCCAATAAGCCATTAATAAATTTGGATCTTCTTTCTGAACTTCAATAAACTGTTCCCTGGCATCAACATATTCAAAGCTATGTAGCAAAAGCAACCCTTTAATAAACATCTGTGAAGCATACTTTTCACCGGTGACATCTAACTCTACCTGTCCCAGTGAATATTCCTGATGATTATTATCCTGATTTTGACAAGAAAGAAAGAGAGTAAATGATATTAATAAAGCAGATAATAATTTAATTCTATTCATGGCTCCGATGGTTTGAACTCAATGGGTTATATAATTTAATCATTAATCCTTTTAAGTGTATAAAAATCTAGCATAAAAGACTCCAGGTGATTTTAACCTAACACACTTTTTAATTCATCACAAAACTTTTTAGTGTCCTCAATCTTTCCGGTACTTATTCTGCACCAGTCATAAAAGGGAGGAAATGGTCTTCCTATCAGAATTCCTTTATCAATAAATTGTTTTCCCAGCTCATCTATATGCCTGCCGGATTTGAAGAAAACAAAATTCGTATGCGAATTAACATACTCCAATCCCAGATCATCGAGAGTTTTATATATCATTGTTTTAGCTTCCCTGTTTTTATCTAAAGACAACTGATAAAAATCTTGATCTTCAATTGCAGCCTCTGCAGCCTTAATAGCAGGAACATTTGTAAAAGCCATTAAGTGTTCTCTTAAACGTGAGGCAATATCAGGCCTGGCAATAAGGTAACCAATTCTGAATCCAGCTAGTCCATATACCTTGCTGAAAGTTCTCGAAACAATAACATTTTTATCTTCTTTAACCAATTCTACCATTGAAGGGTAATTTTCTTCTTCAATAAAATCATAATAAGCTTCATCTGAAAAAATGATTGTATCTTCTGAAACTTCTTCACAGAATTGCCTCAATTTTCCTGAAGGTAGGAGGGTAGAAGTAGGATTATTTGGATTACATAGAAAAATGAGGTTTGTTCGAGGGTTTATTCTTTTCTTCATTTGATCAAGATCAATACCCATATTTTGATCAACATCCACCCAGTTTACTCTCCCTCCGAATAGTTTTGAATAATCCATCATTGCAAGAAAGGTAGGTTTTGGAGCCAAAATCTCCCCTCCATACATACCATATACTGCCCCAGTAGCTTTCAAGCCCTCAGTAGAGCCACCAGTAATAACCAGATGGTCAGGAGTAACCCCTTCTTTCTCAGCTATTTTCTCACTTAATTTTTTAATATAAGCCCATGGATATCTGCAACCATCGTCAAATGAATCAATTACTGCCTTTCTAACTACTTTTGAAGGACCGTAGGCATTCTCATTTGAACTTAACCTGATTATCCCTTCTGAATTATTAGCTTTTGCTATGTTTTCACTCGATGAATTATTACCCAGGGAAGGGTATTGTCCAAGAAAGGCTGCGGCTCCTATCAGACTTGAGCTTTTGAGCCAATCGCGTCTGTTTATTTTGCTCATAAGAATAAATGAAAGTTATTCTTATAAGTTAACTATTAATAAAATTTAAAAAAAATAAATCTATTTCAGGTTTAAACTATTTCTATTTGGTATTTATCCAATAATCCTGGTAAACCCATGAAAGAAAATTTACATCCCTGGATCTTATTTTTTTCAGGATCGATTGAATATCCTGAGGCTGATGAAAAATCAGAATTCCTAAGATCACAATTATCAAAGGTCGCTCCATTTAATTTGCAGTTTATAAAGCAACTTTTTGCGAGGCAGGAGTCTGTAAAATCAACCTCACTTAGATCACAATCTGTCGCTTGAAAATTTTCAAGTGACAAGGCATAATAAGAAGAAAAGTTCAACTGGCAATTTTCGAATTTTACAGAAAGTAGAAAAGAATTACAGTAATCGAACCTGATTCCTAACATTTTACAGCCTTGAAAAAGAACATTTTGAAAGGAAGTATTACCCGTGTTAATATTACTGAGATCGGAATCTATAAATTCACAGTCAATAAATTTATAATCCTTCAGGTTTTGTTCTGCCAACATACAACCTTTGAAAGTACAATTTTCATATTCACCAGCATAGATTTCAGTTTTACTTGAAAAATCTTGTCCCTCGAAGTATTTCATTGGTATTGATATAAAATTAAAAGATCCCGTAAATTAACGGGATCTGATAAAATAATTAGTTCTGTTTTATATAGATATTACCACTTGCAAATAAAACATAATCGTTATTTCCATTTATATGAAAATCCATTCCAGAATTAAAGAAAAAATCCTGTAGATCTAGTTTTCTTAAAATATAATTATCTGCATTATTATCATATTCGACTAATTGCATAGAAGAAGTAAGCCCCACAACTTTACCATCGTAATAATCCATTACCTCAAGGTTTTCTCCAATAAACAAACCGGAAATATCGACGGCCTTATTCCAGCTAACCCCTTTGTCTTCAGATTTCCATATCACACATGGGTCTGAAGAAATCCATTCATCAAAGCCAGCTAAAGGAGCTTTCATTGAGTAATTTCCAGGATACCCTGCAGCAAATGAACTATTCTCAGTTATAATCACAGGAGCATCATCTCTGATAAGCCTGGGTAAATTGATATAATAAGATGTGTCAGAGAGAATTTCATAGGATTTTTGGTAGTAATCACTAACCAACCAATTTAATTCTCCTGAATTACTAAACTTAGAACTACCTAGTGCTATTTCGGGAGTACCAGGAATTAATTGCCAAGAATCCCCTCCATTAATTGTATGATAAACTTTAAAATATAACTCATTTTCATCCCAGGTTTCTACAAATGCAAACCCTTCATTCTCATTTTTAAAAGAAAGATCTATGACTTCATAATTTTCTAATGGAAAAGAAACTAAATCCCAACTTAACCCGCTATCGGTACTTTTGGCAAATTTAGATTGTACCACATTGCTATATAAAAATAAAACCTCTTCAGAAGCAGCTACAACCTCTTTAATTGGATTACCACTCAAAGTTGGTGAACTTATTTTTGACCAGTTTAATCCTCCGTTTATAGTCTTATACAATTCTCTTCCGTATAAAAAGCCAATTTGACGATTTCCGGGAACGAATGTCAATCCTTCTATGTATGCATTTTGAAGTCCCGAAACCTTATTCCAACCTACATCTCTTATTTTTACTGAATAGCCATATTCAGATTCTTGTCCTTTTACTTTCAAATATCCAGTACTCGCATTTTGAGGTATATTAATTTTCACCATTGTAGAAGACACAAATTCAGCAACCGGTATTTCAAGGTCATTTAATAAGAAAATAGTTGATTCTGTAAATCCCTGGCCAGTAACTGTAATCAATTCATAAGGCAAGATATAATCCGAATTGATTGATCTTACACCTGCTATTTTAGGTTTAATCTTAACTACTTCATCTTCTCTACAAGAAGTGCTTATTATTATAAGAGCTAATAAAAAGACAAAAGCTTTATCAGAAAGTAATTTAAAGTTGGTCATTGGTTGATAGTGATTAAAATTTAATAAAAGCAATTTCACTAATAAAAACCTCAATTACCATACCGTTTATCAAAAAATCTATATAATTAATTACAATAATTACATACAATTTAAGAAGAGATTCAATAAAACTTATTTGAGATTATTTATTGTCCCTCAAGAACTCCAAAGAACTTTTCTAGTTCAGATTTAACCTTTCCGGCAGAAATAAGGATCAAATAATCACCGGATTTAACTAGATGATCATTATCAGGGTTCTTAAGCAGACCTTGACCTGAAACCAATCCAATAGCGACAGCATTGAAGCGTTGTTTGATCTCATAAAATATTTCTAAATATTCTTTATTGGCAAATTCGTTAGAATCAATAATTCGATATTGCTGAATATCACTTTCTAAATCACTTTTACTAGTTGTGATTAAATCCTCTGTGTATTCAGCAACCTGAGGTTCGAAAATGTAACTAGCAACCAATCTTGAAGCCACTTCTGATTGAGGAACTACGTAGTTTACACCAGCACTCATAAAAGTATCCTTCAGACTGGCATTTTTACAGGTAGCGATAAATGAAAGGTTAGAATATTTTTTCTTAAGATTTAATATAAAAACTAAAGTCTCCGTGTCATCAGAAAGGTTTACAAAAATACTCTTTGCTTTTTCAATGTTTACTTTTTTAAAACTATCATAGTTTTGAATGTCAGAATATAAAACAAAACAATTATCAGTTTCAAAAATGGATTTGATTAGATCAAGTTTTTCTTTAGAATCGACTACAATTGCAATTTTTTTGCCTGAATTAAGAATTTGCTGCGCAACTGAACGACCAAATTCATTCCATCCAATCATCACATAATGATCAGTAAAATCTGTACCCCAATAACCTTGATTTTTCTTTTCCATATAGTCATTAATTTTAGCCATTATCTCACCTATTACATACCCAAGAACTCCCACGCTACTTATGATAATCAGTAATCCAACTATTTTACCCATCGGAGTTACCGGATAAAGATCTCCATATCCCACAGTAGTTAGGGTTACTATAGAGTACCACAGTGCATCTGAAAATGATTTGATATTCGAACCATCTGCATTACTCTCAAAAAGAGTTAAAACACTCACAACAATGAAATAAATGACAAGAGCAAGAAAAACGTAAATCCATTTTTTCATATTAGCCTTTAGATAAAATTAGCTCTAGATCCAATACCCTTATAAAAGATTGTTGAAATTGAATCTAATTTGGTTGAATATAAACTGTTAAGCTAATTAATGATAAGGGATAAACAAATTCTAATTTCGAAATTCTTTATGATAATGGGAAAGGTAATGAAGAATGAAAAGAGTGAGAGTGAAAGAAGAACTTAGATTGAAGAGTGCAGGACTATGGAGTGAGAGTGAGTGTGGAGGGGCAGTTGTCTTAGTAGGGTTCAGCCATAAAAAAACCCTGACGATCTAACGATGTCAGGGTTATAATAATAAAATGGCGATGACCTACTCTCCCACATTTAACTGCAGTACCATCAGCGCTGAGGGGCTTAACTTCTTTGTTCG
>NZ_JAPFQN010000002.1 GCF_026241165.1 Mangrovivirga halotolerans | reverse complement strand
CGTTGATAGGCTGCAGGTGTAAAGTCAGAGATGGCATAGCCGAGCAGTACTAATTACCTGTAACTTTCCAAGGATCTCCTAAGGATCCGGTCTTAATGTACTTATGATTATTTTTAATCAAAGTTTACTTGTGTGTTTGATATGTCAAAAGATATTAGGTTGACAAAAGTGTCAACAAAGAGTTTATGGTGAAGATAGCGAGGGGGATCACCTTTCCCCATTTCGAACAAAGAAGTTAAGCCCCTCAGCGCTGATGGTACTGCAGTTAAATGTGGGAGAGTAGGTCATCGCCATTTTATTATTATAACCCTGACATCGTTAGATCGTCAGGGTTTTTTTATGCCTGATACTTATAAGAAACAAGATGCTGATAGCCGATAGGCTCGTCAGTATCATCGCCATTTTATTATCAAAGCCTCATCGATTTTCGGTGAGGCTTTTTTTTATGCCTCACACCAACCAAGATTACAGCCTCTCCACTCTCGCTCTCGCTCTCAAACTCACTCTCGCACTTTCTGTAAAGTTTATTATTATTGGTTTTATGCTTTATAATTTAAGTCGAATTATCTCTTTGAATTTTATTATTTCATATATACTATTGTAATTATTTTTTAAACTTTAATTTTTTTATTTATGCTGGGATTTATTTTTTTATTCTGGATTGGTAAATATTTTTATAACCTTGCTGAACGGTTTGGTCGATCAAAGTGGGGGTATGCTATTTTAGGAATAGTAGTATATTATACAGGCACTATAATTGGTGGTTTTTTATTAGGCATTAGCGAAGTGATTTTTGGAACTACATTCTTTACTGATCTACCAGATATAGTTTTTAATTTAATCGCCTTACCATTCGGCTTAATTTTTAACTATATTCTTTATAAGATCCTGGAAAATGCCTGGGAAAAAAGAGGGAAGATTGATGATCTGGATACTCTGGATGGGGGAATGATAAATAAGGGCTGATAATGATATTTTGATTACATCTCCACAGCCGATAATTGAAATGATAAGCTAACCTCTTCTTTAACTTTTACCATTCCAAAAAAACGGTCTGGAGTGTCAAGTCGGAAATCATTAAGTGATATTGTATTTGATCCTTCGCAATTGTATTGATTACTTTCTTTAGCCAGTTCTATTGGGAAGGTATACTTCTTATTTTGGCCGGCTATGTTCAATGTGATTTCTGCTGTGAGATCTTCAGGGGTTCGGTTTGCTTTAATGGAATTAATCCTGACTATTAAATAAGGATATTTATCAGAATCTAATGTTTCATGAAAGTCTTTTGTGAGTTGATTTATTCCGCAATTAAATGATCGGATTGGAACCTGAATATCAGCTTTGTTAAATCTGGCGATTGATTGATCTTTATAAACGTACACTTTAAGTGTGTCGCTTATCTTATCTGCTGATGTTGAACAGGTGAATGAATTGATATTGGTTTTGCAATGAACTTTAAACTCTGCCTGATCAATAATAAAGTAGTGTATGTCTGGTTTTTCTGAATTCGGGGAGATCAATCCGATTACTAACAGTAACATTATTGAATTCAGGAAAGACATACACTACTTATTGGTATTATTTAATAATTAGAATCTAATTTTAGAAACTGATACCTGCTTCTAGTACTACACCGTCAAAGCTTGCATCCTGGTATTTAGTTCCATTCCAGCCATCACCACTGTAATCCTGGGTAACGTATTCTAATTTCACTTTTACATTTTTAGTCATGAACCAGCCACCACCAATGTTCAATCTTGAGATTTCTCTTGTTGGATCGCCTTCGTTCATTTCACCGCTAATCATGTTATAGCGTCCACCTACGTAGAAGTTTTCAGTATTTCCAAATCTGTATAAAACTTCTCCAGCATACTGGTTAAAAGATCCTCCTCCTTCATCGTCTCCGTTTGATATATTTTCAAAGATTCCAAAGAACTCAAGGCCACCAACTTTTACGAATGGGTTAATTTGGAAAGAAGTGTTTTGTTTGAATCTTGGGCCAAATCTTGGTTCAAAATCGTTTCCTCCATCAATGCTATGAAGCACGCCATAGTATCTTCCACCTGCACGGTCACCATTGTAAAGGTAAGTTCCAGTTGAAGTACCACCGTTAGTATACCATGAACCAGTAATTCTGAATCTTACTCCTTCAGTAGCGTAGTTGTCATATCCTACTTTACCGTAGAAAGAAACTTTGTTATCAGTATTATCATTGACTTTTACATTCTGGTTTAGTTTACCATTAGAGATAGCTAACATACCGATGAAGTTACCAGGCATTAAATAAGCTTCAACAAATGCTTCTGTAGTAAATGAATCCATGATGTAGTTACCTACGAATGGGTTGAAAATTACTCTGGCATTATCAGATCTTCTGAAGTGAACGTCACCATAGTTAATTTCATCAAGACCAATTCTCAATCTGGCAATTTTCATGATATCTTCCATGAATCCTTCCTTAATGAAGTCTAGCTTATCAATTTGCAAGTGACCTCCTTTTACCCATGATTCTTCATGGTGTCTGGCAGATAAGTAGGTTCTTAAGTGCATCAACAGTCCATCATAAAGATAAACGTCGAGGTTAAGGTTTGCAGTAGGAAGGTTAAAGTTTGTTCCTAAATCTGATAATACAAGATCATCAGGATCACCTGCTCCATATGCGTTTTCCTGGTTTAATCCCTGGAATTGCATTGCGAAGTCACCTCCTATTAGAACCCTGATTCCATCTATTTCAGTCGTATCGACTTTTGGTGCTTCAAATACATTTAATCCTCTTTTATCATTATATCGATAGTAAGGTAGCTCTCTTTCAAACTGAGCAAACGCTGAACTGACTGTTATGAACATCAGTCCTACTAATAACGAAATTTTAATTAGTGGTTTCATAATTGAAATATGATTTAGTAAAGTCTATTTTATATAATTAACATTGAATTCTATTTTTACATCATCTCCGGTTTTAATAGTACCAAAGACTGCTGTTGGTGGATCGATATCAAAAGATGTCATTTTCATTTTATAACTTCCTTTAATATTTACCTTTGATCCTGATGCATCAGCTGTAACTGTCATTTTAACATTTCTAGCATTACCTGCTATAGTTAGTACTCCAGTAGCTTCTATCTTGCATTTGCCTCCACTCAGGGGTGTGATTTTGTTTACATCAGTAAGCTTGAAGGTTATTTTTTCGTGTTTCTTAGCTTCTAATGCATCATAAGTGTTGTTGTCCATTCCGGATTTCCCACTTTTCAAACTTTTTACTACTACCGAAAAAGTCAGATTATTGATGTCTTTCACTAAGCCTTCTGAAAGATCAAAATTTGCTGATCCTTGCAAAGTATTGGCTTCAATTTCCCAATCATGAAGGGAAGAAGTACCAAAGACTGATAGTGTTGAACTATTACTTTCTACTTTGTATTGTGCTAATAATTCCGAATTAAAAGCAGTCAACATTAAAAGTGAGAGTACAATTCCTATTATTCTGCTGGGATTCCTCATATCTATCGACTTTAATTAAACAATTCTCTGTTCTTTTATTTGTCTCAATTTTAGTAGGTATTTTGTGGATTAAAAGTGACAAATATTTGAGGGGGATATGATATTCGTCATATATGCTCTTTATTTATTAAAATTGATCTTTTAATTTTTGTGTTTATTTCGCTTATTATCAGGATGTTTGGTTAAGGCGTTATTGTCGATTTTTATTAAATTTAACGTGATACCAAAACAGGAATTTTACAATATAATAGTAAAGAGTAATTAAGATGATGGGGTCTTTTAGTAATCTGGGATGGATTCACCTGACTTTTGCTGTTCTTGCTCTAATAACAGGTACTTTAATATTAATACTAAAAAAGGCGACTACTATTCACAAAAGAATTGGCTATGTGTATGTATTTTCTATGGTAGGAGTTAATCTAACTTCTTTTTTTATATACAGATTATTTGGTGGTTTTGGGATATTTCATTTCGCAGCGATTATTTCAGGGGCCACTATAACATTAGGAATGATTCCTTTCATGTATAACAAGCCGAATTTATATATACATTTTTCTTTCATGTATTGGTCTGTGATAGGCCTTTATGCTGCTTTTGCCTCAGAAATACTTACCAGAATACCTGAAACCCCTTTTTTCTGGATCGTTGGATTAGCCACAGGTGTGATTTTCCTTTTGGGAGGAATTAATTTCAGATTTAAAAAGAAAATATGGGCTAAGAGATTTGTCTCTTCTGAAAGGTATGTCTGAATTTTTTAATGGCAGAGAAAAAATCTAACTTGTTCATATCATTTAACCTGGTTACATGTTTCTACATGAAGAAAAAGTATTTGATGATGGATTAAAGATCAAAATCTTTAATGGCAGAGAGAATTTTAAAAGTTGTTTGCTTTTTGCTCCTGCTAATGCAGTCCCCATGGTTTTTTATCAACCCTTAGCTGAATGGATAGCAAAAAATAACAATATTAAAGTTGTTATGCTGGATTATCTGGGTGTTGGTGAATCAACACCAACCCATCCTAAAAAGATAGTGCGAAGCGCTTCTGCCTGGGCAAGAAAAGACATCAAAAATGTAATTGATTATATTAGTGAGGAACTGGAAGTTGAGACTATAAACTATTTAGGCCACAGCATTGGTGGTCAGTTAGTCGGACTCATTCCCAACGTAAACAAAATTGACAAGATCATTTTGGTCGCGTCTCAGAGTGCTTATTTTGGATTTTGGAAGGGCTTTTCGAAGTTAAAGATGATGGCCAACTGGTATGTACTAATTCCTTTAATGGTGAAATTATATGGCTATTTACCAGGGAAGTTTTCTTCAATGGAAGACCTACCCCCTGATGCTGCGTTGGAATGGGCAAGATGGGCAAGGTCTGAAAATTATTTCATGGACCATCAGAATGAGGTTTATTTTAATGAAATCACCAGTTCGGTTGTTTCTATAAGTTTTTCAGATGATAATTATGCTCCATTAGATTCAGTAGAATGGCTGGCTAAAAGGTTTGAAAATGCTACTGTAGAAAGAATTCATTATCGGCCGGAAGATCTCAAAAAGGATAAGATTGGTCATTTCGGATTATTCAAAAAGAAGAATAAGGATCTCTGGCCGATCATTTCAGGACATTTAAAACTTATCTAATTACTATCATCGTTATTGAGTAATTTATTCTCCAGTTTTTTAGCATAATCTTTTAGAAAAGGAACAGAGAATGATACAATAAATTGCCATCTGTCCCATCTCAAATTTCCTGTATCTTCTGTATTTACAATTGGACCTGTATTATTTTCATCAGGGATATTAACTGGTCTGGAAAAATCTGTTTTTCCCCCCGTATGAGTTGCGCCTAAAGTAAAATCTGCTCCCTTGAATGATAAAAGCACACCAGCAGCAGCATGAAAATAATTTGCGTTGATGGCTGAGTTTGAAGCTACTGGTCGCTGATTCATAAATCCTACACCATCCTTTGGGGCAGCACTAAAATCAGTGCTGAAACTTCCATAAAGTCTGACTTTATCGCTTAGATACCATTCCGCACCAATTCCTACATTTAATATACTTCTATATGCATCTACGAGCCTGAAAGATATGACAGAATCAGGTCGGCTTTGCATAGTGTGAGGTTCGATTTCAAAGATGTTATATTGATTTACTTTGTGAAAATATTCAGCACTAAGGTGTATTTTTTTGTCTTTACCATAAGAGTAACTGGTTCCAACTCCAATGGAAAGAGGGGATCTTAATTTTATATTTATGTCATTTTGATAATTATTAGCATAAATGTCTTTCATGGTTGATGCAGAAGGTGTTGAAAAGTAAAATTGGTAATTGTAGGATGCATCTCCTAGAATGTGTAACCTTGGAGTGGTGATTGTTAATCCATAATCTAATTTTTCTTTTGAATAGGCAATTCCGAATTTTGCCAGAAGTCCATAACTATCCAGGCCATAATTTCTTCTATAATCATATATTGCTACCTCACCCTGACTGGTTAGTGCTCTAAGAGAATAATTAGTACCCTTACCAACCTGGCTTTTGGTGGCAAACAAAGAAACCCCAACGCTAAGATTTTCTTTGATCCGATATGCCCAGCTCCCTCCAAACCATTCTTCTCGAGAATTATTTTCAACAGTAACTTCACCTTCAAATAATTCTTCACCAGGAATGTTAGGAAATATGTCAGCTAGTACCTCTTCCCGATAGGTAAATCCCAGATTATTGTTATGTCTTAGAAGTACAGCATATGCGAAATGATGTTTTGGCCACTTTTTTATTTTATAAGAACCCGCTGCAAGACTTGGTGCACCTCCGAATGAATTTGTTTTTAGATCTGCCCGGTTACCTACGGCATCCTCGATTTTGTAAGAATTGAGTTCATAGACATCGGCGCTAATTATAAAAGCAGGGTTTTTAGTAAGGGCTAACCGTGCCGGGTTATAATAAACCGCACCCAGATCTGATACACCTCCGATTACCGATCCACTTAATAACATGGATTCGCTACCATAGTTTCTCGTCCAAAAATGAGAAGATTGAGCCTCTGAGTTTATAAGGGGAGATAATATTAAAACTAATAGTATCAGATATTTCATTAATAGCCAGTTTTCATTAATACCCAGTATTTAACGAATTCATTAAATAATTTACAATAATTAACGGTTAGATTTTACAATTTTTGGCATTCTTTATTTAAGGTTTTGAATCAGTTAATAGTATCTTCCAAAGATTACTTTTCATTTAGTCATAATGTTCACATATCAATTAAAAATAATATTTCGAAGGCTATTAAGATATAGGCTTAATGCATTAATTAATATAACAGGTCTTTCGATTGGGATTGCAGTGTCTTTCATAATAGGGTTATTTATTTATAGCGAGTTAAGCTTTGATACTTTTCACTCAAAGCATCAAAATATTGAAAGGCTTACAATGCATATTAATAAACCAGGATATGATATGCATTGGGCAAGAGTCAATAATGATATTATTAACAGATTCAAAAGTGAATTTGATGAGATAAGACAGCTAGTCAGATTTCAAGATTATTATTCCAGAAATATTAAGGTAGAGGAGCAGTTATTTTCTTTAGATCATGCATACTCAGTAGACAAAGAGGTTTTTTCTATATTTGATTTTAACTTTATTAGTGGGGATGAAACAGCTTTGTCAAAACCCAATACGGTTGTATTAACGAAAAGTATCGCCGATAAATTTTTTGGTGATAACGATCCAATCGGTAAAGAAATTTCAATTTTGCATGCTGATGGTCAAACTGAGGTAAGGTATATTATCACAGGAGTAATTCAGGATCTGCCAAAAAAAACACATCTTCCGGTCAACCTCTTAACATCTATAAACAGAGAGGAAGAAAGATCAGGCTGGGCGTATGTTTATTTATTATTAGATGAGAATGCTGATGCTAAGTTGCTGGAATCCAAAATAGCTTCATTTATTAATGATCATGGTGATGAGAGCCTGAGTGATATCTCGTTTCATCTGCAAAATATTAGCGATATTCATCTTTACTCAAGTTTGGCCAGAGAGATTGTACCTAATGGAGATATTAGCTATGTATATTTATTTGTAATTATTGGGTTTGTAATTCTGATTATGTCGGTGACAAATTTTGTGAATTTGAATACTGCTCAATCTATTAAATTCATGAAGGATGCCGGCATAAGAAAGTTTTTAGGATCTTCAGTTGGTGATCTTAAAAAATACTATTTTACAGAATCATTGGTAATAGTGGCAATTTCGGCCATTATAGCTGTATTCATTATTTTATTTAGCATTCCGTTTTTTAGAGAACTGGCAATTTTGGAATTTCCGGGAATGCTTTTGGGGTTATTTCTGATTCTTACCATTCCATTGATTTCGCTTGCCGGAAGTTATTTTCCTGCAAAAATTTTACCCTCACAAAAAGTATCGGATGCCTTTTCTAATAAATTAGCTGGGTTTACCCTTCATTCAAAATGGAGTCTTAAGAACTTTTTACTGGCATCACAAGTGGTTTTATGTGTAGTTACGATTTCAATAGCATTAATAACTAACTCACAATTTAAATTTATTGTCAATAAAAATCTTGGTTTAGATAAAGAACAGGTTATAGCTATTACAGAAATTCCCGGAGTTGTGAAATGGAAAATGAATAAATTCAGAAATGACCTTAATGCTATTTCAGGGGTAATAGGAGTAACAACATCGATGGAAGTCCCTTCAAGGGAAATCAGGGATTCAGGTCCGGTATATGCTGAAGGTAAAATAGGAGAAGAAAATAAGGATACTTCGATGGATATCCAGGTCGTGGATAAATCTTTCCTCAAGGTAATGGGTATTGATCTGGTTGCAGGCAGGAATTTTAATAAGTTTAAAAGCAATGATATTACCCCGGAAATCGATGTGGATATATATGGGTATTTACAAAGTGCACCAAGGGAGTACCTGATCAATGAAACAGCCATGCGAATGATCGGCTGGGAAGATCCAAATGAAGCTATTGGAAGAATGTTTAGCTGGAGCATTGGTGAAATCGAGCTTCAGAAAGGCCCGATAATAGGTGTAGTAAGGGATTTTCATCAGGAGACTTTAAAAAATAAGGTAGATCCTCTTGTAATGATAAATGAACCTGTTTGGGTAAATAATATTTTAGTGAAAATTGAAGGAAGTAATACGACTCAAACTTTATCAGCGATAGTTGATTCCTGGAAAAAAAATTACCCGGGCCTTCCTATTAAATATAGTTTTCTTGATGACCTGTATAACGATCTTTACAAGGCTGAACAAAATCAATTGAAACTGATCTATATATTTTCCGGGTTGGCAATACTGATCGCTTTTGTTGGAATGTTTGGAGTGATATCATATTCATTGCGATCGAGAGAGAAAGAATTAGCAGTGAGGAAGGTTCATGGAGCGAGTATTAAGTCCTTAGGAATTTTATTAAGTAAAGATTTTCTTATAATTGCTCTTCCCATATTACCGTTTGCATATTGGTTAACCTATACGGGAATGGAAAAATGGCTTCAAAATTTCGTCTACCGGATTGATCCCACAGTATGGCATTTCCTTATAGGTCCTGTATTTATTTTATTGGTAATAGCTATAAATGTTTTAATTCAATTGATTAAAGCTTCAAGTACAAATCCTGCAATAATCTTGAAATCGGAATGATAAAAACTAGTCAGGCTTCACTCCACTAACCAAGTACAGCAATACACCTCCGGAAGAATGAAATTCACCGTGCTGTAAGGCATAAGACTGCCGTGCATCAGAAAAGCTGTATTTGAAGTGGTAACTTTTGTAGAAATCTAAATACTTTGTGCCTAAAGCTTCAAAATAGGTGAGGTCAGATAACCCCTCTTGTTGCTGCATCCCGGCATCATCCCACTGGTCCAGTGCTGCCCGTTGCTCTTGCTTTTTGTATGGAGGGTATAGTGGAATTGCCTTGTCTGATTGGTAAACAAAAATGTTTTTCATTCCTAACCGATTGATAACCCCAGGAAGAAGATCTCCAAAGCTACTATCTCCTCTGCCTAATTTCTTTTTACCCTCTTCGACAATCATCGCATATTTAACATGATCGAGACGAGCTTCCAGGCTATCCTGCCTGCTCAGAGAAGTTTGAATCAATGCCTGGATTCCATTGTTTGGTTCGACGCATAAAAGAAGTCCTCCAGGTTTCAATACTCTGATCATTTCTTTCAATGCTCGTTCCGGATCAGGAACATGTATTAACAAAGTCTGGCAAGTGACCAGATCAAAGGTGTTATTTTCAAAAGGAAGTTCCGCTACATCAGATTGAATTACCTCAAACGAGTCAAGATTATCAAAGCTCTCTTTAAATTTTAAAACTGTTGATTCTGTATATTTACTTTCTTTATCGACACCAGTTAATTTGAGGGGAGAGCCAAGGTAGGGAATTAACTTTTTACTCCAGTGCCCATGTCCAAATCCAGCATCCAGTACTTTATTATATTGATTTAACTCCAGCCTATTGGCAATAAGTTCAAGAAAGTCCTCATTCCACCAATAATCACGATAGTTTCCAAAATATGCTTCTGAATGGCCACCTTTATTTTGATTCATACGTAAAATTAAAATATAAAGATGATTACTTCATCCGCACTTTTAAGAATTATTTGTTCTTAGAGTACATCAGTTCTTTCAATCCAATAAATAAAACCTACCTTTGTCTTATGAGTTTACCCATATCACCAAATTCCTTTATTGAATTAGATCCGGAACAAAGTGTTTTTCTGGCTGAGCTTTCTATGGCCGAGATAGATTTTATAATAGTAGGAGGTACTGCTATGAAGATCTACGGTATAGAAGCTTCTTCAGATGACCTGGATATTTATTTTAAGCCTGAAGAAAGTAATGTAAAAAAACTCATCAAAATAGTGCATGATATGGGATATATCGAAGCGGCATTTCACCTTATGCGCTATCATAAGCCTTTATATCTCGAATTGGGAATGGGCCAATCCAAAATTGATTTGTTAAATGAAACTCCTGGGCTGGAATTTCATGAAGCATATTATGATGCCTGTCAGGTTTTATTAAATAATGTTCAGGTTTCTGTGTTAAGTATTGAAGACCTTATGAGTAATAAGTCCATGCTTCAGCTGGGGCATCATCAAAGAGATGTGAACTATATCCTGGCAACCATGTCAACTCAATTCGCCAATTAAAATTTATAGTTTGATGGTGCGCTTTTCTTGCGAAGCTTTAAATGCGGCCTCAATTATTTTTATGGTATTATACCCGTCCAGGGCAGATACTTCCAGGTCTTTATTGTTATTTATTGCATCAGCTATATTGGAGTAATATCCGCGGTAATCACCTGGGATTGCGATTACTTTTTGCCTGGTGCCATCAGGATTTATTATAAGAGGAGATTTCTCATATGATTCTTTTCCCCAGTGATCTGGTAGATCTTGAGGTTTCGTACCCTCTTTTAAAAGATTTTCCTGTGGGTCAAGCCCGAACTTCAGATAGGCTCCCTTAGAACCCTGAACTAAAATTTTAGGACCGGGGTAGGAAGCCAGCATTCCTGCTTTTAAAATCACTTTGAGTTTCTGATAGAATAATATTATTAAAAAAGAATCTTCAATATTAGCTTCAGAACGTTCTTTCCTAATGTCTGCATATAATTCGACCGGCATTCCAAAAAGATTGAGTGCCTGGTCTATTAAATGAGGACCCAGATCATATAATATACCCGCTCCGGGAATTGCTTTTTCTCTCCAGTCATCTTTTAAATAGTCCCTGAAACGATTGAAATTAATTTCAGCCTCATGAATAGTTCCAAGTCTTTTTTCTGACAAGATATTTTTTAAGGTTAGAAAATCAGTATCCCATCGCCGGTTATGATATACGGATAAGACTAAATTTTTTTCTTTAGAAATTTTAATCAGTTCAGAAGCCTGAGTAGAAGTAATGGTCATTGGTTTATCAATAACGACGTTTTTACCAGCCTCAAGTGCTTTTTTAGCTAATTCGAAATGTGTATCATTAGGAGTGGGCAATACAATCAGATCAATTTCACTATTTAGCAGATCTTCATAAGAGGTGAAAACAGTAGTATGAGGGTAATTTTTCTTTATAAAGTCCCTGGCATCATCATTACTTGTATTTATTCCATAGAGTATAGTTTCATCACAAGAATTTATTATCGGAGCATGAAATACTTTTCCTGACCTGCCAAATCCCGAGATTCCAGTTTTTATTTTATTTTTAGTCCCACTCATATTTTTTTTACTTCTATTGATAAAAATTTAGCTAATACCCTCAGGTTTTGTAAAAGAGAATTTTCTTCAGAATCTTTTAATAAAAGAAAATTATCTTTTTCGGTATGTAAAAATGCTCTGAAGTTATTTTTTGGCTTGATTATCCCTTTCCCTTCATCTTTTTCGGTATTAACATAATAGATGTGGTCTGCAATAGAATATTGCCGCGGTTTGCCAATTCTGATAAACAAGACAGAAGTGTATCTTTTAACCGTTTTATTTTTTTTGTTTATTTCAACTCCCTCAAATGAAATAATAGCAATTAAGGCGGCAATAGCATTTATTATTCCTATAAGTGGTTGTGAATTAATATAATATATTCCGACGATGATTAAAACTATCCCAAATAAACGGAAGGGAAGGGCAAACATCTTCGGCCCCTTAATATCGATAATGTCTCCTTTCATAGATTAAAGATACGATTTATTAGTTCTTATTAAATCTGGCAGCTAATGAATATGAGTTCTGAAGGTGATAATGTATATTTATTAAAAGCCAAAAACCGAATATGGAAGGACTAAACGGAAATTTGTATACAGATTTATATCAGCTTTCAATGGGGCAGGCCTATTTTGAAAAGAACCGCCATGAAAATATTGCCTCTTTTGATTACTTTTTTCGGAAGATCCCATTTAATGGCGGTTATGTAATTACTGTAGGACTTGAGGATGTTATTGAAGCACTTGAAAATTTCAGTTTCGCAAAAGATGAAATTGAGTATCTTGAAAGCATAGGTTTTAAAGCCGATTATCTTAACTATCTCAAAAAATTGAAGTTTACCGGAGATGTCTTTGCAGTTCCAGAAGGAGGGGTAGTATTTCCGCAAGAACCTGTTGTGAGAGTGGTAGCCCCAATGATCGAAGCTCAGTTAGTTGAAACCATGATTTTGAATTTGATGAATTATCAATCTTTGATAGCAACTAAGGCGGCACGGATCAGGCAAGTGTCAAATGGACGGCCTCTGGCAGAATTTGGAATGAGAAGAGCTCATGGCTGGGGAGCCATGCAGGCATCGAGAGCTGCTGTGGTCGGAGGGTTTGATTCCACATCAAATGTCCTGGCAGGTAAATATTATGGTATACCTGTAACTGGAACTATGGCGCATTCATACATTCAAAGTCATGATGAGGAACTCACCGCATTTAGAAATTTTGCAGAATCAAGGCCAGATAAATGTGTTTTGCTTGTTGATACATATGATACTTTACGATCAGGAATTCCTAATGCAATTAAGGTTGCTAAAGAGATGCGTGAAAGAGGGCACGAACTTAATGGGATAAGGCTTGATAGCGGAGACCTGGCATATTTATCCAGGGAGGCAAGAAAAATGCTCAATGAAAATGACCTGGAAGATGTCAAGATAGTTGCTTCTAATCAGCTTGATGAAGGGGTAATTAAGAGTTTACAGGAACAAAACGCAGCAATAGATATATATGGGGTGGGAACTAACCTTGTGGTAGGTAAGCCAGACAGTGCATTGGATGGAGTTTATAAATTGGCATATGCGGATGATAAACCAAGATTGAAAATTTCGGAGAATATCAAAAAGTTAACTCTGCCCGGGATGAAGAAAGTCCATAGATACATAAACAATGACGGTCAGTTTGTAGCAGATGCCATAGCTACACTTGACGAAGGAGTGCCGGACAAAATGATTCATCCATATGAATTAGATAAAGAAATGTCACTCAAAAGATTTGATCAAGAAGAATTACTCACCCCGGTAATGAAAAATGGTGAAAGAGTAGCAGAAAAAAAATCACTTGATGAACTTAAAGAATCTGTACAATTCAATTTGTCCAATCTCCCGGATGAGCATAAACGTTTTAATAATCCCCACATTTATAAAGTTGGAATCAGTCAGAATTTATTGAAACTAAGGCAAGATCTTAAAAACGAAAAAACATCCAAGCTATGAAAACCTTATTAATTGTTGATGTTCAATATGATTTTCTGCCAGGAGGAGCATTGGAGGTTCCTGAGGGAGATAAAATTATAGATGGAATAAATGAAATTCAAGACAAATTTGACCTGATTGTTGCTACACAAGATTGGCATCCGGAAGGTCATTTTAGTTTTGCCAGTGGACATGAAGGAAAAGACCCATTTGATAAGATTTCTCTGGATAATGGAAAGGAGCAGATTTTATGGCCAGACCATTGCGTACAAGGATCAAAAGGGGCAGAGATCTCAAAAGATTTGAATACAAATAAAATTCAGGCTATTATTAGAAAAGGCACTAACCCTAAGATTGATTCTTACAGTGGCTTTTATGATAATTTCAAGGAGAAAAATACCGGATTGACTGGTTATCTTGAAGATCGTGAAGTTTTTGATCTTTATATCTGTGGACTTGCTGGAGATTTTTGTGTTTATTTCACTGCAATGGATGCTAAAGATGAGGGATTTAATACATTTTATATTGAAGATCTTACCAGGCCTATTGATCAGGAAGGTTTTGAGGAAGCCAAAAATGAAATGGAAAAAGGCGACATCAAAATTATAAAATCAAAAAATCTTGACTGGTAAAAGCAACTATCGGGTTGACTTTTGCATCTGAATAATAATATCTATCACAAAACCAATTATAGTATGAAGCCAGCATTGTTATTTTTAATTGTGTCCGTCTTATGTTTAGAAACATGGGCTCAGGATGAAGAAATAGAAGAAATATACCGTAAACGAATCGATAATACCTACCATAAGATAGGTGGTGAATTAATATTTCAGTTTGCAGATGTTGAAAGATTTGGAGTAGATCTGGGAAGTCCGGTTAGATTTAGTGCAGTTTTTCATATCAACCATGAATGGCATGTTGACTTTAGTAATAATTTTGGAATGTATTTTGGTGCATCAATCCGGAATATTGGCATGATTACCAGAGATGAGGCTCCTTATAGTGAAGAAGATAATAAAATAAAGAGAAGAGCATATACAATAGGAATACCTCTGGCTTTTAAATTGGGTAATTTTGATGAACGCATTTTTTTCTTTGGAGGAGGAGAATTGGAAGTCCCCTTTGTTTACAAAGAAAAACTATTTATTGAAGGTGATAAAGAGGCCAAAAATACAGAATGGTTTTCAGGTAAGGTAAATCCATTGTTACCAAGTGTATTTGCCGGGTTCCAATTTCCAAAGGGCACCAGTGTCAAATTTAAATATTACCTCAATGACTTTCTTGATGATAGTTATTCAGGTAGGTCTTTCGGGCAGGAAGATGACTTTTCATCTTTTGGTAAATCACAAATATTTTATATATCGATTTCTCACATGCTGCGTACAAGGAAGATTATGAGGGAGATTAGAGAATTGTAAAAACTAATTATTTACGACTTTATCAAAGTGCAATTAATTGAAATTGATTGCACTTTTTTTATTATAGAAATGTTAATCAAATGATATTTTTTTCATTTTCAGAATAAGTTGACAGGGTCTGGTAAAGAAAATTCCATTAATTATTAGTAATTTTACATCTCAAATCCAGTTCCGCCGATTCAAGGCGGTTTTTTTTAACCACTTTAAATTAATCTTAATGAGTAAACCTACAATTCAGAGAACCAAAGCACAAGAATCAAGACAAGCTATCGAGCGACTGTACATCGTAATGAGGCATTTATTTTACAGAGGGTATTACAAACCTCTAGGGGCATCAGGCCAGGCTTTGTTGAATTCTTTGAGGGTTTTAAGTCCAGAAATCTACGGCAGTATGAATGATACTGAGAAAGTAGAACTTGATGGTCTTGTGTATGTTATTGACAGGCTGCCTAAAGGAATCGAGGAATGTCGATTTGTTAAGCTAACCTCAGAAGAAGGGTATGAGCACAGTACTTTCGAGGTTATTGTTCCGTCTAAAAGACGAAGGAATTGTTATCGTGTGGATCGAGAAACGATGTGCATTGAGGTTACCAGGGGGCGCTCTGAGATTTATGACATCCTTACTCATCTAACTTTTATGTATAATGAGGCTTTAAAGATCAAAAATAATGCAACTAACGAAAAAGGGTTAAAAAGAAGAGAGTGGGAAAAACTGGAAGATATCGTATTAAAAAAAGGAGGAAAGCTCAATAAAGAAGATAGAGAAGTGGCATTTACTTATCTGTCAACTTTGTTAGGTCGAACCTATGAAGAAACTGAAAATGCTTACCTGCGACTTGAATCTAACCGGGCAGAAAATAATGGATTGTACCAGGTAGTATACTGGTTAGGTAAACTGGCCATAATATCCGAAGAAGATGGAGTCGGTAGAGAAGTGAGTTTTACTTCAACTTTAAGAGAACGAATCGGGCATCATATCTACGGTGAGCAGTGGGCAGATAGAATCAAGTCAGTGCTGGCTAAAAAAGATCTTCTCAGCAGACCTATACACATCATCAGTGCTAATTTACACTCGGTAGTCAATAGCATTTATGCAAAGGCAGCAATATCTGAATTTAAAAAAGAAGAAATTTCTTTTGATGATATGATCGTAAAGATCGCTAAGGATGATAGTGGAGCCCTGCAGAATAGTATTTACTCATATGCTAATAAAAATGGGCTGACATTTATCGAAAGCAGGAGTGGTACGAATTTATCCGTACAGATAATAGACACAAGCAAACTTCCTTTGACTAACGTCCATGAAGAGTTGGGGCTAGAAGCCGACTATATCAAAAATGAAAAACCAGTCATCTTCGTCATGGATTATGCTTTTGGAGAGCAGGCATTTGAGACGATGGATGAACTGTTAAAACCATATTACCGGGATGAAGAGGAGATTAAAATGAACATTGCGTCCATATCTATTATGGGGAAAGCCGGAATCCTCGAAGGTGATAAAGGTGACATTATGATACCAAATGCACATATCTTTGAGGGAACTACAGATAATTATCCGTTTAAAAATGATCTGGCTGCAGATGATTTTAAGGATGAAAAAGCAGATGCTTTTGAAGGACCAATGGTCACGGTATTAGGTACCAGTCTTCAGAATAAAGATATTTTGCAATACTTTAAAGAAAGTTCCTGGAAGAGTATTGGACTTGAGATGGAAGGGGCACATTATCAGAAAGCTATTCAGCTAGCGTCTAAGATCAGAGGATTTATAAAAGAAGATGTAGTCGTAAGGTATGCTTATTATGCTTCGGATAACCCGTTATTAACCGGTAAGACACTTGCCTCAGGCAGCCTGGGAATGGCAGGAGTAAGACCTACATATTTGATTACCAAGAAAATACTTCAGAAGGTATTTAAGCCTGCTGTTAACGAAAAAAATAATAAGGAAAAGGTTGTGACGGCTTAATTAGTCGTCATCATCTTTTTTGAGTGACTTAATGAACTTAGCCCAGTTAAATGGATTAAGCAGAGGGTTTGACCATGATCCATATCGTTGATGCATTCGTTCATATTGAATGTTTTGCATGTATCGATAATTCAGAGTTCCGTCATACGGAGTGTTACGGAGCATCTGCTCCATAGCTTTATCACCATAAAGCTCTCTATAGTCAATATTATTTCTTTCCTCAGGTAAATTAAGAGCCAATACTGCTTCTTTAAATAATTCTTCTGTGGGCAAAGGAAATACAGTTACTTCTGGTAATTGAGTGACATCCTCATTCATTTGTATTCGTACTGTATAATTATCTTCAACATCTGCAGGGATAACAATTCTTTTTTTCTTAAAACCAATTGCACTCACTACGATAGTATCACCTGCCAGAGTAGGCATGGAGAAAAAACCTATGTAATTAGTCGTGGTTCCTCTTCCTGTTCCGGGGACGTATAAGTGAACTCCTGGAATACCTATGGAGTCTGTATCGATCACGATGCCTGAGAATTGAATAACAGTTCTATCCTGCGCTTTAATATCGTGGTCAGAACCAAAAATTAATGCGAGAGAAAGTACTGCTGTGAATATAAATGCGTTGGAATAATTCAATACTTTATTTACCATTAGTTATCTTGCAAGATAGTAATCTTAACGCACTTCTCTTATCTTGTGTTTATAATATTGTGTTAAAATTCGATAAATCATGAGGCTCAAAAACTTTAGTCTTACTTTCGGAGTTCAGGTGTTTAAATCGCTTTCAGATGATGCCCGGGTAAGGATTTTAAATCTGATGCTTAATTATGGAGAACTTTGTATTACAGATATTGAGCTTATTTTATCATTTACTCAAACAAAAACCTCCAGGCATTTGTCTTATTTAAAAAATGCCGGCCTCGTGGGAACCAAAAGGTATGACAAGTACGTTTTCTATTATATCAAAGACGAGGTTCTCGACATTCTTCAACAGGTTTTTTCTTACCTTGAGAAAGATGTTCAGTTGACTGCAGATAAAGATACCTTTGTGGTGTTGTACAAAAACAGAGAGTTGGTGTTAAATAAATTAAAAGGTATACAACTTTATCCTGATTTATGAAGAAATCATATAAACATGTATTTTTTGACCTGGATCATACCCTTTGGGATTTCCAGGTAAACAGTCATGTCACACTTAAAGAGCTTTTTTTTGAGTTCGGTTTGTGTGATCTGGGTGATTTTCTGGTCGATGAGTTTATCTCAGTTTTTGAGGAGGTTAATTTTGAGTTGTGGGATTTGTACAATAAAAATCTTGTTGATAAAGAAACTATTCGTGATGTCAGATTTAAAAGAGCTCTAAGCAGGTTGGGAGTTGAAGAAAAGGCAATACCCGAAATGCTGGGTAAAGAATATTTGTTGAGATGCCCTACCAAACCAGCGGTAATAAAGTTTACTTTTGAAATACTTGATTACCTGAAGGAAAAATACAATCTCCATATTATTACCAACGGGTTTAAAGAAACACAGGCTACTAAATTAAAACATAGCGGATTGAATGA
Source organism: Mangrovivirga halotolerans (assembly GCF_026241165.1). GTDB lineage: Bacteria > Bacteroidota > Bacteroidia > Cytophagales > Cyclobacteriaceae > Mangrovivirga > Mangrovivirga halotolerans. The sequence goes on along the minus strand of NZ_JAPFQN010000002.1, from coordinate 609,454 downwards.
CTACTTTCGATCGGTAGTCACATCTGAATGTACCGGATATAAAAAGCCTCATTTAGAAATATTCAGATTTGCTTTGGAAAATGTTGAAGCTCTGCCTGAAGAAAGCTTAATGATTGGGGATAATCTGGAAGCAGATGTCAAAGGGGCGATGCAGTATAATGTTGATGCTGTGTATTTTAACCCTGAAAAAGTCCGTCATAATTCTGAAGTAAGCTATGAGATAAGCTGTCTGAGCCAGCTTAAATATATATTGTAGTTCCATCAGGCGTGATTAATTAGTTATCAATTGGTGTTAAATTTTGCAATGGTTAACTTTGCGGACGAATTTAAACTAATTGTAAAATGCCAAAAGGAATATACGACATACCCTACCCAACTAACGAACCGGTAAAAAGCTACGCACCGGGGTCACCTGAACGTGCTGAATTAAAAGCAGCATTAAAGGAACTAAAATCTCAGGAAATTGATGTACCAATGTATATCGGTGGAGAAGAAGTAAGGACTGGAAATAAGATCCCTATGAATCCTCCTTACGAACATTCTCATGTTCTAGGGCATTTCCATGAAGGAGATTCTTCACATGTAGAGCGAGCTATAGAAGCAGCCTTAAATGCCAGAGAGCAATGGGCAAGCCTGCCATGGGAACAAAGAGCTTCAATTTTCTTGAAAGCTGCAGATCTTCTTGCCGGACCCTACAGAGCAAAGATCAATGCTGCTACCATGCTGGGTCAATCTAAAAGTGCCTTTCAAGCTGAGATAGATGCTGCATGTGAGTTTATTGACTTCCTTAGATTTAATGTTTATTTCATGCAGCAAATTTATGCTGATCAGCCTGATTCATCACCTGGTGTATGGAATAGAATGGAATACAGACCATTAGAAGGTTTTATTTTTGCTATTACTCCTTTTAACTTTACAGCTATTGCTGGAAACCTTCCTTCTGCACCCGCAATGATGGGGAATGTCGCTGTTTGGAAGCCTGCTTATACTCAGGTTTATTCAGCTAATGTCATTATGGAAGTATTCAGAGAAGCTGGACTACCTGATGGTGTGATCAACCTGATTATGGTTGATGGCCCGGAAGCAGGAGATGTAGTATTTAATCATCACGATTTTGCTGGTCTTCACTTTACAGGTTCAACGGGTGTTTTCAGACAGCTTTGGAAAACTATCGGGCAGAATATTGATAAATATAAATCATATCCAAGAATCGTTGGAGAGACGGGTGGTAAAGACTTTATCGTTGCTCATCCATCTGCCAATGCTAAAGAAGTTTCTACAGCTATCGTACGTGGAGGATTCGAATTCCAGGGACAAAAATGCTCTGCAGCCAGTCGAGTATACTTACCTAAGAGTATGTGGAATGAGGTGAAAGGATATATCGAAGATGATTTTAAGGATATTCAGATGGGTAGCCCTGAAGACTTTGAGAATTTCTTCAATGCAGTGATCGACAAACGTGCTTTTGATAAGATCTCTAAGTATATCGATGATGCAAAAGCATCTGATCTTGTAGAAGTAGTAGTTGGTGGTGAATACGATGATTCGAAAGGATACTTCATCCAGCCAACAGTATTATTGACTCAGGATCCGATGTATACCACTATGGTAGAAGAAATTTTCGGGCCTGTTGTAACGGTTTATCTTTATAATGATGAAAACTTTGAAGATACTCTGACTTTAGTTGACGAAACTTCTCCATATGCATTAACAGGTGCAATTTTCTCTAAAGATAGATATGCAGCTGACCTTGCGACTAAGAAGCTTGTCAATGCTGCAGGTAATTTCTATATCAATGACAAGCCTACCGGAGCAGTAGTTGGACAACAACCATTTGGTGGTGCCAGAGGCTCAGGTACAAATGATAAAGCAGGATCTATGCTTAACTTAATGAGATGGGTTAGTCCTAGAACTATTAAGGAAACGCTAGTTCCTCCTACAAATTATAGATATCCATTTATGGATAAAGAATAAGTTTCTGATAATCCGAGGGTTGTAAAAAACCTTCGGATTTTTCTTAAATTTTTTTGTTTGAAGTGTTGCAAAAAAGATAGAAGCCGACTAATATTGCATTCCCATTTGAGGGGAAAACAAATAAAAAAGATTCCTCAGTAGCTCAGCTGGTTAGAGCACCTGACTGTTAATCAGGGGGTCGTTGGTTCGAGCCCAACCTGAGGAGCAAAATTCAAAAGTCTTCCATAATAATATGGAAGACTTTTTTTGTTATAATGTTTCTTTTCAATTATCTGATTTCATAAAGTCTTTTGGCCTTCCCTGCCCGCTCTTATCATTTAATTTAAGTTTGATTACTTCTTTGCGATAATTTCAATATATTATATAATTATTTCGTGCTAGCACGTGTTTAAATAAAAATGCTATTAAAATCGCATTTAATAGAATTAACATCTTGTATCCAACTAATGATTATATGAAATTAATCCGTCCTTTTCCGGTTATTTTATTCGTTTTATTTTCTTTATTTCCCCGACAGGCTAACGCTCAGGTATTAATATCCTTGTTGTTGGGAGATAAACTGAATACCGAAAAGTTGGAGTTTGGTTTAGTTACAGGAATAAACAGGTCTTATTTATCAGGTATCGAATCGGCTAAAGGGCTTAATAATTTTAATCTGGGATTTTATTTTCATATTAAAATGCTTGAATCATCATATTTGAGTACCGGAGTACTCGTTAAGTCTAACGTAGGGGCTCAAAACATGTCTGTTTATTCTACAGGAGATGACAATATTGATGAAATATTTAATAATGGAGAATTAACTAAAAGAATCAGTTACTTCTATGTGCCTGTGCTGTGGCAGCAGCGATTAAAAGCCAGATGGTTGCTCGAGGGAGGTTTTCAGATGGGGTTAAGAAATAAGGCGAAAGATATTTTTGAAATTGATGATGGTAAAGGTGAAGCTACATATGAAATGGATGTAGGAGACCTTTACACACGATTTGATGCTGGGATTATAGGTGGTATTGGTTATAAGCTAAAAACTACTCCAAAAAGTATGAGTATAGGTGTGAATTATTATCAAGGGTTTACAGATATTGTAAAATCTGGATCCAATACGGTAAGGAACTCATCATTATATTTTTACTTTAAAGTTCCGGTAGGTACCGGTAAAGAAGCTTCAGTTGATTGATGATGCGAATGCTTGGATAGAAATGAAAAAATAAAAGTGTGACTACGTATGTTGATATAGTTCGATTTTCATGGGGTAAGAGAGTGTTATTACTATTTATGTTTTTGGCTAATAGTTTCGTTATAGCTCAAGAAACAGAAGACGAATCTTTAACAGTCCCTAGTGAAGACGAAATTATCATTACAGCAGAAAGGTATAAGCCCCGGCCGACTTTTTTAGAACTATCCTATGAATCATTTCAGTCTTTTTTTGTCAAAGCTAAATATCAGGGCTTAACAGAATCTGCTCAAGTCGAACAGAATCTGGTTAGAAAAATCAAATTTAGATTTCCTATTATTCTTAAAGAAAGAATGAATCTAATTGGAGGGTTTGGATATCGCCATGAGCAATTTAAGTTTGAAAACCAATCTGATCCCGATTTTCCATTATTTGTTAGATTTGAGGACAAACCCCTTAAGCAAATTGCTTTTAAGCTTTATTTTAAAAAAGATCTGGAGAAAGATCGATTTCTGTATATTTATCTCCAGAGTTCGCTGAACAGTGATGTTCCTTCATTTAATGATCTAAGTGATCAGCTAAAACTTTCGTTAACTTCTATTTATGGAAAATATATAGGTCCTCACAAATCTATTGGTTACGGTATATCTTTTGGGTATGATTTTGGAAGGCCTGCTATTTACCCTGTATTTATTTTAAATAATAACTTCAATTTGAACTGGGGGTATGAGCTTCTTCTACCTAAAAAGGCTCAGATCAGGTATTCTCCTAATAATTCCAATCATTTTTATACTGGGCTTGAAGTGCAGGGGGCTAGTTATAATTTACGAAATGAAGTTCTTCCGGAGTTTTCTAGGTTAGAATTCAGAAGGTCATCAATTCGCGCTTTGTTTACTTATGAGAGAGAGGTTTATGATTGGGTTTGGGTTAGCCTGAAGATCGGGTACCGGTATCCGATCAATATTTACATCAGTGAGCCAAGAAAAAGAAGAAAAGATGCGCTAATCTTGTTAGATGCTAATGGGGCTCCATACCTTAGGTTTTCAATTTTCTTAGTTCCACCGAAGGTTTTGGTCGATAAGGCGAAAACCAGCTTTTGATGTTGTAGCTTATATTTAAATTGGGTTGATTTTTTAATTTTTTGAACGCTATTTTTTATGGAAGGGCTAATATCCGAAGCTAGTAAATTAATTCTTTTTCAAAATAAAGAAACAAAGATTTTACTTTCTCCTAAAGCCTTGTGTTTGAAGTTGGGTGATGTGATCAGATATGAGAAGGTTAGATTTTATATCATTGAATCAGAATCTGAAATCCCCAGGCCTTTTATAAATACTCCTTACCATTTTGTTTTTACTGATGATGGCACCCTTAGTTATCAATCTTTTGGGTTGAAAGATAAATTTGTAGCAGAATTATCTAAATATATAACTCCGATTCGTTTGAAGTCAACAAATGTGGTTAAGAAGGGTGATGTTCTGAGTATAGAATTAGACAATGGAAGTAAATTCAGGTCAGAATATTATTTTAATTTAGATACTGGTGATAGATGGTACGAGTTTTATCTCGAAGAAGATGGGAATGAAATTTTCTCTTCTCGCGATGAGTATTTAAATGACATTATTGGTTCCGGAGGATTGGATTCTATTTTGCATGAAGTGTATCCCGACTCCAGCATGGATATGAAATTGAATTTTTTTAACGCATGGAAGACCGGAAAGCTTGGGAAGCCGAAGAAAGAAGTCAGTAGTAAACGAATATTAGCTTTTGTTGTTAACGTGGTAGGGGTAATATTGGTATTGACGATGATCTTAATGGAATGTCAGGGATAAAAAAAAGCTCCGAAACCGGAGCTTTAATTTTTTACAAACCTCGAAACATTCTTCCAGCCTGATCCCATGGTATTCGGGATAGTACCAAAATCAGAGCTATCAGGTTAAATATCAACATGTTTTTGTATTTAGCCTTTTCTTCAGTAGCCTTTTTAATCTTTACCCGACCGATTTGAGCAACAGCAATAGCTATGATCATCACAGTAATGTGCTCTACTGCCCAGTATCTTAGAGAGGCCTCTTTCATTACGTTGGCATCACTTTGAAAAGCCTGGTATCCCACCGGGCTTATGAATAGATATAAGATCAGCCCTGTTAGTAATTGTAGGTGCATGCTCCCAAGGAATGCAGCACTCATAGCATTTTGAGCTTTTCCAAAAGTTTTGTTGCCAGACATTCCGGTCAGACCCATAAAGATCGTTATGATAGCCAGAATTAAAATTATCCATCTGACCCAACTGTGTACAAATAATATAAAAGTATCGAACATTGTGTGTAGCGTTTAATCTGTATGGTAAAAATAGGATAATATGCTGTTTGCACCAATTCTTTTTGAATTTTGATTAAAAGGAGAGGTAAACGGAATTTAAAACCTCTAAATAAGACATGTTGTCAGCTATCATCTAGTTGGAAGTCTTTTTTAGGACAAAAAGTCAGTAATAATACCTTGATTTTGGTTTGGCATATTTTTGAATGCTATGAATCTGAAAAATGATTATAAACAAAAAAAATTATAGATATGGCATTATTAACGTACAAACCGAATGTAGAGAATTCACTGGATAGTGTTTTTAGAAAATTATTTGATGATCTATCAGAAGGTGTTGTGGATTCAAAACCAAATTCTTTTTCTCCCAGAACCGATATTTATGAAACAGAAAAAGACTTTATAATGGAGCTTTCTGTTCCGGGAATGGAAAAGAAGGATTTCAAAATAGACCTTGATGATGATGTGCTTTTAATATCAGGGGAGAGAAAAAGAGAGGATAAAGAAGGTGTGAAATATCACAGAAATGAACAGCTATTCGGATCCTTTGAAAAGTCATTTAAGATGACCGAGGTTATTAACAAGGAAAATATCAAGGCATCTTATGATGCTGGAATTTTAAGAATCACGCTTCCTAAAATCGAAAAGAAAGAAACTAAAAAAGTGATTGACGTCAAATAAAATTGATAGGTGAATGGTTTAAAGGGGCGCAACAGGTGTCCCTTTTTTTTTGATTTTTTAAACTGCTGGGTTAAAGATTGTTAAAGGTAAACACTTTACTAAAGTAGTGCGTTAAATTATTATGTAAACTAAGAAATAGGCTATGAACAGATACAATTATTTTATTGGATTATTTGTTGCTGCATTTTTTGGAGGAATTGTAGCAATAGGAGGATTTTATTTTATTGGAGGTCAGGAGACGAAAGTAATTGAAGCCAGTCCTAACGAAACGGTTAGATTTTCAAATTTTGTTCCTGACGAGGACTATGTAGTCCCTGAAGGGTTAAATTTCATTCATGCTGCTGAGAAAGCAACACCTGCCGTAGTGCATATCAGATCAAAGGTAATTCAGCAACCAGCAAGCGGGAATTCTCAAAATCCTTTATTTGACTTTTTTCAACCAAGGGGAGGGCAACGAATGCCAATGGCCGCTTCAGGATCAGGAGTAGTAGTTTCATCTGATGGTTATATTGTAACAAATAATCATGTTATTGATAATGCAGATGAAGTTAGTGTTACTCTTTCTGATAACAGGCAATATACAGCTGAGGTAATCGGCACAGACCCTAATACAGATCTTGCACTTATAAAGATCGAATCAGAAACAAATCTACCCTATCTGAAACTCGCTAATTCAGATGATGTAAAAGTCGGAGAATGGGTTTTGGCAGTTGGTAATCCATTCGAATTAAATAGTACAGTAACAGCAGGTATTGTAAGTGCAAAAGCGAGAAATATTAATATAATGAGAACTCGCTACGGGATTGAGACTTTTATACAAACAGACGCAGCAGTAAACCCTGGAAATAGTGGCGGAGCATTGGTTGACCTGAATGGAGATTTGATCGGTATCAACACAGCGATAGCGTCTAATACTGGTAGTTACCAGGGGTATAGTTTTGCAGTACCATCATCTCTTGTTAAAAAGGTGATGGAAGATTTAAGAGAGTATGGGGTGGTACAGAGACCTTTATTAGGTGTGGAGATTGTATCTAATAATGCTCAGATCGCACAACAGGAAGATCTTGAAGTTGTTGATGGTGTTTATATAGCAAATGTATCAGCAGGAGGAGCTGCAGAAGAAGCTGGAATTAAACCTGGAGATGTAGTAATAGAAATTGACGGTCAAAAAATAAATAATTCTGCCGAGCTTCAGGAAATGGTCGCTCTTCACAGACCTGGAGATGTGATCGAAGTAAAAGTTAATCGCGATGGGAAAAACAAGACTTTTGAAGCTAAACTTAAAAACCAGAATATGGGTTATGAGGTTGTCGAACGTGAGGAAAGCGGTGAAGCCGGTGGCGCTACAGTTGTCGTGCCTTCTGCGGATGTGAAGGAAAAGCTAGGTATCGATAATGGGTTAATGTTGAAAGACATTTCCGGCACTCGTTGGGAGCAATTAGGAATTGATGAAGGATTTATTTTGACAAAAATCAATAATCGTGAGATCAGCAGTCCTGATGAGCTTAGTCAGATACTCAGACAGTCGGATGGAGAAAGAATTAAAATAGAAGGAGTTTATCCAGACGGTCGTGAATTAGTTTATGGTTTTACATGGTAGCAAAGAATAATCAAATATTTGAGAGCGGTGAGATTAAATCACCGCTCTTTTTTTTGCAATATGTTTCAGAGCAAAAGTTAATTATTATCTTTAAAGCCTCAATAACAAACACAACCAAAAATCGAAAGCAATGAGTATTAAAAAGTCATTTGGAATCGAGGAAGCCCTGAATTTATTCGGAATCAAAGATAAAAATCCAGGAACCCTTGTTGGTGAAAAATCAATTACCGGCACAGGAGAATATATCGAAAGCACATCCCCAGTAGATGGCGGATCATTAGGTAGCGTTGATGTGACTTCGAAAGAAGCATATGACCAGGTGATCGAAGAAACTTCTAAAGCGTATAAAGAATGGAGAATGATGCCTGCTCCGAAAAGAGGAGAGGTTATCAGGCAGATCGGAGAGGCTTTACGAGAGTATAAAGAACCTTTAGGAAAGCTTGTTTCCTATGAAATGGGTAAATCTCTGCAGGAAGGATACGGGGAAGTACAGGAAATGATCGACATCTGTGATTTTGCTGTAGGTTTAAGCCGTCAGCTTTACGGATTAACAATGCATTCGGAAAGACCAGGACACAGAATGTATGAGCAGTATCATCCATTAGGAGTTGTAGGAATTATCTCAGCTTTTAATTTCCCGGTAGCAGTTTGGAGCTGGAACTCTATGCTTGCATGGGTATGTGGAGATGTGTGTGTCTGGAAACCTTCAGAAAAAACTCCAATTACTGCATTAGCATGCCAGAAGATCACAACAGAGGTATTAAAAAAGAACAATGTTCCAACCGCTATATCATGTGTAATCAATGGTGATTATAAAGTGGGTGAAATGATGACTTCAGACAAGCGTGTACCATTGATATCAGCTACCGGAAGCATTCGAATGGGTAAAATTGTAGCTCAGGCAGTGGGAGCGAGATTAGGTAAAACTTTACTGGAACTCGGCGGTAATAATGCAATAATTATTTCCAAAGATGCAGATCTTGATATTGCTATCAGAGGAGCACTTTTTGGAGCTGTAGGAACTGCTGGTCAGAGATGTACAAGTACCCGTCGCCTGATCATTCATGATGACGTATATGATGAAGTGAAAGAAAGGTTAGTTAGCGCTTATGGAAAACTTAAAATTGGTAATCCACTGGATCAATCAAACCAGGTTGGGCCATTGATCGATGCTCATGCTGTAGATCAATATCTGAAATCTATTGAGGCGGCAAAAGCAGAAGGAGGAACAACAGTTATTGACGGTGAGGTGTTAAAAGGCGAAGGATATGAGACAGGTACCTATGTGAAGCCTGCTATATTTGAGGTCGAAAACCATTACGAAATAGTTCAGCACGAAACGTTTGCTCCGATACTTTACCTGATGAAATACAGCGATCTTGAAGATGCAATTGAAATGCAAAATGCAGTACCTCAAGGGCTTTCATCAGCTATTATGTCTACGAATATCAGAGAGACTGAAATGTTCCTTTCTCATGCAGGTTCTGATTGTGGAATTGCAAATGTAAACATTGGAACATCAGGTGCTGAGATCGGTGGTGCCTTCGGTGGTGAAAAAGAAACAGGAGGAGGACGTGAATCTGGTAGTGATGCCTGGAAAGTGTACATGAGGAGACAAACTAATACTATCAATTACTCTACTCAGTTACCTTTAGCACAAGGTATAGAGTTTGATATCTAGTTTTAGATCGTAAAAACATTTTGATACTAATAAGTCTCTACATATATTGTGACACAATAAGACATATTTGAACCTCATATTTTGAGGTTCACTTTAAATGTTTTATTTTGGTACCAATACAAATTATAACAGGATTTAAGATATATAATAGATGGCAGATAAGAAATACTTTTCGGTAATGCTCATTGATGATAATGAGATCGATAATCTGATCAATCAGAAAATGATTGAAGCTGCAAATATTACTGAGCATATTTATGTACATACTGGCGCTAAAAGTGCGATTGAATTTCTGAGAAATATTGAAAAACTCGGTGATAATATCGGAAAGGTATTGCCGGAAGTAATATTTTTAGATATTGATATGCCTTTAATGGATGGTTTCCAGTTTCTGGATGAGTTTGAAAAGCTCTCTGAAGATACAAAAGGGCAGTGTAAAATTGTGATGTTGACTTCTTCAATAAATCCTCAGGATGTAAACAAATCTCAGAAGTACAGCTACGTGAAGAAGTATATTAACAAACCACTTTCTCAGGAAAACCTGGAAACGTTGTCTATTTAATACTGTTATTTTATTTGAATATACTGTTTTAGCAAATAAAAAAAGCCGGGTTTTGCCCGGCTTTTATATTTTAAGACCTACTTGTTTTTACAAGTGGATTACTTCATCATATGCAGCTGCTGCTGCTTCCATTACAGCCTCAGACATAGTAGGGTGAGGGTGAATTGCTTTGATCAATTCATGGCCCGTAGTTTCAAGCTTTCTTACAGCAACTATTTCAGCGATCATTTCGGTAACATTATTACCAATCATGTGCCCGCCAAGTAATTCACCATATTTAGCGTCAAAGATTAATTTAACAAATCCATCTGAAGCACCGGCAGCTTTAGCTTTTCCAGATGCTGAAAAAGGAAACTTACCCACTTTAATGTCATAGCCGGCTTCTTTAGCTTGCTTTTCAGTATAACCAACAGACGCAACTTCAGGGGAACAATAAGTACAACCCGGAACGTTTTTGTAATCAAGAGGCTCAGGATTCTCTCCAGCAATCTTTTCAACACAGATGATTCCTTCTGCAGAAGCAACGTGAGCCAATGCCGGTCCGTGAACAATATCACCGATAGCATAATAACCCGGCATATTTGTCTGATAATACTTATCTACAACAATTTTACCTTTATCAGTTGAAATACCAACATCTTCAAGACCGATGCCTTCGATATTTGTAGCTACTCCAACCGCTGATAATACCACATCTGCCTCGATCTGCTCTTCACCTTTCTTGGTCTTAACAGTTACCTTGCATTTTTTTCCTTTGGTATCAACATTAGTAACTTCTGAGCTGGTCATGATTTTCATGCCCGCTTTTTTGTATGTTCTTTCTAGTTGCTTACTAACTTCTTCATCTTCTAGAGGAACAATTCTGTCCAGATATTCAACAACAGTAACTTCAGTTCCTATAGACTTATAGAAATATGCAAACTCTACTCCGATTGCTCCTGAACCTACTACAACCATGGATTTTGGTTGTTTGTCAAGAGTCATGGCTTTTCTGTATTCAATAACTTTTTTACCATCGATAGGAAGGTTAGGAAGTTCTCTTGCTCTTCCACCAGTAGCAATGATGATGTGCTTTGCTTGATATTTGGTAGCTTTCCCTTCTTCATCAGTTACTTCAACAACTTTGTTTGGTTGTACTTTACCAAAACCGTTGATAACATCGATCTTATTTTTCTTGAATAAGAACTGGATACCTTTACTCATGCTGTCAGCAACTCCACGACTTCTTTTAACCATGCTTTCGAAATCAGGCTTCGCATCCTTTATCGTAATACCATAGTCTTCAGCGTGGCTGATATATTCAAATACATTAGCACTTTTTAATAGTGCTTTGGTAGGAATACATCCCCAGTTAAGGCAAATACCTCCTAGAGATTCCTTTTCTACAACTCCTACTTTCAAGCCAAGCTGACTGGCTCGAATAGCAGCAACATAACCACCGGGACCTGATCCCACAACTATTAAATCATATTTTGCTGACATTATACTATATTTTTAATTTGGTATGTTTGAATCATTTATGAATGATGCAAATTTACGTTATTTGCTTAGATATGCAATGAATTAATATGCTACAGAGCTATTTATCATCTGCCAGGCAGATTTAATTGATAAATATTCATAGATTTGCCACACACAACCTTGTTAACTTATATTATCAGGCAATAACAGATTGATCTGTGAGCTTTTCAAATTAAATATTTTATACAATGAAATTATTAGATGGCAAAGTAGCCTTGATAACTGGAGCTTCTAAAGGAATTGGAAGAGCAATTGCAACAGCTTATGCCGAAGCAGGAGCAAATATTGCTTTCACATATTTATCCAGTGTCGAAAAAGGTCAGGCTCTTGAAAAAGAATTAGAGGCCTTCGATATAAAAGCTAAAGGATTTAGATCTGACGCTTCTGACTTTTCAGCAGCCGAAAAATTGATCGGTGATGTAGTAGAAGAATTTGGACAGCTGGATATTCTTATTAATAATGCTGGAATCACCCGTGATAACCTTTTAATGAGGATGACTGAACAAATGTGGGATGATGTGATAAATGTAAACCTGAAGTCTTGTTTTAATACTGTTAAAGCAGCTACAAGGACATTTATGAAACAAAAAAGTGGTTCAATCATTAATATGTCATCTGTTGTAGGAGTAAAAGGTAATGCCGGCCAATCTAATTATTCTGCCTCAAAAGCTGGAATAATTGGTTTTACCAAATCAGTAGCTTTAGAATTAGGGTCAAGAAATATCCGTGCGAACGTGGTTGCTCCAGGTTTCATTGAAACGGAAATGACAGATGTATTGGATGAAAAGACTGTTCAGGGTTGGAGAGATGCCATTCCATTAAAAAGGGGAGGAACTCCAACTGATGTAGCGAACTTATGTGTATTCTTAGGGTCTGATATGTCTTCTTATATTACCGGGCAGGTTGTACAGGTAGATGGAGGTATGTTAACCTGATGAAATTAAATAAATAAAAATCTAAGGGGGTATTTTACCCCCTTTTTTTATGCTTCAGGAGTATTTATTTTGTAGATTTAGAAATTAACATCTCCATTGTATGATATCAGATATATCAACTCAATACAGTTTTTTATGGTTGTTGCCTGCTGCAATCCTTGCAGTGGTATTGTCTTATTTTTTATATTCTAAAAAAGCTCCATGGGGAAAAAAACTTAATTTATTACTCAGTATCTTCAGAGGAGTACTGATCTTTATTCTGCTTGGACTTTTACTCGATCCTGTAATCAAGCAATTAATAAATGAGGATGAAATACCATTGGTTATTGTGGGGATAGATAATTCTCAAAGCATTAGTGAAAGTCTTGATTCTGTAAAAGTAGTTGAGCTGAAAAATAAAATAAACGAACTACAAGACCATTTTAAAGAAGAGGATGTTGAGGTGATATTAACAGACATTGCCGGTCAGACATATGAATCTGTGGATAATCTTCAGTTGGGACTTAATTATACAAATCTTAATCAGTTTTTTGAATATATATTAAACAGGTATTCAAACCGGAATTTATCTCATGTAATAATAGTTTCCGATGGTATAATAAACAGGGGGGTGGATATTCGCTACAAGAACTATCCATTTGAAGTTTCAGCCGTGGGTGTTGGGGATACCACCACATATAAAGATGTTTCTATTAGTGAAGTGTTAACTAATTCTATAGCATACCAGGGAAACAAGTTTCCTGTTAATATTAAATTACTTGCTGAGAAAGCCATTGGTGAAAACATTAGAGTTCAATTATTAAAAGGGAGTAAAACAGTATCTGACACAACCTTGAAAATAAATTCCGTTGTTCAGTCATTTGATTTTACTTTTTTACCTGAAGCTAAAACTCAGGGCTTAAATGAATATGAATTGGTTGTTTCTACTCTTGAGAATGAAAGAAACGTGATCAATAACAAGGAGAAGATATTTATAGAAGTTCTGGAAGGAAAAAAGCAGGTTTTAATTTATGCTAATGCTCCTCATCCTGATATTGGAGCTATCAGATCTGCAATCGAATCTCGCGATGGTTACAAAGTAAACTTATTTATCAGATCGATCAGTACTCGTGACACAATCATGTCTACAAATTTAAAACCCGATCTTGTCATTACTCATGGTTTTCCTTCAACTGCGAATGAAATGAGTATTTTCAGAAATATCGAGAAAAAATTTGGCTCACCTGTTTTTATAACCGGAATTGAGAGAAGGGAAATAGTATACGTTTCTAATATTTACAGCGGCCTGAATATTGATCAGATAGGATCTCAAATTGATTATGTAACTCCAGTGCTTAATAATTCTTTTAATCTGTTTTCATTGCCGGAAAGTACCCCTTCGGTATTATCTGAAGTGCCTCCGGTGCTTACTCCATTTGGTGAATATTCTATTACCAAAGGAGGAACTGTAATTTTAGAACAACAAGTTAATGGAATTAATACCGGGAGGCCTTTGCTGGTTTTAGATCAGGAGGAAGGCGGTAAAAAAGCATTATTATTCGGAACCAAGTGGTGGGCTGTGAGATTGGTTGAGCATAAAGAGACAGGTAATAATGAAGTATTCGATGAAATAATAAATCAAACGGTGCGCTGGTTAACAGCAGACTCAGATAAAAAGAAATTTAAAGTTTATCCACAAGACAGAGAGATTCTTGAACAGGAAAACCTGAACATAATGGCTGAATTTTATAATGATATATATGAACCAATCTATGGAAATGCTGTCAAAATCAAGATATTTTCAGGAGATTCTCTGGTTCAGGAATATGAATTTAATAATAGTCGCTCGCCGTATAAGATTTCAGGCTTAAAAGCTGGGGTTTATCGGTATGCTGCAAGCGCCGAACTTGAAGGTAGGAGGGTGTCAGATCAAGGACAGTTCGTTGTTAAGCCATTTAGTCTTGAGAAAAATAATCTAAAAGCCAATTGGACTGATCTTAAATTTTTTGCAGATAAACAATCAGGGAATTTTTATTCTATGGATCAGCTGGGAGAAATTCACAAAGATATTTCTATTGATAAAACAGTAAAGATCCATTCTAAAATTAATTACAGATCCCTGGTAGAATGGAAGTGGTTATTGGCAATTCTTTTGCTCTGGGTGTCGGTGGAATGGTTTTTAAGAAAATACTTCGGAGGATATTAAAATAAAAAAGCCCGACATTTAAGCCAGGCCTTCTTGGTCAAATATTATTCTTAATACTTACTCTTCGTCCTTTTTAGCAGATTTTTTAGATCTTTTCACCTTAAGTGTAAGCTGATCTTCATCTTTCTTATGATCTGCCAGGATAACGTCACCTTCTGAGATATCCCCTTTTAGAATCTCTTCTGCTACGTTGTCTTCCAGGTATCGCTGTATTGCTCGGTTGAGCGGTCTTGCTCCATATTGTGGGTCATACCCTTTGTTAGACAAGAAATCTTTGGCAGCGTCCGTAAGTTCGACGTCATAGCCAAGATCCTTTATTCTACTGAATAATTTTTCCAGAGAAATGTCGATGATCTTATGGATGTGTTCTCTTTCCAGAGAGTTAAACACGATCACATCATCAAGACGGTTAAGGAACTCAGGACTGAATGCTTTCTTGAGTGCACTTTGAATTGTAGACTTCATTATTTCATCCATGCTTTCCTCTTTTTTCTTGGTACTGAAACCTATACCGGCACCGAAGTCCTTAAGGTCTCTGACTCCAATATTAGAGGTCATGATAATGATAGTATTTCTGAAGTCAACTCTTCTGCCGAGTCCGTCTGTCAGGATACCGTCGTCAAGAACCTGAAGTAGCAAGTTAAAAACATCCGGATGAGCTTTTTCAATCTCATCAAGAAGTACCACACTATATGGTTTACGTCTTACTTTTTCAGTTAACTGACCACCTTCTTCATACCCGACATAACCCGGAGGCGCTCCGACAAGTCTTGATACAGAGAATTTTTCCATGTATTCAGACATGTCAATTCTGATCAGACTATCCTTCTTGTCAAATAAATAAGAAGAAAGAACTTTAGCTAACTCAGTTTTACCAACACCAGTTGGGCCTAAGAATATGAACGAACCAATTGGTTTTTTCGGATCTTTCAATCCAACTCGGGTTCTCTGAATTGCTTTTGTCAACTTAGCGATTGCTTCATCCTGACCGATCACATTTTTCTGAAGCTCTTCTTTCATACCGAGAAGTTTAACGCTTTCAGTTTCTGCAATTCGTTTGGTAGGAATTCCTGTCATCATCGCGATTACATCAGCAACAGCAGATTCATCGACAGTGTAACGCTTAGTTTTAGTTTCTTCTTCCCACTTCTTTTTCTCGAAGTCTAGTTGTTCAAGTAGTTTTTTCTCTTTATCTCTAAGTTGCGCAGCCTCTTCGTATTTCTGGCTTTTTACAACTTTATTTTTTTCGTCTTTTATATCTTCAATAGCCTTTTCAAGGTTGAGAATCTCATCAGGAACATGAATATTGTTAATGTGAACCCTTGCTCCAGCCTCATCCAGAATATCTATTGCCTTATCCGGAAGATATCTGTCACTAATATATCGGTCAGATAATTTAACGCAGGCTTCAATTGCTTCAGGAGTATAGTTTACATTATGATGATTTTCATACTTGTCCTTAATGTTATTGAGGATTTCCATTGTCTCTTCAGGCGATGTTGCATCAACCATTACGATCTGGAATCTTCTCGCTAAAGCACCATCCTTTTCGATATACTGACGGTACTCATCCAGAGTTGTTGCTCCGATACATTGTATTTCACCTCTTGCAAGTGCGGGTTTGAACATATTGGAGGCATCAAGTGATCCTGAAGCTCCACCGGCTCCTACAATAGTATGAAGTTCGTCAATGAAAAGTATTACATCAGGAGATTTTTCAAGCTCACTCATCACGGCTTTCATCCTTTCTTCAAACTGACCGCGGTATTTTGTTCCCGCTACTAGTGAAGCCAGGTCTAATGTAACGACGCGTTTATTGAAAAGGACCCTTGATACTTTTTTCTGAACTATTCGTAAAGCTAAACCTTCGGCAATGGCCGTTTTACCAACACCGGGCTCTCCTATAAGTACAGGGTTATTCTTTTTTCTTCTACTCAGTATCTGTGCTACTCGTTCGATTTCTTTTTCACGACCTACGATTGGATCGAGTTTGTCATCATCGGCAAGTTTTGTAAGGTCTCTTCCAAAATTATCCAAAACAGGAGTTCTGGACTTTTCAGTTGTTTTGGAAGATCCACTACTTCCTGAAGATGATCCGCTTCCGAATATTCTTGAAGTTTCCTCGTCACCATCATCTGTATCTGATGATGCACTTGGATGATTCATTTGATATTCCAGAAGATCTTTTACGACATCGTAGGTGACATCAAATTTTTCGAGAATCTGAGTGGCGATATTATCTTCATCTCTCAGGATACTCAGTAATAAATGTTCAGTACCTATTAATTGACTTTTAAAGATTTTTGCTTCTAAATATGTGATCTTCAGAACCTTTTCAGACTGCCTGGTCAAAGGTATATTTGCCAGATTTTTAACATTACTTCCTGCAGTAGATCTCGTGTTTTGCTCTATGGTCTCTTTTAACTCTTCTATTGAAACGCCGAGCTTCTTAAGCAGGCTAATTGCCACACCTTCACCTTCACGAATCATGCCTAGCAGGAGGTGTTCTGTCCCAATATACTCATGCCCCAATCGCAACGCTTCTTCACGGCTCATGGAGATCACCTCTTTTACTCTATTTGAAAATTTTGCTTCCATTCTAATCCGGCTGATTTTTTATGAGAATTAAAGCGGTAAAATCGCTTTAATCAATCTATTTAATTCTTTTGAATTATACTAGTTAACGTAATAATTATTTGTATTGTTTTATATCTCTTTTTATTCTGGCTTAATGAAGTTTATTGCATTTGGTCCTTCACAGAAAATTAAGTCTAATACACTTAAATTGCACTCAAATTTGTTGCCAAAACATTGAAAGTAAGGTTTAGGTGTAAAATTTAGCGAATCTTTTAATGATTTTTTAGGATTAATCACAGATCTGAGGTCTATATTATGATTTTTGGAATAATATGAAGTTTCTGAGAACTGGACAGAAAGTCCGAGTAGGTCGCGACATGTTGTCAGAACATCAAGATTCAGATCCCATAAGTATTTATAATTCTTCTGAAAAAATGGCTCTATATAGTCGATGTAGTGATCGTAAAAAGGACTTTTACCATAGGAAGCCTGAATACTTCTGAGATGGATCGATTGCCATCTTTGAGAATTTTCAATTTTAATATCTTTAGTTTTTATTTTTTTCTGGGCTCCGATTACAGGTACAGTAAGTCGAACTATATTATTGGGACCCAGAATGTGGCATCGGTTTCTGTAAGTTTGTTTTTCGAAAAACTCATGCTTTTCAAGAGCTATTTCTTCGAGGTCAGATACTGCATGCCACCAGGCAATTGATGGAAAATACTGGGTGTCTATTACTGGCGCTTCATTATTAATCATATTGTAAAAATGGCCAAAAAAACTCAAAAAAAAATGGCTGTTCATTTTTTGAACAGCCATTAACCAATCAACTAGCACTAATCAACTAAAACCTATAAACAACCACTATAAACCATGAAATTTTATATCATAATAGCCAGGTTTTTTAATTCACCTGAAACTAATAATCCTTTTCTCTTGAGATTGTCTGAGTTCATTTCAAATCGAAGCTTACCACCTACATTGGTGAAATTGATCTCAGATCCTTTTTTAGCAAAGCCACTTTTTTCGGTTACTATCAACGTAGGAGAGTTTCCTACAGCTTGTTTGACTTGCTCTATATTATCAACCTTGTCTGTAACAAAAAGAATATTACACTGCTTAGCCTGAGACAAACTGGTGATTTTTATCACATTGATCCCCGTTCTTGTCTTTGCCATATTGACCAGGGCATTATAAATTGGACCATCACCATAAACTCCATAGGTGAATGCCCCATTGTTTCCAGGCCATTGGATGTATCTGGAAAACTGATATAAAAAGGCAGTTTTAATTTTTTCGTTTTGTGCAACACTGTCAAAATTCAGTGTCAATGCTAAAATTGCTATTGCAAATAATTTAAAAAAATTCTTCATGTATCAGCTTTGTTTTACAGTGCAAATCTGCTGACTATGAATTGAATAAAAAAGTTTGTTAAGAAGGGGGGTGTGTAATTTGAAGTGTCAAAAGAAACCTTTTACTATTCTTTCATGACGAAAATTATGAAATAATATTTTGTTTCAACCTGTTTGAGTGTTGCTTTTATTAGTGAAAATTCTGTTAAATATCGTTTAAAACGATTGCAGGATTTGTTCTTTGGTTTTCAACTATCTTTCGAGACAAAATTATGTTACAAGTAAGTTTTTTTCAGACATTAAATATATCAAATAAGCAAATCTTCTGTTTTTCCTAATCCTTCTCGTAAAAGTACAGCCTGGTCATCCGAACAGTCGATTACTGTTGATGCAATGTTTCCACCGTAACCGCCATCGATAACTATATCTACAAGATTTTTGAATTTTTCATAGATCAATGAAGGGTCAGTACTGTATTCTATAATTTCATCTTCATCTTTTATTGAAGTAGTAATGATGGGGTTGCCTAATTCATTAACTATCTCTCTTGGAATATTATTGTCAGGAACACGGATACCAACTGTTTTCTTTTTGACGTTTAGGATCTTTGGAACTTTGCTGGAAGCATTTAATATAAATGTGTAAGGTCCGGGTAATGCTCTTTTCATTAATTTGAACGTGCTATTGTCTATATTTTTAGCATATTCGCTTATATGAGACAAATCATAACAAATAAAAGAAAGGTTTAGCTTTTTAGTTGATATCTGCTTTATCCGACAAACTTTTTCTATAGCTCTGCTATTTGTTAAGTCGCAACCAAGTCCATATACCGTGTCGGTGGGGTAAATCACTAGCCCGCCTTCTGCCAGTACCTGTGCTACCTCCTTTATTTTCTTAGGATTTGGGTTGTCAGGGTGTATTTGAATGAATTTCGCTTCCATTTAGTAAGGAGTTTGACCAGTGAATAAAAATGTAAAAAGAAAAATACTAATTTTGCAGTAATATGAAAATACGAAAAAGATTAATTTTTGCTTTAGTAGCTGGAACAGTGATCCTCTCAACTTTTTCACTGTACATTTATCAAATGCTATATACTCCAAATGTTTTGGTCGAAAGAGATGCCAAAATAGTTTATGTTAATGATAGTACAGATTTCACCACCTTTTTAAAAAAGCTTTTTAAAGATAAGGTGGTAGAAGATCCGGCGACATTTGGTTTTGTGGCAAAGGCCATTCTGGATTATGATGAAAATATGAAGCCCGGTAGATATTTACTGACTCCGGATATGACTAACCTGGAAGCGATCAGACTTTTGCGAAGTGGGGCACAGGAACCAGTAATGATTACATTTAATAATGTGAGATTTAAAGAAGATCTGGCAGGGAAAATCACTAATAATATTGAACTGGATTCAGCTGCTTTTCTGGAAGCATTAAATAATGATGATCTTTTGAATAAATATGGGTTTAATGATACTACTATCCTTGCTATGTTTATTCCGAATACTTATGAAGTTTACTGGACCATTTCTTCTGAGGAGTTAATGGATAGAATGAAAACTGAATATGATCGTTTCTGGACGGATGACAAACGAGCTAAAGCTGAAAAGGCAGGGCTTACCCCAATAGAGGTAGCAACTCTTGCCGGTATCATTCAGGAAGAAAGTAATAAGCCTGAGGAGTATTCTAAAATTGCCGGGGTATATATTAACAGATTAAAAAAGGGGATGTTATTGCAGGCTGATCCTACCTTGAAATTTGCTGCTGGTGATTTTTCTATAAAACGAGTTTTAAATAAACATAAAGAAATAGATTCTCCTTATAATACTTATATGTATGCGGGTTTACCTCCGGGGCCGATTAATTGTCCTGAGATAGCTTCATTAAATGGAGTATTAAATTATCAGGATCATAATTATTATTATTTTGTCGCTCGACCTGATTTTTCCGGTTATCATGATTTTTCTACTACATTATCCCAGCATCTGGTGAAAGCTCGCCAATATCAAAATGCTTTAAACAAAGCTAAAATTTACGAGTAATATGTACGTACATGAAACGCAGATAAGAGTAAGGTATGCTGAAACCGATCAAATGGGGTACGTGTATTATGGTAATTACGCGATGTATTTTGAGGTTGGAAGGGTTGAAGCTTTAAGAGCGCTTGGGTTTAGTTATAAACAATTGGAGGAGGAAGGATATATGCTTCCTGTTTTGGATAGTAGATTTAAATATCTGGCTCCGGGAAAATACGACGATCATCTGAAGGTAATTGTTAAAATACCTTTGAAACCCAGTTTAAAGTTTTATTTTGAGTACGAAATTTTGAACGAACAAAATGAACTGTTAACAGAAGGAAGTACGACACTTGTTTGTGTTAATAAAGATACTGGTAAGCCTTGCAGGCCTCCTGCAAAGCTTATTGATCTTTTTGATGAATTCTATTAATGAGGAAAAGAGTTGAACGACGTATATTGCAATCTGAAGCTTACAGGAAAACTGTAAGCAGACTTAAAGAGAAACGTCTTAAGAAGCACGATATTTCTTTTTATTCTGTTGTGATTATTTTATTGCGAAAGCTTCAAACTGATAGAATCTCAGAAAAGGCGAGTAGCGTTGCTTTTAGCTTCACCCTGGCTATCTTTCCTGCTATTATAGTTCTTTTCACTTTGATACCTTATATCAATACGGGGGATATTGACTTTACTCAGAATGTGATGGATTTTCTGGCTGAAAACATGCCTGAAAGTGTCTATCAATTTACTAGTACAACTATAGAAGATATTATCAGTAAGCAACGTGGTGGACTACTTAGTATTGGTTTGATAAGTTCACTATTTTTATCTTCTAATGGAATGATGTCATTAATGTCGGCATTTAACAGTATCCACAGGACTATAGAAAAGCGAGGTTTTGTAAAAGCAAGACTTATTGCTCTTGGGTTAACTTTTGTTCTTGCCTTAGGCTTAATTGTAGCTACTGCCTTGTTAATTGTAGCTCAATATGCCATCGAGATCTTAGATCAGATGGATATAATATTTATTTCGGATAAGACATTTGTGCTATTTGTTGTGCTAAGGTATGTGATTCTCTTTGCTGTGTTCTTGTTGACAATTGCCTCGATATATCATTTTGCTCCAAGCTTGCACAGTCGACTAAAGTTTTTTAGTCCCGGAGCAATATTCGCCTCTATATCTCTTATGCTGGCGTCTATGGGATTCTCATTTTACATTAATAATTTCGGAACTTACAACAAATTCTATGGTTCCATTGGTGCTTTGATAGCAATCATGGTTTATTTATATATTTTATCTATCATCTTTCTCCTTGGTTTTGAGCTAAATGCGAGTATTGATAAAGCAAAACATGAAGATTATGGATAAAATTTTTATCAAAATATTGGCGTAGTTTAAATCTGTATTTATATTTGCACTCCCGTTAACAAAGAGACGGGGAAGATCACGAAGAGGAGTGGCAGAGTGGTCGAATGCACCGGTCTTGAAAACCGGCGTGCCGCAAGGTACCGGGGGTTCGAATCCCTCCTCCTCTGCAGACAAAAGCCGAGCACGAAAGTGCCCGGCTTTTTTTATTTTATATCCTTTGCTTTATCAAAAGAAATGAAATAAGAAAGTCGGCTAGCGATAGCCAAGGGAAGGCTATTGATTGCTCCCACGCCCCATTCGGGGTCATGAAATAATCCCTACTCCTCTAAAAATCAAATCTGAACTTGAGTTAAACTTTGGTTTACTAGCTCTACCGGATAGCTCAGAACTTTATTCTTTAGGGGAAGACTAAAAGGATTGTGAGCCAATTCAAAATTCCGGTCACATTTTTTAAGTAAATAATTAACTATATCACTTATGTTTAGTTAGGATATTTCTTATCGTTTGTATAACTTAAGTACCAGGAAGTTAATGTGCATATATATGCATAAATTTGATGTTTAGGGTAGCTCAACTTAAACATTATCAACGAATAAAGAGGATTAAAACGTGTTTATTAAATGAAATCATTTACTGATATCATCAGACGTCAGTTTAAAATGCTTATGTCTGTGTTTGCTTTTAGTGATCATGAAATTAATGAAGCAATAACTATTTCAAATAATTGCTATGGAAACATCGATGTAGTTGGTGATGTTCAATACTTATGTATTTCAATAAAAGGTATAATAGAACCTAAGGACTTTGTGGAAATAATGGAATGGGGACTAGATAAGGTCTCAAAAGGAAACAATAATATTATAATTAATTCAAGCGATCTGAGAGCGATGCCGGGAGAATCAATTAAATATATGGAGGAAGAATGGCTTCCAAATGCTTTAAAAGAAAACGTGAAGCTATTAGTTTTCATAAGACCAAAAGACTTATTCGGGTATATATCTCTGGAGTCAATCAGTAAAAAATTTCCGATTATTAATTATAAGTTTGTTCCTTCTTTATTAGACGCCCAGTTAGAAATATTGAAAGTCAATTAAAAAAAATAAACGGACAAAAATTTGCCCGTTTATCTGATTGATAGATTAGTCTTCCGTAATTATTAACAAGTTTTTATGTGTGATCGAATTTCAAGTTTCAAATTATTGAAAACTAAAGTATAGTGGTGGTGTTCGATTACTTTTTGTTAATTTTTCATGAATATATTACATATATTTTTAATGTCAAAATCTGACAAATATTTTTTTAAATTTTCCAATTAAGTCAGGGGAATTTCAAAAATCTTGTTGATTAATAAGATTTTAGTTGTTAAGGATAAAAAGCAATAACAAAATTTGCCAGACTGTATTATTTGTTGTTTTCTCTTAGAAATGCTCTTACCTTACATTTATTCAGCTGAATATTCGGTTGGTTTACA
This sequence comes from Mangrovivirga halotolerans, assembly GCF_026241165.1. GTDB lineage: Bacteria > Bacteroidota > Bacteroidia > Cytophagales > Cyclobacteriaceae > Mangrovivirga > Mangrovivirga halotolerans. The sequence goes on along the minus strand of NZ_JAPFQN010000002.1, from coordinate 586,046 downwards.
GATTTTGTCATTAATAATATTGGTGAATTTTATAAAAATGAAAACCGGAAAGAATATTAATACGTTTTAAGGATATACCCCGAGACAGAATAAAAAAAGGCTGCCTTCAATAGGCAGCCTTTTTTGATTTATAAGTTTTTATTTTCCAGGTCTAATATGAAAGCATATTCAAGAGCAGTTTCTTTTAAGCTTTCAAATCTTCCTGATGCCCCTCCATGACCTGCTTCCATATTGGTTTTAAGTAAAAGGAGGTTTTTGTCTGTTTTATAATCTCTTAATTTCGCTACCCACTTTGCTGGTTCCCAGTATTGCACCTGGCTATCATGTAATCCGGTAGTTACGAGTAAGTTTGGATAATCTTGTCTTTTCACCTGGTCATAAGGAGAGTAGGACAACATATATTCATAAGAATCTTTATTTTTAGGATTTCCCCATTCGTCAAACTCATTTGTAGTTAATGGGATACTTTCATCCAGCATCGTCGTAACAACATCGACAAAAGGTACTGCGGCAACCACTCCATTGAAAAGTTCAGGAGCCTGGTTAATTACAGCTCCCATAAGTAATCCTCCGGCACTTCCACCCATAGCATACATATGCTCAGGGCCTGTATATTTTTTTTCAATAAGACCTTTGGCCACATCGACAAAATCATTAAAGGTGTTTTGCTTTTTAAACATTTTACCTTCTTCATACCATTCTCTCCCCTTAAGTTGACTGCCTCTTACATGGGCAATAGCAAAACAAAACCCTCGATTTAAAAGACTCAACCTGGCGCTTCCAAAATAAGGATCGATTGTGTTTCCATAACTTCCATATCCATAAAGTAATAATGGGCCGTTTCCATCCTTTTTAAAACCTTTTTTATAAACTAATGAAACGGGTATTTCAACCCCGTCACGAGATTTAATAGATATTCTCTCGGTTTCATAATTCTCTTTTGAATATTCCCCAACTACTTCCTGCTGCTTGATCAGGGTTCTTTTATTGGTCTCAACATTATAATCAAAATGAGAAAAAGGGGTAGTTAGTGAACTGTAATAAATTCTAAGTACATCTGTTTTATAAACATCATTAGAGCCAATACCAGTGATATATGCGTTTTCCTCAAATTTAATTTCGTATTCTTTTTCGGTGGCCTTATTCCTTACTTTTAGGTGAGTGAGGCCATTAAATCTTTCTTCAAATACAAGATGGCTTTCAAATACCTCCATGTTTTCAAGTAATACATCTTTTCTGTGGGGAATCTCAGTTTTCCATTTACTTATATCTAACCCGATCTGATCGGCAGACATCAGTTTAAAATTCAAAGCGTCTTTATTAGAGATTATCCAGAACTTTCCGTTGTCTGGGAAAATACTATATTCATGTCCCGAACTTCGTTTTGTGAATTGTTTGAATTCTCCCTGAGGATTATTTGATTCTAATAAGTGGTAATCACTTGTAGTCGTACTGCTGTTCCAGATAATAATATATTTACCAGTTTTTTCCCTGTAAACCCCTATATAAAATGACTGGTCTTTTTCTTCATACACTAGCTCATCATTTTGTTCATTAATGTTGTGCCTGTATACTTTTTCACTTAGGAGGGTTTCGGTATTTTTTGAAGTATAAAAGATGTTTTCATTATCATCAGCCCAGGCGTATCCTGGTGAAGTATTAGCAGCTGTAACAGGTAGTAATTCTCCGGTTTCAAGGTTTTTAATGTGTAAAGTGTATAACCTTCTGCTTACTGTATCTACCCCAAAGGCTAATAGTTTATTGTCTGGACTCACTTCAAGGCCGGCAACATTAAAATATTCATGTCCTTCAGCCATTTTATTAGCGTCCAGAATTATTTCTTCCTCAGCTTCAAGTGTTTCTTCTTTTCTGCAGTAAATAGGATATTCTTTATTTTCTTCAAACCTGCTATAATACCAATACCCGTTACTTTTGATAGGAGCAGATTGATCTCGCTCTTTTATTCTGCCTTTCATCTCCTCAAATAAACTATCCTGAAGTTCAGTGGTATGAGCAAGAATATTTTCTGTGTACTCATTCTCTGATTCCAGGTAAGCAATAACTTCAGGATTTTCTCTGTCGCGTAACCAATAATACGGATCGACTCGTGAATGTCCGTGAATTGTCAGGGTTGTATCTTTTTTTTCTGCTTTTGGTGCACTCATCTCTTTTTCACTATTTTCTTTATTACTACATCCTGTCATTAATTGTAACAGGAACATAAGAAATGCTAAACTTAAACTTTGGCTGAAGATTTTCATGGTAGATAAAAAGTTATTCTGATTTTATTTGAAGATAAATTAAATATGGGATAGGAACAATAGGGGAACCTGGTATTCCAACGTTATTTAGCGATTTAGTTCTGGCAATTCCAACTTGCTCTACTTTTACACCTTCAACTTCCAGGCCTTTTGATCTTAAATATTCATAAATAGGCCGATAAGCTCCTGATTCGTGAATCATTAATCCGATTGCCTCATAGTCATCCAGAAATGGTTTTTCTTCAAGATCCAGATAATGACTGGCTAATCTTTTCAATACATCATTAAACTTTTCAGGTTTATCTATTTGAATAGTTTTTACTTTCAGGTTACCACTTTTGACAGCAGACTCCCACATTAAGTTGAAAGTAGTGATTTCATTAGCCAGATTTAAACTGTCTTTATCGCTTGCATCGATTTTATATTTAGCATGATCAAATTCTTTTGTTGAATCATTTTGATGTAAGTATAAAAATGATTGGCTACTTTTTTTCTTCACACTAAAAAGTTCATCCCCTACCAGAGAAGCTTTTTGCACCTGGCCATAAATAAGTGTTTGAAAAGCAAGTAAAATAAAAGCAAGTAAGGTTCTCATTAGATTGAAATTAAAAAATGAAAGGCAATTTAAAGTTTTATTTTAATTTGCGCCTATTATATTTCAATATCGAAAGATAATACTTTTTTGTATTTACTTACAAAGGGGTTACTTTTTTGATTATTTCCATATTATATATAAAGAACCCTGATAAGGAAAAAACATTCAATCTGTATGAAAACAAAATCATTTTTTTTAGGGCTGTTTCTACTTTTTAGTATATCAGCATTTGCCCAGGTAAAAGTTCATGTTGGTGCTACCACCACCGGTCAGATGAATTTTGTATTGGATAAAGGATTAAAATCTGATCCGAGATATGTTCAAACTAACGATATAAAATTTGCTCCGATCGGTCTTGCATTTGGTGTTGACCTGACTGATAATTTCGGTTTACAACTTGAATCGATTTACTCTATTCAGGGAGCGTATTACCAAGTAGTTGACATTTATGAAACTGTTCAGGGATACCGTGATTTCGAGGCTAATTATATTCATCTCCCTGTGTTGTTAAAATTCATGAGTGCTTCAGTTGACAGGACTAGATTTAATTTTATGATCGGTCCTCAGCTTTCATTTTTAACATCCGGCAGTGAAAGAATTAAATATGACGCATCACAATACTATATTCCAGAGGGTGTAACTCCACCTGAAGGAGCAGAGCCTGTTCCTGGAGAGGATTATTATAATGTTCCTGCTACAGATGGTGAGATAGTGCTATTTACCACTGAGGAGGAAATTGTCAGAGAGTTTAAAGAAGCTGAATTTCAAATTGCAGCAAGTATGGGATTTGATATTGATATCGCAAGAAACTTATCGATCAGCACTCAGCTTAGAATGAATTATGCTATTTCTGATTTTAGAAATGAGGATTTCATTCAGCATATGCAGGAACAGAAGTATGATGAGCTTTACGAAAGAAGGTCTTCTTTACTTGTTGGTGTTCAAATAGGTGTAAATTATGTATTTGGTGGAACCAGGTTTTTCACCAGATAAAATAAAAAATTGAAAGAGTCTTTTTTTAAGGACGTATACGAAGTAGTGAAATTAGTGCCTCATGGGAGGGTGACTTCCTATGGGGCCATTGCTAATTACTTAGGAGCAAAATCATCTGCCCGGATGGTTGGTTGGGCTATGAACAGTTCTCACAATATACCCGATGTTCCGGCCCATAGGGTTGTGAATAGAAATGGTATGCTAACAGGTAAACACCATTTTGAAACACCCGACAGAATGGAAGAACTTCTTAACAGAGAAGGAGTTCTGGTAAAGAGTGATAAAGTGCAGAATTTTAAAGAAATTTTCTGGGATCCTTCTTTAGAACTTATCTGATTTAAGATCACTATCTAGTGCATCCACTTCGGATGACCAGTCTGTGATAAATAAGAGTCCAATGATTGTCAAAAGCCCGTTTATTAACAACCTTTCAAATCCAATTTCATACCCATTAAAGAGTACCACTGAATATTCAACTAATAAATAGGTTATTACAGGAGCAATAATGGCGATTACAGGGACTAAAAATTCCTTTGATAGTTGTTTTTTTATAAAAAGGCCATAAGCAAAGAGCCCGAGTAGGGGTCCATAAGTAAAGCCTGCTGCATTGAATAGTTCTTTAATCACATTGTCTCTTTCGATCTCATTAAAAATCAAAATTACCACTAGTAAAATTGTTGACATACCAATGTGAGTAAGGAGTTTGATTCGTTTTCTTTCCTTTTCAGGATACTTTTTAATATCGAGAAAATCATGACAGAAAGATGTTGTAAGGGCAGTTAATGCTGAATCCGCGCTGGAATACGCTGCTGCTATTATACCAAGCATAAACAAAATGCCTGCTGCTGATCCTAAATTATTCAGAGCTAATAGCGGATAGAGGTCATCTGTGTTTTTTGGAATGGGAATGCCGTTTTTCTCTGAATAAATAAAGAGTAATGCCCCAAGACTAAGAAAGATAAGGTTTACAAAAATAAGAACAACACTAAACCATAGCATGTTTTTTTGTGCATCCTTCAAAGATTTACACGTCAGGTTTTTTTGCATCATATCCTGATCCAGTCCCGTCATTGTTAATGTAATGAAGGCTCCTGCAATAAAGTTTTTAAGCCAGAAATTTGACTCATTGACATCCGTTTCAAACCATTTACTGTAGGAGGAATTTTCTACATTTGTAACGATCTCTGATAAGCCCCATCCCATTTCATTTCCAATGATGATTATAGTCACTGAAACGGCTAGCAACATGAATAAAGTTTGCAGTGTGTCAGTCCATACTACTGTTTTTATTCCCCCTTTTAATGTGTAAACCCAGATCAAAGCAATAGCAACTGTTACCGTGACTCCAAAAGGTACTCCCCAATGATCAAAAACGGCTAATTGAAGAACTCCGGCAACCAAAAACAGACGAAAGGAAGCACCAATGATTCTTGATATTAAAAAGAATCCTGCTCCTGTTTTATAGCTGTAAAAGCCAAATCGCTTTTCCAGGTAAGTATAGATAGAAACTAAATTAAGCTTATAGTAAAGAGGTAATAATATAAATGCAATAGCAATGTAACCTGCTAAGTAACCCAGAACCATAGCCATGTAAGTGAATTCGCTTGAACCAACCCATCCTGGAACAGAAATAAAAGTCACTCCGGAAAGAGAAGCTCCGATCATACCAAATGCCACTACATACCAGGGAGATTGCCTGCCTGCAGTAAAAAAAGTTTCTGTATCAGCTTTTTTTCCCGTAAGCCGGGCAATGATGAAAAGCACTAAAAAATATACAGTAATTATGATTGCGACAGAAGTAGCTTCCATGCTGTTCTATTTCATTTTTTGTAACTAAAATGTCATAAAGCTGTTAAATTAAAGTGAGAAAAACTATATAATTTGTAATTTCGCTTTAAAATTAAATTTTATTTAAACCATGAGATATTCCCATCAGGAAGAAACGCTTGAAGAAGTATTGGAGGTGGTCACTGACCAGTCTGAACGGAATTTGATGGTATACAACGATGACTTTAATACTTTCGAACATGTGATCAACACCTTGATCAAGGTTTGCAAGCATAACCCTACACAGGCAGAACAGTGTACATATATTATTCACTATAAAGGCAAATGCTCTGTGAAGCAAGGAACCTACGAAAAGTTAAAGCCCATGAGAAATTCGATCAGAGAGGCAGGTATAGACGCTAAAATAGTTTAAGGAAACCTATGGAATATCCTTCTAAGCTGATCGAAAATGCCGTTCTGGAGATTTCCCGACTTCCGGGTATCGGTAAAAAAACCGCTTTCAGACTTGTTATGCATCTGTTAAGAACTGAAGAATCAGCTTCTGTCAGTCTTAGTGATGCCATAATAAAACTCAGAACTGAAACCAGGTACTGCAATAATTGTGGTATGGTGAGTGAAGATGTTTTGTGTAAATACTGTTCATCAGCTAAAAGAGATCACTCTCTTATTTGTCTGGTAGAAGATATCCCCGATGTAATAGCTATTGAAAACACAGCACAGTTTCAAGGGGTTTATCACATACTTGGAGGATTGATTTCACCGGTAAATGGTATAGGTCCTGATGATCTTCGTATTCAGGAATTGTTTGATAGAATTGAAAGCAAAAAGAATACTGTAAAAGAAGTTATATTGGCGTTAAGTCCGACAATGGAAGGCGATACCACCGCTTTCTATCTTAATAAAAAGCTTTCTGAGAAAGGAATTGAAGTTTCGACCATTGCACGGGGTGTTCCTTTGGGTGGAGAACTTGAATATGCTGATGAATTAACACTTGGAAGAAGTATTGTAACACGAACAAAATACGATTAAGTTAAATAATTTTTATTTTTTCAGGCCTTTCATTAAATAATTACCCTTCCTTATTAAAAAAAATGCAAAGTATTAGGTCTGAATCAATCATGGTTTTAATTTTGGGCATCAAATATTTTTAAACCTAAATCATTATGGCGATAAAATTGGCAGACCGGGTCACTTCTATGGAAGAATCAGCTACGCTAGCTATGGCTGCGAAAGCCCGGGAATTTAAAGCGAGAGGAATTGACGTAATCAGTTTAAGTCTTGGCGAACCGGATTTTAAAACACCTAAGCATATACAGGAAGGTGCTAAGAAAGCAATTGATAGCGGTAAGTATTTTGGTTATCCTCCGGTGAATGGATATGCTGACCTTCGCGAAGCAATTGCCAATAAGCTTAAAAATGAAAATAATATTGAAACTACACCTGAGCAAATTGTAGTTTCAAATGGTGCTAAGCAATCATTAGCTAATTTGTTTCAAGCGATAATTAATCCAGGTGATGAAGTGATTATCTACACACCTTTCTGGGTTTCTTATGAGGCCTTAGTGAAGTTAGCTGGTGGTGTGCCTGTTTATATCACAGGTGAACTTGAAAATGAGTATAAAGCTTCAGCAAAGCAATTAGCAGATGCTATTTCTGATAAAACAAAAGCGGTGATTTTTTCATCTCCTTGTAATCCAACAGGGTCTGTATTTACTAAAGAAGAACTCAGCGAAATGGCTGACGTTCTTAAGAAACATCCTGATATAATAGCAATTGCTGATGAGATCTATGAATTAATTAACTATACTGGCAACCATGTGAGTCTGGCATCTTTGCCTGGAATGGTTGATCAGACAGTGACGGTTAATGGGTTTGCCAAAGGCTTTGCTATGACTGGATGGAGGGTAGGGTACCTTTCCGCTCCATTGCCTATAGCTAAAGCATGTAGTAAAATTCAGGGACAATTAACCAGCGCGAACTGTTCAATTGCTCAAAGAGCAGCTCTCACTGCTTTAACAGAAGATCTGGGACCTTCTAAGGAAATGGCTCAAGAATACTTGAGACGAAGAGACTTTGTTTTGGAGTTATTAAATGAATTACCAGGTTTTAAAAACAACACACCAAAAGGTGCATTTTACTTTTTCCCTGATGTTTCGTATTATTTCGGGAAATCTGATGGAAATAAAACTATTAATACTTCATCTGATCTCGCAATGTATATTCTCGAAGAAGCAAATGTTTCTACAGTAGCAGGAGAGGCTTTTGGTCTTCCTACTTCTATCAGATTGAGTTATGCAGCTTCTGAGAGTGAACTAAGAGAAGCGATCGAACGAATGAAAGTTGCTTTAGCTAAATTGAAATAATGGATTATTCATCAATAGACGACATTTTAAAAGCTTTTTCCAAACTAAAAGTACTCATTATCGGGGACGTGATGATCGATGCTTATACATGGGGGAAAGTTGACAGAATATCTCCTGAAGCCCCTGTGCCAGTAGTAAATGTATCGAGAAGAGAGAAAAGGCTTGGAGGAGCAGCAAACGTTGCAATGAATATCAGGGAGTTGGGCGCAACTCCTATTCTATGCTCAGTAATTGGTGATGATGCTGAAGGAGATGAATTTTTACATTTGCTTAAAGATAATGAACTGCCTGATCAGGGTATTATCAGAAGTAAAACCAGGATGACTACCACTAAATTGAGAGTGTTGTCTGGTTCACAGCAAATGATGAGGATAGATCATGAAACTGATACTCCCCTGGTAAACCTGGAAGAGCAAAGCCTGATTGGACATATTAAAAGATTAATTGATAAAGAGGTTGATGTAGTTATTTTTGAAGATTATGATAAGGGCACGATCAATGAACATGTAATAAAGGAAACTGTTGATTATGCCAAATCAAAAAATGTACCTACAGTAGTCGATCCAAAGAAAAGAAATTTTAATTTTTATAAAAATGTAACACTTTTTAAACCTAACCTGAAAGAACTCAGGGAAGGTTTACATCTTGAATTACATAGTAACAACCGCCCGGAAGTCGATAAAGCAGTCAAAGTTTTGAGAGATAAACTTAATGCAGAGTCTGTACTTTTAACATTATCAGAGCATGGGATCCATTATAATGCCAATGGAAGGTCTATTTACCTTGATGCTCATTACAGAAGGATTTCCGATGTTTCTGGTGCAGGAGATACTGTAGTGAGTATAGCAGCATTATGCCTTGCGCTAGGCCTCGATCCTGATACTCTTGCAGGTTTGGCTAACCTGGGGGGTGGTATTGTATGCGAATATCTTGGTGTTGTTCCGGTTGACCGGGATAGATTAAGAGAAGAGGCATTGAAAAACAACATACCTTCATGACGTGGTTAAATCTCTGATAGACAGAATAAATACAATACTTTTTGATAGTAAGGAGGCTGTACTTAAAGCAGTCAGCGGCCTTGGGAGTGTTGCATTTATTGCAGGATTTAGCCTTCTGATCTATTTACAGGGATTTGATCTACCCATTAGCGCACAAAAAGCACTGGCTTTCTGGCTGGAAGTCGTTTTCGGTGTTTTTATTTTCACCTTTGCTGTTAAGTTGCTTTATAATTCTGACAGAAAGCAATTTTTAAGAGCCAATCTGATAGAGTTTATAATGCTGTTCCTGATACTTTTGAACGGCGTATTTAATTTATTTACTGAAGCCAGCTTATTACAGCGGATTTATAGATTTTTTGGAGAGGGAGAGTATTTCGAATTTTATAAAAAAATCTTTTCTCTCTATTTATTGATAGTACTGTTGATCGAGTTTGTGAGGATCATTGAGAGTATATCCCAGATCAATATTCGACCAGCCGCTTCCTTTATAGTCAGTTTCCTGATGTTGATATTTATCGGGTCAGGTTTGTTGATGCTACCTACTACAACTGTTGGCACCGATTCGATGTCCTTCATAGATGCACTGTTTACTTCAACTTCCGCTACATGTGTCACGGGTCTGATCGTCGTTGATACCGCCACATATTTTTCTTTTAAAGGACACATGGTAATTCTTGTTCTGATGCAGTTAGGAGGAATTGGTATAGTGTCATTCGCAACATTCTTTAGTGGGTTATTAAGACATGGAGTAGGTATAAAGCAACAATCATTAATTCAGGATCACCTTAATTCTGATTCTCTTGCATCAGCGAAAGACCTTTTACGTCGGGTAGTAAATTTCACACTTCTTATCGAATTGATAAGTTTTGTAATGATTTATACATCATGGGAAGATGATGCGATTTTTTCATCAGTTGGTGAAAAGGTTTTTGTCAGTTTCTTTCATGCTGTTTCTGCTTTCTGTAATGCAGGGTTTAGCTTGTTTACTGATGGATTGTATAATTCGACAGTTGTAAATAATTATGCGATCCATGTAATTGTTATTTTAACTGTTATTCTTGGAGGACTAGGATTTTCAACTCTTCAAGACCTGTTTTCGATCAGAAAACTACGTGATCGTCTCAATAACCCATGGAAGGACTGGGAACTGGGAACGAAAGTAGCAGTTTATATGGCGGGTACATTATTGATTTTCGGGATGCTCATGTTTTATATCCTGGAGAGGAATAATACGCTCCAGGGAATGAATTTTATGGAGAGTATGATCACCAGTTTCTTTCAGTCAGGAACAACACGAACAGCAGGATTCAATACAGTGGATATATCCTCCTTAACTATGCCAACGATTTTTATTTTCGTTTTCCTGATGTTTATTGGAGCATCCTCTGGTTCTGTTGGTGGAGGTATTAAAACGAGTACATTTTTTATAATTGTACAATCAGTAATTGCCACGATAAGAGGTAATAAAAAAGTAGTAATCAATAAATTATACATACCCAACAGCACCATTTTCAGGGCATTATCGACTTTTGTCTTTGCTGTAGTGCTTAATCTTATTGGGGTATTTGTTCTTTCAATAACTGAATCGGGAGCCAGGTTGGAGCAAATTATGTTTGAACAGGTCAGTGCCTTTGCTACCGTTGGTCTGTCAATGGGGATTACTCCTGAATTGTCAATGGGAGGGAAGGTGATGATAATTGTATCAATGTTTCTTGGAAGGGTAGGAACTCTTACTTTTGCCCTCGCACTAAGTTTCAGAGGTTGGAAGGATACTGCCAGATATCCTCGGGCTTCATTAATGGTCGGCTGATATCAGATTACCAGCCAACCAAAATCAATTTATTTCTGAGTATAATTTTTTACTGTTTCAATAAAGACTTTTACCTTTTCAGGATCTGTGTCCGGATAAACTCCGTGGCCAAGATTAGCAATGTGTCGAAGGCCTTTAAACTGATCCAGCATTTTGATCGTTTCAGCCCTTACCTCACTAGTACTTCCATATAGAGCACAAGGATCAAGATTTCCCTGGAAGGTCTTGTTTGGACCGGCCATTTTTAATGCAAAATCTACTGGGGTATTCCAGTCAAGCCCTAAAGTTTCACAATTCATTTTACCGAGTGAATGCAAAGAAAAATAAGCGCCCTTGGAAAAAACTGTGACTGGTACTTCTTCAATCGAATCAACAATCTGCTTAATATAGGGTATTGCAAATTCATCATATTGTGCGGGACTCAATATTCCTGCCCATGAATCAAATACCTGAACAAGATTTGCTCCGGCATTCACCTGTTCTTTTAAATATGACTTTGTACAATCGGTAATAGCCTGAAGTAGCGCATGAGCAGTTTCAGGTTGGGTATAAAGCATTTTTCTTGCCTTACTAAAAGTTTTTGAACCACTACCTTCTACCATGTAAGCCATTATGGTCCATGGTGCACCGGCAAACCCGATTAATGGCACCCGGTCATTCAATTCTTTCTTTGTTATTTTAATAGCTTCAATTACATATCCCAGCTTATCAGACATATCTGATGTCGATAATTTTTTGACATCTTCCATGTTAGAAATGGTCTGAGGAAATACAGGGCCTCTTTTTTCCACCATGTCATAAGGAAGTCCTAAAGCCTCAGGAATAACTAAAATATCAGAAAAAATTATTGCAGCATCGACATTGAGTATATCAACAGGTTGAATGGTTACCTCAGCAGCTCTTTCAGGATTTTTGACAAGGTCAATAAAACCATTAAGTTTTGCTCTTACTTCTCGGTATTCAGGTAAGATTCTTCCAGCCTGTCTCATTAACCAGACAGGCGTTCTTTCTACGGGCTCACCTTTGGCAGCCCTGATTAAAAGGTCATTTTTTAAAGCCATGTGCAAATATACATAAATCCGGCGCGGCTCTGCATAACAATAAATACCATAATCCGTAAAAATTTATCTAGCTTTGCATAAACATTAACCCAAAAGCAATATGAAGTTTCTTTTTGACTCATTTGAATCCTGGAAGAACCACTGTCTGGAGAACGACCTGCCGGTTTACCAACCTGTGATCGACTATGAAATCCAGCAGAAAGGTAAAAAAGAGGAGCATATCTGGGATGGTATGCAGAGGGCCCTTGATGTGATGAGGGATGCTGTCAATTCAGGCCTTACTAAGGATATGACTAGCCATTCAGGCATGGTTAACAATGGAGCTAAGAAAGTGTATAAGTCTGAAAAGCATGTGCTGAATAAAGGATTCACCGATATGATTTCCAGGGCTTTAGCTGCTAAAGAGGTGAATTCCTGCATGGGTAAGGTTGTTGCTGCTCCGACGGCTGGCGCTTCAGGTATTATGCCAGGAGTATTAGCTACATTGCAGGCAGAACACGGGATATCTGATAAAAAAATCACCGAATGCATGCTGGTATCTGCAGGAATAGGTTTGATAATAGAAAGAAATGCAGGTATTGCCGGTGCTGTTGGTGGATGTCAGGCAGAAACCGGAACTGCTGCTGCTATGGCTGCCGGTGCCATTGTTCATGCTTTTGAGGGATCAATAGATCAGATTTTTAATTCGGTAGGAATTACTATTCAATGCATGCTTGGACTAATCTGCGACCCGGTTGCAGGGCTGGTTGAAGTACCATGTATAGTCAGAAATGCCAGTGCCGCAGCTATTGCTCACTCATCGGCTCAAATTGCGATTGCCGATATGGATGCTGTTATTCCGGTAGACGAATGTGTGATGGCAATGGGAGAAGTTGGTCAAAGCATGGAAGACCGGTATAAAGAGACGGCTTTAGGTGGTTTAGCAAATACCCCAACAGGAAGATCAATTGCCAAAAGGGTATTGATACAAGATATTGAGATGCTACCTGATGAAGATAAAGATGAGGATTAAGTAAAATGCTGCAGGTCTGGAATTATATATCTGAGAGCAAAAGTTATAGCAGCTGACCAGAATAAAGCAGAGACCAGCATTGACGGAATGATCTTTTTAGGAGGGGCGCCTACTGCGTTTATCAAAAGTGCTCCTCCAATAGGAGTAAAGATAAGGGGGGTTAATAAGGATACTCCCCAAATACCGTATTTAGACCAGACTTTTACAAACTGGCGACTTCTTTTAGAAAATTTTTTACGACTCTTCTTTTTGTTTCTTTTTGCTTTGTATTCCTTTATTTTCTCACTTAAAACGGTAATAATAATTACAGTAGTCATCATTCCGAACGCAGTCAACAAAACAGTTTCAATATAGGAAAACCCCATTGAGGTTCCTGCCACCGGACCAAAAATGAATTTCACCATGCTACTTCCGAACACTATCAAATACTTTGAAATTTCTTCTATCATTTTTTGTTTATCAGTGTAAACTCTTTGTGAAATAATAATTGAAAAAGAACGAAAAAACGGGAGGTTTTTTCAAATCTAAAAAGATGATCTTCTTTATATTGTTTAACCGAAAAATACGGAATTATGTTTTCGGTCCGAAGGATAAATCTCCTGCATCACCAAGTCCGGGAACAATATAAGAATCATCATTGAGACCATCATCAATTTTTCCAAGGTATAAAGAATAGCCAAAAGGAAGATTGGCATTGAGATATTTGACACCCTCTGGTGCAGCAATTACACAAGCAATATGCAGGGATTGCCAGGAACCAAAATCAGCAAGGTGTTCTACAGCTTCAACCATTGACTTACCTGTAGCAAGCATTGGATCAATGACGATGACATCCCTGTTTGAAAGATTAGGCAGAGCTGCATATTCTCTTTTTATTTTAATTTCCTCATTAGTTTCTTCCATCCTGTATTCGCCAATAAAACCCATGTCAGCATCATCAAACATGTCCATAAAACCATCCAACATAGGAAGACCAGCTCGTAATATGGTTATGATTACAGGAGGTTTACTCAGCTTATGACCTTCAGCTGTTCCAAGAGTGGTTTCTATCTTTTCCTCAACATAGTTAAGGTTCTTAGATACTTCATAGGCTAAAAGTGCTCCGACTTTTGATAAGTTTGCTCTGAAAACAGGGCGGTTTTTTTGAATCTCTTTATTTCTGAGATTACCAAAAAAGCGATCAGCGATTGATCTTTGATCTGTAAGTACAAACATGTGTGTTTATATATTGGCTTTCGAGTTTCGAGTTAACAAATTTAATCATTCCATCAAAAGGATGTACAACTATTTAAAAAAATGCATTTTTGCCTAATGTATCAGACGTTAAAAGATTTATGTGAGGTATTTGCTCCTTCGGGAGATGAAAGCAAGATGAAAGATTTCTTGCTGGATTATATAAGAAAAAATAAATCAGAATGGATTGTACAGCCGGATATTATTGCTGGTGATGAATGGCATGATAATATTATCCTGGTTTTTGGTGAACCGAGAACAGCTATTTTTGCACATATAGACAGCATCGGTTTTACAGTCAGGTATGAAAATCAGTTGGTACCGATAGGAGGTCCGGATGTTCAGTCGGGATATTTTCTCAGGGGTGAGGATACAATGGGTGAAATACTCTGCAGACTGGAGATGAATAAAGACGGTAATTTATTTTATCACTTTGGTCGGCCGATAGATCGGGGTACTAATCTGGTATTTGAGTCTAATTTCAGAGAAACTGATGAATATGTTCAAAGCTGTTATCTGGATAACCGCCTTGGTGTTTTAAATGCCCTCAAGGTTGCAGAAACATTAGAGAACGGAATAATAGTTTTCTCAACCAGAGAAGAGCATGGAGGTGGTGCTGTTCCGCAGATAGCAAAATTCATTTATGAAGAATATGGAGTCAGGCAGGCCTTGATTTCAGATATTACCTGGGTTACTGATGGTGTACACCATGGTAAAGGAGTAGTAATCTCGATGCGTGACAGAGGTTTACCCAGACGGTCATGGCTAAATAAAATATTAAAACATGCATCGGAGTCGGGTATCGCATATCAGCTTGAAGTGGAGGGAAGCGGGTCAAGTGATGCGAGGGAATTACAAGCATCAGATTATCCTTTTGACTGGTGTTTTATTGGCGCCCCGGAAGATCACGTACATAGCCCGGAAGAAAAAGTGTTTAAATTTGATTTTGAATCAATGATACGCATGTATCAATACTTAATGAAAAAATTATAAACCACTATGAAGGTATTAGACAAGACAGCTAGACTATATATGGAGGGCGAAAAGATCAGAAGTAAAGTCAATGAGTTGTCTGAAGAAATAATAAAAGAATATAAAGATAAAAACCCGGTGTTTCTCATAATCCTCAATGGTGCATTCATGTTTGCATCGGATTTGCTTAAGGAGACTAAGATTCCATGTGAAATCAGTTTTACCAAAGTTTCCAGTTACGAAGAAACAGAAAGTACCGGGGAGATTAAATCATTAATAGGAATCAATGAAGACCTCACAGATCGTCATATTGTGATCGTAGAAGATATTGTCGATACCGGCACTACGATGAAATGGTTGCTGAATGAATTAAATAAATTGGAGGTCAAGTCTGTTAGGACTTGTGTCTTATTAATGAAGCCCGAAGTTTTCAAAGGTCAGTTTAAAATTGATTACCTGGGTTTTGAGATACCAAATGACTTTGTAGTTGGTTATGGAATGGACTATAATGGACATGGAAGAAACCTGCCAGACATATATCAATTGGATTAACCTTTAAAATAGTCTTAAACTTCAGGGATAGTTTTTATATTTGCTCTTTATTATCCCTAAATGCAAACAAAAAGAATATCATGCTTAATATAGTCCTGTTTGGCCCTCCGGGTGCCGGAAAAGGTACGCAAAGTGCCAAATTGATTGAAAAATACAATTTAACACATATTTCTACCGGAGATCTATTCCGTAAACATTTGGGAGAGGGTACGGAATTAGGTAAAAAAGCACAAACCTATATGGACCAGGGGAGATTAGTACCTGACAGTCTTGTTATTGATATGGTTCGTGAAAAAATTAAAGGAGACGGGGAGTTGAATGGAATTATATTCGATGGCTTTCCGAGAACGGTAGCTCAGGCAGAGGCATTGGATGAGTTGATGGATGAGTTAAATACAAAAATTGATTGTATGATAGCTCTTGAAGTACCTGAAGAAGAATTGAGGAACAGGATAATGGAAAGAGGAAAGACCAGTGGAAGGACAGACGACCAGGATTCTGAAAAAGTCACTACCAGAATTCAGGTTTACGAAAAAGAGACTCTTCCTGTAGCAGGATATTATAAAAAACAAGATAAATTCTATAGCGTTAATGGTGTAGGATCAATTGATGAGATATTTGATAGCATCTGTGCCGTTATAGATGAGGTGAAATAAAACGACTTAATGTCTGGAAATAACTTTATAGATTACGTGAAATTCTGCTCCCGCTCCGGTCATGGAGGTCCGGGAGCTGTTCATTTCAGGAGAGAAAAGCATGTAGCTAAAGGAGGCCCTGATGGAGGGAATGGTGGTCGTGGAGGTCATGTAATTCTCAGGGGCAACAGCCAGCTATGGACTTTGCTTCACTTAAAATACCGTAAACACGTAATAGCAGAAAATGGCCAGCCCGGCGGAAGTATGAGAAGTACCGGTGCAGCTGGCAAGGATGAGATCCTCGAAGTCCCATTAGGAACAATAGCCAAAGATGATGAAACTGGTGAAGTGCTTTGGGAGATAACTGAAGATGGCCAGGAGGTTATTTTGTCTCCCGGAGGAAGAGGCGGTTTGGGAAATGAAAACTTTAAAAATTCTGTCAATCAGACTCCAAGATATGCCCAGCCTGGAGAACCAGGCGAAACCAGATGGGTTGTTCTTGAACTAAAACTTTTAGCTGATGTTGGATTGGTTGGATTTCCAAATGCCGGTAAATCAACATTATTAAGTGCAGTTTCCGCAGCTAAACCGGAAATCGCGGATTATCCATTTACAACATTAACTCCAAACCTTGGTGTAGTGGCCTATAGGGATCATCAATCATTTGTAATGGCTGATATTCCGGGAATAATTGAAGGAGCTGCTGAAGGAAAGGGGCTTGGATTGAGGTTTTTAAGACATATCGAGCGAAACAGTATGTTGCTATTCCTCATACCTGTTGATGCAGATGATCTTAACAAGGAATATGAAGTGCTTGTCGATGAATTAAAAAGATACAATCCGGAATTATTAGATAAACAACGCCTGATTGCAATTTCAAAAGCAGATATGCTTGATGAAGAGTTGATGAAAGAAATGGAAGATACTTTGAATTACGATGTACCATATGTGTTCATTTCTTCTGTAACAGGATTTGGAATTCAGACGTTAAAAGACAAGATCTGGCAGGTATTAAATTCAGATCGCTGACAAATTGTCACAAGATGAGTCTTTGGCAAACTAATTGAGAAAAGTAAGCAAGGTTATAAATATTAAGATATGGGTAATTCGCAAAACGAAAACAAGAATCAACAAGAACAGGAAGTGAAAGAGAATAATCAGGAAGTAGAGAACACTGTTGAGGAACATGTGCAAAAAAGCGAAAACGAAGAGAACGAAGAGAATAAGCAGGAATCTCCTGAAGAATTATTAAAAGCTGAAGTCGATTCCCTCAACGATAAATATATTCGATTATATAGCGAGTTTGATAATTACCGTCGAAGAACAGCAAAAGAGCGATTAGAGATGGTAAAAACCGCTGGCCAGGATATTTTAAAAGATCTTTTACCTGTTATGGATGATTTTGAAAGAAGTCTCCAGGCAATAAAAGACGAAAATCCTGACGTTGTGGCTGGTGTAAAATTAATTTATGACAAACTTGCCAAGTTATTAGAAGCAAAAGGTGTGAAAGTGATGGAGCTGGAGCAAGGTAGTGATTTTGATGCTGACTATCAGGAAGCTGTTACTGCAATTCCTTCCCCTTCACCGGAACTTAAAGGCAAAATCGTAGATGTCATTGAAAAAGGATATATGATAGACGAAAAAGTTTTACGATTTGCAAAAGTAGTTATTGGATCTTAATTAATTATGGCTAAACGAGATTATTACGAAATACTAGGTGTAGATAGAAATGCTTCTGAAGCAGAAATTAAAAAAGCTTATCGGAAACTGGCTATTAAATATCACCCGGATAAAAATTCCGGTGATCCTGATGCTGAAGATAAGTTTAAAGAAGCTGCAGAAGCATATGAGGTATTAAGCAATAAAGAAAAGCGTGAACGGTATGATCGTTTTGGCCATGAAGGCATGAGAGGTGGTGCCGGTGGTATGAACATGGATGATATCTTCTCTCAGTTTGGAGATATTTTCGGTGGCGGCGGAAATCCTTTTGAATCATTCTTTGGTGGAGGCGGTGGTGGCCGTGCCCGTAGAAGAAAAGGTTCGAACCTTCGAATAAAATTAAAACTCACCCTTGAAGAAATGGCAACTGGGGCTGAGAAAAAGATCAAGGTTAACCGACTTGTAGCTGCTGATGGAGCTACCTTTAAAACATGTTCTTCCTGCCAGGGTACCGGTCAGGTTAGAAAAGTAGTTAATACTATGCTGGGACAAATGGTGTCCAGCAGTACATGTCCGACCTGTGGCGGTAGTGGTCAAATAGTTGATAACCTGCCTCCAGGAGCTAATAGTCAGGGGCTTGAGCCAAAAGAAGAAATAATTTCAATAAAAATACCAGCAGGTGTTTCTGACGGAATGCAGTTGTCTATGTCCGGAAAGGGTAATGAAGCACCAAACGGTGGGCCTGCAGGTGATCTTTTGATACTTATAGAAGAAATCGAACACGATCACTTGAAAAGAGATGGCAACAATGTCGTTTATGATCTTTATGTAAGCTTTATTGATGCAGCTTTAGGTGCTGATGTTGAAATACCTACATTAGAAGGTAAAGTGAAAATTAAAATTGCTGCAGGTACTCAAAGCGGTAAGGTTCTTAGATTAAGAGGAAAAGGAATTAAGGATCTAAATGGATATGGTACTGGTGACCAGTTGATACATGTAAATGTCTGGACACCGAAAACACTAACTAAAGATGAAAAGCAAGTTCTCGAAGATTTGAGATCAAGCAACAATTTCAAACCTAACCCTGGTAAGAATGAAAAAGGGTTCTTCGAGCGCATGAAAGAATACTTTTAACAAGAAATAAGCTCAACAATTTAATCGGCAATCGTATTGAAAATTCGGTTGCCGATTTTTATATTAGAGGGTTGTGCAACTAATTGAATGAAGCTTACGTTACTGTTAACGATGTTGTTAAGAGTTATTTTTTATAGTGTTTTAGTATTTTCTGCTGTGTCTGAAGTAAGTGCACAGGATAAGAAGCATCTCGATGTAGATCCTGAGCCGGGTACTAGGTATGTCCGTTTCAATCTTACTTCCCTTGAAGCGATTAGCTATTTAAAACCTTCTCAAAATAGCAAACCACTCAATCTTTACTTTATAACTGATGATGAAAAAAGTCTTCCAAAACTTGAATCAAAGAAGGTAGGAGATGTACAGGATGTAAATGTTATGCTTGAAAAGCCAGCACTTTCAAATAATGGCTTGTTAGGACTGGGACTTTTTGGGGCGAAAGAATACAAAGAAAAATGTAACCTGTATCTAAGTAAGGGACACGACTTTGAGCTCGATCTCAAATATGGTACTGGTAATGCATTTCTTGATTTGTCGGGGATTCCAGTGAGGAAAATGTCAATAACTTCCGGAAGTGCAGATGTGTTTGTGAATTGTCATGAAAACACACCTAATCCGGTTTTTCTGGATACCTTTAATATTAAGTCTGATCTGGGAAAGATTTATATCAAAAATCTAAATGGATTAAAAGCTCGGGTAATTAAAGCCAATATAAGTTTTGGAAGTGTTGAATTAGAACTAAATAATAAACTATTTAGTAATACTCATATTCAGGCTAGTCTTGGTGCAGGTAGTTTAAATGTTATTTGTACCAATCCTGAGATACCGATAAAAGTCGTAATTCAGGACTCCCCTCTGTGTAAAATAAAATTGAACGATAAATTCGTTAAGGTTTCTGATAATACTTTTGTCAACCAGGCATTCTTGGACAGGGTTTCTCCAAATCAATTTTATATCAGGTTTGACCTGGCAGTGGCCATGGGAAATATTTCATTTCAGTAATTTCTTCCGGTAATTAAATTATATACTCGGTTTCGTTTTAAGTTTTTCCTTTGTATATTATTGGTAATCAACCAAAAGTAACGCAAATAACCATGAAAAACTTATCAAGACTCATCGTGGCCGTGATGACTATGGCCATAATGAATTCCTGTAATCTACAGGAAAACCCAATTCAAAAAAAAGAAATTGAAATTTCAACCAAATCCCAATTAAACTCTGTAATCGAACAATCTTTATTACAAGATGATGAGTTCAACTGGAATGAATTGTCAGATAGCGAACTCTATAGCGCTATAATATCCTATGACAGCATTGCAGTAATCGGATACCAACCATCAGAAAGCTCTTTTTCTAATTGGAAAGACTTTGATGTCACCGAAACAGAGTGGACAAGGTCATTGAATAATGTTATGAAAAAGCTGGAGGCGGCTCATTTATCTGACGGTATCTCAATTCCGGAAGAAGGGCTTCAAACACAGAGCCATTCAACTTTACCTTTCTTAAAAGTAAAAATATCATCTCCATCGGCTGTAACTATGCTCAGGCAAATGAGCGAAGTTAGGTATATCGAACCTCACACTTATTATTTCTCAGAAATGGCAGATGGAGAAGGGTATCGAACTATGGGGAAACTAGGCTGTGGAAATTCTTCAGACAGCTATCTGGAGCCCGCTGATTATGTATCTGCTTCTCCAGCAGTAAAAATTTCCTGGAACTATTATACAAGTAATATTCCCCAGGCCTGGAGTTTAACCACAGGAAAAGGAATTACGATTGGAATGATCGACACGGGACTATCTCCGGATCAAGCCGGGCTTAACTCCCAGTTTAATTCCGGATGGTCAAATGGTAGATACTTACGAAAATACGGAACTTACGTTAGCTCCTGGTGGTGGTGGGCCAGCCCGGATGGGCCTAATGATAAATGTGGGCACGGCACTCAAATGGCAGGAGTTATAGCAGGACCGAGAGGAACAGTGGGTTCTTCAGTAGGTGTTGCCTATAATTCTAATTTTGTAGGAGTGAGAGGTACTGGGGATGTTGTGATTGAGGAAGGAAATGAAAAAGATGGAGTAACCGATGCGCTAGTATTATTAGGGAATCGTTCTGATGTGAGGATTATTAGTATGTCTATTGGTTCTCCTTTATCGAGTGGCCAGGTGGCTGATGGTATCCGGTACGCCTATGCAAGAGGAAAGCTGATGTTTTGTGCTGCAGGTACATCAACCTCTTTTACCAATTGGTACGGCGTGGTTTTTCCTGCAAACATGAATGAAACAGTCGCTGTCACAGGTATTACAGATGGAGGATATGTAAGGTGTAGTAATTGTCACTCAGGTAGCAAAGTAGATTTTACTATTGTGATGCAGCGTGCAGGAGATAGTGGCAGAACCAGTCTGACACTTGCACAAAGTGGACCGGACCCTTCTAGAGTGGGCGGGTCCTCAGTAGCCACAGCTACTACTTCAGGAATTGCTGCCCTGGTTTGGAGTACAAATCCTTCTCTTTCAAGAGAACAGGTGTTAAACCGATTAACTCGTTCTGCTGATCT
Organism: Mangrovivirga halotolerans; assembly: GCF_026241165.1. GTDB lineage: Bacteria > Bacteroidota > Bacteroidia > Cytophagales > Cyclobacteriaceae > Mangrovivirga > Mangrovivirga halotolerans. The sequence continues at coordinate 564,429 of NZ_JAPFQN010000002.1, read as the reverse complement.
TTACCCTTCTAGAAGTAGTCAATTTGGCTGGGGAACCATCGATGCTTATAAAGCAGTTACTCTACAATAAAATTAAAAATTCACCTTCAATATAAAAAAAGCTGCCTTGCAAGGCAGCTTTTTTGTAATTTAAGAGCAAGATCTATCCGAAGAATTCTTAATGAAACCAATTGTAGAAGCAAAGCACATTACTAAAAGTTATGGAAAGAATATTGCACTGGATGATATTACTTTAGAGATTAATCCTGGCAGTATATTTGGATTACTGGGGCCAAACGGCGCTGGTAAAACCACTTTTATAAGAATAATTACCAGTATTATTGCTCCTGATAAGGGAGAAATCCTTATTAATGGTAAAGAATTAAACTCTGGTACAATAGAAAGAATTGGTTATTTACCAGAGGAAAGAGGGCTTTATAAGAAGATGAAAGTTGGTGATCAATTGATGTATCTGGCCGGGCTTAAAGGAATGAAGAAAAAAGAAGCCAAAGAAGCCATTGTTGCCTGGATGAAACGATTTGAGATGAAAGGATGGTGGAATAAAACAGTTCAGGACCTTTCTAAAGGAATGCAGCAAAAAGTTCAGTTCATCAGTACAGTAGTTCATAATCCTGATCTGATAATTCTTGATGAGCCCTTTTCAGGTTTCGATCCGGTCAACGCAAATCTGGTCAGGGATGAAATTATTAGACTAAAAGAAGAAGGAAAGACGATTATACTCTCAACACACAGAATGGAATCAGTAGAAGAATTATGTGATGAAATAGCCATGATAAATAATTCAAAACTGATATTGTATGGAGAGAAAAATGAAATAAAAAATCGACACAAACAAAATATTTGGACAATTGGACATTCTGCAGGGAATCTTAACCTGAATTCCGGAGAGGTTGTGTATACATTTCTTTCTAATGGAAAGCAAAAGACTGACGTAAAATTATACTCAGACCAGAGTGCTAATGATTTATTAAAGGAAGTTGTGGATCAGAAAGAAGTCTTTAGTTTTAATGAAAAACTACCCACAATAAATGACATTTTTATTCAATCTGTAAATAAAAAAAATGAATAAGATATTATTAGTCATCAGAAGGGAATACCTCACTCGCGTTACGAATAAAACTTTTATTCTAATGACATTTCTGACACCCCTGTTGATTGTCGGAGTGTATGCACTGATAATTTTTTTGTCAGTTAAAGGGGTAGAAGATCAAAAGAAAATTATAGTTCTGGATAAATCTGAGAAATTTGAAAAGGCTTTAGTATCGTCTGATAATTTAGAGTTTGAATTTCTGCCTGAATCTCTATCTGGTGATTTAGCCAAAGAGTCGTACCTGGATTCCAAAGCTTATGGGTTATTGTATATCCCTGACTTCAAGGGTGATAATCCAAAGGATGTTGTTTTGAGGACTAAAGGCAATCCTGGAATTGGAACATTAACGGTAATCGAGTCTATGCTTGAGGATGAAATTGAACGTTTGAAACTGCAGAAAAAAGGACTTTCAACAGATATTTTTGATGAAATTAATTCAGATATTGATATCACAACTATCAATTTGAGTGAAGATGGTACTGAGAAAAAAACTTCAGCATTAGTAGGTACTATTGCAGGAGGGGCAAGTGCTTATATGATTTTCATTTTTATAATGATCTACGGAAGCCAGGTGATGAGAGGCGTGGTGGAAGAAAAATCCGGAAAGATAGTGGAGGTGATTGTCTCCTCAGTAAAACCTTTCCAGTTGATGGCAGGCAAGATTATCGGAATAGCTGCAGTTGGGTTGACGCAATTATTTATGTGGGTGGTTTTAACGGTGATCCTTTTAGTAGTTGCAAGCGCGTTCATTGGTCAGACAGAAGTAGTTAATACGGCAATGGAAAGTCAGCAGCAATTGGACAATTTTAATCAAGGGGGAGCGCCCTCAGAATTTCAGGTAAATGTAATCACTGAAGTCATTTCTTCTCTGAACCTTCCGTTGATCGTGGCATGTTTTATATTTTATTTTCTTGGAGGTTTTCTGATATATGCTTCACTCTTTGCTATGATAGGTTCTGTGGTAGATTCAGAAACTGATACTCAGCAGTTTATGTTCCCTGTGATTCTTCCTATTATTATTAGTATTGGAGTTGGTTTGCCAGCAGTTGAAAGCCCCAATGGCACCCTGGCTACAGTGTTTTCGATGATTCCATTAACTTCTCCCGTTGTGATGATGGCAAGGTTACCATTTGATATACCTGCATGGCAGATCATTGTAAGTATGGTGTTGTTAATTTTAGGGATAATAGGTACCGCATGGCTGGCAGGAAGGGTTTACCGAATTGGAATTTTAACACGGGGAGCAAAAGTTTCCTATAAGTTAATATTTAAATGGATGATCAAAAATTATTGATCAACCTGCTTTTGTTGACGCTTTGCAAGAAGTGGAAGCCTGTTGTGGAAATTGATTTTGCATATTATTTTTTTCAATCTTTGAACAAGGCCTGTCAAGCATTAGAGATATCCAGAAAGAAGCATACTTCCTATCCTCAGGGGTACTGGAATCATATCTAGATTTAATAGAGGAAATATGATAATCATAAGTGCAATGAAGCGAGGAGGTAGCTTTTTTAAAGTGATTATTATTTAAGATTACCTCTTCTGTGGTTAAAATAAAAAAAGAAATAATCACCAATAGCGATAGGGTTACAACAGAAAACTTCATGGCTATAGATTTTGTATATTATAAACGTAAATATAATGCTATTTGGTGCGTTTGTATTTTAAAATCTTATAACTTATGTTAATTTTTTAATCCGTTAGATGATGGCTAAACGTCAGAATGATGGGAGTTTCTGGTTTGAGAGCAATAATTTCGTAAGGTGGCTGATCTTGCTGACAGCTGTTGGTATAAGTGTGGGTACCATTATTTATACCAATATTCTGTCGAAAAGACTTAAAGAAAGAGAGCGTCAGTCGATCGAATTGTTTGCCAAGGCATTAGAATTTGTTAATAACACTGAAAATGCTGAAAACCTTCAATTTGTATATAATGAAATAATCGGAGCTAATTCTTCAGTTCCTTGTATAGTGGTAGATAGTCTGGGTAATGCGATAATGCATCGGAATCTGGATCTTCCGGAAAATACCACACCTGAAAAACAAAAATCACTTATACTTGCCGAGCTGGAAGAAATGAAAGCTGAGCATTCTCCAATTATTATTCAGGCTCAACTTGATAATGTAGTATACAATACCTGGCGATTATACTATAATAATTCCGATCTATTTAATCAGTTAAAATACTATCCTTATGTCCAGCTTTCGATCTTGCTGGTTTTTGGTTTTTTAGCTTATGTAGCTTTTTCTTATAGTAAAAAAGCAGAGCAGAACAGGCTTTGGGTAGGTTTAGCCAAAGAAACTGCTCATCAGTTGGGTACACCAATCTCTTCCTTAATGGCATGGGTAGAATATTTTAAGGCGGTTCCGGAATTCAGAAATAGTGATTATATCAAAGAAGTTGAAAAAGATATTGAAAGGCTGGAGCTAATAACAGAGCGTTTTTCAAGTATAGGGAGTACACCAGCATTGAAAGAAGTAAACCTTGTTGATCATGTTAAACACACCGTTTCGTATTTACAAACAAGAATATCACGCAAAGTTTCAATCAATATAGAAACAGTTGTTGATCCGACCCTGGTGAGTTTAAATCCATCCCTTTTTGCCTGGGTTATTGAAAACATCTGTAAGAATGCAGTTGATGCAATGAATGGGCAGGGAGAGATAAATCTTAAAATTATAAAAGCAAATGAAGGAAAAGTTTTTCTCGATATTTCAGATACGGGGAAAGGTATTTCCAAAAGCCATTTGAAGACAATTTTCGCACCTGGTTTCACCACAAAGAAAAGAGGGTGGGGGTTAGGACTTGCACTAGTGAAAAGAATTGTCGAGAGTTATCACCAGGGAAAAATATACATAAAGCGTACAGAGTTAGATAAAGGAACTACTTTCAGGATTATTTTGCCATCGGCAAACTCAAATATTTAAAATCATATAGAAATTAAAATATTGTTTCTGCTGAAACTAAATCTAATATTGTGATTAACAATTTGATAATTATTTAGCTTTTTTATTAAAAATCATCTAAAATATCAGAATTGACTCAATTATTGTTTGATTTAATGCCTGCAAATTGGTAAAATAGCAATATGAAAAATTCTATAGAAACAAAAAAATCGGTTTTAAAGAAGTTAATTGAAAGTGAAAATGACGTGAATACGCTTGAGAAGATCGGCAACATTTTAGGTGATGATGCTGATTCTACAGCATTAAAGGGAGGCCACAGCCGCCGTTCTCTAACGCAAAGCGGGCGCCTGCTTAGCTTACGCGAAACAGACGATTATCTCAGCAGAAGACACGGACTGTAATTTTTTAGAAAGAAAATTAAACCCTGGCAGCAATAGCTTGTCAGGGTTTTTTTATGGATTATCATCAGGTTTAAAAAGTTGATTTTAAAATTCTTTTATGCAACCGATTGAACTTCTGTCATAAATTTTATCATAAGCTTTGGTTTCAGATAAATTAGTCCTACTTTTGCAGTCAAATTTTAAGGTTGCAGTTTCTTAATATTTAGAACATACAATGGCAAATATTGGTAAAGTATCCCAGGTTATTGGTCCGGTAGTGGATGTTAGCTTCGAGGGAGGAAATCTTCCTGACATATTCGATGCACTCGAAGTAACGATGCCTAACGGGCAAAAAAACATTCTAGAAGTACAGTTACACTTAGGTGAAGATCGCGTTAGAACTATTGCGATGGACGGAACAGAAGGACTTTTAAGAGGTCTTGAAGTTGTTGACACCGGTGCTAACATTTCGATGCCGATCGGAGAAGATATTAAAGGTCGTCTTTTCAATGTAGTTGGAGAGGCTATCGACGGTATCAAACAACCTGAAGGTAATAACAAACTACCTATTCACAGAGATGCTCCAGAGTTTGAAAATCTTTCAACTTCCTCTGAAGTACTTTATACTGGTATTAAAGTAATTGACCTTATCGAGCCTTATTCAAAAGGTGGTAAGATCGGATTGTTCGGTGGTGCCGGTGTAGGTAAAACCGTACTGATTCAGGAGTTGATCAACAACATTGCAAAAGGACATGGTGGACTTTCAGTATTTGCTGGTGTTGGTGAGCGTACTCGTGAAGGAAATGACCTTCTTAGAGAGATGATCGAAGCTGGTATCGTAAAATACGGTGAAGGTTTCCTTAAATCAATGGAAGAAGGTGGTTGGGATCTAAGCAAAGTAGATCACAACGAATTAAAAGAATCGAAAGCAACTTTCGTATTCGGTCAGATGAACGAACCTCCAGGGGCTCGTGCTCGTGTGGCACTTTCAGGTCTTACTCTTGCTGAGTACTTCCGTGATGGAGAAAATCCAGGTGAAGGTCAGGGTAGAGATATTCTTTTCTTCATTGACAATATATTCCGTTTCACTCAGGCAGGTTCTGAGGTATCTGCACTTCTTGGTCGTATGCCATCAGCTGTGGGTTACCAGCCAACGCTTGCTACTGAAATGGGTGCAATGCAGGAGCGAATTACTTCGACTAAAAACGGATCAATTACTTCGGTTCAGGCTGTTTATGTACCTGCCGATGACTTGACTGACCCTGCTCCAGCGACGACTTTCGCTCACCTTGATGCTACAACAGTACTTTCAAGAAAGATTTCTGAGCTTGGTATTTACCCTGCTGTGGATCCATTGGATTCAACTTCAAGAATTCTTTCTCCAGATGTAGTTGGTAATGAGCATTATGACTGTGCGCAGAGAGTAAAGGAGATTCTTCAGCGTTATAAAGAACTTCAGGATATCATTGCGATTCTTGGTATGGAAGAACTTTCTGAAGAAGATAAAATGGTTGTTCACAGAGCAAGACGTGTTCAGAGATTCTTATCTCAACCATTCCACGTAGCAGAGCAGTTCACTGGTCTTAAAGGTGTATTGGTTGATATTAAAGACACTATCAAAGGATTTAACATGATCATTGATGGTGAGCTTGATCATCTTCCTGAAATGTCATTCAACCTTGTTGGTGGTATAGAACAAGCTATCGAGAAGGGTGAAAAAATGCTTGCTGAGACAAAATAAATTTAATAACGTAAAACAAGAATCACTGATTCTTGTTTTCTTATACTGTGGAAGATATGTATCTAGAAATAGTAACACCTGATGAAAAGATCTTTGAAGGAGCAGTTTTGTCTGCAACTTTTCCGGGTTCTAAAGGTTCTTTTCAAGTCTTAAATAATCACGCTCCGATTATTAGTTCATTAGACAAAGGAATTCTGTCTTATGTAACTAAGGATAATAACAATCACGAGATCATTGTTGATGGTGGTGTTGTGGAAGTTGCAAGTAACAGAGTAGTGGTATTGGCTGAAAAAGTTATTCAGGAATAAGAATCATAATATCATTAGATAAAAAAAGACCGATGATTATTCATCGGTCTTTTTGTTTTTTCTACCCCTTCCGGTCATTCTTCTGAACATCTTTTTTTCAAATTCCCAAAAGAATTTAAATTGGCCGAATATAAACGCATATGCCAAAAGTAAAATCTGGTAATTAATAAAAGTGATTATAATTAAGAATGGAACCTTAATCCATAAAGACGTTTCCGGGCCGAATCCTGCAATGTCAAGCATGAATTTCTTTAGATAAACAGCGGTGCTTCCTGTCAAAGCAAACACAATTAATACTATTGCTACCTGCTTTCCGCTTTTTAAATTCCAGTGCTTCTGTAATTTTTTATACCATTTCATCTGATAATATTTTCTATGGGGATCTCTATTTCACCCGGCTTTAACATCGCATTGATCAAGCAAACGCTTTCAAATTCATCTATATTTCCCACATTTATATCTTTTTCAGTTATATGACCATTTTCCAGTAGGTATTGCCTTCTGGTGCCGGCTAACAATGGTGTTTCAGGGGTGTAATAGACTCCTTTCTTCTTAAATAACAGGTTTGAATAGGAACTGTCCGTTACTTTTCCATCTATAACAATAATTATATCCTGCGCAGATTCTTTCAGGCTATTTAGCTGTGAAAGATTTTCACGATTTTCAAATTTGAAAGAATAATCGAAAGATGGAGTTTCTATTAATTTTAAACTATCAATACTTTTTGGTGAGTATTTTGTTATTGAAAATTCTTCAGGTATTTCATTATAGACTATCCGTACTTTGTATCGATCACCATCCTGAGGCATTTCCTTAAAACTTAAAAGGTTGTTAAGGTCAAAAGGTTTTTGTCCTGGATAGAAATTCTCAAATGTCCGATTTACCCTTTCCTGGTGTTGCTTTAAAAGAGGGAAGTCATAATCTTCAAAACATATTGATTCAATAAACCGGAACATAAATTTTATTTAAAACTTCATCATACTCAGTTTGGGCATCACTTAAATGGGTAATGCCTCCGCCGCTGCGAAAATACAATTTTCCATCTATATCTTTTTCGATGAAACGGATCAATACGCAGCTATCAAAGTTTTTGCCATCATAAATTCCTGCTACCCCTGTATAGTAACCTCTGGGTGTCGCTTCAGCTTTCTTAATTATTTCAATAGTTTTCTTTTTAGGAGCACCACTAATAGATCCTGCAGGTAGCATAGAAAAAATAATTGAGCCAATATTTTTATACCAGTTTTCTCCCAGAGGGGTCGAAATCTGAGATGACATTTGTAATAATTTACCTCGATGGGTATTGAGAACATCCAGATACTTAAATTTCGTTACTTCAACCTTTTTTCCGAGAATACTCATGTCATTCCGTATAAGATCAACAATTGTAACATGTTCTGCTGTTTCCTTGTGATCATTCAACAGTCTTTCAGCATCTTTATCATCCTGTAATACCCTGGTGCCTTTCATTGGATAAGAATGCATTTTATCTTTCTGAATCTTGATAAATGTTTCAGGTGAAAAGCTTATGAATTTATTGCGCAGCCATAATTTATATTTGGCTTTGGCACGTTCTATTATTTCTTCAAGAGTATAATTTGAAGTGATCTCTGACCTGAAAGTCAGGTTTAGCAAGTAGCTGTTTCCCGTTAATATTTCACTTTTAACCAGGTTAAAAGCTTTATTAAACTCGTTATAGTTAACTGGCTTAAAGTCGAATGTTAAAGGTGTAGAACTATGGGATGAGAGTTGTTCTACATTTCTTACTCCATTAAAGTTGAATGCTATTTCCTTAGGATCTACATCCTTGAGCGGTATGCAAACCGGGTGATTGTGTTCAAAATCAATAAGAAAAAAAAATGGAATATGGCGGCTGCCAAAACTATTCATTGTTTCAATAGTTTTTCTGACAGCCTCCATGTTGCCTGTTTCTAGAAGAGGCAGTTTTCTTGTCTTCTCGTATCGATTATTGATGATACTTTCCAGTTTCCGTCAATTTTTACTAATTCAAATACATTAACTCCGCAATGGCTAAACTTTTCCCCGATGAAAAACTTGTAAGGGACCCATGCAGAAGCTAATGGACCATCAATCTTTATTTCAAGATTGTCAATTACCTCATTGTACACTTCTTCATGAGGAGTTCCAACCGCGACAGCAAAATCATTCAGGCTTCCTACGTGAAGCAGGATTTCGCCATCTTTTTTATAAACGGTTTTCATATTAGGCTCTTCGATAAAGTATTTCACCAGGGCAGTGCTGTCACCTGCTCTCATGGCATCAAAAACTTTATGGATGACCTTATCTACTTTTTCTTCATCGCTTTGAGCGTTTGCGAATGATAATCCGGTAAGTAATAATGCTAGTGTAAATAATTTTCTCATACTTAAATTAAATTTTGATGCATTATACTTTTCGCAGCTTTAAAAATCTATAAAGTTTCCGTGAGCGGTTTTAGTGATTTCCAAAGGTCATTGCCAGGTACTTCAGCCTTTATTTCCAAATGTTCTTTCTTTACTGGATGTTGGAAATTGAGTTTGAAACCATGAAGAGCTATATCAGTGCCAGGATTTTTAATTGTTGAGCCATACTTTACATCTCCCTGGATCGGGCAACCCATGCTACTTAACTGAACTCTTATTTGATGGGGCCTTCCGGTCTCAGGCTTAACCTCTAATAGATATTTATCAGCGATCCTCCCAACAAACTTATAGCTTAAAACAGCCTTTTTAGCTCCTTTTTTTGGTTTTATATGAGCATGAGTTTTATTTTTTGCTGTGTCTTTTAGCAAATAATGCTCAAGAGTTCCTTCCTGGTTCGCAGGAAGCTTATTAACAATTGCCAGGTAGGTTTTTTCAACCTTTCTTTCTTTGAATACTTCATTCATACGAGAAAGGCCTTTGCTGGTCTTGGCCATAAGCACCAGGCCACTGACAGGTCTGTCGAGGCGGTGGATTACACCCAGGTAAACAGCTCCAGGTTTATTGTATTCAACCTTTATGAAATCCTTGACGGCATCTTCTAAGGTTGGGTCTTCAGTTCTGTCTGAGTGGACTAATACCCCTGAAGGTTTATTTACTGCAATCAGGTGATTGTCCTCGTAAACTATTTCGATGTGCTTTCCTTTTCTGGCCATATCTTAAAATTCAGAAGTGAAGTGAACTGTTATTTCAGGGAAATTATCCTGGATCATCTGCAACCAGGCTTTTGATTCAGCCATAAATACATACTTGCCATCTTTGTCCTTGGCAATATGTCTTCTTTTAGACTTAATGAACTCATTCATGTCTTTTTCGCTTTTGGCCGATACCCAGCAAGCTTTATATATGTTTTGAGGTTGGAATGCCACTGAAGCACCGTATTCCTCTTTAAGTCTGTGCTGAATAACCTCAAACTGAAGCGCACCAACAGTTCCGACGATTTTTCTCGCACCCATTTCATATTCAAAAAGCTGGGCTACACCTTCATCCATCAGCTGTCTTAACCCTTTTTCTAGCTGCTTGGTTTTCATGGCATCTTTGTTGATCACCTCCTTGAAAATTTCAGGAGAGAAGGCAGGTATTCCTTTGAAATTACTCCCATTTGATTCAAACAGAGTATCGCCAATTTTTAGATTACCTGTATCATAAAGACCAACGATATCCCCCGGGTAGGCTTCATCGATTATTTCTTTATCTTGTGCCATGAAGGCGGTCACATTAGAGAATCTCATTTTCTGATTTTCCCTGACCCTGTGATAAAATTTATTTCTTTCAAACTTCCCGGAGCAAACCCGGATAAAAGCAATTCGGTTTCTGTGCTTTGGATCCATATTGGCGTGAATTTTAAACACAAAACCTGTAAAGTCTTCTTCAGTTGGGATTACTTCCCGTTCTTCAGTTTCACGAGATTTAGGCTCTGGAGCAATCTGGACAAAACAGTTTAATAATTCGTTAACGCCAAAATTGTTTACTGCCGAGCCAAAAAAGACAGGAGCTACCTCTCCGTTTAAATATTCGGTTTTACTGAACTCAGGATAAACACCTTCAATCAATTCAATTTCCTCTCTTAATTCAGCGGCTGCATTTTCACCGATATAATCTTCCAGCTCCGGGCTGTTTATATCTTCAAATTCGATTTGGTTATCGGTGATTTTAGCTTTGCCTGGTTCGAAGAGATTGAGTCTTTTTTCGAAAAGATTATAAACCCCTCTAAAGGACTTTCCCATTCCGATAGGCCAGGAAAGAGGTCTTACCTTTATATTTAGTTTTTGTTCGATCTCATCTAAGAGTTCAAATGGATCACGACCTTCCCGGTCAAGCTTATTGATAAATGCCAAAACAGGAGTGTTTCTCATGCGGCATACTTCCATCAGCTTCTCAGTCTGGATCTCAACACCTTTCACGCAATCAATTACCATGATCACACTATCGACTGCGGTAAGAGTTCTAAATGTATCTTCAGCGAAATCCTGGTGACCCGGGGTATCAAGAAGATTGATTTTTTTTCCTTTATATTCAAAACCCATTACTGAAGTAGAAACAGAAATACCTCTCTGCTTTTCAATTTCCATCCAGTCTGAACGGGCATGCATTTTTATTTTATTACTTTTTACAGCCCCGGCAGTATTAATGGCCCCACCAAAAAGTAGAAGCTTTTCAGTTAAAGTGGTTTTACCTGCATCGGGGTGAGAAATAATACCAAATGTACGTCGCCTGGCTATTTCTTGCTCTAGTCCTTTCATCCTCAAAAATTTAAAGATGCAAAGTTAGGGAATATATGTTTCCCAATACAGTATTCGGAACGAATTACTTAGAATATTTGGCAGAGAAGCCGAAGAGTGTCAAAAAGGCAAAGATTAATTGACAATTATAAATTCTGGCAGACAAAAATATGTTTCGAAACGCGAAAATTCCTGAAAATGACATTTTGTCAGTCAAAAAATCAATGGCACAGTGCTTGATAAATACTGAGTGTTGAAATAATTGTGAAATCATAATATAGATATAAATTTTAGTATGGGAAAAATTATAGGTATAGACTTAGGTACTACCAACTCCTGTGTGTCAGTTATGGAGGGTAACGAGCCGGTTGTAATTCCAAATAGTGAAGGAAGAAGAACCACACCTTCGATCGTGGCATTTCTGGACGATGGTAAAGGAGAAAGAAAAGTTGGGGATCCTGCAAAAAGACAGGCAATAACAAACCCAAAAAATACTGTTACATCAGTTAAGCGTTTCATGGGTAAAAAATGGAGCGAAGTAACAGATGAACGTAAGCACGCTTCTTACGAAGTAGAGAAAGGTGCTAACGATACGATTAGAATAAAAATTGGAGACAGAAGCTATACACCACAAGAGGTATCAGCGATGATTCTTCAGAAGATGAAGTCAACTGCTGAAGATTATCTTGGAACGTCTGTAACCGAAGCTGTTATTACTGTACCAGCATATTTTAATGATAGTGAGCGTCAAGCAACAAAAGAAGCTGGTCAAATCGCCGGCCTTGATGTGAAAAGGATTATCAACGAGCCTACTGCCGCTGCCTTAGCTTACGGTCTTGATAAAAAAGACAAAGATCTTAAAATAGCTGTGTATGACCTTGGTGGAGGTACTTTTGATATCTCTATCCTTGAAATGGGTGATGGTGTATTCGAAGTAAAATCAACTAATGGTGATGTTCACCTTGGTGGTGATGACTTCGATGATGTGATCATCAATTGGTTAGCTGAAGAATTCCAGAAAGATGAGGGGATCGATCTTAGAAAAGATCCAATGGCCCTTCAAAGATTGAAGGAAGCAGCAGAAAAAGCGAAGATCGAATTATCTAGTTCAACTAGTACAGAGATCAATCTTCCTTATATAATGCCTGTTGACGGAGTGCCAAAACACCTTGTTAAATCGCTAAGCCGTTCAAAATTTGAACAACTTGCAGATAACCTGATCAAGAGATCAATGGATCCTGTGAAAAAAGCGATGAGTGATGCAGGAATGAGTCCTTCAGATATTGATGAAGTAATTCTTGTTGGTGGTTCGACTCGTATTCCTAAGATCCAGGAAGAAGTAGAGAAATTCTTCGGTAAGCGACCGTCTAAAGGAGTTAACCCGGATGAGGTAGTAGCAATTGGTGCTGCAATTCAGGGTGGTGTTCTGACAGGTGAAGTTAAAGATGTTCTTCTGTTAGATGTTACTCCACTTTCTTTAGGTATCGAAACCATGGGAGGCGTTTTCACTAAACTGATCGAATCGAACACGACAATTCCTTCTCGTAAATCGGAAGTATTCTCTACAGCAGCAGATAATCAGCCTTCAGTTGAGATTCACGTGTTGCAGGGAGAGCGTCCGATGGCGAAAGATAATAAGACAATCGGTCGATTCCACTTAGATGGTATTCCGCCTGCACCAAGAGGTGTTCCTCAAATTGAAGTGACTTTCGATATTGATGCTAACGGTATCCTTCACGTATCTGCTAAAGATAAAGGAACAGGTAAAGAGCAGAAGATCAGAATTGAGGCATCTTCAGGTCTTACTGAGGAGGAAATCGAAAAAATGAAAAAAGAGGCAGAAGCAAATGCTGAGGCTGATAAGGCTGCCAAGGAAAAAGTTGATAAGCTTAACCAGGCTGATTCAATGATATTCCAGACAGAAAAGCAGCTTAATGAGTACGGAGATAAGCTTTCTGCTGAAAATAAATCTAAGATCGAATCTGCACTTAACGAATTGAAAGAAGTTCATAAGTCAGAAAACATCGAAAAGATTGACGAAGCTTTAGAAGCACTGAATAAAGCATGGGAAGGCGCTTCTCAAGAGATGTACCAGGCACAGCAAGGTGCTGCTGGTGCTGAAGGAGGCGCTCAGCCAGGAGCTGATGGTGGAGCTCAGGGAAGCGATGCCGGAGGTGCAGATGATGTTTCTGATGTTGAATACGAAGAAGTAGACGACGATAAGAAGTAAATCTAAGATTAAGTTATAAATTCATTAAGCCCTGACAAGCGAAAGCCTCGTCAGGGTTTTTTTTGGGTTTATGTCTAAAAACTTTACACGCGTACACTAGATGAGCATATCTTGATGCTAAATATTTACCGTTTATGGAAATTTGTTGTGAAAGTCGAATTTGATTTATATATATTTGCCACCCTGAAAAAGGGGATTACATAAGGAATTTTAAAACTTTCAATCAAAACAAGGCTCAGAATTAATTCCTTTAGGCTATGCTTAAAAGGTTTAGATTTAAAATTGACACCACAATAAACGGTCTTTAAGTGATTGAATTTTAAATCCGGCGAAAGCCGGATTTTTTTTATATAATTTAGCAGTTCATTTCTCATTAAAACCTCATTTAGAGAAATATTTCAAAAGCCTTTTAATTCTGCCTATATGTAAATAGGAGAGAACCAATTTTATTATAGTTTTTATGATAGCTTAATAAATGATAATATAGAGAATTTCCGTAATGTGTTTAGAATTCTAATAGCTATATTTATGAATACAAACACTGGCAATGAAAATCACTTATCAAGAGCTTTCTGAAGATATCTTAACCCGAAATAAATTTTGTCTCGATTTTGCCCGATCTATCAGGGGAATTTCCGAAGCTAAATTAAATCATCGTCCTACAGATACCAGCTGGTCAGCGCTTGAATGTATCGAACATCTTAATCGATATAGCGAGTTTTATTTACCGATTTTTATGAAAGAAATCGAAAATAAATCAGGTAAAAGCAAAGATCATTTTTCTACCGGATGGCTGGGTAAAAAATTTGCAGAGAGTGTGAGACCTCTTTCTGAGGGGGCATCTAAAATGCCTACCTTTAAAAGCAAAAACCCTATGCATCAGGAATTGGATCCTTCGGTTATTGATGAATTTACTACTGATCTTGAAGCTTTTCTCAAATCCCTAAGCGAAGGCCTTGATCGAGTTGACCTGGATAAACGGGTAAACACTACCTTGCCAATCATAAAGTTGAAACTTGGCGATGCAATGCGAGTTTATACTTTTCATAATCACAGGCATATTGAACAGGCTAAAAAAGCTATTGATTCTTATTAAATCATAGAATGCTGTTATAGAATATTTCAATTGGATGAACAGCAGTTCGACCTGTTCCATCCTTGATCTGATGCCTGCAGCTGGTACCCGGAGCCGCAATTAAGGTATGCTCTTCGGCTTTTCTAACAGTTGGTAATAAAACTGTCTCTCCAATCTTCATCGAAAGCTCATAGTGTTCTTTTTCATATCCAAAAGACCCTGCCATTCCGCAACAGCCACTTGGAATCATTTCAACAGTATAATTTGGTGGAAGAGATAGTAATCTTTTTACAGGTACCATCGAACTTAATGCCTTCTGGTGGCAATGGCCGTGAAGTTTAATCTTGCTACTTTCTTCTTTGAATGTAATATCTTTTAGTTCACCCAACTCTACCTCTCGCATTAAAAACTCTTCTATGAGGTAGGTCTGTTTGGCGATTTCCTCTGCTTTTGGTTTTAAATTGATGTCACAAAGATCTAAATACTCATCCTTGAATGTGAAAATTGCTGATGGCTCTATCCCTAATAATGGAGTTTCAGAATCTAGTAATGGATATAGATTACTTATGTTTTCATTGGCTAATTGTCTAGCCTTTTTCAATAGTCCTTTACTGATATGTGCACGTCCACTTTCCTCATGGTCAGGAATGAAGACTTCATAGCCAAGTTTTGCCAGTAGTTTAATTGTAGTTATCCCAATTTCAGTATCAAGGTAATTTGTGAATTCATCACAGAATAAAATGACTTTCTTCCTGAATGGAGCTTTAAAACCGAAGTTTTCTGCTTTATTGTTGTCATACCATTTCTTCACAGTTGTTTTATGAAGAGGAGGAAGTGATCTTTCAGAAGCAAATCCGTTTAAATTTTTGATCAGGTTACCCGTAATCTTATTCCCTATTAGAAAATTATAAAACCCTGGGAAAATTGAAGCAAGCTTATTCACCTTATTAACGTTGGCAATCATTTTGCTTCTTAAGGGAACTCCCTTGGTTTTATAACGTTGATGAAGAAATTCGGCCTTTAATTTAGCCATATCTACATTACTTGGGCATTCTGATTTACATCCTTTGCAACTAACACAATGATCAAGGATTTCAAAAGCCTCATCACTTTCAAATGGTTTGTTCCTGTCTGGATCAGAGATCATTTCGCGGAGAATATTGGCCCGGGCTCTTGTTGTTTCTATCTCATCCCGGGTGGCCATATAAGTTGGGCACATAGTTCCTCCTGCCGAAGCAAGCTTCCTGCAATCACCGGAGCCATTACACAATTCGGCTGTTCGTAAATATCCGTGGTAATCATCAAATCTCAATATGGTGTCAAACTGTGGGGTCTTTTGACCTTCTGTATATCGGAGAGAAGTATCCATTGGAGGTGTATCGACTATTTTCCCGGGATTGAATATATTATCAGGGTCCCAGCTGTATTTTGTTTGCCTCATCATTTCATAGGCTTCTTTCCCTACCATATAGGAAATAAATTCAGCTCTTAATCGTCCATCGCCATGTTCTCCACTTAAACTCCCTTTGTATTTTTTTACCAGTTTGGCAATCTCTTCGGCGATCAACCTGAATTCGCGTTGACCTTCCGTAGTCTTCAGATTCAAGACCGGCCTGAGATGTAATTCACCAGAACCGGCATGAGCATAATGCACGCAAGACATATCGTGCTTCGCAAGTATTTCATTGAATTCATTGATATACTCAGGCAGGTCATTAACGTCAACAGCTGTATCTTCAATTACAGCGGCCGGTTTTGCATCACCTGGAATGTTTGATAATAATCCCAATCCGGCTTTGCGAAGATTCCATACTTTTTTTGTGTCTTCTCCACTTACTACCGGGTAATGGTAACCAAGACCTTCGGCTTTTAGTGCTTTAATCAGGTCCTCAGTCGATTTTTTTAATTCTTCTTCTGAATCTTTCTTTAACTCAATTATTAAGATAGCCTCCGGATCTCCCTGGACAAAGAATCGGTTTTTTCTCTGTTCAATATTTCCCTTTGTACGTTCTAAAATTTTATCATCCATTAATTCTGAAGCGCTGGGATTAAATGTTAACCCGACGAGATTAGCCTTCAGGGAATCATAAATTGTTTCAAAGTGAGGGCATACAAGGGCTGTGAATTTCGGAGGAGTTGGCAGTACATTGACTTTAATTTCAGTAATGAAAGCCAGTGTTCCTTCTGACCCGGCGATTAGTTTGCAGAAATTAAATTGTTTTTTAGAATTCCCAAAAATATCTGCTTCACTTAATAGGTCTAACGCATATCCGGTATTTCGCCTGTGAATACTTTTTTTAGGAAAGTTTTCTTCTATTATTTTTCGATTTTCTTCAGGACTTAGAAGCTCAAGCGATTTACGGTAAATATCTCTTTCGGCTTTATTTGGGTTGTTTTCCCCACATTTTTCTTTAAATTCATCTGAAGAGATATCTTTAAAAGTAACTTTAGAGCCATCATGAAGAATTGCTTTTACCTCTAACAGGTGATCTCGGGTACTACCGTAAATAACTGAATTTGCGCCACAGCTATTATTTCCAACCATTCCACCAATCATTGCCCGGTTAGCAGTGCTGGTTTCAGGGCCAAAATAAAGGTCATAATCAGATAAGAACCGATTAAGTTCATCCCTGATGACGCCAGGCTGTAGCCTTACCCATGAATCTTCCTTGTCTACTTCCAGAATATTCGTAAAGTGTTTGGAAACATCTACAATGATACCGTTACCAACCACCTGTCCTGCAAGTGAAGTACCTGCGGTCCGGGGGATCAGTCCTACTTTAAATTTTTTGGCAAGTCTTATTAAACTGACAATATCTTCTTCACTTTTCGGATAGGTGACAGCCAGTGGAAATTCTCTATAAGCCGAAGCATCTGTTGCATAGATGTGTCGGAGACTAGTTTCAGTATGAATTTCTCCCCCAAAAGAATTTTTCAGATTCTCTAATTCTTCTATGATCTCTTTCTCTTTCATTTCTATTCGCTTGCCATATAATTTTTATACCATTGTTGGAAAACTATCAGTGCCCAGGTAGTTGCATGTGAATCGCCCGGGTTGGAGGAAAATAGTTTTTTCTTGAGGTTATCTGTTGCGTGGCTATCAAAAATACCCTGTTCCCGGATGAATTCCCGATTAAGCCATTCATTATTTATTTTGTCTTTCAATTTACCTCTCATCCATGGAAGTAAGGGTACTTCAAAACCTTTCTTTGGTCTGTTATACAGCTGGTCTGGCAGAATTGATTTATATGCATCCTGCAGAATTCGCTTTTTCATCTTACCATCAATCTTGTAGTTTTCAGGTAGTGATTGAGCAAATTCTATGATCCTGTGATCAAGGAAGGGAACTCTTACTTCAAGGCCATGTGCCATAGACATCAGGTCGACCTTTGTTAACATATCATATGGCAAAACAAGAGCAAGGTCATTTGTTAAAACCTCATTTATACTACCCTTGTCGATATATTTACACAGTTCGGTAGTAATATGTTTCGTATTTCCTCGATATTCAGGGGTTAAATAATTTTGAGCTTCTATTTCCTGCATAAACGTTGCCCAAAACCAATATCTGTCTTTTGGATTTAATTTCACTCCTCCTGCAAACCGGTTCAACTGCCTGAATGTATTCCCAATTGATGAACTTCTAGATTGAGGAAGATATTTCCATAATCCCGCACCAGCTAAGGCTATATTTTCTTTTAATCCTGGATTTAAAGATCTGTAAAATGCACTGTATTTGTTATATCCTGCAAAAAGTTCATCAGCACCATCACCAGACAGTGCTACCGTGATGTGTTCTTTAGTTAGTTTACTTAACAAATAAACGGGTAGTGAAGAGCTATCGGCAAAAGGCTCAGACAAACTGTTAAGCATGTTTTCTAATTCCGCATACAAATCATCCAGAGTTAAAGAGAAAACGTGATGCTCCACTCCCAAATGTTCAGCAGTTGTTTTTGCATAGTTTGTTTCATCAAAAAAAGACTGATCTCTAAATCCGATAGAAAAACTTTTTATATCAGGTTTGAATTTTGATGCTACTGCAGTAATTACAGATGAATCTATCCCGCCACTTAAAAAAGTTCCAGTCGGTACATCTGCGATCAATCGTTCTTTTACAGAATTTTCAATCAGTTTGATTAATTCCGCTTTTGCTTCGTTGTAAGATATTTCTTTATTAATCTGATTTGTTGGAATCTGATAGAATTTTTCTATAGTGGTATTTCCTTCCGCATCGCAAGTCATATATGAACCCGCTGGAAGTTTGCTGATTCCTTCGATCATTGTAAATGGTGAAGGGATGTAGTTTAGTTGCAGATACAATGAAAGAGCATCTTTATTAATTACTTTCTCAATACCATAGGAATGAATGGCTCCGGCTTCTGAAGCAAACAATAGTTTATCGTTGTCCAGGTGATAATACAGAGGCTTGATTCCTAGTCGGTCTCTTGCCATTAAAATCGATTCTTTTTCAGAGTCGTAAAAAGCAAAGGCAAAAAAGCCATTTAATTTTTTTAATGATTCTACTCCCCAATGAATTAAGGAATATAGTAAAACTTCGGTGTCGGAATTCCCATTGAATTCAACTCCGGCATTTTGCAGTTCTTTTCTTAGTTCGGGGTAGTTATAAATTTCTCCATTAAAAACAATGTGGTACCTGCCTGATTTGTCAGACATCGGTTGATGACCTGTTTGAGTCAGGTCAATAACAGAAAGACGCCGATGTCCTAAAGCAACCCTGTAATCATTAAATAAACCCTGATCATCAGGACCACGATGAGCCAATGTGGAAGTTGCATTGGATAAGTGGATCATTTGCATCCTTCCGATTTCATTAAGCGCAAAAACTCCGGTTATACCACACATTTCAGTAAAAAAATCAATAAATTTAAAATTGTGATCGTTAAGATACAAAAGAGACAATTAAGTAGCTTATTGCATAATGAATTTTAATTAAATGAGTCTTTATTTTGAATTTATTATCGATAGCTGATTGAAAGAGAACGGATTTTTTTAACTAAATAAACTATTATGCCGCGGTCATTAAATTATTTAAAAAAGGGGGTATTTCTTTTTATTATTTCTATTTCGATAGTTTTTTTCTTTTCTTCATGTGGTTCTGCAAAAAAGATGGCCATACGGGAAAGTAAGGCTAATACAGCTGTGAAAACTGCACGATCTTATTATGGCACACCTTATAAATATGGGGGTAATACCAGGAGTGGTATCGATTGTTCTGCATTAACATGTAAAGCATATAATTCGATTGATCAGCCACTTCCAAGAACAGCTAAGGCACAAAGTAAAGAGGGTGACAGAATCAAAATGAAGAAGCTAAAACCAGGAGATCTTGTATTTTTTAGTTTTAAGCCAGGAAGAAGGAAAATCACCCATGTCGGAATAGTTTCTTACAACGATGGTAAGGTTATTAAATTTATACATGCCTCGACTAAATTAGGTGTCACAGAAAGCGTGCTTAATGAAGGATACTATGAGCGTATATTTGTAAAGGCCAGGCGCTATTTCTGATTAAGAAAAAATATCATATATTTGCTAGCCTTAAACACGGGGCATTAGCTCAGCTGGCTAGAGCGCTACGCTGGCAGCGTAGAGGTCATCGGTTCGACTCCGATATGCTCCACAAGAAAGACCACAAAATTTGTGGTCTTTTTTTATTTCATTTTTATTCTGAAAAAAGTCACTTCCCGTAATTGATATCAGTGTTTTAGTTTATTAAACCCATTTTGGGGATTTTCCTTAACCAAACAAACTCATAACAATTCATATTTTTTAATCACTCAAAATTTGAGTATTTATAATTGGAATTCAATTAATAAGACTAAGCCGGATTATAAAAGGATTACGACAAATTCATTATTAGTTAATAAAATCGCCCTAAGTATATTTACTTAAGTATAGTTTTTTAAAGGATTTCTTTAAGATTATTAAGCGTATGAAAAAAGCATAAAATGCTAAATAAGCTAGATGTCTATATACTAAATGACTTATTTTGTATATTGAGCAAAGAAGGAGAAATAATCTTAATTAAAGTGTTAAAAAGAGAATAAAATAAATTTTAGTTAAGATTTTTCTTGAAGTTAAGTGAGGAGTATGTTTTTAATCCATTGTTAATCAATAACTTAATAGTTTTAGAGGTATTAATGGAGAAAATTCTATATTGTAATTTGTTCATATAATTCATTATATTGAATATCATGTGTAAGGTTTACGCATGAAAACTAAATATAATCTTACAATGACTATAAAATAAAATATCCTATTTTTGAATACGGAATTGGAATTTTATAAATAACCCAATTTGTACCACTTACATTATGGCCAAACTCAAAAATATTATAAAGCAGCTGTCTGATAATGATTATGAAACTATTTATAATCAATTAATGGATAGTGGTGCTGACAAATCAGCATATTTGCTTAAATCAATGCGTGATAAATCCGTTTCTGATACTGCGGTAATGGATGAACTCGATGTAAACACTAACGCTTATTATACTTTAAGGTCACGACTAAATCAAAAAATAGAAGAGTATTTGCTTCAGCAAATGGAAAATCCCAGAACGGATATTCTTAAAAAAGTAGCAAATATAAATGAAGTTTTATTTACCAAGAAAAGGGCAATAGCAATTGCTACTTTAAAAAAGCTAGAAAAGGAATTATTAGATTATGATCTGGCCAGTGAGTTAACCATAGTTTACAAGGCACTTAAAAAACTTCATATCAACTCTCCTGACAATTTTAACTATAGTCAGCTTTATAATAAATATGTTGCTTACACTCTGGCAGTAGATAAAGCCGAAGATCTTCTGGCTGAATATTTTAAAAAATATGGATCATACATTCTCTCTGGAGAAGAAACTGATAAGCTAGCTCTGACATTACTAAACAAGGAAATGCTTAGTACCAGTGCTCTTTATGATTCACACAGAATGTATGTCTATAAAAGTTGTATTAACATATTTCACAGGCTTTTTGTAGAGCAGGACGCTGAGATGGAAAATGATCTCGAGCCAATTGAAGATATTCTGGATAATGTTCAAAAGATCTTTGAGTCGTATCAACTCGACACTATTTATTTCCATTTGAAGATCGTACATGAGTTTTTAACTCTTGAATATTATAATCATTATAAGGTTTACAGAAAGGCAGAAACTTATTTTGAAGAAGTAAATGAGGCAGCAGAAAATTTATTAACTAACTATAGCCTGTTTACCTTTCCTTCACAATTCCTATTAACTAAAATAGACAGGCATTTAAGAATGGGACTGGAAGGAGAGATCTATGAAGAAAATGAAGCTTTATTTCAGGATTACGAAAGTAATACAAATGATATACCTCAATATGTTATTTATATGACATACAGGTCTTTAAGCTGCCATTTTGCCAAAAGACATGATGAGGCCGCACGATGGATCAATAATTTGCTGAATGAAGTTAGTTTAAAGAAGTATCCTTATGCGCAGCTTGAAGTAAAGGCTGTTCTTGCCTTGCAATACTGTATTATTAATGATTATGATCTTTTTAATCAATTGATCAATAGTATTCAAAGACAAATAAGGATATTAAATAAGGAAACTTGCGAACATGTTCAGATCCTCGCTAAAATGATGAAAATTTCAATCAGTGAGGCGAAGAGGGATAAATATGATAAAATTAAAGCCCTGGTAGATAAATTTAATTCAGTGCCAAAATCCGGATTTACTCCGACTGCATTGGTTAAAATGGATGATGAATTTATCAAGGTTTTAGCACGGGAACAATAAAAATGGCGGATGCTGTCGCACCCGCCTAACTAAATCCCATATAACAATAGCAATTTTAAAGCTACCGTTATTTTAAAAGTAAAGTTATTTGACATTAATGTCAAGAAAATTTAACAAATTTTGAAGAAGTTCAAGATATTTGGAGAAAACCTTAAAAGGCTTAGGAAAGCAAAAGGGTATAGTCAGGATGAATTTGCATCATTGCTTAATGATTCAGCAGGAATCCAGTTCAAGCGTCACACTATTTCGAATTATGAAACAGGCGTGAGTTATCCATCATTGGATCTTGTACCTCATATAGCTCGTATATTAGATGTTTCTGTTGATACGATGTTAGGTGTCAATGTAAATGAAGGGGTTATAGTCATAGATGATCAGGAAGATGAATTTTCAAGGAATAATTCACTTACCACTGAAATGATTTTAAGTATGGCCCAAATGGCTCATTCTGAACCTTTAACACCTGAGCATTTAAGCAGAGAACAACTTGAAAGACTCTTTAACAGGTTTCAACAAGTGAATGATCAACTTGTTAAGGAGGTCGTAAGATTAAGAGATGAGAATATTAACTTGAAGGACAGAATGATATCGCTTCAGGAAAAAATAGCAGCAATAATTGAAAAGGAGCTTTAATTCAGCAAGTCGCTAAGAGATTTTTTAAGTTTTTCCTTTCTTTTCTTTCTTCTATAAAAATGTATTCCAACAGCTACTAATAGTAAACTCAATACTATTATATACATCCAATAATTGATTTTTTTATCAGCCTGAATCCCACTTACAGCAGTAGTATATTTATATTTTGAATCAGCAAGGCGGATAAGATATTGGCTTTTCGCATTATTTAAAACCTTATTTTGTTGTTGAAGTAACTTAGTTTGCTCTACCAGAATATTTGATATTTTTATAGATTTTTCTGTATTAGATTGTGGAGAGTTTTTAGATAGGGCAAAATATAGACTAATTGCATTGAAATAATTTTCATAAAAACCAGAAGGGTTTTTATCAAGAATTCCTTCTTCAAGTAATTTCATTGCTTTTTCCAAGTTCCCAGATTTAGAATGTGCTTTAGCCAAAGTGATCAAAGCATCCGGAATGTCATAAGATTCTGGATTTCCATTGGGTTTTTCTTTATAGCTCAATGCTTTTTCTGCTACTGAAATTGCTTTTTCATAATTGCCAAGAGATAAATGAATTTCTGCCAGATTTGAATAGGCAATGCCATATCTTTCTACTGGGATTTCATCATTAGCATATATTTCCATTGATAAATGGTAATATGACCTGGCTACTTCATAATCTTCTAATTGAAAATGGATTGCCCCAAGTAAATTGTAAATCCTTGCACTTCTATCTATTTTACTTACCCTTTGATTGTTTTCCAGTGCATCATAAAAATATGTTTTGGCCGATTCATAATCTCCCAAGTCATAATAGGTAAGTCCGAGATTGTAATTGACCATTGCCATGTTATCATAATTTTCATATATAGAAAAATAGGATAATGATTCTTTGAAATAATCTATCGCGGCAATAAACTCTCCTCCCTGCCGATACACCTCACCCAGAAAGTTATAAGTTAGAGCAAGTTTTTCTTTATCATCTAAATCCGCAAAAATATCAGATGCCAAAAATAGATTCTGGACACAATTAATTAGATCGCCTTTATTATTATATGACTGAGCCATCATGTATCTGACTTTACCTTCATTAGATTTTGAAAGAACATCCAAATTGATAGCAGTGGTACAGGAGTTTATGAAAATTTCATGCGATCTCGTTTTATAATTTATTTTGAGTTTATTATAAACAGAATCTGAATTGCTTGTTGCTACTATAGTAGGAGTCAATAACAAGAATAGTAGAATTGCGAAACAGCTACTACACTTGTTTTGGTTTAAATAAATTTTACAAAAAGACTCCATGGGAAATATTTTCATTAAATATTCCCTTAAAATAAAAAAGCCTGATAGGTATTTCAAAATTATTAATCGAAAAGGCGGCTTTTTTCCAAAATATTATTAATGTATTTTACCGATTAGTCAATATCCTTGACCTCTCCCTTCTTATCGCCGTCTGTCGCAACTAAATCTTGAACTTCTTCAAGCTCAGGACGTAAGGGTTGTGGATCTTCAGTTTCGCACTGAGTGAAACCTAATACAAAGAATATTGATACTGCGATTAACTTTAGAGTTTTCATAACTTATTGATTTATGTGATAATTATTTGATTACTTAGGTATTATGAATTAGCCCAACCTGGATATCAGATTAGTGTTGGAATGGTGTTAAATTGTAATAAATTTGTTGACCTTAATTCTGTATTTTAATATAGCCAATGTTATGAATAAATCATATAACTATCTGTTAATAAGTTAGTTATGTAGATGTTTCTTGACATTTAACGATATAATGGTCAATATACTTTACCTTTTTGTTCTGTTATTAGCGGCAGGTGCTTTGCTCAGTGTTTTTATGAAATGGCTTACACCAGCTGGTGGTCTATCTGCCTTTACCTGTGGCATCTTAGTATTCTATGAATTCGGAGCAATAGTATTTTTCGCTATGGCTTTTTTCTTTTTGTCTGGTTCTGTATTAAGCAAATGGAGTTTTCGTTCTGATTTGTCTCGTGATAGCGATAAAGGAATAAGAGGCTGGCAAAATGTACTTGGGAATGGGGGGGTACTGATTTTAATTTCATTGGTAAGTTTATTACGAGACCCTGAAAATATACTTATCCTGGAGATAATGGCAGTTTCGAGCATTTCAGCAGCTTGCTCTGATACTTTTGCCAGCGAAATAGGACAAAGGCTGGGTAGAAGGTTTGTATATTTCCCTTCATTAAAAAAAGCTCAAAGAGGCGATGATGGTGCAATTAGTTTAGAAGGGACAATAGCAGCATTTACAGGTGCATTAGCAATATCATTTCTATATTTTATATTTAATTCCAATGTTGGATTTAAGCTATTTTTAATTATTACTATATCAGGATTTTCAGGTAATTTAGTGGATAGTTTGCTGGGTGCTACATTGGAAAGGAATGGATATCTGAACAAGCACATAGTTAATTTTTTATGTACAATGTCAGCAGCCATAATTTCTATGCTGATTGTACTGATTTTTTAATGTACTATTTAGTTTAAATTAGTCTTCGATAATATGAGGTGTTTTCTAGTAATCGCTCTGGTTTTTCAAATTATTAATATATACGGGCAGGATAAGAGTTTGGGATTTATGGTCGGTAAGGATCAAACCGGTGTATTTATAGCAGACAAAGGAACATATGTTACTCTATCAGGTGCTACCGGATCTACTATTATTACTCAAGATAGTTCGGTTCACCAACTTCAATCTGTAATAAACAACTTAAACCTTTTAGGGCTGGAAGGATATTCAATAAATAATACTCTTACTGCTTCTTTTGTAACCGCACCTCCTGAAGGAGACACATTTAAAGATCAAAAAGCACTATGGAAATCAAAATATAATTCTACGAAGTCAGCTGGTTTGGATCTGACTGATAAAATAAATACTGGCTTTGGTGAAGTAGCATTAGTTAAAGAAGCTAACCTGCCTGATATCTCTTTTACATTTAATAACGGAAATTTAAATGGGATAATAATTAATAGATCTGCAGGAGCATTATGGATTTCTTCTTCTCATATTAATTCCAATCAAATTTCAGGTAAAGCTTCAAATGGGCAGGATTATTTTTACCAGTCTTATGCTTTCTATCTTAATGATCAAAAAGAAAACGCTCTAAAATCATTTGATAAATATTTAAGCCTGAATAACTCAGATAAAAATGCTTATCATATAGCGATCGAATTGTCATTAGATCTTAATGATACTCAGAAAGCAAAAGTTTTCCTTAACAGATTGCTGGATCAATATCCCAATGATCAACAAGCTCTTCTTAAAAGAATTGAATTAAATCTTGAATCGGAAAGATATAGTGATGTGGTAAATGATATTAATAAATTATCCAATCCTGCTGATTCACTCATCCTGATAAGAGCACGCTCCAACTTTCAATTAAACAGAAAGGAAGATGCCATCAGGGATTACAGTGCTGTGATATCAAAATTTGTTAATCTGAGTGATTATGAAAATTACACACTTGCCTTGATTGATCAAAATGATCCCAAAATGAATGAGACTGCTTTAAAAGCAGCTGAGCTTGGTACTGAAAATCTGATCATATTATCATTGGCGGGTAAATATTGGATAGATGAGAAAAGGTATGATGAAGGTATTATCATGCTGGAAAAAGTTTTAAATGAAAAGCCAGGAGATCAGGTTATTCTGGAATATCTAGCCAGAGCATCCTACAATAGTAAAAACTGGGAAAAAGCAATTAAATATTATGATGCGCTTCAGGAAAAACGACCTTTAAACGCAGAAGAAGCTTACAATGCAGGAGAGGCATTTCTAACTTTAGGAATGACTTCAAAAGCTATTGAGATGTGGAATAAAGCTGCTGGCGCAGGGTATTCTGGCAATGATTTTTATAAGAAAAAAGCTGATCTTGAACTGCAATCAGGTGATTCAACCGCAGCTTCAGCAGATTATAAACAGTATTTTGAAATAACTCGAGATAAATCGATTGCTGAAAAAATTGCTATAATAGAATTTGGCCAGAAAAATAACGATTTAGCTCTTGAATGGGCAAAGAAAGCAATTGAGTCTGGCAGCACTGATCCACAGATGAATTTGATAGCAGGAATTTCGTCTTATGAATTGAATAAAAAAGATGAAGCTTATGATTTTCTGACATCATTAAGAAATGGCAATACTCTTTCTGGTAAGGGACATTATTACCTCGGACTGTTAATGGCTGAAAAGGAACTTTATTCAGATGCACTGACTCAACTCAATAAAGCAAAGGATTCAGGTTATAAGGCTACAAATCTGGATCGGTTACTAATGGAATTGAACTATCAGGCTGGAAATTACCAGGAAGCAATCAGGTTTGCTACTGAGGTGATTAATGATGATGCTGATAATTCAAATGCATTAATTACCAGAGGTCTGTCTTATTATCAATTAGCAGATAAAGACCGATCTTTTATTGACTTAAAAGCTGCAGGTTCTTCAGTTCAAAAGGAACCCAGGGCCCTTGAACTTTTGGCTTTGCTGGCGGTTGAAAGAAATGATGAAGATGCTGAGAAATATGTAAACGCTGCAATATCTAATGGAATAGAGAAATCAGCTTATTTTATGTACCTGGCTGACCTTAATGAGTCAAGAGGAGAAAAAGAAAAGGCTACCCAAAATCTTGAAAAAGTTATTTCCTTAGGCAACGGAAATGCACAGATCTATTTGAGACTTGCTGAATTATATTATGATGTCGAAGATTATGGTAAGGCTGTTGCAAATTATGATAAAGGCATTTCAGAGGCATTAAACGATGTGAGTATTGTAACTCATTATTCTTTAGCTTTAGTAAATACTGGTAAAACAGATGCTGCCAGAAATCAGCTTGAAAAAGCTGTATCTCTGGAATCTCAAAATCCTTCTGTTTATTATCACCTGGGAGTTATTTATATCGCTGATAACAAAGCTAATGAAGCGCTTGAGGTCTTCAGTCAGGCAGAAGAAAAGGGATTGAATTCCGAAGAGCTTTATACAGCAAAAGGAAATGCCTATCTTTTAAATAATAGTTATGAACAAGCACTATCTTCTTTTAATAAGGCATTAACAATCAATTCAGACTTTTTACCCGCCTTAAATGGCCGGGCAAAAGTTCAGCTCGAATTGGGGAATTATGAAAAAGCATTAGCTGATGCCCTGAAAATTCAGGAAGCTGGCAATTCCGACGCGGTGACCTATTCAATTATAGGAAGATCCCTTTTTAACCTTGGGAAATATGATGAAGCTTTAGATCCATTGACCAAAGCGATAAATGGTGGTATTAATAATGGAATGTTATATGGATACAGGGCAATCGTTAATTACAAAACTGAAAATTGCGACGAAGCAGAAACTGATATTACAGTTGCAATAAATAAGGGCTTTAATTCGCCTGCTTTGAAGGGTGCTAAGGGAGGATGTCTTTTTAGAAACAATGAATACGCAGATGCATTACCTCTTTTGATGGAGGCGAAGGAAGAAGGTTTTTCAGAAGCGTCTGTTAATAAGAAAATTGGCATTAGCTTTTATCATACCGGGGAATACGAAAATGCTAATAAATTTTTAGAAGAAGCGTTAGAAGACTTGCCTGAAGACAAGGAAATACCTTACATCCTGGGGAATAGCTATTTTAGAGCTGAATATTATGAAAAAGCAGTTATTGCTTATGAGGAAGCTGCTTCCAGAAGTAATCAGGATCCATTATTATATAACAACCTTGGAAAAGCTCTCGAAAAGGATAATAAACCAGGTGCTGCGCTAGATGCATATGATAAAGCTATTGAACTGGACAAGCAGTATGCGAGAGCATTTGAAAACCGGGGCGTTCTCAATATTCAAATGAAAAACTTTGAAGAAGGTATCGAAGACTTACTTTTTGCAGAACAATTGAACGGAGGCAAACTGCAAGGTGAGCTTTATGTTGAAATAGCTGAAGCATACGATCAGTTGGAGAGATATGGTGCCGCGATTTCGTATTATGAAATAGCTATTAATAATGGTGCAGGTGGGCCGGAACAATTGACTGCATTAGGAGATGTTCTTATAGAGACAGAAAGCTTCAGAGATGCTATATCAAGATATTCACAAGCAATAAATATAAATAAAGAATATTTACCGGCTTATAGCAGCAGGGCTTTGGCTCATATGTACCTGGGGAATAATCAGGCAGCAGTTGAGGATCTAAATGTAATTCTTGCTAATGATCCTGATAATGCAAATGCAAGGTATAACCGTGGCTATTTAATGGAACAACTCGGGAATTTTGAAGCAGCCATTAGCGACTATAATAAATTTATTGAAAATAATCCAGAAGATGATCAGGTGGTTTTTGACAGGGCGAATGCTTATTTTTCTCTTGAATCCTATTCTGAAGCGTTAAAGGATTATAATAAAGCTATTGAGATTAATCCGGATAATGGTAAGTATTACCGTGGTAAAGGGTCATCTCTATATCAATTAGAAGATTCTGAAAAAGCTTGTGAAGCGTGGCAGAAAGGAAAGGAATTAGGAGATAGAGAGTCTGCATTTTATTTAAAACAATATTGCGAATGATCGTCGATTTAAGAAGTGACACTGTTACAAAGCCTTCCAAACAAATGAAGGAAGCTATGCTTGCCGCACCTGTTGGAGATGATGTATTTGATGAAGATCCTACAATAAATGATTTACAGGATTACGCATCAAATCTTTTTGGAAAGGAAGCTGCACTTTATTGCCCTTCCGGTACAATGACTAATCAGATTGCGATAAGATGTCTAACTCAACCTCAGGATGAAGTGATCTGTGATCAAAGAAGCCATATCTATAATTATGAGGGAGGGGGGCTTGCCTATAATTCAATGGTCTCTGTCAGACTTGCAGACGGCGAAAGAGGAATATTAACTCCCGAATTAATTGAACCAAATATTTTAAAGGAGGATATTCATTATCCCATATCAAAAGTTATAGGCCTCGAAAATACAGTTAATAAGGGAGGAGGAGCCTGTTACAGAGAAAAAGACATCGAGCCAATAGCCAGGCTAGCAGAAAAAAATGACTTAAAAATGCATCTTGACGGAGCCAGGTTTTTTAATGCTATTGTGGCCACCGGAGAAGAGATAAAAGATCACGCAAAGCACTTTGATACGATCTCAATATGTTTGAGCAAAGGTCTTGGTGCACCTGTGGGGTCAATTCTTCTTGGTACAGATGAAGTTATAAAAAAAGCGAAAAGAGTAAGGAAAGTATTGGGAGGAGGAATGAGGCAAGCTGGAATTATTGCAGCCGGAGCTCTTTTTGCCCTGAAAAATAATATTGAAAGGTTAGCAGATGATCATCAAAGAGCTAAAACTCTTGCAAAGGAGTTGGAGCAAGCTGATTTTGTTAAAAATATTTTGCCTGTTGATACCAACATTATCATTTTCGAAGTGAGAGATGATCTTTCTGTGGAAAATGTGCTAAATAAATTTGAAGAAAATAAAGTTTATGCAGTCCCATTTGGAAAGGGAGCTATCAGATTTGTAACTCATCTTGATTTTAATGATGAACAAATGGAAAGAACTATAAATGTGATCAGGCTGCTTTCTTTTTAAAACGAGGTTGGGAAACCATATAGACCCCGATAAATATCAGAAGGCTGTAAATAATTTTTTCCAGGGTCAGATCATTATTCAAAATGAAAACAGATATTAACATAGCACAAACAGGCTGCAGGTAGATGTATGCTCCAACTACTGACGGATTCACACGTTTCATAGCAAACAAATTCAGCATATAAGCTAAAATAGTGGTACAGATTACTACATAACTTATCCTTAGTATTACTGTCCAGGGCATTATAGCATAAGAAGTTTGCATCGCATCTGAAATGCCAAATGGAAAGATAAATACCAAACCAAAAGTAAAAACCCATTTTACAACGGTCATAGCATCATATTTTACCATCAAAGGCTTGACCAGTACCAGGTAAAAGGCATATGAAGAAGCATTAATTAATACAAAGAGATCACCAATAAAGCTGTCATTATCTAGGTTGAAATTTTTTTGACCCAATAATAATGCGGCACCAATTGCTCCGAGAATTATTCCGGTGATTTTGAACATTGTCATTCGTGTTCTCAAAATGATCGCACTAATTATAAGGACGAGTATCGGACTCAAAGTCATAATAACAGATGCATTCACTGAACTAGTGTAAACCAATCCTTTAAAAAAGAACAACTGGTTCATAGCAGTACCTGTAAGTCCACAAACAATGAGGCGTGGAAAATCTGTTTTGTTTATTTTTTCTTTACTACCAAATAAAGGAGCTAAAATCCAAAAGGCAAGGGCACCTGACGCAATACGAATAAAGATAAAGGCATCAGGGGTTAGCCATTCCGGCATGATGGATTTTGCTATGGAATAATTGGCGCCATATATTAAAGCGACTATAAATAGTTGTATATGAGGCACAATTTGACTTTTCATCCAGTATTTCGAGGCTTACCTTATTGATTCTTCTTTAACTTGTGGCAAATGTATTACATTGCATTGGACCTTGGAAAATTTATTTGAATATTATGTTGTTCGAAGCTGAAAAACCATTAGCTGAAAGAATGCGGCCACAAAGGGTCGCAGACATTGTAGGACAGGACCACTTGGTTGGTGAAGACGGAGTTCTGAATAGATTTATAAAAAGGGGCGCCGTCCCAAGTATGATTTTATGGGGCCCTCCGGGTGTCGGCAAAACCACTATTGCCGATGTTATCAGTCATGAACTAAGTCTTCCATTTTACACTTTGAGCGCGATAAGTTCAGGAGTAAAAGATGTTCGGGAGGTTATTGCAAGAGCAAAAAAGCAACAAGGAACCATTCTGTTTATTGATGAGATTCACCGGTTTAATAAATCTCAACAAGACGCATTGCTTGCTGCAGTTGAAAAAGGGACGATTACCCTGATTGGAGCTACAACAGAAAACCCAAGTTTTGAGGTTAACGCTGCTTTATTGTCAAGGTGTCAGGTTTATACCTTAAAACATTTAACTATAGATGACCTGTTATCCCTGCTTGAAAAGGCCATGAAGACTGATGATAAGCTTAAAGACAAGAATATACACGTTAAGGAGCATGGTGCACTTTTAAAATATAGTGGCGGAGATGCCAGGAGGTTACTAAATCTTTTCGAATTATCAGTTCAAAACTCTCCATCTGAAAAGGAGGTTGAGATAACCGATGAGATTGTAATGAAAGTAGCTCAACAAAAAATGGCAATCTATGATAAAGCAGGAGAGCAACATTATGATTTAATATCTGCATTTATCAAGTCAATGAGAGGGAGTGATCCAAATGCGGCCCTTTATTATTTAGCCAGAATGATCGAAGGAGGGGAGGATGTGAAGTTTATCGCACGAAGGCTGACAATATTTGCTTCTGAAGATATCGGAAATGCAAATCCTACAGCTATGGTAATGGCAGTGAATACTTTTCAAGCTGTTAATTTCATAGGATATCCTGAAGCAGAGATTATTCTTTCTCAGTGCGTGGTTTATTTAGCTTGTTCACCAAAATCCAATGCTTCTTACAAAGCAATTAAGGATGCCCGTCGATTTGTTAAAGAGACTGGTGACTTACCGATACCATTACATTTAAGGAATGCGCCTACCAAATTAATGAAAGAACTTGGGTATGGGAAAGAATATAAATACCCCCATGATTTTCAGAATAATTTCGTTTTCGATGAGTACTTACCCGATGAAATAAAAGATAAAAAGTTTTACGAACCAGGAATCAACGCAAGAGAAAATGAAATGAGAAAAAGAATGAAGGCCCTCTGGAAAGAGAAATATGGTTATTGATTTAACGGTTTTCTGCCAACATAAAGAAACTTAAAAGGTCTGAGGCTACCAATTCTTGCTATTATTCTAGCTTTCGGAGAAGAAATCAACTTTTCAATATCATCAAGCATATCGATGGTATAAAATAGCCTGATCACTTTTCCATTATCCCCTTTAACTCTTATGTAATATTCATTGCTCATATATACATCTGGGTCATGGAGAGTGGTCAGATTCTTGGTAATAGGAATGCCTGTAAATTCAACAAGTTTACCTTCACTATTTGCCAGGTCATTTCCTAGTTCAGTAAACGAGTTATAAGAGATTTGCCATGGAACACGCTTATTAAACATAGAATATAACTGGGTAAATGTTTTGGACAGTCCAGTGAAATATTCCTCCTCATCAAAATAAGACTTGGTGATATTGGTGATACTATCTTCGAATGATTTTCCATAATGCCATTTCAGGGATTCCCCTGTAATCAGGGCAAATTCATTTTCTTCTTTTGAATATATGTAAAGTACTCCCTGATCAATCTCGTCATTTTTGGTAATGATATTTGAGTATAATCTTTTTCCTACCTCACGGATATCTTCTCCCATTAAACCATTTAGAGAATAGAAGACATATTCAGGAGCATTTTCTTCGTTTATGCCACGCATAAAAAACTCTAGAGAGGAAAACTCTTTCTTTTTGAGTAATTCTGCATTATCAAAAATATATCCCTCAATTTGAGCTCTAGCAACTAGCGAAGAAATAAAAAATAAAAAGTACAGCCCGACTATTCTGATCATTAATAGAATCCTCCGGTTTGAATATAATATTCTTTATTTAAGATTGTAAATTTTGTTTGTATTATTTTAAATCACCGACGACAACTTTAGTCCATTGATTATTTAACAGGTACTTTTCAACAGTATTTTTAATATCTGCCGGTGTTATTTGATCAAGATTTTCAAAATAATTATCGTAAAAACCATAATCGATATCGTAAAAATAAAGGCTTTTAAATTTATCTACGAGTGAGTAGGGTGTATTTATAGATGATATAAAGTTTCCTTTTAAATAATTTATAACGGTATCTAATTCAAGCTGTTCTACGGATTCAGTGGCAAGTCTTTCCAATTCAGATTGAATTTCATTCAAAGAATCCTCAGTTTTTTCTTTTATTACATCCGTACCAACAATCATATAGCCTTCATCTTCAAGGTGCATTAATCTTGAATGAACTCCATAAGTATATCCCTTATCTTCTCGAAGATTCTTCATTAGTCTGCTGCCAAAGTATCCCCCAAACAATTCATTCGCGACTACAAGTTTATAATAATCCTTATGCCCTCTGTCAATAACTGGTAAGCCCATTCTTATTGTTGATTGCAGGCTTTCCGGACGTTTAATGACAATCAGATCTGTGATCTGTTCTGGTTTTTTGGTTTTTGATGTGTTTGCTTGGGCTACTGGTATTTTCTGCAGGTGATCCTGGAGAGTTGATAAAACATTATCCGTTACTTTTCCGCTCAAAAAAATCGCCGGATTTCTATACATAGTCGGATGGAAATCGATAAGATCTTCTCGTGTAATTGATTTGATCTCTTCCGGACCAACAGTACGTCCATAAGGATGATTTTTTCCGAAAAGAGAATTTTTAAACACCTCTGCGGCTTTGTATTGATTCTTTTTTCGTTGTTGAGCTATTTGTTCTGCTTTTTGATTCTGATATCTTTCCAGTTCATTTTCCGGAAAAGAAGGATTTATCCAGACATCAGACATGAGTTCTATAATTTCAGGGAAAAATCTTTCGAGGGTATAGCAAGACATATGCTGCCTGTCACTGGTATTGTTAAAATCAGTGAAAGCCCCACGGCTGTCAAAGCCATCCGAAATCTGGCTACCTGTTCGATTTATAGTCCCTTCATTTAAAAGAGAAAGTGCTGTAGATGCTGCGGCCGGTTTTTGCTCAAATTTTGAACCTGAGTCCGTTATAATTTCAATTTTTAAGGCTTCCTGATTGTCAGAATGAACAAAAAACACAGGAGTATTTTCAAAAATGAAAGCTTCCTGTGCTTTTATGATGTCCGGCTGAACTAAATTGTTTATGTACGGTGCTTTAGTTCTGTCAAGCATTTAATATTTTTTAGTCGTTTTCATCCTCTTTTTCATCGAAGTTATATTGTAAAGTAAACCTCAATGTTTCTGCAAGTGGGTGGTTTTGAATAGTTGGTATTAAATAAGAAAAGTCAATACCGAATTTTTGATACTCCAAACCTAGTCCTAATGTGAAATATCTTCGGTTTCCTTTCATTTCGTTTTCATAAAAATAACCTGTTCGTGCGAAGAATGCATTTCTATAGGCATACTCCATTCCAAAGGCGATTTGAAATTCTTTCATTTCCTCACTGAAACCACCTGGAGCATCGACAAATGAGCCAAACATCCCACTTAATAAGCCTCTGTTAGGATCTTTCCCTTCTCGTATAATCGGATCTCCTGTATTAGGATCAAAGACTATATTTCCATTTGAATCCCTTTCATAAATAGGAGGGGTAGGAACCATTAATTTATTAAGATCTAATGCAAAAGTAAATTTGTTATAAGGATCTATTTCAATTCCAAACGAAGTTCCAACTCTTAAATTTGTTGGGAGCCAGTCTCTGTTATTATCGTTAGTATAAGTCATTTTTGAGCCAATATTGGTTATTGCTGCAGCAAAAATCCAATCAGTTGGTTTTTTCAAAAATGTGATCTCTTTATTATTGTAGTATCCGATATCAACAGCAACTGAAGTACCTGGCTTAGTGTCAAAAGCACTGTTAGTAAAATTTCCTGATAAATTCGAATGAATGAATCTAAATGAAGCTCCAATTCCTCTTCCTTCGTTTAGTTTACGACTATAAACTACATCAATAGCAAATTCTCGCGGACTAAATGTGCCTGATTCGGTACCGTCGTCTGTTGCTAAAGGAATGTCTCCGAGATCAAAATATTTTAGTGAAGCCCCCAAGGTATTATTCTGGTCTAGTTTTTTATAACCATTAAGATAATAGAGCCCCATGTCATTTATAATTTTACTGAGCCAGGGAGAATAGGAAAATGAAAACCCCATATCGCCCTCTACAAATACAAGTTTTGCAGGGTTCCAATATGTTGCATTTATGTCAGGGGATAAACTTCCTCCTGCATCGCCCATCCCGGATGCCCGAGCATCAGGACCTATAGTTAAAAAGGGTACAGCAGTAGTTATTACATTCCTGGTTGAATCCTGACCAGCAATAATAGCCCCCTGAGAAAAAGTTGATAAGTTAATTCCTAAAAATATGATTGGAATAAATAGGATTTTTTTCATTGAAAAGTGAGTTATTCTGCGGTTAAATATAGTTAATTCCTTTGTAAAATCATCCGATTATAAATTTCATTTTTAGCCCCATCTCTGTTAGAACGAACTATTATTCTATAAACGTATATGCCATTCCTGAATTTATCAGTATCAAAAGGTAAATTTAAGTCAGCTATTTCTAATGTATTACTTCTACTTATCACATCTGTTGTATAAGTCAGCACACTTTCTCCCTGAATACTAAATATTTCCATTGATATGTTTAATGATTCTCCCGGACGATTGTGATCTATTGCAAATGTAGTGTGATCATTTACCGGATTAGGGTAATTACTGGCTTTATAAATTACCAGTCCGTTTTCATTTTTAACATTAAAATCAAGCTGAATACTGGTTGGGTTATTAAAATTATCACGAACAATTAGTGTTAATTTATGATATCCTGGCTTCAGGCCTTCTAATGGTAATGAAATAGTTCCTTTCGTTTCGTCATCTGAAAAGGAAGTGTAATATTCACTTAGTCCTATAAAAGTAGTATCATCAAGAATAGCTTGAGGCCCAAAATCAAGAGATCTATTACTTAAATTAATACCATTTTCATCTGATAGTCTGGCTATCATAACAGATGATGAGCTAACTTCCTGACCATTTATAAAGTTAGGAGAATTAATATATGCTTCGATTTCAGGGGCTTTGTTGTCAATTTCCGGTGAAGGGTTACTGCCGGAAATTTTTAAATTTGTATAAAATCCGGAAGCAGGGATTTCTTTAGTGCTTACTGAATAAAAACTGGCCTTTCCATGTCCTGTTCGATAATCAATATTTTTTGAAACGGTGAATTCAAACTCAAACTCACCGTTAATCGCATCAGTTTTTCCTTTGAAAATATAATTATCGGTCACTTCATAAGTATATGGATTACTTTCATCCCCAATAGTTGTTCTTGAAACTGGTTGATCAAAAATATTTACATCAACTTTTCCATTGAAATCTTCATCGATTTGGTTGGTTAAAGGATCAACGATAATGCCTGAAATACGTATCCTGGATAATGCAGAGAGTGTGTCAGTATTGTTTGAAAGGTTTTTTATCTCCTTGATTTTAATCTCATGTTTTGGTATAGCAGGTTTTACTGCAGGATCTCCCAATAAGACAAATCCTCTGCTACCTCTGTTGTCCTGATTCAGGTTTTTTATTTCCCTAAACCATTGACCAACTGTCATATTTCGAATATTCTTTTGTCTCAATACTTCTATTAAAGCATTATTTACTTTAAAGTTATCCGGTATGCTAACAGGGCGAGTAGTAGTTAACATTACTATAGCACCGCCTGATGGATTAAAAAGCATCTTTTCAGCACCAGGGGTTGTTGGAGGAAAATCAAACCGGCCATATTCACATGTGGCAGTAACAAAAATTGGCAGTTTATCCAGATTTTTTAATGCAGCTATTGACTCATCATTAAAGAATTCTTCATGACCAAGGTGCTCTTCCTTTCCATGTCCTGTATAGCTGACCATCAAAGCTCCCTTATTCATTGCTTCGATCATTGCTTCATTGAATTCGGGAGACCGCTGACCACTTGGTAGAGACTTTTGAGGGAAGTCATCTAAAGCAAGTTTTTTTACGTTGAAAGCGGATTCACCTTGTTGCAGAATAGAACCCAATATATTTATATCTTCAATATGAGCATTGTAATCACCATCATCGGCGATCATAACCACTTTATTTTGCCATGCAGTGGTGTCGGTCAGAGAAATTGATTCATAATGTTTGATCTTTTCTATATAACCTCTAAGTGCCTCAGGATCATCAGTAGGAATTCTACCTACTGATATATCCATGTCATGCCACTGACCAGATTGTTCCTGCCAGATTCCTTCATTTTTTTCAAGAAAACCATAATAGTCATCAGATACATAACTATAAACAGGGTCGGTAGAATCGTTGGATTGGTAAGCTGAAACTATATCTGTTCCGGGACGATCAATTCCCCGGAAATCATATGATGCATTTCCAGCTAATAGAAGGTATTTTAATTTACCACCACCATTTTTGTAATTGTGGTAAATGTAATTACGTAATGCGGTCACATCCTTTCTTCCGAGTCCGTAAATGGCATAAATAGATTTTGGAGTGACTATATCAACTTGAAAATTATTTTTAGAATTTCTGTATTCTGCGAGATACCTGGCTTCATTTTTTAGTGAAGGATCGGAAATTATTAGGTAATCAGAATTATACGAAGCAATGGGAGCTACTCTGATTTTTTCAGCTTTAGGAGGGGTTTGGACCTGATTGTTTTCAAAAATAATGAAACGTTGTCCTTTTTTCACCTCGATTGAGCAACTATTATCTGCGCATATAGGGATAATCTCTTTTGGTTGATACCATTTATTTATATCCCATATAACTGAATTATTCGGCACTTGTATTGACCCGGATTTGGCAATAAATGAAGGAATGTTTAAAGGGATATAACTTCCGGAATTATATGAATAACTAATTAATCTGTCAATGTAAAAACTACCCTGCCCTGAAAAAGAAAAGTCTACCTGAAATGATTCTGAATTATTAATAGTCAGTTCATAATCTTTTATAAAGGAGATACCTTTATTTGCATAGTCTGAACTAGAAACCTGTGGTAGTGAAAGGTTGGCCAAGGGTAAATTATCCACAGAAATACTCACTGTCGATGGATCGGTTACTGAACTAATTAGCTCTAATTTTAGATTGTCTGTTGAGGTTGATCCTGTATTTATCGTGGGTAATTCGAAAGTGCGTGAATTATTTGAGTTGAATAAAGGCTTGAAATACCAATCTTTTCCAGATATCAGAATTTTGGCTTCATCTTTTTCTTTAACTTTAGCAGTGATCCATTCAGCATATTCTCCAGAATTGTCCTGTAATTCTTCCTGAACAATAATTTCAGAATTCGAATTGCCGGATAAGGATATATAAACAAAAGCGCTATCAGCATAGACACTTTTATTGTTAGATACACTATTAATTATATTAGAGTAATAAGTTTTTTCTATTGATTCGGCATAAAAGTAAACTTCCGTTTCTGATGTAAAGGAAGAACTGTTGTTTTTAATCTTCAAAGGGATTTCTCTGGGAAGATTATTTTCATCATCGATTAATTGAGGAAGAGAACCTCCGGGTAAGGCAATGATTTTCAGGTTTGCCGGATTTACTTCATCAGGATTAATGCCACTGGAAATAAGATAATCGTGATCAATTTTATAAATTCCTGTTTCCGGAATGTAAATTTTAAATGTATTTCCTGAGAATATTGAACCTGGTAGTTCCTGTCCAAATATCAATAAAGGGAAAAACAATAAAATAAAAAAATGATATAATCGATCTATTACTCTCATTAACATGGTCTATTTCACTAACTACCGGCTAATTGATTCTCCAGAATTGACATAATTATGTATGCCAAAAACACAAATGGTATACCTTTAACTCCCAAAATTAATAAAATAATCACACTAAGGAATAATAACATGTATTTAAAAGCATTGGCTTTCAAATCATAAGATTTAAATTTAAATGCTATTAAAGGCAATTTACTAACCAGCATTAAAGAAAATACAACCGTGCTTATTATTAAAAAATGAGGATTGCTAAACCAGCCTATCCATTCCTCACTACCATTATTAATTATTAACGGCAAAGAACTTATATATATTGCATGAGCGGGAGTTGGTAAACCGGTGAAAGAATAAGTTTGTGAATCATCTATATTAAATTTTGCTAATCGTATTGCAGACATAATAGGAATCAGAGCAGATAAATAAGGAACCCACGAATAAACCATTACATCATCGATCAGATGATACATTATAAATCCCGGCAATACTCCGAATGAAACTACATCGGCAAGACTGTCAAGTTCTTTTCCTATAGGGGAGCTGACTTTTAAGAGGCGAGCTGCAAAACCGTCAAAAAAGTCCAGCAGGCCGGCAAGCCAGATCATATAAGCTGCCAAATCAAGCCTATTAGAAAAGGCAAATGATATACCAATAACTCCGCAAAACAGATTTAAGGAGGTAATTGTATTCGGGATGTTTTTTATTACCTTTTTTACAAACATATCAGGCTTTTACAAATGGGTTTGAGACTTTTTCCTTACCTATAGATGTGGCTTCTCCATGTCCACAGTACACAGTGACATCATCAGGAAGGGTATAAATTTTTTCTTTAATAGATTTCGCAAGAGTATCAAAATCACCTCCTGGCAAATCTGTACGGCCAATACTACCATTGAAAAGGACATCGCCTCCAATTAGAACTTTTTCAATTTTGTTATATAGAGCGATATGCCCCGGAGCATGGCCGGGAACAAATAATACTTCAAATTTATCATCACCAAGATTTACCGTATCACCCTCTTTTAAATAAGTATTCATTTCTGTAGATTCATAATTAGCAAAACCATAAGCAGGAGCATATGTTTCAACGGCTTTTAAAGTTTCAATGTCATTTTCATGACCTTCCAGATCAACATTATACTTTTTCTTAACATGAGCATTACCCAGTACGTGATCAATGTGGCAATGTGTATTGATCAGTTTTTTAACCTGATAATTGTTCTTAGAAATGAAGTTATCAAGTATTTCTTTTTCTTCCTTCTCATAACATCCCGGATCGATGATCATGCAATCTCCATTATCATTCGCTACCACGAAGGTGTTCTCATAAAATGGGTTGAAAGTAAAAGTATGTATTTTCATAGAATTGTTCTTAGTGCTTTGCAAATTTGTGTTATTAATTCATTCCGGAAATATGAGCAAAGATAAGAAAAGGATATTAATTATAGGTCAGGGCCTTGCGGGCACAGTGCTGGCACTTGAATTATTAGAAAAAGGTCAGGAAGTAACTGTTGTTAGTGATCCCGAAATCAAAGGTTCATCCTGGGCAGCTGGAGGCATAATAAATCCAATTACAGGCCGGAAAATGGTTAAAACTTGGAATGCTGATGAATTATTTCCGGTACTGAAAGAATTTTATAAATTTTGGGAAAAGAAGCTGGAATGTGAATTTTATCACGAGAAAAGTATTTACAGGCCATTCCTTGAATTGAGTGATTTGAATGACTGGCTGGCAAAATATGATAATCCGGAGTACCTTAATTATGTAGAAAAGGTAGAAAAGAAACCTGTTTTAGAGAATAAATTAGTTAATCCTCATGGTGGGTTGCTATTAAAAAATAGTGGTTACCTTGATATTCCTGTCTTTTTAAATAATTCCCATCGGTATATTAAAGAAAGAGGAGAGGTCATCAAAAGTGAATTTAATTACCAGGATATTTTCCATAGTAAAAATCATATTACCTGGAACGGTAAGGAATATGATGGGGTAGTATTTTGTCGTGGAGCAAAAGAAGCTGATTCAGAAATTTTTGGCTGGTTACCTTTCAGGCCCAATAAGGGAGAGTTATTAAATGTTAAATTGAATCTGGATATAGAATTCGGGATTACCCGTGGAAAGTTTTTGATGCCTGTTAAGCACGGCTTTTTTAAATTAGGAGCAACCTATGATAACCACTTTGATCATGAAGAAAAAACTTCTGAAGCAAGGGAGAAAATCATAGAGGATCTTAAAAACTTTCTAAAAGCGGATCCTGAAGTATCGGACCACTTTGTAGGAATACGTCCAGCAACTAAAGACAGAAAGCCGATTATTGGGAAACATCCGAAAATAAATAACGTTTTTATTTTTAATGGGCTTGGAGCAAAAGGAGTTTCGTTGTCTCCATGGTGCGCTAAAGAGTTGTCAGATCAGATAATAAAAAATAAACCAATAGATAAACGAGTAAATATCGATCGTTTTTTCTCGTTATTAAGGTAATTGCTTATATTTATTCATATGAAAAAATATCAATTGTTTTTTTTAGTGCTGACTTTTTTTGGCGCAATAGATATCGCAGCTCAGCAAGCTGATGAAGAATTTGGTCAAAACAGGCTTCAGTTTAAGACTTTTAATTGGAGATATTACGAGACAGAGAATTTCAATCTCTATTTTTATGATGATGGTAATGAAATAGCCAAAAGCGCGATTGATTACCTGGACTCGGAGTTTAATCGTATCAGTGATATTTTAGGATATTTACCGCCTTACAAGACGGATATTTATTTATATAATTCCATAACAGACCTTCAACAAAGCAATATTGGAATTACCGAAAATGAGTACAATGAAGGAGGGCAAACTAACTTCAACAGAAATTTTGTAGAAGTAGCTTATCAGGGAACACAAACTGAGTTTAATAAGGAATTATCATTTCACGTTGCTAATACTTTAATTAATGACATGCTTTTTGGTGGTAGCCTGGGTGATATGGTTCAAAATACATTTTTACTTAATCTTCCAGAATGGTTTAGCGTTGGTGCTGCCAGGTACATTGCCTATGGTTGGGATGAAGAAATGGACGATTATGTAAGAGCATATTTTAGAAAGGATACTCAAAAAGAGTTTCATCAATTATCAAAACAGGAAGCAGTAATTCTCGGGCAGTCTGTGTGGAATTACATGGTTGAAGAGTACGGAAGGATTTACATGAGTAATGTATTAAATCTAACCAGAATAAATCGTAATGAACAAAGTAGTATTGCATATACATTGGGTATTCCTTTTAAACAATTTTTAAAAGGCTGGGCTGATTATTATCAGCAAATAAATGAACCTGTATTAAATGCATTTATTGATCTTCCCCAGGATCCAATTGATAAAATTAAAAATTCCAAAAAAGGAACATTTACCGATGTTGCTTTAAGCCCTGATGGCAATAGGCTTGTATTTGTAGAAAACATCAAAGGGAAACATAAAGTTATTCACCGAAATCTTCGAACAGGAAAGGAAAATGTAGTTAGCAGAGGTGGTCAATACATTATCAATCAAAGGTTAGACAACGAATTGCCAAAAATAGCATGGAAAGATTCGGTAACGATTGGTATTTTAAGTTCGAAAAGAGGTGTCTCTACATTAGAAGTAATTAATGTTGAATCGAAAAAAGGCTTTAGTAGATCAACAGACAGGTTTTTAAGAATTAACGATTTTAGCTTTAGTCCTTCTGGCAATCAAATAGTAATGAGTGCTAGTGTGAACGGACAAACTGATTTGTTTATTTTCAATCTCCGACGTAATACAGTAAGGAGGATCAATAATGATAAATATGACGATTTGAGTCCAAGTTTTGTAGAAGGAGAAAGGGCATTGATTTTTTCTTCTAACAGACCTCTTGATTCATTATCAAAAATAAAAGACCTTAATACTTTCAATGTTTATGTCTGGCCTACTGATAGTTCTTTTTCTGATTCATACGCTCCATTAAAAACTATTAGTAATGATACGCATCCTATAGCGAGGGGAAATGAAATAATTTATTTAAGTGATCAGAAAGGGGTAACTAATGTCTTTTATTTCAATACAGAAACGGGAATAAACAGGCAGCTTACAAAATTCTCATATAGTCTTGATGATCTGGCCTATAGTTTCGAGTCTTCAACATTGGCATATTCAGTTGGTGATATGGAAGGTGAGTATATCTATTCTGAACCTGATTTTGATATTGAAAAGAATGTATTTACTCCTCAAACACCAAGACAGCAAAGAATATTAGCCAAAATAGTAGTAAACCGGTTAAATGCTCAGGAGGAAATCAAACAAAAACTAGCCCAGGAAGAAGCAGAAGCGCTTCCTGATACTGCTATTGTTTCCAAAGACACGATAGATACTGAGGAAATCCAAACTGTTAAGGCAGATACTGAAAAGAAAAATATTATTGATACAGATGACTATCAATTTGACTTGACTCCTGAGAATAAAGATGACTTTCTCGATACAGATGATTATGCTTTTGAACCAAGCAATAATCAACCAAGCCAAAGAACACAACCTGATATTCAAGGAAAGAGTACTTTTTTATCAAATTATCGAAAATTCAGGAGAAAGAGTCAGGTAGAGGGTCCATTCCAGTATACACCAAAGTTTAGTACAAACTATGTGACTACTACAATTGGAGTAGATCCATTGTTAGGGTTTGGCCTTAAACTTAAAGGTAATATGTCTGACATTTTGCAAAATCATATCATGAGTGGAGGAGTTTTTCTTTCTTTCAGAGATTTGAAGAGTGGTGGTGTTTTTGCAGAATATCAATATTTGAAGCACCTGATAGATTTTAAAGCAGAATACAAAAGAGAAACATTTTTTATCGATCCGGAGAGTGAATCGACACAAATAGCTGATGACAGACATAAGTATGTGAAAAATGAATTTTTACTCGGAGCATCTTATCCTTTTAGCGTAAGATCGAGGCTAGAGTTTAACCCATTCTATTTAAACACTCAATTTCATAGTCTAAGTCCACTTTATACACAGTTTCCAGATCCTGATTTGTCAAGACAAGTTTCGCACTTTGGCGGTTTTAATTTAAGCTATGTATTTGATGATTCGGAAGTGCTAGGACGAAATACTATTGTAGGAACCCGTGCAAAGGCTGTCTTTACCAGTATGAATTCATTCACAGATAAGGCACAGTCGTTTAATAAACTTACTGTAGACATTAGGCATTATGAAGAAATATTCAGATCAATGACTTTTGCTGTAAGAGGATTCTATGGCCAATATTTTAATAATAAACGAGAAACTTTCCTTTTAGGTGGAATGGATAATTGGTTGTTTTTTGATAATGCAGACCGGCCAAATCAGCAACACCCACTTAATTTTAATAATTTTGAAGAAAACCAGGATATATATTTTGTAGATTATATCACCTCTCTAAGAGGTTTTGATTATAATACTTTTAATGGATCTAAGGTAGCATTATTGAATGCTGAGTTAAGAATTCCAATTGCTCGTGTTTTATATAAAGGTTTTAT
This sequence comes from Mangrovivirga halotolerans, assembly GCF_026241165.1. GTDB lineage: Bacteria > Bacteroidota > Bacteroidia > Cytophagales > Cyclobacteriaceae > Mangrovivirga > Mangrovivirga halotolerans. The sequence goes on along the minus strand of NZ_JAPFQN010000002.1, from coordinate 519,567 downwards.
TGGTTCTAATTTTGTTAGAAACTTCTCATTTGTTGGGTTTTATGATATAGGTACAGCCTGGACATCAATTAGCCCGTTTGATGATGAAAGTGAACAAAATGTCGATATAATTACAACTGGTCCAAATGGTCCATTTGTTGCAAGAGTTCAAAACTTCTCAAATAAATGGCTTTACAGCTGGGGTGCCGGAGCAAGAACCGTATTTCTTGGTTATTACATTAAATTTGATGTTGCCTGGCCAACTATTAACTACACGGTGCAGGATCCAAAATTTTATTTTACTCTCGGATACGACTTTTAATTTTAATTTATAAGGCATAATACATATTTTAATTCATATTTGCATATGATTAAATCAATGACAGGTTATGGGATGGCCAGACATGAAGACGAACATTGTCTGGTTATGGTTGAAGTGAAATCACTCAATTCAAAATACCTAGATACTCAAATAAAATTACCCAAGGAATTTACCTCAAAGGAGATTGAAGTAAAATCACTGATCTCAAAAATATTACAGAGAGGTAAAGTTTCGGTTTCGATAGACTTTCAAGTAAAAGATGATAGTCTGGCAAGAATTAAATATAATAAGCTACTTTTCCAGCATTATTATAAGGAACTCACTGAATTAAAAAATGCAGTCGGACATCAGTCAGATGCAGACCTTTTCCGCCTGGCAGTACAGTCTCCTGATGTAATGGAGGATTTTCTGGATGAAGAGGAAATAGCTGAATTCTGGCCTGTATTGGAAGATACAATCAGTGAGGCTTTGAATAAGACCGATGGCTACAGACAGAAAGAAGGTGAAATACTTTCCAGACAAATTCATGAAGAAGTAGAGAATATTGGTAATTTTCTTGAGAAAGTTAAGGATAGAGACCCTGAACGTGTTGAGGTTATCCGTGAACGCATAGAAAAAAATATCAAGGAATATATCGAGAAAGATAAAGTAGATGAGAACCGATTTGAACAGGAACTTATCTATTACATAGAAAAACTTGATATAAATGAAGAAAAGGTGAGGTTGAAAGCACATCTTGACTATTTTATTGAAGTTCTTGATTATACCAATAGCAGTGGCAAGAAGCTTAACTTTATCGGTCAGGAAATAGGAAGGGAGATAAATACTATTGGTAGCAAGGCTAACGATGCAGTGATTCAAAAGTATGTCGTAAACATGAAAGAATCATTAGAACAAATAAAAGAACAAATACTGAATATACTATAAATTAAAAGCGAGGTGTTGAACCTCGCTTTTTTATCGCCAAATTAAACTAAATAATTAGTTATTGTAGTCAAAAAAATTATTGCAGTCTAAAGTAAACAGGTATTGTCATACGTTGTCTTACTTCACGGCCGCGTTGTTTTCCAGGATTCCATTTCGGAGCGTTTTTAATAACTCTTAAAGCCTCTTCATCTAAGCCCCCACCGATAGGCTTGACAACTTTAATGTTAGTTAATTCACCAGTTTTATCAATAATGAATTGAATGTAAACACGACCCTCAATTCCCATTCTTCTTGCCTTAGCTGGATATTTTAAATTATTATTTAAATACTTCATCCAGGCTTCTTGTCCTCCAGGGAAATGGGCACTTTGCTCTACGAAATCATGTACTTTGTTTTCAATTATTTCCTCCTTTGGTTTCTCTGTTTCTACAGTATTGTCAATGATGCTTGATTCATCAATCTCTAATTCGAATACCTCAAGCTCCGGCTCCTCAATTATTTCTTCCTCTGTTTCAACTATCACAGGGGCTGGTTTAGGAGGAGGGGGTGGAGGTGTTATCTCGGTTATAGGGATTATTATCGGTTCTTCGATTTCACCACCCTCAAAAGTATATGGATTTATATCCATTTCAGGCTTTGACTTGTATTCAAAAGCTGCTAAAACAGCTCCCATGGCAATTAAGAAGCCAAGACTTAAAAACATTGGTGATTTCTTTTCAAGATTTGCTTTGTCTGATTTTTTCGGTTCCATAAAACTATTTTTTTAGTTAAACATTATAAAAAAAACTATTGATTTAAATACACTGGTATAATCATGCGTTGAGGAACAGGCTTTCCATCAATTTTACCCGGAATAAAGTCCGGGAATTGCTTTACTACTTTTAAAGCCTCTTTATCTAATTTTTTATCCAGACCTTTCACAATTTCAGCCTCTGTAACTTTCCCTCTCTTTGTAACCAAAAACTGAACATATACTCGTCCTTCTATACACCCTTTATAATCATTCGGGTATTTTAGGTGCTTTGTCATAAATCTTAATCTCTCTTCTTCACCTCCTGGAAAAGATGGGTATTGAATAGGGGCAAAATAGATTAATGCTTGCTCCTCTGGGTTTACATCTTTCTTACTTTCTATAAGATCAGAAGCAGGGATTACCTCCTGAACCTCACAACCCAATGAAATTAATATTAGAGCTAATAAAGTATAACATGGAATATTTTGAGATCGATTCATTAGCCTGTGTTTATTTTAACTAACTATTTAGTTCAATATAACTAATAAATTAGTTTTAAACAAGAGGGCATAAAAAAAGCGTGAGAATTTTCTCACGCTTTAAATATTTATTGCTTGTTGTCTTATTGCAACTTAAACATTATAGGGAAAGTCATTTTCTGAATCACTGGACGACCTCTTTGTTTACCAGGTTTCCATCTTGGCGATTCTTTAAGTACTCTTACAGCTTCTTCATCACAACCACCGCCGATACCTTTTACTACTTTGATATCAGAAAGCTGACCGGTTTTACTTACGATAAACTGTACATAAACTCGACCTTCGATTCCCATTCTACGAGCCTGAGAAGGGTAGTTCAAATTCTTTTTCAAGAAATCGTACCACGCATCCATACCTCCGGGGAAACTTGCAGACTCTTCTACAATTGTAAATACTTGCTCAACCTCTTCTTCAACAGGCTCAGCCTCAAACTGTACTTCTTCAATTACAGTTTCTTCGTCTATCTCTACATCAAGGTCTACTTCAATATCTTCTTCTATTTCTTCCTCATCTGGGACCTCGATAATCTCTGGTTGCTGGATTTTTGGTGGTGGTGGAGGAGGCTGTTCCGTGATCGGAATATCGATAGTCTCTTCAACCGTTTCGTTCATTGCACCAAAGTTCTGAATGTCTTCATCGTCTTTGAAGCCATATTCGAACGCGAATAAAACCAAAGCAAGAGTTACCACATATCCTATACTTAGGAATAGAGGTGATTTTCTCTCAAGGTCTGCTTTTGGACTCTTTTTAACTTCCATAATATCTTTAACTTCAAATGAATCTCAAATATACCTATTTTATAGTACGTTTCAAATATACTAAAAGTTTAGTTTAAGACAAATTTATCCCTGCCTTGTATACCAGGAAAAATATAAAATATCCTGTAAGACACCCAATACTGTTTGCAATCAAATCGATAACTTCCAGACTTCTGTTTGGAATAACGGCTTGTATGAATTCAAGAATGAATCCAAAGATTACGCCAAAGACTACAGCAAATTTCTCTGGTCTTTCTTTTATCTCTTTGAAGGTATATTGTTTTGTGAACCCAATGCATAGTAAAAAAACCAGAATAGCAAAAAAGCCCACATGAGCAAAGGTAAAGATATCCGCTTTGCCCCAAATATTTAATTCCACCATTTCTCCACCAGGAGTAAGGGTCAGCACTGCTATAATCAGTGCCCAGACAATACCGAATAAATTATATCTAAAAAACAAAACTTAATTATCCTACAAGATCTTCGTATTCTGCAGCGTCGATCAATTCTTCAAGTTGAGATTCATCTTCAACTTTGATCTTAATCATCCAGCCTTCACCATAAGGATCCTCATTTACTTTTTCAGGAGAGCTTTCAAGTTCCTCGTTGAATTCAATGATGTTACCGGATACTGGCATGAAAAGATCTGAAACGGTTTTCACAGCTTCTACTGTTCCAAAGGTTTCCCCTTGTTCAATATCTTCGCCTTCTGTTTCAACTTCTACATAGACAATATCACCGAGTTCTTTCTGAGCGAAATCTGTTATGCCAACAGTTACAACATCTCCATCAATTTTTACCCACTCGTGATCTTTTGTGTATTTGAGGTCTTTAGGGATATTCATCAGTTTTTTTAATTTAATTGTTTATCGTTGGCCAAAAATAAATCAAATTTTGAAGTCTGAAAATGTTTTCACATAATATCCTGATTATTGGGCAAGACTAAATTGAACCTGGAAGCCAAAAGCTGTGGTAGATCTTGGGAAAGTATTGGTTATTCTTGGTCTGTTCACACTTCTTTCAAAATAGAATTGTACATTCCATTTAGGGTCGATCATATATCTTATTGTTGGCTTAACCTGGAAGTTATAATTTCCGTTAGTTGCCTGTGGATCTTCTCCAATGGTTCTTTGGACTGTATAAGTATCACTGATCGTAAGACCGAGTCTGAATTGCAATTCGTTTTTAAGTGATAAATTCTGACCTTGAACTTTAATTGGTAATTTCATTCCCGTTTTTGTATAACCCACATCGATAACAAAATCATTTCTTCTTAATTCGGTCACCTGGCTATTATTTATATTTAGTCCAAGATTTCTTTCCTTCTTATATTCGACCCTGATCGAAGCTCTATTTTTAGTTCTCAGGTTAATTCCTATTAATGGATTAAAGCTTTCTTTTATTATAACCTGACTGATTGTATAAAGCGGAACCAGGATTCCATTTGGATCATTAGGGTCGATCGGATTACCATTTTGATCAAAAGGAGCAGCCAATCCGTAATTACCGAATTTATTGACTAATTCAAGATTTTCTTTATAAAGAAGGGAACTCGAATAATTATTAATATTTATTGAAGATGTATATCCATGAGTTATACTGATTGATCTGAATGACTTCTGAAATAGTTTTAATTTTGATAATCCGTTATATGATACGGTCCAGGATGGGATTGGGAATTTAGGTAATCTCCCAAGTCTTGTATCCTTTGCATTTCCTCCTGAATACGCTGCCAGAAACGCCGGTATTAATACATCCTGAGCATTTGTATCATATGAAATAGTGCTTTCATTATTAAAATTCAATCTATCCTGAATGATCTCCCTGTTGGCTACAAATTCTTCATAAGCCGGAGAGAAATAATCATCTGTTGACTTTTCGAAGGAAGTGGCAATAGCAAGCCATGAGATCTCATAGGATCCTGTTCTGACAGGAGTTAAAGATTTGAAGCCTGCGTTTTCCGATTGGTCATTATTCGGATTATACCTGAATATTTCTTCAAAGTTATCCTGAGTTCTTTTTCTTGCATCTAAAGTGATCTGAAGATCGTTTGCTGGTTCAATGGTTACTCTAAAATTAACGTCTTCCGTTCTCATTTGCCGGAATGGCGTGGTTAAGGTGGTGTCTTGAGTCAACCATCCGTTATTTGCAGCTCGATATCTGATCGCAGGATCCTGACTACCGAAAACAAAGTCCCATCCGGGTGATTCAAAATCAGGATCCATACCCAGGATTTGTGGCGTTCGAATATAACCCGCTAATTGAGTTTGCTGACTTACATTATATGAGAAATTAGCAGATCGGATCATCATAAGAAATCTCAATATCGAATTCCCTGCTTTTCCTCCGGATTTCTTTTCATCCTCCTCTTCTTGATCTCTACTTCTTGATCTTGATCTCGATCTTGAACGGGAAGATGGTGTATTAATCTTCTGTAAAGCTTTATTTTTATTGTAGAGTTTAACAAAGTCTAGTCTACCTGAAACATTTTGATCATTTCGGTTATTCAAAGTATTTCCGTATCTATCAATTTGATCTCTGGCTGCGGCAAGGAAACTATAACCAGTTGTATATCTCAAATCAGTGCTTATCCAGTCAATCAGTGGTAATTTATCAAGAGGGACAGTATAATTTATGGTAGCAGTTTGCTCATACCGTTTCATTCTACCAAAATTTTTGATATTATCCCAGATCTCCTGCTTTTGTGCATCAGTGGTGATTTCTCCTTCTGGTTCATCAATAATGGCGTTAGCTGTTGATCTGAAGTCCAGAGATAAGTTATTAGACAGGTCCCATCTCACACCGTGAGTTCTGTTGAAAAAGAAATACTTTTCAATATTTACCAGGGACGGGTCAAGCTGGAAGTCTTCAGTCCAATATTGTCTTTTGGTAAACTTCCTATCTAATTCGTATCTGACATTAATATTCCGTGGCATCGGATTGAAATTAAAATCCTTTATTAATTTCATCCATGGAGATCTTAATTTTTCACTTTCTTTAAAAGGACTCCACCCTTGATATTGAGAGGCATAATTGTAGGCTATACTACCTCGGTATTGCCGATTAATAAATGCCGCCATCTGATCATTGTTAGCCTCTGATTCACTGAAAGAATATGAAAAAGCAAAATTTTCGATGTCGTATATTCTAGATTTGGCATCCGGATCAGTTTTGGTCTTCTGAACATTGATAAAGTTAATCGAACGTTGAGTACGCCTGGCAATTGCAACTCGTTCGTATAACTCTCTTTCCTCAGGATCTTCTATAGCCGCAAGAGCTGCTTCAAGTCTTATATCTTTATCAAAAGGATCAAATAACGGTGTATCTTTTTGCCCATTAAAACTCATATACATCGGGATTTTTAACCCCCAGTCTTCAGGGAAAAACTTATCCAGATTAAATGTTGAGGTTATATCATAATTGAGAATATCTGAACGCTGAGTTTCACTTATTCGTTGTTGAATTCCACCAAATCCAACTGTAGAATACCTAAGGCTCGAATTTATCACTGCAAAATCCGCTAATTTTAAGCCCATTCGTGCGGTAGCAGCCCAACCTCGACTGGTAGCCAGGCCAGTGACTCTTAATTCGTCAAACCAAACACATACGTCATGAGTCAGTCCATCAGGTGTATCCGGGTTAATTACACCCATGGATAAATTGCGTACATTTTGAAGGTTTGGTCTACCTTTGATAGTAACAGTATATTGTCTAACCTGCTGTGAGAAAGAAAAGGCAACGCTATCTCCAAATTGTAAATCCCTGTTTCTTTTTACTGTTTGGATTTCATCGAGTGCTATATCTATCCAGTTTTGTTCCGGCCATATACCCTCTCTGTCTTCAGGGCTTATGCCAAATGGAGTCATTTTAAGAGGGACTGCAATCTGATAATAGTTTTGACCATCATCCTGGCCTAATCGAATGAAAGCTTGAAGTTCATCATCCTGAGCAGTTCTGGAATGGGCATGAATGAACATTTTTAATCTTTCGAAGTTCACCATATCCAGGTCATCAACCTTATAGATAGATTTTTTAGTTCCGTTAGGTAGATCATCGACACATAGCTGGAGAGATTGTTCATTTAACCTTCGTGCTACATTGGAAGTGTTGTCTTGATCTCTGGCGATTCCCGGAGGAAGGTTGTAAGGTACATCGTCAGGGCCACCACTACCATTTTCTTCTATGTTAACCACCGATATATTTACCGGAATATCTTTTGGTTCTTCAATTTCTCCAAATCCCGGCAGGTAAGGAGATTCTAGAGATTCCCGCCATTGGCTTCCGACTAATTGAAATTTTGCCATACGGACGACAGCAGGTTGTTCAAATTCAGTCATATAAAGCCTGACGAATTTTATCGATTTGAATCCATTAATGCTTCCGTACTTCTTTTCCGGTTGTCTTATCGGGATTCTGACAAGATACCAGGTGGTAGGTTCCTGGGCTTCGTTAATATTATTGGTTACTTTATCAACGATATAATTTTTACCTACTTCTAATTCTCCAGGTCTTAAATCCAATGAATATTCGTAATAGTTTTCTACATCTGAAATACTATTATCATTATTTAGATCTTCATTATCCGGGAAATTATTACCGACAGGGGAGAAATTCAGGTTTGTGGTATTAATAACCGGTGTATTACCATCATGGTTATTGTAATCCTTATAACGCTCCAGAATTTTTGCATTTCTATCATCCAATGAAGGCCCTAAATAATATTGAAAGTTATCGGCAGAGGGATCATCCTGGACTGCCACAGCAGCACCTCCAGATAAAGAATTTATAAAATCTTCATAGAACTCTTCTTCCTGATCATTTCTCACACCATCATGACCAACATCCTGATTGGCTCTCGATTCAGCATTATTATCAAACGCATCGGTGAGAAATTGTCTGTTTGTTACTTCTCCCCATTCGGTTATATCCTCGTTTTGATCACCTCCTGTTGGGTCAAGGCCATTCTCAAATCCGTGTTTCCCATCTTTAATGACATCTTCAGAAATATCTCCAAGGTTAAAGACCAGTTTACCTCCTGTAGTATTTGCCTGAGGATTCCCCCGTCCATCATCAATTAACCCATTAGGATTCGACGGGTTACCCTGGGTCACGTTAATAAACGGATCAAGCATCCAGAATTCGATGTATTGTATGTTATTCCGATCAAAGTCAATATCACCGGTTATTGCTCGGGTAATTCCACCAAAATTATCTTTTGGATCTCCTGCAAGTGTACCATCACTTTCAAGATCCGGATTGTAATTATATGGTCCTCTTTCTTCAGGATAATAAGCAAGGTCAAAAACCGGTAAATTAACATTGATCTGTTGCCTGTCTTGTCTTTCAAAAATTTGCTGAGGATAAACAGGGGCTACATAATGATTCTGAATATCTTCATCCGTTATATTGGGTGGTTTTTCACTTCCACCATCTCTATAGAAAACATTGTCAATAGTGTACCATGCTAATTTAGCCCTTCTAAAACCGTATTCAAGGTTATTTATACCCACGTCTCCGAAATACCGGTTATCATCAGTTGCCGGAGTAGAAGACAGACGCCAGCCTTGTGCACCACCTCCAAGATTAAAAGGTGTTACTGCAGATTCAAAATCGTCGATATAAAATGTCTGATCACCATCAACTACGTTGGTGGTACCGGATATCAATTCTGCAAACTCTCCTGAAATGTTAACAGTTGATTTTTCTTTGGTTGATATCAGAGGAATCGCATCGACCATTCGGGTCAGGATTCTACTATCGTCACTGAAGTTAAAATCAAGGCCATATTTTGTGTTTCTTGTTGGCTCATCACCAATTCTCCAACGTGTTCTGCTTCCACGCCTCTGCCAGTGATGAAGGAAGGTACCTCCAAAATTAATCTTATCACTGATCCGGTAATCAAGTCTTGTTCCCGCTAAAAATCGGCTGTTGAATGTAAAAACATCATCTTTTTCGTAGGTGATCTGTATTTGCTTACCGGAATTTAAGACACTTTCGTTCAGAATTGTTACTCTGCCGATCTGGTAATTTACCCTGTAGTCTACTCCTTCAAGGAGGGGCGTGCCTCCCGCATAAATTACAACTGAACCTTCAGCAATATTATATCCTCTGAGAGCGATTTCTGAACTGCTACCTGATTGAAAACTGCCGGAAATGAGATATTTATTTTTAACAGTTTGAAGTTCCGCATCAGCCTGGGTATTGGTATATAACGAATCAAAAACGTATTTCGAGTACCATTCTTCAGTTACTCTTTCCTTAATTGTTTCACCAAAGGGTTCAATTACCGGGAATTTTATCAATCCTCGTTCTGTATCAATAGTAATACCTTCTATAAAGTCAAAGTTTCCGTCAGCAGGAGGATCATTTGCTGGCCCTAGTTGGTCTAGCTTAACTACTTCAATTAAAGGAATATCTTTGATCTGACTTTCGGATAAATTGGGATAATATTGACCTGTACGATCATCCTGGTATATTACTCTAAGTTGAAAATCTTCAGGGTTTATCCGGTTAGCATTTAAGTTGTAAATGTTTTTCATCATCAGATCCCAAGTGGGTGCTTGTGTGAGGATCTGTCGTGGTCTGAGCATTTTCAAATAAATAACAGATTCATTTCCCCGGGACTGATAATCAGATTGAAGTTCACCTACCTGGTAGCGATTACCATTGTAAGTATATTCATATGCTACAGCAAGCATTTCATCATTTTGTAATTTTCTCAATAGGGTAATATATCCCAATTGAGAATTGATGATGTATTCGGATGGATCAAGCTTGCTTGCTGACTTGATTAATTCGAAATCGACACCTTTTTCGAGGTTAAAATCATTTTCAAGGATTTGCGAGGCATTGTCAACATCAAAAATAGCAGGGCCATAATTTTGAATATCGCTAAATAATGAGTTGGCCTGGTTTCGGGTAGGGGAGTTAGCCGCATTTGTAGCGGACTGGAATTGTTCGTTATTTACTATAACATTTTCTCCAAGGTCCATCAATGCAACTACATTTCTTAAAGACTCTGTATCATTACGACGGTTTAAAACATAAACTTCTACTCGTGGCGTCACATTTAGTCCTGAGGTGAGGTTAGGTATGTTATCGTGCCATGTGTTGTAATTGGCTCTAAAAAACTGCCCCAAAAGAAAGTGTCGGTTTTCATCGTAGTCCGACGCTCGGAATTGAAACTGCCTTCCCTGGAATCCTTGATTGATTGTAATGGTTTCAGATTTACCTCTTTGTTCTGAAAACAGAGTGGTTATAAAAAGACGGCCAAACTGCATTTGAGTTTTTACACCAAATAAGTTTTGCCCTCCGGTTATTAATGAATTAGAAAGTGGTAAACTGACATTACCTACTTCAAGTTTTTTTATAATATCTTCTTCAAAACCTGAATATTCCAGCTTCAGGTCATTTTGAAAGTCAAACGAATTATTGTTGTCGAATTGAGCAGTAACTTTCATCTTTTCCCCGATGTTACCAACAACATTCATACTGATCTGCTGATCAAACTCGAAGGTACCGTTTCTTTGTTGCCTTACTGGTATAGAGGGGTTAAGTACCCTTTGATGTCTGTATCCCAGGTCGAGCGTTATAAATCCATTAGGAACAATATTGATTTCAGATCCACCAAAAATCCGGTCAAATACAGGGCTTATATATAATGTAGGGATTAGATTTCTACCACTTACAGCACTTTCTCCATCAAGGCCTGCAGATTTTGATTTAAAATAATCTTTTTTTAATTGCTGTTCCTGGAGCTGGTTGTATTTGTCGAATGAAAGTTTAGTTGGAGGCCTATAAGGTATCCTGCCTAATTGTTCAAATACATTGTAGGTTCCGGAAGTATCATATTCCAAGATAATCTCTGTTTCCTGTGGTTGACCAAGGTCAAAAGGAGAGTAAACTTTGTCACTAGTGAAGGGATCACCGTATCTGTCTCTCAACTGAATATTGGGTATGAATGATTCTTCATAAGGCTGATCGTACCTGTCATCCTTCAGAGTGTCGGACACAGCGGTATCCTGAAGTATTAAATATGCTTCATTTAGACTCTCTGCTCCCGAAATGAACGGGATAAACACTATCCATAGACAAAATGTCCTTTTAAGATTTCTTAACAACAAATCAATAAAAGTTGAAAAAATCACGAGATTTTTAATGCTTGACGTATTAATTCTTCCAGACCAACCGTATTTCCGACCTTTTTCAGAACAAGGTCTATATTTTTTTCTGCGGCAGGCTTAGCGATGCCTAACGTAGTTAACGCAGACAATGCCTCATTTCGTATACCAGATACTGAACTTTTTTCTTCATTTGTTCCCAGGTCCAGGTCTGCCGCTTCTTTTTTCAGTTTATCTTTGAGCTCTAGGATCAATCTTTGGGCTGTTTTGGCTCCAATTCCTTTTACTCTTTGTATAGTTTTTACATCCTCACTAACAACAGCATCTATGATTTCTGAAGCGTTCATGCCTGAAAGCATCATCAATGCAGTGCTTGGGCCGACTCCCGAAACGCTGATCAGATGCAAAAATAATACTCTTTCACTTTCCTGAGCAAAACCAAAAAGGGTATGTGCATCTTCTTTAATATGAAGATAAGTCAATAACTTAATATCTTCCTTATCAGGAATAGCCTCGTAAGTCTGTAATGATATTAATAAACGATATCCGACACCGGCAGCCTCAATGACTACCTGTGCCGGATCTTTATAAGCTAATTTACCTTTTATATACGCAATCATTTTTTACGTTTTTTCTCATCATATGATTGAGCATCTACTACTGCAATAGCAACCATATTGATGATCTCCCTAATGCTTGATCCTAGTTGAAGGATATGAACAGGTTTATTCATTCCCAGAAGTATTGGTCCAATACCTTCTGCACCTCCCATTTCCATCAGCAATTTATACGCAATATTTCCAGAAGTCAAGTCAGGGAATATTAAAGTATTGGCTCCCTTCTCTGCTAACTGGCTAAATGGGTAAGAATTTTGTTGAATTTCTGTATCTAAGGCAACATTTGCTTGTATATCACCATCAATAACCAGGTCAGGGAATTTATTTTTTGCCATTTTAACCGCCTTTTGGACTTTTTCGGGAGTTTTTCCTGATGCAGAGCCAAAATTACTGTATGACAACATTGCTATTCTTGGTTCTGAGTCAAAGAATTTTACGCCATTAGCAACTAATCCCACAAGATCAGAGAGTTCTTCTGCACTTGGATCAACATTTACTGTTGTATCACCAAAATAGAAAGTTCCCTTGTTATTCTTGATAATGTAAATACCTGCTACTTTTTCTACGTCCTCGGCAGTACCGATTACTTGTAAAGATGGTTTGATAGTAGAGCGATAATCTTTTGTTAATCCGGAAATTAATGCATCAGCTTCGCCTGTTTCGACCATCATGGCACCAAAATAGTTTCTGTCCCTCATCAATTTGACAGCTTCACCTTTAGTAATACCCTTTCTCTGACGTTTAAGGTATAGTTTTTCTCCATATTTTTTCCTTTTATCTTTCTCAAGATAAGGATCAATAATCGGGCAATCGTGCAATTCAAGTCCGTTTTCTTCAACTAATTCCTTGATCAGTTTTTCATTACCCAAAAGTATTGGTTGAGCTATACCTTCATCCACCAGAGTCTGAGCAGCTTTTAATATTTTGATATGGTCTGCTTCTGCAAATACCACGCGCTTAGGATTTTTCCGAGCTCTTTGTATGATCCTGGCCATTAATCGAGTGTCAATGCCTAGTCTCTGTTGCAAGTTAATATTATATTCTTCCCAATTCGAAATATTAATTCGTGCAACGCCTGAATCTATTGCAGCCTTTGCTACTGCAGGAGAAATAGTTGTAATTAACCGTGGATCAAGTGGTTTAGGGATAAGATATTCTTTACCAAATGACAACATTGGTTCATTGTATGCTTTGGTAACCATTTCAGGAACAGGTTCTTTTGCCAGTTCTGCCAGGGCATAAACAGCTGCCAGCTTCATTTCTTCATTTATTTCTTTAGAACGTACATCTAGCGCTCCTCTAAATATATATGGAAAGCCCAGAACGTTATTTACCTGGTTAGGATGGTCAGATCTTCCTGTCGCCATTATAGCATCAGGTCTTGCTTCCATGGCATCATCATAAGGAATTTCCGGGTCAGGATTTGCCAATGCAAAAATTATTGGATTATCTGCCATCTTTTTCACCTGTTCTTTGCTTAGAACGTTTCCTACAGAAAGCCCTAAAAACATATCTGCACCATCAATGGCGTCATCCATGGTAGTTATATCACGATCAGTTGCAAACTCCTGTTTGGTTTCATCAAGATTGCCACGATCTTTTCGTATAACACCCTTGCTATCGAGCATAACTATGTTTTCTCTTTTTGCTCCGAGTGATAAGTATAGCTTAGTACATGAGACAGATGCTGCACCCGCGCCATTTACTACTATTTTAAGATCCTCAATTTTCTTTTCCGATAATTCCAGCGCGTTGATCAATGCAGCCGCAGATATAATTGCGGTACCATGTTGATCATCATGCATTACAGGGATATTTAGTTTTTCCTTGAGTTCCTTTTCAATTATAAAACAATCCGGAGCTTTTATATCTTCAAGATTAATCCCTCCAAAAGTAGGTTCCAGGGATTTAACTATATCAATAAATTTTTGCGGATCATTTTCATTGACTTCAATATCGAAAACATCTATTCCTGCAAATTTCTTAAATAGTACTCCTTTACCTTCCATTACCGGTTTACTTGCTTCCGGACCGATATCACCTAAACCAAGTACAGCAGTTCCATTTGAAATTACTGCTACCAGGTTTCCTTTGGCAGTATAAGAATACGCTTTTTCAGGATCTTTGTTGATCTCTTTGCATGGTTCAGCCACCCCTGGTGAATATGCTAAAGCAAGATCAAGTTGAGATCCAAGTGCTTTTGTAGGTACAACTTCTATTTTTCCGGCAGGCTCCTGTTTATGATAATTCAGAGCATCTTGTTTTCTGATTTTAATCGCCATAACTGTTTTTTTATCTCCGTTACAAAGCTATTAATTTAGCTTAAAATTGCCGTATCAATTAATTATATTATCGTTTTATCAAAATAAAAAAAGCCACTGACTTCAGTGGCTAAATATTTTATCCAATTAATTTTGATTAACTCTCATCTGACATCTTAAATGATTTAAGAATTAACTCTATTCTCCTCATTGGATTTCGTTGATCTAATCCAGGAGAATATAGAAATCCCTCGATGTAATACAGCCTGTTTTTTGATTGATCTACAACCGTGTAGCTAAGAAAAGGGCCACCCATTGTTACATGATTAGATCTCCACAATCCTCTCATTTCAATTGCAAAATTACCATTAAAATTCACTGTATCAATTTCAACATCTGCGTACTCTTGTTCCGTAGTTATATAGGTACGTTTATCTGCTGGATCAACAAAGAAATTTTCTTTGGTGATTTCATTTCTGAAAGCAAGAAGACTATCTTTTTTGAAAATGTTTTCATTATCATAGTCTGTGTAATATACAAATATGTTGTAATCAGATTTGTCTAGAGCACTTCGAAACCAAACCATATTGTCACTTTCCTGAGCAAGCATATATTCGCCAGGTAATTGCATAGTGAAATCATGCTCTTTTTTAAGCTGTTCACTAACCGATTTTTTTGGTTTGTTAGCGTATGTTCTTCGTTTAAGAACCTGAATATCGCCTGATACAAAAAGATCTCGTAACTCTTCTTTATGATCTTCAAGATATTTAATTAACTGTGCTTTGTTATCAGCATATAACAAACCGATAGTTTGATTTTTAGAATAGACATTTCGCTGAACTGAAAAATGTATTTCAGGATCTTTTTTTATGGCTTCTTTTGCTTCGGTACTATATAGTTCAAGAACTTCTTCAGGAGATTTTGATGTTGCTAAAATGAGCACATTCCTCATTTCTCTCAGCGTCCTGTTTAATCTTTGAGGCGCAACCTGAAATACGTCATAAATTGGCTCAGGTCTTGGAAGTCCTGGTGTATTAACACCAAAAACATTGTCAATGGCCCCACTGATCATCCCTTCATATTGGTTATTGTCAGCGATTATCATTAATGAGGAAACTTCTCCCGCAGCTCGTGGTAAATTATCCGTGTTAGAGCTTTCGTTAGAAGATTTGTCGCATGAAGAGACAAGTAAAATTATAGAAAGTAAATAAGCTGTTTTAATTACTGCTCTGTACATAATTTAATTATTAGGATTTATGTAAAACTAATGGTTTAGTTTTAATTATCCTATTCTTAATTGCTGTCCAGGCTTAATTTTACTTCCTTTAGAAAGATTATTAAGTTTTTTTAACTTCTCAACGGTCAGTCCTTCATATTTTCTTGAGATATCCCAAAGTGTATCACCAGGTTGTACGGTATAAACTTTTGATCCTTCAGGAATAGGTTGACGTTGAGGAGCTGAAGCTTTAGCTGTAGCAGATCCTTTTGAAATAGATTGGCCTGGAATGATCCAAACGCTAAGATTTTGACCGCTGCGGATCATATTCCCCCTGATGCCGTTCCATGCTCTCAGATCTGAGATTCTGACGTGATATTTTTCAGCAATAAGGCCAAGAACTTCTCCACTTCTAACTTTGTGATAAATTCTCGTTCGGCCGTAGGTGGAACCTACACTGTTTCTTGCCAGGTATGCAATTCTTTCTTTTCCTTCTTCTTCTATTTTAGCCAGAATATTCTGTTTGTTTTCTGTAAAATAAGGTTTTACGTCAACTGGAATATTAAGTGGGAAGTTTCTTGTATCTTCAGGAAGAGCACCATGTTTGATTTGAGGGTTTAACATCCTTAAATCATCTGCACAAATATTTAATTCTGAAGCCAGTGCATTTAAATATACATAGTTACTAACATGAATAGTATCTACTGCAATTTCATATTCTAGATCTGTATCCAGGTTATGCTCATATCGATATTTTAAAGCGTAGATCATAGCATAAAACTGAGGAACATAACTTCTGGTTTCTCTTGGTAGATAAGGATAAATTTCCCAGAATGTTTTTTTGTAACCTGATCTTCTTATTGCTCTTCTGACATTTCCCGGGCCGGCATTATATGCTGCCAGGGCAAGTTCCCAATCATTAAAAATATTATGGAGAGACTTCAGGTACTTACAAGCAGCAATAGTTGATTTTTCAGGATCCATCCGCTCATCAATATAAAAATCATTGCTTAGTCCGTACATACGACCAGTAGCACCCATAAACTGCCAAAGACCGACGGCCCTGGCTCTGGATTGTACTTGAGGTTTCAGGGCAGATTCAATGATAGAGAGATATTTCAATTCATCTGGCAGTCCATATTCCTCTAAGTATTTCTCAAAAAGAGGGAAATAAACTTCTGTTTTTGCCAATACCTGCCTTGTATGACTCCTGTTTCTTTCTACAAAGTATTGAATGAATCCGTATACAGTTCTGTTAAGCTGCATAGGAAGTTCAGTGTCTATATTTTTTATTCGTTCTTCAACTTCGTTGAATGTGAAGTCCGGAGAATAATCAAAATTGTATTGAGAATTATAAGCCAGAGTTTCATTCAGGCTGTCCAATTCTGTTTCATCAGATAAAGCAACATTTACTGCTGACTTATTTACTTCACTCCCTGAAGTGACAGGGAGCAAAACTACATTATCTTCGAATTCTTTTAATCGCTCTTTTGAAACGGGTAGGGAAGTAATCACATTTTTCTGGGCCTGCATGCCTAAGAAAAAAGTGACATTCAAAAAGTAAAAAATTATAACCTTTCTCATCTTATCAACCAATAGAATAATCTTTAACTACACAATATATAATTTTTTGGAGATTTAAAAAAGCTTTTTACAGCTTACTGAAAAAATTACCAGCTTGTAAAAGGTCTTTTTCTTTAAAAGGCTTTCCTGTTATTTGCACTCCTACAGGAAGCCCTGATTTTTTATTTGAAAATGGAATATTTAAAGAAGGTAATCCACAAAGTGATGCCTGTACTGTAAAAACATCTCCTAAATACATTTCCATTTGATCTTTATTTTTTTCTCCTAATTTAAAAGGCTCCGTTGGAGCTGTAGGAGTAATAATAAAGTCATATTCTTTTAATATTTCAAGTGTTTTATTCCTTATTAATTTTCTTGCTTTCAGGGCCTTAACGTAATAAGCATCGAAATAGTCTGCTGAAAGCACAAAAGTTCCGAGCATAATTCTTTTCTGAACTTCCGGACCGAACCCTTCCGTTCTGGATTTTTTATATAGCATTTCAGGATTTTCGGCCTGATCTGATCTATGCCCGTATCTCACTCCATCATATCTGGATAAATTACTGCTAGCCTCAGCAGTGGTTAATATGTAATATGTAGGAAGCAAATAAGGAAGAAGATCAAATTTTATTTCCTCAACTTGATTGCCGGCCTCCTTTATTTTTGACAAAGTTTCCTGAAACACATCTCTGACCTGAGGAGAAAGCCCCTCATGATTAAGTGCTTCTGCAAGGTAGGCGACTTTGTAAGTTTTTGTTGTACTTTCTTCCAGCTGATAATTTTCTGGTGCTGATGAAGATGAAGTGCTGTCTTTTTCATCTTCACCCGACATAATTTCAAGAAGTAAGGCTGCATCTTCCGCACTATTCGTAAACGTTCCTATGCAATCAAAAGATGAAGCATAAGATGCCAGCCCATATCTGCTTATTCTCGAATAGGTAGGCTTGAGGCCCCAAACTTCACAAAAACCTGCGGGTTGTCTTACGGACCCACCCGTATCTGTACCTAAGGAAACAGTGCATAATCCAGCTTGTACTGCTACTGCGCTTCCACCGCTGGAGCCTCCAGGAACTCTTTCATTATCTACAGCGTTAAGGGTCGGTCCATATACTGAAGTTTCGTTAGAAGATCCCATTGCAAACTCGTCACAATTTAAGATGCCTATAATAATTGCGTCTTCATCAATAAGTTTTTGAACTGCCGTTGCAGTATATAATGACTTAAACCCTTTTAATATTCCTGACCCACAGGTTAGTGAATGATCTTTATAACAAAGTACATCTTTAATTCCAACAACGACACCGGCTAGTTTACCGGCATTGCCTTCCCTGATTTTCAGATCTATTTCTTTTGCTCTTTCAATAGCCTCCTCTTCAAATACTTCAATAAAAGCATTGAGGTGTTTTTGCTCATTAATAGAAGAAAGGTAATGCTTTACTACTTTTTCGCAGTTAGCATTACCTTTCAAAATTAAATCTTGAATTTCTTTGATTGTCTTTGAAGGCACGGAATGAAATTATTTCTCTACTTCTTTCTTGCTTTCGTCTATTTCTTTTGAGATGTCTTTAGTAGCATCTTTGAACTCACGGATCCCTTTACCCATTCCTCTGGCTAATTCAGGAATCTTCTTTGCTCCAAATAGTAGTACAACTACAAAAGCAATTAATATTAATTCTCCGGCTCCCGGAGTCCATGCTAAAATTAAATCTAACATTACTAAAGTGTTTTAAATTCAGTTGTAAAATTAATCAATTTACGTTCACCATCAAACTCAGTGGTATTATTTTAAGTCACTATGTAATGTTCTTAACGTAATGAATATTAATAAGTTATTAGAAAGGCCTCTGTATATCCGTATTCTTTTATTTTGTTCAAAGAATTCATTGCCTCTTGTTTATCCTGAAAGGGACCTACCCGATATTTGAAAAGACCATTATCTTCTTTGTGTACTACTAATTTACCCATATGATCAGAAGGGAGATCAAAATACCTGGATTCATCTTTAAGTGCAGCGATCTGAACAAAATACTGATCAGAATTTTTGATTTCAGATATTTTTTTAGATTCTGAATCTGTGGTAAAATTAATATTTAGTTCTCCTTTATAATTAGGCTTAAAATCTAAAAACTTGAAAGACCTTGACACTAAGAAATTATCCAGTAAAGGGGAATATCTTTTTTCACTTACCCTGTAATTATTTTTATTAAGTAGGGATCTGGAATCAGATAAAAAGGTATTGATCATTTTTCTGTCTTCGCTACTTAATTTCAAAGAGTTCATTAACTCAATATTGTCAGCAGGAATAATATAAAATCGCTTTAGGCCTTCAAAATACTCTTTATATACCCAGGTTAGATAATAACTGGCATCACCAAAGCGAATTGAATTATCGATATTGCTTTTTTCTAGTTCAAGGCTGAATAGCATCCCCCCGTCAGTATATCTCTTTCTCTGATTACTAATGAAGTTACCAAGACTGTAGGCCGTTATTTCTTCTTCATTTTCAGTTTTATTGTAGGTTCTTTTAACTGGCTGGATAACATGAGGATGCATACCAATAATTGCATCGGCACCATGGGCATATAATAATTTTTCCCATTTTAGCTGATCTTGACCTGGCAGCCTTCTGTATTCTGCACCCCAATGAACAACTACAATTATTTTATCTACACTACTTTGACGGGCTTTTTTCAGGTCAGCAATTATTTGATCTTTTTCCAGGCGGTTCACAATAGCAGGGGGGGAGTCAGGAATACCATTGGTACCATAAGTGTAATTTAACAGGGCAATATTAAATCCGTTTTTATTAATAATTAAAGGATACAGTTTATCTCTTTCTTTCTTATTTCGGAAAGTACCTGTATGTTTTATGCCCAGGCTATCAAGAACATCTAAAGTTCGTATAACTCCTTTTTTTCTTCTGTCATTCGAATGATTATTTGCTGTGACAAGAATGTCTACTCCTGAATTTTGAAGTGCAACTGCAAGTTCATCAGGAGCTGAGAATTGTGGATACCCCCGGTATGGAGGGCCAGCGAGTGTTAACTCCAGGTTTGCAATTACAAGATCATGACTTTTAAAAACGGGCTCAATATATTTAAAGACCGGGTTATAATCATATCCTTTTCCTTTGTAATAAGCAGCATTTATTTGTGAATCGTGCTGCATAACATCACCTGTAAACAATAGTGATAAACTTTTTTCCTGCCCGTAACCAATAAAGATTAAAAGGGTTAAGGAAAAAGTTGAAATTATTTTTTTGATAGCCATATTTCAGGATTTAATACTTTTGCTCCCTGCCTTACCTGGAATTTCATTTCTGAAAGTCCTTCACTGTTAGTATAAACCTGTCCGATAGATTGACCTGCTTTTACCTGATCTCCTCTTTTCACTGAAACGTTTTTAATATTGGTATAAACAGTTCTGTATTCACCATGTTGAATGATCACCACAGAACCAGCCATATCTCTCACGCTTCCTTCAAAAGTAACTACTCCATCAAAGACTACTTTAACTGACTCGTTGGCCTGAGTTTGAATATTTATACCATTATTTTTAATTACTACCTGTCTAAGTACCGGATGGTTTTGCTCTCCAAATCCTTGTGAAATAAAACCTTGATTTACCGGCCAGGGTAACCTGTTTTTATTTTCCGCAAATGAAGCTGATAAAATTTTACCTTCAGGAGTATTTTCAACACGTGTGTCAGAAGCTTTTGAAGCTTCCGCAGCGATCAGTTTATCTATTAAATTGGAGATCTCAGCTGCGGCACGTTTGTTTTTTTCTATCTCAGCAATCAGCAGATTTTCTTTCTCCCCGAGTTCTGCTATGATATTGGATTGTTTATTTTTTAATGATTGAAGCTTCTCGTTTTCAGCGATCTGTTCGTTTAAAAGGATTTCTTGCTCTACTCTTTTGGTTTGCTTTGAAAGCCTGTTTTCTTTTAATAATTCCTGAACAGTTTGTATTTGATTAACTTGAGATTTTCTTGCTTCAGAGTATTGCTGAAGATATTTCATTCTCATTAGGAATTGGTTGAATGACTCAGCACTAAAAAGAAAGGCTAATTTTCCATACGAACTATTGTTCTTGGAAAGTCCATAGATCATACGTGCATATTCCTCTTTTAAGTTTTCAAGATCACTATCAAGAGCATCGTAAAGGAGATCAATATCGGAAATTTCAGAATCCAGAATATCAATCTCAGATTCAATTGCTGATATTAATTGAGAACGGGTTTTTATTTGTTGATTGATAGCACTTAATTGACCCAATGTGCTCTTTTTCTGCTTAGTAGTTTGTTTGAGTATTTTTTCAGCTTCGTTGATTTTTTGCAAAGTGCGCTTCTTTTTTTCTTGTAACTCAGCTTTATTTTGAGCTGTTACAGAGAAAAATGAAATCAAAAATATAAATAATATAAAAAAATAGCCTTTACACATATCTATTCAACTCTGGTGTATTTATCAGGAAGACTAAACGGAAAACTAATTGGTTTATCTTCTACTTCAATTTTATTGTATTCTAAACCTATCTGAGCTGTAAATTTAGCATTGTCTTCATAATATTCAAGATAAATTATTGACGTGAATGCCATCGGTACCTTTTTCCCTTTGGGATAATTAAAATTTCTATAAATCACATTAAGCTTATTCGGTACCGGCGTATCTATCATTGTAATGTTCTCTAATTTCAGAGTTACAGAATTCACTAGATTAACGACCTCTTTGTCATTATAGTCCTGAGAAACCTTATAAAAATTACCTTCTTTTTCAACTTCAGCATCTTTCAAGTCTTTCACGGGCATTTCACCTAAGAGTAAAGCTTGCACAATATCAAAATCGAGTTCGATCTTATATTTGTCTGATAGTTCGTCAAAACTGAAAACACGATATTTTTTTTCCAGACGATTCATCATGACCATGGAGTCCCGGTTGATTAAAACCCTACCTCCTTCGATGCCTATTGCAGAACCCAGAGACATCCAGATCAAAGAATCTTTTTTTACCCTGATATTGACAGTAGCATTTGTTTCGTTGGCATCAGTTTCCAGTTTTATTTTACCTTTTGCTTTGAGGTAATCAAATTCCAGAGTTTCAACCTTTAGCTTTTTTTTCTTTCCAAAATTAAAGTTGAGATCAGAAAATTTTTTATTACAAGATGTCAGTGTTAGTAATGCCAGTAAAAAAATGGCCTGGTACTTAATTTTCATATAAGCGTTGTTCTGCAATTTTTTTATCAATAAACTCACTTGTCGAACCTTTGCTTTTAGCTATTTGCCATTGTTCGACTGCCTTTTGTTTCTCTCCTAATTTATAGAGAACATCACCATAATGTTCATAGATTGTTGCATTTGCATCATTGGTATCAATAGCTGATTTTAAAAATGTTTTCGCTTCCCTATATTTTCCCTGATTAAATAAAACCCATCCATGAGTATCCAGATATCTTGCATTTCCGGGGAAAAGTTCGATGAGTTTTGAAGACATTTTATGGGCTTTTTCCAAATTGTGCTTTCTTATCGCCAGAAAATATGAATAATTGTTTAGTACATGGGCAAGTTCAGGGTTAATTTCCAGCGCGTTGTCATATGCCCGGTAAGCGCTTTCAAATTCCTCTTTAGCGTGGTATGCATCACCCTTAAGACCATAAAAAACAGCTTGAAGATCTTTGTCGTTATTTGTATAAGGAATCGCTTGTTCAAAATATAAAGCAGCATTATTGTATTCTTTAAGGCTTAAAGCTGCCATTCCTGCATAGTAATAAACCGAAGGTTGATTTGGATAAAGGATCATTGCCTCTTCTGAATGAACTTTCAGATCTTCGTAATAGCCCAGGCTATATTCAAGATTGAGGATATTTTGCCATACTTCGAAGTCATTTTCTTCTTTCTCTATCGCAGTGAGATATTTCGTTAATGCTGACTTTTTATCACCGGCCTGAAAATAAATATCTCCCATTAAGGCATGCGATTTGGGTTCTTCCGGATGGGTTTCAATAATGTCATTACCCATGCTGATAATAAATGGAGCAGCCTCCGGGTCCTTAATCTCTTTAATATATTCCGCAATTATGTTGACCTTTGTCTGAAAATCCAGGTTTGGATTTTTAACTGCCTCGGTAAGAATCTGTCTGCATTTATCTTCTTCTCCTCGTTTGCGATATAGCTCTGCGAGCATTACCTGAGCTTTAGCATTGTCAGGATCATTTTTTAACAGTAATTCAACCATTTTTTCTGCCTGGTCTAATTGCTCCAGACTTACATAGAGATTACTAAGTTCGAATATATATTTTTCGTTGTCAGGGTATATGTTGACAAGTTTCTTTAACTCTTTAGCCGCTTCCTCTTCTTTGCCCATTTGAAGTAAAAGAGTTTTCTTTCTGAAGGCGGTTTCATAAGAAACACCCATTTTTTCTTCTGCTTCATTCAGAACTTCTAAAGCTTTATCATATTCTTTTTTGTATTGATAAAGAGTTGATAAATTGAAAAGATAAATATTTGAATTGGGGATGTTCTCGATTAGTTTCTCATAAGTCTCTATAGCCTCCTTAATATCCCCGGTCTGAGTACTTACTTCAGCATAAAGAAGGTAGATGTATTTATTTCCTTTCTGATATTTCAGAGCAGCTTCGGCATAAGGCTTTGCCTCAAATGGTTTCCCCAGATTAAGATAAATTTCTCCTATTTTATATAAAACAGTTGGATTGTTTTTGTCTACCTCAAGAGCAGCCTCATATAGAATAAGGGCAGTATCATAATCTTGAAGAATAAAATACTTATTCCCCTCTCCGAAGTAATTTTCAAATTCTCTTCGCTCTTTGTAATCCATATTTTTGGATTGAGAATAAAGCGTAAAAGTATTTGCTACTACCGCGAAAAAGAAAATAAGATATTTTATCCCTCTATAGATCATTATTTTATAACTGTATAATCGCCTATGCTTAGATCTTCAGCTCTGCCATCATATTGAACGTAATTCCCGATCATTGAGTTTGTGGCATTTAATCCGGTGATTTCAGTGTCATCCTGAATTAATGAAGTATCAATTATACTCCTGTTTACTTTTGTATTATTTCCAACTGAAACGTGAGGACCTACTACAGAGTTTTCGATTACTGCATTCTCTCCTATATAAACGGGTTCTATTATAGTAGAATTTGAGATTTTTGCTGAATCCGCTATGAGTTTTTTATCCTTTATAAAATCAAGATATCTCATATTGGTATTAACTGTTACGTCTTTATTTCCACAATCCAGCCATTCATCAACTGTACCAGGGACGAATTTGCTACCCTTGGCTTTCATATTTTCAAGGGCATTGGTTATTTGATATTCACCTTTATCTCTGATATCATTATCAATAAGATATTGAAGTTCTTTTCTTAAGAATTCCCCATCTTTCATGTAGTAGATACCTATTATAGCAAGGTCACTGACAAATTCCTGCGGTTTTTCAACAAAGTCTGTTATAATTCCATCTTCATTGTATTTCACCACACCAAAAGCTTTAGGGTCATCTACTTTTTGAACCCAGATGATACCATCTTTGGAACTATCCAGAGTGAAATCGGCACGAAATAAAGTATCAGCAAATGCAATGATAACATTTCCTTTCAGTAATTCCTCTGCACATAAAATAGCATGAGCAGTACCCAGTGCCTCTTCCTGATGATATATATGTCCTTTGGCTCCTAGACCATCTGCAATTTTTAAAAGTTTTTGCTCCACGTCTTTTCCAAAGTCACCAATTACAAAACCGATGTTTTCTACTTTATCATTGCAAACTTCGACTATATCCTCGACCAGGCGCTGAACTATTGGCTTACCTGCAATCGGAATTAATGGTTTTGGAACAGTGAGCGTATGGGGCCTCAGTCTGGTGCCTCGTCCGGCCATTGGAATGATAATATTCATACTTGGTTGTTTAGTTTTATATAAGAAAAATGGCTATATAATCAAAAATATAAAATTTTAGTCAGTTTTTACTGCGATTCTCTTTCTTTCCGCAAGGAATATAACCAATACGATAATGCCTGTAATTAAAATGCCGGAAATGCCATTTTGAAGCTCGAATAAATCAGTCAGATATATTATGAGCCCACCGCCAAATACATATAAGGTTATTCCTAACCAATTATAAGGTACCGGGAAATGCTTTTGACCTAAAATAGCACTTAGAATAACCATTGTGAGGTAAGAGAGAATAAGAGTGATGGCAGAGGCCCAATATCCAAAATATGGTATAAAGAAATAATTGCCCAGGAAGGTAACAATAGCTCCGGCAAGACTAAGGAGAGTACCGAAATAGGTTTTATCACTTAGCTTAAACCATATACTTAAATTAACATACAGGCCGTATAATAATTTTCCAAATAATAAGATTGGAACAAGGTATAATGCCGCTTTAAATTCATCTTTACCTAAAAGGATGTCTCCTAAAAGTTTTACGTTAAGGCTAATTCCAATCCATATCAAAACAGCAAAAACCATGAAAAAGTAGGTGACCCTGGCGAATAACTGAGGTGAATTTTTATCTTGTGATTGTGAAAAGAAAAAGGGTTCTCCGGCAAACCTGAAGGCCTGAACAGCGATACCCATCACCATTGATAATTTAAAGGCAGCACCATATATACCTAATGCTTCATTCGAAGTTAGACCCTCATAAAAATTATTTGGCAATCTTAATTCCATTAAAATTTTATCCAGATTATCATTGGCCATTCCTGTGATACCCATTGCCATGATAGGCAATGCATAAATAAGCATAGGTTTAAGCAGTTTTTTTGAAACAGTGAATTTTACATCAAACATTGTGCGGAATAAGATGAAAATAGCAATTCCATTTCCAAATAAATTGGCTGCAAATAAATATGGTAAGGGATTATCAGGATTGTAGATTTTAGCAATAAAGGGCTTCCATGATGTTAATATTTTCCCTTCTAAAACATCTTCACAAAACCATAAGAAAAATACCTGAATACCGATCTGAATAAAAATGCTTAATAATTTCGCTGAAGCAAATTTAACAGCTTTACCTTGTAGTCGGAGCCTGGCAAAAGGGATGGCTGTTATCGCATCAACAAATAATATTAAGGCCAGCCATTTTATAAACTCTGAATAGTCGGGATGAGTTATTGTAATGGCCCAGAAATCTGCCCCAAACCACAAAACAGATGTAATTAGGATTCCAGTTATTAATAGAAATGAAAAGGATGAATTGTAGGCGTCCTTTTCATTATGTTTCGTGGCAAACCTGAAATATGAGGTTTCCATACCCATGGTGTATAACACTAGAAAGAAGGCGGTATAGGAATACAGGTAGGTATAGGTACCATACTCTCCATCGGTTAATACACTGGTGTGAAGCTTGATTAATAAAAAATACAAAAAGCGCCCCAGAATAGTAGGGACGCCATAAATTACCGTTTCACCGGCAAGTTTTTTAAGAGGATTCACGATCAAAAATTATTCTCCGGTAAACTCTGGCTTTCTTTTTTCAAGAAATGCCTGGGTTCCTTCTTTAAAATCTTTTGATTTGCAACAGTTGCTAAAGCTATTTGCTTCGGTCTGATAACCATTTTCATCACTTCTAAAAACAGCGTTGACACAATCAATGACCATACCTACAGCTAAAGGAGCTTTGTTCATGATCTTGGCAAGGATGTCCTTTGATTTAGACATTAAATCATCATGATCTTCAGCTATATGGTTGATAAGCCCTAGCCTGTGTGCCTCATTAACATCGATCATATCGCCTGTTAACATATATTCCAGGGCTTTACTTTTCCCTATTAATTGAGTCATTCTTTGGGTGCCTCCGTATCCCGGAATTACACCTAGATTTACTTCAGGTTGACCAAATTTGACATTTTTTGTAGCTATTCTGATATGGCAAGCCATAGCCAACTCACAGCCGCCACCTAAAGCGAAACCATTTACGGCAGCTATTACGGGCTTGGTGCTGTTTTCTATACTTTGAAATATTTCCTGACCTTTTTCAGCAAAACCACGGGCAGTCATTTCATTCAATTGTGCCAGTTCACTGATATCAGCTCCGGCAACAAAAGCTTTTTCACCTGCTCCAGTAATTATCATAGCTTTTACATCATTGTTGTCAACAGCGAGTTGAATGGCTTCATCAATTTCATCAAGCGTCTGAGAATTCAATGCGTTAAGCTTATCAGGACGATTAACTGTAATTGTGAGGATCGCATCCTCAAGCGATAACAGTAAGTTTTCAAATTTTTGCATAAAAGCTTAATTGTCTTTTAAGAATGGTTCAAATATAAACCTACCCTACGGAATCACAAAATGAACGGATAAAGATTTCAGTATATTCCCGGGATTGTTTTTTCTTAATTTATGAATAAATATAAAATAAATAAGTGTAGTTTTGTGATTTAATTAAGTGAAAGTGGAGTTAATATGTTGATTGCTAGTTGATATCTGCTTGTTTTTTGAGAATTGATAGCCGGTTGTTTATCGTTTTATTTCATGTGTTTATCGAAACCTTCATGTGGACTGGTTACAACCTCTATGTACTAGAGTATAAATCAATATGATTAGAAATATATATGTGGGAATGAAACAGATTTTTATTTTTATTGCTTTTTTGTTAATAAGTTATCAAATAAAGAGTCAAACATGTGTGACAATTGCCGATGGTAGCTGGACAGATCCTTCTACTTGGAGTTGTGATGTTGGTTTTACACCTCCACCGGATAATTCAATTGTGAATATTATTATTGGCCATTCAGTTTTAATCCCAAATGGAGAAGTATTAGATTTTGATCCATCCTCTCTGGAGGAGGTTAGTATTACCTCAACAGGAGTTATAACATTTGATAATAACTCTCAGTTAGTTATGCCATCTGGGTCAGAAATATTTGTAGAAGACGGAGGGGAAATCACAACAACTCCTGGTAATAGTGCGAAAACATTGATTCAAATAGGTGGAAATGGTATTTGGGGTAGAGACAAATCGTGTGATGGATGTACTGATGATCCACTAATGGGGCCAATTGTTTTGGACCAATATTCCACACCCGGACAGCTTCCTGTAGAGTTAATTTATTTTGATGGAGAAAATATCAATGGTCAGGTTGAACTTAATTGGTCGACTGCTTCCGAAGAAAACTTCAACTTTTTTACTGTAGAACGATCTTTAGATGGGGTTGAATTTATTCCTCTAGGTGACATGTTAGGAATTGGAGGTGATCAAATAAATAATTATAGTTATACTGATGATTTTGATGTTGATCAAACAACTTATTACAGATTAAAAGCTACTGACTTTGATGGGTTTATTGAATATCACCCGACAATTGCTGTTTATCCATCTGGTAAGTCAACTAACGAAGAAGTGTCAGTGTATCCTAACCCGATAAGAAAAACAAATAATGAATTAGTAATAGATCTTAAAAATTCTGACTTTTCATCTAATTCATCAATTGTGATTTTTAATACTTCAGGACAAATTGTTTTTGAAAAAACACTACATAGTAAAGTCACTGTGATAAATGACCTTGCTTTGGAATCCGGAATATATGTAGCAAGGATCCAACATCCGAAAGGGCAATATACAACTAAGCTCGCAGTAGAATAAATATTGATTTGATCGTAACGTGTGAAAAACGCCATCTCTTAAGAGTGGCGTTTTTTTTTATTTTCAGTTTAGCAAATTAATAATTTGCATTCGATTTCTGTTATGTTTTTTTTAATTCTTGTAAATTTTTGTTGTCAATTAACTCTTAGGGGTTAAGTTCTTTTGAAATCTTGACATTATCATTAAATTCAGCATTCCAATTTCATAACAATACACATGGAGGATCAACAAATACACAAAATTCAGAAGATTCTCGTTGCCAACAGGGGAGAGATCGCGATAAGGGTATTCAGGGCAGCGTCAGAATTAAATATCAGAACAGTTGCAATTTTTACATTCGAAGACAGATATTCTCTGCATCGGTACAAAGCTGATGAGGCATATCAGGTAGGTTCAGACGATGACCCGTTAAAACCATACCTTGATATTGAAGAGATAATCAGTGTAGCTAAAAGAGAAGGTGTGGATGCCATCCACCCGGGCTATGGCTTTTTGTCCGAGAATACCACCTTTGCACGAAGATGTCGTGAAGAAGGAATTATCTTTATTGGTCCAACGCCTGAGGTAATGGAAAAGCTTGGTGATAAGGTTGAGGCTAAAAAGGTAGCTATTGAAAGCAATGTACCAATCATTCAAGATTCTAGAGAAGAACTGAGTTCTTATGAAATAGCAAAGAAGGAAGCAAATAATATTGGCTATCCGGTAATTGTTAAAGCTGCCGCCGGAGGCGGGGGACGAGGAATGAGGGTTGTCCAGAATGATAAGCAGCTTGAGGTGGCATATCACGAAGCAAAGAATGAAGCAAAGAATGCGTTTGGTGATGATACCATTTTTCTGGAAAAATTCATAGACAAGCCCAAGCATATCGAAGTGCAGATCATGGCTGATAACTATGGTAATACAGTTCACCTTTATGAAAGAGATTGTTCTGTTCAGCGACGCTTTCAAAAAGTGGTAGAAGTAGCTCCTTGTGTTAGTATCAAACAAGAAACAAAGGATAAACTATATAGTTATGCACTTAAGCTCGCCGAAAATGTAAGTTACAACAATGTCGGAACTATTGAATTCCTGGTAGATAGTGAGGAAAATATTTTCTTTATAGAGGTTAATCCACGAATTCAGGTAGAGCACACTATTACAGAGGAAATCACCCAGATTGATATTGTCAGGTCACAAATCCAAATTGCTCGCGGATACGCTCTTGCAGATCCGAGGATTTTTATAAAGAGCCAGGACGATATCAAATGTGAAGGTTATGCCATCCAATGCCGGGTGACTACCGAAGATCCTGAAAATAATTTTAAACCTAATTACGGTACAATTATCGCTTATCGTAGTGCCGGTGGATATGGGATCAGGCTAGATGCTGGAAACTGCTATACGGGTGTAAAAGTATCTCCTTTCTTCGATAGTATGCTTGTGAAGATTTCTGCAAGTGGAAGAACTTTAAAAGGTACTGCTCAGAGATTACACAGAGCATTGCGGGAGTTTAGGATCAGGGGAGTTAAAACCAATATTGGTTTTCTTGAAAATGTCATTAACCATGAAATATTCTACTCAGGCAAAGCCACTGTAAAATTTATTGAAGATCACCCGGAGCTATTTAATATCGGAATCAAATTTGACAGGGGAACAAAGATGTTGTCCTATCTGGCAGATGTTACTATCAATGGTAATCCGGATGTAAAATTTGTTGATAGATCTAAAACTTTTGTAACACCTAAGATCCCTGATTATCCTAAGTTTTCAGCTCATCCTAAGGGTAGTAAGGATAAACTTAATGAGCTGGGCCGCGATAAATTTATTGAGTGGTTAAAGAATGAAAAGGAGATCAAATTTACTGACACGACTTTCAGAGATGCTCATCAATCATTATTAGCTACCCGCTTCAGGACCCATGATATGATGAAGGTGGCAGAGGGATTTGCTAAAAACAATCCGAATGTATTTTCTATGGAGGTCTGGGGTGGTGCCACTTTTGATGTAGCCTACAGGTTCCTGAAAGAAGATCCATGGGATCGCTTAAGACAACTTCGAGAGGCAATTCCGAATATATTGCTACAAATGCTTTTAAGAGGTTCTAATGGGGTTGGCTATAAAGCATATCCTGATAATTTGATAATTAAGTTCATAGAGGAATCTGCAGAAACTGGTATTGACATATTCAGGATTTTCGATTCATTGAATTGGGTTGAAAATATGAAAACCAGTATTAAGGCTGTATCAGAAAGAACTGATTCCTTAGCAGAAGCGGCTATTTGTTATACAGGTAATGTTTTGGATAAGGACAGCAAATATAACCTCCAATATTATATAGATATGGCGAGAAAGCTTGAAGACTGTGGAGCCCACCTTCTTGCGATAAAAGATATGGCTGGTTTACTACGACCTTATGCTGCTGAAGAATTGATACCTGCATTAAAAGAGGCTGTTGACATTCCAATTCATTTACATACGCATGATACCTCATCTATCCAGGCTTCAACTTATATGAAATCTATTGAGCAGGGTGTGGATATCGTGGATGTAGCTCTTAGCTCCATGAGTGGATTAACTTCTCAACCTAATTTCAATTCATTGGTAGCTGCTCTTGAAGATCACGAAAGAGAACCTGATTTTGATTTGGAAAGCCTAAATGCTTACAGCAGGTACTGGGAAGAGGTTAGAGAATATTATTATCCTTTTGAATCTGGTTTAAAAGCAGGTACGGCAGAGGTGTATGAAAATGAAATCCCGGGAGGGCAGTATTCAAATTTAAGACCTCAGGCAAGGGCTCTAGGCCTGGAAGAAAAATTCGAAAAGGTCAAAAAGAATTATGCTGAAGTAAACAGAATGTTTGGAGATATTGTCAAAGTGACCCCATCATCAAAGGTAGTAGGTGATATGGCTCTTTTCATGACCTCTAATAATTTAACCCCGCAAGATGTAATTGAAAAAGGTAATAGTATATCTTTTCCTGATTCTGTAGTTTCCTTTTTCAAGGGTGAACTAGGACAGCCTCATGGTGGATTCCCTGATAAATTGAGTGAATTAGTGCTTAAAAATGAGGAGCCTTTCCATGATCGTCCGAATGCACACCTGGAACCGATAGATTTTGACAATGAGTTTAAGGAATTCAAAAAGGAATTTGATGACAATGTTTCATTCAAAGAATTCCTTTCTTATAAGCTATATCCAAAAGTTTACAAGGATTATTACGAGTTCAGAGATAAATACGGGAATGTAGATTATCTGCCTTCAACAGCTTACTTCTATGGAATGAAGACTGGAGAGGAGATTCTTGTTACTATTGGAAGGGGTAAAACTCTAATAGTTACCTTACTTTATATTTCCGAACCTGATGAGAAAGGATTAAGAACGGTAAGTTTTGAACTCAATGGTCAAAGCAGAAAGATCCTTGTGAAAGATAATGATGCCAAATCTCAGATTGTAGTTAATAAAAAGATCGAGAAAGAAAGCGATGTTGGAGCTCCACTGCAAGGAAGACTTGCCGATGTTAAAGTAAAAAGCGGCGAGAAAGTAGAGGAAGGACAGGTTCTTTTTGTAATTGAAGCTATGAAAATGGAATCAAATGTAACTGCTCCAAAATCCGGAGTGGTAAATAAGGTACACCTGGAACCAGGTGCGATGGTTCAGCAAGATGACCTCGTAGTCGAACTAGGTTGATAAAATTAAGAGGCTTCGGCCTCTTTTTTTATAACATAAAGTAACTAAACCTTGTTGGGGAAATATGGAAACAACTATCAAGGAAAAAGTTTTTGATTACATAACAGAAGAAGGGGAAGTAAGATCGTGTGACAAGATAAAAGAGGAAGCTTGTAATCAGCAGCCAGGCAATTATTTAAAGTTTGTTGCCAACGGAGCATGCTCTAAGCTAGCTGAAGCGCTAATTTCACCTGGAATCACTCTTCCCTGGATCATTTCTACCCTGGGAGGCCAGGCTTTTCTAACGGGTGTGCCTGTACCTCTCAAAAATATCGGATCCCTTTTACCTCAATTGGTTATTTCCGGAAAGATCAGAGCTAAGAAAATAAGAAAGAATTATTGGGCTTTTGCATCACTGGTACAGGCTGCTTGTATGGGAATTTCTGCTGGTTTGGTATTGGTCAATAGTAGCTGGATTTCTTGGTTGATCTTGTTTTTGTTTTTGATTTTTAGTGTGGCTAGTGGGGTTGCCTCGGTTGCTTTTAAGGATGTATCCGGAAAAACTATTGACAAAGGTTTAAGGGGCCAGATGCTTGGAGCAAGAGCAACTATCGGAGGAGCCTTATCTTTAGGAGCAGGTGTGGTTTTGCATTTATTTATCGCAGGATCACAAAATGTTAAAATATATGCAGCATTATTTGGTATCTCATCGATTTTATGGATTGGGGCCGCATATTTTTTTTATGTAATTAAGGAGCAACCTGGAGCTACAGAGGGAGGACGAAACCCTATTAAAGAATTCAAAACCGGATTAAATATTTTAAAGAAGGATGATAATTTCAGGAAGTTTATTATTACCCGAGCTTTGCTGATGAGTATTCCTCTTGCTACTCCTTTTTATGTGGTTCTTGCTAAAGAATATACTGGTGATTCGATATCAAATCTGGGTTTATTGGTAGTTTTATCTGGTATCGCTAATGTGGTTAGCAGTCCTCTGTGGGGTAAGTTTGCAGACCGGTCAAGCAGGAAGATGATGGCGGTAGTTGCATCCATAGGGATTATTACCGGAATTTATAGTTTGCTTTATCCGTTGTTTGGTTTTGATAAATATGAGATATATTTATTTGCGCCTGTGATTTTATTTAATAATGTAGCCCACGCAGGAGCACGTTTAAGCAGAAAAACCTACCTGGTAGATATGGCTCCTGAAGATGAAAGACCAACTTATGTTTCCTTATCGAATACATTAATTGGGTTGTTTACTGTATTGGCGGCTACATTTGGAGTGATTTCATCCGTGTTATCCAATCAGGCACAAATTGGTTTTTTTATGTTAATGATGATCGCTTCTATTGGTTTTGCATTTAATTTAAAAGAAGTCTGAAATTAAAATTCATCCGTTTTAATGATATTGTGAATCTCATTTACTTTAAGGAGTGCCGCAGTTCCGTACCAGGGATGCAATTCCATTATTAATCTCCCCGCTTTTACAGCCGGATCAGTTTCAGTAAGGGCTTTGGCTTCTTCAATTGTTTCTACATTAAAAATATATATTCCTTTGATGTCACCATCATCTATAAAAGGTCCCGCTAGAACAAGGTCACCATTTTGTGCCATTCTTTTTATGTTTTCGAGATGAGCCTGTTGTAACTCTGCTGCTTCCTGCTCTGAATGATTTCGGTTAGGTCCTTTTTTTAAAAAAGCCATAACATATTTTTTCATTCCGTAATCATCTGCCCCGAGAGATTCTGTGCTCAAAGAGTCATATTCTAAAACAGGTTTATTTTGGGCAGATATAGCCAGGGATAAAAAAAAGAATAGAACCAGTGTGGATATAAGAGGTTTCATGATTGATTTTTTCTATAATTTAAATTTTTCCCGGAATTATATTTAAGGATTTTGGTAGAATTTTAATTTTGTAAGTTCTATATCCTTTTTCAAGTGGTATTACCTCTCCATCAACATGTAAAAAATTACAGTCAGTTTTGATAGTGAATGTTTTTGACAATTCTATTGTGCTGTAATAATTATCCGGGATTAATTTTTTCTGAAATAGTTTGTAAAGAAAACCTGGTAATAAATAGGAAGGCATTTTCTTTAAAATAACCAGTTCAGCTTTACCATCTCTAATATCAGAAAGCGGACTTATCCAGGCATTATTTCCATATTGACCAGCGTTTGCAATTGTGACACCGATTGCATCCACAATAATTCGGTCTTTTCCTGGCTGAAGGATCTCAAAGTTTTGATCCGGGAACTTAAAATAGGAACCGACTGATGCTTTAGCGTAACTCATCAATCCACGTTCGGGCATGTTGTGAAATTCATGTGTTACAAATGCATCAAAACCGAATCCGGCAGTACAAAAAAATGCTTCACCATTAATTTCGAGGCTGTCGATAGCTGTTTTTTCTGAATTTATGGCTGTCTCCCAGGCCTTTTGTCTGCCCATAGGAATTTTTAATTGCCTGGCTAAGCCGTTTCCTGAGCCAGCAGGTATAATTGCAAGTGCTGTTTTAGAATGAACAAGTTCTTTTGCGATCTCGTTAACAGTTCCATCTCCACCAACAGCAATTATTTTTTCGACACCTTGTTTGATTGCCTTTTTTGTTATTTCCGAGGCATGGCCGGGATATTGAGTTTTAAAAAGGTTCGGACCAGAAGACTTCCGGATGGATTTAGCCTTTGCTTCAATATCAGGAATTAATGTTTTATCCTTAGTTCCGGCGTTTGGGTTTAATATAATCCAGGTACTGTTCATGTTTAGCAAATATACAGTGCCTGAATATATTTTAAATAATTATATTAAAAAGAAAGGGACCACACCGGCCCCTTTATAATTTTTTACTTATGAAAGACGATCAATTATTTATTGCTTCAACAGATCCACTTCCCATTGTTTTACTATTTACTTTTTCAGGGTTTCCTTTGTATTCCACATCTCCGCTTCCCGAAATATTACAGTTTAGAGTGCCAGTGACCCATGCTACAATGTCTCCGCTACCGGCAATAGAAATATCCATGGTTTCAACTTTGATTTTTTTCATGTCAATATCTCCAGATCCAGCGACCTTAGCTGTAGCTTCTCTTGCTGAACCACTTAATGTAATATCACCACTACCAGCAAGATCTACTTTTATATTTTCAGATTCAACTTCCAAAATTATATCCCCTGATCCGCTTAAAGATATTCTCATATTATCAGTTTTGAATGTGGATTCTCCTTTTATAGTGCCTGAACCTGATAAATTTACGGAGTTCAATCTAGGTGTGCTTATATAGATTTTTATCTCATCCATATCATCAGACCAGCCCCACTTACTGTTCCCTTTCCTTCTTATATTTAGTTTTCCATTTTTAATTTCTGTTTCTAATTTTTCAATATCCTCAGAATCGCCTTCAAATCGAATACTAGTTGAACCTGTACTAAGGTAAACAGTAGCTGGTAAAGAAATTGAAACTTCCTCAAAGTCATCCGGATTATTAATGCTTTGAGCCTGAATACCCATGAATGAAGTCAAAATGATTGCAAATGCAGTAAGTATTTTAGTTTTCATGATATAAATTATTAGCTTTTTTTGAAAGATGATCAATTTAGTTTAATAGTTGCATTTGCTTTAAAAAATATTAGTAGGATATATTTAACTTCTTATAAATGAAGTGCATTAACCAAGCCGGACCGATCAAAAGAAATTGCAGATCTTTAAGAAAGGATGGTTTTTTTCCTTCGATATTATGCCCTATAAACTGACCTATCCATGCAAGAATAAATATTCCAATACTAAACATCCATAAAGGCATAGGTAGAATTGACTCTAATAAATTACAAAGGAAAAGACATATTGCGCCAAAGATCAGCATTCCTATGGCAAGAGGTACTGACAGAGAGAAATAATAAACAGATACCAGAAGTAATATGATAGTAGCCCAGTTTACATATGGAGTTAAACTTCCCGCTTCAATACCTTTCAAGGGTCCTGAAGGTATACTCCAAATCAGACCGACAATTGAAAAAAATATTACTGGAACACAAATCCAGTGAATGGTCTTATTGGTGTCATTTTTATGGCTTGCCCCATATTCTATTAGCAACTGGTCTATTCTTCTCATATTATTAAGCTTTAGTTTTGACTTTATCCCATGATTTGATTTGCCATTTAATTGTGGCTGTACTGATCAGGTTTTCATCTGAATCAAAAGTTTTTACGATGCATGGAACAACTATTTTTTCTTCAGATTCTAATGGAGAAAAAACATTCTCTTTTAACCAATTATCATCAACTGAAAATGTCGCATAACAGTCACTTTTCCCCTGGTAATGATATTCCATTTCAAGCTTCTGAAGAATAATTCGGTACTTTCTGCCTAGCTTCCTCAAAAGTAAGGCTCCGCTGGAAAATTCACTAACTGTAGCCAGGGCACATGCATGAACACCTTTAATATGGTTAAAATTTCTTTTTATATATGGTAACTTTACCGTTATTGAATCATCATCGATCTTGTCAATTTGAAATCGATGAGGTTTATTAAAAGGTACCATTTTATATAATACTGAATTTAGTATTTTTCTATATAGACTGGATGATTTAGCTTTTTCAAAAAGCTGGTCCTGATTTAACATAGTGAATAGTTTGATTTTTCTTTATCCGAAATATACATAAATAATAAAAATAGATGCTAAGCTTTTGGGAAAAGTCTGCGATGATCGATGCGGATATCATAATAATTGGTGGAGGGATAACAGGTCTGTCAACAGCAGCGGCTTTAATTGAAAAAGATCATAAGCTAAAGATCAAAATACTTGAAAGAGGTGTATTGCCAAGCGGAGCAAGCACCAAAAATGCAGGATTTGCTTGTTTTGGAAGCTTGACTGAAATACTTGATGACCTCGAAACTTTATCTCCGGAGGGCGCTGCAGAACTGGTTGAAACCAGATGGAGAGGTCTTGAGAGATTGCGTAAGCGTCTTGGCGATGATAAAATAGGTTATGAAGAACACGGTGGCTATGAGTTGATTAAAACAGAAGATTATGACTGTCTGAACCGAATGAGTGAAATAAATAAACTCTTACACCCACTCTTTAATAAAAATGTGTTTCACGAAGACAAAGAGCTGATTGACATTTTTGGATTTAATTCAGATAAGGTCGAGACAATAATTACTAATCCATTGGAAGGACAGCTTCATCCTGGTATGATGATGAGGTCTCTAGCCAATTATGTGAAGAATAAACACGTAGATATAATTACTGGTGCTGAGGTAATAGAAGTTAATAAAACTACTGAACCCGTTGAAGTGAGCGTGAGAGTGCCATTTGATCATTCTGCCACAATTAAATTTAAAGCTCCCAAAGTACTGATATGTAATAATGCTTTTGTTAAACCGCTTTTACCCGATATTGATATTAAGCCTGGCAGGGGTATGGTTATGGTTACAGAACCTGTCGAAGGATTAAAATTTCAGGGTGCTTTTCATTATGACAGGGGATATTTTTATTTCAGAAATATTGATGATAGAATTTTAATTGGAGGGGGAAGAAATCTAGATTATTCTGGCGAGGAGACAACAGATTTTGGCATTAATGATCAAATAAAAAATCAATTGATAGATGATCTAAACAAAATAATATCACCGGGTTATAGTCCGAAAATAGAATATGAGTGGTCTGGTATAATGGGGTTTGGGCCAAATAAGAAACCAGTCATTAAAAAAGAGTCAGCAGGAGTATGGACCGCAGTAAGATTGGGCGGTATGGGAGTAGCTATTGGAAGTAGTTTGGGGAAAAAATTAGCAGAAATAGTATTAAACGATTAAATTCGAAGATTATTTTTATTAGATAGCTTAGACGTATATGACTAATACAATTAAACGGCCTCATTTTTTACTGGCACTTTTTCCTGTCATTTTTTTAACTACAATACTATTTCTTAATGTTAGAATCTTCGGTGATGCATCTTTAGATGGGTCTAATCAGATCGGATTATTGTTTTCAGCGGCCTTAGCGGCAGTAATTGCTTTGTATTTGGGGGTAAAGTGGGAAGCTATTCTTGATAAGACAGTACAAAGTATTAGTGCTGCGATGTCTTCAATATTAATATTATTGGTTATTGGTGCTCTCGCTGGCACATGGATGCTAAGTGGTGTAGTTCCGGCAATGGTCTATTATGGCCTTGATATAATGAAACCATCCTACTTTCTGGCTGCAGCTTGTATCGTTAGTGCAATTGTGTCATTGGCAACGGGTTCTAGCTGGTCTACAATTGCCACAATCGGAGTTGCTCTGATCGGAATAGGAAAGACACTTGGAATTGATATTGGGCTAACAGGGGGCGCTATAATTTCCGGGGCTTATTTTGGTGATAAAATGTCTCCTTTATCTGATACGACCAATCTAGCTCCTGCGATGGCAGGAACTGATATATTCACTCATATAAGATATATGGCTTTTACCACTATTCCGAGTATTATAATTACGCTGATTATTTTTACAATCATCGGGTTAAATATAGATGCTGGTGGGAGTATGATAGAAGTTGAAGCAGTCCAGGAAGCAATTAAGGCACAATTTAATATTAACGGATGGCTGTTTCTTGTTCCAGTTGCTGTAATTTTTCTTATCATTAAAAAAGTTGAAGCACTTCCTGCTTTACTATTAGGAACGTTACTAGGAGCAGTTTTTGCATTGATCTTTCAAAATGACCAGGTTTTTGAATTGGGTAAATCTATATTAGCTAATTTGAGAGGACTTGATGCGCCTGGTATAAAAGAGCTCGAAGGTGATTCCCCTTTAGCAATTTATTTCGCAGCCATAATGAAAAGTATGTATGGTGATGTTTCTATTTCCTCAACTAATGAGAAGGTTAGCAACTTACTTTCAACAGGAGGTATGGCTGGTATGTTAAATACAATATGGTTGATTTTATGTGCGATGATTTTTGGTGGAATGATGGAAGCGGGCGGACTCTTAAAACGAATTGCTGATGAAATCATCAAACTAGCTAAATCAACAGGATCTCTCATATTTAGCACGGCAGCAACCTGTGTTTTTTTCAATGGTACCGCCTCAGATCAATATATGGCAATTGTTGTGCCAGGAAGAATGTTCAGGAAAACATATAAAGAAAAAGATCTTAAACCTGAGGTTCTAAGTAGAACACTTGAAGATAGTGGTACTGTGACATCTGTTCTTTTTCCATGGAATACATGTGGTGCTACGCAGGCAGGAGTGCTTGGTGTCGCAACATTAGTATATGCCCCTTATTGTTTTTTTAATATTATTAGTCCGTTTATGACCATATTATTTGGCGTTCTTGATGTCAAGATCAGAAAATATTCTGAAGAGGAAAAAAAGGAGATGGACGAAGAAGTAAAAGCCCCTGAATATGCAGAAGAAAATAAGTAAAGATGAAGTGAATGCTCTTCCTCTTCATGCATATGATGGAGAGGTGGAAATTATTAATACACCTGAAGGATATAAAAAGGCTGTAGCTGAAATTCAAGATTTCCCTCTGATTGGCTTTGATACAGAGTCCAAGCCTTCCTTCACCAAAGGGATTAAAAATCCCATAGCTCTTGTTCAGCTTGCTACAGACGATAAAGTTTATTTGTTCAGACTTCCGAAAGGAGATGTACCTAAAGAACTCAGGAAGATTCTGGAGGATGAGAATATTGAAAAAATTGGTATAGGCATAGATGATGATCTGAACGATTTGAGAAGAATAGGAGTAGCTAAACCTAAAGAATTTCTAGATCTGAATAAATTGGCTAAAAAAGCAGGATTTCATAATACAGGTGCAAGGAATCTTTCTGCTATGCTTTTAGGCTTTCGAATCAGTAAATCAGCACAGACTTCCAACTGGGAGAGAGAGGAGCTTACAGAGAAACAAATAAGCTATGCTGCTACTGATGCCTGGATCTGCCTGAAGATATATGAGAAATTATATCAGTATGATTTCTCTGATGTAAATAAATGATCAGATTAATTTAAGCTTGTGGTAATTTTTTATATCTTCTTTGATCTGTGGAGCGTCAGAAAGAGGGACATCTGCCCATAATTTACAATCGATCATTAATTCCTGGTTTACGATTT
Organism: Mangrovivirga halotolerans; assembly: GCF_026241165.1. Classification (GTDB taxonomy): domain Bacteria; phylum Bacteroidota; class Bacteroidia; order Cytophagales; family Cyclobacteriaceae; genus Mangrovivirga; species Mangrovivirga halotolerans. Next base: position 479,195 of record NZ_JAPFQN010000002.1, on the reverse strand, counting down.
CAAGATTTTTGTCTTTGAAAAATCTGATGGCGTCATTTAGCATTGGGTACTCACAATGGATGCCTATTCTTTCAGTAAGTGTTTTTTTTATGATCGTCGCATTGTTCAGTGCTTCCTGGGCTGCAGTTTTATAAGCATTTATTAATCCTCCAACACCTAATTTTGTTCCCCCAAAATACCTGATGACCACAACCAATACTCCGCTTAGTTCGAATGATTTTATTTGCCCCAGAATAGGATCTCCTGCTGAATGGTTAGGTTCACCATCATCATTAGATCTGAATATTTCTCCATTTACACCAATAAGGTACGCATAGCAATGATGCCTGGCATCATGGTATTGTTTCTTAAGATCATCTAAATGCTGCTTTACATTCTCCTCAGAATTGACAGGAAAGGCATATGAAATGAATTTAGATCCTTTTTCTTTGTAAAAACCTTCCGAAGAACCAGCTATCGTTTTATATGTATCATTAATTTCAGACATACAATATCTTAATTTCCTATCGATAATAATAAAATAGCAATCACTGACATAGCAATTCCAACAGCTTTCTTTAAACTGATAACCTCATCATAAAAGAATTTACCTACAATGGCGCTTAATCCAATTATGGAAATATTAATAAAAGGGAAGACAAATGATCCGTCGTTTCCAAATGAGGATAATGCTTTTAGGAGCAGGTATATTGAAAAGTAATTTGGAATCCCTAGTAAAACTCCTCCGGCTATAGTTTTAAAATCAAACTTTTGCTTTTTAATCAACGATCCGATCAGGCCAAATATTCCTGCAGAAAAGAAAATCACTACCGGGAAAATCTTTTGTTCACTTTCAGCCAATAGAAATCTGTTAGCGTAATTTAAAGACGTGTCCAGCCCTCCTGAGAATAAAAATACCCCGACAGGTAGTAAATAGACCCACTTATTAACTACTTTCTGATTTTGTTTTTTTCTGGAAAGGCTCACCAGAACTATAGAACAAATACCAAGAATTATTCCTGATATCTTAAAAAAGTTAGGATCGCTTCCCTGGTATTTAAATACGTAAAGAGAAAAGAATGCCGGAATTACAAGGGATATTTTGGTCGCCATACCTGCTGCGGCGACACCGGTTTTTTGGGTAGCAGCAGCCATCAGGAAAAAAGTAAAAATAAAAATAAATCCTAACCCTAAAGCGAAGTATGACCAGTCAGAATCGACCACGTTAATTGTTTTAATAGAATCGACTGAAAGAATCAATCCTACAATACCACAGGTTATGTAATTAATTGTTAGTGCAGGGAGTAAAGTTATATTTCGTTTACCAAACTCCTTAAAGCATACAAAAATGTATACATTGAGAAAAATGACTATAATCAAATAAAGCATGCTCAAAATTATGATTTAAAATTTCAAAGGTGGTAGTTATTGGAGGTTATATTTTATTTTAGCTAAATGATTTTTAGATAATGAAAAAGTGGTCATTTGATATAATTGATGCATCGGAGGATCTGAAATTGGAAAGATTTCCCGTTTTCGAAACTGATAAATATATCCAGTGTAAAAACAGTTATGCAATTAGACTAATATTAAGAAAAGGAGATGAGCTTTTTGGCCAGATTTCTTTTACAGTCCACGAAGATGAGTTAATATCTGGTTATTGTGCTTCTTATGGAGGGTTTTATTTGAAGTCTTTTCCCGGTACCGAAATTCTCCGTTCTTTCATCGAGCAAAGCGTTGTGGTTGCCAAACAAGTACATTGCGATAAGATCATAATCAGACAGCATCCTGAATTTTTATACCCAGAAATCACACCCTGGGTTAGTGTTCTGTTAAAGGAACAGGGTTTTGAGATTAATGAAATGCATATAAATCACCACCTGGACCTGAATAAGGAGGATAATTTTAATAAATATAAGAAGGGGAGACACGGTAACAGGTTGAAGTATGCTGATGATTTTAAATTAATTGAGCACTCTAAAGATCATTGGGAAGAATATTTCGATTTTATTAAAGAGTTCAGGGATAAAAAGAATTATAAGTTGAGCCTAACTAAAGAACAGCTAAAAGACCAACTGGAAAACCTTCCTGATAATCATATGTTTTTTACGTTGGAAAATAAAAAGGAGGAAATTACTGCCAGATGTATTTCATTAATAATAAGTAGTGAAGTCGTTTACAATTTTTATCCAGCATATGATCCCGATTTCAGGAAGTACAGTCCGTATGTGATTATGCTTTTGCATCAATCGAAAATTTTGAAGGAACGGGGCTTTAATTATATTGATCTTGGATCATCAATGCAAAATTCGTTTGTTCAAAACCAACTGGCAGATTTTAAATCTTCGGTAGGAGGTGAGGCATCCACCAAATTAAATTGGATAAAGTCAGTTTGAAGAAGTTTTTACCATTTTTTACGCAAATATTAAAGGGGTTATTTCAGGTTGGAATTAACAAATTATTCAGCGTGTTAGGCGGTAGTGTAGCACTGCTTAGTTTATCCCATTTACTTAATTTTTTTCAGTTGTGTCTGGCCCCGGTAAATACTTTCTACAGCCAAAGTTTACATCATTATCTCGGAAGGGGTGGGGAAAAGAGTAGACCTTTTTCAGGATACCTTGTTGTCCTTGCGACACTCACCAGTTATTTTCTTGCTTTCTTTGCTTTAATATTTAGTCCAATTCTTTTTGATGGATTTGAAATGGACTTATTGATGCTGATCTTTCTTTCAATAGGGATTCTCCCATTCTATGTGATTCTAACAGTGATTGAGACACAGCTAATATTTCACGGTCGTTTTGACCTTCAATTCAAGGGGTATCTATTGAATGTAATAATTACAGGTGCAGCTGTTTCGATAATAGCATGGATGGACTGGTATTATGGAATAATTTCTCTTATTATTTTAAGGGTACTTGTTATTCTACTTGCTTTCATAAGCCAAAGGAAAATCATTTCATTTAAGTTCAGGAAGTACTTCAGGTCTTTTTATGAGATAACGAGACCGTATATCGGAATATCGGTACTCGCTGTTATATTAACTCAGTTTATTTTTCTGGCGGAAAGGAACCTGGTAAAGGAATTTACAGATCTGTCGGCTGCCGGAGCCTGGCAGGCTGCTTCGACCACCGGGTTTTATATTCAGCTAATAGCAATTACTATTTACAATAGTTTTTACATACCCGAAATTAGTAGAAAAAAGGGGGCTGTATTATTGCAATATGTCTGGCGGTATTTTTTGGTTCTATCTATTTTATTTCCTGTCGGAGCGATGATTATAGTATTTTTTAGTGAATACATCCATATAATACTTTTTTCCGGTAAAATAATTTATCGGGCAGAGCTTTATTACTTCATCGTAAGTGGATTTGTCTTACGGTCACTGGCACAATTATTTTCATTACTTTTTTTAAAGGAAAAACTCTGGAGAGATTATCTGATAATTCTCTTATTAATGTCATTTATTCATATTTCAGGATTGATATATCTTTATAAATCTGTTTTTAACGTAGAAAACGTTGCGATTTTGTTTCTTTTAGTTTGCACAACACAATTCGTAATGTCACTGGGTTTTTATATATTCAGAAGAGAAACTTTTAGAAATGGGTAGTTTGGTCACAGTCATTTTAATATGTTATAACCAGAGAGATTGGGTTAAAGAGGCTATCGATTCTGTTCTCAACCAGACATATTCTCAAGTTGAACTTATTGTTGTGGATGTAGGAAGTAGCGATGGTTCAAACTTATATCTTAAAAATATTTGTGATCAACTTGATGTTGAATTTATCGGTCTTGAGGACAATATTGGAAATTGTAAAGCGTTTAATCTGGCATTTGAATTTAGCAATGGTGACTATGTGATCGATTTGGCAGGAGATGATGTGTTGTTACCGGAAAGGATTGAAAGAGGGGTAGAAAAATTGGAATCGTATGGGGCTGATTTTGGATTTCATTATTCTGATGCTGAATATATTGATGAAAAAAGCTGCTTGATAGGTCAACATAGCAAGTCGCTTAAAAATTTACCGCTTGAATATTTTCCTGATCCTTTTCCCGAAGGTGATTTGTTTAATCTTATTCTCCGAAGTTATTTCATTTGTCCACCTACTATGATGGTCAGAAAGGAAGTAGTAGAAAAATTGGGTGGATATGATGAATCATTATCGTTTGAAGATTTTGACTTTTGGTTAAGGGCAGCAAAAATCACCTCATTTTGTAGTTCTCAAGAGCCTTTGGTTCAAAAAAGAACTGTTATAGGTTCTCAGTCAAATAACCCGGTTTATCATAAGATGCATGCTAGTTCTATGGTTAGGATCTGTAAGAAAGTACAATCTGATCTGATGGAGCCCTCTGATGATCATGATGCTTTTAATAAACGCCTGGAGTACGAAATGAGACTGTGTTACCGTCGTATGCTAAAAAAAGAACTAAGAGAGCTGGCTGAAATTTATAAGGAACATAACCTGGATAAAAAGAAATCCTGGAGATATTATGCTCATATTTTCTTAAGTAGAATGCAATAAATTAATATAGCTATCTTCTGTTGTCTTCGTCTTCTAAAATACTCAAGTAACTAAAATATCGACTTTCACTTATTTCACCAGTTTCTATTGCAGCTTTAACTGCACAACCTGGTTCGTTTATATGAGTGCAATTATTGAATTTACATTCCTGCCTGATTTCTCTCATTTCAGGGAAATAGTCACTCAATTCGTATTCATCCATATCGACTAAGCCAAGCTCTTTGATGCCCGGGGTATCAATAATACTGGAGTTTTTATCGATAAAAAACATTTCTGCAAAAGTAGTTGTATGTACACCCTTATCAGCAAAATCAGAAATTTCAGCAGTTTTCTGATCAGCCTCGGGAATCAATCTATTTAGTAGAGTTGATTTTCCCACTCCACTATGCCCCGCCATAAGTGTAGTTTTATTTTCCAGAATAGCATAAAGAGGAGAAATGTCTTCATCTTCATGGGCAGACATTAAAATGCAAGGGTATCCGAGTTCTGAATATAAGTGAGACATAGCCTCAAATAATTCCATATTATCTTCATCTAGCAAATCACTTTTATTGAATAAAAGGATGGCAGGAATCCGGAAGCTTTCGCAAGCTACCAGAAATCTATCAATAAAACCTACTGAAGTTCTTGGGCTTGAAAGAGTGACCATTAAAATTGCCTGGTCAATATTGGTAGCAATTATATGGTGCTTGTATTTATGCTTTGGCGATTGCCTGATAACATAATTCTTTCGTTCTTTAAGTTCTGTGATTATTGCTGATTCTTCTTCAGTATCTTCCGGATCAATTGTTACGTAATCACCTACAGCAAGAGGATTTGTACTTTTAGAGCCTTTGAGTCGGTATTTACCTCTTAATCTGGAATTAATTATTCCTTCATCGGTCAATACTTTATACCATGACCCGGTAGACTTAATGATTCTTCCTTCAATCATGACCTGAATATAATATCTTTTCCACGTATTTAAGAATCTGATCGGTAGCTCCTTTATTCTTTCTTACAAAATCGTAAGAGATATTAGAAATTCGTTCTCTTTCCTTATTATCATTAAATAATTTTTTAAGTAAAGCATCTGTTTCATCAGAATCTGCTACAGGGTAAGCTCCTCCTTCATCTATTAATAAAACCGCTTCATTAAATTTTTTGTAATTTTTATTTCCGAATATTACCGGCATTCCAAATGTAGCAGCTTCAAGAATATTGTGAAGACCATCCTTAAAAGCTCCTCCAATAAAAGAGATATCTCCATATTGGTAAACAGAAGAAAGCATGCCATAATTATCAATTATTAAAAAATCAGATTCTGTTGATTCAATTTTATTCTCTGATGCTTCACTATATCTTATTGCGTTATGAGGTAACGATTTCTTAAGTTTTTCGATGCTTTTTTCAGATATCTCATGAGGGGCGATAATGACTTTTACATCTTCAGGTAATGATCTAAAAAACTTTAGCAGGGCCTTTATGTCTTCCGGCCAACTGCTACCAACAACTAATAATTTTTTTTCTCCTTTAAACGTTTCTACCAAGGAAATTTTATTTACAGAATTACATGCATCTATCACTCTGTCAAATCGTGTGTCTCCGGCTATTTCAACATTCTCTGATAACCCTATACTATTTAGTAGTTCCTTAGATTTCTCATTCTGCACATACAGAAAATCGAATTTCTTCAGCATGTTCCTGAAAAAGTCACCTGTAGGTTTAAAAAATTCCTGAGAGGATCTGAATATTGCAGAAAATAAAACAGTGGGGATGTTTTGCTTGTTCAGCTCTTCCAGAAAATAATGCCAGAATTCATATTTAGTGAAGAGAACTAAGTCAGGCTTTATTAGATCAATAAAATCTGAGGCATTGGATTTAGTATCAAAAGGTAAGTAGGTTACCAAATCAGCTTTTTCATAGTTTTTTCTCACTTCATAGCCACTTGGAGAGAAGAAGCTGACAATGATAAAAACATTCTTACCTGAAAGTTTTTCTATTAATGGCCTGGCTTGTTCGAATTCTCCAAGAGAGGCACAATGAAACCAGACTTTTACCTGATTAACATCGTTAAGCGAGTTTTTTAATTTTTGGCGCCAGTTTTTTCTTCCCTCGATCATATTAGCCGCTTTTTTATTAAATGGGGCAGCTAATTTGATCAGGAATCGATATAGATTTATACCTATGGTGTAGGTTGTTTTATTCATGGGGCAAAGATAAGGTAAATTAGGGTCATGGTCATTCCCCGAAGGAATTGAAAGTTATCCAAGTGATTTAATACAGGATAGAGTATTTAATATGTTGTTTTATTAAAATCCAATTAATATTTTATTAAAATCACTGTTTCTAAACAATAATTCTGATTATCTGTTTTATAGATATGAAAGAATATACCATAATATATAAAAACGGTAATTCGGAAGTGGCTATGTTTCCTAACAAACAATCTATAATTGATAATAAATATAAAGGAAATAAAGATGCTTTCGAAAGAGAGGTGAAATTGCTACAGTGGACCACATTGAGTATGAGGTATGTGGAGGATATAAAATCCGGTAAGATAAATGCGGTGATCAGTACAGCTGATGCTAACCCATATGGATGGAGAGGAAGAGTTTAAGAAACGATAATTGCAGTTAAAATGAAAAAGGCAACCATGTATATAAACAGGTTGCCTTTTTAAGATTATTTTAAAGCTGAATTATTTAGCGTGCTTGCTAAGGTAATCAGATACACCTTCTCTTGTTGCTGACATAGCATCTTCACCTTCTTGCCAGTTAGCAGGGCAAACTTCGCCATGCTCCTGAACGTGATGCCATGCATCTACAACTCTGATCATTTCATCGATGTTTCTTCCGAGAGGAAGGTCGTTTCTAGTCTCGTGTCTTACGATTCCTTCTTTATCGATGAAGAATGAACATCTGTAAGCAACTGGAGTACCTTCAAATTCTAATTCACCTTCTTCGTTATAATTCCAGTCTCCTGCAAGAGCTTCGTAGTTAGTAGCGATTGTTTTAGAAGTATCTGCTACAAGCGGATAAGTTACACCTTCGATTCCTCCTTTATTAGTTGGAGTTGTTAACCATGCAAGGTGAGTTTCCTCTGTATCTGTAGAACAACCTACAACTACAACGCCTCTTTTTTCAAATTCTTCCAGCTTCTTCTGGAAAGCAAGGATCTCTGTTGGACAAACAAAAGTGAAATCCTTAGGGTAAAAGAAGAATAAAACTTCTTTTTTACCGATATATTGCTCAAGAGAAAACTCCTGAACAATTGAAGTTCCATCTAATACTGCTGGTGCTTTGAAAACAGGTGCTTTTTTTCCTAATAATGACATACTAGTTATTAAATTTTAAATTAAATATATGCTTAAATTAAACTTTTCTTTTCCCTCTTATTTGTAACTCAATATCCGTAACGTCGAATCCCAGTATAGGTTTTTCTCTCAGGTATTTTTTTATTAACCCTGTAAGTTCTTCATCGAAATAATCAAATACTTCATTCGAATCATTACATACCAAATGATGATGTGGAGTATCTGCTACATCAAATCTCTTTGGTCCTTTTTCTACTGAAAGTCTTTTTGCTAACCCCTCTTCACAGAAAATATCCAGAATATGATAAACCGAACCCAAAGACAAGCTGGGAATTTCTTCTTTCAGTTTGTCATAAATTTCTTCAGCAGAATAATGTTTTGAATTTTCGGATAGACATTCCATTACAGCTATTCGCTGTTTTGTAGCTCTTACTCCTGCTGCTCGAAGTTTTTGGACTATATTTTTATCCGTATTTTTCAAATATTTTCTAGTTCGGAATTTTTACGAAGTGCAAAGATAGGAAAGCAGATATTTTTCATCAACCCTTTTCTAACAGAATCAAAAATTATTAGTTAATAAACTATAAGGCACACCTTGTTATATTGATTATATTTAGCTTTATTTTATTCAAGAGTAAAAAAACATGGCCACAACAAAATTAGACGGAGAAAAAATACAGTTAGCAGGGAAAATGCCTGCAGTAGGAGGGGCTGCTCCGAAATTTACTGTTGTAAAAAAGGATCTTTCAGAAATGAAACTTGTTGATTTGAAAGGGGAAGTCGTTGTTTTGATGTCAATTCCGAGTTTAGAAACCGGAGTTTGTGCAACAGAAATAAGGACTTTCAATGAAAAACTTTCAGGTTTAAAGGGAGTAAAGGGGCTTATGGTATCAAAAGATCTACCATTTGCTATGTATAGATTTTGTGAAGCAGAAAATATTGATAATATTATTTCAGGTTCTGATTTTCGGTACGATGAATTTGGAAGGCAGTATGGAGTAGAAATATTAGATGGTGCTTTTAAAGGATTGCTTGCTAGGGCTGTGTTTATTGTCGATCAAGAATTACAACTAAGATATCTTCAGATCGTTGATGATATAGGGAACCAGCCCGATTATGAAATCGCAATGGATGTGGTTAAAAAATTATTGGACGAAACTGAGTCATGAGGCTTCTTATTATCTTTTCTTTTTGTTTATTATTAAATTTCCCTGCTTTTACCCAGGAAAATGAGATACGTGATTTAACAAGGTCAGGGCCGGAAGATCTTAATCAATACATAGAAAATTACACCAGGTCATTTGTAGTCAATACTCCACAACTTTTTTCATATGGATGGTTTAATACACCGCATCTATATGAAAAATTTAATTTTGACCTTTCCATAAATTACAGTTCTCTGAATATATCAGAGGCTGATAAATCTTTTTTATTTAAAAATAGTGAATACAGTAATTTGAGATATACTTCAGCTGATGAAGTTGAACTTGCGAGTTTATTAGGAGTAGTCAATCCATCAGATAATATAACTATAATTCAGACCGGTGAAGTTTTAAATGTACCAGGAGGGGTAAATCTTAATTCACTGCCGGCACCAATTATTCAAGCAGGAATTGGTTTTAATCAAGCCTCTTTGAAACTCAGGTTTTTACCTGGATATGATCAGGATGGTGTAAGCTTTTTTGGATGGGGTGTTGGAGCAATGTATGACTTCAGCAAAATGATATTGAAAGAAAAGTATGATGATGAAACCGGTGAACGACCGATTGATTTGGCAGTACTAATTGGGTATACAAGGTTCAGAGGCAAAACTGATCTTTCAGAAGATAATATATCATCAGATGATGAAGCAAGATTAATTATCCAAAACCTTACCACCCAACTTATTTTGGGGAAGCAAATGGATATATTCAACATATATGCAGGGATTTCAGGTAATTTTAATTCTGGTAATACCAAAATTACCGGAACATATACATACGAAGATCCCGAGACTAATTCTGAAAAAGAATATACAGACCCGGTAGATCAATTTTATTCAGATGAAAACATGTCGGCTTTGCTGGGTATGGATATTCAGTTGGCAGTTTTTTCTATCCATGGCCAATATCATTTTATTGGCTATCGGGGCTTTTCTGTAGGGTTCGGCTTAAGTCTAAAATAGATTTTACACAAAAAACGAGACCTTCTACAAATTTTGCAGAAGGTCTTCAACTTTAAACAGGCCAACAAATTATAATCATTCATAGGTATATACTACAAAGCATATCCAAGGTAACCTTTGAATTTAAAAAAAATAATCTGTTAGAAATCTTTTTTTGAAACTGTGATAGTCTTGGGGAATTGAGTAGACACTACACCTTTTTTTATATTAATGGTGTCAGGTTTATTTTTTACTTCAGTTAATTCCAATTGTTTATTTGGTTGAACTTTCATTAATAAAAGTACAAACAAGGAAATAACTTTAAGTAAAAAAATACGATTGTTGATCAGTGCCTTCATTGATTGATAGAAGTTTGATGCTAAAATAAATTTTGTTACTCAAGTTTCAATGAATTATATGTCTTTTTCGATGTTTAATGTTAAATAAAGAATAAAAGGATTTAATTCGTGAAAATAAAAGTCGTATAACTTAATTTATAAAACATAAATTTCGATAGATAGGATCATGAAAAAAAGAGTATTATTTGTCTGTTTAGGAAATATCTGTAGGTCACCTATGGCAGAAGGGATTTTCAGACACTTAGTTATTGATAAAGGTATGAGTGAGGAATTCGAATGGGATTCTGCCGGAGTTGCAGGATACCATATTGGTGAAAATCCGGATAAACGTGCTATTAGTTCAGCTGCAAAGCATGATGTGGAATTAGTATCAAAAGGTAGACAATTCAGACATGCTGATTTTGACGATTTTGATGTTATCCTCGCAATGGATAAAAGCAATTATCATCATATACTAGCTTTAGCTGGTGATAATGAAAAGCACCGGAATAAAGTTCATATGATGAGGGAGTTTGATGATGAAAGAGATGAGATGGACGTTCCCGATCCTTATTATGGAGGTCAGGAAGGTTTTGAAAATGTCTATCAGATGCTTTATCGGTCTTGTAATAATTTAATTTCAGAGTTAAATGCTGAATCCTGATTTATTAGAGCATATAATTTCTAAATCCGGCTTTTCATTAAAAGGAAAACCGAAAGTCAGGTCTGTTGGAGGCGGAAGTATTAATCAAGCTTATCAAGTGTCTTCAGATAAATTTGACCTTTTCGTAAAATTAAATTCCGGTGTAGACCCATCTTTTTTTGAGGCTGAAAAAAGAGGACTTGAAATTCTTTCTGATAATTCTGAATTTGAAATCCCTCAGGTATTTACTTCAGGTAAGTCCGGAGGATATAGTTTCCTTTCAATGGAATATTTTGATGCCACAAAAAGACAATCAGACTATTGGTTTACAGCAGGACAGCGGTTAGCTAGAATGCACCAGGTAAGAGAAGAGGAATTCGGGCTTTCCTTTAATAATTTTATGGGAGCCCTACCTCAGAATAACGCTCCATTGGAAAACTGGGCAGAGTTTTTTATTGAAAGACGACTAAAGCCACAGGTTGAGCTGGCAATGAATAAAGGCTTAATGGATATTTCTCATCAAAAGTTATTTGAAAAACTTTATACTAAACTAGACTCATTAGTTCCCACAGAAAAACCTTCCTTGATTCATGGAGACTTATGGAGTGGGAATATTATGAGTACAAATAGTGGTGAAGCTACAATTATAGATCCCGCAGTGCATTATGGACACCGTGAAAGTGATTTGGCAATGACCCAAATGTTTGGAGGATTTTCATCTGAATTTTATAAGGGATATGAATCTATTTATCCATTAGAACCAGATTTTTCTTCTCGAATTGGGTTGTTAAATCTATATCCGCTACTTATCCATGTAAACCTATTTGGTTTAGGATATTTAAGGGAGACCATAAATAATGTAAAGAGATTTATTTGATTAAAAGGTTATGTCTTCACTCACCACTATCCTGTAATTATTTCTGGATCTTTGTTCTAGTAAGATCTTTTCATTTTTAAATCGCTCTATACTTTCTTCAGTGTAATTTTTAACGGTAATCAATTGTAGCTTTTTGTTGAATAATATTTTGAATTGAGTGCTCAATTCTTCTATTAATCTGTTTACCTGGTACTCTTTATAATCAATGCAAATACTAAATGAAGTAGCTGAATTTTGCATTAGGTTTAATTTAATATTCAGGTTTGTGATGGTATGGAAGATCGTTGTCAGGTTATTTTCATCAATAAATGAAAAATCCTTCACCTTAAAAGAGACCAAAGCCTGGTTGTTTTTTGTGATAAAAGCCGGAAATACCTTGTGAGATTTTTCATTACCAATCAGAGTTCCTGTTTTTTCAGGACGTTCAAAACTTCTTACGTTTAAAGGAATCTTTTTATTGGCCAGCGGTTTAATGGTTTTTGGATGGATAACAGAAGCTCCATAAAATGTCATTTCTGCTGCCTCACGGTAAGAGAGATAATCGTATAGCTGAGCATCGTGGAATTTTTTTGGGTCTGCATTAAGGATACCCGGAACATCTTTCCAGATTGTCAAAGATTCAGCATTCAGACAATTTGCAAAAATTGCTCCTGTAAAATCTGAACCTTCTCTTCCTAGGGTAGTGGTGTTATTATATGGATCTGCACCAATGAAGCCCTGTGTGATTTTTATACCTTTAAATTCTTCTATTTGTTCTTTAATCCGTTGGTTAGTTTTTTTCCAGTTAACTTTTCCTTCGGTATAGGTGCTGTCTGTCACAATTATATTTCTTGCGTCCAGCCATGAATTTTTTGTCCCTGTTAAATTCATATATTCAGAAACGATATTAGAACTTAGTAATTCACCATAGCTTACTATCTGATCATAACTGAATTGATAGGATTCAATTGAACCATTATATTGATCTATTAATTCTTTTAGCTTAATTTCAAACGATTGAAAAAGCTTATTTACAGTGTTTGTAATATTTGAAGAATCATTATTTTCTAAATTTGAGGCAGTTTCAAGGTGATAATTTTTAAGTTTATTTAGTTCCTGCATATATTCTTTGCCGTTCAAGGCATTTTGCAAGATTCTTTCCAAGGCATTAGTAGTTTTGCCCATAGCAGAAACAACAACGATCAGAGGGTGTTCGTTTTTATTGTTGCAAACGATTGAAACCATGTTGATTATAGCATTTGCACTTTTTAAAGAAGCTCCGCCAAATTTGAAAACTCTCATTTTATTTAAGTTATATATGTTGTAATTTCGAGCTTAAATTAAACAACAACAATCTGGATTTCTTACAATAAGCCCCTAAAAAAATGAATGCAGAAACAGAAAAGCTGGCTTTGCCGGTAGGTACCACCCTAGACAGATTCATAAAAAAGAAACAAGATGACTTCCCTTTTGCAAGCGGTGAACTCTCTCAGTTGCTGAGAGATATAGCCTTAGCAGGTAAAATTATTAACAGAGAAATTAACCGTTCAGGTCTTTTGGGTATTGAAGGTGCTTTTGGAGCACAAAATGTACAGGGTGAGGAGCAACAAAAGCTGGATGTTATAGCAGATATACGATTTATGCGTGCTTTGAGAAATGGTGGCGAAGTTTGCGCAGTGGTGAGTGAGGAGCAAAATGAAATTATCGATCTGGATAACCCTAATGGAAGATATATAATTGCGATGGATCCTTTGGATGGTTCATCAAATATTGATGTTAACGTATCAATAGGTACAATATTTTCGATTTACAGGCGATTGTCACCCGTGGGAGGACCAGTTCAAATGGAAGATGTTCTTCAGCCCGGCGTAGCACAGGTAGCAGCAGGATATCTGCTATATGGATCATCTACAATGCTTGTTTATACTACAGGAAGGGGAGTTAACGGATTTACCTATGAAGCAGGACTCGGTGAATTCTTTTTATCCCATCAAAATATACAAACTCCTCTGGATGGAAAAATATTCTCTATAAATGAGGGTGCCTATAATGTTTTTGAACCTGCAGTTAAAAAATATATTGAAGATTGTAAGGAACTAAGATTTTCCGGCCGGTATATTGGTTCACTTGTGGCTGATTTTCACAGAAATCTATTTAAGGGTGGAATCTATATTTACCCAAGAACAGATACTGCCCCAGAAGGGAAATTAAGGCTTTTATATGAAGCGAACGCACTTGCATTTATAGTAGAGCAGGCCGGTGGAAAAGCCTCAAATGGTAAAACTCGTATTTTAGAATTAGAACCTAAAGAACTTCACCAAAGAACCCCATTATTTATTGGAAGTAAAAAAATGGTAGAAAAAGCTGAGGGTTGCTTTTAATTGCAACCCTCATAACTTATTTATTTTCATTTTCTTCTTCACCATCTTCAGACCCTTTCGATAATAGGTCTTTTTCATACTTATAAAGGATATTGTACCAGCTGACTAGCTTTTTGATGTCAGATGCATAAACTCTTTCTTCATCATAATCCGGTACAAGATGTTTAAGGAAAGCATGAAGTTCGTCGTCATCAGAAGTTGAGTTAACCCCTGGATCATCATCAAATTCATCTTTAATCTTTTTGAAAACATCGGCTACTGGAACAGAGCCTTCTGCATCAACGGTGTAAATGGATATATCAGATAAAACAGATACTCTGGCATTACCACCTACAACCAATTTTTTCTTTTGGTCATCGATTGTTTCAAGAATTACACCAGCTCTTGTTGGTTTGACAATGTTGAATAACCCTCCTTTTCCGGCAACAGCCGCTATATTTGTATAGCCCATAATATACTTGATTATTTTTTATCTCTGTTTGGCAAAATTAGCTTAAAAAAAATCACTCAACCAACAATTTTTCCTGGTTAATATAGGCTATTTAATTCTTCAATATAGTTAATCACCTCTTCTCTTCCATATCCAGTCTCAGAAGATGTTATGAAAGTCGGAGGTAATTCTTCCCAGTGTTTTTTCAGGTATTTATTGTGCCTGGCTACCATGCTTTGTGCTTTATTTTTCGAAAGCTTATCTGCTTTTGTGAAAATTCTGGCGAAAGGAACTCCTTTTAGAATAAGGTCATTCATGAATTCCAGGTCTATATCCTGTACATCTAACCTGATATCGATCAAGACAAATAGACAGAGTAAATTCCCCCTGTTGCTGATGTAATCATTGATCATGATATTCCAGTCAATCTTTTTAGTTTTTGAAACTTTTGCCCAACCATATCCCGGAAGGTCGACAAGATACCATGTGTCATTAATTAAAAAATGATTGATAAGTTGAGTTTTTCCGGGTTTGGAAGATATTTTAGCAAGTTTTTTTTGCCCGGTCAGCATATTTATCAATGAAGATTTACCCACATTTGATCTTCCAATAAAAGCATATTCGGGTTTGTCTGCTTTCGGAAGACCAGATATTTTAGTTTCACTTTTAATAAATTTTGCTGACTTTATTAAATTATCCATATATCTGAGCAATAAATAAGTTCCATGATTATTAATTATTCTTGCAAAAATGCTTTTTTATGGATGCTTATAATTAATAATGAGCTATTATTTTTGTAACTTTCAGCCAAATTTAGCAAATAATTGCAGGAATTAGAGATTAATCAGCTTAAAGGGTTGATTTTTTAGTGGTGGAGTTTGAATATTCTAATATACTTTAGTAATATTAATTTAATTTTTTTCTATTTTATGAACGTAATGCAGCGTATTATTTTTTATGCTGGCTTGCTGTTATTATTAGTAACAAAGCCTTTCATACTTAATGCCCAAGAGGACAACGAGGAGGTTGCAGAACAACTTGTTGAATTGGGTAAAGAGACTATGCGGGCTACACAGGCTCTTGAGATTGCTAAGGAACAGTTTGTACAAGCTGCAGATCTTGATCCGGATAATATAGAAGCGAACTGGCTTGCCGGAGAATATATCCAACGAACATCAAATAAAGACAGAAGTGTAAAATACTTTAAAAGGGTTTTGGAGTTAGATCCTGATTACCGTTTTGACGTCCTGTATTGGATAGGTAGGGGATACCAATATGGTTACGATTTTTCCAACGCACTGGAATTTTATCAGAGGTATTATGATAAACTTTATGCTGATGTTAATTACAGGGGCATGGATAAAGTTTCCGTGAAGGAAACTGAGAAGAAGATCGAAGAAGCTAAAAATGGAATTGAATTTATGGCTAACCCAATGAATTTCTCTATTGTTAATGTTGGGTCAGCAATCAACTCACCAATGCCTGATTATGGACCTGTGTTGAATGAAGATGAAACTATTTTGATTTTCACAACCAGAAGAAAAGACGGCAACCTTAACCAGGACGTATTCGAAGATAACTTTCCATATGAGGATATTTTTATTTCTTATAAAAAGGATGGTCAATGGACTGAAGCCAGAAATATTGGTGACGCAATAAATACACCATTCCACGATAGTAATCTCGCACTTTCTGCTGATGGTGATGACCTATATATTTATATGGATGAAAATGAAGGCGATATCTATGTGAGTAGCAGGATCGATGACAGTACATGGTCAGAGCCTGAGCCGCTTTCAGATGCTATTAATAGTTTGAATTATAATGAAAAGTCGATTTCTATTTCTCCTGATAAAAGCATAATGTTCTTTTCATCTAACAGACCTGGTGGTTTTGGAGGTGATGATATTTACTATGCTACAAAAAATGAGCGAGGGGAATGGTCTCGTAGCAGGAACCTCGGGCCTGTAATCAACACTGAATATAATGAAGACGGCCCTTTTATCGATTATGATGGCAAGACTCTTTATTTTTCAAGTAATGGAAGAGGAGGAATGGGAGGTTATGACCTTTTTAAAGTGGAATACGATAGTATAGAAGATGGCTGGGGGGAACCTGTGAACCTCGGATATCCAATTAATACTCCTGATGATGACATTTATTTTGTAAGTACCAAGGATGGTAAACGCGGATATTATGCCTCGATTCGAGAAGATGGAATGGGATTTACAGATATTTACATGGTTACGATCCCTGAAAATCTTGATGAGCAATTGGTAGCTGTAAATTCTACCGATAATGTAGCAGAAGAAAAAGAAGTGGAAATAGATACTCCTCCGGTTATTGAAGAGCCAACAGAGGTTATTGAGTCGGATCCTGAACCGGAACCTGAACCTGAGGTTGTTACTCCGGTTCAGCTTGTTGTAGCGACTTTTGCAGAGGGAGCGCCAGTTAATGCGAGAGTAAGATTAACAAAAAAGGATGATAATACAGTTGTTGCTGTAGGTGTCAAGCAACCAGGAGTGTATGTGAGTAATTTAACTCCGGAGCAACCTACTGACTATATTCTTTCTGCAGAATATCCGGGATATGTTTTTAAGAACGTCAGTGTGACAATTCCTGCTGCAACTAGTGAAACACAGACTATTACAAAAACAATAGATTTCCAGAGGGCATCAACTGGGGCGAGCGGTGTATTAAGAAATATATATTTCGAGTTTGACAAGGCTAAATTGACAGATAACTCTTACAGTGAATTGAACAAACTTGAAAGAATGATGGCCGAAAATCCTGGTATAAGGGTTGAAATAGGAGGTCACACGGACAATATTGGCCCAGCAAGCTACAATAAAGACCTGTCGAAGAAAAGGGCAATGGCTGTAGTTGATTATCTAATAGATAAAGGAATTGATCCAAGCAGGCTAACAGCTGTAGGTTATGGTGAAGAAAGACCACTCGCATCGAATGATGATGAACGAGATGGGAGGGAGTTAAACAGAAGAGTTGAGTTTACGATAATTAAGTAACAGAATTTAATATTATAGATACAAAAGGGGCTTATTGCCCCTTTCTTTTTTTAACAAATAGTAATGTTACAGGTTATACTCATTAACTTTGTA
Source organism: Mangrovivirga halotolerans (assembly GCF_026241165.1). Classification (GTDB taxonomy): domain Bacteria; phylum Bacteroidota; class Bacteroidia; order Cytophagales; family Cyclobacteriaceae; genus Mangrovivirga; species Mangrovivirga halotolerans. The sequence continues at coordinate 461,485 of NZ_JAPFQN010000002.1, read as the reverse complement.
ACTTAATTATTTACAGATGACAGTAGTACCATATAAAAATAAGGAAGAAGGTAAGAAGAAGCAGGTAGCTGATATGTTTAATAGTATCAGTAAAAAGTACGATTTTTTAAATCATTTCTTAAGCCTGGGGATTGATATACTATGGAGAAAAAAGGCGGTTAAACAGTTAAAGCCCTATCAGCCTGAAGTAATTCTGGATATTGCTACAGGAACCGGCGACTTTGCAATTGAGGCAGCAAAGGGTCTACCTGCTAAAGAAATAATCGGAGTAGATATATCTGAGGGTATGCTGGAAGTAGGTAAAGATAAGATGAAAGAAAAAGGTCTTAATGATCTTATCACAATGGAGCTTGGCGATAGTGAGAACCTTCGATTTGAAGACAATAAATTTGATGCTGTTATCGTTGCATTTGGAGTAAGGAACTTCGAAAATCTCGAAGCAGGCTTGAGCGAGATGTATCGTGTTTTAAAACCAGGAGGACGATTATCTATTATTGAATTTTCTCAACCGGAGAAATTTCCTTTCAAGCAGTCTTATAATTTTTATTTTAAATATATTTTACCTTCAATTGGAAAAATAGTATCAAAAGACAATGCTGCATACACATATTTACCAGAATCTGTTGAAGTTTTTCCATATGGTAAAAAATTTGTTAATATATTAGAGCAGTTAAACTATAAACAAGCTAAATGTCAACCGCTTACTTTCGGAATAAGTTCAATATATACAGCAACAAAATAGTAATTATTTTTTTCCTGGTACTGATATCAGGAATGACATCTGTAAAAGGACAAAACCGGTCTGATATAAATCTACCAAATTATGATGACCGGTGGTTACATTATGGTTTTCAACTTGGTGTACATTCCTCTATGTACAAATTGAAATACAGTAATGCTTTTACATCACCCGATCTGGCTTCACTCCAGGCTATCTATACAAAACCTAGTATCGGCTTTTCGGTAGGGTTTATCGCCAATTTCCGTATTAGTGAATTCTGGAATTTCAGGGTTCAACCAAAGATCGGTTTTTACGATTTCAGGTTAGAGTATGTTTATAATGATCCTCAGCAACCCGTTCTTGATGAATTAGTTGAGTCTACTTTTATTGAGATACCTTTATTGTTAAAGGTGAAGTCATCCCGAATGAAAAATTCCAGGGTATATCTTATAGGGGGTATTACACCTATGTTTGAGGCAAATGGGAAGAAAAAAAGACAAAATGATGACAGACTTCATACTGAAAGTTTTAATCTGGCAGTAGAATTCGGCCTGGGCCTTGATAAATACAATGAGTTTTATAAATTCTCACCAGAATTAAGGTATTCATTAGGCCTGTTAAATATGCTTGGCAATGTTGATAATGAGTTTAGCGAAGGTATTAAATATATAAACACCCATACTATCACTTTATATTTCTTATTTGAAGGTGGAAAATAAAATTGTATTAATAACCGGTGCGACATCTGGAATAGGCCTTGCTACAGCTAGGCTTTTAGGATCTAAGGGATTTAACATTATAGCTTGTGGAAGAAGAGAAGAAAGGCTTGAAGATCTTAAAAAAGAGCTCGAAAAAAATACAGGTATCCATACTTTGAATTTTGATGTCCGTGATAAAAATGCTGTCAAAGAAGTTATAAATTCTTTGCCTGAGGAGTGGAAGCATATTGATGTACTTATAAATAATGCCGGAAATGCTCATGGCCTGGATACAATCGATCAGGCTAATCTGGATGACTGGGACTTAATGATTGATATAAATGTTAAAGGTCTATTGTATGTCAGTCGGGCTATAATTCCTGGAATGGTTTCCAGGAAAGCTGGGCATATTATTAATATTGGATCTCTGGCTGGAAAAGAAACCTATGCTAAAGGAAATGTCTATTGCGGTACAAAACATGCTGTTGATGCCATATCATCCGGAATGAGGAAAGACCTTCTTGAACACGGTATTAAGGTGAGTCAGGTATGTCCTGGTTTGGTTAATACAGAATTCAGCGAAGTGAGATTTAAGGGCGATGAGAAAAAGGCAGAAAGCGTCTACAAAGGAATGGAACCTTTATATGCCGAAGATATTGCAGAAATCATTGAATTTGTAATAACACGACCTAAGCATGTGAATATAGCAGATTCATTAATTCTCCCACTAGATCAGGCCTCTTCGACCGAAGTAAAAAGAACGTAAAGAGAATTCGGATTTAATAAAAATAAGAAAGGGTAGGACCAGTGGTCTTACCCTTTATATTTTTTATGCTTTATTGGATGGCTTATCTCTTAAATCCAAGTACTGCTCCTCCGCAATTGTTATTGGAATTATTAAAAGTAAAAGTAATGTAATAGATTCCAGTTGCATTGCAAGGGTAGGCTATTGTGCTGTATAACTTACCGTTGGCGTTATTAGTACTTACAAGCTGCCTGTTTGAGTCGTATAAAGAAACCACAATGCCATCAGCATCATTTGTTCCTGTGCACATATTAATCATGTACTGAGTCCCTTTAGCAAATACGTAAGAGTATTCTATCTTTTTCTTGCTGCCACCTTCTCCATCGATCTTATAGCTTTTTACAAAGTTGAAGCCTTGCTTAAGCTTAGGTATGCAAGCTTCTGCATAAGATCCTGCCTCACATTGAGCAACAGCATCTGAAGGGTTTAGCACAAATAGAAGGCCAAAAAATAAAGCTAGGTGAAGTATCCTTTTCATATATTTTAAAGGTTAATTAGCTAATAATATTTTTTCTGATTTCTGAAGTTATATCAATTATCTTTTTAAGCTGTTCGTCAGACATCAAGATTTCTGATGTTGTTTCCTGAACAATGGTCAATACACCGTCAACTTCTTTAAACGATGATTCACCATGAGTATATTTTATCTCAACTTCTGCATAAATATCTGCCAGTTTTTTCATCTCAGTTTCAAGCTTGGCAATATCCGGATCGTCATTATAAAATGACAGCAGAAGCATTATATTTTCCAGAATGATTTTTTGCTCACCGATCTTCTCTCTTAAAGCTTCACTTTCGGGGTTCTCCTGATAAACCTGTTCAGCTATATGCAATGCCTCAAGCCATCCGCCAGTCAATAATAATATGCTAAGATTTGCTCTTTTTTGCTCTTGAAGATAGCTATTGATATCATTGAAGTTTTTTGTTGTTATCAACAGCAAAGAATCAAGGTTGCTCGAATTAGTAGCAAGTCTTTTTATCGTATTAAAATCAAAAAATTGTCCAATATTAAGTTCATCTGCCAATTCTTTTATTGACGATAAATAAACAACTCCATCCTGGTTTTGCTCATATATATTGGTGTATCCAAGATCCGTGCCATAAATCCCCAGGTTTAATGCTTTTTCGAAATTAGTATTGTATTTCGAAACATTGTCTGAAGAATTTAGATAGGACTTATTGTATTTATGCCCCGATTCTTTTAAAAGAACTGAGATTTCCAGAGGGGAAGGAATCTGCTGAATAATGGCAGATAATGTCTCCTGAGAAATTTCAGGTTTTAATGAATCACCTTCGTTAATATCTTCTAGAAGGTTGTCGTCTTGCGCTGTTTCCTTACTGTCTCCGCAAGAAGCCAGAAAAAATACAGTCAGGAAGAGAACTAAAAATTTCTGTGTCAATGAGATTTGGTTTAGTTTCATTTTTCTAATATAAAAAATGGAGTTCAAATATAAAACTTTACTGATCTACCTGTGTTTAAATAAGCATATAATTATAAATATATGTAATATTTAGAAGCTATTTGTCTGAATCCTTACTAAAAGAAATATTACTCAACTTATCAATTAGCTTTTTTAATAATTCAAAATATAAAATAATATATAGCACGAAAGTCATAAACCAAATGACCAGCGTATTGAAAACAAAGGTAGGAAATTTAATTCCCAAAAAGTGTTTCTCAGGAGCGTAAAAATGTGCCCTGTAATCAAGTTTATTCTTTGGATATGTTTCGGTATTATAAACTGGGTTTATTTGTTGTAAAAGGCCTCCTTTATATTCCAAAATTCTATCCTCTGTCGAAATATTTCTAACAAGATCACTCAGGCTTTCATTAAAATATTCATTTTTTAATTCAGCAAGGTACTCTTCACCATATTTATCTTCAGCTTCATGAACAGTCTTTGCCAGCTTTTTATTCATAAAGTTGAATATTTCGTAGTATCCTTCTTCAATCTGATCAAGGTACTGATTAACCTTTTCAGCTTTTTCTTCATCAAATTGTTTATAGTCATCTGCTTTTAATTCAGGCTCATTGGCATTCTTGAATTGCTCAATGTTGGATTCATGTACGGAATAGCCTGCCTTTAGCTTTTCGAGTTCTTTCAGAATGAGTGCGTAATCTTTTTTAGCAATTTCTAAGGTGGAATCTGTCCCTGCATTAACATTCTTAACTACTGCATCAATTTTCTCTTTTAATTTAGGAATATGATAAGCAGTAGCATAATCAGCCTTCATTTGTAATTGCTCGAAAGGATATATTTCACTTTCGTATTTATTATCCTTAAACTGTTTTACAGCCATTGCTTCAAATGCCCATCTTGATGCCATCATATCAGCAACTATCGGAACTTCCCCTTTACTGCTAATAGTCGTATTCAGTTTATCAAAAGGGAATAATAGACCGCTAAGGATCATTTGAGGTATTAATAATATAGGAATTAAAATATATACGGTTACAGCTGAATTGAATGCTGAACTGATATTGAGTCCTAATATATTGGCAAAGCAGCTAAGACTGAATAAAATGATCCAGTAGGGCAGGGTCATTCCCTGGATTTCAAGAATAAAATTACCTATCAATACAAACAATAATGTCTGAATTGCTGAAATCAAAAACAGGTTAGTGATCTTGGAGAGCAAATAAGAATTCCAGCTCAGATTCAAAAATGCTTCCCTCTTTAAAATTTTTCTATCTTTAATTATCTCCTCAGCACTAACTGACAGTCCCATGAACAGTGCTACCACAATTGCCATCATCATAAATGCAGGAATGTTCTCATTGAATCTAAAGAAGTAACTACCTGCATCAGGAGAATTTTTATACCTGATAATAAATGCCAGAATAATAGCAAGCAAAGGTGCTTCAAGAAGATTAATTGTCAGGTATTGCTTATTACTGATCTTTGATAAAAAGTCCCTCTTCACAAATACCATCATCTGTTTGAGTTTGGAAGGTATGTTTAGTGATTTAGGAGGTTCTTCTTTAACAGGTTCAACCTTTTTAAGGGAGAATTTTTCTTTAAATAAACTATACCAATCTTTCGGATTCATTTTCCGTTTATTGGTAAATTCTCCATATTCATCAACAACCTTGGCCTCGATGATATTAAATATCTGTTCCGGATTAACGTTGCCACAGGATGCACATTGTCCTCGCTCGCTATCCACCTGGTTTGATGCACTTTTAAAATAAGTTACTGCTCCAACCGGGTTTCCATAATAAGCAGGATATCCTCCTGTATCGAGGATGTACATTTTATCAAACATTTTATATATGTCTGATGATGGTTGATGGATTACTACAAAGATTAACTTCCCTTTAAGAGAAAGTTCTTTTAAAAGGTCAATTACATTTTCAGAGTCTCGGGATGAAAGTCCTGAAGTTGGCTCATCCACAAACATTACCGAAGGTTCCCTTATTAGTTCCAGTGCGATATTAAGTCTCTTTCGCTGCCCTCCGGAAATTGTTTTATCCAATACCGATCCAACTCGAAGATCCTTACGTTGTTCTAACCCCAGACTCTGGAGAACGTCCATTACCCTCTCGTCAATTTCTTTATCAGATAAGTCAGCAAAGCATAACTTAGCGTTGTAGTAGAGGTTTTCATAAACTGTCAGTTCTTCGATCAAAAGGTCATCCTGAGCAACATATCCTATCACACCATGTATATTTTCTTTTTCTTCGAAAATATCAAAGCCGTTAATCGTGATTTTTCCTGAGGATGGTTTGTTAATCCCTGCGAGGACATTAAGCAAGGTAGTTTTACCTGCACCGCTGGCACCCATGATCCCTATGAGTTTCCCTGGTCCTTCGGAAATATTGATATCTCTCAGACCCACATCACCGTTAGGGAACTTATATTCAACATCGATGGCGTTGAAACTAAGTTTAACGTCTTCTGCATCGGACCTGAAGTTTCTTATTAGCTCCGAGTAATATAATGCAGCTCCTGCAGGGGTTTTGATCGTTGACCCATGACCAAATAGATAGACACGCCCTGGTTTCATAATAAAACCATTAAGGACGATCTCATCGTTACCAATGTACTTCACAAAGTAAAGATCAACGCTTGAAACAACGAGGAAAATAATCTCCCCGTTTATATCTGTTTGGACATGTTTGAATGGAACATCCTCTTCTGGTATTTGATCGCTCAAACAGAGGATGTTTTCAAAGTTGATCTTGTCACAGCTTTCTTCAGATACAAAACTTCTGATCAATTCGTATTCTTCGTTAGAGAATTTAAACACCTCGGAAACAGTGTTTATAATCTCCATACGCTGTGGGGTGAACTTTTTATCTGAAGCTACAAGTTCAAATAGCTTTATTAAAACAACAACCTTCTGTTTTTGAGTAAGAGTTTTGTTAATCTTTTTGCATATAGCAAGCGTCTTAACAGAATCTCTAACAGAGGTTAATTTTCGTTCTTTTTTAGGCTTGTCGTCAGAAGATTTTCTCTTTCTTTCCTTTTTCTCTTCCTGAGAATATTTATCGTAAAGATCGAGATACTCGTTTACCGAGTCCTGATCAAGTTCTTGTTTGAAATAATCTATTACAAACTTCCGCTCATTATCAGTTACCCCTCCATCCTGTTTAGTAATAATGGCAAACAGTTGAGTTAAGGCTTTTAATATTTCTTCACTCATATCCTGATCTAAAAAATCTTACCTAAAAGAAAAAAATGTATTTAAATATTAATAGGTTTTGAATTCGAACGGTAATTCAACCAATTCAGAAAATTCTTCTCCAGCTTCTTCCATATCTTCATCATCTTCGTGGAAGTACCAGTGAATTGTCGTATTGTCGATATCTTCCAAAGCAGACAACACATCAAGGATCAATTTTGATGACGCTGTATTAAAATACTCTAATTTGAATACAAAGTCAGTTTTCTCATTTGGATCCTCGCTATAAGACTCAAGCCACTCTAGAACCGGACTATAAAATTCAGCTGAATCTTCAGGTAATGACCTACCTGATATCTCAAATATCCCGTTTGATTTATCAAGGATAATTTTAGGAGTATCTTCTGTACCTTCGAGGTTTATAATTTCCATTTTCTTAATCGTTTTTTATTTTTTTAAACTCTTGAAATTAAAGTTTGAAGAGAGAAAAATGAATGACTATTGTCTATCTCTATAAAGTCAAAGTTAAGCGGTTTTCCTGATTTTCTTGCCATATCAACGAAACCTAATCCTGCGCCACCTTTATCTGAAAGGCTTCCACTCTTTATAGTTTCTTTATACAGCTGTTTCAGGCCATCTTTATCTAAAGAATTAATCTTTTCCAGCTTTACTTTGATTTCACTTACATCAGCACTTTTACATGCATTTCCTGATGTGATCAAATACTCGCTGTCGCTTTTTCCAAGCATAAAAATGGCATTTTGCCTTCCTTTGCCACTGTTTTCAGTGTTTTCACTGTGCTTAACGATGTTTTGAAGTGCTTCCACCATCACATTAAAAACTTTTCTTTTAATGCTGGAATCTTCCCCAATCGCGTCCATGTTTCTTTCTGCCATGGATAAAACCGATTTTGTGATTTCCTGAGTGAACTCACCTTCGTAAACTAGGATCAAATGATGATCCAGCATCGTTTTATGCAGGTCATATACATATTTCATTGGAACAGATTTATTAAAAATTGTGTTTAAAAAATTACTTTTTCGTTATTATTTATACTTTTCAGTTTAAAAAGACAAATATGAAGATTCCAAGATAACTATTTTATTTTGGAATCTTTCTTTGTTAGAATCAAAACTTGATTCCGATCATCAGAACATCATCAGTTTGCTTTTCGTCACTTTTCCAATCTTCCCAAGTATTCTTAAATATACCGTAAACATCTTTCATAGACTTAGTATGATTGTCCATAATTAATTTCCGTGTACGTTTTGGACCAAATTTACGGTTTTGTGGACCACCAAACTGGTCAGGGAATCCGTCAGAACAGAAATAGGCTGAATCTCCGGCCTTAAATTCTATTACTGTATTGGTAAATTCTGTCTGGTTTTTAAATAATCCACCACCTATTGGGAATTTGTTACCTTTCACTTCCAGCATTTCACCATCTTTAACCATATAAAGAGGTCTGTGAGCTCCGGCGTACTCAAGTTTTTGCTCTTTCAGATTGATCTTGCAAAGCGCAATGTCCATACCATCTTTGGTCTTTGAATCATCACTATCCTGACGTAGAGTAGATGTTACACCCTCATCCAGGAGATCAAGAATTTTACCAGGTTCAGTAATCTTTCTTGATCTTACAATATCATTTAATAAGAAGTATCCTATCAATGAAAGAAGAGCTCCTGGTACTCCATGGCCTGTACAATCTACTGCAGCGATAAAGATATCATCACCTGATTGCAAATACCATGGAAAGTCTCCACTTACAACATCTTTTGGTCTGTAAAAGATGAAAGATTCCGGAAGTGTTTTGTTGATTACTTTATTATTTGGAAGAATCGCTCCCTGGATACGTTTAGCATAATTTATTGAGTCATTGATCTTTTTGTTTTTATTCTGGATCTCCAACTCAATAGCTTTTCGTGCTGTAATATCATGAGATACAACAAGAACTGATTCTATATTTTCTGCTTCGTTATATTCAGGAATAGCATTCACCTGCATCACTAATTGCCCATTATCAGTAGGGAAATCAATCTCATTTGTGATTTTTTGCTTGTGTTCTTTTACCTGATTAAGTACTTCCAACCAATAATCTGTAATACCTGAATTAAGATCGAGGTCTGCTACTTGTTTATGCAGATAGTTTTCAGGGCGTTGTCCCGTGAATGTTTCAATTGTCGGGTTGATGTAACTTACTTCGCCATCAGATTCGATCCTTGTAATAAGGTCAGGTGAGTTCTCAGAAAGTGACTGCATCTTACTTCGCATTCTTTGCTCTTGTTCTGCACGTCTTCTTTCTGTTATATCCCTTGAATTAACGATGATTCCCTGGATTGCCTTGTCATGGAGAAGGTTGTTTCCTGTCGATTCGATCCAGATAAGGTTACCTTCAGATGTTTGATATTCGTACTGAATGGTAACTTGTTCATCAGGATTTTCAAGGAGCTTCTGGAACATGTCGTTGAAGTGATTTTTGTATTCATCGTCAACGAACTTAATGTCCTTAATACCAATCATCTCTTCAGTTTTATGTCCGAAAATTCGTTCAACTGAAGGAGAAATATACCTGATCGTTTGATCGTCTTCGTAAATTGTAATAACCTCTGATGCATTTTCCAGAAGAAGCTGCATTCTTTTTTGAGTTCTGTTTACTTCTTCTATTTGCTCTTCGAGCTGGTTGTTAGTTCTTTTTAATTCTTCCTGAGTAGCCTCCATTTCTTCAGCATTTTGTCGCAAGACTTCCTGCTTCTCCTGGAGTTCGTTACTCATTGCCTGAGATTCTTCTAAAAGCTTTCTGGTTCGGTCGTTTACCTGAATATTAAAAATCGTCTGCGCAATAATAGTAGACAATTCTTCAACGAATTTAACGTGAGTAGGGCTGAATTTTTTAAATCCGGCAATTTCAACAACACCATAAACAATTTCATTAGCGATCAGAGGAACAATTAACAATGATGTAGGCCTCTGTTCACCAAGCAGACCGCTGGTCAGTGTTACATAGTCATAAGGGATTTCCGTTCTGAAAATCGTATCTCGTTCTGCCCATGCCTGTCCTACAAGTCCTTCAGCAAATTTGAATCTAGCTTTTAGTTGCTTTTGTTTATTGTAGGCGTAAACTGCTCTGGCTTCAGCAAAATCTTCTTCTTCTTTCTGATTCTGTACAACATAAAAAGCACCCTGAATAGCTTCGGTCTTTTTAGTTATATATTTTATCAGTTCATACCCTAGTGTATCAAGATCATTGTGTGCACGCAGAATTTCTCCAATCTCAGCCACACCTACAACGATCCAGTTTCTTTCCTGGTCACGTTTTTCAGCTTCCTGGATACTATCACGCATGTTGATCAGAGAAGTACCGATGGTATCTTCTGTAGAAAGAGGCTCGAATTCTGCATCGTAATCTCCCTCTCCAATTTTTTTCGCAAAGTTGGCTGTTCTTTTCAGGCCTGAAACAAGGTTTCGGGTTGCTGAAGCTATCTGACCAATTTCATCTTTTCCTTTTATACGGATTTTTTCAGGAAGAACTCCCTTGGATAATTTCTTAACAATCTCTTGAAGTTCTTTTAAAGGTCTGGTCAGAGATCTGGTAACTAAAAGGCTAATTACAACAGTAAATAGAAGTGCAGCAATTCCACCTATGATCAATTTTCTTAGTAGATCATAGGAAGTAGAATATATTTCCTGCTGATCTATTTTTGAAATTATACCCCAGTTGGTTCCTTCAACTGGCCTCCATACTGAAAGCACAGGTGTTCCGGAATAATCAATGTCTTGCATGCTTCCAAGAGTATCTGTCTTGATGACTCTTCTTATGGCATTTTGTTGATTATTCTGTTCTTCAATATCAACACTTCTTTTTACCAGGTTATTACCAATTTCTCTGGAAGGGCTTACATAAATTCCCCGATCAAGGATATTGGTAACCAAAAGATTTTCTCCGGTTTTCCCCATAAAAGAAGTATCGGAAAGAATAGAATAGATTTCTTCGATGCCATGCCCAGAGACAACATACCCAACATTAGTACCATTAAATTTAACTGGAGCTGCAGTATAATATTTAAAGCCACCTTCAGTTTCCTGAAGATTTCCTACAGCAGGACCATCCGTTGCTTTAATTAGAATATTTTCGGCTTTATCCTCAATATTTGTCCCTGATATTCCTTCTGTAGAAGAAAGGATTGTTCCGGTGATATCTGTGAAATACAGATCCTGTTCAGTAAAAGAGTATATTTTTGAATTAAGTACAGGAGTTATTAGACTGTCAACACTATCGGCATTGATGTAACTATAATTGTTGTACAAAGCCATAGCCTCACTTAAAGCAAGGTCTTCAGTAATGATCTCGACTTTGTTTTTATTTAAGTTAAGTCTGTTAATAACGTCTTTTTCGATCGACCTGTTTACAACAGAAAGCTGGGTTAGATATTCTGATTCTAATTTATCTCTATTAAGGTTGTATGCTACCGTGATAGACATAGCTACACCGATCAGAACAATTAACGCCGTTAAAGTCGTTATTTTTCCCCCGATATTGATGTTTTTAAACATAGGTGAAAAAATTAAATTTGTTAATCATTATTTTCTTTTGATTGTTTCTCCGTCCTTGCTGCTTTAGCTTCGTTTTTTAGCTTTTTCGCAATATAATTCGAGCACTCAGCGATATATTTTTTCTGAGCTTCAGAAAACTGCTTGAAAGACGCTATTTCCACAACCCCGTACAGCATTGATGAATCCACTAAAGGAGCAACAAGCAATGTAGAAGGAGTTGATTTGCCCAATCCAGAAACAATATTTATATAGCCTTCCGGAACATCGTTGATTTCGATAAGTTTCTTTTCTTTTCCAACTGTACCAACAATACCTTCACCTACTTCGAAAGAAATTTTTCTACTTTCGCCAATGCTTAATGCATACCCAGATATCAAATTAAGAGTTGATTTGCCATTAACCCTTTCTTTGACATACACAGCTGCCTGCCCGGCTTCAACCACGTTGCTTATTTTATTAACCGCTTTTTCAAGAACATTTTTAAGTTCTCCTTCCGAGTTAATAATCCTGGCAACTTCTTTGAGGTCAGAATCTTCTATCTCATCATCATTGACGATTCTTTCATCTGCATCTTCTAAATTTTCTTTGGTCTTATCAGCTGCAGACTTTTTACCTGAAGCACTGTCGGATTTTTTGTCTTTGCCATCATAAATAAAAAGAAAAACGATAGTAATGAGAGCAATTGAGTAAACCCCAATAACTGTATAAAACAATTCATTGAATTGCTTCTGGGCCATCTGGATGTTAGTCAGATTTAATTCAGGTATATTTTGGATCAATGCACCTTTAAAATTCTGCATCAAATAAGCCAACAACAAACCACCGACTAAAAAAATAACGAATAGCAGGCCAGCAATTTTTTTTAGGCTATTTTTCATTTAATTATAAGTTTATATCTAAAAATACAGTAGTTAAATAATCAGATTATTTATACTGACTGTCCAATTGTTTCAAAAAATTAATGATCTCATCAACATCTAATGAGTAATCAATTTCCGTCAGATTTTTTGCCGCTGTAGGCATTGTATCTATCATACATGTTGACGGATCTTGTATGATTGTCATGCCACCTCTGTCTTTGATTCGTTTCATTCCCTTTGCTCCGTCTCTGTTTGCTCCGGAGAGCAGGATACCAATCAACTTTTCTTTATAGACATAAGCAGCTGTTTCTAAAGTGATATCTATAGCCGGTCTGGAATTGTTTTCCAGTCTGTCTGTAGATAAAGCAAATGTATGGCCGAGCTCTATGTGAAGATGATAATTGGCCGGAGCCAGGTAAACCCTTCCTCTCTTTATACTTTCTTTATCAAACGGTTCATGTACCGGTTTTACACTTTTAATACTCAATGCTTCCACAAAACCATTTCTCACATGTTTGAGTCTATGCAAACACATGATAATCGGCAACTTAAAATTTTCCGGGATGTTAGATAAAATCTTTACTACTCCCTGAAAACTTCCGGCAGATCCTCCGATAACTATGGCTTTATATTTATCGCTTAAATCGTACTTTTTCATCGTATTTGATTCAAGATCTGCCGATTATTCTTTTATCTTTTTATAGATTTTCTCTTCATTGTTAACAACAATAAATTTGTTAGCTATCTCGCACCAGATCAGTGATTCTTTACTGCCTATAGCCAGGTAACCATACTTGAACATTGATTCATGTATTTTTTTAAGTACCTCGTTTTGTAAATTCTGATTAAAATAAATCATAACATTTCGACACAAAACAAGATCAAATTTATTGAAGACTGGTCCGTTGACCAGGTCATGTTCTCTCCAGCTAACATTTCTAACCAGTTCAGGATTCATTTGAATCTCATCACCTTTGATTGTATAGTAATCTTTGATAGAATGAGTTCCCTGAAACCTTATGTAGTTCTTTTCGTGAAGCTCCATGTTTTTGAGCTTGTATCTGCCAGAACGAGCTTTCTCTAGAATTCCTTTATCAAGGTCAGTAGCAATGATCTTTGATTTATCAAGAATACCCATCTCATTAAGTAGCATGCACATCGAATATACTTCTTCTCCTGAAGAACATCCTGCATGCCATATATTAATGCTTGAGTGATTTAGAAGTAAATTAGGTACAATATCTTCCCGTAGTAACCTCCAGAAAGAAGGGTCTCTAAACATCTCAGTAACATTAACTGTGATTTCCTGAACGAAAGTCTCAAAAAACTTAGGGTCTGATTCCACTTTAGCTATTAATGCATCAACAGATTGAAAATTGAATAAATCCAATACCCTGCTGATTCTTCTTTTAAAGGAAGACATTGCATAATTCGTGAAATCATAATTATAGGTAGCTTTAACAACTTCCGTTAGCTTTCTTAAATTAGCTATTTCTATTTCTTGCATTCCAATCACTTAACAGACTTCAGGTGTTTATATCAGAATTACCTAAAAAGTAAACACTCATTCCTTGAATAACCGTAAAAATTTTACTGAAAACTAGGAATAAAATTGGAATTAACCGTTTCGATGTAAGTTATTTTTTGAAAAAGACAGCTATGATAAATACAATCCATCCAATTATAAGTGAAACGCCACCTATTGGAGTAATCATAGCAAAAGTTTTGATACCGTTGAGGGAGTAAATATACAGGGAACCTGAAAAAATTATCATTCCTATTAAGGTAAATAGAAAAGTGGTTTTAATGTATTTTTTTGGGATTCGCCTGCTTAAGAGTCCTATTACTAATAATAAAAAAGTATGATAAAAATGATAGTCTGACGCAGTCTGGTATGTGTCAAGGGTTTCATTAGCAATCAGGATAGGTTCAAGTTTGTGAGCTCCAAACGCTCCCAGTCCTACGGCCAACATTCCTGAAAGGCCAGCGATGGATAATATTATTTTTTGCATATCAGGTATTTCTTTCTCCGAAAATTTTACTTCCTACCCTGATCATGTTAGATCCCTCTTCGATAGCAATGTTAAAATCATTGCTCATTCCCATAGAAAGATATTTCATTTCAATATTATCATTAGAATCAATTGAAGAGATTCTATCAAATATTTCCTTAAGAGATTTAAATTCTTTTCTAATCTGATCAGAATCATCAGTGAAAGTAGCCATTCCCATTAATCCAACGATTCTAATATTATTATACTCATCAAATTCGCCGCTATTAATAATCTCTACTATTTCGTTTTCGTCGAAACCAAATTTTGATTCTTCTTCTGCTATGTGAACCTGGAGAAGGCAATCTATTATTCTCTCATTTTTTCTGCCTTGCTTATTGATCTCTTTAGCTAGTCTTTTACTGTCAACTGAATGGATAAGATTAACAAAAGGGGCTATATATTTTACTTTGTTCCTTTGCAAATGGCCGATCATGTGCCATTGAATATCTTTTGGAAGTTCTTCGTGCTTTTCTTTTAATTCCTGAGCTTTATTTTCTCCAAAAACCCGGTGTCCGTCGTCATATAAAGATTTGATATCTTCTTTCGGCTTTGTTTTACTCACAGCAACCAGAATGGTTTCTTTGCCTATTTCCTCTTTTATTTTTTTGTAATTATCTAAAAGTACTGCCATAAAATATCAATCCACTAAGATGTTTGAAAAGATAGTTATTTTAGTTAATAACCAACAAAGGAACAAAGCTAAGGCCCAATAAAGATATACGAAATAATAGTCGAAGGTATTTTTGTATCGATTTTCGTAGATTTTGGCTTTTTCCAGTTCATCAATAGTATTAAACACCTCCTGGAGAGCCTGATTGTTTTCAACACGGAAAAATTTGCCATTTCCAATTTCTGCAATCATTCTTAATGTGGTCTCGTCAATACTGTTTTCCACATAATACGGTTGTCCAAAATTATCTGTACCATATCTGACCCTCCCTTCACGACCAATTGCTATGGTATACATTTTTATATCATAACCCGCAGCAAATTGAGCAGCCGTTTTAGGGTCGATATTTCCTGCAGTATTATCTCCGTCACTTAACAGAATAAACACCTTGGATTTGGCTTCAGATTCTTTCATTCTGTTAATTCCCATTCCAAGAGCCAGCCCAATAGCTGTGCCACTTTTTCTGATTTTGCTAAAAGTTATATCCTTTATTTCAGATCTTAACAGATCGTAGTCTGATGTCATGGGAGCAAGAGTAAATGCCTCACCCGCAAAAATAACAATTCCAATTCTGTCCTGATTTCTTCCATCGATAAAATCCAGTGCCGTTTGCTTGGCAGCTTCCAGCCTGTTAGGTTTCAGGTCTTGAATTTTCATTGATTCAGAAATATCCAGAAGAAGCATAATGTCAATTCCTTCTGACCATTGCTCCACTCTTTCGTTAGTTTTTTGGGGCCTTGCCAGAGCGATAACCATACATAGAAATGACAGGATAAGCAGAATAGTTGGTATAAACCTCAAATAAGAAGTGAAATCAGTTCCAACATCTTTTTTTGGCAATGCAACTTCCAGAGTTTGGATTTTTTTTCTGATTAGTGGAATAACAGCAAGAATGACAGGTATCAGAAGTAAAAAATAGAATACCCATTCATTTTTCCAGTCAAAATATTCACCAGACCCTATTAGAGGGAATTTTTGTGGATCAAACCACTCAAGCGAATACCATGGTATATCTGTTAATTTATCTCCTTCTTTCATTACCTAATCGCTGTAACTTTTGTTCTAAAATTTGATCTGACAGTTCAGCCAGAGTCAGAAAATCATTATTTAGATTAGAATCCTGCTTTTTATTGCTGTAAATGTATCTGTCAATAGATCTCAGTTCGTTTTCCACTTTTGACGTTTCAGAAAACTTAATTATTTCATCAGTGGTGAAAGCAGGAACAGGCAGATCAGTAGATACACCAAGCATACTTTTCCAAACAGCAAGCTTTTTAGAAGCTTCATGTTTATCACTGAATTCTGTTTTGAGAAATTTACTTTTTAGTTTATTATATTTTCTTTTTAGCAACCATCTCTTTATAGCAATTCTTATCGGTCTAGCTAATACGATGATTAAAGTAATGATAATAACAACAACCAGAACTGCAATAAGTGTTATGATGGGGTAGTTGACAAGTTCTTTTAACGGTTGAAAAGCCGTATTTTCTTTAACCTTTAACGTATCGGAAACCACGGGGATATATTCTACAAAATAAAGTGTGTCATTTTCTGTTTTGATCACACCACTATCTCTTTCCGCAAAATATTTTATGGGAACACTTAAGGTTTGAATGTTTTCTATACTAAAACTAGTAAGTTCATAGACAACACTATCATAACTATAGATTGAGTCAGACACTGTTGGGTTAAAGTCCCTGCCCGTTAAAATGAAGTCCCCAAAATTATGTGTCGTATCAGGTAAAAGGACATCATAATTTTTAGGATACTTGATGTTTAAAACATATTCCAGGGGCATGCCAGCTTTTACGCTATCACTACGAAAATATCCTTCGTAAGTAATATCCTGAGCCATGGCATTAGAGCCTAGTATAAGAAATAATAAGATGTACCTAAAAAAATTAGCCACGCTTAAAAGTTTGATTTCTGATATTAAACAATTGAATAAGTTTGGGTACGTAGTTTTCTTTTGTATCTATATGCACGTAATTAATCTGATGCTTATTAGAGAAATCCTGTAATTCTTCAGATTGTCTTTCAAATCTTTTTGCAATATGAGTTCTGAAAAATGAAGAAGAAGAATTTATCCATTTAGTTTTGCCTGTTTCTTTATCATGAACTGGAACTATGCCTAGTTTAGGCATTTTTCGTTCTCTTTTATCAGAAACATGAACCGCAATTACATCGTGTTTTCTTGCCAGACCCTTTAAAGTGTGTTGATAGTTTTCATCGATAAAATCTGAAATTAAAAATACCACACTTTTCTTTTTCAAATGATTTAAAGTGTATTTAAATGCACCATCAAGATCTGTTTGAGAGGATTTTGGTTGTAAAGAAAATAAGCTTTTAATGAGTTGGTAAATATGATTTTGACCTCTTAAAGGCTTAAAATATAATTCTTTTCTATCTGAAAATGCTATAAGACCTACCTTACTTGCTTCCCTCGAAGCTGCCATTGCCAGAACACCAGTGATTTCTTTACAGATCTCTAGTTTTGTCTGGTCTCTTGATCCGATGTCTTGAGAACCACTGACATCGATAATAAAGTAAACTATCTGTTCTTTGTCTTCAACATAAGTTTTTACAAACGTACCATGACCTTTGGCACTGACTCTCCAGTCGATAGTACGAACATCATCGCCGTACTGATATTGTCTGACGTCATCGTATTCCAATCCGGAACCTTTAAACACAGACTTAAAGTCACCCTGAAGCTGGGTGTTTATAGCCTTTCTTATTTGTATCTCGTATTTACGTAGCTTTTTTATTAATTCACGCATACGTTATTTGATTTTCCAGATGATCGACAATACGAATGTATTCATTATAAATGGATAATTGGGGTTAAAGTTACTATTTTATTGATTTTAGCAACGTTAAAAAATGTAAAATGAAAATAGAAATATGGGGATTTGCAATATAAAAAAAGGAAATTTGAAGCATATGAAGTTACAATATTTAATTCTGACATTAATTTTCCTTTCATTAGGCTCTTGTTCTGAAGATAAATCAAAAGACAAGCCCGATAATTTTATTGATAAGGAAAAAATGATCTCGATTCAAAAAGAGTTATACATTCTTGATAGCGAGGTCAATTACGTTACTGGTTCGGTAGATTCACAAAGGACTGTATTCAAAATATATGAGGACTCTATTTTTGAACGTTTTGGAGTTGATTCAACTACTTATTTTGAATCCTATCAGTGGTATCTGAATAACCCAGAAGAATTTAAAGACGTAACTAATGCGGTAATAGATAGTTTGACTCTTGAAGAACAAAAATTAGAATAATATTTAATGCTATATCCCCAAAATCTAGAAGAGAAATTAGGATTTCAATATATCCGTACAACATTATCAGAAGGGTGTAAAACCAAAGCAGGGAAGGAGTTTGTAGATAAGATCAGATTTTCCCATCACAAAAATGATGTTTCTAAAATGCTAGCTCAGACTAATGAGTTTAAGATGCTTTTAGAAGAAGGAGTAGTAATTGATCTTGCAGATGGGATAGAAATTTCTCCATTTATAAATAAGATAAAATTGTCCGGGGCATGGCTCGAAGCAACTGAATTATTGCAACTTGTCCAATATTTATCCAAGTCTTTATCATTACTTACTTTCTTTGAATCACAAAGTGAAGAATATCCACTGTTAAAAAGAATAGGGGAAAACTTAAATATCCCTGGTCACCTTTTTAAAGATGTTGAAAGAGCTATCGATGAAAAAGGAACGGTAAGAAATACTGCCAGCAAAGAATTAAATCTGATAAGAAAAGACCTTATTGATGCTGAGGTAAAAGCAAGAAAGGTGTTGAATAGAGTAATGTCCGATGCTGATAAACAGGGTTTCATACCTGAAGGAATGACCCTGACAGTAAGAGGTGGAAGAATGGTAATACCAGTTCAGGCAGAGTATAAAAGAGTTTTGAAGGGTTTTGTCCATGATGAATCATCCACAGGACAAACCGTTTTCATGGAGCCGACAGAAGTACTTGAGATCAATAATGACATCAGAGATCTGCAGTTGCGAGAAAGAAGAGAGGTTATAAGGATATTAACTTCTTTAACGGAGCAATTCAGTCCTTTTTTCGAAGATCTGGGCGAAACTATAAAGTATATTGGGTTATTGGATTTTATACGATCTAAAGCCAAGTTGGCTCAAACACTGGAAGCAGTCTATCCCGGAATAAATAAGGATGGGAAACTGGAGATCGTAGATGGATTTAACCCAGTTTTGTTATTAACTCACCAGAGGTCAGAAAAGCCTGTTCGTCAATTGACAGTTCATCTTGAAAGAGAACAGAGAATTTTAATTATCAGTGGACCCAACGCCGGAGGTAAATCAGTTGCTCTTAAAACCATGGGTATTATCCAATACATGTTGCAATGTGGTTTGTTAGTTCCAGTAGGAGAAGGTAGTACATTCCCCTTATTCAGAGATATATTCGCAGATATTGGCGATGAGCAATCGATTGAAAATGATTTGAGTACTTATAGTTCTCATCTTAAAAATATGTCTCATTTCATTAAGTTTTGTGGAAAGAGAACTTTATTTCTAATTGATGAATTTGGTACAGGTACTGAGCCAAAATTTGGGGGGACAATTGCTGAATCCATCCTGGAAGAGTTGTTGAAATCGCTGGCGTATGGAGTGATAACTACTCACTATGGAAACCTTAAAGCGAGAGCTGAATCCACAGATGGGTTGATCAATGGAAGTATGTTGTTTGATCAGCAAAAGCTCGAACCTCTTTATATGCTCGAGCAAGGAAAGCCCGGAAGTTCTTTTGCTTTCGAAATCGCGTCTAAAACAGGAATTCCTGAATCAGTTATAGAAAAAGCAAAGTCACTGCTGGGAGAAGAAACTGTAAATATGGAGGAATTACTTCATCAGCTTGAGAAGGAAAGACTTTCTTATTCACAATTAGTTACAGAAAATAAAAAACTTAAAAAAGACCTTTCCAGTCAGCTGCAAAGTTTTCGTGATAAGGAATCAAATCTTGAGGCCAACCGAAAAAAGTATATAAACGAAGCAAAAGAGGAAGCAAAAAGACTGATAAAAGAAGCGAATAAAGAAATTGAAAATACAATCCGGAAGATTAAAGAAGCCAATGCTGAGAAGGAGGCTACAAAAGAGGCCAGGCAAAAATTATCAGAAAAGGAGAGTAAACTAAAAGTGAAAGAGCAGCCCAAAGAAACTGAGGATGAGGGATATGACGTTGAGGAAGGGCCTATTAATGTAGGAGATTCCGTGAGAATTAAAGGACAGGAGGCAACTGGAGAGGTGATGTCAATTAAAGGGAAGGATGCTACCGTTGCAATAGGTCAGTTGCAGACCATTGTTAAAATGAACCGACTTGAAAAAGTATCGAAGCGAAGTGCCCGAAAGCAGGAAAGAGAAAAGAAGTTTAGTGGAGGAGGTGTGTATCAATCTTTAAATATGAACCAGCGGTTAGCCGAATTTAATTCAGAACTTGATATTCGAGGAAAAAGGGTAGAGGAGGCTTTTAATATCGTAGAGAGTTTTATGGATGATGCTCATATGTTTGGAATTAAGGAGGTGAGAATTCTACATGGAAAAGGTAATGGGGTTCTTAAGGACTTCGTGAGAAATCAACTGGGAAACATGAATTTTGTCAAGTCATTCAGAGATGAACACGCTGACAGGGGCGGGGCAGGAATTACTATTGTGAAATTAAACTAGGCTTATAATTAAATTATATAAAAAAAGGGAGCTATTGATCAATAGCTCCCTTTTACTTATATAAGTATTTTACTGTTATCTCGTAAATTCAAATACAAAGTTTCCTGAAATACCCATCATTCTTGCTCCAGAAGGAGGTTCAGAAATTGTAAATGATACTGTTAGTGTGCTTTCAGTAACATCTGAAAGATTCATTTCAACACCACCACTTACATCAGGATTTCTGATTATAGTATTGATGTCAGGAGTGTTGTTATTACTAGCATATTCCCAGTTACCATTTTTTGGCCAAACCTCAGAAAATGCATCTGGAGTGGTAGCAACGTAGGTTCCGTTTTCATTAAATGTAACAGTCATTCCTGTATAAGAAGAAGTTACATTCTCACTACTGTTTCTTGTAACAGCTTGTACATTCCAGGTGCCATTAGATAATAATTCAGTTCTTACCTCATCTTCTGGTTTGTTGTCTTCGCCTTTATCTTTACAGCCTGAAAAAACTAAAGTGAGAGTTAAAAATAGTCCTAATAAAGTGGTTAAATTCTTTTTCATATAATGCTTAGTTAAAAAATATTTCTTTAAATATAGTGTCTTCGATTTAAAATTCAATAGAGTCTAAACCTAAAATTATTTATAATCCATCACATTTAAAACAAAATCAACAAATTCATATTCAAATTTTTGATTGGACGATACTATGATAAGTCTTTGATTGTGGATTTTCAATATTTCATTTTTGTACCAATTGATACCAGTTTCATCCAGATTAGAACAAGGTTCATCCAAAAACATAACAGGAACGTCACTATAAAATGCTAAACCGAGCTTTAAACGTTGTTTCATTCCTGAGGAGAAATGTTTTATGGCTTTATTCTGGGCTCCGTCAAGAAGCATTTTTTCTGGAAGTTCTTTTAAATTGATATTTTCAACAACTGGTTTAAAAGAAAAGTGAAATTCTAATGCCTCTAAAAGTGTAAATTCCTCAATCAGATCAAAATAAGGTGCAGCATAGACGATTTGTTCGTAGACTTTATCTTCGTGAATTGAATCCCCATCCTCTTTCAGGTAGCTAATCTTACCATTTGTTGGAAGGATTGCTCCGGATAATATCTTTATGAGGGTACTTTTTCCCGAACCATTATTACCAGTAATAGCATATGATTTTCCCGACTCAAATGTATAGCTGAGGTCACGAAAGATCCATTGTCTCAAATATTTTTTGCTAATATTTTCGCAGGAAATTCTTGGAGTCGTCATAGGAATTAGACGCCATATCCTTTCATTATTCCTCGGTCAGAACCGGATATGAAATTAATGATGTAATCTCTTTCTTTACTTGCTGGAATCTCCAGCCTTATTTGATCAATTGATCTTGATCTATTAAGCCCTTTTTGATATATGATTCTATAGATTTCCTGAATCTCATTGATTTTTTCATTATCAAAACCTCGTCTTCTCAGGCCTACCGAATTCACACCACAATAGCTAATTGGTTCTCTTCCGGCAGTAACGTAAGGGGGGATATCTTTTCTTACCAAAGAACCACCAGATACCATAACGTGAGCTCCGACTTTGGCAAATTGATGAATGGCGCTTGCGCCACCGATAATTGCAAAGTCATCTACTTCTACATGGCCTGCTACCTGAACAGCATTAGCTATAATGCAATTGTCTCCGACAAGGCAGTCATGAGCCAGATGGACATAAGCCATTAGCAGGCAATTAGAGCCTACTTTTGTTTCTCCTCTGTCGACTGTACCTCTGTTGATAGTTACGCATTCTCTAACTACAGTATTGTCACCTACAATTGCCAGAGTATTCTCGCCTTTAAACTTTAAATCCTGGGGGACAGCACCAATAACTGCTCCCGGAAAAATCTTACAGTTTTTTCCTATTCTTGAACCGGACATTATAGTTGCGTTGGAACCAATCCAGGTTCCATCGCCAATTTCTACGTCGTCTTCAATTGTTACAAAAGGGGAAATAGTTACATTATCTCCAACTTTTGCATTAGGATGAATATAGGCTAGGTTTTTACTCATGAATCTTTTTTAACAATACTTGCGGTCATTGTAGCTTCACAAACCAGGTTATTTCCTACGTAGGCTTTACCTGACATTTTTGCGATACCTCTTCTTATTTGACCAATTAATTTACACTCAATAATAATAGTATCCCCTGGAAGAACCATTTTTCTAAATTTGCAATTTTCAACTCCAAGGAAATAAGTCCAGTAGTTCTCCGGATCAGGAACAGTATTGAGTACGAGAATTCCTCCCACTTGTGCCATAGCTTCAATTTGTAATACCCCAGGAAAGACAGGGTTATTAGGGAAGTGGCCCTGGAAAAACGGTTCGTTTATAGTAACATTCTTAATACCGGCTACACTTGATTCGTCCAAATGATAGATTTTATCCACCAGTAAGAACGGGAATCTGTGAGGTAAAGTATTAGATATTTGATTTATATCAAGAACAGGAGGTAATTTCGGATTGTATTTTGGAATATTATTATTTGTAGTTGACTCCATCAGTCGCTTCAATTTTTTTGCAAAAGCAACATTTGAAGCATGACCTGGTCTTGCTGCAAGTATCTGAGCTTTGATCGGTTTGCCTACCAGGGCAAGATCACCAACTACATCAAGTAATTTATGTCTTGCTGGTTCATTTTTATATCTCAGGTCGACATTGTTGAGAATACCTTCTTCTTTAACAGCAACTTTATCCTTATTAAACAGTCCTGCTAAATGATCCAGTTCATTGTCGTCAACAACTTTATCGACAATAACTATTGCATTACTAAGATCGCCGCCTCTTATCAGGTTCTGGCTGTGCAACATTTCAAGCTCATGCAAGAAGCAAAATGTTCTGCAAGAAGCGATTTCTTCAGCAAATTGACTTATATCATTTAAAGAAGCATGCTGACTTCCGAGCACCGGAGAATTATAATCGACCATTACAGTTACTCTGTAATCATCGAGCGGAAGGGCAGCCATTTCGACATTTTTTTCGTGGTCTCTGTAGAAAATTCCTTCAGGGACCTCGAAAAAATCTCTTAAAGCACTCTGCTCTTCGAGTTCAGCATTTCTGAGAATTTCGATAAATGGCTGGGCTGATCCGTCCATTATAGGAATTTCAGGTCCATCTAATTGAATAAGGATATTATCTATCTGCTCACCGACCAGAGCGGAAAGTACATGTTCGATAGTATGAACTCTTGCGCCATCCTTTTCAAGAGTAGTTCCTCTGGATACATCCACTACGAGGTCACAATCTGCCTCAATAATAGTTTGTTCTTCCAGGTCTACACGTTGAAACTTAATGCCATGATCCGGCGGGGCCGGGCAAAAAGTCATGTTAGTCATAGCACCGGTATGTAAACCGACGCCTTTAACTGTTACTTTGTTTTTAATTGTATGTTGTCTCGTGTACATGCTCCCAATTTTCTACGAGGGCGTAAAGTTAATCTTTTTTTTCAAGTTTCGTAATTCTCTCTGCTAATTCAGGTAATTTCTTAAAATATATGAATGATTGCCTGAAATTACGAATGTCTATTGCCGGGCTCCCCAGCATGGTAGTACCTTTTTCTTTAATTGATTTTGTAATACCTGACTGAGCAGCAATTGTTGTTTTGTCAGCGATCTTTAAATGGCCGATGATGCCTGCCTGGCCTGCTATAACACAGTTTTCTCCAACTTTTGTTGACCCACTAATTCCGGCCTGAGATGCGACAACAGTATTTTTACCAACAACAACATTATGGGCTATCTGTATTAGATTATCAAGTTTTACTCCGGATTTAACAATTGTTGAATCAAATGTAGCTCGATCGATAACCGTGTTAGCTCCTATATCAACATTGTCTTCAATAATAACATTACCCAGTTGAGGAATAGTTTTATAAGTGCCATCCTCCTGTGGTGCAAATCCAAATCCGTCACTTCCTATTACTGCTCCCGAGTGAATAGTGCATTGGCTCCCTATCTGACATCTTGAATAAACTTTAACTCCACTGTAAACTATAGTGTTGTCGCCGATTACACAGTCGTCACCTATATAACTGTTGGGGTAAATTTTAACATTGTTCCCAATTTTACATCGTTCACCAATGTAACTAAAAGCGCCACGGTATATGTTTTCACCAACTTGTGATGAATCGCATTTATATGAGGGAGACTCCACCCCGCTTTTAACCGGATGGATCATTTTTTGTATTTGCTCTAATAATGTTGTAAACCTTGTATATGGGTCATCAACAAATATAAGTGTTGTTTTAACCTCTTTTTTTGGTTTGAAATCGTCTTTTACAATTACTGCAGACGAATCTGTATCGTAAATAAACGGCTCATATTTTGGGTTGGAGAGAAAAGAAATACTTCCTTTAGTTCCCTCTTCAATACCCTTTATTGTATAGACTTTTTCTTCACCATTCCCCTCAACTCTACCCTCAAGTAATTCTGCGACCTGATTTATAGTGAATTCCATTTAATTTTACTTTTTAATCCTTACAAAGATAAAGATTTGGGCCAGCATAGGTAATATTTTTTCACGATTTTGGACATAGCCTTAATATTCGGCAAATCTGACGCCTGAGCGACATCTTTTATATCTCCATTTTTTAATTGAATATAAATCGGTTGATTTGTCGGCATGTAAGCTGAATTAGTCATGCTTCCATTATCAATAAGGTATTCTGCTTCATGTTGAGCAATATCAAAGTGTTTTTGAATCTTATCAGTAATCTCTTTTATCTTGCTCTCCTGAATTGGTTCCGGGCTTAACTGAATCTTAAAGAGTTTTCTGTCAATAATCATTCGGCATAATGAAGAAAGTACTTTGTCTTCGTGTCTGGACCATGATTTTACTGCATTCCAAATATCAGCATCGTCCAGTTCACAGTAATTATTTAGTATTTCCGGGTTATTTTTAATTTGATCTATTGTATAATTATTTTCTAAAAAAGGCTTAAGAAAAGGGGAACAATGAACTTCCACACCCGTTCTGGCAAGAAATTTTGCTCTTTTGATAGTTTGAATCAGCATTTTTTCTGCTGCCACAGCAGTTTTGTGCAGGTATACCTGCCAGTACATTAGTCTTCGACTATTAAGGAAGTTTTCGATTGAATAGATACCTTTTTCTTCTACAACCAGTCTGTCGTTTTCTATTTCCAGCATTTTAATAATACGTGAAGAACCAACAGTTCCTTCACTAACCCCGGTAAAAAAGCTATCCCTCATTAAATAGTCCAGGCGGTCAATATCAAGCTGGCTACTTACTAATTCATGGAAAAAGTGCCTTTCATATTGGTTATTGAAAATCCGAAGAGTAAGGTCCAGGGCTCCTTCAAATTGTTCATTAAGTCGTTTCATAATCTGAATAGACATTTCTTCATGTCTTATTCCCGGCATTAATGAATATTCCAGTGCATGACTAAAAGGACCATGGCCTATATCGTGAAGTAAAATAGCCATTTGACTTGCCTCAAATTCTTCATCTGAAATATCGTGACCTTTATATCTGAGTTGCTGGAGAGCAAGCCCCATAAGATGGTAAGCCCCTAATGCATGATGGAATCTGGTATGTAGTGCTCCAGGATAAACCAATTCTGCCAGGCCAAGCTGCTTAATTCTTCTTAATCGCTGAAAATAAGGGTGGTCAACGGTGTTCAGAGGTAAGCCATAGGGAACGGAAATAAATCCGTAAACAGGGTCATTGAATATTTTGGTTTTATGCTTCAATCTTCTTTCGGTTCCTTAATTAAATTATTTAGCGCAAAAATGTTAAATTATGCTTAGTATTATGTTCTGTTGAAACAAAATCTTTATTTAAATAAAGTCTTTTCCAATGCAAAAGTATAATATTTTATGGGCGGATGATGAAATTGACCTTTTAAAGCCGCATGTGCTATTTTTAGAAAGTAAGGGGTACGATGTCACAGGTGTGAATAGTGGATTTGACGCATTGGACGAAGTAGGTAAAAGTATTTTTGATATTGTCTTTCTCGATGAAAACATGCCTGGGATGAGCGGACTTGAAACGCTTCAGAAAATAAAGATTAAACATCCCTCTCTTCCGGTTATAATGATTACAAAGTCTGAGGAAGAACACATAATGGAAGAGGCAATAGGTTCAAAAATTGCTGATTACCTGATCAAGCCTTTAAATCCTAATCAGATATTGCTCTCTGTAAAAAAGATACTCGACAATAAAAGACTGGTAACAGAAAAGACCAATATGGGGTATCAGCAGGATTTCAGGAACATAAGTATGGCTTTTGGCGATAATCTTGATTTTGAAGAATGGTCGGATATTTACAAGAAGCTTGTTTATTGGGAGATGCAAATTGACGAGACTGAAAGCAGGAGCATGGCCGAGGTGTTGGAATCTCAAAAGACTGATGCCAACCATAATTTTGCAGCATTTATAGAAGATAATTATGAAGACTGGTTAAATAATCCCGCAGTTGAACGCCCAGTTCTTAGCCATCGGTTGATGGAGAATTTTGTATTTCCTGAATTGAAAAATGATAGTCCCTTATTCTTTATTATTATTGATAATTTAAGGTATGATCAATGGAAGACTATTGAGCCCATGGTCAATGAAAATTTTTCAATCGTATCCGAGGATACATACTATAGCATTTTACCAACTACAACTCAATATTCAAGGAATTCCATTTTTAGTGGTTTATTACCTCTTGAAATGTCAAAAAGATATCCTGATCTATGGGTAGGTGAGGATGAACCGGAAGGGAAGAATAATAATGAAGATAAATTCCTTGAAGAACACCTTAAAAGAAAAAGGATAGATGCGAAATTCTCATATCATAAAATTAAAAATATCCTTGAGGGAAAAAGTCTGATCAAAGACCTCCCTAATTTAATGAATAACCAGTTGAATGTATTGGTGTATAATTTCGTTGACCTATTATCACACTCCAGAACTGAGTCGCACATGATCAAGGAATTAGCGCCTGATGAATCAGCATACAGATCACTTACTCAATCCTGGTTTTCTCATTCTCCTTTATTAGAAGCGCTGGAGAGAATTGCTGCAGCTGGAGGGAGAGTCATTTTAAGTACTGATCATGGGACAATCAGGGTGAAAAGGCCGTTTAAAATAATCGGAGACAGAAATACTAATACTAACCTCAGGTATAAAACAGGTAAAAATCTTAACTATGAGCAAAAAAATGTTTTCAGTGTAAAACATCCTGAGAAGTTTTATTTGCCAAAAGTAAATGTTACATCTACCTTTGCTTTCGCAATTGAGGATTACTTTTTTGCTTATCCTAATAATTTCAATTACTACGTTAATTATTATGATGATACCTTTCAACATGGAGGTGTATCTTTGGAAGAGATGATAATTCCGATTATTAAATTAAAACCTAAGTAAGAATACCTGATGACAAAAGAATTGTCCGGATTAGAATTTAAAATAACAGATATAAAAAAAGTTTCTGCTGATCTGCTGCAGGAATATGGTGATTTTAAAATATGGCTTTTTGAGGGTGACCTTGGGGCAGGGAAAACCACATTGATTAAAGCAATATGTGAGGAGCTGGAGGTCGAGGATCAGGTAAGTAGTCCGACGTTTGCTCTGGTGAATGAATATGCTTCAAAAAAAGAGGACACTGTTTACCATTTTGACTTTTATCGGATCGAACATGAAAGTGAAGCATTTGACATTGGGTTAGAAGAATACTTATATTCAGGCTACAGGTGTTTGATCGAATGGCCGGAGCAAGTGTCATCTTTCTGGCCTGAAAAATATTTACACATCAAAATTATTACTAATTTAGATGATAGCAGAACTATAGAAATAGCTAAGCATGACGAAACAGCTTAAAACGGGACTCGAAGCACTTTCGAGGGAGCATGGTCTGATGACTCAGGAAAAACCAGAACCAACCAAAAAGGAGCATAAATCTTTATTTATTGGTATTCCAAAAGAAACTGCCTATCAGGAAAACAGAGTTTCTCTAACTCCTGAAGCAGTGGGCTTACTGGTTAATAATGGTCATGAAATAATGATAGAGGCCGGTGCTGGTGAAAGGTCTAATTTTGGCGATAATGAATACAGCGAAGCAGGAGCTAGGATTTGCTATGATCCAAAACAGATATTTAAAGCGGATATTATTTTAAAAGTTGAGCCATTGACAAATGAGGAAATGGAATGGCTTGAGCCTGGGAAAACGTTGTTTTCTGCAATGCAAGTAGGTAATCAGACACCTGAATACCTGAAGGCATTGATAAATAAAAAGATCACTGCAATCGGCTTTGAATACATTGAAGACAAAGTTGGCGGAATGCCTGTAGTGAGAGCTATGTCTGAAATTGCTGGTAGCACAGTTATGCTTATCGCTGCAGAATATTTAAGTAGTGTAAACCGGGGAATGGGAATCATCTTAGGTGGTATTACCGGTGTTCCTCCAACTAAAGTAGTTATCATAGGAGCAGGAACAGTAGGTGAATATGCCGCCAGAACCGCAATTGGACTCGGGGCTGAAATTGAAGTTTATGATAATCAAATTTATAAATTAAGAAGGATCAAGCATGCTTTGGGTCAACAAGTATTTACATCAGCAATTGATACAGTAAGACTTGGGCGTTCATTAGAATCTGCGGATGTGGTAATCGGTGCTGTTAGAGCTGAAAAAGGTAGAAATAAGATTGTTGTGACTGATGATATGGTAAGCAGAATGAAACAGGATTCAGTAATTGTAGATGTTAGTATTGATCAGGGAGGTTGTTTTGAGACAAGCAGAATAACTACCCACGACGATCCGATATATAGAAAACATGGTGTTTTGCATTACTGCGTACCCAATATTGCTTCACGAGTTGCCAGAACCGCTACCGAGGCATTTTCGAATATTTTTACTCCAATTTTACTCAGAATGGGCGATCTCGGAGGAGTAGATGATATGATTTTTACTAACCCATGGTTTATGAAAGGTGTTTATGCGTATCGGGGTAGCCTGACAAATAAACATCTTGCCCAGCGTTTTAACTTACGATACAGGGATCTGGAGTTGCTTATCACTGCCAGATTTTAAATGTTAATTATTTTGATAATTGTAAGAATAGCTCTTTAAAATTGGTGAAATTCTGATCTGCAAATGCTACCGGTGCTAATTCTTCCTTTGAATGAGTTGTTGTGATTCCAGCTGTGGGCATGCCTGCTCTTCTTCCTGCTTCAACACCTGCAAGAGAATCTTCGATCACCAGACATTCAGCTGATGAATACCCAAGCATTTCTGCTGCTTTCAGAAAAATTTCCGGATTAGGCTTACCACTTTTAACCATATTCCCGTCTACAATAACCTTAAATGCTGATCTGATATTAAAACTGTCCAGGATAAAGTCTATGTTGCTTCTGGGGGCCGAACTCGCAACAGCCATTTTTATGTCCTTTTCTTTAAGGAATTTTATGAAATCGATCAGGCCGTCAACAGGTTTTAAATCGGCTTTAATTAAGTCTCGATAAATAGCTTCTTTTTCTTCTCCTAATTTATTTGTAAGCGTTTTATCAAGCTTTTTATTAAACAGGTTTTCAAGAGCATCGTGATTAGTATGACCATAAACATGTTTTTCCATGAGTTCTTCATTAATCTCCAAACCAATTTTTTTACCATAGATCGGCCATGCTCTTCTATGATAAGGATTGGAGTCAACCATGACTCCATCCATATCAAATAATACCGCTTTAATATCGTACATTTATTTCTGTAATAGTGTTTTCCAGGCTTCTTGCACTTCGTTAGATCCCAGATATTTTTGGGCTAGTAAATGAAGAAATTTCCTATATTCGTCGGGCTGGTCAGCGTGCTGTTCCCTTAATGATATAATTTCAGTATCATATTTACCAAACTCTTCCACAATTTCCCGGGCAGGTAATTTTTCTACATTACCAAGCTTTCCAAGATCGTTTCCAGTAAGGATTGTTGAGTTTTTTACATGGTCAGGAAGGCTGTCCACCCCGATACCTTTTTTAGCGAGAGGTTTTGCAATCTCAAATAATGCATCGCCATTGGCACGGCAATACCAGTTACCTCCCATTCTAGCAACTAGATCAATTTTGAAGGGGTCGATTGTTTCATTTTCATCAAGTACAGATTTTTTGATGTGCATTTTTAGTACTTCGCAGATAATTAAGTTACCTGCACCACCTTCAGAACCTGTTTCTACAATTTCATTCACTTTACATTCAAAAGCAACGGGTGATTCTCCAACTCGTGGAGGCTTAACAACATCAGATTTGACAGGAGTCAATCCAGATTTGATGAATTCATTAATTCCTTTATCATATTCCGTACTAGAAAGAGACATTTGCTCTGCAATAGCGTAATTGACAATGTTTATTACGACTTCCTTTACTTCCTTAACATTTTCAAAAGTGTGTTTGGTCGTGTTATCTCGTCCTCTTCTGGCAGGAGAAAATATCATGATCGGAGGATTAGCTCCAAAGACATTAAAGAAACTGAAAGGACTTAAATTAACATCATCATTTTTGTCAATCGTCGAAGCAAACGCAATTGGTCTGGGTGCTACAGATCCTAATAAGTAATGGTGAAATTTAGGAACCGGTATATCACCTGGTTTAATTGTCAGATATTCTTCCTGGGTCATTTTGATTATTTTTAGTTAAAAAGTAAAACGGGAAGTAAACCTTCCCGCTAAACATTTGTTTTTAATCTTCTTCTCTTGCAGGCAAGATCTTTGAAGTAACTTCTCCAAATCCTATTCTTACCCCGTCTTTTTCAGACCACCCTCTCATTGTTACGGTATCTCCATCTAACAGGAACACTCTTTCTGAACCATCATCAAGTTTTACAGGTTTTGTTCCTTTCCATGCAAGTTCCAACATAGATCCGTAAGAATCTTCAGTAGGTCCGGAGATCGTACCTGAGGCATACATGTCACCGACATTGATGCTACAGCCATTTACAGTTTGGTGTGCTAACTGCTGATTGACACTCCAGTACATGTACTTGAAATTAGAATTACATACGGTTTTAGGGTTTCCGTTTTCAGGAGTGATATCAACTTCCAGATTAATATCAAAGTTGTGATTGCCGTTATATTTTAGATAAGGAAGAACTTCAGGTTCTTGCTTAGGTTGAGCTACTCTGAATGGTTCTAACGCTTCTATCGTAACTACCCATGGGCTTATTGAAGAAGCGAAGCTTTTAGCAAGGAATGGTCCCAATGGCTGGTATTCCCATACCTGAATGTCTCTTGCTGACCAGTCATTAAAAACGACCATACCGAAAATATAATCATTGGCTTCATTGACGTTCACAGAATCTCCCATTTTCGTAGGTTTTCCTGTAATAAATGCCATTTCAAGCTCAAAATCCATTCTTTTACTAGGGCCAAAAGAAGGTTTGTCAGCATCAGGAGCTTTTGTCTGACCTAAAGGCCTTTGAACAGGGATGCCTGATGGAATAATCGTTGAAGCTCTGCCATGATACCCGACAGGTAAATGACGCCAGTTAGGTAATAAAGCATTGTTAGGATCTCTGAACATGGTGCCAACGTTGGTAGCGTGTTCAATACTACTGTAGAAGTCAGTGTAATCACCAACTTTAACAGGCATATGCATAGTAGCATCTTCCATAGGAATCAATGCTCTTTCCCTCATTTCCTCGCTGTCTCTTAAGACCTCGTTATCCTCTTGCAGAATTTCAGAAAGTCTTTCTCTTACGGCATTTGTGGTGGATTTGCCAAGGGCTATAAAGTCGTTGAGATATGAATTAGTGAAAACATCGTTTGGAAGCTCGATATCCTTAAAGAAGTCATTTACCAAAAGGTAATCCAGATCTATGATATATTCACCAATTGCAACACCCACTCTTTTATTAAGGTAAGAAGTTTCGAAAATTCCGAAAGGAAGATTTTGAATCGGAAAGTCTGAGTCTTTAGAAACAGAAACCCACGATTTGAGTTTCGGATCGTTTGCTTTGCTCATGGTTTTTTATTTAATGTTGTTTATTTTTTTAATCTCGTAAAATTAAGAGATATCCATCAAACAAAAAACCGGATATTAATACGCGCTTTTCCCGATCGAAAATTACTCAAACGACCTAAATTTGCTATTTTTGCCAATCAAAATGAAATTAAACTAATACAATGAGTATATCGGCTAAATATAACCCCGCTGAAATCGAAGATAAATGGTATCAGTACTGGATGGATAAAAAATTTTTTCATTCAACTCCAAACCCGGCTAAAGAACCATATACAGTGGTAATACCACCACCAAATGTTACCGGTGTCTTGCATATGGGCCATATGCTCAACAATACTATTCAGGATGTTCTTGTAAGAAAAGCAAGGATGGAGGGTAAGGAAGCCTGCTGGGTGCCTGGTACGGACCATGCCTCAATTGCAACTGAAGCCAAAGTTGTTGCGATGCTCAAGGAAAGGGGTATTGATAAAAAAAGTATTTCGCGTGATGAGTTTCTGAAATATGCATGGGAGTGGAAAGAGAAATATGGCGGAATAATTCTTGAACAGTTAAAGAAATTAGGTGCTAGTTGTGACTGGGATCGAACCAGGTTTACCATGGAGGAAGATCTTTCGGATGCCGTAATCAAGGTTTTCGTAGATCTCTATAAAAAAGGTAAGATTTATCGTGGAGTCAGAATGGTTAACTGGGATCCTCAGGGTAAAACAGCTCTTAGTGATGATGAGGTTATCCATAAAGAAGTAAATTCAAAACTTTATTATGTAAACTATCAGATAGAGGGTAGTGACGAATATGTTACTATTGCAACTACACGTCCGGAAACAATTTTAGGTGATACCGCAGTATGTGTTAACCCGAATGATGAGAGATATGCTCATTTAAAAGGTAAAAAAGTGATCGTTCCAGTTGTGAACCGATCAGTACCAATTATTCAGGATGAATATGTTTCAATGGAATTTGGTACTGGAGCCTTGAAGATCACCCCTGCTCACGATGTGAATGACTATGAATTGGGTATTAAACACAATCTTGAAAGCATCGACGTGATCGCAGATGACGGAACGATGTCAGAAGCTGCGGAACACTTCGTTGGTGAGGATAGATTTATAGTAAGAAAGAAGATTGCCAAAAAAATCGAAGAGCTTGGTCAGTTAGATAAGGTAGAAGATTATAAAAACAGTATTGGTTTTTCTGAGCGAACAGATGCAGTGATCGAACCAAAACTTTCTATGCAGTGGTTTCTTAAAATGGAAGAAATCACAAAACCTGCTCTCGAAAATGTAATGAACGATGAGATCCAGTTACATCCGCCAAAATTCAAAAATATGTACAGGAGCTGGATGGAGAATGTTCGTGACTGGTGTGTCAGCCGTCAATTATGGTGGGGACACCGTATTCCTGCTTATTATTTACCAAACGGGGAATTTGTGGTTGCTGAGACAGAGGAAGAAGCTTTAAAGTTAGCTCAGGAAAAGGATAGTTCATTAACGGCTTCTGATCTAAGACAGGATGAAGACGTTTTAGATACCTGGTTCAGTAGCTGGTTATGGCCGATTTCAGTTTTTGATGGGTTTAAAGATCCTGAAAATGAAGATATAAAGTATTATTATCCAACCAATGACCTGGTGACTGCTCCTGAGATCTTATTTTTCTGGGTTGCAAGAATGATCATTGCAGGATATGAATACATGGATGAAAAACCATTCAAAAATGTTTATTTAACAGGTATTGTAAGAGACAAGCAAAGACGAAAAATGTCCAAGTCTCTTGGTAATAGTCCGGATCCATTAGATCTGATCAAGCAATATGGAGCTGATGGTGTTCGTACAGGAATGTTATTCAGTTCACCTGCAGGAAATGACTTGCTATTTGATGAAAAACTTGTCGAGCAGGGACGTAATTTCAGTAATAAAATCTGGAATGCTTTCAGACTTGTGAAAGGGTGGGAGATTGATGAGAATCTTGAGAATCTTTCAAATCAAGTGGCGATAGACTGGTTTGAATCCCGATATAACAAAGCGTTGGCAGAGCTTACTGATCATTTTGAAAAATTCAGAATCTCTGATGCTCTGATGGTTGTTTATAAATTAACATGGGATGATTTCTGCAGCTGGTATCTTGAGATGATCAAACCAGAATTTGGTAAGCCAATAGACAAAGCTACATTAGAAGCTACAATTGGTTTCTTCGAGAAAGTGATCAAGTTGCTTCATCCATTCATGCCTTTCATAACAGAAGAGATCTGGCATCAGATCAAAGAAAGAGGTGAGGATGAGAGTTTGATCGTTGCTGACTGGCCTAAACCTGGGAAAACAGATGAAGATCTTCTCGAGATCACTGAAAGGGTTTTTGAAATTGTTACTCAGATTAGAAATTTCAGAAATAATAAGCAAATCTCTCCAAAGGAAGGGTTGACCTTATCAATTAAGACATCGGATTATGGTGTTTATACGCCATTTGAAGAAATTCTTAAGAAAATGGCAAATCTTAATGCGATAGAAAATGTTGAAGAACAACCTGAAAATGCTACCGGATTTGTAGTTAAGGGAGATGAATTCTTTATTCCACTTGAAGGATTAATCGACACTGAAAAAGAGATCGAGGAAATCAAAAAGGAATTGGAATATACCAAAGGCTTTCTAAATACAGTGATGAAGAAATTGAGCAATGATCGATTTGTAAACAATGCTCCAGAAAAGGTAGTTTCGATGGAAAAGCAAAAGCAAGCTGATGCGGAAGCAAAGATCAAAGCCCTTGAAGATCAGTTAGCCTCACTAAAATAAAATGTATAAACAAACTTAAGTAAAAGCGCCCTTATTCAGGGGCGCTTTTTTGTTGATTGATAAACGACTGTGTGATTGATATTCTTTGGGAATAAAATATGGTGGGATTGAATATTATCAATCCCACCAACTGAATGAACTATTCAACAGACCATTCCTTTAATAGTTCACCATTACTGTTGTATTTTAATGCTTTTATTCCTTCCTCAAGCTCAACATGAATTTCATAAGTTTGATCATCATGCTTTATTACTTTGGCTACACTTTCTTTAGAATAGGTATCAGTGAAAGCGTCTTGAACGGCAGCAGGCAACTCCTGGAATGTGATTTCATCAACTAAAGTGTTTAGTTCAGAAATAACATTTTCTTTCTCGATTGTGTTGGCTTCTATAGATACAAAACCAAATGTACCTATTAAGGCAACCATTAAAATTAACTTTTTCATAATGTTGGTATTTGTTGGTCTTGTTTAAATATCTCTGGTTTATATAATTAAATAACCATGCCAAAAGGGAAAATGGCGTTATTGGCATTGCTAAGCCCTTTTTTTGGATAAGAAGTGTGGATTTTTTTTTGAATTTTTATACAAACCGTGGATTAATTGCACAATTAATAGTAATCTATGGTTTGGAATTTTTTAGATTTATCTAAATGAAGCAACATAAAAATAAAACTGTATTAATTACAGGAAGCAGTTCCGGAATCGGAAAAGCCGCTGTGAATTTTTTTGCCACAAAGGAATGGTGTGTTGCAGCTACTATGCGCAATCCTGAAAAGGAACCTGATTTTAAAAAAAGTGATAATGTCAAAATTTTCAAACTGGATGTTACTAATCGAGATGAAGTAAAAAACTGTATAAAAGATGTTATAAATGAATTTGGCAAAATCGATGTGTTGGTAAACAATGCTGGCTACGGATTGATAGGCCCTCTTGAATTAGGAGCTCCAAAACAAGTTAAAAAACAGATTGAAACCAATATTATTGGAGTTATTAATGTCACCCAGGTCATTATTCCGTATTTCCGAAAACAGAAAAGCGGAAGGATAATCAATGTTTCGAGTGTAGCCGGAAAGGTAGCTTTGCCTTTTCACAGTTTTTATAATGCTACCAAATTTGCAGTAGAAGGACTATCCGAAAGCTTAATGTACGAGCTAAAGCCATTTAATATAAAAGTAAAATTAATAGAGCCTGGAGCGATCAAGACAAGATTTTATGATGAGTCTATGGATTCCGTAGAAGCAGGTGATTTGAAAGATTATGATCAGCACATGGCAGATTCTTTAACAAAGATCAATGAATTTGGTCGTAATGGGTCAGATCCCGAAGAAGTAGCTAAAGCTATTTTTACTGCAGCAGTAGATCAGGGAGACAAACTACGCTACCCTGTAGGAGGAGGGGCTCCCTTTCTGTTATTTTTAAAAAGAATATTACCAGCGCCATTATTCAGATCACTGATCAGGAAGTTTCTCTGAGGTATTTGGCTTGAGACATTATAATTCCCAGGTGAAGTGCTTCGTGGGTATTGTTAAAGTTTATTGCTTCTATAATAGAATTTAATTTCACCCCGTAACTGGTTTGATATTCATTAAAACCTTTAACAAATAACGTTGGATAATCTTTGGCTAATTGTTCAGCCTGAGAAAGAATGTTGTCGTTAATGATTTTCACATCTTCATCATTTATTTCATTATCTGTTGGAGTTGTACCTTTTCTGTATTTCTCAATAAATTCTAATGGGAGATTCATTTTTAAATTACTCAACCCATAGATCAAAAGTTGATGAGTAACTAAACAATGCGCTACATTCCATAAAATATTGTTTTTATAACCCTTTGGTATAGTAGCCAATTGATGAGGGCTTAATGAGTTCCATAATTTATGTATGTGGTTTCTGGTGGATTTATGGATTACTATTGTGTGATTAATCGAATTATCTTGCATATACTTGACGGTTTGGGAAATATAATTAAAAATTGCAGTTAAAATTTTTTGGTATGAATTTCTTCAATACACTTTTTGATCTTGGAGTATCCGATGATATGGATAACTCATTGAAATATAAAGTTAAGTTAACCAATATTGTTGCTGTAACATTATTAGTTTTAATTGTTGTTTATACAATTATTTCAGCAATTATTTATACTCCTTTAGTCCCATATTGTATTGGAGGTCTTATAGGATATGCTTCTGTTTTAATTTTTAATCAGTATGGATTTCAAAGCATTTCCAGGTTTTTTGTTTCCATTCTACCTACAATAGTAGTAGCACTTCTTCATGCAGTTATAGTAAGTGAAGGCGAGCAGGTTAATATCCAGGTTTATCTATTTAATTTTGCCGTTTTAGTATTACCCTGGGCTGTTTTTTCTCTTAAAGAATATAAAAGTATAATTCTGACTTTCGGATTTAACCTTTTAATATTCTTCAGTATGGATGAAATCAATTCATTTATTGAACCCGAGGAAACAACTGATGTATTTAATGAGGGGTGGGTAAAATTGTCAGTTCTAATCGGAGCAATTTCTTTTTCATCATTTATCGTGATATTTCTTCAGTACTTAAACTCTCAATTTAGTAATGAGATGAGATCATTATTAAAAAAGTATGATGAAGAATCTAGATTGGCGAAGGAAAAGGAAAAAGAAACTACAAAGTATTTAAAAGAACTTGAGAGGTCACAAGAAGAAGAAAAGAAAAGAAACTGGGCTACACAGGGACTTGCTGAAATAGGAGCATTATTAAGAAAGAGTGATGATTTACAAGAGCTTTGCGATGAAATAATTTCTTTTACTGTGAATTATTTAAAAGCAAATCAGGGTGCTCTTTTCTTAGTTAACAGTGAAGATAATGATGTGAAGCTGGAGCTTAAAGCTACTTATGCATATAGCCGAAAAAAGTTTGAGGAAAAAACTATTAGACCTGGTCAAGGACTAGTAGGACAGGTTTATTTAGAGAAATCCTCTTTATTACTGAAAGAGATTCCAGGAAATTATGTGAGAATTACCTCCGGGCTAGGCGATGCAACACCTGGTAGTCTTATCATTGTTCCGATGATTGTTAATGAGGAGGTACATGGAATTTTCGAAATAGCTTCTTTTAAGGAATTTGAAGAGTACCAAATCTCATTTTTAGAAGGTATAGGTGAAAATATAGCAACCTCGCTTAATAGTATTCAGGTTAATGATAAAACAAAGAGGTTACTTGAAGAATCACAGGAATACACCGAACAACTTCAGGCTTCTGAAGAAGAAATGAGGCAGAACCTCGAAGAAATGCAGGCTATTCAGGAAAACCAAACCAGGTTGCAGAACGAAGTGGCTGAAAAACAAGCCCAATTATCTGAGAAAATCGAGAAGATCGACAAATTTAATTTTGTTTTAGATAGCTTGAGAACAACGGCAGAGGTTTCAAATGGTGACCCTGATGGTTTAAAATTGATTCTTGAGGAGATCGCTAAAGTTATGAAGGTAAGTATGGCTTCGTATTGGTCTTATTCACCTTCAGCTTCGAATATAGTTTGCGAGAATAACTACGAATTATTTGCGGATGAACATCAGTCTGGCCAAAAATGGTCAAGACAGGAAATTCCTAATTTTTTCAAAGGACTTGATGCTGATAAGGTGATCAAGGCAGGCGATATCTCTAATCACGAAAATACATTTGAATTAAAGGAAAAGTATTTATCAGAGACTGATGTTGTTTCTATGTTAAGCGTTCCTGTGTATATCGGGGGAAAAAATTCCGGGATTTTGAAGGTTGATCATGAAGATAGCTACAGAGAATGGAGTCAGGAAGAGCTTACGTTTATGAAATCAGCTGCCGATCTTATAACTATCCTGTATCAGAATAGTAAGGAAGTCTCATAAAAAGATCTATTTTTTTTCATTTAAGAAAAGGAAGGCTTAATTTAAGGCTTCCTTTTTTTATAGGCTTTCAACTATGAAACACTTTTTTTTATTATTGATCATTTCATCTGTAGCCGGGTATTCGCAGAATTCTGATAAACAATTTGATAAAGATGAGTTGATCCGTCAGGATAGTTTATTTTGGGTCGCATTTAATCGGTGTGATGTTGATGAAATGATGACTTTTTTTACTGATGATATGGAGTTTTACCATGACAATGGTGGATTTACAAAAGGATTAAGGAAGTTTGAAGAAGAAACAAGAGCAGGAATGTGTAAAGATCCGGCAAATTGGAGCCTGAGGAGGGTAGAAATAAAAGAGAGCACAGAAATTTATGAAATAAACCAATATGGAGCCATCATATCTGGAGAACATTTATTCTATATTAATGAAACGGATAAAGATGAATATCTCGATGGTTATGGCAAATACCAAAATATCTGGAAATACGATGATGGAGAGTGGAAAATGTCCCGAATATTGAGCTACGACCATAAAGCTCCTCCGGAAAAATATAAAGCTGAATAATTGCCTGGGTTTATGAAATTTAGAATATTTTTTTTATTACTGAACGTTCAATTTTTTATTGGTAGTGCTCAGGTTGTAACTGATGGTTTAATCGCATATTATCCTTTTTCGGGTCAGGCCAATGATATTGTAGGGTCAAATCATGGTAATGCTAA
This sequence comes from Mangrovivirga halotolerans, assembly GCF_026241165.1. Classification (GTDB taxonomy): domain Bacteria; phylum Bacteroidota; class Bacteroidia; order Cytophagales; family Cyclobacteriaceae; genus Mangrovivirga; species Mangrovivirga halotolerans. The sequence continues at coordinate 421,455 of NZ_JAPFQN010000002.1, read as the reverse complement.
CAACGTATTGCTTGTAAAGGACCGTTTTGGCAGACAGGAAAATGCATACTTTTTTAATGGAACCGAGAGTTGGATTGAAATCGAAAACAATGAAATATTCAATTTTAATAATTCCGGAGATTTTTCAATTAGTTTCTGGATAAATGTTGAATATAGACAGAAGGATCAATCAACGCATTATAATGATTTAATAAGTAAATGGGATGGAAGTAATAATGAGGCATATCCTTATTTAATTTCATATTTAAATAGTTCATATATGAATATTGATGAGCCTTACCGGGTAACCCAATCTAGATTTAATTCTTCAAACTGTGGTGAAAAATCAGAAAGCATAGCCGGATGTGACATTTCTCCAACAAGGTGGCATCACATTGTTTATTTAAAAAAACAGGATAGCTTGATAATTTTTCAAGATGGGGTTAGAATTAGTTCTAGCTTTGAATTGGATCAATACAGTTGTAATACATCTAATAACCATAACATTTACATCGGAAAACGTGGTGATCATACTCATTATTATCATGGAAAGATCGATGATATAGGTTTTTATAACCGAGCAATAACAAGGTCTGAAATTAAGCAAATACTATATGATGGTGGATGGGCACCTCCTTTTGGTGAATTAAATCTGACATCGTTTAATACTGATGTACAACTTTCTCCGACGAGACATGATACAATCAATAATGTGTCAGAAATAGATGTTTACTGTGATCAAAATATGTCAGAAATAGTAGCGGATTTTGAGGTTTCTGAAAACGCCAGAGTGTTCGTCAGAGGGGTAGAGCAAATCAGTGGTGAAAGTGTGAATAATTTTGAAAATAACTTTTACTATTGGATTGAAAATTATGATAAAATCCACGGATGTATAGGTGATTACTGGGATATCAATCTTAATAGGATACCTCTAACTCAAGAGCAAGTAGATAATAAGACTGATTTTTTTAATTTTTCAGTTAATAATCAAATTGGAGAGACGAACATCGATAGAATAAATAAAACAATAAATATTGAAGTAAGTTGCTATACAGATATTACTAACATGTCTGTTACCTTTAGCCTTCCCACAGAGGCAGTTGCAAGAGTGAATGGCAGAATACAAGCTAGTTCTATTACCAAAAATGATTTTAGTTCACCAGTCATTTATACAGTAAAAGACAGAAGTGGCTGTGCTGTTACTGAATGGACCGTAAATATTAAAAAGGATGATTTTGATATTAGTAAGTCATCCTTCTTTATTCCAAATGTGATAACACCAAATGGAGATAATTGTAATGATACCTTTATTATCAGCGAAAAATTAATTGGTTCTGAATTAAAGATCTTTAACTCAAACGGAAAAGTTATTTATTATAATCCTAATTATAAGAACGACTTTTCCGGAAGCGGATTATCTAATGGGGTTTATTATTATAATCTTCAAAATTCCTGTTGGCAGGTTAATATAAAAGGACCTATTACTATTTTATATTGAATTATTATTTCAGATTGTATTTAGTTAAATTAATATAAAACTGAATTTATATGAAAAATTTGACTACATACCTGATGTTTGATGGACAATGTGAAGAGGCCTTTAATTTTTATAAATCTGTTTTTGGCGGGGATTTTATTAGCTTAGAACGGTATAAGCACATGCCTCCCTCAGAAAAAGAAAGTCCGGAAATACCCGATGAGCATGCTGACCGGATAATGCATATTTCTCTAAAGATTTCTGATGAGATAATTATTATGGGTAGTGATACTGCTGGTAAATGGGTAGAAAATTATAGGCAGGGGAATAATTTTTCGATATCTATTGATACTGAGAATAAAGAAGAAGCTGATAAGCTTTTCAAGGCGCTTTCTGAAGATGGAAATGTAACTATGCCCCAGGTAAATACATTTTGGGGAGCTTACTTTGGTTCGGTTGAAGATAAATATGGAGTAAACTGGATGGTAAATCTTGATACATAATCCTTATCATGAATCTAATTTTGATTTAAACTCATTCACTTTATCTCTGGCAACAATAATATCCTCGTCAGGTTGATTTTCAGTAAGAATTTTTAACCGGCTATTTGAATAGGCAATAATATCTCTTATAGCAGAAAACCCAATTATATATTTTCTATTCACTCTGTAGAATGATTCCGGATCTAATAGTGATTCAAGTTTATCCAATGAATGGTCTATTAGTAAGTTCTTGCCGTCAACCGTATTACAAAATGTTGCTTTTTGTCTGGAAAAAAAATAATTGATCTGATTTACCGGAACAGATTTATAATGTTCACCTGTTTTAATTAAAAACCTGTTTTTAAAGTTTTTGGTAAGAGATTTCATTGTGTCTGTTAACTGTTGAATTTGATCTCCAGGTGCGAAAGAATTCTTTAAGTCATCAAATTTATTTAGAGCTTTATCAACATCTTCATCATCGATGGGCTTTAACAAATAGTCGACTGAGTTTAAATCAAAGGCTTTTAAAGCGTATTCATTATAAGCAGTTGTAAAAATAATTGGAACTTTAACTTCAACGTGATCAAAGATTTCAAAACTAATCCCATCAGATATCTGGATATCCAGGAAAATAATGTCAGGACTGGGATTATTTTTTAGGTACTCGACGGCATCTTTCACTGATTCGATCTTAGCTAATATTTTAAAATCAGGCCTTAGTTGATTTATAATTGATTCCAGTCTTTTAGCAGCTGGTTTTTCATCCTCAATAATTAGTACATTCATTTTTTAATCAGTGGTAAACTAACAGAAAAAATATTTTGGTCTTTGTTTATTTTAATGGCGTCCGGTGAAAGATACTTATATCGTGATCTGATATTTTCTAATCCCACACCAGTACTATTTTCATCAATGATATTCTTTATTTGAAGATTGTTTTCTACAAAAATTCTCTCTTCTTTAATATAAATATCAATGTTCAAAGGACTTTCAGAAGAAAGAACGTTATGTTTGATTGCATTTTCTATTAATAATTGCAAAGTCAAAGGAGGAACCATTATGTTATGGGATTCCTTCAAACCATTAAGGTTTTCATTAATATAAAGAGCATTTTCATGTCTTATTTTTTGAAGGAAGACATAGGATCTGACAAAATTCATCTCCTCTTCCAGTTTGACAAGCTCCTTGTCTTTAACTTCGAGAACATATCTGTATACCTCAGAAAGCTTTTTTATGAATTTTGCAGCAGTATTCTGATTTTCAAATACAAGGTTGGTAAGGGTATTTAAACTATTAAAAAGAAAATGTGGGTTTACCTGATTTTTAAGGGTTTCAAATTTAGCAGTTATAATTTCTTTTTGCATTCTCTCGCTGTCAATAGCCGCCTGCCTCCAGGAAAGCAAGAATTTTCTTGCATAAAGAATTAAAGTCATAACGAGCGTTATGCCTATTGAAATTAAAACAGTTAGTTTATAATTGGAAATCGTAATACCGAAGAGTTCAACGACCTTGAAAATCCCAGTTACGAGTATAAAAGTAATAAATGAGTGACCTAAAACTCCAGTTAATGCTCTTAGAAGCGGTGCTTTAACCCATGAAACTTTTAAGTCTAATATGGCAGACAAAAACTGGTTGCCTTTCCATAGAGTTACCCAGAAAACACCACTAATTAGTATAGGGTAGATCATATTTTCACAGGTTGAACACATGAGATATCCCCACGGAATGCCAATTAGGAAAATCAGGAATGATTCAAATAATTCCTTTTTGAGATTAAAGTGCAGTGCCGGGTTTTTTGACATAGTTTGCAAATAAACAGATTTTCCAATTAAAGATGAAATCGAAATTATATTATAATGAATCAGGATGTTGGGATCTCTTCAAAATGACTACCGGATTAGTAGTTGCTGCTACTGATCCGATAGAAATATAAATAAAGAAAAGTGTAAGGTTCAGATAACTCATCTTAAATTAATTGTTATTACACTATCTTCCTGGAAATTCATTTTAGCAGATTCGAAAGGAGCAGGTCCATATGGGTTCGATGCATTATTTGAGTATCCGAGAGGCTCTTCAGGTCCCATCATGCCTATTTCCAATTCCTCACTCATATTCTTATCTTGATAAACTATGATTGCATACTCACCAGGGGCAATATCCTCAATTATAAATGGTCCTGCAGTATCAGGTTCGAGTTCAATCTTGACTGTTTTAAATGCGTTTCCAGGATAATTGACATTAGCATTATACAGACGAATTATCAACTGACCTTTTCCATTATGGATTCCCTGGATATCAAGGGCAATTTTGATTTTTTCATTTTCCTGGCTGAAAGAATTGATGAAAGTAAAAGTAAAGACGATTAATAATAGTGCTAATTTTTTCATTGTTTTTAGTGATTGTGTTATTGATATGTTTCAAATGTCACATTTTATTCGGCTACATTAAATTTTATATTACCGAATCGTAGAATTTGACTGATGAATCGTCAATATCTTAAGAAGTAATTATTTCCAGATGGTTGAAAAATTAATGAGCGCTTGTTATTAGTAGTTTATAATAAGAGGTGATTTTTGGATAACTATGATATTAATCAGTTAAAATAATGAGAAAATCACAGGCTTTTTCTGAGTTAAAATTTTAATTTATGTAAAAGGGTTTTTTCGCTGATATTCATGCGGTTAACCTATGAAAATAACTCAAAATACAAAGCCATGAAAGAACCAGTTGACGAGTCACGCGACGAAGTTGTTATCCATTTCGCAGGCGATTCAGGTGATGGTATTCAGCTTACAGGTGGTCAATTCACTGAAACTGTCGAATTATTTGGTAATGACATCAGTACTTTTCCCAATTTCCCTGCTGAGATAAGAGCCCCTATTGGTACCCTTGCCGGTGTATCGGGATTTCAATTGAAGTTTGGATCTGTTGAAGTATTTACCCCGGGAGATCGGTTTGATGTGCTGGTTGTAATGAATGCAGCAGCATTGAAGATCAACCTCAAAAATTTAAAGCCTGGTGGAATAATTATAGCTAATACAGCAGGTTTTGACAATAAAAATTTAAAACTGGCAAAATATATTGATGGAGCTAATCCATTAATCGATCATTCCCTGGATAATTACCAGCTTCATGCTATAGATATAACAAAGATGACCCGTGAGGCCCTCAAAGAGTTTGGGTTATCCGTAAAAGAGGTGGACAGATGTAAAAATATGTTTGTCCTTGGGTATGTCTACTGGATGTTTAGTCAGACTCCGGATAATACAATCAAGTTTATCCGAAATAAATTTAAGAAGAATACCGAAATAGCAGAGGCTAATATAAAGGCCTTAAAAACCGGGTATAATTTCGGGGATACCAATGAAACATTTAAAACCCGGTTTCGAATAAAGGCAGCTTCATTGCCGAAAGGTAAATACAGAAATATAAATGGTAATAGCGCTTTGGCCTTAGCGCTTGTAGCAGCTTCTCACAAGAATGATTTAGATCTTTTTTACGCAAGCTATCCCATAACACCTGCTTCGGACATACTTCATGAATTAAGCAGGCATAAAAATTTCGGCGTAAAAACATACCAGGCTGAGGATGAAATTGCTGCTGCTTGTGCGGCCATCGGAGCTTCATTTGGAGGGTCGTTAGCTGTAACAGGATCATCCGGACCAGGTATTGCTTTAAAAGGAGAGGCAATTGGTTTGGCCGTTATGCTGGAAACACCAATGGTAATTATAAATGTTCAACGAGGAGGTCCTTCTACAGGATTGCCTACCAAAACGGAACAAGCAGATCTTTTGCAGGCAGTATATGGAAGAAATGGAGAAGCGCCGATGCCGGTATTAGCAGCCTCTTCTCCAAAAGATTGCTTCGATGTGGCCTATGAAGCCTGTAGAATTGCAGTTGAACATATGACACCTGTTCTTGTCCTTTCGGATGGATATGTTGCAAATGGATCAGAACCATGGCAATTCCCTGAATCAAAAGATTTAAAAGAATTTAATATCCATCGTCCAAAAGGAGACGAGTTTGTTGATGAGCAATATTTACCTTATTACCGAGACGAAAATCATGTTCGACCGTGGGTGGTTCCCGGAATGAAAGGTTATACTCACAGGGTAGGAGGTTTGGAGAAAGAAGAAAAAACAGGAAATGTTTCCTATGATGGAAATAACCATGAGCTCATGGTTAAAATCAGGGCCGAAAAAATCGAAAAAATTGCTGATTTTATTCCTCAACAGGAAATCAACAGGGGTGAAACCGGCGCAGATATATTAATACTGGGTTGGGGATCAACTTTTGGGGCGATCGAGACGGCAACTAAAGAGTTAATTGAGGAAGGGTTGTCAGTAGCTCACATACACTTGAAATATCTTTTCCCTTTTCCTTCAAATCTGGGTGAATTATTGAAATCATTTGATAAGGTAGTGGTGCCGGAGATGAACCGTGGCCAGCTTACAAAATTGATCAGAGATAAATTTCTTATCGATGCCCAGTCCATAAGTAAAGTTAAGGGTTTACCATTTACAGTTGATGAGATCAAGGAACAAGTATTAAAATTCAGAGAATATGCAAACCAAAAATAAAAGTAACGGACACGGTGAAACTCTTACTGCCAAGGATTTTGCTACCGATCAGGACGTAAGATGGTGTCCTGGTTGTGGTGATTATTCTATTCTTAAACAGATTCAGACAATTTTACCTTCAATCAAGGTGCCCAGGGAGAATATCGTTTTCATTTCAGGAATAGGATGCTCCTCAAGGTTTCCCTATTATATGAACACTTATGGAATGCATAGTATTCACGGTAGGGCGGGGGCAATAGTCAGTGGCCTGAAAGCTGTAAATCCTGAATTAGATATATGGATGATCACTGGAGACGGAGATAGTTTGTCAATCGGTGGTAACCATCTTATCCATCTCCTGAGACGTAATTTTAATTTAAATATCGTTTTGTTTAATAATCAAATTTACGGCTTGACTAAAGGTCAGTATTCTCCTACATCTCCCAAAGGTCAGATAAGTAAATCAACTCCTTTTGGTTCTGTAGACAGACCATTTAATCCAATCACTCTTGCTTTAGGTAGCGAGGGCACATTTGTGGCGAGGGCAATTGATCGAAACCCTGTACATATGAGAGAGATTTTAAGCGCTGCTCATGATCATAAGGGAGCTTCCTTTATAGAAATATACCAAAACTGTAATGTTTTCAATGATGGGGCATTTGAAGAGTTTACCGATAAATCACTTAAAGATCAAAACACATTATATCTCGAAAACGGTAAACCCTTATTATTTGATAATGATTCAAAAGGTATAATTCTGGAGGGATTTAAACCTGTAATCGTGGATATGGATTCATATTCTCCTGATGATTGCTGGATACATGATGAAGAAGATAAAATAAAAGCCTCAATATTGGCTGAATTCTTCGACTACACAGAGGAGAGAGGTAAATTACCTCGTCCTTTTGGGGTATTTTATAAAAACCAACGAAATACTTATGAGCAAGTATTCCAGGATCAGATTGATCTTTATAGGTCTAAACGAGAAGCTGATCTGGATTCATTGTTAAGTGGCAATAACTTCTGGGAAGTTAAATAAGAAAATGCTATCTCAATATTGAATAAAACCGAAGAGAGATCTTCGGTTTTTTGTTTGTATATTAACAAAATCAGTATTTATTCTTTTTCAACAATATCAAATCACAATGACTAAATATTTCTTATTGCCAGTTTTTGTAATTCTTAGTATCACATCTTGTCAACCCACCGAAAAGAAGGAATTAAGTGACACTTTGGAAATGGATACAGTACGACAGGCACTTTATCCATATGATGTAGAAAAAAAAGTCGCAGAGTTAGGAATAAACTTGACAGAACCTGGTGCACCAGTTGCTAATTATGTGAATGCAGTAAGATCAGGAAACCTTGTGTTTCTGGCTGGGAAAGGTCCAAAGAAAGAGGATGGAACATACATAACAGGGAAAGTTGGATCAGACCTTACTGTAGAACAAGGATATGAAGCAGCCAGGTACACTGCTATACAACAGTTAAGTTCTTTAAAAGCAGAGATAGGAGATCTTAATAATGTAGTAAGAATTGTAAAGGTACATGGTATGGTAAATGCTGATCCGGATTTTGCTGATCATCCATCCGTTATCAATGGGTTTAGTGATCTTATCGTCGAAGTATTTGGGGAAAGGGGTAAACATGCCAGAGCAGCAGTAGGTATGGGATCGCTTCCATCTAATATTGCAGTTGAAATTGAAGTGGTCGTGGAGGTTAGAGATTAATTTTAAAAGAAAGTTCCCTTGGGAAAAAGCATTTTTGACTATTACATGGTTGATATTTTATTGTTCCGAAAATTGAATTTTGGTTTAATTTTCCGGAATGTATTAGTGGAACTTTTACGATCAGTTCGTTACTGAAAACTTGAGTTTTGAAATTTCCTACATAAAAATATTCAGGCTCTGGAAAGATGGGGCGACCAAAGGATAAGGTATTAGTTTCCTGCAAATATAATTCTGTAGGGATCATCAAGTCATCTTCAGGTTGATCAGACTGAATATGAAAACCCTGGTCTATTGTAAAGTATAGCACCAGGGTATCCGGGTTTTCAGTAGGGGTCAATATGAATTTTTGAAAATGAACCCAATCATTATCCTGAAAATTACTACAAGTAATCACTAATAGAATTACCAGTAAGCTAGTTTTCCTGAAGAAGCTCATTTAATCTTTTTTGTAGAGAAATCAGTTTAGCGTCAAAGTTTTTAGAGTCTAATAATGACATAAACTGAATATTTCCTTCCGGATCCACAATCAAATTTGATGCTAGCATTACTTCATCTCTTGCAAGGTCAGGTAATACATTTTCAGGAGCAAAAGAAGCAGCAACATTACCATCGGAATCAAGTAAAACCGGGAACGTGAAGTTATATTTATTCTGTAATTTTGATTTTACTAGGCTCTCTGGTTCTTTTACATCAATTATAAGGACTTCAACATTTTCAGACTGATATTTTTCATATAAAGCCTGAAGGTATGGGGCTTCTGCATTACAGAAAGGGCACCAGGTAGTGGCAATATGAATAACTAAGAATTTTTCTTTGTATTCATTCATAGAAACTTCTTTTCCACTAAGATCTTTTAAAGTGAAATCAGGAGCCTTTTGCAAGGGGGCATCGTTGGCATTTTTCTGAGAATACGAGGTGAATGAGAGATTAAAAAACAGAAATATTGTCAACAAAACCCAGTTTGAATTTAAATGGGTCATTGTTTAAACTGTTTTGTGGTTTATAAATTTACTTAAAATAACATTTGAAAAGTTCAAAAAGGATTATTTTTTTCCAAAAGGGACTGTAATTCCAAATACTGGAATACCAACTATAAAACTAGGATAAGCAAAGTCAAAAGCCAGAATTGCACCATAGTTAAAACTAATGTTTTTCGACCCGGATTTCCCTCCGATAGTTAAAAGCATGCCCTCGCCTAAATCCTGGTTTTCAATAAAATTAATTCCGGCAATAAATCCTTCAAGAGTAAGATAGGTTGATTTTGAGACCCGAATAGCTCCACTGATCTTCCCCAGTGGGTATTTAACGAGACCGTAACCATGTTGATAGGGAACTCCTAATCCCAGCGTGAGGTTTCGATTTTTATCACCAAAAGTTGTAGCACCATAGATTGCACCCAGAACAGGCATGTCTACATTAAAGACTTTGAGGCCCATTGCTCCAATTGAAAAATACATGTTTTGCCCAATCTTGTTAAAGCTGTATTTAGCAGAAACCCAAAACGGAAGTCCGATACCAGATGAACCATCAAAAACTGTAAAAACACCAGTGCTTACAGAGAAGTTATTTGTAATTCCATAATTTAAATTATTTGAAAATATCCATAGATTATTATAATATCCCTGTCCTTTTTCCAGAGGGATAGCATTGCCAGATAAGATGTAACGGGTAGCATAAATATGGTCATGCCAGACTTTTCCTTTTTTTATAAGTTGCCCATCGACAATTTCAATTTCTCTGATATCTTCTTTATAGATGTGTAGTAATCCGAATTTTTCGGTTTGGAGAAAAACTTTATTATCAGATTGATCGGTTATTTTACCTCTATATACTGCTTTATCTTTTGTAGTTAAATAAACTGTCTTGGTAGAGTCATATTCTATTTTTTCCTGGCCAGATAACTGGAATGAGAAAAATGATAAGGCAATTACCAGAATATGGAGGTATGGTTTCATTTTAAAAAAGTATAGTTGATAAAATAAGTTCCAAAGGAAAAGGTTATTCGTTAAAAATCATAATCTTAACTGATGATTGTTTTATATATATATAATATCAGATGTTAGATTATGTAAAGATAAAATAATCTTTTACTTATGGGAGAACACTCAGTAAAATCTATTTCTGATGGTCAGTTAAGGGCAAAATATATTAAAAGGTTGCTGGAAGATATTCAGATCCTGGACGAACTTATACAAAATAAAAGTTTTGAAGATGATGTGGTTAGGATTGGAGCGGAGCAGGAATTTTGTCTAATCAATAAAAACTGGAAACCTGCGGATAACTCTCTTGAAGTTCTTAATGAAATTAATGACAGACATTTTACTACCGAACTGGCAAAATATAATCTAGAAATCAACCTGGACCCCTTGCTATTTGAAAAAGATTGTTTTTCCGAACTAGAGAATACCTTAACCAAATTTCTTGAGAAGGCAAAAAAGGCAGCTAAGAAACACGATAGCAGGGTTTTGTTAACGGGTATATTACCTACCATTAGCAGAAAAGAACTACAATTAGATTATATGACGCCCATCCCTCGATATTTTCTACTAAATGAGGTAGTAAAGGCTATCAGAGGTACCGATTTTAGTTTTCATATGATGGGTGTTGATGAGCTCACCTTTATCCATGATTCAGTTTTATTTGAAGCGTGTAATACTAGTTTTCAAATGCATTTGCAGGTGTCCTCAGATGACTTTGTATCTTCTTATAACTGGTCACAGGCTATATCCGGACCTGTGTTAGGTATATGTGCTAATTCACCATTACTGCTTGGTAGAGAATTGTGGTTTGAAACAAGGATCGCTTTATTTATGCAAAGTGTTGATACCAGGATCAGCTCCTATGCCTTGAAAGATCAGGAGCCACGAGTTTCATTTGGAGATAATTGGGCTACGGGAACTGTCACAGATATTTTTAAGAAGAATATATCTAAGTACAAGGTGCTTCTTACCAAAGAACTTGAAGAGAATATTTATGATAAAATGAAAAGAAATATTTCAGAGATTCCCAAGCTAGAAGCCCTGAGTTTACACAATGGGACAATCTATCCATGGAATAGGCCTTGTTATGGAGTTGGAGGAGGTAAACCTCATTTAAGAATAGAAAACAGATATATTCCTTCCGGTCCAACTATAGTTGATGAGGTAGCAAATTTTGCTTTTTGGGCCGGGTTGATGAAAGGGCGTCCTGCAAAATATGATGAGATGGAGGGAGAGATGGACTTCAGAGATGCCAAGAGTAATTTTATTCGAGCTGCTCGGACAGGAAAAGAGTCAGTTATGAGATGGGAAGGGGACTATAGATCAGTAAGGCAATTGATTGCGAATGAATTTTTGCCTTTAGCTTATGAAGGACTAAAAAAAATGGAGGTGGACAAGAGAGATATTGAAAAGTATCTCGGAATCATTGAAAAAAGGACAGCAGGCAGATCATCTGCTCAGTGGATTATTAAAAATTTTCGAGAATTAAAAAAGGACTTAAAAAGGGATGATGCCCTGATGGCTTTGACTAAGTCTATATATAAGCATCAGCAAAAGGGAAAACCAGTTCATGAATGGAAGACTTCTAAGCCAATTCCTGAAATCCACGAATCTGCAAAGTTTGCAGGTCATATAATGTCTACACATTTATTTACAGTAAATGTTGAGGATCCAGCAGAATTTGCCATTAAAATAATGGAATGGAATGATATTCATCATTTGCCTGTTGAGGATATAAAAGGTGATTTGGTTGGAATTTTAGGCGAAAGGTTGCTCAAAAAAGTTAGGAAAAACCAGCTCGATATATCGAAATATAATGTTGGCGATATAATGGAAAAAGATTTTCAAACCGTGGATATTCATCAACCCATTAAAGAAGTGGTAGAAATACTTAGAAACCATCATTTAACATGTTTGCCAGTTGTTGAGAAAAATCAGATGGTTGGAATTATCACTGTAAATGACATAAAGTCGATGAAATATGGTGGAATTAATTGATCAATTTAGCGGTCATAAGATCAAAGTAGGAAGATTGATCGGAAAAATCGAGGGCAGTAAGCATGGTCCGAGCATGATCTTTACTGGAGGAATACATGGTAATGAACCTTCGGGTGTTTTTGCCATTAAAGAAGTTTTTGATGAGATATCAAACAGTAAAATAAAAGTCAGAGGAAATATTTACGGAATTAGTGGTAATCTTCGAGCACTCGGTAAAGGACTGCGATATGAAAAGTATGATTTGAACAGGCTTTGGACCAGAGAAAAAATTAACAATTTGCTTAATGAAGCAGGAAATAATCCAGCTCAGGACATTATTGAGCAAAAGGAAATTCTTGTTGAAATAAGAAAAATTTTGAATGAAGATGAGGGGCCTTTTTATTTTTTCGACCTCCATACCACTTCTAGTGAAACTAATCCTTTTTTAACTGTAAATGATTGTCTTGCAAATAGAAAATTTGCCGAATTATTTCCTGTTCCTATGATTCTGGGAATTGAAGAATATCTTGAAGGCCCATTGTTGAGCTATATCAATGAATTAGGCTATGTCGCCTTTGGATTTGAAGGAGGAAGCCATGGGGATAAATCATCGGTAGATAATCATAAAGCTTTTATTTTGCTGGCTCTTGTGCATGCCGGTATGCTCAAAAAAAAGTCTTTTGATTACTATAAATATTACGATCAACTGGCGAAAACTTCCTTTGACTCGCATGAAATATTTGAGATCTTTTACAGGTATCAGGTTTTTGATAATTCAAAATTTAAAATGAAGCCAGGCTTTGTGAATTTTCAGAAAGTAAAGCAAGGGTTAGTTTTAGCAAAATATAATGGAGAACGAATAAAGGCAGAAGAAAATGCACGCATATTTATGCCTCTATATCAAAATCAGGGCGATGATGGTTTTTTTCTTATCAGAAGGGTTTCTCCTTTCTTCCTTAAATTATCTGAAAAATTAAGGAATCTTAAAATCGATAAGATTCTACCTGTATTGCCTGGTGTGAAGTGGCATAATAGTGAAAAGGACACTTTAGAAGTAGATACTTCAATAGCGAAATTTTTTGCGAAGCGATTTTTCCATCTTCTGGGTTTCAGGGCGATAATTTTAGATAAAAATAAATACCTGATGAAAAACCGTGAAAAAGCCGTAAGAAGTAAAGATTATAAGAATGAAAAGTTTTTTCAATAAATGGAAAAGGTTATTATAAATATCAATTGTTTAAAAATGATTCAATTTTTATTATTGTATTTTTTAAAGAAAATCAATTTTGATATGTATGAACAGATGATGTAACCATTTATGGTCATTTCATATGGAAAGAATGATCTAATAGTATCAAAAATTTAAATATATACCCAGGATAAAATTTGATTTTCATTTTTGATTTTGTAGTAAATCAATAATCAAAAATAACCATTTTTTTTATTCTGTTTTAAGTGCTATTTTAGATAGTAGTGAAAATTAGATGGACTCAAATTAACATGAAATCCGTCGCTTTAATATTATCAGTTTAGGACCAGTAAATTGATATTTTCTATAAGCGCCTAACTATCAGAGAGTCAAAAAAGAGTCCCAAAAATTAATAATTAATAAGTAAGCATAAGGTGGATAAATAGGCTGCCACTATTTATAATTGCAGCCATTTAAAACCAATGCGGAATTAGATTTATTGAGGGAGCATGAAACAAAGTCTTATTTGGAAACATTACCACAAGCCACTCCACAACTTTATATTATATAAGGTTAAAGATAAAGATCTAGCTGAAGATATCATTCAGGAAGTCTGGTTGGCATTACTCAGATCGATGCTTGAAAATCAAGACATTTCCAATCTGGTTGTCTGGTTATTTGATAAGGCTGCTAAAGAAGTTGAATTATTAAAAAAGGATAATGGATATAATAAGTGCTCTTTAAAAATGTTTCAGGATGTTAAGCCTAAACAAGCTATTATATCTTATTTGCTCAATATTCAGGAAATGTCTGTTTCAGAAATTTCCCGGATAATTGAAGAACCTTCTGAGGAAGTCGAATCTATAATAGAAGAAAAAATCGTTGGTTTAACAAATGATACTGATGATTACCTGGTTATTAATTAATATCTTATAAGTACGATTGTTAATTGGTAATCACCAATAAGTTATGATTGCCAGATACATTCTGATATAAACACATAATCTCCCTGTTTTTATTGTCCTCATATTTTGATCTGTTATTTAATCCAATTCCCACAATCTCATTAATTAATTTATTGTTAACACAACCTGAATTGAAGGTTGAAAATTTATATATAATTAACTTCCGATAAATAATAAGGAAATTTTCAATAGATAACTTTATTAATAAACATAAGGGTATCAGATGAAAAACAAGTATTATTTTTTGGTGGCCTCCTTAATTATGATCTCCTGTTTGGAGGAAGAAGAACCAAAATATGTAAATCAAAATCGAAGGATCATTTCAGGGGAATTTGTATCGGGAGAACTCTACCTGGATCCTCAAAGTTTTAATGTAATTTCCGGAAGTAAATTTGGATTTCATGAAATAGATATTGAAACCGGCTTTTACAATGAATTTTCATTTCTTCATAGTAGAAATTACAAGATTTCTAAAGATGGAGAATTAATTTATCTGGTCTCACATCGGGATGAATTATTGTTATTTAACAAAATTACAGGCAAAATATCCTCACTTAACCCACCTGGAGAAAAAGTCAGAACATTTGATTTATCAGAAAATGAAGATAAAGTAGTAATAGAAAATATCCATGGTGAGTTAAAGCAAATAGATTTGAAAACCGGATCTTTATTAGCTCTTGGGCCTGGTAGAAATCCATTATTTGATCCGTCAGGCAGCCAGATTTATATTAATGAGCCGTCTTCCATACTGAATACCTTAACCAGATCCTTAGCTCCAATTGATATTAAAGGAAAAATCATAGGCAAGAATTGGGATTCTGATGAACTTCATATTTTAGTTCAGGAGAATGTTTTATCAGACGGTCTTGTTGTAGTAAGAATATTTGATCTTAATGTTACTGAAAATATTAAAACCAAAGTTTGGGAAAAGCAATTTATCAACAATGGAAACCCGGATTATTTCATCAAATTTCACCCAAATAGTGAACTGGATAAGATAGTTGTATCGTTTAAAGGAAATAATTGGAATTTTGTTTCAACTACTGACTGGACTTTAAATGTATATTTAATTGATTTGAGTTCTAATAAAGAAAGAAAATTAGTTGTATCATCTAATAAAGAAATCAGATCTTACCTTTTTGATGACATTAATGGTAAAGTATATTTTTCTCTTGGTGATCCAAATATAGATTCAGCTACTTTATATTGTGCTGATATACAATGAATTTCAAGGATTTTGGTTTCTTTTTTTAAAGGAATTTAGCGATATTAAAAAGGGTCACCAAAATAGGTTACCCTTTTTTATTGAATTAATTCGTCAAACCGTTATACCATGAAAAATCATTTAAGAATATTACCTTTCCTTATAGGTGTTTTATGTTATTTAAATGCTTATAGTCAGGTAGATGCCCGACTTTTTTATTTCCCTGATGTATCTTCCAGTCATATTACTTTCACTTATGCAAATGATATATGGATAGTACCTAAAGATGGAGGAACAGCAAACAGACTAACAACAGTCCAGGGAACAGAAATTTTTCCTAAGTTTTCTCCTGATGGCAAGCATATAGCTTTCAGCGGCAATTATGAAGGAAGCTCAGATATATATGTTATACCCGCAATGGGTGGTGTACCTAAACGAGTTACCTATCACGGTTCCACCGACAGAATGCTGGATTGGCACCCCGATGGAGACAAAGTTCTTTTTGCTTCAGCCAGAGAAAGTGGAAGACAAAGGTATAACCAATTTTATCTGATAAATAAGAGTGGAGGTGAGGCTCAAAAGTTACCTGTTCCTTATGGAGAAATGGCCTCCTTTTCTCCTGATGGCAAAAGGTTAGCTTATACAGACAAATCAAGGTTGAACAGGACCTGGAAACGTTATCGAGGAGGAATGGCTCCGGATATTACAATTTTCGATCTGGAAGATATGTCTCATAAGAATATAGCTCAAAGTGATGCAAATGAAGAATTGCCAATGTGGGTGGGAAGTAAGGTGTATTTTTTATCAGATCGCGGACCGGAAAAAAGAAATAATCTCTGGTGTATGATATAGAAACTGATCAATCTACTCAACTGACTGAATTCAAAGGTTTTGATATCCATACTCCATCGATAGGTCCGGAGGAAATAGTATTTGAGGCAGATGGGAAATTACACTTATATAATTTATCTGATGGATCAGTCAAAGCTGTAAATATCAATGTCATATCAGATCGCTCCAACCTTTTACCCAAAACTGTAAAGACTCATAAACAGATGCAAAATGCTTGGCTTTCGCATGATGGGAAACGGGCTGTCATTGAAGCCAGGGGTGATCTTTTTTCAGTACCAGCCAGTAATGGGCCGGTAATAAATCTTACTAATACCTCTGGTTCGGCAGAGCGATTTCCAGCCTGGTCTCCGGATGGTAAAAAGATAGCCTATTGGAGTGATGAAAATGGTGAATATAATCTTCATATAATGAATGTTGAGTCCGGGAATAAAACACGCTTAACAAACTTTGACGATGGATTCAGATACCATTTATATTGGTCTCCGGATAGCAAAAAACTTGCTTTCATAGACCAGACAATGGCTATTAATATATTTAATACTAATACCAATAAAACGACAAAAATTGATGAGGGCTTATGGATGTTCCAGTGGGGGTTGGATAATTTTTCAGTATCATGGTCTCCGGATAGTCGATGGATGACTTATTCGAGGGGAGAACAAAATAGAAACAATTCCATATTTATTTATGATACGAAGAATGAGGAAAGAAAAAGAGTGACCAGTCAGTTTTATAATGATTATTCTCCATCATTTGACGCTGATGGGAAATACTTGTACTTCTTTACAAACAGGGCAATGAACCCTACTTATAGTAATTTTGATAATAGTTTTATTTATTCTAAATCTTCTCAATTGGCAGTGCTGCCTCTTGACGAAAGTGTTAAAATTCCATTGTTGTTGAAAAATGATGAAGTGGAAATAAAGGAAGATGAAGAAAAAGAAGAGAGTGATAAAAAGAAGGAAAAGAAAAATGATGAACCTGAAGATGAAGAAGAAAAAGATCCTGAGGTGAGAATAAATTTTTCGAATATAGAGAGCAGAATTGCCTTGATGCCACTAGATCCCGGAAACTATGCCAATCTATATGCTATAAAAGATAAACTTATTTACCATGATAGAACTAATATACAAGGTCCCGCCCCAATAATGATATACGATCCAAAGGAAAACGAATCAAAAGAGGTCTTTGGCAAGGCGAATGGCTTTAGAATGTCTGCTGATGGTAAAAAAATCCTTGTGCTTCAGGGAAACGAACTGGCTGTTATTAATGCGGAGCCAGGTCAGAATATAGAAGATAAATTGCCTCTTAATGAAATGGAGTCTAGAGTAGATCCGATGAAAGAATGGAAACAGATCTTCATGGATGCCTGGAGATTCCAACGCGACTATTTTTATGACGAAAATATGCATGGTGTGGATTGGCTGGCAGTGAAAGATTATTATGGAAGCCTTGTTGAGCAAGCAAATACCAGAAGAGACCTGAATTTTATAATTGGGGAGATGATCGGCGAACTCAATGCCTCGCATACTTATCGTGGAGGTGGTGATACTGAAACCAATGAGCAGACGGAGGTAGGTTATCTTGGAGTTAATTGGAAGGCTGATAACGGCTATTATAAAATATCAGAAATTGTAAAAGGTGCACCATGGGATGCGGAGGCAATAGCGCCGGTCGCTATGCCGGGAATTAATATTAATGAAGGCGATTATATTTTGGCTGTAAACGGTGTGCCTTTAAGTGTAGACAAGGAGCCATATAGTGCTTTTTACGGTCTTAACGGAAAAGCCGTTCAATTAACGGTAAATGATAAGCCTTCTATGGAAGGGGCCAGGAAAGAACTGGTTAAAGCATTTAGTAGGAATGAGGATATCAGATTGAGGCATTTGGCCTGGATTGAAAACAACAGGAAGAAGGTTCAGGAAGCAACAGATGGAAGGGTAGGGTATATATATGTGCGAAGTACCGGATTAGACGGTCAGGCAGAACTAGTTAGGCAGTTTGCAGGCCAATGGAATTTAGATGGCCTGATCATAGATGAGCGCTTTAATAGTGGGGGTCAGATACCCGATCGGTTTATCGAATTGTTAAATAGAAAGCCTTTTGCTTACTGGGATGTAAGAGATGGTCAGAATTGGCAATGGCCTCCGGTAGGCCATTTCGGACCAAAGGCAATGCTTATTAACGGATGGAGTGGATCAGGAGGTGATGCCTTCCCTGATTACTTTAGAAAAGCAGAATTAGGACCATTGATCGGATCCAGAACGTGGGGAGGATTAATTGGAATCTCGGGAGCACCTGCTTTAATTGATGGAGGTAGAGTTACTGTTCCTACTTTTAGAATGTACAATCCGGATGGAACCTGGTTTAAGGAAGGCCATGGTGTTGAACCTGATATCAAAGTGCCAGAAAATCCATCTGAATTGGCAAAAGGAAATGATGTGCAGCTTCAGAAGGCAATAGAATATGTTATGACTGAATTGGAAAACAAAGATTTAGGTGTTCCAGAGCATGAGGCTAAAGAGACCAGATAATATCTCCAATTTTTAAAATCAATATGTTAAAACCGGAGGGTAAATCTCTTCGGTTTTTTCTTTCCTGTTAATTTTCACATACCTGGAACCGTTGTTTAATGGATGGTTAAAAGATTAATAAAAAAAATATATGAATAGCTGATTGCAATATGACTTTAATTTGATATATTATATTTAATATTTAAATAATCATATCTAAACTAGAGATTAACATGATGAAAATGCCAAAATTATTTGCGCTAATATCAATGATATTGATATTAGCCTGTGAGAGTAATGAACAAACTTCATTAGTTCCAGTTCAAGTTGAGCCTGAATTCAGAGATCTATCAGCTATGGGGATCAATGCAAGAATAACATCAAATATTGAAGGGGAGTCATATGTGCTTTATAAAGCTGAATTTCTGACATTGGATGAATCCGGAGAAATGGGTAATACGGTCTTTTTTATGAATACCGGGAATAAGCAATTAGGTGCTGACTTCGTACCAGGATTGAGTCTGGATGGTACTAATGACATTTCATACTATATTGACGAGAACAGACCTTCTGCCGACCTTGATGTTAGTACTTCGTCAGCAGCTGTAGACAGAGCAATGAATACATGGGACGATTTGTTATGCAGTGATCTTAACATATTTAAAGTACCTTCTGACCCTGCAGTAAGTTCAGGTTTTGTTGCTTTTTTATTGGGGTTTGGAGGGAGTCAAGTAGTAATGGCTGATATAACTCATTGCGGGTGGTTAGGCTCTGACTTTTTTAACTTTCTCGCACCAGGAGGTGGTAATTTCATATTAGGAGTGACTTTTACATTTGTTTATAGCGGCCCAGGTGGTCCAACTGATGAAGATAATAATGGTAAATTAGATGTTGCTTTCCGGGAAATATATTACAATGATAATTTTTCCTGGTTTGACGGAGGTAACATCGACGTGGAAACTGTCGCCTTACATGAAGCGGGACATGGGTTAAGTCAGGCACACTTTGGAAAGGCATTTTTAGATGCTGGGGCTGGAAAATTACATTTTAGTCCAAGAGCAGTGATGAATGCTGGGTATTCAGGTATTCAAACTGAAATTCAGAGTACAGATAATGCAGGCCATTGTTCTAATTGGGCAAATTGGTCAAATAATTAACGAACAAGTTTCAAGTTGAGGATCTATCTTATCATAATTGAAAAGATAGATCCTTTTTTTATAGGTCAGATGAAAAACCGGTTTATAATTCTTTTGATAATGTTTTTAATTCCTGAAAAGCATTTTACCCAGGAATTAGATAACCAGTATTATTCAGACTCAACCAGAATTGTTTTACTTAAAATATATAAAAAAGAGCTTAGTGAAATAAAACAAAGAAAACTTGAAGATTCGGTTTTGGAGACTATCCTTATGGAAAGAATCTTAACTCTTGAGCTTGATTCGAACCAAGCGAAAGTATCCGAAGATAATAACCAGGTTATTCCAGATCCAATTAAAAGTGTAGAGGTAGAAAATAGCGAACCAGTTATAGGATTGTCAGGTGATACTCTTTTTTATTTTTACTATCCTGTAGGAACTCTTAAGGCCGATCAGAGAGCTAAAAACTTGTCAGAAAAACTCAAAGAACTATTTAACCAGGATGAATTTACACCTGACTCTTTAAAAACCATAACTGAAGATAATACAGTAGAAATTTACTATCAGGATCAGCATTTGTTGACAGCGACCAAAGAAGAAGCAGAATATAATCAACTTTCATTGAATGAATTATCAAAGTTTTATCTTCTTGAATTGAAACAAGATCTGGAAAAGTCTTATCGCGATAAAAGTTTTTTAATAAATCTATTAAAGGCGGGAAAGGTATTAATTATTCTTATTGGATTATGGCTGTTAATTAGACTTATCAGTGCTGGAAGTAATCGATCGTTTGCACTCGTTGAAAAGCATAAAGATAAATGGCTAAAAGATCTTCAATATAAGAATTATACATTCTTGTCAAAAAGCCAGGAAATCACATTAATAAAATTTTTAATTGGGGTGGCCAAATGGGTTTTAATTATTTTGTCATTATATATCTCCATACCACTAATTTTTAGTGTGTTTACCTTCACACGAGGCTGGGCAGATAAACTATTTAAACTGGTCTGGACTCCCTTTTCATCAATGGCAACTTCAATCTGGAGTTTTCTGCCGAATCTTATTACAATCATTGCCATATTGCTGGTAATGCATTATTTCCTGAAATTTATAAAATATATTTTTCAGGAAATCCGTAGAGAGAAACTCACAATACCTGGTTTTTATCCCGATTGGGCAAAACCAACTTATGGGATAGTGAAATTCTTATTGCTTGCTTTCACAGTAATACTCATTTTTCCTTATTTGCCGGGATCGGATTCTAAAATATTTCAAGGGGTATCAGTCTTTGTTGGTGTTCTGTTTTCACTTGGTTCTACAAATGCCATATCGAATATGGTTGCTGGCATAGTTATAACTTATATGAGGCCATTTAAAAGGGGAGACCGGGTTAGAATTGGTTCAATAACTGGTGATATTATAGAGAAAAATCTTTTGGTTACGAGAATAAATTCAATAAAAAATGAAGTTATTACGATCCCGAATTCAACAATTCTTTCCGGAAATATATTAAACTATAATTTACTAGGTTCTGAAAGCGGATTGATTATTTATACTACTGTGACTATCGGTTATGATGTACCATGGAAAAAAGTGCATCAGGCTTTAAAAGAAGCGGCAGGTAGAACAGAATTACTTCTTGACGAACCTGAACCATATGTTTTTCAAACGGAACTGTCTGATTTTTATGTTGCCTACCAATTAAATGCCTATACTAAGGAACCAAATAAACAAGCAGCAATTTATTCAGCTTTACATGCCCATATCCAGGATGTCTTTAATGAAAATGATATAGAAATAATGTCTCCACATTATCAGGCCAACAGAGATGGAAATAAGTCTACGATTCCCAAAATTAATTCTGGAAAATCAACTGTTAAAAAGATGAAGATGGGAAATCAATCGGAAGGGGAGGAGCCTGTTTTGGGGGATAGAGGTCAGGCAATAGAGGAGGATATAGAAGATGTCACTAAAAATAGTGATGTAACAGAAGATAAATCATCAAAAAATCCTGAAATTGAAGGTCACAGAGAAAACCAAAATAAAGAGAAGAAAAATCAGGATGATGACAAAGTGGATGAAAATGATAACCAAAAACCTAAAAAGTAGAAGTCTCTATCGAAATGGTAAATTTCTCAAATTATTGATTTTCATACTTTTTCTACATTTAACCTACAATTCTTATTCTCAGGAAAAGCTCGAAAGAGAATATAAAATCGACGAAAGCGAGGTTCCGGAAAAAGCATCAAATTTCATCAAAGAGAGTGAAGTTGACTCACGAATTAATTGGTATCGGGAAGAGAGTGAGGATGATATTTCTATAGAAGCTAAATTTAAAAATAAGGGTAAATTTTATAGTGTTGAATTTTCTGAATCAGGAGAAATCCAGGATATTGAAATTATAGTCAGAAAGAAAGAAATTCCGGAAGAAGTATGGAAAATATTGGATGAGCATATCACCGAAAAGTTTGCAAAATATGGAATAATAAAAATACAAACCCAATTCACTGGTGAAGCAACCTGGCTATTAAAACTTTTAAAAGAGGGAATAACAGATCATGATTGCATTTTGAAATATGAGATCATTATTAAGTCCCAAGTTGAAAAAGAGTGGAGTAAATATGAAATACTAGCAGATGAGGAAGGAGAGATATTACAAGTAAAAAAAATAGTAATCAGAAATACAGATAATCTTGAATACTAAAAAATTTTTTATACTTCTAATTTTATTAAGTTCACATTTTTACCTGTTTTCTCAAAATGATCACCTATTCGGAATACTTCCGTCCTTAAATATCAATCATAATATATCTGGTAACTGGACATTAAATGTAAAGTGGGAGGGGAGGCAGGTTTATTCTCAAGGAGAGGCAAACAGTGAATTTGAAGACCTGCCTGTATATGAGAGAAATGATGTGGCTACGTTAATCAGCTATAAAACGGACTTACAGCAGGTCATAGCAATGGGCTATCTAATTCGATTTGAAATGGGTGAATTAATTCATCGTTCAATTCAGCAGTACACATTTTTAGAATCTGGTTACTCTTCACGAAGATCTCATCGAATATCTGCTGATCAGACTTTTAGTAAGGTTGAAGATTCAGAATTTCGTTTCCGGTACAGATTTACCATTGAAAAACCATTGAGTGGAGTTAAAGTAGATGAAAGAGAGTTTTATTTGAAGATTAACAACGAATATCTTAATATTTTGCAGGGTGGAGAATATGATCTGGAAATAAGAATAGTACCCGTTATAGGTTATAAATTTACCGAGGACCTGAAAACCGAAACCGGACTTGATTATCGGATTGACTCATTCATTAATAATAAAGCCTCTCATAATTATTGGTTATCTTTAAGTATATATTTATCATATTAAAAATGAGTCGGTTAACTCTATTAATATTATCGGTATTTATCATTTCTAATTCCATCTGGGGTCAGAGTTTTACAGCCATGACCTATAATATTAAGTATGACGATCCCACCAGTGAATTAAATAGCTGGAATGACAGAAAGGAATCCTTAATAGAGCTCATGAAATTTTATCAACCATCTATAATTGGTACGCAGGAGGGATTACTTCATCAGCTGGAATATATTGATTCGGCTCTGGTAGATTACACTTATTTTGGAAAAGGGAGAGATGATGGGAAAAAGGAAGGAGAGTTTTCAGCCATATTTTATGATTCGACCCAATTCACGGCAAGAAATATAAATACCTTTTGGCTTTCTGAAAAAATGACAATGCCGTCTTATGGTTGGGGAGCTAATTACAGAAGAATCTGCACTTATGCTTTATTTAAAAATAAGGAGACGGGAGACGAATTTTGGGTTTTCAATGTCCATTACGATCATGAGAATAAACTGTCCAGAATCAATTCTTCAAAATTACTTTTAGAAGTATTAAACAAAGTGAATAGTAAAAACTTGCCAGTTATCATAATGGGTGATTTTAACAGCCAGATGGTGGATGAACCAATGAAAATATTAAACTCAATTCTAGCTCACTCTTTTAATAATGCTGATCAGGTTTATGGACCATTTGGTACATATAATGGATTTAATCTTGAGTCTCCTTTAAATAGGAGGATTGATCATATTCTGGTAAGAGGTATTGATGTAAAACTCAACTTGACTATAGATGACCGTAGAGATAATAATCTTTATATCAGCGATCATTTTCCTGTTCTTATAAATGCAGAGATAAAAAAAAGGTGAAGGTGTTGAGAACCTTCACCGGGTAGGAATTTCTAAATATACATTTCATTCACCTCTGGACATACCTAATTGCATACTTGACCGTGCAACGAGGCTTTGATATTCTTCCCAGATGTCTTTGGCAGAGGCTCCTTCTTCTTCTGCTATTTTTTCCATAGCTTTTCTCCATTTGATATTATCAGGACTTACTTCCCAATTCATTTCATCTAATCCGTCTTTCATTGACCAGACAACCATCATATCCCATGGCCCGGTTCTTAGTTCTATCATTGTTTCAGGGAAACTAGTTCCAGACATTTCTGAAGCTTTTTTGAAATATTTGTTAACTATTTCGAGGGCTCTGTCCATTTTTCCAGGCTTGAAGTCGATGAACACAACTTCTTTCCAGGTTGCGTTTTCGAATTTTTTAGGTTCCATATCTTCCTGAGCAATGACGTCAGTAGGCATAAGGAAGTAGGCAAAAATAAATACTGCAATAATTGTGGTAAGTGTTTTCATCGGTGTGGTACTATTTAGTTATATTAAAATATTAATATTTAATATAATAATATTTATTTTGAATAGCAAGTGCTTTTTTCACCATGATAATATTGGAAGGGGTAGATATTTTTAGAATTTGAAAAGTCTGCCTAAAGCTATTGTAAACACTCTAGATGTATGAATAAAGCCTTTTTATATAAGGTTAAGGCGATAGGATTAAAACATTCTAAAATTTTTTTAAAGAAGGATAATTAACTGAGAAGTTAATTTGATTTTATTTTTACTGTATTTGTCCCAAATGATTAATTCAACCTCAATAGGATTTTTAACTACCATACCTGACATAACAAATGAAGCTGTTATCTGGCTTTGAAATTCTTTTTCACTAAATAACTTGTCACCGATTAGGTCATCATTAGACAGAATGATTTTTCCATCATCGTCTTTGACATTCATACTCATTCCTGCACTAATCTGCCCATTTTTTAATTTGAAACCGCTTATGCCTTCAAACACATAATATATTTTTTCACCCAAAACAATTTCGTTATCGTTAACCACGCTATTTTTAAGCGGAGAATAAATATAAATCTCTTCAATACTAGCTGATTTATTTTCGATGACAAATTTTGGATTTCTGTCAACCTGAAAATTCATCTTAAGATCATTGGTTCCTTTTCCTTTTTTATCCCAAATATGAATTAATAAGGTATAGTCATTATTTGTGTGCATTGGGTTAGCACAAGTTAACGTAGCTGTTAATTGTAAGGGTTTATAGTTAACTCCCTCAGTCATTTCTTTATATAAATCCGGATTGTTAAAGATAGTATCCATCTCACTATTTACTACTGTAATACTCATTCCCGGGAACACATATTCATTCACTTCTGTCAGCCCGGTTAAATTTTCAAAATGTACTTTAATCACTTCACCATAATAAAATTTATTTCTTTCAATTTTTTTACCATTAGAAGTGAGATGAATTTTTTCAGAATAGAGGCCATTTCCGGTATTTATTTGACTTAAAGAGATTAAGTGTATAAAAAATAAGAAAAATGCTACAGAACCTCTGATTATGAGAGATGATTTGGTCATTTGCAATAAACTAAAAAATAGGACAGGTTAAAATTTATATATAGGACTTAATAATAGTGAAATTATAAAATAAACTTATAATTCACCATTATTCATATACGAATTCTGGTTTTCCATCAATACATACAACATCTGATGGATTTGACGGAACAGCGCAATCAGAATATATTCGATACTTTTTGTTAAATTCTAATTGCCTTAATTTATACTTTTCTACCAATTCAAGAAACAGGGTAGTGTCAGATTGAATAGAGTATGGTAAATAGTGAGTAGGACCACCACATGCTTTTGATCCTATTGGTGTTATTAACCATTCTGAGGGGTCTGAACAATTTTCGCTGTAAGCTATTTGTTCAATTTTCTGATATAATTTTTCTAATTGCTCGATTTCCTCTCCCTTTGTAATAGAGTTTTCTTCACATGCAACTAAAGCTAATACTGGAAAAAATAACAGAATAAGTTTTTTCATTTTTTAAGTTTTTTTAAAAAAAAACATCAAAAATCATTCCGTTAATCGAGTTGAGCCTAAAAAAATTAGTTATTATGCTTTTAACTTTTGATTAGCTTACCTCTTTTAATTCTTCTTTTTCCAATAAATCCCTGATGCTTTTAACAACAAATTCCAACTCCTTGACCTCTTTGACAAGCATAGGAATAATGATATCATAATCTTTATTATCATTTTTATCATTCATAAGGTTAATCAAACCAATTACCCGGGCTAGAGGTCCTCTGATTTTGTGCGCATTCATGAATGAATATTTCAGGATTGTTTTATTCTGAGATTTAACTTTTTCAGTTCTCATTAAAACCTCTTTTTCCAGGTTGATATTCATTAATGAAATTTCCTGATACGCTTTTATTAGCTTATTAGACTGTTCATCAAGCTGTTCTTTTTGTTGAAGAATCTGATGATTAGATTTGAGTAATTCTAAATTTGCTTGCTTTCTTAACCTGTTAAATCTCAGTAGAACAAAAGATGCAATTATTAGAATTACCAGGCATGATAGAGTAGCAAAAATTATGATTGTCTGGTATTTTATTACTGATTCCTGGAGTTCAGATTCCTTTTTTAGTACCTCATTTTCATGAGATTCTTGTATAGATGCATAATTACTTTTAAGTTGGGAGATTTTAAAGGAATTATCTCTTGTTAAAAGACTGTCCTTCAGTACAATATGCTTCTCGAAAGCTAAAAGCGCTTTATCTGAATTTCCTGTTTTTTTATATAGTTTATAGAGTGATTTATACCCTAATTCTTCAATGTGTAACATTTTCTTTTCAGAGGCTATTTCGATTGCACTTAAAATGTTCTCTTCTGCAAGACAAAAATTCCCTGAATTAAAATGAGCTTTACCTATACTGATCAAAATAGATGGTATCTGAGCTTCATTTTTTAATTTTTTATTTATTGTTAATGCCCTGTTATAATATTCTAATGATTTTTTAAACTCATTTTTATCAAGGTATAAAGTTCCAAGATTATGATAAATTATAGCACATTCACGTTTGTCACCTTTATCTATAGATATACCAAGGGCTTCATTATATGCGGCAAGAGCTTGTTTGAAATTTTCTTTTTTCCAATAAACGATTCCCAGATTCATATAATAATTCCGCCAATTATCCGAATCATCTTCTTTTAGAAATTGCTTAAGATTTTTATAATTTTTTTCAGCATCATCATATTGGTTTAGATACATATAAACTACACCAATATTGTTATAGGCTTTGATTACTCCGTCGTAATAATTAATCTTTTGTGCTAAGTTTAACGAATTTATAGTCTGGCTAAGTCCTTGTTCATACAACCCAATGTTTATATAAGAGATACCAAGTGCTCTTAATGCATTTGTGAGAAAGATATCATTTTCTGCTTTTCTACTGATATCTATTGCTTTTTTATTTATGTCTATTGCTTGTGAGGGGTCACTATCATTTAATAACTCACCATATTTGACTAATATTTCGGCTCTTTTTTCAAGTGAGAGGGGTTTGTTTTCCAAAATATATGCGATACTATCAAGTTTTGGGCTAGCATCTAAAACTTCGAGGCATAAAAAAATACCAAGAAAAATAAATAATCTTTTCATTTTGGTGTTAAGGTTGTGATCGATAGTTGCAAGAAATCAGTAATAAAGTGCACTTATTTCTTTCGGCCACGAATATTGCACCAACAAATGATTTTTCAAATTTATTTTATGATTATTTTTATAAGTAGTTACCTGTTCAAGGTAATCCCATCTGAATCAATTGTTATTTTACGATTTTTATATAAATCTCCTAATGCTTTTTTGAATGCTTTCTTACTAATTCCAAACTGATCATAAATCGCCTCCGGTTTACTTTTATCAGATAGTGGTAAAAAGCCACCATTATTAACAAGGGTATTGTAAATGGTCTCAGCATTTTTATCATTGAAATTTTCATAACCGATCGGCTGTAAAGTAAGATCGACCTTTTTATCTTCTCTGATCTTTTTTATGTATCCTTTAGTTTTATCTCCAACATTAAGATCTCTAAATACCTCGTCTTTATAAATTAAACCTCTGTGCTGACCATTGATTATTGCGGAATACCCCATATCAGAAATATGATAAATTAACAGGTCAACTTCTTCGCCTTCATTAATGGTCAATAAAGCATTTTGTAAATACTTGTCTATTTTATTAGATGCAAATAACCTGTTAGTCTTTACATCAAAATCCATATAAACAACGTACCACCTTCCAGGTTGCATTTTTTGTCTTTGTTCCTTAAAAGGCACCATTAATTCCTTTTCAAGACCCCAATCCATAAAGGCACCGACAGGAGTTACATCTGAGACTTGTAAAAAACCAAATTCATCTAATTTTATTTTTGGTTCAAGTGTGGTAGCTACTTTTCTCTCTTCATGATCGAGGTATACGAATACATCAATGTAGTCATCTATTGAATAATCCTCAGGTATATACTTATTTGGCAATAAGACTTCTTCTAAAGACTCACTGATTAAATAGAGTCCATGGTCTGTTTTACGGTTGATTCTTAGCTTATTATATTTACCGATCTCAATCATGTAGAATATTTTTTGTAAAGCTAATGCTAATAATGCAGTCAATGGTAAATTATGGAAATTAATTTAATAGTGGTAGTCACTGCTGGTAGATTTATAAATAATGAAAAAGCACAACAAGCGTTGTGCTTTTCACCTTTATATAGCTACTGAACTTCAGTAAAATTTCCGTAATAACTTCCTGTGAGCGATTCGTCGTCGGGATAAATCAGATTAAATATTAAGTAGTATCGGTTTTCTTCAATATTACCCTTTAATTCTATGGTTCCACTGACAGGTTTTATGTCCACTTGATTTTGATTTAATACCAACCTGGCATCAAAGAAAAAGGTTGAATTTGCAACATCTTCTGGTGTGACGCTTGCTTCATTTCTAAATTCAAAAGTGCTATTTAAAAAATCACTTTCTTCAGGGGCATATAAATATATATCCAAAATGATATTTTCTAATTGATCTCCGATTTCCAAATTATACAAATAATGTGTGGGATTAGTATTATTCTCTTCATCAAACGGATCTGAAAGGCCTTCTTTATAAACTAAGGACAATTCATCGTCCATTAGATAATTGGTGCCATTAAAATTAACTAACCATTCTTGTCTTGCAACAATAGTAAAAACTGTAAAATGTTCTACATCAGCCTGAATAGTTTTTGTTGATGCATTAACTATTGATGGAATTTCAATTAATGCTGAGTTTTCATAATAAGCCATCGTTAGAAGTTCATCAGCACCAGAAATCGGCACATTGTCATTGCGATAATTATATGTTAATACAGCTGGTATGTTAAACTGAGTTCCATCAGGGCCCCAGTTGTAAGCATTCTGATTTAAATCTAAAGTACCGGGCACTGGTTCTTCAGTTTGTTCTACTGTAATAGCTGTAGATTCAGATAGAGCATTTGCAGGTATATTTATTTCCATAACACCATCGTTTGAGGTTACAGAACCACCATTTTCATCAATGATATTTTCTTCAGGGGGATTAGGGTTTCCCTGATCATTATTATCATCATCATCACAAGCAATTGCAATGATTAATACCCATGACATTATTAAAACCAGGTATTTTTTCATAGTAGAATGCTTTTAATTAGTCTCTTTATGTCGGTTGTGCTGGTCTTATTAAAAATAGCATATCATTATCTGTTTATTAAATATATTCTATCAATAGAGATATATAATCGATGAAAATATTTAAACGGTATCAGGTATATGTTTGAGAGTGTTTTATTTTATTCTTCCGTAAAAAGCCTGTTGTAATTTCCTTCCTCGTTACTTCCTAAATGATCGATTCTACAAGGTCTGAATTCAATTCCTTCAATGTTTTCTTCACACCACTCACTAAATGAATTAATGATCGGGATGAGGGATTTCCCTTTAGTAGTCAGGGAATAATCAACATGAGGGGGAATATCATGATAAACCCTTTTTTCTATTAAGCCATCTTCTTCTAATTCTAATAATTGACTAGTGAGAATATTCTTTGATATTGCTGGAATACATACTAGCAATCCATCAAATTTTATTGGCTTATTCCCGATTACATGGATAATTATTATTTTCCATCTTCCTCCGATGATATTCATTAAATGTGTGATAGCACATTTTCTTGGGTTATTAATTATTTTTCTTGCCATTTTTTTTAACAGAGTAGATATTAATATACTCATATTTTATTTAATATTTCCCGTTAAGAGGAAGATGATAATTAAAATCTGAATAATTTATTTGGAAAAAGACAGATATAAGGCTTTATAATTTATAAGAAAGGGAAAGGGAGCTTTAGCTCCCCTCATTTTTAGCTTCACTTTTTAATAAACCTAGATTACTTAAATATGTCAGTATAAATAGTTTTTAAACAGATCTAGACACGTTTTTCACATTACCCTAATCGATAAGAACTAGTTGGTCATACAGGCTTTATTAGAGTATCTTTTACATTATCATTAATGAGCCTTTTCTGGTATTGAATTAAGTAGCCAACTTTATAGTAACTCATATACTTCTCTTTCAAGTGCTTCCTGATGATCTGGGTGCGCAATGCTTATCAACAGGTCAGTTCTTTCTTTCAGTGTTTTTCCATAGACATTAACGGCTCCATATTCGGTAACTATCCAATGCACGTGAGCCCTGGTAGTAACCACACTGGCTCCCGGAGTCAGGCAGCATACGATTTTGCTTTTCCCGTTTTTAGTTTGAGAAGGGAGGGCTATAATTGGTTTTCCGCCTGGAGATAAAGATGCACCACGAATGAAATCCATTTGTCCGCCAACACCTGAATATTGTCTGCTACCGATGCTATCAGCACAGACCTGCCCATACAGGTCTACCTCTAGAGCAGAGTTGATCGCAATCACTTTCGGATTTTGCCGAATCATCTTTGTATCATTAATAAATGATGAATCCAGGAACTCAAATGTCGGGTTGTCGTCAATATAGTCGTAAAGCTTTTTAGATCCCATGCAAAAGCCGGAAGTTACTTTACCATTGTAAATAGCTTTCTGACTGCCATTTATTACGCCTTTTTCCATCAGGTTCATCACCCCGTCAGAAAACATTTCGGTATGCATTCCCAGATCTTTATGGTTATTTAATGCCAAAAGAGCAGCATCCGGTATGGCACCAATACCAGTTTGAAGCGTTGAGCCATCTTCAATCAGATTTGCAATGTGTCTTCCGATTCTTAATTCTATTTCACTTAATTGTTTAGGAGCATGTTCAAATAGCGGATCGTTGACCTGAATCATAGCATCGATCTGACTTATATGAATTGTACCATCACCAGAAGTTCGAGGGACATTCGGATTTACTTGCGCAATTACCTTTTTGGCACATTGGACAGCTGCATGTGTTACATCAACTGAAATCCCCAGGCTGCAATAACCATGTTTGTTAGGTGGAGAAACTTGTATTAAAGCCACATCAACAGGGATGATGCCATTTCGTATTGCCAGTGGAATTTCACTTAAAAACATTGGAATATAGCTGGCTCTTCCTGCCTGAACATGTTTACGGATATTAGCTCCGACAAACATAGCTTTGACATTAAAGCTGGATGTGTATTGTTCTTCAGCATAAGGAGCATTTCCTTCAGTGTGTATGCTGTATATTGTTACATCTTTTAGCTCCCTGTGCCTGTCTGTCATTGCATCTACCAGTCTTTGAGGGGTAGAGGCCGCAGAGTGGAGAAAGACGTTATCACCTGATTTTATTAATTCAACTGCTTCGGCAGCCGTATCACAGACCTTCATGTTTTTTTTCTTAAAGGTCGGTAGTTAGATTATAAATGAGGGTAAGATTGGTCTGTTTAACCTATGATGTAAATCATAACTGAACAGTTGAAAAGCACCTTTATTTAATTTAAAGCCAATATTTTTAAGAGATTCTAAATATTATTCAGGTTAATAAATCTTGTATTGAGAGATTCGGCGTAAGGTTTGATTTTTTTAATTAGTGATCCTTCATTTTTAAAACTTCCAAGATGTACTTTTCTGTTATCAGAAAATCGGATGTAGGCATCAAAATCGATTTTCCTGGTTATTGAAGAATTCGCTGTTGAAAAGTCCGATCTCTTTTCTAAACTGGAATTGATTTTATAAAAAATACAGTCTATTTCTTCATATACTTGCTTTTTACCAATTTTAAATCCAAAGAGCAATATGTAGTCATGATAAATATTATTTTCTAAATCCAGTGAAAAACCATATTTGGTCGTTAAAACTAAAGCACTTAATAAGAGTAAAATCAATAAAAGAATAAGGTTTCCTTTTAATAATGCAAGGATTCCGAATAGTATCAAGATTATAAATATGACAATTCTTCCTTTGGAGAAGTAATTGCCAATAATTAATGATTTCATAATTCTAAAATTAATTTATTCTCTGGCTCCCCATACCAAACCAATCATTTGATAAAAGTGACCCTGATGAAATGAATATTCTTTCTCGGTATCTACCCTGTGAACTAAAACCATATTAGCGCCTGGATATACAGCCAGCATATGTATGCCGGTTCCGGTATGGAAAAATGATCTGGTTTTTCTACTTTCTGTTTTCATCAATACTGCCCAAAGCATCCCATAAGCAATTCCATATTTTTCGTCGTAAACTGAAATTGGTTGGGTACTGGCATTAATCCAGCTTTCAGGAATAATTTGCTGTCCATCCCATTTTCCGTTATTTAAATACAATTGACCATATCGAGCCATATCTCTGGCTGAAAGCCTGAAATGATATGCTGGGTATTTTGATTTACTTAATTCATATTGATAAAAACCATCAGTATCAGGAAACTTAAAATTGTCAGATTCACCATCAATAGAATCATAAGTTCCGTCAAAGTGTTCCATTCCGATAGGTTTTGCTATTTGTTCATGGAAAAGATCAAAAATTTTCTTTCCGGTCTTTTTTTCGAGGATGTAACCCAATACATTAAAATCCCAATTGTTGTAGTAATAAATTTCACCTGGTTTGTGAGATCCTCTTTCTGGCATTTTAGCCAGCATACCTTCAGATACAGCAGCTGCGTGATGATATACTCCGGACCTCGATTTGAGAAGGTCAGCTATGGTAGCCTGCAACTCTGATTCTGTTAATTCCGGGGTGATGTCTTCAATTTCTAATTCCTTTAAGGTCTGAGTGGTATCAATTATACCATCATTGATAGCTATTCCATAAAGTGAATTTAACATGGCCTTCCGAATGCTATGAATAGTGTGGGGTCTTTTTATATCACCAAATTCATAGACTATTTTCCCGTCAACAAGGATCATTAAGGATGAAGAACCGGCTTCTTCAAGAAACTGAGTTAGCGTATCCAATTTTGCCTGTGAGAACCCTTTAGTATTCGGGTCAACATATTCATATTCCTCAAAAGACTGTGATACTAAATTATGAGCTGAGGTGATAAGAATTAAAAGTGCAAAAATTAATTGATTGAAATTCATATTAATGATATAAAAAATCCGTAGAAAATATTTCCTACGGATAATGATAGTTTATTAAAAGCCTTTATGGAAATTGTTTCTGATGAGTGGTTTTAATAAAGTTTCTAATTGAGGATAACTCATTTTCAGTTAACCAATAAATCTTTTTTACTCCTCGATCAATCGGAAATTTTCTATTTTCTTTCCTTCTAATTGTTTATTCCATTTATCTAACAATGGTTTTTCCAGACTAAACTCCCTGTATTCATCAGGGTTCATTATTGGAATACCACGAACGATAGGATAGATCCTTCTGCATTCTTTACAGGTGAAAAATCCTTCAAGTATATTTTCAGTTGTATCCTTAGTAACCACGGTTAAGTCAAGGTCGTTTTTATCAAAAGGACAGCAAAGTTTATTTATTGTATCTCTTTTCATTTCTTTAGCTTCTTTTTATAATTTTTCAAGGCGTCTACCGGATCCTCTGAACCCATTATTCCTGATACTATCGCAATTCCATAATATGGAAGATCATCAAGATCATTTATATTCTTTGTTGTTATACCACCTGATAAAAATATTGGAACATCCGTTATTTCGGCCGCTTTTTTTACAATCTTTGGATCTACGAGTTCACAGCTATTGTTTGTTTGGCTGGGAAAAATCGTGCAGAAGGATAGATAATCAAATCCATAATCAATTGCCTCTTTGATTGTTTCAAGGTCATTATTAACTGTCAATCCAAAAATCCTGTTATTTGGGACATTGGATTTGATCCGATCGAAATCACGAGGTATTTCATCAAAGTGAATGCCATCCAGAGCAAGTTCAGCAAATAGCTTTTTTTGATTGTTTATCAATAAAGGAGTATCGTGATCCTTACACACTTTTTTGATTTCTTTGATATAATTTTTAAGATCGGGTGTTTTTTTAAAATTATCCCAGATCTGAACAGCTGCTAATCCCTCTTCAAGAAGCTTATTTAATTTATCAATAGTCTCTTGCAATGGCTCTGAAGGATCAATTACAAGGTAAATACCGCTATTAATTCTACTTTTTTTCATTATTTCCATCCTGATTTTAAAGCATTGAAAAATGCAGCCCAATAAGGGTCTTCTTCAAAATAGATAATATCTTCGGATTTACCATTAGTCGTGACCTTAATTCCCTCATTTTCTTCAGTCAATTCACCAACTTCCGAACATCTGATTCCATTTTCCTGAAGATGGGAGCTTATCTTTTCTGATGCCTCAGGAGCACAACAAATGATCATTGATCCAGCTCCGATAATATATCTTGAATCTAAATCAAAGACCGAACATACCTGCTCAATATTCTGGTTTTTCGGAATTTTCTCATTATCCACTCTCACTCCATTACCAGAGGCGATGGCTAATTCATAGATAGCACCGAGTACGCCTCCTTCAGTAACATCATGCATTGCCGATATATCTGAATTTTTAATACCAGGTGTTGCTACTGCAGTAAGTGCATCCTGAAGAGAGGAAGTCTGGAAAAATAATTCTTCGGTTTGTATCTGAGCTTCTTTCCCGAGTCTATCAGTTAATTTTTCAGGGAAGCTTTTTGCCAGGATAGCCGCTGAACTCATTGCGCAGGCTTTTGTTACCAGAATTTTATGTCCTTTTCTCGCATTGGATGATAATTTAACCTTCGGTTTATCAGCAATGGTTGTGAAAGTACCTCCACCTGAAATGGTCGAATTCTGGCCTTCTATAAAACCCGTGTGACCACCGGTAATAGCAGCCCCAATATCATCGCAAAATTTATGGATGTAATTCCAGTAAGTTTCAAAATCTTGCTTAGTAAACCCGGCTGGTAAATTAAGAACAAATTGACCAAACTGGGGTGCGAATCCCGTAGTTGCCATGTCGTTAGCCATTAAATGGACTGATAACCAGGCCGACTCTTCTAATCCTAATGAAGGAATTAATGATAATGGGTCGCTGGTCATTGCCATAACCATGTTACCTGGTATATCCACCAATGAAACATCAACACCAAAACCAGGACCAGCGATTACATCTGGTCTGTTATGACCCGTATACTTTTTGATCTTATTGATCATTTGCTGATCTGCTTTTCCAAGTATTTCACTCATTATTCAAGATCGTTAAGTTGAACATAAAGTCCGAAGAAATCACCCACAGGAACACTCCATTGTTGTACCGGAAACCATTTTGGTAATCCTGTACAAGACCACTCGATTGTATAGTCTCTTCCCTGAAGCGCTTCATCAATTATTTTAGTGAGCATTTTTGGAGTGTAGAAAGTAGCTGTAACGTAAAATGGGTTTTTACCAAATAATTGCTGGACTCGACGTCGTGCAACTTTCGGGGAGTTTCTATTCATCATTCCCATAGCGATACCATGTTTAGCCACTCTTGCTGCTTCCCTTATCACTTTAACCGGATCTTTATAATACTCGAATGTGGTTATAAAAGCAAGAGCATCAAAGGTGTTGTCTTTAAAAGGCATATGATGAGAATCGGCCATAACAAGGTCTCCTTCAAACAGGTGAATAGCCTGCGATAACATCAGAGGAGAGATATCTCCACCTGTAGCTTCGATGCCTATTTCTTTCCACCATCGTGTAAACCTTGTGGTTCCACAACCAAATTCAAGTAATGTTTTAACTCGCGTATCTTTACTTACGAGTTGTTCCATAACCTTTTTTTGCCAGATTTCTGCTCTTTTATAGCGTCCTTCGTACCACAATTCGTAAGTATCAGTATGTTCACGATTGAAAAACCACTCCGGTCGTCCTTGCCAGTTAGGTTGTTGTTCCGGAATCAGAACAGTTGATTTTTTTTTATCTATTTCCATTTTCATGATGTTTAAAAACTAAAAATCCACCCTATGGTATGAAACCAACAGAATGGATACAAAATGGAAATAATAATTTTTGCGATCCCTACGTTGGCATTATCCAAATCAGGTTTCGGGTATGATCTCAGCCAAAGATGGCACCCCGTGCATTAATAAATACGTGAAGCTAAGACAATTGTTATTATTGAGCAACAATTATATCCTCCTGCTTAGTAATAATTTATTTTAAAGTATAAAAACCTGCTTTATCCATTTTATAACTCCCAAAATACAATGTGTCCCCAGTTTGTAATGCACTGGTAATATCATGGTAAAGGCCAGTTTCATCCTGTAGATTGTACACCACATTTCCCAGTGTATCATAACCCACAATCATTCCGTACGGAGGTGGCATTTCCGGTGGAAAGACCGAAGAGACACGATAGGCTATTTTACGTAGCATTGGTTTAGTGTATAGGGGTTCAAGTGTGCCTGTTCGAATTGACGGAAATGCGACCCAGAAAATACCATTGTTATAAGTGATGTTGTCAGGATACCCGGGAAGGCTTTCTTTAAAATATTCAATTTTTCCTTTTTCCGAACCTTTAAGCCAAAGCTTTTTTATTCTCATACCTACTGTTTCGCTTACCAGTACATATTTATCATCCGGTCCCAGGGCCACACCGTTGGCAAATCGAAGACTATCTAGCTCAATGGTTGTAGATCGGGTATCAGGATCAAATTTTAATAACCTTCCGGTAGGTTGTAATTCCCAAAATTCCAGGATCACCTCATCAGCTTGGTGTCTTTGCGTCGCATCGCTAAACCAGATAACTCCATCAGAAGTGATGTCAAGATCGTCTGCTAATTTTATTTTAGTGCCGTCAACACTATCAGCGAGAATTTTCACTTTACCGGATTTATTTACTGATATCAGACCTTTGTATTCATCAGCAATTATCAAATCACCTTTGCTATTAAATTTCATTCCTAAAGGTCGTCCACCCGTGTTTACGAATTCATCAATATTTAGTCCTCCATGTTCAAAGCGAATTATCCGGCCATCTTTCAACCCGGTGTAAAGATGATTGTCCGGGCCAATAGCCATTGCTTCAGGTTGAGGATAACCCTCCAGAATTGAAGTAGCGTTATTCAGGTTGCTGTTTGGAGCAAGTTCTTCTACAAGACCAGGATTTTCTAATTGATGCCAGCTGACTGGTTCAAATGGTACGGGGTACAAAAACAGGTAAATTGAAAGAACTAAAACTATTATACCGATGACTATTAGTGTCTTTTTCAGCATTCTCTATTTTTAATTTTGTTGAAGATCATAATAACGATAATACCATTTAAAAAACAAAAAATCTGGTTACAAGGAAGCGTTATAAATGATAAAATGAGGTTTTATTCATTACCGTTCCTTAAATTGGGAGAGCTTTATTATTATTTTTTTAACTATGAAATTTTATTATAATATAATTTTTGTTTTTGTATTCATTGTAGGGTGTATAAAACAGGAGAAAAGTAATTCTTTCATAGAATTTTATGAAAAATCAGAAAGATCATTAAAGTTATTGGAAGGCAAGTGGGAAGGTAAATTTCAAGTGATTGACCCTAAGACAGATACTGTTTTTTACAAAAATCTCACTGAAAAATTAGAATATCAACTCACTGGAGAAATTTTGGATTCATCACTGGTGAAGGAAATAGTCATTGTTGATACTTTTTCTTATAAACCAATCAGAATTGATTTTGATAATTTGAATCTAGATAGTTTAAAACTACAATCTTCAATAAGTATTTTGGATTCGGTGTATCACCTGCCGGTTTTTATTCAGCCAGCTTATGATGTTACCGATTCTGAACTTATGCTTCATTTTGGTGAACAAAAAGGCCTTAAGTTATCAGAAGATTCAATGCAGGTCATTTCAATGCCAGTTATACATTTTAATTCATTCGAAGAGGTATTCAGGAGTGAGGGTGTGTTACTCAAATGTGATTTAATTACCCAAGACTCACTTAAATTATCCAGTTTAAGTGATATGTTGAAAATGAATATTCAATTGAATAAAGTTAAATAATAGGTTGAAAATAGAGAATTCGAAAATTAAAAAGTCAATCAGGATCTTTCCACTGTTAATTATAGCTCTGTTAATAGTGTCTTGTGTTAAGGAGCGATCAGTGAATCAGCAAATCAAAAGTAAGCCCAGTACTTTGACTAAATATGATTCAATTAAATTTTTAAGTAAAAATGATATAAAACTAAATGACCCTAAAGCCTGGGAATGGAGAGGTCAATTTCAAGAGGAAGAGCAGAGCTTTGCAGATTTCCGTAGTTTAAATCATAAAATTACAGATTCATTAAAAGTAATTTATATCTATCCCATTGGTGATTTCGACTCATTGGAAAACCAATTAATAATTGCAACTAAAGATTATTTGTCCAGATTTTACCAGCGGAAAATAGTAATCAATTCAAGTTTTTCTACGAAAGCTATTCCTGAAAAGGGAAAGCGAAATCATTATGGTAAAGATCAAATTCTCGCACCATATATTTTATATGAAATGCTTGAACAAGATAATCCTCCTGTTTCACT
Organism: Mangrovivirga halotolerans; assembly: GCF_026241165.1. Classification (GTDB taxonomy): domain Bacteria; phylum Bacteroidota; class Bacteroidia; order Cytophagales; family Cyclobacteriaceae; genus Mangrovivirga; species Mangrovivirga halotolerans. The sequence goes on along the minus strand of NZ_JAPFQN010000002.1, from coordinate 382,212 downwards.
TTTAAAGCTGGCAGTAACAAATGAAGATATTTATCCGAAAGAATCATGGAATTATGTCTTTGGACTAGCGAATTATAAAAAGAGTGTTGGAGTGAGCTCTTTTCATCGATTTTCTGATAATAACCTAAAAGAATCTAATTTTAGTCAGACTCTGTCCAGACTAATTAAAACATCCACACATGAAATAAATCACATGCTTAAAATTCAGCATTGTGTAAAAGCTGTTTGTTTAATGAATGGTGCTAATAATTTAGGTGAGTTAGATGGCAGGCCAAACAGATTATGTTCAGAATGCCTTGCCAAATTGACCTGGAGTCTGGATATAAAACTGAAAAACAGGAAAATGTTATTAAACAGGTATTTTTTAGAAAATAAACTCCTTTCAGATCTGAAGCATACTAGTCAAGATCTGGAAATATTAAAGGAAGTAAATTGAGAAGGGTTATTCCTCCTCATGGTTGGAAAGAAGTGCCCAGGTAGCAATTCCTGCAATAGTAACCACAGCACCTACAGCTAAGGCTAAATTAAGATTTCTTTGTATACGTTGTGCTTTATTGAGATAGCCAGATCCTACGCCTCTTTTAGCGATATAGTTTTCTATCTCGTGAATTCTTTTCTCAAGTTCGTCTTTAGCTTTATTTTTAATATCCATAATATTTTAACGTTAATTTACTTTATTAAACGAATTATAAGTCACAATGTTTATTTATGATGCTTTTCTCATAAATAATATCTTCTTTATTAATTAATACTTATAACTTTTATGAATTAAACTTTCATTTATATTTCCGTTTGATAAGCTGTGAATTAAATATTAAATTAAATCAAATTGATGACTTGGTTCATTTTAATAAAGAAAAGCAAATGACAGAAGAACACTTACCTGAACATCTATTTAATCTTGGTCAGTATAATTATAAGTATGCTTTTGCAACCTTCCCCTCTGTAAAACTTTACAGATACTCAGACAGCGATGAATGGAGAAATCATCTGCTTTTCGGAGATATGATCAATATAATTGATACTGAAATAACAAATGATCGAGTAAGGGTGAGATGTCGGAACAATGCTGGATGGGTAAAAGTGGAGGATATTCAGAAAAACAGAGTTCTGGAAATGAATTTTATAGATGGAGGTGAAGGTGATGGTTGTCATATTATTACACCAGATAATAAAAATATACTGGTCGATGCAGGGAATTCGGCCAACATGAATCATTATTTATTTTGGCGATTTGATCTTTATAGAAAGGAAAAACTGCAAAATGCATTCTCAGCTGTAGTCACAAGGAATGACAGAGATTATTTCGGTGGCTTTAAACATATCTTTAACAATGAGGAGCTTCCTTTTGATAACCTGTACTTTAATGGTTTTCTAGCAAAGAAAGGCAATGAAGATGGCTTTGAATTTGTTGCAGATCAACATAAATTATCTGACCGTATAAAGACTGAAGGAACGTCATTAATTAAGATTTTCAGGAATGCATTGGAGCATAATAAAAATTTAAAATTTTATCCGATAAATAATAAGACTGAATTCTTAAATGGATATGATAGTGAAAATACCATAAACGATGAGAAGTTCAATATCCAAATTCTTTCCCCCCTGGCAGATAATTCCATGAGGCTTAACCAGGCTATCAGACTAAAGATTACCTACGGAAATGCTCAGATCCTTTTAGGTGGAGAATCAGATAAAGAGGACTCACAGGAGTTTATAGATTATTATTCGGATAGTGATAAATCTTCATGTCTTAAGGCTGATGTTGTTAGTGCTGGACCATTAAATAAAAAATTATTTGATAAAAGTTTAATTGAGGCTGCAGATAGCCGGGTGATAATTTTTTCAACAGGTGGCGATGAAAGTAATTTTAATTCTGTTGATGATATTACCGAATCCCTCGGTGAAAAGATTAAAGATTTAAATATTCCGGTTGTTACCACAGACCTGGCTCATGCCAAGGCGGAATTCAACAAAGAAAAGAAAAAGTATATATTTGATCGATTGGAAAAGATCAAGCAGGTAGATGATGAAATTGAAAATGAAGAGAATAAGGATAAGCTTAAGACTCTCGAGGCTATAAAAATTAAAGCCAGAAAAGAAATTGACTCTATGATTACCAAATATGGTATGATCAACCTGCGAACTGATGGAGAAAGACTGGTGATAGCCAGAGAGCTGGATGAACCTGAAAAGGATACAAAATGGAAAATATATTCTCTTGAATATTCTGATTCATCAAAAAGATTTGAAATAGTAAATTAAAATTAATAGATATGAAAAAAGCTCTACCCTGGATACTTGGAATAATTATGGTTTTAGGAGGGATAAATCATCTGATCCATCCGGAAATTTATATTGAAATGATCCCACCCTTTATTGCAAATAATATAGCCAACATTGGGGCGGGTGTTGTAGAAATTTTAATTGGTGTTTTATTTTTTATACCGACTTTCAGAAAGCTCGGTGGTCTTGCGTTTGCAGGTTTGATGTTAGCATTTTTACCACTTCATATCTGGGATGTATTTAGAGAGGATCCCGTAACCGGAAATAAGATAATAGCAATAATGAGACTTGGACTTCAGGTATTATTGGTCTATGCTGGATGGTGGGTTTATAAGAATGAAAGATAGATTATTCATATTTATTTATAATGCCAAAATCAAACGGTGTCCAGACACAGGCTCTTAATCCACTGTTCTTTAGGACCTTGTTAGTCCAGGAGTTGCAGGTATTAAACAAATTATAGCTACCTGTTGCTTTATAAAAATTATCATTTGAATGGTATCCTGCACCTTCAAGAACCTGTAGTTTATCGTTTTTAAATTCAAATGAATTTAATATCTGAGATTTCAACTTTTCAAGTTGGGTTTGATTAACATGGGTTCTTACCCAATGTTGAGATATCCCGGAATACTTTGTCAGATGGATGAGAGTAGGACTGTCTATAAAAAGAGCTTTAACAGCATTATTAAATGTCAGATCAGCCCAGGTTGGAGTGTTCAGGTAAAAATTTTGATCTCCCCACCCAAATGATAAATACTTAACAGAAGGATCTGCATCAAGCTGGTTTATGAAATCAGAATCAAAATACTCGATAGGAATTATTATATCAGCATGTACTCCATTGGTACTTAGATAAATCTGGTTTTCTCCTTTTGAAGTATCAAAATCACTATTAACAGGTATCCAGGTGAGAATGATGGCGATTAAAAAATAAATCAAAGGAAGTATAAATATAGAAAGAAAAACTTTAAAAAATAATTTCAGGTATTTCATATTATTTTGTCAATAGCACAAAATAACAAATTGATGAATTATTTCAATTTTTTCGAATGGAATCCTTAGCATTCAAAATGTTATGCTATATGGTTAAGTTGGAATATTATGAAACTTTTATTGTTGTCGGAGGATATATTCGTAGTCTTTTTTTGACAGGAAGATCTTTTTTAGTATAAAATAACTTTTCCTCGACATTAAAAGGATCAACAAAAACCCATAGTAGAATCACACTAAAGGTAAATTCCCACAATTCCCATTTTTTTGAATCGGCTATAGACATTACCAAAGCAGTAATACCCAAAAGAACAGCAGTTTGAGATGCTTTGGGTATAGGAATACCAAATTCATTAATTATTTTTCTTATAGCGGTGTTTTTACGATAGATTATATATCCGAATAAAAAATAAATGCCAAAAATGATAGTCAGCATTTTACCAAAAATTAATTTATTAATCCCAATGCCAAGAACCTCAAGGTTATGAAGGTTGGTTTCCTGTTGTTTATTGTTTTCCAGGAAGAATTCATTCGATTCAATGGAGAAAATACGTTGACCCCATGATATTTCTTCACCAAAAACAAAAAACAATGCAAAAATCATTACCAGATTAAAAAACTTCCATTTAGCTTTTTTCGCTTTTGAAACTTTGATATACCTGGAAAGTAATAAAAGAGAAAAGATCAGACAGGTTATAGCAGTAAGGTTTTCAACCAGACCATCTTCTTTTGCTAGTTGAAGAAATAGTTTCAGGTCTACAAAATAGATTACACTGCAAATGATATTAATGAGAAGCAGTACGGTAATTGTTATTTTTAGAGTTTTATTCATGGTTCTAAAGACAATAAATTTCAGACATTTATTTTCATTAAAACCGGCGAGACACGATCTAATAATAAATTACCTAATTCTTAGTTAATTTTATAATAATATTTATTTTAAATATAATTATTTCAAAAAAAACTACAGGCAGAAGATTTTCTTCTGCCTGTAGTTCATGTTAATCATTTGCACATGTTGACGAACATGTTTTTATTGGAGCATCTGGGATTGATTCTGTTAATTCTTGATCATCATTTCGTGCATATATACCCTCACCATATACAGTTGAAGATCCGTGAGTGTAAAACACCTCCCAATCCACTCCTTGAGGATCTGTAATCCAAGATTTAATACTTTTTGAATAGCAGCAAGTAGTTTTACCTTCTTCCTTAATTATAGATTTCGCCTTTTTTAAATTTGAGTATACTTCTTCGAGTTCATTTTTTGAATCGACCTGAATGCCCAGATGTTCGATTCCAGGGTTTGATTTGCCGGTTGAAATAGCAAAATTAACCAGCGGATCATTTAACATCCACTTTGCATAATCTGATTTAGTAATATCAGGTTTTGAATTAAATACTGCCTCATAAAAAGAAATGCTTTCTGAAAGGTCTTTAACTCTGATGTGAACATGTAATCTTCTCATAATTTTAAGTTTTATTACCAAGACTGAGAAGATTGAAAAAAGACGCAAAAAAAATAAATTATTTTTTCAGGGGAGTACAGGAATCTTTGACCTTAAATTCAATTATTCTACCAGAATTATCTTTTAAAATTTTACAACAAGATAAAATTTGATCTTTTAATAATACTCGCCCGCGCTGGATTCTTGATTTAGTAGCAGTTAGTGTCAGGTTTAGTTTAGACGCTATAAGAGACTGTTTCATACCATCAATATCTGCCATCTTTAATGGAACTGAATACTTCTCGGGTAATAAACCTAATAACGGCAGAACCAATTCAGCCATTTCTTTCCATAGATGATCGTCTTCAGAATTTTCCGGTTTATCGGGAAAATCAGAGGTAATGGATAATTTTGAATCAATTGAATCGAGGAAAAGATTATGAGTGATCTGAAAGATCCATGATCTGATATTTTTTATTTCAATATCTGAACAACATGAATTATATAGCTTAATTAAAACCTCCTGGGTAAGATCATTTGCAACGTTCTGGTCGCCTGTTTTTTTTACAAGATAACCTTTCAACCCGTTTTGGTAATTAATCCATATTTCCTCTGCCTGCTTATAATTGTCTATTTTCATAAACTTAAATTTAATTGAAGTAAACCAGGTTTAAAGAGAAGCAGTCATTATTTTTTTGATTAATGTTTTAAAATAACAATTAATGCTTGGGATGAAAATGAGAATTTTGTCTTTACTTTTTTAACTATTGGGAGGGAGAAAAAAAGCAGGAGGGAGCCCCTGCTAATTATTTTATTTAGCGTTTTCCACAGAGGAGTCAGATAAGGCTAACCATTCTCGTGCACTTTCTAATGAATCAAAATGGTTCATCATTTTATTTTCAGTTTTCTTATTGATACTTCCAATATAAACTTGCTTAAAAATATCGGAATCTAATACAACAGCAATTCTAGATAATCCATTCCCAATCGCCTTTGGAATTGCTTCTTCTTGTAACCACCTCGATGATGCCGGACCCACAACCCCTTCTTTTCTAATATCTGATAACCATCCGGTTGCTCCAAATTCTTTAAGAAATTCGATCCCTTTTGTAAACAATAATTTGTAAGTGTCTGCATCCTGGTATTTTTTCCAGATAAGTTCTATTGAATTTGTTTCCTGGTTAAAGTAAAGATCTGCTTTTTCGTGTTCAAAAAGTAATTTCATGATAAAGGAATAATTGATTTAAAAAATTTCCTGCAATTTCCCCAATAACTGATATATCAGCCATAATATGTAAGATGGGCCCAATAAATGTAAGCTTTATGAAGACAGAAAATCCCAAAAAAATAAAAGTTATGAAGGGATTCAATTCATTTAGATTAAATGGCGGTCAAAACTCGTCATTTAATACTATTTTAAATGATTTAATTCAATGTTAGTATACAGAAGAGTTTGGCTTTATAGTCAGATTGCATTGATGTAATATTTTTTATTCACCCTATAAATTTTATATTCAGGGGATATAAAGAATCACTTAAGGAAGTTTTTTTTTGTAAAATCCGGGTTTGGATAGGAATATATTCCCTCGCCCACGATCATTCCCATTTTTTCTTCTTTTATGAAATTTTCGTAGATAAATTTTACTCGTTTGGAAGACTCTTCAGTATTTTCCTGTTTATCAATTAATTTGCATACGTCATAAACTGTTTTCATTCCAATCATGTCCATAATTGCAGCAGGTCCTATTGGTCCGCCCATGCCGATCATCCAGGTTTTGTCTATATCTTCAGGAGAAGCGATATCATTAGCCATAAGATCTATTGCAGCTGTTAAGAAGGGAACAAGCAAGGAATTAATTACATAGCCGGAATGTTCTTTTTTAAGTATTATAGGGACCATTCCTATATCTCTGGTAAATTGTACAACAATCTCAAATATTTCAGGATCTGTGTCTTTATGTCCCATTACTTCACCAATGTTAGCTTTCCAGATCTGGTTTGCAAAATGTAGTGCCAGAAACATATCTGGTCTTCCAGTTTCCCTTGCATACATACTGGGAATTGTTGTCGAAGAATTGGTAGTGAAAATAGTTTTTTCCGGAGCAACAACAGCAAGTTCTTTATAAAATGCTTTTTTTATTTCTGGATCTTCAGGAATAGATTCACTAACCAGGTCTGCATCTTTGACAGCATCAGCCAGATTAGTGGTATAAGACAGTCTATCGTAAGTTTCTTTTATTTGATTTTGTGAGGCATCCATTTCATCCAGATATATTTTGGAATACCGATCATGAAGATCTTTACACTGTTCGATTCCCGAATCAAAAGCATCATACACAACAACATTGAATCCACTAAAAGCAGTTTGCCAGGAAATCTGAGAACCAAGAGTTCCTCCTCCGGCAATAGTAACATGAACTATAGACATCTATTAATTGGGTTAATTGGTGTGTATTTAATATAGCTATTATATTAGAAATTGCTCATTGAATTAGTTCTTAATTTCGATTTTTCAGATTAATTATTCATTGTAGAGCATAAAAAAAGCCGGTATTTCTACCGGCTGTTATGTATTGGCTAAATGGCATTAATTTACATCCCAGAAGATTCTTGTATCTTTTTCATCTCCACCAATGGCCTGAGAGGCTGCAGATACATTTTCACCATTTAATTGATCTTCAATCAATGGATAAGTAAGCCTTACCGGAACTGTAACTTCAGCATCTCCATAAAGAGGTTGTAACACATCGTGGTCAAGCCTCTTCCATGAGTTCCAAGATTCTACTCCCATATCATAAAGTGCTAAATAAAGTTGTCGTCCAATTTTATTTCTCCAGTCACCTTCAGCTGTAGTATAAGCTACATCTGGCTGTACGATATAATCTTCAAAACCTTCGACTCCCCATTGATCAAAAGATGCTTCAATGCCTGCATTGTAATGCTCTTCAGCAGTTCCGGAGACATTATAGCCGCCTCTTTCAACAGCTTCGGCTAATAAGAATTCAACTTCTGCATAACTCATTATAGTTCCGGGAAGTGAAGGATCCGCGTATAGTGATGGGCCAACTTTAGCATGAGTAACATATGAATTATTCTCTCCGATTAATCCACCTCTGTAAACTCTTGGGTTGCGATCTGCATCTGCAGCGGAAATTGTAAATGTTCCTTCTCTCCATGTAAGAGAATCAGAACCATCAACTGCTTCCCATAAAATGTAATAGCCGGGAGAATCAACAATTGTTGAATCAAGCTTATTGTTATCGTCATCAGTTTTGTAACCAAATGCAACAGGTGTAGCATATTCGGTAATTCTTGGATCTTGCAAGGAACTTAACAGGTTACTAACCGTTTCGGCCAGAATAAAGTCCTGTCTTCCACTTAATACCAAATCTTCATAGACAGGATTTGTATTAGGAGCCACATTAAGGTATTGTAGAGCTGCATTATCTTCATTGCTTTCGAATACCCCAGCTGCAAGAGCTTCATTGACTAAAGAGACCGATCTGCTTGGATTTAAGTCAGCGTATCGCATTCCAATTCTTAATTTAAGCGTATTCGCAAACTTCATCCATTTACTTAGGTCATCATGATACAAGATGTCTTGTGTAGACCCAAAAGCCGGGTTTGATTCATCCAGATTTCCTAGCGCCGTATTAATTTTTGAAAGGACAGCATCATAAACAGCCTCTGCATCATCGTAAACAGGGGTGATGTTTTCAGGGTCTAAGGCTTCTGTAAAAGGGACATTGCCAAATACATCGACCAAGGTATGATACATGTACGCTTCGAAAATATTAATTACTGCTATCTGATTTGTTAGTTCCTCCGGATTAAGAGGCTCATTGTTTAGATCTTCATTAATCAGTTTTTTAGCTTCATTCATATCTGAAAGAGCATCCACGTAAATAGCAAACCAGAAATTTTCAGGAATTGTTCTCGAAGTTAGATTATATCTGGTTTCTTCCGGATAAGTAGTTGTCGTAAAATATTGAACATAGAGATTAAAAACATTCTCATTTACATTAATACTATTAAGAATATCAAATCCATTTTTCAATCCATTTGAAAATAAGGAAGAAGCAGGGACCACCTCTGGATTCTTTTTATCCGTATTTAAATCATCCAATCTGTCGTCGCAAGCAAATGCAAAGACGACTAATATGAGTATAGAAATTATTTTTTTCATGACTTTTTTAATTTAACTGGTTAAAAAGTTGCATCCACTTTGAATCCGAATGTTTTTACAGTAGGGTAGGCCCCGGTAATGAAACCCTGGCTTACACCTGCACCTAATCCTGACTCTGGGTCTGCATATGGAAGGTCTTTATCAATAATCCACAAGTTTCTTCCAACAAATGAAAGACTTAACCGTTGAAGCACATTATCAAACATACTTTTTGGGAAAGTGTAGCTCAGTGATAATTCTCTTAATCTCACAAAACCAGCATCATAAACAGTCATTATGTTTGGATTATAATCATCATTACCCCAATAGAAAGCACCATTATATGCTAAAGCTTCACCATATGTGGTGTTGGGTTCTCCAGCTTCGGTAACTCCTTCATATAAAAAGCCACCGCCATCTGCAACTGGGGTTCTTATCGGGTTACCACGATCATTTAAGCCCGCTGTTTCAGGATATAATCCTGTACCTCTACCATAGTGCATATCAAGAGAATAAATGTCACCACCTTTTTGGATATCGATGAGGAAACTTAAGGCTAGTGCTTTGTACGAGAAGGTATTGTTTATACCCATTGTCCAGTCCGGGTTTGGATCCCCAATAATTTGATCAGTAACTGCGACAGGATACCCATCAGAATTAATTACACGCTGACCATTGATGTACTGGTAACCTGTACCTTTTAATACGCCGAATGGTTGGCCTACTTGTGCATTAGAGGTTACACCACTTTGGTACGATGCAAAAACATAAGTTTGAACATCACCGATCAGAGATTTAACTTCACTTCTGTTTCGGGTAAAGTTTACTGTCGTATTAAATCTCCAGTCTGCATTTTTGATCCAGTCTCCACCAATCATTAACTCAATACCCTTGTTTTCTATTTCTCCGGCATTAATGAAGATACCATCATAACCAGTTGCTTGTGAGATTTTCACAGCCATTAACTGGTTATCAGTTGTTCGGTCATAATAAGCCAGGTCAAAATTTAATCTTTGTCTGAATAATGTAAGGGCCAGACCAACTTCCCATTCTTTTGTTAACTCTGGTTTAAGTTGATCATTGTTCTTTTCATCAGGCAATGAAGTAAGCACCGCTCCTCCAAAATTATTTATCCGTTCATAAGTTTGTTTAACTCTTAAAGGTCTTGTGTCGTTACCAACGGTACCATAACTGGCTCTGAATTTGCCAAAATCCATCCAATCAATGTCAAACATCTCAGAGAAGACATATCCAATACCAACTGACCAATAGTCATATTGATTATTCTCTACTGGTAAGGTTGAAGTAACATCTATTCGGTAGTTACCGTCCAGATAGAATGTGTTTTGCCATCCGATATTAACATTACCAAAATATCCATATACCTCTCGCTGCCATAATCTCTCGTCAGGGAAAGGATTTGGAAATAAGGAGTTGCTTAAACTATATAGATCTGGTACTGCAAGCCCTCCACTGGTTGATTCCCATATGAAATCATAATTTTCTCTTCTCAAGTTGAAACCCAACAAACCAGCAATACTTAAATCCTCATTGATTTGTTTATTAGCATTCAATATCGCATTGTAGTTAAACTCTTCACTATCAATAGTGTATTTCTGATAGCCTGAAGATACTTCCAGTCTATTTACAGTAAATTCAGCAGGGACACTACCCACCGCTCTACGTTCTTCTCTTAGCCAGTTGTACATGTCTCCTGAAAATCTAAGGTTCAGGCTTAACCAATCAACTATTTGATAATTTAAACCCACTTTCATAATGAAGCGGTCTCGAAGGTCTGAATTGAAATTCTTATACCTTGTCCAGTATGGATTGTCCCAATAGATCGGCCTTGTTGGGTCAGAAGTAGGATCTGCAGCATTCCAGGTGTAGTTTTTTCCAGTTTGGAAGAAAATATCTTCCTGGGCTCTAATATCTACATTTGTTTGCCACCATTGCCTATATTGTGACATGAGATTATCGGAATAACCAGTACTGTACCGGCCGACAACATCATTTCTGTTATATTGAAAGAAAATATCAGTAGTTAGCTTATCATTGAGTTTGGCACTTCCATTAAAGTTAATGGTGTTTTTTGTCATTTCTGAATTAGGAAGAATACCATTTTGAGAAACATTAGTATAACTAACTCTATATGTGAGATTTTCATTTCCACCAAAAAGGGCTATTGTATTATCCCATATGGTTTGTGTTTCAAAAAACTCGACCGGGTCGTTAGCACCGGCTACCCACGGACGTGATGTAAGGTAATTATCAGACTCAGGAACGAAAGCATCCCAGTGATATACATTTAAGGAAGGATCGAAAGCTCCGCCAAAGGATGCATCTTCAGTAGTAGGGACGGCAAGGTCATCGACACCATCACCATCAACATCTAGATCATTAAAATATCCTGTAGAGCCATAATAAGCTCCATAACCGGCACCATATTGTTTTTGATATTCAGCAAAAGTAGATTTGTCAATAGTACCTATAGTAAATCCTGAACTTACACTAATACCTATACCTTTTCTGTCAGCGCCTTTTTTGGTTGTAATAAGAATCACGCCATTTTGACCTCTTGAGCCATAAAGCGCAGTAGCTGCAGCACCTTTCAATATTGACATTGACTCGATATCTTCAGGGTTAATGTCAGCTGCAGGGTTTCCATAATCATAACCATTCCGGCCATTTATCTGGCCTTCTTCGTTTTCAGTTGCATTATTAATCGGTGTTCCATCAACAACGAATAAAGGCTGATTGTTTGTAAATGAAGAATTACCACGGATCAGGATATTTGTTGATCCTCCCATGGTATTGTTTTGTCTTACATTAACACCCGCGGCTTTTCCTGAAAGCGAATTAATGAAATTCGTTTCTTTTACTTTGCTTACGGCATCAGAATCAAGTGTTTGTTGTGAATAACCCAGGGATGCTTTTTCTCTGGAAATATTCATAGCAGTAACCACCACCTCACTGAGCTCTTGGATGTCTTCACGAAGAACTACATCGATGGTGCTTTTTGAACCAACAGGAATTTCCTGTGTAACATAACCAATTGATGAAAAAACAAGAATTGATTCAGATGAAGGTACGTTTATCGTATATCTACCTTCAATATCTGTGACTACACCTGAGCTTGTACCTTTTATTAGTACGTTAACTCCAGGTATGCCATCGCCTCCTTCACCGGTAACATAACCGGTTACATCTTTATCCTGCCCGATTGCGATAAAGCTAATCAGGCAGAATGCCATTAAGTAAATTTTTAACATAAGTATGTGGTTTGGTTTAATAAAATTAACCGAGGCTAGATCTAACTATTACTATATAAATATAGTTAATAATATTATTAATAAAAATATATAATACCGCTCAATATCGTTTTAAATAGCGTGTAAATATAATTATTTTAATAAAGTCCACTTTGTTAAAAATTGGGGGATTTTTCAATTTTAACTGAGTGATATCTTAAATAAAGTAGTATCTATTGTTATATAGCGATAGTTTTAAGGTGTGAAATTTTAATAGTTTAATGATTTGCTCTTTTTATGAGGATGTTTTAAACCGAAGAGTTATTAATAATACAATTGATATATGGTACTTTTATGTGAATTAATATAAAAATACCGCAATATGGGTGATGAGGAATAAACGAAAAATATTATAATATATTGATAATAAGTTGTTTAGCTAATATGAAATCGTACCTTCTAATTAGTAGAATATAACATTTCAATGAATTTCTTCTTATTTGATTTTTTTTATAATTCTCGTTTTGATAAGGTATTAGCATATAGGCTAATACCTTTAGTGATCTTAAATATTTTTCTTATATGTAAATGTTATTTAACTGTTTTAGGATTATTCATGAATAAGTATCCAAAAGTTATTAGAAAGAGGATATACACGATTGATATAATTAAAAAAGTTGTATTGGATGTTTTCAGATAATATTTAGTTATTAATATACCTCCTGTCATAAAATGAGATAGATTTCCGATAAGAATTGCCCGGCCATAAATTCCTCCCATAATTGAATGTTTAGCAGTCCAGTTTGACATGGCAAATCCAAAATATGCTGCTCCTATGATTTGAAGTAAAATTGCATTTTGATTGCTCTGTGTCAGGAATTCCATGATTTCTTCTGGAAAAAATAAAAGTGAGAGCCCTGAGATCCCTAAAACATAAGCACTTAAAGTCATAATAATTTTGGAGGCAGGAGCTAATGTTTGGCTTACATTCATTCTATTTTATTTGGTTTTGATATTGGTTTAATAATTTAATTAAGGGCTCAAGATAATTAATAAATATTATTTCTATGGCTAATTATTTTAATAACTTTTTAAGCATATCCTATTGCTTATTATTTAATAGCTTACCCAGTTTTGCAATATTTTTTTTAGAGAATAAGAGAAGGATAAATGTGAAGCCTACACTAATGAAAGCGATTGTTCCCAATTTCCCTCCAAATCCTTTAAAAAGGCTTTGAGTATAATAATAGATAAAACCACTGGTGCCTCCAGCAATGGCAACCGCCATTATAGGCATAAGGTTAATACTAGTCATACCTACAAAAGAGCCACAGAATAAGGCCGCAGCGACGTTAGAATGAGATGTATATTGACCCAAAAAACCAGCGAAAAGCCCTACAATAGCGGATGAAAGTATCGCATTGAGACCTGCTTTTTGAAGTGAATAAGTTACAGTTGATCCGATTATTCCCGCGATAATTAAAAGCACAGACTGATGCATGCGATAATTTTAAATTTATTTTAAAATGACGAAGTTAGGCGATTTTCATATAAATAAAAAAGAGGCACTTACAAAGAAGTGCCTCTCAACGGTTGATCCCTCAACAATAAACCCAAACTTACAGGATCACTCTTCTTTATTTATAATCTCATATACCCGGACGTAATCTATAATCATTTTCTGAGGCCAAACAGAATCATCAATTCCATGCTTTCCTCCCCAATTTCCTCCTACGGCTACATTGAGGATCAAGTGAAATTCCTGATCAAAAGGCCATGTGTCAGATCCATTATTTTCATTTTCGAAAGTATTGTATACTTTCCCATCGATCATAAATTCAATCTTTTCCGGACTCCATTTAACAGCGTAATCATGAAACTCATTGGATACTGTCTCCACTCTTAATGAGTCACCTCTTTGCGTACCTTTATTGTGGTTATATGCTGTGGTATGAACAGTACCGTGAACAGTGCCATGATCATAACCTACATGTTCCATAATATCAATTTCGCCACTAGCAGGCCAGTTTCCGTATTTCCAGTTAGTTGGTAACATCCAAATAGCTGGCCATGTCCCTTTTCCCTTGGGTAGCTTCGCTCTTACTTCTATTATACCATACTTCCAGTCTCCTTTATTTTTGGTTTTTATCCTGGCAGAAGAATATTTTATTTTTTCATCATCCCTGTTTTTATGGACTTCGATAATCAATTGATCATCTTCAACTCTTACATTCTCCTTATTCTTTGTATAATATTGCACTTCATTGTTTCCCCATCCGCAAAGGGTTGGACAACCATCTCCCAGATCATAATCCCATCTTTCAGGGTCCGGGCTTCCGGTATAATCAAATTCGTCATGCCAAACTAGCTGCTTTTGCTCCTGAGAAGGTTCTGAACTTCCATTTCCACATGAAATAGCCAGGGCTGTAACGAAAAGGATTATTACATTATAGGTTATCTGTTTCATTTGGTATCAGTTTAAATTTGGCGGACTTTAATTCGCTGGAATTTGGTCCGGTCATTACCTGGAATTCGCCAGGTTCGGCTTCGTAATCAAAATCTCTGGTATAGAAAGCCAGATCTTCAGTTGTTAATTCAAAATTAATCTCTTTCGATTCACCTGCTTTAATAGCGACTTTTTTATAGCCTTTAAGCTGCTTTACCGGCCTTGTTATGCTTCCAGTGATATCTCGTGTATAAAGTTGCACGATTTCTTCACCGTCTATAGAACTGGTGTTTTTTACCATCACTTTAATCTGAAGAGTGTCATTCATTCCTATCTTATCTTTCGATATCACCGGGTTGCTATATTCATATTTTGAATAGCTTAACCCGTAACCAAAAGGGTATAAAGGACTAGGATCTATGTCATTATGATGAGTATAAAATACCTGGTCAGGACCTGATGAAGGTCGTCCTGTATTCTTGTAGTCATAATAAATAGGGACCTGACCAACAGAGCGAGGAAAAGTCATTGTTAATTTTCCTGATGGGTTGAATTTACCAGTAAGTACATCTGCTATAGCATTACCAGCTTCATGTCCAAGATGCCATGCTTCAACTATCGCAGGGATATTTTCATCTTCCCAACTTATAGCTAAAGGTCTGCCATTCATAAGAACCAAAATGATATTATCATTTACTTTCTTTAGCTCTTTTAATAATTCTGGTTGTAATCCCGGTAAATCCAGGGTAGATCTGCTTCTTCCTTCACCAGACATATAGGCCGTTTCACCCATGGCAACAATTACTATATCAGAATTTTTAGCAACCTGGATGGCTTTAGCAAATCCGGATCTGTCTTCTTCCTCAATAACTGTTTTATTAAAAAAGTTATTAGGTCCAATTGAAAGTTTAACTCCTTCTGCATAATCAATATTAGCATCTGGGAAGCTTTTCACAATTCCTTCGTATAAGGATACTGCTGTACCTTTGTCTGCAGCACCTCTCCAGTTACCCAGGGGACTGTCTTTATCTTTCATTAATGGACCGATCAATCCTATAGAGAGTTCTTTTTCTTTAATAGGCAACAGGTTATTTTCATTTTTAAGAAGAACGATCGATTTCAGAGCTGCCTCATGTGCAAGTTTGCGATGCTCCTTATTAAAAAGAGTTTTTTCCTCTCTTTTTGAATCAAAATATTTATATGGATCATCAAAAAGACCGAGATCATATTTTAATTTCAGAACTCTCCGCACAGCATCATCGATATCTTTTTCTTTGACATCTCCGTTTTCAACAGCTTTTTTAAGATTGTCAATATAAGCGGTGCCTTCCATGTCAATATCACTACCCGCATTCAGAGCCATTACAGCAGCTTCATATTTATCTGCAGCGACGCCGTGAGTAACGATTTCACCGATCGAGTTCCAGTCAGAAACCACTACACCATCATAATTCCATTCTCCTTTTAGAAGTTCTCTTAATAAATAATCATTTGCTGTAGAAGGGATGCCATCAATATCATTAAAGGCATTCATGAAAGTGGCAACGTTAGCATCAGCTGCCGCCTTGAAAGGCGGCAGAATAGTATTCAATAGCTGATGCTTACCTAAATAAACATTGTTATAATCTTTTCCGCTTTCTACAAATCCGTATCCGGCAAAATGCTTTGCACAAGCGGCTATAGTATTTATATCACTAAGGTCATTTCCCTGAAATCCGTTAATTCTAGCAATAGCGATTTCGCTACCGAGGTAGGCGTCTTCACCTGCTCCTTCCATTACACGTCCCCATCTGGCGTCCCTGCTAATATCTACCATTGGAGCAAAAGTCCACTGTATTCCAGCAGAAGCCGCTTCTTTTGCCGCTGCTGCGGCAGTTCTTTCCATTAGATCAAGATCCCATGAAGAACTTTCAGCCAATGGAAGGGGGAACATGGTTTTATATCCGTGTACTACATCAAAGGCAAAAATTAATGGAATACCCAGTCTTGTATTTTCTACAACGAATTTCTGGGTTTCATATGCCTGTTCAGCACCCAGTAAGTTCAATACCGAACCTACCTGTCCTGATTTAAGCTGTTCATACCTGATTTGCTGGTTACCTTCTTTAGCTCCGGGGCCAGTTAGCTCCGGGCCTATAGAATATTGATTTAATTGACCGATCTTTTCTTCAAGGGTCATTAAATTCAGCAAACTGTCAATTTTTTTATTTGCAACACTATCTCTATCTGTGTCTTCGTTAGTGAGATAAGTCATTGCTACAATACCAGACACAATAAAGGTCAGTATAAGTATGTGTTTGTATTTCATTTGTCTCTTGGTAATCAGTTAGCCTGAAAAACGCGTACGTAATCTACGATCATTTGCTGTGGGAAAGTGGTTGTAGCATCAGGCTTTTGTGGCCAGTCTCCACCTACTGCAACATTGAAAATAAAGAAAAACTTATCATGGAATTCACTCAATCCAGCAGGTGTTATATCAATTTCGTGATATTTGAAATCGTCTATATACCATGTGATTGAAGTGCTATCCCATATTATAGTAAACACATGAAACTTGTCAGACAAGGTGCCACTTGAAAGTGTATGGCTTCCACCATAATTAGCATGACTCCCATTATTATCCCAGTGAACAGTTCCGTGAACTGTATTTTCTCTGTTTTGTCCTCCGATCATTTCCATGATATCTATTTCACCACATGAAGGCCATCCTACAGTTGGGAAATCAGATCCCAGCATCCATAGCGCTGGCCAGATTCCCTGACCTTCAGGTAAAGTAGCTCTTATATCGATTCTTCCATATTGAAATGACTGTTTACCCATAGTCACAATTCTGGAAGAGGTATAATTTTGACCACTAAAATTTTCTTTTCTGGCTTCAATAGTTAAATATCCATCTGCAACGGTGGTGTTTTCACTACGGTAATATTGTAGTTCATTATTTCCCCAGCCGTTTGAGCCAGTACCGATCTCATGAGTCCAGTCTGAAGATAAAGCAGATCCATCGAATTCATCTTGCCATACCAGAGTATAGCCATCATAGGAAAGGGGAGTAGTGTAACCTTCATCTGGTATTACCACATCGCCTTTTTCTACAGTGATTTCTTCAGTTTGGTTAATGTAAACGGAAGTAGTAGTGTTAGCTCTTACTTCAAGAGTATACGTTCCATTTTCAGCATAAGTATGAGTTATTTTACCGTCTTCATCCCTGACCAGGCCACTTCCATCACCAAAATCAAACTGATAGAAATTAGCCATATCAGCAGTTGCCTCAACAGCTATTTTACCCTCTGCTATATTAGTTTTATCTACAGTTACAACAAGATTCGAAGGTGGCTGAGCAGAAGGTCCGCTACTTTCTTCTTCACACGCCAAAAATAATACACTTACTAGTATCAGACTTAAAATTTTTCTCATGAGGTCAAGTATTATAACCGGTGGCCAAAAAGCCACCGGTTTATTATTAATTAGTTATTAGGTACGAGAACGAAAGACCAATAAGCACCGCCTGTTTCACCTTCTGAAACATCGATGGTAATGGTTAATTCCTCGCCAGATGCATTTTTGGTATAATCTAAAACTTCATACCTTACAGTTTGATCCATATTTGGAGGTGCTGAAGCATATTCTCCACCATTATAAGCTTTTGGAAGAGCGATAAAAGCTCCAGTTCCTCTAACTGTAATGTAAGCTGGCTCAGACTCTGTCGCAGGCTCCAAAGAGAAAGAGTGTATTCCAGAACCCCAGGCTTCTGCATCAGTACCGACTAAATTTGCAGCATCGGTGCATTCATCAGTTGCAAAGCCCATATATCCTTCACCGAAAATATCACCATTAGTTTGATATTCATATTGGCCACCTGATTTAAAGATATATTCATCATTGTATAAGCAAGGTCTTTGACCAGAAATATCAGTTCCCCATCCAGGGTACCATTCCATACTTCCTTTTGCTGGTCCTACTCCAAATGAATCGGCTGTTGGTTTTAATACCCATGATTTTGATCCACCACCTGTTAAAGCCTCAAGAGTCAATTCATTAGATTCTGCAACAGAATAACCAATATCATCAACATAGAAAGTTCCTCCATTATTATTATCGAAGTCCATGAATAGAGCAATTTTACCATATTTATTTGATTCAGCTCCACTGAAATCAAATGTTAGTTGTTGCCATGTATTTGCTTCTGTGATATCAGCAAAAACTTCGACAAATTGAGTATTATCTCCAACTACCTCTATTTTAAACAATGCTCTACCGGTAACAGGAGACCATACTTTCATAGCTAAGGTAGAATTGTTAGTGAAATCAATTGTTTCATCTAAAGTAATTTCAATTCCAGCCCAGCTGCCTTCAGTTCCTTTGATGTATTCCCCCACACGACTTGAAGTATTAACTCCAGAAGGATCAGGGTTATCGATTACATTAAATACAGTACCTCCAAATCCACCGAACAAGATATCTCCATCTTCGAAGGTAATTGGGAATGCTATTGGAATAGAAACAACCGATATATCAGTTGTAAAGGTAGCCTCTTCTCCATTTCCAGATGCAGTTAATGTAACTGTATAAGTTCCATCAGCAGCATAAGAATGAGTTGGATTTTCAGCAGTACTTGTGTTTCCATCACCAAAATCCCATTGGTAAGTAGTTGCATTTAAAGAATTATTAGTAAAAGTAACATCAAGACCCGATGTTGCATAAGAGAAATCAGCTGAAACCGGCTCATAATCAGCAGGGATTAATCTATGGTACCATCTTAAATCAGGGTTTGCAGCATCTTTAAACCGTAAGAATATTTCATTTTGCTCGATTGAAATAATCTGGTAAGTCGAAACACCAGTATTATATCCAATGAAACCACCATTATTAAAGGTTATGTTAGTATATCCTTCAGGACCTACAAAAATAGCATAATTAATGTTTTCAGGAGCTGTATAAGGCGCTGTAAAATCCCCTACATCAGGGTTTTCGTAAGCACCCGGGAAGTTAGATGCTTGTGCACCATTTAAATAAATATCACCATTGGTTTCCTGATCAAAAACATAGTTTTGCAGTACGAAGGTATATTCATCGTTATATAACCCACCACCTTGTTTTTCAAAAGCTCCTGCTTCGTACCAAATAGGATAGTACTCATTTGTTGGTCCCACTCCAAAATGTCCGGAGCGAGATGCATCGATTACCCAGGTTTTACCTTCAGGGCTTTCACATCCACCAGTTAATAAGGTAAGAATTTCATTATTACAAATTTCAGGGTCGGTAGTCTCCACTGTTAATGTCTGAGAAGTACTAGCTGATCCTCCTTTAAAATAAGAACTTAATGAAATTTCGTATTCGCCGGCGAAAGGAAAGTAAGCTTCAACTTCTCTTCCCTCTGCAGGGGCTCCATTACCTAAGTCCCATTTATTGATGAAACCGGAAGAATTTGTACTTAGAATGTACCTGTTTGTTCCGGTTGGACTTGGTTCAATAGTGAATTCTGCTTCAGAATCGCTCGGAGGATTACCAAGGCTGAATTCTTCCTCCTCACAGCTACCCAGGATAACCAGGGTAGCGATAAAGAATATATTTAATAATTTTTTCATGATCTAAAAATATTTGGGTTTAATAATTTGAGTTTTGTTCCCATCCTGCACCTGCTAAGTCGATTTCTGCTTGAGGAATAGGAAATAACTCATGTTTTCCAGCGACAAAACCTTCAATTTCGTTAGCTGCTTGTCCGGTTCTTACCAGATCAAAGAATCTTAAACCTTCACCAGCAAACTCCCATCTTCTTTCTTGCCAGATAGCATTTGTAAGATCGGCTCCTGAAGCAGTTATCTCAGGCATATCAGCTCTGTCACGAACAAGATTTAAATATTCACGGGCAGTAGCGTCATCAGGAGAAGCTTTTCTGTTAAGAGCCTCAGCGGCCATAAGCAGTACGTCAGCGTATCTGATCACTCGGTGATTTAACGGGCTTGTAAGGTCATCATCAGGAGCTCCTGTTTCACCTTGTCTTTTGATGTACTTATTATTGAAATAACCAGTATGCTGGTCTCCTGTGCCATATTCTACTCCCGGGTTAGCCTCTGCAAATGCTACTATATCCAAAACAGATGCATCACGACGGAGGTCAGCAGGATCAAATGAATTATAAAGGTCTGCAGTAGGAACATTATAACTATTTCCGCTTGCATATATTGGACCAGAATATTGTCTTATTCCATGAAATCCAGGGGCAGCAAATCCTTCCAGACAAACAAAGCAACCGTAACTACCACCTTCTACTCCAACGTACTCGATATCAAAAACAGTTTCCTGATTTTCTTCATTCTCTAATAACCACATTGTAGTTACATCAGGAAATAATGAGTACGGACCTTCGTCAATTACTTGTTGTAATACCGTGGCTGCTTCATCAAATTTATCCTGGTATAAATATACCCTACCAAGTAATGATAGTGCAGCACCTTTAGTAATTCTTCCTTTAACCGGGTTAGTCCAATCCAATACCTCTGCTGCTGCCAGAAGATCAGCCTCTATCTGTGCATATACTTGTGAAGCAGGAGTTCGCTGTATCGAAGAAACTTCATCATTACCTAATCTTTTATCTACGATGAGAGGTACATCACCAAAGAATTTAACTAGTTCAGAATAATAATAAGCTCTTAAAAAATGAGCTTGTGCCATTATCTGATCTTTACCTTCAAACTCAAGATTATCCTCATTTTCGAAGATATAGTTTACTCTTGCTATACCTGAATAGTTCCATCTGAAGATATTTCTTAACTCAGCATTAATACCACCATGTGACATAGCATCTATTTGATGAAGACCCTCAGTGTCAGATGGACTTTCGCCACCTGCTCGTGAGTTATCAGATGCTATTTCTCCTATCCAGATACTTAAATAAGATGTCTGAAGAAGGTCATAGGCACCAGTTAAGGCTCTATCGTAATCTCGTGGAGTGCGGAAAAAATTCTCAGCATCCAATTCACCTTCCGGCTCGATGTCTATGTAATCATCACAGCTAAAAGCAGCTGCAAATAATGTCATAAACAAAAATATTTTTAATTTATTTTTAATTTTCATGTTCTTAGAAATTAAGGTTTACACCAAACATATAAGTTCTAGGTTGAGGATAAAATCCTAGGTCAACACCAGCTCCCAAAGGACCAAAAGATCCGATATCAGGGTCAAACCCTCTGTATTCTGTTAGAGTAAATAAATTATTTGCTCCGACATAAAATCTTACATTTTCAAAACCAGTGTTGTCAGTTATTCTGTTAGGTAATGTATATCCTATTTGAATATTTTTTAATCTTAAATAAGATCCGTCCTCGACAAAATAGTCTGAGAAAACATTATTTCTATTAAGTTCAGTTGTTACTCTTGGTTCATTCGATGATCCTTCACCTGTCCATCTATCAATTCTGTATGCAAGTTGGTTAGCTAACGGTATTTGTCTTTCGTAATTTCTTACAATTTCATTTCCGATTGAAGCAAACAAAAATGCAGAAAGATCAAATCCATAAGCCTGAACACCTAAATTAAATCCCATAGTAACATCAGGAATTGCAGATCCAATGATGGTTTTGTCTGAATTTCCACCAAAATCGATAACACCGTCACCATTGATATCCTGATATTTCAAATCGCCAGGAGATGCGTCCAATTGAGTAGGTGAGTTATCAATTTCTTGCTGGTTCTGGAAAACACCATCAGTTTTATAACCATAGAAAAAACCAATTGGGTAACCTACTTCCATTCTTGTTGCATAATTAGCTCCCACGCTAAATGGAGCACCTTCCAGGTAGTCTAGTCCAGATGGCATTGCAGTTACTTCATTATTAACTGTCGTCAGGTTATATGCAATACTTAGATTTACATTATTGGAAATATTCTTTTTATAATTAATTGATAATTCCAAACCATCATTTCTTACAGTTCCTGCATTAATGAATGGTGGTGCACTTCCTGCTCCATAAGTTCCGATAAGCGCAGATACATCTGGTTGGAATAATAGGTCTTTCGTAGTCTTAATATAATAATCCACAGCGAAAGAAAGCGCTCCTTTTAAGAGGTCAAAGTCTAGTCCTACATCAAATTGAGAAGTTTCTTCCCATTTTAAATCAGGGTTACCAGCTGTCCCAATAGCTACGCCATTAGCAAGCTGGTTGTTGAATGGATAATCTCCTTCGCCACCAAGTAATGCTCTATAGGTGAAATTGTCTAATGATTTATCGTTACCTGACACACCATAACTAGCTCTCAATTTTAAGAAATCAAAGAAGCTTGAATTAAAGAAATCTTCATCTGAAATTACCCATGCACCAGAGAAGGTAGGGAAATATCCTATGCGATTATTAGCACCAAATTTTGAAGATCCATCTCTTCTAAGCATAGCAGAGAACAAATACTTGTTGTTATAATTGTATTCACCACGGATGAAATACGATAATAATCTGGCTTCAGTTTGATATCCGTCATTCGTGTTTAAGAAGTTTTTTTCATCAATTAATGACAGGTAAGCAAACTCCCATGAATTATAAGGAACATCATAACCAGTAGCAAAAATACCTTCGCTGCTTTGAGAAAAAACAGAAGTTCCCAAAGTACCTTTTACTGTATGAACATCATTGAATGTTTTCTCATAGTTGATAAAGGCATCCAGGTTGTAATCGATGAATTTTTGTTCCGATTGAGTTACACTGTTAAGCTGAGGAATTAAAACACCCGGAGCTATCTCCGTCATTTTTGGATTTAAATCTGCATCATCGGCAGTGTTTTGAGCTTTTTGAGGGCCATAATATACCAATGGGTTAAAATTTCTCGATTTTACATTTGCCCAGTTATATCCAAATCTACCCGTAGCACTGAAATTTTCATTGATCTCCCAGTTAAGAGCCAATTTACCTGTTAATTTATTAGTGCGTGCTTCATTAAAGGTATTTGCAATTTGAGCAAGTGGATTTATAATGTCAGTAATTCCATCTGCATAGGTGAAATCTCCATTTTCATCATAAACTTCAAAAATAGGACTGTTATTTATTGCATTATATAAAACTGAACCAATTACATTTTCAGGTAATGTTTTACGATATTCATTTGCATATAAAAGAACATTTTCAAATGTCAGATTATCAGTAAGATCTGTAGTGAAATTCACTCTTCCGTTATATCTGGTAAAAGAAGATTTATCACCTCCAACTATTCCTTCCTGGTCAAAATAAGATCCTCCTATCGAGTAAGAACTTTTGTTTGTTCCACCTCTTACAGTTAAATTATAATTCTGTATTGGAGCTGTTTGAAACACTTCATCCTGCCAGTCAGTACCTTCGCCAAGATTTGTATTATCAAAAATTGGCGTACCATTGTTTGAAACAACCATTTCGTTTTTTAAAACTGCATACTCACGCGCGTTTAAAACATCAATTTTATTTGAAGTTTCCTGAACACCGTAATAGCCATCAAATGATACCTGTGCAGCCTGGTTCTTCTTACCTTTCTTGGTAGTAATCATTATTACACCATTAGCTGCCTGCACTCCATAGATTCCTGCAGTGGCATCTTTTAACACGTCAATTGATTCGATATCAGAAGGGTTGATGGATGCTAAACCCTGAGCATCATAAATTACCCCGTCTACAACAATAAGCGGGTCGTTATTAAGGTAAGTAGAGAAACCTCTGATTCGAATATTCTGGCCTCCACCTGGAGATCCTGAATTTGCAGTGATATTTACACCTGCAAATTGTCCCTGAAGTGCGTTTTCAAGCCTTGGGACATTTAATTTTTCGATACTTTCTCCTTTAACTGAAGCTACAGCGCCAGTTAGTTCTTTTTTGGTAGATGTACCATAACCGACAACAACTACTTCATTTAAAGCAGTAATGTCTTCCATCATGGTGATGTCGATAGTGCTTCGGCTCTGAACCGGCACTTCCTGAGAGTTGAATCCGATATATGTGTAGGTCAAAACTGCATCAGAAGGTACAGTTAAACTGTATTTACCTTCAATGTCTGTTACAGTTCCGTTATTCGTTCCTTTTTCAAGGACGTTAACACCAGGGATCGGAAACCCGTCGCTGTCAGTTACAGTTCCGCTTACTGTCTGCTGTGCATACGATGATACAGCCAGCAGCATAAACAGCAACTGAATGAGTAGTGTTCTTTTCATAAGTTTATTAGGGTTAGAAAAATTATAAAACGTTATAGCAAATCGTTTTTTGCAATCGATTGAAATAACTCCTTATTATAGAGGAAACAAAAAAGAGAGATACAACATGACTACATCACAGCTTAATTATGAATTTCACAATTATTCATCATTTCAATCAAAAATGTTTGTTTATTACATTTAAAAGCCTTTTTTTTGAGCTTAAACTTTTTCTTTTTTATTTAGTTAAAATACATCAATGAATCTTATCAAAATTTGTTTTTAAGATGTGTGATGTGACCTGCTGATATTGATTACTATCAAAATGCGAAGCCTGTTTTTAATATTATTTTTAGTTTCTCTCAACGCATCAGCACAAAATGCGGAAGGATTGCCTTTTACCAAATACTTCTCTACTCAGGATTATGAAGGAGGGATACAAAACTGGTCGATCACCCAAAACAATGAGGGACTTATCTATGTAGCTAATAATTTTGGGCTGCTTGAGTATGATGCCAAATCCTGGAATCGCTATGTTGTTCCTGGAGGAACAAAAATGAGGGACGTTACCATTGGCCCTGGCGGGAAAATTTACGTTGCTATTCAGGGAAATTTTGGATATATAGTTCCTTCAAATCCAGAAGGGGAAAGATTTATTTCTCTTGCAGATAGCCTACCTGAAAAATATAGAAATTTTGATGAAGCATGGAGAATATTTCATGATGGAGAAAACTTATATTTTTGTACTTTCAGGCAAATTTTCACATTTAATGAGGAAGGACAATTAACAGATATAATAGAGCCGACCTACGCTCCCGAAAATTTTCATTTTGTTAATAACCGTTTGTTTGTTAATGAACTTGAATATGGATTGACTTATCTGGATAATGGAAAACTTAAGCTATTTGAAAAAGGAGAGTTCTTTAAGGGTAAGGCAGTCACTTCAATTATTCCTATTGCAAATAACCACCTGCTGATTTTCACTAGTAGCCACGGCGTCTATACCTGGGATGGAACAAAGTATAAAGTGTGGAATGAAGAAAATCATGAGATATTTTCTTCAGCCTCTGTGAATACTGCCATTCGGCTATCATCAGGAAATATGGCCATAGGGACGCAGAACAAAGGGTTATACATAACTGATTCAAATGGAAAAATATTATTTTATCTAAATAAGGGAAATGGATTAAATAACAGAACTGTACTTTCACTTTTTGAAGATATATACGGAAACCTTTGGGTGGGACATAACAATGGTATTTCGGTAATTGAATTAACTGTTCCTTTTACTCTTATCAGTGAGCAATCGAACCTCCCCGGAACAGGCTATGATGGAATGGTCGTGGATGATGTAATCTATCTGGGAACTAATAATGGTCTTTATTCGAAGAATATTACTGATCCCTCTATTCAAAATTATTCATTTGTTGAAAATTCAAGCGGACAGGTTTATTCCATAGAAGAAATTGATGACTTCCTGTTAATGGGCCATCACTTAGGAACATTTTTGATCAATAATAGAAAGGTGGAACAGATTTCGGAAGTTCTGGGAGCCTGGACTTTTGTCGAACTTCCAAATCACCCGGATTATATTATTTGTGGAACATACAAAGGATTACTTCTTTTTAAACGAGAAGGTGAGTCGTTGAAGTTTGTTCTTAAATTGAAAGGATTTGATGAGTCTTCTCGGGTAATGGAAGTTGATGATTCCGGCTATATCTGGATGACTCATGGTTATAAAGGAGTTTACAGATTACATATTCATGATGAGCTTGATTCTGTACAGGTTAAATTTTATGGAATAGAAAAAGGTTTACCTTCAAATTATCTGATAAATGTATGGAAAATCAATGGGCGATTGATCTTTTCAACTGAGACTACTATTTACTCATACAATGAAAAAACTGACAGATTCGCCCCGGATGAGTATTTCTCAAAATTTTTTGATGAGGAATCAAACATAAGTATCATGGAGCAAGATCCATTGGGTAACATCTATTATTTATCTTCAAATGAAATTGGAGTTCTGTTGAGACAGTCAAATGGAACTTTTGAAAAAAATACTAAAATTTTCAACAGGCTTAAAGGTCTGTTAAATGACGATCTGCAAAACTTGTCAATATTAAATTCCAACCAGGTACTTTACGGAGCAAAAGAAGGATTTATTTTATACACAAAACAGGGAGGAGACCCCTCTAATGCCTCTTTTAATGCTTTGATTAGAAAGGTTTATAATACCAGTACCATGAAGGACAGCGTAGTCTACGCGGGATATTTCTACGATGGGGACAATCTTCAGCCTGACTTACCTGATAAGCAGATACCTGAATATCATTATTCTCATAATTCAATCAAATTTGAATATAGTGCACCATTTTATCAGGGCTCAAAATATACCAGGTTTCAGTATAAATTAGAAAATTATGATGAAGATTGGAGCAGCTGGTCAGAAACGAATGTAAAAGAATACACTAATTTACGTGAAGGGTCATATACCTTTAAAGTAAGAGCAATTAATATTTATGATCAGATAAGTGAGGAAGACTCATTTAGTTTTGTGATTGTAGCTCCGTGGTATCGAACTACTTTTGCCTATATAAGTGGTACATTTTTCCTTTTATTTATAATAGCAAGCACATTTTATTTTATAGATAGAAGGCATAAAAAGGAAAAGCGTTTAATGGAATTGACCCAGGAAAGGGAAATAAGCCAAAAAGAATCCCAGCTTCGTTCTTCTGAAGAAATGCTGGAGAAACTTAAAAGTGAAAAATTAAAGGCAGAAGTAGAAAGCAAAAACCAGGAACTGGCTACTTCAACGATGCATCTTCTAAATAAAAATAGCTTTATAAACAGTATTAAGCATAATATTAGTTCCATCATTAAACGAAGTAAAAATCAGGAAGTAAAAAAAGAGCTTAATAAGATCATGGTCAATATTGAAAAGAATATTGCTTCGGATGATGATTGGGAACATTTCGCTATACATTTTGACCAGGTCCATGGTGATTTTACTAAACGGTTAAAAGAAAACTATCCCAAATTAACACCTCAGGAAATGAAGCTCAGTGCTTATTTAAGAATGAATCTTTCTACCAAGGAAATAGCTCATTTATTAAATATTTCAGTACGGGGTGTCGAGATTGCAAGGTACCGTTTGAGGAAAAAACTTACTCTGGAACGTTCAGAAAATCTACAGGAGTTTATTTTGAAATATTAAATGATAATTTCAATTAAGAAATTAAATTATTGTCATATAGGAGTAAATTATTTAACTTTTATTTAACCAAATAACTACACACTTATGACTAAAAATATAATGACCTTAATTCTGGTGGCATTTTTTGCTATCAGTTGCGGAAGCAGTGATTCGTCTGATGAAGAATCGGATGACATGATTAATGAAGATGTTCCAATGGAAACAATGCCGGATCCCCCGATGACTGAGGAGCCTCTTTCTGAACCACATACAGAAGAAGATGTTGATCCGATGGAAGGGGCGGATGCAGATGGATCCGTAGCAAATGTTGGAGATCCTCAAATGATGAAAAATGATGGTTCTGATTATTACACCAATGAAGATGGAATGATTATTCATAATGTGATGGATGTTAAACCTTCCTATATTGGAGGAGAGGAAGAAATGGATAAATGGATCGCAAAAAATATCAGCTATCCTTCTTCTGCGAGAAGAGATAATGTCGAAGGAACTATGGTCGTTTCTTTTATAATCGATAAAGATGGAAATATAGTTAATCCTGAAATAGAAAGTGGACCTGAAAATGAAGCATTGAGGGAAGAGGCTAAAAGAGTCATTAGTGAAATGCCGAAGTGGCAAGCCGGTATGAAAAATGGAGATCCGGTCAATGCCAAATATAAGCTTCCCATTACATTTAAGCTTCAATAATAAATAAATTATGAGATACCCGGTTTATGCCGGGTATTTTGCTTTATTGTTAAATGAAGATTTTTGATCTTAACTCATTTTAACATCCTGAAAATAAATGATTGCGTTATATAAATAAGAAATTCCATTTCAAATTATCCCCGGATTTAATGCTTCAATCTTTTAAAATAGCAATAAAAATGTATCGTATTCTAACTCTTGGGTTGTTAAGTATTTCAATTCTTTCTTGTTCAGGCCAGGAATCCAATGATAACTATGGTACAAGGACCCTCATTGGCAACTGCGAAGGATGCGAAGCTGTTTTTGAATTTAATGATCGAAAATTAAATGCAACAGATACCCTTCCTGATTTTGAAGATGATGGAACCAAAATCAAGATTTCCGGTACTATTTATGAACCAGATGGTGTAACACCGGCAAATGATGTGGTAATGTATTTGTACCACACCAACCAGGATGGAATTTATGAGCCAACACCTGATTCTGAAGGCTGGGAAAAAAGACATGGCTATATTCGGGGTTGGGTAAAAACTAATGAAGAAGGTTACTATGAATTTTATACTTTAAAACCAGGGCATTATCCAGATCGTAAAACCCCGGCTCATATTCATCCAATAATACTGGAACCAAACGGGAAGTATTATTGGGTAGGATCATACTTTTTTTCTGATGATCCTTATCTAACTGACGAAATAAAAAATAATGACAAGCCAAGATGTGGGTCTGATGGTATCTTGCAATTAACTGATGCTAACGGAGATGGAATTATGGAAGGAAAGAGAGACTTAGTTCTTGGTAAAAATATTTCCGGTTACTGAAAATAAATCATTTCTGAGAAAATTAGTGATACTTATCCTTTAGTGAAATTTGCACTATATAGTAATTATTTTGTATTTTAAAACTAAAGCCACACTGAATCTCATAAATGAGGAAATTTTAAACCAAAAAATATCTGTCAATGTCATTTTATCAGTCAAATAGCAATTCCAGGAGGAATTTTCTAATAAAACTGTCTTCCGGAATTACAGCATTTACCACATTTTCAATGGTCCCCTTTAATTTAGAAGCAGAATCATCCATAAAGGGAAGAACCACATCACCCAAGAAAATTATCGTTATAGGTGCCGGATTGTCCGGTTTAGCAGCTGCACGAGAATTACACAAAGCGGGTCATGATGTAACAGTATTAGAAGCCAGGTCTGTTTCCGGAGGTAGAGTTAAAACACTCAGACAACCTTTTGCAGATGGCTTAAACGCAGAAGCAGGTGGATATATGTTTTCAGAGGCTTACACCACTGCAAACAAACTAATTTCTGAATTGGGATTAAAAAAAGAACCTGTGCAATTTCCAGTAGGAGGAACTGCCTATTACCTTGCTGGTAAACGAATGGTATCCAGTGATAACCTTGAAGTGCTACCATTTGATATTAGATCAGATGAGGCTGAATTGGGTGCTATGGGACTGGTGAAAAAATATATTATTGACACACTACCTCCTGACATTAATGATCCAAGTAACTGGAGTAATCCGGAGGTTATCGCTCTTGATAAAATATCTGTAGAACAATATCTCAAGAAGCAAGGAGCTAGTAAAGGAGCTATCGATCTGTTAAAAACGACACAATATTATGCGACTGCTCCTGAAAAGACATCCATGCTTGCTGTAGCAAAATCAGATTTTGGTTTATTTATGCAAGGAGCTCCTTTCATAATAAATGGAGGTAATGATAATCTGCCAAGAAAAATGGCTGAAGAACTCAGTGATAAAATTCAATATGGTGTTGAGGTAAAAAAAATATCTTATAATAATGACGGAGTAACTGTTGATGGAATGAGACATGACAATTCGATGTCTTTTAAAGGTCATCATGTAATTTGTACATTGCCATGTAACGTCATGAAAAACGTGAGTTTCGAACCCGGTTTGTCAGAAGGAAAGAAAAACGCTATTCAAAATATGCCTTACCTGAAGGTAACCCGAGGATATGCACAAGTAGATGGCGCATATTGGAAAACTGAAGGAGTGGGTAGTATGGCCTTCACAGATAAATCAACTTTTGTTTATACCCATCCGACTTACAAATCATTTGAGGCCAAAGACAGATGCATTATGGAAGCCTATATGGATGGTGATGAATCTGTAAAATGGGGCAAAAAGGATAAAAAAGAAATATTAACACATGCCTTAAATACACTAAATGCAGTTCACCCCGGATTAAAAGATCATTATGAAGGAGGTGCAGTGAAAGACTGGACTTACGATCCATATTCATTGGGAGGCCCTTCATGGCCAGGACCCGGGGATGTATCTAAATATTTGGCAGATCTTCAAAAGCCGGAAGGCAGAATTCATTTTGCCGGAGAGCATACGACCATTTTAAGAAGTACAATGGAAGGAGCTCTAAGGTCTGGTATAAGGGCTGCAAAGGCAGTTGATGAAGCTTAAGATAATATTAACCAGCTAGTAAAAAAACCCGGCAAGTGCCGGGTTTTTAATTTTATCTGTTTTTCTGAATTATCGATCTCGCATATTAATCATATTTGCTGTGTATGCAGGATTGCCCGTTTGCCATAAACTGAAACTAAGAATGTCTGTCATTTCTCTGATTTCCTGACTTTTAGTATCCCCAACTCCATGGCCTCCTTCAAAATCCACAGTAAATAATATCGGATTATTTGATGAGTTATATGACTGTAATTTAGCTGCAAACTTTGCTGGTTGCCATACAGCTACTCTTGGGTCATTATACCCGGCAGTAACAAGTGTTGCAGGATATGCCCGTCCATCTTCTAAATGATGATAAGCATCCATTTCCAATAAAGCCTTATATTCTTCCAGGTTTTCCGTGGTGCCAAATTCAGGAGTGTTTACTGGTCCGTTAGGTGAGTTTTCCATTCTTACAGGATTCATACAGCCCACAACTGGAACTGCCGCTGCAAAAAGGTCAGGTCGCTCAGTCATAGCTCTTCCTATCAATATTCCTCCGACACTTCCTCCAAAAATGGCTGTTTTTTGTGGAGACGAATAGTTTTCTGAGTGCAAATACTCTGCGCAGGCGATGAAGTCTTTCCAGGTATTTGGCTTGGTAGACTTATAGCCTGCCCGGTGCCATTTTTCACCTAGCTCTCCACCTCCACGGACATGAGATATTGCAAATATTCCTCCTTCAGCAGTCCACATTAATGCTTTCGGATTAAAAAACGGGTTTATAGATGCTCCATAAGATCCATAACCAAGCATTAGTACCGGGTTTTCACCATTTCTTTCCAGGCCTTTCTTATAAATTAAAGAAAGTGGCACCATCGTACCATCATGAGAAGGTACCATAACCTCTTCTACTACTAAATTTGCAAATTCAGGATAATCCGGTCTATCGGTTAACTCTTCAACTTTAAAAGAGTTTTCATCAGGGTTGTATTTGAACCTTCGGTAATCAGATGTCCATCCGTTAAGTCTGACCCAGATATCATCGTATTTATGCCCTTTGGTCATGATATTCACATTTCCGGCAATAAAAGGAAGGTCAATATGCTTTGGTGTGCTATTTGCCTCAGTCAGGTGATATAATTTTGATTGTACTCCGTTTCTACGGGTAGTATAGAAAATTCCTTTTTTGGAAAGATCAAAATCTTTTAACACTTCATTTTTGTGTTCCGGGATAACTGTTTCAGCTAACTCTATTTGTGGTTTTTCCACAGGAATTCTCATTACTTTGTAATTAGGAGCCTCTTTTGAAGTCATGAAATAGAGGTATTCATCATCAGTTTCGAAATCCATTACTTCATTTTCTTTTTCAAACACCTTCTGCCAACTAATGTTATCCTCATTTAAATCTTCAGCATCAGCCATATACATCGTGATATATTTGTCTACCGTAACGGTTAAACCATATACTTTATCAGAGTACTTATCATAAAATACCAGGGGGAACTCTTCAGCTTTAATGCCCAGATCCGGATTGTTTTTTGTAGAAAGAATTTCTTTATCCTTGTTTGGATCAGTTCCAACTTCATGTAAAAAGCTTTTACTATTCAATTCCCTTTCCTGATCATTGAGATCTGCGGAATTAAGCCGGTTATACAGAAAATGCTTTGCATCAGGGAGCCAGGAGACTGTAGAAAACCATACCCTGTCAATAAGTTCAGGATGAATATTTTTGGATTCAACATCCATAATAAGAAGGTGCGCATTTTCAGATCCGTTTGGTGCAACCTCGAATGCTACTTTTTCTGCATTATCACTTGGGTAAACTCCTGTTATAACATAGTTCTTGTTTTCAGCAGATTGGTATGTTTGAGGATCAAATAGTAGCTGTTCGGAACCGGATATATTGTCTCGCAAGTACAATTTGCCGATCTCTTCATCTTTCGTTCTTTTTACATAAAAATATTTGTCATTTTCAGTGATGTTGACATAGGAAAGTCTGGCTTTTTGCCTGTTTTCAAGTTCCATTAATTTACTTTGTAATTCATTTCTGCCTGAAATAGAGTTTAATACATTTCTTGCATAGGTGTTTTGAGCTTTAAGCCATTCCACAAATTCAGGCTTATCAGATTTTTCCATATAATGATATGGGTCTTCCAGTTTATCACCGTGATATTTGTGTGTGTGGTTTTTGACCGGAGCCTCCGGTGGTTGTTGAGCAAATGCTAAATTTATAGTCATAACGACCATAAACATGGGTAGGATTTTCTTCGCATTCATGATTAGTAGTTTTGTTGGTGGTTAATAATTAGTATTATCGAAGATCGAGGGATTAGTGCGTAAGTATTGTTTAATTATTGCAATACTGTTATTTAAATTATAAAAAATATTCTATAAGTACAATTTAAATAGTCTGGTATTTTATGTTAAATTTTGGCGTTGGTTGTTTTAAATTCAATTTTTAGTTAATTGTACTTTAAGATTTAATTTTTAGATTTGTATTTATACCAAGAAGAGAATCAGGAATTTATCACTTAAACTCAATTATTTTTTAATATCATGAAATGGAAATTCTTATCTATCACATTCCTGATAGTATTTTATAATTCATTTGCACAGAACAAATCTGATTTTGCAGAAATTAAATGGGGGAATACTCAAAAAGTTAGAAAAGGGATAATGGTCAAAAATGTCGTTGGCAAAGATCAAAAAGACCTTTTTATTCTTAAATCTAATACACCCATTTATAACAGTTCTGATATTGTTTTAAGGGGTAGATACAGGTATCAGTTAGCCAGGTATGACCATGGGCTAAAACTTAAAAAGCAAGCTCAAATCGAGCCGAATGTCAATGGTGAAAGGGCAGATTATGAAGGTATAGTTCAATTAGATGACAAACTGATTTTATTGTCAAGTTTTGAAGATCCTGCAACCAGAAATTTAACTCTGGCTGCACAGCAAATAGATAAAAATACACTACTGACTGACAAGTCTTATAAGAAGTTGTCTGTGATTAAGCAAGAGGGGTTTAGTTGGAAAGAAGGTTTCTTTAATTATATCCTTTCAAAAGATAGCTCAAAATTGTTCGTGTATTATAAGCTTCCCAGGAAAAATAAGGAAAATGATGCTTTTGGAATGCACGTTTTTGATACCAATCTAAACGAGCTTTGGCATGAGGAAGTTACTCTACCTTACAATGAAAAGATGTTTTACGTCAAGGATTTACTGGTAGATAATGATGGGAATGCTCATGTGCTTGGCCGGCTTTATAAAGAAAAAGACCTTCTGGGGCAGGTGAAAACCAGGAGAAAAGGTGATGCGAATTATCATTACCGGATAATCAGTTTTTATCAGAGAGGCAAAGTAATGGATGATAATCAAATTGAGGTTGAAGATCACTTCCTGAATGACATGCAAATAAGAACTGATAAAGCTATGAATATCATTTGTTCTGGTTTTTACTCTAATGAGGGTTCAAGAAATATAAAAGGTGCATATTATCTGAGGATAAACTCAAAAACCAAGGAAACTGATATCAGTTCTTTTCAGGATTTTAGTACAGAATTGTTATCTGAGGGTGCTTCGGATAGGGAAAAGAGAAAACTTGAGCGGAAAGAAGAGAAGGG
The DNA here is from genome assembly GCF_026241165.1 of Mangrovivirga halotolerans. Classification (GTDB taxonomy): domain Bacteria; phylum Bacteroidota; class Bacteroidia; order Cytophagales; family Cyclobacteriaceae; genus Mangrovivirga; species Mangrovivirga halotolerans. Next base: position 347,530 of record NZ_JAPFQN010000002.1, on the reverse strand, counting down.
GAAAGATGAAGAATTAGAAAGCTTCGATATTGATAAAATGATACTGAAAGATGATGGAGGCGTAATTTTAGTAGCCGAAAAATATTATTCAAGTACCTATACAGTAAGCAATGGAAATGGAGGCTATTCAACCAGAACAACTTATCATTTTAACGATATACTGGTGGTAAGTTTAAATTCTGATGGAACCGTGGCCTGGTCAAAACTTATAGAAAAAAAACAAAGTGGATTAACCTATTCCTCGTATAGTGTTGCTGCAATTGAAGATCGTTTATACATTCTTTACAATGAGAATGAAAAGAATTTAAACAGGGATAAAGATGATACTTATGTCACTTTATATGGCTGGAAAAAATGGAATGCAACGCTTACAGAGATAGATTCTCAAGGTAATATGAAGGCTGAAGTTCTTTTTAACTGTAAAGAAGCAGGAACTATTAACATACCGACTCTTTCTGAACAAATTTCTCCAAATGAAATAATTATATATAATTACAGAAAGAAAAAAGGAACGGTTGCAAAGCTTACATTTAAACAAAAATCAAATAAAAATAAATCAAGCACGTCTCCTTAAGACCTTTTAAAAATTCAAATTTTTAAAGCACCGGAAATCTGATTCCGGTTTTTTTATTGGTCTATTGCAATTGAATTTGATTCTTTATTTTTGAAATGACTCTCATTATCAGTAACTTATGTAGTTGTTAAAGATTCTTAACCATACCACAAGCATATGAAAACCATACCATTATTTTGTTTGTGCCTGATGTTTTGGGCATGTAACAATCAGGAAAAAACATCTCAGGAAGACCAAGAAGTAGATAAAATGGAAGATACGACTGAAGTATCTATGGAAGATGCAGATACCCGGGCGATGTATATTGATGTACATGATCTTGGAGCAGGGAATGTAACAGCAGAAGCTGTAGCAGAAGCTCACGAGAAAGACCTGGCAATTCAGGATTCTCTGGATGTCAATTTTGTGAAATACTGGGTTGATGAAGAACAAGGGAAGATTTATTGTCTTTCTAAAGCCCATAAAGAATCAGATATTGTTGATATTCATAATTCAGCACATGGCCTGTCTCCTCAAAAGGTTCATAAGGTTTCTGAAGGAATTGCTGCAGATTATACAGGTGACAAGACCTTATATCTTGACGTTCATGAACTTGGTGAAGATGGAGTGACCGCTGAGGATGTGGCTGAGGCTCATGAAAAAGACCTCGCAGTTCAAAGTGATTATGATGTGAACTTCATTAATTACTGGGTAGATGAATCATCGGGAACAGTAATGTGTTTATCTGAAGCTCCAAATGCCGAAGCTGTTAGAAATGTACATAAAGAAGCTCATGGACTGGTTCCTGTTTCTGTGGCCGCTATTACTGAAGGTGAATAGTGAAAAAATATTTTTATGTAAAAGGCTGGCGAGAGGATCGCCAGCCTTTTTTTAATTTAAATTGAAAATCAATAATTACTGTTTTATTATTTTTTTCTGAGTGATAATCATTCCGGATTCAGAAATTAATCTCATAATGTAAATTCCCGGTCTGAGAGTTTCTACATTAAATTGATTTTCTCGAACGCCGGATACATTTCCAAGATTTGAGTTCAGAACACTTTCACCATTCAGATTATAGATTTCAGTATAATACCTTTCACCCATCCCTTTAAAATTAACCTTTATAAAGTTATCAGCCGGAACCGGATATACTTTGATATCTACATCTTGCTCGTTGGTAACAAGGTTTTCAGTTTCATTAACCGAGACCATAAGTTCTTTTTGAGCTTCTGCAGAAAGCTTGTTGATCACTATGATACCATCGAGGTCATAGCCATCTGCATTACCACCTCTGAAGTCAGCAGGATCTGAAATGTCAGTAATTCGGAGGTAACTTGCTTTTTCAAGTCCACCATCGGCAAGATCAATTGATCCGTCCCGACAAATTTCTTCTGAGACCACAAACCAATCAATACCATTTTCCGAAGCTTCAATTTTAGCTTTTTCCGGATAGGATAGGCAGGATGAACTACCATCCCTGAAGGAAGTTTCAACAATGAGGAGATCATCTCCTTCGCGATCCAATACCTCGCATCCTAAGGCTATCTCAATCGAACCACCAAAACCTAATGAAACGAAGTTGAAATTATCATTTTCTTGTGGTTCGCCAAGTGCTTGTTCAGGATTGGATCTGGACTCTGGTAGTGCTCTGCCATTTTTCCTGTTTCCGGGATTATATGAAAGAACAGATTCACCATAGCATTCGGAAGAATTATTATTAATGACTTCAAAATTTATTGAAAGAGGGATTCCTTGGAAACCATTACCATTTCTTTTGGTAAAAGGTGTGGCAGTTACCGTGTTGATCCCTAAAGGCAATTCAACTGGATAAAACTTGTTACCACCACTAAAGTCTCCATTTAAACTATACGGTGCGAAGTTCTCAGTTTGGAAGCCTTGCTCTTCATTGAAATCAAAGACTACACTACCTATGTTTTTGCCATCAACCTCAGCAACGATACTAAATTTATTTTTACGATAGTTGTCGAGATTGATTACATCACCATCAGATAATGGGCCGATTTCTTCCTGTATATCAGCGTTAATTAAAGTAAACGCGATTACTTCAGGAATCGGTAAGACGGTTAATGCAACTGGTATTGATGCTTGTGGTGTAATCGGGTCATTGCTTCGCACAACGATATCTCCAAAATAGGTAGAATCCGCTTCCAGCTCATCAGAATAGAAAGTTACTGCCACATCATCAGCTTCTCCTGGCTGAACGGTTCCACCAACTGGCGGTGTAAAGGATATTGCAAGCTCATTGGTCAGGTATTCTGTATTAAAGATAACCTGAAGCCCTGACATGCCCATTGGTCCTTCTATACCAACAGTACTACTCGTGCTAATGGTGGATTCAACATTTTTGTATTGAAACTTGAAAGAACCATCAGGAAATAATATAACCTGAAAACTTACCGGTGCAGGTTCAGGGAGAAATGGCGGAAAGCCAAATCCTGGTACTTCCTCATACTGAACTATAAAGTACTCTGATGTACCATAATAAAATACTCCTGTTCCGTTTTGTGGCTCCAGATCATCCCAAAGTGGTGCAATGAAATAATTCGGATTTGATTCGTCAGGTATTTGTTGGTTAGTGAAATTATTACCAACAATTGGGGCAAAGGTCAGGAATCCATTAGCTCCGATTGTGACCTCACTTTGATCATTTCCAAAGAAATTAAAGTTGAATGGAAGTGGAACTGTAATGTCTCCATCTCCACCTACATCGGCAAGAGTCCCCATAGATGAAATATCTATGTATTCATATGAAGGTCCGCCGCTATTATTATCTACCCAGGTATATCCAAACGTTCCAGGTCCGCCACTGGCATTTAAGAAGGCCGGGCCAACTCGATTGTCTTCCGATTCTTTACTTAGAATTTTTTCGTATTCCAGCTTTTCATATCCTTCTGTTGTAAGATTATTTCCTGCTTTACCGAATGCCGGTGTGGAAAGAAAATACGTTAAAGGATAATTACCATTGTTTGAAACACTTACAGTGGAGGTTACTGAGTCCGTTTTATAAACAGATACAGCTATGGAGTCAGGATCCAGTCCAATTACTGGCGGGTCAACTCCAATACCGGATACATACACTGTAGAAGTTGGGTTACCAAATGCATCATTACTTTGAATTATGATCTCATCTTCTATTAATTCAAACGAAGATGGAATGAATGTAACATTGACAATTCTTGATTCATCAGGAGCCAGTGATATCGGACCTGATTCATCACTTATGAAGTCATTATTTGCATTGGATATAGAAGAAATGTCCAACGTTTTACTTCCTGTATTTGTAATAAGGAAAGAAGCGTCACTGCTTAGACCAACAAACAGGGAATCAAAATTCAGGCTGTCTGGTTGCAACGATATTTCCGGGAATCCTATTACGGTTAGTTCAAATAATGCCGTATTGTTTTCTTCTGAAGGAGCATTGCTGGAAAGGAAAAGTTCGTCGTAATATACCCCGTCATTTAGTTCAGTGGCATCAAGAGTAACATCTATTTGCCTGGATCCACCAGCTGGAACAACACCACTCAATGGTGATACATTTGATATAAATGGTGTCAGAATGAGATCAGGTTTTACAAACCTCAATGCTAAACCATCTTTTACATAATTTGTATTAAATGCCACTTGGGCTCCATCGGATCCATCAGCATTTTCGATTCCTACTGTCGCTGTATTAAGGAATGAAGCTGAAGAAACATCATCATAGAATACATCAATGTTTCCATCATTATATAAGACAATCTGAAATGTTACATATTCTTCTGCCTCTCCAAGAAATTCAGTTGCCTGGGTCCATTGTACGATAAAGTGATCTCCGAAGTCCTGGAAATGAACAGCACCATCAAACTCTTGTGGTTCAAGGTCACTCCAGAATCCGGCAATTACATTATTCACATTATCGTCAACTGGTATTTGCGTATTTAACCAGGTTGGGCTTGCAGGTTCGCTAAATGCTAAAAAGCCATTGGCATTAATGAATACAGAGTTTTGTTCCTCTCCATAATATTCGAAAGGAAAAGACAAGGCTACCTCAGTTGATCCATCACCTCCTAAAGCAGCTGTTACTTCTGTTCCTGACGTAGTGATATCTGTAAAATTATAGATGGGTCCGCCATCTTCATCACTGTCTATCCATGAATAGCCGAATCCATTATCAACTCCTATACTTTTTTCTACCGGACTACCAACTCGGGTATCAAGGGTGGTTTTTTCGGCAGTTTGAGGATTGAAATTTTCAAAAGCCAGAAGTTCAGCATTTGAAAGATCTAATGTCGGATCATTTAAAGCCGCTTTTATAGCAAGATCAGGGAATGAAAATATTAAAGGTGAGTTGCCTTCATTTTTAAGCGAAACAGATGTTTCTACTGTAGTACCGGCATCAGTAGTTTCTGTAATTGTTTCCGGATCGAACAATGCGATTGGTGGATCAACTCCAACGCCATTGACTACCAAATCAAATGAAGTGTTATTAGCAGCATCACTTTCTATGGTAATCAACCCGTTAATACTTCCCAGTGAAGAAGGTGCAAACGTTACTGAAACCTCAATCGATTCTCCAGCTGGTAGTTGGGCTTCAGATATATCAACAGTAAAATCAGGATTATCTGATGAAATGCCTGAAATGTTTATCAGAGCCAAACCAGTATTTGATATGGTGAATGTTCGAGTTCTTTCAGCACCTTTAAATACATCATTGAAAAGAATATACTCTTCTGAAAATTCAATATTTGAAACCTGGCCACTAACGGAAAACTGAGTATTTACCACGACCGATGAATTAATCGGATCATTACTGGTGACATTTAGTGGAGTGTTATAAGTTCCATTTGCCAATGATGAACCATCAAAAGTTGCTGTAACTATCAGTGAGTCTCCGGGAGCAATATTACCTGTACTTGGCTCAACTGCAATATATCCTTCTGAAGTACTTCCACTAAGGGCTCGAACAAAGAATACAAACCCGGAAGGATTATAAGTTTCACCTCCGTCTCCACTAAAGAAATACGTGTCTGGACGCTGCGTAGCATTGTCATCTACTCCCTGTGGAAATTCAATGCCTTCAGGGTATTTGTGAACTACCCAGAACGTATCTCCTGCTTCAAAATCTATCGACTCTTCCAGCGTTTCCACGATGACAATTCCTTCTTCACTTCCTTGTTCTACGGTTTGGGAAAGAAGTAATTCGCCTTCAGTTGGATCATTACCGCCTGCATAAATTTCAAGAATGATTACAGGATCTGAAACTGATTCTGTTCTAAATCCATTCCTAATGGCAGTCAGAGTAAAATTACTTTCTACATCAAATTTCATTGCTGTCGTGTAGGGTGATGTTTGTAATCCTGAGAAATTATCCGGAAACCCTATTCCTGAATCATAATAAATTGAATCGGTAAATGAACTGTTTAAGGGCTGACCTGAGGACGACTTAATTGTACGCATCGTCCCTTTAGTAAAGACAGAATTCTCTGAATATTCCTTTATATTCCCTAGACCGTAATTAGCAAGGTCTATTGCAGCCTTTCGGGCATTTGAGGAAGGAGGATTGAATGAAGTGTTTCCTGTATTAATATTAAACTGTAGTGATGATTCCCCTGAATTAGTAATAGTAAAAGACTCTACTGCAGTTGGTGGATCGTCGGTTGTTACATCTACAGCTGCACTTAGGTTATCTGGAAAAACACTGATTTGTGGAGGTGCAACAACGGTTAATTCAACAGGAACCGAAATAGGTGAATTAGTAGAGTCATTGCTCCATACATTAATGGTAGCATTATAAGTTCCAGAGGAAAGAACTCTTGCATCGAATTTAACAGTCAGTGTTTCGGACTCACCGAACGGAACGACACCTGAACTTGGAACAACACTTAAGAAGAATGCATCCGGATCTCCATCGGTGACCTCAAGGTTATCAACATCAAAAGTTGAGCCTGTTGTCTCCATTGCTGACAAAAAGATAACCTGCTCAATAATTGATGCAAATCCCTGTCCGCTGAAAATCAATTCACCATCTATAAATACAGAGAAGGAGGAGTCATCCTTGTCGACAACTAGTTTTAAGTTGAAATATCCTTCAGGAACCATTGCATCAAGACGAGTGAAATTCGATTCAGTCAGGGCATCAATTGTTCCGTCAGGATTAAAGCGGATCCTTGTAACTACAGATCCTTCCGTAGGCGATTGAGGAATAAACTCCCAGGTTACCCCAGACCCTTGAATGTTTATATCAGCGGAAGCTGTCATAAAGGGTTCTGCTAACGGAGTGATGGTAGGGGATATAGCCAGAATATTACCAGTTCTGGTTCCTCCCAGTCCATCTGAAACACCTCTGAAATGCAGGGAACTGTCTTTCGGGTTTTCGTTGGAAATGGTCCAGTTACCAGCGTATTGGCTTAGCCAGCCATTCTGACCATTAATATCTCCTGTGGAAAAAGATTCGAATCCTGTGGCATACAAGGAAGTAACTACTTTGCTCTGGGTAGTATGTTCACCAATAATTGCAGAAGATAAATTATCTGTGTCTGGTCGGTTTACTTTGAATTTTTGTAAACCATTAGTTCTGATAGTTGCATCTGTTTGCTCAACCAGCTGATTAAATGAAGTCAAGGAATCATTTTCTATTTCAATTTTATAGATAAGATCATCATCACCTGAATTACTTATTGTCAAATCACGGGTGGCCTGCTGGAATTGCTCCAATTCCACTGAAAACGAATTGGGGTTAACAGATATCTCCGGCGCTTCGGATCCATCAATCACCCGCACATTGACCGGGACAGAAATTGTACTATTAAAATCTGCTACCTCTATTAGTAACGTATCCGAGTATGTTCCTTTAGCAATTCCCGTTGCATTGATATCAAAAGTGATCGAATCAGTTTCACCTGAGGCGATTGTTATTGATTGCTGTGATAGGTTAGATATTAATACCGATCCGGGAAAAGGTGTAATATCAACAGTAATAAGTGAATCGGAAATATTAGATAATTCGAGCTGTTTAGTTATAATATTATTTGTAAATAGTTCTTCATCGAATGTAGCAGGACTCACAACAACGGGAGGGGCATTGTCATCATTTATTACCCAGCCCATATCTTTAAATAGACCCCTGGTGATATCTCCTATATCAAAATTTGATTCGGCGGATCCTACTTGCGGAGTCATTAATGAATTTGGATTTCCTGCCGGAAAAGCAGCTTCATCCCAATGAGCAATACTCGATCCTCCCTGAAAGTTTGATGGGGCATATAATTCGGGTCTTTCTCCGCCTAATGCTGCTCTGGCGAAGGTGCCGTCCATAAATATATCACCACCGGTGAAGGCATCGCCTAATTCTTCAGAAGGATCGGGGAAATTTATCAATAAATTACCGTCTCCATCGACAATAAATATTCCGAATACTGATGGTCTTCCACCGGAACGTAAGGTTCCAACACCCGCATTATAACCGCGAACAGTAGTAAAACCAAGACCGTGACCGGCTTCGTGCAAGGCAACTGTGACAAAATCAAATAGTCCGGCAGGGGTATTTCCATCTAAGCCGAAATACCATGGTATGCCATTTCCCAGGTTAACTATGAGGTCATATTCCTCATCTGGAAAGAGTACTTCACCCGCAAGTGAGTTTGCTAACGCTGCCGGGTATAGAACGTCTTCTTCTGGCGCTCCGGGGAAGTTAAATACATTATAAGCTGGTCCGGCGGAAGCAAGGACACCTGGTCCTAGATCAGCAAAATCAACATATATTTTAATGGGCACAGAAGATACAATTTGTGTGGCCCAGATATCCAGCGCATATTGAAATGCAGCCTTTGCTTCCGGATTTGCCTCCGCTCCGGGACCAAACGTGATTTGGAATTCGGCAGTAGCATTTTGTTTTAATATGCGCTGGTTTAAAAGGTTTTTAGAATCGGGAATGTTGACCCTGGTGAACATATCCTCGAATTTGGCCGGGCAAATGACAGGTTCTGCCGGCGCTTTTTGTGCTTGTGAAAAGATGGTTAATGGAAGTGCAAACAACAAAAGAAACAGGTATACCCATTTGCTTGAGCTAAATGTCTTCCAATACCAAAAGCATAAATTGATTGGTTTTGTAAAGATATTCATAGGTAAAGATTAGTGTTGAATTGGAAAATAGTTTTGAATTAAGCGCAGGAGACTATGGTGGCTGGGGATCGAAAACCAATTCGATGATTTTTACAATAGAATATAATTTCACACCAGGCAATAGATTTCTATTGCAGATTTTTTCAATCAGCATAGGGATTTAGTTTTACAGATGTAATTTTTCAGGTAATGTGTATCACCTTGTCATCACAAAGATCTGTTCTTTAATGAATGAATAGTTTTGGTTTATTTTTATTGATCTTTAGAAAGATCATTTTATTTAAGTTCGTGAAATTTTAATTATTTGCAAATAGAATTGTAATATTTAATGTAAAAATATTTGATACTTAATTTTTACATAATATCCTTTAAGTAATAATTTCAAATAAAATCAAATCATTTAAATATCATAAAACTGAATAAAAGTAGTTCTTAACGTTCTGTTTTAGGACCGACATAGTAACGATTCACACGTTTCATAATTAGATTTTAATGCAGACTAATTATTACTTTGATTCTTGGGTGTAATTTAAAATTGTTAAAGCCACCTCATGATTTGAACTATAAATTATTCCACTTTCATGCATGAAAGTAGTTTTTTCATTATTAAGGTTTAAAGGTTGGCCTTCTTCATTTATGCAAGTAAGTCCTGCTTCAGTGTAGATACAGCACGTAGCGGCAAAGTCCCAGATGCTACCTCCGCCCTCAGATTTTTTTGATAATTTAAAATAACATCCCGGAGCATTTTCAATGGATTTAATAGCATTCATTACTGCTCCATAACCCAATTTTGGTCCGGTAATGTTAAATCCCTGCTTTTTTAAATGATCAAGAATCTTTTCATACCGCTCATCTTTAGCAGAACTTCGATCGAGATAGATATTTAAATCATCACTTTCATTTATTTGAATCTTATGGCCATCTTTATAGGCTCCTAATCCTTTTGAAGCATAATAAAGTACTGAGTTGACCGGATCGTAAACTACACCAATACATGGAACACCACTTCTGGAGATTAAGGCAATCGAAACTGCATAACCTTCCTGGTTTTCGACAAAAGACAAGGTTCCGTCAATGGGATCGATACACCAGAAAAAAGCTTTCTTTAACCTGCTTTGATCATCAGTCGTTTCTTCGGTTAGGAGACCCAGGTCATATTCAGACATTGAATCTTTTAAGTGCTCGACTATTAACGATTCTACTTCTTTATCGACCTGCGTGACTACTTGCGATGCCAGGGTCTCCTGCTCATCTTTCATTTCTACATTAAGATCTTCCCGGGGAAAAGATTTAATATAATTACCGGCTTTCTTTGCTGCTTCTATGGCAGTATCGGTTAGTATTTTCAGCTTATCCTCGTTCATATTAAATCTCTTTTAGACACTTGTTTACTACTTCTTCGGTCAATTCCATTGCGTGATCATTCACCTTCCAGTGATCCGGGCTCCAGCCATTTAGAAATCGCTGGAAGTCAGCGACTGCGTAAGGGTAAAGAGACTGCCATTCTGCTTCAAGGCTTTCAAAATCTGTATCCGGCTTTACCGTTGTTTTCAATTGCTCGAAATAGAAATCTAAGTATTCTTTTTCAGTTTTGTTATTAGAATCGGTACAAGCACCGAGTAGATAAGCAATATCTTTCATACCACAACCACCACCTACATATTGAAAATCAACTGCTGCGACATCTTTATTATTGGAAGTAAAACAAAAGTTTGCTGGTTTGGCATCACCATGTATGATCGTTTTAAACGTGCAATCCTTGAGTTTCTCGTCGATTAACGGGGCTGCTTGTTGAAGCCTTTTGTTTTTCATTGCCTTTAGTTCATCGGGCCTGGTGTCCAGATGCCAATAGCTTCCTTGTTCCCAAAGACCTGTTGGAGAAGCTCCTAAAAATTGACCGTGAAAATTAGCCAGCCACCGTAAGCATAATCTGATCTGTACCGGACTCAAGTCTAAGCTTCTACCCGGAAAACCGGAAAGGTCCAGGTCTTCTAAAATGATTAAAGCCCGGTCATCGAATTCTTTGATCAAAAGTGTTTTCGGTACACTGCAAAGATCATTGCACTGATGACTATAGTTTTTATACCATTCTAGTTCGACTTCATAGGAATGAAGCTTTCGTTCATGTGAAATATTTGTATTCCATCCCCGAGGATGTGATGAAGCCTTTTTGAAATTGATGAGTTTCAGGATTACCGATTCAGGTTGACCATCTGAAACACTTACCCGCAGAATTTTCCCATAGCCACTCCATAATTCCTGGATCTCCTCGATTTTGGTTATAGAAGAAGCATGAGTACTTCTTAAAATTAACTCTTCAATTTGCTGATCTACTAACTCTACCATGATAGTACAAATATAAAAAACTGCTGATCGACATTTGCAATGTCGGGCTATTAATAAGACACAAGTGAGATGCTTGCGCCAGGGCATTATATAAGTCGTTATAAACGCCATTCTCACCCATCCTCGTTACAAACAAGGACGATTGACTTCTCCGTAGGAAACATAAATAAATGATGATGCATCGACCTTGTTTAGCGAAGCGCAACGAGGTTGTTATCGAGACCAGCGTTTGTAACGCTGAAATTGGTGCTACATATGTTGGTTTGAATATCTCCATAAAGGAAAGCAGCTGTTCGACATTGCAAATGTCGAAAGATTATCGTCGGATCTGAGATCCGGATTAAATTATTTAGGGTCCTGTTTTTCAGGTGTTTCAGTCAGTTGTTACTATAAAAGTAATCATATAATTGTAAATATAGTTGTATAATTATTTTTATAGTAATACATTTGTCGTCATGAAAGAGTTAACAAAGGCAGAAGAACAAGTAATGAACATTGTCTGGAAACTGGAAAAGGCATTTTTAAAAGATGTCGTTGACGAGTTTCCTGAGCCTAAACCGGCATACACAACGATTTCGACTGTTATGCGGGTGTTGGTGAAAAAAGAATTCATTGGATATAATACCTATGGCAAGGTTCATGAATATTTTCCTAAAGTTTCAAAGGAAGACTATTTTAAGAATCATATTGGAGGAGTGATCAAGAACTTCTTTGATGGCTCGTTTAACCAGTTTGCTTCCTTTTTTACGAATTCGCAAAATGCGGACGTAGACGAACTTGAAGAAGTAAAGAAAATGCTTGAGAATAAAATTGATGAGTTAAAGAAGAAAGATGAATAAATTTTTAGTTTACATCGCAGAGGTCAGCATTGTATTTTCGCTCCTCACAACCATCTATTATGTGTTTTTCAGGCGACTTACTTTTTATAGTCTGAATCGTTTCATTTTGCTGTCGATAATACCGGTTTCATTGATCATACCTCAGTTAAAATTGAATTTTGGATTTAGTGAGAGTGTTTTGGCTTCTCCTTTTTCCGAAATCGGTCTTGCATCTGCAGGTGCTGAAGTCATAACAGAAGGGAAGGTCAGTTCGGGAATTATTGATATGAATGAAATTACTTTGTGGATCTATTTTAGCGGAATGGTGATTTTCTCTTTCATATTTATTTATAATATCACCAGGTTTTTTCTGCTTGCTAAAAGATCTTCAAGCCAGGATTTCAATGGCTACAAAGTAATCCAAACAGATATTCCGTATGTTTTTTCTTGTTTTAAGATGATTTTTCTTCCAAAGAATTATGATCTGGCCAGTCATGAATCAATCCTGGAACATGAAAAAGCACACATACGGATGTATCATACCATTGATCTGACAATTACCGAATTATTCATCATTCTGAGTTGGTTTAATCCTTTTGTCTTACTCTTTCGAAGCCAACTCAAGTCTGTGCATGAATACCAGGCAGATCAACAGGTAATATCATCCGGAGTAAGGAAATCTGACTACCTGCAAATAATGCTGAGTTCAATAACTATGACAAGTTCTCCGGGCATTACAAGCAGCTTTAACAGTTTAACAATTAAAGAAAGAATTGAAATGATAACAAAAAATAAAAGTAAAAGAACAGAGCAATTGAAGTACCTGATATTGGTTCCTGCTCTTGCGTTTATGGTTTCAGCGTTTGCTCATTTTATCGGATCAGAGCCCAAGGTTATTCCGATACAAAAAGGATATGAATATAAGCTGACAGCAAAATTCAATAAGCACGTGGTCATTCCGGAGAAGGGAATAGATAAAGTACATGGGGGCATTGATATTGCTGCGAAGGAGGGAACTCCGGTAGTTGCTTCTGGTGCCGGTAAAGTGATCCACGCTAAAATGAAAGGTAACTGGGGTAACCTGGTAATCATTGACCACGGTGACGGCTTAATATCCAGGTACGCACATTTACAGAAATTTGATGTGAAAGTAGGTGAGGAGGTCGGCGAAGGCGATGTGATCGGTAAAGTCGGGAATACAGGGAAATCCACGGGGCCACATCTTCACTTTGAAGTAGAACGAGACGGAAAAAAATTAGATCCCGAGGATTTTATCAAATTATAAAATATTTCAGGTCAACAACACAACCGGTGGGTATACTCACCGGTTTTTTTATTGTGGGGTGACTATTAAATGATTTGGAGAATGGAGTTGATGGATTACAAATCCATGGATAAGGCTTCAGGATTGCAAATCCAGAAGAGCAGCTGTTTTTTTATAGTCTGTGTTACAATTTAAAAGAACTTTAATAAAGAAAAGCTGCTGTTCGACATTTGCAATGTCGAGCTATTATCATAGGATCTGTGATCCGTATAAATTTGAAGGCGATACAATCGCCATTCTCACCCATCCTCGTTCCAAACGAGGACGATTGACTTCTCCGTAGGAAACATAAATGAAAGATGATACATCGACCTTGTTTAGCGAAGCGCAACGAGGTTGTTATTGAGACCAGCGTTTGTAACGCTGAAATTGGTGCTACATGTGTTGGTTTGAATATCTTCATAAAGAAAGACCGCTATTTGATATTTTCAATTAATAAAATTCCAATAGGCTTTTCTTTTGAGTAGAGTAAATTTTAAATGTATTATTGTGATAAAATGCCCGAGTCACAGACTCTGCAATACATAAGAAAGTTTGAAGTTGTCCTGCGGAACACTCCAAACAGCGGGGGATTAATTAATAAAATCCTAATTTTTAAGAACTAGGTTATGATTAAATTCTTAAATATCAAATTGATCATTTTAATTTTATGTTCAACCGGATGTAGATCAACTTTAGAATTTGGAGAGACATATGTTTCTAATTGTCGTACAGTAAGTGATCCGGCAATAGTGCTGACATTATACAATGACGGTACTTTTAAATATGATGAAAGGCTTCCGCCAGGAGAAGATTTATATGGTACCTATAAAATTAAAGATAAATACCTTTTTCTTTATTCATATTATTTTAGTAAGGACTATCTTGATTTGAAGAATGATGAGATTAATGAAATTTATTATGACATGAAGAGGGAAATGAATATTATACAACCTTCTATGCCTCCCGTAGATATATCAGAAATTGTTTCAACTAAATTTTGGAATAAATTCAATTTTACTGATAATGATGGTTTTGATAAGTATTATATAAAAAAGAATCATCTTATTGAAGTAGATAGCCTGGGAAGTCGTGGTCCTTGTAGATTGAAGGTATTGAAAAAGAATATTGAATAAGGATAATTATTTTTTTCATGTTTTTCAAATTCATAGAAAAGAGTGGATTTCAAATCCTGAAGAGCAGCTGATTAAAATTAATCAGAGTTACAAATTGAAAGAACTTTAATAAAGAAAAGCTGCTGTTCGACATTTGTAATGTCGAACTGTTATCATAGGATCTGTGATCCGGATTAATAAGTAATAAATTCTGAATAGTTTTATGGTTATTAGTATAGGCACAAGCGCGACGATTGCGCCAGTGTACAGTATTTTAAATGCCCTAGCATCTGTCACCCGAATTACCGAATTTTAAACCATGAAATCCCTCTTTGTTATCTTCATCTATATATTGCTGTCTGCGACGCTTACCGCGCAGGTGAGTAATGATAATATCGAAGACAGGCTTAAGTTAAAAATAGGCCAGGTTGCTCATTCCAAAACGGATGATTGCACGGTGCAGTTTAATTGCATCGACCAAAGTGTGACCGGAAGCTGTCTGATCTATCACAATGACCAGTGGTTTGAATTTAATTCCGGTAGTCATAGCAAACTGTTTTTAAATGTATCAGACCAGCAATGCAGGGATCTCAAAGGGGTTCAGGTGGTCGTAGTCAAAGGTACTCCCTGTGACAAAAAGTCATATGAACTGATCACCTGTGCGTCATTCGGAAACCAGGACGATGTATTTTTAACTCTTAACAACCTTGATAAGAATACAGACTACCTGGTGCTCATCGACGGATATTTAAATGACTTTTGCCGGTTTAATATTCAGGTAGGGGAGGTAGCCAAAGGCATTCCGGTCAATCAATACCTGAGATTGCCTTTTAAAGCAGCCAATAATGATGGAGTAATTAGTTTTGACTGGCTTTTACCTGACTCTATAAGGTCTGATGTAGAAAAGTTTGAAATCTACCAGAGAAAGGGATCCAGATTTAAAAGTGATCTAATCAAAACTATTAATGTAAAAGATTATGCTTATGGGAATTCAGAAGGAAATTATAGCTTCATTGATACTATAAGCCTTGATACTAGTTATGAGTATAAAGTCGTAGCAAGGCATTTAAACGGAGCGGCAGATATCGTTTCGGAATATCTTATAACACCCGATGAAGAACTCCTTCCTCGTGAAGTGTCTGTAAATATTGTTCCATCAATCAAGATCAGAAAAAAGGACGAGGTAACAGTTGTAGTCAGGGATTTTTATTCACGAAGAGTA
The DNA here is from genome assembly GCF_026241165.1 of Mangrovivirga halotolerans. Classification (GTDB taxonomy): domain Bacteria; phylum Bacteroidota; class Bacteroidia; order Cytophagales; family Cyclobacteriaceae; genus Mangrovivirga; species Mangrovivirga halotolerans. The sequence continues at coordinate 332,049 of NZ_JAPFQN010000002.1, read as the reverse complement.
ATTAAAAGCTTTCAGTTTACAGGTAAAGAAATACCTGATGAAGGCTTTTATATAAATAAAGCTCAGTACTCGAAACTGGGATTAAAAAGGTTGAGAATTGAAATTATTAATAATGATTCAGGTCGAAAGGAAGAAATACACTTGGACATAAACTAGGAAAATACATCATCCTGAATTGATCACTGCCTGTTTTAATTCAGTCAATCGTTTTTGCTTTTCCGGTTCTCTATGCTCGATCGCAAAATCTGTATGATAGTGATGTTTTTCTAAAAAGTTAATTTGAGCTTTATTCCAGTCATCGATCGAATCAATAACACCAAATTCTCTTAATTCCTTAAATAGCTGATTGCTGATTTCATAAAACTCATCACCACCAAGGTAATCCAGGTCGGCATCACAAATAATTCTTTCAAGATCGGTTTTAGGCGATTGGGGTATTTTAGTAGCCATGATTAATCCAGCTACTAAAGTAATTTCATCATCGGTATAGCCATATTTTTCCATTATTTCAGTTGTGATCACTACCCCATGTTCTTCGTGGTTTTTGTTTGAAACAGTAAAGCCTATATCGTGGGTGAGGGCACCTATTCTCAATAATTCGGCCCGATGTCGGTCGATTTTATCTCGCTCAATATATTCATTGCATACATCGTAAACCCCTAGTGTATGATCTATACTATGATAATATAATTTATCAGATAGTTTATTTCTTAAAATATCTAATGCATGTTCCTTAACTTTTACGAATGCATCCATTATTAAAAAAATTAAATAATAACTACAGAAATATTACCCAATAAACTAATATAAGAATAAGTGCAATAAAACTGACAGCAAAATACTTTATTGATAATTGTACGCTTTCAAACTTTTTATCAATGATTTTACTTTCGATATGTACCTGCTGACTTAGCTCGAGGCATAGTTCTTTGATATCTCCACACGTTTCAATATAATTTTTATTAAACTGATCTACATCACCAAAAGCATATACGGCATCTCGAAAGAAAAACACATTACTCTTATAATTTAATACCATTCTCGGCATAAAACACCTAAAACAGTAATAAATTGATATTAATACCAATAAAATCCACATTCCGGCAAGAACCAGCACAAAGACACTCTCGGAAAAAAGTCCCTGAAAATAGTCTAGTCGATCAACAAAAAGCCCTAATATCAAACTGTGGAATGAAAATATCACCCCTGCTTTTAACTCTGATGCTCTGATCAGTCGTTCGAGGCGCTCTAATTGTAACCAGTAATTTTGAGGATCCTGGTCTCCGTATTTTATATTCTTCTCAGTTTCTGCCATTTATAAGGTTAAGTGGCCTCTTTAATTTAAGAAATTTTTCCGGAATGTTTAACATCTACCTGCTCTTCTTCTTCATTTTTAATTCCCTCTATATAATACATATTTAAATGCCCTTTATTCTTCACATCGATTTCCCCTCGGTAGACACATTCAAATTTGTTTTTGACCAGCTCATAAGTAGTTTCTGAAATATTGATTTTTCCCGGTGTTGAAGATGATTCCATTCTTGCTGCGACGTTTACTGTGTCTCCCCAGATATCATAAGCGAATTTCTTTATACCTACCACTCCAGCAACTACCGGTCCGGTATTAATACCTATTCTTATCTCAAAAGGAAAGATATCAGGTTGTTCTTTTTTTACATTGTTCATCACTTCCAAAATCTCCATGGCGGCCAGGACCATATTTTCGGGGTTGTGATTATCCGGAAATGGCATTCCTGAAGCACACATGTATGCATCACCAATCGTTTTGATCTTTTCAATGCCGTATTTTTCCATTATCACATCAAATTCGGCAAAATAATAGTCAACACTTTTTACCAGGTCTTCCGGAGAAAGGGTTTCAGAGTAATAGGTGAATCCCTTGAAGTCGGTAAACATCACAGTAACTTCATCAAATCTCTTGGCTTTTACTTTACCGTATTGTTTAAGCTCATTGGCTGTTTCTTTTGGTAAAATATTCAGTAAAAGATTATCAGATCTGGCTTTCTCAATACTGATCAGTCGATTGGTTTTCTGAATGAATCGATACCTGTTAAATATTCCTAATGCGATGATGAATATTAAGCCTGCGCCGATTCCTGTAGCCAGGGTCAGGTTTTTTTGGCGTTTTTCATTGAGTTGGGCGATTTCTCTTTCTTTTTCCAGTAACCCGATCTGATTTTGTTTTTTATCCAGTTCAAATTCAAATTGAAGTCCCCTGATACGATCATCGGTTGCGATATTGAAAAGAGAATCTTTTTGAGCTAAGTATTGCTCGTGAAAAGCCAGTGCTTCTTCATATTTACCTTTATATTGATATGCTTTATATAATCCGAGGTAAACATCTCTCAGTTCCCCGGAAATTCCCATGTCCAAAGCTATTTCCTGAGCTTTTTGATACGTGTCGATGGCTTTGTCAGGATCAGTTTTAATATAAATGTCCCCCAGTGAAAGAAGAGATTGAACATGGTCTAATTGTAATTCATTTTCGATTGCATATTTATTTGCCTGAGAAAGATATTCTATAGCCTTTTTGTCATTGTTTAATGCTGTTTCAATCTTGCCCAGCATGATCAGGTTATATGCATAATCCAATGTGTTTTCACTTAGAAAAAGAGATTTCTCAAACTTTTCAAGAGCTTCTTTAAACTTATTTTGCTTATAATAAATTTCTCCAATTCCCATCAATTGTCCTGCTGTCAGCTGATCGTTATCTAATTTCAGGAGATATTGATCCATCCGTTCATAATAAGTCAATGCCTTCTCATAATTTTTCATTTGGCCATAAACTCCTCCAATATTGGCCAGACTGGTAGCGATTCGTGTGGGAATGTTTTGTTTTTCTGCAATACCTAGTGATTCCAGATAATATTCAAGGGCTTTTGGCTGGTTACCCATACTATAAAATATAGCCCCAATATTATTTGCCATATTTGACATTCCTTCGAGGTCATTTATTTCACCAAAGATTTCATGGGCTTCTGTCCAGGTTTCCAGTACCGCATTATATTTGCCCTTGTAATACTCGACCATACCGATCTGTTTGAGCGCATGAGCTTCACCTTTGGGGTAGTTTATCTCCCTGCTTATAGAAAGTGCTTCATTTGCTGTCGTCTTAGATTTGTCGAGTTTACTTTCATTCCTGTATTCAATACTAAGACCAATCAGATGGTTTACTTTCGAAGTATCTTCACTGGTTTGTTCCAAAAGGGACTTTATGCTGTCAATATTATCAGTTTGACCTTTTGAAATAAAGGTCAAACTGAATAATAATATGATAAATGGTTGAAAAATATATTTCATTGTTTTTATTCTTTCATTATTGAGAAAGTCTGCACACCTGATTTACTGGTGCATCTGATTATATACATTCCGTTAAGGTAGTTTGAGAAGTCTATTTCGATGCTGGCACCTATTCCCGATGGTATTGTGGATGAAGTGTAGAAATTACCATAATAATCAAAGACTTCCACGGTGCTTTCATCTTCAAATGTTTTTTCTATAGTCAGATAGGTTTGAACCGGATTTGGATATATGTTATATGCTTCAAAACCTTCGCCACTATCACATTTGTTAGATGAAGAACTTGCTGAGCTACTTGTTGAGGTCTTAAGGGTGGTTTCGCGAGAAGTTAAATTCCATTTCAAGTCGCTGCCATCAAACTTAACTTTAAAGGTTCCTTCTCCGGAAAGGAATATCTCCGGTACCGATCCGGATCTTTCTGCAGTACCGCTCAGGTAATTATCAGGACCTTCAACAATATAAATTGTGTAGTCATTTGGATTTAAATACCTGAAATTGGCTACGTAATACAGACCATCCGGATCGTCGGGGTGATACTCCACACAATCAAGATAGGTTCGTATTTTTCTTGCATTGGCATCATCAATATTTACATAAAGCTTGGCATCATTAAGATACTTAACAGCATAATTTTTCGGATCAGTGATGTTAATGTCAAATATTCCCGTAGCTCCACTTTGATATGGATTGCCATTTTGATCTGTGAAATAATAATCGATTCCTGATGGGAACACACTACCGGTTGAATCTTCATAAACATATCCTGAAAACTGTGTTTCAATACTATCAGGATTTATTTCTTCTCCCTGGGTGATCATATAGTCTTCGATTGAAGCAAACAGATCTGCTTTAGTGATGGTCAGTCTGCCTGATCCATATTCATTTTGCAAGTTAGCTGCTACAGGTCCGATAAATGCACCGGGGAAGCTGTAATGAAGACTATCAGGATGCGTTACTTCCAATCCTGTGATCAGATCCATCGAATACAATTTCCGGATGCCATTTTCTTCAGTTTCTGTAGAGGCATCTTCTGCATCAACAATGGTAAAGGTTGAGCCATACTCTGTTTTATCGGTTTCATCACCACGACCTGTGTCATTAACAATCGCTCTGAATTTGTTTTCTATACTCAATTCCACGTTATTGCCGAGCAGGTCTGCTGTATTAACAATCGCCCTGAATTTGTTCACGATGGCTCTGAATTTATTAGTTGTTCCATCATCCAGTGCAGCATCATAATCTACAAAATGATCAGTATCCAGATCGATCACGTTCATCCCGTTAACAATCGCCCTGAATTTATTTTGTATGGTTCTTTCAGAGGTCGTCCAGCTTGCATCCTGCAGATAAGAAAGGATATCAACTTCATTGACGATCGCTCTGAACTTATTAATAATTATCAGGGTGTTTTCCTCGTAAAAGGTCGATTGATAATCAGTTGAGACCAGCGAAAGGAAATCAGCAGGATCTGCTATTCCGGTTGGATCAAATTCAAATTCTTTTCTCAACTTTACTGCCTGGCCATAAACGAAACTGGTGTCAGCAGGAGTGATTTTCATACCATTTTTGAAGACAGTGAAAATACCCGACTTAAAGTTTAACTGATAGAGTTCCTCCTGTTCGGGAGTCAGCTCAGTTTCTGTGAATGCTGTTAATAAATAATTGTTTACATCAGGATAAGGAAATACAGCCGGTGTTGAGAATTGAATCGCCGGGAGACCGGTATCTTCATAGGTCTGACCTTCAGGTAAGCCTGAAGCTATATATTCAAATGATGCTTGCTGACCATATTTAGTGGTATCATTTACTGCCTGGATAGTCAATGCTACTTTGCCTCCATCGAAGAATCTCAATACATTCGAATCACCACCATCTAGTCCCGAAGGAGTGGTTGGCTGAGTTTCGACGGTGAGATCGGGATTACCATCAAATTCGGGGACAATTGCTTTAATATAGCCGTCTCCAGTTTCTATTATAGTCAGTTGCTGTCCGTCAAAGTTCACTATCGGATCTTCAGGTAGGTATTCTCCCAGGATCGTAACGATGAAAGGTTCTGCACTTGGTGTTTTGCCATCTTCAATAATCAATTTGGTGATCTTTGCAGTTTGAGAGGCAATTGCTTTAAAAGCTGCTTCAACATCTATAAATCCTGCTCCGACTTGAAGTGGATCACCACTTGCCGGTGTTGAGGTGTTTTTGAGAAGTGATAATAAGGAATTACTTTCTCCGGTACTGCTTGCAGCACTTAATTCATTTGGTAAACCATCGGGAAACCAATCTCTTGTTCCTTGTAATAATAAAGCATGAGAGGCAGCAGCATGTGGAGCAGCAGCGGATGTGCCAAAGAAATTTGGAAATCCATCTCCATCGACGTCTGATGAAAAGTCAACAACATTAATATTTCCTCCATCAGGAGCAAGAAAATCGGCAGCTACAACCTGTCCATTAGGAAGAGTACCTCCATGAGAGGAGAAAGTCTGTGCTTGTGGATTGGTATTTGCATAATACGATGCACCTACAGCCGCAATCTCCGGGGTCATCTGGTGACCCCCAACGGTTGATGCTCCTGCGTACTCAGTAAATTCGAGTCCGTTAGCTACGTATGCCACTAGCCTGATAGCTAATCCTTCAGGAGCCGGACCATTGGCACTTGTAATCACAATATTGGCCTCGCCGGCTTCAAGGGCTTCAAAAACAGCTATTTCTCCTGCGTCCTCACCGGAACTGAAGCGATTTATATTAACTAATAGATTGTTATTGTCATCAACTACATAAAAATCAAGGTCTGTATTCGCTCCCGTAGTAACATCTTCACTGGAGAAAGGTTCAGACCAATGCATAGTAACCAGAAATACCCCCTTGGTTACTGAAAACCTCATTTTTATATCCTCTGTACCATCAGGGTTTGTTCCAAATACATGGGCCCTGGTATCCGAACCGTTTGGAATAAAATCAAAGGGAGGGACGGTTGAGGAGTTTTTAAATGTACCCTGATAGGCTTTATCGTAAAAGTTACCAATCGAACTATAGACAACTTTTCCCGGGATTTGCGAAAACTCTTGCATCAATTTGCCTATTCGGGTGATCCCAAACAGTGGCGCATTAACAAAAGTTATATCGTCACATACCATATCAGCTCCGGCATCTACAAGGTTTTGGAAGTTTACCTCGAAGCTTTTTTGAGTTATCGTTCCAGTACTGAAAAGCAATTCTGCACCCGGCGCTACATCATGAAATGTTTGTAGCATTCCTCTTCCTTCATCTGATGTAGGACCATAAGGATAATCAAAGATAACATTTACGGGTATGTTATATCCATTTGGGTTTCCCGGACCGGGAAGATCTCCATTTTCAACATCCACTTGTGCTCTGGATTTCCCGGATGCTGCCGGTTGAGTGTTAAATCCATTCGACATTACAGCTGCTTTAACTCCGGTACCATCTATGAAAGCCGGTTCACCATTGACTACCGTTCTAAATGATTCTCTTACAATATTAGATCGTTGTGTGGTGTCTCCCTGTGAAGTAGTGATGCCCACATTGTTCTGTCCGGGGTATGCTGATCGGGCAAAATTAAATTGCTCACCATATAAATTTAATTCATTTAGCCTGTTAATTGGAAAGAACACATCAATAGAAGGTAGGTTTTTAGCAATTATTACGTCAGGATCGATAATGAAATCAGATTGCAACGGGTTGGTGGAATAGGTCAGTCCAAAAGTATTCTGTAAAATATCGAGCGAATTTAAGAGTTGACCCGGATTGTAAATTACTTCAATTATTACTTTATCCTTAGTCTCGTTCAATTGATAAACTAATTCTGATGGTATATTACCGGCATTCCCTTCAAATAGTGCATTGAGTTCGGTTGTGGTTACATCTCCTGATTTGCCGTCACTATATACCGGAACGATAATTCCTGATTCTTCATCCGGGCAATGGGAGGAGCTGGCACTGGCGTAAACGGTATGCGTATTCCCATTGGGGTTTACTACTGTCCATTCAACCGTTTCCTTATCATTGACTACTTCCGAAAAGGCTTTATTAACTTTTCCAAATTTAAAGTTAGAGATCCCTGATTTTTCTTTATTGGTATTTTCAAATTTTACTTTGCTTTTTTCATCAGGTATTTTTAATCCCTGGCGGTTTGGATTTTCATAACTGAAATTCAAACTGATCAATCCATTACCAATATCCTCCTTACAGGCTCTGACGATCAGGTCTTTGGTCCCATTATTTTGACCATAGACATAACTTGAAATTAATATTAATAAAAGGAATAGAATCACCTTTACTGTGACACTTGCTTCTAAGAAACAAGGTGTTCCTGTGGTCTGTTTACTAAGCATAACAACTTTTTTGGTTATAGGTAAAACAACCATTAGCTTGATTCTTCCTGTAATGATTGAAACTCGGGCACATTTGTAAACCACTGTATCGGAATAGTAAAGTTGTTTTGCTCCGTTTAAAATCGGATTTCGGCTCTTTATTCACTAATTCCCTCTGGTTGATCCCCCTGGAATCAATTGATCAACGATATGCAGTGACTTACTGGAATTTAGATTATGGATAAAGTTATATTTTTTCACCGAAATATCAAATTTATAGGTAACTATATTTTGCATTGAAAAAGAATTTGAATCTTTTATAATAAAATGCCTCATAGGAATAATTAACTAATATAGAATTTAAAATTTTGATGAATTTAAAATTAAAGACTGGTTGAAAAATTTGATAAATAACAAGAATCCTATTGACTTCCCTTAGAACAATCATGGGATTAATGTATATTAATTTTAAAGCAGGCCTTTTCGGGATTGCTTTTTTATTTCTTACTAAAAATTTTATTAAAAAAATTCATACTTATTGTAATAAATATTCCTCATTCATCAACTAATTATATGAATTAAAAAATTACACCATGTTTGATTTAATTGACATATCTGATGAATGAAAATCGTTTTTTATCGATGATTGAGGCTCATCAGGGTATTATCTACAAGATATCTAAGATGTACAGGGATGATCCTGGGGATCAGGAAGATTTGTTTCAGGACATTGTATATCAATTATGGAAGTCGATCTCAAGCTTTAAGGAGGACTCTAAAGAAAGCACCTGGATCTATAAAGTAGCATTAAATACTGCCCTGGCTTCATTTAGAAAAAGGAAAGTAGAAATTAATTACACCGAAGACAAGCATTCTCTGGATCATATTGAGGAAGAAAGTACATCAGAAAATCAAGAAAGACTTTTTAGTGCCTTAAGAAAATTAGAAAAGAGTGACAGAGCACTTATTTCATTATTCCTTGAGGGTTATTCATATAAAGAAATAGGAGAAATTACAGGAATCAGTGTAACCTATGTCGGAGTGAGATTAAATCGAATAAAAACCAGGTTAAAAGAAATATTATTAATTAAAGTATAATGGAAGATTTAAAGAACTTATGGGAGAATGCAGGTCGATCTCCTTACGAGAAAAAGACTATAAAAGCGATGACCACATTGAGATCACATCCTCAACTTAATCGGTTGAAAATTAAATTTATTATTGAGATAGTGGCTATTTCGTTATTTGTGGCTCTTTATTATGATGCTTTCGATGGACATCAAAAGCCACTGATATTAAATATATTGTTAATCTTCTTTGCCCTGGCCTATATTTTCAGTGATCTTGCAGGGATGTATAATCTTTATAATCCCGTTCATAAAGGCTCTTTGGTTCAATCTCTTTTGATATTTGCTAATAAGATCAAGTTTTATGGGATATTAAATACAGTAAGCTCATTTCTATTTGGCTTATCTGTTATTACCTTTTTTGTACAGGGAGTTGAATTAAATACCATTAAAATTTTGTTCATTACTGGTTTCTTAATATTCCTTATTATCATGACTTTTATCGCCTGGAAACTATGGATGAAAAGAATAAGAAGTATTGAAAGAGTAATTACTAAATTAACCACTGACTAAAGACAGAAATGAGAATAAAGAAAGCTCCTAATAGTATAATCAGCTGTTTAATCAGAGTTTAACTATTTAAAAACCTTATACTACTTATTAATTATACGCAATAAATCACTATATTATATAAGAATAGTCATACAAAAAATTGGTTAGACAATAAGATTTATGAAAAAGTATATTCTTATCATATCGTTAATTTTAATAGTTAGTGAAATTAAGGCACAAATTAAAGCCGGAATACACGGGGGTTCACCAGTGGGCGATGCAGAAGGGCTGTATAACTCTAGTTGGGGAATTAATGGTTATTATATGTTCGGTAAAGAAAGAGAATCATTACTTAAATTTGGTGCAGGTGCCGGATGGTTAAAATATTCCGGAGATGAAATAAATCTCCCTGGAGGAACAATTGAGGTAGAGGATGCGTCATTTTTGACGATATATTCTGCAGCGAGAGTATATTATAAAATGTTCTTCACAGGTGTGGATATTGGATATGGTTTTGGATTATCTGATAGGGATGGGGGCTTTCATTGGAAACCAGTATTGGGAGTAGTATTTCTTAAAATACTTGAAGCAAATTTATTTTATCATAGTATTGCATCGGATGATACCAATGTTAGTTCGCTTGGGTTAGGTCTTCATGTTAAACTATAGTTCATAAGGATTGAATAAAGATCCTGGGTAATTCAAAACTTACCACATGAGGGTGATTAGCTGTAAATTGTCTTTTCACAATCTTGTTTTTTTAATCTCTAATTTCTAACCGCTGTTTAATCTCTGATTCACATATCTTAGACCGTTACTATACGGTGTATTTAATTTTTGTAATTATTTATTTAAATAACAATAAAATATCACCATAATATACTATATTATGAGTGCTACATGTTATTTTTCAATAAACCACTACACTTATGAAAAATTTATTCATATTAATATTGTCTGTATTCATGATCTCTTCCATACAGGCACAATTAAAAGTTGGTGTTCACGGCGGAGCACCGGTAGGTGATGCAAAAGATATTTACCAGTCGAGTTGGGGTATAAATGGGTATTACATGTTTGGTGAAGAAAGTGATGCTCTTATTAAGTTTGGAGTGGGTGCTGGCTGGATACATTATCTTGGAGATGAAGTAACAGATACCGGGGTTACCGTAGAATATGATGATGCTTCTTTTTTACCTCTTTATGCAGCAGGTAGAATTAATTTTTTAGGACTGTTTGCAGGGATAGATGCAGGTTATGCCATTGGTTTAACTGATGTTGATGGAGGATTTTACTGGAAACCTATGGTCGGTGTCGGATTATTTAAGATCCTTGAACTCAATTTATTCTATCATAGTATATATCCCGGGGATGGTGTCGATATTAGTTCCGTAGGACTGGGATTATATTTAAAACTTTAGAGTTGTTTATTTCATTTTGTTAATGATTTACGTACTTGTTTGAAACAGGCTGGCCATTTGACCAGCCTGTTTTTATTTTGGGTTTAAAATATGTGTTCTTATTTTAGAGTAAATTTTAAAACATTGTATGACCAGTAGATCACTTGTTTTACCTGTAATAGTTATTGCGCAATTTTTTTGTACTTCATTGTGGTTTGCCGGAAATGCGGTAATGAATAACCTGGTTTCTGATTTTGGGCTTGAAGAAGGAGCTCTGGGAATTCTTACCTCTGCAGTTCAATTTGGTTTTATTACCGGAACATTGCTTTTTGCGATTCTTACCATTGCAGATCGGTTTTCTCCTTCAAAAGTTTTTGTTGCCTGTGCTGTTTTTGGTGCATTATTTAATCTTGGGACTATTTATCCTGAGAATTCTTTCCTTTCACTAGTGACTTTCAGATTTTTCACTGGCTTTACCTTGGCAGGTATTTATCCTGTCGGAATGAAAATAGCTTCAGATTATTATAAAGAAGGTCTTGGGAAATCTTTGGGATTTCTGGTTGGTGCTTTAGTCCTGGGGAAGGGCTTTCCTCATCTGGTTAAAGCATTAACAGCAGATCTGCCATGGGAATCTGTTATATTATTAACTTCATCAATAGCTGTTATCGGAGGGGTGTTACTTTACTTGACAGTGCCAGACGGACCGTATAGAAAACCAGCTTCCAGGTTTAATTTTACTGCTCTATTTAGTGTGTTTAAGCACCCGCGGTTTCGACAAGCAGCATTTGGTTATTTCGGACACATGTGGGAGCTATATACTTTCTGGGCATTTGTGCCTGTCATTTTAATTTCTTTTCAGGGTATACATCCCGAAACCTCTTTTAATGTTCCGGTATTATCATTTTTAATAATTGGCCTTGGTGGATTAGCTTGTGTGCTAGGTGGTTATATATCAAAAGATTTTGGAGTTAAGCGAACAGCGACGACAGCTTTGTTTTTATCTTTTATTTGTTGCATTACTTCACCATTTGTGATTTTATCGGGTTCTGAAATTTTTCTAATCGCATTTTTAATCTTTTGGGGATTAGTTGTAATTCCCGATTCACCATTATTTTCTACTTTAGTGGCCCAATACGCACCAGAAGAATCCAGAGGTACAGCTCTTACAATTGTTAATTGTATAGGTTTTGCCATAACAATAATCAGTATTTTACTTATTGAGTATTTGAGATTTTTAATTCCTGTAGAATGGGTTTTTGTTTTTCTCGCTATTGGTCCGGGGCTGGGGCTAATAAATTTGATAATAAATCCCAGGAGCTTATCAGAAATTAAAAGTTAGAACTATTATAATTTCAAAAAAAGATAATAAGTGGTAAATTATATAAAAATCACACCACTATGAAAATTAAAATTTATTTAGCGATTACGCTGTTTATATTTGTTGCGTTTACTTCATGTGAATCTAAAACCGACCAGGACGTAGATGAGTTATCTTATTCAAACGTAACTGAAGAACTGATAACCGAGGAAGATCGGGAGGAGATTAAGACTATTATCGATCAAAAGAATACCGAATTAGAAAAGCTTTATAGGGAAGGGAAGATGGAAGAGGCTGCAACCTACTTTTCTCAAGATGTAATCCAATTAGCACCTAATACTAAACCAATCAAGGGAACTCAAATGTATATTGATGAGTGGAATAAAGCCGTTAGTCAAGGGGAATGGAATTTTGATTTTAGAGTAGAAGAAGTGAAATTTTATGGAAACGCAGCAGTTGAACTAGGTAGTTACGATCTTGAGATATTACCTGCAGGAGGATCTGAAATGCCTCCCTTTAAAGACCAAGGGTATTATGTTGTATTATGGGAGAAGATTGATGGTGATTGGAAGATAGTATGGGATGCACCGGTAAGTTCATTGCCATTACCCGGTCAGGAAAATGAAAAAGAAATGTAAAAAAATAAAAAGTAAAATTAAGCCCGGCTGAATAAATTCAACCGGGCTTTTTAGTATAGGAATAATAGACTTAATAATCTGTCTTAATGTTTTTATCGAATGGTATTTTAAACTGATAGATTACATTTGTATCGGTCGAATCATCAAGTACATCCAAACCATATTTTATTTTTTTAGGATCATCCATAACATAAGTGCCAAACATCCTATCCCATAGGGAGAAGATATTTCCAAAATTGGTGTCGGTCCATGGCCGCTCGAAATGATGATGAAACTTATGCATATTCGGAGTGACAAAGATCAACCCAAGAGTTTTATCTAACCATTTTGGAGTTACCACATTTGCATGGGATACATAAGTAAAAAACACAGTAAGGAAACGATAGATCAAATAATAGGAGATAGGAGCCCCGATTACGATGATCGCACCTAAAGCAAATGTCTCTCTCAAAATGTAATCACCCGGATGATGCCGGGTACCGCTAGTAACATCTACCTTGGTATCACTATGATGGATCATATGGAATTTCCACATCCATTTAACACGATGCAGAAGATAGTGGATTAAATATTGTGCGACCAGGTCTAATACCATAACTGCAACGATTAACTCAACCCAGATAGGCCAATCAACCATATTTAATAACCCGACATGGTTTTCACCTATCCAGTTGAAAATTCCAACAGTAGCTATTCCGAAAACAATATTAATTACAAGAGTTATACTGAGAAAAATGAAATTAACCTTCGCATGATTCCACTTTTTATAAGCATGTTTGAAAAGGGGGTAATAGCCTTCAAATAGCCAGCAAACTACCAGAACGCTTACCACCCAAACCACTTTTTGCCAGGCAGGCATTGTTTCAAAAAATAATAAAAAGGACTCCATACACTTTGTTCTTCATTTTTGGGTTACAGAAAGAACGAATAATAGTGTTTTATCAATTATCACCTTCTTTCCGACTTATAATTTAATTATATATTATTAAACTGTAATAAGGATGTGAGGTTTTTGCTGATTTTATATAATATTAAAGATACTTTTGGTTAATGATTTATCACATTCAGAGACGATAAAATCGTATATATGCCTTTAATAGATCTGAGCCATACTATTGATAATAATACAGTTACTTACAAAGGATTGCCTAAGCCAGTGATATGTGATTATTGGACAAGGAAATCTTCCGGGAAAAATTATGTAGATGGGTCCTCTTTTCAGATCGGTAAAATTGAGATGGTCGCTAATACGGGTACTTATATTGATTGTCCCTTTCACAGATTTGAAAATGGAAAAGATATAAGTGAGGTATCTCTTGATGCTTTTGCTAACCTGGAATCTCATAAAGTAAGATGGGATTATCAAAAACAGGGATTATCTGTGTCTAAGCAAGCTTTTGAAGGGATTAATTTAAAAAATAAGGCCATTCTTATAAATACAAACTGGAGTGAAAAATGGATGTCTGAAGAATATTATACTAACCATCCTTTTCTTTCTGAAGAAGCTGCAAATTATCTAAAAGATTCAGGGGTATTGTTAGTTGGAATTGACTCGTATAATATCGATGATACCCGCACTAAAAAAAGGCCTGTTCATACTGTTTTATTAGGCAACGAAATATTGATCGTTGAGCATCTGACTAACCTTTCTTTATTACCTGATCATGAATTTAATTTCACTGCAGTCCCGCCTAAAATAAAGGGAATGGGAACTTTCCCTGTCAGGGCTTTTGCAAAAATTTAACTATTTTGATTTTGAAAACATCCATTCAAGCAGTCCGGGATGGGCAAATGCCGGATCCCAGCTATTGTGATTTGCATCTTCAAATAAGGTAAGCATAGGGTAGCCACCGGCCCCCAGAATTCCTTTAGCAATATCCAAACTATTTTTAGGATCTACTATATTATCTTTTGCCCCATGAAAGATCCAGACTGATACCTTTTTAGCATAACCGTCAACCATATCAGCATTTCCCCCACCACAGATAGGCACCGCCGCGGCAAATATATCAGGCCTTCTGTAAAGCATTTCAAAAGTCCCCATTCCTCCCATAGACAATCCGGCAATATAAACCCTGTTATTATCTGTATATTCTTTTGAAAGCAATTCATCCATCAAATCCATTACATTTTGCAAAGGAAGAGGAGGAGAACTGGTATAATCATATTGGCGGGAAGGAATGTTGTCATTCTCTACTATTCGCATATTGGACCAGTAAGTATCCATCGGACATTGAGGAAAGACGACGATCGCAGGGAACTTTTCCCTGTTATCTTCAGAGGCAAATAGTGAACTTCCATGAATAAGCTGCTTTGTGTTATCACTTCCTCTTTCACCAGAACCATGAAGAAATAATACGACAGGGTATTGCTTATCCTCAGAAAAATTCTTGGGATACATGATACGATAAAGTAGGTTTCCATTCTGTGTTTCAAATACTTTTTTCTGATACAGATCGTAATGATCATTTTGAGCTGAAAGTATAGTAGTAGTCAAAAGCAGTAATATTATAGTTCTCATATTATCTCTGATTTAACTATAATTTAAAATATTAGGGGTAATAAAAAAATACTTTAATAAGATCAATGATCATTTGTTTGTCTTAACTCATGATCAGGGAGGAAGAAGGTAGCAATAGACGCTAAAAATGATACTATTAGGGAAAAAAGAAAGATCCTTGAAATAGCATCACTGAATGCTGTGATAATCGTATCCAGAGCATCTTTATATGCAGGGTTATTGTTAGTGTTACTTACCCGTTCATCTAATTTTTCTCTTAATTCCTGTATGTTTGTTTCTTTATCAACTGTAATTTCTATTGGAGAATTTTCAAGTTTATTAATTTCTGGTTTTTGAATGATGCCACTAACAGTCAAAGCCAGAATCATACCCATAATAGCTGCTCCGGTAACACCACCGATCTGTCTGAAGAATTGAGTAGAGCCTGTTGCCTGACCCAGCACATTTCTTCTTACGCTATTTTGAACTGCTAAAGGAAACATAGGCAAGGTGGGGCCCATACCAAGGCCTGCAATGACCATTAAAATCACCACTTTATAATAGTCAGTGTCTGTACTAAGCGTAGTTAGTAGTCCAAAGGCAAGCATCAATATTCCTATACCAAAGAGAATAATAGTTCTCACCCTCCTGAATTTATTTGAAAGCTTTCCGGCTAATGTTGATCCCGTAACCAACCCCAGAGATAAGGGTATTAAACTTATGCCGGCTTTTGTTGCAGAAACCCCAAGCACATTGGTTAAATACAAGGGAATGAAAAGAGTCAGACTAAAAAAGGACATTCCAAGGAATATCACCGCAATCACCGATACTTTGAAAACGCTATTTTGAAATAATTGAAGATTGATAATAGGATTAGGACTTTTCTTGGATCTGAAATAGAAAAGGAGGGTACCTGTAATTGCCAGAAGTACAAAAATCAGAAATTCCGGAGAGGTAATACCTGTTTTTTGCTTATCCGACTCTAGTGCCAATAATAATCCTCCAGTGCCGATTGTTAAATAAAAGGCTCCTCTGAAATCGAAGTATTTCGAACTATCTTTTTCAGGTAAGAGTTTTGGCATATACCTGATTATAAAATAGACAGCTATTGCTCCGAAAGGAATATTTACATAAAATACCCAACGCCATCCCTCAACCCCTGGAATTATCCCTCCTGCATAATCCGTTAACAATCCTCCAAAGAAAGGGCCCAACAAACTCGCAATACCAAAGGCGGCTCCAATGTATCCCTGGTATTTCCCTCTTTCAGCAGGTGGGAAAAGATCAGCAATAACGATAAAGGCCATTGAAAACAAACCGGCACCACCTAGTCCTTGAATAGCCCTGAATAAGATTAGTTGATTCATGCCATCACCAATGATTGGGAGATCACCCCAGATTCCAGCCAATCCACATAGAACTGACCCAATTAAAAAGATTGTAATAGCACCAAATTCAATTGATTTTTTACTGAGCATATCTGCCAGTTTACCATAAATCGGTACAAAGACTGTGCTGGCAGTTAAATAGGCTGTAGCTACCAGACTATATCGACTAAGTCCCTGAAGATCCCTGGCTATCGAAGGCAGAGCTGTCGCAACAATAGTCTGATCTAACGCTCCTAAAAATAAGGCTGTTAAAACAGCAGCAAGCGTAAGTGCTTTATCTTTGGTCATAGGCAATTAACGCCGCAAATAAAGATTGGTTTTGATTTAATTTCTATTTATCAGAATCACCTGAAAGCATGGGAATTACCATTATTGGAATTTTTGCTCTCTTAACCACTTTTGAAGTAGTCTCTCCAATAAGAGCTTTATACATGAATGAATGATCCTCATTACCGATTATGATCAGGTCTGCTTTGAGATCCATTGCTTCTTTTAACAGTGTATCCACTGTCGGGCCTTGAATTAGAAGAGCATGTGTTGAAATCCCTTCATTGGTTTCTATTTTCTCGGCCAACTCCTGGAGATAGCGATGTTCTTGCTTTATAGTTTTCGCACGGTCATCACGAATATATTGCGGACCGGGATCGTACCCCACAAAATCGGGATCCGGGAAAGTGACGTGGATCAACCATAGTTTGGATCCGAACGCCCTGGCCTGATGTATTGCTGCATCGATCAGAGCGGGAGAGTCAACATCGTCGATAGCGACAACTATATTATCAAACATGATTTAAATGTGGGTTATCTTTTTGAACCAGTTTTTTGTTTTTGAAAGATCTGAATGAATGCTACAATAGCTAGTATTAAGCATGTCAGAACTAACTCCATCCCGTTCGATTCCAGAAAATCTAACCAATAGAGTACAGGTATTATTATCATAAGAGCTGATGCTCCTATTAAAATGTATTTACCTGTCTTACTTTTCTTTTTAAAGCTTTCCAGCAAGCCATATACGCCTATGCATACGAAAGCGATTCCAAATATTAAAGCCATATCATAATTTCGAAAAAAATAAGATGAAAGACAAATAAAAAAGGCCGCATAATGCTATGCGGCCTCAAATTAAACGATTGCAACGGTAGGTTCTTTATTAATAACCAGGATTTTGTGTTAATCCGGCAGTTCTTACTTCTGCAATTGGAATAGGCATTAATTCGTGTTTTCCAGCCTGGAATCCTTCAGAAGCTAATACTTCATCTGCAATTCCCCATCTAACTAGATCTCTGAATCTGTGTCCTTCAAAAGCTAACTCAAGTTGACGCTCAAGGATCAATGCTTCGATCAGTGCCTGACCTGAAAGATCAATTGGTGCTAAACCAGCACGATCTCTGACATCATTGATATAATCAACTCCTGTACCTTCATTGCCATTTCTAATATGCGCTTCTGCTGCCATTAACAAGACATCTGCATATCTGATAATTCTAAAGTTGGTAGCATAATTTAATTCACCAACAGCTCCACCTTCTAAATTTGTTTCACCTGAGAAAGTGCCATATTTTCTTCGGATATATCCTTCATATCCCCATGCATCAGCGTTTGTCCAGTCACCACCCATTGCACGAAGTTCTTCTTCGGACATCAAGTTGTTAACTCTTCGTTCAACATCTCCTGCATCCATAAAAGCTTGATACATTGAAGGCTCAGGAACATTGAATCCCCAACCACCCATTAATGAGTCGCCAGGTGCTGCCTGATAAAAGTCACCACGAGGTCCCATTAGCTGAATGTGGATGTTAGATTCCTGGGCACGTCCCTCGCCCCATGGGAAATTGCCCCAGTTATATCCTTCTTCTGAAATGAATTGAACTTCGAATACTGATTCCATTCCAAATTCATGTTCTTTCGTAAATATTTGGCCGTAATATGGTTCAAGAGAATATTCTCCCGAATTGATCACATCATCAAGTATGTTAGCCGCGTTTGTCCATTCTTCCATGTAAAGATAGGTTTTACCTAGTAAAGCTTTAGCCCCACCAGATGACCATCTGAACTTTTCTCCTTCGCCGTAGGCACTTTTAGGAGGCAATACGTCTATGGCAGTTTGAAGATCATCGACAATTTGTGCATAAACTTGACTTGCGGGAACTCGTGGAGTAGAAGAATACTCAGCTGGAGGCACCTCATTTAGTACTAATGGTACATCTCCAAACATAGATACCAACTCGAAGTAATAATAGGCACGTAAGCATTTAGCTTCAGCTATTAATCTTTCTTTTAAATCAGTATCTGGTTCTGTGTTATTTACTACCAGGTTAGCTCTGTAAATACCATAATAGGCCATTTTCCAGAAACCTAAAATAGCCCCATTATTAGAGTCAAACGTGTAATTATCTAAAGTTTGATATGCTGGCTGGTCTCCTAAACTACTTCCTCCTGCATTTGATTCGTCAGATGGAAGAGTTTTCACCAGGTATGGACTCGCCCAACCATTACTAAAATGGTATTGTAAAAGATCATAAGCTGCTGTTGTAGCTTGCATTACATCTTCTTCAGAAGAATAAAATTCTTCTACAGGTGCTCTTCCAGGAATTTCTTGCTCCAGAAAATCTTCGCAACTCTGGAAGGTAAATCCTACGAGAGCAACCATAATAAGTGTTGATAATTTATTTATAGTTTTCATGTTCTCGTTCAATTAAAATGTAACATTTAATCCTGTTAAGAATACTCTTGGTATTGGATATACTCCTCTGTCAATACCAAGGCTATTGTTATTTGCGCTACCAGCCTCAGGATCAAGACCTGGATAATCCGTGAAAGTAAAGAAGTTATCTAGAGAAACGTAGAATCTCAATTTCGAAATCCCAGCGTTTGAGAAGATATTTTCCGGAAGAGTATAACCTACTTGTAACTGTCTGATTCTCATGTAAGAACCATCAAATACCATTAGGTCACTGTTATAAATGAACGGATTATCAGTGTTTGCTCTGAACCAACTGTTTGTGCTGCCTTCTCCTGTCCATCTGTCTTCATAATAGAATGCAGGCTTATTGGCAGTCGGACGGTCAGTTCTGTTGAAGCCCATTAGGATGTCATTACCTTGTTTACCCTGTAAGAATAAAAGGAAATCAAGTCCTTTATATGACGCTGTGGCTCTTACAGCATAAATGAAATCAGGGAATGGATCACCGATATAAGTTTGATCGTCAGGTGATATTGAACCATCACCATTTACATCAACCACCCTAGGGTCACCTGGTACAGGGGTATATCCTGTTAATCCACCTTCAGATACATATGCATCAATTTCGGCCTGATTTTGGAAAATACCATCAGTTTTGTATCCACTGAAATACCAGATCGGGTAGCCCTGCTCGAAGAATGTTGCAGTCCATCCTGTACCTACACCGGTACCACCAATTCTGTCAACGTTCTCATTTAAGGCTGTAACTTCGTTATCTAATGTAGTGAAGTTAGCTCCGAGTGAATAGTTGAAATCTCCAACCTGATCTCTCCAGTTAAGAGCTAATTCTATACCCTGGTTTTGAATTGTACCACCATTGATGAATGAAGGATCATTTCCAGAGAATAATGGTGGAGTACCAAGTGTGATAAGATCAACAGTTTCTTTTCTGTAATAATCAAACTCAAGAGTTAGTTTATCATTAAAGAAACCAGCTTCTAATCCAACATCTATCTGTCTACTTGTTTCCCATTTTAAATCAGGGTTTGACTGGAAGTCAGGTTCTGCGCCGATCAGGTAATTGCTGTTAGCATTTGGGTATCTAATACCCTCTGTTGTGATTAAAGCAGCATATTGACCGATTGATAACGATCTTACACTACCATTTTCACCCCAGCTGGCTCTCAATTTCAAGAAATTCATTGTAGATGTACGTGAATAAAATCCTTCTTCTGAAATTACCCATCCTGCAGAAACACTAGGGAAGAAATCCCATCTGTTATCCGGGTGTAATTTTGAAGAACCATCGTAACGGCCTGTGATATTGAATAGATACTTACCCTGATAATCATACAATACTCTGAAATAGTATGACATGATGGTTTCTACATTCCTTCTTCCGCCAACTCTGTCATTATCATCAGGAAGAAAATCGTAGTAAGCATATTTGTCAGCTTCTTTAAACATCGGGCCACCTGACATAAACAGGTAATTATGCTCCATTTTTTGAGCTGTAGTACCTAGAGTTACATTGAAATTATGATTGTCAAAAGACTTATCAATATTTACAAAGTTGTCCCACTGCCAGTTAAACCATTTATCATCAGAATCATTAACTGTAGCTGTGGTGTTTAATCTCTCTGAAGAATAATAAAAAGTAGGAGTCCAGCTGCTGAATCTCTGGAATGCAGCATCTATACCAAATCGAGTAGTGAATTTTAACCATTCTACAGGCTTTATATTTGCATAGATATTTCCTACAATTTTATCCTGAACTGTACCACCTCTGGCTGTTTGAATACCTGCTAATGGATTAAATATTTCTCCAAACACATATTGTGAAATACCATAATACTGACCGTCGTCATTTGTAACAAGTGTATATCCATTATCCAGTACTTGCTGAGCATAGCCAGGTAAACTACCTGTGTATACAGTTGGAGTTAATGGATCAAGCAAAAGGGCGTTATTTATAACACCTCCAAATTCACTATCTTCAGTAATTGTAGATCGCTCAAAGTGAGAGAATGACATGTTATTACCAACAGTCAACCAGTCTTTTACTTCATGCTCAGTATTTAATCTGAATGTATAACGCTGGAAATTAGCTTTATCCCCACCGATAATTCCATCCTGGTCAAAGAAACTTCCGCCAATCAGGTATTTTGATTTCTCTGTTCCTCCACTAATATTAAGACTATGTCTCATCATTGGAGCTGATTCAAATACCTCATCCAACCAATTTGTACTTACACTTCCTACATTCGATGGATCCGGACCGTTAGCTACACCAGCTTCATCTAAATATGTTGCATACTGCTGTGAGTTCATTAGGTCCATATCGGTATTGGCACTCTGAACTCCATACTGGAATCCGTAGTTGATCTGTGCAGTACCAGCCTTACCTTTTTTAGTTGTAATGTAAACTACACCATTTCCTCCTTGAGCACCGTAAATAGCTGCAGATGCAGCATCTTTTAGTACTTCGATAGATTGAACTTCATTTGGATCGAGATATTCAATTCCTCCTGTAATCACACCATCCACGACGTATAGTGGCTGGGAGTTACCGTTTGAACCGGTACCACGTATATTAATATTAATACCACTTCCAGGTGATCCTGAATTTGGTAAAACATTAACCCCTGCTACTCTTCCCTGAAGAGTCTGATCAATACGTGTGTTAGAAACAGATTGAATTTCTTCAGCATCCACACTCGAAATAGCTCCTGTTACTAAGCTTTTCTTCTGCTCACCATACCCAATCACCACTATTTCTTCAAGAGCAGTAATGTCAGGCATTAAGGCTATACTAATTGTGGATCTTCCGTTGATCTCCACTTCTTCTGTTTCATATCCTACAAAAGAAAATACCAGAACTTCTGCGCTTTCCGGTACTGTTAATGAATAGTTACCATCAACATCGGTTACTGTACCATTTCCGGTACCTTTAATAAGAATGTTCGCTCCGGGAATTCCGGAATCGTTCATGCTGTCTGTTACCCTACCGCTGATTACTCTGTCCTGAGCAATGATTGCAACCTGACAAAGCATCAGTGCGAGATAAAGAATTAGGTTTTTCGGTTTGTTTATGTTTTTCATATGCACTGAGTTTTGTGTCAATATTAAATTGTTACAGATAACAAAAGCAGGGCATTTAAAACAAATACGAGTGGTATTTGTAACAATCGTTTGAAATAGGTCTTATTCTCTTATAAGGAGGGTTTTTTAGTGTTTCAATGATACAAATTCCGAGGGATTCATACCAAATTGTTTTTTAAATGTCGTTCTGAAATATTGTAGATCTGTAAAACCAACCTGATAGGTAATCTCAGCAATGGAAAGTTTGTTTTGTTTTAATAGCTGAGCGGCCCTTTGCATCCTGATATGTCGAATCAGTTCATTTGCACTCATAGATATGGCATTTTTTAACCTTCTATACAACTGCATTCTACTCATGCCGATCTCCTTGCAGATATCGTTTATGGTGAAATTAGGTTCACTAATGTTTTTTTCTATGATTGCGACTATCTCTTCAACGAATTTTTCATCCGTATTTTTAATCTCCGGTGTTTTAGGAGTTAATTTATGATGTTTTTTTTGTGTGATTTTCTTTTTGAAGTTTTTGCCAGTTTGAAGCATATTATGAATCTGCATCTTTAGCTTATTCGGATCAAATGGTTTGGTAAGGTATGCGTCTGCACCACTATAATATCCTTTTTCAAAACTTTCATCTGAAGCTTTCGCAGTTAATAGAATAATAGGAATGTGATTAATCTCAGGATTGGATTTAATGGAATTACAAAGGTCAAACCCGTTCATCTCCGGCATAACGACATCACTAATTATAAGATCAGGTTTTTGATCAATGGCCATTTCTAAAGCTTTGGCTCCATTTAATGCAGCTAAGGTATCAAATTCCTCTTTTAGATATTCAGCAATGAATTTCTGAATTTCAGTATTGTCTTCTGCAATCAATATTGTTTGTTTCTGAGATACCTCTTTTTTCTCTTCGTCCAAATCAGCTTCTGCTGCCCCTTGATCTAATGCATCTAATTCCGATATGTTATCTATAAGGCTTTGCCTAACACCAGGTAAAGCTATTACAGTTTCAGTATCGATATCGGTAAGATTTATTGGTATAACTACATTAAAGCAAGCTCCTGATTTTTTATTGTTTTCAACTTCAATTGAGCCATCATGTAATTCGACTAATTCTTTAGTAAGAGCAAGCCCGATTCCTGTTCCCAGATCACTTCTACTCTTAGAACTTGAACTTTGATAATACCTTTTGAAAATTTCCTCTTTGTCAGATTCAGCAATACCATCTCCAGTATCACAGACCGAAAATAAAATTTTATTTTCTGAACTTCTCAAATTGAAGCTGACTTCACCAAATTCAGGAGTGTATTTTATTGCATTTGATAATAAATTAGTGACAATCTTTTCGAGTTTGTCAACGTCTACCGATGCAATGATTTTTTCTTCAGGGAATCGAACCGTAAATCGAATATATTTTTTTTCAGCCAGTCCAGAAAATGAATAAACGACAGGTTTTAAAAATGCAGAAACATCGATGACAGTAAAATTGGGATTTATGCTACCTGATTCTAATTTTGATAAGTCGAGAATCTGGTTAATCAGGTTTAGTAATTTATCAGCCTGCCTGATAATATCAGTAATTCTTTTGCGATGCTTTGAGAAGTGTTCATCGTAATAAATTGTCTTTAATGGTGACAATATAAGGGTTAATGGGGTCCTGAATTCATGAGAAATGTTTGCAAAAAACCTGGACTTCATTTCATCAAGTTCTTTTAATTTCTCCAGCTCCAGATGCTCAATTTTCAAGTTTGTTTTTAACTTCTCTCTACTGATAATAGTATTTCTTCTCCATATTAAAAGGCTAACAATTATTGCTATATAAGCCATATATGCCCATATGGTACCATACCATGGTGCATCGATATGAATATTTAGGGAGGCATTGTTTTCTGCGGGTTTTCCGTCTGCATTGAATGCTCTCACTTTAAAAGTATAATCACCTGCAGGAACATTTGTGTAATATGCTACATTTCTTGTTTCAGCGTCCTGCCAATTTTCATCGTACCCCTCCAGCTTATACTGATAGGTGTTTTTATTTGGTTGAGTGTAGTTTAAATAGGTAAAAGAGATGTTAAAATCATTAAGAGAATAAGGTAAATTAAGATTTTTACTATGAAGTATATTTTTATTTTGTTCAATCAGGTGACGGGTCCCATCATCAGAATTAAATTTAATATCCTTTATCAATACTTTGCCAGCAGTTGGTATTTCAGGAATATTAAGTGGATTAAATCTATTGAAACCATTGATTCCTCCAAAAAGAAGATCTCCGTTTTTAAGCTTTAAAGAAGCTCGCTTAGTAAATTCTGAAGCCTGAAGGCCATCAGCTTTGTCATAAGTTTTGATAATCATATCATCCGGAGATACTGATGCCAGCCCCTTATTAGTACTTACCCAAATTAGTCCACTATCATCCTGCTCAATACTTAAAATCATATTACTTGGTAGACCATCAGCCACCGTTATCGCAACGAACTTTTCAGATTTTTCATCAAAATAATTTAATCCCCCTCCATGTGATCCAGCCCACAGCCTGTTTTGAGAATCCAGTAGAAAAGAGGATACAAACCCGTGGTTTAAATAATGTTTGCTGTCAGATGGGTGTTCAGGTGAATAATTTGTGAGACTTTTTGTTTTAAGATCTTCTGTCAGAGTTATTTTATCAATTCCATAGCCTTCTGTTGCAGTCCAGATATTACCATACTGATCTTCAATGACTGCATGAATTGTAGTGGAGGTTATTTTTCTTTCTACATTATTCGGGCTGAAAAAATGCACCTGACCAGTCTCAGGGTCAAATACTTCCAGTGAATGTCTGAATGACGCAATCCATATGCGGTTTTTACTGTCTTTATGTATATCAAAAATATATTTTCCGAAAGAGCCGTTTCTGGTACGTTTATCAAAAAATGAGATTTCATTTTGGCCCTTCTTTTTTGTAAAAACTCCACCTTCCCATGTGCCGATCCATAAAGTGCTATCTTTATCTTGTTCCAGGCAAAGTATACTGTTACTTGTTAAGTTACTGTTTGTTTTATTAAAGTATTTGGTTCCTTTCTCTGGCACTACATAATTTAATCCTCCTCCATCTGTCCCGACATAATATCCTTCACCTTCCTGAGCGAAGGCACTTACCAGGTTATAACTTAATGCCTTTCCAGGTTTTTGCGTCTGGTGATAATGGATAAATCGTTTTTCATATGGGTCTACTTTAAAAAGCCCCTGATCAAACGTACCTATCCAGATAATTCCATTTTTTGATTCAGCCAGATTCCAAATCGAATTACTTTTCAGGGCATGGTTATTATATGGGTCACGATAATATCTGTAAAATTCCTCTGTTTTGAGATCCAGAATTATTAAGCCTTCATTTTCTGTTCCGATCCATAAATTATGATCTGTATCCTCAAGAAGGCATAGAATGGTTGTATTGCCTATTAATTCATTAAATTCTTCATTTTCAATAGTAGGTAATTCGAATTTGTAAACACCATCCTTAAAAACAAGTCTTCTTAAACCTTTTTGAAAGCCAATCCATATATCACCTTTTTTGGTAGTAAACATGGTACGAACAACATCGTGAGGTATGGATGAATGGGTCTTGGTATCATAATTAATAAACCTTTTATCCTTTTTATTAAATAAGTATAACCCTTTCCCCCAGGTTCCTATGAAATAATTATTTTGCGAATCCTCTGCTATACCTACAATACTTGTTTCTGTGATTTTTCCGTTATTGATAAAACCCGTGTAACTATCAACCACTTTACTTTTCGGGTTGTAAGACATGACCCCCGATTTTTCAGTAGAAAACCAGATTACCCCTTTTGAATCAATTAATGAATTTGTTATTAGTTTGTTATCGAACTCGGGTGAGAGTTCATCTAACCTGCCAGTTTCATTGTCTAAATAAAACGCCCCGCCACCATAAGTACTAATCCAGATATTATTGTCTCCATCCACATTCAAACCACTGACAAAACCATTTTCCAGGGCATTCTGAGATGAATCATTTACAAAGGTTGATATTTCTTCACCATCGAATCTGTTCAACCCGTATCTTGTAGCAATCCACAAGAATCCGTCTTTATCTTCAACTAATCTTGTAACACTGTTTTGAGATAATTCCACATCAACATGATGGAAATATAGATTGTTAAGATCTTGGCTTTTAACACCTTGGGTAAGTGTTAAAAGAACTAATATAAGGGGGAGGTTTTTCATATAGCTATTTTAATAAAAAATATTTACCCATGCTTAAAATATAACGTATCTGATACAAATACCATGTGTTGTTGTGTCATTTATCTACCATTCAATCTCCATTATTTATAGAATTTGCAATACCCAAATACGAAAATGGGGTTTTGTGAATTTTGAAAACCCATTTTTTTTAACCTCTAAATAAACTAAATATGAAAAACTTATGGATAGCATTTCTTCTATCTGTCCTTACTCTGTCAGTTTCTTGTGATAAAAGTTCCAATAGTGATACAATTGAAGCCTCAGCAGGCAGCAATACTGATGCTTTTGTCGAAAACTTATTAGATAAAATGACAGTAGAAGAAAAGGTAGGGCAGATGACTCAAGTAACGATTGATCTTATTTTAAAGGATAATTCTACCACTGAGATCGATCCGGATAAACTCAGAAAAGCTATAGTTGAGAAAAAAGTTGGTAGCATTCTTAATGTTAAGGGACATGCCTACACCTATGATACCTGGAGAAATATATTAACAAGTATTCAGGAAGTAGCTGAAAATGAAACACCGAATAGTATTCCGGTTTTATATGGAATAGATGCAATTCATGGAGCTACTTATTTAAAAGGGTCTTCCTTATTTCCTCATAATATAGGTATGGCTGCCTCACGAAATAAAGAATTGGTTCACAGATCAGCTTCTATTACTGCATTTCAAACTCGTTCGAGTGGTATACCGTGGGATTTCGACCCTGTATTAGGTTTGGGACGTCAGCCACTTTGGTCAAGGTTTGAAGAAACTTTTGGAGAAGATGTACACCTGGTAACTGAGATGGGGGCAGCTGCAATAACTGGTTATCAAGAGGATGGTCTTAAAAGTAATACGGCTGTTGCTGCCTGTATGAAACACTTTCTTGGGTATTCAGTGCCTTCTAGTGGAAAAGACCGTACTCCCGCAGATATTTCAGATATATTCCTTAAAGAATATTTATTACCTCCTTTTAAGGCTGCTGTAGAAAAGGATGTTGCAACTGTGATGATTAATTCCGGTGAAATTAATGGGGTTCCCGTCCATGCGAGTAAGCATTGGTTAACCGAGGTTCTGAGAAACGAATTAGGGTTCAAAGGAGTTGCCGTATCAGATTGGGAGGATGTTATTCGTTTGCACACCCGACACAGAGTAGCTTCAACTCCAAAAGAAGCAGTTCGAATGGCTGTTGAAGCAGGATTAGATATGAGTATGGTGCCCTATGATTATACCTTCTATGATCTGCTTGTTGAATTGGTAAATGAGGGAACTATTTCTGAGGAAAGACTTGATGAGTCCGTTAGACGGATTTTAAAACTAAAGTCTGATCTGGGACTATTCGATCAACCTGTAAGCCCTGCAGTTTCTAAAGAAGAATTATTTAAGCCTGAGTTTGATACAGCTGCATACACTTCTGCTGTAGAAAGCATGGTTCTTACCAAAAATGAAGGTGTTTTACCTCTTAATAAAGGGGCGAAAATTACAATTGCCGGTCCAACCGCTAATGCCTTTGGCCCGCTTCATAGTTCCTGGTCTTTCACCTGGATGGGAAATGACGAATCTCAGTACTCTGAGCAGACAAAAACTTTCTATGAAGGAATGAAAGAGGTCTTTGGTGATGAAAATGTTAATTGCAATTCTACTAATGAATGGGATGATAAAAATAACTACCAATTAGGTGATATCTCCGATTCTGATGTAATCGTTCTTGCATTGGGGGAACCACCATATGCTGAAGGACCTGGTGTGATCGATAACCTGGATTTAGATGAAAGACAATTAAAATTAGCTCAGGAAGCAATTGAAACAGGTAAGCCAGTGATTGCTGTATTTTTCACAGGGCGCCCTCGCATAATCTCTTCGATTGAGCCGGGACTTAATGCTATTCTCCTTGGTCTAAGGCCTGCAACTTTTGGAGGCCTGGCAGCAGCCAATCTTCTGGCTGGAACTGAAAATCCATCCGGGGTTTTACCTTTTACCTATCCAAGACATTCTGGTGACATTGTTCATTATGACCATAAGCTTACTGAAGAGATTAGAGAAGATGTTCCAAATACCTATGGTCAGACTGGGTATCAACCTCAGTGGGATTTCGGACATGGGTTGAGTTACACTGATTTCAAGATTGAAAATTTAAAAGTTGAGGAAAAGGAAATTACAACTGAAGGAACACTTAACGTTTCGGTTTCAGTGAAAAATACTGGAAAAGTTGGTGGTAAGAAAGCAGTAGACGTTTTTGTCAGAGATCATTTTGCTTCGATAACTCCATCTGTTAAAAGACTAAAAGCTTTCAAGAAAGTTTACCTCGATCCGGGTGAAACAACTATACTTAATTTTAAGATATCTGCTTCTGATCTAGCTTTTATAGGGCAGGAGGGGACACCGGTAATTGAACCGGGTGAATTTGATGTCATTGTTGGTGACTCTAAAGAGACTTTTACCATTAAATGATGTTTATTTGGGTTTTTTTGATAGAAAGAGGAGCTAGTCTCCTCTTTTTATTTAATATTATCTAATATGGATTTACAAAAGATAATTTTACTGGCTTTTTTACTGATCGGTGTAAAGGTTTACGGTCAGAATGATTACTTATTAATAGGTAAGTATGATTCAGATACTGAAAAAGGTATAGCAGTGTGCAGGTGGGACCCGGTAAAAAAAGATGTGGATCATATGTATACTTTTGATGAGGTATCTAATCCATCTTATTTACTTTATGATTCCATAAATTCAATGCTGTATACTGTTGAAGAAATTGCTTCACCAACAGGAGGCTGGCTTACTGCTCTTTATTTTGATAAAGCAAATGGTAAACTCAAAAAAATTAATTCAGTACCTTCAATGGGTGATCATCCCTGTGTTCTGACCATGTCTCCGGATAGAAGATATATATTAATTGGAAATTATACTGGTGGAAATTTTTCAGTTTTCAGGATTAGAGAAGATGGAGCTATCGGGCAAAGAGTTCAGACAATAGCTCATGAGGGTAGTTCAGCAAATACTCAAAGACAGGAAGCTCCTCATGTTCATGACCTGGTATTTTCTCCAGACCATAAATACCTTTTAGTTGCCGATCTCGGTACGGATAGGGTTGAAGTTTACCAGTACAATGAAAATGCTGAACAACCATTTGTAATAAAAAAGAATAAGGGCATATCTGTACCTGCTGGCCATGGCCCACGGCATGTTAAGTTCACTCCGGAAGGAGATAAATTAATTATAGTTGAAGAATTGAGTGAAACTATCGGGGTTGCCAATTTCAAGAATGGGAAACTTAAGTATGTTAAAACTGAGAAATTAACTTCCGATAATGAAAATAATAAAGGAAGCGCTGCTGAGATCCAGTTTTTACCAGGGGAAAGTAGTTTTATAGTGAGTAACAGAGGTGAAATAAATATGCTTACTTATTTTGACCTTGATAATGAAGAAGAACTTTCTTTTTCAGCAGGAGTGAAGGTGCCGAGATATTTCATGATTTTACCAGGGGGAAAGGAATTATTAGTAGCAGGACAGGAGTCTAATGAAATAATTTTACTGGAAAAGCCATTTAAATCAACTGATAAGCTAGAAAAACGAACTTTACTAAAGACTGATAAACCCGTATTTATTCTACCTGTTTTAAACTAAGGAAATAGATTTTGTTGATTGTAAAATATTAAGGATTGTACTTATCGGTTGTTTGTTACCAAATTGTTAATAATATCTTGAAAATCAGTTTTGTATGTTAATTTTTCAGGGAGTCTGAATAAATTATTCTCAAATTGTATTTTTAGAATGTTTTTATATCTACCTTTAGGGCAATTATTAATACTATTACAATTTATTACAATGAAAAACGGAACAGTTAAATTCTTCAATGAGTCTAAAGGATATGGATTTATCATTGATGATGAAACAAAAAAAGAGTACTTCGTACACATTTCTGGTCTTATTGATCAAGTAGTCGAAGGTGACGAAGTGAACTTCGATCTTGCCGAAGGCAGAAAAGGACTTAATGCAGTTGACGTTAAAATGAAATAATTTAACAGTTATAAAAGTTATTAATTGCCTGAATCCCGGTCTTTGGCCGGGATTTTTATTTTTTAAGCCTTAATGGGCTTAAAAATTCAACAACATTTTTCATTACCGATTTCATATGAGCAGGTAAAGGCTTGTCCGGATAAGGATGACTCATTCCAAATACGTGATCTGCGCCTTCAATTATTTCCAATTGGATTGAATCATTTAATTCACGAAGTTTTACTGATCCTTTGTAATCAACCGTGGGATCAGCTGATCCATGTATAATTAAGGCAGGCTTATTGAGTTTAGAGATTCTTTCCGGAAGGTTATACCGTTCTTTGTTAAGCTGAGTGTCTTCATAAAATTGATAGTATAATGGCATTTTTTGCCCGGTTCGAGCATTATCAATGTAGACTACACCATCTTTTTTCCATTTTTCAATATTATCAGTAGGCATTCGATCAACCGGATTGTATACTGGAGCTAAAGCTGCAGCTAAATTTATATTTGGATTTTCTATTGCAGCTAGAAGCGTCATGGCACCACCACGACTATGTCCCATTATTGCAATTTTTGATGGATCAATCTCTTCTTTTGGAATCTCCGAGGGCAAATTTGTTATCCAGTCTATAACTCTATTGATATCATCTAATTCTTTACCATAATTATTCTGGCCAAAAGCTTCGAGATCACCAAAATTCATTGGATCTTCTGGTGTAGTTCCATTATGACTAAAGTTGAAATTAACCGAAACAAGATCTAAAGAAGCAAACTCTTCAGCCATAAGACGCCAGCCTCCCCAATCCTTAAATCCTTTAAACCCATGACAGAATACAATTACCGGTTTAGGTTTGTGTGAAGATTCATAACAAACATCGATCAAGATCGGTTTATCAGGTGTATTAGATTCAATTGTTGTAGTAATTTTCGCCATAACTGTATCAATTACTTTAAAATATAAATTTTTCGTCAAAAAACGTACAATTATCTATGTCCTTACTTTGCAATAGCCTCAATTGATATTAATATTGTGTCGCATAAAATTATGACTCAGATCACAGTTAAAGAAATCCAGGCGCCGATCGCATCAGAAATGACTGCTTTTGAAAAGAAGTTCAGACAGTCTATGCAAACCAGGGTAATGTTGCTCGATAAAATAATGGGCTATATTATTAAAAGAAAAGGGAAGCAAATGCGGCCGATGTTTGTGTTTTTGAGTGCCGGAACTACCGGCGAAATATCTGAGTCTACTTATCGTGGAGCTGCCCTTATCGAATTACTACATACAGCGACTCTTGTTCACGATGATGTAGTTGATGATGCAAACTATCGCAGAGGTTTTTTCAGCATAAATGCTCTCTGGAAAAATAAAATAGCTGTGCTGGTTGGAGACTATCTTCTTTCAAGAGGATTATTGCTTTCGATAGACAATGGAGATACTCATCTTCTTAAAATTGTTTCTGAAGCTGTAAGAGAAATGAGTGAAGGGGAGTTATTACAAATAGAGAAAGCCAGGCATCTTGATATTACTGAAGAAGTCTATTTTGAGATCATTAAGCAAAAAACTGCTTCATTGATTGCCTCTTGCTGTGCTGTTGGAGCCGCTTCATCAGGCGCTACCGAAGAAGTAGTTAAAAAAATGAAAGATTTTGGTCTGAAAGTTGGAATGGCTTTCCAGATTAAAGACGATCTTTTTGATTATGGGGCAGACGAAATTGGCAAACCCTTGGGTATTGATATCAAAGAGAAAAAAATGACTCTGCCACTTATCTATGCTTTAAGTCAATCGAGCTGGATTGAACGTAAGAAGATCATTTTCAAAATCAGAAATAAAAGCCATAAACCAAAAGTAGTAAGAGAAGTAATTGATTACGTTAAGCAATCCGGTGGATTAGATTACGCTACCTCAGTAATGAATAGATTTTATAAGGAGGCACTGGCTATGCTTGAAGAATTCCCTTCATCAGAATATAAAGAGTCCCTTTCCAAGATGGTCACTTATACTATTAAAAGGTCTAAATAGTTTACCGAGTATTTGCAGGTTTTAATGGAGTCTGAATTATAATCTGAAAATATTTTCATTTTTATGGTAACCTTTCGTTTTCCCAAACACTAACTAATACAATTAAAAAATTATTGTATTATGTGGAATTTAAGATTTATACCTTTTTTAATGATTGCATTCATCATTCTATCATGTTCAGATGATGATGACCAGATTTTAACTCCGGAAGTGTCTTATCCTCAAACAACTTTTGATCCAACTTTTTATACCAGTGGTAATTCTTCAGCTCCAAATATAAGCTGGAACGGAAACCAGGGTACATTCAGTTTATCAAAGGATATTAATGGATTATCTATAAATAGCACTAACGGAGTGATTTCGTGGACTAAATTATTACCTCATGGAATGCATCAACTTGAAGTAGTGGTATCAAACTCTGCCGGACAGATCACAATTCCTATTCAAATTAATAATCCTGTTGAAGGAAGGTTTGTAGGCACCTATAGTGGAAGCACCTATTTCGCAATTACCTTTTTCGAGGACGGAACTGCAGATATTGAGGCTAATAGCGAAACCAGTCCGACGGAAGCAAGTGGAACCTGGGATGTAGTCAATGATGAAATCATTGTAAACTACACCTATGAAACCACCACTGAAGAGTACTCAGTAAAAGGAAATATCACGCAGACCCAAAGTGTTGCAGAATTTAATGGTGACTGGTATTTTGGGTTTGATGCCCAGAATTCACCAGGAGGTACTGTGGAAATTGTTATAAATTAACTTTGTGCAAATTAAAAGTAAGCCTTTATGCATATTGAAGGCTTACTTTTGTTATTTGATTATTTTGTCAAACCGGGCTGCTTGATTTTGTAGTTTTCTCTTTTTTTAGCTTCATCTACCATTTTTTTAACCTCTTCTAGCAAATACTTTGCGTCGTAAACAATGCCATCCTTAATAGTATACTTTACGCCACCTACCCTAATCACTTCATTATCCTCATTAAGTTTTATTGCTCCGGTGCCATATAATACTTTCAGGTTTTCTAAGGGATTTTCTTCTACTATAACCAGGTCAGCAAGCTTTCCAACTCGTATTGTGCCTATTTTATTTTCCATCTTAAGGGCCTCTGCACTATTTAAAGTTGCAGATTGTATTACTTCCAGAGGATGAAAACCAGCTTCTCTTAAAAGTTCGAGTTCTCTTATATAAGCAAACCCGTACAACTGAAAAATAAATCCACTATCAGATCCGGTTGTTACCCTGCCACCACGGTTTTTGAATTCGTTGATAAAGGTCATCCATAACTGGTAGTTTTTCTTCCAGGCTACTTCCTGCTCTGTGCCCCAGTAATGCCAATAAGATCCGTGAGAAATTTTACTGGGTTGGTAAAAATCCCATAGCTTTGGTAAAGTGTAATATTCATGCCATTCAGCTCTTCGGGCCCGCTGAAGATCTCTGCTGGCTTCGTAAATATTAAAAGTAGGGTCAATTGTAAAATCCAGTTCGATCAGTTCATTCATCACATTATTCCAATGATCAGAATAGGGGGGAGCAGCCTGTTTCCATAATCTTCCGGCTGCCTCAAAACGATCTTGCTCATTAGCATAATTATAATCTAATGGATAATCCTGTATAATGCGATCAGTAAATAATGCTTCTGGAAGTCCGTACCAATGTTCCATACTGGTCAGGCCAGCACGAGCTGAATTTAAAACATTCCATCTGGATACATCCATCTGGGCATGGTGACAGGCTGAACCCAGCCCTAGTTTATTGTTCTCTTCCAGGGCTGCAGACATAATTTCTGGTTCAGCACCAAAAAACTTAATTCCATCTGCTCCATTTTCAGCATTCTTTCTTACCCATTCCCTGGCTTCTTCAGGTGTTGTTATCGGATCTTCACTTCCTTCTCCAAAAACACTATAGGCAATAATCCTGGGCGCTATTATTGAATTGTTTTTACTTTTATTTTGAAGGTTTTTTGTGAATTTCAATCCTCTGCCACCAGGTTCTCTGATTGTCGTTATCCCATGGGCCATCCATAATTTGAAAACATATTCCGGATCAACATTTGGACCACCACCAATATGACCATGCATATCAATGAATCCAGGTAATACATACATGCCCTCAGCATTGATTTCTTTACCGCCTTTTTTAAGTTTAGGACGATTTTCTTCCTTTATCGGTACTCCGGGAGCACCTACTTTCTTTATGCTGGTTATTTTATTGTTTTCAATTACTATATCCATCGGTCCGATAGGAGGAGCTCCGTCACCAATGATTATAGTTGCTCCACGAATGATCAGTTGATCAAAAGAACCTTTGTTGTGTAATTCATCTTGAGATTGAAGGGTGAATAATGAACTAATAGTAAGTACCAGAAAAATGCAGAACCTTATTTTCATATTATATCATTACAATGAATAAAATATGTAAAATAACTGATTCGCCTATAAATAAAAAGTCACCTTCCCTGTAATTAAGAAAGGTGACAGTATTGTTAAAATTTTCAATTATTTCACCTCGTCTGTAACCGGAGCAGCAGTATCTTTCATTGCATTCATATTCTCTTCAAGTGCCGGTTGAATTGTTGGTGCTTCCGGAGCATTTTCCTTTGCTCTGTTGAATAGGTTGTGAAAAAACTTGAATACGAAAAAATCAGGTTCTTTCCATTCCGGAGTATTTGGAAGTTCAAGCCTTAACAATCCTTTAATGGCGATTTCCCCGTCACGGTCTAATTCATAGTAATCATATATTTCAAGATCGTTAATAATTGTTCTCTTTGAATGTTTGATTACGTAATTATTTTCAAGTGCTTTAACAAATCCCTGAATAAAAAAATCAGATACGTGATATACACTTTCTTCAGTTCTGGGGCCATCAGTTATAAAGACGTCTAAATTATCTGCCTGTACAACAGACAGTATCCATGAATCGTAATATTTTACAGCGTATACTTTGTAGGGAATGCAGTTCTCCGCATTACCAAAATATCCCGGCTGTAAATTTTTTAAAATTTCTATTGCTGCATCCTTGGAACTGCTATCTATCTGATTTTGAGCGTTTAAAGGATTGGTTAAGCCTAGAGTAAAAAATACTGATATGACAAAAAATAATAATTTCATTGGTTAAAAGATTTTAATGTATTAATATCGTCGCGTAGTTGAGACGGCAAATAAATAAATTGTTTTCATAAATTATATATTTGTTGATAAAATTATAATTAGATCTTTCAACCCGGTTAATTTTTTAACCGATTTATTTTAGCAGCTTTCAATTTAATTGAGCTGCGAATTTTTTGACTAATAAAACAGGATTTGTATTAATTATGCTTTCCAAAATATGTTATGTATTGTTTGGATTGGTATGCTTTCTATTAACCGAAAATATCTCTGCTCAGGATGGACTTAAAGACAAGTTTAACCAGGTTATCAGGGAGAATTCAATAGAAGAAAAAACACCACAAAAACCACAAGAAGAAACCCAAAAAGAGGATCAGACTTCTGCGAAAAGAGATAGTATCGAAGTAGTTAAAAAGAAAGCTGAATCGCAGGATTCGCTGATGACTGCTATGGAGGATCTTTCTTTCGATGCTGGTGGTATCCAGAAAGATGCAATCGATTCATTGAAATTTGAAAGCCGGGTATTATCTGTAAAAAGAAGAAGACCGGAGAAAGAATATTCCAGGGAAGCTCAGTGGAGTAAATACATGGGGGTTACCCACAATAATGTGTATAAGAAAGAGCACGTACTGGATACAACTAAGAATGTTCTAGGCTGGCATCCTTATTGGATGGGTGATGCTTACAAGAGTTATAATTTTTCTCTCCTGTCAGTAATTGCTTATTTTTCTTATGAATTAAATCCTGGCACCGGAGGGTATAAAACTGTACACGATTGGAAAACCACTGCACTTGTTGATTCGGCAAAGGCCAATGGAACAAAAGTCGTATTGAGTGTGACCAATTTTGGTGCTCAGAATAACCTGAAGTTTCTTTCTAATAAAAAGGCTCAGAAAAACTTTATCGATCAATTGATTGACCTGTTGAGGTTAAGAGGCGCTCATGGAGTAAATATAGATTTTGAAAATATTCCTAGAGCCAGCAGGGAACAGTTTACAAATTTTATAATTGACCTTTCATCAAGTCTCAGATCGATCGATAAGGATTATTTAATAACTATTGCTGTTCCTCCTATTGACTTTAACAGGGTATTTGAAATCAGACAATTAACTCCTCATGTTGACCTTTTTGTTATCATGGGGTATGAATATTACGGAGCAAATAGTTCCGTTGCCGGTCCTGTTGCTCCATTGCAAAGTGGACAGTTATGGTGGGAATATAATCTTCAAAGTGCTGTAAATGAATACCTGGTAGCTGGAACTCCTGCCAGAAAATTACTCCTTGGGTTGCCTTATTACGGCTCTGAGTGGATGACTTATGATCTTAAGTTCCCATCGAAAGCACGGAAATATATCGGTACAACTACTTATCGTAATATTAGAAAGAAACATGGGGACCTGGCATGTTGTGAAGATGATGTCAGTAAAAGTAAATTTTATGTTTACCGCGATAATTCTAATAATTATCGTCAGTTGTGGTATGATGATAGCCTTAGTCTTAGTAGAAAATATGATTATATAAATGAACAAAATCTTGGAGGTGTAGGGATTTGGGCTTTAGGATATGATAACGGCTACACCGAATTGTGGAAATTGCTTGCAGCCAAATTTGCACTGTCTGAAAGCAAGGCTGCTGCTGTGAAAGCTTCAGTCAGCAGCAGCCGTTTCTCATTTCGCAGAATCATGAGCCTTGCATATCGAATAATGAGAAACCCACAAAGATTATTCTCCAATCCAAGACCTTTAATCGGTGTTTTTGGTGCCCTTTTCGGGGTCTCAATATTTGGGTTTTATGCATTATATCGATGGGGATGCCGTTTCAAGCGGATGTTTGGAATAGCAATTAAAAGTACTTTGGCCTTATTAATTATAATTCTACTGGCAGTTATTTTTATAGCTATGAAATATACCGCTGTCAGGGACATAGCCTTTTTACTAAGTGGCTTTATAGTGGGCTCAATAATAATACTATTTATTAGCAGGAAATTTTTAACAGAAAAAGATCTGCCATAAGCAGGATTAAATAAATTTTTAAGAATAAACGTCTATCAACCGGACAATTTTTTTAATAAATAACCAATGATCTATACAGCTGTACAATCTGTTGCAGATGCATTAAATGATTACCTTTCCAATCGCTTCAGGCAACCTGAAGACAAGGTGATTATTTCCAATATAATCAATATGGATGGTTCGCCAGGGGTAACTGAACCTGACAAGATTATTTTAACTCTGGCCAATTTGGAACAGGAAACGATTAATCAAAAAAATCCAGTGGTAGGAACTCCTCGCCCGGTAAAGATGAACCTGTTTATTTTGATTACAGCTGCGTTTGAAGGGTTGAATTATTCTGAAGGACTTAAATATTTGTCTGGAGTTATCAGCTATTTTCAGTCAAATAAAGTGATGAATCATCAAAATACTCCTGATCTCGATCCGGGAATAGAAAAATTATCATTTGAAATTTATAATCAGAATCTTCAAAATCTTAGCCATTTATGGGGTTCGATGGGAGGTAAATATATGCCTTCTATACTTTACAAGGTTCGGGTGATATCATTTGATGAAAATAATATTGGAGCAGGCTCGGCACCATTTACCGGCTTGGGAACAAATTTTTAAACTATGATAAAGTTACAGTTCAAATTCAATAAGCTGATCACGCTTTCTTTAAACCATGATTACTTTGATAGTGGCAAGGCAAAGTTCATGACGGTAAACCCTACTGTTCAGACTGCTTTGAAGCTTGAAAAACATGGTTTACTTGAACGTTATCGCGATAATGAACTAGTGATTTTATTTGATAAAGAAAAAGAAGATCTCCTGGCTGATAAACTTGAAAAGGCTGAAAGGCTTGAATTGAACTTTTGGGTTCATTGTTCTGATACTTCCCTGGTGAATTACACCAGTCTGCCTTTAAATCTTCATGAAGGGATTCTTTGTTTTGAAAATTCCAGGGGATCCGAACTTCACCAATTGGATCATGTGTCTGAAAAAGAATTTGTAAAGACTTTTCAGCCAGGTGAAATAATCAGTGATGATTATCAGGAAATTGAACTTCTGGATAACGATCAAAATGTAATTTATAGTGCAACATCAAAAGAGCAACCAGTGTGTTATATGCCTGCTGTTGGAACAGGTATCTATCATATCAGGAAAGATAAAAAGCAAACTGAAAAAATTGTTTGCTTAAGTGAAAGGGTAAAAAGGAAGCCTGTAGGACTGATTAATATTGTCCTGGACAAAAATGATTGTAAAAAAATCACTGGTGATATATCTAAAGGTGATGATCCTCAAACCCGTGATTATGAGATTCATTTTAAAGCAAGAGAAACTTATTGGAAGTACCTGATAGTTTCAAAATATGTTAATGGAATCAAAGAGGCCAGGATTGAGACGAACGACAAGGAGATAAAATTTAGTAAGCCTCAAACAACTGATTTAATCACAGGTCAAAAGGCGGTAAGTTTTGAATCAGCTATTCCACTAGCCATGCATGAGTTTACTCATCATCACTTCCAGCTTGTCAGGAAATCTACTGGCATGGGAAATAAGGTGATATTAAAGCATATGCCGGCACCAGCTCCGGATAGGATAATTCCTGAGTCGCGGTCGGCAGATAGTAAAGTATATTCTGAAATTTTAATATATGTATGATCTTTTTAAAACCAATTACTGATCAACTATGTCACAAAATCTAGCAACGCCAGGCGTTTACGTAGAAGAAAAGAACGCCTTTTCGAATTCTGTTGCAGCTGTGCCTACCGCAGTACCAGCCTTTATCGGCTATACTGAAAAGTCACGACGCGACGGACGCACATTAATTAACAAGCCGGTGAGAATTTCCTCACTTTCTGAATTTTATAATATCTTCGGAGGAGGCCCGACTACAACGTTCAATGTTCAGTCTGCAGATGCAAATGAAGACTATGACTTTGAGATTGGAAACAACGGTTATAAAATCGTTTCTGATAACAAAGCAAGATTTATGCTTTATGATAGCATCAGGCTTTTCTTTGCTAACGGAGGAAGTACCTGCTGGGTAGTTTCTGCCGGAAGTTATTATTCAGAAGTAACATCTTCTGCTCCTGCTTCTAAATCTAAAGACGGAAAAGATTCGAAACAGCCATCTTCAACCACAGAATTAAAACAGAACGCTATTTCTAAGAAGTCTTTACAGGAAGCAATGGATTCTCTTTATGGAGAAGAAGAACCAACAATGCTTGTAATTCCTGAGGCAGTAATGCTTGATGAAGCAGATTGCTTTGCATTACAGCAAGATATGTTATCTCATTGCGGGTACAGAACAAAAAGCCGTTTTGCTATTCTGGATGTTTACGATGGAACAAAAGCTCGTTCTTATGATAAGAATGATGTGATCACTCGTTTCCGTGAAGGTATCGGTTCTAACTTCTTAGCTTATGGAGCTGCTTACTACCCATGGGTATACACTTCAGTAGTTCAAAATGAGGAACTTAGCTATGCTAACATCTCAAATACTGATAAGCTTAAAGAATTATTAAGCAAAGAAGCTGAAGCTAGTGCTCCAAACGCTAAAAAAGCAGATGAGATCAAAGCTGAGATTAATAAAATCGGAGATGCGAATGATATTTCTTCTCTAACTCAAACATTGAAAGTTATCAGCCCGTCTTTCGAAAAAATTCTTCAAAAGATCAAAACCCATTTGAATGTGTTGCCTGCAAGTGCAGCAATGGCTGGTGTTTATACTATGATCGACGGAGAAAGAGGCGTATGGAAAGCTCCTGCAAACTTAACAGTAAGCCAGGCTATCGCTCCAATGGTAAGATTAACTCAAGACGATCAGGAAGACCTTAACGTTACTCCTTCAGGGAAATCTGTTAATGCAATCAGAGCATTTGTTGGTGAAGGTACTACTGTTTGGGGTGCAAGAACTCTTGACGGTAACAGCCAGGACTGGAGATACATCAACGTTAGGAGAACGATCACTTATATTGAGCAATCAATCAAAAAAGCAGCGAAGGCCTATGTTTATGAGCCGAATAACTCAGGTACCTGGGTATTAGTTCGTAGCATGATCAACTCATTCCTTAATGATATCTGGAGACAAGGTGGTCTTGTAGGTTTAACTCCTGCAGATGCTTTTGAAGTTCAGGTTGGACTAGGAAGTACTATGACTCCAAATGATATTCTGGATGGTGTTATGAATATTTCAGTTAAAGTTGCGGTCTCTAGACCAGCTGAATTCATCGTGATCACATTCCAGCAAAAAATGCAGGAATCTTAATTTTTAAATCAAAACATTAACGAATAAACACTAAAAATTATGGCAGAAGAACTATGGCCAGTACCTAAGTTCCACTTTCAGGTAGAGTGGGGCGATGTTGAGGTTGGTTTTCAGGAAGTAACCGGCCTTGAAATGGAAACTCAGTTCATTGAATACAGATCGGGAAATGATCCGGAGTTAGTAACTCGTAAGGTCCCTGGTTTGAAAAAGCACGGAACTATTACACTTAAAAAAGGTGTATTCAGAGATGATCTTACTTTTTATGAGTGGTTTGAAGATGTTCAAACGAATAAAGAAAGAAGAGAAGATGTTATTATCACTCTTTTAGATGAAGAAGATGAGCCAGTAATGATTTGGACTGTCTCTAATGCATTTCCAACAAAAATCTCTGGCCCTGACCTTAAGTCAGATGCTAATGAGATTGCTGTTGAAACACTTGAACTTGCTCATGAGGGTATTGTTCAGGAAGCATCATAATCTAAATTATGACAGATATTAATTATCCGATTCCCGGTTTCAGGTTTGCCGTTTCTTTAATGAAGAAAGACGGAGTGAATACCGGTCAATCGAAACAGTATGATAATAACTTCATGGAAGTAAGTGGTATTTCTGTTGAAATGCCTACTGAAGAATTTCAAGAGGGTGGGGAAAATCGATTTATTCATCGGTTTCCCCAACCTTTGAAATATCCTAACCTGGTACTTAAAAGAGGAAGGTGCCATGCAAGTTCTTCTTTTGTTGACTGGTGTAAAAATACATTTGAAGTCGGGTTAGCGAATGGAGTTACACCTAATAATATTGTGATAAAATTATTAGGAGAGGATATGGAACCGCTGTTTAAATGGACTTTTTATAACGCTTATCCTGTGAAGTGGTCTGTGTCAGGATTGAATAGCCAAAGTAATGAGCTGGTAATTGAATCGATAGAGCTGGCTTATCAGCGGTTTGAGGAAGAATTAAAATGATATGCCTGTAGAAATTAAGGAATTAGTAGTGAGGATCAATGTTAATGATGGACAAAACATCATTAAAAATGATCAGTCAGTGAAGGTTGATAAAAAAGAAATTGTTGACGCTTGCGTTGAGCGGGTAATGCATTTACTTGAAATAAAAAAGGAGAGATAAAAGATGGCGGACGAAAGATCTAAGTTGGAAAAGCTGAAAATCATTTCATATTCGACAGCATCTTATGATTCAAAAGATGAATTGGGTAGTATGTCGGTTTATATGAATCCCAATTCAATTACCAATCAGATGTCCATTAATTATAATGCTGATCAGCCAGATGATACCGAAATGTCTGAGCAGAAATTCAAACATATCAATTCGGAAAAGTTACAGTTTGAAATCTGGTTTGACGGCACTGGGGCTAATGGCAAGGTCATTAGTGTTAGCGAAGAATTGAAAAACCTTCGTGGATTGATTTACGATTATATTGGTTCTTCTCATGAAACTCCTTTTGTAGAGCTTAATTGGGGAAAATCTGTATCCTTTAAAGGAAGAATGGAAAGCATGAATGTTACCCATACATTGTTTGCTCCAAATGGTGATTCTTTAAGAGCTAAAGTAAACCTTGGTTTTGTAAGTGCCAGAACACTTGAAGAACAGGTGAAAAGGCAAAATAGAAATTCTCCCGATTTATCTCATTTAATTACTGTCAAAATAGGAGATAACCTACCTCAGATGTGTAAAAAGGTCTATGGTGATCCTCAATATTATATGCAGGTAGCTCAAATTAATGGGCTGACAAGCTTCAGAGACCTGAAGCCTGGTATGGAACTAAGTTTTCCACCTTTAAAGAAATAATTATCCATTATGAATAATTTGATAGAGAAAAGTGGGTTGGTAACTACTACTATTTTGATCAATGGTGCGGAAGTGCCTGGACAATATGGTGTTATATTCATTAGGGTAGATAAAGAAATTAACAAAGTATCATCGGCAACTGTCGAGTTTACAGATGGTGGAACAGGTGAGTCTCAGAATTTCGAATTAAGTAATGATGATCTTTTTAGTGCTGGCAATGAAATAGAAATTAAAGCGGGTTATAAAAGTGAAGAAGAAATAATTTTTAAGGGAGTAATCATAAAGCAAAATCTAAGGATTATGCGTTCGGGAGGCTCCAGGTTTATTATTGATTGTAAACATAAAGCAGTAAAAACCACACTTACAAGGAAAAACCGGGTGTTTTTTGATTCGACAGACGCTGATGCAATAAACAAAATTTTCGGAGACTATGAATTCGAAAATGAAGTTGAAGATACTGAAACCACTCATCCCGAGTTGGTACAGCATCATGCAACTGATTGGGATTTTATCTTAATGCGCTCTGATATTAATGGCTTACTTGTTAATACAGGCGATGAAAAACTAACAATAAAGAAAATAGATTTAGCAGAGGAGCCTGTTCTTGAAGTAGGGTACGGTTCAGGGTTACTTTCTTTTAATGCTGATGTTGATGCCAGAAACCAGTTTAATGCTGTTAATGCTTATGCCTGGGATTCTTCAAACCTGGAACTGATCGATTCATCAGGAGAAGCAGTCGGTGAACTTGAAGTTGGAGAAAAAAAATCTGAAGAACTGGCTTCTGTTTTTGGTATAGAAGATGTGCCACTTCAATCACCTGCTTTTATGCAGCAATCAATGCTCAAGGCATGGGCCGATGCAAAAATAACACGGTCCAGGTTGGCTAAGGTCAGGGGAAATATGACTGTTATCGGCAACTATTATGTCAACCCGGGCAATTTTATAAAACTAGATGGTTTAAGTAAGCAGTTTAATGGTAAGAACTATATTTCAGGCGTAACACATATTATTGAAGAAGGCG
The DNA here is from genome assembly GCF_026241165.1 of Mangrovivirga halotolerans. Taxonomy (GTDB): domain Bacteria; phylum Bacteroidota; class Bacteroidia; order Cytophagales; family Cyclobacteriaceae; genus Mangrovivirga; species Mangrovivirga halotolerans. Next base: position 288,299 of record NZ_JAPFQN010000002.1, on the reverse strand, counting down.
ACTGGACAACTGATTTCAGGTTAGGCTTATCATATGATTGGTATACAGAGGAACGCCCTTATATTAATAGTCAGACTGCATCCGGATTGTCTCCTTCTATTCAGGGATTACATGCCGGATTGGTAAAACAGATCCATGAAGATCCTGATGGTAATTATCGTGTACAGGTGACTATTCCAACTTTACAACAGGATAATATGCCACTGTGGGCACGATTATCAAATACTTATGCCACTGCTGATGCCGGGATGTTTTTTTACCCCGAGATCGGAGATGAAGTGTTAATCGGTTTTCTCAATGATGAACCCCAACATCCTGTGATATTGGGCACATTATACGGTAAACAAAAAAAGCCTAAATATACTCCTGAGGAAGAAAATCCAACTAAATCAATTTTTACAAAAGGAGAGCTTGAAATAAAGTTTAACGACGCTGATAAAGTGTTAACTATATCCACTCCTGGGGGGAATATATTTACTCTCGATGATGACCAGAAAAAAATCACTGTTTTAAATGAAGAAAATGGTAATACAATCGAGATGTCTGATGCCGGGATCAGCCTGCAATCAGATGCTGATATCGTATTGAAAGCTCAGGGTAATATTTCCATGGAATCAGGGCAAGATACAATAGTAAAAGCCACCGGTGATTTTAATGGTGAGGGAATTAATGTAAACATGGCAGGATCGGCAAAGTTTGCTGCTGAAGGTGCTCAGGCTGAATTGTCAGCATCTGCAACTGCTGTGATAAAAGGAAGTTTAGTCCAAATAAATTAATAGATATGTTGCCTGCTGCAAGAATAGGAGATAATCATGTTTGTCCAATGGTAACGGGGACTGTTCCTCATGTGGGCGGACCTGTATCAATAGGAGAACCAACTGTGCTTATAGCCGGTGTTCCCGCAGCGAGAGTTGGAGATATGTGCGTGTGTACTGGCCCACCTGATACAATTGCAGTCGGATCAGGAACAGTTTTAATCGGTGGAATGCCTGCAGCACGAATGGGTGATACTACTGCTCATGGAGGTTCGATAGTTATGGGTGAACCAACAGTATTAATTGGAGGTTAGAAAAAATTGTAATGAAAAATAGAAAATCATTTCTTGGAGTTGGATGGAAATTTCCTCCATCATTCGAAAAGCGAACTGGAAGCGTTGTTCTGGTATCAGAAGATAATGATATCCGGGAAAGCTTATGGATTCTTCTATCAACAAAACCAGGTGAAAGAATTATGAATCCTGATTATGGATGTGATTTAAAATTTGTTGCCTTTGAGTCTATCAATAATTCATTGATTGAAACAATAAGATCTCGAATTGAAATGGCAGTTTTATATCACGAACCCAGAATAAATCTTGATGATGTTGAGGTTACTCAAGATAAAGATAATGACGGTCTTGTTCACATCAATCTTGTATATACTGTCAGAAAGACAAACGTACGTACAAACATGGTCTATCCTTATTATATAATCGAAGGAACTGATCTAAAGTCAAAGGATAAAATTAAATAGATATTGATAAGTGCAGCGAATGGAATCAGGTAAAATTTCGGTAAAAGGGAATAGCGGTACAACACAAAGAAGTCGTTTTTTCAAGGCGCTGAATAACCAGTATGTTAAAATTGATGAGCGTTCTTTTGAAGATCTTCTGGTTTACACTAAAGGATTGTCAAAACTTATCAATTATTTTAATAATAACAACGAGGTAGACGGAGACTGGTCATATTTTTTCTCTGATGAAACTGTAATACTGGCAGCGATCATTGATAGTGAACCAGCAAAACTGGAAGACAGGTTTAAGAAAGCAATCTCTAAGGCCCGCCTCTTTAAAAAAGAATCCAGAAAGATTAAATATCTGCTCAGGGCAATTAAGGAGGTTTACTCGTTAGCATTGAATTTTGAAGAGTGGTACAAAGAGCTAAAAAATGTTGAAGAATTTACCCAAAGTCAGGTTAATATCAGAAATGAGATATTTAATGCGATTTCTTCAAAATTAAATAAGGCTCTCGATGATTTAAAAGTTATTTCTTCACTTAAAGAATTAAAGTCCCAGTCATTCGATTTTAATGATTTCAGTCCGGTTTGGCAATTAAATGAAGATCAGCAATCTGAAAAAATATCTTTTAAAGCAGCACCCGAGAAGCTTCAGGAAACTTTCCAAAGTTTCTATGAGACACTTCTTTATCTGAAATCTAAAACTCCTGATTACCTTAGGCAATCACTGGAAAGCGATATTCACTATCCGGAAATCGCCCTTTTCCTATCCTTTTTAAAAATATTTGAACATGCTCAGGATGGCTTAAATGGGTTGACAGCCAAACACCTTGATTTTTATTTCTCGAAGATTCTTCAACAAAGAAAAGATGAGTCTGAACTGGATAAAATATTTCTTCAATTTAAATTAAATGACGAGGCTGAATTTGTAAATATTAAGGAGGGGACTAAATTTCTTGCTGAGCTTAAATCTGGGAAAAAGGATAAAATATATATAGCTGATAATGAAATTCTGGTTAATAAGGCAGAAATAAAACAACTCAAATCTATTTTTATTGACCGGGATTACCTGAACATAAAAGGTAAGGAAAGGATATTAGTAAGTAATGTGTTGACCAATGATTTTCCTGAAGAGCATTATACTACCGGCGGATATTCTGACCTTAAGGTAAAAAAACCTTATGCTGTTTTTGGTGAATCTCAACAAGGAAAGGGTCTGAATGAAAAAACTATGGATACAGCAAATGTTGGGTTTGCTATATCTTCACCGGTTTTATTTTTATCAGAGGGAGTAAGAGAAATTCAAGTTGTATTACAATTTTCAGAGTTATCCTTCGAACTCCTGGAGCAATATCTTAAAGATTTAAGTATTAAATATGAAAACTCTGTAGAAGAGGTTTTTGTAAAGGTATTTGCCGATGCTTTTAATATCAAATTAACATCCTCTGAAGGATGGTTAAATGTTAACAGATATGTAATAACTCAGAATGTTAAGAAAAAAGCTTTACGAATAAATTTTGATATTGATAAAGCGGCTCCGGCGATTATCGGATATGACAAAAAGATACATGAGGGTAACTTCAAGACAGACTTACCAGTAATAAAGCTGGAATTGAATGATCATACTTTTACTTATCCATACTCGCTAATCAGTTCACTGGTTTTAGAACAGGTTCAGTTCGATGTAAAAGTTTCTGAATACAAAAACCTCCAGGTACACAATCAAATAGGTCGTTTAAATCATAATGCACCGTTTATTCCATTTGGTCCAATGCCTAAAGCCGGGTCTTACCTGGTTATCGGCTCAAATGAAGTTTTTCAGAAATCTATCGACAACCTGGAAGTAAATATAGACTGGTTTGATTTACCCGACCATAAAAGTGGTTTTTCCCAACATTACAAAGAATATAAGTCTGATATAGATAATACATCTTTTGAGTTTTCGCTTTCTGTTCTTGATAACGGTGGTTGGAAGCCTCAGGAAAAGGGACAGCAACAAAAATTCAAGCTATTCAGAACCAAAGATAAAGGAGCATTTAAAGCTCCGTCACCGGCAGCACCGTTACAGTCACATACTGTTATTTCAGGAATTGACGTAAGCAAGATAAAGCAAGCTCCTAACTACGCTGCCATCAACCGGGATCTTGCGCTTTCAGCCGGAACTCAGCGTGGTTTTATACGATTAGAACTTGTTAATCCACGTAATGGGTTCGGGCATGATGTTTATCCGGCTATTTTGTCTGAGGTTACAATCGAAAATTCCCGAACCGGATTACTTAAAAATAAAGAAAAGAGTAAGCAGGATTTACCTGCAAAACCCTATACTCCTCAGATAAGCTCATTATCTCTGAATTATGAAGCTTCATCTGCAATTTCGCTGATAGATCGGTCAAAAAGAGATTCGAAGAAACAAAATGAAGCAGGACAACTGTTTTACCTTCATCCTCATGGTGAAAACCTTGTTTATCCGGATAATGCCGCGCAATCGACTACTTTATTGCCTGGATTTGGTTATGAAGGTGCGCTACTAATCGGTTTGTCAGGTATTCGGGCACCTCAATTACTTAATTTATTTGTCGAAATGATCGATGAATATACTATTTCGTCAGAAATAGATCCTCCGGAGATCGAATGGAGTTATCTGGCCAACGATAAATGGTATACGCTGGCTCCGTCAAAAATACTCAGGGATGAAACAAACAGGTTTCTGAGAACCGGTATTATTACTTTAGAAATACCTGCTGATATTTCAACAGGTAATTCGACTTTGGATAAAGATCTTTTCTGGATCAGGGCTGCGGCGGTTAAAAATGCAGAAGCTGCATCAAGTTTACTTTCAGCAGGCACCCAGGTCATTACAGCAAGCCTTTCTTCAGAGTCAGTTCTCGAAGATGATTACCTGGAGAATCCGTTACCTGCATTTACGGTAAAGCGATCGGTAAATAATATTGAAGGGATTCAGCGGATTACACAGCCACTACCTTCATTTGGAGGTAAACCCGAAGAAGATAATGACTCTTTTTATATAGGTGTTGGGGAAAGGCTTCGACATAAACAACGGGCTATTACCATTTGGGATTACGAGCGACTGGTACTGGATGAATTTCCACAGGTCCACCGTGCCACCTGCCTGCCAAATATGTCTAGTGAAAAAGTTCATGCACCCGGAAATATATTAATGATCGTAACACCGGGAGCCGATAATGCAGTAAACAAAAGTGAGCCAATGGCAAGTAGTGAACTGCTATATGATATAAAGGATCGACTGAATAAGCAGATATCACCTTTTATCAAACTTGAAGTTAGAAACCCGCATTACGAGCGGATTAAAATAATTTGTGCAGTTAAGTTTTCTGATGGATATAACTATGGTTACTACATCCAGAAACTTAATGAACAAATCAACAGGTATCTGACAGGAACCTTGCAATCACAAAACAGAAATGTTGAGTTAGGAGGCACTATCCATAGTTCGGATATACTTAGTTTTTTACGAACTCTGCCTTATGTAGAGTTTATCACTCGTTTTTCTATGATTCAGGTTGCCCGTGATTATCAGGGAAACCATCAATTGATCGATACTGCAAGGGTGAATTCAGAAAAGTCATCACTGACAGCTACCAAACCTTGGTCAGTACTTGTTCCTGCACCGGAACATCAGATATCTGTACTGATTAATAAGTCTGAAGAGGTATCCAGACAGGCTGGTATCGATTATCTGGAACTGGGACACGATTTTATTATTGAAGATTAATGAATTTAACTTTTTGATTATAAGGATATGCCATTACAAAACAGAGAGACACTTCGGGGATTTTTCAGGAAAGGTAATTTGCCTACTGAAAACAACTTTAATGATCTGATCGACTCAGTAATAAACAGGGTTGACGATGGTATTTCAAAAACTACCGATGAGGGACTAATGCTTTCGCCAATTGGTACTTCTGAAAAACTGGTCAGTTTTTACAAGAGTATTGAAGATAAAAGCCCTGCCTGGAGTTTCAACGTTAACCGCGGAAATTCTAATCTGAATATTAACAATAACCTCGGTGATAGCATCATGACTCTCCAACATGATGGCAAAGTCGGGATCAATAACGAGAATCCGGAAGAAGAACTGGATGTGGATGGAACCATCGGCATGAAGTCGAGAAAAGGTAAGCTTCATACCGGTAAAATCCCTGCGGATGGAAAGTGGCATCCGGTGGTTACCGAACTTAACGGTTGCCATGCATTTGAGGTAGTGGCAGGAGCAGGAAAGAAAAAAACAGGTAAATATGCTCTGATTCATGCTCTGGCCTTATCTACGTTTGGTAAGTCTAAGAGTAAAATCAAAATCACGCAGGCATACTATGGAGTAAGGTGTAATATGATCAGGTTAAGATGGACCGGTACAACTTACAATTACCAGCTAGAAATGCGTACAAGATGTGATTATGGGGGAGATTTCTTTGTTAATTATCATATCGCTGGTATGTGGGAAGATACATTTATGGATAATAGTTTAGGAATTAAGGAGGAGTAATGGATAACAATAAGATGGAAATAACTTTAAAAGTTACGGTAGAAGAGGGAAATATGATCTTTAAAGGGTTGGGAAAGCTTCCTTTTGAAGAAGTATATGAGTTGATAGGGAAATTAAATGACCAGGCTAATCGTCAATTGGCTGAAAATGCTGGTAATAATAATTCGTCATTTGATCATTTGAACAATATTTAACAGGGGAACTTTATTCGATGATTCAACCAATATTCATAGAAAAGAAGCAAAGGAAAGAGAAGCAATTCGACTATGAAGCTTTAAGGGCTGAAGGAATCAAACTTATTCAGCAACTGGCAGGAGAATACTGGACAGACTTCAACACGCATGATCCGGGAGTAACTATATTAGAACAATTGTGCTTTGCAATATCAGAGCTTGCCTATCGCACTGATTTTAATATTGAAGATCTTCTGTTTCGCGAAGGGAAAAAAGAACATTCGTTTTTCAGGCCCGACCAGGTATTGCCTTGTAATGCATTAACAATAAATGATTATCGTAAACTTCTATTTGATTCTGTTTTTGAAATTAAGAATGTCTGGTTACAACCAATCGATAATAATAAGAACTCCTTAAATGGCTTATATAGTATTTTGCTGGATATTGATGAGGGAATCACCTCGAAATCAGCAAGAAATAATGTTTTAAGCAAAGCCAAAAAAGTATTTCTTAACAATAGAAATCTTTGTGAGGATATTGAAGAGATTCAAATATTAGAACACCTGCCTGTTGTTCTCCATGCTGAAATTGAATTAAGCGGTACGGAAAGTGCAGAGAAAGTAATGGGGGAGCTTTTATACCGGGTGGATGAATATTTGTGTCCTCAAATGAAATTTTATTCCCTTCAGGAACTTATTGAAGAAGGTTTTACCCTGAATGAGATTTTTGAAGGACCTCTGTTAAAACATGGTTTTATAAAAACCAATGAATTACCTCCTAAAACTGATAAAATAATGATTTCTGAATTAATGAAAGTCATTATGCAGGTTGAAGGAGTAAATAGTGTTAAAAACCTCTTCATTGAAGCTGATGGTCAATATCATTACAATCAATTAGATATACCTTTCGGGATGTTAGCACGACTCGAAACTGACCTTGAATCATTTGAAGATGAATTACCGATAGAGCTGACTAAAGGAAGGGTTAGTTATGCACATATTGAGAAACAAAAAGTGGCTCGTAATTTAAATGAGTTACGCTCAGCAAACAAAAGGGTTTACCGTCTGAGTGAGGAAACTATTGACGTTCCCGAAGGAAAAAAGGTAGATACAAATTCATATTATTCAATTCAAAATCATTTCCCTCAGGTATATGGTTTGGGTATTGATGGGATCTCTTCTTATGCATCACCGGAAAGAAAAGCCCAGGTAATGCAATTGAAGGGATATTTGATGTTATTTGAACAAATTCTGGTAAATTATCTTGCCCAGCTTTCTGGCGTGGGACAGTTACTTTCCTTCAAGAATACCGAGCAGAAAACGTATTTTTACAAAACCCTGGATGAGGTACCTTATGCAGATAAGCTTTATAAAACTATCAATGAAGGAATTGATCCGGTTAGTTTCAGACAACAGGTAATTCCCTCTAATTATCTGGAAGGTTTAAAAAGTCTTACTGAGGTTACAGATGATTATGTTGACAGAAGAGGAAGATTCCTTGATTATCTACTGGCACTTCATGGTGAATCTTTTCCTGAGGTAGGTACTCAATCCTTTAAATATTATTTTCCGGAAAAAACAGATGATTTCTTATTAAAGAATAAAACCAGACTGCTGGAATTTATTCCTTTCATAAATAAGAATCGAAATAGGGGGGTAGATTATGAACAAGACTTCTCTAACGAAGGAAATGTTGCAGGTCTTGAAGTAAAGTTAAGTGTTTTACTCGGTCTTAACTTTTATTCAATCAACGACAGCATAATATCAGATAATATTTCGTTGATCGATCATTTTAAAAATCAAAAGTTATCCATCACTGAAAAGGTTAAAAAGCCGGGTAAACCTAAAGGCGCAATAGATAAAAAATATTTTGAAGATAACTTCGATTATATTGATCTTGAAGAGTTGGGAGAGAATGAAGTAGATGAAAATACTTTTAAATCTCTGAATATCTTTTCGGAGGGGAAAATCGATGAGGAATTTCTTAGAGAAGGACTTACTCTTGAAAATTATCAGGTGGGTCCTGACAATCATAATGAAGGAAAATTTATTGCCGCATTTTCTTCTCCAAACAGTTCATACCCCATTGCACTGGGTTCTTTTGAAAGCGAAGAAGAAGCTTCTAATGTGGTAATAACTTTAATTGACCTGCTTAAGGAAATGAACCTTAAATGCGAAGGGCTTCATTTAATTGAACATATCCTGCTCAGACCAGATGTTAATGACAGGAAGTTTGGTATTTATATTCTTGATGAAAATGGTAACAGGCTTTTAAGAAGTAAGCAGTGTTTTACCTTTTCAGAAAGGTTGGCGATGGTCAAAAAATTAAAACCTTTTATAACTGGTGAAGAATATTATTCGGTAGAAACTACTAGCACCAAGGATTTTGAAATCCAGTTTAATGTTGACGATCAGAACATTAATTTCGTTAGTGTCAAACCAGATATTTCGGTAGAAAAAACGCACGAAATCAAAGAAAAACTCTATCGCTTCATGTCAGATGAAGATGATATAGTGCCTTTTGAGAATAAAATTGATTTCTTTATCCAGAATGATGAGAATGGCCCCTTAATTCCGGAAGATTTTTTCGAATATCGAATCACTATGATTTTCCCGTCATGGACGGCAAGATTCAATGATCCTGAATTCAGATCCGTGGTGGAAGAAACCGTTAGAATTAATCAGCCAGCAAATATTGATACCCGCTTATTCTGGTTTAGCATTACCCAAATGAAAAAATTTGAAAAGCTCTACAAAAATTGGGTGATTGGGCTTAAAGAAAATGATAAAACAGCATTGGATGAATATTCAAAAGAATTGATCCTGATTTTGTTAGGAGAAAACTAAAGTTGATTTTTTTATGGAAGAAGGACATGTGCTGAGGTCGGGTGTTTTTGAGATATCTTCTGATACAACTGATAATTCCCATGAGATTCATAATTCATTGAATGATATAATTCAATCAGATCTGAATCGAATATTAGGAGAAGTGTTTGATGAAGTTTGCCCGATGGATTATAGAATTAAGATTAATAGCCTTGATCTTGATCTGGGAGATATTAATCAACATAATTTTGAGTCAGAATTTAAATTCAGACTCAAAGATGCATTAAGAATGCACATCCGGAGACTAATCGATGACCATAAGTTTTTGGATAATGTTACTATAGATCAAAATTATAAGGAGAGCCTGATACCAGATGTACTGGAAAGCTATTTGAACAATGGCGTATTACCATGGTTTTCCAGTCCGCTTTTATCTTCAAATGATTCTTTTATTAAGGTTGTTCATGAATTTATTAAAAATGATATCAATTCAATCCGGAAGGTAATAAATCGAAAAGCAAGCAATGAAGCAGCAATCTATCGGTTGTATAAAATCTTTCCTGATTACAAAGAGTGGATGGAATTTTCATTTGCTATCTCTAATAATCCAAAAATTGAAACCCATAAAAAAACATGGATTGAATTTGTCGAAGCCCTTCAAAAATCACTTCCATTCAGTAACAGAGAATTGCTTAACCGCTTATCAGGTTATGTGATTATTTTTTCGAAATCATCGACATCAAGCAAGGTTGCTTTAAAAGATTCTATCCAACAATTACTAGTAAAAATTCAAAAAGAAAGACCTGATTTATTTCCTTCATTTGATGCTATTATAAATTACCTCACCAATGTAAAATCCGGAGAATTAAAACGGTTTACGGAGAACAATGAACAGATTGTAAATATCCTTGAAGAGTTAACAAAAAAGGATCTAATGAAAAATGAACTCAAGATAGCAGGAAACTTTTATTCATTTGATAAGCTCCAGGAGATATCTAAAAGCATTTCTGCCAAAAAAGAATTTATAAGAAAGATTAGCCTTATAGAACTTAAAAAGTTTATTGATCAACTGGAGTCTTCGTTAAGTAGTGAAATAGGGAGTCTGTTCAACATTATTTCTGAAATTAACATTCCTCATTTAGAACAAGAGAAATTAGTTTTTTATCTAAAGGAATCAGTTCTGAATTCAATTTTTACATTGGTTGAAGGCAAATCAAAAATTAGAATTCAAAAAATTATAGTTGATTTTCTGGAGTTACTTGCTAAAAGTGATATTCCTCTTAGGAAGTATATTTTATCAGAGATTATTGAAAAGGCAGAAACGAAGAAAGGCTCGAAAATTCTTTCTGTAGAAGTTACAGAAATTAAAAATGAACTTACCAGGAATGAAACTACAACTGATGGAGGACGAGATCTCCACTCAGTTTTGAAAAAGTTTTTTTTAAAGGGGGTCCTCAATGAGTCTGACAAAATCGGAAATCTACCTTCTGTTTCAAATAAGGTTGATATAGAAAAGCTTATCATTCATTTATTTGGTGAATATATTATGGATCTCGCTGAGGTATTCCGTTCATTTAATAAACGAGAAACCATAATCGCATTTCAACGAATTGAAGTTTATCTCGGAGATGAATACAAGAAAGAAATACTTCTTCGAATGGCTAAAACCCTGCCTCCTAAAGTAGTATTTATTGCGAGGTCATTATTATCAGTACCCGAAGAAAGTATTTCGGAGAAGCAAAAGGAATTGTTTATTGATAAACTCATAAGTCATCCTGATGTTATCAAGATTATGTTGGAAACGTGGGCTAGAGAAGGTAAAAAGCCATCAATCTTAGCCCTTAAATTCAATGAGTTTATAGAATTATTTACTAAGAATCATCCGGAAAAGGCAACAGATTATTTTAATAAAATTTCTGTTTCAGATTACAATTTTATTGTTAATCAACTTTCTGAAAGAGAGTGGAAAGCTATTGTTACTGAACTGAACTTACCTGAAGAAAAGTTTTTTAATAAGGTCTCAGAAAAGTTTACTGAAACAGATTCTGAACCAGAAGATAAAAGTGAAATATCCTTATCTGATGAAGCTCTTCAGACCGATCCCATATTTATAAAAAATGCCGGACTAGTATTACTTTCGCCGTATTTATCCAGGTTTTTCGATATCACAGGCCTTTTGAAAAATAAAAAAGAATTTAAAAGTGATTTCGAGAGGGAAAAGGCCTGCCATTTTATGCATTTTTTAGCTACCGGGTTGGATGACGGACAGGAGTATATGATGGTGCTTAATAAGCTCATTGCAGGAATTCCTCTTACTTATCCATTGAAAGAGAATATTATTTTGACAGATGAAGAAAAGCAGACTGCTGAGGGATTATTAAATGGAGTGATCAAAAACTGGACAGCCCTGAAAAAATCATCACCTGAAAATCTGAGGGGTTCATTTTTATTACGGGAAGGTAAACTGATTGAAAATGATAAGTTTTGGGATCTTCGCGTTGAAGAAAAAGGATTTGATATACTTATTGATAAAATTCCATGGGCATTTAAGGTGATCAGGTTACCATGGATGAAAAAACCTGTTCATGTTACCTGGAGATGATTTTTAGGTATTTCCAATGATTATATAGTTCCTGATAGCTTTATCGTAATTATTTACACTGGTATTGATCGTAGACTGGTCATCACTGGTATCTCCCCAATTCCAGTAATTGACATTAACATGACTATTCCTTTTTGAAATGTGGTTTATCACAATGTAGTGATTGCCAAACCTGCGTTGCAAGATATTCGGATTTGGCTCACCTTTTTTGAGTTGGTCAATATCAAATAATCCTATCACCGAACAGCCATCACCAATTGCTTTATTAATTCCATCAATGTCATGGCCGTATTTTAATGTTTTATCTTTAAGATTGGCAAAATTGGTTGCTATATCAACGAGATCATTGGGGTAGGAAAAACCCTGCAAACCTGAATCTGATTCAGGATCATAGTCAAAGATTATATTATAAGTATGACGAATCGAAGAAAGCACCACATAGTCGGATGGAGATAGCCCATCGCAAGGCTCATCTTCAAGTAAATCTTCGTTTACTTCGATAGGAAAGTGAAAAGAATTATAACTTTGAGCTATTCCTTTTTCATAGAGTGAAATTGCCATTCTAACATAGCTTTCAGGATCTTTTTCAGCAATTATTTTACAAATCGAAGCCGGACCACATAAATTAGTTCTTGCCTGATTTATCCTGTCAGGATTTTTTAGAGTATCTGTCAGGCTTCGAATAAAGATAGATTTATCAATGGTTTTCCACGGGCTTTGCATTCGGTGATCAGTATAAATACAAAGTAATGACAACGCATGTTGATAACTACTAGACAGATCTAAATTTCCATTCATGGTTGACTGGTTTAATTATCGGGATTTAAGTAATATAATAATTTTAAGTGAAAATGTAATTTTATTGATGTAAACTCTTTTTATTTTGATACCTTATATTCATTTTATTTTGGTCTTAATGAACTTCTAAATTACTTTTGTGGACACCGAATCATTTTTTTAATGTTATCAACTAATACCAAACTGCAATTACTGCAACATATCATTGATGCGACACAAAGTATAGTGTTGAACGCAGCAAAGCAGACTTTTAGTGCACTGGAAGATGGGAATTCTGAATACGGAGGTTGTAACCATATCCCTGAAAAAGAAATCAGAGAATTGATCTCCATCTCAGATCTTTCAAAATGCGAATGTTTTACACTGGCATGCCTTCTAACTACATATTTCAAACCGGAAAGTTTTGATCCGTTGTTATTGAAAAATTCAAGTACTGGAAAGCCTTTTACTCAATATGGAGGTCATATTCATGGATCAAATGCTGTTTTCTCTCCTGATTTTCAAACTCTTTACTATTTGTATGCGGGAAATGACCTGAAAACAAGGATGTATATTCAGGAGCAGATAAACTCTTCCTGCAGGCTAGTTGGATTAAATTTGATTCAAATAAAATCAATAGCTGATCATTTTTCTGAAAGTCAGTCTATTCCCTTCGCAACTGAAGAGATGATTGCTAAAATTCAGGGAAGAAAATATACTCCCGGAATTGGAAATGAATTTCCTGCAGCGCTATTAGAAACCAGGATGGCGGAGGAAGATCTTATACTTGGAGAAGAAACGAGAAAAAAAATTAATGAAATTGAGCAGTGGTTAGCATATAGTAATATTGCATATGAACATCCTGAGCTGGGAAGAAAAGTTAAAAAGGGATATCGGGCTTTGTTTTATGGACCATCTGGTACCGGAAAAACACTTACCGCAACTATCCTTGGAAATAAATTTGGCCTTCCTGTTTACCGTGTTGATTTGTCAATGATCGTTTCAAAATGGGTAGGGGAGACGGAGAAAAATCTTAAGCGTCTTTTTGATATTGCAGAAAATAAAAACTGGATATTATTCTTTGATGAGGCAGATGCAGTTTTTAGTAAACGTTCTTCTGTGAATTCTTCCAATGATAAGCATGCCAATCAGGAAGCTGCCTATTTGCTTCAGCGGATTGAAGATTTTTCAGGGCTGATCATACTGGCCACTAACCTTAAAATGAATATCGATGCGGCCTTTAACAGAAGGTTTAATAACATGATATATTTTCCTGCCCCAACAGAGTTTCTAAGGGAAGAACTTTGGAAGGCTACGATCCCATCAGATTATGAACTTGCTGAAGATATCGATTATAAACATTTGAGAAAAATTGATCTCACCGGTGGTGAAATTCTCAATGTGGTTCATTTTTGTGTTTTGATGGCTGCAGCATCAGAAAACAGCAAAGTTTTTACTGTGGAAATGCTTGACTATGCGATAAGTAAAGAACTTCATAAAAAGGGAAAAACATAAATATTTTTTACCGTTTTTTTCAATTTTTATTAGGTAAAATGCAAATAATATTCTTTTATTGCCTTTTAATCTTTCAACCGATTAACGACTATAGCAACTATGTCTATTTTTTCTAATTCCGGCCGGATAATTTCCGCCTGGTTTTTTGGTTGCTTCATTGGGCTGGGAGTTGTTTCCCATAATATTTCAGCTGTTATTCAGTTTTTGTCCCAGGATGAAGTAGCATCATTACCAGAACTATTTTTTTACGGTTCAATTATATCTCTGGCTTTATATTACTGTTATAATTATGCAAAGCTCAGGATTTCTTATTGGGGATATGCCTCCATCCTGATGTTGCTAAATCTATCTTACTACCTGGTTCTTCTTTTTAATCCTTTTGATATCGATCAAGGCCAGATAGGCTCTGTACTGATTACTGCCGTATTGCCACTGTCCGGTCTTTACGCAGCGACTTTGTTTAGTTTTACAGAATCTCTTTTTAACATTACCGACCTTAAAAAGGTTAGGCCGGTTATTTATTCAGGATTGATTCTTCCGGTATCAATATATCTTTTTGCAATGCCATGGATTACTGAGATTGTAGAAATGACATGGCGTATTCAGCTTATTATTTCAGGGGTTTCGATATTTTTAGCACTTCTCAGCCTGTTTGTTATTGCAGTTGACAGAAAAGAATTAAATGAATTGCATTATAGTGCTCAATTCGTCAATTATTATAACTCCAATAAGAGGCTTGCAGGAAATAAATATTTTTTGAGATTGAGTCTGTTTATCGGATTGTGCACCATGATATTTATTTTCATAGAATATGCGTTTATCGATGTGCTTAATACCCGGTTTGACTCATCTTCTGAACTACTGGTTTTCCTGAGTGTCCTTACGGCTTCGATATTGATATCCAGCTGGTTTATAGATTTTCTTGCAGCAAGAATTACCATTCGTACTTATGGTTTAAGAACAGGATTGCTGGTTTTACCTGTAGTCGTATTAATTACCTGTGGGTTAGCATATGGTGCTGGAAGGTTATTCGGTGTTACTGAAGAGTCAAAGACTTTTTTCATGTTCTTTGTTTTGATGATTGCCCTCAAAACTGGTGCAGAAGCTATTCGTAAAGGCTTTGAACATACGGTTTTCATGAATTATTTTTTGCCGGTAAAAGCCGATCTTAGATTTGATTCCAGGTTTAAGGCAGAATATATTATTGGAGCTTTCTTTTCACTGATAGCATCGGGGATCCTTTTAATATTGAGAGATCAGGGATTACTTAGTCAAAATTATGTGCTTTCTGGGGTTTTAATCCTTGTGGTACTGTGGATTGTCGCTGGTTTTCTTCTTCATTCAAAATATAAAAAGGTACTTAAAAGCAGTCTCGATTCAGAGCAAAAACTGATTAAATACGATAAGGCATTTTCAGTCAGTTTATTAGAAAGACTAAAAACTGGCTTATTAGAAAGATCCACAGAAGAATTACCTCTGCACCTAAATCTTATCAGGATTCTGGAGCCGATCGAGTATCGTAATGTTCTGATAGATTTGTTAAACATAGATGATGATGAGGTTCGCGAAATTGTATTAAAGCAATGCGATGAAATGTGTTTGCTGGAATCAATTCCGTTACTGGATAATATTATGGAATCTAAATACTTTCCAGTAATGAAAACAGCTCCATTAATCAAGTCAACATATAGCAAGTTAAGGGGAGCAGAATTCAGATTGGAAAAGCTAAAGTATATCGAGCAATTAACTTTATCAAAGCTGGTTAACGAACGTGTTTATGGTGCCATGCTAACTGCTTATGCAGAAGATGCCATGAAAGGCAATTTATTGAACAAGCTTTTCAGAGATCCGCATTCAGCTGTAAGATACCATGCTGTAGCATCATCTGCTCATTCAGATGATAAAGATCTCAATAATAACCTTATCGAAAAGCTGGGTGATGGCGAATACGGAAACGCAGCAACTGCAGCGCTGGCAGCCACTGGAGAAAGAGTTTTTACTATGCTCGAAACCGCATTTTATCTAACAGGTCAGGATCAGAAAACGCAATTGCGTATCGTACAGATCTATGGTCGCGTTGGGAGTAGAGAAGCAGTTTCTTTATTGCTTAAAAAACTTAATTATCCAAACCAGAATATTATTGCAGCATCGCTCGAAGCATTGAGTCGTTGTGGTTATAATGTCGATGAAAGTAATTCGCTTCAGATCAGATCGGAGTTACAGGAAGTTTGTGGAGCTTTGGTTTGGAATATGTCGGTAGTTAACGATCTAAGAAAAGCCGAAAGCAGTAACCTTCTTATAAATGCGATGGAAAATGAAATCGCTTACAACCTTGAAACCGTTTTCAGGTTGCTGGCTTTGATCTACGATCCTAAATCAGTTGAATTGGTTAAAAGGAATATCCATAGTGATAACACGGAAGAAAAAGAATATGCTACAGACCTTCTTCAGGTATTTCTCAATGAAGAATTAAAACCAGTATTGTTACCAATTTTAGGTGTAGCAAGCTATGAAGAAAAGGTTGAGCAGCTTAAGCATATTTATCCAACAGAACCATTATCAAAATCTGAAGCCCTGCTAAACCTTGTTCAACGTGACTATAAATGGATAAACAGATGGACTAAGGCTTGTGCTTTGAGGGAATTGGCAAATAATGAAAATACAGACCCTGATATTTTTGCTGCCAACCTGGTAAACCCGGATCCATTGTTGAGAGAGACATCTGCCAATGCCCTGGCCAGTCATTATGAAGGGGCACTGGATCAGTTTTATGAGAGATATGGAAATTTATCCCGTTATCGCGAAGTAGTTGAGACTATCAAAGCATTTCAGGATCACGATGAAGAGAAAGAAAAGAAGCATACAAGAATTGATATTATTGAGTTTTTAAATACCATTCCTGTATTTGAAAAGATAAGTGGATTGGTACTTGCTGAAATAGCTAAACTAGTTAATATTCAAGTATTTAAAAAGGGAGATCTGATCGAAAAAACAGACTCAGTTAACTTTATCGATTATATTATTGTCACGGAAGGGGAACTGAACTTTAAAATTGGTAATGAAGAGGCGGTGTTAAATGAAAAGCACATTATCAGTTGTCTGCAATTCATGAATAAAAATGATCAGAATGTTACACTCAGAGCTGAGAGCAACTGTGTTATTTTCAGAATAAATCAGGCAGCCCTAAATGAACTAATGTCATTTTATGATGAAATACCTGAATCTCTGAGCAATAATGTATTAAATGAAAGTTCAGAAAAAACGAAAAATCTGATTTTGGTATAATATAATTTTTAAAGGAAAAATATTTTAAATGAAATCGAATTTGAACAATACTTTTATTCTTATTTTGAATAAAATTTGATTTATATATTACAATTTTAATATTATTGCATTAATAAAAAATCAACCGATTCATTAAATAAAGGATTTATCACCGGCATTCAACCAAATACCTTTCGGGTATCTTGTCGGCACGGTCTGATTTTATTTTTATCAGTGCTTACGTTGGATAAGCCCATGGCTCAATACGTAGTCTGCATTTTTAATCTTTCACCTGGATATGGTGAATAAAAGTTAATGGTATGTCAGAATTAGTTGCTAACCACGAATTAACAGGCACAGGGGAAATGAACAATCCTTTCCCGGGTCTCCGACCGTTTTCTGTTGAAGAACGCGACCTGTACTTTGGACGGGAAAATCAGGTAGGAGAGGTGATCCAAAAGCTTACTCAGAATAAAACTGTAACGGTAGTTGGAGCATCCGGTGTCGGTAAATCATCATTTATGTATTGTGGGGTTTTGCCGGCAGTATTTTCATCAATGGAATCAGTGGATACTGGCAATTGGAAAAATATTAACGTTACCCCGGGTGATTCACCAGTAAAGATTCTGGCGCGTAAACTGGAAGAATCTTTTGAAGCGCTCGAATATGAAGCAACACTGGAATCGTTGAATGAAGGAATTGATGGTCTGACAAATATTTTGGAGGATCTGTATGTGGTTGAAAAAACTAATTTTTTATTTCTGATAGATCAGTTTGAAGAGATTTTTAGATTTCAGACTACTGAAGAATATGATAAAAATGATGCTCAGCATTATATCGACCTGATTCTACATGCCCACCAAAGTCAGAAGGTACCTTTTTATGTATTGATAAATATCCGGGCAGACTTTGTTGGAGACTGCGCGCAGTTTCCAGGACTAACTAAGCTAATCAATGACAGCCAGTTTCTGATTCCTCAAATGACCAGGGAGGAAAAAAGAAAAGCGATAGTAGGTCCTATCGAATCTTTTGATGCGGAGATTGATCCGGCACTTGTTGATGAGATTCTTGATAACATCGGCTCCAGTGCTGATCAATTGCCTATTATGCAGCATGCGTTAATGCGTACCTGGAACTATTGGATGCGTAATAAAATCGGTAACGAACCAATTACCCATGCTCATTATGAGGCAATCGGGGGAATGGAAAATGCCCTTTCAGAGCACGCTCGCGAAGCTTATCTGGAACTTACTGATGATGAAAAGAAAATTTGTGAGAAGATCTTTAAGTCGATCACTGAAAAGGGTGATGATGGAAGAGGTGTAAGGCGTCCTGCAAAATTGCAGGAAGTTATAGCCATGGTTAATGCACCTGAATCGAAAGTAGTTAAGGTGATCGATGCATTCAGGAAACCTGGTCGTACACTTCTGATGCCAGCTTACGATACTCAACTAAATGATGACAGCGTGATCGATATTAGTCATGAGAGCATCATGAGAATTTGGGTTGAGCTGAATTTATGGGTTGAAGAAGAAGCTGAATCGGTAAAACTCTATCTGCGTCTTGCTGAAGCTGCAGAGATGCACCAGGAAGGAAAAGCAGGCTTATGGAGACCACCGGATTTACAAATTGCCTTAAACTGGCAAACAGAACAAACTCCTTCACCGGCATGGGGATTGAGATATCATAAGGCTTATGAGCGTACGATGTTATTTCTGGAATATAGCCAGAAAGAATACGAACGTGAGCAACGTATCCGGGAAAAGATGCAAAAGCGTCGCCTGATACTGGCCAGAATTGTTGCTCTGGTGCTTGGATTAGGAATCGTGGTAGCATTGCTGTTCTTACTCTATGCGGAACATCAGCGTCGGGAAGCTGATATTCAGCGTGCTGAGGCTGCCAAGCAAAAAGAAGTGGCAGAAAAACAGGCAAACATTGCCAAGGTCAATGAGAAAAAAGCACTGGAAGAATCTCAGCGGGCAGAAGAACAACGGTTGATCGCTGAACAGGAAACTCAAAGGGCCTTAAAAAACGAACGTTTAGCCCAGACGCAAATGGTTATTGCAGACAGGGAGCGTAGAAGAGCTATTGAACAAACCCTGGTAGCTGATAGTGCTCGTAAAGTAGCAATGACAGAGGAGCAGAAAGCGTATAGGCTCAGGATGTTATCTATTGCTAAATCAATGGCAATTAAATCAGTGCAACTTACCGATAGCGCCAAAAAATCACTGGTTGCCAGACAAGCATTTAATTTCTATCATGAATATGGAGGTAAAAAACATGATCCGGATATCTATGACGGTATGTATTATGCCTTAAAGGCAATGGAAGAACCGAGTTACAATAGTCTGTTAGCTCATACTCAAAATGTACGTTCAATTGTGACCAGCAAGGATTCCAGATTTGTGTATTCTGCGGGTAGTGATGGCCGAATTATTAGATGGAATGCCGAAAACCCGCAACAAAGTCATGATGTTATTGCTCATTATCCAGGCAGGATTAACCGGACACTTGCTTTAAGTAAAGATGAACGCTACCTGGCGTGTGCTGGTGATTTCAATTTTATCGAAATCTATGATCTTCGAAATTTAAAATCTGACCCGGTAAAGGTTAAAACCAATATCAGGGAAATATGGTATCTGACTTTTACGCCGGTAAAACGAGGCTTAATTGCTTCAGGTTCAGATAAACGAGTGATTTACTGGGATAATGAAAAGGTCACTGATCTGTTAAGTAGTGACTCAAAAATCAACGATATTACCTTAAGCCCGGACGGTTCAAAGCTTATTGTTGCTAAAAATAATGGAGAGGTTACTCAAGTAGACCGCTCAAACGGAAACTCAACAAAAGTGATTTATAAAGACCGCAAAAATATTCCGATCATTACCAGTGCGTATAGCCATAATGGTAAATTCCTGGTCTTCGGAGGCGAAAAGGGTGAGGTTACTATTCAGAATACAAATACCGGAGCTATTGTTGCCAAATTATCAGGTCACCAGGCGAGAGTAAACAATATTACTTTCAGTCATGACGACAAACGACTGGCTACAGGTAGTTTTGATAAAACTGTAAGGTTGTGGAATATGGATAATTTATTCGATCCGCCAATCGTACTTCGCGATCATGAAGACTGGGTCTGGTCAATACAGTTTACCCCGGATAATAATTACTTACTAGCCGGATGTCGTGATCACCTTATCAGGCTATGGCCTACTCAGACTAAACTCATGGCTAGAAAGCTTTGTGAGAAATTAAAAAGAGATATGACTGAACAGGAATGGGAATCTTATGTAGGAGAGGACATTCCATATGAAGAAACTTGTAAATAAAAACAACCAAAACAGATGATTGATCAATTTTTTAGGCTATTCAAAAAGGCAACTATTGTGGGTAGCTTGATGCTATTGCCAGGTCTAATTTTCGGACAGGTAAAAGAAGAAGTAAATGGATGTGCCAAAACGCTTCAAAATGCACGAAAGACCTATGAGCAGGGTAGGATTGAGGAAATCCCGGGCTTGTTAAATAAATGTCTTCAGAGTGGGTTTAATGAACAGGAAAAAGTAGAAGCATACAGGTTACTTACACTTGCCAACCTTTATTTTGATGAGAAAGGGAAAGCACAAGAATCTATGCTGAAAATGTTAAAAATTGATCCTGAATACGAAATCAATCCTGTAGTGGATCCACCCGAATTCATCAACCTGTATAATATGTTCAGAACGAATCCGGTTTATTTATTCGGAGGAATGGCTGGTGCTAATTTTACTCAGGTAAACGTACTGCAGAATTATAGCCTTGATAATCCTGAAATAACCGATGCTGAGTATCGTGTTAGAACAGGATACCACGTAGGAGTGGTCTTTGAATTTTCATTAAGTAAAAAGATTTCCTTAATGACAGGGCCTCAATTTAATATGCTTACTTATGAATACAGGGAGAGTAAACTGGGATTTGTAAAAGAAACTTTTGTCGAAAAACAAAGCAGGATTTCCCTTCCGATTACATTTAAATATGAATTTAATGGAGAAAAAGTGCAGCCTTTTATTCGTTTAGGTGCTGAAGGAAGTTATTTACTTGGGGCTGAAGCCGAAGTTGAAAGATTTGACGATCTTGGTGATTTAAATGTTGATGATGGAAACCGGGGTGTAAAAGGACCACCGGTTGATCTTTCAGAACAACGGATGAGTTTTAACTGGTCTTTAGTAGCTGGTGGTGGAATCAAAATCAAAGAATTACTGGGTAAAGGGTATTTCACAATTGATGTTCGTTATGCCTATGGGATGATGAATGCTGTAAATGCTGAAAACAGGTATTCAAATATCGAGTTGAAGTATGATTACCTCCATCTGGATGATGATTTTCAACTAAATAATCTGATGATCTCTATTGGTTATACTGTTCCTGTTTATCGTCCCAAGTTAAAGAAGAATAAAAAGGAACTGGTTTATTGATTTGTATTATAAATGATAAATAGCAGCTGTTCAGGATGATGGAGAAGCATATCCCGGGCATCAAATAAATTATTATTAAGCCCTGGCCCGTGGAAACATGAACCAGGGCTTTCCTTTTCCTCCTGGTTCAAGTATCGGGCTTGAACCGTTCAATATTATATATAATTGTATCATAAAGAGCGAAACAACACCCATTTTACGTCATTTCGAATCCCTTGTGGTGAGCTGTAGGTGCTGACATGAAGTCGTCAGTAAAATCTGTTTAATAAAAAAACACTTTAATACGATGAGTTTTGTTTCTGGTTGAAGCATCGCGCTTGGATTGTCTAAATATTTAACCAAACAGATTTCTCCTTGCTGTTACGCCTCTCGGCTCACAGCACGAGACGATCGAAATGACGGGTAGGAAGGTAGGTTTGTGCCTTTAGCTTCAATTGATGTTTAAAGTGTAAATAATTGCAATATAATTGATAAATAGATATCAGATGTATCTCTCAAAACGTCTGCGCTGTTAGAAGTTTAGCGATAGCGTAACTTCGAACCTATAATGAAAAGCAGGGATTGTATCCCGGTCATAAAATAAGGATGTTTCATTATATTTAGGTGATGGATAAAGGCTAAAAAATCGCTTGGACCGTCCAATAAAAACAAACAGATTTCTCCTTACTGATTCGCCTTTCAGCTCACAGCACTAGACGATCGAAATGACGAGGTAAGGCTTGGTTTGAGCTTTTAGTAGGGTTTAAGACTGGATTTATTGTATCCTGTTAAACGAAATGATACCCATTTCACGTCATTTCGAATCCCTTGCGGTGAGAAATCTGTCACATAAAAACATAAGATATTGACTTTCTACTTCTCACAAACAGATTTCTCCTTACTGATTCGCCTTTCAGCTCACAGCACTAGACGATCGAAATGACGAGGTAAGGCTTGGTTTGAGCTTTTAGTAGGGTTTAAGACTGGATTTATTGTATCCTGTTAAACGAAATGACACCCATTTCACGTCATTTCGAATCCCTTGCGGTGAGAAATCTGTCACATAAAACCATAAGATATTGACTTTCTACTTCCCACAAACAGATTTCTCCTTGCTGATTCGCTTTTCAGCTTACAGCACTAGACGATCGAAATGACGAGGTAAGGCTTGGTTTGAGCTTTTAGTAGGGTTTAAGACTGGATTTATTGTATCCTGTTAAACGAAATGATACCCATTTCACGTCATTTCGAATCCCTTGCGGTGAGAAATCTGTCACATAAAACCATAAGATATTGACTTTCTACTTCTCACAAACAGATTTCTCCTTACTGATTCGCCTTTCAGCTCACAGCACTAGACGATCGAAATGACGAGGTAAGGCTTGGTTTGAGCTTTTAGTAGGGTTTAAGACTGGATTTATTGTATCCTGTTAAACGAAATGATACCCATTTCACGTCATTTCAAATCCCTTGCGGTGAGCTGTAGGTGCTGACATGAAGTCGTCAGTAAAATCTGTTTAATAAAAAAACACTTTAATACGATGAGTTTTGTTTCTGGTTGAAGCATCGCGCTTGGATTGTCTAAATATTTAACCAAACAGATTTCTCCTTGCTGTTACGCCTCTCGGCTCACAGCACGAGACGATCGAAATGACGGGTAGGAAGGTAGGTTTGTGCCTTTAGCTTCAATTGATGTTTAAAGTGTAAATAATTGCAATATAATTGATAAATAGATATCAGATGTATCTCTCAAAACGTCTGCGCTGTTAGAAGTTTAGCGATAGCGTAACTTCGAACTTTTAATGAAAAGCAGGGATTGTATCCCGGTCATAAAATAAGGATGTTTCATTATATTTAGGTGATGGATAAAGGCTAAAAAATCGCTTGGACCGTCCAATAAAAACAAACAGATTTCTCCTTACTGATTCGCTTTTCAGCTCACAGCACTAGACGATCGAAATGACGAGGTAAGGCTTGGTTTGAGCTTTTAGTAGGGTTTAAGACTGGATTTATTGTATCCTGTTAAACGAAATGATACCCATTTCACGTCATTTCGAATCCCTTGCGGTGAGAAATCTGTCACATAAAACCATAAGATATTGACTTTCTACTTCCCACAAACAGATTTCTCCTTGCTGATTCGCTTTTCAGCTCACAGCACTAGACGATCGAAATGACGAGGTAAGGCTTGGTTTGAGCTTTTAGTAGGGTTTAAGACTGGATTTATTGTATCCTGTTAAACGAAATGATACCCATTTCACGTCATTTCAAATCCCTTGCGGTGAGAAATCTGTCACATAAAAACATAAGATATTGACTTTCTACTTCCCACAAACAGATTTCTCCTTGCTGATTCGCTTTTCAGCTTACAGCACTAGACGATCGAAATGACGAGGTAAGGAGGGTGGTATGTGCCTTTAGTAAGGGTAATTACTATTCGATTAAAAGTTATTATAAAACGTAAGAGTAATAATTCGAAAAGAACAGGCAATCATTTACCCCTCACCTGAATAATATTAACCGGGCAGGCCTCTGCTGCCCGTACATTCACTTCCAGTTCATCTTCATTGACCTTCACATTCCAGAAACCTTTTTTATTTACACCACCCAGTAATACACTTTTACCGTCTTTTTTAGACATCCTCCATCGTTCCGGAGCCAGCTCAACGCAATAATTACAGCCGATGCATTTATTTCTTTGTTGGATAATTGTTACCATACCAATCCGTTTGAAATTTAAAAATAATCAGGCTTTTACAGGTTCCTTGTTATCAACGATCTTATACAACTTGTCTGAAGGTCTAATCACAGCATCGAGTTTTATAGCGAATTTATCACCTTTCACAGCAACATCTTTTTTTCCTTCATCATTGACATGCATTTCCTCTACTACAGCTTCCACAGTTCCAGTGGTAGGACCTGTGACAAGAATCCGGTCTCCAACCTTGACCTTCAATGTCTCAAGAGTAAATTCAGCCACACCTATCTTGGTGAAGTAATTACTTCCTTTACCCAAATAAACCTTTTTCTTAGTTGCTGATGATCCGGAATTACTTGTCCATTCACCCATTTTTTGTCCCAGGTAGTATCCACTCCAGAATCCACGGTTATAAACTTCAGAGAGGCGGTTCATCCATCCTTCAACTTTCTCTTCAGAATATGTGTTATCGAAATAGCTGTCTATTGCTTCACGATAACATTGAGTGACAGTTTTTACATATTCAGGCCCTTTACCTCTTCCTTCGATCTTTAGTACTTTTATTCCGGAATCAATTACCTGATCAAGAAAATCGATCGTACACAGGTCTTTGGGTGACATTATGTATTCATTATCGATTTCAAGTTCGTGGCCATCCTCGATATCGATTACTTTGTATTTTCTTCGGCAGTTTTGGATGCATGCTCCTCTGTTTGCAGAAGAGTTTTGAGTATGTAAACTCATATAGCATTTACCGGATACTGCAACACACAGGGCGCCATGTCCGAAAATTTCAATTTCAATCAGGTTACCGGCAGGCCCTTTGATTTGTTCCTTTTCGATGGCATCGGTGATTTTTTTGACCTGCATCAAGCTCAGTTCACGAGATAATACCATTGTATCAGCAAAGTGGCTGTAGAAGCGAACTGTTTCGATGTTCGTGATATTCGATTGAGTCGAGATGTGGACTTCCACACCCTGGCTGAATGCATAAGAAATCACAGCCTGGTCAGAAGCGATGATGGCAGTGATCCCGGCTTCTTTCACCCTGTCGATGATCATTTTCATCAGTGACAGATCGTGATCATAAATAATAGTATTGAGAGTGAGATAAGTTCTGACATTATTTTCACTACAGATGCGGGCAATTTCTTCCAGGTCATCGATGGTGAAATTCATTGTTGCCCGGGCACGCATGTTTAGTTGCTCGACACCAAAGTAAATTGAATCAGCACCACCTTGAATTGCAGCCATCATCGATTCGAAATTTCCTGCCGGGGACATCAGTTCTATCTTGCTATTACTCATGATCGTAACCTCAAAAAGGATATTTGTAAATGTTAAAATTTTAAGGCTGCAAAGTTAGGTTAAAAAATAAATTATTGGTAACCGGTGTAATGAATATCTGTGGTATTTAGGAGTTTAAGTGAAGTTTGTTTATGGTTCAAGCAAGTATGGGTGGGTTTAGATGTAAAACAGACCGATTTCTCCTTACTGATTCGCTTCATTGCTCATAGCACTAGACGATCGAAATGACGAGTAGGTTGTTGGTTTGTGCTTTTGGTTGGGTTTTATGCCAGATTTAATTAGCTCCATAGAAACGAAATGACCCAAGTTTAACGTCATTTCGAATCCCTTGCGGAGAGAAATCTGTCTCATGATAATTAGCTGTATGTAATAGTTGCTTTAACATATCGGCGCTGTTCGAAGTTTAGCGATAGCGTAACTTCGAACTTTTAATGAAAAGCAGGGATTGTATCCCGGTCATAAAATAAGTATTTTTCATTATATTTAGCTGATGGATAAAGGCTATAAAATCCGAGACCAGAACGGATTATATTTTGTAACGTTTGCTGTCGTTGAATGGGTTGATGTATTCACGAGGAAAGAATATGCAGATATAGTTGTAGAAAGCTTGATCTTTTGCCAAAAGATTAAGGGGCTTGAAATATATTCATGGTGTTTAATGAGTAACCATCTTCATTTAATCGTGGCAGCAAAGGAAGGATATTATCTTTCTGATATATTAAGAGACTTTAAAAAATATACAGCAAAGGAGATTTTATCAGCAATAGATCAAAATCAATCTGAAAGTAGAAGGAATTGGATGCTTTGGATCTTTAAACAAGCAGGGATTAAAAATACCAGAAACAGTAGCTTTCAATTTTGGAGACAAAGTAATCAACCAAAGGAATTATTAACCAATCGATTCAAAGATCAAAAATTAGAATATATCCATAATAACCCGGTTGAATCTGGTATAGTAAAATGTCCTCAGGATTATGTTTATTCTAGTGCAATTAATTATAGTGGGGAGCAAGGACTAATTGATGTCATTTTGTTGTAGAATGACCGAGTCACAGACTCTGCATTTCATAAAAAGCTTGAAGTTGTCCTGGGGAACACTTCAAACAGCACAAGTAGAGGGTTGGTTTGTGCTTTTGGCAGGACTTTCAATTCACTTTAATACGATGAGTTACTATAAAAGAAAATTCAAACAGTTAAATCACGATCAAAAATTTGAATTTAAAAACCAGTCATCTATATTTGAACGGAATTTAATTTTTTTCAACCAAAAGGATTTTTAGACATGCGATTCAAACTACTTAGCAAAGGGCTACTTGCTCTTATATTCATTTCTGTGTTTTCAATTATTACATCGTGTAAAGACGAAGAAGGAACCGAACCTAAAAACGAGGAACCTGAAGTTATTGATATTCCAAGAAATGGGTTGGTAGCATTCTATCCATTTAACGGTAATGCAAATGATGAGAGTGGAGTAGGGGATTCTGCAAATGGGAGTTTTAGTGGTACACCGAATCCATTAGAATCGATACCGGATAGATACGGAAACCCGAATAGTGCTTATAAATTTGAGGAAACTAATTCCATTGAAGTTATAAACTTTAATAAAGTTCAAATTTTAGGGGATTTTAGTTTATCTGGATGGGTAAAGTGTGTTGCAAGTGGAGAATTTATTAGTACTTCTCGTCATTATTTGGAATTTGACCAAACAACTAATGAAGTTATTGCTCGAATATCTGAAGACGCAACCAATTCTCTTTATTTAAAAGAAATAATCTCTAATCCTGGGGAATGGCATTTTATTTGTTCGGTATGGGATGAAGCAAACCAAACAGGGAAATTATATGTTGATGGTAATTTAGCAGTGCAAGAAAATGCAACTTTAAGTGTGAAAAACACTACTAGTGATGATATATTATTCGGTGTTTTTAACTTCTCTGGGGCAATTGATGATATAGCGATATATAATGAGGCTTTAACGGCTGCGGAAGTAAAGTCATTATATAACCAAACGGTCACCAAATAACGAAATTCTGATCTGGATTTGTTTACCCTATTGTCCGGAGCTTGGCTTAAGAGTAACTTTAGACAGTGGGGATTTAATAATCAGTTATCTATATTTGACCGGAATTTAATTTTTTTTCAACCAAAAGGATTTTTAGACATGCAATTCAATCTATTTAGTAAAGGGCTACTTGCTCTTGTATTCATTTCTGTATTTTCATTTATTACATCGTGTTCAGACGAAGAAGGTACCGAACCTAAAAACGAGGAGCCAGAAGATATTGATATCCCAAGGGATGGGTTAATAGCTTTTTATCCAATGAATGGTAATATGAATGATGAGAGTGGTGTTGGGGACTCTGCAAACGGTGGCTTTTATGGTACTCCTAAACCTGCCGAGTTAACTGCTGACAGATATGGTAATCTAAATAGTGCTTATAAAATAGAGACAACGAATAACTTAAATGCTTTGGATGCTCCAAAATTAGCTTATAATGGTGATTTGAGTTATTGTATGTGGATTAAAGCAAATACTTCTGGAGTTATTCTTAATGATGCAATGAATAAAATTGAGTTTGATGATATTGAAAATAAATATGTAGGCATAATTGACATGAATAGCAATAGGATTATTGTTGATGATGTTGTTTCAGATCCTGAAAAATGGCACCTAATTGTTTTGACTTGGGACAATAATGCGGCAATTCTTAAACTCTATATAGATGGTGTGCACGTTTCTGAAAGTACTGCAGAAGCAAGTATTTTTCGAGATATGTCAGGTAATATGGTGATGGGTAATAGTGGCTTCTCAGGAATTTTAGATGATATTATTGTTTATCATAAGGCATTAACTTCTAATGAAGTAATGGCAATATATAATCAAACAATTACTAAATAATGAGATTACCATTCCCCACTGTCCGGAGTTTAGCTTAAGAGTAACTATAGACAGTGGGGATTTAAAAACCAGTCATCTATATTTGACCGGAATTTAATTTTTTTCAACCAAAAGGATTTTTAGACATGCGATTCAATCAACTAAGCCAGGGGCTACTCGCTCTTGTATTCATTTCCGTATTTTCATTTATTACATCGTGTTCAGACGAAGAAGGTACCGAGCCTAAAAACGAGGAGCCTGAAGTTATTGATATTCCACGGGATGGACTGGTAGCCTTTTATCCGTATAATGGTAATTTAAATGATGAGAGTGGGGTAGGTGATTCAGCAAATGGCGGCTTTTATGGAACTCCCAAACCTGCAGAACTAACATCTGATAGATATGGTAATCTGAATAGTGCTTATAAAATTGAGACCACAAATAATTTAAATGCTTATCCTTATGATAAATTTGCCTTCCAAGGTGATATAAGTATAGCTGGTTGGGTAAAACCTAAGACTTCGGGTAGAATCATCAAAACCCTAATACATTGGCTTGAATTTGATGAAAGTAATAATAATATATATGGTATTACTAATATATATGGAACTTATAGTTATACTAAACATGAACTAAGTAATACTGAACAATGGCATTCAGTTGCATATACCTGGGATAACACTAATAAACTGGGGGTTTTATATGTCGATGGAGAAAAGGTTTCTGAAAATGTTGCCGAGTCTTCAATTGATGGAACTTTAGGTACAGCTATTACATTTGGTATTGAAGGCTTTTCTGGATTATTAGATGATATTACCATTTATAATAAGGTTTTATCACCTAATGAGATAAACAAATTTCACACTCAAACTTTGACAAAGTAAATGAGAAGGTTTAGTTTAATATTTTTACTTTTATTGCAATCTATAAATTTATTTTCTCAAACTGCTTTATTCGTAGAACTAGATGGCTCAGCGAATTCGAAAATAACCCCGATCGAGCGCGTTTAGCGATAGCGTAACGCGTTTGTAAATAAAAGCAGCTACACATGTCAGAGAAATACAAATTTTCTGATCCACAAGGAATTTATTTTGTCACTTGCACAGTTGTTCATTGGATAGACCTCTTTACCCAAAAACATTTCAGGTATATAGTAATTGATTCATTGAAACATTGTCAGGAAAATAAAGGATTAATAATCTATTCCTGGTGTATTATGCCGAGTCATATTCATTTAATAGTTAGTACGGAAGGGTTAGAACTAACTGCAATATTGAGAGCTTTTAAGAATGCAGAATCACGATTAAAAAGAATTGTGAATAATAAAGTCTGGCAAGATGGAAATCATCCTGTATTATTAGAAGCGAATAAATTCATAAACCAGAAGTTAGCTTATATTCATAATAATCCAGTAGAGGCAGAGATAGTTGATGAGCCGGAAGAATATTTATATAGCTCTGCAAGAGATTACTGCGGAAACAAGAATGGTTTACTAAGAGTAACGATAATTTAATAATACCTGATTATAGATTTTTAAAATGAAATACTGAACTCAAAGATATTACTTAAAGAAAATATTTTTATTATTAAAACTCATCACATATATTTACGACTGATATAATTTTTTTATTCAACCAAAAGGATTTTTAGACATGCGATTCAATCTACTTAGCAAAGGGCTATTGGCTCTTATATTCGTTTCTGTTTTTTCAATTTTTACATCTTGTGATGGCGATGAACCGGCTGAACCAGCGGTAAAAGACATTCCACGTGATGGACTGGTAGCCTTTTATCCGTTTAATGGAAATGCGAATGATGAAAGTGGTGTTGGAGATTCAGCAAATGCAATTTTTTCTGGGACTCCAAATCCTGCAGTGTTAACTACTGATAGATTTGGAAACCCAAATAGTGCCTATCAAATTGAGCAAGATAATTCTATTGAGGTTTTAGATAGTGAAAAAATTAGAGTCTTAGGAGATTTTGCTTTTTCAGCTTGGGTGAAATTAAGTACTAGTGGATATATTATCGATACTTCTCGTCATTATTTGGAATTTGATCAATCCACAAATGAAATTATTGTTCGTATTTCTGAAGATGCGACTAATTCTATTTACTTAAAGAAGGTGATAGCTAATCCTGGAGAATGGCATTTCATTTGTGCTACATGGGATGAAACTAATCAGATTGGGAAATTATATATTGATGGACAATTGGAAGCACAAGAAAACCCTTCCTTAAATGTAATAAATACAACTGGTGATGCTATGTATTTTGGAGATTATAATTTTTCAGGAATAATTGATGACATAGCTATTTATAATGAAGCATTAACATCTCCCGAGGTAGAATCATTATTTCAGCAAAATATCACAAAATAATGAAGGTCAACTTATTTATTTGTTTTTTTATCGTATCAACATTTTATTCTTTTTCTTTTGGTACTGTAAAACTATATGTCTCTTTACAAGAAGAGACCGAAAAAACCATTTGTCAAAACCCCGATCGAGCGCGTTTAGCGATAGCGTAACGCGTTTGTAAATAAAAGCAGCTACACATGTCAGAGAAATATAAATTTTCTGATCCTAAAGGAATTTATTTTGTCACTTGTACAGTTGTTCATTGGATAGACCTCTTTACCCAAAAACATTTCAGGTATATAGTAATTGATTCATTGAAACATTGTCAGGAAAATAAGGGATTAATAATTTATTCCTGGTGTATTATGCCGAGTCATATTCATTTAATTGGTAGTACCGAAGGGATAGAACTATCTGCTATATTGAGAGATTTTAAAAAATATGTTTCCAAAAAGATCATAAAGGAGCTAGATATCATCAATGAAAGTAGAAAAGAATGGTTATTACGAGCTTTCAAGAATGCCGGATCACGATTAAAAAGAATTAAGAATTATAAAGTATGGCAGGATGGAAATCATCCTGTTTTATTAGAAACGAATAAATTCATCAATCAAAAGTTAGCTTATATTCATAATAATCCAGTAGAGGCAGAGATAGTTGATGAGCCGGAAGAATATTTATATAGCTCTGCAAGAGATTACTGTGGAAACAAGAAGGGTTTACTAAAAGTAACGATAATTGAATAATGCCTAACCATGGATTTTTAAAGTGAAATACTGAACTCAAAGATATTACTTAAAGAAAATATTTTTTTTATTAAATCTCATCATATATATTTACGACTGATATAATTTTTTTAATCAACCAAAAGGATTTTTAGACATGCGATTCAATCAACTAAGCCAGGGGCTACTCGCTCTTGTATTCATTTCCGTATTTTCATTTATTACATCGTGTTCAGACGAAGAAGGTACCGAACCTAAAAACGAGGAGCCAGAAGTTATTGATATTCCACGTGATGGACTGGTAGCTTTTTATCCAATGAATGGTAATATGAATGATGAGAGTGGTGTTGGGGACTCTGCAAATGGTGGTTTTTATGGTACTCCTAAACCTGCCGAGTTAACTGCTGACAGATATGGTAATCTAAATAGTGCTTATAAAATAGAGACAACGAATAACTTAAATACGTTCCAAGGGACTTCAGATAAATTTACATATGTAGGAGACGTAAGCTATGGGATATGGCTAAAAAGTTTGACCTCAGGAACGATCCTAAGAAATAATTTTGAACTTCGAATCTGGTATGATAAAGAATCAAGTATGTTTCTTGCAGATAATCATACTTCTTATGAAAGTGATGATCTAAAAATATCTATATCAAATCCAGGAGATTGGCATTTTTTGAGTATAACCTGGGATAATTCTAATGGAATATTGAAGTTTTATTTGGATGGTGAATTAGTTGGTCAGAATAATGGAAATACTTCTTCATATAAAAACGGTGGTCCAAACATTGGAGAGGATGGTTTTTCTGGGGCACTTGATGATTTTACAATTTATAAGAAAGCTTTAACTGATAGTGAGGTAAAAGAATTATATCAACAAACATTTACTAAATAATGAGATTCACTATTCTTATAAGCATTTTTTTTGCCATTTATTGTAATTCTTTTGCCCAAACAAATTTGTATTTAGATTTAAATCAGGCAAGGGAAAAAACTATATGCCAAGGAAGTGTAGTTAATTTTTATTTTCACATAAGAAATGATTATCAAAACAATGAAGAGGATAGATATGAACTATACTATACAAATTCTAATAATGAAAAAGTAGTTCTTACTGATGAAGGGTTTGTCAGCATAGATTTTTTTGGTACATCTATGTTTACAAACTCTTTTGAATTCACAACAGATTATGATGGACAATATGAAGTAAAGGTTAGATTAAAATCAGGCGGTCAAAATCCTACTTATGAAGACATCACAAATGTTGCTACTATAACTGTCCGCCAATCTCCTTCCTCAGATGGTTTCAATATGGATCGAACCAGTTTTACTAATGATGAAGATTATGTGCCATTGGTAGCTCAAGAACTAACCCCTGCAAACCCTGAGGGTACTGTGGGTACTTTTAAAGGCGAAGCGGTTTACGAATTTATCGATGGATATAGGTTTTATCCTTCTTTATTATTAGCCCCAAAAGCGATTAATATCACTTATGAAACTAATTTTACCTATGAGAGTGATAATTTGGTTTGTACTGATTCAAAAACAATTTTAGTAAACATTACTGATTCAGAAAATAAGATTCAATACGGAGATTCAGAAATCCGAGCGGAAAATGATTTTTGCAGGGGTGTAGAAGTAGCCAACTTTGACTTTTCTTTGCTAATTAAAAATTTCACAGATACACTTAGCGGAATTAAACGATTATATAACGCTATTGAGCACACAGAAGATATTAATGGTACCTATAAAGCAGGAGTGGAACTTAATGATGACTCAACTCCTTTGATGGCTTTTCCTATCGAGGAAGAACCTATTGATATAATTGTTCCGAAAGATCCCATAGGTGAAGAACCTATACCAAATTATTGTTTTTATCAATATGAAGAAAAAATTGTTGAAGGATTAACACCAATTATTGATAATGGTAATGGTCAAATCATAGAAAATGGCATTTCAAATATTACCTATTATGAGGTTATGGAGGAAGGGATTTTGATTGGTTATGGTATAAGAGGAACCCTGGATCTTTCTGAGGTGCCAGCTGGAGATAATATTACTCTAAAATTAAGATATAGCACTGAACAAACACTCATTGGTAGTAATACATGCAATGTAATTCTCAATCCTTCGACTAAAGACGTAGTAGTAGCTAGGATTTCTCTTAAAGAACCATCGAATCCTATTATTTCAATTGAATCAGGTGAAAATGAGTTTTGTAAAGGCGATTCGCAGGCTCGACAAATACAAGTATCTTTTGGTAATGAGACATTGGGTGTTCCGAATGAGGCTGATGGAAAATTTCAAATAAGTACGAATGGGGTGGATTTTAACTCTAAGAATGACAACCAAATAATTCCTAGTTCTTTAGAATATGGAACCTACTCGTACAGGTACGTTTATAATTATAATGGAGCTGATCCTAATTATTGTACTCAGGAAAGTGATCCGATATCGATAACTATAAATAAAACTCCTACACCTAGCATTTCCTTTGATGAAACTGCTTGTGTTAATGAAGGGGTAGAATTTACATCAACTGATAATTTATCGGAATTAGAAAAATCTAATGCGACTTATCAATGGTCGTTTGGTGATGGAGATGATTTAAAAACATCTACAGGATTTAAAGCTTATAAGGAAAGAGGTTCATATCCGGTCGAATTAGTGGTAGAAACAAATAAAGGATGCGTTGGTGTTTCAAATCGTGAAGTAATTACTATTGGTGCTTACCCGAAATTAGATTTTTCATATTTTGGTGGATGTTCCGACGATACTACTTATTTAAACCCGGAAATACTAAATACTAATGAATTTGATGAGGTAGCTAGTGTAAGATGGTATTATAATAATAATTCAGAAGAAATGACCGATGTGAGTGTCATTGAAACTGTATTTGATACTACCGGTTTAAAGCCGGTTACTTTTGCTGTGACAACTGATGTGGGTTGTGCTGATAGCATCACCAAAAACATCTTCATTCAGCCGGTTTTTAATGTGTATAATTACATCCAGGATTTTGATGAGGAAAATTATGAGGGTTGGATTTCTTCCGGTCAAATTAATGGTCAGCTAGAAAATGATTCGTCCTCATGGATTTTAAATGATACCTGGCAAGGGTCAGCAGGTGTCTGGGCGACTAATTTAAATAAGGATACTACTTATTATAATAATGAGTCATCTTATCTGGAAACTCCTTGTTTTATCCTTGAACCGGAAGGAATACAATTCCCAATGCTCGATCTTGATATAGCCTCTAAAACAGATATTCAGGCCGATGGAGTAGTGCTTGAATATAGCTATGACGGCGGAAGAACATGGTCAAAACTGGGATCAAAAGATGGTGGATTAGGCTGGTATAACGCAGCCAACCTGCTTGGAGCTCCCGGTACGGAAGGTAACAATTTAGAGCGTGAAGGATGGGCTGGGGATTTAGATTGGCAAAAAGCGGCATTTCAGCTTCAAACTTTACAAAGCGATGCTGCCGGCGAACCTATAAAATTCAGATTCATGTTTGGTTCGAATGCTGATAACCCGGTTGGTCCGGAGTTAAAAGGATTCGGCCTGAATAAGTTTTCGATTGTTTCACGAAACCGGACAATGGTTATTGAAACATTCCTGAGCAATGTTAAGGACGACGGTGAAATGCAAAGGTCTGTAGAATACCTGGATGAATTTTTAGCAGATAAAGAAGAAAGTGTGATCGATATCCGCTATCACATAAATAGTCCAAACGAGGATCCGGTCTTTCAATATAACCCGGCTGATTTTAGTGCAAAGCGTCTACATTATGGTATAGATGAAGCTCCAAGATCAGTAATTGACGGTTATTTCGGTAAAGATGTCGATTTTCCAATTAATGAAAATGGCTATGGAGAAAAAGTCTACGATCGCAGATCGCTCGTTGCCTCACCATTTAATATCGATCTTAACCTAACAGAGCATCCCGATAAAATTGATATAGAAGTCCGTATCACTAAAAATATTACCGGTGAAGACATCGAAGACGACCTGGTGCTCATGGTTGGGATGGTACAGAAGCAATTCGAAGTTGATGGAATGATTTACAAAAATGTTTTAAGAAAATTCATTCCAAATGCAGGAGGAACTACCATTATCGGAGATTGGATCGATGAGGATACCACACGTGAAGAAGTGGTTAATCTGACCTGGATGACTGATTATTATAATGGACTGGATATAGATAAAGAATATACTCTGGTGGCTTATTTATTCAGGGCTCAGGATATCGAACAGACGAAGGAAATAGTTCAGGGAGCTTCAGAAGATTTGGTAAATGGATTGCCAGTGCCAAATATCATCACTGGCGTGGATGACGAATTGACAAGTAGTGATTATCTGCTTTATCCGAATCCTGCCAATGAAAAATTAACCATAAGAGTACCAAAACAATTTAGCGGGAAAGCTGAATACACCATTTATTCCCTTCATGGAAACATGATCGAATCCGGTGTTATTGAAGGCACTCAAAACAAACAAATCAACACATTTAATTATTCATCAGGGATGTATTATATCCAGATAATGGAAGAAGGGGAAAATACACCTGTAGTTAAGAAGTTTAGTATAATCAAATGATAAAAAGAATCTTATCAACAATGCTAGTGACGGCAATGCTCGGTGGTTGTACCACCGATGCATTTGTCGGAGAGAGTGAGTCACCTTATTTCAATAAGTTTTACGGAAATGCAAATGACGATCAGTCTTACCGGGTTAGTCAACTAGCTGACGGAGGGTATTTAATTGTAGGGAGTACGGAAAAACTCAGTGGGGGAGATTCAGATATCCTGGTGATTAAAAGTGATAGCCGCGGAAATCTCGTCTGGGAACAAGTGATCGGAGGATCCTTTACCGATTTTGGTACGGATGGAGTAATTGCTGCAGATGGTAACTTATATGTTACCGGACTGATAACCAATAATGAAACGGAAGATGAAAATGGTGCGCTTATTTCATTAAATCCAACAACTGGCGAAGTGATTGATTCAGCTTCTTTTGGACTGCCAAATCGTATGGAGCGGGGTTTGAGAATTTTTAATTCCAATTCAGGATCCCTGATGGTAATGTTAAACCGAGATGACGATGAAGGTAGCGAGATGGTAATATCTGAGTTAGATCTGGTAGCTCAGGATACCCTATATAGAGATTATGGTTTTTTAAATAATCAGGATAGTGTCAATATGGTGTTACAGTCCACAAATGATAATCTTGTTTGGAGTGGAACCGTTAGAGGTGAAAATTCATTTACCAAGAATATCAGAGTAACTTCTACCAACCTAGATGGTCAGGTTTTATGGGATTATTTAATGCCATATGAGAATCAGGAAGCTGCAGACATGGATGATGCAGGAATAGGATATATCGTTGTTGGAACCCGTGATGAAGGGATTAATAGTAACATTATTCTTGCTATGGTTAATCGTGATGGTAATGGTCTTTTATGGGAGTCAGAGATTGAAGAATCAGGAGGTCAAAAGGCTTCTGCAGTAAGTAAAACTTCCGATGGGGGATTTATCGTTACCGGAACGACAAACTACGAGACCGATGATGAACAAATTATCCTTATAAAAACCGATAGTAAAGGTAACGTACAATGGAAAAAATATTTTGGAGGTAGTTCCAATGATCGTGGAGCAGATGTTCTTCAATCAAGTGATGGTAATTATGTATTACTAAGTACCTCGACAATTTCCAATAATAGCATTTTAGAATTAATTAAAACAAGCGACAAAGGTTTATTGGTGGATTAATATCATATCCTCTCTATTCTATTGAGCCCGTTTTTAACGGGCTTTTGTTTTTTATAAGTGGTAGTAATAGGGTTAAGAACTGTGTTTTGTTGAGTCTACTGTAGACTTGCAGACAGATTTATCCTTTAAGTGAAAAACTGCTATTTATAATTGCTACATAATACAACAAAAGCTAAACCTAAAACGTCATTTCGAATCCCTTGTGGTGAGCCGTAGGTGCTGACATGAAGTCGTCAGTAAAATCTTTCACTTATAATTTAGATATCATTGCCTTCTACCTCTCACAAACAGATTTCTCCTTGCAGCTACGCCTTTCGGCTTACAGCACGAGACGATCGAAATGAAGGGTAGGGGAATGGATAATGCTTTATGGTAGATTTCGTCTTAAAGCAAAAAACTGCTATTTATAATTGCTACATAAAATAACAAAAGCTTAACCTAAAACGTCATTTCGAATCCCTTGTGGTGAGAAATCTGTTTAATAAGAAATTATATTCTTTACTTAACATTCTGAAATGTCACTTATAAGATTATTCCACTTTGGATTAAACTTATTTATCAATATTTCTTTCTTTTCCCTTCGCCACTTTTTTAATTCTTTTTCTCTTTCTATCGCTTCTTCAATATGACGAAAGTGTTCATAGTAAATAATCATATTTAAATTGTATCTACTTGCAAAACTTCTTGCATTAGTTTTTTCCAGGTGATCTGACATTCTTGCAAAAAGATTAGAAGTTACCCCAATATAGAGTACCGACTTTTTTTTATTAGTTAAGATGTAGACTGATCCACCTCTAGTCATAATATTTGTCTTTTGGTTGATAGATTGAATTTGAAAAATATTAAGAATTCTGAGTATTAATAATCTATTGTATTAAGGTAAATATAATTTTTGAAGTCCCAGTAAATTTTATTGCAATTGAAATCAATATGTTGAGTTTCTACCTCTCACAAACAGATTTCTCCTTGCTGCTACGCCTTTCGGCTTACAGCACGAGACGATCGAAATGACGGGTAGGGGAATGGATAATGCTTTATGGTAGATTTCGTCTTAAAGCAAAAAACTGCTATTTATAATTGCTACATAAAATAACAAAAGCTTAACCTAAAACGTCATTTCGAATCCCTTGTGGTGAGAAATCTGTTTAATAAGAAATTATATTCTTTACTTAACATTCTGAAATGTCACTTATAAGATTATTCCACTTTGGATTAAACTTATTTATCAATATTTCTTTCTTTTCCCTTCGCCACTTTTTTAATTCTTTTTCTCTTTCTATCGCTTCTTCAATATGACGAAAGTGTTCATAGTAAATAATCATATTTAAATTGTATCTACTTGCAAAACTTCTTGGATTAGTTTTTTCCAGGTGATCTGACATTCTTGCAAAAAGATTAGAAGTTACCCCAATATAGAGTACCGACTTTTTTTTATTAGTTAAGATGTAGACTGATCCACCTCTAGTCATAATATTTGTCTTTTGGTTGATAGATTGAATTTGAAAAATATTAAGAATTCTGAGTATTAATAATCTATTGTATTAAGGTAAATATAATTTTTGAAGTCCCAGTAAATTTTATTGCAATTGAAATCAATATGTTGAGTTTCTACCTCTCACAAACAGATTTCTCCTTGCTGCTACGCCTTTCGGCTTACAGCACGAGACGATCGAAATGACGGGTAGGGGAATGGATAATGCTTTATGGTAGATTTCGTCTTAAAGCAAAAAACTGCTATTTATAATTGCTACATAAAACAACAAAAGCTAAACCTAAACCATTATTTCAAATACCTTGAGGTGAGCCCTAGGTGCATATCATGAGACGATCGGATTAAGAAGAACAATAGAAAGTTAGTCTGAATCAGGATTTACAGAATTAAGAGATTAAAAAGGATTGCTCTTGACCCGAAATTAGTAAGCCAGGATTACTATTGATTCGCATAATAAGTAATACACATCGCAAATTGAAAGATCCTGACACTTGTGATGATATTTGTCGTTAATACCGAAGAAAGTGGATCGTCTCGGGATACAGAGGACTATAAGATAAATGCTGATGCAATATGTTCGGAATACGAGATCCAAAAAAATAAATTATTTCAACTTATTAAAATGTTTCATAGAAGGGTGCGGTGGCAATGACAATATCACGAGGGTGGGCAGGTTGGGCGGTAGGAGATTTGATAGTGTCTTGACTTTTTTGCTTCGTTTTTGTGTCAAGACAAAAATGAAGAAGAAAAATAAAGTTCCATACATAATAGAGGATTCATAAATTAACTGAATTCCCTTTGACTCGAACCCAATATTAAAAACTGCCTTTCACAAACAAATCCCTCCTACCAGTTTCCCCTTTAGGCTTACAGTATAAGAGGATCAAAATGACCGGTAAGTATTCGGATTCTGCTTAAGGATTACAGTAATAAAATAATCATCAAACCATTCCCCCTATAAACCTTAATCCTCCTCCTTTTTCCTCAAAATAACTATTGTAATATTTCCCTCATCATAGTATATTGAACCCACTTTCAACCGAATACATTTTTTTAACTGACTATGCGCGAAAAGCAAGAAGCCAGGGCAAGTAATCCATCTTCATTTAATTATCAAATCAAGGTAGCCACGCCGGATAATAAACTGCTGCAACCAAAAACAGCAAAGAACGATCCAGTGGACAAAGAAAAGGAAGAAGATAAGAACCCCGATATCAGGCCCATATCCGAAAGTGATATAAAAGCGGGTTATGGCGGAGGGATGTGGGCAAATCCGGTTGAAAAGTATGAATCTGCACCCTCAAAAGCGCCGAAAAAAAAGGAAACTAATAATTCCGGCACGAAGGAAGTCCCTGTTACAAAGGTAAAGTCTTCAGAATCCAAAGAAGAAGATTCAAATGAGGAAAAAGAAGAAGAACTGACTGAGGGAACTGTAAAAGCTTCCGATAATAAGCACTGGACAGTATCCCAGTTTTTTGAGCATTACAATGCCTATGATATTACGGATAAGAATTTCACATCCGAGGAATTAAAGTTCTTCGAAGATTATCGGGACGATGCTCAAAAGTACCTGGATCGCCCAAACATGGTGTGGACAGTCAAGACAAACCTGACAGGTGAGTCGATAGCAAATGCTGCCCGGAGAACCTATCTGAAATACGGACGTGATTTTAGCAAAGTATTGCCGGTTTCATTCGTATTAGCCCAGGCACAGCTGGAGACAAGCCTTGGAGTTAAGACGAAGGGGAATCGAAATAATGCCTTCAATATTGGTGAATATGACGGAGGTACACAGGATTGGGTAGAGAAAATCACCGATCCGGAAATGGGTACAGCGATGTATATGGACCTGATGGCTGAAGATTATCTTTCGAAGCGAACACCGGAGGAGCTATTAAAAGACGGGGGTTATCTTAACGAAGATGATAACCGCTATGCGAGTGATAAGAAGTATGAGGAAGGCTTAAGAAACCAGATAAAATTCAATGAGCGCTACATCGAAAGCGTTTCAGAGTCCGGGGAGCTGGTCATTAAAAAGCGGGTAGTAGGTAATTATAGCGGTCGCGCCATGACCAACCAGGTGGAAGATTTGATGGTGATCCAGCAGAAACTCAATGAGATCGGGTTATTGTCAGATGAAGATTATAATAAAGAGGGGGTAAGGAAAAAAGTTTCTGCACCCGAAAAGCTTGGCCGAAGAGCTCTGGACGGAACAATTAAAATGCCTGAAGAGACCGAAGCAGCTAAGGTGAGTAATGCAGATACCGTAGCGATCAGTGATCTGACTGCAACGATCAAGGCAATTGAAACCTTCCAGCAGAAAGTAATGAAAGTTGGAAGTACAGTCGATGGATGGATACAAATTGGTGGAGGTACATATAATGCTTTAAATAATGCCACCCCGGAATTAGCAGCTTCGCAGTTGCGAACCTATAAAAGTCGCAAGGCTCGATATGATAGTGACCGGTATTTTGCCAGAGAAGCAGATAAGGCGATAGAAAGAGACCGAAAGAATAAAGCAGAATCTACAGGACAAAATGAAAATATTAAGACAACAAAGAGTGACAGGCCCAAATTAGAATTAGATAAAGTTATACAATTTGATTCTTTAGATATACAATCAAGTGTTGGAAAGGGTGGAGTTAATAAACCATCTGATGTAGCTAAAATTCAAACATTTTTGGTGAATTTCGACTATTTAAATAATTCAAATGAAGAGTTGGAATTTGTATGTCAGCAAATTGAATCCAATTCAAAAAAGATAAAGGATGAATCAATACCGCAGACCATTGCTGCAATTAAATCTTATCAAAAATATGGAGCATCAAGAAAGTCTGGTGAGAAATTATGGCAAGGTGATGGAAATGTTGGTGTAGGTGGGTGGACCCATACTTCCATGAAGAGCATGGTTGAAGCACATAATTATGTTTTTGGTAATCAGGTGCCATACGCTCAGGAACCAGGGATTGAAAATACCATTAACCAGGCAAAATATTTGGCAAGTCAGAGTGATTTGGAAAAGGCCATGGGGATAAATAATTATGTCCCTGAAAATGAGCAAAAGCAAATACAAGTTTTATCTGAGGATCAGGCTTTGTCACAGTTTAGGTATGGTCTTAATGTAAAGCCAGACAATGATCAATTAGAAAAAGATTATATGGCATATGTTGAAGAGGTTACTGGATTTAATGACCCTGGATTATTATATAAGGCAACTAGTGCTCAAATAAAACAAGTTAAAGAAAAGTTTTCTTCAGTAGCTAATGGAGTATGGTCTGATAAAAGTTGGCTTAAAGCGGAACATTTATTAAAAGGAGATAAAACTAGAGCAAGTAAACCTAATTACGTGTGTTGTTACGATGCTGCTGTGAAAATGGTAAAGAAAACCGGAGCAACCCCATTAGGTGTAAATAACAAAATTCAAACTTTCATTAGAGAAAGTGCTGATGGAAAGGATGTCGATACTTACACCAATCAAGCACTTTTAGGAATGCAATATATTGATAAACAATTATTTCAGGGGAAGGCAGTTCAGGTGGGCATTGAAAAGGAATATGTTAAAAGTATAAACGAAACTGTAACGGATCACTTCATTGTTATAGTAGGGAAAAAGTATGAGGACGGAAATTGGTATTATATTTATTTTGACCCAGGAAGTTATTATAAAGATATTTCATTGAATAAAAAAAATAAGCTTTTGATAAATGGTGCAAAAGTGACTCAAAAAATTATTAAGAATAAAAAGGAGTATACATACAAATTGTCACAAGTTAGAATTAATAAGTAATGAAGGAAATATTGAAATTAGTTTTAGTTGGTATTCTCTTGACCTCTTGCATCATTGAGAATGATAATGAATCCTCAGGTTATATTATGAAATATAGAGGTGAAATCCTTTTTAATCCCAAAACTTCTATCGATGATAGAATTGTGAAGTTATATAAAAATGATAAGCTTATTAAGGTAGGATCTTTGTTAGATTCTTCATTCTACAATAGTTATGATTTTAATTATAATGCTAATAACGAAATAAATTCAATCTATGCAATAGATCATTATTTTACGGATGAAGATAAAATAAAGAGACAATTTAAAACCGAAGGGGGAGGTTTTTTTTATGACAATGTTGATAGTACACATATTATGGAATTTAATCAAAATCAACAACTAATTTTAACATCCCACATTGAGGATTCCAGCATTTTTTATATAAGAAAACTAAAATATAATAACCAAGGATTAGTTGAATCTGAATTAGCAACTCGATATTTACGAGGTGAAGAGGCTAGCTTATACAAAACATTTTATAGTTATCAAAAAAATAATATTGATGAATATGGTAATTGGACAAAGAGAAAAGCCTATGTAAAGTCTATTTTTTACTACGATTTTTTTGAAGAGCCTTTTGTTGAGTTTAATGATATACCAAATATCAAATCTGAATTAAATACCTTCCTTACCTCACCGCCCGAAGGTATTGAACCCGAGATTGAAACAAGGGAAATAACCTATGAGGTGATAGAATAATAAAGCATTTAAGTATGAGATTAATTTATTTTTATCTTTTCTCCATATTTTTATTTGGCGCGTGTAATGGTGGTTCAAAAAATAATACATCTAACCTAGAAAATCCCCGCTGTTCGAAGTTTAGCGATAGTGTAACTTCGAACTTTTAATGAAAAGCAGGGATTGTATCCCGGTCATATAATAAGCATGCTTCATTATATTTGATTGATGGATAAAAGCTTTAAAATTTGAGATCAGAACGGATTATATTTTGTAACGTTTGCTGTCGTTGAATGGGCTGATGTATTTACCAGGAAGGATTACGCTGATATTGTTGTTGATAGTTTAATCTTCTGCCAAAGGAATAAGGGCTTGAAATATATGCATGGTGTTTAATGAGTAATCATCT
The DNA here is from genome assembly GCF_026241165.1 of Mangrovivirga halotolerans. Lineage (GTDB taxonomy): Bacteria > Bacteroidota > Bacteroidia > Cytophagales > Cyclobacteriaceae > Mangrovivirga > Mangrovivirga halotolerans. The sequence continues at coordinate 244,547 of NZ_JAPFQN010000002.1, read as the reverse complement.
TCATTTAATCGTGGCGGGAAAAGAAGGATTTTATCTTTCTGATATAGTAAGAGACTTTAAAAAGTATACAGCAATAGAGATCATATCAGCAATAGATCAAAATCAATTTGAAAGTAGAAGAAATTGGATGCTTTGAATCTTTCAACAGGCAGGGTCTAAAAATAACAAAAACACTAGCTTTCCATTTTGGAGATAAAAAAATCAACCAAAGGAATTAATAACCAATCGATTCACAGATCAGATATTAGAATATATTCATAATAACCCGGTTGAATCTGGTATAGTAAAATGTCCTCAGGATTATGTTTATTCAAGTGCAAGTAATTACAGTGGAGAACAGGTACTAATTGATGTTATTCTGTTGTAGAATGACCGAGTCACAGACTCTGCATTTCATGAAAAGTTTGAAGTTGTCCTGCGGAACACTCCAAATAGCGGGGAAATAGGATTTTCGAATTATACAGTAGTGAATAACTTGTAAACTTTAACCTGAAAATCTATATAATTACTTTCCCACATACAAATTTCTCCTTACTGATTCGCTTTTCAGCTTTGATCGAGCGCGTTTAGCGATAGCGTAACGCGTTCGCAAAAGGAACGTTATCGGGATAATAGTTATTTAGTTATTAGTATGCTTGACTCGATTATTATACATACACACTGCAAAGACATAGAGAACTGATACTGTTCGTGATGTTAGCACAGCGCATCTGTAATCGAAGATGCTGATATTTATCGTCAGGACAGAGAATAAAAAAGGATATTAGGTCCGTATCAACTGGTTCGTGGGGACACGAACCAGGGCAATTATATTATTCAATTTAATAACCCGGATTCAAATCCAGTTCATTCCCGGTTCGACATGGCTTGCGGACCATATCGAACAGTTGCTTTTTTAAACAGAAACCTCAAATTTCTCGTCACCTAAGTTTATTGCATCTCATATATAAAAACTAGATCGAGCGCGTTTAGCGATAGCGTAACGCGTTCGTAAAAAATTATTCTATTACAATACTTTTAAGTTTTTCATTAGCATTGAAAGTCGGAAAATACATCAGCTCGATCTTTGCCGGGTTCAGACTGTATGATCCAGAAAACCTTGGTGTCAATTTGATCTCATAGGTAAAGGTTCCCTCCGGAAGGCGCTGGCAAAATATTGTCGCCTCATTTTTGAAATATTCTGTATGAACCGCAAAAGGGTGGTTCTGTTTCTTTTCTACATACGAGCATCCCGCAGGTATCGGTATGTTGATCATGACATATTCACTTGCTTTTTTTACAGTGATCGTCACTTTTAAAGTGGTTTCTTTCCCTGCTTCAAGGATGTTTGTTGAGTTATCTTTAAATGTTGAAGTCACTTCAAAATCTAAACCTTTTTTCTCAGGTTCGTCATTCCAGTAATTCTGGTACCCACTGAGATATACCGGGAAGTCACCGGTTTTTGATACATTGATCGGCTCAGTAACTTCTAATTCAGTATTGAATGGAAAAGTAGTAACCAGGCTATCCAGTCCGCCACGGAAGGTTAACTCGGGCTTTGCAGATTCCTCTTTGTTATCCAACAAGGTTGGGACGATAGTTTCTATTATCCTGGAAGATTCAAAGGTATTTGTCCAATACCTGTTTTTACGCTTTTCAAGAACATATCCCGTGATCTTTTGCAATGTTTCTTTATTTTCATCAATGGTGTCATTGGAGTAAATCTGGTATGCTTTCAGGGTGTTTTGAATATCATTATCATAGATAGATCTGAAGTAATCTTTGCGATCCGTAAAATAGATGTTTCCGAAAATGGTTTCTTTTTTAAAGCTGTTTAGTGTATCCATATTGATCACTATCCCAGCTTTTTGTTTTAATAGCATCAAGTCAAGCATTAAACCCATGCTGTATTTTTCAGGCATATCCAGCTCATTGATAAGATCTTTGTAGTTAGCCACAGTATCGATGTCTGTTAGTGTTTTTAGTATCCTGATCTTTTGAGAAAATGCTGTATTTTCGCCCTTTAATTTCCATATAAGTGTTTGGGAAAGCTTTGCCGGGTCCAGCTCTACATTATAACCTTCTTCTTGTGCTTGATGTAGAGCCTCGATAACATGCATACTGATCCAAATGGTTTCAGGAGAATTTTTCCACCACCCCCAAAAGCCGCTGGCCTTTTGATTGTTCATTAGCTTCTTTACCAGCTTGTTGATCTTACTATCATATTTAAATTCCTTTTCCTGGTAATCATTGATCTTTTTAAGAGCCAGTAAACTTTTGATTTTTGAGGCGATTTGTTCATTACATAAGTATCGGTAATTTGACACTCCGATCGCTTCGTCTTCAAACACTTCCAAAAGATCTGCCCGGGCATGAATTTTTACAGGTCCCTTATCCGGATCAAAAGATAATGTGATGGAGGTATCATTTCTCAGTGCATAGAAATTACCTTCTGTCTCTTCTATTCCTTTTTTATAGACTCTGATTTTTCTTTCTTCACCATCGAAATATCCGTCTTCTTTTTCCAGGTAATACTTTGCTTTGAGTGAATCTCCTTTACCAATAAGACGCAACGAATCGATATTAGCGTTTATCAATTGTGCATTTTTATTGAATATTTCTTCATCGTTTAACTCAAACCGTGTTTGAATCTGCAGGGTATCAACAGTATAGTTTTTAGCCTTACCTATCGCTATAGCCTCATCCCCTTCGACTAAAAACCGGGGTAATGAAAGCTGGGCCATCACTGGTTTGTAAGATTTTATCTGGCCGGTTGTTTTTCCAGATTGCCTTTTTGAGTTCATTGCGAGATAGACGGTATTCCATTTGGTGACATCATCCGGAAAGGTGATTTCAAAGGTAGCTTTACCATTTTTGTCTGTATGAAGTTCAGGCTGCCAAAATGCATAATCGGAGAAATTACTCCTGATCGAACTACTTTGAAGTGATGATTCAAGGAAACCATTATCAAATTCGGCCCCGCTATTTTTCAAGCCCGGTGCCGGGTTACCGGAAAAGCCTTTGGTCGTAATGATCATCACTCCATTGGCGGCTCTGGCACCATAAAGCGCAGTGGCAGCTTCAGATTTTAAAATGTTGACTTCACCGATTTTATCTTTATCGATTTTGGTCAGGTCACCATTAAAAATTACCCCATCAATTACTATCAGCGGTTTATCACTGCCTGATAAGCTGCTATTACCACGGATAACGAGGGAATCAGAACTCCCCGGCCGACTTGCAGCAGCCAGCAAATTGACACCGGCTACTTTACCCTGGAGAGTAGTTACACTATAGCCTAACGATTTTTTATTTCTCTCAACAGCATACGCTGTTACAACTACTTCCTGTAGTTGACTCACATCTTCCTGCAACTCAACATCTAAAAATGAGTTATCCACAGGAATCTCTTGTGTCGCATACCCTACAGAGGATACAACGACCATTCCAAATCCGGAAGGAATGGTTAAATTGAACTGACCTTGTATGTCGGTGACTGTTCCCTGGTTTGTTCCTTTAACTACTACATTTACACCAGGAATTCCTTCTCCGGATTTATCTTTTACAATTCCACTAATTCTCGTTCCTGATCCTGTGTAGGTCTTTTCTTTCAGGAAAGTGTTTGTGATCTCCTTTCTAACCGGATCATTTTTATCGTAAAAACCCCCTCTGTTATAGATTGCAGTTTCTATCAATTTATTCACTTTTACGCTGAAGCTATCTTTTTTCACCTCTTTTGAGTAGTCCAGTCTGGCGTAGTTTAATCCATTGACAGTTACTTTTAACGAATCAAACTCCCGATAATATGAACCGGTATAAAAATGAACCAGCTTGTAGTATCCTGAATCCAGTTGGTGGAAAAAATTGGAGTTACCCGGATAAATGCGAACAAAATCAGCATCCTCTGATTTGAACAGTAATACATTTAAAACATCTCTTTCTCTCCGTGCACTATTTGCTATCTCGGTTTTGAGTCTTCCGTATCCATCAAAGGTTTTAACTGGATTATTGTATTTTCGATTACTCAGTTTTAATTGTTCTTTATACTGTTCTTTCCATTTTATTACTGAGTCTTCATTAATAATCGAATGATCGAATCTTTGCGAAGGACTAAATTTTAAAATATTCGGGTAATTTGGTCCCTCATTCCACTCCCTCATTTTTATCAGTCCATCCTTAAACTCATAGTTAAAATTTCGTTCGTAGAAGAATCGGGTTTCAAAATTTTCGAGACTGGTTAGTTTTAAAGATCCGGATACCGGTCCGCTATAATTATTATAATCAGTCCGTTTTCCAGGCATATTTAACAAGTAAATTTGATCTTGATCGGTTATAAAAGTGAACTTATCATGAAAAGTGTTTTTATAACTTAAAATGTAGGGGTAGAGAAATCGCTTTTCATTTTCACTTAGGAAAGGTTTTGTTTCTTCAATGGTCACATTTTCATTGTTGAATTGATTCTTGTCTAGGGAAAAGATCAATTTTTTACCGGGCATGAAGGCCACGTGTTGCAATGTGATCTCATTGGTCGCTGTTCTTAAAGTGATCTTATGAAAGCCTGATGAAATTTTGAATGAATAAGGAGCCGGGATGGTATTCCATGCAAAATATATCGGTGTATTATCAACATATATTACTTGAATGGGTTCAACCTGACCCTCATTGATCACATAAGGAGCAAATTGTGTCAATGAATCTTTCATGTAGAAATCAGTTCGATACATGTCTTCACCAGGATATAAAAACTTGTAGTACTCGATGCTATCAAGACCGGCAAGAGTTTTCCATGTATCGTAGTCTAGTTTTTTATCCAGGTATCCCGGAGCAATATCATTTCTAACAGTGAATTTATTGATCAGTTCTTTTCCCTTGCGCTGTTTTTCAAAAGAAGGTACGTCCGGACCGTTATCTTTGAACTTGCTGGTAATAGAATAGGCCGTAAGATCTACCCCCTGTACCGGATCACCATCAACATCGGTTACTGAAACTGTGATTTCAGCTTTTTGACCCGGATAAACCAATGAAGGTCCATCGACTGTAATTGTTAATTCATTTTCTGTTAAGGGAATTGAATAATCCTCGTTGACCATTCTACCGGCCCACAAATATTGCAGTGAAAGAAAATATTCGTTTTTAGTATGAGTTCTGTCTGAAAACTTCAGTTTTTCGGAGTACCCTGATTTTTTCTCTGTATTTCTTTTATAAATATGGTATGTGAACGGAATATTTTTTGGGTTTTGAACATCAATGTAAATCGAATCGGAATCCCGCGAAGAATAAACCTTTAATCCGGAATCTTCTACATTCATGCTAAAAAACTGAGTTTTATCTTTAGATTTCAGAATATACCGTTCAATATAGGGTGATATGGGCAATGAAACAGGTAAGGATGTAGAATCGATAAGCTTTTGGTTCCCAAAATGATCTTCAGAGTATATGGAAGCCATAATTTCCTTTTGATTTAGATCCTCATAATATCTGAAAGTCAATGAATCATCTGAGAGAGAGAGGGTAAAGTGATTTCTCGAATGAAAATATTTAAATGACTCTTCTTCAATAATAGTTTCATTGTCAGATGTCAATAACCTGACCTGAACCTCATATTCAATGTTCGCTTTAGGGAAGTAGGTTGAAGGAATATTTATTTCAGTTTCACCGGTTTGCTTTAACGGGATGTTTTGTTGAAAAAGAGTATCCGGAACAAACAGGTTTTCAGAGAAAAAATCAGTTGTGTTTTTTGTGATTGCTGTGATTTCTAATCTGCCATCAAAAATATTTAAGTCGTTTTCATCAAAACCACGAGCAAAAATAGTGAGTGTATCACTGTTGTAATGCTCATTCTTGTCTGACCTTAAGGTAAGGTCAATACTTTTTAACTCATATTCCTCATATTTAAATCCACCAGAATAATATGTGTTCCAATTTCCATCAGTTAAAGAAACTGTGTAATACCTGTCAAGTTTCATTTTCAGGGAGTCATGTAGATGAAACTGAAAAGAGTATCCACCGTTACGATAGGGCGTTAAATGCATTAATTCACGGTTTTTGTCCGTAGTCATTTTTACACGAACATCCTTTTTTAATGGTTTCCCATTTTTATCGACAATAAAGGCTTTGACTTTCACAGTATCACCGGGTTTGTACATTGGCTTATTAAAAGCCATATAACCAGTATATTTATCATTGAATTCACAATAATATGGATCGAAGATACAGGCGGTTTTTTCGTAAGCATTGACGAAAAATCGTTTGATAGAATATATGGTTCCCTGTGGCCAGCCATATTTAATTGAACGAAATCCATCTAATGGTATGTCCAGAATAAAATTTATTGGTTGCCAGATATATTTTAGCGGAGTGCCATAGAACGTTTTTCTGTAAGCCCGGCTTAAACCTGAATTAGCCATTTGGCGATCAAGTTTATAGTAAGAGGTAATCCCATCGTGAGTAACCGATACAATGCCATGTTCGTTGGATTTTTTATCAGTAAAAGAATGTGTTTCCCTTGAGTATTTTAGTTCCTTTTCATTAACCCTGACTTCAGCATCATCAATAATATTTCCTTCCAGGTCATAGATCTGAATATCAAGGTCAGTGGTATTATTTAATGAGTAAATATTAAAGTCTCTTACACTGGCCATTTCGATTTTTTGTTCCCCACCGTAAGAAAAAGTTTTTAAATAATGTCCGGGAGGAAGAGTTTTTGAATAGGTCTTTTCGGTTGGAAAAGAATCTATTTTTGTATGAAAAAAGGTTGAATCGAGCTTTACTATTTGGGTGGTATAAATAAGTTTGGCTTCCTGATCAGTGATTTCATAAATATAGGTGAATGGACTGGTTCTCCGACTTTCAAGCAGTTCCTGAGCGGAAAGACCATTTAAGCATAAAAACAGAAATGTAAAAAATAGAAATAGAGGTTTAGGATAGATTTTTTGCATACTCAGATTTTTTCTTTCAGGATGCAGCAGTTGATAAGATTCCATAAAAAAGTTTAAAAAAATATTTTAAAGAGGCTTAAAGCTAATTAAAATGCTTTGTATGTGAAATAAATTAAATCATACTTTGATACCCTGGTTCAAGCATCGCATTTGGCCGTTTAATAAGGGCTATTAAAAATAAACTCGTACTAATTACTTGCTTTTATAACTAAATATTTAGTTATTTAATAAAACATTGTTTATTTTTTAATTAACTAAATCATTATGGTAAGACATATTTTAATATCCCTGGTATTGTTAGTGTTTGCAATCACAGGATGTAATAAGGATGAAGGATATAATTATAGTGAATATAAAGAGTATGAAAGTGCTAATGATTATGCTTTATCGATTCCAGCTACCTCAATACCTCCACCACCTCCACCCAAAATATATTCGGATGGATCAATTAAAAGAAAAATTATAAAAACCGGTCAAATAGAGATCGAGTCGAACGATGTTAGTGAAGATTATAATGAATTAAAAATTCTCCTTAAGAACACAAGTGCCTATATTGAATCTGAAGATCAATATAGATCTGATCAGGAAATTTCTTATACAATTAAAATCCGGGTACCATCTGAAAATTACGATACACTTTTTAATTCAATGGTGAAAGGGGCAGATCGTTTAATCAGAAAGCAATCAAATATTGAAGACGTCACAGAGCAATATTATGATTTGAAAACGAGGATCAAAAATCAAAAAGCCCTTGAAGAGCGATACCTGCAAATTTTAAAAAATGCTTCAAAAGTTTCTGATATTCTTGAGATCGAATCCAAGCTTACTGAAGTTAGATCAGAGATTGAGACTCTGGAGGGTAAATTCAAATATTTAAGCAAACAGATTTCATTTAGTTCAATTACTCTCCTAATGGTTGAGGAGCTTTCTTATAATCATATACCGGAGAAAAATACTGGATTTGGAGAAAAACTTCTGGGGTCTTTTGATAATGGATGGAGTATCTTTTTATCATTTGTTGTTGGCGTATTCAGATTTTGGCCCTTCTGGATTATACTAATTATCTCCTTTATTCTTTTTAAAAGATATAGAAAAAGGAGAAAAAACGGTCTGTCCAAAGCATAATTATAATTTTGGTAATCTGTTGCTGTTCGAGATGTTAGCGAAGCGTTTTTCGAATCTAGATGCTGACATTTATCATCAGTAGCTTTAATAAAACAGGATCTTAGATCCGTGTCTTCTGAATCAAAATGGTTTGACATCTGAACCTTTCAACTGTAAATATGATCAAAGAATTTAAGATTGAATATTATATCCTTGGCTTGATCTCCTTAATTTTTATTAACTTTTAGAATAGTGAAAGAAGACCTGACCATATTAGCTGTTGCCCTGGGATTGGGGCTCCTCGTTGGCTTGCAGCGCGAGCGGGGGAAGGTAAGAATTGCCGGGATCCGCACCTTTAGTTTAATCACCTTATTTGGGGCACTGACAGGATTGATCAGCAACAAGTTTGGTGAAATTTGGTTTGTCGCTGCCGGAATAATTGCTTTATCTTTTTTGATTGGTATGGCAAATTTTCTGAAAAGAGAAGAAGAAAAACCTGATATCGGTCAGACCACAGAGATTGCTGCCTTATTAATGTACTCTATTGGGTTTTATCTGGCAGTAGGAAATATTACCATAGGTGTGGTTGTTGGAGCAGCAGTAGCGCTGTTATTATATTTAAAAGGGTTTTTTACCCGGACTATTCCGAAGCTGGGAGAAAAAGATATTGAAGCGATCATGGTGTTTGCCGCTGTATCATTGATTGTACTTCCTATTTTGCCCGATAAGAATTATGGTCCTTATAAAGTTATTAACCCTCGGGAGATATGGCTAATGGTTGTATTGATCGTGGGTCTAAGTGTAGTTGGGTATTTTGTGTATAAATGGCTGGGTAAAAGAACCGGAACCGGGGTGACCGGGATTTTGGGAGGAATGATATCAAGTACCGCCACAACAGCTACTTATTCCAAGCTTTCGGGGCAGGTTCAATCTTCTACTAAGAGCATTGCATTTATTATTATCGCAGCCTCGGCTGTTTCATTTATCCGTATTATTATCGAGGTCATTGCTGTCGGGCCTCAGTTTACCGGAACAGTGATTCCGCCTCTTTTGATAGTTGCGATTGTTTTTTGTGTTCTTTCCGTAATTATTTTTATAAAGAGTGACAAAGCACAGGAAGAAAAAGTGCCGGAACCTGATAATCCCGCACAGTTTAAGACTGCTCTTATATTCGCTATTCTTTATGGCATAATTATATTTCTCATAGCTTTTGCGAAAGATAAACTGGGTAATAGTGGTCTCTATATTGTTTCGATACTCAGTGGTTTAACCGATGTTGATGCCATTACACTTTCCATGACAAATACAATGCAAAAGGGGACAATTGACCCAACCCAGGGATGGAAGTACATTATGGTCGGCGGATTGTCTAATCTGATATTTAAGGGAGGCATGACTATTTCTATGGCTAGTAAGAGAGTCAGCAAAATCGTTATTCCCGTATTTCTTATAATTATTGGGTTAGGAGTAGTTTTAATATTTATATGGCCAGATATTAATCTGTTTAAAACAATATCTTTTGACCTGTTTGATACCCAGTCAGAATAAATTGGCGTATATTATAGTATAGCAAATCCTGTATTCTTACCCATTTACTGTCAAACTAATTTCAGGTTAACCAATTAAAATTATGAAAAACATATTAATCACCGGATGTAGTTCTGGTTTCGGTAATTCTGCTGCCAGGTATTTTGCCGATAAAGGTCATCATGTTTTTGCTACCATGCGAAATGTGGAGGGCAAAAATTCGAAACCAGCTAAAGAGCTGGGTAAATATTCAGATAATATTGATGTCATAGAGATTGATGTAACTGATGATAATAGTGTTAAAAATGGTGTTTCAATGATCAAAGAGCTAGATGTATTGATTAACAATGCAGGATTAGGTTATGGAGGACCATTAGAAGCTTTTACATCGCAAGAGTTTCTCGATCAATTGAATTTAAATATTGTCGGAACTTTCCGGATGGCAAAGGCAATATTACCGATCATGAGGAAACAACAAAAAGGCTTAATCATACAAGTGAGCTCTACAGCAGGAAGAGCAGCCTTTCCGGGATTTGGAGTTTATCATGCCAGTAAGTGGGGTCTAGAAGGTATGAGTGAAGCCATGCGTTATGAGCTTGCCCCATTGGGAATTGACGTGGCAATAGTAGAGCCCGGGCCTTTTGATACTAACTTTTTTGGAAACCTGGTTTTTCCAGAAGATGAAGAAATGTCGAAAGCATATAGTCATGTTTTAGAATTTGAAAAAGGATTTGAGGAACAGGTAAAATCGATGTTTGAGGATATTGATGCCCCTACAAATCCACAGGTTGTGGTTGATATATTCGATGAGCTTATTGAAATGGAACACGGCACCCGGCCATTGAGAACGATCGCCGGTCTCGATTTTGGCTACAGGGAATTTAATAAAGCCACAGAAAAATTCAGGCAGGAAACTCTTAAGTTTATGAATATTTCAGAATGGGATGGAGCTAAAAAAGCCCATGCTTGAAAAAAAAGTAAAAAATCCCGCAGACTATATCTGCGGGATTTTTTTTAAAGCTTTATGAATTTTTGAGAAACTTTTTTGTTACCATAATATCCTACCAGGAGGTAGATGCCATAATTCAGGTCAGCAATGTTTACTGAAGTTTGACTACCTTCAAAGGACTTAATCATACTTCCTTCAAGATCAAGAATTTCTACTCTATCTAGTTCAAATCCAAACTCTATATTAAGTATTTGATCCACCGGGTTAGGATACAATATAAGATTGTTTTTATTGGCGTTATTATCTTGTCTGATTAACGGAGTCTCAAATCGCCATAATTGTGTTCCATGATTCTCTGTTTCTGCTGTGAAATACAAGATATTGTTTATTATGTTAAAATTTCTTGGAAATGAATAGTCTGGAATATTTGTAAATTCCTGTACGATTTGAGTGCCTTGTTCAGTTCCGTTTGTAGACCATAATAATGGCTTTAATTCAGACTTGGCAGTGGAAAAATATAACTTACCATTCGCAACTGTAAAGTTGTTGGGGTAGGAACTTTCAAGGCCGGGGTATAAGTCTTTTACAAGAACTGTCCCTTCTTCTGTTCCATCTGTTTTCCAAAGTTCAAGTCCGGTATTCCCATCATTAGCAATGAAATATAATTCATTATTCATTATAGCATAATTAGATTCAAATTGGGAAGGTACTCCACTTTTTATGCCTGGATAAATATCTTTTAATAGTTTAGTGCCAGTTTCAGTTCCGTCGGATATCCAATATTCCATACCCGAACTTGGTGAATAAGAAGTATAAATAACTTTTCCATTAAAAGGGGTGATTTTAGAAACGTCTGAATTTATTCCAGTAAATTCATCATAAACCAAATTAGTGTTTTCAGGAGTGCCATCAGTAACATATAGTTCACTACTAAAAATAGGGTTTGATCCACTTTCTGCACCAGTAAAATATAACTTTTCTCCTGCACTAGTAGGATAGAAACCTATTCCAAATTCATTCTGAGCAAGTTTGATTGTGCCAGATTGGGTCCCATCACTAAAATAAATTGATGTAGCATTCTCATAAGCATTTATAAATACTCCGTCTTTAAATGGGGTTAACGTGGAGGCTGATTTGGGAATACCATAGTCATCATATTGGAAATCATAAACTTCCATCATGCTTTGGCCGTCGTATTTATATAACCGATCAGTATCATTTAAATTTACAATGAAATACAAGTTACCACCAGATACTGCGAAATAATTAGGGTCTGAGGATTCAGGCCCAATAATCAAATCATCAAGAATTTTTGTACCTGCAATTGTGCCATCTGTTCCCCATAATTCTCTACCAGTCTGTTCAGTATAAGCTTTGAAAAATAACTGGTTATCCTGTATGGCCATGCTATTGAAATATGTAAAAATGTATGTATTATCCAGAAGGGTGGTTGATGATAAATTAATTGCATTTAGCTTTTTTAATTTACCACCCCGGGATGAGTTTAGCGCATAAATTATGTCGTGATTAATTATATTGATCGATTTAGAGTCAATTGCATTTTTTGCTTTATTGATATTTTTTACCAGTCTGGTTGATTGATAATCATCAGTAATAGCAACCAATTCTATTCCCAAAGAATCTGTTCTCATTGTACCAATTAATTCATTGTTAAAATATATTGGATGAGTACTGCTATAGAAAGAATGGTTTATTTTCGAAAGAGTTGAATTAATCGTGTTAAATACCCAATATTTCCATTCATAGTCATCATGCTGCATTTGGATGAGAAGTTCATTTTCATTGAGCCTGGTAATTTTGTCTTCAAACTTATTACTATATCCTTCAGAATTTAGGTTACTTATTAATTCGTAATTAGTTATAGTTCCATCATTAGGATTTAACTCATATAATAATATTCTATCAGATTGATCTTGAGTAGTGAAATATAGCTTCTGATTACCTGAGTAAAGATTTGAATATTTAAAATATCCGGGTTGCACCTGATTAAATATTAATTCACTTGAATTATCAGAGAGATTTATTTTGAAAAGTCTTACCTCAGGAGTGTTTTGATTTGTTCCTAAAACAAACAAGTTATCACCGATTATAGAATAACTAACATTTATAAATCCTGAAAAATCATAAAATATATTTTGGATTGTGTCTGATGAATTAAGATCTAAATTATACTTCATTAAATTCGTTTCCGGACCATTATCCTTTCCATAACGGTTAAATGCAATATAATAGTAGTCCCGATTGTGTGCTTTACCCGTTGCTCTGTGATAATATTCAGAACTTTTTACTATAGGTTTGGTACCATTAGTAGTACCATCAGATATCCATAGTTCTAACTTATTGTTTTCTCCTGACCAAAGATTGAAAATAAAATTTCCAGCAAGTGAATCGTACATATCCGGATAAAAATAACCCGATAATTCACTTTTAACTAAGGAAAGATTGTCATCAGTTTCATCAAAGGAATAAAGGTCATATTTTTCGTTATTATCGTAAAGGAAAAATAGTTTATCGTTTACGACAGCTAATCTTAATTGAGAATAATCATGCGTTAATGAACTATTATTAATGGCATTTTCCAAATTTGTCACTTTTTCTGTTCCCTCAAATGTGCCATCTGTTCTCCATAATTGATAACCTCTTACCCCATCATTAGCAAAAAAGTAAAGCTTACTTTTATAGGTTACAAAATTATCTCTATATTGAATTAATGATCCTGAAAAGGATCCTGGCCCCGGATTAATATCCATAATATTATAAATTGAGGAATCACTAACATCAAGCACCCATAATTCATAACCCAGATCTTCTGTATAAGCAGTAAAAAATAACTTATCATTTATTTGCGCCTGACATAATGGTCGACCACTATGCTCTCCTGGTGATGTTTCTGTAGTTACCTGTGTTTGTGAATATCCCGAATGGTTGAAAAATATAGCCATACAAATGACTATTAATGCAATTCTCATAAGCTCTTTATATTAAAAATGCGATAAATTCTAAAAAAATATTATATCAATAATTACTTCTTCCTGATCTCAGATTCAGAAACGAGCTTAAATAAATAGGTCACCATATCGTCATCAGTTTTTCCATCCATGAGAATTCCTTTTGGAAAAACTTTCGGATCATTAATAATCTCGTTGAAGTTGCGCTCTCTGTAATTATATGCTCTTTTATCTTTGTATCTAATAACTAAAATATAATCATACCGGTCGCTATCCAGCACTTTTTGTACTTCATATCCTGTTATAAACCCTCTTTTTAAAGCTACTTTATGTTGCTTTTCCCATACCTCTTCAAGATATTCAGCAAAATTTTTTGACTCACCTTCTTTTACTTTCAGGTATTGCTGGGAAACGATGTCTTGCGAAAAAACACTTATCTGAATGCAGAAAAATGCGATTAAAAAACAAGAAAAAAATTTCATCATGACTAAATCATTTTTTCAAAGATAAACAATTACCTGTCTGATACATAAATAAGTATTATCTGATACATTATAATTTGCTATAAAAATAATTAATTCTCATAAACAAAATTTTATATAATAAGTTATAAGTAATGTAAACACCCATAAACATAAATAAATCAGATGAACTTTACATTGCACCAATTAAGAGTTTTTGCTGCTGTAACCGAACATCAGAGCGTGACCAAAGCTGCTGAATCCTTATTTATGACTCAACCAGCAGTGAGTATTCAATTAAAGCATTTACAAGATCAATTTGATGTTCCTCTTACCGAGGTCATTGGCAGAAAAATACATATTACTGATGCCGGAGAGGAATTAGCTATCCTGGCGAAAGAGATATTGGGCAATGTAGATGAAATCCAAACCAAAATGTCTGCTCTTCGGGGCGTTACCGCGGGTAAGCTCAAGCTAGCGGTGGTCTCTACTGGGAAGTATTTCATGCCGCATTTCATCAGTGAATATCATGAAAGGTATGAAGAAGTAAAATTATTTGTAGATGTTAGTAACCGACGAAAAGTACTTTCATCTCTCCAATCTAATGATGTTGATTTTGCAGTGGTTTCAATTTTGCCGGATCTTGAAGGAATAGAATATGAAGAAATCATGCCTAATCCTCTATATGTGGTTTCCGGGACTAATTCCAACGTTCCCTATAAGAAATATTATGAGCCTCAGGATCTGGAAGAAATACCTTTTATTTTCAGAGAGGAGGGATCCGGGACCCGAACGATGCTTGAAAAATATATTGCTGAGAATAACATCAATCCCAAAGTGATGCTAGAGCTTACTACTAACGAAGCTGTAAAACAGGCTATTATGGCAGGATTAGGGGTTTCAGTAATTTCAGCATATTCAATGCGACTGGAATTAAAAAATGATGAACTAAAAATACTTCCGGTTAAGGGTTATCCCCTGGTTAATACCTGGTACCTCGTGTGGTTAAAAGGTAAAAAATTCTCACCTGCTTCCTCAGCTTTTCTGGATTTTATTAGATCTGAAAAGGAGCGAATTTATGAGGATAAATTTGCCGATTATTTTATCGAAAAGGAGAATTACCAGGGTACTAAAGTGGTTATTAAAGATTGAGATAAATTAAAAAGGATCAGGTTGTTTAACGTTGATGAATGAGAAAGAGGCTGTTTTTATCAGCCTCTTTCCAATTTATATTATCTGGATTTGTCAAATACCAGATGGCCATTTTTGAATAATTTATCAAATTGAATAATTTTTAGAAAATTTATTTAAATTAAGGGGTTAGTAGCTGATAATTTTTAACTAATCTTTCTTCCTGATGCGAACATTTTTGCTTCTGTTGATTTTGACAGGAATTTCAATCAACGTTAGTGCACAAATAAGATATATTGTAAAAACAAGTGATTATGTGACCTCCCAACAATTGCATACTTCCATATTGCCTCAGATTGATTCAGAAGAATTGAAATTTAAGTCTTTCAGAACCCTGGTACCTTCGCTGGTAAAAAGAAATGAACCCTCATTTGCAGACAAGATATTTTTTATTAATAAACCTTCGGATATTAGTAAAGATGCTTTCTTAAAAATATTAGATGAAAATGAATTAATTGAGATAGCAGAAGAGGAGATTGTTTATGAGACATTTGAGGTAACAAGCGACTCGCTAAATTCAAATCAATATTATTTGGAAATGATCAATGCTTTTGAAGCCTGGGATATTTCTAAGTCATCAAGTGATGTTATCATTGGTATTGTAGATAGCGGCATTGATCTTGATCACGAGGATCTAAAGTCAAAACTTGCTCAAAATACAGACGAAATTCCTTCCAATGGTATCGATGATGATGGCGACGGTTTTATAGATAATGTCAATGGCTGGGACTTTGCAGGTCCTGATATTAATAATATATACTATGGTGGTGACCCCGAAGTGGGAATAATTGAATTTGGTTCTAATCATGGTACAATGGTTTCGGGAGTTGCTGCTGCTGCTACCAATAATAACACAGGGATCTCAGGGGTCGGGTATAATGCTTCTTTATTGATAACCAAACATTCTTATGACAATCAGGATTTCCTGGATGGAAGATTGTTTTTTGTTATGGCAGGAGTGTTGTATATGATAGAACAAGGTGTGGATATTGTTAATATGTCTTTTGGAAGTACCAGAAGAAGTGAAATCTTTCAGCAAATTATTGATTACGGACATGAGAAGGGAGTGCTTTTTGTTGCTGCAGCAGGAAATTCCGGTTATAGACAATTGACTTACCCTGCGGCATTAGATGGTGTAATTGCTGTAACTTCTTCAGATGAGAACGATGAGATTTCAACCTTTTCAACCTTTGGTGATTTCATTGATATCATAGCTCCCGGATCATCAATTTATACGACCTCTGCTGATAATTCTTATACCACCGTCGACGGAACTAGCTTTTCATCTCCGATAGTTGCCGGAGCTTTGGCCTTATTAAAAGGTAAATACCCTGATTTTTCTACCCGACAAATAACAGAGCTTTTAAAGATCTCCGCAGATAAATCCATACTACCTGACGGAGATTTTGTGTTTAATAAGTTATATGGAGCAGGGCGTATTGATATACTAAAAGCATTAACCATTAAACCCTCAGCAATCAGTTTTTCAAATATAAAAATTGTAAATGAAAAGTCTGGTCAGAAAGCTGCACCTGGAGATACCGCTATTGTATATGGCCTGATAAAAAATTCCTTATGGAGAAGTACAAATGCTCTCACTATTGAATTGTCAACAGATTATTACGGGATAAATATATTAGATAACCAGATTTCTCCCGGAGTTATAGATAGTTCAATGGAATTTAATACAGTGAGCACCCCCTTTAGATTAGTACTTAATTCAGATATTCCTGATGATAAAGAAATTGTTTTTAGAGTTACATACTCAGATGATAGATATTCATCGTTTGAAATATTTTCTTTTATTTTCAATCCAACACACTTAAATATTGACCAGAATCTTATTTCAACTACTGTTTCCTCAAAAGGTAGAATAGGATATGATGATGCGCCATATTATTCTGAAATAGGAAATGGGTTTTTATATAAGTATAAGAACCTTGTATCTAATATGGGATTAATGATGACTTCAAATGGTAAATTGTCAAACAATGTTATTAGAAGTAATTATAGTATTAATGATGATTTTACTATTATTGATAGAATTGAAAGACAAAATCCCGGCTTGTATTCCAACGAAGAATTAAGTGGTTCTTTTCATGATCTTAATAGTTATTCTCCTGTAGGTGTTCGAGTAGATTACCGGACGATGGTCTGGAAAGAAGCGCCAAATGATAAATATTTTATTGTTGAATATGAAATAGAAAATCAATCACAGGAAGATATTAATGATTTTTATTTAGGACTTTTTTCTGATTGGAATATTTCAATAGAAGGGAAGAACGACCGAGCCGGATATTTTTCGGAAAAAAATATAAATTTTGGATATGTCCATAACCTGGAAGAAAACGATACTATTTATGCAGCCATTCAACCGTTGAATGGAGATTTTAATTATTGGGCAATCGATAATGATTTAAGTATTCCCGGGAATCCATGGGGGATCAATCTCACCTATTCTGATGAAGAAAAGATTGAGTCGATGACTTCGGGAATCGGAAAGGCAAAAGCAGGAGATAATCCTGAAGGTCGTGATGTATCTCATACAGTCTCAATTGGGCCTGTTTCAATTAAAACAGGGGAGAAGGTGAAATTAGCATTTGCAGTTCATGCCGGTGATAGTTTGAATGATGTTTTAAACTCTGCAAAAGCTGCTTATAACATGTATAATTCCACTTTTAAAGCACCAATCCCTGTAGTAGATACTACCTATGTGTGTTATGGAAGTAATGCTGAAATTATTGCAAAAGGCGCTCTTAAATACAACTGGTATAAAATGAACACGGGAGGTGTTCCTGTACTAAAAAATGCCGATAGAATTGCTTTAAATAACATCACGAAAGATACTGTTTTATTTGTTTCGAACGCTGAAAATGAGTTTGAGAGCATTAGAACTGCTGCGGTGGTAAAGGTAATTGGTAATGCTTCTATTAATTTGTCAAAACCCGAATCGATTATTTGTCCGGGCGATTCGATTCAGTTATCCCTTCCTTATCAACCTGGTAATCAATATCAATGGTCTACAGGAAGTAATGAAAGATCGATTACAGTGAAGGAAGCTGGTTTATATAAAGTTGAGGTGTCAAATCCTGAGTATAGTTGTTCAAGTATTGAAAATCAAATTCAAATAGCCTATCGTTCAAAACCAACCAGTGTAATGAGTAGCAATTTTGAAAATACTACTGTTTATCTTCATCAATTGATAGAGTTTACTGATCAAAGTATTGGTGCGATGAACAGGTATTGGGATTTTGGAGATGGTGAAAATTCTATCGAGCAAAATCCTACCCGCAGATTTAAAGATACCGGGGACCTTTCAGTTACCTTAACAGTAACGGGCGAAAGTGGTTGTCAGGATGTTGCAACTACTCTTTTTAAGGTAACCGACATTAGAACGTTACTTGATGAAAATGAACTGTTTGTTTTTCCGAATCCAAGTTTAAGCGGAGTGTGGAAAGTATTGAACATCACTGAAGATGCAAAACAAGTAAGGGTGGTTAATCTTCAAGGAAACGAAATGCTAACTGAATACATTCATGATGAAGAAGAAATTATCATAGATGGTCGTCTGTGGCCTGCAGGTATTTATGTCTTGCAGATTTTTATTCGGCAAAATGGCATTTACACGGAGGAAATAGCTCTTCAATATCATAAGCTTATTAAACAATAAATCAATATCAAAAAAAGCGGCCTCAAAAGAAATTATCCTTAAGGCCGCTATTAATTTTTTATTAAAATTCTAAGCTTCTTCTCTCGCTAATTTTTCGATTAAATCCTTAAAATGCTCAGTAAACTGAATATAATGCTCTCCAGTACCAGGTCCGCTAAAGCCGGTATGGATATATCTTATTTCTTTATCTTTATCTAAAACGATGGTTGTAGGGAAAGCAATCACCCTGTTTAACATTGGAAGAGTTTCTGCCGCTTTTTCTTTATCTGCATTACCAGCAATTAAAACCGGGTAGTTTACTCCCAGACGATCTTTCATCTTTGTAACTCTCTTTGAAGCATACTCAAAATCATCTTTTTGTTCATATGCTAGTCCAACGATCTCTACAGGTAAATCCTGATTTTTTCTGTACCAATCTGCAAGAAACCTTGTTTCATCCATACAGTTTGGACACCAGCTACCAAGTAGTTGAACAATTATGACCTTATCTTCAAATCTTTTATCTGATAAGGAAACCATATTCTTTTCCAGATCGGGGAACTCAAAATTAAATGAATCATACCCCTCTTTCATATAAGTCATTTCAGAAGGATCTGGCAAAGAAGCATCGGGATCAGGAACAGCCGTCCAGTCTTCATACCAATGGATTCCAGACCAGAAGCTCCCGTCTAATGATCCATCATTTGCAATTTTTGCAGTAAACAAAAAAGCATGGTCTCCATCAAATGTGCTCAATTTCAAGCTATCGCCATCTACAACGCCAGTGAGATACCTGTAATCACCTGTTGGAGTTAAAAAAGTTCCTTTTACATCCGTGCCATTTTGATTGAATTCACCAACCGCCTCAGTAGTGTCTCCTTCAGGTGTGACAAAGGTGACTGAATATCTTTCATGAAGATTGGCCGTTTCAGAATTAGCCGCTTCAAATTCAGGTTTATCAGATAATTGAGCTTCAATGGGAATTCGGTAATCATTTGACTTATAATATTTAACAAACTCTCCAGAAAAGCTTTTTTCACCAAATTCGATTTCAAAGGCACTGTCAAAAATACTTAGAGAAACCTTGGCAGAATCTCCGGTTATAGAAAAAGTGTCTGAAGGCATTCTTTCTTCACCATTTATAAATGTTAAAAGATATTTTTCATCTGCCACTTCGCTTAATTCAATAGTGAAAGGAAGGATGTGTCCGTCCATATTCATTTCAGCTCTGTATTTACCAGTAACGATCTCTGGGTTTTCAGTATTTTCGGATTGTTCCCCACATCCTCCCACCATAAAAGTGAGTAATAGTATTAATGCGATTTCAGAAATGGTCTTCAAGCTCATAAATATTATTTTTTTGCCGTAATTAACGATTTTAAGCAATTCAAAGATAATTTTTTTTATGGAAGTGTCTTCAATTTGACGAATATTCTGTCAAATAATTAAAAAAGTACGGAATTTCCTCCCACCTTTTCCCACTTTAGTAACTAATTTTTATTATTTGCTTATAAATAACTGATAATCAAATACTTAATGTCAATTTACTCTTTCTTAACTAACTGATTTTGAAAGTTTTAATTCCTTTTGTTTGGTACTGAATAATAAGAATTTTATATTAGGTGGTAAAAAGTGGGGTGAAGTGGTGGAAATTGTCAGACTTTACTCTACATTTGTGAATTGAAAAGGAATAAATAATTAGCGCGCGTTTAAATGGCCTTTTTTACAAGTGAATATGAAATAAAGCTGGATGCCAAGGGGCGGTTAACACTGCCTTCGAAGCTGAAGTCCGGTCTCCCTGAATCGAATGGGAGTGAGCTTGTATTGAGAAGAGGTTTTGAACAATGTTTGATATTGTACCCGATGACTGAGTGGAAAAAGATCTACCAGAAGATTGCCGGGTTAAATGAATTTAATGAGGAACACAGAAAATTGCAACGCAATTTTTTCAGGGGAAATTCGGTTGTAGAATTAGATAGCTCGGGCCGGATCCTGATTCCAAAGCCAATGATGAGTTTCGCAGAACTCGATCGTGAGGCAGTATTAGTGGGGGTGGGAAACAAGATCGAATTGTGGAACCCTGATATATATAATAATTATTTGATCGACGACCAGCAAGAGTTTTCTGCATTGGCAGAAAAGTATCTGGACTCGAACTAATGTTCTTTGAAAGCTATGATGTACCATAAGCCGGTAATGCTTAAAGAGTGTCTTGAGGGACTGGCCATCAAACCAGAAGGTATTTACGTTGATGTAACCTTTGGTGGAGGCGGTCATTCAAAACCTATTTTAAAGTATTTATCGGAGGGTAAACTGTTTGCATTCGATCAGGATGTTGATGCTAAGGCGAACGCTGACCAAATTGAGTCGCCGAATTTTCAGTTTATTCAGAGTAATTTCAGGTATTTAAAAAAGTATTTAAAGCTGTACGGTATCAATAAGGTTGATGGAGTTCTCGCTGACCTGGGGATTTCGTCCCATCAGATTGATGTACCGGAGAGAGGCTTCTCAACAAGATATGAAGCCCAGCTTGACATGCGGATGGACCAGAACACTAACCTAACAGCCGAAGAAATTGTCAATACCTACTCTGAAAGTCAACTGCATCGTATTCTGGGGATCTACGGGGAGCTTAAAAATGCCCGTACCGCCGCAGCGACGATCGTGTCACATCGAATAAATAAACGAATTCAAACCGTTAATCAGTTAAAAGAAGTTTTGCAGAAATGTACGCCCCGTGGGAAAGAGAATAAATATCTGGCCCAGGTGTTCCAGGCGCTTCGCATTGAAGTTAATGATGAAATGAAAGCACTGGAGGATTTTCTGATGCAAACAGCTGAAGTAATCAGACCCGGAGGTCGGCTGGTAGTGATGTCATATCACTCACTGGAAGACAGACTGGTTAAAAACTTTATTGCAAAAGGCAATTTTCAGGGCCAACCTGAGAAAGACTTCTACGGTAACCTGATTCGTCCTTTCGAGCCGGTAAATCGAAAACCCATCATAGCGTCTGAAGAAGAAGTGGCTGAAAACAGCCGCGCAAGAAGTGCAAAATTGAGAATTGGTGAACGACTAAAAGATGAGTAAAAACACAAACAAGGCAAAAAGTCAAAGCAACAAAGCTGCTAAAAAACAGGGGTTTTTCTCCCGTTTCGAGCAGGTAGTAAGCTTTGAGACCGTCTTTCGAGACGGACTGCCTGTCAAGTTTTTACCATACATATTGTTTTACACAGCGATATGCATCTTTTACATCGGCCATACTCATTATGTAGATAAGACCATACTCAAGATCAATCGTCTTGAGCAAGAGGTAGAAGATTTACGGGCCGACTTCCAAACCTCACAAGCTGAATACAAAATTCAAAGTAAGCAGTCAGAGGTAGCAAAAAGGGTCAAAGCCCTGAAGTTAAAAGAGAGTGATGAACCGCCGTATAAAATTGAGTTGACGGAAAAATGAATATAAAACGTTCCATAGTACTGAGGGTCAGAATTGCCTTTATTATTATGTTCGTTTTTGCCCTCGCCATTATTTATAAGATCATTGAGATCAAATATATAGAAGGCGAAAAATGGGTGGAAATGGCAGAAAGTATAGGTTTTCGTGACAAGGAGGTAAATGCTGTCCGGGGTAACATCTACTCCGATGATGGTTCTTTGCTTGCTACCTCTTTGCCTTTTTATCGCGTGGCATTTGATGCCACAGTCTGCGATGATGAGGTCTTTAAATCCGGGATCGATTCACTTTCCATGATGCTTGCCGCTCATTTTGGTGACAGAAACAAGGCATCTTACGAGAGATTGATCAAGCAGGCACGTGCCAAAGGTGACCGATATATCGTACTTGGAAAAAGGTACATTAATTACAGGGAGAAAAAAGAGCTTGAATCCTGGCCGATCTTCAGAAAGGGCCAGATGAAAGGTGGAGTAATATTTGAAAAAGAAAACAGAAGGTATAAACCATTCAGACAATTGGCAGCCAGAACTGTTGGGTTTACTAACAGTGAAAAGAAGGGTGTTGTTGGTCTGGAATTTAGCTTTAATAATAATCTGGCCGGACAAAACGGTCGTGCAGTATTTCAAAAGGTTGGTAACGGTAACCTGAAACAGATCTACGATGGTAATGAAGTGAAAGCCATTGACGGATTTGATATTCAAACTACTATCGATATCAATTTACAAGATGTAGCAGAATCATCATTGCGTAAACACCTTCGAAAGCACGATGCTAATTATGGATGTGTGGTCGTGATGGAAGTGGCAACAGGTGAGATCAAAGCTATTGCGAACCTAAGCAAAAACGCTGAAGGTGAATACCGCGAACGATATAATTATGCTGTAGCAAGCTCCGTTGAGCCTGGTTCTACATTTAAAATAGCTTCGGCAATTGCGTTAATGGAAGAAACCGGTCTTGAACTTTCTGATACTATTTACACCGGCAAGGGAGAATTTAAGTTTTACGACCGCACGATGCGTGATCATAAACCTGGCGGTTATGGAACTGTAACTCTAAAGGAGGCTATTGAAAAATCATCAAATATTGCTGTTTCAAGGTGGGTTGATCAGAGTTTCAACACGAAACCTCAGCGCTTCATGGAATATGTGAGATCTTTTGGTCTTTCCGAACCACTTAATTTTCAAATGGTGGGAGAAGGGAAGCCATATTTTAAAGATCCGAATGCATCAGACTGGTATGGCACAACTCTGCCTTGGATGTCAATTGGTTATGAGTTGAGAATGTCACCATTACACATGCTGACTTTTTATAATGCCATCGCAAACGAGGGCAAAATGGTGGCTCCGATCATTGTTAAAAGTATTAGAAAGGCTGACGATGTAATTGAGCATTATGATACAAGGGTAATCAGGGATCAAATAGCTGGTAAAAGTACCCTATTAAAGATCAGAAAAGCGTTGGAAGGAGTAGTTGAAAGAGGAACGGCGATGAACATCAAGGGAACAGATTATAACATCGCGGGTAAAACCGGTACAGCTCAGAAAGTTAAGGACGGCAGATATACTAAAAATTATTACACAAGCTTTGCTGGATATTTTCCGGCTAAAAATCCTAAGTATTCTTGTATTGTAGTCATCGATAGTCCGAAAGGATATTTCCAATATGGTAGTGATGTTGCAGCTCCGGTATTTAAGGAGATTGCTGATAAAATCTTCTCTTTAGACCTGAACCTTCATCAACCATTACCATCGAAATTTGCTGTTGAAAAAGGGATTTTCCCTGTTGTCCAGTCAGGAAAATACGATGATTTAAATCTGATATTAAACAAGCTGGGTATCAGCAATCATTTAAGCGAACCGGCAGAATGGGTGAAAGCTTCGATTGATGGCACCAGCATCAAATGGAATGAAAAGTCTCAATCAGAAGGATTGATGCCTGATTTGAGAGGGATGACGGGAAGAGACGCTCTTTTTTTACTTGAGAACAAAGGAGTGAGAGTAGAACTTGCCGGTAAAGGCAGGGTAGCAAAACAATCACAATTACCGGGATCCAAGTTGATCCGCGGTAGTTATGTAACACTAACATTAGAATAAAATATAGTGAATAAATTAAGCGACATATTATATAAAGTTTCTATCAGGCAGGTGAAAGGCGAAACAGGCATGTCTGTCAGTGCTCTGGAAATCGATTCAAGGGCCGTGAAGCCTGACAGTTGCTTTGTCGCGATTAAAGGAACTGTGGCAGATGGGCATGATTACATAGACAATGCGGTAGAAAAGGGTGCAAAAGCTATTGTTTGTGAAACATTGCCAGATAAACTTTTTGATCACATTACCTACGTTGCTGTAGAGAATACCGCTGTTGCCCTGGGCACAATGGCCTCTAATTTTTACGGCAATCCGTCTGCCAGGCTGAAGCTTGTTGGTATAACCGGTACTAATGGCAAAACTACCGTGGCTACTATGCTGTACAGGTTATTTCAATCTCTTGGCCATAAATGTGGATTGATCTCTACTGTTGAGAACAGGATCGATCAAAAAGTGATCCCATCAACGCATACAACTCCTGATGCGATCAGTTTGAATAGACTCTTAGCAGATATGGTTTCAGAGGGTTGTTCATTTGCTTTTATGGAAGTGAGTTCTCATGCACTTGCTCAACACAGGGTAGCAGGTGTTGATTTTGCCGGTGGTGTTTTTACCAATATCAGTCATGATCACCTGGACTATCATAAAACATTCGATTCTTATATCGAAGCTAAAAAGTTGCTTTTTGACGGGTTGAGGCAAGATGCTTTTTCCCTGGTAAATATTGATGACAAGAGAGGGCGAGTAATGGTTCAGAACACTCGTTCTTCAGTAAATACATATGGACTACGTCAGCTTGCTGATTATAAAGCGAAAATGATCAGCAATACACTGCAAGGCATGGAATTACAAATCCATGATCAGCATGTATGGTTTAAGCTGATCGGAAAGTTTAATGCTTATAATTTATTGGCTGTATATGCAGTAGCGGTTCTTTTAGATGAGGATCCTACTGAAGTACTTTCGGCAATGTCCGAGCTTAATGGTGCTCCGGGCAGATTCGAACTGGTGATTTCACCGAAAGGAATTACCGGAATAGTCGATTATGCACATACACCTGATGCACTGGAAAATGTTCTGGAAACAATTGCAGACTTAAGAACAGGCAATGAACAAGTAATAACTGTAGTAGGGGCCGGAGGAAACAGGGATACAACAAAAAGACCTGAAATGGCTTCAATAGCAGCCAGATTCAGTGACAGGGTGATCTTAACCAGTGATAATCCAAGATTTGAAGATCCGATGGCGATAATCAAAGATATGGAAAAAGGTCTCGGACCGACACAGGTTAAAAAGAAAGTAAGCCTGCCAGACAGGAAGGAAGCGATTCGTTTAGCAGTAAACTTTGCTGAACCTGGTGATATTATTCTTATCGCCGGAAAAGGACATGAAACCTATCAGGAAATCGAAGGGGTTAAACACGATTTTGATGATCGTGCAGTATTGAAGGATATGTTTGAATTAATGAATGACTGAATATAATGCTGTATTATTTATTTGATTATCTCGACCAACAATTTGACATGCTCGGAGCAGGAGTGTTTCAATATATTTCATTCCGGGCAGGTATGGCAGCATTACTATCGTTATTGATAACGATCATTTTTGGTAAGAGAATAATCTTATGGTTGCAAAGAAAACAAGTTGGTGAAACGGTTAGAGATCTTGGTCTGGAAGGACAGCTTCAAAAAGCAGGAACTCCTACTATGGGAGGTGTTATTATTGTTGCAGCGATTCTCCTGCCGGTTATCCTCTTTGCAAAACCTGATAATATTTACATTATCCTACTACTGGTTACAACTATTGTGATCGGAGCTATTGGGTTTCTTGATGATTACATAAAGGTATTTAAGAAAAATAAAGAGGGACTTAGAGGTAAGTTCAAAATGATCGGGCAGATCTCCCTGGGATTAATAGTAGGTCTTACTCTCTATTTTCATGAGGATGTTGTGATCAGGCAATTTGAAAAGGCTGATGAAAAAGATCAGATCGAGATAGTTGAGGCTACTCCTGAGTATGAGGATGTAAAATCAATGAAAACTACTTTCTACTTTTTGAAAAATAATGATTTTGATTATACCGAGTTGACCGAAGCTATTGGCTTACCCGAAGATCTGACCTGGTTGATCTATACTCTTATTGTAGTATTTATTGTGACTGCAGTTTCTAACGGGGTTAATATAACTGATGGAATTGATGGTCTGGCTGCAGGTACTTCTGCTATCGTAGGGCTTACACTGGCAATCTTAGCTTATGTGTCTGGTAATGCTGTGTTCAGCCAGTATCTGAATATTATGTACATACCCATGTCCAGTGAACTGGTGATATTCTGTGCCGCCTTTGTAGGAGCGTGTATTGGTTTCTTGTGGTACAACGCTTACCCGGCACAAGTATTCATGGGTGATACTGGTAGTTTATCACTCGGAGGAATTATCGCTGTGCTTGCACTTGCAATAAGAAAGGAGTGGTTAATACCGGTGCTATGTGGTGTATTTCTGATTGAGAATTTATCAGTAATTCTTCAGGTGAGCTATTTCAAATATACCAGGAAAAAATACGGTGAGGGGAGAAGGATCTTTTTGATGTCGCCACTTCACCATCATTATCAAAAGAAAAATTACGCAGAACCTAAAATAGTAACAAGATTTTGGATCGTGGGTATCCTGTTGGCGATCATATCGCTGGCTACCCTCAAACTGAGATAAGAAATATTAATGGCTGACAGAATAATCATATTAGGCGCTGGAGAAAGCGGAACAGGTGCAGCTTTGCTTGCTGAAAGCAAAGGCTTCGAAGTGTACCTTTCCGACAGTGGAGCTATTGCCTCTAAATATA
Organism: Mangrovivirga halotolerans; assembly: GCF_026241165.1. GTDB lineage: Bacteria > Bacteroidota > Bacteroidia > Cytophagales > Cyclobacteriaceae > Mangrovivirga > Mangrovivirga halotolerans. The sequence goes on along the minus strand of NZ_JAPFQN010000002.1, from coordinate 217,404 downwards.
AGGTGAAGCTCGATAAGGCCGGTATACATTATGAAGAAGGAGGCCATGATTATTCTAAATGGGTTGGAGCTGTTCTTATGGTAAAATCACCAGGTATTCCCCCACAGGCTGATCCGATTAAATGGTGTAAAAAGAATAATATTCCTGTAATCGGAGAAATCGAATGGGGTGCCAGGTTTACTAAAAAGCCAATAATTGGAATTACCGGAACTAATGGGAAGACTACAACAACCTTACTGACTCATCACCTGGTGAAATCTGGTGGACTTAATTATGCTCTAACCGGCAATGTTGGTAAAAGTTTTGCGGAGGCTGTAATCGATAACGAAAAATACGACGGATATGTAATTGAAGTGAGCAGTTTTCAGCTTGATGACACTGTTGAGTTTAAACCAAAAATTGCTGTGTTATTAAACGTTACTCCTGATCATTTAGACAGATATGAAAATAGCATGGAGCTGTATCTATCTTCAAAAATGAGGATTGTAGCTAACATGGATGAGAATGACCACTTCATAGCTAACATTTCTGATGAATATACCTCGAGAGGAGTAGAAAAGGTAAAAAATAAGGTTGGCTTGATCTCATTAGATATAAACAATAAGAAAGCGGCTGTTAATATCGGGGAAAATGAGATCAATTTTAATCTGGATAAAAGAAAGTTTACAGTGACAAGTGAGGAATTACCTGTTAAGGGGCCTCACAATATGATCAATGCCGGGGCAGCGATTGCAGCAGCAATCAAGTCAGGAGTATCCGAATCTGACATAAGAAAAGGATTGGATTCTTTTGAAAATGCACCTCACAGGCTTCAACTGGTGACTAAAATTAATGGAGCTTCTTATGTCAATGATAGTAAAGCCACCAATGTAGAAGCTGTTTACTATGCATTGAAAAGTTTTGAAGATCCGATTATCTGGATCGCCGGGGGAGTTGATAAAGGAAACGATTATGAAATGATTCTTCCCCTGGTCAAAGAAAAGGTCAAAGCCCTAATTTGCATGGGGACTGATAATAAAAAATTAATTGATGCTTTTAGTGACCATGTTAAAACATTTGATACAGGCTCACTTAAAAAAGCGATGGCAGTGGCTTATGCAGAGGCGACAACAGGAGACGTTGTTTTACTTTCTCCGGCTTGTGCAAGTTTTGACCTGTTCAAGAATTATGAAGACAGGGGAAACCAATTTATTGAGGCAATAAATAAATTAAAAGAGGAGGTGAGTGATGACTGAAAAGATCAGACTATGGACTCAGGAAAATCTAAAGGGTGATCCGATAATCTGGGGAGTAATGTTTGCCCTGGGGTTGATCAGTATTTTCGTGGTTTATTCTGCGACAAGCACGCTTGCTCACAGAAATCACTTTGGTAATACCGAATACTATCTGATCAGACATACTATCCTTGTATTTCTATCATTTTTTACTGCTTACCTGGCGCATAAAGTCGATTTCAGGTACTTCAGTTTGTTATCAAAACTGGCATTATGGATCAGTGTGCCATTATTGCTTTATGCGTGGTTGTTTGGAAATACGATTAACGCAGCAAGCCGTTGGATTACGATACCATTGATCAATCAGTCTTTTCAGCCTTCGGATTTGGCTAAAGTAGCCCTGATTGTTGCTCTTGCTTCGATGCTCAGTAAACGACAACTAAAAATTGAAAACGTAAAGATCACTTTGCTACCAATACTGATATGGATTTTTATTGTCTGCAGTTTGATAGCAATGACAAATATGAGTACAGCAATACTTCTGTTTCTCACTTGCATGCTCTTGATGTTTATCGGACGAGTTCCTGTTAAATATCTGGCGATGCTTGTATTGATTGGAGCTATTGCTGGTACAGCGGCATTCACCATAGGACAGAGGGGAGAAACAGTGGTAAGCAGGGTGGAAGCCTTTCTGGATGATGATCACATAGGTTATCAGGAAAAGCATGCTAAACTGGCTATCGCATCCGGAGGTACTATCGGTAAGGGTCCCGGGAAAAGTGATGGAAGAAATTTTCTTCCTTCAGCATATGCTGACTTTATCTATGCGATCATTCTTGAGGAATACGGAGTAATAGGCGGTGTAGCAGTATTGATATTATACCTGGTGCTTCTGGTCCGGGGGATGCGTATGGTTGCGAATAGTGAAAAGGCATATGAAGGATTGCTCAGTGCCGGAATATCATTTTCGCTGGTGCTACAAGCGATGGTGAATATGGGTGTAGCTGTTGGTCTGGGTCCCGTGACAGGATTACCGTTACCATTTGTAAGTATGGGTGGTACCAGTTTGTTATTTACAGGTTTGGCATTTGGTATAATGCTCAGCGTAAGTAGAGGGCCGCAAGTTTCGCTTAATGAAGGAAAAGTTAAACAAGGAAAAAATTTTGCTAAAGCAGCTTAATGAGTAATAAAGGACCATATCGAATAATCATTAGCGGTGGAGGTACCGGAGGGCACATTTATCCAGCTATTGCCATCGCAGAGGAGATCAAGAAGCGTCATGAAGATGCAAAGATTCTCTTTGTCGGAGCCAAGGGGAAAATGGAAATGCAAAAGGTTCCTGAGGCCGGTTTTGAGATAAAGGGTCTTTGGATAAGTGGTATACAAAGAAAAGCTTCTGTCAGAAACCTTCTTTTCCCCGTGAAATTGATGAAGAGTCTGATCGATGCTCGTCGCATTATTAAAGCATTTAAGCCGGATGCTGCTGTTGGAGTAGGTGGCTATGCGGCAGGTCCATTGCTGTATGTGGCAGCCAAAAGAAAAATACCTACTCTGATCCAGGAGCAAAATAGCTTTGCAGGCTTAACTAATAAATGGCTCGCAAAAAGTGTTGATGTGATTTGTGTGGCATATAAAAATATGGGAAGATTCTTTCCACCTCATAAGATCAAACTTACCGGAAACCCGGTCAGGGCAGAAATTGCTGAAAATATGCCAGCGAAGTCTGAAGCCGCTGAACATTTCGGGTTCGATGCAAACAAGCCAATATTGCTGATTCTGGGGGGAAGCCTGGGAGCTAGAAGTATTAATGAAGGAGTGCTTAAAAATCTTAAAAAGTGGACACGAGAAGGAATTCAGGTGTTCTGGCAATGTGGTAAATTCTATCACGAGGAGATGCAGCACCGCGTAGATAAGATTTTAGGATTAGATAAATCAATGGTGAAAGTAACACCTTTCATTAAAGAAATGAATAAGGCCTATGCTTTGGCTGATTTGGTGGTAAGTCGGGCTGGAGCGCTTTCAGTTTCTGAATTATGTCTGGTTGGCCGTCCGGTAATATTTATTCCTTCACCACATGTTGCTGAAGACCATCAAACTAAAAATGCTCAGGCATTAGAAGAACATGGAGCAGCAATTTGTCTGAAGGATTCAGAACAAAGTGAAAAATTAGGTGACCTGGTTTCAGAGGTCATCACCGATGAAGATAAAAAATCAACATTAGCAAGTGCTATCAAGAAGATGGCTCTGCCAAATGCGACAAAAGATATTGTAAACGAATTAGAGAAATTATATAAGTGAAAATAGCGGATTACGATAACGTATATTTCCTTGGGATCGGAGGCATTGGAATGAGTGCCCTGGCTCGCTGGTTTGTCGATAGAGACAAAGCGGTAGCTGGTTACGATCGCACATCTTCAACTCTGACGGATAAATTATCCAATGAAGGGATGGAAATACATTTTGAGGATAATCCGAATTACATCCCGGCTAAGTTCAGAGATCCTGAAGCTACCCTGGTTATTTATACTCCTGCAATCCCTAAAAAACACGATGAGTTTGATTTCTTCAAAACGAGTGGGTTTACGATTTATAAGAGGTCAGAGGTATTAGGGATGATCACTAAAGATCATAAGACTTTAGCAGTGGCAGGAACTCATGGGAAGACAACGACAAGTATAATGCTTGCTCACCTTTTATATCATGCAGATTTGAATATGGAAGGATTGCTGGGAGGTATTGCTACTAATTATAATTCTAATTTATTGCTCAATCGCAAGGATGAAGAACCAATAATCGTGGTTGAAGCCGATGAGTTTGACAGAACTTTTCTTCGATTGCACCCTACTTCAGCTATAATCACAAATATGGATGCTGATCATTTGGATATTTATGGGCAGCATGAGGAGTTGGTGAAATCGTTTAAAGAATTCATTGAATTAATTCCAAAAGGACAAAAGCTTTATTACCACAATTCACTTAAGAATCAGCTGGATGCCCTGATTAAGGAAAGAGGATTAGTTGGAATCAGCTACGGAATCGATGAGGGAGATATAAAGGCCAAAAATATAAGAGTTGAAGAAAATGCTTTTGTTTTCGACATGTCTTACGAGCCTGAGAATTTGTTTTTTGGAGGCCTAGTTCTTCACCAGCCTGGTTTTCATAATGTGCTAAACGCCATAGCCGCATCAGCTATAGCACTTGATAACGGTTTGGAAAAGGAGGATTTGTTCAGTGGACTGGAAAGTTACAAGGGAGTAAAAAGAAGGTTTGAATATATCAGTATTACGGATAAGGCAGTTTATATCGATGATTATGCTCATCACCCTACTGAAATAACCTCACTTATTGATTCTGTAAGGAAATTATACCCCGATAAAAAAATGACGGTAATATTTCAGCCTCATTTATACACCAGGACAAGAGATTTTGCAGATGGATTTGCCGAATCACTGGATAAGGCTGACGATGTTATTCTGATGCCGATTTATCCTGCAAGAGAAGAACCTATTGAAGGAGTTGATTCGGAAATGATTCTGAATAAAATGAAGAATGAGAATAAGATAGTGATCGACAGAGAAGATTTGATCGCTTTATTAAAAGCCCGTGAACCTGAATTGCTTTTAACAGTTGGAGCGGGAGATATAGATAGAGAAGTAGTGAGAATTAAAAATATGCTCGAAGCATCGTGAAGAAGTTTTTAAATAAAATATCGATCCATACACCTGTGAAGGTAGCAATTCTGGCAGTAGTCTTTGTGGCTCTGGCTGGTTTTGCCGGTAACAGGTACCATACCCGGACTTGCTCAGAAATCAATGTCAGGTTAAAGGGTATAGAGGATAATTATTTTATCAATGAAGAAGATGTGGTATCGGCTCTGACATACAATGGAGTGCCTTTATCTGGAAATAGCTTTGAAAATATCAACCTTAAAGATCTTGAAAAGAAGATCCTGAAACAACAATACATCAAAACAGCAGAAGTGTTCCGCGGACTTGGAGGAAATCTTGTTGTTGAAGCAGAACTGGTAAAGCCGGTAGCCAGATTAGTTCAGAATATGGCAGCCGATGCTTACATAGGTATTGATGGCAGGATCATTCCGACTTCAGATCGATATACACCAAGAATGATGATCATAACAGGCGATTATGTAAAAAGTATAATTACCGGAAAACTTACCGAACAACCTGGTAATCCGATAATGAACCTTATCAAAAAGATCGAAGAGGATGAGTTTTTGAAAGCTCAGATTGCTCAGATAGACATTGATAAGAAGGGCAATGTAATTCTTTATCAGCAGGTAGGGAAGCAACGGATCGAATTGGGTAAGCCCGTCGATCTGGATAAAAAATTAAAAAAGCTGGAAGTGTTCTATAGTGAAATTCTACCTCGAAAAGGCTGGAATCATTATGACAGAGTTAACCTGGCTTATGAAGATCAAATTATTTGTGAATAGAAAAACAGACACCACCATAAATTATACAGTATCATGGAATACGAAAAAATAGTTGTAGGCTTGGATATTGGAACCACCAAGATCGCAGCCATTGTAGGAAAGAAAAATCAACACGGAAAACTGGACGTTCTCGGAATGGGACAGGCTGTTTCTGATGGCGTAGTCAGAGGAGTAGTTAATAATATTGATAAGACCGTTGCTGCCATCCAAAAGGCAATCAGAGAAGCTGAAGAGCAGTCTGGTATTGATATCAATGTTGTAAATGTAGGAATTGCCGGCCAACATATCAGAAGTTCTATGCACCATCATAGCATAACCAGAATTTCTGATGATGATGAAATCACGGTTGAGGATGTAAATCGACTGACCAATGAGATTTACCGTATTATGATGCCTGCTGGAAGTGAGATCATTCACGTAATGCCTCAGGATTATATGGTTGACTACGAGGAGGGAATTCTTGATCCTGTTGGAATGGCAGGAACTAAGCTCGAGGCTAATTTCCATGTAATCACAGCTAAGACCAACGATATTAAAAATATTCACAAGTGTGTTAAAAGAGCAGGACTAGAGGTTGAAAATCTGATACTGGAGCCACTTGCATCCAGCTTGTCAGCACTTAGTGATGAAGAAAAAGAGGCTGGTGTTTGCCTTATCGATATCGGAGGTGGTACTACTGATATTGCGATTTTCCATGATAATATAATAAGACATACCGCTGTGGTTCCTTTTGGCGGAGATATAATCACATCTGATATAAAGCAGGGGTGTAGCGTAATGCAAAATCAAGCTGAGTTGCTTAAAACCAAATTTGGTCGTGCAATAGCAGAAGAGGCAAGTCCAAATGAGATAATCAGTATACCCGGTCTCAGAAACAGGCCTCCAAAAGAGATCTCTATAAAAAATCTTGCTTTCATTATAGAAGCAAGAATGGAAGAGATCATCGAATATGTACACAGCGAAATCATCGCTTCAGGATATGATGATAAGCTTGCAGCCGGATTAGTGGTCACTGGTGGTGGATCACAATTATTAGGCATTAAACAATTGTTTGAATATATGACTGGCAAAGATGTCCGTGTCGGATTCCCGAACGAACATCTAGGCAAGAGCAAAATAAATATTGTGAAGAGCCCGATGTATGCAACGGGTGTCGGATTGGTATTGACCGGATTCAGATCGCTGGACGAGCGTGAAGAAAGATATAAAGCATATCCAGCCAACCGTGAAGCAGGAAATGAGAACACCAGTAAACCTAATGGTGGTGACTTTTTCAAAAAGATCATCAACAAGACCAAAGGATTACTGATCGATGATATCGATAACACTAATTATTAATTATTTAAAAGAACTAACTAACCGTCCCGGGTCACGCCGGACGGCACTATAACCACAATTTAAACCGTAGAAATTATGTCAGACAACGGATTTACTTTTGATATCCCCGAACATCAAAAATCGATCATAAAAGTGATCGGTGTTGGGGGAGGTGGTAGCAATGCTGTTAACCACATGTACAATCAGGGAATTAAAGATGTTGAATTTGTCGTCGTAAATACAGATTCACAGGCGTTAAAGGCCAGTCCGGTACCCTATAGGCTTCAGATCGGAACCCACCTGACTGAAGGACTGGGAGCAGGAGCTAATCCTGAGATCGGAAAAAACGCTGCTATCGAGAGCAAAGAAGAAATTAGAGAGCTTCTTGGCGACGGAACAAAAATGGTATTTGTCACTGCCGGAATGGGTGGTGGTACAGGTACTGGTGCTGCTCCGCAAATCGCCAGGATAGCAAAAGACATGGATATCCTTACAGTAGGTATCGTCACTGCGCCTTTTGGATTTGAGGGCAAAAAGAAAATGGCTGCTGCAGAAGCAGGAATAAAAGATTTAAAAGAATGCTGCGATACAGTTATCGTCATTCTTAATGATAAACTGAGAGAGATCTTTGGTAATCTGGCTATCAGGGAAGCATTTGGTCGGGCAGACAATGTTTTGACAACTGCTGCTAAAGGTATCGCTGAAATAATTACTGTTCCGGGATATGTCAACGTCGACTTCCAGGATGTTAATACAGTGATGAAAAACAGTGGTGCTGCAGTAATGGGATCAGCCCAGACTGAAGGCGAGAACAGGGCCCTGAAGGCTGCAGAACTGGCGATCAGCTCTCCTTTATTAAATAACCGTGACATCCACGGTGCTGAAAAGATTCTTCTTTCAATCATCTCCGGAGAAGAAGCTGAACTGCAAATGGATGAATTGACTGAGATTACTGAGTACATCCAGGAAGTAGCTGGAGATGAAGCAGAAGTGATTTTTGGTCATGGCATTGACCCTGATCTGGGCACAGCATTGAGAGTGACGCTTATCGCTACTGGTTTTGATGCTCCAAGCACAATCAAGGAAAATGTCGAATCAACAAACTCGAAGAAGGTCTTCGACTTGGAATCAAACAGGCAAATTAAATTATTCGGAGAGAACAACGATTCAAAATCATCAAAGAAAAATGATAAGCTTGATAACGGCCCGTCCCAATCAAGTCAATTCATTGCAAGAGATCAGGAAGAAGAGGATAAAGCCAACAACCTCTTCGACCTGGATGATGATTTTGAGGTTGTCGATGATGAGGAAGTCCAAAACAAAGAAGAATCTACTGAAAGTAATGACAGTGGAGAGGTTAAAAGGACTTTTGTATTTAGTGAGATCGAAATGAAAAAGCAAAAGCTCCAGGAACAGGCAATGGAGCGAAAGCAAAAATTAAACAATTATAACAGTACTCCTGAAAAACGTGATGAGGAATACAAAGAGAAATTCAAGGTGCCGGCTTATTTAAGAAAAAAAGTGGACTTGAAAGAATCTCAGCATTCTTCAGAACGAAACATGAGTAAGTATAATTTAAACGATGATAATGAGATCCTGGGGAACAACAAGTATCTGCATGATAATGTAGACTAATCCCGAAGGTCGCGAATATATAATCATTCATAGTCCCGGAATATGTCCGGAACTAAAAATAATATGTAGTTATGGTGGTGTAGAAAGAACATGGACCGCCACTTTTGCGTCGAGATTGATATTTATTTTTTCCATAGCCTTATTTTTTTTGACGATGGTCTGTGTTCTTTTTTAATAAATCTCTGACTACAAAATTATTTTTTATTTACGGTTAGTTAGGTGGTAAATACCGGCCTCACTTTTTGCAGGACGATGGCTTACAATTCTTTGCGGGCCGGTATTTTTTTTCTAACCATTAAGACTTGGTTAGTTAGGTAGAATGCCGGAATTTTTTGCGGTTCCCCTGGTCCGGGAAAGGCTTTAGTGCTCCGCTTCCGGCATTTCTTTTTTAAAATTTGAGAAATGCTTCTACTTGCTCGTCAATTAGTTGTTTATATAAGTCATTAAGTACTTCTTCGCCATCAAAATGCTTATGGATAAAAGAAAGCTTTGGCTTATGGGCTAACACATGGGTACCACAATAGTTAAAAATATCTGTTAGATGACTCAATGCCAAACCTGCACCCTGCACTCCTGAAGAAAGGCCCACCAAAGCACATTTCTTATTTGAGAAAGTATCAGGATATTGCATACCATCAATGAAAGCCTTTAAAACACCAGGAAATGAACCATTATATTCAGGAACAATAAATATAAATTTGGTTGTATTTAACATCCGTTCTCTGAACTTATTAAAAACTTCATGCTTACCCGCATTTTCATAAAGTGCCGAAAAAACAAAATCATCCGGAAGATCATCCAGTGAAATCACAGGAGCTTCAATTCCTTTTTCGCTGAGACAAGTTTGATAATAGGCAGCAAGCTTTGGACTTACCGCATCTTTTCGGTTTGTACCACTTATTATTGTATAGATCTCTTTATTATTATCCATAAAAAATGAAACTTCATGATCCATCGTCAATACAACGGATATTGTTAATAATTATTCTCAGTATTTATTCTATGATGGCTGATTCCCTTCTTTCCATTTAATATTACATCCCATGCTTGGGTGTTGAACTGCAGGAATGTCATCACCATCTAAAACGGCTTCCAAAACCTCAATAAGATCTTTTCCTGTGACTGGAATATCATTTCCGGGTCTCGATTCATCAAATCTGCCTCTGTAAATACACTGCATATTTTCATCGAATACAGAAAAATCAGGAGTACATGCAGCGTCGTATGCTTTGGCTACTTCCTGAGTCTCATCATATAAATAAGGGAAAGGAAATTCCAGGGCATTTGCTAATTGTTTCATATTTTCCGGAGAATCATCAGGATAGTTGGTAATATCATTTGAACTGATCGCGATGAAATTTATACCCTCATTTTCATATTTTTCAGCAACTTCAACAAGTTTTTTCCTGATGTGAATCACATAAGGACAGTGATTGCAGATGAACATTACTACAGTGGCTTTAGCACCTCTGAGATCATTTAAAGTAAATGTTTTTCCGGAAACTGTGTCAGGTAAATTAAAATCAGGGGCCTGGTACCCGAGTGGTATATCTTTTGTTGGTGTTAGTGACATATTTTTATTTTTAATATTTATACCGTAAAAACGGCTGATTAGTTTACTTTAATTCAAAATTATAGATTATCGTAAAGGATTGCATTTAAGGATGGAATAAATTAACCTTAAGTTTCAATTTACTTATTGACAAAATCAGAAAAATAATACCCGTGGCAAACTCTATACTCGATCAACTCAATGAATCTTTAGCAGTAATTAAAGAATTAGATATTGAAAAACCTGAATATGGTATAATCCTGGGTACCGGCTTAGGTAAATTAGTAGAAAAAGTTGATATCAAACAGACGATATCTTATGAGTCGATCCCGCATTTTCCTGTTTCTACTGTCGAATCTCATTCCGGACGATTAATTTTTGGTAGAATAAAAAATAAGCCTGTCGTCATAATGCAGGGGCGATTTCATTATTACGAAGGGTACTCAATGGAGCAGGTGACTTATGGAGTCAGGGTAATGAAATTGCTCGGGATTAATAAACTTATAATCAGTAATGCAGCCGGTGGTTTAAATAATGATTATGAAAAAAGTGATCTGATGATTATTGAAGATCACATCAATTTATTTCCGGAAAATCCCTTAAGAGGTAAAAATGAAGATAGTCTTGGTCCGAGATTTCCTGATATGTATGAACCATATGATAAGAATATGATCAGGATGGCAATGGAGTTTGGGAGAGATGAAAAGGTAAGAATTCATAAAGGGGTATATGCCGGTGTTCAGGGACCAAATCTTGAAACTCCTGCAGAATATAAGTTTCTAAGAATAATTGGAGCAGATGCAGTTGGAATGTCTTCTATACCTGAGAATATTGTAGCTATTCATATGGGGCTCCCGGTTTTTGCCATATCTGTAATCACGGATCTATGTACACCCGAAAAATTGAAACCAGTATCTATTCCTGAAATAATTTCAGCTGCTGAAACCGCTGAACCAGCTATGACCAGAATAATTATCCGGCTGATCGAAGAATTTTAGTTTTTAAAAATAAGTTTGCCACCACTAATTTCTTCAACTTCCACCAATGGAGGACGTTGAAGTGATATAACATCGCCAAATCCGGTTATTACACCGGTAATGCTTTCTGTGGGGTTAATTTTGACATCGTTTTTTCCACCATAGACTAAATCTACTTTTTTGCTTTGAAGGGTAGAAGCGTCAAACTGTCCAAAATTGTTTCTGTACTGAAAGTGAAGAGAATCCGCATTTCCGGATAAACTAACATTTGAAAAACTATTGTTATAGATTGATACTGCTCCTACAGTAGCAAACTGTAAATTAATATCACCCATTCCATCATCGATTTCCAGGTCAAATGTATTTATAGGTTCGACTGTTTGTAGTTCTAAATTGCCATACCCCCTGTAGTATATTTTGACATCAGCTGGAATTGGTAAATGGATCATTGTTCTTACCGGTGACCTGACCCAGGAACACGTGTTGCTGTCTTTTATATAAAGTGTATCTCTGTAAATATTCGTTTCTATTTTATGCAATAAGTTTTCAGGACCTTCAACTGTTATCGTTTCAGTTTGAGAGTCTGAAAACCGAATGTCAACACCGGTTTCTATGATAATATGCGAAAAAGTACTTATTGGTCTTTCTTCAATAGCATGCCCGCCTGCTTTTTTAAAGCAACCAAATGAATCCTGGTCGTTGCATGAAACAACCAGTAATAAGATTGTAGGCAGTATGTAAATCAATTTCTTCATAATCCTGCAAATATTCCCAATTCTATATTTTCCGCATTTCCTAAATGACTTCGCAATGCAAAATGAAATCCCATGAAGTCAGTAAGTTGATATCTTGCAGAATATCTTTGATAAAATAACTGTCCTGGATGAGCCTCATTATACAGGTAATACCCAAGCTGAAATAAGGCTCCAAACCGGCCAAAGCTAACTTCATATCCACCTGTCATACCCACACGACGAAAGTCAGGAGGTGTGTCGTTAATAAATGCAGGGTGGCGACTAAGGTCTTTTTTCAAGGCCAGGTTGTGAAAATAATCTAATCCTACTGCCCATTTTCCACGGTTTTGTAAAATAGGGTAGTAAAGAAATAAAAAATTGTAGAAAGGCTCTCTTTCGTTTACATCAAAGGAAGCTTCCTGTTGCATACCCCCAGAAGCAGTTAAGGTGTATTTTAAGTTTTTAGGACCTTGATCCTCCAGAGTAGGCACTTCTGACAAATCTGGTTTTGATGTGAAAGGTGTGTACCTCGCTCCAAGACCACCATTTATAATGTTTATCCCTTTATTGGGCTTAGTAAATGACCCATTACTTGCATGATAAATACCAATATTCAGGAAAGTAGCCCAATTATCTGTGACTTCATATGCAAATGAAAGATCCCCACGGATAACTGTATTTATATGTGATCCAAGCAATACATTTTTATTGTTGGTTTCCATGTCAAAAGGCTTGTCATTATAACTGACGCCAATTCCTGTAGCAAAATCAATCTGAAATCTTTCCTTTTTCAGAATTGGAAATTGTAAGGTAGTGGAAAGCCCAAACAGATTGCCAAGATATTGCTGGTTGAGATCAAAGTAATTAAATGAAAATTTGAAAGTAGGATAATTGTGCTCCTTTTCCCATTTTCTATAACCGTAGGTATGTTTAATAAGATGGAAAGCAAAACCATTGGGGCGGGCATCACGGGAAATAATACCTACCTCGGGTCCATGCTTCATAATAAACCCACGATTTAATTCAGCTACATAAGAATATCTGTAGGGAGATTTTTCCCCCTGGGCAGATGTTAAAAAATGTGAACCCAAAAACAGGGTAAAAACAGCTAAAAGCCTGATATTCATTGAAATGTAAATCTTTAAGAGCCTCAAAATTACCCATTGCAAGTGTATTAGACAATAGAAAAGGGCTGACAAATTAAAAATCTATTAAATTAGAAGATAATTTTCATAGTTTTGCATCAAATCCTGCTATGTCAATCAGCGTAAAAAACATATCAAAAATATACGGAGAACAGCATGCGGTTAAAGATTTATCTTTTGAAGTAGCCAAAGGAGAGATCCTCGGATTTCTTGGACCAAACGGCGCTGGTAAATCTACAACCATGAAAATTCTTTCCGGCTATATTCCTCCTTCTAAAGGTGAGGCATTTGTCTGTGGTCACAATGTAGAAAAAGAACCTTTGTCCGTTCAGAAAAAAATCGGCTATCTTCCTGAACATAATCCAATGTATTTGGAAATGTATGTTCATGAATTTTTGAGGTTTTGCGGTAAACTACAAGGACTTAAGGGAAAAGAATTAAAACAGCAAGTAGAAAAAATGGTATCTCTTTGTGGATTGACAAGAGAGCAAAACAAACAAATTGGAGCTTTATCAAAAGGATACAGACAGCGTGTAGGATTGGCTAAATCACTTTTACACGATCCTGAGGTATTGATACTGGATGAACCAACCAGTGGACTCGACCCCAATCAGATCGTTGAGATACGCAATGTGATCAAAGAAGCTTCTAAAGATAAGGCCGTAATTTTTTCTACCCATATTATGCAGGAGGTGCAAGCATTATGTGATCGGGTTGTTGTTATAAATTTAGGCTCGAAAGTAGCTGATAAAACTGTTGAGGGGTTAGGGCGCGAAATATTTAAGGAAAAAGTAGTGATCATAGAGTTTTTAGAGGATACCGATGAGGCAATGTTCGAACAAATCAATGGGGTTGAATCTGTGAAAATGATCAATCCAAAGAAATTTCTGATTAGCAGTAATGAAAATATTGATATCCGGCCTGCTCTATCTGCTTTTGCAGCTAATAACTCATTAACAGTGGTTGGATTACAACAGGAAGAAAAATCTCTCGAAGAAGTGTTTCATAAATTAACAGGAGGAGGGAATTAGATCATGTGGACAGTTTTTATAAAAGAACTAAATACATTTTTTAACTCTCTGATCGCATACCTGGTCATCGGTGTTTTTCTCACAGCGGTGGGCTTACTGGTCTGGGTATTTCCGGATACTTCGGTTTTGAATTATGGTTATGCAGATCTGGAAACTCTTTTCGGATTTAGCCCTTACGTATTTATGTTCCTTATTCCGGCAATAACCATGAGGATGTTTGCTGAAGAAAAAAAGGCGGGAACTATGGAATTACTATTTACTAACCCGGTCAGCGATACTGGATTGATCGCCGGAAAGTTTCTGTCCTCGGTAGTCATCATTTTACTCGCTGTATTACCGACTTTAGTATATTATTATTCTCTTGTTGAATTAGGACAACCGGAAGGAAATATTGATGGTGCTGCTGTAACAGGATCATATATTGGTTTATTACTTCTGGGAGGAGTTTTTGCTGCTATCGGGATCATGTCAAGTGCTATTACTATAAACCAGATCACAGCATTTATAATAGCTGTTTTTCTCTGCTTTATACTTTATACCGGACTTTCATCATTGGCTCAGGTAGATGTGTGGGGTAGCTACTCATTATTACTTACTCAACTAAGCCTCAGTTATCATTATGAAGCTTTGGGTAAAGGATTAATAGATTCAAGAAATGTGATTTATCTTCTGTCAGTTATAATTATTATGCTGGCTATTACTAAAACCGTATTATCATCGAGAAAATGGTAAATCAAAAGAAATTAGCTGCGATATTGAATCTTACCATAATCGTTCTTATGGTAATTATACTGAACCAGCTGGCTTTCAGGTATTTTACTCGTATAGATCTAACGGAAGATAAAAGGTATACAATAAAAGAACCAACCAGAGAACTACTGAAAGAACTAGATGATGTAGTTTATGTGGAGGTGTATCTTGAAGGTGAACTTCCTGCAGGATTTGAACGGTTTAAGAAAAGTATCAGGGAAACATTAAATAGCTTCCAGGTATATGCCGGAAGAAATATTCAATATAATTTTATTAATCCTTCAAGTGCTGCATCTACACAGGCACGAAATGCTTTTTACAGAAGGTTAGTTGAAAAGGGGATTCAACCCACGAATCTTTTTGATACTGAAAATGGAAACAGAGTTGAAAAGCTGATATTTCCCGGAGCCTTGATCTCATATGGAGGTACAGAAGTGGGAGTCAATCTGCTTAAAGGTTCTGGTGGGCAGACAGCAGATCAAAAATTAAATACTTCAATAGAAAATGTTGAATATGAGTTGGCCTCAGGAATTAAGCAGGCATTAGGTCTTGAAAGACCAAAAATTGGCTTACTGAAGGGACATGATGAGGCTGATTCAGTTTATATCGCAGGGGTTACTAATTTAATGGCGGAGCGGTATGATGTGGTAGATGTTGATATATCTGAGGTTCAGAATTTGTCAGGGTATGATGCAATTCTTGATATTCAACCTAAATCGGCATTTTCAGATCTCGATCTGTATAAATTAGATCAATACCTTGTTAAAGGTGGAAATATTTTAATGTTTGTTGACCCCGTAAATGTAAATATAGATAGTGCAGGTAACGGGCAAGGTGGAACCGTAGCAGTTCCGATAGATCTGAATTTAACTCCTTTCTTATTTAAACACGGGCTGAGAATAAATGCTAACCTGGTTCAGGATCTGAATGCGGGTACTTACCCTGTCGTAGTAGGAAACTTTGGAGAAGATCCACAGATAAAACCTTTACAGTGGCCTTTCTTCCCTCTATTTAATAATTATACAGACCATGAAATTGTAAAAGGCCTGGGTGTATCTCTGGGTAAATTTGTCAGTACTGTTGATACCGTGTTATCACAGGGAATCAAAAAAAGATATTTAATCTACACGAGTCAGTATTCAAGGGCATTGAATACTCCATTACCAGTGGATATCAATGATATGCGTGATATTGTAGAGGAAAATTTCGTGAACCAAAGGCCTTTACCGGTAGCAGCATTAAATGAAGGTAATTTTACTTCAATGTATGCAAACAGATTCTTACCAGCAGGAGCTGATAAAGAAACTTTTGCTACTAGCGGTGAAAAGGGAAAGCTTTTGGCTATGGGTGATGGTGATTACCTGATCAATGATATAGGAATCAGGCAAAACAGGCCTTTACCAGTGGGGTTTGATCAGTTTACTCAGACACAATATGCGAATGGCGAATTTTTAATGAATGCTTTAAGCTATATGATCAATGACCAGGGAATCATACTTGCTAAAAATAAAGAAATTGAGATCAGACCATTGGATAAAATTCAGATACAGGAAGAAAAAACTTTCTGGCAGGCTATAAACTTAATATTGCCACTGGTTTTACTTATTTTGTTTGGAGTAATAAAAGCGTTTATCAGAAAGAAAAAATATACCGGTTTTGGGAATAATTAGTAACGCAAATAAAGTCAGAATAGGTATCGTCGCTGTTTTAGTGTTGACGATAGTTTTGTTGCCGGGAATTACTGACAGCGGAAAGAATCTTGAAGTATCCGAGAATATCTTTGCAGTAAGTGATACCTCAGGCATCGATATGATAGTTTTAAATTCGGGTAAGGGTGAAATCATTATTAAAAACAGAAGCGGTGAATGGTATGCTGGAAATACTGAAATAGATGATGCGCTCAGACAGGTTTTATTAGCTGTAATCAATAAAGTAAATGTTAAAAGACAGATTCCTGATTCCCAGGCAGAAGAAGCGATGAAGCAACTTCAAGAAAATGGAATTCAAGTGTCTGTTTTTAAAGGGGATAATAAGGTTAAAGAGTTTATTGCGGGAGGAAATGAAAACAGAACAATTTCCTATATGGCTCAACCTGATTATTCAGAAATTTATATCGTAAATATTCCTGGGTATCAGGATTATGTAACCGGTATATTTGGTTTAGACAGGTTAGCATGGAAATCGAAGGCTTTTTATAAAGGCGATCCAAGAACCCTTAAATCATTCGCTATTATTAATAATGAAGGAGATACCGCTGTAAAAATTAAAGGCAGTGGTGTTTATTTTTCAGTTAAAGACCTGAATGGAAAATTAGACTCTACGAGGATGGATCAGTACCTTGGTGCATTATTTAACTTACGTGTTGATACTCACTTGAATCCGGAAAATTATCCCGAGTATGCTTCTTTTATCGAAAATAATAATCCTGCCTTTAGTTATATAATTGATGACATTTCTTATGAGTCCCCTCGAATAATTGACTTTTATCCTGTGCCTCAACGTCAGGGATTTTATTTTACCCAAATGGGTGAAGATCTTGCAATTTTCAGGCAAAATGATGTGGAACAATTAATTGTTCCCGCAGAATTTTTTCGAAAAGAAAATAGTAATCAATCCTTATTCTAAATTCTAATATTTACACCGAGACTATTTGTTTATTCATTTGTTTTATTTTACTTTGTAACTCAAAGTACTTTTAGAATGAATCAACGGAAAAAATATATAGACGATCTTAAAGATATCAGGGAAATGATGAATCGCTCATCGCGTTTTATTTCTCTAAGTGGCATGTCAGGAGTATGTGCAGGAATATTTGCTCTAGTGGGATCTTACCTTATTTATGATTTGCTCTACACCGATGTAGAGCAGTTGGGAACTTACAGATTATCGGTTACTTCAGATCAGGCAACAAAATTGATGGTTATCGGGGCCGTTGTTTTTTTTGCAGCAATTTTTTCTGCGATCTTTTTTACAGTTCGTAAAGCACGAAAAAATAATCAGCGAATCTGGGATTATCAAACCAGGAGACTGCTTGAAAATTTCTTTATTCCATTAACAGGAGGTGGGATAGTTTGCCTGATTCTGCTTTTCAAAGGATATTACGATATCATTGCCGGGTTAACATTAACGGTATATGGCCTTTCCCTGATTAACGCTTCTTCAGTGACTTATAAAGAAGTTAAAAGTCTGGGTATAGCAGAATTGATACTTGGAATCCTTGCTGTAATTTTAACTGGTTACGGGTTGCTTTTTTGGGCAATCGGGTTTGGGGTTTTGCATATAGTTTATGGTGTTTTAATGCAAATCAGGCATAAGTAGTGAAGGAATTCTTAAAGGATCTTAATAAAGCATTTGAAAATAAGGTGAGACTGGGAATTATGTCGGCCCTTATTGTAAATGATGCTGTGGATTTTACCGAATTAAAAAATTTGCTCGGCGTGACTGACGGGAATCTGGCCGGGCACCTTAAATATTTGGAGAAGCATGAATTTGTTGATTATGAAAAAACATTTGTTGATAAAAAACCTAATACTAAATACATGGTGACCAAAAAAGGAAAAGCAGCATTTAAAAAACATATTAAAGCAATTGAGAAACTTCTAAAATAAAATTTTTTATCTAATAACTTTGTAATATAAAGTACTTTAAAAACTATGGAAAATAATGAAAACCCACCAATGCGCAATCAGGAATCACAGTCATACTTTGAGAGGTTGATGACATCCCTGAGAAATTCTGTAATGCTTAAAATGCTAGTTGTAGCGTTTTTGGTATTGTTATTACTTATACCAACCGGAATGATTATAAACCTGATCGAAGAACGCAAGGAACTAAATGAATTCGTTACCGAGGAGGTAAGTGGAAAATGGGCAGGAGAACAAACTTTGGCAGGACCTGTATTAACAATACCTGTAATAGAGAAAAAAAGGACTTCTGATTGGCATGAGGAAGATCCTCAATACAAATATTCAACAAAATATCTGCAGGTTTTACCTCAAAATTTGAAGATTAACGGAGAAGTCGTACCTAATAAATTAAGCCGTGGTATTTATGAGGCCATTGTTTATGAGAGTAATATTCAGATTAGTGGAGACTTTTCTTTCGAGCCAAAAGAAGAACTTGGAAATTATGATAGCATTGATTATCAAAATGCGTTCCTTACTATAGGAATATCCGATCTTCGGGGTGTTGAAGAACGCATAATCGTTAATTGGAATGGAACTGAATCAAAGGTCAGGCCCGGAAGTAGGATTAGAAAAATTATCGAGTCGGGTGTTAGTGCTAATGTAAATGCTGAAGGTCTTAAAAATAAAAATGTATCTTTTGGGTTGAACCTGAAATTAAAAGGAAGCTCCGATCTTTCCTTTATCCCATCCGGAGGAGAAACAATAGTTAAAATGAGATCATCATGGCCTTCACCAAAATTTGGAGGTACAATAATACCAGATGACAGAAACGTAACATCAGAAGGTTTTAATGCAACATGGAAAACCCTGGAAATAAACAGGAATTTTCCTCAGTCGTGGTTTGGAGATGAATATTCAGATGCATTTAACCGTTCATCGTTTGGTCTTTCATTATTAAATCCTGCTGATCAATATCAAAACACACTCAGAGCAGCTAAATATGCTATTTTGACTATTACTCTTACCTTTTTGATATTCTTTTTATCCGAAGCAATTAAAGGGCAAAGAATTCACCCCTTTCAATACATCCTGGTTGGCTTTGCGCTTTGCTTATTTTATGCTCTTCTTATAGCTCTATCAGAACATATGCCATTCAATACAGCTTATCTGTCAGCTTCTATCGCTATAATTAGTATGATATTCTTTTATTCTCTTAAAGTATTTCAGTCAAAAAGGTTCGCTTTTGTGGTCTTGGGCTTACTTGTTGCGCTTTATGGATTCCTTTATGTGACTCTAAAACTGGAAGATTATGCCCTGTTAATGGGAACTTGCGGATTGGCCATTATTCTTGCCTTAACAATGTATTTTACAAGAAATATAAACTGGTATAAATTGAGTAGGGGGACAGCTTAATATTATAACATTTATATAAATAAGGGTGTTGCATAGATATTGTAACACCTTTTTTTATACAAAAAATACGAATACAGGCTAAACTGATATTGTTTTGGTAAATTGAATATAACTCTAATTAAATCAGTGAATAATTAATGGCAATACTTGGGAATATCATTAAGTCTGCTCTTGAATTCAGCGAAAAAGTATTACCGGAGAAGTCTCCTGTAGAAGAACAAAAGGAGGAGCTCCTAAAGCTTCTAAAAAAAGCTTCTTCGACATCATTTGGGAAATATTATGGTTTTAGTAAGATCCTGAAGAGTAAAGACCCCATTAAAAAATTCAGAGAGAATGTACCTCTTCATGATTATACCAGTATTTATGACAGATGGTGGTCTCAGCAAGTCAAGGGCTTTGAAGATATTACGTGGCCCGGTAAGCCAAATTATTATGCGTTAAGTTCGGGCACAACAGGCAGCCAGGCAAAGAGAATTCCTGTAACGGATGATATGCTGGCTTCGATCAGAAAAGTTGGTATCATGCAGTTACTTTCAGTATCTAACTATGATCTTCCAGGTGATTTTTTTGAAAAAGAAATTATGATGCTGGGTAGCAGTACTGACCTTGATAAGGCAGGAGATCATTATGAGGGTGAGATTAGTGGAATATCGGCAAGCAATATACCCTCCTGGTTCAGGGGTGTATACAGGCCCGGTAATGAGATCGCAGCGACTGATGATTGGGATACACGTATAAAAAAGATTATTGAGGATGCCCCTTCCTGGGATATTGGAGCGATTAGTGGAATTCCCTCCTGGAATGAACTAATGTTAAAATCTATCATTAAGCATTATAACCTTAAAAATATCCATGAGATTTGGCCGGGTTTATCAGTTTTTGTGTCAGGGGGTGTTGCGTTTGAACCTTACAAAAAGAGCTTTGAACAACTTATAGGAAGGCCAATCACCATAATTGATACGTATCTTGCCTCGGAAGGATTTTTAGCTTATCAATCCCGACCGAATAAAGACATGGCCATGAAGCTGGCCTTTAATGCAGGGATATACTTTGAGTTTGTTCCTTTTGAAGAAAAGTATACTAATGAGGAGGGGATGATTAAAGAAGGAAGCCCGGTGTATGATATAGGCAGTGTTGAGGAAGGTGTAGATTATGCCTTGATTATTTCAACAAATGCTGGTGCCTGGAGGTATATGATTGGAGATACAATCAGATTTACTGATATAGAAAGAGCTGAAATTATCATTACAGGCCGAACCAAACACTTTCTGAATGTAGTAGGGTCCCAATTATCGGTCATTAAAATGAATGATGCCATCCGCCAGGTTGAGGAGAAATTTGAAATGGCTATACCTGAATTCACTGTTGCCGCAGTACGCGAAGATGATGGAGAATATTATCATCACTGGATAATTGGATCTGACGAAGAGAGAGATTCAACAGAAGTAGGCCGGGAAATTGACAGGTATTTATCAGAATCAAATAAAAATTATGAAGTGGCAAGGGGTAAATCTCTTAAAGGTCTCAAGTTACGGATAGTTCCAACAGAAATATTTTACGATTGGAATGAAGCTAATAAAAAGAAGGGCGGACAAGTAAAAATGCCTCGGGTGATGAAAGAAGATAAATTCAGAGAGTACGTTGAATTTATTAACAAGAGATTATTTAATCAGACTGACCGCTAGAAGAGTCAGTATTTTCTTCTATTAAAGCCATTATTTCTTCAGGAGAGAGATATAAGTTTTTAATTCTGTTTTTATAATCCTCAGGAATGTCAGACCGGTTAAGGATAAAATTTTTGGTCTTTCTTATTTTTCTACCTAATCCCTGGTTAACAGCATATATGTCTGCTGTTTGTTCAGCACTCATAAGAAACTTTTTATTCAAAGAATAGCTTATTCCAAATCCCATCATTGCAAGGGCAGAGCGGTCTTTGTAATCCATTATATGACCAAGTTCATGAGCGATCCAGCCCATCAATACATCTTCAGGCAGATCTTCAACAGGAATTGATCCTTCAGTTAATTGTAAGGCAGGAGTAATTTTTATTCTATATCTTCGTTTGTCTTTTCTCTTAAGTATATCAGAAAAATTAGGTTGAGCCTGCATGAAAGATTTGCTGATATTTTTTGTAAACACAAAGTCTATATGTGTATTTGTCAACTCCGGAAAATATTTCAAAGTCTCATACACTTCTTTTCTGATTTTGTCAGGCACAGTCTTATTTGCCATCATTTGAATAGAATCACAATAATTTTGTGACTTGCTGCTAAAAATAATTGCTAAAAATAATAAGATTGATAATGTGAAATTTTGTTTACCCCTGATCATATCTTTAAAACTACAAAAGAATGATTGCAATCTGAAATATATTGGTTATCACTATGTTGAATATGTTACATCTGTGCTTGTATCTTAAAAAAATATAAAATATTAAGTCAAATTCTTTTTCGATTTGGTAATAATCTTAAAATTTATTGGTGAGAATAATCTAAAAATCCTTTGATTTATTATTGAATAGGGTAATTTTAGTTGTTTAAAAATGACTAAAGGAAATAGTAAGGAAAAGTAGGCGTGTTTTTTTAATCTTACGCTCTTTATTTTATCTTTACGCCCATTAAACAGAACCTAAGATTTAACTGTTACTATGAAGTTCATCGTTTCATCATCAGCATTACTGAAGCAACTCTCCGGAATTAACGGGGTGATCACCTCAAGTCCGGTAGTACCTATATT
Organism: Mangrovivirga halotolerans; assembly: GCF_026241165.1. Taxonomy (GTDB): domain Bacteria; phylum Bacteroidota; class Bacteroidia; order Cytophagales; family Cyclobacteriaceae; genus Mangrovivirga; species Mangrovivirga halotolerans. The sequence goes on along the minus strand of NZ_JAPFQN010000002.1, from coordinate 194,821 downwards.
AGAAAACTTTTTATTTGAAGTAAGTGAAGGTAAATTGACCGTAACTGCTTCAGATCTTCAAACCAGCATGATCACAGAGATCGATGTTGAATCAAAAGAAAGTGGAAGCATAGCTGTTCCGGCAAGAATATTACTTGATACATTAAAGAATTTACCTGAGCAGCCAGTAACTTTTTCAATTGATGAAGATACTTATGCTGTAGAGATCAGTTCTGATAATGGTAAATATAAACTATCAGGTGAAAACGCAACTGATTTTCCAAAGGTACCAACGGTTAGTGACGGGTATTCTTTTAACGTAAGCACAGATATCTTTTCAAAGGCTGTGAACAATACGATCTTTGCGACAAGCAATGACGAATTGAGACCGGCAATGACTGGTGTCTATATGAAATTGACAGATACTAACGCAACGTTTGTGGCAACAGATGGTCACAGACTTGTTCGTTACAGAAGGGTAGATGTCGCTGAAGATATAGACCACCCGATAATTATTCCACGAAAGGCCCTTAACCTATTGAAGGCTACTTTACCTTCAGATAACACAAATGTAAATGTTGAATATAATGCAACTAATGCATTCTTTAAATTCAACAATATTCAAATGATTTGTCGACTTATCGACGAGCGTTTCCCTGATTATGAGAATGTTATTCCAATGGATAACGATAACGAAATGTCGATCGATAAGGGTGAATTTTTAAGTTCTCTAAGAAGGATCAGCATTTATGCGAATAAAACTACTCACCAGGTTAGACTTAAGATTACTGGTAGTGAACTTCAGATTTCAGCTGAGGACCTGGATTTCAGTAATGAAGCTAATGAGAGACTGAGTTGTGAGCACGATGGAGATGACCTCGAAATAGGGTTCAATGCGAAATTCCTTATCGAAATGTTGAATAATGTAGATTCTAAGGAAATATTGATGAAATTTTCAGCACCTAATAGAGCTGGTTTAATATTCCCTAAGAATGGAGATGAAAACGAAGATATTTTAATGCTTGTTATGCCGGTTATGCTTAGCAATTACAATTAAGATTAACTTCTTATATACAATATTAAGTCCTCCCAATTTGAGAGGACTTTTTTATTAACCATAATTAAAATTTAATCGTATGTTAACAGGAAGGGTTTTATTTTATTAGCCTTTCATGCTAATTTTATATTTTTATATAAGGATTTATTCATGATTAAAATTAGGATTCAACTCACTATTGTGATCACGTTGATTGCATTATTTAATTTCTCATGTGATAATAAATTAAATAACGGTGAGAATAATGGACAAAACACTCTTTCTGGTGAGATAAAGAGTGATGATAACTTTAATGAAAGCCAGGTTTATGTTTCAAAAAATTCATATGAAACTGACTTGGAATTGAAGCATACTTTTGACAATACTAAAGTTAAAAACATTATTCTTCTAATAGGAGATGGAATGGGCCCTGCTCAGGTTTATTCAGGAAAGACTGCTAATAAAGGAAATTTATTTTTAGATCACTTTCAAATTGTCGGCAAGTCAAAAACGAATTCTTCAGATAGCTACATTACAGATTCAGCCGCAGGAGCCACAGCTTTTAGTACAGGAGAAAAGACTTACAATGGAGCAATTGGCGTAGACCCAAATGGTAAACCCTTAGAAACTATTCTCGAAATAGCCGAAGATAATGGGTTGTCTACCGGCCTAGTAGCAACAAGTACTATTACTCACGCAACTCCGGCATCATTTATAGCTCATCAACCCGAGCGGAGTATGCATGAAGAGATCGCTGCAGATTTTTTAAAGACCGATATTGATGTTTTTTTAGGAGGAGGAAGGAAGTATTTTAAAAGTCGAAAAGATAAAAGGAATCTTCTTGAGGAACTTGAAAATAAAGGGTATAATCTTTTATTGAAGCCTGAAGAATTACAAGGTAATTTAAAAGGTAAAGTAGCGGGTTTATTTGCTGATGATGAGATGGATAAATACCCTGCCAGAGGAGAGTTTCTTCCGACAGCTACTGAAAAAGCTCTTTCACTTCTTTCTAAAAATGAAAAAGGATTTTTTTTAATGGTTGAAGGTTCTCAAATTGATTGGGGAGGTCATGATAATGATCTGGCATATGTAATCAATGAATTTAACGATTTTGATCGTTCTATTGGAGTAGCATTGAAGTTTGCCAGTCAAAATGAAGGTACTCTGGTTATTGTAACCGCAGATCATGAAACCGGAGGTTTGACTCTTATTAGTGGTGACCTGACAGAAGGAAAAGTTGAAGCTAAATTTTCAACAGATTATCATACAGGAGTTCCTGTACAGGTGTATGCATATGGACCTCAACAGTCATTGTTCTTAGGATCTTATGAAAATACAGCAATTTTTAGTAAAATGATGGAAGCTTTCGGGTTTTAACCGGCTTCTTTATGTCAAAACTATTCTTTTCAACTACTATTAGATCACGGTCTCTTGGAGTAGCCCTTTTAATTTACCGTTCTGCAATTGGTGGTATGTTACTAGGACACGGAATTCCTAAATTGATCAATTTTGAGTCCTTAAGTCAGACTTTTCCTGATCCTTTGGGTTTCGGTTCTGTATTAAGCCTTATACTGGTAATTATTGCCGAGGTGATTTGTGCAATTTTAATTATTGTCGGTTTACTTACTAGGTTTGCTGTAATTCCTGTTTTAATAACCATGTTAGTTGCTGTGTTTATAATTCATGGTGAGGATGGCTTTTCAGCTCAGGAATCGGCACTTCATTATTTTCTGGCAAGTGTATTTTTAATGATCGTTGGTCCCGGGAAATATTCTTTTGATGCCTGGATTTCAAAAAGGAGAAAATCAAAATTCTTTAAATAAAAAAAGCCCGCAATCATTTGATCGCGGGCTTTTTTTATATTTTTTCTTCTTTTTATTGACCTAATATTTTTGCATCAACAAAAAAGTTAGAGTAAACATTTATAACATGATCTTCAGTTAGTATCTGATCAGTAGTGACATCAGTTTTTAATGTGTAAGCTCCTGCTTTAATATACTCTGCCAAATCTACGTCTTGAGTTTCAAGGCTGAATTGTGTTACTCCTGTTGGTACATTCGTTTCTGTTGCGATCAGTTTTTCCGGAAGACCTTCAGCAGAAATATAAATATTGATCTCATTTAAAAAATCAAAATTACCTGCTTCAGGAGAATTAAGTGTTAAATTTAATTCAACCAGCTTGCAAGATTCCACCATATCAGCCCTTGAATCATTACTTTCAAATTCCTGTGATCCGCTAGATTGAACTTCAGGAGTAGTAATATTATCTATAAGGCCTACACTGGTTTGACCTGGAATAGTAAAAGAAGTTTCCTCGTCGTAATAAAATTGAGTAAGACTATCAATCGTTTCGCAACTGCTCAATAAAAATGTAATTACAGTAAAGCTTAAAAATGTTAATTTTCTCATAAAAAGTTAATTTAATCTTCAATACATAAAGATGCAGCTCCTAGTATCCCTGCATTATTCCCCAAAGAAGCTTTTTTGATCTTTAAATCTTCCGTATAATATTCAGGAAGATATTGGCTCAAAACTTTTCGTATCTCTGGCTCAATGATTTTTAATCCGGCAGACAATCCACCGCCGACATATATATCATTAATATCCAAAAGACGTAAAGTGGTAACCAGCGCCTTTCCTAAAAGTTCTCCAACTTTTTGAAAAACTTTGATTCCTACAATATCACCTTCTAATCCTGCAAGTGCGACATCTTTCGGGCGAAATGATTTTAGGTCATTGATCTCACTTTCCGGGTGTTCCTGAAGAATATTCAGTGTCATCCTCATGATTCCTTTTTTTCCGATATATGACTCAAGAATCTTGCCATCTTCGGATAATATATGACCAAGTTCCAGGGCATTACCTTTTCCTCCATTAAAGATCTTTTTATTAAAGATTAATCCTGAACCCACTCCAGTGCCTAGTGTAATAAATAAAAAAGTTTCTGGCATCTTACCCGAGCCGAAATTGTATTCTCCTAAGGCAGCTGCATTGGCATCATTTTCCAATTTAAATACCTTGTCAGGAAAAGCATTTTGGAGCTCTTTATAAAATTTCCTTCCTCCGAGATTTGGGATATTAGGTAAATTGAGAATTTTCTTACGATCTCCAGAAAGCATTCCAGGCAATCCAATACCTATTCTATCTATTTCCGGAAACCGTTTGATCTCACTACCCATTACTTCAATAAAATGGTTGATAAAGGTGGTGTCATCGGGCCTGTCTTTAGTAGTGCTATATTTTATTTTCTCAAGGATCTTACCTTTTTCACTGACAACCCCGATTTTTATATTAGTACCTCCTACATCTACACCAAAATATTTTTTCATAAGTATTTGCGGTTTGTTTTTTCTAAAAATAGTCAATCACCTATAAATCTTAAAATTCATTTTATTCTGTTGCGATATAGTTTGGAGGCATTCCTTTATGTTTTCTTAATAATGTTGAAATTGCTCCTGTTTTCAAGCTGTTTGCCATGAAATGAAAGACAGATTTTGTTTGAACTCGGTCAAATTTTATTTCCCCATAATGGAAATGTTTGTCTCCAACCTGATTATTTGAATCTAAAAGTTTGTTGGCTAGAAATGTTTCTACAGGTTTTTCTTTAGTGGTTTTGTGCTTGTGAAATAGTTCTACTTTTAGATTCGTATAGGGCATTAACAGCCATCCATATGAACTATCATGATTTCCTGTGAAAGAAAAAGTTAAAGGTTCTAAATTTCCGGCTATTTTCATGTGGGTTATAGGAGTTATAAATGAGTTTAAAGAAGACATTTTCATGCTGGAGAGTTTACCTGTTGCAGTAAATGTTTGGCCGGGACTATCATAATTTCCTTTGATATTAATTACCAGGGCGGTACCATCCATGAATTTACTCCGCGCATTTATTATATAATCACTATTTAGGGTGATTTTATCTTGAAGATTAGTGAGATTGAATATCTCAGCGTTTAACGATGTAATGTTTAGTTTTAAGAGGTCTACATTAACATTGATCTGCTTTTCGGAATATTTTACCAAAGAATTTTTTAGTATAAGTTTTGGGATGAAAAATTTAACAGGTGTTGACTTTATCATTCCGGCAAATAGGGGTTTTACTGGTTGTTTAGGAAGAGGAAGGGTTTTGTTTCTGAACAATTCGAGACGGACAGAATCAACTAACATCGAATCTAATTTAATATAGGCATCCAGTGAATCGATAACAGGATTAAACATTGTTAATGATTTCACTTTAATAGTCGGGATATCTGTCTGGAATCCTTTTTTTAAAGAAGTTTCATAAACAGGATAATTTGGGATATATTTTATTCCATTAATTGTTAATTTTTTGTTCTTATAATTCATTGCCTGAATCGTATAATCAAACAGACTATCTACATCATGATATTTGATATTGTGTACGGAAATGACAGCATTTTTTAAATCATAAGGTTTATCTCTATGGATCATTGCACTATCCGTTCTTATCTGAGTGATCCTGATATTTACTGGTCCTGCGCTAAGTTGAAGTTTTGTATTATCATGTGAATAATAAAACTTGTAATTAGAATTTTTAAGTTCAAGCCCTTTTAGAAGGAATCCTGAAGATATTATTTTCCATATCTGATTTTGGCTATTCTGATGGGTGACATCAGTTGAATCTGTTGAATTGATTTGTTTTCTAAATAGAGATACATCAAGATTATCTACACGAAGCAGATTAGCATCAAATTTATTACTAAATAATAATTTAGGTATTGAAATCCCTGATAATAAAAATTGATTAGCTGTTGCTTCTAAATAATTTTTCGAGGTGTCTCTTTTTAAGCTATCGTGAGGTGATATTTTTATACCAGATAAGCGGACACTTTCTGAAAAAATTGAAAGATCAACATCGCGGACTTCAAACTTATGTCCTGATTTAGCATTGTTGATGGCATTTAAGACTTTTCTTTCAGTAATAAATTTGAGAGATATTAATCCAATCAACAAAATGATTGAAATTAGAATTACCCAAAGCCATTTTTCTTTTAAAATAGATGGTGCCATCTATTTAAATTACGCGATTACTTTATAAAATGCATATTCTAAGCCCTGAAATGTAAACTGAAAGTAGTTTCTTTCCCTACTTCTGAATGAGTTTTTATATCACCACCATGTAATTGCATGATTTGTCTTGCCAGTGCAAGGCCGATACCTGATCCTTCTTTTTTAGTAGTATAAAAAGGTATGAATATCCGTTCAAGTTTAGATTGATCTATACCGGGACCATTATCGGTTACGGCAATACAACCAAGACCTTGACCGTTATTGAATGCTTTAATAGCAATATTTCTTTTCTCTTGTTGAAGTAGTGCTTCTCTTGCGTTTTTAAGTAAATTGATCAATACCATTTCAATAAGCTCTTCATCAGCATTGATCATCATTTCATCAGGTTTTACTTCACATAATAATTCAATATTGTCTTTTTGAAAATCTTCTTTTAATAATTGTAATATAGACTGAAGTAAGATCTTAACATTGACAGGTCTGATGTCAGTTTCAGGAATGTTACTGTATTCCCGATAAGCATTGACAAACCTTAGCAGACCACGACTGCGATTTTCAATCGTTTTTAGTCCGTCACAAAGGTCTTGATAAGATTCTTCTTCGATTTTGAAATCACCGTTATCCATTTGGCTGGCATCTTCTACAATGATCTCATTCAGAGAACTTATTAATGTCGATATTGGAGTAATGCTGTTCATGATCTCATGGCGCAAAACCTTTGTTAGATTTTGCCATGCTTCCAGTTCGTGTTTTCTTAACTCATTCTGGATATTCTGAATGGCAACTAAAGTCCAGTTCTGACCCTCCATTTTGAGTCCTGTTGTATTAATTGAAAGCTGTGTATCAGGATCAGTTTTTAATAAATAATTCTGGCCAGGACCTAATTTCTTGAAAGTTTCGTACAATTTATTATTTACTACTTCCAGATCTTCTATGTTTTTCATCTGACCTATTCCAAGAAGTTTTTTAGCCGAGTTATTTATTATGCCTATCCGACCTTCAGAATTGTATGAGATGATACCGGTTTGAATATGTTGAAGAACAGTATATAATACCAGGTTTTGTGTCTCTGCTTCAGACCGTATCTTTTTAAATGCATTTAAAACTTCATTAAATGCATTATTCATAATTTTAAAAGTCTTTCCTTTATTATTGTGAGTACTGAAAGTTGAATTGAAGTCAGCATATCTTATCGATTCCAAAAAACGGGTAACTTTTATATTGATATCATTACAATAATAAATAAGGCTCCCCATTGTGAACAGCGTAAAAACAACCCAGATAAAAAATAAAAGTGAAAAGCCGTCATTAATAAATGCCAGGCATGCCAGGCAAGTAAAAGCAGTAATAATTATTACCCTGAAAATTACTCCGATTATAAAATTTTTAAAGACCATATTTCTCTAACCTCCTATATAATGATGACCGGGTCAGCCCTAATTCCTGTGCTGCCTGAGTAACATTTCCATTAAATTTCTTAAGTGCTTTTCTAATGAGGATTTTTTCGACTTCCTCAATATTCAATTGGTCCAGACTTTCTTCATTAAAACTTTTAGAATGTGGAGCTCCAAGATTGCTGAAAACATCCTCAGGCTGAATAATCTTATTATTAGTCATTATTATTGCACGCTCAATAGCATGTTGTAATTCCCTGACATTTCCAGGCCATTGGTATTTTTGCATTCTGGATATAGCTGCTTCACTAGCTTTGACCACTTCCTTGTTATACTTTTTGGTGTAATGCTGAATGAAGTGATCAGTTAATAAAGGAATATCTTCAATTCTGTCTCGCAATGCAGGTAATTGAACTTCAATCGTATTGATTCGATATAACAGATCCTGTCTGAATCCACCACCATTAACCATCTCGTTTAATGGCATGTTAGTAGCGGAGATCAATCGGATATCTATATCAACTTCTTTATTGCTTCCAACACGAGTTACCCTTCTATTTTGAAGAACAGTCAATAATTTTGCCTGATGTGCTGGTGAAATATTTCCAATTTCATCAAGGAACAAGGTGCCTTTATTAGCCATTTCGAATCTTCCTGCCCGATCTGCTTTAGCATCGGTAAAAGATCCTTTAACATGACCAAACAGTTCACTTTCAAATAGAGTATCTGTAACTGCACCCAGGTCTACAGAAACAAAAGCTTCATCACTACGGTGAGATGAACGATGAATAGCTCTTGCAATCAATTCTTTTCCTGTTCCATTTTCTCCGGTAATTAAAACATTGGCATCAGTAGATGCAACCCTTTCTATTGTTTCAAAAACACGTTGCATGGCGGGGCTTTGACCAATTATTTCAGAGAATTTCTTATCAAGATCAGCATACAACTGCTGCTTTTCTCCTTTCAAGGCATCTACCTCCAGTTTGCTTTGTCGCAATTTTAATGCAGAATATAACGTCCCCAATAATTTTTCATTTTCCCAGGGTTTTAATACGAAGTCAGTAGCACCTTCTTTAATAGCACGTACTGCAAGATCTACATCGCCATACGCAGTAATTAAAACCACAACAGCAGCCGAATCGATTTCAAGGATCTTATTTAACCAATGAAAACCTTCTGAACCACTACTCACATCCTTAGTGAAATTCATATCAAGAAGAATGACATCATAATGTTCATTGTTAAGAAGATTTGGGATATTCTCAGGTTTAGATTCTGTATCTACTCTTAAAAAGTGTCGCTTTAAAAAAATCCTTGCTGCCCTGAGAAGATCTTCATTGTCATCGACTATTAAAATAGTGCCTTGTTTTACTTCGCTCATATTTTGTTATCTATTCTACTAAGATAAAGGCTAAAACCATACCATAATAAAAAAGCGCTCTTCCTTAATGGATCTTGAATTGACGTAAAATGTCCGAATTTAATAAATTCAACGTTTTTGGCCATTTTTTTCCTTTAAATTATTTTTAAGCTTTATTCCTAAGATAATATATTAGTGAATAAGGGTGTCCGTCAGCGGACGGTTTTGTTCGGCCTGGTACACTTTGAATTATAAAAGTGGCTGAAATAGTGCTTTTAGACCATGTTTTGTTCTGGCACGACTTTTTCAATATAGTATTTGAAAAATAATTTTTTTATGGATCGAAAAATTGAAACCAAACGTTGGACCTGGAAAAAAATTAGCGGAGTTTTATTAGCTTCGATAGTTGTCATTTTTTTAGCATTTCAGCTGATATTTGGTGATAACAGAAGTTCTTTGAATGTTGAGTCAGAACGAATAACTACAGCAACTGTAAAGCAAGGAGCATTTCAAGAGTTTATTCCTGTAAATGGTAATGTAGCCCCTGGGGAAGTTTATTATCTGGATGCAATAGAAGGAGGAATAATACAAGAAGTAATCAGGGAATCTGGAGCCAGTGTCAAGGAAGGGGATACAGTTTTAATGCTGACAAACTCAAAACTTCAGCTTGACGTCATGCAAAGAGAAACTCAGCTATATGAGCAAATCAATAATTTGCGTCAGACCAGGCTGCTTCTTGATCAGAACGACCTGAGCCAGCGAGCACAACTTGCTGAAATTGATTATCAGCTTAATATTTTAGAACCTCAGTATCAACGAAGCAAAAAGCTTTACAACGAAAAATTGATCAGTGAGCAGGAGTTTGAACAAATAGAAGAGCAACTAAAATATAATAAAAACCGCCGTTCGCTAACTTACCGGTCTTATCGCAATGATTCAATAGCAAGAGCGATCCAGATGAACCAGTTATATCAATCTGAAAAGAGAATGGTAAGAAGCCTTGAAGCGGTAGGACAGATTCTGGATAATCTGATTATTACTGCACCTGAATCCGGACAGTTATCAGCACCTCAATTAGAGGTTGGGCAATCTGTCAATGCTGGTCAGCGACTTGGACAAGTGGATGTTATGGATAATTATAAAGTGAGAGTAAGTATAGATGAGCTTTATTTGCCACGAGTAGATATCGGTCAGAAGGGGACATTTACATTTACAGGAAACCAATATACATTAAAAATCAATAAGATCTATCCGAACATCGCTGACGGAAGATTTCAGGTAGATATGGTTTTTGCCGGAGAGGTACCTGAAGGAATAAGAAGAGGTCAAACTTTAAGGATAAGATTAGAATTAGGCAATCTGGAACAAGCAATACTACTACCAACAGGTGGATTCTTTAATGACACCGGTGGTCGTTGGATTTATGTATTGAATAGTGAGGGTACAAAAGCCTATAAAAAAGATATATCTATCGGAAGAAGAAATCCGGACTATTATGAAGTATTAAATGGGCTTGAACCAGGTGACAGGGTGGTTATTTCAGGCTACGATAATTTTGGTGATAACGAAGTATTGAATTTAAAATAAATATAAAATGGAAAATATTTTAAAAACTGTAGATCTGCAAAAATTATATCGAACAGAGGAAGTAGAGACAACTGCTCTTAATGGTATCAATATAGAGATCAAAAAAGGTGAATTTGTTGCGATAATGGGGCCTTCTGGTTGCGGTAAATCCACGCTGTTAAATATCCTAGGCTTATTAGATAATCCAAGTTCGGGAGAGTATCATTTTATTGATACCGAAGTTTCAAATCACTCAGAAAGACAAAGAGCTAAACTTCGAAAAGGAAATATAGGGTTTGTATTTCAGAGCTTTAATCTGATCGATGAACTAACAGTTTTTGAAAATGTAGAATTGCCTCTTCTTTATTTAAAAGTACCTTCAAGCGAAAGAAAGCAGAAAGTGGAAGAAGTACTCCAGCGAATGAATATTATGCATCGCAGAAATCACTTCCCTCAGCAATTATCCGGAGGACAGCAGCAACGTGTTGCTATTGCCAGAGCGATTGTTGCCAGACCTGCAGTAATACTTGCAGATGAGCCTACTGGTAACCTTGATAGTGCAAATGGCGAAGAGGTAATGCGTTTGCTAGAGCAACTTAATGGAGAAGGTACTACCATCGTAATGGTTACGCACTCTCCTCATGATGCGAATTATGCCCACAGGATCATTAATCTGTTTGATGGCCAGGTGGTTACCGAAAATATTAAAGAACAATTCCATGTATAAAGGATCCGCAATGATCCGATGACCATCTATTAATCTCACCATCATGTTTAAAAATTATTTCAAAATAGCATTCAGGAACTTATGGAATACAAAATTCTATTCCACAATTAACATCCTTGGCCTTGCCATAGGAATAGCCTGCTGTATACTTATTGTACTTTTTATTCTCGATGAAGTGAGTTACGATAAGCATTTTAAAGATTCTGATCGAATTTACCGGGTCACCAGTGAAATAAACTTTGGCGGAAATCATAATCACTATACAACAGGGCCAGCTCCCCTTGGGATGGCACTCCTGGAGGATTATCCTTATGTAGAAAGTTACGGAAGATTTCGAACCTGGGGTGATTTCCTGATGAAAGTGAATGAGGGAGATCAAAATAAAAAAGAGTACGGCGTCGTTTTTGCTGATTCCTCGATTTTTACTGTTTTTTCAATTCCATTTTTACATGGAGACCCAGGTAAAGTACTAAAAGAACCGAATACAGTAGTGATTTCGGAATCAATTGCCCTGAAATATTTTGGAGAGACTGATGTGATTGGTAAAACTCTCCTGGTTGATGATGATAATAAATTTAGAATTGACGGGGTCATTAAAGATCTTCCAACTAATACGCACTTTGATTTTGCAGTGTATTTTTCAATGCTAAACAGGGAGGATAGTAAAAATGATATATGGTTAAGTAATAATTTTCAAACCTATTTTAAGTTAAAAGAGGGGGTGGATCCCGAAGAATTTGAAGCTCGGATTAGAGAGGATTTTTTAACCAAATACATTGGGCCTCAAATCACTAATTTACTGGGCACAACATACGACGCTCTTGAAAATGAGGGTAGTTTTGTTAAATATCATATTCAGCCTGTAGAGGATATTCATTTACATTCACAATTGAATAATGAATTATCTGCAAATGGTGATATAAAATATATCTATATTTTTAGTACTGTTGCCGGCATAATACTTTTAATCGCATGTATAAATTTCATCAATTTATCCACTTCACGGTCTTTAAAGAGGTCTAAAGAAGTAGGGATCAGGAAGACATTAGGATCAAGAAAGAAACAGCTGGTTTTTCAATTTTTAACAGAGAGCCTGATTATATCATTCTTTTCCTTATTACTTGCTGTTTTAATAGTTGAATTGGTAGTGCCAATCTTCAATAATACTTTTGATAAACAGATTTCCACAGATTACTTTACACAACCTCAGCTATTATTGGTTTTAATATTTATTTTGATATTAACTGGCTTAGCAGCAGGAAGTTATCCGGCGTTGATGCTTTCGTCTTATAAGCCGGTGGAAGTTCTGAAAGGTGGTAAAGTTGTAGGAAAAGGTTCCTTTTCATTAAGAAATATATTGGTAGTAGGGCAGTTTGCTATTTCAATTATTCTAATAATCGGAACTCTCGTTATCACAGGTCAGCTAAATTATATACAAAATAAAAACCTGGGATTTGAAAAGGATCGGGTATTAATCATTAATGATGTTTGGAATTTAAATGATCAAGCTAAGGTATTTAAAGAAAAAGTCAGTGGTCTGGCTTCGGTAAGTAATACATCCTTAACTAGTTTTCTGCCAGTAGAAGGTTATAGCAGGAGCGATAATATGTATTGGAGAAATGGCACAAATCCATCACCGGAATCATCAGTAAGTATGCAAAGCTGGGGAGCAGATGGAGATTATTTCAATACTCTTAATTTAGAATTTATCGATGGACAGGCTTTTGATTCTGATGCACCTTCAGACTCTGCTACTGTGGTATTAAATGAGTCCGCAATAAATCAATTTGGATTCAAGGGAAATCCAGTTGGGCAATATATTCATTCCTTTGGTTTTGATGATGTTACCGGCCAAATAGACAGAGAAACAATTCTGGCTTATAAAGTAATTGGGATAGTTAAAAATTTCCATTTTAATTCGCTTAAAGAAAGCATAACCCCGTTGGGAATTTTCAATCGTAATAATAGGGGTGTCTTATTAGTCAAATTGAAATCTGAAGATTATAAAAATCAATTAGCGGCTATTGAACGCATTTGGAATTCAATTAGTCCGGACCAGCCTTTCTTATATAATTTTCTTGATAGCGATTTTGAATCGATGTATGTCGCAGAACAGCGAGTGAAAAAGTTAATGCTGGTTTTTTCAGGATTGGCAATACTTGTAGCCTGCCTGGGACTTTTCGGACTTTCTGCTTTTACGGCAGAAAAGAGATTTAAAGAAATTGGTGTCCGAAAAGTGATGGGTGCAGAGACTAACCAGGTGGTATTTATGCTGCTCGGAGGATTCATGAAACTAGTCTTTATAGCATATTTGATCGGAGTGCCTATAGCATGGTTTGCCATGAAAGAATGGTTACAGGACTTTGCCTATAAAACCGATATTAATGCTTCCTATATTTTAGGTGCTCTTATACCGGCATTTCTCATTGCACTTATAACAGTATCCTATCAATCGGTAAAAGCCGCACTTAGCGATCCGGTTAAGGCTTTAAGAAATGAATAGAAAATCTAATCAATAACCAGTATGTGGATCAATTACTTTAAAATAGCCTTAAGAAATCTTCTTGCTAAAAAGCAGTATACAATTATAAACCTGGTTGGTTTATCTGTCGGGTTAGGAATTTCAATGATTATACTCTTTTTTATTGTTCAGGAGCATAGCTATGATAAATTTAATTCAAATTATGATCGGATTGCCAAGGTTATGATGCATGAGGTGGTGGACGATGAAGAAAATTATTCTACTTCAACACCACCAGTATTAATGCCCACGATAAAAGAAGAGTTTCCACAGGTAGTAGCTTCTACTCGTTTTATCAATACCTTAAATATGACCAGGGTAGCCGGGGGAAAGAGTATTAATCAACTTACACATCTGGTTAGTTCTGATTTTTTCCAGATTTTTGATTTTGAATTTGTAGGTGGGACACCTGAAAATGCTTTGTCCTCCTATTCTAATGTAATTATAACAGAATCCATAGCTAAAAAATATTTTGGTTCTACTGATGTGATCGGTCGTCCCATGGAAATCCAGGTTGGCCCTGAATACGAAGAATACCTTGTTTCAGGAGTGGTAAAGGATCCAGGTTACAATTCTAGTATACAGTTTGAGGTTATTCTTCACGATGAACAATTTAAACAGGTTTTTGGCAAAGACGGATTGGAAGGATGGTTCAATGTATTTGGAGAAACTTTCATACTACTTGAGAAAGATGTTCCATTTAAAGAAGTTGAAAGCATATTGCCTAAAATGGTTAAAAAAGCTCTAGGTGAAGAGTATGTTGAAGGAACATATTGGTTTTCTTTATTACCATTATCTGATCTTCATGTTAATGGTGAAGATCCTGCTGGAATGTCTATAACCACTGATCCGCAATTACTTAGAATATTGGGTGGTATAGCCATTCTTATTCTGGTTATTGCCTGTATAAACTTTACAACCATGGCGATTGGCAGATCTATCACCAGATCAAAAGAAGTTGGAGTGAGAAAAACAATGGGTGCTCGATATAATCAATTGTTCATCCAGTTTATGGTTGAGGCTTTTCTTATAACCCTTTTTTCTGCTTTGGTTGGGATTGTATTGGCAAAATTAATATTACCAGTATTTAATAACCTGTTTGATAAAAATGTAATACTCCTTTTTGAGTCTAAGTATATTTTTATTCTGTTGGGATTGATTGTAGTAATAACTTTTGCAGCAGGTGTATATCCGGCAATCTTTCTTTCCTCTTTAAAACCTGTAAGAGTACTTAAATCTCACTTGACATTGAGTTTTGGGAAACAAAATCTACGTAAAGGATTACTTGCCTTTCAGTTTTTTATATCAATATTTCTGATCACCTGTACTTTAATAATGTACAGGCAGATCGAACAAATAAGAAACTTTGACCTGGGTTTTGATAAAGAAGCAATAATTCAAATACAGGTTTCACCTAAACCATCTCCCGACCTGGTACCCTATGTAAACAACGGATTTAAAAAGACTGTACCTTTCTTGAATGCCCTCAATAATAACAGCTTCATAGAAAAAAGTGCCACTACTTTGGCTACCTATGGTAATAATACCTGGTGGGCAGGAGGTTTTCCATTAGCTGATGGTAGTATGTTTAGATTTAGAATGAACATTGTTAGTCCTGATTATGCTGAAACCATTGGGCTTGAATTTTCTGATGGAAGGAATTTTTCTGATAACCCAGCTGATAGTTCAGCAATGATCATCAATGAGAAGATGGCTGAATTATTGGGAATGAAGAACCCAATTAATGAACAATTACCAAGTGTTGAAAAATTTGATCCTCATAAGATTATTGGTGTGGTTAAGAACTTCCATCATGCATCACTTTATGATGATATCGAACCTATAGTACTTGTTCTAAACCCGGACTTAATATTTTCTGGTCTTGCCCATCTCAATATTCCTGGGGGGCTCACGCCAACAGTAATAGCTAAGATTAACGCAGAGGATTTTGGCGATAAAATTGAGGAAATTGAAGAAATATATACTTCAATTTATCCGGGTGAGCCATTTGAATTCAGGTTTCTGGATGAAACAATTCAAAGGCAATACGAGGAAGATGAAAAATTGAGTAAAATGGTGACCGCTGGTGCTATTATTTCAATAATAATTGCAGCAATGGGACTATATGCACTGGTATCCCTGGCAATCAATAGCCGAACAAAAGAAATTGGCATACGGAAAGTAATGGGCGCTGATACTTTATCCTTGTCCGGGATGTTCAATATGGAATTTATTAAAGTTACAATTATAGGAATAATCATTGCTTTGCCGGTGAGCTTACTTTTTATGCAAAAATGGCTGAGTTCATTTGTTTATCAGGAAGTAAACTGGCTGTGGATAATGGTCATTGCAATACTAATTGGATTGGTTTTTACTCTGAGCATCGTAACGGTCAATACCTTAAAGGCTGTTTGGGTAAATCCGGTTGAAACATTAAAAGACGAATAATTTATGAATTCATTTTTACATATGTTGAGGGCCTCGATGAGAGTGCTATTAAAACAAAAGACAAATACGGTTATAAATTTACTTGGGCTGGGAATTGGAGTAGCCGGTGCATTGATACTGTTTATTATTCACAATCACTTCTCTGGTTATGATAAGTTCCATGCAGATCACGAAAAAATCTTCAGAGTTGTAACTGATGATAATCATAATGGTGAAACATTCAATTTATCAGGAGTCCCTGCGATTTTACCTGCAATGACTGAAGATAAATTTCCTCAAATTGAAAAAGATGTTTTCATTTCCGGATTGTATAGCAATAATATGCTGATAACCATTCCTAAAAAAGGGGGTAAAGAAGAATATTTTCAGCTTAGTGATAAGGAAGGTATTAGTTACACGGAAAATAGCTTCTTTGAAATTTTTAAGAGGGACATTATCCGTGGAAATAAAAGAAAAATATTAAAGAATAAAAATGAAGCGGTAATATCAAAACGAATGGCTGCCAAATGGTTTGGTTCAGATGATGTTATTGGAAAAGAATTTGATCTCGATGGCCATGGAATGTTCAGAATAGCTGGTTTAATGGAGGATTACACTAATAACACAGGTTTTCCATTTGACATATTTTTATCCTATTCAACAATAAAAGACGAAAAGGAAGCACCAGGGTGGGAGAGCCTTTATAGTGATGATAATTACTTTGTAAAAGTAAAAGAATCAGACTTGAGACATGAGGTTGATATGGCCTTAGTGCAAATGGTTAATGAATTGTCAGAGAATAATCCGGAAAACTTTGAAGGTCGTAATTTCAGGCTGCAGTCTCTTGAAGAAACTCATACAGATACTCGCTATGGTAATTACAACAACCGTAGTATTTCTGAAGGTACTTTAACATCCTTACTTGTTATTGCCTTATTACTGCTATTGACTGCCTGTGTGAATTTTATAAATCTTTCTACTGCAGTGGCTAATAAAAGAAGTAAAGAGGTTGGTGTCAGGAAAGTTTTAGGCAGTTCCAGAAGTTCGTTAGTAGCTAGATTTTTGCTGGAAACGAGTATATTAACTCTAACGTCTTTGATTCTGGCACTTATTATTAATCTGTTAATACTAGAGCCACTAAATGGTTTTCTTGACCTTAGGCTTGATAAATCAGTTATCTTGAATTTCAAATTCATATCTTTTAGTATAATCGTTTGGATATTTCTAACTGTGGTTGCTGGCTTTTATCCGGCGATACTTCTTTCCGGATTTAAACCCGCCTTGACTTTAAAAGGCCGATTTAACTTTAAAGGATCTTTTAGTTACAATTTGAGAAGAATACTTGTCGGCGGTCAATTTTTTATCTCACAGGCATTTATAATATGCACGATCATTATGATTAGCCAGATGGCCTATTTTAAAACCCATGACATTGGTTTTGATAAATCAGGTATTATTGTGATCGATTTGCCTTACCATGATAATCAAAAGTCTACTAAATTCAAGAATAACGCCATGGAATTTAGTGGGGTGACCAATGCTACTTTGGGGATGGCATCTCCAAGCTCAGGTTTGAGTTCTATGACCAGCGCCAGGATTGAAGGATTTTCAGAGCCCTATAATTTAAATGTTAAACCAGGTGATCACCATTATATTGAAACATATAATATGGAAATTATAACAGGTGAAGGACTGGTTGAAACAGATTCTATAAACAGATTTGTAGTTAATGAAACCTTTGTAAAAAAACTCGGCTTCTCAGATCCTTCTGAAGTTGTAGGCAAGATGATGACTGTTTGGGGAACTGAAGCACCTATTACAGGTGTGGTAAGGGACTTTCATGTTACCAGTTTTAAAAGAGAAAAACAACCTGTTGCAATTTTTGTCCAGCCTGAAAATTATAATCACATTGGAATAAAAGTCGCTAAAGGTAACATCCAGAATACTGTTCAACATTTGCGAGCGTCATTTGATGAGATCTATCCAAGATATGATTTTGATTATCAATTGTTAGATGAATATTTAAATGAAACATTTTATGCCGATGAGGAAAGGCTGACTAAAATTTTCTCCATTTTCTCGGGGCTTGCAATCTTTATTGGCTGTCTTGGTCTTTATGGATTGATCAGTTATATGGCTCAGCAAAAAATGAAAGAAATTAGTGTGCGTAAAGTGTTGGGTGCCTCTGAAAATCAATTGCTTTGGGTATTCTCTAGTGAGTTTTTAAAGCTTTTGGTAATCGCTTCTTTGGTAGCAATACCTGCCAGTTATTTTCTAATGGATTCCTACTTGAGTGAATATGCATATAAAATAAGCATCTCACCGCTGTATTTTTTCGCAGGGTTGATCACCACAGCATTTATTGCTTTTGTGGCAATCAGTTACCGAAGCTATAAAGCTGCTTCAACCGATCCTGTCATCGCATTAAAAGATGAATAGCATTATCTATTAACCACCATGAAAAACTATTTTATTATTTCCTTTTTAAGAAATATGAAGAAAAACAAGATGTTTTCCTTCATAAATATCTTTGGACTAGCCATAGGTCTTGCTTTCAGCCTGATGGTATTTGCATGGGTTCATAATATGTATTCAGTTGATAAATTCCATAGTAATATAGACCGGATTTACCAGGTTATGGAACATCAAACATATAGTGACGGGAATATCCTAACAACAAGGGCAACGCCAGGAGTTTTAGGTCCGGAATTTGAAAAAGAAGTTCCGGAAGTTGAACTGGCAGCACGAGCAACCTGGGATTATAATATGATAAGTTCAACTGATGATAATTCCGTACGGCAGGTAATTAGGTTTACTGACCCGAATTTCTTAAAAATATTTTCATTTCCCGTTCTCGAAGGCTTTCCTTCACTTAACGAACCAAATGAAGCAGTTATTACAAAAAAAGCAGCTTTGGAACTATTTAATAGTGTCAATGTAGTTGGTAAAACCATGACATTAAATGGTAGTGAAGATTATAAAATATCTGCAGTTTTGGATTTGGATAAATCAAAATCAAGTATAGATTTTGATGTGCTGGTTCCATTTCAACCCTATTATGATCATAATCAGTGGATGCATACCTGGGGAAATAATAATACACTTTGTTATGTTTTATTAAAAGAAAATGTTGATTACAATATAGTTAATAGCAAAATATCCGATTTTATAAAGAAAAGGGTTGAAGGATCTGTAGTGGATTTATTCCTTTATCCGTTTAAAGACATTTTTTTAAAAGGGTCTTTTCGACGAAAAGTTGAAAAAGGCGGACAAATTGAAAATCTTAAAATTTTCATCGTGATCGCCGTCTTCCTTTTAATTATCGCATGTATAAATTTCATGAATTTGTCTACTGCGCAATCGGTAAAAAAAGCTAAGGAGACAGGGATTAGAAAGGTTATTGGAGCCAGTAGAATTTCTCTTATCCGAAATTATCTTTTTACTACTTTAATCTATGCAGTTTTAGCTGTCGTCGCAGGATTAGTTTTGGTTGAGTTGATGCTTCCGTATTTTAATTCTATTTCTCCTTTAGAAGTTGAAGTCCCTTACGATAGTTTAATATTCTGGATTGGTGTTGTATCAATAGTTCTAATAACTACTTTAATGTCTGGTATCTACCCGGCCATTTACTTATCAAATTTCAAAGCAGTAAGTATTCTTAAAGGAAAGATTGAAAAGGGAAAATCTGCTCTTCGGTTCAGGCAATTGTTAGTAGTTGTTCAGTTTAGTTTGTCAATTATATTAATTACCGGAACAATATTTACTCATAATCAATTGAAATATATGAGGAATAAAAATATTGGTATGGATAAGGACAGGATAATATTTTATTACCCTCATCAATCTTTGTTTAAAAAGTTTGACAGCTGGAAGAATGAAATCGAGAAATTGCCTGGTATTGAGTTAGTAACCCGATCAGATCAAAGCCCGATTAGAGTTGCTAACAATACTGGTGACCCTGTTTGGGAAGGTAAGAATCCTGATGACCATGTAATTTTCGATGTGGTAAGGGTTGGAGAGGACTTTACCGAAACTGTAGGTATTAAGATAAGCAAGGGAAGAAGTTGGGATGGCAGAGCAACTGACTCACTTGGATTTGTAATTAATGATGAAGCAGCAAAGCTGATGGGGATGAAGAATCCTGTCGGGGAAAAATTATCTTTCTGGGGAAAAAATGGTACTGTTATTGGTGTTTTTGAGGGCGTTCACACTGGTTCTTTAAGAGGACCTATAGCACCAACTATACTTAATTATGATCCACTTAATACGTGGAGAGTGTTGGTTAAATTTGAGCCATTTCAGGAAGAGGCTGCCCTGGCATCACTACAATCATTGCATTCTGAATTTGATAAGGTTGGCCCATTTGAATACAGCTTTATGCATGACGAATATGATAATCTTTATAAAAATGAAGAGATTGTTGGTAAGCTTGCTGGTGTATTTACCATTGTTGCAATAATTATTTCCTGTTTGGGTTTATTTGGGTTGGCATCTTTCTCTGCTGAACAACGGACCAAAGAAATTGGAATCAGAAAAGTACTGGGCAGTTCAGTTAATAGTATTGTTTTTAGTTTCAATGCCTCTTTTATAAAGCTATTAATCATTTCTACAATAATTGCTGTACCAATTATTTACTTCATACTCGATATCTGGTTAAATGACTTCACCTATCATTTACCTTTAAAAGCTTCGATATTTATACTTGGCTCAATAAGTGCTTTTTTAGTTGCTATCATAACTGTTTCCTATCATGCACTAAAGGCTGCTCATGCTAATCCTGTAAATGCTCTGAAAAATGATTAATTATTTTATAAGCTCTTTTTTAAGAAATATGAAGAAAAACAAGATGTTTTCCTTCATAAATATCTTTGGTTTAGCTATAGGGTTTGCATTTAGCCTGATGATTTTCATCTGGGTTTTTAATATGTACTCGGTGGATAAATTTCATTCAAATATCGATCGGATTTACCAGGTGCTGGAACATCATCCATTTAATGATGGTACTGCCATGACCTCCAGGTCTACTCCTGGAATGTTTGCTGTGGAATTCAAAAGAGATATACCTGGAGTAGAGTTAGCAGCCAGATCCACATGGGATTATAATATGGTTACCTCATTCGAAAATAATACTGTAAAGCAATCTATTAGATATGTCGATCCCGAATTTTTGGATATTTTCTCTTTTCCGGTTTGGGATGGAACACCTTCTCTCAAAAAGTCTACTGATGCAGTTATTTCTAAGCAAGCAGCAATTGAATTATTTGGAGTCGAGAATGTTGTGGGAAAGACTTTTTTATTAGATGGAGAGGACCAATACACTGTTTCAGCAGTTTTAGAAGTGAATAAAGATGCATCAAGTATTCAATTTGATGTTTTACTTCCGATGCAACCATATTTTGATCAGAACCCCTGGCTTCATAAATGGGGTAACAATACCTTATTGACTTATGCTTTGCTAGATGAAAATACTGACTATAAGGATGTTAGCTCCAAAGCTAAGCATATGGTAAGAAATCATATCAGCGGAACAAATGTTGAAATGTTTCTTTATCCTTTTAGGGATGTGTATCTCAAGGGAACATTTGAAAATAAAAAAGAAAAAGGAGGATTGATTAGTACTCTTAATATCTTCATCATTATTGCTGCTGTTCTCTTATTAATTGCCTGCATAAACTTCATGAATCTTTCTACTGCCCAATCGATGAAAACGGCTAAGAACACAGGTATACGAAAAGTGATCGGAGCCAGTAGATTTTCATTAATTAAGAATAATTTGGCTACAACACTAATTTATACTGTTATAGCTATCTTATTGGGATTGACAATAGTTGAACTAACACTTCCTGTTTTTAATACCATATCACCCATTTCTATTAATGTACCGTATGACTCACCGATATTTTGGATAGGAACTTTGATGATTCTTCTGGTAACCACCATTGTTTCTGGTATATATCCTGCAATTTATCTCACTAATTTCAAACCAGTTAAAGTGCTTAAAAATGAAATTGAAAAAGGAAAATCAGCATTAAAGTTCAGGCAAGTGCTGGTAGTAATACAATTTTCACTTTCAATTATCCTGATAATCGGAACAATGTTTACTTACAAACAATTAGAGTTTTTACGAAACAAGTCCATTGGAATGGATAAAGAAAATGTGTTATTCTATTATCCTGGAGTGTCATTATTTGAAAAGTTCGACACCTGGAAAACAGAAATTGAATCAATGCAGGGGATTGATGTGGTTTCCAGGGTGGATGAAAATCCGGTAAGAGTCGGATCCAGCACTGGAGATGTGATCTGGGATGGTAAAAAACCAGACGAAATAAATTCATTCAAGGTATTGAAAGTCGGCTATGATTTTGAAAATGTATTGGGCATAGACATCGAAGAAGGCAGATCATTTGATGAATTATTTAATGATTCTACAAGCTATTTGATTAATGATGTTGCAGCCGAATTGATGGGGATGGATAACCCTGTGGGGAATCGCTTAAACTTCCGTAACACTGAAGGTAAAATAATTGGCGTTTTTAAAGATGTTCATACCAATTCCTTAAAAGCAGAAATCCCACCGACAATTATTACCCTCGATACTGACTATGTTTTTCGAGCAATAGTCAGATTTAAGGAAGGGCAAGAAAAACAGGCTCTGGCCTCTCTAAGCGCAATTCACCCGAAATATGACCAGGTAGCACCTTTTGACTACCAGTTTATGGATGAAGAGTATGACCAGCTTTACAAAAACGAAGAGATTCTGGGTAAACTTTCAGGGGTGTTTACTTTTGTGGCAATTATTATTTCCTGCCTGGGATTATTTGGTCTGGCATCCTTTTCAGCAGAACAAAAAACAAAAGAAATTGGAATCAGAAAAGTTCTGGGAAGTTCGATAAAAGACATTGTACTTAATTTTAATATGTCTTTTGTTAAGCTGGTTTTAATCTCGGCGGTAATCGCCATTCCAGTAAGTTATTTCATACTTACTGATTGGATCGGAGAATTTGCCTATCACATAACGCTAAATTTCTTAGTCTTTATAATTGGTTCCGGGATCGCATTTATAGTGGCTATAAGTACAGTAACTTATCATGCATTGAAAGTAGCAAGTACAAATCCGGTTAACGCATTAAAAAACGAATAATATGATAGAAATAAAAGACCTTGATAAGTATATCGATGCAAAGTTTCAAAGGTTGTTTTTGCTAAAAGCCATCGACTTAAAAGTTGAAAAAGGTGATTTTCTAACCATTATGGGACCTTCAGGGGCGGGTAAATCTACTTTGCTTAACATTATCGGTATGTTAGATAATGCTTCATCAGGTAAATATCTTTTAGATAATAACGATATCTATACCCTTAAGAGTAAAAAGCAGAGCGAACTGGCAAAGAATTATTTCGGCTTTGTTTTTCAGGCATATCACTTGATTGATGAGTTAACAGTTTATGAAAACATTGAAACACCTCTTTTATATCGAAAAGTTCCTGGTAAAGAAAGAAAAGCCTTAGTGGCTGAAATGCTGGACCGCTTTAATATGGTTGCTAAAAAAGATTTGTTTCCCAATCAACTATCCGGAGGCCAGCAACAACTTGTAGGGGTTGCCAGGGCAATTATTGGTAAGCCTAAAGTATTACTGGCAGATGAACCAACTGGTAATCTTCATAGTAAGCAGGCTGCAGAGGTTATGAATATTTTCAGAGAGTTAAATGAAGAGGGTACAACCATTGTCCAGGTAACTCATGACGAGCATAATGCTTCTTATGGTAAACGGATAATTGAATTGGCAGATGGAGCAATAGAACGAGATTATCTGGTTGAAAGAGAAAAGGTGTAATAAAGATAAAGTTCAATAAAAGGCAGCCCAAAGTGCGCTTTGCCGGCAAACAATTAAGGGCTGCCTTTACTCTTTATACTTTTACAACCATTTTACCTTTGTTTTCTCCTGAGAAAAGACCAAGGAATGCCTTCGGGATATTATCGAATCCTTCAACTAC
The DNA here is from genome assembly GCF_026241165.1 of Mangrovivirga halotolerans. GTDB lineage: Bacteria > Bacteroidota > Bacteroidia > Cytophagales > Cyclobacteriaceae > Mangrovivirga > Mangrovivirga halotolerans. The sequence continues at coordinate 170,791 of NZ_JAPFQN010000002.1, read as the reverse complement.
AGTTTCTTCGTATTTCAATTTACCCTGCTGAAGCCATGATGCAATCTTTTTAATCCCCTCACCAAATTCGCTTTGAAAATCAGAGATTATAAAACCCTGCATTTTTACTCTCCGTGTTAGCAGAATTGGTTGGATGCGTGGTCCGGTTGGCATTGATGTAGCATTATAAAGTGCGATCTGTCCACATAATGATACTCGTGCAAAATCATTCAATTGCATTGTTACTGCATCCGAGATTTCACCACCAACGTTGTCAAAATACACATCTATACCATTAGGACATGCTTCTTGCAAATCATTTTTGATATCATCGGTTGCTTTATAATTGATCCCCGCGTCGAAGCCGAAATCATTTGTTAGCATATCGATTTTTTCATCACTACCTGCAATACCAACAACCCTGCAGCCCTGTATTTTAGCAATCTGTCCGACTACGGAACCTACCGCTCCTGCAGCTCCTGAAATAACTACTGTGTCACCTTCTTTTGGCTCGCCTATTTTCATTAGTCCGAAATATGCGGTTAGTCCAGGCATTCCCAGAATTCCCAGGTTATAGCTAGGTGGAGCTATTTCAGGATCTATTTTTCTCAGGGTTTTATCATCGGCTACCTGATATTCTGCCCAGTCGAGCATTCCGAAAACTGTATCTCCTTCCTTAAAATTTTCAGATTTGCTTTTTTCAACTACAGCAATGGCACCTCCATTTAATGGTTTACCAACTTCAAAGGGTTCAGTATACGATTTTGCATCGCTCATTTTACCACGCATATACGGATCTACAGAAAACCAGGTAGCTTTAAGTAAAACCTGGCCGTCTTTTAGATCCGAAAGTTCTGTTTTTTCAAAGCTGAAAGTAGAGTCATCGGGCATCCCTTTTGGACGCTCTTTAAATATGATTTGTCTTGTTTGCATATGTTTATTGGTTTAAAGTCGAATAGATATAACCCCTCTTCGGGAGATAAGTTCTTTAATTTATAAATTAACTCAACAATGAACACGGTAATTCGTTTAAATACTACAAAACAACCTTGACCTCAATCAGTTTTGTTTCAACTATAATTTAAAAAACTATTGACCATGGCACATTTAAGACTGGGCGATACAGCGCCTGACTTTACCGCTGAAACTACCGAAGGTAAAATCAATTTTCACGAATGGCTGGGAGATTCCTGGGGCGTGTTATTTTCACATCCTGCAGATTTTACACCGGTTTGTACAACCGAATTAGGTACTGTGGCACGCTACAGAAATGAATTTGATAAACGAAATGTTAAAACAATTGCATTGAGTGTCGATCCCTTAGATCAGCATAAAGAATGGGTTAAAGATATTAATGAAGTAAATAAAACAACTGTCGATTATCCTATAATAGCTGATGAAGACAGGAAAGTATCTGAACTTTATGATATGATCCATCCTAACTCAGATGAAAATGCTACTGTCAGATCTGTTTTTATTATCGGTCCTGATAAAAAGATCAAATTAACTCTTACTTACCCTGCATCTACAGGCCGAAACTTTGATGAGATCATCAGGGTTATCGATAGTCTCCAGTTAACAGCTAACCAATCTTTGGCCACACCGGCTAATTGGAAGGAAGGAGAGAGAGTGGTGATATCGCCATCTGTTAGCGATGAAGATGCAAAAGAACGATTTCCAGGTTATGATACAATCAAACCATATCTTCGAATGACGGATGCTAAAAAGAAATAGAATGAATAATCAAAGCCCGCTAATTAGCGGGCTTTGATTTTTTAATTAAGATTTACCGTTTCATCATTTCTCAAAGTACTGTAAAAGGAAAGCAATGATTTTTTCGAAACCCAGGAAAATTTTTCCTGATCCATTCCCAATGGTTCTGATTTAATTCCATGAATCACAATTTTATAAACTCGGGTTGAAGGAGCACCTTTAAAACCATTTCCTTCATGATCTGCTGCAAAGGTTATGCTAGATGAATTTGAATTAACATTTACCGTAATCAGGTCGTATTTATTTTCCAGCCAGCTTTTATTAGTTAATCCATCGTCAAAATATATCTTATCTTCATTGATTCCTTCTTTATAGTAATAGTTTAATTGAACAGAGTCTGTGTCATAATAATCAGTTGACCTGATCACTTCTGTAGTAGGGATAATGCTTCCACCCTTTACAAAAACAGGGATATTTTCCATTGTAACAGATACATCTATCCATTTTCCTCCATTAAGCTTTTCATCTGTCCAGTAATTATACCATTCTCCTTCCGGTAAATAAACCTTTCTGTTTTTAACTCCTGGATTTAAGATTGGAGCAATCAGGAAATCATCTCCCCACATGTATTGAGTCTGGAGGGTGTCTGGAATTGAAGGATATTCAATAAACATTGGTCTCATTAGAGGCATGCCCGTGGTTGTATTTTCCCAGGCCATGGTATAATTGTAAGGTAAAAGTTCATATCTAAGTTCGACAAATGGCTTAACATTTTTCTGAACATCTTCACTCCACATGACTGGTTCTGCAGGAGCAGATTGGTCAGCATGAGGTCTGAATATTGGTGAAAATGCAGCAAATTGCACCCAACGTGTATAAAGTTCAGGATCTTTTTCCTCGACAAATGTAAAGCCACCAGCATCAGAATGCATATAACCTATTCCGGAAAGTCCCATGCTCATAATAATCGATGGCTGTGGTTTAAAGCCAGACCAATTTCTGCCAACATCACCCGACCAGGGGATCAAGCCGAATCGCTGAGTACCTGCAAATCCGGCGCGTGCAAGTAGGAAAAGTCTTTCGTTGGGGAAATCTGCAGCATAGCCGTTATACATAACCTTTGCCCATTCATGACCATAAGCACCATGGACTTCGTAACCTCTGCCGTTATAATGGTACATGGAATCCGGGTGAGTTTCCGGTTCTCCAAGATCTACCCACCATCCTGCAGCACCATATTCTTTCATTCTTTTGTATTCCTGCCAGATCCACTTTTGAGCTTTAGGATTGAAAATATCGAGTAATCCTGCATCACCAAAATAAAAGTCAGGCAGTTCGTATACTGAACTATCTTTGTCCAGGCCCAATAATCCATTAGAAGCTAAATATTTATAATACTGTGACTTTTTGGTGAAGAATGGCTCTGTTATCAGAATGGTTTTAACACCTTTCTCTTTGAAGTTATCGATCATTTTTACTGGTTCCGGCCATTTCTCTTTATTCCATTTAAGGTCTCCCATTCTTCCATCTTCAATTTCTGGGCCAAACCAGAAAATATCCAGAATAAGTGCATCTGTAGGATATCCGGCGTTTAAAGAGCGATCAAGAATATTTTCAGCTTCCTGCTGACTCTCATATCCAAAACGAGATTGAAAATTGCCTAATGCCCAGATCGGAGGAAGAGGCTGATTACCTGTCAGCCTGGTATAATTCCTTATCAATTCCCTGAAATTAGCTCCTTCTATAAAATAAAAAGAAAGATTACCTCTATAACTGGAATAGATCAACTCGTCTTTATTGGTTTTACCGATATCAAAATAAGATTTTGAAGGGTTATCGATCATCATCATATAATTAGATGAGGACATCCAATGAGGAATTGAATAATTCAATTCTGTAGCCCCCTCTCCATAAGCGTATTGAGGTTTATTGTAAGCCAGATAGCTATACCCTCGACGGTTTAATGGAATAGCCCTGAAACCTGTTCCATAAATGGATTCATCAGGTTTTAATGAGAAATTAACAGCGACACTATCGCCAATTCTATTAACTCCTCCATTGAGTTCAAGCTTAATATTACCGTTATTATCAAAATAGGTTAGTTTAAAGGGAGATTTTGTTATTTGTATTCTCAATTCAGAAGTTTTGGCTATGATCGTACTATCATTTTCAATAACCTCCATTTCAATTTCTTCGGTCATCACAGGAGCATAAATTTCATCTGAAGTAATTATCGAATCGTTAAAAGAGAGTTTAACTATTTCTTCAGTAAGGGCAGACAAATAGTATGTTCCATGATCACTATTGATAGTTACAATTTGTTGTTTGTTGAAATCACTTTTCTCGGATTTATCTTTACAACTAAAAATAAATACTGAGATCAGTAGAAAAAATGCACTTACTTGCTTCATGATTTATTGAGGTTATACTGAGGTTAATATAATTAAGATTAATTTTATTACTTAAGATATTCTTTAATTTAAGTGCGAACTTAATATTTGTTACAGGAATTTTTAAAGAGCATTTATTATGAGAGGTTATTTTATCTTTTTAGCCTTTTTTAGTGTCATATCAGTTCAAGCGCAATATACCGTTAATCCTTCTATATTTGCCAAAATCAGGTCAGGTGGGATATTTGGGGACCATCAATTTGGTGAAATAAACCTGAATTACATAAATGGTAATAATTTACTCTTAAAAGCATATTATGTCCAATATGTGCACAATCCATCATGGGAATATAATTATTCTCTTTCCTAACCAAATTCTTTTATTGCAAAAAAATGTTTAAATAATTATATCTAGTCTAAATAAAAGATTATATTTACACAAGGAGCTATAAATCTGAATCCCATCAGAAAAGTGTGATATTTTCATTGGTCTAAATCAAAAGAATAAGAAATTAATTATTCAAATAACCAATGCCATTATGAAATATAACCACCTTACCACACCATCTTTAAGTAGATTTTCATTAAATGTTTTGAAGATCTGTTGTTTGTCATTGTTAATCCTGTTTGCAGGATGTGAAAGTGAACCTGATTCATTCGTTCCCACTGGTAAAATGAAAGTTGATGGATTTGAATGTTGCGACGGAGATAAAGAACTCAACAAGCAACTACTCAAAGAGATTAATGAAGTAAAAGCAGCGGCTGGGAAATTACAAAATTTCAATGTTGCTTATTATCTAGGTTGGAATGACGATGTAACAGGTTATCTGCCAAATATGGGGCATCATTTTGTCAAGGGGGCCTTAGTAGACGGAACATTCGATCATCGAAACCCGGAAGCTTTGTTGTTCATTCCAGATGAAGACGGAAATTGGGAATTCCTGGCTGTAGAATATCTGGTTCTTAGATCTGAAAGCCCGGAACCACCTGAAGGATTTACTGGAGACTTAGATCATTGGGATGTAATAGGACCTTATTGGGCGTTACATCTTTGGATCAAACTTGAGAATCCTGATGGAATATTTAATCCCACCAACTCTCGTGTGCCATGATAAACATATATCCCTGACAGTTTGCTCTGTCAGGGTTATTTTTTGATTAGAAAATCATGCTACAGGTCTTTAATTTTCAAAATACTTTTAACAACCAATTTATTTGATTTTTTTATAGAAAATAAACCGTATTTATCTCCTGTTTATATTATGAATTGCTATAGAGAGTAGAAATAATCTTAATTAACAATATTAATTTAAAATTAAAGCCCAAGAGGTAACAATAGATAAGTGATATATGTTATATTTTATATAATCAAAAATAGTTTTTATTTAAGTCAATTAGATAATGAGATATTATACCACAACGTTTTTTTTACTAATCTTTTTAATATTTAGCTGCAAACCTAATCAACCAAGGTATGGTAAATATGATGGTGATAATAGCACGCTTTATATTGATTGGATAGGCTATTATGAAGGCATATTACCCTGTGCTGATTGTGATGGTGTTAAAACATCAATTACTCTTAAAGAAGATTCTACTTATATTAAAAAAGTAGTTTACTTAGGAAAAGAAGGCGAGGGGTTTGAGAAAAAAGGAGAGTTTGAATGGTTTGATGACGAAAACAAAATAATTCTGGATAGTAGAGGTGGTACTCCTGATATGTATCTCCTTGGTAAAGATAAGTTGATTCACCTTGATAATGATGGTAGTAGAATAGAAGGCGAGCTCGAGGATGATTACATATTGAATAAAGTACAAATGGAAGCAAAATTTGAGTTGACAGAACCTAAATGGAAATTAATTGAATTAAAGGGACAGAAAGTGAATAATATTTCTGGTAAGGAAATATTTATGGCCTTTGAACCTGATAAAGCCAGGGTTTATGGTTTTGCGGGGTGTAACAATTTCTTTGGCCAGTACAAATGGGAAGGGCAAACCCGGATAAGTTTTTCGAATTTAGGTAAAACTCAAAAGATGTGTACTGAGGGAATGGAGATCGAAGAGCAATTAATGAAAGTATTTGAAATGACTGATAACTTTACTATCACCGATGATATTCTTAACTTGAATAAGGCGAGAATGGCCACTCTGGCAAAGTTTGAGAAGATGTAATATTAAATAAGCTAATTAGCTGTCACTTATCTTTCATTTTGTCAATTAACAGACAAAGTGTTTCTTTCATTTGCAGAATTTCATTAACTGAAATATCCTCAGAAGACAATTGTTCAATCAGTTTAGAGGGAATTGATTGAGCTTTTTCTTTGAGCTTTTTACCTTTTGAAGTTAGTTTGATATAAACAGTTCTTTCGTCTTCTGCGGATCGTTTCCTTTTAACCAGCCCGGATTGTTCCATCCTTTTAAGTAGAGGCGTTAAAGTATTGGTGTCAAGAATTAATTTATTGCTTATCTGTTTTATGGAAATATTTTCTTTTTCCCATAATACCAACAAAACCAAATACTGAGGGTAGGTAATTCCCAATTGGTCCAAAAGAGGCTTATATGCTTTAGTGATTAAGCGTGAGCCTGCATAGAGAGGGAAGCAGATCTGGTTTTCAAGCTTTAATATTTCATCCGGGTTCATGATTCTCCTGGGAATTTTATTAAATCAATAATAAACTTAATGAAGATTAAAGGATGAAAGAAGAAAAAAAGCTAAAAAGCATAATTGATGCTGTTGAGGATTAAAACTTATGGAAATTCATATTATGTTTTAATAAAATATCAAGAGTTATACCTGTCAAATATTTGGGTTCCTTTATGCCAGACTGCATCCACTTTTAATTTATTTAATGATATACTTTCTACCTCATGAGGGTTTTCTTCTAATAATATTATATCTGCATCAAACCCAGGTAATAATCGCCCTGACGATTTCTCAGTATGATTTAAAAAGCAGGGTGATGTGCAGTAGCTATGAAAAGCTTCATCAATTGTGATTTTCTCTTGTGGCTGCCAGCCACCTTCGGGTTTACCGTTATCATCTGTACGATTTACTGAACTGAAGATGTGTTCCATTGGATTCAATGGGCCAATTGGTGCATCCGAACTAGCTGTAAAAATTACGTCATGATCAATAAGACTTTTTCCAACCTGAACAAACTCACATCTGTCTTCACCTAACCAGGAAGCATATTTTGGATATTCTTTTTGCAAGAAACCGGGTTGCGTTTCAATAGGTATCCTGAAGGAGTGGAGCATCTTTAATAGATCAGGCCTAGTATTTTGCATGTGGATTATTCTATGCCTCAGTGGATTTTTTTCCTTTTTATTTGCCTGAATAATTGCTTTTAATGCTGTTTCAACTGCCCTGTCACCAATACAGTGCATTGTTACTTGCATTTTGTTCTTTTCAGCAAAAGACAGCATTTTGTTTAATTCATTCTGATCGTAAATTAAAGTACCAGTAGTGCCTGTATCAAAATAAGGTAAATTAAGTGCTGCAGTATGTAGTCTGTATGTTCCATCAACAAAAATTTTAAACGCTCCAACTCTTACATTTCCTTCTCCATCCCCGGTTCTGAATTCATAATTTTTGATATAATTCTTCATATCTTCAAGATTAAATACATAATGATGAAGATATGCTGAACATGTTAGTTCTCCCTTCTTATCAAGATCAGAATAAGCTTTCCAGACTTTGGAATAGTCTCCGACATAATTAAGATCGTCAGAATCAATATGGGTAATTCCAAATTCGGCTAAATGGGGAAGCCCATCGATAATGGCATCTTTTGCTTCTTTAGTGGTTTTATTTCTAAAGTGCATTTTGATGAAATGTACAGCAGTATCTTTAAATCTTCCCGTCCAGTTGCCATCACTATCTTTTTCAATAAATTCGTCATGATCTTTTTGGAGCAAATCGTCCTTCCGTACAATTTCTAAAGCCTTACTATTAAGAACACATTCATGCCCGTCCTGGTGTAGTAAAAATATAGGGTAATCTATATCAATCTTATCAAGGTCTTCAGCAGTTAACAATTTATCTTTATCACTAAATTTATTATCCATTAAACCTCTGCCAACTAACCAGTTATTTTGTTGTAAAGCTACTTCTTCTGCACCATCAGTTAATTGCTCTCTCAGGTGTTTCCAGGTAGTAATCTTTCTAAGGTCGCGTTCCTTTTTCATTAGTGAATACCTTAAGAAATGAATATGGGAGTCTTTAAAGGATGGGCATAATACTCTGCCCTTTGCGTTAAAGGAATTGTCAGGTTTTTTTCCTTTGTAGCCATTTTCTTCTATTGAAACTATTCTATGATCTAATATTCTGACCTGATAGTATTTATTGTCTTGTAGGTCGAATGGTCTGTAAATCTGGGCGTTGGTGATTAAAGTATGAGACATAAATATTTAATTCATTATTACTATAATTTATTAAATATTTATGTCCCTTTGTAGGTTTATTAGGTAAAGTTTATTGATTTATATCTTCAATTTCTCTTAGTTTTTCTTTAGCATTTTTGTTTTCAGGATCTAACTCTAACACTTTATTATATAGATTCTTAGCTACTTCGTAGTTTCCTGCAATTACATTGGCCTCAGCATAGCTGTCATATACATTTGGTTGATATTTGAAGAGATACATATTTGTTTCGAAAACAAAAAGAGCTTCTTGAATCCTGTTAGCATCTAAAAGAACATAACCCAAAGTATTTAACTCATTTGATTTACCTGTTTTGTAAAAACATTCTAAGACATGTTTTCGCTTGTCTGTTTTTATTTCTTCAATTGTCTTGTTTTTAAAAAGTTCTAACATATAATCGGCCGCTCTGTAATTAGGCACAGATGGGTACCCAAGTGCAATTTGAGCCAGGTCTGTTTCAAGATCATTTACTGGAGATTCAACTATCCTGGCAAACTCGTTATCATTTCTGTAAAAAATGAATGTTGGAACCCTGTGAATTTTTAAGCCTTTCTCTTCTCCCTCGGGCCCTTGTTTGTATTTACCTTCTACATTACCATCATACAGTGCATATAATTTCAACTGTTCTTCTTTTAGGCCGATTTCTTTCCAAAGCTTAATGAACTTTGGAACATAGTTTTTGCTATCGCCACACCAGCTGCCAAAATAAATTTCTACGTATGAATCTTTAAGATTTTTTGCCCAGTCAACATTTTTACCCGATAATTCAAATTCATTGGCGCTTGAACTGTACCAACTAGAAAATTCCGGGTCATCCTCTAAAACATTTATTGGAATTTGACCACAAAGATGCTTTTCTCCATTTTCACTAATATAAAACTTGTCTTCCTGAGAAAAGGCAGGATGGAATAAAATGATTAAGGTGAGTGTTAATAATTTTTTCATATAATTGATTAAGGTTTGAATGCAATTTTAATCAACAATGAAGAAGTACCAGCTCTGCTAAATGTTAATAATTCCTAACTAATTAATGATTTTGTTAAATAGATGATTATGAATTTCAGATTATAAAATTCCTTTGATATTATGAACTTGAGTATTCTTGTTTTCACCACCGCATAATCCACAAATTTCCGTTTCATTATAGATATTACCACAATGTTTGCATCCCAAAACGTATCTGCTTGGTCGGTTTTGAATTATGAAATGTCCGATAAGAGGGGTGAATAAATAATTGATTAACAATGCACTAAAATAATTAATTCTTTTGTGCCTTGAGTCAAACCAACTAATAATTAATGGCACAACAAAATAAACTATTATTAATAAAAAAGGAATTATGTTGTTAATACTCAGGCTTATGAGGTCCATTTCATTTTTTAGCTATAATGCCTTTAATAATTAAAAGCATTCCTATAATAAGTGGTGAATACATAATAATGGAATATGGGCTATTTAAATGGATATCCTGATAGATCATGAATGACGTTATTAGGCCTGAAAAAAACAGTATAATACCCCACAGAAGTATTCTATTAGCTTTTTTGTTTTCAACATCTGTCTGGGCCTTCTTCTTAATTTGGGCGTCAATATACTTTATTATCGCTCTTACTTCATCTTCAGGTAATCCTTTGGACTCCATATCTTTTTTTATGAGATCGATATGAGAACCTGGCTTTTTCAATTCAGCCATGTAAATATCAATGATCCTAGCTCTACTCATAATCCACTTTTGTTAAATCCCTATAGTAATTTAATTCTATATTTTCTTTATTAAAAGAATTTTGGAGGCTTAATACCTTTGTATGTAATAAGTTAATACAGGTATTCAATTACATGTTTTGATCATTACATGTTTCGCAATAAATATTGTTGAGGAACTCACTGTTTCTTAATTGGAAGCTCGCCCCGCCTTGGGACTTTGAATTAAAAAACTGACAGAAACGTTCTTTATTTCGAGCAATTGCTTTCCTGACAAGCTGTTTCGAGTTGTCATTAAATGTAAGTCCGCTTTCTACGAAGTATAGTCTCAAATAATAAAATAATATATCTTCTGATACACCAAATTTGTTTACTTCCGGAGTAAGAATATTTATGGCAGTCTCAAATTCACTATTGAAAGAAAGAAATTTTGATATGCTAAATATTTCATCTTCATTTAGAGATGAGTTTCTATAATATGCAAGTATTTTTTTTATAGCATCCCGCTTCAGGTCATACTCATTATTCAGTATATGATATTGAACCAAAACCAAATAATAATTAATTTTTAATCTTGCCAGTAATGTTTCATCAAGAGGCGTGCTATTTAAACTTTGAATTTGATCATAAAGGACTTTATCGTAATTAAATGTAGAATCTCCATTTGCCCATTCTTCTATTCTAAGTGAGAGTAAATTGTATTTTATTTTCCAACTATCAGGAGTGAACTTTTCTATCTCTTCAAACTTCTCAATAATTTTTTTGCGATTACTTATTTTATAATCCAGTTCAAATAGTAACAAATTATTAAACAATGGTCCGAATTCAGATTTTTCTGGTATTTCAAGTAAATTAATGAACCTTGCAGGTAATTGACGATCTTTAATTTCTTTGAAAATATGTTTCTGGATCTTTATAGCCTTATCTAAATCCTCATCTCTGATGCTTTCATCAAATACTGATATTAATAGATCGGGATTCTTTAATATAGATTTTCTTAGTCTGAGATCAAGTTTAATTTCAGCATACCTTTGTTTAGCTAATAATGGCTCAATTTTATTTAATAATATCTTGTCAGTAAATAGCTTATTCTTTACTTCTTCTTTAGATAAATTTCTCAAAAATTCGAATTCTGTATTTCTTATTGATCTGGCAAATTGACTCCAGTTTTCAGATGTTTTTATATGGGGCTTTATTTTGTTTGTCTGATATTTTTCCAGCGCTTTAATAATGCTTTTTGCCCTGGCGAACTGCAGATAATCATTTTCTTTTACAGTACCTTCTACTGATGAATAAGCTTTGATCCAAATATCTGTTATTTCATAATCTGTTACATTAAGCGAATCGTAAAGAGGCTTTATATCTGTTGAATCATAAGTAGATTTGTTTTTATTAAATGGGATTTTAAAGGTGATGGATTTTTCAAAAAAGCGATCAGAAAATTCCTCCTGCTGTCGGGGAATAGTATCCCAATAGAGTCCTGTGTTGAGTAATGCCCAACTTTCCATTTCTAAACCTGCGGTTGATTCATAGCTGCATAGTGCCTTTTTTTGTAGAACCAATAAATTACATTCCACATTTTCAGGCTCAAACGAATAAGGTAAAAAACCGATATTTACCGCTACGGTGTTCAGTTCAGTTAAAACATAGTATTTCAATAATTCATTTTTAAAAACAGGATCCAGTAATAAGCCCCGGTTAGGCCATGCGCTTAGTAATTCATTATTATCTATGCAACTATATTGGTTCTTATCGATGATGTCTACTGCAACTCCATCAAATGAATCGTCAAAAAGTTTTTTGAAATGTTTTTCACTTGGAAAGGTTAATATTATTTGCCTGTCAAGAACTACAATATCAAATCTTATGTCTCTGGGAAATGAAGTGACTATATTATTGTATTCTTTACACCGGTCACCAAATAGGCTTTTAGGCCCTTTTATTTTGTTTCTGTAGTCACTTTGCTGGCTAAAAATTACTGTATGAAACAAGCAAAATGTTGCTAATAATAAAATTTTATTCATCGGTTAAAAAAGGTTGATAATTGGTCATTACCAGTTTGTTACTTCTGATGGCCCTGCTCTGTTCATAGTTTAAAAAAGTAGCAAACTCGGACGAAGATAATTTTATCTTTTTTTAATACAAAATATTTTTTTAAAAACCTTCATGAAGAATACCATTAGCAGGAGAATGATGATGCTCTTTTGCTTACAATGCTTAATAAAATAGCTCCCTGATGATTTTTAATGATAATTGACCAAAATATCTTTGATATAATAATTTAAAATGACTTTGGAAATATAGATACTTCTGGTGCCTGGCAGATCAGGTTAATAAACCTATAGGTGATTAATTAAAGTAGTTCGGAACCTGTTCTATCTTCATCTTTACTCAAACTTATGAATAATGCATTGCCAATTATGTAATCCTCATATATGAATTTATCAAATCTTGAGTCAAATGCCTTATTACGATTATTTTTTAGAGAAAAGTATATTTTTATTTGAAAGGTTTTACCAAAATAAATCTGCAAGTAAATGTTTTGTCTATAGGAAAAGTATTTGAAGGCAACTTAATAGTATTTTAAGTCTAATTAGATTTATCAGGATTAAAATAATTGGTTGGAGAACTGCCTTTAATATCTTTGAAAGCCTGGTTGAAGGTTAATTTTGAACTAAAGCCTGAATCCATTGCTATTCCAAGCAATGTTTTATTATCGAGTTCTCCGCTTTCTATTTTTTTTATCACTTCATTTATTCTTAGAGTATTAACATAATTCATGAAATCCATTCCATGATATGTACTGATCATTTCTAATAAATGTTGTGCGGAAATATTTAGTTGACTTGCAGCTTTTTCTATTGTTAGCTGTTGCTGTTGATAAAGCTTTTTCTCAACAAATAATTTATGAATTCGTTCAGCTTCTGTTCTGGATTCACTGGCATTGTCACTATATGATGTTTTTCTGGTTAAAAGAGGTGGAAGTGAAAAAAAATCAGGATTGAAAAGCGCAATGTAACTCAATATAAAAATAAGTATACATAGAATGATAATTGTATATGAGAAAGCAGGTAAATGAATAATTGCTTCTAAAAACCAGAGGATCGTTATTAATAAAAATGCGATGAAAAAAGAGAAGATCTTAACCAGGTGTTTTTTTGCTTTTTCTCCTGGTAAAAACTGAATAGAATTTCTTAATCTTTTAATATCTAGCCCCACTACTGCTAAAGCGACCACCATAGCCAAAAGGGGTAGGATTTCAGTAAACCAAAACCAGCCAGGATTATTAATAAGACTATACGAAGTATTAAGATATTTATTTGAATAAAAAGATGTTAATTCAAATCCTATTTCAATTATTGCCGGTATAAAAAGAGTCAGATGCCAAAACCTTATTTTAAATCTCGCTTTGGTAGATAACTCGCCAAAAAGATATAATGAAGGCGGCAAAACCAGGTAGGATGAAAATATCCAAAAAGGAAAAATATCCTGAACATTGGTTGTATTTGTTTTTACAGCCCAAATAGTTAGAATTTCTAGTGAGATAATTAAGGTAACCAACCCAAGAAAAAAGTTTTGCTTTTTACTAATCACACCGCTAATAACCAGGGCAAGACTTAGCAAAAGGCCTTGACCTGCAGAAATGAGTAGTATGATCACCAGTAAATCCATTTCGAGTCAGATATCAGAATGTTGCTGACAAGTTAGTTTATCATTTAGTAAAAATTAAACAATTCATTAATTCCCATCTTTTTTAAAATCAGATTTTAAAGTTTTTATTTGAAATATTTCCAACTCAGCACCCGGGATTGTCATATCTATTTATATATTTAGCTTTTGTTTTAACCCGAAAAACATTTTGAGGAGATAGCTTATGGAACTCGAATGGATAGACTGGCTTTCGGTCGCATTATTTTTTATTGTTTCCCTGGCCATCGGGGTATGGTTTGCAAAGTCAGCAGGTAAAAGTGCCAAAGACTTCTTTTTATCCGGAAGAAATATGCCGTGGTGGCTATTGGGTATTTCAATGGTGGCAACTACCTTTTCAGCAGATACACCAAACCTGGTTACAGAAATTGTAAGAAAAGACGGAGTAGCAGGAAACTGGACCTGGTGGGCTTTTCTTCTCACTGGCATGCTGACCGTTTTTATTTATGCTGCTTTATGGCGTAAATCAGAAGTTGTAACTGATCTTGAGTTTTACGAATTACGATATAGTGGAAAGGCCGCTGCCTTCCTCAGAGCATTCAGAGCAGTATATCTCGGGGTGTTCTTTAATGTGATGATCATGGCAACTGTGTGCCTTGCCGCAGCTAAAATGGGTAATGTATTACTAGGACTTTCTAAGGGAGAAACACTGATCATTGCCGGTGTGGTTACAGTTATCTATTCATCACTTGGAGGACTAAAAGGTGTTTTGGTAACCGATTTTATCCAGTTTATCATAGCTATGGCAGGATCAGTATGGGCTGCAATGATCATTGTCGATCTACCTGAAGTGGGAGGGTTATCAAATATGATATCTAGTCCTGCACTTACAGGTAAGCTGGATTTTATTCCCGATCCTACCGATCTAAATGTTTTTGTACCATTATTTCTAATTCCAATAGCGGTTCAATGGTGGAACGTATGGTATCCCGGTGCTGAACCCGGAGGCGGAGGTTATATCGTACAAAGGATGCTTTCTGCCAAAGATGAAAATAATGCAGTTGGAGCGACATTGTTTTTTAATATTACGCATTACGCTTTAAGACCATGGCCATGGATTTTGATCGGACTAGCGTCTTTACTGGTTTATCCTGACCTGGCTTCTCTACAAACTGCTTTTCCGGAAGTGGATAAATCAATAATCGGGCACGATTTGGCATATCCTGCCATGCTTACTTATTTACCTCATGGATTGCTTGGTGTAGTTGTAGCCTCGCTGATCGCAGCTTTTATGTCGACTATTTCAACTCATTTAAACTGGGGTTCGTCTTATGTGGTCTATGATTTTTATCAACGTTTTATTAAGCCTGAAGCAGAGGAAAAAGAATTAGTGCTTGTAGGGCGGATTTCTACAGTTGTATTAATGGTTCTTGCAATGTTATTTGCTTTGGTTCTGGAAAGTGCCCTTGAAGCTTTTCAAATTTTATTAACTATTGGTGCAGGCACTGGATTGATATTCATCTTAAGATGGTTTTGGTGGAGAATTAATGCATGGTCAGAGATCACTGGAATGGTGGTATCTTTCATCGTTGCTATATATTTTAATGTTATACACAAAAAATTCTTCCCGGATCTTGAAGCTTACGAAGTTCTGTTGATCAGTATTGCAATTACAACTGTTGCCTGGCTGACAGTTACTTTTCTTACAAGGCCAACTGATGAAGAAAAGCTAGTGAATTTTGTTAAAAAGATTAATCCTGGAGGGATAGGATGGAAAAGAATCTATCGCAAGATCTCTTTAGCAAAAGAAATACATTTTCAAACCGGCGAAATGTACAATAAGAGTAAAATCCCACTAGGTCTGGCAGGAATGCTTACTGGTACATTTTCTGTTTATTCAGCCTTGTTTGCAGTTGGATACTGGTTATATAGTGAAGTTTATTTAGCTTCCTTAATGACAGTGATTTCAGTATTGTCCTTTTTCCTGATGTTCAGGATATGGGGAGCTCTGAGAAAGATTTATAATTCAGAAAGATAATCAGAATGAAAGTTTACCTGCACGCATAAATATCTTTTGCTTTATTGCGTAGCTCTCTTCTTTTAGATTATTTTTTAGAAAACCCAAAGGATCAGTTCCGATGGAACTTTTGTAATTTTTTACCGCTGACCAGGTGGAAATGTAACCCAGGAGTTGTTTGCGTGAATAATGAGCATGGATCTCAAGTTCAGGAGATTCGAATTCATTGATGGGTAAATCAAAATCACGATATCCATTATCAACATACTTTCTTTCTTCAGGCCAGTAAGGTCCAATGAGGTCGTGATAAAACTCATCAATATATTTTTGATCTGGCGATTGAAGATCGATCAGATTATAACCCCAGGCAGCAAAGATCGCATCTTCGGTAGCTACCCTTTTGACCTGCTCAAAGAATTTATCAGTGTCTAACCAGTGCAGAGCCTGGGCGATAACAATCAGGTCAATGCTTTCTCCCGGCCATAGAGATTCTTCTGCTCTACCTATTTTGTAAACAATGTTATCATGTTCAAGGGAGTGCTCAATTTGTTGCTCACTAATATCGTTCGCGTAAACAGTAGAAAATTGCTTAGCCAATTCATAAGCTACCTGGCCATTTCCGCATGCTGCATCCCATGCACGGTAGAAGCCGGTACAATGTTCATAGAGCCATTTGTAAAGTTCCTGTGGGTACTTTGGTCTGTATTTGGCATATTCAGCTGCAAACTCGGAAAAATGATCTTGTTGTTCTTTCATAAAATGATTGACCAGGATTTTATATTTGTAGTGAAATTAATAAGAATTATTTCTTACTTACTCAAATCTTAAGTTAATTATTTAAAACTTTTTTCTAAAGACCTATTTAATCGAAAATTATGATATAAAGGACATTTTATGCATTTCAGGTCATTTTTTGGTAAAAAGAGCCTATACTTTCCTAACTTTCGACCGACAACATTAATGACCCCTAAGAAATATATTAGATGAAAGACGAGATCCTTAAACGCCTTCAGAAAAAGTATGACGATATAAACCAGCCTGCTGATGCTTATCTGGAAGGGTTATATCATGCTAAACCTATAAATTATTGGGATTATATCCAGGTTGATACGCTTCTTACTTTACAGAAAACCAGAACTGATTTTCACGATGAAAAAATATTCATTGTGTATCACCAAGTCACTGAATTAGTTCTTAATCTGATAATTCACGAACTGGAAAAACTCACATCTGGGGAGATTCCTGAAGAGGAAGAATTGGATATTCGCATGAACAGGTGTGTGAATTATGCCGATATGTTAATTAATAGTTTTAGTGTGATGAGTAAGGGGATGTCTTATGAAGAGTACAATCAATTTCGCATGACTTTGACTCCGGCTAGTGGTTTTCAGTCTGTACAGTTCAGGTTAGTAGAATTTTATTGTACTGATATCGAGAACTTGATGAAGCCCGAGGATAAAAAGAAGCTAAATGGAGGTGAGTCGATCAGTGATAAATTTGAATATCTATATTGGCAAAGGGCAGGTAAGAATCCTAAGACCGGCGAAAAAAGCCTGACTCTTCAAAATTTTGAAGATAAGTATAAAGGTGAAATGGTTTCGCTTGCAGAGAAAATGCGGGAAAACAATTTAAATAAGCGGTTAAAAACAATAGAAAAAGAGAAAGGATTATCTCCGAAATTATTAGAAACCGTAAAAGCATTTGAAAAGAAATTCAATTACGACTGGCCAATGGTACACCTTGAAACAGCCAGGTTTTATCTGACGGGTAGTCCTAAAAAAGAAGCAACCGGAGGTAGTGACTGGGAGAAGTATTTACATCCAGACTATCAGCAACGCAGGTATTTTCCGGAATTTACCATTGAAAAATAATCACATTAACGGACTGATCATTCTGCAAACTCCTTCAAGGATTTTCTGACTGGTCGGTCTGTTTTTGAATGCAACAGGATCGATCTTTTCACTTTCTTCAAGATCTGATTTGAAGTTTTTAGATAACGTTGAGGCTACTTTCTCATCATAAATAAAGGCGTTTACTTCAAAGTTCTTTTCAAAACTTCTCTCATCCATATTCGCTGTCCCCACTGAAGAAAATATTCCGTCAACTACCAGAACTTTTCCGTGGTTGAATCCTTTATTGTAAATGTAAACTTCCACACCAGCATAGATTAGGCGGCTTGCAAAATTAAGAGAAGTATAATAAAGAGTTTTATGATCAGGCATTCCTGGAAGAAGTAAAACAACTTTTACTCCACTTAGGACAGCTGTTTCTAATGCCGTAATGATGGGTTCATTAGGCACGAAGTATGGTGTTGAAATGTAAATATGATCTCTTGCTGTGGTAATTGCAGTAAAATATGCCTGCATAATTGCCACTTCTCTTGAGTCAGGACCAGAAGCAGTGATCTGGACGAAAGTATCGGATTCTGTTCTAAGCTTAGGGAAATATTCATGGCCATCGAATACTCTGTTACAAACAAATCTCCAGTCTTGTAAAAATACAGATTGAAGGCAAGTTGCGGCCTCTCCAGTTAGTTTGATGTGTGTGTCTCTCCAGAAGCCAGTGTCCTTTTTGATTTTTGAATAGCGCTCAGCGATATTTAAACCGCCGGTAAATCCGACTTTACCATCTACAATTAATATCTTTCGGTGATTGCGATAATTTAATCGGGTCGTAAGTAAAGGAAATCTTACAGGCATAAAAATCTCTACCTCGATACCGGAATTTCTTAGTAGCCTTATGGTCTTTTTGGATAATCCCCAGGACCCAATTCCATCAAAAATACATCTGATAGCAATTCCTTCTTTTGCTTTCTCAAGTAGAATTTTAATAAAATCCTGCCCTATATCATCTTCTTCAAATGAATAGAAGCACATATGGATGTGGTGTTTGGCACCTTTTATTGCTTCTAGCATGGAAGGGAAAGTAGCGGCCCCATTTTCAAGAATCTCAGTACAATTACTTTTTGTCAGCATAGCTTTATTAGCTGCAGCTGCAAGTTTCATGATCTTGTTAAAAGGAAAATACTTTTCATCTTGTGCAAGAATATCTGTTCCTGATAGGTCAATATCCGAAACTTGCTCGATGATTTTATTTGAATCTTCTCTTGATTTAGCGGTAAATAGCTTTTCTTTCCTGAAATTTCGTCCATACCGCAGGTATAGTAAAATACCTATTAATGGTAAGAAAAGGACAATGAGCATCCATGAGATCGACTTTGTGGGATTTTTCCCTTCAAGAATAATTACGGTAACAGTAAATGCCAGTGTTAATCCATAAAACACTAAAAAAATAGCAGCTAGTATTTCCGTTGTCAGAGGGCCTAAAAAAGCAGATATTTCCATTTATTAAAAAATACCATTTTAATTATTCTAATCTAACGCTTTATAACTGTGATTTCGAAGATTTTTGTTATTAAATTAAATGAATAAAATCAGGAAGTGATTAATTGCCATTATTAAAAACTCTATAAATATGACTGTAGGTTTTTTCATTTATGATAATATGGAACTCATGGATTTTGCAGGTCCGTGGGAAGTATTGTCTGTTGCTGCAGAACTTGTCAAAGATAAACATTCATTAAAGCTCTATTCATTTGCGGATGTCAGCCGTCCGGTCAATACGATTAATGGAGTCACAATTACTCCTGATTTCGTAATTGATGAAATTCCGGATACGAATTTATTGATCATCCCGGGTGGAAATGGGTCAAAAAGAATTATTGACCAGGATCACATAATGAATAGGCTGAAAGAAATTATTTCTTTTACCGAATTGACAGCTACAGTATGTAGTGGTGCCAGGATCGCAGCATCTTTAGGGTTATTAAAAGAAAAAAAATTCACTACCCATTATTCTGTTTTTGACGATGTATTGAAAATAGAACCAACTGCAAACCCTGATTTTGATAACCGATTCATGCATGATGACAGAATTGTAACTTCGGCTGGAGTTTCAGCTGGTATTGATATGGCTATTTATCTTGTTTCCACTATTTTTGATGATGAAGTAGCTCAAAAAACAGCTAGGTTTATAGAGTACCCATATTATATTTATAACACATGATGAAAAAAAACTCCTATAATTATTACCAGGTTGATGCTTTTGCAGAAAAGATTTTTGAAGGAAATCCGGCAGCTGTGGTGCCTTTGGATTTCTGGTTTGATGATGAGGTAATGCAAAGTATCGCGAAGGAAAATAATCTTTCTGAAACTGCTTTTTTTATTCCAATTAATGCCGAAGAAAATGAATACCAATTGAGATGGTTCACACCTGAAGTTGAAGTTAATTTATGTGGCCATGCTACTTTGGCTTCAGCATTTGTGCTTTTCAATATCATGGAGATGCCGGGTGATTCCATTAGGTTTCAGTCGAGATCAGGAATGCTTGAAGTTAAAAGAAAAGGAGAGTTGTATTGGCTTGATTTCCCAAAGATGGGGTATGATGAGGCAGAAGTTAGTCCGACAATAGTAGAATCAATGGGAATCGCTCCATTAAAGGTTTACACTTCTGAGGATGACTGGCTGTTTCTGTATCAATCAGAAGAACAGGTTAGGTCTTTAAAACCAAACATGGAAATGCTTAAAGAATTTCCAGCCAGGGGTGTGATAGCAACTTCTGTTTCTGAAGAATTTGATGCTGTCTCAAGATTTTTTGCTCCTTCTGTTGGGATTGATGAAGATTACGTAACAGGATCTTCATTTACAAAATTAATTCCTTTCTGGTCTGAAAAGTTAAATAAGGAAGAGCTACATTTCTATCAGGCTTCGAGCAGGGGAGGAGTAGTCTTCGGAAATATTAAAGGAGAAAGAGTTGATATTGGGGGAAAGGCTAAATTATTTTCGAAGGGAAAATTTTATATAAATGGAGATTAAATAATTTAAAAATAAAAAAGCCGGCTTGTGCCGGCTTTTAATATATATTTCCAATAAGTAATTATCTTCCCAGATAAGCGATAAGATTTCTCGCTGCAGGGCTTTTAGACAGTTTTCGAATGGCTTTTTCCTTAATCTGTCTTACACGTTCACGTGAAAGACCAAGGTTTTCACCGATGTCTTCCAAAGTCAAACTTTGTTGTCTTCCGATACCGAAAAACTGACGGATAACTTCTCTTTCTTTTTCAGATAATATTGACAAGACTCTTTCAACCTCTGATTTCAATGAATCCTGGTGGATAAGATCATTATCAACCTGGTTGGCATCTTCATTTTCAAGCACGTCAAGAAGAGAACTGCTTTCTCCTTCTTCAAACGGCTTATCCATAGATACCGATTTAGTTAATGACTTCAAAGTGTCCTGCACCTGATCAACATCCATTTCAAGAACGTTAGCCAACTCTTGAGGAGTAGGTTCACGGTCAAATTTCTGTTGTAATTCAGCTGCAGCCTGATCAATTTTAGAGAGTGTACCGATTTTGTTTGCTGGAAGCCTGATCATTCGAGACTGCTCTGCCAAAGCCTGGATAATCGATTGCCTGATCCACCACACTGCATACGAAATGAATTTGAATCCCCGGGTTTCATCAAATTTTTTGGCTGCTTTAATTAGCCCTACATTACCCTCATTAATCAAATCATTCAAAGGAATTTTAGTGTGCTGATATTGCTTGGCAACCGAAACAACGAATCTTAAATTAGCCTTAATTAATTTAGCTAACGCTACTTGATCACCTTGTTTTATTCGCTGGGCTAGCATTACTTCCTCTTCTGGTGTAAGCATTTCTTCTTTTGAAATTTCGAAGAAGTACTTCTCAAGGGTTTTACTATCCCTGTTGGTAATCGTTTGCGTAATTTTAAGTTGTCTCATATTATATAAGCTTGAAAATCAGTAGTTTTTATTTTAAAACCTTTAACTCAAACGTCAATGGTATATATATGTTGCAATAATTTGCAATACTATTTTTTTTATTCTTACATCAATAAATTATCAGCAATGCTGATCAAATGAAGGAGCTAACGTGATGAATTTGTAAACGTAGGTGGTTAAATTTAATGTAAAGTCGCAAGTATTTTAAACGTATAACCATGTGATAATGTTTCAAATTTCATCCTTTTGCGGATACTTCGGCTGCTAACCCGGGGGTCAAAAGTCGAAATTAACCGCAAAACTAATCTTATTTTTCATAAAACCAAAATTCAAACTTTATTTTTAGAAAATTGTTTTCTGATGATCGATGTTTTTTGAATGACGAATCAAATTATCGATAACAGATAAGCTACATGTCTTGAAATTTTCATAATATGTCGATACAAATCTGAATTCTGGAGGTTGTAATAATGAAATTAGATTGTCTACTTTATCCTCAATTTTATTCAATCCTATAGGTGAGCCGACAGGTACCGCTACAGTTATACTCTTAGGATCATACTTTTTCACATATTCAATAGCTGACAGTGCTGTTGCACCTGAAGCAATGCCATCATCGACAATGATTACATCTTTATTACTAAATGATTGAGTTCCTATGGACAGCGAATAATATTCCGCTGAATTTGCTAAATCTCTTTCAATTATCTTACATTGAGTGTCAAGGTATTTTTTACTTATACCGTGATGGGCAAAAAGCTTAACTGAGGATTGATTTACTGCACCAACTGCATACTTCTTATTTACGGGGTGTGGTATCCGCTTTACAAGCACAAAGCCAAGGGGGGTATGAAGCGCTTTGCTTAATACATGAGCTATTACCATTCCTCCATTGGGAATTCCTACCACCAGAGTATCTTTTGTTACTCTGTCATGCAAGGATGGGTATAAAGCTAAAGCGGCATCAATTCTATCCTCGAACATTATTTTTCATTTAGTTAATGATAATAACAATTTATTTATACTTAGTCAAGAAAAAATATAATTATATATTGAAAAAGTTATGAAAAAGACATCTTGGAAAGTAACTCCTAAGGCCGGGAATATGAAGAGGTTAAAAATTATAGATGAAGAAATTGGCCCTTTGAGCGAAAATGAAGTCAGAATTAAAAACAGGGCTATCGGCCTAAATTTTGCAGATATTTTTGCCATATTCGGGCTTTACAGTGCAACGCCTGAGGGTGAATTTATTCCCGGACTTGAATTCTGTGGTGAGATAGTTGAGGTGGGGAGTAAAGTTATTGATTATAAAACAGGAGACCGTGTCATGGGATCCTCCAGGTTTGGGGCGTACACTTCTTTGATAAATATTGATCAGAGATATGTGTTAAAACTACCAGATAACTGGTCATTTGAAGAAGGCGCCGGATTTATTGTCCAGGCATTAACTGCCTATTATGCATTGGTAGAGCTGGGCAATGCAAAAACAGGTCAGAATGTTCTAATTCATTCGGCTGCCGGAGGGGTAGGGCTGATGGCAAACAGAATAGCCAAAAAGTTTGGACTTTATACAATTGGAACAGTTGGTAGTGAGTCTAAAATTGACCTTCTGCAAAAGGAAGGATATGATAAATATATCGTAAGAGATAAAAAGTTTGGTCAAAGGCTTAATGAGGCATTAGACGGACGCCCTTTAAATATCATACTTGAGTGTATTGGGGGTAAAATCTTTAAGCAAGGATATAATCAATTAGCTAAACAGGGGCGTCATGTTATTTATGGATCAGCCAGGTATGCACATCCAGGAAAGTCACCAAATTACCTTTATTTGATATGGAAATATCTCACGAGACCGAAGATAGATCCGCAAAAAATGATCGAGGAAAATAAATCGCTTATGGGATTTAACCTGATCTGGTTATATGAGCAGGTTGATGAACTCATGGCAATGCTCAAAAAGATCGAAGCTATGAATTTGGAACCACCTTTTATCGGGCACACGTTTAAATTTGAAGAGTTGGTAGATGCCCTGGAATTATTCCAGTCGGGGAAAACTACTGGTAAAGTAGTTATTACTCTAAATTAGTTTATTGTAAATAAATAGATAGAAATTAAAAGGGACCGGGGTCCCTTTTATTTAATCATGCTGTATCATCAATTTACCATGGTATAGATAATTATTTTGTTGGATTTGATATAAATAAATACCATTCTGATATTCTTGGCCATTCCAATCTATCTCATAAATTCCTGGTGTTTGATTTTTATCAACTAACACTTCTAATTTTCTCCCGGTTTGATCAAATATTGAAATTGTAACTTTGGCATTATTTTCAACAAAATATCGGATAGTAGTAATGTCGCTAAATGGATTAGGATAATTTGTTGGCTCATTAATCGTTAAACTTCCTGAAGAATTATTCACCTGGAGGCTATGTAAACTTAAACTACTTTCTGAGGTCATAGGTAATATAGCTTCAGATGTACTTATATTATTTTCTTCATCGATAGCTTTACATAATAGGGTGATTACATCGCCTTTTACAGAGACTAAATTACCAAAGTCATCAAATTTATATTTGAATTTATTCTTTTCATATTTCAATTCCAGTATTTGTCCGTCATTTACTTCGACTCCCATATTATTACTGATATTTATCCAAAATAACTGTGGATTTGGAGCCTTTATCTCAACCGTGTTCTTGCTTTGATCAATTTCAATGGAATAGGAAGAATTGATTTTGTATTGAATAGCTGGATTTATTAGATCCGGTATTTTTATTACTGATGTAGTTGTTAGATTGTCTGAACAGACATCATTTGCTAAACATGAAACAATATATTCATTATTACCGCTTGGTGTTAGTGCTGCTGAGACTTCCGGAGGTAAACTATCATCAACAGTTATCGTAGCTGTTTTATTATCTTCTTTACCACATTCATCAACCACTTTCAATAGATAGTCAAAACTTCCAACTTGAAGAATTACTGTTGTGGTAGGGGCTGTCGATGGTCCGGCGATCAATTCGCCCTCGCTGTACCAGCTATATAGTAAAATTCCTTCTTCCGGATCAGATGATCCACTTCCATCAAGGATAACCTCTGTGCCTTCTGGTCCTTCACATTCAAAGGTTTGATTTTCAAAAACTGCGATCGGTGGTTTATTTTCTTCAATTACTTCAATAAAAACCTCTACTGAATCTGATAAATTGTTTGTCGCATCTTTCATTCGGTAAACAAATTTATCTGACCCGACAAATCCTTCATTAGGGATGTAAACGAACTTGCCATCGGCAAAGGCAGATATGTTTCCGTTTTCTGGAGAGGATAATATTGCCGTGGCTGTTATCGCGTCACCATCAGCGTCATAATCATTTGCAAGAAATCCACTTGTTGGAATTGTTAGTGTTGTGTTCTTGATTGCAGTGTAATGATCATCTAAACCTATTGGATTCCGGTTTCCCTTAACTACCATAATATATACTCTCACTGAGTCAGAATTATTATTCGAGGCATCTTTCATTCTATATGCAAATGAATCCATCCCTTCAAAATCCGAATCAGGAGTGTAGTTAAAATGACCATCTGCAAAGGCTGATAATGTTCCATTATCCGGTGGGTCTAATATAGCTGTAGCTGTAATCGCTTCAGAATCCTGATCTATATCATTAATTAAAAATCCTGGAGAATTCACTACCAGACTCATATTTGTTAAAGCTGTATAGTAATCATCATATCCTACCGGATCTCTGTTTGCAGACGGGGCTACATCGATAGTAACAAATACTGAATCAGAAAAGTTAGATGAGGCATCTCTCATTCGGTAAGCAAATTTATCAGGACCTGTGTACTCAGGATCGGGAATATAGATGAATTGTCCGTCAGCAAATGCAGAGAGTATTCCATGATCTGGTGGGTCTAATATAGCTGTAGCGGTTATTACTTCGCCGTTTGTGTCAATATCATTAATTAAAAATCCTGGAGCATCAACTATTAAATCCCGGTCATTACTTATTTTAAAATGATCATTAACACCCACAGGCATTGTACCATTTTCAATTACTGTTATTTCGACAGTTACTGAATCAGATATATTAAATAAAGCATCTCTCATTCGATAGACAAATTTATCAGGACCTGTGTAGTCAGGATCGGGAATATAAGTGAATTGCCCCGCAGCAAAAGCGGAGAGTATTCCATGATCCGGAGGATCCAATATTGCTGTTGCTGTAATTTCATCTTCATCAGGATCAAAATCGTTGATTAAAAATCCGGAAGTTGGTATTGATAAGGTTCCGTTCTTAACTACAACAAATTTATCATCAATTCCTTCTGGAGGTCTGTTTCCTTCGAGGACATTTATAGTTACTTTTACTGAATCAGAATAATTGTTTGATGCATCTCTCATTCGGTAAGCGAATGTATCTACACCAGTAAAACCCTGATCAGGTATATAAGTAAATTTTCCGTCTGCAAAGGCCGATAATTGACCATTGTCTGGAGGATCTAAAATTGCAGTGGCTGTAATCATTTCCCCATCCTGATCAATGTCATTTTGTAAAAAACCGGGAGCATCTATAACTAAAGTAGTATTAGCTGTAACACCAAATATGTCATCTTGTCCAATTGGTGTTCTGTTAGAAGGTTCTGAAACAGTAATAGTCACAAATACAGAGTCTGAATAATTGTTTGAAGCATCTCTCATTCTGTACGCAAAACCATCATCTCCAATGAACCCAGGATTTGGGATGTAAACGAAATTACCATCTGCAAAGGCTGAAAGTATTCCATTATCAGGCGGATCCAGAATTGCTGTGGCTACTATCGCTTCTCCTTGTAAGTCGATATCATTTTGTAAAAATCCGGGGGCATCAATGATCAATTGTCTGTCTGTGGCAGTCTGATAATAATCAGGTGTGCCTACAGGAGCTTCGCCACACACTGTAATGGAAAAGACCTGAAAATTATTAATATCTTTTTTTATACCGACTTTGAGAAGTGAAGATGAATAATTTATGTCTGCTTCAGGTTTGTTAGATGCACTATTTGAATCAATTGATTCTGTAGAAAGCTTGATGTCTGAATCATTTGAATATAATTGCTTCATGACAGTAGATGGTAAAGCTTCATCTATCAAAGGGGTATTATTCCCATGGTCTATCGGCTGATAGAAAATTTTAGGTTCGTAATTTGTGTTGATTTGGTTTTCTTCAACCGGAATTTGATTTTGCCCGGTGATAATTAATGGCAATAGAAGCAACAATATGCTAAAGAGCACTTTTTGGTAGTGTGGTAGTGGTGACATTTTTAAAATGGTGTTATTTGTATATTTAATATAATAAAAATAATACTAAACAACACTATTAATAGATTTGTAACGATTGAAACTCTATTAAAAATAGCTTGTATATCAGTAAATGAATCAAAGGGTTACTGACTATTCAAGATGTTTAAAGTTTAATTATTATTGAAAAGAAAAAGAATGGTTAGGTGAATAACCAAAAATTCTTTTCACCTTAAGAATGATAGGAGATTTTTGAATTTGAAAACCTTATTGAGAATCGGACTCCCTGTTAAATCTTGGTTTCATATCACCAGTATCAGATGGATTGAAATTCTCATTTTGGCTCTTTACTTCTCCCGCTTCTAAAGCCCGGTCCAAATGAATAACCAGATCTCGTACTTTGGTACTTGAGCCTCCATCAATATCAAGAAAGTATCGAATTACTACATATACGTTATTATCTTCTTCATCCTTGTAAAGACGGCGGATAGGAAGTGCCAGATCTTCGATCCCTCTTCGAATATATACTTCCGGTTTTGAAATCCTTTCGGGTTTTGGGATGAAACAATATCTGTAATGACTTGCAGAAGCTTTGCCAAAAGTAATTAACATTCCTGCATGATAGGTAGCACTATCAATTGCGGTATAGACAGGGAGCCTGGAAGTTTTAGGGTATTGAGCCTTTAGCTGTTGACTTATGCCAAAAGTAAAAAGGATCAAAAAAATGAAAAATATTTTATTCATTACCCAAAATATGAGACACCTATAAAAATTAACGAAATCCGTAATTTTAGTTTCGGATTTTGCCTTATAAAATTAAAATGATCTACTAATACTACCTTGTTTGCTCTTGTTTATTATTGCTTATGGTGCTGAAATCATGCCAAACTATTAAAATTCTAATCAATAGCTTTTAAAATTTGATAAATTCAATTTTATGCTCTATAAACAATATTTATTATAATATAAGCATCAATATTTTAAAATAAAAAAAAACCGACTAATCAATAGTCGGTTTTGGTGAGGTTCCGAGCGGATTCGAACCGCTGTAAAAGGTTTTGCAGACCTCTGCCTAGCCGCTCGGCCACGGAACCTTGTTTGTTTTAAGGTGATGCAAAACTAGTTAAAACAAATGTTTTGCACAACATGAAAAGTCAATTTTATTAGATAAAAAAAATCCGCCGGTTAAGGCGGATTTTTATCTTATTGAAAAGGAGACAATTACTTGTCGTCTTTACCTTTTTCCATTTGTTGTTTAAGCTGAGAAAGGGCATCAAGATCACCTAAAGTAGCTTTGTCTTCCTGTGTTTTAGGAGCTGCTTTCTTAGTTGATTTTTTCTTAGGAGCTGGCTTCTCTTCAGCTGCTACTTCAGAGTGAGTAGCTTTGTGAGAAAGAACGATCTTTTTATCGTCTTTAGAGAATTCCATTACCTTAAAGTCTAATGACTCGCCTACATCAGCTTTGCTGCCGTCTTCCTTAATCAATTGTTTTGTATTCGCAAAACCTTCGATTCCGTAAGGAAGTTCAAGGATCGCTCCTTTGTCATTTTTGTTAACAATAGAAGCTTTATGTACAGAACCAATAGAGAATACTGTTTCGAAAGTATCCCATGGATTCTCTTCTAGTTGCTTGTGTCCAAGAGCAAGTCTTCTGTTTTCAACGTCAAGCTCAAGTACGATTACTTCAAGCTCATCGCCAACTTTTACAAACTCAGAAGGGTGCTTGATCTTCTTAGTCCAAGACAGGTCAGAAACGTGTACAAGACCATCAATACCTTCTTCAAGCTCAATGAACAATCCGAAGTTAGTCAGGTTACGTACTACACCTTTATGTTTAGTACCAACAGCATATTTAGTAAGGATATCTTGTTTAGTCCAAGGATCCTCAGTAAGCTGTTTAATACCTAGTGACATCTTTCTTTCGTCTCTGTCGATAGTTAATACAACTGCTTCAAGTTCGTCACCAATGTTGATGAAGTCTTGTGGGTTACGCAGGTGCTGAGACCATGACATTTCTGATACGTGGATCAAACCTTCAACTCCAGGCTGGATTTCAAGGAATGCACCGTAATCAGCAACATTAACGATCTTACCTTTAACTTTTGAACCAACTTCGATCTTCTCATCAAGTGAATCCCATGGATGAGGAGTAAGTTGCTTCATACCTAGAGAAATTCTCTTCTTCTCATCATCAAAGTCAAGTACAACAACGTTAACTTTTTCGTCAAGTGAAAGAACTTCTTCAGGGTGGTTAATTCTACCCCATGAAATATCTGTAATGTGAAGTAATCCATCTACACCACCAAGGTCAATGAATACACCAAAGTTTGTCATATTCTTGATAACACCTTCAAGAACCTGACCTTTCTCAAGGTTGTTAAGAATTTCAGCTTTTTGAGCTTCGATATCTTTCTCGATAAGTACTTTGTGTGATACAACAACGTTGTCGTTAGCGTAGTTGATTTTAACAACTTTAACTTCCATTTGCTTTCCAACAAATACGTCAAAGTCACGAATTGGCTTAACATCGATCTGTGAACCAGGAAGGAAGGCTTCGATACCGTAGATGTCCACGATAAGACCACCTTTTGTACGACGTTTAACCGTACCCTCGATCACTTCATCATTGTCAAGAGCAGACTGGATTTTTTCCCATGCCTTAACGATCTTCGCTTTTCTTCTTGAAAGCACTAACTGTCCGTTAGCATTTTCTTTTTCTTCGACGAAAACCTCAATTTTCTGTCCAACTTTCAGATCTGGCACGTCACGGAATTCCGAAGCAGATACCAGGCCGTCAGATTTGAAGCCGATGTTCAAAACAACATCTCTGTCGTTGAAATCAACAACAGTGCCCTCTACAACCTCTTTTTCAGTAACCTCGTTTAAGGTCTGGTCGTAAAGTTTTTCCATTTCAGCTCTTTCTTTCTCAGAATAGCTGTCTCCAAACCCCTGGTCACTGATGTCATCCCAGTTGAAGTCTTGATTTTTTGATTCTTCTGCCATAATAAAATTAAAATCACCCGTTTATACAGCATAAAACCCGGGCAGCTTTTTATGCCTTTTTATTTTACAATTTTCTGTAAACCAATAATTTACAGATTCGCTCACCTGAGCGGAGCGCAAAATTAACCAAATTATTTGATTTTCACTAAGTAAGCTCCTTAATCTTTGTCCTGATTCAATATAAGCAAGGGCTTTCTGATGTGTGTGGCGAGATAGTGACTTTTGCTTTTCCCCAGTAAATTTTGCCAAAATCCTTTTTCACGATGCAAATTTACTACAAGGTCGATTTCATTCTCTTCGAGATATTCTTCTAATGCCGGAGTAAACTTTGCTGAAGGGACAAAACGGTAAACATGAGGTGCATCTTTTAGTATATTTTCAAGGATCAACCCTGCTTCGATTTCCTTTTCGGAAGGATGTTCGAGATCTTCCCCTGCATACAATACGTGAATTCGAAACCCAAAGGCCATACTTAAAGAATTAAATACTTGCATATTTTGATTGTCCTTGACCTGCTTGAAATCATAGCTGAACACTGCTTCCCTGAAATCAAAATTTTCCTGTTCCTCAGGTATGATCAATAAAGGCTGGGTGACAGTGTGAAGAACATCTGTGATAGTATTGCCTAGAATAGGTTTCTTGTTTTTGTATTTTTCTGGATTCCCCAATATGATAAGGTCCGGATGAAAAGATTTTATATTATCTAAAATAGCCTCTAAGGCAAATGCCAGATCTGGATTAAATTCAATTTCAGATTCATTCAATTCTGGAATGTCTTTAATGATGTTGTCATATTTCTTTTTTGCCTCTGCCAGATATTCGTCAATAATAGAGCGATCGAAAGTATTGGCAACGTCCATCATCGGAAACGGAGCATTCGTGCCATGCAGGATCATTATTTGACAATTTCCTACTTTTTTTCCGATCAGAGCAGCCGTTTTTAAAGAAGGTTTAGCAGCTTCATTAAGATCAATTGGAACTAATATTTTCATCTATCTGCCTGTATAACTAAAAGAGGGATTTCGCTGTGAAAAGCTAATTGTTTAGTGATGCTACGCTTAAATAATTTTGTAATTATATCATGTTTTCTCGGCATTACTGCCAAAAGATCTGCATCGGTTTTTTCAGTGAAAGAAAGAATTCCTTCTTCAACTTTTTCTGCCTCCAGGTACTTGAATTCGTGCGGTATACTCTTGAAGTGTAAAGCAAGTTGCTTTGCCTCAAACCGTTCTTCTTCATCAAGTCCGGTAACTCCGTCTGTATCAATGTGTAAAATATGAATTTTTGCACCAACGAATTTAGCCAGGTCTATAAGGAAAGCAATAGTTTCTCTTTTCGGTACTTGCTGAAAATCACTTGTGAAGACGATGGTTTTCAGGCTTTTCAGTGAGGCTTCTTCCGGGATAATGATGACGGGTATCTTAACAGTTTTAATAACATTGTAGGCATTGCTACCTATTAATACCTCATCTATTCCTTTTGCTCCATTTGTGCCCATAATCACGAGCTCAATATTTTCGCTTTCTATTGCGTCTTCTATCGCGTCATTAACAAAATCGTAAGTGGATTTTAATTGAAAGTTTACCTTCTTTAATTCAGGGATTTTTTCCTCCAGATTTTCAAATTCTCTGTCAACATCTTCTTTTATTTCTTTGTGCAATTCAGGATCTACTGCAACTCCTGATTCCATTTCTACTCCGGTAACAGGAATACGGTATGCATGTAAGAGAACAACTTGTGCATTCATTGTTCTGGCTAAAGCAACTCCCTCTTTTGCTGCATTAAGAGAGCAGGCGCTAAAGTCTATTGGGATTAATATTTTTTTGATGACCATTGTTGTCTGTTTATTTAATTGGTTTACGGATTGGGCCCGTATTATTTTGATAGATCTTATTTTTCAGGTTTTTAACCTAAATAACGCCAATAAAGACGTAACAAATGATAGACCGCAGTGAAAAGTGAATTGTCAATTTGTAAATCACTCTATTCTGTCAGTTTCATTACCTAATTAAATATAGTTTACACCAGACTAATTATCAAGCTAAGCAACTGATAAGAATCAGGAAACCAAAAGACTTTTAGCATCGTATGAGATAAAATAAAAATACCCGGACTTAATGCCCGGGTATTAAAAAAATCGTACAAGTTTAGGTACAGGTAAAGTTTAAAAAATCGTTTAGTTTAAAAAGTTCAACTTCTCAGTTAAAAAATGATTTGTTATTAATTAAAATATATTCTTATCATCTGATCCATCTCATGAGAATATATTCTTACAAATCTTGCGTTGTCAAAAGCTTTTTCCATTTTTTCTTCTCTTTTCATTTCACATTGTAAAGATAGGATCCTTATTGTCTTTTTCCATGAAAAAATGTACGTCTACCTTTCGAGTGTAATATATAGTGTCTAATATAATCTTGCTAAAAATATTAGTTTACTAAAAAAATTAGTATCATTACCGTATGAAGGGTAGAGGATCAGATTTTAATTTTAATAATCGATTTTACAAGGAAAAATTTGGCTTGTTCGAGCCAGAAGGTATTGATGTTTTTGAATCTGAGGATGTAGTAAATACAAAATATTATAATGATTCTCCTAAAAAAGTTATAAATAAGGTTAATAGCCCAGACTTGAGATTGGATTTCTCAATCAATCCATACCAGGGTTGTGAGCATGGATGCAGTTATTGTTACGCAAGAATGAGTCATGAGTATTGGGGTTGGAATCCTGGTCTCGATTTTGAATCGAAGATTATTATAAAAAAGGATGCCCCTAAACTTTTGGAAAAAGAACTGATGGCGCCTTCCTGGAAAGTCTCGCCAATTATGTTATCAGGGAATACTGATTGCTACCAGCCGGTAGAAAAAAAACTTGAGATCACCCGGGGCCTCCTACAGGTTTTTAATAAATATAAACATCCTGTTTCCTTAATAACTAAGAATTCACTTATCGAAAGGGATCTTGATATACTGGAAGAATTGGCTCAGGAAAATTTGTGCCATATATATATAAGTATAACTACCCTTAAGGAAGAGCTTAGAAGAACAATGGAACCGCGGACGGCTACTGCAAAGAAAAGACTTGAAGTGATTAGAAAATTTTCTGAGAGAAAAATACCTGTCGGTGTAATGGTTGCTCCTGTCATTCCTGGCCTAAACAATACGGAGATTCCAAAAATTGTCGAATCAGTTGCGCAGGCTGGCGCCAGAAAGGTAGGTTATACGGTTGTAAGATTAAGCAAACCGGTTTACCAGGTTTTTGATCGGTGGCTCAAGCAAAATTTCCCCGAAAGGTATAAAAAAGTAATCAATCAAGTTAAAACTTTGCACGGAGGAGATGTCTCTGATTTGAAATGGGGCAGAAGAATTAAAGGAGACGGGCCCATAGCAGAAATTATTCGCCAATCTTTTCAGTCAAGTATAAACAGGTATATGCCTGATAGGTCCATGCCAACCTTTAATCTTAATTCATTTAGGAAAGGTGGAAACCTCAAAATAGAATTTTGATGTAATTTTCATGTAAGAAAATTAATATAAAATAACAATTTAAGTTTTGTTTAAGCTTTTATCAATCAATCTCTTAAACGATTAAAAAACTCAATTTCGTAATTATCAACCCAGTTAATTATTACAATTGTAATGAGCTTTACTTATGAAGCCATCTTTGAAAAGTTAAACAAAACAAAATACACAACATCTTATTTAAAACCATTCTAAATTAAATAGCTTTCATATTAGAAAAGACTAATAAATCGCTGAAAAGCACTGTTTTGAGCATAATGAGAGAAATTATGTATGATTTGAAAGTATTTTGTCAAACCTGTTTGTTTGAAAACAAGCGTTCGCATAGTAGATTTGTAGCGATTTTAAAGGATGTAGTATACTGAAATGAGTATAATCAATTACTTAAACGAAAAGAAAATGGCTCTGGGTTGCAAAATGAGGAACTTTTTGTTCCTAATTTGTATTCTGTCGGGTACTGTAGCGTATGCTCAGCAAGACTCGGCTACTGCTGCGGGAGATGCTGCGGCGGGTGGTGAACAACAGGAAACAGCTGCTGCAGATGATGCTGCTTCAGGTGGAGGAGAAAAATATCCTGGGATTCCCACGGATCAGGCTTCAATATCAGCCGGTCAGGAATTATTTGAAGGAAACTGTAAAACTTGTCACAACATCCACACTAAGTTAGTTGGACCTGCTCTGGCAAATGTTTATGAAAGAGTTCCAGGTGAAGGAGAAGAGTCGATAGAATGGCTCCATAATTTCATCTACAATTCACAAAAGGTTATTGCTTCTGGCGACCCATATGCTCAAAAGCTTTGGGAAGAATATAAGCCAACTGTTATGACGTCTTTCCCTTTCGAAAAAGAACAGGTGAAAGACATTTTAGCTTATATACAGCAGGAAACAATTAAAGGACCAGCAACAGCTTCAACTGAAACTGGGCCTGGAGGAGAAGTTACAACAGATGGAAAGCAAACTGGAATAAGTAGCACTTATATGTCTGTTATTCTTGGCGTATTGATCTTTGTTCTTGTTCTGATCCTTGTGGTTCTGATCTTAATAGTTAACATTCTTGTTAAGTATTTAAAGGACAAAGAAGACCTGGACGAAGCTGACAGAGAAGTAATTGAGCAAAAGTTCAGTTTTAAAGATCTGGCAACTAATAAAGTATTTTTGGCAATATTAACTGCAATTTTCATAGCAGTTGTCGCTAAAACGTCAATTGATGCTTTATTTACTGTAGGTATCCAGCAGGGATATCAGCCTGCACAGCCTATCGCATTTTCTCACGCTCTTCATGCCGGTGAGTATGAAATTGATTGTAATTACTGCCACACCGGTGTAAGAAAAAGTAAAAATGCGAACATTCCTTCGGCAAATATCTGTATGAACTGTCACTCTGTTGTAAAGACAGAATCAAAACAGATTCAGGAAATATATAAAGCTGTAGAGGAAAACAAACCAATCGAGTGGGTCCGTATCCACAACCTTCCTGACTTAGCTTATTTTAATCACGAGCAACACGTTGAAGTTGGTGAGATCGAATGCCAGACTTGTCATGGGCCGATCGAAGAGATGGAAGTAGTATATCAATATGCTCCGTTAACTATGGGATGGTGTATAAACTGTCACCGTGAAACTGCTGTTAATGCAGACGGAAATGATTACTACAACAAACTCGTAGAATTACATAATCAAGAGACAGACGAACCAATGACCGTTGAAGATATCGGTGGTCTTGAATGTTCTAAGTGTCACTATTAATTAAAGAATTTCTTTCCCTAGATATAGATAGATTGAAATGAAAAAAGTAAATAAAACATACTGGAAAGGCCTTGAGCAGTTAACAAACGATACTGAGTTTGTTAAAAATGCACAGAATGAATTTCCAGAAGTCCCTGGTGAAGGTGAAGATGCACCCTCGAGATCACGACGTGATTTCCTTAAAATGATGGGATTCAGCCTTGCAGCTGCTTCTCTTGCGGCTTGTGAAGCTCCTATCAGAAAAGCAATCCCTTATTTGAACAAACCGGTAGATGTTGATCCGGGTATTCCTAACTATTATGCGTCTACTTACTTTAACGGTGGTGATGTATATAGTGTGGTTGTTAAAACCCGCGAAGGTCGTCCGATCAAATTAGACGGAAACAAGCATGGTGTTGCTGAAGGTGCTACAACAGGACAAGTTGAAGCTTCTGTTTTAAATCTTTATGATACAAACAGACTTCAAAATCCTAAAAAAGGTGAAGCAGATATTACCTGGGAAACCCTTGATGCTGAAGTTAAATCTAAATTATCTTCAATTCAGGCGAAAGGTGGAAAAATTGCTGTTGTAAGTGAAACAGTAAACTCACCTTCTATTAAAAAGGCATTAAAGAAATTTGCTGATAAATATCAGAATGTAGAGCACGTGATGTACGACCCGATCTCTGAGTACGGAGTGATGGCTGCTCACAAAGCAACGTTCGGAGTTGACGCAGTACCTTCTTATGACCTTACTAAAGCAGATGTTATTGTTTCAGTAGCTTCTGATTTCCTTGGTTCAAGAAGTAATTCAGGACAATTCTCAAAAGCTTATGGTAAAATCCGTAAGGTAAGTAAGGACAATCCTGAAATGAGTCGTCACTACCAGTTTGAATCAAACCTTTCATTAACTGGTGCAAATGCAGACTACAGAACTCCAATCAAACCTTCCCAGGAAGGATTTGTAGTTGGTCAGCTTTATAATTTGTTAGCTAAAAAGGCTGGAGCGGCACCTCTTTCAGGTGTATCTGGTGCTGAAGTAGCTAATCTTGAAAAAGCTGCAAATGACCTGTGGAAAGCAAAAGGTAAGAGTTTAGTGATCGCTGGCTCTAACGA
Organism: Mangrovivirga halotolerans; assembly: GCF_026241165.1. Classification (GTDB taxonomy): domain Bacteria; phylum Bacteroidota; class Bacteroidia; order Cytophagales; family Cyclobacteriaceae; genus Mangrovivirga; species Mangrovivirga halotolerans. Next base: position 134,469 of record NZ_JAPFQN010000002.1, on the reverse strand, counting down.
TCCTGATGTGCAGATCGTTGTAAATGCGATAAACAACTTACTTACAAACTACGGTTCAACTATCAATATCGATAAACCTGCTTATTACAGATTAGGTAATGATAGAAAAATGAATGCTTTCGTAAGCGGATTGGCAAAAGGAGAGTACAGTGCTGTAATCTTCTACAATGCAAACCCTGTTTACAATCATCCAAAAGGTGATCAGATTGCTTCTGCTTTATCTAAAGTTGAACTTTCAGTGGCAACAAATGGTACTTCTGATGAAACTTCATCATTATCACAATACATTGCCCCTGATCATCACTTCCTTGAAGCATGGAATGATGCTGAACCTGTAAAAGGACACTTTACCCTTGGTCAGCCTGCTATCAGACCTTTATTCAAAACAAGAAATGCAGGAGAATCTTTCCTTGCATGGTCTGGTGAAACTACTTCTTACTATGATTTCTTAAGAAATAACTGGAAAGAAGGACAGTTCGCTGCTCAGTCTTCTACAGGAGATTTTGATCAGTTCTGGAATGAGACTTTATATAAAGGTGTTTTTGCCGGAGATGTTCAAACAGCGGAAATTACTGAAACCGCTACTAGTGATGAAGCTCCTGCTACAGAAGGCCAGTCTTCTACAGGTTTCACTGCTAACCTGGCTGCAGTTGCATCTAGAATTAAAAAGAACTATAAAGCTTCAAGCTCCAATATTGAGCTTGCACTATATACAAACGGAACAGGTAATGGTAGCATGGCTAATAACCCATGGTTACAGGAAATGCCTGATCCAATTACAAAAGCTACCTGGGATAACTATCTGACTGTTTCTCAATCTTTCGCTCGTGAAAATGGGTTAGAAATGAAAGAAGGTCAGACTGTTACTGCAACCTTGAAAGTAGGAGGGCAAACAATGGAAGTGCCAGTTCTTATTCAGCCTGGTCAGGCAAAAGGAACAATGGGACTTGCGTTAGGTTACGGTCGTAAAAAAGCAGGTAAAGTTGGAAATGAAGTAGGAGTTAATGCTTACCCACTTCTTGCAGTACAAAATGAATTTGTTTCATTTAATGTAACTGAAGGAGTAACTGTAGAGCCAACAGGTAATACATACAAGATAGCTCAAACTCAGACTCACGAAACAGTAATGGACAGAGATAGCATCATTAAAGAAGCTACTCTGAAACAATATAAGAAGGATCCAAACAGTGTTGTTGATCATCCAGAGTTCCACACATCTGAGGGTAAGAAAAGACCTGAAGCGATCACGTTGTGGGATGGACACGATTATAATAATCACCATTGGGGACTTGCAATTGATCTTAACTCATGTACAGGATGTTCTGCTTGTCATATAGCTTGCCAGGTTGAGAATAACATTCCGGTTGTGGGTAAAGAGGAAGTTCTTAATCGTCGTGAGATGCATTGGATCAGAATCGACCGATACTATAGCTCACCAGAATCGGCAGATTCTTATGATGAGATGGAAAATGCTGCAGATAATCCTGAGGTTGTATTCCAGCCAATGATGTGTCAGCATTGTAATAATGCTCCATGTGAGACTGTTTGTCCGGTTGCTGCTACAACACACAGTTCTGAAGGTCTTAACCAGATGACGTACAACAGATGTATTGGTACTCGTTACTGTGCTAATAACTGTCCTTACAAAGTAAGACGTTTCAACTGGTTCAAATACCATGACAATAAGCAGTTTGACAAAAACACAGCTCAGAACAGTGCGCTTGGAAAAATGGTTCTTAACCCTGATGTTACAGTTCGTGCAAGAGGTGTAATGGAGAAATGTTCATTGTGTGTACAAAGAATCCAGTCAGGTAAGCTTAAAGCGAAGACTGAAGGTCGTCGTCCGAATGATGAGGATGTGACAACAGCTTGTGCTGCAGCTTGTCCTTCAGATGCAATAGTATTTGGAGACCTTAAAAACGAGGATTCTAAGATCCACAACTTATTGAAAATAAGAAAGGCAGAGAATGATGCAAATGGAATGGAAATCGGAGAGGAGAGAGCATATGCTGTTCTTGAAGAACTTCGAGTAGATCCGAATGTATTCTACTTTGCTAAAATTAGAAATAAAGACGAAGCTTAAGTTTAACCCGGAGATTGTAAATAAATTATGCAGGTTACTTCAACAGTAAGAAAGCCCTTGGTTACGGGTGGTAAGACATACCACGACGTAACGCAGGACATATGCCAGTATGTGGAACAGAAACCACCGAAGACATGGTTAGCCGCATTTACTTTTTCTTTCCTTGTATTACTGGTAGGTAGTTATGCCGTAGTAATGACCTTATGGGAAGGAATTGGAATGTGGGGTCTTAATAAAACTGTCGGTTGGGCATGGGATATTACCAACTTCGTATGGTGGGTTGGTATCGGACACGCAGGAACACTAATTTCTGCTATTCTATTACTCTTCAGACAAAAATGGAGAACATCAATTAACCGTGCAGCTGAGGCGATGACTATTTTCGCCGTTATCTGTGCTGCGATGTTCCCGGTACTTCACATGGGTAGACCATGGTTAGGAGCATACTGGGCATTACCATTACCGAATACATTTGGATCTCTGTGGGTTAACTTTAACTCACCACTTCTTTGGGACGTATTTGCGATATCAACTTATTTCTCTGTATCATTAGTATTCTGGTACATTGGATTAATTCCTGATTTCGCAACTATTCGAGACAGAGCAACAAATAAAATCAGTAAAGCAATTTATGGCGGACTCAGCATGGGCTGGGACGGAGGTGCTAAAAACTGGATGCACTATGAAGCAGTTTCTTTGATTCTTGCTGGTATTGCAACTCCACTTGTACTTTCTGTACACACCATTGTATCGTTTGACTTTGCTACTTCAGTTATTCCTGGATGGCATACAACGATCTTCCCTCCATATTTCGTTGCAGGTGCGATCTTCTCTGGTTTCGCAATGGTACTAACATTAATGTTGATCACCAGAAAAGTTTACCACCTTGAAGATTATATTACAATTAACCACATCGAACTTATGAACCTTGTGATTCTTATTACAGGATCGATCGTGGGTATTGCTTATATCACTGAGTTATTTATGGCTTGGTATTCAGGAGTTGTTTATGAACAGTATGCTTTCATTAACAGAGCAACTGGACCATATGCCTGGGCTTACTGGTCAATGATGACTTGTAACGTGATCTCTCCACAGCTATTCTGGATTAAGCGAATCAGAACTAGTCTTGTTTCGACATTTATCTTGTCGATCATTGTAAATATCGGTATGTGGTTTGAGCGTTTCGTAATTATCGTTACTTCTCTTCACAGAGATTACCTTCCTTCGAGTTGGGCAATGTTTACTCCAACATGGGCTGATATGGGAGTTTACCTATTTACTTTCGGATTGTTCTTCACAGCGTTCTTCTTATTCGCGAAGTTTTTCCCTGTGATCAACATGGCTGAAGTAAAAGCTGTTTTAAAATCTAGTTCTGAAAGAAAAGACTGAGACCAATGGATACAGGAAAAAATTACTTAGTAGGTATATTTTCTGACGAAGACGATGTTATGTCAGGAGTGCCTAAGATAAAAGAAGCCGGAGTTAAGATAGAAGAGGTTTATACTCCATACCCTGTTCATGGACTTGAGCATGTACTGGGATATAGTAAATCAAAATTACCAATGATCGCATTCTTCTTTGGTTTAACAGGTACGACCCTGGCTCTTGTAATGCAGATCGGTATGATGTATTGGGACTGGCCAATGATCATTGGTGGTAAAGACTTTTTAGCATTACCGGATTTTATACCCGTAACTTTCGAATTAACTGTTCTACTTACTGCATTTGGTATGGTAGGTACGTTTTTCGTGACAAGAAATCTGAAACCTTGGGCAAAACCAAAGATATTCGATATTCGAAGTACTGACGATAAGTTTGCAATGGCTATTGACCTGGCTGTTAATAAAAAATCAGTAGAAGAGATTCGAACTATCCTAAGTGAAGCCGGTGCTTCAGAAGTTAATGAGAAAAGCTTTGAATAAACAATCGAGAATGATGTCATCAATACAAAAATATTTTTATGCGTTAGTTGCCATTTCAGTATTGGCTTCATGCTCTGCAGATGGTGATAATCCGGGCGTTGAATATGCACCTCAAATGTATCATACAACCCCTTATGAACCACTATCTCAAATCACGAATGTAGAAGCTGGTGAATGGGCAAGCAGTGATGAAGATACTTTGGGTGAATTTTACAATTCAAACCCTTACAATCCGCATAATATGACTATGCGTGAACCTGCAGAAAATACGGTAAGATACACCGGTACTGCTCCTATGCCTTATAATATACCTAAGGATAGTTTCGATCTTGCTGCTCGAACTTTAACAAATCCTGTAGATTCTACAGATGCTGTTATAACTCAGGGTAGAGCATTATACGATCGTTTTTGTTTACACTGCCATGGTCCGGAAGGAAAAGGTGGTGAAACAGGTACAGTAGGAAAAGTATTTGCCGGTATCACCAGTTATTCATCAATTGGTGTAAAGGATAAACCTGCGGGTCATATCTTCCATGTTATTACTCATGGAAAAGGCCGAATGGGCGCTCATGGATCACAGTTAAGCCAGGAAGAGCGTTGGAAAATTGTTCGTTACGTACAAATTCTGCAAAAGAAATAATAGAAAGAAATGCACGCTGTAAATCACAACCTTGACGAAAAATTCAATTTCACCTCTTCCCTGAAGAAAAAGGTGTTTATCGTCGGTATCGCAGGCTTATTGCTTATGATAGCCGGAATTTTCACAACTTCCTCAGGAGATCATCACGGTGAAGAATCACACGAAGCAGTTGCTGAAGTAGTAGTTCAGGACCAGGATCAACATGGTGAAGATCATGCTTTAGATGCAGAAGACAGTCCGGGAGAAGCTTCCCATGAAGCTCAGCCTCATGGAGAATTTAGCTGGGCAGACAGATTAAAAGCTGATCTTTGGATAAATAATATGTATTTTACCGGTTTGGCAATTATTGGAGTATTCTTTTTTGCTATACAATATGTGTCTCAATCAGGCTGGTCAGCCGGAATCCTTAGAATACCTATGGCATTTGGTGCATGGCTACCAATAGCATTTGTATTAATGCTTATCGGATATTTCTGGGGAGGTCATGAAATTTTTCACTGGACTCACGGATATCTGTATGATAAATCAAGCCCTTTATTTGATTCGATAATAAATGGAAAAGCAGCATTTTTCTTTTGGCCTACTGAGCCATCAGGAGATTATCCTTTTCCTATTTTCTGGTTTGTAAGATTAGTTTTATTCTTTGCACTTTGGTATTACATGTTCGTTACAATGCGTAAAACCGCATTGAAAGAGGATATAGATCCAAGTACAAAGTATTGGCATAAATTAGTGAAACAAGGTGCTGTATTCCTGGTTATCTTTGCAGTAACAAGTTCTGTATCTGCGTGGGATTGGGTTCTTTCAATTGACACTCACTGGTTCAGTACTATGTTTGGATGGTATGTATTCGCAAGCTGGTGGGTTAGTGGACTTGCTGCTATTACCTTGATAGTTTGCTTATTGAAAGGAGCTGGTTACTTATCAGTAGTAAATAGCAACCACCTTCATGACCTTGGTAAATTCGTCTTCGCATTCAGTATTTTCTGGACCTATATCTGGTTCTCACAGTTCTTACTGATCTATTATGCAAATATTCCGGAAGAAACAATATACTTTATAGAGAGAATGAGTAGTCACCAATATGCACCATTCTTCTATTTCAATTTAATCATAAACTTTTTCTTCCCATTCTTGTTTCTTATGACAAGGGAGTCTAAGCGTCATTTAGCATTCTTGAAAATTGCTTGTATTGCAGTTTTAGCAGGTCATTGGATTGACTTCTACCTGATGATAACACCAGGTGTATTGAAAGAGAATGGTACTTTTGGCCTGATGGAAATTGGCTCAGCTATGTTCTTTGGTGCAGCATTTACTTTTGTAGCACTAACAAGTCTAGCTAAATATCCGTTAGTACCGAAAAACCATCCGATGTTGGAGGAAAGTTTACATCATCATATTTAATTAAACTGTAACACTCGATAAAATGGATAATACGTTATTAATATTAGGGGCATTCGGAGCGATTCTGATACTTGTGATCCTCATCACTGTATTCAGAGTAATCACCCTGGTTGATGTTGCGAAGGGTTCCGATAAGAAGCGTGCCTCAGGTAGTAATTTTAATAATGCCCTTTTAATGCCAATCTTCGGATTGTTGTTTTTAGGAGGTATATTTTATTATTCCTGGGCCTCTTTCGAAGATTATAAACTTCCAGTAGCCTCAGATCATGGTGTTAAAACAGATGAATTATTCTGGATTACAATGCTTGTTACTGGTGGTGTATTTGTCATCACTCATATTCTGTTGTTCTGGTATAGCTGGAGATACAGATTCAGTGAAAAGAAGAAAGCATTGTTTTATCCTGATAATACAAAGCTAGAATTAGCCTGGACTATTGTTCCCGCTATTGCATTAACAGTATTGATTCTTAGTGGACTTTTCGTATGGAATGATATTACTGCAGATGCTCCTGAAGATGCCATTAATATTGAAGTAATGGGTTATCAGTTTGCATGGGGAGTTAGATACCCTGGTAATGATGGTGAACTTGGTGATTATAATTATCAATTGATTGATAATACGAATTCATTTGGAGTTAACTTTAATGATAAAGCTGCTTTGGATGATTTTATGCCATTAAAACTGGTTATACCAAAAGATACTCCAATAAATCTTAATATAAGAGCAAGAGATGTACTTCACAGTGTTTTCTTACCTCATTTCAGAGTGAAAATGGATGCTGTACCAGGTATGCCAACTAATTTCCACTTTGTCGCAACAAAGACTACGGATGAAGTGAGATCAGAAACTAAAAATCCTGATTTTAAATATGAAATGGCTTGTACTGAGATTTGTGGAAGAGGTCATTTCTCAATGAGACTTGAGGTTGAAGTGCTTACTAAAGAGGAGTACAAAAAGTGGGCAAGTGAGCAAAAGACATGGGTAAATATGAATCAAGACTATTTCACTGAAGGAAATGGTAAAAGATTCGAATTGCCAAAACTGGCTGAAGAAGGTCAGGAGAATGAAGAGAAATTATCTGTTAACGCAGCACTTTAATAAAAATATTAAGGACAATGTCTGAAATTAAAACACAAAACGTGCACATCGATTCTCATGAGGAACATCATGATGATCATGCACATCACGAAACGTTTATTTCAAAATATATATTTACTACTGATCATAAAATGATCGGTAAGCAATTCCTGATGACAGGTATTTTCTGGGCACTTATTGGCGGTGCACTTTCCCTGATATTCAGGATTCAGCTAGGTTTCCCTGAAGCTGATATTTCATGGATGAGACCGATGCTGGGTGAATGGATCACTCCGGAAGGAAGATTAGATCCGGAATTTTATCTGGCTCTTGTAACAATGCATGGTACTATTATGGTATTCTTTGTATTGACTGCAGGTTTGAGTGGTACTTTCAGTAACTTCCTGATTCCATTACAGATCGGAGCCAGAGATATGGCAAGTGGTTTCATGAACATGCTTTCATACTGGTTCTTTTTTGCTTCCAGTGTAGTGATGTTCTCTTCACTATTTATTGAAACTGGTCCTGCTGCTGGTGGATGGGTAGTTTACCCTCCATTAAGTGCATTAGAGCAAGCTATCCCGGGATCTGGTCTTGGTATGACTATGTGGCTGGTTGCAATGGCATTGTTTATTGTATCTACTCTATTAGGTGGTATTAACTATATCACTACTGTAATAAACCTTAGAACTGAAGGGATGTCTTTCTCAAGACTTCCATTAACAATCTGGGCGTTCTTTATTACTGCAGTGATTGGGTTACTTTCATTCCCTGTTCTTTTTGCAGCAGCGTTATTATTGATATTTGATAGAAGTTTTGGTACAGCTTTCTATCTGTCTGATATTTATATTGGCGGAGAAGCTTTACCTCAGCAAGGTGGTTCACCGGTATTATACCAGCACTTATTCTGGTTCCTGGGTCACCCTGAAGTATATATTGTGATTATGCCGGCTTTCGGTATCACTTCCGAAGTAATCTCAACAAATGCCAGAAAGCCTATCTTTGGTTATCGAGCAATGGTTGGATCACTTCTTGGTATCGCATTCCTTTCATTTATTGTATGGGCTCACCACATGTTCGTATCTGGTATGGATCCGTTCTTAGGTAGTGTTTTCATGCTTTTAACTCTTGTGATTGCGGTTCCATCTGCAGTTAAGGTATTTAACTATCTGACTACACTTTGGAAAGGTAATATCGTGTTTACACCTGGTATGCTTTTCTCTATAGGACTTGTGTCACTATTTATCTCAGGTGGTCTTACTGGTATTTTCCTTGGTAACTCTGCGATTGATATTCAGCTACACGATACCTATTTTGTTGTTGCTCACTTCCACCTTGTAATGGGTAGTGCTGCATTCTTTGGTATGATGGCTGGTGTTTATCACTGGTTCCCAAAAATGTTTGGTAGAATGATCAATGCAAAACTTGGATATGTTCACTTCTGGTTAACATTTGCAGGTGTTTATTTGGTATTCTTCCCTATGCACTATATTGGTATAGCAGGATTCCCTAGAAGATATTATACCTGGAGTTCATTCGAAACATTCAGTAATATATTCCAGGATCTGAATGCTTTCGTTACGATAGCTGCTATTATAACTTTTGCAGCTCAGTTTATCTTCTTATTTAATTTCTTCTATAGTATTTACAGAGGAAGAAGAGCTCCTCAGAACCCATGGCATTCTAATACTCTTGAGTGGACAACACCTATTGAGCCTGGTCATGGTAACTGGCCTGGAGCAATCCCAACAGTTTATCGTTGGCCTTATGATTATAGTAAGCCAGGTGCAGCTGATGATTACATTCCTCAGACAGTGCCTTATTCTGAAACTCCGGAATCTAATACTGATTTCGAAAATGAGCTTGCTGCGTTAGAGAAGGAAAGTGGAGTAGAAGAAGTTGACGAAACTAAAGAATAAATCAAGATATATTAATCTATTCAGAAAATGCGGTGTGCTCACCGTATTTTCTGTTTATATACTCATTCTTGTAGGAGGGATAGTTCGGTCTACAGGAGCAGGTATGGGATGTCCGGACTGGCCAAAATGTTTTGGGCAGTGGGTTCCACCTACCAGTGAAGAACAACTCCCCGAAGGATATGAGAATTACTATACCCAAAAGAGGGTAGAGAAAAACGAAAAACTTGCTGGATACCTGAATGCCTTGGGATTTTCATCACTTGCTTATGAAATCTCAAATGATCCGATGGTAATGGAAGAACAACCTTTCAATCCCACGAAAACATGGATTGAATATGTGAACCGGATAGTAGGAGTGATTATAGGGCTTTTTATCTTTGCTACACTCGTCTTTTCAGTTCCATTTGCTTTCAGTAATAAGAAAGCGTATTTCTGGTTGGCTTTTCTGGCATTTATACTTGTTGGTATTGAAGGCTGGATTGGTAGTGTAGTTGTTTCTACTAATCTTATGCCATGGATGATAACAGTTCATATGATATTGGCTCTTTTTATTGTGCTGATACTTGAGCGGCTAATCTTCAAAGTAATGGAATATGATGTTGTTACTTTACCTTCAAGATTTAAAGCGATACTTTGGATTGGTTTGATTTTGTCATTCGTTCAAATAATACTCGGAACTCAGGTTCGGGAGAGTATAGATGAAATCGCATTGGCATTTGGAAATGAGCAAAGAGAACTTTGGATCGGTGAATTAGGACTAGGGTTTTACATTCACAGAAGTTTTTCATTGGTTATCTTTGCAGTGCATTGCTATGTAGCCTGGGTATGCTATAAGCTGGGACGTACCTCGGGTAAGTTCTGGAAATGGCTAATGATTGTTCTGGTTATTATAGGAGTTGAAATTATTTCAGGCGTAATAATGGCCTATTTTGCAATTCCGGCAGTGTTACAACCAGTTCATTTGCTCTGTGCAGCATTAATGATTGGTATTCAGTATTGGATAATACAGATTGTATCTAAAAAGAAAGAAGAGGTAATAACTGTCCATGAATAATTCGGCAGAAATATTAAATACTAATACAGCTTCGGTACGCTTCAGAGCATTTGTCATGTTGTTGAAGCCAAGGTTATCGATGTTGGTGGCGTTTTCATCAGCATTTGGCTATGTCCTGGCTGTTAATGGTTCTGTAGACTGGTTTATTTTAAGTATGCTGTCTATAGGAGGCTTTCTTGTTTCCGGTGCATCAGTAATCTTTAATCAGATCATTGAAAAAGATCTTGATGCAATGATGAACCGAACTAAAACAAGACCTTTACCCTTAGGGATAATATCATCAAATGAAGCTTTATTTTTCGGCTTAATAGTAGGTATTGCCGGTTTGGTAATGCTTTATATCTATACTAATCCATTAACTGTATTGCTTTCATTTGTATCAATGCTTCTTTACAGTTTTGTTTATACTCCACTTAAAAGGGTAGGGCCGATAGCTGTATTTGTGGGAGCAATCCCTGGCGCTTTACCACCGCTTATCGGGTGGGTTGCTTATTCAGGTGATATTACTTTTGAAGCGTTAGTGATCTTTGGGATTCAGTTTATCTGGCAATTTCCACATTTCTGGGCGATAGCCTGGGTAGCTGATGATGATTATAAGAGAGCTGGGTTTAAACTATTACCAAATGGAGGTCGTAAAGATTTTAATTCAGCTGTTCAGATAATGACTTATACCTTATTTTTGCTACCGTTGAGTTTACTTCCGGCAAAATTTGGTATTACGGGAATAGATTCTGCAATCGTAGCGATTGTTTGTGGAGTCTTATTTTTGGCGCAGACCTTTAAATTGATGATTGACACAAGCAGAAAATCTGCTTTAAAAATAATGTTTGGTTCTTTTATTTACCTGCCTGTGGTGCAGATTGCATTTATGTTGGATAAGGTGTAGATATGGAAAAGGAGAGAGAGAATATGGAAGAACAATTAAAAATAACTCGGGAGTCGAAAGGCATCTTGAATATGCATCCGCAAAAATTTGCTATGTGGCTGTTTATGTTGACAGTACTGATGATATTTGCGGCTTACACCAGTGCATATATTGTTAGAAAAGGACAGGGAAGCTGGATACCATTTGATCTTCCGGTTACTTTTCTTTATAGTACGGGGATTATAGTTTTGAGTAGTATATTTATGCAAATAGGTTACTTTGAAGCTAAAAAGAATAATAAAGGTAAAGTAATTTTATTCACAGTGCTTACCTTGCTTTCTGGTATTGCATTTCTTGTAATGCAATTTAAAGGATACGGAAGGCTTGTGGATATGAATCTTTACTTTTCGGATCCCAATAATGTTAGTGGATCATTTATTTATGTAATTACCGGAGTGCATGCAGCACACTTGATTAGTGCTCTTGTATTCCTGATAATAGTATTGATAACTGCCTTTAAAGTAGAAAATATCAAAGATAAACTTGTACGAATGGAGATTTGTACAACTTATTGGCACTTTTTAGGTGGACTTTGGATTTATTTATATTTATTTTTGCAACTGAATCAATAATCTAAAATAAAATTAGATGGCTACAACAGCAACAATCAAATCGCCTTCGAAAAGCACATGGAGCGGTGGGCAGGCACCGATGAAGGCTAGTTACGGGAAATTAATGATGTGGTTTTTCCTATTGTCGGATGCTTTTACTTTTTCGGCTTTACTAATCACATATGGAGTAATTCGTTACAGCTATCCTCAGTATAATCCTGAAATACACGGAGAGGTATTTAAATTCTCTACTGAATACTGGCCTATTCCTGATTACGTATTCGATGGAGTGCCATTTCTACATGGTATGCACTTACCATTGATTTTCGTATCGATCATGACATTTATATTGATCTTGTCTTCAGTGACCATGGTACTTGCTGTTGAAGCCGGCCACAGAAGAGATCGAAAAGACGTAGAAAAATGGATGCTTTGGACAATCGTCGGAGGTCTTACCTTCCTTGGATGCCAGGCATGGGAGTGGTCACACTTTATTACAGGAAAAGAAGAAGGTCTTAAAGGTGTTGCAGATGCTACCAAATTCTTCGGAGCTAACCTGGTGCAAAACCAATATGGCCCTCAGGGATTCGCTGATTTGTTCTTCTTTATAACAGGTTTCCACGGAACGCACGTATTCAGTGGTGTTGTTCTGAACTTTATAGTATTCTATAATGTAGTTGTAGGAACATACGATAAGCGGGGACATTACGAAATGGTTGAAAAAGTTGGACTATACTGGCACTTTGTTGATCTTGTGTGGGTATTTGTATTTACTTTCTTTTACCTTATCTAATTCATTTAAAGGCAGAATCTAATTATCATGGCTAATATAAATACAGAAAATACAACAGGAACGATTCCAAGGAACAAAGAAACGGTCAACAAGATAATAAAAGTAACAGCAATACTTGCTGTAGTTACATTGATCGAAGTTGGTGCGGCTTATGTTTTCCCACGGGGATTGTTATTATTCGCATTTTTCATTGGACTGACATTGGTAAAAGCGTTTTATATCGTATCTGAGTTTATGCACTTAAAATACGAGACAAAATCGCTTATCTGGTCAATCATGCTTCCTCTTCTATTTGTAATCTGGTTATTGGTAGCATTGAGGACCGAAAGTGCTGAAATTTTTCAGACTAAATTCTCAGATGAAACAAAAACAGAAATTCCTGTAGAGAATAAAGAATAAAATTCTTATATGAATAAAACTTTTAAAGTCGGCATATTGCTTGTAATACTAGCTGTGCCGGCTTTTATTTTTGTTTTTCTCCATAGTTTCGGGAAAAACCACTTCGACACTCAAACTTACTATTCAAATGGTGTTGATTCTGTTCTGACTGATTGTGTAATAAATGAATCTGGTCAGTATAGGATTTCTCATTCCTTTTTTAGTAATGATTCAATTAATGTCTTTTTATTGAATTCAGATCCCGTTATTCATTCTGGATTAACTTCCACCTGGGAAAGCTGGTTTGATGCTTATTATGAGATGCCAGTTTCTTTCAAACAGGTACTTCCTCAATCCTTATGTCTTCAAAATACTTATAGGATTAAAAACATTAAGTGCGTTAATTCTAATGAATTAAATGAACTTTACTGTGATTTAATAGTTAAAAAGGAAAATCTTAACCAGCCTTATGGAGTTCTGGTTAATGAAGATAAGGTCATTAAAGGCTATTTTGAGCTAAATGATAACAAGGAAATAGACAGGCTTTTCGCTGAAATACAAATATTGTTGACGAATTATGAATAGTGGAACTATTAATAAGCCTACTCAGTGGTTTGTAGGTGTTGTTTCTGTAGTTGTGCCCCTTTTAGTTGCATATTTACTATATGCTGATTTGGGATTAGCTTCAGATAAAGGCTGGGTATATTCTCTGCCGGGATTAAATGCAGTAATAAACTCAGCTACAGCTGTTATTTTGATTCTTGGACTTTACTTTATAAAAAAAGGTGATATAGCTAAACATAAGACTATGATGCTTTCTGCACTTGCTCTGGGAGTTATATTTCTAGTGTCTTATATAATTTATCATTCTTCGGTTTCAAGTACCGCTTTTGGAGGGCAAGGTGCAATCAGATACATCTATTATTTTCTACTTATATCTCATATCTTACTATCAATAGTTGAAGTGCCATTGGTATTATTGGCTCTAATTTATGCTTTTACAAAACGTTATGATAAACATAAACGTATAGTAAGATGGGCATATCCTGTATGGCTTTATGTATCTGTAACCGGAGTCATAGTTTATTTAATGATAAGTCCTTATTATAGTTTTTAAGATCAGTAAAAGTATGAAGAGGGTTTTATTAATATCGTTTTTGTTTCTATATAGTTTCCTTGCCAAAGCACAATGCTCTATGTGTGCTGCTACCCTGGAAACTAATGTAAGTGAAGATGGCGGTAGCCTGGCCTCTAACCTCAACACTGGTATACTTTACTTATTTTTAACTCCGTACGTAGCTATCGGTATTATCGCATTTTTCTGGTATAGAACAAGTAAACGAAATGTCCGAAACAAGCTTAATAACAGCTATTCTTAAAGAACGTTGTCCAAGGTGCCGTAAAGGAAAATTATATAAATATCCTTTTTACAAAATCACTAAATTTGCCAAGATGAACGATAAATGTTCATGTTGTGGATTGAGGTTCGAAATTGAACCTGGTTTTTATTTTGGGGCCATGTATATAAGTTATGCTTTTGTAGTGGCTCTATTTGTAGCCACATCACTGTTCTTAAAGGTAATCTTTGATCCGGAGTTGATCTATTACCTGATAACCCTGCCCGTAATTTCGGTGATATTAATGCCGATTATATTCAGATTTTCCCGAACAATATATTTATATCTTGTTGGAGGTATAAAATTTGACCCCGATCGTGTATTTCAGCACGAAAATTGCTAAACTGTAAATTAGTTTAGTAATGAAATATTCAAATAAATTTTTAAGCCTCTTTCTGGCTGTCCTAAGCATTCTTATTTTTTCTGTTTTGTGGTTTATTTATGACTACCAAAAACAGAATGAATCATACTATGTAGAGAGAGTAACAGCCAATATTAATAATGCTGTTTCCGAAATAGAAGATGTTTACAAGAAACTTCCTGCTTCAAATGATTCAGTTAAATTCTCCTTTGATAAATTAAATGACCGGGTAGACAGACCTCTTATCATTCTAAATGAAAGCAACGAACCTGTATACTGGTCAACTTCAAAATATCTACCACACGAAAATATTGATCTCACCCCAGGTATTAATCTGGTAACCAGTACCAATGGGGAATATTTAACTTATATTTTTCTCAGGAATGAATTTAAGTTAGTGTTTTATATTCCACTATTTGAACGGAGTGAGATAAATAATGCTTATATCGGTCCTAGAGCTAATCCTCGAATATTTGAAAATAATGATATTCGTATTTCTTCTAATTCTGATCAGGAAGGTTATCATTCTATTAAGTTAAATAGCAGAGATATTTTTGGTGTACTCTTTCAACCTTCGTACCGAATACATTTCGGAGTAGCGGATTTTTTCATGTTCGCATCTATAATTTTCTTTGCTGTTTTTGTGACTATTTTTATTACGTTTTTAGTAAGAGATTATCGCAAAGATCTTGCAATTCCTGCCGGAATGATCACTTTACTTATATTCAGGGTTCTGGCTTTATTATTAGAATTCCCATATGAATTTATAAATCTCAGGCTTTTTAATCCTAAATTTTTCTCAGCCTCTAAACTGGTACCAACCCTGGGAGATCTTTTATTGAATATTCTGGTTGTTTTTATCCTGGCAATAGGATGCCTGTATTATTATCAGAAACCTAAAGTTGTAAAGTGGATCCATAGATTGTCAGAAAGGAAGAAAATCGCATTATCAATATTTCTATTTTGTCTGGGTATAGCTTCTTTATCTCTACAGATGTTTGTATTTAGAACTCTGTATCATCATTCATCATGGACTTATGATATCACCTCAAATCTTTCTTTTTCAGGTTTAAAATTAATTTCCGTATTAATTATTTTCCTAAGTGTGGCTATTTTCATCTTATTTGGCCACATCGCTTATCAGGTGAATAATCATGTCTGGAAAAATAAAATCAGGATGTTTTGGTTATTGCTGGGCATTACTTCTTTGTTTTATATCTCTCTTTCTTATTTCACAGATAATAACTTTTTACCTATTGTAATAATTTATATTATCTATACCTTTTTCATGTTTGGTACTCGGGCAGGGAAATTATTTATAAGAGTACGTTACAACACTTTATTTTATGTAATTGGTAGTTTAATAATTGCCTCAATAGCGGTTACAATTAGCGTATGGACCTTCGAACAGGAACGAATTCGTGAAACAAAGGTAAGAGTAGCATCAAAACTTATTGAAAAAAATGATGTATTAGGGGAGTTTCTTTTAAATGAGGCTATTACACAGATTAGAGAGGATAATTACATAAAAGCCCGTTTACTTTCTCCATTAGCAAACAGAAGAGCAGTTGAAGATAAAGTGCAAAAATATCATCTGGGTCCCTATTTTGATAAGTATGATATACAGGTTTCTATATTTGGGATAAATAAAGAACCTATCGGGGTTTCAGCAACACAAGTTCCATATCAATTTTATAAGTTTTACTATGAGTCAGAGGAATTCAGGACTGAATATGAGAATATTTATTTTGAATCTGTAAAAGGGAAGCCGCTATTAGGACATTATATCGCTTTAATAGAGATACCTTATAATGATCGGGTAATTGGATATCTTAAAATAGATCTCAATCTTCTAAATAATCAATTAAATACTGTATTTCCAGAGTTACTTGTTGATACTGGAGTTAGTTCCGAAGTAGATGAATTCAGAGATATAAGTTATGGGTTTTATGAGAATGGAGAATTAATAACAGCAGGAGGTGATTTTAATTATTCACTTCATATTCCATCAATAACTAATGTGGATAGCGTAGATCTATTTAATAAGGGTTTGGTTGAGGAAAATTACAGGCATTTTGGGCAACAGGCAGAAGGAGATCAGATCTTACTGGTCAGTATGCAATATAAACCACTTAGTTTTCTGATAAGTAATTTCTCTTTTTATTTTGTACTACCGGTATTTTTTATTCTTTTATCCTCGCTGGGATTGACGATTTATCATTTCATTAATTCTACCAGGGTATCCTTTACCACGAAACTTCAATTATATCTTAACCTCGTTTTTCTTATACCCCTGATCGCTGTTAGTTATTCAGCGATAAATCTCATTTCCACTACTTATAGAAATGATATACGGGAAGAATATTTGCAGAAAAGTAAAAATACCAGTGATCAGTTAATTGATGATATTAATAAGGTTTTTACTGGAGATATGTCTCGTGAAGAATTGGAAAGAGAGTTAAAAGAAATATCTCGATATGCTCAATTAGATATAAACTTATATGATGTTGACGGTCAATTACTGGCTACCAGTCAACCTCGAATATTTGAGAAAAAAATCTTTTCAGAACAATTAAACCCTGAGGCGTATGCCAAAATAATAGAAAAGGGCTATGATGAAATAATTCTTGATGAAAAAGCGGGTGACCTTTCATTTAAATCTTCTTTCTCAGGTGTAAATGCATTTAATAGTAACCGGAAGTTGGGAGTTATTAATATTCCTTATTTTGAATCTGGAGAAGAACTTGAAAATCATATTATTGCTGGTATTGTTAATATATTAAATCTTGCAGCTTTTACTTTTTTAATATTCTTAGCGATATCCTATTTCAGTTCGTCTATGCTGACTAAACCATTACGATATATAGCTAATAAAATAGGAAAAACCTCTCTGGGCGATAATGAGCCACTAAATTGGAGTTCTAATGATGAAATAGGTCTTCTGGTAGATCAATATAACAGAATGCTGAGTAAGCTCGAAGAAAGTCGTCGTGCACTTTCTGCGTCTGAGAAGGAGTCTGCCTGGAGAGAAATGGCTAAGCAGGTTGCTCATGAAATTAAAAATCCGCTAACTCCAATGCGATTAAGTTTACAACACTTACAAAGATTAAATGATAGTGATGTAAAACTTAAAAATCTTTCTGAAAGTCTGATTCGTCAGGTAGACACTTTGAGTGACATTGCAACATCTTTTAGTGCCTTTGCTAAGATGCCTATTCCTGAGAGTGAGATTTTCGATCTGACGAAAGTAGTGAAGGATTCAGCAGAAATATTTAAGCGTCAGGAAGGAGAGTTTAAAACTGTTATTCCTGATAGAGAAATTATTGTAAAAGGCGATGAAAAATTAATTGGCAGAACGATCAATAACCTGTTGATCAACGCTAAGCAATCTGTCGATGATGGGGAAATACCTGAAATTTATCTGGAGATGTCAGTTCAGGATGATAAAAATGCATTGATCATGGTACAAGATAATGGTCAGGGTATACCTGATTCATTACGGGAAAAAGTATTCATTCCTAATTTCAGTACGAAGTCAAGTGGTTCAGGTATTGGTCTAGCAATTGCTAAAAGAGGTATTGAACATGCCCAGGGTAACATTTGGTTTGAATCTGTAGTAGGCGAAGGAACTGTATTTTTCATATCTTTACCTTTGTACAATGATGCTCAATGAGATATGTGGTATTAATCATACTGATTACTGCTGTTCAAACTATATTCGGACAGGAGAGGAAAGAAATTTGTGTTAGTGTTGAAGTTTCCAAGGGAGATACGTTAAAGATCAATGCTGATTCAATAATTCTTAATTCTCTGTATGTCAAATCCGCACCTGCCAATAAATATCAAAGTATAAATAATGAAACTCTGGTTTGGAACGGTGAGAATCAAAGTATTACCATCTGTTATTTAAAGCCTGACCTGATCTTTAATGATCTTTACAGGTATTCTTATGATGAATATGATAGTAATGCCTTCTTCTATGATAAACAGGTGAAAAAATCTGCTCTTGATGAGGTTTTACCCTTAGAGGATAAGCAACTCCAGACTTCAGGAGTATTAAGTAGAGCAGTTAATAGTGGCACAAATAGTGATGCCGGTATCCAATCTGAATTACTACTGAATCTTTCCGGTAAATTATCCGATGATATAAGTATTAATGCCAGAATTTCAGATAGAAATATCCCTTATCAACCGGAGGGAAATACCGCTCAGTTACAGGATTTTGATAAGGTATTTATCGAGGTTTTTAACGATAAGTATTACCTGGAAGCCGGAGATATTCAGATAAAAAATGATTACAATCATTTTCTTCGTTATCAAAAGAATGTACAGGGTTTAGGACTTGCGATGAATACCGGTGAAGATAGCGTGGGTACATTTGCCGGCATAAGAGGGGGAATCAATAAAGGAAAGTTTACCACCATATATGTTAAACCGATAGAGGGAGTCTCTGGCCCGTACAGGTTGTCAGAGGGTATTAATGAACTGTTCCCTGTAGTCATAGCTAATAGTGAGAGAGTTTACCTTGATGGCCGTTTAATGCAGAGAGGATATGAAAGAGATTATGTGATAGATTATAACACCGCAGAAATTACTTTTTCTCCTGATATATTGATAACAGAATTTACAAGGATCAGGGTTGACCTTGAATATGCGGTTTTATCATATCCAAGATCCACGTTTAATTTACAGGCTGGCCATAAATTTAAAAAAGGTCAGCTTTCAATTGAGTATTATAGTGAGCAGGATAACTTTAGAAAACCCCTACGGTTTGAAAATACAGATCAAATATATCAGGATCTGATTGATGCAGGTGATACTACACAAGCAATAATTGCGGGTTATAACAGATTTGAAGGAGATCCGGATCAAACATTAGAAGTACTTTATTTAAGAAAAGACACTATAGTAAATAATGATACGATCAGGATCTTTGATAGATATAAAGGTATTTCACAAGCTGATTCATTATATAAAATCAATTTTGAATATCTGGGTCCTGGTGAAGGCGTTTATGCCCGTACTAATGAAGGTGGACGACAGGTTTTTTATTGGGTTGGCATAAATGGAGGTTCAGAAGCCTCTTATGCACCTGTTTCAATCATTCCCCTTCCAAATAAAAATTCTATGCTGGTTTTATCCGGGGAAATAGATATCACCAATAGTGAAAAGATTAGTTTTAATACAGCACTAAATATTCACGAGAAAAACAGATATTATTCACGTACAGAAGGAAGACCTGATAAAGGTTTTGCAAATAATATCAGCCTGACAAGTAGGCGAAAGATAGGGAAGAGGAAGTTGAATCAAGAATTATCCTTTGATTATATCGGGCATAATTTTAAAGGCATAGACAGATTCAGAAACATTGAATTTGACAGGGACTGGGGACAAGCAAGAGATACTTTGAGCAGGGAGAATTATTTCTATTATAAGGGAAGTTTATCCGATAAAAAATCAAATTATAGTTATAAGATCAGCTATCGCGATAAAAAAGATGTTTTGAATGGAATTAACCACGAAGTAAGTTTTGATAAACAGTTTTCGGGGTGGAAAGCTAGTGGGGCATTTAACAGGATGATTAGCGAGTATTATGGTAATAATAATCGATGGAGCAGGGAAACAGTCATATTAGACAGAATAAAGGGGAAGTTCAGACCTGGATATACTTTTATATCAGAAAGAAACGTATTGAGAGCAGAGTCTGATGATGAATTAATAAGCTCATTACAATATTTTTATAAACACGATATATATATAGGTTTTGAAGATAGTTCTAAGAATAGTCTGAAAGCCGGATTTTTTTACAGGGAAGATAAAATTCCCATTGAAGGAAAATTACAAGATTATAATAAATCATATAATGGATATCTAAAGGGAAGACTAAATCTTAGAGAAAATCACCAGGTTAATGGCACGGTAATAATCAGAAGTATAGATTATCAGATAAATAAAAGTGACGAAACCTATGCGCAGGGTAGAATAAACATGAAAGGTTATTTCAAAAACATAGGTTTACGATATAATACTGGGTGGAATCTACAAAGTAGTAGAGAATTAAGAAGAAACTTTACATTTATTGAGGTGCCACTTGGTCAGGGAACTCATACCTGGATAGATGATAATGATAATGGAATTCAGGAATTAGGAGAGTTTTATGAAGCTTTTAATCCTGACGAGCGAAAATATTCTAAAGTTTTCACACCCGGGAATGATTACGTAGATGCCTATTTAAGCCGGGTTGACTTTCTTTACAGGTGGAATTTTTCAGATTTCACCGATTCTGATTTTCTTGGAGGATTTTCTTTTAATGGAAACTTGATATATGAACAAAAGACAACCGGTAAATCTTTCTCAGAAAGAGTAAACCCTTTTAAAGGAAATATACAAAGTGTGATAGCCAGCAATGTTCTTAATAATTATTTATTTAAATGGCGGTCAATAAAAAATAACTGGTTTATTCAATATGGCCATACAATCAGGTCAAGGAGGCAATTATTATTTAGCGGATTTGATACTTATAATACCACTAGATCCAGAATATTAGTAAGCGTTCCTATAACTGATAATTGGACCAGTGAACTAGAATTAGAGTCGGAATTCAAATTGAATGAGGCTGAAAACATAGAGCAAAAAAATTATCGGATTAGACAATACATTTTACTTCCAACCTTGACCTGGAGTCCTACTTCAAACTTGAGAGCAAAATTGAGTTTTAACAGAAAGCAGAAAATAGATCTCAATTCTGATGTGGCGAATAAGTCTGACTGGCAGCAATTAGGAATTAGTATTACTAGTATTGGGAAAGGAAATTTTAGAGGAACCCTTAATTTTGAATTCAAAAATATCGATTATGATGGTGAAGTCAATACAGTTTCAGGATATCAATTACTTGAGGGGTTCCGGGCTGGAAATAATTTCCTGTGGAGTACGAATTTAAGAAAGGAGATTTTTAATGGCCTGGTAGTGAATTTATATTACCAGGGAAGAAAACCTTCGAATACGAGAGTAATTCATTTTGCCTCTTTACAAGGAAGTATCCTGTTTTAAGCTTTTTCTTTTAATCGACGTAGAATATGATTGGCAAAGATGAAATCCTGTAATTCAGGAACATCATTTTGAAGAATATCATCTTTAGTGCCTTCCCATAATTTGTTGCCTTGATACATAAATAAAATATAATCACCTGATTCAACAACTGAGTTCATGTCGTGGCTAACAACTACAGTTGTAATATCATATTCGTAGGTAATTTCTTTTATTAGTTCATCTATTAAGATGGAAGTTTGTGGATCAAGTCCTGAATTAGGTTCATCACAAAAGAGAAACTTGGAATTATTAACAATAGCCCGTGCGATACCAACTCTTTTCTTCATACCGCCGCTTATTTCCGAAGGCATTTTTGTATTGACATTTTCCAGGCCTACTCGCTTCAGGCAAAAGTTTACTCTATCGAGTTTTTCATCTGAAGGCATTTTAGTCAATACATCCAATGGGAACATGACATTCTTCTCAACTGTCATTGAGTCAAATAAAGCACCTCCCTGGAATAGCATACCAATTTCTTGTCTTATTTCACGTTGAACGTCTTTTTCAGAGTTAAAGAAATCTCTTCCTCTATAGATAACATTACCCTCATCAGGGGTTACAAGGCCGACAATACATTTCAGGAGTACACTTTTACCAGTACCACTTGCACCAATTATCATATTGACCTTTCCCTGCTGAAATTCTCCGGATATTCCCTTAATAACTTCAGTTCCCTTAAATGATTTTCTTATATTTTTTATTTCTATCATTATTATAAGAGTAATTGAGCAAGTAGATAATCAGCTAATAGAATAGCTATAACACTATTTGTAACAGCACTGGTACTGGCCAATCCAACTTCCAGTGCACCACCTCTTGTAAAAAATCCCTTATAAGCAGAAATACTGCTAACAAGAAAGGCAAAAACCACGGATTTAATTAATGCAAAGGTTACAGTATATTCATTAAAGTCAAGTCTGATTCCGTAAATATATTCCTGTTCTGTAATTATGTTCGTCATAATTCCAGCTAAATATCCTCCAGTTATTGACAGAAATGCAGCCATTATAACAAGTAACGGGTACATAAAAACTGAAGCTAATATCTTAGGGAGAATAAGGTAAGAAGCACCATTAATTCCCATAACCTCCAGCGCATCAATTTGCTCAGTAATCCTCATTGTTCCGAGTTCACCAGCAATATTTGACCCGACTTTTCCGGCAAATACAATTGCCATGATCGTCGGAGCAAGTTCCAGAACTGTCATGTCGCGAACGATTAATCCGATCACGTTGTTTGGTATTAATGGACTCACAAGATTATATGCAGTTTGGACAGCAGTTACAGCACCCATGAAGGTACTAACGATGACTACAATAATAATTGAGTTGACGCCTATTAAAACGCACTCATTTATTGTGAGTTTAAAATAAGTTTTGAAAGACTCTCGATTTTTAAAAAGTGATCCGAGAAGAATGAAATATTTGCCTATACTCTTCAAAATATTTTCGGCGATTTAAGTGATGTCGTCAAAAATAACCAAAATTATAAGAAATAAAACATTTACCGGAGGTTAGGTAAAAGTATCGTGAATTTAGAACCCTCACCGGCTTTTGTATTTAATGAAAGTTCACCATCAAGTTTTTCGACAGTTTCCTTTACAATAAATAATCCTAAACCAGTACCTTCTGATGATTCGTGTGCTCTGTAGAACATTTCAAAAATTTTATCTTTGTGTTCTTCATCTATTCCAAGGCCGTTATCTTCGACAACTATTTTGAGTTTATTTTCAATAATTGAAACACATATCTTTACAAAAGGATTAACTTTTTCCGGGTCGTGATATTTTAAGGCATTTCCGATAATATTAGATAATATCACTTTGATTCTATTTATATCAGAATATATTTTATCACTATTAAGGTTATAACGTGTATCCAGAGTGACATTTTTATAGTCTTCGTTATACCTTAAATTTTCAATTATTTCATTTACGATTTTTTCTGGTTCCACCTCATCTACAACTAGTTCAGCCCGACTATTTCTAGAGTAATTTACCAGATCTTTTATAAAGCTTTCCATCCGATCTATCGAACCCTCCATTCTAGAAAAATACTCATCCATAGCTGATTTGTTTTTTTCATGCTTTAAAAGATAGATCAGACCCTTCAAGCTACCTAATGGAGCTTTCAGATCATGGGAAGCTCCATAAACAAATTTGTCAAGCTCGTTATTAACCCGGCTTAATTCATTATTGGTTTTTTCTAAAGTATTTTCTTTGATTTTATGATCGGTAATATCATTTAAAAATGTGGCGACACCAGAAACTCTGCCAGATGCCAAAATCGGAAATAATTGCACATCGAGGTAGCGGGTTTTTCCTTTGATTTGGTGAGAATATTCAAAAGTTATTTCCTGACCATTTAATGCATTTTCATATTTTTGAAACCAGGAATTCATGGCAGGTATATCATGTAGAACCTCATTTAAGTTAGTGTCAATTCCAAAGTTTACATATTTATTAGAATGATATATGAATTCCTTAGCTTTATGATTACACTCAATAACTCTGAGCTGAGTATCAGTAAGCCAGATCCCTATGTCATTATTTTCAAGAATGGTTCTTAAGTTGATTTCCTTAATCGCTAAATCTTTAGTCCGAGCATTGACAGTATCTTCTAAGTCCTGATTGAACTGTTCGAACATCTTTCTTTCATTAATTGCATTCAGGATTTTCTGCTGATCAACTTCTTTTCTTATGCTTCTGATTCTTCCAATAAGAACTACAGATAAAAATAACAAGTGAATTGTGTAGCCTATATGTAAAGAATAATATGTGAACTTATTTGCTGGAATTGCTCTGAAAAGATAAAGTGCTGATATGAAAATGAAAACACTAAAAATTAAATAGGCAAGAACAAAATATAATAATGATTTATCTCCTTTTTTATAATAATAAATTGATGTTGTTGTGATTAGTGGAGCTCCAATAATAGCATTACCAATAACAATGTAAAAGCCTATGTCAGGGATGAAAAAATAAAATATGAATGATAACAAGTTTGCCGAAATAAGAATGACAAACACTTTATAAAAGTTATTTTTTAAAGACTTTATTCCCAGGAAAGAAGCTGCAAACAATAATGTGAAAATATTTGAAAGACCACCACTAATCAGGTCGTGATATCCTTTGAAAAATTTAACAAACCATGGTAATAAAAATCCAGTAAACCCATCATAAGCTCCGGTTACTATGGAAAAAAAGAAGGTAGCTAATGCGAAATATAAAAACCATCGAAAGCCTGAGCTGATAAAAAAGAACAGAGCATATATTATTATTGCAGTAATAAGACCATAATAGATTCCAAATATTAAAAAGTGTATTGATGTATCGTTGGTATACCCTTCAACAGTATATAGCTCAGAACTTAGTGAGGTGAAATTTTTTAAAGTTAGTTTAGCAATAAATGTATAATGATGACCTTTTAAAAGCTGAAATTTAAAAGCATTGTCGGTATTATTTATATCTTTAAGTCTCCCCGCAGATAGGCCAGATCTATAACCTTTTTTTTCTCTAGTAATATGGTTTATAAGTATTCCATGAGCATCATAAATACTTGGGTCATCAAAGTCAAAAAATACTTCTTTATCTAAATCAGTATCATTTTTGATTGTTATTAATATGTAAGTATATAGGATAGTAGGTTTAGATTGAAAAATGCTATCTATATTAATCCAATTCTGATTATGGTAATCAATTTTGTTAAGATCAATATCGCGTTCAGACTGAAAAACGTGGATGTCATCAGCAACATTAAGCTTTTCCTTTAAATCTGAAATATAAATAGTATCTATGGAAGCAGCGAATGCTGTTCCTTTTAACATAAAAAGGACTATAGAGATGTAAAAAAATACTCTTTTCACTCTTAAATATTTAACTTCCAATATACAAAAAAAGAAAATATCAGCCTATTAATTCCTTTGCGCTCTTATATGCTGATTCTGAAGGGTTTTTCCCACCAATCATTTCTGCAATGATAGTAACTCTTTCTTCTTCGTTGACTTCCTTTATTTTGCTCTCTGAAATATCGGAAGAATGATCCTTAAAAACAAAAAAGTGACGATTTCCTTTTGCCGCGATCTGTGGTAAGTGAGATATGGCAATCAATTGATGATGTTTTGACATTTCTTTCATCATTTGAACCATCTGCATTGCTACTTCACCTGAGATACCTGTGTCTATTTCGTCGAATATAAGAGTAGGCATTGCAGTCTTATTTGCCAGTATATATTTTATTGAAAACATTAGACGGGAAAATTCACCTCCTGAAGCAGCCTTTTTTAATGGTTGAGGCTCAACTCCCTTGTTGGCACTGAAATTTAGCGATATTTCATCAATACCATTGTTGGATAGTTGTTTCTTTGATACCTGAATTTCTAAATTAGCATTCGGTATCCCTAGTTTGGAAAGCAGTTTATTTACTCCGTTGGTGAATTCCGGATAACTTTTACTTCTCGCTTCAGATAGCTTTTTAGCCTTAGTTAATGCTTCCTGATGTAGGTCTTGCTTTTTGTTTTTTAATTCGTCGAGATCAAATTTTAAATTTGTGGCTTTGTTGATCTTTATCTGTAATTCTTCTTTTATATCGATTAGTTCCTGAATATCAGTGGCCCTGTGCTTGGTTAGCAGCTGATAAATCAAATCTATTCTTTCTTTAACTCTTTCAGTTTCTTCAGGATCATAAATTATTTCCTCAGATTTTCGGTTCAATTCATCTGTTATATCACGAATCTCTATCCAGGAGCTATTCAGCCTTTCAGCTAAATCTTTTAAAGATGAGGAATATTTTGAGGCCTGATGAATGGAGTTTTCAGCCTCTTTCAAACCTGATTCGACTGAAAATTCATTTTCATTTAGAACTGCCAGTGCCTGGTGAATTTTTAATTTGATCTCCTCAGCATGCTCAAGAAGTTTTAATCTTTCTTCAAGATCATCTTTTTCTTTGGGGTCAAGTTTAGCTTTTTCTAATTCTTCGTATTGGAACTGATTGAAATCTTTTTCCTGTTCGATTTCGGCAGCTTCATTTTCTAAACTCTCTAATTGAAGCGAAACTTTTTTGTATTGATTATAAAGTACTTTATAATCCTTTAATATTTCATCCGTTCCAGCGAAATGATCTATCATTTGCAACTGGTATTCGTTACTTGCTAATAAAAGTGTATCGTGTTGGGAGTGTATATCAACAAGGTACCCACCTATTTTTGAAACAACGTCAAGGGTAGTCGGTGTGTCATTTATGAAAGCACGGCTTTTTCCGGAAGGACTGATTTCTCTTCTTATTATGCATTCTTTTTCATAATCCAGATCATTATCTTCAAAAATTTCTTTGAGATCATATTGGTTTATGTCAAATATTCCTTCGACTATACATTTTGTATTTGGATCTAACAAAGCCTTTGTGTCTGCTCTTTTACCCAATAATAAGCCCATAGCTCCAAGAATGATCGACTTTCCGGCTCCTGTTTCACCAGTTATTGTATTAAAAGATTCTGAAGGGTTAATCTTCAGTGATTTTATTAAAGCATAGTTTTGTATGAAAAGGCTTTTTATCATATTATCCAGATACTTTTATGCAAAATAACAGATAGAGAATTAAAAATTATATCAAAAAATGATTTAGTTTAATTTCTGATTATCTGGGTATAATCCGAGCTTTTACTTGGTTCCAGTCTGAGCATTAAATTGTAAACCTGCCGTCGTTGTGCCATGTCACCCTCTGTAAATATATTGATTATTTCATCTCTTTTCGAATCGAGAAAAGTTGTAATCAAGACAGAGTTAGGACTTACTTTATTTACCTCACTTATTTTCTCCAGGGCTTCAATGATATTTCTTCTTGCTTCATCAGGATTTTCAGTAAATACATCCAAACCAAGTCGATGATATTGATACATGGCCTCCCTGTAAGGGAGAAATTGTGGGCTAATCATATTATTTACTAACCAGTATCTATTTCGGTTATTAGAAAACTGATCCCATCCACCACCTTGCTGTGACGCATTATTAACTATTCGATTTGCTATTTCAAAGTATGGAGAGCCACCGGATTCACTGAAAGTATCGTAATCCATGCCAATTATCATATATGCATAAAAAGCAAGTAAAGAACTTAAGTTATCAGTAAAAGAATTTTGATTAAAAATAATAGGTTGAGATATAGTATAGCTAAAATTCCAGTCACGATCACCATAGTTCAAAATTCTCGTTTCATAAGAGGCATTATAAACCGGTCTGAAAGACTGGATTTGTACTGTGGCATTAAAATTTCCTATTGAAGGACTACTAGTTATAGTAATTAAAAATGTACAATAAATTCTCTCATATGGTTCATAGGAGTCATTTGTCCATTTAGATTCATTTAGAAATCTTGTCAGGGATTGTTCAAGATCATTAAAAACAGATTTGTCTGTGAGGTCTACTTGTTGATCATCTACAACTACACGACAATTTAATTCCTGTGCAATTCCTGAGTGAGATACTGACAGAATAGTTAGAAATAAAAAAAATATTTTCACAATGCTCGTATTAGAGATCATCTATTATATATTTAACTATATCCTTGGCGAGGCTGCGTTTATCTTTTAACGGTAAATCCAACTGTTTCTTGTTTTTAGCAATAATCGAGATCTTATTTGTATCATGCCCGAAACCAGCTCCCTCATCATTTAACGAATTTAATACAATTGCATTAAAATTCTTTTTCTCTAATTTTTTTTCTGCATTCGCCTTTTCATCATTAGTTTCAAGAGCAAATCCTAGAGAATATTGATCTTTTCTTTTCTTTTTCCCAATAGTCAAGGCAATATCGGGGTTTTCGGTGAGATCAATAGTAGGAGGGGCTGCGGATTCTTTTTTAATCTTAGATGAGGCCGGAGAACTAGGTCTATAATCGGATACAGCTGCTGAAAAAATCAGGATATCTGATGATTCAGACAGTGAATCAGCAGCTTCCATCATCTCCAACGCAGAAGTAACCTGAGTTACTGTAATTTTCGGATTATTTAGCTTAAGACCCACCGGTCCTGAAACTAACTGCACCTCTGCTCCATGATTTGCGCATTCTTCAGCAATTGCATATCCCATTTTACCACTGCTATGGTTTCCTATGAATCTTACAGGGTCTATTTTTTCATAAGTCGGGCCGGCAGTTATTAATACCTTTTTCCCTTCCAGCGAACCTTTGCTTTCAAAAAATAGTTGGATTTTTTTCAAAATCTCCTCAGGTTCTGCCATTCGTCCCTCACCTTCCAATCCACTGGCTAATTCACCCTTGCCTGCTGGTATAATAATATTACCAAAGGAAATGAGCTTTTCAATATTATTTTTAGTGGAAGGATGCTGGTACATGTCCAGATCCATTGCAGGGGAGAACATCACTTGGCAACGAGCACTAAGATATGTTGCGATTAATAAATTGTCACAAGTGCCATTTACGCATTTGGAAATAGTGTTAGCACTTGCCGGGGCGATTACGAAGAGATCTCCCCAGATACCTAACTCTACATGGTTGTTCCATTCGCCACCTTCATTCTTTTCAAATTTAGTTAAAACCGGATTTTTGGATAAAGTAGCGAGAGTAAGGGGGGTAATAAATGAAGAAGCAGAGGAAGTCATTACAATCTTCACCTCTGCGCCTTCTTTTATCAATAACCTGGTTAGAAGCGCACTTTTGTAAGCTGCGATACTACCAGTTATTCCAATAATGATTTTTTTCCCTTTAAGAGACATTTTTAGATTTCAAGTTGAGGATCTTCCGGATCTCTCCAGTAGACATTGCCTTCAAGAAATTCTTCAAGTGCTATTTTTGAAGGTTTAGGTTGTCTTTCGTAAAATCTTGAGATCTCAATTTGTTCTCTGTTCTCAAATACTTCCTCAAGATTGTCTACACTACTGGCAAATTCCACTAATTTGGAATTTAATTCTTCTTTTACTTCTGTAGAAATTTGACGTGCTCTTTTGGCAATAATGTTTATTGATTTATAAACATTGCCTGTTTGTTTAGCAATTTTATCTACGTCTCTGGTAATAATTTCAGCTCTAGACATTATATCAGGAATTTTGTGTTTTCAATTTATTAATTTCATCAATAGCATCTTCATAAAGGTTTTCAGCCTCTTTCATATAAGTGCTACTTGGGAATTTAGCTGCGAATTTTTCATACGCATCTATAGTATTTTTATATCTTTCCTCCTGCTTAGATCGAATGCTTAGCTTAGCATGATTGTATGTTGCTCTTAACTTGAGGAATTCAGTTTCTTCTAAATATTTTGAGTCAGGGTATTCTTGTCTGAAATTTTCGAGGGCAGTCATTGCAGACTTGTAAAGTCTTAATCTGTAATATGTTTTTGCGTTTTCATACGCCTTCTTTTCAAGCTTAACCCTTAATTCTTTTATTATTTGTTCTGCCCTTGGAGCATATTCACTTTCAGGATATTTGTTTAGGAAACTTTGAGTCAGATCAATAGCTTGAAGAGTATAGGTCTGGTCAAGATTATATTGTGGACTTTGCTTATAAAGACAATACGCTTGCATAAATCTAGCTTCGATAGCTTTATCAGATCTGGCATAGGTAGTATAGAAAGACTCAAATAATGAGGCAGCATAAATATACTGGTCTTTATAATGGTAATAAGAATAAGCATATTTAAAAAGAAGTTCCTCTCCCTCTTTCCTTACTTTTACATACGGCTGAACTTCCTCGAAAAGAAAGATTGCCTTGTAATAATCGCCTTTATCATAGTATTTTAGAGCTGTTTGATATTTATACTCCCAATCATCAGATTTTTGTGCTTTTCTGAATTCGGAACAAGAAGTGAGTATAGCTATCAGTGCCAGCGCTGTTATAAAAATTGAAGATTTCCTCATAAGGGTGCAAATATACACGGTAAATAATAAATAACCAATGTGTTAAAACGTGTAAAAGATGTTAAATGTTATTGAATGATGAACTTTTTGGTAGCGGTGTTCTGATCATCGATTACTAAAGTATAAAAATAGACACCAGGATTAAGACCTTCAGTGCTGATCTTTAAGGTGTTCTCATAAGGACTAAGGGGGATTTCTTCGATAGTACTGCCCAATACATTTTGTAATAAAACTTTAGCTTTGATGTTTTGTGCTTTAATATTGAATTTCAAATAACCAAAATTCGTCACTGGATTTGGATAAATATTACCAACAGATAGTTTGCTGTCTGCATAAAGAACATCCGGGTTGTTGCTATTATTGAAAGTGATAGTCTTTTCGACGTAAGTATTTGGACTGTTCAAATTAAAGAATCTAAGAGTTATATCACTTAAGCCTTTTTCTCCATTTCCGGGAATGTATTTACCTGTAACTTTGAGAAAATCAGTTGAGTTTTTGATTACTAGAAAAGATTCCGGAAATTTTTCAAAAACACTGATACATCTGCCATTATAGCAAATTTTCATGTCCTCATCAAAATCCATACTATGAGATTCTATCTCAACACCTATTCTAACTGGCTCTTCTACTCTTGATGAAGATAGTGTTATTGGGAAATTTTTTTCAGAATCTGAAGGTGTGAAGGCTATTTTTTCATCAGTATTGATTTCCAGCTGTTGTGCCTGACACAACAGAGAAAAAATAAACGTAAATGAAAAGAGTAAAAAATTTCGCATTCCCAAACCTGATTATAGGATGTTCTATATAAACCTTAATATAATATATTGAACGTTGCAAAACATTTTTAAGACTAACTTTTTTTATAAAAATGCAATTTTTTAAAAAAATTAACGTTCTGTTATATTTATAGCAAATATCTTGCCGATTTTAAGATTAATTCCCTCTTTTTTGACGGTCTTCAATGCGATCCATTAATTCTCTGGAGTTTACGTTTTCAGAACCGTCCTCTTCGATGTTTTCTTCAGATGTGCTATCGTCTGGTTTTTTATTCGGTACTGAGGTGAAAATATCCACTTTGTCCGGCCTTTCCTCATTACGCCATGTAAAGCCTTCAAGTGTGGTCTGGGATGTCCCCATTTTATTAGAAGGCGTGAAATTGCCCTCAGGTTTTCCGAGGAAAGATAACTTTTTTATTTTTTGGTTTTCAAAAGTCATATTTATATCAGAAGAAATAATTTTATTCAAACCTTCTAACTGAAGATTTTCATTCACTCTGAAATAAATACTCTGCCCATTTCCTCTGACTTTTACATCATTCAGTTTACCATCTAAAAAATCTACTGTGATATTTTTGCCCTTTATCTGATTGTAGTTCATTAAAGTATCTTCCTGAATAACAAATGAATTATTAGACAGGAACATTTTGTCTAGAGTCTTATTAGTTATCCTGGCGGTAATCGTATCTGCCGTCATTTGGTTATCTCCGGTCCATAATACCGGGTCCCTGAAAAAAGTCAGTAAACTATCATAGGTGAAATAGGCCAGAGAATCGGCTTTTCCCTGCAGATCTGATTTATAAAGTCTGATATTATTATAAGCTAAGATTCTTCTTTCTTCCTTCGGGCCACCTTCCAGGGCAATTAAGGTGTCTGAACGCATTAATAAAGTGTCTGTATCAACAGGTTTTTTCATAACTACCTGTCCGTAAATAAGTGTCTTTTTTATATCATCCCAATATCTTGCATGATTCCCGGTTATGATCAAGTCATTTTCTTTACTGATCATTAGCACATTTTGATCAGCTTCTGCGGTGCTTTGTTTTTCATTGAAGCGCAATTCGTCTCCTGTTAAAATATAATCCGGGGTATTTATAGTTCCTCTTTTAAGAAATGTTTTTCCTGTAATCGTACGGTATTCACCTTCAACTGCACTTACTGTATCGCCCTTATTTCCTACCAGGGTCATAAAGCTTTCTGTTCTAGCTATTTTTGAGATAGTATTATAGACGAGCGTATCAGTAAATAAGGTGTAATCTGGATTTTTTAAAACCACATCGTTTTTAAAGCTCATCACTTTGGATATGGTATTATAATATCCTTTCTGAGATGTCAGGACATTTGAAGTATCTACTAATTTTCCATCATTGAAATAGTAAGCAAGATTATCAGGTCTTACATAATCCAGGTAATCAGTATAGAGTTTACGGGTTCCATCCTCAAAGCGAACATTGCCACGCAATTCTGCTCTTTTTTCATTTCCGTAGTAGGTAGCTTTTTTTGAAAAAATTCTGATTGTATCCCCATCAAAGATTTTTACATTTCCAAATACGATAATTTTATTATCATCTTTAAACTGATAAACACTGTCTCCGAATATACGGGTATCTTTTTGATGGAATTGAACCTGGTTTCTAGGTGAACCAACAAATTTCCCAACTCTTGCAGAATCGGTTTCAATATATTCAAAATAGTCACCACCGTTCTTTAGTAAGACTCTGTCTTTCGAAGTTTTTTGTGCCGAAAGGGTCGTTACAGATAAAATGGCTAATAATAAAAATAAGCTTTTACGAAGCATCGTTCAGTATTTTTTGCAATATTACAACGAATATAGGAGAATCTCTTTAATTCAATGGTTTCCGATAGTCTATCTGTCAATTTTATAAAGAATATTTCTCAAGCATTAGACCTCAAAAATAATGCCGTTTGCTATGTTGCATGTAGTGGAGGGCTTGATTCAACTGTATTGGCTTACCTTTCTGTAAATGCAGGATTAAATACTATTTTACTTCATTGTAATTTTCAATTAAGGGGAGAAGAGTCTGAGAATGATGAAGAGTTTGTTCGTCAGTTAGCCAATGATCTTGGAGTGAAATGCGAAGTAAAGAAATTTGATACTTTAAGGGTTTCGGCTGAAACAGGTGAAAATACGCAGGTAACAGCCCGCAACCTGAGATATAGTTGGTTTGAAAATATACTAGGAGAGAAAGACTATATTTTGACAGCACATCATCATAATGATAATGTTGAGACTTTAATCTTTAATTTAATAAAAGGCACAGGCGTAAAAGGGTTAAGAGGTATTCCTGAAAAAAGAGGAAGGATTTATCGACCGTTATTGAATTTCTCCAGGGATCAGATTAAAAATTTTGCTATCAAGTACGGCATAAACTGGAGAGAAGATAGCAGCAATTATTCTGATAAATACAATAGAAATTACCTGAGGAATAATGTTATTCCATCATTTAAAGAAATAAATCCCTCTTTTATTGAGACTATGAAGTCTCAAATGGAATATTTCAGAAGGTTGGAATCATTTTATGATAGGGGCTATAAAGATTTTATAAAAAAGGAATTAGTAGAATATAAAGGTTTTAAAGCTTTTGAGATATCACGGGTTACTTATCACCCGGATCATAAGTTATTTTTATCAGATCTTTTCAACCGGCTTGGTTTCACAGAAAGTCAGGTTAATGATATATTTTCTTCAATAACAAGCTCTTCAGGCAAAATATTTGAATCACCAAATGCAAAAATAATAAAAGATAGAAACCACTGGTTGATTGATTTTTCAATGGAAGATGATATTGAAGTTAAAATGGAGTTGAATTTTCCTGGTGAAAATGAAGTTCATGGCAAAAAGATAGTCTCTTCTATATTTTCTTCAGAAGAATACAAGATAAATCCAGATCCCAATATAGCAGCTTTGGACTTTGATAAATTGAAAAAGCCATTAATAATAAGATCCTGGCGAGAGGGCGATTGGTTTATTCCTTTAGGAATGAAAGGGAAAAAAAAGTTGAGTGATTTTATGATTGATGCCAAAATTCCGCTATCATTGAAAAGCAAGATGTTGGTTGTCGAATCGGATGGTGAGATAGTGTGGGTAGTTGGTTTCCGGATTGACAACAGGTACAAATTAACTTCTAAGACAAGAAAAATACTTCAGCTAAGTGTTAAAGATTAAAAATCCTTTTAAGAGAAAATATTCTGAGAAAGAACTTGAAATGTACGAGTTTCTTAAGGAGCTGACTTTATTTAAAGAGCTTAGCCTTGAGGAGCTTTCTAATTTTGTGCCATATATGTTTTTGAGACGTTATAAGCATAATGAGGCTGTTTTTTTTAAAGATGATCCCAGTCATGCTTTATATATCCTGAAATCAGGAAAAATCAGTCTCAATCTTGATCTTAAAGGGAAATTTGAGCGTCTTGCTGTTATTCATGCTACCGATACTTTTGGGGAAAACTCTATTCTTGTAAATAAAAAGCGACTTTATCACGCATTGGTAATGACTGAAACCGCAGAGATCTTCGCTATTCCTCAAATAAATATCCACGAAATCTTTAGCAATCAACCCACCATAAAAGCTAAAATGATGGAGAACTTATCTGGTATGAATAATAAATTCATGGAAGATCTGTTCTTTGCTTACCAATCTTCTTTCGGATTTTTCTCAATGGCTCTTGCTTATAAGAACAAGTAAAATTTGTGTTTCATTCGATTTAGACTGAAAGTATGGTACTTTCTTTATAAATTTGTCAGCGATAAAAATGACACAATTATCTTAAACCGAACACAAATATGAAAGTTACTGTAGTAGGAGCGGGTAATGTTGGTGCTACTTGCGCTGATGTTCTTGCTTACCGAGAAATTGCTAACGAAGTAGTATTGTTGGATATTAAAGAAGGGGTGGCTGAAGGAAAATCCCTTGATATCTGGCAAAAATCTCCAATAAACCTGTATGATACCCGAACTATAGGTTCTACAAATGATTACTCAAAGACTGCCGGGAGTGATGTAGTTGTTATTACATCAGGTCTTCCTAGAAAACCCGGTATGAGTCGTGATGATTTGATAGAAACTAATGCGGGAATTGTAAAACAGGTAACTGAAAATGTAGTAAAGCATTCACCTGATGCAATCATCATTGTAGTGTCGAATCCACTGGATGTGATGACTTACCAGGCTCACATTACTTCTCAATTCCCAAGAACGAAAGTAATGGGTATGGCAGGTATCCTTGATACAGCAAGGTACAGAGCTTTTCTTGCAGAAGAATTAAATGTTTCTCCAAAGGACATTCAGGCAGTTCTAATGGGTGGTCATGGCGATACTATGGTTCCACTTCCTAGATATACTACTGTCGGCGGAATTCCTGTTACAGAGCTTATTGACAAAAGCAAACTTGATGAGATCATCGAAAGAACAAAATTCGGTGGTGGTGAACTTGTTAAGCTTATGGGTACTTCAGCATGGTATGCTCCAGGATCAGCAGCAGCTCAAATGGTAGAGGCTATCGTTCGTGATCAGAGAAGAGTATTCCCTGTTTGTGTGAAGTTAGAAGGTGAGTATGGTATCGATGACGTGTATCTTGGTGTACCGGTTATTTTAGGGAAAAATGGTATCGAGAAAGTTATCGAACTTGATCTTAACGATGATGAGAAAAAACTTCTTGAAGAATCAAGAAATCACGTTAAAGAAGTAATGGAAGTATTGGATAGCAAAAGATAATCACTTTTTGCTTTCTTAATGATATAAAAAAACCGCCCTTTCAGGCGGTTTTTTTGTTATTGGAGAAGTAGAACATCTCCTACCTTTGTTGTTTCTTCATTATTATTAAATACAGCTCTGATCTTATATACATAAACATCTTCCTGGCACAATTTATCTTTGTAATATCCGTCCCATCCTTGCTTGGTGTTGAAGCTTTCAAATAATAACTCACCCCATTTATTGAATATCTGTAAATGATATTCCTTAACACCTTCTATTAAAGGTCTGAATATATCATTTCTTCCAACTTCACCATCCACATATCCTCCTGAAGGTCCGGTAGGGTCCGGACTGAAAACATTTGGTACTCTAAACCTGCCTGTTGTGATGGTTTCTACAGCTCCTTCTATAGTAAGTGTATCTGCACAACCATTTTCATTTTGCGCTACAAGGGTAATAGTGTAATCACCATCATTTTCGTATTGATGAACAGGGTTTGTTTGGGTGGAGGTGTTTCCGTCACCAAAATCCCAGAAGTATGAGGTTGCATTAGTACTTCTGTTAATGAAGGTAGCCTCATCATCCGGAAGGTAAATAGGAAACGGCCTGATTACAAAATCAGCATATGGGGTTTCAAGGACTTCGATTTTTTGCTCTGAAATAAAAATATCTTCACCAAATTCTGAAGAGGCTGTCAGGCTGACTTCATAGATACCAGGCGATCTGTAGGAATGTATCGGATCAATTTCAGTGGATGTGTTTCCATCTCCAAAATCCCACAGGAAGTTAGTAGCACTTTCTGATAAATTAGTAAAGTATACAGTCAGTGGTGAGCAACCCACACCAGGTTCGAAAATGAAATCTGCAATTGGTCCGGATGGAGATATAGCTACTTGCAGTGAGATTTGTTCTATACAACCTCCATCACTAACTGTCAATGTAATAATGTAATTACCTGCCTCAGCATAGGTATGTGAACCAGGATCATAACCTGAAGCTACCGTACCATCACCAAAATCCCATTCATAGCTTAATCCACTACTTTGAGTAGAATTGTTCGTAATAGATACTGTAGAACTTGGGTATGTTTGATTTTCCGGAGTAGCGGTAAATGCTGCCATAAAATTGGTCTGCGCCGGGATCGTAAAAGTTTGTTCTTCTGTACTGCTTTTACATAATGTTGAATTAGTAGTTGTCAGCCGAACAGTTATAGTTTTATCGGCTTCACCTGCAGCAGGTCGCGGATAAGTTTGCTCAACGAAATCCTGATCATTTGGAGGGAAAAATGAATTGCCATCATTAATGATTTCCCAGGTGTACTGATATAGCCCCTTTTGATCTGCATCGTAGATAACAGTATAATCAGTACAGGTGATTTCTGGTTCTGACACAGTAAACATGCCCGAAGGTATAGGATTAACTCTTACAAGCATCGAGTTTCCTCTGAAACAAACTCCTGTTTTTGAAGCTTCGACATAAACTCTGTAAACTTTTGCTATCTGATCAGTATTATCAAATGTATAGCTGAAAGAAGGATTTGTCCCGTTGTTCGTTGCAGTGTATAGCTGGGTGCCGGTACCTTCATCGTAAACCGTCCAGGTATAAGTATCAGGTGAAAGTGATTGAGTTTCCGGAGTTACGCTAAAGTTATATGTCTGAGGCGCGCAATTGTTTGCATTCGGGTCATAATCTGAAGAAACAAAACTTGTAATGGGAGCGGGGGACACCGAAATACTTAAAACGTTAGATTGAGTAATACACCCCTGGGCAGAAATAGCTTCCATATATACCTCATAAACCAGGTCTGAACCAGTATCATTTATGAAAATTTCATTAAAAGAAGATGTATACCCACTAACGCCGGGTTCTCTAGTTGCAAATAATTCAGGTCCTGAGCCTGAATCCCGATACCATCTGTATTCATTGATGGTAGCTGTTTGAGTAGCATGTGAAGTGTTATTTAATGTAACTTCCAGGTCACTACATCCAGAAAGGGTGTTTGCAGAAATTGCTGACTGTGGTTGAGGGTTTATCGTTATTGATTGAGTGAAAATTTTAGAACATCCTGCACCATCAGTTGTCACTTTAAGTGCAACAGTATACATGCCACTTGATGCATAATTATATGTGACATCCTCACCAGTGCCTAATGTCTGATCGGCGCTAAATGTTGTTCCGTCATAATCAAAATCCCATTCATAAGAAATGATTTGTTCGGAGGCTAATGCGTTATAGGTAGAAGCATCAGTAAATAATATATCTTCACCTGAACAACTTCCGGTTGCTGTAAAGTCAGGCTGTGGAGTATCGTAAATAGTTATGCTTTTTTCATCTATAGACTCACAGTTTGTTCCTGCATCCTTTGTGGTAAGTCTTACCAGATAGTTTCCTTTCTGACCAAATACTCTGTTGAAAGGACCAAGCTGAGTATCTGAGAACCCTGAGGCTGGATATGAATCAACCAAGTTTCCATTTTGATCAAAAAATTCCCATTTCCATCTGGTATTAGCATCAATGTTTTGGGTTCCGTCAACAAAAACCAATTCCTGAACGGTTCCTTCCTGGGAGTCTATACAAAATTGATTTTCAGTAACGGGATTTCCTGCAGCATCTTCTATATTAATATTAGCTACTGCAGTTGGGGAAATGGTTATTACCTTCTGAATTTCGACTTCACAATTACCTGCAGCATTAATATCTTTTACCTTGTAGGTTATTAGTTTCTGTCCTGGGGTTGAAAATGAAAAGGTGGGGTTTTCATCATTTGAAGTACCCAAACTTACAGTGCCGGTATTATCATCAAAGAACTCCCAAGTGTACCAATATCCGGCTCCAGCTATTGGAGGGGTTTCATTATCAAAATAAACCGGGTCATCTATACAAAACAGGTCAGCTATAGCTCCGGAAGCATCTCCTTTTCTTGTCACAAAATCTGGCTCAGGAGATTCAACAATGACCACTTTTCCAGCGGCCACTACCGGGTCATTATCACCATTGATCATATCACCAGTAACAGGATTTAAACCATTACCATCAGTAACATCATTATCATATGCGTTACATTGATTCCAGTTTCGCCACGTTATTTCAAATTCTTTTCCAATATCTGCATTGGTAGTCACAGGAACTGAGATAACATCACTTGTTTGAGTTAAGTCATCAATAGGATAAATAGGAGCAACATCATCTTTGTAAGGAAAAGCAGGTGTTGATCCTCCAACAGTAATACCGGGAATTCTATTGGTTGCATCACCGGTACCATAGATCCATTGACCCCATCTTGAGGCGGCATTTTCACGAGTAGGTCGTGGGTTACAATTCCAATTACTGTTGTCTTCAAAAGTGATATCTGCTGCATAGCCTGCGCAAACCCGATATGTGTTTGGCGCAACAGCGGGTTGGTCTTCTGTCCAGACTACAACTGGGATTTGCAGAGGTTCAATACTACCAAAAGGACAAGCAGCATTTTCAGCGTCTATATTAATTATGTATCCACAGTCAGTAGGAGAGGAGGCATATGTATGTTCAATGATGGTCCCATTATTAGCTGCTGCCGAATAATCCACTGCCTGAGTATATACCTCGATAGGGCTACCGTCACCCCAATCTACATAATAGACAGTTCCAGCAGTAGAATTAAAAAATTCTGTCTGAATCCGCACATTAAATGGTGCACATCCTGAACTGGAAGTTAGAAAACTGTAACCAGGCTCTACATTACAGGTTTGAGAATATAAATATGATGGGCTTACTGCAAAAAAGATAAACAGTAAAAGCCCCAAAACTTTGTCTTGGAGATTTTCCATAAGCTGGTGGTAATCGAAAAAATTCTTTCAAGTATTTCTTTCCATTACAAAGGTTCGTAATAATATCCAATAATTCTGTCGAAAGAGATTTCAAACCTTACATTCAAACAGAAATATATATAGTTGAGATTATAAAATTTTTGTTTTTCAAGAACTTTTTGCACTTCCGTTGTATTGGCATTTCAATAAATATTATTTTGCAGTAGAAAACTAAAATCAAATTTTTTATTACCGTGCTAAAAAGACTTCTGACTATTTCGCTGGCCCTGATAATTATTGCAGGTATATTATATTTCTTTTTTTGGGAAGGAGAAAAAGTTTCAAAATGGAAAATTATACCTTCAAACGCCTTGGCAGTAGTTGAAGAGCCTGACATGAGTAAGTCAGTAGATTCACTTTACCATAGAGATGATTTTTTTGCTTTTTTTCTGGGAGACAACCCCGTGCTGAAACTTAGAGATTCACTAATTGAAAATTATGCTTATGAGCCAAATATTGAAATAATAAATCAGGGGTTAAGCTATAGTATTCATCAAACAGGCAAAGGTAAATTTGATTATGTTTTTTATTTGGATAAATCAGTAGCGGGAGTAAATAAGGTTATAAATAATATTCATGGTTCTTTATTGGAGGGAGATTTTACCTTGAAAAAAGAACCTTATGATGTTGAGGGGAAAGAAATTGAAACATTTTTTAAACCCGCAGGCCTTTCTATTCATTATGTAGAGATCGGGTCTTTTGGAGTCTTCTCTGATAACAACTTGCTAATTGAGGATATAATCAGATGTTATTACGGCAATCAGAAATCTTTTGAAGAAAAATATAAAAAATCAGCACAAATAAAAGGAGCTGTCAGAGATGAAGGGAATGTTTATTTGAATGGGGATCAGTTTCAGGATTTTTTGGAACAAACTGTTGATCTTAAGTTTACTGATAATTATGCCGGTTATAATTCACTTTTTGAAGTAGGTGTCATTGATGTGAAAAGTAGTGGTGAATCTATTGATCTAAATGGATTTGCTATTAAATCTGATGATAAAAGAAGTTATCTGAATCTTTATGCCAGCCAGAAAGGAAGAAAATTTCGATCACCACAATATATTCCTCTACAAGCAATAGAAGCGACTTTTTTCTCGATTTCGGATAATGTTGTATGGCAGAATGAATTGCAAAACTATTTGCAAGTAATTCAGGGGCAAGAGCTACGGAAACAATCTTCGATAGATAATAAATATGGAGTAAATATTGACCAGTGGTATAAATCAGTTGGTTCTGAACTTACGCTAGTTGAATTACCCACCGGAGATTATCAAAGTACAACACATGCGATGATCCAGGAGCTTTCAGATATTGGTGCCGGTCTCAATATTTTGAATAAGCTTGCTGAGTCATCTATGCAATCAGATTCTGTATATATTGAAGAATATGCCGGTATAGAAATTAGTGAAATAGCGATAGAGGGAGTTCCTGAGGCACTTTTTGGACCCTATTTTAGAGGTTTTTCATCCTTGTATTATTCTGTAATTGACAATTTTCTAATTGTTACTGAAAGTGTCCCTGTGATGAAAAATATTATACGAAGCAGGCAGGAGGAGAGCACTTGGGGGAAAAATCTGAAAATAGCGTCAAGACTTGAAAAGAATATTGATGATGCTTCTATAGGAAAGCTGATAAACCTGAATAGAGCATGGGAATTTTTTCCAGCTATTGCTTCAGAAAAATATAAAGCCATGCTGACAGATAATCCCTCTCCATTAAGAGCTTTTGAATGGATGGCAATTCATCTAAGTGAACTTGATAATAAATGGTATATCGCTGCAAATCTTGAAAAATCCAAGCGATTAAATATTGCTAGCCGGGAAACATATGAATCTGTTTTCAGAACAGAGTTTGATAATCCAATAAGAACCAAACCATTTGTAGTTCGGAATCACAATACTTTTGAAAATGAAGTTTTTTTACAAGACACTGCTAATATAATCCATTTGATAAGCAACTCCGGACAGGTTTTATGGAGTGATTCTCTGAATGAAGAAATAAGAGGTGAGGTGGATCAGGTGGATTTTTATCAAAACAATAAGCTTCAATACTTTTTGTATACCAACTCCAGAATTCATATTGTTGACAGACTTGGAAACGAAATTGAAGGATATCCATTGTTTGCTGAGCCCTCTACTTCTATTAAAGCTGCAAATGTCATAGATTATGATAATTCGAAAAGATATCGAATAACATATTCTGATTATTCGGGAAATGTCTACCTGTACAATAAAGACCGACAATTATTAAAAGGCTGGAATCCAAAGTCATTTGAGCATAGACTAATCGAACCGATGAGGCATCTCCGTGTCAGGAAAAAAGACCTGATGATTAACATTACTGAAAATGGTATGGTGCACATCACAAACCGACGTGGTGAGTATTACGATAATTTCCCTTTGAATTTAGGGGATCAGGTTAGAAATAAACTATTTGTCAGACAGGGAGCCTCCTTTGAGCAAACATTGCTCGCAACAATTTCTGCCGGAGGAAAATTATTTGAATTTAATCTGAACGGACAAATCACAAGAGAAAAACAATTGATAAAGATTGGTCCGAATACACGTTTTGAAATAATCCCTGATGCTCTTGAAAAGACTTATTTAGTGGCTGCAATAGATGGAACTCGTGTCAGGATCTTATCTAAAGACTTAAATGTGTTATTTGAAAAAGATTTTCTGAAAACAGATCAGTTAAGTTTTCAATATTATCAGTTTTCCGCTACAGAACAGATCATAATTATTAATGATGATGTTCAACAATTGTCATATTT
Organism: Mangrovivirga halotolerans; assembly: GCF_026241165.1. Taxonomy (GTDB): domain Bacteria; phylum Bacteroidota; class Bacteroidia; order Cytophagales; family Cyclobacteriaceae; genus Mangrovivirga; species Mangrovivirga halotolerans. The sequence continues at coordinate 91,898 of NZ_JAPFQN010000002.1, read as the reverse complement.
ATATAATAGACGAGGTAATCTATTAAATGGAAGACCTTTCCAAAGCAGTCATGAAATTGCCCTGCTGTATTTCGAAAATGAAAAAAGCTACAAAGCCTACTGTGTCTATAATAATGCATTACAGGTTTATGAATTTGATGCTTTGCCCCCGATTTAAAAGATATTAAAACCCTCTTTGTCTTACTGCTTCGAAGGTTATTACTGCAGCTGAAACAGATACGTTCAGAGAATCAATTTTGCCCTGCATTGGGATAATTATATTTTGAGTCGAATTATTAAGCCAAAGATCTGTAAGGCCGGTACTTTCAGTGCCAAACACTAAAGCTGATCCTTTTCGGTAATCTATCAGGTCATATCTTTTTGAAGCGGTTAGTGCTGCACAATAAATATTGATGCCTTCCTTGTTAAAAAAGGAAATTGCTTCATCTGAAGTACAGGAAATGATCTTTGTTGTGAATACGCATCCGAGGCTACTCCTGATTACATTTGGATTGAAAAAATCTGTTTTAGGGTCACAAATCACCAGAGCATCAATTTTAGCAGCGTCAACAGTCCTTAGTAAAGCTCCAATATTACCCGGTTTTTCAACTGATTCTGCTACCAGAATCAATGGGTTTGAAACGTTCTTTAAATCATCGAGCTGAAAATATTTTTGTGAGGCAATGGTTATTATTCCACCGGTTGAGCCTCTGTAGGCTATTTTATTGAATACTTCTTTTGTTACTGTAAAAATATTTTGTTTATCAAGCCGGTCATTTATTAAATTAGAAAGGTCATCATTTATTATTTCAGGGCAGATGTAGGCTTCTTTTAACTGATAATCTGAATTAAATAATAATTCATTTTCTTTTTCACCCTCAACGATAAAAATGCCTTGTTCGCGCCTGGCCTTACCTTTTGATTGAAGTAAGGTTAGATTTTTAATCCTTGGATTCTTAGTAGAAGTGATCTCCAAAATGGTAATTTTTTAATTTAGGTGTAAATTCTAAAATTTTAAGCAATTTTGCATCACAATTTATAGGGGTATTCAATTCCGGTAATACATTGCTTCTTGAATATTAGCAGGTAATTAGTAGATAAGATTAAATTGACCTGAAAGATTAGCTGATAAATCTCCCGATATTTGGTATTTTAATAAGTCACATATATCTATACTTATCAGAAGTGTAGATTAAAAAATATAAATAATGAATTCAAAATTATCTTTTGAAGCACCAACAGATGGTAAAATTGCAGATCTTTTAAAAGAGGTTTATCCGCATATGTCTGTCAGCCAGAAAAAAAAATGGTTGAGTGGGGATATTTACTGCAATGGTAAGCAAATCAGATCTGCCGGACAAAAGGTTAATAAGGGAGACCTGATTGAATTAGGTCATAAGAAAAAAGTAAAAAGTGAAGTTGATAAAGCAATGAAATTGCCTTTCAAAGTTCACTATCAAGATGATCGAATTATGATCATTCATAAACCTGCTGGATTATTAACAGCTGCTCAGAAAGCCAAGGAGGGTATGAGTTGCGAGGAGATAATCAATAAGGCCTTTGCTAAAAATAATATCAAAAGAAAAGTAAGTGTAATTCATCGTCTTGACCGGGAGGTAGAAGGACTAGTTTCTTTTGCCTTCAATAGAAAGGACCGTGAAGCTATTATGGAATACTGGCCATCTTCTGATAAGAGATACCTCGCTTTGGTGGAAGGCCATATCAAAAATGAGTCCGGTGAAATTGTGACAGAAGTGACGGAAGGTAGGAGAGGCAAGATGGAGGTGATAAAAAATAAGAATGATGAAGCTAAGACAGCTATTACTAGTTATAGATTGTTAAAACGCTTGGAAGATCATGATTTGGTAGAGCTATCATTAGTAACTGGCAGAAAAAACCAATTAAGGCTTCATATGCAACACTTAGGAACTCCGATAGTTGGAGATTATAAATATGGTGCAGATGATACCTACCAAAGACAGATTAGGCTATTAGCTTACCAGCTTAAAATCTGGCATCCTGGTAAAAAAGGATGGGTTTCTGTTAATATCGAACAACCTAAATGGTTCACCCGTTTAAATCCTGAAGACGAAAATTACAAAAAGAACTGGACGAAGTTTATTAAAAGTGGAAAAGCCATATAAACCTATATCGTGTTCATTCTATGATTACCTGGAGGCATACATCATAGAAGGTAGCCAGCATAAGGTGATTTATAAGAGTGAACAGGGCAGTATGGAAACCACTTATGTGAAATTAAAGGATCTAAGGACAGATTCAGGAGAAGAATTTCTTTATTTAGAGAACGGAACAAAGCTTAGACTTGATAAGTTGATAGGAATTGATGAAATTTTAGTAGATCAATTTCCAAAGACATGTTAGAAATAAGCTTAGTTAAAGACGATATTACCACCCTCAATGTAGATGCTATTGTTAATGCGGCGAATAAATCTCTTGCCGGAGGTGGCGGGGTAGATGGAGCAATTCACAGGGCAGCCGGACCAGAATTAAAAGAAGCGACAAAAAAATATGACGGATGTCCTACAGGAGATTCAAAAGTAACTAAAGGTTTTGATCTCCCTGCAGATTATATCATTCATGCTGTAGGCCCGGTGTGGAATGGTGGTGACTCAGATGAAGATGAATTGCTTGCGAGTGCTTATGAATCAAGTTTAAAAAATGCTGATTCTAAGAAATGCAAAACGATAGCTTTCCCTAATATTTCAACAGGAATATATGGCTTCCCCAAAGAGAGAGCAGCTAATATTGCTATTAAAACAGTTCAGGATTACGAGCCTCAAAATTTAGAGGAGGTGATATTTTGTTGTTACGATGATGAAAATTTTAATATCTACAAAAAGATATTAAATGACTAAAAATCAGAAACCACTTTATTACATAGCTTGCCTGGTTCCTTCTCCAGTAAAAGGGGAGATTGTAGATTTTATGAAAGAAATTGAAAGATTAGTTGGAGCAAAACATGCTCAAAAATCTCCTCCTCATATTACTTTGTATCCTCCATTCAGGAAAGGTGAAGATGAAGAAGTGAAAATAATTCAGTGTATTGAAGAAATAGCCAAATCAACCAAAGTCTTTGAGGTTTCATTAAATGGGTTTTCAGGATTCCCTCCCAGAACCTTTTATGTTCAACCAACAGAGAATCCTGATTTAGCTGTATTAAGAGAACGAACCCTTCACGATGTTGGTAGTGAGATTAATATGGATATCAGTAAAATCCAGGCCAGACCATTCAATCCGCACATCACAATAGCCAATCGGGATCTTGAAAAAGATGATTATCCTTCTGTAGTAGAATATTTTTCAAACATTAGTTTCAAAAGGGAATATGCACAAAACACCATTTCTCTTTTAAAGCATAATGGGAAAAACTGGGACGTTCAGGCAACTTTTAATTTTGCACCTCGCTAGTAAAAGTCACTTCAGCTCTACCTTTTAATGAATCAGTGACTGAGCAATATTTTTCAACAGCCAGTTTGACCAATTTGGTGAATTCATCTTCCGTACAGTCAGGAGATTTTAGTATGAAATGCAAGTTGATCGATTCATAGCTCTTTGGAACTGTGTCCCTTCGTTTTCCAGTAGATTCGATCTTGAGGTCTTCGACCGTCTTCCTCCTTTTTTTTACCATTTCAACAAGATCCACCGCAGCACATGCCCCGGCAGCTCCTAGAAGTAATTCCATTGGTGCCAATGCTTTCTTTTCGTCAGCAGGATACATATCAATTGAAACTTTATTACCAGATTCATTGACGATTTCATATTCCTTATCGGCAAGATAGTGCGTTGTTACTTTTTTTATCATTGGTTTGATTTCTTAATACTATAAATGTCGGTTATCCCACGAATTACCTCTGCAGCACAATGTAACCCAAATAACGCAGGCATATAAGAAATGGTTCCATAAAAAGACTTTTTATAATTAGAACCATCAGTTAGTTTTAATGAATCCTTTTTTAGTTCATCATAGGAATAAACTACCCTGACATTTTTATAAATATCATCTTTTTTTAGTCTCTTTTTGATCTGACGGGCAAAATTACATTGCCTGGTTTTCCAGATACTTGCAGTTTTTATCTTTGCCGGGTCAAGTTTACCACCTGCGCCCATAGAACTGACAATTTTGGTTTTAGTGAATATCGCTGCTTTTATCAGGTTAATCTTTGGAGTGATAGAATCAATACAGTCAACGATATAGTCAAACTTCTCATTTCTAACTATATTGTTGGTCTCTTCCGGTTCAAGAAATTTATCAATGATTTCAAGTTGGATATCCTTATTAATATCTTTAAGTCTTTTACCTACTACAGAAGCTTTGGGTTCGCCTATTGTAGAATCTAAAGCTGAAAGTTGCCGGTTTTTATTAGTGGGATCGAATCGATCACCATCAGCAATAGTTAAGGATCCAACCCCAGCGCGGACCAGAAATTCAGCCGCAAATGATCCTACACCACCAAGGCCGACTATTAATATTTTTGAATTTTTAAGTTTGTCAACATTTTCATCACCGATCAATAATTCGGTTCGCTCCAGCCAATTATTATATTCCATTATTCAGATATCAAAAATTTCGGTGCAAAGATATCCGATTTCTTTTTTTATTTGCTCTTCATTTTTATCTAAAATATTAGCTGCCTCCTTATAGATAGAATTGATCATTGAGTTTTCTTCATCGTCGGTTTCAAATAAGAAACTTCCCATCCCTAATTCTCTGATTACTTTTCTTGCATTTGACTTTTCCTCCAAAAGTGCTTTTCCGAAGGACAATATAATGTCTCTTTCAAGTAAAGAGGTCAGGGATTTTAATTTCTGATTTACTCCATGAACGATCCACTGTTGCTTAGCTCTGGTTTTTTTTCTTACTCTAACTAATTCATTATGAGCCTTTACACAATGTATGATTAATGGTTTTTGCGTTTGCTCACTTAATTCAATATGTCTGATGAAAATTTCTTCCTGAAGTTTTCTATCCTGGTCGATGGCATAATCCAATCCTGATTCGCCTATTGCTACCACATTTTCAGATGTGGCCCATTTCTCAATTTTAGCCCATTGATCCTCTATTTTCTGGTCCTCAAAATGCCATGGGTGTATCCCAATGCTCATGTAAGGAAGATCCGGGAGTGAATCATATTCATGAGCCATGACCTGATAAATTACCTGGTCTTTTAAATTATCTGAGGGAAAATTATGACTGTGGATATTAAATGGTTTATTCATATATAAAATAATAAAAGCGCATGTTACTTTATTGTAAGTTACATGCGCTTAAACAAAAACAAAAATCAGATTATCTTAAATACTTATTTATCTTTTTTCCTGTAATTCTGGAATTTATATGAAACTCCGAGATTAAATGCCTGAGCTATTTGCAAACCATCTATTTGGTCTTTATCATACAATAGGTTTGCTCCCAAAGAGGTAGACAGCCAGTCGTTTACATTAGCTGAAATTGTAATATCAAGACGTTGATCTGTTTCATTAATTGGTTGTTTCATATTCCAATATGCAGTATAACGCCATTGCAAATTTACATTTTCAAAAATCTCTTTATTAAATTCAGCCATTAACTGCGCAGATACCCATTCAGTCCTTACTGTTTCTCCAATAGGTACTCCATAATTTGTTCCAGCTGTAAGATAAAGTTCGTCATCAGTTACTATAGTCCAGCGTGGAGCGAAAGGAGATAGTCTGATAAAGAAATAATCAGTCGGGTCATATTCGATACCAAATGAAGTTGTAATATATCCCGGAGCCATAAATTTAGATATTAATTTAGCTGTTTCTTCACCTGTAGTAGGGTCCTCCCCATATTCATATCCTTTAGCGAATTGGGTGAGAATATTCAGAGCACCGTAGACACTCCATTTATCATTAAAAGAGTAACCATATTTGGTATCTAAAAACAATCTGTCATTGGCCTTTCTGAAACCAATTCCTTCTGTATCTGTAAATCCGTATTGCAACTCTATATTTGTATCCCAGGTTCTTCTATCTTTTTGGTAATTAGCTTTATAATAAAAGAATGTTCCAAGGCCCAAAGAATTCACACCTCCACCTGTCCATCTGGAATTAAATGATGCCTGATTAAATAAAAATCCGGTATTCATTTTTACACGCCAGTGAATTGAATCGTAGTGTGGTTTTAAAGAGTCTTCTTCCTGACCGTAAGTCTTTTGGTTAATAAAGATAAAGCCTAGTATAATGGCAATAAAAAAAACTTTGTTACTCATTGTTTGAAGATTCAGATTGAAAAATGTGAACGTCTCTTTGTGGATAAGGTATATTAATTCCTTTTTCGTCAAATTTTCTTTTTGCGGTTTCCATCAGGCTCCAGTATACACCCCAATAATCTGATGTTTTTACCCAGACACGAGAGGCAAAGTTGACACTGCTATCACCCAACTCGTGAAGCTGGATCATTGGTTCGGGATCTGATAATATTCTATCGTCACTTTTAAATACTTCCGCGATGGTTTCTTTTACTAAATCAATGTTATCATCATATCCTACACCGAACAAAAAGTCTATCCTGCGTGTTTCTTCAGCGGAATAATTAATCATTGAATTATTCGACAAGTTCCCATTAGGGATGATTATCTTTTTATTATCAGGTGTATTTAAAACAGTATATAAAATGGAAATTTCTTTTACTGTTCCAGCGTGACCCTGACCTTCAATATAGTCTCCTACTTTAAAAGGTTTGAATAAGAGTATCAAAACTCCCCCGGCAAAATTTGCAAGGCTTCCTTGTAAAGCCAAACCGATAGCCAAACCAGCAGCACCTAATACAGCAATGAATGAAGTCGTTTCAACCCCAACCATTTCAGCTACCGCGATAAATAGCATTATCTTTAAAATAGCACCTGTAATTCCTGTAAGAAAAGGGATGACAGATGGGTCAACATCCCGGTTATGAAGTGTTTTTCGGATAAACCTGACAATAGGTTTAATAATTGCTAACCCAACTATTAATACTATTATTGCTAATAAAAGCTTTGGCCCATATACCATGATGAGTTCTATAGCTTGATCACTATACTTTTCAAAATTATCCATGATCGTGAAGTGGTTTTAGTGATAAATGATAATAATTAGTTTAAGAACTATTTTATCAAAAATTTGTTTCATTTCCCAGGTAATAATATCGAGTAGATCGGTATCTGTTTCCTGTTGAAAATTAATCGCTGATTTATAATGAAATAATCTCAGTAATTATAAAAATATTCATAATTTTCTACATAAAAAATAGAAGTCTGGCTAATTGCCAGACTTTTGATTTAATGAGGATATATTTTTTACATATTTCGTCTGTACTGTCCACCTACTTCGAAAAGAGCATGAGTAATCTGTCCCAGCGTACAATACTTAGTTACCTCCATGAGTTTTTCGAACAGGTTATCGTTGGCAACCGCAGATTTTTGTAAATCTCTCAATAGCTTATGACCTGTTTCATCATACTTTGATTTTATAGCTTCACACGCATTGATCTGACTTTCTTTTTCTTCTTTTGTTGCCCTGATCACTTCTTTAGGAATAATAGTAGGAGATCCTTTACTTGACAGATAAGTATTAACACCCACGATAGGATATTCCCCAGTATGCTTTAAGGTTTCATAATGAAGGCTTTCTTCCTGAATTTTACCTCTTTGATACATCGTTTCCATTGCACCAAGAACCCCACCTCTTTCAGTGATCCTGTCAAATTCAGTTAAAACTGCTTCCTCAACCAGATCAGTAAGTTCTTCGATAATAAATGATCCCTGGATCGGGTTCTGGTTTTTCGCAAGTCCCAGTTCTTTATTTATTATCAATTGAATTGCAACAGCTCTTCTTACTGACTCTTCTGTAGGTGTGGTAATTGCTTCATCATAAGCATTAGTATGAAGAGAGTTACAGTTATCATAGATTGCATAAAGTGCCTGCAGTGTTGTACGAATATCGTTAAAATCAATTTCCTGGGCGTGAAGTGAACGTCCAGATGTTTGAATGTGATATTTCAGTTTTTGGGCACGATCATTTGCTCCGTATTTAATTTTCATGGCTTTGGCCCAAATTCTTCTGGCAACCCTTCCGATAACACTATATTCCGGATCAACACCATTTGAAAAGAAGAATGAGAAATTAGGAGCAAACTTATTGATATCCATTCCTCTTGCCAGGTAGTATTCAACAAATGTAAAGCCATTAGCTAATGTAAATGCAAGCTGGCTTATCGGGTTGGCACCGGCTTCAGCGATATGGTATCCTGAAATTGATACAGAATAGAAGTTTTTAACTTCATTATCGATAAAGTATTGCTGAACATCACCCATTAATCTCAGGCTGAATTCTGTACTAAATATACAGGTGTTTTGTGCCTGATCTTCTTTTAGGATATCAGCCTGAACTGTACCTCTTACTCTTGAGATGGTTTCAGCCTTGATCTTTTCATATACATCCTTTGGTAAAACCTGGTCTCCGGTGACACCTAGTAACATCAAACCCAGTCCATTATTACCTTCAGGAAGACTACCTTCGTATTTTGGTCTTGGAACACCAAGGTCTTTATAGATCTTTTCTATTTTAGTCTCGACTTCTTTTTCCAGGCCATTCTCTTTGATATACTTTTCACATGACTGATCGATCGCTGCATTCATGAAAAAAGCAGTTAATGTCGATGCAGGGCCATTAATTGTCATTGATACTGAGGTCATCGGATCAGACAGGTCAAAACCAGAATAGAGTTTTTTAGCGTCATCAAGTGAGCAAATACTTACTCCACTATTACCGATCTTACCATAAATGTCAGGTCTGTAATCAGGGTCCTCACCATATAAAGTAACCGAATCAAAGGCCGTGCTTAAACGTTTAGCTGGCATATCCTGAGACAGATAATGGAATCGTTTATTTGTACGTTCAGGACCGCCTTCACCGGCAAACATTCTTGTAGGATCTTCACCTTCTCTTTTGAAAGGGAAAACTCCGGCAGTATATGGGAAATCTCCAGGCACGTTTTCTTTAAGTTGCCATTTCAATAGATCTCCCCATGCTTCATATTTAGGAAGAGAAACTTTCGGGATTTTAGAATGTGAAAGAGACTCTGTATAAGTCTTAACTTTTATTTCCTTACCTCTAACCTTGTAAACATATTCATCACTGCTGTAGTTCTCTTTTACCTCAGGCCAATTTTCAATTAACTTTTTATTTCGAGGATCAAGATCAAGAGAAACATGATGGTAAGTTTCTTCAAGTTGTTTTATAAGTCTGTCTTTATCTTCTATTTCAGAATTTCTTAATATGTCAATACTGTTCTGCAGGCTGTATAATTTTTGAGCTACATTCTTTTGTTCTTCAGTCCAGTCATCGTACTGACGGCAAGTTTCAGAAATTTCTGACAGGTATCTCACTCTGTTTGGTGGGATAATATGAACTTTTTCAGATGGAACATCATCAATAGTCAGAGATGACTTAAGATGGTCGACACCTGTTTTTTCAATGATGACATCCATCAGCTTTCTATAAAGTCGGTTTGTGCCCGGATCATTGAATTGTGAAGCTATAGTACCGTAAACAGGAATGTCTTCTTCTGTTGCATGCCACATTCCGTGGTTTCGCTGATACTGTTTCTTGACATCTCTTAGAGCATCGAGTGCACCTTTCTTATCAAATTTATTCAGGGCGATTACATCAGCAAAATCGAGCATGTCAATCTTTTCTAACTGTGTTGCCGCCCCGTATTCAGGAGTCATTACATATAATGACATATCAGAATGCTCGATTATTTCAGTATCTGACTGCCCGATTCCGGAAGTTTCCAGGATAATGAAATCAAATCCTGCTGCCTTGACAACGTGGATAGCTTCCCGAACATATTTTGATAATGCAAGATTACTTTGCCTTGTTGCCAGGGATCTCATATAAACCCTGTCATTATTTATCGCATTCATTCTTATTCTGTCGCCAAGAAGAGCTCCCCCGGTTTTTCTTTTCGAAGGATCGACGGAAATAATTGCGATTTTTTTATCATCAAAATCAATTAAAAACCTTCTTACTAGTTCATCAACGAGTGAAGATTTACCTGCACCTCCGGTTCCTGTTATTCCAAGTACCGGAACCTTCTTTTCATCTGAAAGATCATGGATCTTGCTAATAATGTCAGCACTCTCATCAGGGAAATTTTCCGCAGCCGAGATTATTCTTGCTATAGCTTGCTCGTTTTCAGGGCTTAATTTTGAAAACTCTCCATTTAAATCTCCTCCAACAGGGAAATCACATTTTTCAACAAGATCATTTATCATTCCTTGTAATCCCATGTGACGTCCGTCATCCGGAGAATAGATTCGAGTTATGCCATAATCGTGAAGCTCTTTTATTTCTTCGGGAAGTATCGTTCCACCACCACCACCAAAGATCTTGATGTGGCCACAACCTTTTTCATTCAAAAGGTCGTACATGTACTTGAAAAACTCAACATGACCACCCTGGTATGAAGTAATGGCTATTGCCTGTGCGTCTTCCTGAATAGCTGTATTAACAATTTCCTGTACAGATCGATTATGACCTAAATGAATTACCTCACATCCTGTAGACTGAATAATCCTTCTCATTATATTGATCGCCGCATCGTGGCCATCAAATAAGGAAGCTGCAGTTACAATTCGGATATGATTTTTTGGTTTATATGGAGCCGTAACTTGTGCTGACATAATTTTAAATTTTATTAAACGGGTTAATGTCGTTAGCCTACAAAATTACTATTATTCAGCGTAAAATCGATGAATTTTGCTAACAAGTGTAAGGCAGATTACTTTTCAGGGCAGTTTACGAGTCCTTTTATTTTTTGAATAGCGAGAATATTATGTGTTTCACTAATATTTCGGATGATATTTTCTTTTTCTCTATTGGTGAGCCTCCAGTTCAGGGCAGCCCTTTTAGATTCTATTTCACTTTTATTTCTTTCCGGGATGTATTCAATTGGAACCAAATTTACTGGTACTTCAAGCAGGGCCTTTAATAGTTCCATTTCTTTGTCGTTACTGTAATCTTGTAAATTAGGAAGGTTATTATATACCCCGGTAATTGGAATAGTGAATTTTTCCATGAGAGTCTGGCTGATATCCGAATCTGGCGGAGAATGTACAGCTGAATCCCTGATTGTTACAATTACTATTCCCGATGTGTTTTTGGAAATCCAGTTTCTAAAGCTCAATAAGAATCTGATCGCATCACTGATACCAAAGTTATCGACCAGCCCAGCATCTAAAATTTTAATTTCAGGATCCGTAGGTAATCCGACATTGGGTAAAATATAAGGATAGGTAGCATTCATGCGTAGAGCGGTAAGAATTGAAACGTCCTCCGCATCATGATTTTTAAATGCTCTCATAAATTCAATTCCTTTTACTTTTTGCTCACCGGTAAAAGGAACAGCAATGGTTGCCCTGGACATATAGCTGATATCCTGCGCACCTATAAAAAGTTTTCTTCCATCATTTAAAATAGTAGGAGAAATAATGAGTTGAGGTATGATGCCTTGTTTTTCTGGCTCCCGATATTCGGAAACAGGAACATTTAAAACATCATTTGTATTTGCCAGAAGCTGCCTTTCAAAAGCAACCCCACGATCTGCAATGTATTCTTTTCCTTTATATTCAAATGTTTGCAGACGAATAAAAAGATCATTTACCAGCATCGTAAAGATTACATGATTAAGTGCATCTTTACTGATATTGGTCCTGTAAATGCTATCGTTTGGGTTATTAATTTTACCCAGAAGTTTTTGCCTGTATAACTCCCTGTAATAGGCAGCTCCGATCAATCCCCCGGATGCCCCGGTTATCAAGGCAGTTTGATTCATTAGTTGATCATTTAAAGCTGTATCAAGGGATTGCATAGCAGTAAGGCTCCACAATGAAGCTCTCTGTCCACCTCCGCTATTAGTGATCACCATCATAACAGGTTTCTCCTGTCCGGTATTTTTTTTCCAGTTTTCAAGAATTTCAATTCCCTTCAGGATATCATTTTTTACTGTATCAGAATGGGTGAGTTCTCTTAATTTGGAGATCGAGTAGGGGATATTATTTTCTGTATAATCTATTCCGGGTACTTGATATTCCGATTTAAAAAATTCGAAAGTAGGGAGGAAGTTTAAAAAAGTAAATATTATCAAGATCATTAATATAGACCAACGTTTGAACCAGTAAGAAAAAGCCCCGGCAAACATCATCAAAATCGTTAATAAGAGAATACAGCTTGCTGCCGCCGGAATTTGAAAATAAGGGTTTTCGCGAAATACACCTATCACGATTATGGCTGCGAAAGCCGTAAATTCAAGTGAAACTGCGTTAAAACTATTTTGACCAAAAACCTTTAATATAGCAAATTTAGTAACGTAGGCCGGTGCCTCCTGTACTTTATGAAATCTGAAGTCTGTACCAATAAACCCCTTTACTTCAATATCTGGTTTATTATATTCATTTTTATACCTTCTAAGTAGATTTTGTCTGGCGATTGGTACTTTTCTTATCTTCTTTTCGACACTTTCCCTGATTACCTGAAATACATCTTGATTGGTGAAAATGAAATAGGTGTACATAATAGCCTGCATGCCAGTATATCCTAAAAGTAAGCCCCCAACTCTGGCAAAGATTTCCTCAGTTTCGGCTAACTCATAATTTTTTTGAAATCCGATGATTTTCAATATATAATATGAGAGAAAAATCATCGGAATGATACTATTATTGATCGCGTAATGAGTGAATGGTTTGCGTAGTTGTCCTAGAAAAGGATACCTGTGGCCATCCATTAAATAGCAGGTTATATGGAAAGTCATGGCAAAACCACCAAGAATGATTCCTACTACGGCGAAACTATAAAACGAAACTTCATTTAAATATTCAGGAGATAAAAACAGGTATGGAATTCCGAATGTATTTCCAAATAGCTCACCAGCAGCAGCAAATAACCATACCCAGCCTAATATCAATAATATTTTTCCCTGAAGGTGATGTAAAATCAACTTGATTGGAAAGAAATAATAAACCTTTTCGAGGAATTTTTTCATATGATTAAAAAATCATTCCTTTTTGCTACCCTTGTAAAGATGGTATTCAGCAAGTCGGCATTCTAATTTACCATTAAAATAAGTCTTTCTGGATGAAGTTCTTAGTCCTACACGCTTTAATAATTTTAAATTTCCGGTAAATACATATCCAGTATATCCGGTAGCCTCATTTTTGAAGAAATCTCCTATTTCTTTATAGAGCTCTTCAAGTTTATCATCTTCACCTTCACTAAGTCTAATTCCATAATCTGGATTAATTACTATCACACCTTCACTATCCGGAAGGGGAGTTCTTCTGAAATCATCAGTGTAGAAATCGATCAGATCTTCAACTCCGGCAGCTTTAGCATTTTGTTTTGCGATATCTACTGCTTTCGATTCTATATCACCTGCAATTATTCTCACATTGTCACCGGATTTCACCTCATTTTTTAATATGTTCATTTCATCTTTATAATAGTCGACATCAAAAAGGTGAGTATGCATAAAACCATAATTTGAGCGCATAAGACCAGGGCGTTTGTTAATTGCCATAAGTGCAGCTTCGATAGCTAAGGTGCCGCTACCACACATTGGGTTTACAAAAAGCTGGTCCGGAGTCCAGTTGGTGCCCATAATTATTGAAGAAGCTAACGCTTCAAGAAGGGGGGCTTTCCAGGGGTGAAGCCTGTACCCGTGCTTAGAGATTGTCTGGCCACTTGTGTCAAGGTAAACTACTGCTTTGTTTTCTGACCAATGTAAATAAACGGCAGAATCATCTCTCTCTGGACCAGTGTCAGGTCTTTGGTTTTTTTCTTTTCTCAGCCTGTCAACAATAGCGTCTTTTAGTTTAACCTGAGCGAAACGTTTGTCATTGATAGTATCATTTTTAACATACGAGTCGACGGTAAAATAGCCATCTGCAGGAAGAATGGTATGCCAGTGAAAATTATAAACTTCACGGTATAATTTATTTGCGTCCGGGGCATAAAATGATTTTAATTCAAAAAGAACCTTATTGGCTGTCCTGAGCCATAAATTCAATTTGACGCAATCATTGAACGAACCTTTTATATTTATTCCAAAAAAGGATTTTTTTACAATGTCAAAACCCAGGTCGGATATTTCTTTTTCTAGGTAGTCTGTCTGGCCCGGTAAAGAACTGATGAAGATATTATTTTTCATGAGGCAAAGGTATAAAAAAAAGGAGCGTGAAAGCTCCTTTTTATATCATTGAATTGTGTTAAAATCACATATCTGTATTCTCAGACTTAGCTTTTGCAGAGAAATACTCCCTGTTCATTCTTGCTATATTTTCAAGACTGATTTCTTTAGGGCATTCTGCAGAACAAGCACCAGTATTTGTACATGCTCCAAATCCTTCAGCATCCATCTGAGCAACCATTTTTTCTGCTCTTGTTTTTGCCTCTGTTTTACCCTGAGGCAACATAGCAAGCTGAGCTATCTTTGCAGAAGTAAATAACATTGCTGATGCATTTTTACATGCTGCTACACAAGCGCCACATCCGATACAAGTTGCTGAATTAAAAGCTTCATCAGCCACTGATTTAGGAATTGGAATTTCATTAGCATCAGGTACACCACCAGTATTTACACTTACATAACCACCTGCTTGTATGATTCTGTCAAATGAAGTTCTATCTACTACAAGGTCTTTAACCACAGGGAAAGCTCCTGCTCTCCATGGTTCAATAGTAATTGTGTCTCCATCTTTGAAAGATCTCATGTGAAGCTGGCATGTAGTTACAGCTTGTTGTGGTCCATGAGGGCGTCCATTGATGTGCATGCTACACATACCACAGATACCTTCACGGCAATCGTGATCAAAATGAACAGGCTCAATATCTTCCTTGATCAATTGCTCATTGAGCACGTCCATCATTTCAAGGAAGGACATGTCAGGTGAAATGTCAGAAACCTGGTAAGTTTCCATTTTTCCCTTATCATTTTGATTTTTTTGTCTCCAGACTTTTAGTGTAAGGTTCATAAAATCGTCCTCCTTATTTATAACTTCTTTGAGTTAGTTTAACATTTTCAAATTCAAGCTCTTCTTTATTGAGCTTTTCATCCTGGTTTTCTCCCTGATATTCCCATGCAGCTACATATGCGAAATCTTCATCATTTCTAAGAGCCTCTCCTTCTTCGGTTTGATACTCTTCTCTGAAGTGTCCTCCGCACGATTCTTCACGGTGTAGGGCATCATCTACCATCAATTCACCAAGTTCAAGGAAATCAGCTACTCTGTTAGCTTTTTCAAGTGATTGATTTAATTCATCATTCGTACCAAAAACTTTTACATTTTCCCAGAATTCTGCTCTAAGCTCTTTAATAAGACCTTTTGCTTTCTTTAATCCCTCAGCATTTCTAGACATTCCACAGTAATCCCACATGATCTTTCCAAGCTCACGGTGAAATTCATCTACTGTCTTTTTACCCTTGATGCTTAGTAATTTATCAATCTTACCTTTCACATCATTGATTGCTTCATCAAATGCAGGGTGATCGTCAGATACCTTCTGCATAGGCTGGGTAGCAAGATAATCTCCGATTGTATAAGGAAGGACAAAATATCCATCTGCAAGTCCTTGCATCAGAGCAGAAGCGCCAAGTCTGTTTGCACCATGATCTGAGAAGTTAGACTCACCAGTTGCATAAAGTCCAGGAATTGAAGTTTGGAGGTTGTAATCAACCCAAAGGCCACCCATAGTATAGTGTACTGCAGGATAGATCATCATCGGTACTTCGTACGGGTTGTCACCTGTGATTTGCTTATACATATCAAACAGGTTACCATATTTAGCTTCGATAGTTTCTTTTCCATCCCTTTTAATAGCATCAGCAAAATCAAGGAATACTGCTAATCCTGTTTTGCCGACACCACGACCTTCATCACAAACGTATTTAGCATTTCTTGAAGCCACATCACGAGGAACAAGGTTACCGAAACTAGGATATTTTCTTTCAAGGTAATAATCTCTTTCTTCTTCAGGAATATCAACCGCTTCCTTAGCAGAAAGACCTTTAGCTTTTTCTTCACTTTTTGGTACCCATACACGACCGTCATTTCTTAATGATTCAGACATTAAGGTAAGTTTTGACTGATGGTCACCTGAAACAGGGATACAAGTAGGGTGAATCTGAGTAAAACATGGATTAGCAAAAAATGCACCTTTCTTATGTGCTCTCCATGCTGCTGTAGCATTTGAGCCCATTGCATTTGTAGAAAGATAAAATACATTACCATAACCTCCAGAGGCAAGTACAACAGCATTTGCAGCATGTTTTTCTATTTTACCTGTGATAAGGTCTCTGGTTATAATACCTTTTGCTTCACCATCGATAAGAACCAAGTCAAGCATCTCAGTTCTTGGGTAAAGTTTTACTTTTCCTGTAGATACCTGACGGCTAAGTGCCTGGTAAGCACCTAATAATAATTGTTGTCCAGTTTGACCACGAGCGTAAAAAGTTCTGGAAACCTGAGCACCACCGAATGAGCGGTTATCAAGTAGTCCACCATATTCACGAGCAAAAGGCACTCCCTGAGCAACACATTGGTCAATGATGTTTACAGATACTTCAGAAAGACGGTAAACATTACCTTCTCTTGATCTGTAATCACCACCTTTTATAGTGTCATAAAATAGTCTGTAAATACTATCGCCATCATTTTGATAGTTTTTTGCAGCATTTATACCCCCTTGAGCAGCGATAGAGTGAGCTCTTCTCGGGCTATCCTGGAAACAAAATGCTTTTACATTATAACCAAGCTCTGCTAAAGTTGCAGCAGCTGATGCTCCGGCAAGACCGGTACCAACTACGATAACTTCAAATTTTCTTTTGTTAGCCGGGTTTACCAGTTTAACGTTAAATTTATGCCTGGTCCATTTTTCTGCCAGCGGTCCTTCCGGTATTTTTGATTCTAATTTCATAATGTCTCCTTAACTAATATTATTAAAGTACATATAAATTGGAATAATGGCGAATCCTATCGGAACCAGGATGGCAAACCATTTTCCCACTGCTTTTATAGCAGGTGTATATTTTTTATGATTCAATCCAAGAGTCTGAAAAGCACTCTGGAAACCATGTGCTAAATGGAAAGCAAGGAAGACCATACTCAGGACATAGATGCCTACGATCCATAGCTGTGAGAACCCTTCATTTACAACTGCATAGTAATTCTTTACAGCTGTTCCATTCTCTAATGTAGTAGTAGGAACCTCCCCATACTTAAATACCCACCAGAAATTACTCAGGTGAATAGCAATAAAAATAAATATTACCGATCCTAATACGCCCATATTTCTGGAAGACCAGGTGCTATTAGCGTTTCCATTAAAATTTTCGTAACTGACAGGACGGGCCTTACTATTATAACGAGTAAGAATAATTGCAACAATGATATGCAAAAGGATCAATGCAAAATTGACCTTTGAAACAATCTGGATAAATGTGTTATTACCCATTGTCTCAGCATAGATGTTGAAAGATTTCCCTCCGTCAGGGATCAGCAACTGTAAATTTCCGGCTAGATGAACTACCAGAAATAAGATTAAGAATATACCTGTAAGGGCCATTAAAAGCTTCCTTCCCAGGGTACTTCCAAATGTTCGTACAAACCAGCTCATGTGTTTATTTTATTTTTCAACCGTTTTAAATGCGACAAATTTACATCTGCGCAGTTTAGTATCCAATTAGTTGTGTTATTTTGAAACTTTCTAAATAAAAACCGGTTAAAATTTCAATTTTTAATGTCATAACTATTACAAATCATTATTGTTTGACCTTAGTTTTATTTGCATTATGACCATAATATGGTAATATTAGGTAAAGTAAATGTTCGGCTTAATTTTTGCTATATTCTGAACATGATTTGTAGATTAAAATCAAAACCATTCGTTTATTAAAATATATTTCACCAGGAAATGAGTATTAATATAGATAGATATGCAAAACTAATTTCATCACTATTAATGTTAGTGTTGATGTTTTTTGCTGATTTTTCAGTAATGGCCACTCACATCAGAGCTGGGCAAATTACAGTTGAAAGGATTTCACCTTCCTCACTCACATATCGTATTACATTTGTTGGTTTCAGGGATTCTGAATCAGGGGTTGAATTCGGGAATGGGATTCTTAATTTTGGTGATGGAACAATTATAGAAACTGTACCAAGCCAATTTATTGTTCAACCATTACCACAGGTGCCATTTCTTCAAAAGGTAACTTTTGAGATAGATCATACCTATCAGGCTCCAGGATTTTATAACATCTCTTATACAGAACAAAACAGAAATAACTTTATTAGAAATATCAATGGGGGTAATTCGGTAGAAATTCCTTTTCATGTTGAATCCCAGATTTTGATTGATCCTTTTTTAGGAGTGAACAGTACTCCTCAGTTATTAATTGATCCGCTA
The DNA here is from genome assembly GCF_026241165.1 of Mangrovivirga halotolerans. GTDB lineage: Bacteria > Bacteroidota > Bacteroidia > Cytophagales > Cyclobacteriaceae > Mangrovivirga > Mangrovivirga halotolerans. The sequence continues at coordinate 73,436 of NZ_JAPFQN010000002.1, read as the reverse complement.
GATTTTGCAACAGGTGATAAATTTTTTATACATAACCCAGGGGCTTTCGATGCTGAAGGTGATAGTCTTTCTTATAAATTTGTTATTCCAAAGCAAGGAACCGGAACAAATGTTCCAAATTATATAGGTTTAGATAACCCGGATTTATATGCTAATTTCCCACCTTATGATAAAGAAGACGGAACATCTCCTCCTGAATTTTCACTTGACCCAATAACCGGTGATCTTGTTTGGGATGCTCCTCCTAATGTTGACGAATTTGAATATAATGTAGCATTTATAATCGAGGAGTGGAGAAAGGTAAATGGTGAATATATCAGGATTGGATTTGTAACACGCGACATGCAGATTATCGTTCGTGAGTCCGATAATGAAAGGCCTGAATTAATTATACCAGAAGATACATGTATAACCGCAGGAACTACACTATCTCTTAACCCCGCCGCCACTGCAACCGATCCGGATGGTGATAGTGTTAAGATTGAAGCTTTTGGTGGACCGTTTGAAATTTCTAATCCTGCAGAATATTCTCCTAATCCACCAGTATGGCAAGCCCCAGTGGCAGAGTTAGATTTTGAATGGAGTACCAATTGTTTTAATATCAGAGAAAGTCCATGGCAGGTTGTATTTAAAGTGTCTGACAGACCTTTTAGAAATGGAGGTAGTACACTTTTACCCTCTTTGGTTGACTTTAAAACATGGAATATAACTGTAGTCGGACCTCCACCTAATATAAATGACGTATTTCCTGTATCGGCCAGAAGCATTCAAATCAATTGGGATGATTATGAATGTGATAATCGTATCGTTTCAGGATTCCAGATTTGGAGAAGGGTTGATAGTAATCCTTTTGAACCAGGGAGTTGTGATGTTGGAATGCCGGAAGGAACAGGGTATGAATTGATTGATGTAGCAAACGAAAATGAAACGGACTATCTTGATGATGATAATGGGCTTGGTTTAAGCCCGGGAGCTAAATATTGTTATAGGATAGTAGCGGTATTCAGAGACCCTCAGGGTGGGGAAAGTTATGTTTCCAATGAAGTGTGCACTACTGTTCTTGCAGAAGCACCTGTATTAACTGAGGTTTCAGTGCTTGAAACTGATCCGGCTAATGGAGAAATAAGTGTTGAATGGTTGCCGCCTTTCGATCTGACAGATCCTTCATTCCCTCCTCCGTACAATTATAAATTATACAGACATTCTGGATTCAATGGTGGAAATGGGAGAACTCTGGTTTATGAAGGAGATCAAACTTCATTTGTTGATACAGGAATAGATACTGAAAATCAGCCTTACCATTATCAAGTGGAGTTATATGATTCAAATGATAATTTTGTTGATACTTCTTCTTACGCCAGTTCTGTATACCTGGATATATTTTCTGGATTAGATCAATTAACATTAAGCTGGACGGCAGATGTCCCATGGTCTAATCTAATCGATACGTTCCCGTATCATAGAATATATAGAAATAATGTAGATCCGAATAATCCAGATCAATTGGTACTAATAGATTCTGTGAATGTTACTGCCAATGGTTTTAATTATACTGATAGCGGTGAATTTAATAATACTCCATTGGTTGATTCGATCGAATATTGTTATGTAGTCAGGACTGCGGGTTCATATGGGAATTCTGATATTCCAGAGCCGTTACTTAATTTCTCCCAGGAGGCGTGTTCATTTTTATCTGATTCAATTCCTCCTTGTCCTCCTCTTGAATTAACCATAAATAATTTGGAAGTAGGGGAGTGTGAAGATTTCTTGTTTAATCAGCCGTGTGATTTTAGTAATTATTTTAATGAATTGAGCTGGGACCCTGAATTGGAGGAAGAATGTGCTGAAGATGTAAGGCTTTACAACGTTTATTTTAGTAAGTCAGGCGATGAAGGAACATTTTCAATTGTAGGAACGACAAGAGAACCGAATTTCACACATTTAGATCTTGATGAGTTTGCTGGATGTTATTATATAACTGCAGTAGACAGATCCGGAAATGAAAGCGAACCTTCTAATGTGGTTTGTAGAGACAATTGTCCTTATTATGAACTTCCTAATGTTTTTACCCCAAATGGCGATGGTTTTAATGATACTTTTGAAGCCTATAGTAATCAGCAAAGTGATTTTTCGAAGTGTCCCCGCTTTGTTGAGAGTGTAGATTTTAAGGTGTTTAATAGTCATGGGAAAGAGGTTTTTACATATGCTTCAGGAAATGAAAAATCCATTTTGATTAATTGGAATGGAGAGAGTAATAGTGGCCAGGTTTTAAACCCAGGCGTCTATTATTACATAGCAATAGTGAGGTTCAGAGTTCTTGACCCTGCTAAAAAGGAAAGAGAATATAAAGGGTGGGTTCACTTGCTCGAATAATAAGATTAAAAAATTATAAAACAGGCTGGATAAATCATTTTTCCAGCCTGTTTTTATTTAGATCAAAAAGTAGAATAATTATCCTATCTTTGTCTGCAAATAAATTGTGATCTGAAATCACAAAATGTATTAATCCAGTTAGAAAACAATATATACCATGAAAAAAGCATACGTTTTTCCCGGACAGGGCGCACAGTTTCCGGGGATGGGAAGAGATTTATTTGATTCATTTGATCTGGCAAAAAAAAGATTTGACGAAGCCAATGAAATTCTAGGCTTCGATATTTCGAAAATTATGTTTGAAGGTAGTGCTGAGGAATTACAACAAACGAAAGTTACCCAGCCTGCAGTTTTTCTTCATTCAGTTATTGCAGCGGAAGTATCAGAGAATTTTTCACCTGATATGGTTGCTGGTCATTCACTAGGAGAATTTTCGGCTTTAGTAGCAAATAAAACTTTAAGCTTTTCAGATGGCCTGACTTTAGTTTCTAAAAGAGCAATGGCCATGCAAAAAGCTTGTGAACAGAATCCTTCAACAATGGCTGCTATATTAGGCCTGGATGATGATGTTGTAGAGAATATTTGTAAGGATATAGATGATATTGTGGTTGCAGCAAATTATAATTGCCCTGGCCAACTAGTTATTTCCGGTTCAAATTCCGGAATTGAAATTGCCTGTGAAAAAATGAAGGAAGCTGGTGCGAAAAGAGCACTTCCTTTAAAAGTTGGAGGCGCTTTTCATAGCCCGTTAATGTCTCCTGCACAGGAGGAATTAGAAGATGCTATAAAAAATACTGATTTTAAAAATCCAATTTGTCCGGTTTATCAGAATTATGATGCTAAACCAAGTACTGAAATTGAGGTAATAAAAGAAAAGTTGATCAAGCAATTGACTTCTCCGGTAAGATGGACTCAAACAGTTCAAAATATGGTAGAAGATGGAGCGACTGACTTTATTGAATGCGGACCTGGTAAAGTGCTTCAGGGATTGGTTAAGAAAATTCACCGAGCTGCTGAAGTTTCAGGAATTCAATAAAATGAAAATATAAAACATTAAGCCCGAAGATTTCCTTCGGGTTTTTTTTTGTCGATTTTTTTTACTTCAAGCTTATCACTGCATGACTTTAGAAGATCAAGTTGAGTTTTAAGTAAAACCGGGTGTTTAAAGTTTTTATCTAATTCATTCATGGGAATAAGGGTAAATGCTCTATCTTGAATTCGTGGATGAGGTATTTGTAAATCATTAGTTTTAACGATCCAATCATCCATGTATAGTATATCGATGTCGATTAACCTCTCTGCCCATTTTTCAATCCTTTTTCTACCCATTTCTTTTTCTATGGAAAGGCATTTGTTGATCAGGTTATCAGGTGATATATCCGCTTCAATTTCAAGAACTGCGTTGTAAAAATTTGGCTGATCGGTTTTTCCCCAGGCAGCTGTTTCATAGATAGACGAATAATTTAATATTTGTCCAATCTGATCTTCGATCTTTTGGGTGGCGATTTTGAGGTTCTCTTTTCTTTCACCGAGATTCGTACCCAATAATAAGTATATTCCTTTCATCATTTAAAATTACCAACAGTTAAAAATCTGTTGTATTAAATAAAAATAATTTTAATTTTTGAGTTCGAATTTAATAAGAATAAATATATGAATTTCTTAAAAGGTGTATTAGCAACGATCGTCGGACTAATTGTTTTTTGTGCGATTTTGTTCTTTATAACAATAGGGATAGGTTCTGCGATAGCTTCTGGAGATAAGATAGTGGTCAAAGATAATTCTGTTCTACACATAAGACTGGATAAACCAATTACTGAAAGGGAACTTACAGATCCGTTTTTGATACTTACAGGTCAGGGAGAAGGTTCTTATTCAATACATAAATTGAAAAGAGCGATAAAAAAGGCATCTTCTGACCCGAGTATTAAAGGGATATTTCTAGAACCAGCCGGATCAGCTGCCGGTTATGCTACTCTTAGAGAATTGAGAAAAGCTCTTTTGGAATTTAAAGAAACTGATAAATTCATCATTGCTTATGATGAAATCCTTACTGAAAGAGGATACTATCTTGCTTCTGTAGCTGATGAAATCTATTTGAGTCCTGAAGGTATGATGGAGCTTGATGGCTTTAGTGCAACAGTTACTTTTTTTAAAGGCACTTTAGATAAGCTTGATGTTAAACCATATGTTTTTAAAGTTGGTGAATTCAAAAGTGCAGTTGAGCCTTATATCAGAGAAAGCATGAGTGAGGAAAGTCGCTATCAAACTCAGGTATTTTTAAATGGGATGTTTAACACGTACGCCAGAGATGTAAGTGAATCAATAGGAATTGAGGAAGAAAGAATTGTTCAGATTGCTGATTCCATGTTAGTAAGAAATGGAAATGACGCTGTTCAATATGGCTTGATCAGTGAATTGAAATATCATGATGAAGTGATGGATGTTTTGAGAACAAAACTTGGTGAAGATGAAGGCGATGATATTAATTCAGTCAGTATAGGTGACTATCAGGATCTTTCAATAGATTTTAAAGTGACTAAAAATAAAGTGGCTGTATTAGTAGCGAACGGAGCTATTGTTTCAGGGGATGATGATAACCCGGAGATGATCACAAGTGGAGCACTGATCAAACAGATTAAAAAGCTTCGAGATGATGATGAAGTTAAAGCTGTTGTTTTAAGAGTTAATTCCCCTGGTGGAAGTGCTCTTGCTTCTGATGTGATCTGGAGAGAGTTGGAAGTTTTGAAAAGAGAAAAACCAGTTATAGCTTCAATGGGAGATGTTGCTGCTTCTGGAGGATATTACATTTCAGCAGGATGTGATACAATAGTTGCTGAGCCAAATACAATAACAGGAAGCATTGGAATATTCGGTCTTTGGTTATATGCTGGCGAAGGGTTGGATAAGCATCTGGGAATAACTACAGATAATGTAACTACCGGCCAGTTTTCAGATCTTTTTTCTCGCAATAAAAGACTAACTGAATATGAGCAAAGCATCTTCCAGGAAATGGTTGAAGAAGGATACGATACCTTTACAAGTAAGGTGGCTCAGGGCAGAGGTTTAAGTCAGGATTCTGTGAAAGCAATAGGAGGAGGCAGAGTCTGGATCGGTACAGATGCGAAGCAAATAGGACTTGTAGACGTATTAGGAGGAGTAGATACTGCCATAGAGATCGCTGCAAAAAAAGCTGATCTTGGGGATGATTACAAAGTAAGTGTGTATCCATATCGTAAAAAGAAATTCATTGAAGAACTCGTTACTGGTCTTGCTGATGAATCATCGATAAAAGTCAGAAAAGAGAAACTTGGTGTTTTAGCTCCTTTCATGGAAGCAATAGATGAACTTAACACTCGAAATGGTGTTCAAGCCAGGTCACCTTTTGACTTTGAAATACATTGATCAACAACTTCGATATAAATTAAAGCAGTCTGACGACTGCTTTTTTTATTTCATCTAAATCATATAGGATTTTTAAACAGTTAACTTTAGTTTTGTTATACTGACAAAACAATTTGCTATGAGTGAAATCAGAAACGATTGGACACGAGAAGAGATTGAAAAAATATACAACTCACCCATCCTGGATTTAATTTACAGAGCCGCAACTGTACATCGTGAAAACAACGATGCTCAGGAAGTACAGGTTTGTACCCTCTTATCTGTAAAAACAGGGGGATGCCCTGAGGATTGTTCGTACTGCCCTCAGGCTGCCAGATATCATACTGATGTTAAAGTTCACAAATTACTTGATGTGGATGATGTGCTGGAAAAAGCTTCAAATGCGAAAGCAAATGGCAGTACACGTTTTTGTATGGGTGCAGCATGGAGAGAAGTGAGAGACAACCGGGATTTTGATAAGGTTCTTGAAATGGTAAAAGGTGTTAATGGCATGGGTATGGAAGTTTGCTGTACTCTTGGTATGTTATCTGAGGACCAGGCCAAAAAACTTCAAGAAGCTGGTTTATATGCTTATAACCACAATCTGGATACCAGTGAAGAACATTATAATGAGATAATTACTACCAGAAATTATGATGACAGGCTTGATACATTGGAAAATGTGAGAAAAGCTAAAATTTCTGTTTGTTCCGGAGGTATTATAGGTCTTGGAGAAACAGAGAAAGACCGTGTAGGAATGTTGCATACCCTGGCTACTTTGCCGGAACATCCGGAGTCAGTTCCTGTAAATGCTTTAGTGCCTGTAGAAGGGACACCGATGGAAAAGCAACCGAAAGTACCTGTGTGGGATATGATTAGAATGATTGCGACAGCAAGGATCATTATGCCTAAAGCAATGGTAAGATTGTCAGCTGGCAGAGTAAGAATGTCTCAGGAAGAGCAAGCACTTTGCTTTATGGCAGGTGCAAATTCAATATTTGCCGGTGATAAACTTCTTACCACACCAAATCCTGAAGTTAATGAAGATGAAGAGCTTTTCCAGGTATTGAACCTGAAGCCTAGAAAAGCATTTAAAAACCAGGAAAAGGCTACGGTAGCTTAAAAAAATATTCTAATATCATAATGAAAGCTGCCAGAAATGGCGGCTTTTTTGTCTTTTACCGGGTAGAGAATGAAATCAATAAATAAATTCATAGCTGATTTTCTTCAGAAAAAAAAGTTAGCTGGTGCACACCGGAAATTGGTGGGAATTGGTGATGGTATTGATTTCTTAACGAATGATTATCTGAATCTTAGTAAAAGCAGCGAGTTAAAATTGCTTTTAGATGATGAATTAAAAAGCAGAACATTTAAAGCTGGAAGCTCGGGTAGCAGACTTTTGGGAGGAAACAGTAATTACATTGAAGAAGTCGAAGAATATTTAGCTGGCTTTTATCAGGCTGAAGCTTCATTGATTTTATCCTCCGGATATCAGGCTAACCTGGCTGTACTTTCATGCCTTCCGCAACGTGGTGATACTGTTTTTTATGATGAATTAAGTCATGCCTGCATGAAGGATGGAATCAGGTTAAACTTTGCCGAATCTTATTCTTTTAAACATAATGACTATAACGATCTTGAACGAAAGATTGAAAAGTTTGGTAAGGGCAGGCTTTTTATAGTGGCAGAGTCTGTTTATAGTATGGATGGTGATTTTGTTGATCTCAAGCGACTAGTTGATATTGCTGAGAGATTTGACGCAGGAATTATTTTAGATGAGGCTCATACTACAGCCTGGTATGGAGATAAAGGGAAAGGGCTGGCAATAAATGAAGGCCTGGAGAATAGGTTGCTAGCCAGAATATATACCTATGGAAAAGGACCTGGAGCCCATGGTGCTGTAGTAGCAGGAAGTAGTGAATTAACAGAGTTTATGATTAATCATTCAAGGCCTTTTATTTATACTACTGCTCCACCAGATCACCAGGTTGCTTTAATAAAATGTTCTACATTACTTTTTTCAAGTGATTATGGGACACAAAAGCGGAATGATCTCCATAGTAATATGCTGCTGTTTTCAAAAATTGCAGGTAACCAGGATTGGGAAAATGAAGTGAAAATAATTGAATCAAATTCGCCTATAAAATCAATCGTTATTCCGGGAAATGATCGGGTAGAAGAGGCTTGTAAATCATTGAGAATTAAGAATATTGAGGTTCGCCCTGTTAAATCACCGACAGTTAAAAAAGGATTAGAGAGAATAAGAATTTGCTTGCATTCTGATAATACAGAGAAAGAGATTATAAAATTGATAGATGAATTAAAAACTTTAAATTGTCAATAATGGCACATAGATTTTTTGTAACAGCGATAGGTACTGATAGTGGAAAAACTGTTTTCTCGGCTATATTATGTGAGGCTTTGAAAGCAGATTATTGGAAACCTATTCAGGCAGGATTACCCGGTGATACGGATACAATCAGGACATTAGTCTCAAATAAAAAAAGTCATTTTCACGAGGAGGGAATAAAGTTAACTACTCCGGCTTCACCACATGCTGCGGGTAAAAAAGAAGAAGTTGAAGTTTCGTTGCAAAGAATTGAGTTGCCTGAAACTGAAAATCATCTGGTGATTGAAGGAGCAGGTGGTGTTTTGGTTCCTTTAAATGATGATGAAAATGTTATTGATATAGCTATAAAATTTGACGCAGAAGTAATTGTGGTATCAAATTTATATTTGGGTTCGATCAATCACACCTTATTAACAATTGAATGGTTATTGAAAAACCAAGTTCCAGTTAGAGGAATTGTTTTTGTCGGAGACCCTAATCCTGAAAGTCAGGAAATAATATTAAAGCGTAGTGGTTTGGAAGAGTTGTTACACATTTACAACGAGGAGAAGATTACTAAAAAGGAAATAAAAAAATACGCAGACAGAATAAGAGAGAAAATATAGTATGGCAGATAATCTTATTTCAAGAGATAGAGAAGTGATATGGCATCCCTTTACCAGTTTAGGAAGTAATGATGAGCCGCTTCCTGCAGTAAAAGGAGAAGGTGTTTATATAGAATTGGAAGATGGCAGGAGAATTATAGATGGTGTTTCAAGTTGGTGGGTGAATCTACATGGTCATGGAAACAAGCATATAGCAAAGGCTGTAGCTAAGCAAGCTGCAGATCTTGAACACGTGATCTTCGCTGGTTTTACACATGAGCCTGCCGTTAAATTAGCAGAAGAAGTATTAAGTATTACCCCTCAGAATCAGAAGAAAGTATTTTTTTCAGATAATGGATCAACTGCTGTAGAAGTAGCCTTAAAAATGGCTTTTCAATATTGGCACAACCAAAAAATCGAGAAGAAAAAGGTTATAGCTATTAATGGAAGTTATCATGGTGATACATTTGGAGCAATGTCAGTGGGAGACCGGGATGTTTTTGTAAAACCATTTATTCCATATCTTTTTGATGTTGAATTTATTGATTTTCCAGGTTCTGAAAATCAGCAAGATGTTTTAGCGCAGTTTGCTGACATAATCGACACTGATGATGTGGCAGCTTTCATTTTTGAGCCTCTGGTTCAGGGTTCTGCCGGAATGAGAATATATGATGCTGAGGTTTTGGATACTATGCTGAGTATGGCCAAGGGAGCTGGAGTGGTTTGTATCGCTGATGAAGTTTTTACTGGGTTTGGGCGAACCGGTAAAATGTTTGCCTGTGATCACTTGAGGCATAATCCAGATATAATGTGTTTATCAAAAGGGCTGACTGGTGGAGCCATGGCATTAGGTGCCACAACATGTACTTTAGACATCCAGAAACCTTTTCGAACGAGTGATCTTTTAAAGACGTTTTTCCATGGACATAGTTATACTGGTAATCCGATTGCATGTGCTTCAGGTGTTGCTAGTATGGAATTATTAAAGTCTGATGAATGTCAAAATAAGATCAAAAAAATCTGTGAATGGCATAAAACCTCTGCCGTCAGGCTTGGCGGAAACAGAGCGATAAAAAATGTCAGGCATTTTGGGACTATTCTTGCTTTTGAAGTAAAGACATTAAAAGATACAGGCTATTTCAACGAGGTAAGGCACAAGCTTTATCCAACATTTTTAAAACATGATGTTCTTTTAAGACCTTTAGGTAATGTTGTTTATTTTTTACCTCCTTATTGCATTACCGAAGAAGAATATCAAAAGGTGATAGATGTGATTGAAAAGGTAATGAAAGAAATTAACAGCTAATAAAGAAAAGTATTTTCACAATCAATACACTGATATTTTTTTTCATTGGTATGAGTTTGATTATCAGGAGTGAATATATTAAATATCCTGGTGATCAAACTCATTATAATAGAATCTTGAATTGGTTTAGCATTGGTAGAATTGCAATGGGGGCAAACTACTATTTTTGCAGGGGATTCGTATTTTAATCCAAGTATGTCACGCGCCATTTCATAATCATCTTCTAATACCATTAAGCCTATGCCTCCGATCAGAGTTTTTAAATGAGGTAAGGTGACAGAAGTTTCTTCATCTATCAAAACTACAGGAACTCCATGTTGCTGAAGCTTACTTCTCATGATGTGCGCATTATTATAATCGTATTCTCTTAATAAAAGTACTAATCCCATTGACTGATTCCCTGTTAGGTATTAAACGTTTAACAGAGCTTTTTAGATTTAATATACAAAAAAAAACAGAACAGATATCCAATGACTTTGAAAATAGGAAAGATTATTATAACATCTATTTTTAGCGGTATGATTCTTTTCTTATCATATTAGATTAATCGCTTTAAGAACTTCATACTGGCCGTCAAAAATGTCACTAAATCCATAATTACTTAAGATGACAATCTGAGTCTTACTTTTAGGGAAATAATAGAATAAGGTGTTATATCCATTACACTTTCCTTCGAAACCATATCCCTGATTTTCGGTTGAACCTATTTTTTTGAATAAAAGGGGATTTTTGTTTGATCTCAAAATTTTATCTAGAGTTGTTTCAGAAATAAACTCACTTTGAAATAGAAATTCAAACATCTTCAAGATGTCATTTCCTCCAGACCATAAGTTACCTTCAGGATAATTGAGGTTTTCATTCTCATGATCTGTTTCGACTATTTCTTCTGATTTATTTTTTTTATAGCCTAATGCATATCGACTATCGTCTTTAGGATGATTAATAGCACTCTTTAAGGTGGTGAATTCAGTTCTTGGTAATCCGATAAATGGACTGATAGATTCATAGAAAAAATCTTCAAAATATAGGCCAGAGATCTTTTCAATGATTGCAGCAACGAGTATGCTATTGACATGACTATAATGGTAAACCCCGGGATTGACATTTTCTTGTTTTTTAACTATTTCCTCAACAAGAGATTGATTGTCAGGATAATTAATCAATACTTTGTCTGTGTTTATATCCTTTAAACCGGAAGTGTGAGTTAATAAATCTACTATAGTTAAATTCGGATATTTTTTAAATTCAGGAAGGTAATGGGAAACTGTTTCTTCAAGCGAAATCTTTTTTTGCTCAATAAGCCAACTGATCGATAATAATTTAGCTATATCTGAACCATTACAAAGATTAAATTCTGAATCGATGAACAATAACTCTTCATCTTTAAAGTCCGCATATCCAAATGCCTTTTCGTACTTTACCTTTCCATTTACGGTAATCAGAGATATACCTGAAAAATCACCTGTGCGATATTTTTCTTCGAGAATTTCATCAAAACGATTGAAATCTATATTTTTTTGAGCTTGGATACTACAGCTACAAATAATCAGGGTAAAAAATATGCGAATCACTGTCAAAATCTTAAAAATAAAGTTTAATGACAGTAAATATAACTAAATAACAATTAAATATTATTATTCTTTGATATCGAAGGTGAGGAAAGTGTTATTTCTCCAGGGTAATTGTTATTTCTCGAATTACCTTATCCAATTCATCAAGGGCTTTTTTAAGCCTGCAATTATATTCTTTTTCTTCGAATGCGTTAATCATATTTTTATTCAATAAATGAATTAACCCAAGTATAGTTGCTACAGGAGCTCTTAATTTGTGGGAATTGATAAATGCATATTCTTTTAACTGCTCATTTTTAGCCTCAAGTTCCCGCGTTCTTTCTGCAACCCTTTTTTCCAGATTTTGGTTTAGAGAATTTAGCTCCTTGGTTTGTTGGCGGATCAGTTTGTTTTTCTTTTTAAGCTCAGCAATGTATTTAACTTTAGTTTTATACCTGTTTCTGGCTACATAGAATAAATATCCTATCAAAACAAAAATAATCAGAGCCATGAAGATAATGTACCATTGCAACCTTACCTGTTTCTGACTATAAGTTAATCTTCTGTTTTTTAATTCATTTTCTTTCTCTAAAAGGAGGATCTCGTTTTTCTTTTCTTTTAATTCAAAATCTTTTTGAAGGACTTCAATACCAGCAGCTATTTCACTTTGATTTATACTGAATCTTAGGCTATCAGCTTTATCGAGATATTTTAAGGCATTTTTATAATCATTTTTGGCTTTAAAAGCTTCATGTAAAATTAAAAGCCCATCTACTTCTTCTTTATAACTGTTTGCAGATTTTGCATTATTAATCGTTTTTTTCGCCCATAATATGGCTTTGTTTATTTGACCACTTTTTAAGTAGATGTTTGCTAATACTTTATAGTTATTAGATCTTAGCCTGGGATTATTTATTTCATTATTAATTTCAATTGCCTGGTTAATATAATTTATTGCTTTGTCATAATTCCCCAGGAATAGATTGACCTCTCCCAGATTTGAATAATTAAAAGCCTTCATGGATTGATTTTGTGTAATCTTGTTAAGACTTAATGATTCATTCAGATGAAAAATCGCTGAATCATATTGGGTTGTTTGAATAAAACTGTTTGCAAGATTGTTATGTGCGCGGCATACTTTTATATACTTTTCAGCTTTTTCCCCACTTTCTAGTGATTTGTAATAATATTCTACGGCCTCATCATAATCTTTATTGTTGTTATAGATCATTCCTATCAGGTTGTAACAATCAGAATGATCAGCAAAATTAGCAGGGCGTGTTAAACTATGCTCTAATGCAATATAGGCCTTTTCAAGAGCAGTAGAATGCAAGCCAATATTCATATAATAAAGACCAATTACAACCAGGTTTTTTTCAATTCCATAGCTGAAATTTAAGTCTTCAGCTATACTTAACCCTTTTTTTCCATAGTAAAAGGAACTATCAGGATTAATTTCAAAAAATAAATAGCCAATATTAGCACAGATAATAGATCTTGCTGTGTCCGATTCTTCTTTTGCTAATAAAGATTTAAGTTTTTTAATTTCAGAAACTTTATCGTTCTTTTCCGCAAAAACTAGAGGATTGTAAAATATAAAGAATGTAATTGAAAAAAATATTAATCTCATACTGTCAACATCACAATAAAATATCTGTCTATGACACAAAATACAATATAATAATATGCATAATCTTAAGAAGATAAAATATTTTCTAATTATTATGTTGTTCTTTGTTAATTAACTGTACTCAGTTTTGATTATTGGTTCAAATAGTTATAAAAGATATAAAAATAATTAAATGAAGTTCGATTATATTATAATAGGAGCAGGATCTGCAGGATGTGTTTTAGCCAATAGGTTGTCTTCTAACAAAAATTTTAGTGTTGCTTTATTAGAAGCCGGGGATAAGGATAATAAACCTGAGATCAATATTCCTGGGGCCTACACAAAATTGAATAATACTAAGATTGATTGGGCTTTTTGGACTGAAGAACAAAAAGAAGTACTTGATCGAAAAATTTTTGTACCTCGGGGAAAAACATTAGGTGGAAGTAGTAGTACCAATGCAATGGCCTATGTTAGAGGAAATAAAAATGATTTTGATGAATGGGAGTCGCTTGGAAACAAAGGATGGTCTTATGAAAAGATTCTGCCTTATTTCAAAAAGTCTGAAAATAATGAAGATATAAATAGTAAATATCATGGAAAACGGGGTCCATTAAATGTGGCGTTTTCCCCTCAACCTACTGAGCTTGGAAAGGCATTTATAGAGAGTTGTCAAACCCAGGGAATTCCTTATAATTATGATTACAATGGTGAGGAACAACTTGGAGCGAGTATGCTTCAGTTTACAATTAAGAATAATCAAAGGCATAGTACTGCTAAAGCCTTTTTAAGACCGATCTTAAAAAGAAACAACCTGAAAGTATTTACTAAAGCATTTGTACAAAAGATAATCATAAAAGATAATAAGGCAGTAGGAGTTGAGGTTGACATTGCAGGGAAAAATACAATAATCAATTGTAATAAGGAGGTTATCTTGTCTGCAGGCTCTATTCAATCACCTCAAATTTTAATGTTGTCAGGTATAGGTCCTGCTGAGATTTTGAATAAGCATGGCATTGAAATTAAAAATGATTTAAAAGGAGTAGGGCAGAATTTAATAGATCATGTTTGGAGTGGCATCTCAGGAGAGGTAAATATTCCTACCTGCAATACTTTGCTCAAGCCTATTAATATGATAAAAGCGACTTTAAATCATATATTATTTAAGGCCGGACCATTGGGTAATAGTCCCCTCGAAGCAAATGCATTTTTAAAATCAGATCCGAAATTGAATAGACCTGATCTGCAATTTCATTTTGCTCCCATTGGTATAAGTAATGATTATTCAACTGATATTTATGACCTGAATACTTTCCCAAGGAAAGATGGGTATGGTTTAATGGTTATATTGATTCGACCTGAAAGCCGTGGATTTGTATCCATCAGAAGTAATTCAGCATATGATCCACCAGTTATACAGCCTAATTTTTTATCTGTAGATAAGGATCTGGATACCTTACTTAAAGGTATTAAAAAGGCGATCAAAGTAGCACATTCAGAACCAATGAAAAAATATAATCCAGACGGCATAATCTTTCCAAAGAATCTATCTGATGAAGAGGCATTAAAAGAACATATTTTAAAAACGTTGGAAACCCTGTATCATCCTGTAGGTACTTGTAAAATGGGGATTGATGATTTGGCTGTAACAGACCCTCAATTAAGAGTTAAAGGTATTTCTGGTTTAAGGGTGGTGGATGCCTCAATAATGCCGACAATAATATCTGGCAATACTAATGCAGCTGCAATTATGATCGCAGAGAAAGCAGCTGATATGATTCTGGAAGGTATTTAATCAAATAAAATCGACAGAAGAATTCAAAATGAGGTAGACTAGAATTATAAAAATTGGATATATAAAAATCTTTGAAGTAAAAGATGCTGTTGCATAAAAATGCTTATCATTTACTTTATTGAGAATCAATTTGTTGATAAGCTTTCTTGGAATGTAAAATATAATGTCAGATAAAAAGTAGATAATTGATTTTAGTTTTCCAGTTGGAGCATACCATTTAATAAATTCTTCATTTTCAGGATGATGACTTTCTTTTTTTAATTTCTTGATCAATTTTATATCTGTTTCAAATTGATTAGCAACATTGGAAATTTTTAATCTTTTCTTATTGAACAATGAAATCATTGATTCATAGTTGGAGGGCGAATCAAAATTAAAGATCAGCTCTTTCATTTTACTACTAAGATCTTCCAATAGGCTATCGTAACCTAGCCTTTCATTTTGATTATAATTGGGAATATGATCTTTTACTTCTAATGGGGTACCAATGTTTACTAAAACCCTGCTTCGACTTTCAAAATGATCTTCATAATGAATTCCAACGGGAATTATTTTAACCCCTTTATTGTAATTATTTCTTTTTTCTGTTTCAAATGCAATTCTGGCAATACCTTTTTGCAAAGGTCTTAACCTGTATTTAAGATCATGATTACCTTCAGGAAAAATACCAAGAGTTTGATTTTTCTCAAGTACCTTGTGAGCAGATTCAAAACTCTGAGAGTTTTTACGAACACTTCCAATTCCATCTCTAAACCTGAATACCGGGATCATTTTCAAGCTTTTTAAAACAGATGCAATCAGTTTATTTTTAAATACACTGGCTCTTGTTAAAAAGTGTGGGTTTCTTGGAGAAATAACGCTAAGAATCATCGCATCGAGCAAAGCATTTTGATGATTTCCGGCTATGATAATTGGACCATCAGAAGGGATT
The DNA here is from genome assembly GCF_026241165.1 of Mangrovivirga halotolerans. Lineage (GTDB taxonomy): Bacteria > Bacteroidota > Bacteroidia > Cytophagales > Cyclobacteriaceae > Mangrovivirga > Mangrovivirga halotolerans. Next base: position 57,554 of record NZ_JAPFQN010000002.1, on the reverse strand, counting down.
TTTTCTAACCCCTTGATTTTAAATTCGCTGAAATAAAAGTTACATGCAATTCTAACCCAAATTTTTAATGGATAGTATAATATGTTTCCTAATATAATTTTCATACAGATGCAGGTTGGCCTTTATCAGTAGATCTGAAATTGAAAATCTGGGAAATGATAAGGCCTGAAATTATATGCCAAATTCCCCACCATGCAGCGATTAATGCCATTCCACCTTGCCCCTGGAAATAATTAAAAATTATTACAAGACCTAATCCTGAATTCTGTATACCTGTTTCAATTGTGATAGTTTTCGTATCAGCAGATGTTTTACCACTGATTTTACCAACAGTAAAACCAAGTAACAGAGCAAGTAAGTTATGAATAAGGACTAAGAAAAATACGTAGTGCCAGTATTTTAAGAAAAGATCAAGGTTTTTAGAAAATGCAATAACGATGATAGCCAAGAGTATGATCATCGATACAGATTTTATAATTTTTTTTGCTTTTTCACTGAATACCGGGAAATATTTTCTTGTCAGCATACCAGAAATTAATGGGATTCCTATAATGATGCTTATTGTTTGCATCATTTTCCAGAAGTCTACTTCCACCGCGATATTTTTCTTGTTTCCCAGTAATTCACCCCATACTTCCAGATTCAGCGGAGTGAAAATTATTGCCATAAAGGAAGCTATAATAGTAAGAGTTACAGATAAGGCAACATTACCTTTACTCAAATGAGTGAAGAAGTTAGAAACATTCCCTCCCGGACACGCTGCAACTAATATCATGCCCATGGCCAGGCCGGGTAAAGGATTCATAATCAATACTAAAAGAAATGTTAATGCAGGTAAAAGAATAAACTGAGAAACAACACCCCCAATAGCAGGTTTTGGGTTTTTTATTACTTCTTTGAAAGATTTAAGATTTAAATCCAATGAAACCCCATACATAATAAAGGCGATACTGAGATTTAAAAGAAACAGACTTTCTTCATTGAAATTAAGTCTTATACCATCCAGTTCTGACATTAAGTTTGTTTTTAGGACAGGTGCAAAACTATCTAATTTAAGTTTAAAAGGCTTTAAAAAAATAATTATAGGTTGTTAAATTCTTACATAAACTGGATAAAGCGCTAATAATTTGGATTATTTTTACACAGATAAATTAAACATCTAATAAATGAAAGCTGAAATAATAACTGAAAAAGGAACAATGAATGTGGAGTTTTATGAAAAGGATGCTCCAAATACAGTTAAAAACTTTGTTGATCTATCAAAAAAAGGTTTTTACGATGGTTTGACATTTCACAGGGTTATTCCGGATTTTGTTATTCAGGGAGGATGTCCTGATGGAACCGGGGCAGGAGGACCAGGTTATTCAATAGATTGTGAACTTGATGGTGAAAATCAGTATCACGACAGAGGAGTATTGTCAATGGCACATGCAGGGAGAAATACCGGAGGGTCTCAATTCTTTATTTGCCATAGTCGTAATAACACTGCCCATCTAGACAGAAATCATACGTGTTTTGGGAAAGTAATCGAAGGACTGGAAGTAATTGATGATATCCGTCAAGGAGATAAAATCGAAAAGATAAATATTATTGAAGATTAATATTATTAACGGGCTTTAAATTCATTTTAAGATGAAATTTAAAGCCCTTTTTTCTGACCAATACATTCTATCCTGGTTAAACTCCGTAAATCCTACGTGACCGCCTCTTTCAGGAAATTCGAAAGTGATCATTTTGTTTTTACTTAATACATCAGATGGGTAACACTTTCCAGGTAGAAAAGGATCATTTTTAGCATTAATTATCAGGGTAGGAATTTTTATGTTTGTCACATAATTTATTGAGCTGCATTTAGAGTAATAATCAGAAGCATTTTTGAATCCATGAATGGGGGCAGTATAAAAGTCATCAAAATCGTATAAAGTTTTTATTTTCTTTATATGGGTGGTGGAAAGTTGATCTGGCATTTTAGCGGCTTTTTGTTTTACTTTTTCTATCAAGTTATTTAAAAAGCGTTTTTCATAGATAAAATTAGAAGGCTCAGCAATTTTGTTGCTGCCAGCTTCAAGATCCAATGGAACGGAAAATGCAATTACTTTTTTTACTTGCTCCTGAATGTTTCTTTCTTTTTCACCACTGTATTTTAGTACCAAATTTCCTCCGAGGCTGAATCCGATAAGGAATATTTCATTATAGCCTAAAGAAATGCTATGATTTATGACTAATTCGAGGTCATCTGTAGCTCCACTGTGATAAAACCTCAGATTTTTATTCATTTCCCCACTGCATCCTCGGTAATTCCAGGCAAGAATATCAAAGTTATTATTGTGTAATGCTCTGGCCATTCCTTTTACATATGGCCTGTCGCTACTACCTTCAAGACCATGGCAAACAATTACCAACTTATCATTATTGTCTTGTAACCAGTCAAGATCAAGGAAGTCATCATCCGGAGTGTTTAATCGCTCTCGTTGGTATTCAATTCCATCCACTTTTCTAAATAAGGAAGGTAGTATTGTTTCTATATGGGGGGAGAAATATAAATAAGGAGCTTTGTATTTCATGGGATTTTTGTTTGATGACTCGACTTTACTAATTTAACTAAAGTAGTTAATATTCTGTTTATTGATTTTTGAGATAAAAAAAGCCCGGATAATTCCCGGGCTTATATTTGAAATTTATAATTACTTTATAAATCCTGATTTATATCAAATTTCTCAAGGTAGTCGGCAACTCGTCTTACGAACATTCCGCCAAGCGCACCATCTACAACCCTATGGTCATAACTATGCGATAAGAACATTTTATATCTGATGGCAATCGCATCACCATTTGGAGTTTCAACAACAGCAGGTTTTTTCTGTATAGCTCCTAATGCTAAAATGCCTACTTGAGGTTGCATAATAATAGGAGTTCCCATTACATTACCGAAACTACCTACATTTGAAACAGTGTATGTTCCATTCTGCAAGTCATCTGGTTTAAGCTTGTTATCCCGGGCTCTTTTTGCCAGGTCGTTAACCTTGAGTGTTAAACCAGTAATATTTAACTGGTCTGCATTATGGATGACAGGAACAATTAAATTGCCTGTTGGAAGAGCAACAGCCATTCCAATATTTATATCTTTTTTCTTAACTATCTTATTACCATCTACCTGGATATTGATCATCGGGTAATCTTTGATCGCCTTTACAACAGCTTCAATCATGATAGGTGTAAAAGTCAGGCTTCCACCATATCTGTTCTTGAAATCGTTTTTATTTCTGTTTCTCCAGGTAACTAAGTTGGTTACATCCGCTTCAACGAATGAGGTAACATGAGGAGAAATGCGTTTAGAATCGACCATTCTTTCGGCGATCATTTTACGCATTCTGTCCATTTCTATTATCTCATCATCACCACTGACTGAAACTGGTACAGAAGGTTTTACCTGATGACTCGCAGCCCCATTGCTTGAAACAGATGGCGCAGGAGCAGATGTCTTACGTGTATCGAGATAATTTAAGATGTCCTTTTTTGTGACCCTGTTGTCTTTGCCAGTACCAGGGATTCTCTCTAATTCTTCTTCAGATATATTTTCTTCTTTGGCAATATTTTTAACTAAAGGAGAATAAAAACGATCACTTTCAAATCTGGATTTATCTTCTACAGGTGCCGGAGTAGCTTCAGCGGCAATTTTTTCTTCCTTCCTGGCAGGAGCTTCTTCTTTTTCCTCGACTTTTTCTGAAGTAGTATCTCCGGAATCGCCAGATCCTTCACCTTCAGTTTCTATAACACAAATTGGTTTACCAACTTCTACTACGTCACCTTCTTCAACCAAAATCTCTTTTAATACTCCTGCGTGAGTTGCAGGAACTTCTGTGTCAACTTTATCTGTTGCTACCTCAAGAACTGATTCGTCTTGCTCGATGGTATCACCCACCTGTTTTAGCCAAGTGAGAATAGTGCCTTCCATAACACTTTCTCCCATCTTGGGCATCACCATTTTTTCTAATGCCATGATTCGAGTGTTTTCGATGTTGTTTATTGAGTTCTTCAAAAGTAACAACAATTTCATAGATATTCAATAAGGATCTATTGAAATAATCGTCTGTAAATACCAATCTATTTAAGGTTGTTCAGTATAAAATTTGGGCTTATAACTATTATGTAGAATATAATTCTTACATGATGTGTTTTTTGAGTAAGTTTAAGGCAGCAATTGTTGTATATTCGATATTCATAGCGCGGTCTTTACCTAAATTGATTTTCTTTGCAACCACTTGATTATCATCTGCATATCCTAGCCATATTGTCCCGACAGGCTTTTCTTTAGAGCCCCCTCCGGGGCCGGCAATACCACTTGTTGATATTGCTATATCCGTTTTCAGAAGTTTTCTCGCTCCAACAGCCATTTGTTTAACGGTATCTTCACTTACAGCACCTTCTTTTTCAATAGTTTCCTTTTTGACACCAAGGACATTTATTTTTACATCATTACTGTAGCTGACAACAGAACCAAGGAAATATTCTGAACTTCCCGGAACTGATGTTATTTTATGAGCTAACTTTCCTCCGGTACAACTTTCTGCAGTGGCAATTGTTTTGCCTTTAAATTTTAATACTCTACCAATCGCCTCTTCAAGTTTTTCATCATCGTAACCGTAAATATATTTTTCGATTAGTGGTTTAAATTCATCAACTGTTTTATTTACTTCTTCAATTAATTTTGGTTTATCTTCACCTTTTCCCGTAAATCTTAATTTTACTATTCCCGGAGAGGGTAGATATGCCAGCCTGATATGGGATGGTAGGGCTTTTTCTTTTTCACCTATTATTTCGTGCAACCATGATTCGCCTATTCCAACAGTATTTATTCTGCGATGTACAATCGAAGTGGGCATGAATCGTTTTTTTACCTCAGGAAGGACTCTTTCCTTCATTAGAAACTTCATTTCGTAAGGTACACCGGGCATTGAAACGAATACTGTATTCTTTTTACTTTCCATCCATATTCCTGGAGCAGTACCCATATCATTTTTCAGGTATTTAGCCCGGGTAGGCAATTCTGCTTGTTTCTCATTAAGAGGAGAAAGTTCACGATCCAATCTTTTAAATAATTCAGATAGATCATTTAAAGCTTCTTCTCTCATTTCAAGCTTATCATTGAAATATTCTGCAAGACAGGGTTTAGTAAGATCATCAGGAGTCGGGCCAAGACCGCCGGTGATCAATACAAGATCTGAATCTTTTTCAGCTTCATCAAAAGCTGAAAGAATTTCGCTTTTATCATCACCAATGGTAAGCCTCCTGATAGTTTTTATTCCTGATTCATCTAACAGTGCACTCATCCATTGCGCATTTGTATCTACAATTTGTCCGTAAAGGATTTCATCTCCAATTGTTATGATATATGCTCTAATTTCTTGCATGGTATGGTTGTTGATACAATAATTTAATTAAATTCGAATTTAAGTTATTCTTATTATTAGAACACAATTTTTTAATCACATGAGAAAGAATAGATTATTATACTTGTTTGTTTTTGTATTTACTGCCTGTACTACTGCTCAAATTCAGCAGACTATGGATTCAGTAAATGATGCCATTGGGAGTTCAGGGACCGGATTGACATCTGAAGATGTGTCTAAAGCTTTAAAGCAGGCTCTGAAACAAGGAACTATAAAAGGAACTGAAGAGGCTTCGGAGTTAAATGGTTATTTTGGAAATCCGCTTATTAAAATTCCATTTCCAGATGAAATAGAAAAAGTAGAGACCAGGTTGAGAAGTATAGGTTTGGATAAACCAGTTGATGACTTTATTCTTTCTATGAATAGAGCCGCAGAAAAAGCTGCTATAGAAGCTAAACCTATTTTTATCAATGCAATAACCTCAATGACCATTCAAGATGCATGGAATATTTTAAAAGGAGAGGATGATGCAGCGACCAAATATTTACGTCGAACTACTTACGATCAGTTGGTGGGTAAATTTCAGCCCCCGATTCACAATTCACTAGAAGATGTTAATGCTACTAAATATTATAGTGATGTAGCTACTGCATATAATAAAATTCCTTTTGTAGAGCCTGTTGAGGTAAATCTTGATAAATATGTTACTGAAAAGGCCATTGATGGTTTATTTGAATTGATAAGAAAAGAAGAAGCTAATATTCGGGAAAACCCGATAGCTCGTACAACAGACCTCATGAAAAGAGTTTTTTCACAGCAATAATAAATCATCTTATAAAAGGAGCACTGCTATTTCTTTATGAATGGTAGTGCTTTTTTATTTTGATTTGAATCGATTAATATCAAATAATAAGTCCCTGCTGCTAGGGAAGATATGTTAATTTGGTTTCCATATCCTTTTGTGAGGATTTTACCACTAGCTTCAACAATTTTCCATTCACTAATTGTTGATTCACTATCGATATTTAATTTATCATAGGCTGGATTAGGATAGACTTTTACTGAACTGGAAATAGTGTCAATTATTCCTAATAAGGGTTCATTAATTACTTCAACAGTAATATCACTATAATGATCGCATCCAGCACTATCTGTGGCGACAAGGGTGAATAAAAACTGCCCTGTATCTCTAAAAGAGTACTCTGTTTGTGATCCTGTAGAAATAGCCTCATTCGGTAGAAACCAACGATAGTTTATGAAATTGTTATTATCACATCGAAGATTGACTGTTTTTTCAATGTTCAGGTTTATTGTCTGGGTATCTGCAATGATTACAGGTTTTTTATCCTGTGATTTTTGTAAAATGACTTTTTTAGGTGTGTTAATACTGAATTCAGTAAAATTGACTATAAAAACAGAATCAATTTCTGAATTGATGTTATGTATATAGCTTCTGCCTTTTTGAATTAAGTTATTCAATTCATTATCAGCGTAAAAAAGATAAACACCTTGATCTTCAGGTATTATTTCTATTTCTTGAGCATCATGACATATTGCGATGGTATCCTTAATTGTCACATCAAGTTCTTTGGGAATCAGGTTTTTTTGTAAAATCCCAGTACAACCTGTTGAGTCAACTACTTTTAGTTCAAAATAATGATTCTCAGAATTTTGAAGTACATATCGAACATCAATGGATTCAGAAAGCAATTCTCCATTAATATTCCAATCATAAGATAGATGGGATTTTTCTTTGGCTTTCAGTATAATTGATAGCCCAGAAAAAGGAGAAGGATCATGGGAAAAATAAAAATCTGCATTTGCCTCTCCTACGTTTATAATGATTTCAACCGGTTCTGAATATATGTTATTTTCTCTTCTGGAAATAAAAATTGAAGTATCCTGGTTAACATTAGCGACAATTAGTTCATTTCCAGATGTAATGAGTTCGTTCATTTCAGGATTTGTGAAGAAATACAGGGTTTCTTCAGTATCAATCTTGATTTGCAGATCTTCATTTTTGCATATATTATAATATGTAGTACCGATGTCTGCTTTATATGGTCTGGTTATAACCTCAAGATTACTGCTAAATTCATTCATGCATCCATAAGGACTTTCTATTACCAGAGAGATAGGATAAATGCCTTTTTGATTATATTTAACTACTTCTTTTTGATTTGAAGAAGTTAATCCGTTTCCAAAATCCCATAAATATGATTTTGCTTTGTCAGGATAGGCTTTAAAAATAGCAGTGCTATCAGAGGATTCGCTTAAGTATAATGGATTTTCAGAAATTGAAAAAGTATCCCGGGGTATATCTATGCCAATAGATGCAGTTTTGATAATTCCCATCCCTATGCTATCATAACTATTATAGTAAATGGTCGTGTCGGTTTGAAGCGCTTCTATTAAAAGAGAGGTTCCTTCTGCAATTTTATTTATACCTGAGGGGTCAGAATAAAAGTTAAAAGATCCAATTCCCGGCGTGATTTCTACATCTTCACCTTTACAAATAGTTTGGTAGTATTCTGTCTGCGGATTTTGTAAGATTTCCTGATAGGCTTGAGTAGCAGCGAGTAAATTATTGTTTAAGTTGTTTAATGAATTTCCGGCAGTTAAAACAAAAACTATTTTCTTAAGTTCTCCTGGGTTTATTTTTGAGATTTTTGTTCCTGTAAATGCAGCAATGTTATTTCCATTCCCATTTAGCCCGGCAGCATTTTTTGCTAAGTTAGTTATATAGTCTGCTTTATCTATTTTGGTGAATGTTGAATTCACATCTGATATATTTCCATTCAGATCAGCTAAATCTATTCCTCGACTTATGAATTGATCTTTGCTGATCAATGAAATGCCAGCAAAAATTTTATTATTGGAATCTACCGCATAGGTTAATTTGTTTTCTTCATTGGTAAATAGCCTGTTGGAAGTATCTTCAATTATGGAATAGTCTGATAACAAGGATAGGTAAAAATCATTAACAGGTTCGGGACCTTCGTTGAATATGTTGTATTCCAGAATGATAAAATCAGCATCTGTATCAATGTTATCTGCAAACAAGTGTTGTTCTATTCTGATATTGTCTGAAGGTTTTTTAAATCTGCTGGTGATTTCATCATAATCAGTTTGAGACCTTTCAATTTTTTTTAAGAATCTGTCAGCAACAAAATCTTTGGAATGGATTGGTTGTTTGAAAGAAAGGAAACTATTATCCGCTGAATCTGAGGAGTGAAAGTAAAAGAGTCCTAAACTTCTTGAAATAATTGAATCATTGTATATTAACCCAATCCCATTTTTAAGAGAGTCAGATGTAAAAGCCAATGAACCGGAAGAACCTACAGTCATTTTGAGATTTTTCCCTTCTATCTCAAAGAAGTCTGGTTCAGTAAAAATATCAAAGGTTTGAGATGCAGTATAGTCATTATCTGAAAAATGCAAAGTGAATCTCAGCTGTTGTTTAGGAGGTGTAGAAGGATCGATGTAAATCTTAAACGGATTATCGCTATTGACTTTCCATTTATTGGTTGAAAGACTGCCGATATTAAAAATGGAGTCAATTATTGTAACATAAGGGCTGTTTGATCTCAGAATAGCTTTAGCGTTAGAAGAAGTGCTTAATAGGTTGGATATGGTGGTCTCAATCATTAATGAATCTCCATAAAAAGCATGTTTACCAGATTTTGAATGATAAATCATTTTAATCATTCTTAAAGATGGAGTGGTATAGTCGAGCAATGCTTTTCCTACATTTAATCGACCATGTCCTAATTTTCCGGTATAAGGTTTATTGGTTTCAATTTGATAAATGTCATCAGCAGTTACTCTTATACGTTCCATCACCTGTAACGCTGTTAAATCAGGGTATCTTGCTCTTATCAAAGCAGCTGTAGCCGAAACCATGGCAGTGGAAAGACTTGTTCCCTGAGAATAATATTTAAAGTCATTATTTCCTGTAACATAAATGGATTTACCTGGTGCCATTATATCAATAAAGGGACTGTATGATGCGAAATCAGCTTTTTCATCTTTATAATTAGTAGAACCAACCGATAATACGTTTGTGTATGAAGCAGGGTAAAAATCATATTCACCGTGGGTATTGCCCGCTGCTGCCACAACTACTACATCGAGTTCTAAAACTATATAATTAATTATATCCTCAACATATTTACTTCTGGCATTTGGAGCGCCCCAACTAAGATTTAATACTTTACATCCATTTTCAGCAGCGAAAACCATTGCTTCATAACCCCGATAGAAAAAGTTGGATTGTGAAGTAAATATTTTATATGGGATGTATTTGGTATTAAACCCTACACCGGCTAATCCTAAATTATTATCTGTTACTGAAAAACCGACACCTGTTACAGACGTTCCATGCGAACTTTTATCTGCTTCGGGTTGATTGTCATCATTTGAAAAATCGTAACCTCTGTAATTGTCGATGAGTCCATCCCCATCATCATCAATTCCATTTATAGGATCGTTATGATTGACTTTAATATTGCCAGCCAAATCAGGGTGATCCATATCAACTCCACTATCTAAAATACCAACATACACATTATTGTCACCTTGTTCATGACTCCAGGCCTGATAAGCATTTATAGTTTGCAGATATGTTAACTTTCCTGAGGATGGATCTGCTTCGGGGTCATCTGGTGTATACAAGGGTTGCATCAGGTAAAAAGGTTCTGCATATGCAATACCGTTCATTTTATTTAATCTTTCAATTAATTTTTCAGGTGATGCATCTTTGTCTATTTTCAGGTATACGAATGATGAAAGGATATTGTCTTTGTTGGTTCGGGCTCGACTATGTGATGCTCTTTCAAATGGTTTGGTATACCCATTTACCTTTTCAATTTTCAGGATGTTATTAATTACTTGAGATTCATTAATCCTGCTATTAATAGCATCCGGAGAGGGGCTGCTTTTTAGCTTGACTACAATAATATCATCCGCGATCAACGGCTCAGCCTTTTGGGCAGTTAAGTTAAACGCGACAATAAAAAATAATATGAATAAGTCTCTTTTCACTAAATAGTCAATTTACTCCAAAATTAAAGATTCCTGAAGAAAACTGGCTGTGAAAAAAACTTGATTTCTCAATTAAACTTACTTATTATTAATGAGGACAGTAAAATGGTAATCATGCGGATTTTTTTCATCTGCAGGTATTTTTATTCGGGATACTTCTTTAAACATATTTTTATCTATTTCCGGAAAAAATGCATCACCATCGAAAGTTTCTTTTATTTCAGTAAGATATATTTTATCTGCATCTCCCAGGAACTGCCTATAGATATGTTCTCCACCAATTATGAAAACTTCCGATTCACCTGTTTTTTCTGCTTCTATAAGAGCCTTTTCAGCAGAATTAACAACTATACATCCGGGTGCTTTATATTCAGTATTTCTGGACATAATAATGTTAGTCCTTCCTGGTAATGGACGAAAATTCTCAGGTAAAGATTCATAATTTTTACGCCCCATAATTATGCACCTTTTCCTTGTAACAGCTTTAAAATAATTCATGTCACCAGGCATGTGCCAAATAAGGTCATTATCTTTACCAATAACGTTGTTTTCGCTTTTGGCAGCTATCATACTTATTCTCATAATCAGAAATTATATCCTCTCAACAATTCTTCAGTGGTCATTCTCTTTTTTCCGGCAGCCTGTAGTTCCTCGATTATTAACTTTTTATCACTACAATTAATTTTCAAATATGTTTTATTATCAGTATCGATAGTTCCCGGATCTCCATCTGAAAAATCTTCTGATTTACTCGTTTTAAAAATTTTAAAATTCTTATCCCTAAGAATTGTCCAGGCCGCAGGATAAGGCGATAATCCTCTTATAAAATTATAAACTTCATCTGCTGGTTTACTCCAATCAATTTCACAGGTTTCCTTAAAGATTTTGGGAGCTTTTTTTATTTGAATGCCAACGGTATTTTGGGGTATTGGCTTTTCGTTTTCAATTTTTATTGCTTCAGCAGTTTTAACCACCAGTTTAGCTCCTTTTTTCATCAATCTTTCATATAAGTCGCCTACACTGTCATCTTCATGAATGGGTTCTTTTTCCTGGTAGAGGATATTTCCGGTATCTATTTCGTGTTGCAAGAAGAAAGTAGTTACTCCCGTTTCCTTTTCCCCATTTATTATTGCCCAATTAATGGGTGCAGCACCTCGGTAATTAGGTAAAAGTGAAGCATGAAGGTTAAAAGTACCATATTCAGGCATTGACCAGACAGATTCTGGTAACATTCTGAAAGCTACTACAATCTGTAGGTTTGCATTATAACTCTTTAATGTTTGCTGAAATTCTTCATCTTTTAAATTTGTTGGTTGAAGAACATCAATATTATACTTTTCAGCACAGACTTTAACTGGTGAAGGAGCCGGTTTCCGCCCTCTTCCTTTTGGTTTGTCTGGTGCGGTGATTACTGCTACTATATTAAATTTATTTTCAACGAGTTCTTCAAGAGATGCAACAGCAAATTCAGGAGTTCCCATGAATATTATCCTAAGGTCTCTCATTATTTGAAATTAGGGTTTTGTTTTGCAATATTAGCGAAGCTAAATTTATACTGGAAATTTTAACATTTTTCTGTTTACCTTTTTCTGCTTAAAGGTATCAATGTATAACCATATATAATCTTTTTAACCTATTTTTTCATGTTTAGGAATTATTTATTTTTCTTTCTTATAACTTTTTGTGTCACTTCTTTTACTTATAGCCAAAACGTAAAGCTCGTTGGATCTACCTCTGCCTCAGGGAGTAAAGGAGGAGGGACTATATTCAGATACAGTAGTAGTGATAAGAAATTGGTATCTATCAAAAACTTTCAATCCACACCAAGAGGAATAGAATTTGGTCTTACTGAAGGAACAGATAATTATTATTACGGTATTACTAAAGAAGGTGGAAATGGTGACAAAGGAATTATTTTCAGAGTTACCAAGGATTGGGCAACTTATGAAGTTCTTCATCATTTTAGTAAAGGAAGTTCTCCTTCAGGTCAGGTTTTATTGAATGAAGCCGGTGACAGGCTTTATGGGGTGACATTGAATGGAGGAGCTAATAATTCCGGGCTAGTCTATTCTATAGATATTGACGGTACTGATTTTACTGTATTACACGAATTTGAAAACATAAATGGAAGTAACCCAAATGGTCAATTACTTCTTTCAAGTGGTGTGTTATATGGAACAGCACGGTCAGGAGGAGCAAATTCTGATGGAGTTATCTATAAAATTAATACTGATGGTACTGGTTATTCTGTCATTCATAATTTCAATGATGCATTAACAGGTTCAAATCCTCGTACGGGTATGATTGAAATCGGAGGGATTTTATATGGAACTGCCTATAGTGGTGGTGCAAATGGATCAGGGACATTGTTCAAAATAAAAACAGATGGAAGCATGATGGCTGTAATTGCTGATATGCCTGCTGATGCCAGCAATCCTTCCACGAAATTGATATTAGGTACTGATAATATTATTTATGGAACCACAGAAAATGGTGGAAATAATGATGCTGGTAGTTTTTTTAAAGTACAGCCAAATGGATCAGGGTTTGAGGTGTTTAAGATTTTTAATGCTTCTAATGGTTCCAACCCTTCCTCGTCATTAATAGAATTAAGTAGTACTGAAATTTTAGGAACAACTTTTACCGGAGGAAATTTCAATGCCGGAGTTTTATACAAGGTAAATAAAGATGGTACCGGGTATACTAAATTGATCGATTTTAATTCGACATCCAGTAGATCAAAACCGAAAGGTAATATCATTAAAACATCTTTGAATACTTTAATTATTCCACTTACTCAACAATCGGAAAATGTTATAGCCAACCCTTATGGCGGATTTGTGCAATCAAATTTTTCAGGAACAATCAGCACAGAGTTTTATTTGCCTGAAACAGGTGGTTTTGACCTTCAGACAAGTATTGTAAAGGCTTCGGATGGCCGGTATTATGGTTCGACTTTCAGAGGAGGCGATTTTGATAAAGGGGTTATTTTCTCAATAAATTCAGATGGGTCAGATTATCAGGAATTAATAACACTCGGTGGTAATGAACTAAGGGAAACTTATACTGATATTTTAGAACATTCCAATGGTAAAATGTATGTTGTTACTTCTGGTAATTCAAATGGAAGGTCTTATTTGATTTCATTTACCCCATCAGGTTTTTCTTCAGTAGAAGCAATCACTTCTATTTATGCAAGCAAAGTTGTTGGGAAATTACTTGAAGATCGCGATGGAAATATAGTTGGAATGAATTATTCTGGTGGATCGAATGATTTAGGTACATTCTGGTCATTCAACCCGTCAACATCACAGTATCAAAAATTGTGGGAATTTGATGGTCCCACAGGTCAATATCCGGTAGGTGGAGTTATTCAATCTTCAGTAACCGGTGATTATTATGCCGTTACTTCAGGAGGTGGATCTAATGGGTATGGAACAATAATAAGATTTCCTTATCCGCTTAGTACTTCGTCGATGCCTTTCGTAATTCACGATTTTTCTGCTTCAGAGGGTAGTAAACCATCTGGACTTACAATAGATAATGAGGTTTTATATGGGGTATGTGAAACGGGTGCGAATCTTGACCAAGGATCAATATTTAAATTTGATTTAGGAAGCTCTACTTTTTCAGTATTAAAAAAATTCAATGGAACAGATGGTAAAAAACCAACAGGCCGATTAGCAGTAGCACAAAGCGGTTCTATATTTGGAACTACTACTGAAGGTGGAGCAAATGATCTCGGTGTAATATTTAAGATTGAAACTGATGGTACAGGATTTAATGTAGAATCAGACCTGAATCAATCCTCAGGAGGAATGCCTGTGAATATCCAATTATTGGAAGATGACTTTGATGGTTCTCCGATACAGGAAAAAGAACTTGTTTTCACTCTTAAAGAAGATGAAAATATTACGGTCTCTTTATATGATTATTTCTTTGATGAAGATCCGGATGCATCATTGGTATATTCGAGAGTTGGAGGTTTTGATACCAACTTATTTGACAATGTAGCGGTACTTAATGGTGAGCTTACAATTGATACCAGGCCGGATCAATTTGGTACTTCTGTTGTTGAAATACAGGTTGAAGACACCAAGGGGCAATCAAATATTTTTCAATTTACCATAAATGTAGAGCCGGTAGCAGATACACCATTATTTTCAAATAGTGAAACTACTTATGGACAAATGTCTTCTGCAGGACTGGTAGCCGAAAGAGCTTATGACGATGGAGAAGAAGTAAAATATTTTAAAATTAATACGATCAATGGGGGAACACTTTTTCTTAATGACGGAGTTACTCCAGTGACTCCAGGTGATTTTATCAGTGTAACAGAAGCCAATAAAGGGTTTAAATTCGAACCTTTTGCAGCAGGGACAGGAAGCGTAAGCATTTTTGCTTCCCTATCGGACAATGATTCCGGTATAGGAGGAAATGAGGTTACAGCATCAATAAATATTCTTAAAGCTGACGTTACTATTACTGCTAAAAATATTACCAGGGAGTACGGAGACGAAAACCCTTCTATATCAAGAGCAAATAGTTATGAAATAGCAGGTTTAGTTAATGGTGATAATGCAAATGTTATTGATGCATATCCAAACATTAATTACGGAGCAACAAAATTTTCAAATGTCGGGACTTATCCGATAACACTTTCCGGAGGTAGTGATGATAATTATAACATCATTGGTAACGATGGAATATTAACAATCATCAAGGCTGGTCTAATAGTCAGAGCTGACGACAAATCAAAAATATATGGTGAATTAAATCCTGTTTTTACTTATTCTTTTGAAGGGTTTAAATTATCTGACACAGAAACTGAGTTAGGCGGTTCAGGTTCGTTACTTACCACTGCAGGGCAATATAGTGATGTGGGAGTTTATCCAATTAAAGTTAGTGGTTTTTCATCTCAGAATTATGAACTTATCTATCAGGATGGAAATTTAACTGTTACTAAAAGGGAGCTAACAGTTCAGATAAG
Source organism: Mangrovivirga halotolerans (assembly GCF_026241165.1). Classification (GTDB taxonomy): domain Bacteria; phylum Bacteroidota; class Bacteroidia; order Cytophagales; family Cyclobacteriaceae; genus Mangrovivirga; species Mangrovivirga halotolerans. The sequence goes on along the minus strand of NZ_JAPFQN010000002.1, from coordinate 42,131 downwards.
TAACGCTGAAAAAACATATGGTGATCCTAATCCGGATTTTAACTTGGGTTTTGCTGGTTTCGCAGGTTCAGATTCTAAATCAGATATTGATAATTTACCTATTGCGAGTACCACAGCTGTTCAGTCATCTGATGCTGGTGTTTATCCAGTCAGTTTATCCGGAGGAAGTGATAATAATTATTCATTTGTACTCGGTGGTGATGCTCAGTTGGTTATTAACAAGGCAATGCTGACAGTTACAATTCAAGATGCTTCTAAAGAATATGGTGAACCTAATCCTGTTTTTAGTGCAGTATATTCCGGGTTCGTGCTGAATCAAAATTCATCAGTTATCGATACTGAAGTAACAACATCTTCTGCAGCAACTGAGTCATCTGACGTAGGTTCATATGAAATAACAGGAGCAAATGCTAGTGATAATAATTATGAATTTACTTATGTTTCAGGAGAGTTGACAATAACTAAGGCACCTCTAACAGCATCTGTTCAGGATGAAAGTCGTGAATATGGAGATGTCAATCCAAACTGGACAATTACTTATAATGGATTCAAAAATGCGGATGACTCAAACGTTATTGATCAGTCACCTGAAGTTTCTCTGGAACAGCCAGGGGCTGAAGGTTATATACCTGGTACATACAGAATCTTGATCCAGGGGGGAGCTGATAATAATTATTATTTTGATCAATATATCACGGGATATCTGACAATTACAAAAGCTCCTCTTTCCGTTACTGCTCCAACAGTTTCTAAAGTATATGGAGAATCAGTTCCATCATTAGCACTTATTTACGATGGATTCAAAAATAATGATAGTCCCTCTGATCTGGATCTTCAACCATCGTTAAGTTCAAGTATAACAACTAATTCTGATGCAGGTGTTTACGAAGTTAGGGTGGTTCCCGGTAATGATCGCAGATATGATATGGTTTACACGAATGGTGGAGTAACAGTTGAAAAAGCTGAGCTTACATTTAAGGCTGATAACAAGTCCAGAGGATATAATCAACCTAATCCAACATTTACCTATCAAATAAGTGGATTCGTGTTGGGCCAAAATCAATCTGTAATAGATCAGATGCCTCAAATTGGAACAGAAGCAACTCAAACATCTGACGCGGGGACCTATCCGATTACATTTACCGGTGGAGTAGACAACAATTACAGCTTTAATTTCATAAATGGCACCTTAACCATTACTGGAATATCAGCAACTATTCAATTTGCAGATCTTAATCAAGATTATGATGGGACACCTAAAACAGTAAGAGTATTTACGAATCCGTCTGGTATTTCATATGATCTTAAATACACCTATAATGGAGAAGTAATTGAAGAAGCTATTTATCCGGGAACATATACAGTTTCAGTTACCATTACAGAACCAAATTATGATGGGTTTGCTACTGCACAGCTTACTATTAATGATGTATTGAGTGTGGGTGATGACTTAGAAACTGAAAGTTTTAAAGCCTGGCCAAATCCAACTAACGGAACCATAACTATCAATATCCCTAAAACGGAATGGAATTCAGTAAGAATCTATGGAATTGATGGAAGGGAAAGTAAGCTGGGTGCTGTGTCTATCTATGAGGATAGAGTTGAGTTAAACCTTGAATCTCACAATGTAGGAACCTATTTAATTCGATTTGTTGGAAATGAACAATCACACGAATTTAAAGTCGTGAAGTACTGATAAGAACATTAATAATAACTAGAAAGGCCGTCATTATGTCGGCCTTTTTTTAGTTTTACATTATGAAGAAAAATACTCATCGAGGATACAGGAAGAAATTTAAAAAGCCAAAACCAGAGAAATTATATTATTTCCTGGCATGGAAACCTTTTGGAATGTTGAGCCAATTCAGCCCTGAAGGTAAGAGAGAAACCTTGGCCGACCTTGGTAAATTACCATCAGATGATATTTATTCTATCGGCCGGTTAGATGGGGATAGTGAAGGGCTTTTGATTTTGACTAATGACGGTCAGTTTAAAGCCGAATTACAAAGCCCTGCCAAGGAGCACTGGAAAGAGTATTGGGTGCAGGTGGAAGGAGATATATCTGAAGAAGATCTTTCCAAATTAGCTGAAGGAGTGGAGATCAGTATTAAGGGAAAAAAATATAAAACGTTACCAGGTCAAGCCTCATTTCTCAGTGAAGAAGAGATATCATGGATTCCGGACCGTTATCCACCCGTACGGCAACATCATAAAACTCCGTGGATAAAATTGAAGATTCAGGAAGGTAAAAACAGACAAGTAAGGAGAATGACTGCTGCAATTGGATATCCCACACTAAGATTATTGCGCTATAGAATTGAAGATGTCACAATAGAAAACATGAGTCCTGGTCAATTAAAAGAAGTAAATAAAGAATGGATATATGACCTCACAAATGTGAAAATTTAATTCTAGTAAAGAAGATATCTTTTTCTTAATTCTTTATAATTCTTCAGATCCTCCCTCCAGGAATCTTTAATTTCTTCAGCACTCTTGCCTTCTTTTATTTGCTTTAATAATTTATCGGTTCCGGAAAGTTTAATAAAAAAGCCTTCACTGGTAAAGAAATTATTAATCTCAGGATATTTATTGTAGGCTTCAATGATTAAATCCATCCTAATCTCCTGAGGTAAAGGCTTGTTTTCAAGATTATAACCATAACAAGTTTTGTTTTCGTGCTTAGGATATTTAGACATACCCTCGATTGAAACAGGTGTAAATTTATACGGACCAAATCCTTCTATTGGCGCTCCATAAATTTGGAATGGTTCATAGGTACCCCTTCCCACGCTTATATTGGTAGGTTCGAAAAGGCATAATGTCGGATACCAGGCAATAGAAGTTTTGTTGGGTAGATTTGGACTAGGCTTAACAGGTAACTCGTAAGGCATGGAATGAGTATATCCACTCATCGGAATAATCTGTAAAGCACATTGATCCTTATTTTCCAGCCATCCTTCTCCATTAATCATTCGAGCAAGTTCAGCAACAGTTAAACCATGAACGATAGGGATTGGATGCATGCCAACAAAGGAAGAATATTTAGGTTCAAGGACGGGCCCATCTATATAATGTCCATTGGGATTAGGTCTGTCTAGAATCATCAATGGAATATTAGCTTCAGCACAAGCTTCCATTACATAATGCATTGTACTGATATAGGTGTAAAACCTAACCCCTACATCTTGAATGTCGAAAATTACAACATCAAGTCCTTCAAGCATTTCCTGTGATGGTTTTTTATTTTTTCCATAAAGGGAATAAACTGGTAAACCTGATTTCTGATCTATACCGTCTTTAATAACTTCTCCAGCGTCAGCGGTACCCCTCAACCCGTGTTCAGGAGCAAATATTTTGCTTACGTTTATATCAGCAGATAAAAGTGTGTCAATAAGATGAACCTCATTAACTAAAGATGAAGCGTTTACTACAAGACCCACTTTTTTATCTTTTAACAGATGAAAGTATTGTGAAGTCCTTTCTGCTCCAGTAGCAAATTTTTCCTGTGATTGAAGGTTACAGGCTAAAAGCAAAAAAAGAATTGTATTAAAAATAATATTCCTTAATAAATACATTAGTTTTGAATTCTGTATTTCAAATTATTCAAATCAAAGCAATAAATTGCAAATATGCCCTTTAATGTTGCCTATTTTATAGCACAAAAGACGAGCCAAACTGAAAAAAGCACTTTTTCGTCTACAGCCACTAAGGTTGCTTCTATAAGTGTTGCTATAGGTATTGGTATTTTGGTGATCTCCTTTGCCATTCTTGGAGGTTTTCAGAAAACCATAAAAAACAAAGCTTACAGCCTCAGCGGACATATAGTCGTATCTCGCTTTAGTCTCAATAGCTCAGTTGAATTGCCCCCGATACCTGGATCTAATGAATTTATTGAAAACTACAAATCCTATGATGGAATAGAACATTTGCAAAGATTTGCCCTCAAAGGAGGTATTTTGAAAACTGAGGAGGAAGTTCAGGGAATAGTTTTAAAAGGTGTTGATGAAAATTATGACTGGGATCGGTTTAAGGTAAATATGATCGCTGGTGAAGCTCCGGATTTTTCTGGTGAGGATGACAGTAAAGAAGTAGTGATGTCAAAAAAACTGATGGACTTACTGAAATTGTCGCTTAATGATACAGTCATGGTGTTTTTTGTTCAGGACCCTGTCCGTTTCAGAAATTTGATCGTCAAAGGTGTATATGAAACCGGACTGGAGGACTTCGATGATAAAGTCGTCTTGGGTGACCTGGCTTTGGTGCAAAATCTTAATAACTGGACCGCAGGGCAAATCGGAGGTTATGAAATATTTGTTGAAGATCTTGAGAATATTGATCAGATACAAGCTACAATTAATGATAATACACCAGCGGGCCAATATGCTGATAAGACAAGTGATAAATACAGGCAAATCTTTGATTGGATGGGATTGATAGACATGAATGTTTTGATCCTGTTGGTGATAACCCTTTTTGTGGCTGGGGTAAATATGATTGCACCTTCATTACTGTTAATGATGGAACGAACTCAAATGATCGGGATGCTAAAAGCACTTGGAGCCAGACAATCCTTAATTATCAGGATCTTTACTATACGATTGTTGAAGATAGTACTGAAAGGGCTGTTTTTTGGGAATATATTTGCGCTTGCTTTCTGCTATATCCAGTACAAATTTAAGTTGATTCCCCTTGATCCGGTAAACTATTATATGAGTTATGTGCCAATAGAATGGAATTGGAAGGCTTTTATTTTAGTAAATTTATTAACCTTCGTATTAATTGGTATTATAATCTTATTACCGGCTTATATTATTAGTCGAGTCAAACCAGTTAAAGCTATTCGCTTTGACTAACATGTTTTGGGGGGTATTTTCTGAATAGACTATTGACTTTCATGCTGATCACCCCAAAAATTGCCTCTTTAAAAATATTTACAGACATTTTAGATTGACCTTTAGCCCGGTCAGTAAAAATTATTGGAATCTCTTTAATTTTGAAACCATAATTCCAGGCTTTAAATTTCATTTCAATCTGAAAGGCATATCCAATGAATCTAATTTTGTCTAATTCTATACGTTGAAGAACCTTTCTTGAATAGCATTTAAATCCTGCTGTGGCATCATAAATCGGCATTCCTGTGATGAATTGAACGTACTTTGAAGCAAAGTATGACATTAACACTCTGCCCATAGGCCAGTTAACAACATTTACTCCGGTTAAATATCTTGAACCAATTGCAAGATCAGCCCCGTCATCATTGCAGGCATGATATAATTTTACCAGATCTTTTGGGTTATGAGAAAAATCTGCATCCATTTCGAAAACAAAATCATAATCATTTTCGAGAGCATATTTGAAACCAGTTATATAGGCTGTGCCTAATCCTAGTTTACCTTTTCTTTCTATAAGGTGCAGCCTGTCTTTAAATTCTTTTTGTAATTCTTTGACTATTTCACCTGTTCCATCAGGTGATCCGTCATCAACAATTAGCAAGTGAAAAGCTACAGGCAAGGAGAATACCTCCCACACCATCTCCTCGATGTTTTCTTTTTCGTTATAGGTTGGTATAATTACAAGGGCTTTACTCATAATCTTATTTAAGAGTAACAAATATATGATCTTTCTGGGCAGATAAACAGACAATGTTAACGCAAATTTTCATAAATCTTGTTAATTAGCGGTATGCAACTTAACATGGATAGATACAAAAATAAAGCCATTTTTCTTGATCGTGATGGTGTAATTAACAGAGAACGAGGAGAATACACGTTTAAAATTTCTGATTTTGAGATCTTGCCAGGTGTTGTTGAAGGATTAAAAAAATTAAAGCGAGAAGGATTTAAATTATTAATAATTACAAATCAAGCCGGGATATCACGAGGTCTTTATTCAAGAAAAGATATGCAGGAATGCCATGATTATTTGCATCAACAAACTGATGAAATTATAGATGCCATTTACTATTGCCCATGGCATCCTTCTGTAAGTAAATCACTTTCAAGAAAACCTGCTTCTTTGATGTTTGAAAGAGCAATCAATAAATTTAATATTGATCCTGAGATTTCATTTATGATTGGCGATAAAGACCGGGACCTTCTTCCTGCAAGAGAATTAAATATAACAACAATAGGTACTGGCAATAAATTCGAATATGCCGATCATGTTGTAAAAACATTCAATGAGTTTGTTAAATACGTATTATCCTAATTAAAAGGGTTTTAGTTTAATTTTTTCTATTTCTTTTTGTATAATTGTTGGATACAGATACAACAAGAGCTGATTTTTTCATCGCTAATTATAAATTAATGGGCCCTGAGAAAAAAATATTTTTAAGGGTTTTAACACTTAGCATCTTTGCTACGATTTTATTGTTATTAAATAATCTTTTTATTGCAAAAGATGCAAGGCTGGTTATATTCGAAATTTTAGCTTTTATTTTTATAGTATCACTATATTTTATTTCAAGGAAAATCTCTGATATAAGCCTAGTAAGCAAAATATTTGGAATTGCTGTTCTGCTTATTTTAAATGTGACCTGGTTTCAATCCGGAGGGTTTAGAAGTTCAATCCCCTATCTATTTATATTAATAGTATTGTTCTTATTAGTAGTATTTAATAATACATGGAGAAGGTGGGTGGTTCCTGCAATAATTATAAATATCCTGGCTTTATTTTTTCTGGAATATAAGTACCCTGAAAAAGTAAATAGCTTTGATTACCCTGAAGTTTTATTTAGTCATGGCCTTATTCTAGTTATCGTGATTTCCTTAGCGGGATATATGTTGTCGCGGTACAAGAAATATTATCTGAAAGTCCAGTACAGGCATGAAAAAGCAATTAGTCTTTTGAAAGAGAAAAACCAAAAAATTGAAGAACAGCATTCTTTGATAACAGAACAAAATAAACAGCTTCAAAATTACAATAAAGGTCTGCAGGATAATGTATTTAAATATAATCTGGAGCTTGAGAAGAAAAATAAGGAACTTCAGAATAAAAATGAGAACCTGGAGAAGTTTGCTTCTATAATTGCTCACGATTTAAAACTTCCTATTTCTCAAATTTCAGGTTTACTACAGATCATTCCTGCAGATTTTACGGATGATTTTAGAGTAGAGGAAATTATTTATAGAATAAGAGCTTCTGCCAGTCAACTTAAGGAAATAACTGATGACCTTTCAAGGGTTGTTGATGTTCAATTAACTAAGGAAATCGATTCTGTAAATATTTCTGATATTTTGATTTCAGTATTAAAAAACCTGGAAAAATATGCTTGTGAAAATGGAACAAAAATATATTCTGAAGTCGAAAATGATATCATAGCAAGAGGGAACCCTGATTTTTATTCTAATATTTTTAATAATATTATTCATAATGCTATCAAATTTTCTTCAAAAGAAGATAAACCAGAAGTTAAAGTCTGTTTGAATTCAAAAAGTGATATAGCATATTTTAATGTTATCGATAACGGGATAGGGTATTCAGGCTATAAGAATGAGGTTGGAATAGGAATGTATAGTGCAGGAGGGGAGCCGCTTAGCGGAAAAGGTTATGGATTATATTTAGTTAAATCCCAATTGGATAAAATTGGCGGTCATATAAATATAAATGGAAAAGAAATTAAAGGAACGGAAGTTAAAATTTCCATTCCTTTAAATGATATTGATTAGTTATTTGTTGTAGCCCAGTATATCAAGCATACCTTCATGCTTTTGTTCTTCACTAAATAAATAAGAAGTGATTTCTCCATTTTCATCTCTGTCAATTACCACATGTTTAGGGGCAGGAATCAGGCAATGCTGAATACCTCCGTACCCGCCTAAGGTTTCCTGGTAAGCGCCTGTATGGAAAAAGCCAATGTAGAGAGGTTCATCACTTTCGATTTTAGGAAGAAAAACTTCAGAACTGTGCATCTCTGAGTTGTAGTAATCCATACTATCACAGGTCAGACCACCGAGATTTACTTTGTGAAAATTATCATTCCATTTATTTACCGATAATAAGATCCATTTTTGATTTAATCCCCAGCTATCAGGCAGGTTGGTAATAAATGAAGAATCGATCATATACCAGAGTTCCTTATCATTTTGAAGTTTTTGATCAAGAATGTTATAGATGAAAGCTCCTGCTTCTCCAACGGTATAACTTCCGAATTCTGTAAATATATTCGGCACCGGAACATGATTTTTATTGCAGATCCATTTTATATTTTCAATAATTTGATCAACAATAGCTTCATAGTCAAATTCAAATCCCAGAGATGTTTTTATAGGGAAGCCGCCTCCAATATCTATAGTGTCTAATTCCGGACAAATCTTTTTTAGTTCACAATATTTGTAAATAAATCTACTCAATTCACTCCAGTAATAGGCAGTATCCCTTATTCCTGTATTAATAAAGAAATGAAGCATTTTCAGCTTACCCTTAGACTTATTTTTTATTTTATCTTTATAGAAATCAACGATCTCATTATAACGAATACCTAATCTGGAGGTATAGAATTCAAATTTTGGTTCTTCATCAGCTGCGACCCTTAAACCCAATTTATATTCCCCTTTCACATTTTCTTCATAATAATCCAGTTCGCGCATATTATCAAGAACGGGGATGCAATTGTGAAAACCATCATTTAATAAATTGGTGATATACTCAGTATAAGTCGGACGTTTAAAACCATTGCAAACGATATAGTGATCTTTGGTTATTTTCCCATCTCTGAATAATGACTCTACAATCTTTATATCAAAAGCAGAAGAGGTTTCAATATGGACTTTGTTTTTTAAGGCCTCATCGATCACAAACTTAAAGTGAGATGACTTTGTACAATAACAATAGGTATAATCACCATCGTAATTATGTTTTTTCATGGCCTTATGAAACCATTCCCTGGCTGCATTTATATTTTGACCTATTTTCGGTAGATAAGTCAGTCTCAAGGGTGTTCCATATTGTTTAATGATTTCCATTAACGGAATATCATTAAATAAAAGTTCGTTATTGCTGACTTTAAACTCTTCCTGTGGGAAATAAAAAGTCTGTTCAATAAGATCAAAATAACTTTTCATTCAATATTTATTAATTAAGGCATTTAATTAACCGCAATAATCAGATTTTTTCGCCGAATTTATGCTATTTAATAAGACGAAAAATAGATCATTACTAAAAGAACTTATTTAATGTAAGATTACATAAATAAAATGTAATCCTATAAAAATAGGAAATAATGACTCCCTACAAAAATCTTTGGATTAACTAAAGTGAATTTGAACTGGTTTTATAATCCAATACTTTTATTTTTGCGCATCCAGTTTTGTATTTTTGAACATTGAAAAATCTTAAGATTAGCCCAGATGAATAAAGTAAAACTTATAGAGGTACGCTCAGAAATAGCTGCAGGTACCAGGGGAGCCAGCCTTGGAATTGAAGCTTTAAAAGTTGCCAGCCTGGACAAGGATTCCCAATATTTTGGCACATTTGATTCGGTCAATGTTGATGATCAGAATAATTTACTTTTTTTAAAGAATAATTATCCTCACGCAAAGCATATTGATGGTGTTCATACTATGGTTCGAAGAGTTTGTTCTACTGTTAATGATGTAATGAATGAAAAAAGATTTCCGATTGTACTGGCAGGTGATCATTCTACTGCTGCCGGCACTATCTGTGGTATCAAAAAGAACAGACCAAACCAAAGATTAGGTGTAATATGGATTGATGCACATGCAGACCTTCATTCGCCTTACACTACACCTTCGGGAAATATGCATGGTATGCCTTTAGCTATGGTTACTGGCCTGGATAATAAAGAAATGCAGATCAATGACATCACAGAAGGAACTCGTGAGATATGGGAAGAAATAAAAAACGTCGGAGTAAAGGGACCAAAAATTGATCCAAGTGATATTGTATTTATTTCAGTAAGAGATACCGAAGAACCGGAAAAACATCTAATGGAAAAGTATGGCATTAAAAACTTTACACCAGAAGAAATAAGTAGAAAAGGAATAGAGCAGGTGGCTAAAGAAGCAACTGAAAGGCTTAGTCACTGCGAAAATATATATGTTTCTTTTGATGTTGACAGTATTGATTCACGCATATCAAAGGGTACTGGTACACCAGTTCCCGGTGGATTGTCAGTTGAAGAAGCAAAACTTCTTAATGAAGAAATAATCAAGGATAAAAAAGTTTGTTGCTGGGAGATAGTTGAAGTAAATCCAACCCTTGATACTGAAAATTTAATGGCAGAAAATGCCTTCGATATTCTTGAGAATACGACAAAATCACTTATAGAAAATTTCTGATTAATAGTTATACGCGAAGAAGATGAATTTAGAAGAAACGATCATTAGTAATATTAAAGATGCTTTCAAAAAAGTATTTGATCATGAATTAACAGAAGATATTTCCCTTCAACCGACAAGGAAAGAGTTTGAAGGTACATATACTTTTGTTGTTTTTCCTTTCCTTCGCGTAACCAGGAAGAGCCCGGAAGAATCCGGGGCTGCAATCGGAGATTATCTTAAGGAAAATTGTGATGTAGTAAAAGATTTTAATACTGTTAAAGGTTTTTTAAATCTTATACTTACCGATAACGCATTCATCGATAATATCAATGACATTATCTCGAATGAAAACTTTGGTACTTTACCTCAGAAAGACGAAAGATTTTGTATCGAATACTCTTCTCCAAATACAAATAAACCGCTTCATCTTGGCCATTTGAGAAATAACTTTCTGGGATATTCTACGGCAAATATTCTTAAAGCCAATGGATATTCTGTGGATAAAGTTCAGATAATTAATGACCGGGGAATTCATATTTGTAAATCTATGGTCGCTTATCTGAAGTTTGGTGAAGGAGAAACTCCTCAATCAGCTGGTATTAAAGGCGATCACCTTGTAGGTAATTATTATGTAGCCTTTGATAAAGCATATAAGCAGGAAATTGCTGCATTGGTAGCTGATGGAATGGATGAGGAAGAAGCTAAGAAGAAGGCGCCAATTCTTCTCGAAGCCCAGGAAATGCTTAAACAGTGGGAAGCCGGAGATAAGGAAACTGTTGATCTTTGGAAAAAGATGAATGGTTGGGTTTATGAAGGATTCGAACAGACCTATGACCGAATGGGAGTAGATTTCGATAAATATTATTATGAGTCTGAAACTTATCTTTTGGGTAAGGACCTGGTTAATGAAGGGCTTGAAAAAGGTGTTTTCTACAAAAAGGATGATGGATCGGTTTGGGCTGATCTGAATGAAGAAAAATTAGATGAAAAACTTCTATTAAGAAGTGATGGTACAGCGGTTTATATGACGCAGGATTTAGGTACTGCTGATCAGCGATATAAGGACTTGAATTTTGATAAGTCTATCTACGTAGTTGGAAACGAGCAGGATTATCATTTTACTGTTCTTTTTACTTTGTTAAAGAAACTGGGTAAGCCTTTTGCAGATGGTTTATATCACCTTTCTTATGGAATGGTTGATTTGCCTACCGGAAAAATGAAGTCACGGGAAGGTACAGTAGTTGATGCCGATGACCTGATGAGTGAAATGGTTGATACTGCCCGGGAACACACCGAAGAATTAGGTAAGATCGATGGGTTTGATGACGAACAGGCTAAAGAACTTTATGATACCCTGGGATTAGGTGCTTTAAAGTATTTTCTTCTTAAAGTCGATCCTAAGAAAAGAATGCTTTTTGACCCGAAAGAATCAATTGAATTTCAAGGACACACAGGACCATTTATTCAGTATACCCATGCTCGAATCTCAGCTATTTTAAGAAAGGCTGATCAGCTTGGAATTGAATATCAAAAAAACATTTCGGGATCACTTGAAATATCAGATACTGAGAAAGATCTTATTTACCTGATCTCTGAATATCATAACAAGCTTAAACTTGCGGCGGAAGAATTAAGTCCTGCTGTAATAGCAAATTATGCTTATGACCTGGCTAAGGAATATAACAGGTTTTATGCAGAGCTTTCTATTCTTGGAGAAGATGATAAGGATCTTCGTACTTTCAGAGTCGCGTTAAGTGCTCAGATAGCCAGAGTAATAAACTTATCTATGGGATTATTAGGTATTACGGTACCGGAAAGAATGTAATATGAAGGCATGGATTGAAGCTTTCAGATTAAGAACATTGCCTCTCGCTTTAGCGTGCGTGGGAATGGGAGCAGTACTTGCAAAGGCTGATGGCTTTTGGAGTACAACTATTTTTATTCTTACTATCCTGACCACCATACTTTTGCAGGTACTTTCTAATCTGGCAAATGATTATGGAGATAGCATTCACGGGGCAGACTCGGCAGACAGGCTGGGACCAGCTAGAGCTGTTCAATCAGGAGCTATTTCCAAATCGCAGATGAAATGGGCAGTAATAGCTTGTGCTGCCTTAGCTTTTATTAGTGGTGTAGGACTTCTCATAGCTTCATTCGGAGATAACCTTAAATTACTATTTATATTTCTTGGTCTTGGGTTAGCTGCATTGTTTGCTGCAATTAATTATACCGCAGGAAATAATCCTTATGGTTATAAAGGTTTCGGAGACCTTTTTGTCATGATCTTTTTTGGCTATGTAGGTGTTGGTGGGACCTATTTTTTATTTTCTGAAACAATTAGGCCAGATATTCTTCTACCTGCTACAAGTTGTGGTCTGCTCGCCACAGGAGTATTGAATGTTAATAATATCAGAGATATAGAATCAGACAGGAAAGCAGGGAAGTACAGTATACCGGTTAGAATTGGAAGAAGTAACAGTTTGATCTACCATGCTTTTCTTCTATTCGGAGCGATAGTTTGTGCTGCTGTTTTTACTTTCTATAATTATTCATCACCATGGCAATGGTTGTTTTTACTGGTTATCCCTCTTTTAGCTAAAAATTTATATGGAGTAATTAACATTACAGATCCAAAACACCTCGATCCTTATCTCAAACAATTAGCAGCCTCAACACTTGTTTTCGTTATACTTTTTGGTATCGGATTGATATACCCTTGACTTATATCACTGGCTACAATGATATTTGATAGCTGAGTAATTAAGCTGTAAACATATTTTTACTGGATAGTATTAGTCTGGTAATAAAGTATATGCAGCAGAATTCCAATCAAGAGGTATTAGAGGGAATTTCGATATCTAAGAAATGTCGTCATTGTAATGATGCTCTTCCGGATCATCAGGATGATATTATATTTTTTGAGAATGAAACATTTTGCTGTACAGGATGTAAAACAGCTTTTGAAATTCTCTCTGCCAATGGTCTTCAAGATTATTATAAAATTGACATTGAGCCTGGACTTAAAGTTTCAGAGGATAATGAAATCTACGACTTTTTGGAGAATGAGGAAATTCAATCATCTCTTTTAAAATATTCATCTGAGGATTTTAATAAAGTAGTATTCCAGGTTCCTGCTATTCATTGTAGTTCTTGTCTTTGGTTACTCGAAAACCTTTACAGACTTCATGATGGTGTCATACGTTCTGTTGTTGACTTTGGTAAAAAGAAAGTAACAATTGACTACAATCCTGAATTACTTTCCTTAAAAGAATTAGCCGTACTTCTCAAGAAGATCGGTTATTCCCCTCATATTTCCCTGGAAGATGAGCAAGCTGAACAAATCGATAATGAATCGAGAAGTTTGATGATCAGGATAGGAGTTGCCGGTTTTGCATTCGGCAATATTATGCTTATGAGCTTTCCTGAATACTTAGGTCTGGATGATGATCTGGGTGAATTTGCTCCATATTTTGGCTTAGTGAATTTTTTACTGGCAATCCCTGTATTTTTTTATTGCAGTACAGTGTATTTTAAATCGGCATGGAGTGGATTGAAACAAAAATATTTAAATATCGATGTTCCTGTTTCCATTGGTATAATCACCTTGTTTTTTTATAGTTCTTATGAGGTTTTTTCTGGTACCGGACCAGGTTATTTCGATTCATTGGCCGGACTGCTGTTTTTTCTGCTTACAGGCAGATGGTTTCAAAACAGGACTTACAGAAACCTATCATTCGACCGAAGTTTTACATCATACTTTCCCCTGGCTGTACATAGAATAAAAGATGACCTGACCAGGGAAGTAATTCCTGTACGAAATCTTACTATAGGAGATGTTATACAAATCAGGAATACTGAAGTTATCCCTGTTGATTGTATTGTTAAGGATGATTCGGCTTTGATTGATTATAGTTTCGTTACCGGGGAGTCGCGTCCTGTTAAAAAAGGAAAGGGTGAACTAATATTTGCCGGAGGAAAGCTGATCGGAAAATCAGCATCTTTCGAAGTGAAAAAGGTATTGTCTCAAAGTTATCTTACCTCACTATGGAATAATGAGATCTTCAATAAATCAGATGAATTTGTTGCTGATAAAATTTTAAACAGAGTTGCGAAATATTTCACATGGGTGATTTTATTTCTTGCCTTTTCTTTTGCCATAGGATGGTATTTTATTGACCCGGGAAAAACTGTAAGCGTATTTACGGCAATTTTAATAGTAGCATGTCCTTGTGCACTTTCTTTAACCATACCTTATACATTTGGTAGCGCACAAAGTGTATTAGGTAATATCGGATTTTACTTACGTAACTCTGACCTCATAGAAAAGCTTTTAAAGATCGACCACATCATTTTTGATAAAACCGGGACTCTTACTACAAAGGATAATTCTAAAGTTAATTTCATCGGGTACAAGCCCTTGTTAAGAAGCCAAAAAGCAAATATTGCAACATTGTGTAGTCAATCGGTGCATCCTCTCAGTGTAGCAATTTCAGAATATTTGTTAGAATCGAATACAAAGCTTGATGCTATAATCGATGATTTTACAGAGGTTTCAGGGAAAGGAATATCCGGAAAAGTAGATAACGAAATTTATAAACTGGGATCAAAAGAATTTATTAATACTGAAGTAGCCATTCCCTCTTCATCGGTGTGTCTTTCCATCAATAATGAATTTATTGGATATTTTGAGATAAAACCTGAATACCGGGAAGGGATTGATGATCTGTTTGATCAGCTTTCCCAAATGAAATACGACTTATCCGTTTTAAGTGGAGATAACGATAATGAGAAATCCAATTTAGCAGATCTTTCAGGAAATAAAGCTGAGTTGCATTTCAACAAAAAACCTGATCAAAAACTTGAGAATGTAATTGACCTAAAGAAAGGAGGGGAAAAGGTTTTAATGGTAGGAGATGGACTTAATGATGCAGGAGCATTAAAGGCTGCTAATTTCGGCCTTGCTGTTACTGATCAAACCACTTCATTTACTCCGGCCAGTGACGCGATAGTCATTGGGAATAATCTCTCAAAACTACCTCAAATATTAAAATTCGCTAAAAATTCCGGTAAAGTATTATGGGTAGGTATAACCATTTCTCTTTTATATAACCTGGTTGGATTATCCTTTGCAGCAGCCGGTATGCTGACTCCGGTATTTGCTGCAATTCTCATGCCCCTGAGTTCAATCACTATTGTGGCTTTTTCCACTTTGGTAATAAAATTTATTGGTAAAAAAATCTTTTCAAAATGAAAATAATAATAATCCTCATAGCCACTAGCCTGGTAGTTGCCCTTACTTTTTTGGTCTTGTTTATCAGGGCAGTAAAGGCAGGGCAGTTTGATGATACCGATGCTCCGGCTCGGAGAATGTTGTTCGATAACAAGTCTGAAAATCAGTCAGATTCCACTTAGCATGATTTATATCACCAGTTGAAATGAATCCTGTCAGCGGGGAAAAATGCGCTGAAAGATACCTTAGCGATTAAATACAGAAAATAGATTACAGAAATCAAATAAGATTATGACACTAGAAAAGTTTGAGTACGATAACCGGATAGTCAGGGCATTTATAGTTGCCACTGTGGTATTTGGGTTAGTCGGTATGCTCGTGGGGCTTACCATAGCTATTCAGTTATTTTACCCTGATCTTAATCTGGGTATTCCTTATACTACTTTCGGAAGGCTAAGACCTCTACATACCAATGCTATCATCTTTGCATTTGTAGGTAACAGTGTTTTTGCCGGAGTTTATTATTCCCTGCAGCGATTATTAAAAGCCAGGATGTTCAGTGATGCATTATCATGGATCAATTTCTGGGGATGGCAATCAATAATTGTAGCGGCAGCAATCACTCTTCCTCTGGGTATTACAACTTCAAAGGAATATGCTGAACTCGAATGGCCGATTGATATTGCAATCACCGTTATTTGGGTAATCTTCGGTATTAATATGATCGGAACTATCCTGAAAAGGAGAGAGCGACATATGTATGTTGCTGTATGGTTTTACATTGCCACGTTCATCACAGTGGCGGTATTGCATGTTGTTAACTCATTCGAGATGCCGGTGACTTTTCTTAAGAGTTACTCATGGTACGCTGGAGTACAAGATGCATTGGTTCAATGGTGGTATGGGCATAATGCTGTGGCATTCTTCCTGACAACTCCTGTATTAGGACTGATGTATTACTTCCTGCCAAAAGCAGCTAACAGGCCTGTTTACTCTTATCGATTGTCGATCATTCACTTCTGGTCTTTGATATTTATATATATCTGGGCAGGACCTCACCACTTACTTTATACTTCTTTACCAGACTGGGCTCAGTCTTTAGGTACTGTCTTCTCAATCATGCTTATCGCACCAAGTTGGGGAGGTATGTTAAACGGACTTCTTACTCTTAGAGGAGCATGGGATAAGGTTCGCGAAGATCCTGTTCTTAAATTCATGGTAGTTGCAGTTACCGCTTATGGTATGGCAACACTCGAGGGACCACTTTTATCTCTTAAAAACATTAATGCCATTGCTCACTTTAGTGACTGGATTATTGCTCACGTTCACATTGGTGGTCTTGGCTGGAATGGATTCCTTGCATTTGGTATGCTTTACTATCTGATTCCGAAAATGTATCAGACTAAGCTTTACTCTACCAAATTGGCTAATACTCACTTCTGGATAGGAACCCTGGGAATTGTGATTTATGCTCTTCCAATGTATGTAGCAGGAGTTGTTCAGAGTCTGATGTGGAAACAATTTACTCCTGATGGCTTATTAGTTTATGGTAACTTCCTTGAAACCGTGAATTCGATTAAGCCAATGTACATAATGAGGGCTGTTGGTGGTGCACTTTACCTCACAGGGGCAATTATGATGTCTTACAACCTGGTTAAAACTGCAAAACAAGGTAAATTCTTATCAAATGAAGCAGATGAAGCACCTGCTCTTGAAAAGAAAAAGATTACAGGTGGACACTGGCATAGTGTTCTTGAAAGAAAGCCGGTATTATTTACTGTTCTTGCTTTTGTGGCGATTGTGATTGGTGGAGTGATCGAAATGGTGCCGACATTCCTTGTGAAATCAAATGTACCTACAATTAGTAGTGTAAAGCCTTACACACCGCTAGAGCTTGAAGGTAGAGATATTTACATAAGAGAAGGCTGTAATAACTGCCACTCTCAGATGATCAGGCCTTTCCGAAGTGAAACTGTAAGATATGGAGAGTATTCTAAAGCCGGTGAATTCGTTTATGATCATCCTTTCCTTTGGGGGTCCAAAAGAACAGGTCCTGATCTTCATAGAGTTGGTGACCGACTCACTGAAAGCTGGCACTTTAGTCATATGTATGAACCAACAAGTACTTCGCCAGGTTCGATTATGCCTCCTTATCCTTGGCTTTATGAAGATGTAGTTGATCCGGAAACTGTTTTGCCAAAGATTTCAGCAATGCGAAACCTTGGGGTACCGTACCAGGAAGGTTATGAAAAAATAGCCGTTCAGGATTATATGGCTCAGGCAAACAAGGTGGTAGAAGAGATTAAGTCTCAAAATGAGGAGCTCAAAGACCAGGTGATCGTACCAGAGTCAGAGATCGTAGCCCTGATCGCTTACCTTGAAAGACTGGGTAAAGATATAAAGGCAGGAAATAGTACAGAAGAAACCGCAAATAAATAAAATTATGTTTAAGCATTATTTCGAACAAATTGATAACGTGGCCATCTGGCCAATAATCAGCCTGATAATATTTGTGGTATTCTTCGTTGGCTTGACTATCTACGTGATGAGTCATGACAAAGAGACTATTGATGAGATAGCTTCTATACCACTAGCTGATGATGATGTTTTACCTGAATCCGGAGAAAAATCATGAAATACTTATCTCAAATTTTAAATAAAGCAATATTAATTCCGGTACTGGCATTTTTCACTGTGAGCTATGCCAGTGCTCAGGAAGAAAGTGAGGGATTATACGAAACAATCCAAAATCTTTCTGAGACAGAACTAATCCTGGGTGTGTTAACGCTTGGTCTTCTGGTAGTTGCATTACTGGTGCTGTTAGCAGTAATTTATACCCTTAGCGTTGTTAAAATGATCGTTCGGGAGAAGAGGGTAAAAGAAGGACTTCCGGTTGAAGAGAAATCCGAGACTACCTGGAGTAGCTGGCTTACTAAAGTCAATGATGCTGTCCCTGTAGAAGAGGAAGAGGAGATCGAACTTGACCATGATTATGATGGCATCAGAGAACTAGATAATCACCTTCCACCGTGGTGGAAAGCTTTATTCTGGGTCAGTATTGTCTGGGGTATCGGATATATGCTTGTTTACCATGTGTTTGATGCAGCGCCTTTACAAGCTGAGGAATATGAAATAGCAGTAGCTGAAGCTAGAGCTGAAGCTGAAAAAATGGCTAATGTTATTGATGAATCAAGCCTTTCCTTTACTGATGATCCAGCACATATTGAAAATGGAAAACTGGTATTTGAGGCGAATTGTGCAGTATGTCATAGAAATGATATGGGAGGCCAGGTTGGTCCGAATTTAACTGATGAGTATTGGATCCATGGAGGTTCTGCTGAGGATATTTATATGACCATCAAAAATGGGGTTCCTGAAAAAGGGATGATCTCATGGGAGGATCAGTTAACTAAAGTTCAGATACGAAATGTAACATCTTATATTCATAGTCTGTACGATACTGAGCCAGATAATCCAAAAGAACCTCAGGGGGAAGTATATAAATACGAAGAAGAATAGACAGAGAGACAGATAATGAGTGAAAACAAAAAAAGCGTTCAGGAAGATCTTTATTCATACGATGAAGAATTTCGGGATACGATAGCTACTGTTGATAGTGAGGGGAAAAGGGTTTGGGTTTATCCTAAAAAGCCTAAAGGAAGATATTATAATGCAAGAAACATTGTTACAATTATATTGCTGATTCTTTTCTTTGGAGCTCCTTTTATTAAAATCAATGGCAACCCGTTTTTACTTATAAATATTTTCGATAGAGAATTTTATGTTCTGGGGCAGGCATTTTGGCCCCAGGACTTTTTTCTATTAGCATTGATCCTGATAATATTCTTTGTATTTATTATTCTGTTTACAACTGCTTTTGGTCGGTTGTGGTGCGGATGGGCGTGTCCGCAAACCATTTTTATGGAAATGGTTTTTCGAAAAATTGAATACTGGATTGATGGAGATGCAAACAAGCAAAGAAAGCTGGCAAAACAAAAATGGAATAGTGAAAAGATATTTAAAAGAGGACTGAAGTATGGTATTTTTCTGATCATTTCAATCCTGATAGCTCATACGGCAATGGCCTACCTGGTAGGGATTGAAACTGTTGAAAAATTAGTGACTTCTCCACCTACAGAAAACTGGAGTGGTTTTCTCGGTTTGGTCTTTTTTACCGGGACATTTTATTGGGTTTTTACTTATTTCCGTGAACAGGCTTGTACTGTAGTTTGCCCATATGGTCGATTGCAAGGCGTTTTACTCGATAAAGATAGTATAGTAGTGGCATACGATTGGGTAAGAGGTGAACCAAGAGGAAAGCTAAAACGTGGACAAGTTCAGGAAGATAAGGGGGATTGTATCGATTGCAAGCTTTGTGTTCATGTTTGTCCGACTGGGATTGATATACGTAATGGCACGCAATTAGAATGTGTAAATTGTACAGCTTGTATTGATGCCTGTGATGAGGTAATGACTAAGATTGGTAAGCCGAAAGGGTTGATAAGATATGCCTCATTTAACAGTATAAAAGATGGTGTTAAAAAATTAATCACACCTCGTAGAATAGCCTATACAGGAGTGTTAGGTGTCCTTTTGATATTGTTTAGCTTTCTTTTGTTTACGCGTAGCGATATTAGTTTAACAATACAGAAAAAACCAGGCTTTACATATCAAAAAGAGGATGAAACTGGGCTTTATATCAATTTGTTCGACGTTCAACTTACAAATAAAACGCAGAGAACTCAGAGAATAGAATTAAAAGTAATTGATAATCCAAATGCATTATTGAGTGTTGGTGATTCTAAAGATATGATTCTTGAGCCGGCAGAAAGATATGAGGGAAGTCTTCTTTTGAAATTTGATGATAAAGATCTCTCTGAGACTAAAACACCTGTAAAAATAGGTGTATACAATGAAAAAGGAGATTTGATAGATAGTGAAAAAGTGAATTTTCTTGGACCAATAAAATATTAAATCATGAATTGGGGACATAAAATTATTATTGCTTTTGTAGCATTTATTGCCATCATGGGAACCCTGGTTACTGTGGCGATGAAACAAGATTTCTACCTTGTTGAAAAAGAATATTATAAAGAAGAACTAGCTTATCAGGAGGTAATTGATAAAATGAGAAATTTCAATAATCTTGATGTTAAGCCGGGAATAGAGTTAAACGATAATCAAAAAACTCTTTCATTAACCTTCGCAAAAGGAAATATTCCGGTTGAGGGCTTAGTTCACTTTTACAGGGTTGATAATCCTAATCTGGATAGAAAAATAACTCTGTCAAATAAAGGAGATGAATCTTCTTATGTCTTTGATCTTGAAGGCATGACTAAGGGGCAGTATCTACTAAAACTGAAATGGAAAGATGCTTCTCTGGAATATTACACTGAAAAGCCAGTATTTATCCAATGATACTTCCAGCATTGATATTAGGACTGACTGGTAGCTGGCATTGTGTATTAATGTGTGGCCCACTCGATATGATGGTTACTACAAAAAGTAAAGGCAGTGCTTTTATTAGTCGAAAGTTACTTTACCATTCAGGTAGGTTGGTTACCTATGCCTTGCTGGGGCTTGCAATTGGTCTTGCCGGAGCAGGATTGAAATTCACCGGTATCCAGCATTATTTTGCAATTCTCATTGGGCTAATGTTAATGGTGCTTGCTTTATTCAACGGAATAAAGAAGTTTGAGAAAATCGTTTCCAAGCCTGTTACAAAATTACTCTCCGGATTAAAAAATAAAGTAAGCAGTGCATATAAAACTCAAAGCTCAATTGGTGTTTTCCTAATGGGAATGTTTAATGGCTTCTTACCATGTGGGCTTGTGTATGTGGCACTGGCAACTGCTCTCGTACAACCTGACATAAAGCAGTCTGTTCTTTTTATGGTACTTTTTGGATTAGGTACATGGCCGGCTCTAATGTTTATTTCTATATTTCCAATTGTTCGTTCCGGAGTATTGCGGCTTTTGAGTTCGGGCAGAGCTGCTATTTTTGTTTTTATAATCGGTCTTTTAGTGGTTGCGCGCACTTTTTATGTGATCAGCCCTGATTTTCAGGAAGTCGTGCGCAAAGGAGGTGATGCAGCGATTACAATCTGTGGTGGCTGATCCACTATTCTTTTGTTCCTCGCTTAAATCTTATGTATTTTTACAAAAAAGAAAGAAATGGGACGTCAGAAGAAAAATAAATTTAAAGATAGAGAAGGAGTAGTTTACTCCACTAGTGATGATTTTGAATACTCATATGAAGGTGATCAGGAAGAAGAAACTCTTCAACCTTCTGAACAAGATTTGAGAATCTGGCTGGACAGAAAAGGCGGAGGAAAGATAGCCACAGTTGTTAAAGGATTCGTTGGTTCTGATGACGATCTTAAAGAACTGGGTAAGGAATTAAAATCTAAATGTGGTGTTGGAGGATCTGCTAAAAATGGAGAGATCATTATCCAGGGTGATAATAGAGATAAGGTTTTAAATTATCTGACCGACAAAGGGTATCGAGCAAAGAAATCTGGTGGTTAATTAACCAGGTAAAGAGTTTTTTAATTCATTAGTGAACGACTCTTCCAATTGCGGATCCATTGAAATGTCTAATGTTTTACCGTCATTAAACTTCAGTCTAAGACGTTTATGGGATAAAGCCGGTGCTGGCTTGTAAGAATTGACATTTTCTACCGATTCAAGCTTCGATAAGTCCAGTTTATTAGTATATAAAAACCCACTGAAAATATATAAGTAATTGTTATGGACTCTGTAATAAGTTCTGATAAAGGTCAGTACCAATAAAAACACAGAACCTGCAATTGCTGAGAATGCCCACCAATCTTTAACTACACCATAAGTGGTTACAATTAATAAGATCGTGACTATAGTAAGATATAATCCTCCTGGTTTGCTTTTTACTACCATACTTTGAAATTACAAAATATTCTTGCCGATAACCAGCCTCAAGGCTTAAGTATTATTTGAAAAAAACTTTTATAGCCTTTTTTATTTAAAAAAAGGAGCATACATTTGCCTTTGATGTACAAGGAAAATAAAAATATGATCACAATGATTCAGGCTGTTGCCCAAGCAGCTCCATGTGTTCATGTACATCATCTTTTCCATCATTCCTCCTGAGGAGGAATAATATTTATATATCGCCCATAACGGGGGTTTTCCCCATATTGACAATCTGAAAACATTTTTTCAGCTAATCTATTATATTCAATCAAGAAGATATTTATCATGACGAAATTAAAAATAGCAGTACAAAAATCCGGAAGGCTCAGTGAAGACTCGTTAAAGCTAATAAAAGAATGCGGTATAAAATTCAATAATGGGAGAGGTACATTAAAAGCAGAAGCTTCAAATTTCCCTATAGAATTTCTTTTCTTAAGAGATGATGATATACCAGGATATGTCGAAGATGGTATTGCTGACCTGGGGATAGTTGGAGAAAATGTGCTGGTAGAAAAATCTAAAGGCCTGGACATAAATAAGAGGCTTGGATTTTCAAAATGTCGACTTTCCCTTGCTGTTCCAAAATCAGAAAATTATACTGATATTAATTATTTTGAAGGGAAAAATATTGCAACCTCTTATCCTAACCTACTACAGAAATACCTGGATGAAAAAGGTATAAACGCAGATATTCACGAAATATCCGGATCAGTTGAAATTGCTCCCGGGATCGGTCTTGCTGAAGGTGTTTGTGATATTGTCAGTTCGGGGAGTACCTTGTTTATGAATGGTTTAAAAGAGGTGGAAGTCATATTTAAGTCTGAGGCTGTATTGATCTCATCTCCTGATATGCCTGCTGATAAAAAGGAGATCTTAAACAAGCTGATTTTTCGAATAGATTCGGTACTAAATAGTAAGAATAATAAATACATTCTACTTAATGCTCCTAATGATAAAGTGGAGGAGATCATAGAAATACTTCCAGGCATGAGAAGTCCGACAGTATTACCGCTGGCTCAGGAAGGATGGAGCAGCCTTCATTCTGTCATCAACGAAGATGAGTTTTGGGATAGAATTGAAAAGCTTAAAGATGCTGGTGCTGAAGGTATCCTGGTTGTCCCTATAGAAAAAATGATCCAATAATTCTTTAAGAAGCTTAGCAATGAAAATAATAAAAAACCCTTCACGTAGTAACTGGAAAGAAATACTTGCCAGACCTACCTCTGATATTTCAGAGATGGAAAATGTGGTCAAGCCAATTCTCGAGGAAATAAAAAAATCAGGAGATACTGCATTGGATAGGTATTGCCAAAAGTTTGACGGTATTGGAATTGAAGATGTCAGGATAGCTAGTGACCAGATTTCGAAATCTGAAGAAAGTATTTCTGAAGAATTGAAATCGGCAATTGATCAGGCAGCAATTAATATCAGGAAGTTTCATGAAAGCCAGGTTGTGGAAGAGAAGGAAGTTGAAACTATGCCAGGTGTAACTTGCTACCGCAAGTCTGTTGGAATAGAAAAAGTCGGACTCTATATTCCAGGAGGCACTGCCCCTTTATTTTCTACGATATTGATGCTTGCTATACCCGCTAAAATTGCTGGTTGTAAGGAAATAATTTTATGTACGCCTCCAAATGTGAAATCGGGAGTCCATCCTGCTATGCTGTATGCTGCCAAGGTAGCTGGTGTTTCTGAAATTTACAAGATTGGAGGAGCACAAGCTATAGCAGCAATGGCTTATGGTACACAATCTGTACCTCAGGTTTATAAGATTTTTGGTCCTGGCAACCAATTTGTAACTGCAGCAAAACAATTACTAAATAGCGAAGGTGTTGCGATAGACATGCCTGCAGGTCCTTCTGAAGTGTTGGTTTATGCCGGAGAAGGAGCTGACCCTGAATTTATTGCTGCAGATCTTCTTTCACAAGCTGAACACGGTGTTGACAGCCAGGTTGTTTTTGTGACAGTGGAGGAAGATATGATACAAAAGGTTCAGAATGAGTTAACAATTCAGCTTGAAAAACTTCCCCGAAAGAATCTCGCAGAAAAAGCACTTGAGAATTCAATGTCTATTTTTATGAGGGATGAAAAAAATGCGATTGAACTGATTAATTCATACGCTCCGGAACATCTTATATTATGTGGAAAAAATGCTGATGAAATTTCCGGTGAAATAATCAATGCCGGATCAGTTTTTATTGGTAACTATACTCCTGAATCAGCAGGTGATTATGCAAGTGGTACTAATCATACCCTTCCTACAAATGGTTTCGCAAGAGCGTATAGTGGCGTGTCTGTTGACAGTTTCGTGAAAAAAATAACCTTTCAGAAAATAACCGAAAAAGGGTTGCGAAATATTGGCAATACCGTGATGGAAATGGCTGAAGCTGAAAATCTTGATGCTCACAAAAATGCGGTAAAGGTTCGTTTATCTAAACTTGCTTCAAATGATTAATATAGATAATCTGATTAGGACTCATATTAAGGCTTTGAAGCCTTATTCTTCGGCTAGAGATGAGTTTGATGGCCTTGCTTCAGTATTTCTGGATGCAAATGAAAATCCATTTGGGTCAGCTGATGGTAATAAGTATAACCGATATCCGGATCCTTTACAGCAAACTGTCAAAGGTAAACTCGGACTTCTTAAAAATATTGATCCGGATAAAATTTTCTTAGGAAATGGGAGTGACGAACCGATAGATCTTCTTTTCAGAATATTTTGTGAACCTGGAGAAGACAGGGTGATAATCACTCCACCTACCTATGGAATGTATAAAGTTTCAGCAGATATCAATAATGTGGAATGCTTGGAGGTTCCTCTGTTAAGAAATTATCAATTGAATGTTGAAACAATAATTGATACTATTGAAAAAGATAAAAAGATAAAACTAATCTTTTTATGCTCCCCGAATAATCCTACCGGAAACCTGATGCATGAAAAGGATATAGAAGCTATTCTTAAATCCTTTGGAGGCATTGTTGTAATTGATGAAGCCTATATTGACTTTACAACTTCTCAAAGCTGGAGCCAAAGATTAGAAGAGTATCCTAATTTGGTAGTATTGCAAACATTTTCGAAGGCATGGGGCATGGCAGGGCTTAGATTAGGCATGGCCTACGCAGACCCGAAAATTATTGGTTTTTTAAATAAAGTTAAGCCACCCTATAATATCAATGAGGCAACTCAGGAAGCAGCATCAAAAGCACTGGATAATTTTAAACAAGTCGATGAGTGGGTGGCATTAGTAATTGCAGAAAGGAAAAGATTAATCCAGGAAATAGTTAAACTTTCAGCGGTTAAAAATGTATATCCTTCAGATGCAAACTTTATTCTGGTTAAGATTCATAAGGCGGCAGAATTATATAGAAGTTTGATAAAAAAGGGAATAGTCGTAAGAAATCGTTCCAATGTAGTGTTATGTGATGACTGTTTGAGAATTACCATTGGTACAAAAAATGAAAACGATATTTTACTAAGTGAATTAACAGCATTAGTTGTTGATAAATTAAATGCGTGAATTAAATGAAAAAAGTACTTTTTATAGATAGAGACGGAACCATAATTGTGGAACCACCGACTGATTTTCAGGTAGATAGTCTTGAGAAACTATCTTTTTTACCAGGTGCGATATCAAATTTGAAGAAGATCAGTCAATTGACTGATTACTACTTAGTTATGGTGACTAACCAGGATGGGTTGGGCACCGATTCATTTCCTGAAGATACCTTTTGGCCGGCTCATGAAAAAATGCTCGAGATTTTAGAATCAGAAGGAATTGTTTTTGATGCTATTCATATCGATCGGTCATTTGAACATGAGAAGTTACCTACTCGTAAGCCTGGAACTGGAATGTTGTCAGAATATATTAATGGTAATTTTGACCTTAGCGGTTCATATGTCATTGGAGATCGGGAAACAGATATAGAGCTTGCTAAAAATTTAGGGGCAAAAGGTATTCTTATAAGTAATCAAAAATCTGACGATGCTATTTTATCCACATCTTCATGGGATGAGATAGCTAAATTTCTGGCAATGCCGGATAGAACCGGATCTGTGATCAGGAAAACAAATGAAACCGATATTAGTATTTCACTTAATCTTGACGGAAAGGGAAAGACAGAAATTGATACTGGGTTGGGATTTTTTGATCATATGTTAGATCAGCTAGGCAAACATGGGGGTATTGATCTGAATATAAAAGTAAATGGAGATTTACAGGTTGATGAACATCATACAATTGAGGATACAGCTCTTGCATTAGGAGAGGCTTTTCTGGAAGCCCTAAAAGATAAGAGAGGAATAAATAGATATGGGTTTTTATTACCTATGGATGATTCTCTAGCCCAGGTTGCTATTGATTTCGGAGGTAGACCCTGGCTTGTCTGGGAGGCTGAATTCAGAAGGGAAATGATCGGTGATATGCCTACTGAAATGTTTTATCATTTTTTTAAATCATTTTGCGACTCAGCAAAGGCAAACTTAAATATTAAGGTGGAAGGAGATAATGAGCATCATAAAATAGAAGCAATATTTAAAGCCTGGGCAAAATCGATTAAATTGGCTGTATCTAGAAATGAAAATGAACTAGATCAATTACCATCAACCAAAGGATTATTATAATGGCCAGCATTAAGAGTAGTTACTATAAATATTTGCTTTCCCTTCAGGATAAAAAGAGGGGAGGCAGAACTGCTCATCCTAAGGTTGTTAGAAAAGTTTTTAATAAACTGGCTTCAAAAGTAAGCCATTTATCAGGTCTTGAACAGGTAAAGTTTAAAGTCAATGGAATTGGAGTATCCCGAATCACTTCAGGAAAGGTTAGTGAGAAGCAGGCTATAGTTTTTATTCATGGAGGAGGATATTGTTTTGGTTCGGTAAGAACACATCTCTCATTGATGGGGCAGGTTTCAAAATCCTGCCACTTACCAGTCTTTGGAGTGGAATATAGCCTGGCACCTGAAAATAAATATCCTAAGGCCATTGAAGAAATCAGTCTGGTGATTGACTATCTTCGTGAAAGTTATCCTGAAATCAGGAAAATTCACCTGATGGGAGATTCCAGTGGGGGAGGACTAGCCCTGGCAACCGCCTTATATCGCAGAGATAAATTAAAACCTAATGTAGATAGCCTGGTATTGTTGTCTCCATGGGTTAATTTAGATGTGAATTCGGGAATATACGACCTTCCTTCAGGAAAGGATCATATGTTTCAACCATCAGATTTGAAATGGATGGCATCTTATTATGCTACCACCGAACAAATCAAATCACATGAAGAATATGCCTCACCCCTTGGGTGTGACTTGTATTCTCTTCCGCCAATGTTTATACAAGTAGGTAGCCATGAAATTCTTCTTCATGATGCTGTAAAGCTTGCCGAAAAAGCCGCTTCTTCTGGAAATAAAGTTGAGCTGGATATCTGGGATAAAATGTTTCATGTATGGCACTTTTTAGCTCCTAGTTTACCGGAAGCTAATAAGGCTTTATTAAAAGTTGCACAATTCATCGTAAACTCCGAATGATTCATAGAATGATTCTTTGCTCAGTTAATTCCTTTTTATAACTTCAGGGCTTAAATTTTTTTAGTCCATGGTCTATATTCTGTTTGTTGTTGGGTTTGTTATATTGGTCAAGGGAGCTGATATAATGGTTGAAGGTGCTTCTTCGTTGGCAAAGCGGTATAATATTTCTGACTTCATCATTGGTTTGACTATTGTTTCTATCGGAACCAGTATGCCGGAATTACTGGTAAATATAATGGCCGGTATACAAGGTAAAAGTGAAATTGGAGTAGGAAATGTCCTTGGTTCAAATATTGCAAATATTTTGTTGGTCCTCGGGTTATCAGCTTGCGTAAACAGTTTACCAATAAAGAAAAATACCCTTTTTATTGAAATACCTTTTAGCCTGACAGCAACTCTTCTTGTAGGTTATCTGGCAAATGTGGCTATATTTTCAGATCATAAGAATGGGTTAATGCTGGATTTGGGCGAAGGGATCGTCTTATTGTTTTTCTTCGCTTTGTTTCTCGGTTATATCTATAACTATGCAAGGGAGAAAAAGGATGATATAATTGAAGGAAGCATTGTTACTCAACCTGTTGTTAAAAGTATTGCGTTTATTGTTCTGGGAGTATTAGGGCTTTTCTTTGGAGGTAAATGGGTCGTTGATGGAGCAATTGAGCTCTCTAAAATGTTTGGGTTTAGTGAGAGCTTTATTGGTTTGACACTAGTTGCTCTGGGTACGTCACTTCCCGAACTGGTCACCTCCCTTGTGGCAGTATCCAAAAGGAAAACACAATTGGCTGTAGGTAATGTTATTGGAAGTAATATCTTTAATTTATTATGGATATTGGGTATAAGTTCAATAATTAATCCGATAGAATTTGAAACAGTGAACAATACAGATGTCCTGATGATTATCATAAGTTCCAGCCTGCTTATACTTTCAATAATTGTCGGTAAAAGATCGGTTATCACACGATATGAAGGGGTTGTTTTCCTACTTGTTTATGCTGGATATATTTATCACCTCTTCCTCCGCGGGTAGTTTCTGTTAATTCTTATCAAATTGACTGGTATTAACTGATAAAGGGTGTTATTTTTGTGCCCATGTCAGAGCAAATACTTATCATCGATTTCGGTTCGCAGTATACACAGCTGATAGCCAGGCGTGTTCGTGAACTTAATGTTTATTGTGAGATCCATCCATATAATAATATTCCTGAGATCTCTGAAAATGTCAAAGGTGTAATTTTTTCAGGTAGCCCTTGTTCAGTAAGAGATGAGGATTCACCGAGAATTCCAATAGAAAAATTCCGAGGAAAGTTACCAGTTCTGGGTGTATGTTACGGTGCCCAGCTTTTAGCATTCAGCGAAGGAGGTTTTGTAACACCTTCTGAAAACAGGGAATATGGACGCGCAAATCTTAGTAAGGTTAATTCATTAAATCCGTTATTTGATGGAGTAGATATTGATAGCCAGGTTTGGATGTCACATGGTGATACGATTAAAGATCTGCCGGATTCTTTTGAGATCATTGCTTCCACAAGGTCAGTAAATGTAGCTGCATATCACGTAAAAGATGAAGATACCTATGGAATTCAGTTTCACCCTGAGGTGACACATTCTACAGACGGTAAGACAATATTGAGGAATTTCATCGTTAATATTTGCGATTGTAGTCAGGATTGGACACCAGCCCATTTCATTGATGAAACTGTCGAACAATTAAAGGAACAGTTAGGGAATGATAAAGTTGTGCTTGGTCTTTCAGGTGGCGTGGATAGTTCTGTAGCAGCAATGCTTATACACGAGGCAATAGGAAAAAACCTACATTGTATATTTGTAGATAACGGACTGCTAAGAAAGCATGAATATGAAGATGTTCTTGAGTCTTACAAGCATATGGGCCTTAATGTTAAAGGTGTTGATGCAAAAGAGTTGTTTTATGATGAATTAAAAGGTAAAACAGATCCTGAAGCCAAAAGAAAAGCTATCGGAAAAGTTTTTATAGATGTTTTTGATACAGAAGCTCATAAAATTCAAGATGTTAAGTGGTTGGCTCAGGGAACGATTTACCCGGATGTTATTGAATCAGTTTCTGTAAAGGGACCTTCAGCAACTATAAAATCTCACCATAATGTAGGTGGTCTTCCTGAAAAAATGAACTTAAAAGTGGTAGAGCCTTTAAATAGTTTATTCAAAGATGAAGTTAGAAAGGTTGGATCAGCTCTTGGGCTTGATGAGGCTATTTTAAACAGACATCCTTTTCCTGGACCTGGTCTGGCAATAAGAATTCTTGGTGATGTTACACCAGAGAAAGTTCATGTACTTCAGGAAGTAGATTATATTTTTATCCAGGGATTGAAAACAGCAAATCTGTATAATCAGGTTTGGCAGGCAGGAGCAGTTTTATTGCCAATTAACTCAGTTGGAGTAATGGGTGATGAAAGAACTTATGAAAGAGTAGTAGCTTTAAGAGCTGTTACCAGTGTGGATGGAATGACAGCAGACTGGTGTCATTTACCATACGAGTTCCTTGCTGAGATTTCAAATACTATTATAAATAAAGTAAAAGGCGTAAACAGAGTTGTTTACGATATTAGCTCTAAACCACCAGCAACTATCGAGTGGGAATAGGGAAAATGATCTTATTATGAAGAAATTCTTTCTGTTATTGATTTTTTGCTTTGCAACGCTGAACATTTTTGCTCAAGAATCAGCAAAGCTTCGTTATGAAAATGGTAAATCCCTTTTCAGAGAAGGTAAATATGCATTAGCTCGTGAAAATTTCGAGACTGTACTTGAAAGTGAAAATAACGGCGGAGCTTATGCTGAATTAGCATCATATTATTATGCGCTTTCAAGTTTGCGGTTAGGTGAACTCGACAGGGCAAAAAATATGTATTTGCAAATACTCAACAAATATTCTGACTGGCCTTATATCGATGAGGTTAAATACGGTTTGGCTGATGCGTATTTTCAATCCGGAAATATATTTGAGGCAGTAGAAATGCTCAAATCCATTAAAAATAAGAATCTCAGAGAAGAAGGTCGTAATATGAAAATGTACTACCTTCTAGCTGTAAGCGATTTGAGTTACCTTACTGAATTACTTCAAAAATATCCTAAGGATAAAGACCTTGCTATTTTGCTAGCAGAAAGAATTTATCTTCAACCACTTTACGAGCAAGACAGAAACCTTCTCGATTTTCTGGTAAAAGAATATGATCTCGATGCTGAAAGATATAATGCCCTGGGTGGGTTGCGAAATATTAAAAAGGATGAGTATGATGTAGCAGTAATGCTGCCATTCCAAAGTGATCGTTTCCGCGGAGCTAAAACAAAGAAAAACTTTGTGATGGATCTGTATGAGGGGATTAAAATAGCAGTCGATTCACTTGAAAGAGAGGGAGTAAATATTAAATTATTTGCCTTCGATACCAAAGTTGATTCATTACATACTGCTAAAATAATTAAATCTGGAGACCTTGATCGCATGGATTTAATTATAGGGCCACTATATGAAGGGCCTTTTAAAGCAGTTTCACAGTTCGGATTTGATAAGAAAATTAATGTCATTCATCCTTTAAGTGATAAAGTTGAATATATCACTGAGAATCCTTTCAGTTATCTTCTAAAAAGTAGCTACGTTACTCAAGCAATGAACGCTGCGAATTATGCTGCTCAAAATCTCGACAGGAATAAAAATTACATGGTGTTTTACTCTGACAATTATCGAGATAGTCTGATGGCGGCAACATATAAAAAATACCTGACTGAGGAAGGTTTTACCAATCTCATCTTTAAGAAAGTGAAAGTTGATCAAATTCAGGAATCAATGGATTTCCTTTCAAAGATGAATGAAGAAAGGGTTTTTAAAGTAGCAGAGGATAGTGTCGGACATATTTTTCTTGCAAGTCATGATAAAAGGTTGATAGCGAAAGCATTGAGTACTCTTGATATAAGAGATGAAAAAATTCCGATGATTACAACTGATGAAATTTTTGATATAAGCACTCTTTCTTATGATCAGGTAGAAAGACTGGGAGTGAGAATTATTTCTACTGATTATGTTGATCGTGAGAATGGAACCTTCACATCATTCAGAAATTTTTATATAGATAGGACTGGAACTTTACCAACCAAGTATTTATGTCTAGGATTTGATATGATGTATTACTTTGGAAAACAAATGGATTCAAATGGTAAATACTTTCAGCTAGAAATTGATGATGAATATTCGGAAGGGCAATTAACTCCAGCTTACAATTTCTTTCAGTCAAACGATAACAGGTACACACCAATTATTCAATTTGTGGATGCAAAATTATTGCTTCCAGACCAAATAGACGATCTAAAATATGAACCGATCAATAGAGACAAGTAAAAAGTTATTTAACGAAGCTCAAAATTATATCCCTGGTGGAGTAAATTCTCCTGTAAGGGCTTTTAAGGCTGTCGGAGGTGATCCTCTATTCATAAAATCAGCCAAGGGAGCCTTTATGTATGATGAAGACGGGAATGCCTATTATGATCTTATCAATAGCTGGGGCCCGATGATTATCGGACACGCCCATCCTGAGATTGAAAGTGCAGTGAAAGAGGCGATCGGAAACTCTTTATCTTTTGGAGCTCCAAATGCTAAAGAAGTTGAAATTGCTGAATTGATCACAGAAATGGTTCCTTCTATAGAAAAGGTAAGGATGGTTAATTCGGGAACCGAAGCTACTATGTCAGCTATTCGATTGGCAAGAGGTTATACTAACAGGAATAAAATAATTAAAATGGAAGGATGCTATCATGGTCATGGTGATAGCTTTTTAATTGCAGCGGGAAGTGGTGCAATGACTTTGGGTACACCAAATAGTCCTGGTGTTACTCAGGGTACTGCCAATGATACTTTGACTGTTCCATTTAATGATCTGGAATCAGTTGATAAATTGATCGATGAAACAGGTGATGATATCGCCGCAATAATCTTAGAGCCTGTGGCAGGAAATATGGGCTGCGTTCTTCCTGAGGATGGATATTTAGAAGGGCTTAGAAAAAGATGTGATGATAATGGTATATTATTAATCTTTGATGAGGTCATGACAGGATTCAGACTAGCTCCAGGTGGGGCACAGGAAGTATATGGGGTTATTCCTGATATGACTACACTTGGTAAAATTATCGGAGGTGGAATGCCGGTAGGAGCCTATGGTGGTAAAAAAGAGATCATGGAATTTGTAGCACCAACAGGCCCTGTATACCAGGCTGGAACCCTTTCAGGAAATCCAGTAGCTATGGCTGCAGGTTTAGCTATGTTAAATCATCTAAAGAATAATCCACAAGTATATACTACCCTAAGTACCCTGACAGAAAAACTACATAAAGGTATCCAGGAAATTCACGATAAAAAGAATTTACCTTATACTATCAATAGGCTGGGTTCGATGATTTCTGTGTTCTTTACTGATAAAACAGTTACTGATCTTGAAACTGCTAAAACCTGTGACACGGAATTGTTTGGTAAATATTTTCAGGCAATGCTCGATGAAGGTGTTTATTTACCACCGGCACAATTTGAGTCATGGTTTCTTTCTTATTCTTTAAAGGAAGAGGATATAGATAAAATAATTGATGCTCATGAAAAAGCAATCGATAAAGTATTGTGATTTGAATATATCGTAATAAAAAAGGCTGTAATTTATCATTGCAGCCTTTTTTTATTTATTTATCTAAAATAGATATAAGCTCAGCATCAGTTCAATTAAAAAGGCTATTAACAAAAATGAAATATAAAAATATCCTAGGATATTAAATTTCACAAATGTTTTAAACCAGCCCTGCTTGTATACTCTGATAAAAGAGATATAACTGTAAGTGGAAACAAGAATAAAAGAGAAAAATGCAAGACCAGCATCAAGATCATATTTGACTGTTATTAATAAGGTTAACCCATATACCAGATAGGCAAAAGAATGTAAATACAATGCATGGATAATGTGATGAATGTACAGAAAATTTCTTCTGATATAAAGAAGTTTAAGCATCCCTGCAAAAACAGGAAGTAATATAAACATCATTATTGGCAGGTTTTTGAGTATATAGCCTATTAAATACCTCTTATCACTCCTGATTATTTTTATAGATTGGTATGTTAAAGCATATGTTAGTTTTTCCGACTTGTTAACATCCAGACTATCAATACATTGTTCGATAGAAAGGGATTCATCTTGCGCCAGGCTATATAATTTTTCCGTAAAATCAAGATTTGTATCCCAACCACCATTTTCAACTGAATCAATTTTTAAATCCTTAATTATATTCGGTTTTTCTTTATTTAATGAGTCGGGAAGTTTCAGTCCTGTATCTTTTTCAATTTCTTTCTTTATAGCTTCCCAATTAACACTATCTCTCGATTTAAGATTTATAAGAGAATCAATTTTACTTAAAGAGGCAGGGTCATCTGAAGAAACTCTATTAAAAACTTTTTCAGATTGGGTTTCAATATCCTCTGCTACTTTTTTGCCGATATATCCTATTACGAAAAAATAGAATAATGATAGCACAAGATACATTCTTACCGGATTGAAGTATTTATTTCTCTTTCCGGCATTATAGGTATTGGTCAGTTTACCGGGCTTAAATAAAAATGGAACAAAACTTTTAGGTAGTTTTCCGTCAAGAGCGAATGCATTTGAAATAAATTCTGATAAAATTATCCCTACAGAGACATTTTGATCTGTATTTTCCTGACCACACTTAGGACAATAATTATCCTGTATTTTAAGTGGAGTATTACAATTCAGACAATAAGGATGTTTTCGCTGAGATTTCATTGAAGCGAAAATACGAAATGATTTTAAAAATCAAATTACAATCCAGTTCTTACATCAAAAGTCTTTATGATAGTATTTACTAATTATCATGTTGAAGAGATATTAATTTATAAGTATTATTGTATTGATATTTAAATACTTTATAATATTCCCGAATATCACTATATTTATACGTTGTAAAAATTTTTTTATACTGTGGTCAAACGTCTTTTCACTTTTTTAATAATCTTTATCGCCGGAGCGGTAAACGTATTTGGGCAGGGTAAAACTGTAACTTATAAAGAGTTATACGATGACCCCTATGATACGAAAAAGTTATTTATTCATTTTCAACCACTTTATGGAGAGGTTTGGAGCACAAATACTAATATAGGATTTGGGCTGGAAGTTGAGTATCTGTTAGAAGATAAACTTCAGATCAGGGCATCTGCTAGAAAAGCATATGGACAGGCATTTGATCTTACAAGGGATGCAGCAGTAAAAAATTCAACAGTAAATACGAATATTGAATCGCCCTGGAACATATTAAATTATTACGAGGCGGGTGTTACTTATCATATCAAGGATTTTGAATCAGATTCAGAAACTAAGATCGTTCTTTATTCTGACAGATATAGAAAAAATAATAAATGGGCAGCATCTACTCCCGAACTTATTAAAATTCCCAGCAAGGTAAGAAAAATCTACGGTGCCAGATTAGGGGGTATATATTACGATTCATCAGTAGATCTGGATCGAGCAATGAAAAATCAGGGTACGACAATGAGCTCTCCATCAGGTGAGCCTTTTCCGAATGATGCAAAGGTCTATTCTAATATGAGTAGCTATGCAATTTACCTGGGAGGATCTATGTCCTGGTATAAAAATATTGCAGTTGATCCGGATCGAAGTTTTGGAGTGCTGATTAATGACCTGATGTTTACAACTTACTTAGATCTTATTTATGCTCCGGGATTACGGGTAGAAGATGTTTTCTATAATGGCGAGATTTATAGTTCTGACAATATCGAATTGACTAAATTCGGATTCAGAGCTGGAATCCAGGGGAAATTCAATAGAACATGGGGATGGAGTTACAATATTGAAACCGGACTCAGACCAACAGTTAAAACTCAAGGATTCTATATTTTAGGAAAAATCAGTTTCCCTGTATTTGCAACAAAACTTGAAAACACAAGGGAAGCATTTGGAAAATGATATTTTGACATTATTAACATATAAAAGGGACTTTCGGGTCCCTTTTTTTATTTTTACATCATGGAATTAGTAGTAAAAAACATAAAAACTTTAGCTCAGGTTGAAGAAAATATAAGAAAAACTGTTTCTGGTGAAGATATAAAATCTGTCCCGACAATAGAAAATGCCTGGATGCATGTTAAAGATGGCATCATAGAAAATTTTGGAGAGATGAAAGACTTTCCTGCAGAACTGTCGGAAATAGAAGAAGTAGATGCAACTGGTAGAATTGTTCTTCCAGCCTGGGTAGATTCTCATACCCACTTAGTATTTGCCGGAACCAGAGAATCCGAATTTGTTGATAAAATAAATGGCCTTAGTTATGCAGAAATAGCTCGTCGTGGTGGGGGCATACTTAATAGTGCTAAGCGACTTCAAGCAACTTCTGATGACGATTTGTTTGAACAAACTCTTGTCAGAGCAAATCAGATCATGTCGATGGGTACAGGTACTGTTGAGATAAAAAGTGGTTATGGTTTAACATTGAAGGACGAAGTCAAAATGCTCCGCGTTGCCAAAAGAATAGGAGAGGAGACACCATTAAATGTTAAGACAACCTTTCTCGGAGCCCATGCTGTTCCAAAAGATATGAATAAGGAAGAATATCTTGACTTGGTAATTAAGGAGATGATTCCACAGGTTGCTGAGGAGAAATTGGCGGAATATTGTGATGTTTTTTGTGAAGAAGGGTTCTTTTCTCAAGATGAAACAGAAAAAGTGCTTTTGGCAGCACAGGAATACGGTCTAAAACCAAAGGTACATGCTAATCAACTGAATTTCTCAGGAGGTGTACAGGTTGGAGTCAAATGTGGGGCTATAAGTGTAGATCATCTGGAATCCAGTGGAGCTGAAGAGATTGAAGTTTTAAAAGGAAGTAATACGATACCCACACTTTTACCTGGTGCAGCATTTTTTATACGTACTTCTTATCCTCCGGCAAGAGATATGATTGAGGCAGGATTGCCAGTATGCCTTGCTACAGATTTTAATCCCGGGAGTTCCCCAACCGGAAATATGAATTTCATGATGTCTCTGGCTTGTGTACAGATGCGCATGACTCCTGAAGAAGCTATTAATGCTTCAACAATCAATGCGGCAGCAGCACTTGAAATGTCTGATAAGGTAGGAAGTATTGCAAAAGGCAAACAGGCTGATTTTATTATCACCAATAAAATTCCTTCCTTAGATTTTATACCGTATAATTACGCGCATAATCATATCCATAAATTATATATAAAAGGACAGAAAGTGATTCAAAATGAATTTTAGTCAAAAAGCCCGGAATTTTAAACCGGGCTTTTTTTTATAATATTTGATATAATTCATCAAGATTTGGAGTTAAAATGATCTCCGTTCTTCTGTTTTTTGATCTGCCTTGAGCGTTTTCATTACTTGAGACCGGGTGATGTTCACCTCTTCCTGAAGCAATGATTAATTTTGGGTCTATGCCGTTTTTGATAAGGGTTCGAACAACCTCAGTAGCTCTCATTACTGATAGATCCCAATTATCACTCATGTATTTGCTTTGAGCACTGATCGGTACATTGTCAGTATGCCCTTCAACCATAATATTTATGTCTTCTTGTGTACTTATTGCTTCTGCTAATTGATTAAGCGCCTTTTTACCCTTAGGATCAATTTCTTTGCTACCTGATTTGAATAATAATTGTTCTGATAAGGATACGTAAACCTTACCTTCTTTAATACTGACTGTCAGATCGTTCTCTTTAAAATTTAAAAGTGCTTTACTTACAATATTTCTGATCTTTTCTACTGCAGCATTTTTTTCTTCTATCAAGGCTTCTAATTCCTGAATTTTTGCAATTCTATTGTTGAGGTCAGAGGAAAGTTTTTCATTAACCTTGATCGCTGAATCTAGTTTGTTTTCCTTTTCTACAAGTTGCTTATGTTTATCTGATAAGCTACTTGTCAAACTTGATTTTGTTTGCTGCAATTCAGATCGTAGTGAATCATTTTGTGATTCCAAAAATTGATTTTTTTGACTTAAAGCCTTTTTGTAATCTTTTAATGCAGCATTTTCAGCAAATAGTCTTGAGTTTTCAACTAAAGCCTCATCATGCCTCTTCTTAGAAACTACACAACTGGAAAGCATGATTAATATCAAAAAGTAATATATTTTCATAGGTACTAAAGTTGGTTTGATTTTGTATATTGAGCGCAATTAAAACCAAAATATTGTCAATAAACCATCAAAAACAATGAAATATACCGAAGGAATGTTAAAAGAAGATGCTTTAAAAGGCAAAACCATTGTAATTACTGGCGGAGGAACCGGTTTGGGTAGATCAATGGGAAAGTATTTTCTTGAATTAGGTGCAAACCTTGTTATAACCAGTAGGAAATTAGATGTTCTTAAGGAATCAGCTAAAGAACTTGAAGAGGAAACTGGTGGAAAGGTTCTTCCTCTATCTTGTGATGTGAGAGAATACGAGCAAGTTGAGAAGGTTATTAACGATGCTACTGATCATTTTGGTAAGATTGATGGGTTTTTAAATAATGCTGCTGGTAACTTTATTTCTCCAACAGAAAGGCTTTCACACCGAGCGTTTGATACTGTGGTTGATATAGTCTTAAGAGGTACTTACAACTGCACTTTAGCGATGGGAAAAAAATGGATAGATGATGAGAATCCCGGAGTGTTTTTAAATATTGTTACCACATACGCCTGGACTGGTACTGGCTATACCGTTCCATCAGCATGTGCTAAAGCGGGGGTTTTAGCATTGACCAGATCGCTAGCAGTTGAATGGGCAAAATATAATATCAGAACAAATGCCATAGCTCCCGGGCCGTTTCCTACAAAAGGTGCGTGGGAAAGATTGCTGCCAGGAGATCTTGCAGAAAAATTCAGCATGAAAAATAAAGTTCCGGTTGGTAGACATGGAGAACATCAGGAACTTGCTAACCTTGCTGCTTATTTAATGTCCGATTATTCAGCTTATGTTAATGGAGATGTAATTACAATTGATGGTGGAGAATGGTTGAAAGGAGCAGGACAATTTAATATGCTTGAGGAAGTAACTCCTGAAATGTGGGATATGCTCGAACAAATGAGGAAGAAGTAATTTCACTTAAAATTTTTGAAAATTAAAAGGGTCCAATTGCGACCCTTTTTTAATTTTTAAATTCAAATAATTAAAACCTTACACTGTATAAAAATTTATTTATCTCCTAAAAAAAAAATTATCTTGCAGATAAAAAACTTCTGGCTCTGAATATATTCCAATAATTTGAACTTTAGTTCTTTCTTGGATTTGTACAAAGTTATTAAGTTTTAATGCTAATATTATTAGCCTGGATTATTCTTTTTCAGTTCAAAAATTAGGATTTAAACTTCAATTTAATCCGTTTTTTATTTTTCTGTAAATGAGTAGATTAGGTGCCGTGTATGATAATTACAATTATTTTATAGGCTTAAAATTTATATATAAACTTGAAAATATTCAATAATAACTTTCAAATAGTACATCGGGTGTGACACTACTTATAACCTAGAATAATTATATTGCGTTAATATTAATGAACAGAGAGAACAATAAAAGATTGTAAATCACTGTTTTATAATTAAGAAGTAAATAGTGTTTATTATTTGGTTTAAGAAAACAATCAAGTGTTGAGTCACTTGAAATTGTTGATCGTGTGTAGTGGTAAAAAAAGCTGTCCTCCTGGACAGCTTTTTGTTTTTATGCTTATTTTTTATTGATCTTGTTTTTGACTCATTCGTTTTCTTTCGTTTTCGTCAAGATAGATCTTTCGCATTCTCATATTTTCAGGAGTAACTTCAAGATATTCATCCTTTTGAATATATTCTAATGCTTCTTCAAGACTAAACTTTTTCGGAGGAGCAATTTTTACACTTTCATCCGAACCTGAAGCTCTGACGTTACTTAATTTTTTGCCTTTTTGTACATTTACTACCAGGTCGTTATCTCGAGAATGCTCTCCTATTACCTGGCCTGCGTATAGCTCATCTCCTGGTGCTATGAAAAATGTTCCTCTATCCTGTAATTTATCAATAGAGTATGCAGTACAAGGACCTGCATCCATACTGATAATTGATCCGTTTATTCTTCCAGGGATTGAACCTTTAAAAGGTTCATATCCTTTATATCGGTGCGTCATAATGGCTTCACCAGCTGTGGCTGTTAAAACCTGGTTTCTAAGTCCTATCAATCCTCTTGAAGGTATGATAAACTCTAAGTGTTGCAGATCTCCCTTAGGCTCCATAACTACTAACTCACCTTTTCTTTGAGTAGCAAGTTCAATTACTTTACCCGAAGAAGTTTCAGGTACGTCTACCACCAATGATTCTATAGGCTCGTGCTTTACACCATCTATTTCTTTATATAGTACCTGTGGCTGACCAACCTGTAACTCGTACCCTTCTCTTCTCATAGTTTCGATGAGAACAGATAAATGAAGAACACCACGACCGTAAACAATAAATTTATCTTCACTTGCGGTTTCCTGAATTCTTAAAGCAAGGTTCTTTTCAGTCTCTTTAAATAGTCTGTCTCTCAGGTGCCTTGAAGTAACGAATTTACCTTCTTTCCCGAAGAAAGGAGAGTTGTTGATAGTAAACAACATACTCATAGTAGGTTCGTCTATGGCAATACGTGGAAGGGGTTCAGGATTTTCAATATCTGTTAAAGTATCTCCAATATCAAAACCTTCGATACCTACTAGGGCGCAGATATCACCACTTTCAACTTTGTCAGTCTTTTGTCTTCCGAGTCCTTCAAAAACCTGGATTTCTTTTACTTTTACTTTCTTAACAGTACCATCTTTTTTGCAAAGGCCATATTGCTTACCTTCTTCGATCATTCCACGGTAGATTCTACCAATTGCTATTCTACCTGTGAATGAACTAAAGTCCAAAGAAGTAATCTGCATTTGAGGAGTACCCTCATTTTTAGGCGCTGGTGGAATAAATTCTAATATAGCATCCAATAACGGAGTTATTTCATTCGTTGGTTTTTGCCAGTCTGTACTCATCCAGCCCTCTTTCGAAGAACCATAGATGGTCGGGAAGTCCAACTGCTCTTCAGTTGCATCAAGATTAAACATCAGATCGAAAACCTGTTCGTGAACTTCATCAGGACGGCAGTTAGGTTTGTCAACCTTATTTATTACAACAATTGGTTTTAAACCAAGTTTTATTGCTTTATCTAATACAAATCTGGTCTGAGGCATCGGTCCCTCAAAAGCATCGACTAAAAGTAAAACACCATCAGCCATTTTTAATACTCGCTCTACTTCACCACCAAAATCGGCGTGACCTGGAGTATCAATGATATTTATTTTTACATCTTTATACTTAACAGATACATTTTTGGAAAGAATTGTAATTCCTCGCTCTCTTTCCAAATCATTATTGTCTAGAATCAGTTCACCTGATTCTTCATTGTCGCGAAATAATTTACTCGCATAAATAATTTTGTCAACCAATGTTGTTTTACCATGGTCAACGTGGGCAATGATCGCCACATTTCTAATTTCCTGCATATGCCATTTAATTTGGGCGCAAAATTACACAAACAGATCGTATAAAACTTGTTATTATCTGTTAATTAATTGTGACCAAAATTAATCTGACTCTCAGGATGTTATTTATCTGAAGTCTGCTTCTATTCTGTCTGTAGCCAGATTGGTAGTAACTACTTCCATTTCATAGGCTGTTTCCTTATTTATTTGATTATTCCCATCACCATTTAATGTAAATGCTGTGATTGAAATAATGATTCCTGCTGCTGATAATGTTGCTATTAATTTTTTCATGATTCTTATTTTTTTATATAAAGTGTTTTTTTGCTTAATGATTACCCTCTGATGTCCTCACCTCTTCTTACTACATCACCGCGAATGTCTTCACCTCTTCTGACCACGTCCGCTTTTTCATCTTCGACAGGGATTTGAGGTTCAACATTTTCAGTTTCACAAGCGAATGTTAAAGCTGCGATAGCTGCAATAGCGAAAGTTTTGTATAGATTTTTCATAGCGTTAAAAATTTGAATGTTTAAAAATGATTAAATAATTATCCTCTGATGTCTTCACCTCTTCTGACCACATCACCGCGAATGTCTTC
>NZ_JAPFQN010000001.1 GCF_026241165.1 Mangrovivirga halotolerans | reverse complement strand
TGTTTAAAAATGATTAAATAATTATCCTCTGATGTCTTCACCTCTTCTGACCACATCACCGCGAATGTCTTCACCTCTTCTGACTACGTCCGCTTTTTCATCTTCGGCAGGGATTTGAGGCTCAACATTTTCAGTTTCACAGGCGAATGTTAAAGCTGCAAAAACTGTAATAACAATAGTTTTAATTAGTTTTTTCATATTTGTTCGTATAATAAAAAGTTAAATGATACTTTTTTTTTCTGTAGTACTAAATTATTTAGAAAATTCAAGTTGAATTTATATATTCACAATTATTACTTCTTTTAATTGTGGTTGGTTTTGACCTTATTTTAAACTATGAAAATAAACAATACCTTTTGTAAAAGGTGTTTTATGGTAGGAGCTCCAAACATTAATAATCTAAGAATATTAAAATTTTTGATTATTAAATAGTTAAGCGAAGATAAAAGAATAAAATTAAAATAAAAAATTATTACTAACACATATAAAGTCTTAACAGTGAGTTTGTTAAATTCATCCAATCCTAAGTGATTTTTTTTATATATTATGCGTTTCAGTTTGACTATAGATCTTGAATTTTTTATTAAAAGACAATTCTTTATTATAATTATTTCGTTTTCGACTATGTGTATAGTTGCACAAAATAATAGTTTAGAAAATGAAATTGATAGTATAAAGAATGAACTTGTCGAAGCTAAAACCAATGAAAGGATACCACTCTTATATGACTTAGCCTATAAATATTGGAATATTGATTATGATTCAGCCCTGTACTACGACTTCCAGGCATTAGAAATTGCAGAAAATTTAAAAAGTGATATATGGATTGCTAAACTATATAATGATATAGCACTAGTATATAAAAGGAAAGGATCATTCAAAAATGCTCTTGAGTATTCAAATCTGGCATATGAAAAAGCGTTAGAAAATGGTGATAATTATCAAGTCAGAAGTTATTTAAGTAATTTGGCTAATATATACAGACGATTTGGTGATTACGAAAAATCGTTGGAGATTAATTTTAAGGCTCTTTTAATGATGGAGAATTTAAATGATTCTTCTGGAATAGCAATTTCATATGGTAATATTGGATTAGTTTATGATGAGTTAAAAGATAATCTCACAGCATTAGAATATTATAATAAGGCTCTTGATATTAATAGGAGGATAAATCGCAAGTCAGGAATCATTATTAACCTGATTAATTTGGGATACATATTAATCGACCTGGAGCGTATAGAAGAGGCCGAAAGGTCATTTCTTGAATCTGTTCGATATAGTAAAAAAATTGAGGATTTTGAAAGTCTATCTACTAGTTATATAGGGTTAGCTCATGTTCATTTGGAAAAAAGATCCTTGGATAGTGCTACTTATTATATTGATAAGAGTCTTGAAATTGAAAGATCCCAAAAAGATCCATTTTTGTTACCTAGTGTATATCGTGTAAAAGCTGAAGTTGATTTTTACAAGGGCAATATTGATAGTGCACTTAGAAGTCTTGATTCCGCTTTTTTACTTTCTGAGAAAATTAATATTGAAGTCGAACTCCCATCAATTTATAGACTTTATTCACAGGTTTACAAAGAATATGGGGATTATGAAAAAGCTTTATTTTATCAGGTTAAACACGATAGTATTAGGGAAAAAATATTAGGAGAAGATGTATATAATAAAATAGCTCGCGTTCAAAAAGATTACCTGGAAGAGCAAAAGCAAAGTGAAATCTTTGTAAGGGATCAAAAAATAAAACAAAATCGGCTTTTTATAATTCTTCTTGTAGCCATAGTTTTAATATTAATTCTTTCCGCATTAATTATTTATCTCAGTAAGGTTAGAATGGCTAAAATTAATAAACAGCTTGAAGAGGCTAATTTAAAAGTTGAAGCCGCAAAAAATACTATTGAGCAACAAAATCAACAATTAAGTAATGTCAATGCCTTTCAGGAAGAGATGATCAAGGAAAGGACTAAAGAATTACAAAAAGCGAATAAAGACCTTACCGACACTAATAAAGAACTTGATTTATTTATTTATAAAGCTTCACATGATCTTCGTGGGCCTTTAGCAAGAATTAATGGGTTAAGTTATCTGGGGTTACTGGAAGCTCCTGAGGAAACTTCTAAAAATTATTTTCAGATGGTTTCCGATGAAACCAAGGAACTTGAATTTGTACTGAGCCGTCTCATGGTTATTCATACTATTTATAAACACAAGCTAAAAAAAGATAGTGTTTACCTTGAGACTCTGGTGAGGGAAATTGTTGCAAAATTAACTGAAACAAATAAGCATATAGATATAGTCTATGAGTTTGAAGTTGAAAAAGGTACTGTCTGGAACAGAGATGAACATCTTCTAAGGCTAATACTTGAAAATATGCTTGAAAACGCCCTGAATTATAAAGGGGATGAATTGCTGAAAGTTTCAATGAAA
This sequence comes from Mangrovivirga halotolerans, assembly GCF_026241165.1. GTDB lineage: Bacteria > Bacteroidota > Bacteroidia > Cytophagales > Cyclobacteriaceae > Mangrovivirga > Mangrovivirga halotolerans. The sequence continues at coordinate 325,235 of NZ_JAPFQN010000001.1, read as the reverse complement.
ATTTCAAATTCTGCAGAAAATGTTATTAGAATAAAAGTAACAGACAATGGTATTCAGGTACCTGAACGATATCGGGAAGATATATTTGATATGTTCTTTAGAGTCGCCCCGATAGCTTATAAAACTGGCCTGGAGCTTAATATAGCCAAAAAAGCAACTTTGAGGTTGGGCGGGGAAATAACTTACCATCCTGAAAATTCCGGGAACACATTTAATATAATTTTACCAAGCTCAGAGTGATCCGGAAAATCATATATTAAGGAGTATAATTCTCATAAAAAGTTATCTTTGCAGTCAAAGAAAACAATATGAGTAATACACCTAAAAGATATACAGTAACTTCAGCTTTAACATACGCTAACGGCCCAATTCACATTGGTCATCTTGCCGGCGTTTTCGTGCCTTCAGATATTTATGTCAGATACCTGAGATTGGCCGGAAATGATGTACATTATCTTGGAGGAAGTGACGAGCATGGGGTCCCAATTACAATAAGAGCAAAAAAAGAAGGGAAAACACCTCAGGAAGTTGTGGATAAATATCATAAAATGATCGAAGATTCCTTAAGATCATTCGGTATTAGCTTTGATGTATATTCCAGGACAAGTAGTGAAACTCATCATAAAACAGCATCTGATTTTTTTAAAAAATTGTATGAAGATGGAAAGTTCGTGGAACAAACATCTGAACAATATTATGACGAAAAAGAACAACAGTTTTTGTCAGACAGATATATTGTCGGTACTTGTCCGAAATGTGGTAATGAAAATGCTTATGGTGATCAGTGTGAAAAATGTGGTTCCAGTCTGAGCCCAAATGAACTAATAGAACCACGTTCTACTTTGAGTGGTGAAAAACCAGTTTTAAAAGAAACAAAGCATTGGTACCTTCCTTTAGATCAATATGAGCCATGGTTGAAAGAATGGATATTAGAAGGTCATAAAGAATGGAAACCAAATGTTTATGGACAGTGTAAAAGCTGGATCGAAGGTGGTCTCCAGCCTAGGGCAGTAACAAGAGATCTTGATTGGGGGATTCCTGTCCCGGTAGAAGGAGCAGAGGGTAAAGTATTATATGTATGGTTCGATGCACCGATTGGTTACATTAGTGCATCTAAGGAATGGTCTCAAAATACTGGCAAAGACTGGGAAGATTATTGGAAAAGTGATGACACTAAGTTAGTCCATTTCATAGGTAAAGATAATATTGTTTTTCATTGCATTATTTTCCCTTCAATGTTAAAAGCCCATGGCGAGTTCGTTTTGCCTGAAAACGTTCCTGCTAATGAATTTTTAAATCTTGAAGGTGATAAGATCAGTACTTCAAGAAATTGGGCAATTTGGCTCCATGAATATTTAGAAGAATTTAAAGGCAAAGAGGATGTCTTAAGATATGTTATTTGTGCGAATGCTCCGGAAACTAAGGACAATAATTTCACTTGGAAGGATTTTCAAACACGTAACAATAGTGAATTAGTAGCCATCCTTGGTAATTTTATTAACAGGGCCGCGGTACTTACTCAAAAATACTATGATGGAGTGGTTCCTGATAGGGGAGAACTATCGGATTTTGATAAGGAAGTCTTAAATGATCTAAAAGAAATTCCTTTTCAAATTGGCACCTTGCTAGAAGGGTATAAGTTTAGAGAAGCATCACAAAGGTTAATGGATCTTGCCAGGCTTGGAAATAAGTACCTTGCTGATACAGAACCTTGGAAATTGATAAAAGAGGATGAAGAGAGAGTCAAAACAATTATGAATATTGGCCTCCAAATTGCGGCATCACTTGCTGTAGTAATGGAACCTTTCCTTCCTTTTTCTGCAGAAAAGCTTAAGGGTATTTTAAATATAGAATCAGGAAAATTTACCTGGCAAAATGCGGGTGATGATAATTTTCTAAAAGCAGGACATAAGATAAATAAACCAACTTTATTGTTTGATAAAATAGAAGATAAAACGATAGAAGAACAAATGGCTAAACTTGAATCAATAAGAGAAGAGAATGAAAAGGAAAATAAAGAGGCTGAAGTAGCTCCTTTAAAACCTGAAATTGTTTTTGATGATTTCATAAAACTGGATATTAGGGTTGGTACGGTAACTGAAGCTGAAAAAATGCCTAAATCTAAAAAGCTATTAAAGTTGACTATCGACACGGGAGTGGATACCAGGGTAGTTCTTTCTGGTATAGCTCAGCATTTCTTTCCAGAAGAAGTAAAAGGCAAACAAGTTTGTGTGTTAGCAAACCTTGCTCCACGTAAAATGATGGGTATTGAATCTAACGGTATGGTTTTAATGGCTGAAGATTCAGAAGGAAACCTGAGATTTATTCAACCCGGTGAAAAGGTAAATCCTGGAAGTATTGTTAGTTAATAAATAAATATTAAAAAAAGAGGGGCTTTAATAACCCCTCTTTTTTTAGTTATTGTATTCACTCATTGTCAGGTTTATTCCTATTGTTCCAAAACTTAGAATCATATCACAGGCTTTATCGATAAGGAATGGAAGTTCTTCTTTTTCTTCCTTACTAAATTCACCTAATACAAAGTCTACCTGTCTGCCTTTAGGGAAGTCACTTCCTATACCAAACCTTAATCGAGGATAATTACTGCCGCCACAAAGCTGTTCAATGTTTTTTAGGCCATTATGCCCTGCGGAAGAGCCTTTGCCTCGCATTCTTAGTTTCCCAAACGGAAGGGCAAGATCATCTACAATGACCAGAAGTCTGTCATAGGGAATATTTTCCTTTTGCATCCAGTATTTAACTGCCTTTCCACTCAAGTTCATATAAGTGGTGGGTTTTATTAATATGAATGTCCTGCCTTTATGTTTGAATTCTGTTTTAAAAGATTGCTTATCAAGAGAAAAGTCGACGTTATTCTTTTTTGCAAGTTCATCAGCTACAATGAAACCAATATTATGTCTTGTAGCCTCATATTCAGGGCCGATATTTCCCAATCCGACAATTAAATATTTCATGTTATTTTTTGATATAAAAAAAGGCTGCTAAGAAAGCAGCCTTTAAATATAAATAAATTAGAAATTTTATGCTTCTGAACCTTCAGCTCCTTCAGCACCTTCTTCTCCTTCAACTTCTGCAGCCTCATCAAGTTCATCTTTAGATTTACCTCTAAGTGCTCTTGGAATCTCAACTACTGCTACTGATAACCTGTCAGCATCCATAATATCAAAGTTTTCAGTTTCTATGTGCTGAACTTTTATTGAACTATGGAAATCAAGTTCGCTGATATCAACTGTAATATGCTCAGGCATATTTTTAGGAAGAGCTTTAACTCTTAATAGTCTTCTCTTCTTAACAAGAGTACCACCTTTTTCCACACCAGGAGCTTTACCTTCAAAGTGAACAGGAATATCCATTTTAATAGGTCTTCCTTCATGGATTTCAAAGAAATCAGCATGCAGGATAATGTCACTTACAGGGTGGAATTGAATATCTTGTAGGATAGCTCTGTATTCTTTTCCTTCAACATTAATATGGGCAAAGTGGGCTTCAGCAGTATAAACCAGCTCTCTGAATAAATAAGCAGGGGCGTAGAAATGAATCTGCTCATCACCACCATAAAGGACGCAAGGTACATTTCCTTCTACTCTAAGGTCTCTTGCATCTTTCTTGCCGAGATTTGCTCTTTTATACCCTATAATCTCAACTGTTTTCATAATTTTTATTTGTTAAATTTTAAAATGTGCGCAAAGTTAAATAAAAAGTGAACTAATTGACTCATGATCGTGAATTTTTCTTATTGCTTTTGCAAAAAGATCTGAAACGGTGAGTACTTTTATTTTTTCACTTTCCTTTTTTAATGGGATAGTATCAGTTACTACCATTTCTTCAAGAACGCTATTTTCAATGTTTTCGTAAGCTTTTCCGCTTAAGACAGGGTGAGTAATTACTGCTCTGACCGATTTAGCTCCTTTTTCTTTCAGGATGCTAGCGGCTTTACAGATTGTTCCTGCAGTGTCAACAATATCATCAACTAGAATCACATCAGCATCTTCGACATTACCAATTACTTGCATGCTTGCAATTTCATTGGCTCTTTTTCTGTGTTTGTCACAGATAACCATCTCTGCATTGAAATGCTGTGCGTATCTTCTTGCTCGCCCTGTACTACCTACATCCGGAGCTGCGAAAACAACGTTTTCAAGTTTAAGGCTTCTTAGGTAAGGTACAAAAATCGATGAAGCATCTAGGTGATCAAGAGGAATGTCAAAGAATCCCTGAATTTGCCCTGCGTGCAAGTCGCAAGTCATGATTCTGTCAGCGCCGGCTGCGGTTAACAGGTTAGCCATTAGTTTAGCTCCAACACCTACTCTTGGTTTGTCTTTCCTATCCTGGCGTGCATAACCAAAATATGGCATTACTACAGTGACATATTTAGCACTTGCCCTTCTCGCAGCATCGATCATCAAAAGTAACTCCATGATGTTGTCTGAAGGAGGAAAGGTAGATTGAATAAGAAATACGTCGCAACCTCTAACACTTTCGTTAAAAGATGCTGAGATTTCACCGTCACTAAATTTTTGATGAGAAATAGATCCTAATGGCTTACCGTAAAAATGAGAAATTTTTTCGGATAATTCTGCGGATCCTGATCCGGAAAAGAATTTTACTGAAGACATGTTTTTAGGGCGCTCTGATTTTTTACAATAAATAAAAAATCCCGAAAAAAAATATATTTTTCCGGGATTTTTTTGTTGCCCGACTAGGGCTCGAACCTAGACTCTTCTGGACCAAAACCAGACGTGTTGCCAGTTACACCATCGGGCAGTTTGTTTTCCCATCGTTTTGGGATGACAAAAGTAGAAAGGATTTTTAAAATCCCCAACTTTGGAATGAAAAAAAATTATTTTTTTTTGCTGTTAATTTATAAGTTTTTGATTTACAAAATATTGTATAGCCAGTGAATATCCTTCAAGACCAAGGCCTGAGATCATTCCAACGCATTCTTTGCTTATAATGCTTTTATGACGGAAGCTTTCCCTTTTATAAATATTACTAATATGAACTTCCATTACCGGTGCATTAATACTTGCTATGGCATCAGATATAGCAACGCTGGTATGGGTATATCCTCCTGCATTGAGTATGATCACGGTATCCTCATCAAAACCAACCTCATGGATTTTATTTATTATTTCTCCCTCAATATTTGATTGGTAGTATCGAAGTTTATCGTTTGGATAGTTTTTAAGAAGTTTTTCGAAATAGGATTCAAACCCTTCATCACCATAAATTTCAGGCTCTCTTTTTCCTAATAAATTAAGATTGGGTCCGTTAATAATTAAAATATTCATACGGGTATTTTTTCGCAAACTAATATATAGATTGTATAATTCGAATTATTTAGTTCATTTTTGAATTACATGAATTGGGGTCAGCTAATTAAATCGTTTTGTACATACCTTAAGCTTGAAAGAGGAGTGGCGGAAAACACTATTCAGGCCTATCACAGGGATGTTCGCAACCTATCCGTTTTTTCTCAGGATAGATCCTTAAAAGTCGTTGATATAAAGCTAAAAGATCTGGAGGAATTTACTTCCGAATTGGCCAAACTTGGTTATTCCCCTTACTCGCAAGCCAGAATGATATCCGGTATTAAATCTTTTTTTAATTTCCTGGTTGTTGAAAAAATTCTGCAAAATGATCCTTCTCAATTATTAGAGGTGCCAAGAATTCCGAGAAAACTTCCTGATGTACTTGAAGTTTTTGAAATTGATGAAATACTTAACTCGATTCCTTTAAATACATTCGACGGAGCACGGTCACGCGCTTTAATTGAATTATTATATGGAAGTGGCCTTAGAGTAAGTGAAGCAGTAGGTTTAAAACTGAGTGATATATTTATGGAACCGGGGTTTCTTCGAATTATAGGAAAAGGAAATAAGGAAAGATTAGTTCCACTGGGGTCTTCTGCTAAAAAGCATATGAAAATTTATATAGAAGAATGGAGAAAGGGGTTAGTTGATAAAAATATAGTGAAAATAGATGCTGCAGATGCTTTATTTCTCAATCAAAGAGGAGGGAAGCTTTCCAGAATATCAGCATTTACAAAAGTAAAAGAATTAGCTAAGAATGCTGGTATTAAAAAAGATGTGAGCCCTCACACCTTCAGACATTCTTTTGCAACTCATTTAATTGAAGGAGGGGCCGATCTCCGAGCTGTCCAGGAAATGCTGGGGCACAGGTCAATTACGACCACAGAAATTTATACACATATAGACCGCGATTATCTACAGCAGGTGATTAATGATTTTTTACCTGGCCGCAACAAGTAGCTTAATTACGACTAATTGTATTTTTTTTACTAGTTAATTATGTGGGTAAGTCATTGTGCTTGAGAAAAATAGAATGCTAATTTTTGTTTTTCTTAACATTTCTTAATAATTTATTAATACAAATAATGGAATTAAATCTTTTGTTAATGTTCAGTTTTGCATTGTTGAACGAAATAAAAGATTAAAAATCGTTAAAAACAGAACGAAAAATATTGATGTTTCGTTTAAACAATTAGGTTTGAAGAAAATATTAGAATTTAACGATTAAAAATATTTAAGAATTTAGGTTTAGGTTTAGGTTTAATGGGGCTGTTCATTTTGGACAGCTTCTTTTTTTTATAGATTACAACTATTATTTTTGCCAAAAAAACTGTGATATACAAATTACTTATTCGCCCCATATTTTTTTTATTTGATCCTGAATCTATTCATCACTTTACATTTTCAGCATTAAAATTTTTCTATAAGATACCAGGTGTTCCTTTTCTTTTACATTCTTTGTATCATAAAAAAGATGATCGGCTGGAAAGGGAGGTATTTGGTATTAAGTTCCCAAACCCTGTAGGTTTGGCTGCAGGCTTTGATAAAGATGCCAGGCTTGTTGATGAACTTGGGAATTTTGGTTTTGGATTTATTGAAATTGGTACTCTTACGCCCGTCGGTCAGCCAGGTAACGACAAACCCCGTTTATTCAGATTACCAAAAGATAAAGCTGTAATTAACCGGATGGGCTTTAATAATGAAGGAGTATCTGCTGCTGTAGAACGACTTAAAAAGAAAAATTCGAGGGTAATTGTTGGAGGAAATATTGGCAAAAACAAAGTAACGCCTAACAAGGATGCAGTGGATGATTATATCACTTCATTTAAGGCATTATTCCCTTACGTGGATTATTTTGTTGTAAATGTAAGTTCTCCAAACACCCCTAATTTGAGAGAACTACAAGAAAAAGAACCATTATTGGAATTACTTTCTGAAGTTCAGCATGTGAATTATCACATGGAAAAGGCTAAACCTCTATTATTAAAGATTGCTCCCGATCTGAGTGATCATCAATTAGATGATATTGTCGATATAGTAAAAACGGTAAAATTAGATGGGATAATTGCTACTAATACTACCATTTCCAGGATGAATTTAAAGACATCAAGTTCCAAAGTTGATTCGATTGGTGCAGGAGGTTTAAGTGGTAAACCACTAAAAGACAGATCTACAGAAGTGATAACTTATCTTAATAATAAACTTGATAATAGAGTTCCGATAATAGCAGTTGGTGGAATATTTAATGGAGATGACGCAGTTGAAAAACTGAAAGCAGGAGCATCATTAGTACAGGTCTACACTGGCTTTATTTACGAAGGACCAGCAATAATTAAAAAGATAAACAAGCAGATTATCCGCGAAAATCTTTAATTTCGCTAATGAGCCAAATTTTGAATAAATACTTAAATATTATTTTTGGCGTTATAATTAATTGTATATTTATATAACGAGGGAGTTGATTTTTTAACATGGCGGCTAACACCTATAAATCAAATAATTTCAAAAAGAAAAAATCGAAAGGTAGTACGAAAAAGAAAAAATTAAACTTAAAGTTTTCTTTTCTGTCTGACCGAAGACTCCATCTTGTTTTTGGTTTTTTCTTCTTAATTACTTCTTTGTTTCTTCTAATAGCTTTTATATCCTATTTATTTACAGGAAAAGCAGATCAGAGTATTGTAGAATCTCTCGGTAATTCTTCTCTGATAACCGAAGGTAGAGAAGCAGAAAACTGGATGAAATTATTTGGTGCTGTTGTATCCTACTATTTCATTTTTAAGTGGTTGGGAATAGGTGCGTTTTTAATTCCCCCTTTGATGTTTAATTGGGGTTATTCCATCGTTTTTAAAAGAACTCTGCTACCGGTTAAAAGTTCTACAATATTTGTAGTATTCACCAGTTTATGGTTAAGCACTTTATTAGGTTATATAGTTGTCAAATCACAGGGAGAAAATGCTCTTGGCTTTTTGTGTGGAGGTATCGGATTTGAACTTGCAAATGTTTTTAATAACCTGATCGGCTGGGGAACTCTATTGTTACTATTCTTTAGCCTGATTGCTTTTATTATTTACTTCTTCAATGTGACTTCAATTGGGGGGCTTACCTCAAGTGTAGAAAAAGGTATCAGAGATGTTGAAGATCATCTACAGGATGAGTGGTCTGAAATGAAAAACTCTGTGGAAGAAAAGGGAAATGTTGATGAGGAAGATCAATCAGACAGGACTGATTATGAAGAGGAAGTACTACAGGCTCATCAAAAAACAGAAGAGGAAGAGTTAAATTCCTGGGAAATTTCCAATAAAGAAAAGAAAGAGAAAACCAGAAAAGCTGAAGATTCTGATAAATTAACCTTAGAGGTGGAAGATCCCCTGGATACTTCTTCCCTGGAGGACGACCTTTTAAAAGACGAAGAAGAAGAGGATGCTTTGAGTTTGGAAATTGAAGAAGGAAAGAAAAGTGAGAAAACGGTAGATCAACTTGAAAATTACGATCCGACTCTTGATCTTTCTTCTTATGAATATCCACCACTTGACATATTAAAAAGTCACGATTCAGGACAAGTAAAAGTAACTAAGGAAGAACTAGAGCAAAATAAAGATAAGATTGTTGAAACATTGGTGAATTTTAAAATTGGAATTTCCAGTATTAAAGCGACCATTGGGCCAACTGTTACTCTTTATGAAATTGTCCCTGAAGCGGGTGTTAAAATTTCAAAGATTAAAAATCTGGAGGATGATATCGCTCTTTCCCTGGCAGCTTTGGGTATCAGGATAATTGCACCGATTCCAGGTAGAGGAACCATCGGTATTGAGGTGCCTAATAAAAACAGGGAAATGGTTTCATTGAAATCTCTTCTTTCAACAGAGAAATTCATGAAATCAGGATATGAATTACCAATTGCCTTGGGTAAAACCATTTCAAATGAAGTGTTTATTACTGATTTGGCTAAAATGCCTCACCTTCTTATGGCTGGTGCCACAGGTCAGGGTAAATCAGTTGGATTGAACGTTATTCTTGCCTCATTAATATATAAGAAGCACCCTTCTCAATTAAAATTTGTTCTCGTCGACCCGAAGAAGGTTGAACTGACACTTTTTAATAAAATAGAAAGGCATTTTCTTGCGAAACTGCCAAACAGTGACGATGCTATTATTACAGAAACCAAAAAGGTTGTTTACACATTGAATTCACTTTGTGAAGAAATGGATACAAGGTATGATCTTTTAAAAGATGCCGGATGTAGAAACCTTAAAGAATACAACAATAAATTTATAAATCGTAGACTTAATCCAGAAAACGGACATAGATTCCTTCCTTATATTGTAGTGGTTATTGATGAGTTAGCAGATTTGATGATGACCGCAGGTAAGGAAGTTGAAACTCCAATCGCTCGTCTGGCTCAGTTAGCCCGTGCTGTTGGTTTACACCTTGTAATTGCAACACAGAGACCTTCTGTAAATGTTATTACCGGTACAATCAAAGCCAACTTCCCTGCCAGACTTAGTTTTAGAGTTACCTCAAAGGTGGATTCTCGAACAATTCTCGACACCGGTGGTGCAGAACAATTAGTGGGTATGGGAGATATGCTACTTAGTTCAGGTTCTGATATGCTTAGAATCCAGTGTGCATTTATCGATACTCCAGAAGTGGAAGAAGTCTGTGAATATGTCGGAAGTCAGAGAGGATATCCTTCGGCATACTTATTGCCTGAGTATGAAGGTGAAGAGGAAACAGGAGTTGGCGAAGTTGATTTATCTGAAAGGGATGTGTTGTTTGATGATGCCGCGCGATTAATTGTTATGCATCAGCAGGGAAGTACATCGCTTATCCAGCGAAAACTAAAACTTGGATACAACAGGGCAGGCCGATTAATAGATCAGCTTGAGGCCGCAGGTGTAGTTGGTGGATTTGAAGGAAGTAAGGCGAGAGAAGTTTTAATTCAGGATGAATCAAGTTTGGAACAATTATTGAATGACCTCAATAACAAAAAGTAAATAAAACTTTTATACTTTTGCATTATGAAGAAATTATTGACACTAGTACTTTGTTTAACTGTATTTGCGGTACAGGCACAAAAAGATCCGCAAGCAATGCGTATACTTAATGCTATGAGCAGTAAGTACAAGAATTATGATACTTACAAAGCTAATTTCACCTATTCCCTGATCAATGAGGTCGAAGATATCAGAGATGATTTTAGTGGTAGTATTCTTGTTAAGGGAGATAACTATAAACTGGATCTCGGAAACCAGGTTATTTATAACAATGGAGAGTCTGTATGGACTTATTTACCTGAAGTAAATGAAGTAAATATTAGCAACGCTAATGAAGGGGAGATGGATATGACGCCTTCTTCTATCTACACTGTTTATAAGAAAGACTTTAAAGTTATATATTATAATTCTACAACTATCAATGGGAAAAAATATCACCTGATCGACCTGATTCCAGAGGATAGAAGGGATAAACCATATTGGGTAAGATTAACTATTGAAGATGGAACTAATGACTTGAAGAGTTATACTATCACTGAAGATAGCGGAAATAAATATGTATATGACATTAAAAGCTTTAAGCCAAATACGTCTGCAGCATCTTCAGATTTTACGTTTAACAAGTCAAAATACCCGGGGGTAGAAATAATAGACCTTAGATAATATTTAAAAGCCGTTTTTTACGGCTTTTTTTATTTACGATATGGACAGAAAGAAATTAGTAGAAGAAATAAGAAAAAAGAAATCTTTTCTTTGCGTCGGTCTGGATACTGACATAAGAAAAATTCCTGAACATCTTTTAGAAACTGACGATCCCATTTTTGAGTTTAATAAGCAAATTATTGATGCAACTAAAGATTATTGTGTTGCCTACAAACCAAATATTGCTTTTTATGAAGCTCATGGTCCTAAGGGATGGGAAAGCTTAAAAAAGACTGTGGATTACATCCCAAGTAATCACTTTACCATTGCTGATGCAAAAAGAGGTGATATTGGTAATACGTCTGGTTTGTACGCACGTGCATTTTTTGAAGAAATGGATTTTGACAGTATAACAGTAGCTCCTTATATGGGTAAAGATTCTGTCACACCATTCCTTGAGTTTGATGGCCGTTGGGTAATCCTTTTGGGGCTTACAAGTAATCCTGGTGCTGATGACTTTCAACAACTTAATCTATCAACTGGTGAAAAGGTTTATCAGAAGGTAATTGAAAGGTCTTCCACCTGGGGCAATAAAGATAATATGATGTATGTAGTTGGAGCGACCCGTGCGGAAGCTTTAACTGACATCCGTAAAATCATTCCTGATAATTTTCTTTTGATACCCGGAGTAGGAGCACAGGGGGGGAGTTTGAAGGATGTTATCAAATACGGCATGAATGATGATGTTGGATTGTTAGTTAATTCAACAAGGGGGATAATTTATGCTGATTCCTCCGAATCGTTCGCAGAGGCTGCAAAGGCTGAAGCACAAAAAATACAAAATGAAATGGCAGCTTTTTTATAAGCTGCCTTTTTTTATTTAATCCTTTTTATTTTCTTCATGGTATCTTTCAATCAACTAACTATCAACCATGCAAGAAGACTTTCTCCACTATTTGTGGAAATACCAATCTTTTGACAAAGATTTATTAACCACACACCGAAACCAACCATTAACCATTATTAAAACTGGTTCATTTAATAATAATGACGGCCCGGATTTTAGCAGTGGCCTGGTAGAAATAGATGATCTTAAATGGTTTGGGAATATCGAGATTCATATTAAATCATCTGATTGGTATAATCATAAACATCATGAAGATCCCGCTTATGATAATGTTATTCTCCATGTAGTATGGGAGAATGATGTTGATGTTTTTAATGCTGCTGGAGAAATAATACCGGTTTTGGAATTAAAAGACAGGGTTAGTCCCTTGTTAGTGCGCAAGTACAAACAATTCCTGCAACCTCCCGGATCAATTCCATGTGGGGTTTTTGATCCTGTTAATCATTGTGATTCGATCAGGGTCAGGCAGGCTATGGATATGGCAATGACTCTAAGGATGGATGAAAAAAAATCGCGGATATTAAAAGAGCTCAAAGATGAAAATAATAATTGGGAGAAAGTAGCCTACAAGCAGTTGCTAAGGTCTTTTGGGTTTAAAATTAATCAGGAAGGATTTGATCAAATGGCTTATCTTTTAGACGAGTCTATTATCAAAAAAAATATTCAGAGACCGGAATTAATTGAAGCATATCTTTTTGGGTTAGCGGGAATGCTGGATGGTGAGCCTTGTGATGATTACTCTGCTCTACTTACATCGGAATTTAATTTCCTTCAACATAAATATAATCTCACTCAGAAAGTTGATCCTTCATACTGGAAATACATGAGATTAAGACCATCCAATTTTCCAGCAGTACGAATTGCTCAATATTGTGCAATAATTTCTGAAACCAGTAACCTGTTCGATGCATTTTTGCACTTTGAATCTTATTTCTCAATTCATAAAATATTAAAAAGGGAACCCTCCGGTTACTGGAGAAACCATTATAAATTTGGAACGGAATCCAAATTCAAAAACAAAACTCCTGGCAAATCTTCAATCGATCTTCTTATAATAAATACAATAGTTCCCCTGATCTATTCATACGCAGAATATATTGGGAATCACGAGCTGAAAGAAAAAGGGTTGATTATTCTGGAATCTATCAAACCAGAAAAAAATAGAATAACTAAGAGGTTTTCAGACTTAGGGTTTGATTTAATTAATGCCTATGATTCCCAGAGTATAATCGGACTTAATAAGTTGTTTTGTGAAAGGAAAAAATGCTTATCTTGTCCTGTAGGAATTAATTTGTTAAAAAACAATCATGCTTCCGGAGTTCAGATCCCGTAATTTTTTCTTTTTTCTCTTTAGTTTAAAATTGCTTTTCGCGATATCAGTAACTTACTATTACTCTGAAGTTACTGCAGGAGATCAAAGAAGTTATTTACATGATCTAAGTATGTTAGCAGATTATTTTACAGAAACCCCTGGGGAAATCCCTGATTTTTATTTAAACAATCACTTTGAAGGAAAGGGAGAACTAATATACGGTGAAAATGAACGCAGTCTGAATTTTGAAAAATTAGTTTTACCAATTTACATCCTTTCATTCAGATCAATTTGGGTTACAGTAACGATAATTGCCCTTTTACAAACTTTGATTATGACTGCCGTCTGGAGACAGCAGAAAGTTCCTGATTATATGAAATTGGTACTACTATCTTTTTTTATTGTTCCGGGTATTGCATTTTGGTCTTCCGGGCTCCTAAAAGAAAGTATTTATTTAGTTTTTATTCTGATATTGTTTGCCGGAATATTTGTTTCAGGAAAATATTTATCAACTCTTATAATATTATTTTCTGCGATTATATGTTTTTCTATTAAACCATATAATTCAATACTGATATTTTTAGTTTCATTAGTTTTATTTGCTATTGTAAATGAAAAGTTTTCGAATAAGGTAATAGTTGCCATTGTAGTTTTTACTGTATTGGGATTACTGTTGTTACCTTTAATTGATCCTAATTTCGGATTTTCCAGATGGGGTGAAATAATAAAAGAAAATCAAGCATATTATTATGCAAATGCTTGTAATGGAGAAAATTGTATTCCATTTGATTCCCTTTATCCTTCGTTACACTTTAAGAATATAATTATAGCTTTTTTTTATGGGCTCTTTGGGCCCCTGGATCTTTCTACGCATAATAATTTTATTTTGCTGGCTTCAATACAAAAGATTATTTTGATTGGAATTACCTTTTTGTGTGGATTTTTAGTGATAAGAGAAAAGACTAATAAATTATTGTTAGGATGTTTAATTATTTATTTATTTTTAAGTTCTGTTCTAACTGCATTGACCACCGTTAATTTTGGGACTTTAATGCGGTATTCTGTTTTTTATACACCAGTTATTTGGGGTGGGTTTTTTTATTTTTCTGTTAAGTATTTCAGACAATTACGAGCAAAAAGATCTGACTTTAATAGCTTTGCAAAAAAAGAAATAAAGTGATGGAAAAACCGGTAATAATTTTTGGTGCAGGATCATTGGGAAAAGCAGCTCTAGAGATCCTGAACAAGAATAATATAGAAGTTTATTGCTTTTTAGATGATCATGAAGAACTGCATGGCACCGAAATTAATGATGTAAGTGTGCTCGGCTCAACTGATGACGATGGTTTTCTTAAATTTATAGGCAAAAAGTGTGAAGCATTTATTGCTGAGGAGGAAACGACGCTGAGAAAAAGGCATGTAAAGCTTCTGAATGATCGTAGAAAGGTTATGCCGGTGAATTTGATCCACCCTGATACTTCTATTTCTGACCATGCTGAAATGGGACATGGTAATTTTCTGAATGCAAAAGTTATTTTAGGGTCATCAGCAAAATTAGGAAACCACTGTATTCTTAATACAAATGTGGTAATCGATCACGAAGTGAAAATTGGAAATTACGTTCAATTGGGAGCCGGAGCTATTGTAGGAACAGGTGCAGAAATTGAAGATGAAGTATTTATAGGTACTGGAGCTGTACTTGTGCCGGGTGTTAAAGTAGGAAAGGGTGCAAGAATAGGAGCAGGCTCGGTAGTGATTGGAAATGTAGAGTCAGGAGAGACAGTATTTGGAAATCCTGCAAAACCAGTATAATTTACACTCAGGAAAATAAAATTCCCTTTAATATATACCCGCTTTAAAATGTCACTTAAGGAATCCGAACTTATTCTAAATAAAGATAGAAGTGTTTATCACCTCAATTTGAGACCTGAAAATATCGCTGATACCATCCTTACGGTTGGCGACCCAAGCCGTGTACACATGGTCAGCAAATATTTTGATGATATCGAATTTGAAATGAATAAACGGGAATTCATTACTCATACTGGCAGGATCGGAGATAAGCGGATTACAGTGATGAGCACTGGTATGGGAACAGAAAATATTGAAATAGTGCTTACTGAGCTTGATGCACTTGTTAATATTGATCTTAAAAAGAGGGAACTAAAGAAAGAGACACGGTCTTTAAATATTATAAGAATAGGAACAAGTGGAGCTTTACAGGAAGACATACCTATTGGTAGTTTTTTAATTTCAGAGTATGGGGTCGGACTTGATAATCTAATGGTATTCTATAAACTACCTCAAACTGATTTCGAACAAGAAATATGTGATCAACTAAAAGGTGAGATTCCTTTACCTATTACTCCTTACTGTGTGAAAGCTGATGAATCATTATTGAAAATGTTTGATAAGGAAGCTTTCATAAAGGGAAATACAATTACATCACCAGGATTTTATGCTGCACAAGGCAGGGCATTAAGAACCCAGCTTGCCTTTGATGGATTTATGGATAAGCTGGTTTACTTTCATAAAGATAATTTCTGGCTGACCAATTTCGAAATGGAAACTTCTGGTTATTACGCTATGTCCAGACTTCTAGGCCATAAAGCGATATCTACAAACGCTATTCTGGCTAACCGGATTAAAGGAGAATTCGCAAAGGATAGCCAGAAGATTGTAGATAAACTCATTAAATGTGTTATTGAAACTATAACAGAAGAAGATACTAAAGCTTAATTAACTGTTATTCATCTCATCTAATTCCATCCATCTTAAAGTAATTTCCTCCAGTCTGGCATCAATTTTTTCAATTAATGCACCGGTTTTTGAGAGCTCGGTATGATCGAGTGAGCCTGAATTCATATCCTCTATAGCCTGTTTTTTCTCACCTTCTAACTTATCAATTTCCTCTTCAAGATCTTTTAGCTCTTGTTTCTCTTTAAAGGAAAGTTTTTTTGAACTACTTTTTTTAGGTTGTTGACTCTTCTCTTCTTTTTTTTCTTTTGTTGATTTTTCAGAGGTTTTTTCTTCTTCAGCTTTAATAGTTCTGAATTCATCATATGTACCAGGGAAATACCTGATGTCACCCTTATCAATAATAAATAGATGATCTGCTAAAGTATCGAGAAGGTATCTGTCGTGGGACACAATTAATAAACATCCATCATACTGGCTTAAAAATATTTCAAGAGCATCCAGGGTCTGAAGATCAAGGTCATTCGTAGGCTCATCAAGAATCAAAAAGTTCGGTCTCTTAACCAGTACCTCAAGTAATTGTAATCTTTTCTTTTCCCCCCCGCTGAGTTTATATGCATATTCATGTTGCCTTTTAGGAGAAAATTGAAATAATTGAAGTACCTGACTTGCGCTTAGGGTTTGCTTTTCATTTATTTTAATTACTTCAGCGATATTAGTAATTCTGTCAATTACTTTTTCATCCTGCTTATAGGTAGGATCTTCTTGTTTAAAATAACCAAAATTTGTATTCTGACCTTTAATGATCTCTCCTGAATCAGGTTCTATTTCACCGGTTATTACTTTAAGGAAAGTTGATTTTCCAGATCCATTTGGCCCAACAAGTCCTATCCTGTCTTTTTTCTTAAAAGTGTAGGTGAAATCTTCAAATAACTGTTTATCAGGATATGATTTCGAAACTCCGTAAATTTCGAGTATTTTTTTTCCTTTTTGAGAACTGTCAAAATCCATTTTGACCTGCTCCCTGATTTTTGGTTGCTTAGCTTTTGATTTTAGACCTTCGATAGCATCCATTCTGTATTTTGCTTTGGTCGTTCTGGCTTTAGGCTGCCTCCTGGACCATTCTAATTCTTTCTTCAACAGATTAGCTGCTTTTTCGGCTTCAGTTGCAGCCTGAATCAGTAATTCTTCTTTTTTCTTAATAAAATTATCATACGGCCCATCAAACTTTTTGATACCACCGTGGTCGAGATCTAATATTGTGTTGCAAACCGCATCAAGAAAGTACCTGTCGTGGGTAACTAAAAATAAAGCTGAATTGGAGGTTTGTAAATAGTTTTCTAGCCAAATTATTGCTTCGATATCAAGGTGGTTAGTTGGCTCATCGAGGATTAAAAGTTCAGGTTTTTCAAGAATAACTTTTGATAGAGCTGCTCTTCTTTTTAATCCACCTGAAAGCTCGCCCATTTTTTTATCAAAATCAGTAATGCCCAGATAAGTCATTACTTCTTTAACCTCATTATCGTAATTCCATGCCTGAAGTCTGTCTACTTCAGCCATTGATTTTTCGATCATTTCATTGTTTCCTGATTCTAAAGCATTATTATACTTATTGTAAGCAACTGCACCCTGTGAATTATTATCTTTAACGTATTCAAAAGCAGTCATTTGCTTGGGAACCTCAGGTTGCTGGGGTAAATAGCTAATAGAAAGGTTGTTTTTTTGCCTAATTTCTCCTTTATCCCTGCTTTCCTGGCCATTTAGTATTTTCATTAGTGTTGATTTACCAGTTCCGTTAGCTCCTACAAGAGCAATTTTTTCTCCCGGATTTATTTCGAAGCTTACAGATGAAAACAATTTTCTTTCACCGTAGTATTTTTCCAGATTATCAGCACTGATCAAACTCATAGTTTTTTATCTAAATGTTTGATGCAAAAATAGTGAAATGAAATCCTTTATTTTATTATAAAAAATATTGTAATTGTAATTTTTTTATTTTAATTTGAATTATTCATTAAAAATAAGGCAAATATACGATCTTGGTCACCTAATAGGGTGGCCATTTTTTTACTGGCTTCTTTATTTAGTGAGATTGCTGTTGCAGAGAGCTCTTTAAACTATTTAGCAAAAACAAACAGAATCATATAAGCATGAAAGTTTTAAAAATTACAGGTTTTGTTTTTCTGGCAATAGTACTGGCATTGTTTTTAACCATTGCCTTTGCGCCATCCCATGTTAAATTAGAGCGAATAGTGGCTGTAAAAGCTACCCCTGAAGAGATATATCCTCATATTAGTGATCTAAAGAAATTTAATGAATGGTCTCCCTGGTATAAATTGGATCCGGATGCAGTATATTCTTTTATTGGTTCTGGCAATGGGATTGGCTCTATAATGAAATGGGAATCAAAAAAGAGAGATGTTGGGAATGGTCAAATGGAAATTATTGAAATAAAGCCAAATGAATCGGTAACCATGGAAATGTATTTTGGTCAGGATGATGTGCCAGCATATGCAACATTGGCATTATTACCAATTAATGCTACAGAGACAGAAGTAAGCTGGAATTTCGAATCTGAAATGACCGGATTCTCTAAATTATTTGGATTAATGATGGAGACCATGCTTGGCCCTAGTTATGAAGAGGGGCTAAATAATCTTAAGAATACTGTCGAAGCTAAATAATAGAAGACTCCTTTAATCAGGAGTCTTTTTCATTTTTATTTCTTTTCAAAAAACTTTCAAACTTTTCCTTTATAGTTAAAGAAAGGTCTTTGCCCTCTTTTTTCCACTTGCTGAAATTATCTTCGTTTTCTTTAACAAATTCTCTGAAATGCTTTTCGAGAAGTTCGCTTGTTTCTTTTAACTCAACTTTTTTCTCATCTATTTCGGTATTAACCTTGTCAATCACATCTTTGTTTTCTTCAATCCACTGATCAATTTTTTTACCAATAGAAGAAAAGAATTCTGTTTTACTCGATTCTGCCATGTTTTTTAATTTTAGTTATAAAATGAAAAATTTTCAGCATCAAATAAACCCTTATCACTTAACTTAATTTTAGGGATTACAAGTAATGCCATGAAACTGATAGTCATAAAGGGAGCATTTAAAGTGCTTCCCATTTCTTTTACGAATTTATCAATATTTTGATATTTAACACCCGTATCAATTCCATTCTCATCAGTCATCAAACCCGCAATAGGTAGGGGGAGACTTTTTATTTTGTCATTTCCAGATGCAGCCAAACCACCTTTGGTATTCATTAATTGATTAACAACCTTTAATATGTCCTTATCATTAGTTCCAGCTACAATTATATTGTGTGAATCATGAGCCACTGTACCCCCAAAAGCACCTTCTTTAAGACCAGTGCCTTCAATATAACATACCGCAGGTTTTTCTTCCCGGTAACGATTTACTACGACTAATTTGCATAGGTCCTTTTCGATTCGTTGCTTGTCAGTATATTCTGTTATTTCCGGATCAAAAAAAGATTTTTCAGTAATTAATGAACCATCAATAGCTTTAATTACCGGAATTTGCTTGTCAGTTTTTTTAATTTCCAGATCACTTTCTGAAATTGAATAAGAATGAAAATTATTAATAATGAGTGATTTTGGAGCCTTAAACTTTATCTCTTGTTCAGATTGAACAAGTTCTCCATTAATCCATGTTTCGAGAACTTCCATTGAATCAAGATCTTTGATTTTTATGAAGTCAGCATAATCTCCTTTTTCAAGTTTACCCACATTTAAATTATAATGATCAATTGGGTTTAAGCATGCAGCCTGAAGAATGCTATAAAAGTCATAACCTAGAGAAATGGCCTTTAATACAAGCTGATTTATATGTCCTTCCATCAGATCATCAGGATGCTTGTCATCTGAGCAGAACATAATTAATTCCGGGAATTCGTTTATAATTGGAATTAAAGCGTCAAAATTTTTAGCAGCGGAACCTTCCCTGATCAATATTTTCATACCTTCGGAAGCTTTGTCCCTGGCTTCTTCAAGAGTATAACATTCATGGTCAGTACTGATGCCAGCAGAAATGTATTTTTTAGCATCCTTTCCTTTTAACCCAGGGGCGTGACCATCTACCGGCTTACCGGCTTTTTGAGCTGATCTTATCTTAGCCATCACATCTTTATCGCGATTTAAAACTCCCGGCCAGTTCATCATCTCAGCCAGGTAATGCAAGTCTGGATCATGGATAAGTTTTTCAGTAAGAGCAGGATCAATAACTGCGCCGGCAGTCTCAAAAGATGTTGCCGGTACACAGCTCGGAAGTCCAAAAAAGAATTTAAAAGGAACCGTCTTACTATTATCGATCATGTACCGAATTCCTTCTTCTCCCATCACATTAGCAATTTCATGGGGATCTGAAACCGTAGCTATTGTACCATGCTTAACCGCAATCTCTGCAAATCGTCCTGGAACGAGCATACTGCTTTCTATATGAACATGCGAATCAATAAAACCGGGCATGTAATAAGGTTTGTCCTTTTTCTCTGGTGCGGAGACATTTATATCTATAATTTTGTCATTGTGAATTTTAATTTCACCAAATCCGATGGTTTGTTGTCGGATATTGATAATATTGCCCGATAATATCATGTTGATCTTTTTTTTTAACTTTAAGTAATGACGAACGATAGTTCTAAATTAATAAACTTCAGTAGTTTGATAAGAAAAGCAATGTTTTTCTTGTTGGCTGCTGCATTATTATTTGGTTCCTGCAAAGCTACTCAAAAGAGAAACAAGCCTCCAAAACCTGGAGAGCCTATTCCATGCCCAATTAAAGACTGTTGATCGATATGAAAAAAATAAATATCGCTATCGATGGATATTCTGCATGTGGGAAAAGCAGCACTGCAAAGATGATTGCAAATCGTCTTCAGTACAAATATATCGATAGTGGGGCGATGTATAGAGCGGTAACTCTTTATTTTATAGATAATTATGTAGATTTGACCAATGAAAAAAAGGTCGATAAAGCATTAAAAAACATTCATATCGATTTTCGATTTAATAGTAAAAAAGAAAAGAGTGAAACTTATCTCAACGGATTAAATGTTGAAGATGATATTCGAACCATGAGAGTTACAAACATGGTTAGTGAAGTCAGTGCTCTTCCAGAGGTGCGTAAGGTTTTAGTAGATCTTCAACAAAAGCTGGGAAAAAAGAAAGGAGTGGTAATGGATGGTCGTGACATAGGATCTGTTGTATTACCTGATGCTGAATTGAAAGTATTTATGACAGCAGATATGAAGGTAAGAGCTTTAAGAAGACAGCAGGAATTACTTGAAAAAGATCAATTAGTGGATTTAAACGATATAATTGATAATCTGGCGAAAAGAGATAAGATCGATACGACAAGGGAAGTGGGACCTTTAACAAAAGTGGATGATGCAGTAGAAATTGATACTACTCATATGACTTTGGAGGAACAGGTGGAAGAAATTTTACACGAAGCGACTTCAAGAATAGTAGATAACAAGCAAAAAATATAAATATTAACAGTTATTTAAAATAATTCTAAATAATATATAATACCTATTTTTATACCCTTTAATTGGTGAAAAAATTTTTATTTTTGCACCGTTTGTATAGAAAATGACCTGTTATAGCAATGTCAAAAACTATTAAGCTTAAACGAGGATTCGATATAAATCTTGCCGGTAAGGCGGAGAAAAAACTCGTAGAGAATATCAAGGCAACGACCTACGCCTTCAAACCGACGGATTTTGAAGGTATCATGCGTCCTAAATTATTGGTAAAAGAAGGAGATACTGTGAAAGCAGGTACTCCTATTTTATATGATAAAAAGAACGATGCAATTAAATTCACTGCTCCGATAAGTGGGGAAGTCGTTGAAATTGTAAGAGGAAAAAAGAGAAAATTGCTTGAGATCAAAATTCTTGCAGACTCTGAAATCGTGTATGAGGAGTTTGACAAGTATTCAGTTTCAGACATAGAGTCTCTTGATGCTGAAAAGATCAAGGAGCAATTGTTAAAGAGCGGGGTTTGGCCAAATATTATACAAAGGCCTTACGGGATTTTAGCAAATCCTGAAGAGAATCCTAAAGCTATCTTTATTTCAGGTTTTGATACCAGTCCTTTAGCACCGGATACGGATTATATCTTAAAAGGACAAGAGCAATACTTCCAGGCAGGAGTTAATATTTTGAAAAAATTAACTTCTGGTAAGGTTCATTTGAATCTTAATGCCTCAGGAGAGGTATCTTCATTGTTTTCTCAGATCCAAAATGTAGAGATTAATAAATTTAGTGGCCCACACCCTGCAGGAAATGTTGGGGTACAGATCCACCATATTGATCCTATAAATAAAGGTGATGTTGCATGGACTGTAAAACCATTTGGTGTTGCTCAGATCGGGAAATTATTCCTTGAAGGAAAATACGATACCAAACGAGTGATAGCACTTGCAGGATCTGAGGTTAAGAATCCGCAGTATTATTCTGTATATACTGGTGCTTGCGTCGATAAACTACTTGAAAACAATTTGAACAATGATAATGTTCGTGTTGTAAGTGGAAATGTATTGACAGGAAGAGGGATTAAGAAAACAGGATATGTAGGTTATTTTGATGACCTCGTAACTGTTATTCCTGAGGGAGATGAATATGAATTCTTAGGTTGGATATTGCCATCGGCTAAGAAAGTTAGTTTCCACAGAGCATTCGGTTTACTCGCACCATTTTTTGCAAGTAAAAACAAAGAATTTGTTGTTGATACTAACTTACACGGTGAACCGAGAGCATTTGTTGAAACTGGTTCATTTGAGAAAGTTACTCCAATGGATATTTATCCTGAGTTCCTTATCAAGGCTATCATGGCTGAAGATTTTGATGAAATGGAAGCACTTGGGATTTATGAAGTAATTGAAGAAGATCTGGCTCTTTGTGAGTTTATTGATGTTTCAAAACACGATATTCAAAAGATTCTTCGTGAAGGTATTAATTTATTGCAATTTAGCTGATAAGACTGTCTATGAAGTTTTTACAAGACATATTTGAAAAACAAAAACCTCACTTTGAGAAAGGTGGGAAGTGGGAAAAGTTCTATTATATTTTCGAAGCTCACTTTACTCTTCTTTTTGCTCCAAAAGATGTAACGAGCAAAAAAGGAGTTCAAATCCGTGATGCAGTGGATATGAAGCGTATGATGATGACTGTTATCATTGCTTTGCTCCCTACATTAATTTTTGGAATCTGGAATGTTGGTCACCAGCATTTTCTGGCAACAGGTCAGGAAGCAGCAACTCTTCTTGACAAGTTTGCTATTGGTGCATATGCTGTCCTTCCAATTGTCATTGTATCTTATGTTACCGGTTTAGGTATCGAATTTACTTTTGCTACGATCAGAAGACACCCTGTTAATGAAGGTTTCCTTGTGTCAGGGATGTTAATTCCTTTGATCATGCCAGCTACTATACCTTTATGGCAGGTAGCTCTTGCAACTGCATTTGCAGTAATTATTGGTAAAGAGGTATTTGGAGGAACTGGAATGAATATTCTTAACGTAGCTTTAACTGCACGTGCATTCCTTTATTTCGCTTATCCTGGAGATATCTCTGGAGACAATGTCTGGACTTATTTTGGCGACAGTCTTATTGGAATGAGCGAGCCTGTTCAGGCTTTTTCAGGAGCAACACCTTTAGCTATGGCTGCTGCGGACGGCATTAGTTCATTCTCTAATTTCTGGTTGAGTGATGCTTACACTTTTCAAAACATGTTCCTGGGAGTTATTCCAGGGTCTATTGGTGAAACATCTACTTTAATGGCTCTTATTGGTGCTCTTATATTAATTACAACAGGAGTTGGAAGCTGGAGAATTATATTATCAGTTTTCGGTGGAGCTTTCCTTATGGGATATTTATTCAATTTTATTTATGATATAAATTACACTGGTCAATTAGGAACTGGTGTGAAAATTGCTTTTTTACTGGGAACAATAATTTTGTTCATCATTAATCAAAAGTTTATCAAAGGAGAGTTAAAGGCAGTCATCGGCGTGTTGGCTGGTATGTTGATATTTACAGCAGTAATGTTATTCTCTGGTGCTGCCAGTGAATTCATGAAGGTTCCTGCTCAGTTTCACCTTGTGATGGGAGGTCTGGCTTTCGGTGCTGTTTATATGGCTACTGATCCGGTAACTGCATCACACACTTTCCAGGGTAAATGGATTTATGGAATTATGATTGGAGCACTTACTGTGTTGATCAGAGTATTCAACCCTGCATATCCTGAAGGAATTATGCTGGCAATACTTCTGATGAACGTGTTTGCTCCACTTATAGATATATATGTTGTAAAAGCTAATAAGAAAAGGAGGTTGAGCCGTGCGACAGTCTAACGGATACGTAATTATTTTCACCGCAATATTAACAGTCGTTGTTGGCGGTGCAATGGCATTGACATCTGTAGCCTTAAAGCCGGCGCAGCAAAAGTCAATAGAATTAGATACCAAGTCTCAGATTTTAAGTGCTGTGACTGATGTATCTGAAATGAAGAACAATGAAATATTAACGTTCTATAAAGAGCATATTTCTTCTCTTGTTGTTGATGTAAATGGCGAAGAGATAGATGATGCTGTTGCTGAAAAAGTTAATGTAAATAAGCAATTCAGAAAGCTTTTCAAAGCTCAGAAGCAGCGTAGAGAAGCAGCGAAATTAACTCAGCTAGCAGAAAGAACTGGTGATGAAGAGGCTAAAAAAGAAGCTGAAACATTAATCAAAAGTGCTGAAGCAATAGAAGAAGAGGCTTTATTTCCGGTTTTTAAATATACAGAAGGTGAAGGCGACAATGTTGATGCCTATATTTTCCCTGTTTATGGAAATGGACTATGGAATAATATCTTTGGATATATTGCTTTAGAAAACAATTTGAATGTAATTAAAGGTGTATCTTTTGGTCACGTGGGAGAAACTCCTGGTCTTGGAGCAAGAATAACCAATCAGGATGTGAAAAGCCGATATAATGGCAAGACTATCTTTAGTGATGCCGGAGAACTTGTCTCTGTTACAATGGTCAAGGGAGAAGGGAATCCTGAAGATAAATTAGGACCCCACAAGGTTGATGGTATGTCTGGTGCAACTTTAACAGCAAACGGTGTAAACCAAATGCTTGAGGCGTACCTTCATTATTATTTAGATTACATTGACAAAAAGAAGTCGGGCGAAGTACAAGCTGCGCTCTAATTAAAAATATTAATTACTGTAATTATGAGTACAGAAACTACTGAAGTACAAAGCGAGGTAAAGAAACCAAAGAAGGTTTCCGAGCCATTATTGTCAAAACGTAGAAAACAAATTCTTAGTGATCCACTCAATGAGGATAACCCGATCACAGTTCAGGTATTGGGTATTTGTTCTGCACTGGCTGTAACAGTGAAATTACAACCTACCTTGATCATGTCAATAGCTGTGATCTTTGTAATTGTATTTTCAAACCTCATTATTTCATTAATGAGAAACCTGATTCCAACAAGGGTTCGTATTATCGTTCAGCTTGCAGTTATTGCATCACTGGTAACAATTGTAAGTGAGGTATTAAAAGCTTATAGCTACCCGATGTATAAAGTACTTGGTGCTTTCGTCGGTCTGATTATTACAAACTGTATTGTAATGGGTAGACTTGAAGCATTTGCAATGGGTAATAAACCTTATGATTCACTTCTTGATGGATTTGGATCTGGTTTTGGATATGCATGGATTATTTTGACAGTAGCCTTCTTTAGAGAATTACTTGGCTCAGGATCTATATTTAACTTCAAAGTATTTGAAGAGCTTGGTATAGCTTATCAGGCTAACTCAATGATGGTTGATTCTGTCGGAGCATTCATTATTTTGGGTATCCTGATCTGGGTACAGCGCTATGTAACAGGTTATGTTGAAAATTAAAAATATTATATAGATGGATTTAGTAAGCTTAGCAGTCCGGTCGATATTTATCGACAATATGATTTTCGCCTATTTCCTTGGAATGTGTTCATTTCTTGCGGTATCTAAGAAAGTTAGTACTGCTCTTGGATTAGGTCTTGCAGTTGTTTTCGTTCTCTCGATCACAGCTCCTGTAAACTGGTTATTACAACAGTATGTTTTAAGAGAAGGTGCCTTAACATGGATTAGCGCTGAATTTGCTAATGTAAACCTTGAATTCTTGCAATTCATTATGTTCATTGCTGTTATTGCAGGTATGGTACAGCTTGTAGAGATGGTGATTGAGAAATTTTCTCCTTCATTATATGGTTCATTAGGTATATTCCTTCCACTAATTGCAGTAAACTGTTCTATCCTTGGTGGTTCTCTTTTTATGGTACAGAGAGATTATACTTTGCCACAAGCTTCAGTTTACGGTTTTGGATCTGGATTAGGATTTGCTTTGGCTATCGTAGCTCTTGCAGCTGTACGTGAAAAGCTAAAGTATAGTAATGTTCCTAAACCATTAAAAGGAATTGGTATCACAATGCTTATAACAGGTTTAATGGCTATTGCTTTTAAATCATTTATTGGAATTGCTGTGTAAGCATCAGGAAAATATAAAATTTAAAGCCTCTCAATGGAGAGGCTTTTTTTATGCTATCTGTTTGATCTCTAAATACTCTAAAAGAGCCTTTCGCAGGTTGGAGTAAATGTAATTGCAGGTTTCTTCATCATCTTCAAGTAAAGTAATTCTAAAACCATCTAATTGACTGCAAAAGCTACTTACCGGGACCACACAAATACCGTAAGCACCAAGTAAATAGTAAACAAATCGCTGATCATTTTTAATGTCTGGTTTGTTAACCCATTCTTCAATCAGTTCTCTGATTTTTGTGTTTTCTATTCTTAATGTATTCTTTTCATCTATAACTCCATGTTCGAAAATGATTGAATTATAGAATGCACCATTAGTCCGGTTAAACTTTATTCCTGGTATATCAGCAAGATATGATTCAAGCAACCTGCTTTTTTTACCTATCTTTTCATTTTCAACATTTCTGTATTCTTTAAAATTGGTGTTTTCGTAAATTCTTGGAATAGCTAGTTGTGGTAATTTGGTAGCACACACTTCAATCATTTTGGCATTTATCAAAGCTCTGGCGAATTTATCAAATTCATCATTCTTCTTTCTGTTGTAAAACTCGATCCATCCACATCTGCTGCCAGGCCAGGGCATTTCCTTAGAAATACCTTTCATTGATATTCCTGGATGGTCACCTATTAATTCAGCAAGTTTAGCAGTCTGGGCATTATTGTAGGTGATGTTTTCATATATTTCATCAGCAATAATCAAAAGATCAAACTCTTTGGCAATTGCTACCATCTTTTCCAGTATTTCCCTTGGGTAGACCATTCCGGTTGGATTATCTGGATTTATAATTAATATTCCTGTAACAGAAGGATTATACTTAACCTTGTTATAAAGATCATCAAGATCGGGAAACCAATTATTATCTGGATCTAACAGGTAGGTTACTGGGCTTTGATTGGCATGTGCAGCCTCTGCCGAACTATGAGTGCTATAGGAAGGTGAGGGGCCAATAATTCTGCTCGATGGTTCAATGAATTGATAAACAGTGGAAATAGCATCACCAAGGCCATTAAAAAACAGAATATCATCCGCCGTGATATCACAACCTTCTAATTGATTTGTTTTTTTCGCAAGGTATTGACGGGTAGCAAGTACTCCCATGCTATGACAATAACCATACGTATTATCCTCTTTCAAAAGCGCGGTAATTTCGTTTTTCATCCATAGAGGAATCTTGTGGTGCTTTTGAATCGGATCACCAATATTTTCCCAATAAATTTTTTTACCAAGAGCTTGCAGTTTTTCGGCTTTGGATACTATTGCTCTAATCTCGTAATTTAGTTCTTTAGAACCGTCGCTTAATAATTTTTGTCTCATAACTGAAATAAAAAATGGAGACAAAATTTTGCCTCCATTTAAATTTCAGTAGATAATTTTATAAATGAAAATTAATTAAAACATTATTTTATATAATCTTTGTTCCAGCCGCTTATCCCCCCTGAAACGAGGAATTTCATTGCCTCAGAGGAAGATACTTCAACAGGATTTACCCATTCCCGGGGGTAAAAAAAGATATTGCCTGATACATTATAGGAATGAGGGAAATATACTGCTACCTTATCTTCAATACCTATAACTGACAAATCACTTCTTGTTATAAAGCCTAATCTCTGTACTTCTTTTTGACCATTGATATTGACTATCACAGGATGCTTAAATTTCTTCTTTTCTCCGACAAAGGCTTCTGTCAAATCTTTAATTGAAGTAAATAACAAACTAATCAATGGTATTCTGACAATTGTTTTTTCAAAAAGATCAATTATCGGCCGGGAAATAAAAGTAGAACCAATGTAGCCAATGATAGTAATTACAGCCAGGATTGTTACAAATCCCAAACCGGGAATATTTATGGGTAAAAGATTATCAACCCATCCAACAACTGAATATATAACATATATAGTAACAGCTACTGGCGCGATAAAAAGAAGCCCGTTAAAAAAATATCTCAATATTCTTTTGCTTGGCTTTTTCTCTTCAGGTTTTGGCTTATTTATTTTACTTGGCATGTTTTTCTGTAAATAGACTATTTAATCGTAATTATAGTTTGAATTTAAGAGAAAGAAAAAAAATGGATAAACAATAATATATTAATCATGTTCCTTATAAGAAACTAAATACTTTTTATGGATACTATTAATAATATTAACGGTCAGCTTGTGAAATCTTTTAATAATGCTGAAATATATTTTTCGAATGATGATAATGCTGTGTTGATAGTTAAGTCAACTCAAAATTATATTCCTGAAAATCAGTTTAGGGAAATATTCAATTACATTACAGACACTGTTTTACTTCAAAACAAAGTTAAAAAACTTGTATTTGACAAAAGATCACTTTCAGTTTTTAACCAGCCATCAATGGAATGGTATTATACACAATGGAAAGAAAAAGCATCTTCTTTGGGATTAAAAACACATAGAAAAATCCTACCTGATGATGATTTATTCAATAAGAGTGTTAAGATTGGCAGGGAGAGTATAATGTCGAAATATCCTGAAGGTCACTTTAAGCAATTGGATATTCAATATAGAGATTCGTTGGAGGAAGCAATAGGTTCATAGGTGTAATAGTGTTATTTATCGAAAAAAGTTAAGTCACTGAATAAGATTTCAGTGATTTTTTTTGCATTTTATTTTTACGGTATAATGTTTCAGGCTTATAATGTAAGAGTTACATAAAATTTTGTCAAAACTTGTCATTTTAAAATTTTGTTAAGCAAGAATTAAATTTTAGCTTCGTGGGTCTATCAATTTCAAACCTAAACAATTTAATATGACAAAGCTTAATTTTAAGATTGTGCTTACATTGTTTGCGGTAATCTTTTTTACTGCTTGTGAGCAAACAGAAGAACTTTCAACTTCAACCGAAATTCAATCTGAACAAACTGCAACTTATGAGTATCAGGTTATTCCTGGTAAATATATTGTAGTTTTCAACGAAGATGCTAATGGCAGATTTGCTCCATCTTCTTTTGCTGAAGGGCAGGAGATTATGGCAGCCACAGCAGAATCATTCCTTAAAGAAAAGGCTTCTCAATTCGCTTTAGAACGAGTTTATAGTGGCGGTATTCAAGGGTTTGTTGCTGAAATCAGCGATTTTGATGTAGAATCTATAATCAATGATCCAAGAGTGAAATCTGTAGAGCCTGATTATCAAATTATTATGAAAGCACCACCATGGGCAGGTGGTGGTGGAGGAAGTTCCACAGGTGAAGAAATACCTTTTGGTATCACAAGAGTTAATGGCGGTATCACCTATACTGGTAATAACGTTGCCTGGGTTATTGACTCTGGTGTTGATTTAGATCATGAAGATCTAAATGTAGATGCTTCAAGAGCATTTAATGCATTTACATCTGGTAGAGATGCTAAATCAGCTGATGATCTTAATGGTCATGGTTCTCACGTAGCTGGAACAATTGCAGCTATTGATAATGAAACTGGTGTAGTAGGCGTAGCAGCTGGTGCAACTGTTGTACCAGTTAAAGTTCTTGATGCAAGAGGTAGCGGTTCTTATTCTGGTGTAATTGCCGGAGTAGATTATGTTGCTGCTAACGGTTCTGCCGGTGATGTTGCAAATATGAGTCTTGGAGGCCCCGTATCGCCTGCTTTGGATGATGCGGTAAAAGCAGCTGCTGCTAATGGAATTAACATGTGTCTCGCAGCAGGAAATGAAAGCACTGATTCTAATGGGTCGTCTCCTGCCAGAGTAAATGGTAATAACATTTACACTATTTCTGCTATGGATATTAATGATCAATGGGCGAGCTTCTCAAATTATGCAAATCCACCTGTTGATTATTGTGCTCCTGGTGTAAGTATTAAGTCTACTTGGAAAGATGGAGGATATAATACTATTTCAGGTACTTCAATGGCAACTCCTCATGTTGCTGGTATCCTGTTACTTGGTAACATTAGTACTGATGGTACTGTTATTGGTGACCCTGATGGAAATAGTGATCCTATTGCAGTTCACTAAAATTTAAAAAAAATATTACATTGATAAAGGAAAGCAGAGTCATTTAAAGACTCTGCTTTTTTTATTTATAGAATTAAGAATCTTTATGTAGTCAAAGCAATTCTTGGTTTAATATAAATATTATTTTTTTATATAATTATTTAGGTACATCACTGATTTTTCCCTTTGTTTCGTCATTTTAAGAGCGCTGATTCTTTTGGTGAAGTATTAGATTTGTATAAAATTTTTTAAACCTAAAGTATACTTAACCAAATATGGATCGATTACTAAACTTAAGAACAGTCTTAGCACTTTTTAGTGTTATCGCTGTATTGATCTCATCATGTAGTGATGATGAAGAGGAAGCTCCGACAACGGGTACCGTAATAGGTATGGTTACGAATGGAAATGATCAAACCGCTATCGAAGGAGCCTCTGTAGTTATTTATGATGCAAATAATAATTCTCCTGTTTTAACTTTAACAACTGATGCAGATGGAAATTATTCTACTGAACTTGATCCGGGTAGTTATTTCGTAAAAGTTTCTGCACAAGGATATCTTGCAAATCCACCAGCTGGTATAGCTGCTGTACCTTTTGATATTACTGTAGGAGTGGAGACTGAAAACAATGTTGTTTTATTTCCGAATGACCAACAGGGACTTGGGTATATTTCCGGAACGGTAACTGAAGGTACAAACCCTGTACAAGGTGTTCTGGTAATTGCTGAAGCTGGAGATGTAGCTTATTCTGCGATTACAGATGAAGAAGGTAATTACACAATTTATAATGTAGCAGGCGGATCATATTCAGTTAATGGCTGGATTGCTGGTTTTAATTCATCAACCGAAACAGCTTCTGTTAGTGCTGATACTGAGACTGCAGATGTAAATGTTTCTCTTACTGCTGGAGCATCTGGAGAGTTATCAGGAATGGTTACTAACCTTGCTGCAGAAAATAAAGATGTAGATGTATCACTTGTACATCCAATAACTAAAGAAACTCTTCCTGGATTAACTGGTTTCACTCAGGATGGTCAATATTTAATTACTGATATTCCTAACGGAACTTATATTGGAAGAGCTAGTTATGCGAATGATCAACGCGTAATGGATCCGGATCGTATTTTTAAATTCGGAGAACCAACGGTAGAAATTACTGGTGTTGCAACAGAATTAGATTTTGATATTACAGGTTCTGTTCAGGTAACTTCTCCTTCTAATGAACTTTCATCTACTATTCCTGTAGAGATTACAAATACAACTCCTGAGTTTACCTGGGTAGCTTATTCTTCAACTTCTGATTATGTTATTGAGGTGACTGAAGCTGCTACGGGTAATGTTATCTGGGGAGGTTTTGATACTTCTGGAGATTTACCAGTTAAAAATATAGTTATTCCATCATCTCAAAGATCTATTACATACAACTCTGACGGAAATGCAACAGTTCCAGCATTAGAAGTTGGTAAAGTATACAGATGGAGAGTTTACGCAAGTAAAGATGATAATAACTCTACTACAGGATGGACATTGATTTCTGCTAGCGAGGATCAAATGGGACTAATTAAAATTCTAGAATAATTGAGATCCCAGAAAAAAATAATAAGGCAGCTTTTTAGCTGCCTTTTTTCATATTAGGTATTTCAATAATAAATTCTGAACCCTTGTCAAGTTCTGATTTTACTGTTATACGGCCATTTAACTTATCCAAAGTTTCAGCTACTATATACAAACCCAGTCCTGAGCCTGTTGTCCTTTCTGTAGCACGATAAAACATTTTAAAAATGTTATTTATATGCTCTTTACTTATTCCAGAGCCATTGTCTTTTATACTTATCGATGCAATATTTTTGGTGCAGTTTATCGAAATTAAGATCTGGGGATTTTCCTGCCTTAAATTATGATATTTTAGTGCATTGGAAATTAAATTTTTAAATATTATCTCAAGCCGTTTGGGATCAGAACAAAAACCAATATCGCAAGAGTTTTCTATTTTGATGATTATTCTTCTTGTTTCGTCAAGATATTTAATCTCTTCAAGTACTCCCGATATTAATTCTTCAAAATTTATTTTTTCCAGTTCTAAATTAGTCCTGGCATTTCTGCTGAAATCAATAATATCTTTAGTGAATCTATCTAGTTTTTTAATGCTTTGTTCAATTTTTTGAAAGTATAGTTGAGGGTCAGTTTTATTATCCAGTTTAGCCAGATTTACAATGCCAAGTACTGAGGCTAACGGGGCTCTTAAGTCATGGGAAGCACTATACACAAATCTATCCAGTTCACTATTGAGTTTCTTAAGTTGTTTGTTTCTTTTTTCTATATCATTTACCCGCCATTTATATACTAAAAAGAGTATAAGCATTAGTAAAATACAAATTAGTATATAAAACCACGTGGTCTGATAATAATATGGTTTAACTATAAAGGTAATTGATGCACTATCATTACTCCATTCTCCTAGTACATTCGATGGTATTATCTCAAAAGTATAGGTACCTGGATTGAGGCTGGTATATTGTATTTGTCTTTTGTTTTGAATGATTGTCCAATCTTCCTTAGACCCGTGGAGCTTATATTTAAACTTTATTGCTTCAGGAGAAGTGAACTGCGGCGCTGAAAAATGAAAAGTATATCTCATATTTCCAGGACCTAATTCAACTGTGTCATTCAGATAATGTTTCCCTTCTGTGGCCAGGGATTTAATATAAATATTTGGAAAGTCGGTATCGATCCTGGTTCCTGAAGGATCAATAATGCTCACCCCACCTATAGTTGGAATAGCTATTTTATTATCTGATAAAAGAGTTGACCTCGTAGCACCTGTACATTCCTGATTGGCCATTCCGTCGCTCTCGTCCATAATTATTGATCCTACGGAACTAATATTACCAGATAAAAACTCATAAATATCATTTTTATTTATTCTGAGGATTCCTTGATTAGTGGTTATCCACATGGATCCTGCCCCGTCTTCTACAGCATCAAAAAAGCTAACGCCGGTCAGTGAATGTCGAATTTCTATTTTTGATATGGTTTGATTTTTGAGTGTATATAACCCTATATTAGTTATTAAATAAATCTCATCATTTTCACTTATATGAATATTGAATATCAGAATACCGGAGTCATTATCCTTTATTTTTATGTTTTTAATAGTGTGTTCAGGTGAAATTATTGACAAGCCTCCACTGTGGGTGCCTACATAAACATTACCTCTGCTATCTTTTTCCAGTGCAAGTATAAAGTTTGATCGTAAACCATTGTTTTTGTCAAGCGCTTTTTTAAAATCACCATTCTCACATATTATAACCCCACTTGTGCGACTGGCTATCCAAAATTCATTATTAACTTGTAATATCTTTCTTAGATCAAGTGAGGGTAGTCCATCTTTTCTTGTTAATAGTTTTTGTTTCCCAGATTTAACACGTAATAGTCCATCATAGGAGGCAATCAGTATTTCGTCACCTTTAAATAGTATATCTCTTATTCCACTTTTGAGATCTAGTTTAAAAGGAAACTGAGATATTTCACCATTTTTAATAATGTTAATATTACCGTCATCAGTCCCAACATACAAATCACCTTTGTGTTCACGGATAATGTTAGTTTTATTAGTGGTCAGGCCTTCATCTGTAGTGTAATTATTGATCCCTGTATTTCGAAGATGAAGCAAACCATCTTTCCCGGTTGAAACCCAGATATTATTTTTTTCTTCAATATCAATTTTTGCAAGACGGGTAAGGATCATTCCTCCTTTTCTCTGAGTGAATAAAAATTTATTCTGGTCTTTTGAAAATTTGCCTAAACCTGATTCAGTTGCCATCCATATATGCTCCAGATCTGGTCTGGAATTTATATGATTAATATGTAACGAGTCATAGAAAGGTTTTTGAAAATTATTTTTGCTAAAGGTCTGCAAACCCCTTTGTGTTCCTATATAAAGCTGCCCATTATCAAAATATAACGTTCTTATATAATCGTTTATTAATCCATTTTTTGTTGTATAGTGATTGATTTTGCCATCATTAAATTCATATAGTCCGTTTCCTTCAGTTCCTATCCAAATATGATTTTTGCCAGCGGACTCTATATCTGTTATACTTAGGTCGTCCGGTAGTTCTTCACTTATTCTGAATATAGAATCATTATGAATTTTATAAACTCCCTTGTTGTATGAACCTATATAATAAGAGTTATTTTCAATGAAATTCAGACAGGTTATAGTTTGAGGTATTTTACCATTCTTGCTTTTAACCTGTGAAAATTTTTCATTATTATATTTTATGAGACCCGATCCCTGGGAAACAAAAAACAGAGTGCTATCTGGAGTTTCATAAATTTGATAAAATGCATCTGTAATCAAAAAAGGTAAATTACGGCGATCATAAATATCAATATTAACTCCGTCAAATCGCATAATTCCATTATAGGAAGTTATCCAGATATAACCGGATTTACTTTTTAAAGAGGAAGTAATGTTATTTGATATTAGACTATTTCTTCCAGACCATTGATAAATTGACATATCACTAATCTCATTGTGATGTGTCCTCTCCTGTGATTTAAGGCCAGGTAAAAAAAAGAATAAAAAGAATATAGTTAAATAAAAACTATTGCGCATTGAGGTTTACCATATATCTTAAGTCTTAAAATACTAATCAAAACTTATAAATTCGATATTATTTTAAGACAATATGGTAAAATTCTGATTATAAGGTTTGTATTAAAAGGTTACCTTCACTCCATTTTGCTAAGAGAATCTTTGAGATATTGCTTTATATAAGTTTTAAGTGATTCAGGAGCTAAAATTTCAATTTCTTTAGAAATCCCTAGAATGTATCTACCTACTCCCTCATATCCATTTATACCAGCCCTAAACCTGTAGAATTCTTTTTGCTGAGTAAAATCCCGGGTTATATATTTTTTTGCCTGAGGGAAAGTTTCCTGAAGTAAATTTTTAGCCATGATAGTTAATCTGAGATCAACTTCTAATTTCTCTCCGGAAAACATTCCAAAAGCGTCGGGCTTTAAGTGCGTATGATGATTGTGGTGAATAATTTCGTCATCAAGGGCCATTACTTCTTCAGCTCTTGAAATATGGAAGACTTTGGTTTCTTTTACTTTAGGTTCATAGGCAACTAAATAGTGCCCATTAATTACATTTATCGGTTCCAGAACTCTGTCAAAATAACCTTTTGATGTATTTGATCTGTATTTTCTTAGTTCAATTACTTTTTTGTCCTGGATAGCTTTTTGAATGGTATCCACTCTTTCAGAAAAGTCATTTACTAATTCTTCATTATGGAATGTCAACTCCGGAATCTTAGCAGCCAGCTTCTCCTTCAATGAATGAGATAAAGGAGAATTGCCATTTATACTTTGATGAGCCAGTTTAAGTTCATCTTCAGTCAGACTGATTAAAAAGTTATTGTTTTCACGATCACTTACTATGAAATACCTGTTGTGGTAATCCATGTCAATTGGAAAGAATTTCTCCAGGCTCTTAATATCTCTTCTTACCTGTCTTTCACTTTTATTTAAAACTTCTGCTAGCTGTGAAAGTGTTTTAGGTTTTCTATATTTTAATAAAATAATCAGCTTCAGGATTTTTTCTAATCTATCCTGTGCATTTAATACCCCATCACCTTTTTCAAGGTACCCATCAAAATAATCCATCGATTTGTAATACTCTATTATAAATTCCTTAAAAAGTGTATTCAACTTTTTTATTTAGATTTTAAAATTGGCTCTTTTTTAAAAACTAAATTTTCTTCAATAAAATAAAAAAAAATGAAAAATGCATTTTATTGGTATATTACTTTTGATATTACTTGTAAGTAATTGATATTCAGAATATTATTTTTATCAATATTAAATTGTAATAGTACTTAATCGCGGTTGTTGAATATTTTTTTAGGGCATCAAAAAATCTATTTTGGATAATTTTAATATTAAAATAAAATGCGGCTATGGCCGTTATTATTTTTTACCACTTTAATTTGAGTATTAATTCTATCTCTAAGTAAAGGAACGTGAGATATTAATCCGATCATTTTTCCAGTCTGTGCTTGTAATGTTTCAAGTGTAGATATGACTATATCAAGAGTTTGTTCGTCTAATGTGCCAAATCCTTCATCTATGAAAAGGGTATTTAAACTAATATTTTTAGAATTCATATCGGCAAGGCTCAATGCTAATGCCAAAGATAAAATAAATGATTCACCTCCGGATAAACTATGAACTGAGCGTCGCAAGTCACCCTGCCAACGATCTATTATGTACAGATCGTTAACGTCCTCAGTTTCCTCTTCGAATCTAGCGAATAAGTATCTGTCTGTTAATTTGGATAATCTGTAATTAGCGAATTCAAGTAAGTGATAAAGAATCATATCCTGTGCATATCTTACAAATTTATCACCATCAGCAGATCCAATCAGATCATTCAGGAGCTTCCATTGATTGACCTTTGCTCTCAGTTCTTTGATTTTAGATAATGAGCTTTCTAATTTTTTCCTTTGAGCATTATCGTTTTCGAGCTTTTGCTGAATAGCTCCTTCTTTTTTAGAGCTTTCATTAATTTGTTCTTCTAATTCGCCTAACTCACTATGTAATTTTGAAATCTCCTCCTCTGTAAGTTTAAAATCAATATTTTCCTGTATTTCTTTTTTAAGTTGATTTAGTCTTTCAATCTTATTTTCCTTTTTAGTGAATAGCTTTGTCTTTAATTCACTGATTTGGTCAAATTCTTCCTCTGTGATTATGTACTTTGATAATTCCTCTAAGCTATCAATGAAAGCCGGAAGTTGTTTGTTTATATCCTCTCTTAAATTTAAAGCTGATTCCTCAAGGGATTTTCGATTTTCTAAATACTTTTTAGATTGTTCAAGTATCGAATCATGCTTATTTGAATTAGCGATAATATTTTTCTCAATTGATATTATTTCTTTTTTCTGATTTTCAATTGCATGGGTAAATCTTGATTCTATCTCTTCAGGATCTTCTCCATTGAGAAGTTGTTTTATTTGGTCATTATAATCCTCAATCTTTTCCTGGAATTGACCTTTTTCTTCTAATAAATAGCTTTTATTTTGCTCACTTCTTTTGAGCTCTTTCCTTAGTGATTCTTCACGTGCATTTAATAAATTAAGCTCCTCTTTAATTTTTTTGAATTT
This sequence comes from Mangrovivirga halotolerans, assembly GCF_026241165.1. Taxonomy (GTDB): domain Bacteria; phylum Bacteroidota; class Bacteroidia; order Cytophagales; family Cyclobacteriaceae; genus Mangrovivirga; species Mangrovivirga halotolerans. The sequence goes on along the minus strand of NZ_JAPFQN010000001.1, from coordinate 287,622 downwards.
CTCTGATTGAGCTCTGTATTCTTTAATTTTGTTTATGGAAGAAGAAATGTCATCCTTTACAGGAACATATTTTTCGATTATTTCAGTGTTTTTTTGTTTTGTAGAATATAAGCTCTGTAAATGATCCAGAACAGGATATCCTTTTTCAATAGAGGATAGCCTGTTTGCCATTTCAACATTAGACTCTAATGAGTTTATCCAGGTATCTAAGTCCTGAGAAGGAATGTGGATACCATGCTTTGTTAATTTATCTTCTATTTGAGAAATTTTAATATTTCTATCTCTGAGTTCATCTTTATTAACATTAATATTTTCGTCTTTAGATTTGATATCAGATTCAAATTCTGTTTTTGAAAGCAATAATTTTTCTCTTTTAAGTCTCTTATGCTCAAGTTCTTTTTTGTCGTTATCTATCTGGTTAAGTAATTCTTTGAATATTTCTTCTTCTTTTGATGCTTTTAATGGGGACGGATGGTCTTTACTTCCACATAAAGGACATGGTTTATCTTTTACCAATTCGGTTGAATAGGCTGCCAGGCCAATTTTCTTTTTAGCATTATCTATCTGTCCTTCAATTGTTTTGATTTTGGAATCTAAAAGTGAAATGGAACCTTCTTCTTCTGATAAGCTATTTTTAACTGCAATTAGTTTTTGATTTAAAGATTCAGTTTCATTTTCTTCAGCATTAATCTTGCTTTCAATTATTTGCTTTTCATTAATTAGGGATTTGTAATTCTGACCCAGGTCTTTAATTTTTACTTGATATTCAGGATCTGAATTTTGGTTAAGATGATTTTGAATTTCCTTAATCTTATGATCCATTTTAGCCTGGGTATCCTGAAGATAAAAAATCACCTCCTTTGTGTCAGAAACATCGCTAATTCCATTTTTGATTTTAGGGTATTTATTGAATACCTCCGAAATATTTTTATCTGTTTCTAAGACCAATTGAATACTTCTTTCTATATCAGAAATATTTTCAGCTCCAGCCTGATATTCTTTTAATTGAGAAAGATTGTTGTCTAACAGGGCAAGCTCTTTGTTCAAAGCAAGTTGCTGATCAAGAAATTCATTGGTTTGATCTTCGGCTAATTTTAATTCCTTAGTGGCTAATTCCAGGCTTTTATTATTCCTGGAATACTCTGTTTTTAGAATCTTTAAATCTCCTGACAGTTCTTTTGCTTTATTTATTTTAGGCTGAATGTTGAGATGTTCTTCTTTGACTTTTTGAAGTTCGTTATTCTTTTTCTCCAGCTCACTTTTTAAACTAATACTTTTTTCATTCAGCTGCTTTTCTTTTTGCTGTAGGTCAGATATTGTTTCAGTATAATCTGCAATCTTTGATTTTAAATTATTGTAATCAGAATATTTACTTTTAAGAGGTATTATCTCTTTATAGCGTCCAATTTTTTCAAAGGAATTTTGATTTTTAGTTATTTCATCAGAAATTTTTGAAACCTCGTTCTCAGTATTAACATATTCTTTTTTTAATTGAGAATACTTTTCTGCAGAAGAGATTTTTTTATTTAGTTCCTTTTCTCTTTGTTTAAGATTTGTTTTAGAGGCATTTAAATCCTTTAATTCAGATTTGAGTTCATTAATGTCTTCATCAGATAATAATTGAATACTTTCTTTGCTACTTTCTTCAATAGCAAGTTTGGTTTCTGCTTCTTTAGAAAGTTCATATACTTTGCGACTTATGTCCCTGAAAGAGGTAAGACCTGTTATTTTTTCAAGAAGTACAGATCTTTCATCCCGGTTAGCTTTTAAAAGTTTGGCAAAATCACCCTGGGATAACATGATCGCTTTGATGAATTGATCGTAAGAAAGACCAATGAATTTTTCATTTGCTGCAGGAACTTCACTTTTTTTAAGATCGATTATTTTGTTTTCGGTTAAATCTGTGAGTTCCATCTCATAATCTTTGAGATTACCCGTCTTAGTGTGAGCTATTTTCCAGCTTGAACGGTATAATTTGCCTCCAGCTTCGTATTCTACTTCGGCAAGTGATTCCTGTTCCCCCCTTGTTATTAGTAATCCTTTTTGCTGAATAACATTTTTAGTGATCTGTTTATCAATTCGAGGGACCTTATTATACAATGCAAGCGTAATTGAATCTAAAATAGTTGTTTTACCTGCACCTGTTGGTCCTGTAATCAGAAACAATCCAGAAGCTGATAAATCTGAATTCTCAAAATTCACGCAATGCTCTCCTTTAAATGAATTGATGTTTTGTAATCTGATCTTTAATATTTTCATATTTTATTCAGCTCTTTCCTGATTTGATAATTCCTCTGCTTTTTTAAAAAGATCTTTGATTATTAATACTTGTTCTTCCTCTACATTTTCACTTTTGATCAAAGAATTGAAAATTATTTCAGGGGTAAAATCATCAAGGTCAGGTATATCTTCTTTTTTTAATTCCTTTTTACCAGTTATGTTCGTTCTGTATTTAACGAGTTTAATAAACTTGAGCTCTTCGGAAATTTTACTCATCTGGTAAGGGATATCTAGATCTGAATTTTCCTGGGTGATAATCGCCTCAATGAGATAGTTATTATTTTCCTCTTTATCCAGAGACCTTAATTCAGAGAGCACGTTGTGTAAAGAATTATTTACAGTAATTAATTTCCGATAGGTTGATATAGTGATTTTTTCTGGTTGTTCAAAAACACCTTTATTATTCAGAGAGGTTACTAAGACACTGTGCTCATAATTTTTTTCAGTAAAACTCAGGGGTAATGGTGATCCACAATACCACATGTTAGCATGTCCCTGAAGTTTTTGTTGTCTATGAATATGGCCAAGAGCAATATATCCAAATCGCTCAGGGAACGAAGAAGAATGAACTCCAGCCAGATTTCCTACTTGTATATCTCTCACCGCATCTGATTTTTCTTCTACCCCAGCTACGAATAAATGACCTGTTGCCAACACCGGAATATCATCTCCATATTTTTGTGTCACATGATCGGCTAATTCAGAGTAATGAGTGATAATGCCTTGCCTTACCTCTTCTGTTCTGTCGTGATAACTTCTTCCTTCGTTTACTTGTAAAAGATCTTTATCTCTTAGAAATGGCACCGCTGCAATAAGGAATTTTAGATTTCCTTCATGGTCATTTATTTCTATCAACTGATCGTCAGCTGATTCGGACAGAGTACCAATTATATCTACGTTTAAAAGTTTAAGGATCTCTTTAGGGGCTTCTAAAGATTGAATTCCGTCATGATTCCCGGCAGTTATAATAATATTTTTGCAACAGGTATTTTTTAATTTTAATAAGAAGCTATAGTATAGTTTTTCAGCACTTCTTGGAGGATTACTGAAGTCAAAAATATCTCCTGAAACTATGAGTACTTCAATTGATTTATTTACAATTATGTTATAAAGCTCTTCAAAAAACAGCTTATGGTCTTCTTCAAAGTCCGTTTCATGTAGCTTTTTTCCCAGGTGCCAGTCTCCTGTATGAAGTATCTTCATCTCGATCTAATTGTTTATCTTAAAGATGACATCAAATTTTGACAATATATGTCAAATCGTATAGTATGATTTTATAAAAATAAAAAAAGCGGACTAAAAGCCCGCCTTGTTATCTATTAAGTATTTTTCATTATTTAAAATTTTTCATCTGTCTTTCAAATGCCTGTTCGGCATACTTATGATCTTCAATCACATATCTGGCCCCAATATATTTAACTGGTTTTCCTTTAGTGTCTAATTCGGGAGAAATAATGGCATCCACCCAATAAACAGATCCGTCTTTAGCTCTGTTTTTAATGATACCCCTGAATGTTTCACCTTTTTGAATCGTATCCCATAACTTTTTAAATAATTTAGAGGGGACATCGGGATGCCTGAATATTTTATGTGGACTTCCGATCAATTCTTCCCTGCTGTATTTACTTACCTCAACTAATTTATCGTTTGCATAAGTAATAGTGCCATAAGGATCGGATTCTGAAAGAATAGTGGAAACATCGAGTACATTCTGTCTGACCTGGAGATCTTGTTTTAGGTCTTCAGTTTTTTTCATATATCGTTCCATCTCATCTTTCTGAGATTCGAGTTCCTCAAGGTGCTGTTGCATTATCTCTTCTTGTTCCCTGAGCCTGTTGTTTTGTTCTTCAATCTCAACTGCTTTACGATCCATTTCTTCCTGGGTTGTCTGAAGTTCCTCCATGTTTTGCCTCATGGCTTCTTCCTGTAGTCGCAGCTGATCGTTCTGTTCTTCAACTTCTTTTGCTTTTCTAGCCATTTCCTCTTGAGTGGCCTGGAGTTCTTCCATGTTTTGTTGCAGTTCTTCTGCCTGGCTACGCATTTCTTCTTCCTGTTGCTTGGATAGTTCAAGAAGATATTTTGTCTGGAAGTTAATCTTGCTTAGGCTAAATGAAGAAGCTAAACTTTCACCCAAATCTGCGAGATAGTCCATCTTATAATCTTCTAATTCGTAGAAGGATGCCACCTCAATAATTGCTTCAACTTTATCATTATTTATTAGCGGATATATGACAAGAAATCCTGGCGTTGAATCACCTAATCCGCTAGTAATATTTATATAGTTTGAAGGAATATCTTTTAATATAATTGGTTCTGCCTCTAAGTAGGCCTGACCTACAAGTCCTTCGCCTATTGATATTCTTTTCTCAACGAATTTTTTTCTATCAAAAGCGTAAGCTCCATGCAGTTCAAGATATTTTTCGGAGGTTTCATCATCTTCTTCTAACAAAAATATCGATCCTTGGTTAGCCCCTAAATAAGTTACAATCTCACTAATTACAGATTCAGCAAGCTTTTTAGGGTCATCATGATTTCTTATAAGATTGTTTATCCTTCCTAATCCTTCAATTACCCAGGCCCGATTTTTTTCTTGTTGCTGAACTTTTTGAGCTTCTTCAAGTTGTTCGGTTAATTTTTGCTGTGATTCTTCAAGTTCCTGATTATGTTTTTCAATATCTTCTCTAAGCAAATTATTATTTAATTCTGTTAATGATTGACTTCGATTGGTGCCAAACATACCCAGGTAAATAACTACTCCTCCTAAGAAGAATCCCGAATAAGTTAAAACAGGGTCATTTCCTAATTCGATGGTATTTTGTGTAACAGAAATTAGATCTGAGAAAAAAGGAACTGTATAAGAAAGAATTAAGGATAGAGTTGCGAATGAAACTGTAAATTTATTTTTAAAATCAAATAAACCAAAGGGTAGTACAGAATAACCCATCAATATTAATATCTGACCATAATTAATATCGTTAAGCCCGGCGTTTATGGAGATATTCCATAAATACAGAGAGATAAATGAGCCTAAAACTGTGACAATTTTTCCAATTTGCTGCTGATATTGGCTAGTAAGTATTAAACTCGCAACAGACATGAATATCATTATGCATGGATATAAAATTATCGATTCATATTTTATCGCTAATGATAGATTTATCAATCCAAGGATGAAAATATTAAATAGGTTAACAATGTTTCCTAGATATGTTCTTCGATTTTCATCAAATGAATAATTTTCGTTTAAGCCAAACTTGAATGGATTCATGTTTAATTTTTTATACTTTAAAGGATATCAAAGTTATCCAAGATGAGTCTCTTTTTTGTAGTGAAGTGAGATTTGGGGTGATAACGTAGCTGTTTGGGGTAATTTGTGTTGTAAGGAAAATGTCAATTATTTTGACTTTTTAAAAGTGAATTGGCTAGAAATGACATTTTCTGTCAAATTATTCTTCTAATTTTAAGAATTAGTATGTCATAATATGGATAAATTTTTAACTATTTATAAAGCTTCTGCCGGGTCAGGAAAGACTTTTACACTAACTTTTAATTACCTCAAGTTGCTTTTAAGAAGTTCTGATCCCTTCCAGTATCGCCGAATACTTGCAATCACTTTTACTAATAAGGCTACTCAGGAAATGAAAAGTAGGATTGTCAAGTCCTTGCATGAGCTAGCCAGCGGAAAAGATACTGTTTTCAGAACCATGCTGGCTGAACAATTACAATTGAGTAATGAAGAGATTACTAAAAGATCTAAAAGATCACTTTCAAATATTCTTCATGACTACAGTCATTTTTCAGTTTCTACCATCGATGCCTTTGTGCAAAGAGTGATCAGAAGTTTTAGCAGAGAATTAGGGCATAAGGGTAACTATGGAATCGAACTCGATGTAAACCGGGTGATGGATACACTGGTAAGAAGACAGATAAGCAAAACAGGTAAAGATAAATTCCTTACTTCCTGGATCAATGATTTGATTAAAGATAGAATAGCAGATTCTAAAAGCATACGAATTACCAGTATGCTCAGGGAGTTAGGGCAGGAATTGTTTTCTGAACAATATGTACTGCTTACCCAGGATATTCCAGATAAAATTAATGAAGATACATTTTCGGAAGTAAAAGAAAAGCTTATAGCGATTGTAGAGCTATTTGAAAATGAGTTGCATAAGATTGGTGAATCAGCGGAAGTGAAATGTATCAATAACGGTTTTGAACTTGTAGATTTTAGTTATGGTAAGGCGGGAGGAGCTTATTTTTTAAAGAAAATTCAATTACCGGTAAATTTCCCGGATGATTATGAAATTAAAAAAAGACCACTGGATGCAATCGAAAACTATGAAATTCTCCTTAAGAAAACTGATTTGAGTAATGAAATTAAGGTTTCTCTTGCCAGGGATATTATTTCTCCTGCATTAAATGAGGCTATTGGTTATATTAGGAATAATTACTCGATTTATGTAACGGCTAAACTTATCCTTAAATCCCTTCATGCTTTTGGTTTGATCAACCGGCTTGAAGAAGCACTTTCTGATTATCGTGAGGAAGAGGAGGTAATGATGATTTCGGATGCCTCACAATTACTTAATGAGATAGTAACTAAAACCCATGCGCCGTTTATTTATGAAAAGATAGGTACTCAATATGATCATTTTTTAATCGATGAATTTCAGGATACATCCACCTTGCAATGGCAAAATCTTGAGCCATTAATATCTGATAGTATTGCTTCAGGGAGGGAAAACCTACTCGTTGGTGATGTAAAGCAATCAATTTATCGCTTTCGGGGTGGTAACTGGAAGCTTATGCATTCACATCTGTACAAGGTTTTCGGAGATATGGCAAAGACAGTTACACTGGGAAATAACTTCAGAAGTAAAAAAGAGATCATAGACTACAATAATGCTTTATTCCCGGCATTAAGTGACCTGTTAGCTAATAATCTATATGCGCAGGTTAGCGAATACACATCTTCTGAGGATATCCTGAATGAAGTAAGATCAATAAATAGTATTTACCAGGACGTTACTCAAAAATGGTCAGAGAAATCTGAAAAGGAAGGCGGATATGTTCAATTCAGGTTCTTTGAAGGGGATAAGGATGCATACGGCAATCAGAAATCTGAGGAGGATGAGTTAAAATTTGAGGAAAAAGTTCTTGAAAATCTTCCTTCACTTTTAGAAAAGGTCCAGGACCAGGGATATGATCTGTCTGAAATGGCATTTCTGGTCAGAACTAAGTCCCAGGGAACTAAAATTGCTGATTACCTCAGAAGTTTTGCGAATTCCGAAAAAGCTAAAGCTGAATATTCCTACAGAGCAGCATCATCAGAAGCTTTTAAGTTAGCCGAAAGCGCCTCTCTAAATCTATTCTTTTACCTTATGAAATGGCTTCTTTATGAGAAAGATACTTTTTCTCTTTACAAGGCTGTTTATAACTGGAAGGAAAGATTGAATGATGAAGAAACCGGGCTCATTTATGAAAAGGTAACAAGGGAAAATCTGACAAAAGATCTAATTGATAAACTTCCTGATGAATTTATCCAGGGATATGGATCCTGGTACCATAAGGATCTTTATTCTGTTTACCAGAACTTTAAAAAGATTTTTAAGATCGAGAATTATCCTGGTGAATTTGCGTATCTCTCAGCTTTTGAAGATGAATTATTGAATTTTATTCAACGAAGATATAGCCTTTCAGGTCTGGGAGCATTACAGGCTATTTGTGAATGGTGGGACGATAAAGGCGGTGATGTCAAAATTGATAGTTCAGGTTCAACTGGAGCTGCAAATATTCTAACGGTTCATAAATCTAAAGGTCTGGAATTTAAAGTGGTAGTAATGCCATTTATGAAAGGAGAGTTTCATAATAGTTCTGGATTCATTAAAAATTATCTATGGCTGGCAGGCAAACCAGAGATGCCGGAAGAATTGCCATATTATCCTTTAGAAATCACCTCGCGAATGAAGGAATCTTTATACGCAGAAAATTATGCTCTTGAAGATACTTTGTCTTTTATAGATACTTATAATATGATCTATGTTGCGATGACAAGAGCTGAAGATGCAATGATTATTTTTAGTGAGCATTCTAATCCAAAGAATGGGCAAATCAAGAAAATTGAGCAACTTTTTACTGCGTTTTTTGAAGATAATTCTGATAGCCTGCCGGGAAAATACGATTCTGAACTGATGATTTATGAACAAGGTGAATGGGCGGAAGTTAAAAAAGATTTTAGAAAAAGTAAATCGACGACTCTTAAACCACTACCTGTTTCTGAATGGAATAACAAACTTAATATCAGGCAAAGCAGAGACTTGATTTTTGAAAAGAATGAGGAAAAGCTGGAAAAGATTAACCTGGGTATAACTGCTCATAATTTTTTAGCCAGACTCCAGAATTTAGATGACTTGGATAAACAATTACTCGAATTTAGCAGAGAGACTGGAGTAAATAATGATCAGAAACAGAGGATAAAGGAAATGGTAGAAAATGCACTTTCTGATATACAGGTTAGATCATGGTTTGAATCAGGTAAAAAAGTTATTTCAGAGAGAGCTCTGTTACTTCCGGATGGAACACAGGTAAGACCTGATAAATTACTTTTTGATGACGAAAGAAATGAAGTAGAAATTATCGATTTTAAAACGGGTGAGGAGAAAAAGAAAGATGAGAATCAGGTTAAAGAGTATGCCCGTTTCTTAAATCAGGCCGGATACACTGTTAGTAAAGTCGCTTTATGCTACATAGGTGAAAGTGTTAAAATTAAAGAAGTGAAATGATTACATTTTTAGAGTCAACGGCAAGGGAATTAATAGATTTGACAAATAACGATTTTCGCGATGTTACAATTGTTTTTCCTGGTAAAAGAGCGGGAATATTTTTTCAGCGGGCATTGGGTAAATTGAATGACAAACCAATTATTGCTCCTCAGATATATAGTATCGAAGAGTTTTTTAATTCATTTACTAACAGATCAGTAATAAGTCCTTTACAGGCATTGATTTATTTGCACAAATCCTGGGTGAATAAAATCGGAGAGGAGTCCTTTGATGACTTTTTTTACTGGGGTGAGCTTTTACTCAAAGATTTTGAAGATATAGATAAATATCTGGTGCCAGTAAATGATTTATTTAAAAGTGTTGAATATCAAAAAGAGGTAGAATCTGGCCTGAATTACCTGGATGAAGAACAGGTAAAGATCCTTCGAAAATTCTGGAAGTCTTTTGAAGGACGCGATGAAGCTTACCTTGAAAAGTTCAGAGAACTATGGGAAAAGCTTCCATCTGTGTATATGGATTTTAAAAATAAAGTCCGGGATAAAGATCTTTCCACAATCGGGTTAATTCAAAGAGAAGTTGGAGAGAAAGTAATTAATGGAGAATTCACTTCTGACCTTGACAATGTTTACTTTGTTGGGTTTAACGCCTTAACTACTGCTGAAGAGAAGTTAATTAGTTGGTTTAGAAGCAACAAAAAATGCAAGTTATTCTGGGACACCGATGCTTTTCTCTTAAATGATAAAAAGCAGGAAGGAGGACGTTTTCATCGCGAATATTTTGATAGTCAGATTCTCGGGCAGGACTTTCCAAAAGATCTGCCAAATGAAATTCTTGATCCTGCAAAAAAAATTATAGTTACCGAATTACCAGGATCTCATTCCCAGCTAACTCAAATGTCTGTTGATATTGGTAATACTCTTTTTGAAAAAGGCTATCAAAGAGAAAATACAGCTGTCATCTTACCTGATGAATCACTATTATTTCCTGCACTATACCAATTACCTGATTCTGTTGATAAGATAAACGTAACAATGGGAGTGGGGGTAAATCAATCGGATATTTATGGCTTATATGAAGATGTCATTTCTCTTTACCGGGAGAATTCACCAGGTAGTGAAGGATATTTTTACAGGGCTATTCTTTCTATCATTGGTCATGCTTTATGGAAGCATTCGGAAGAGGCAACTGAATTTTCAAAACAAATCCTCAATGAAGGAAAGTTGTATTACCAGATAAATGAAATACCCGAAAATATTCCTTATTTGAGGTCAGTACTCGAATTAAAAAATGAACCTAAAGCGTTAAATGACCTTTTTATAGAAATATCCAATGCCTGGATTCAAAATAAAAATATTGAGGATCATGAGAAAGAAATGGCATTTAGAATGCGTAATGCACTGACAATTTTAGAGCCTGAGTTTGAAAAAAGCCTGAAATCTATCAATATCACAGTTTATTCACGGTTATTAAGAAAACTCGTAAAAAGTGAAAAGGCATCATTTGAAGGAGAACCAGTTGAAGGACTGCAAATCATGGGTATGCTGGAAACTAGAGGGCTAGATTTCGAAGCTATATTTATTCCAAGTATGAATGAAGAAATTTTCCCTTCTGCACCAAACCTTCATTCGTTTATTCCTTATAATTTGAGAAGAGCATTTAACATGCCGACCTTCGAACATCTTCATGCTATCTATGCATATTATTTTTACAGATTGCTCAAAAAGGCAAAGGAGGTTTATTTATATGCTAATAAATCTACCATTGGAAGTATCCCTGCAGAAATAAGCAGGTTTATCAGGCAAATGGATCTCGAAACTGATCTTAATATAGATTTTCGTCAAATTGACCTTGCTTCAGATGTTTATCCATCCAGAGAAGGAGAGTTGAATAAAAGCTCAGGAATTCAGGAAATGTTATATCGTTTTACTGAAGAAAGCGGGTCTGATGAAAAGTATGCATTGTCCCCATCAGCAATTAAGGAATACCTTGTTAATCCTGAATTGTTTTACACTCGATATGTCCTGAAAGTACAGGATGAAAATCTGAAAAAAGAAGACATCGCACCAAATATTCATGGACTTTTATTTCATCGGGTAGCGGAACTTATATATGAAGATTTTACAGGTAAAGATGTAACAGCAGAAATAATTGATAATATACTTAATGATCAGGAATTTATTGAGAAAACTTTAGATCAGGCATTTGAAGAACAATTTACCGGGATAAAAGATTACAAAGGGGAACATTTGATATTCAGAAATGCCATCAGGGATCACTTGCGTAAACTGTTGACAAATGATAAGGATTATGCCCCATTTACAATTATCGGACTGGAAGAAAATGTCAGAACCACAGTTCCTGTCGAAGTAAAGGGTACTACTTATCATGTACGCATAAAAGGGAATATAGACCGAATCGATCTAAAAGATGGCGTCTATAGAATTTTAGATTATAAAACAGGAAAGGATCAACCTGACTTTGAATCAATAGATGCTTTATTTGATAAAGATAAAGAGGGAAAGTTTGGAGCAGCTCTGCAGGTTTTAATTTATGGGTGGTTATTTTCCCGATCCAACAATGTTGATCAGGAAATGCTAAGAGCTGGGGTGATTAAGGTAAATGAACTATTTAAAAATGAGGATCCTTTAATAAAAATGGGCAAGGGTAGAGGTAAGTCAGTTTTTTCATTTCTGGCTCCTGACATGGATTATTTTGAAGATCAGATAGTAAAACTGATATCTGAAATGCTTAATCCGGATATCCCATTTCACGAACCGACGGTTGAAAGATGAAAATAGATTACTTAAAAAGCTTTTCAAAAACAGTTTGAGCTGCATTATGACCACACATACCATGTACACCTCCACCGGGCGGGGTAGAAGAAGAGCAAATAAAGATATTTGAACTTGGTGTTGTATACGGGTTTAATCTGGCAACAGGCCTTGTAAAAAGCTGAGTTACATCGGTTGCCCCTCCTGAAATGACACCTCCTATGTAATTAGGATTATATTCCTGGTACATTTTAGGTGAAAAATGGCTTTTTGCCAGGATCACATCTTTAAATCCCGGAGCAAATCGTTCAATTTGATTTTCAATGATTTCAGACATGTCTTTATCAGAACCGAATGGAACATGACAATATGCCCAGCATGTGTGCTGACCTTCCGGACTTCTGGTATCGTCAAATTCACTCTGTTGAGCTAATAAAACATATGGCTTTTCAGAATGTTCCCCCTTCCAGACTTGTTTTTCAGCGAATGCTATTTCATCAAGGGTTCCACCCAAATGAGCAGTAGATGCCTTTAGACATCTCGGGTCTTTCCATGGGATTGATTCTTTAAGAGCATAATCAATTTTAAATACAGCTGGGCCGTAATTGAAATTGTTTAGTTTATTTTTATAGGAAGCAGGCAGTTCCTTGTCAGCAATTTTTGAAAGTTGTAAAGGATCAGTATCAAACAGATATGACTTAGCCTTGGGCAGATCTTTTAGGTTTTCTACTTTCGTTTCATATATAATTTCACCACCATTTTGCTTATAATAGTTTAATAGTGCATTGGCAATAGACTTTGAGCCTCCTTTTGCTACAGGCCAATTGGCCTTATGACCACTGATCAAAAATATTAATCCCAAAGCTGTAGTGAAAAACTTATCAAACGGCAGGGTGCTATGTGCAGCACATCCGGCAAACAATGCTTTGGCCCGGTGGCTTTTGAAAGTCTTATTCGCAAAAGTTTTCGCAGGAAATATCGCCTTAGTGCCAAAATTAAGCATGGTTAAGAGATTTTTCGGTATTCCCGGCCGGTTGAAACTATCCTCAAATATTTGTTCCGCATTTTCAACCAGAGGGGTAATAAGTTTTATATACCGATTGGCATCACCATTTAAATTATCTGCAGTTTCCTGAATTGATTTACTTAATATTACGGCAGGTTCATTATCCAGTGGATGTGCTACAGATGCCTCAGGAAAAATCCATTCAAGTCCGTAATCTTCTAATTTTAGTTTTTTGAAATAAGGAGATAAGTACCCTGTGGGATGAACAGCAGAACACACATCATGATGGAAACCTGGTAGCGTTAATTCATCGGTACGAGTACCACCACCAGGCTTATTGGAAGCTTCGACAATTAATACTTTCAAGCCTTTTTCAGCAAGGTAGATTCCAGCACTTATTCCATTAGGTCCGGCCCCAATTATAATAGCATCATATTCGTACTTTTCTGCCATTGATTATCCTTGTAGATTCTGAAAAGTTATTAATTCAAATAATAAGTTATAGAATATATAATTAATGATACTAAAATGAAAATGAAATTATTATCTAAAATCGATTTTCCTCACTTTCTATTTAACCTGTTTTATTAAAGGAATGATTTATTCAAAATTGTATTTTGATAGAGATGAAACAAAAAAAGCTGCCTCAAATGAGACAGCTTTTATATTTTAATATGGCTTTTATTATGCCATTTGAGCTTCTAATTTGTCAGCAAGTACGTTTTTAGGTACTGCACCGATTTGTTTATCAACAATTTCTCCACCTTTAAATACTAATAAAGTAGGAATACTTCTGATGCCATATTTTGCAGACAGGGTAGGGTTTGAATCAACATCTACCTTTCCAATTACTGCTTTCCCATCATATTCACCAGCTAACTCTTCAACTACTGGTCCGATCATTTTACAAGGTCCGCACCATTCAGCCCAAAAGTCAACCAATACTGGTTTGTCACCATTTATGATTTCTTCGAAATTCGCGTCAGTTAATTCTATTGCTTTTGCCATGATAATTGATTTATGTATTTCTATATTTTGTCAACTTACATTTGTTTACACAAAATTAGTGCAAAAATTTAATATTAAAACTTTACTAGCCTTTATGTCAGTAATTTGTATTAAGACCGACAATCTGGCGAATTATTGCAGTCATTTAGACACCTTTTTATGTAACGATTTTCATTCTTACTTGTTCCAGATTTTTTAATTCTTCAATCAGGTCATTATCCGGAGATACCTGGTATTTTCTTGAATATACAGGAACCTGAACGGTACCATGTTCTTTGTCCTGATAATGCAACATTAATTTTAAAGCACAAGAACCTTTTCTGGTAATTGCTAATTCTTCAAGCCTGTCAATCAGATCTTCAGTTAATTGATTCAGATCTACCTGAAGAAGTACCTCTTTCGCTTTCTTATCCCTGATATCATTTAACAGGGTTATATTTTTAACTTTAAATTCTTTTCCTTCTCTCCATTTTTGTTCCTGAGCCCGGCCTTCAATATATAAAAACCATCCATTCATGAAAAATTCCTTGAACCTCAAATAGTCATCACCAAATAGGAAAAAAGTATGTGAACCACCATAATCTTCAACAGTTAGTGTCCCAAAAGGTTTACCATTTTTTGTGGTTCTGTGAGCAAAATCTGTGACAATCCCTCCCAGTCTGCATTCACCTTTCATTTGTAACCTGTCCAGATCTGTCAGTTCATTAAAAGACGTGTTACATAAATGCTCTAATTCAAATCTAAACTGATCTAGCGGGTGACCCGACAGGTATAGGCCAACTACTTCTTTTTCAATATTCAGTTTCTCCAGTTCTCCATAGGGTTCCATATCGGGAACTTTTGGGCGGGGAACTTCTACAGAGCTGTCGCCACCAAACAGCGAGTGCTGGTTTGAATTTTCTTCCTGTATTCTTTTCTGGGCATATTTAATTGTCTTTTCAATTAAAGACTGTTCTCCTTCAGGTGCTTCCAGGTAATGCCTTCTATGATAATTTTCAAAGCAATCGAATCCACCGGCCATGGCAAGGCTTTCGAACGTTTTCTTGTTAACAGTTCGAAGGTTTATTCTTTCTGCAAAATCAAAAATATCCTTGAATTTCCCGTTTTCTTCACGCTCAGCTATGATATGTTCAACCGCTGCTTCACCGGCTCCCTTGATTGCTCCTAGTCCGAAACGAATGTGGCCTTCATCATTAACCGTAAATTTAGTTTTAGATTCATTGACATCCGGCCCCAGAACCTGTAAGCCCATTCGCTTACACTCCTCCATGAAGAATGTCACATCAGTGATATTATTCATGTTGTTACTAAGCACCGATGCCATGTATTCAGCAGGGTAGTGCGCTTTAAAATAAGCAGTTTGATAAGCTACCCAGGCGTAACAAGTAGAGTGAGATTTGTTAAATGCATAAGATGCAAATGCTTCCCAGTCTTTCCAGATCTTTTCAAGTTTGTCTTTATCATGTCCTCTTTCAGCTCCTCCTTCTATAAACTTAGGCTTGAGTTTTTCAAGCAGGGCAAAGATCTTCTTACCCATCGCCTTACGAAGCATATCGGCTTCACCTTTAGAGAATCCTGCAAGCTTCTGGGATAAAAGCATCACCTGCTCCTGATAGACTGTAATACCGTAAGTTTCCTCAAGGTATTCCTTCATATCGTCCAGATCATAGACGATTTCTTCATGTCCGTGCTTACGTTTAATAAAGCTAGGTATGTATTCTAGCGGACCTGGTCTGTAAAGGGCGTTCATAGCGATCAGGTCGGCAAAAGCTGTAGGTTTCAGATCACGAAGGTGCTTCTGCATGCCAGGGGATTCATACTGAAATATACCAACAGTTTCTCCTCTTTGGAAAAGTGCATAAGTCTCTTCATCCTCCAAAGAAATTGAATCCGGATCGATCTCTATACCATGACGCTCCTTAACGATTTTTACAGTATCCTTTATTAAGGTAAGTGTTTTTAATCCCAGGAAGTCCATTTTCAGCAGTCCGGCATCTTCAACAACAGAGTTGTCGAACTGAGTACATACCATATCTGAATCCTTCGCTACAGCTACAGGAACGAATTTGGTAATATCATCTGGTGTGATAATTACTCCACAGGCGTGGATACCAGTATTACGGACTGATCCTTCAAGGACAGTAGCCTGTTTTACGATCTGTGCAGGAAGATCACTTCCATCTGCAATGGATTTTAGCTCATTGGCTTTATCCATATTTTCAGAGTTCTTTAGCTTTTCTTTTAAAGCTTTATCATCCAGACTGAAAAGCTTTCCAAGCTTGATATCCGGCACAAGTTTAGCAATTCTGTCAGCTTCAGATAATGGTAGTTCTAAAACCCTCGAAGTATCTCTGATCGAGGATTTTGCTGCCATAGTACCATAAGTGATGATCTGTGCTACCTGGTTTTTACCATATTTTTCAATTACATAATCGATTACTCTTCCTCGTCCTTCATCATCAAAGTCAATATCAATATCGGGCATTGACACACGATCCGGATTAAGAAAACGCTCAAATAGAAGATCATATTCAATCGGGTCGACATTGGTAATTCCGATACAATAAGCTACTGCTGAACCGGCAGCAGAACCCCTACCTGGGCCAACCGACACTCCCATTTCCCTTGCGGCAGTTGTGAAATCCTGTACAATAAGGAAATAACCAGGGTATCCAGTATTCCGGATTACCTCAAGCTCGAAGTCTAATCGTTCCTGAATTTCTTCAGTAATGACTCCATATCTTTTTTTGGCACCTTCATAAGTGAGATGCCTAAGGAAGTTGTTTTCACCATTTTTTAAAGTCGGGTCCTTTTCATCAGCAGGGTCTTTAAATTCATCCGGAATCTCAAAGGCAGGAAGAAGGACATCCCGGGCAAGTTCAAACTGTTCGATCTTCTGATAGATCTCATAGGTATTACTTACAGCTTCAGGAATATCTGCAAATAAAGCCTTTATTTCATCAGGAGACTTGATATAGAACTCATCATTTGGAAAGCCGAATCTAAATTCCCGGCCTCTTTTCCCGATATATTTTTTTGGTTTGCTCTGTGTTTCCCCATCTTTTACACAAAGTAAGATATCGTGCGCTTTGGCATCTTCTTTTTTGGAATAATAAGAGTTGTTAGCAGCAAAATATTTAACACCATATTTATTAGCAAACCTTATTAATACTTCATTAACAACATTTTCTTCCTCAAGGCCATGTCGATTAAGCTCAACATAAAAATCTTCTCCAAAAAGATTATGCCACCATTTAAAAGCTTCTTCAGCTGCTTCTTCACCTTCATTAAGGATTTTGAATGGGATTTCACCCCATAATCCACCTGTAGTGGCAATGACATGGTCTTTGTGTTCTTTAAGAATTTTTTTATCAATTCTTGGGACGTAATAAAACCCATCCATATATGCAGCAGAAGCAAGCTTGGCCAGGTTATGGTACCCTTCTTTATTTTTTGCAATTAAGACTGTCTGGTAGCCATTATCCATCCTGGATTTATCCATGCGGTCGGTGCATACATAAAATTCGCAACCAACAATAGGTTTTATTTCAGCCTTAATTGCAGCACGAACAAAATGAAAAGCAGCCATCATATTACCATGATCAGTAAGAGCGATGCCCGGCATACCATTTTCTTTAGCGGTAGAAACCATTTCTCCGATTTCAGAAGTCGCCTGAAGAATAGAATATTGCGAATGACAATGAAGGTGAACAAAAGGAACATCCTCAAGTTGCTCCAGTGCTTCTTCTTTTTCCTTTTTAGAGATTTCAGGAGTGTCAGCTCCGCCAGTTTCTTTTTTAAGGTGCTCAAAGTTAGCAGCTTCGAGTTCCGGTGGTTCATAATTGACCTGATTGGGATCAAGCCCTTCCAAAGTGCCGACAACCTTTTCTTTTATTAAGCCAAAGAAACATTTTGCTGTTGCATCTACATCATACGCCGCATCATGGGCGTCATCAAAGGCAACACCAAAGAGTTTTTGATGTAATTCTGTAAGAGTAGGCCATTTATACTTTCCCCCTTTACCACCAGGAATAGCACAAAAATCAGTTCCTTCATCTTTGGTGTCAATAGGCTGAAGTTCGAGAAGGGTTGTTTCAACTTCTTTACGAAGGTATTCAGCCCCCATAATATTGATATCGAAACCAATGTTATGCCCCACAACATGGGTAGCTCTCTTAATGTCTTCCCCGAAAATATTTAATACTTCTTCGAGATCACTTCCTTCTTCTAAGGCTCGTTCGGTGGTAATACCGTGAACTTTAGTGGAGTTGAAGGGGATGGAGAATCCCTCAGGTTTGACTATGAAATTACCACTGTTGATTAGTTTCCCACTTGCATCATGAAGTTGCCAGGCCAACTGAACCAGTCTTGGCCAGTTGTCCAGATCTGTAATAGGGGCATTCCAGTTCTTAGGTAAACCAGTAGTCTCTGTATCAAATATTAAATACATATTCG
The DNA here is from genome assembly GCF_026241165.1 of Mangrovivirga halotolerans. Classification (GTDB taxonomy): domain Bacteria; phylum Bacteroidota; class Bacteroidia; order Cytophagales; family Cyclobacteriaceae; genus Mangrovivirga; species Mangrovivirga halotolerans. Next base: position 269,320 of record NZ_JAPFQN010000001.1, on the reverse strand, counting down.
GGTTAGTCAGGATAAAGAATTAACTTCAAAGATAAGCTTTTTTAGCATTGAAGGAAATGAATTTTTAGTGAGTTTTAATCCTTTTTTAAAGAGAGAAATAAGGGACTGATAAGCATCAAATTGTCAGGTAATTAAAGTCTGTTTGTAAGAAAAATATAAATTTAGCTTTAAAATTTTGTAGTATGCTGTTTGACTTTATTTGAAGTTATTATTTTATTAGGGGTTTTTGGGATATTTATTAACACAACACAACCAATGGAAACAAGTACAATGACAGTGGAAACGAAGCCAAAATGTGAGATTATCGACTACAAAGGAAGGAAAATTGTATTTACGGATATTTCAGGGGCAAGACCGGAAGATGCAATACCTGCTTTTGAAAGAACTACAGTATTAGTACCAACTCTTGGTGAAAAAGGAGCGTTATCATTAGTTGACGCTAAGGACGCCAGATTTAATACGGATCTTATCAGTAAGATTAAAGAGGTAGTAAAAAAGAACAATCCTTATGTTAAAGCTACAGCAGTTTGCGGGTTAAGTTCACTAACCTCGTTAATGGTAAATAGTATTATTACTTTTACCGGTAGAAAAATGAAACTCTTTGATACAATTGAAGAGGGTAAAGAGTGGTTAATTGGTCAATGATTAAAAGGGTACGTGGACTATTTTTTTTGTTTCAAAGAAGTCTTCTGCATACCATTTACTAATATCAAAAACCTGGTAAGAGCGATTCAGCTCATCCATTTCTTCAGAAATATCACCACCTTTAAGATATATAATTCCATGGTCCACATCCCGGTGTGGACCTGGTTCTATTTTATTTTTTACCCATGAATAGAAAGGTTTCATTCTCGTAACTGCCCGGCTGATTACATAATCGAATTTGCCTTTTACTTTTTCAGCTCTTGCTTGTTGATAAGTGACATTCTTCAGTCCACAGGCTTTGGAAACTTCTTCTACAACCCTGATTTTCTTTGCTATGCTATCGACTAGATGAAATTGAACATTAGGAAATAAAATTGCTAATGGTATTCCCGGAAAACCACCTCCCGTTCCAACATCCATAACTCGGGCGCCATCATTAAAACTTATTATTTTAGCTATAGCCAATGAATGCAGAAAATGTTTTTCCTCAAGATTTTCTATATCTTTTCTTGAAACAACGTTTATTTTTTCGTTCCACTCACGATAAGTTTCTAAAGCTTTTAAAAATTGATTTTCCTGCTTTTCCGTGATATCGGGAAAGTATTTTTTAATTAAAGAAAGGTCCGGCATGGGAATTAAATGTGTTCTTTTTTGTTTTTTACCAGGTCATACATTAATTCTCTGGCTCTGTGAAGCTGTGCTTTTACTGTTCCAAGAGGAGCATCAAGTTCCTTGGCTATTTCTTCATAAGAATATTCTTTGAAGTATCTAAGTTTAACTAGACGCTTGTATTTGGTTGGTAGTTTATCGACAAATAATCTGACCAATTCAATCTTTTGACTTTTAATAGCTTCTTCCATCGGGTCAAGATTTTTGTCCTTGACATCGATTTGAACAGCTTCACCATCATCATCGGTATATCCGGTCTGAAGACTGTAGGTTTCCAGTTTCTTTTTACGGATAAAGTCAATCGCATTATTTGTAGCAATCCTGAATAGCCAGGTACTGAATGTATAGTCTTTTTTAAATCTGTGAAGGTTTTTAAATGCTTTGGCAAATGCTTCAATTGTTAAATCTTCTGCATCATCGACATTTCGCACCATTTTCAGGATCATGTGATAGACAGGATTTTTATACCTTTTCATCAAATCAGCATAAGCCTGTTGATTTCCTTTGTCGACTGCTTCATCAATCAACCGGAAGTCCTCAAGTGCTTTTTTTGAAAATTGTCTTTTTAATTCCATTTAGTAGTTTTCGAGTATAATGATGCAGTTCCAAGTGAAACTACATAGAATATATACAAAATTTCCAGTACTGACAACATGACAGTGGTTAAAGGTAAATTTAACCTTTTTTTCGCCCGTTTGTAAATTATCATACCAGTTAAAAGCCTTATAAATAACATACTTAAAATTGGTATAATCAGTTCAGGAAACCATATTAAAGTAATTAAGCTCCCATACTGGACAATTAAAGACATCCAATATGATGCCGAAAATAGTTTGTCTGCCAAATTGTATCTTTTTCCAACCGAAAGGTGTCTTTTTTTCTGCTTTATATATGCTTTCAGGTTTTTCTTTGCAAATGTAAATACTGCTGATTCCGGAGAAGTATTGACTTTTGTGAAATCCTTTTTTGCGTAGCGATTGATAATAATATCATCATCACCTCCCGTTACATTAATAAACGAAGAAAACCCACCCGATTGTTTAAAAAAACTTTTTGTATAAGACATATTTCGCCCCACAGCCATATAGGGTTTTCCTTTTATAGCTTTACCCATATATACTAATAATGTGGTAGCGGTTTCAAATTCAATAAACCTACCAAGTAGTCCCGAAGTTGGGAAATGGGGCGAATAGCCAAGAATCACCTGCGTTTTGGGTGTACATGAATATATTTCGCCATAGCTATTGAGCCAATTATCAGAAACTGGTCTGCAATCAGCATCGGTGAATATCAGATGTTCATATTTTGCTTTATTGATACCTTGAAGGATAGCATTTTTTTTGGAATCTCTGCCAGAAGGAGTGGTGTCTATATTTACTATACATATCCTTTTGTCATTGCTGTATTTTTCAAGAATTAAATTTGTTTGATCACGAGATCTGTCATTTACAATGATCAGTTCAAATTCAGGGTAATTCTGACCTAAAACTGAAGGGATTAATTTCTTGAGATTCTCTTTTTCATTATGAGCTGCAACAACAATTGATAAAGGCGGGAGGCTTAAATCAGACCGGTTTGGATTTTTTATCGTAACAGCTTCAAAATAATACAGGTAAAACCATATTAAGGTTACTGAACTAATAAAAAAAACTAATATAATTATAACCTCAGCCACATTCATTAAGGCTAAAAATATAACTTCAATATCTGTTTAACCACATTTTTATCGTTTTTGATCATCGTTAAAATAAATATATGGGTTTTCGGTCATCTTGGGCTATTTTTGCAACTTTGATCAGAATTGAATTATGGAATTTAAAATAACCGGGAAAGACTCAAATTCATCAGCAAGAGCAGGCATTTTAAAAACAGATCATGGTGAAATACCAACTCCGATTTTTATGCCTGTTGGAACAGCTGGTACTGTAAAAGCTGTTCATCAAAGAGAACTTGAAGATGATATTCAGGCCAAAATAATTCTTGGAAATACATATCATTTGTATTTGCGTCCCGGACTTGATGTACTGGAAAATGCCGGAGGAATACATAAATTCAATGGATGGGAGAAACCGATTTTAACCGATAGTGGAGGCTACCAGGTCTATTCTCTATCAAATACCAGGAAAATAAAAGAGGAAGGTGTTGAGTTTCGATCTCACATCGACGGAAGTAAGCATTTTTTTACTCCAGAGAATGTAATGGACATTCAACGAACTATTGGTGCTGATATAATTATGGCTTTTGATGAATGTACACCATATCCGTGTGATTATGATTATGCAAAAAAATCTATGCATATGACCCACAGATGGTTGAAAAGGTGTATCAAAAGAGTAGATGAAACCAATGGTAAATATGGTTATTCTCAATCTCTTTTTCCTATAGTGCAAGGTAGTGTTTATGAAGACTTGAGAAAGCAATCCGCCGAAGAAATTGCTTCTCACGAAAGGGAAGGAAATGCTATTGGCGGATTATCTGTTGGTGAGCCTCATGAAATGATGTACGATATGACTGAATTGGTTTGTGAGATTCTCCCTGAAGATAAGCCAAGGTATTTGATGGGTGTCGGTACTCCAGCTAATATTCTTGAAGGGATAGCGCGAGGAGTAGATATGTTTGATTGTGTGATGCCAACCAGAAATGCCAGGCACGGAATATTATTTACAAGCGAAGGGGTGATTAATATTAAAAATAAAAAGTGGCAAAAAGATTTTTCTCCTATTGATCCTGAGATCGGAGGCTATGCAAGTACTTTTTATACAAAGGCATATTTAAGGCATCTTATCCATACGAATGAAATTTTAGGAGCCCAAATTGCAAGTGTTCATAATTTAACGTTTTATTTGTGGTTAGTAAATCAAGCCAGAGAGCATATTATAGCAGGAGATTTTAATTCCTGGAAAAACGAAATGGCACTAAAATTGTCTGAAAGACTTTAATACATGAAAATATTAGATAGGTATATATTTTTTAAGTTTCTGGGTGCTTTTACATTTACTGTACTGGTTCTGATACCGATCATTGTGATCATTAATTTGACCGACAGGATCGATGACCTTTTACAGCACGGGGTGGGTGTAGTCGATACAGTATTATACTATTTTGACTTTAGCGCCTATTTAATGACTTACCTGATGCCTATCATCGTATTTATTGCAGTTGTTTTTGTTACTGCTAGATTGGCAGGGAACACGGAAATCGTGGCAATGCTTAGCTCAGGAATGAGTTATCAAAGAGTAATGAGGCCATATCTATATGGTGCATTAGTGCTTGCAATAACCAACTTTGTACTTGTAGGATGGATTACACCTAATTCAAACAGAGACAGGATTGATTTTGAAAGTGCATATTTTCATGGTCCTCAATATAATAATGACAGGAATATACATATTCAGATTCAACCTAACGTATATTTTTATCTTGAATCGTACCGAATTCAAAGTAAGACCGGATATAAGTTTACTCTTGAAAAATTTGATAAAGAAGGTAATCTTAAGGAAAAACTATACTCTAATAAATTAACGTGGACAGAAGATTCGCTGGGTAATGGATTCTGGAGAACAGATGAATATGTCTTAAGAAAAATTCTTGATGGTGAGGTGCAAATCGAAAAAGGTGAGAAAATAGATACAACTTTCGCCCTGACTCCAAAAGATTTCGAGAGTAATGAAGATCGAAATGAAACCTTTACAATCCCTCAACTTAGAGAATATATTGCCTTACTTGAGTTAAGAGGATCTGATGATAAAAACATTTATCTGATAGAATTATATGTTCGGTATATGTCTCCGTTCACTGTAATTCTCCTGACCTTTATCGGGGTGATAGTATCTTCTAGAAAAACCCGGGGAGGATCGAGTTTTCAGATTGCACTCGGATTCTTATTGGCTTTCGTTTACATAATTTTATTTATTATGTCACGGTCATTTGCACAGAATAATGGCGATTATCTGCTTCTTCCAATGTGGACGCCTAATATTATCTTTACTGCCATTGGTGTTTATCTTTACCTGAAAGCTCCTAAATAAATGCCTGGGAAAGACTTTTTAAAACTTCACCTGATCGTTTTTGCGTGGGGATTTACCGCAATTCTAGGTAAACTAATTTCTATTCCTGCCGTTGAGATGGTGTTTTATCGTACGCTTTTTGCAGCCATAATTATATTTTTCTTATTAAGAATTAAAAGGATTAAAATAGGAGTTCCACAAAAAGACTTTTGGAGACTTTTGGGTACCGGCCTCATTATTGGAGCACATTGGATCATGTTTTTTGGTTCAATAAAAGTGAGTAATGCTTCAATTGCTTTGACTGGAATGGCAACTGCAAGCTTATGGACTTCTATATTGGAGCCTATTGTGCTTGGAAGAAGGATTTTGTGGTATGAAGTACTTCTAGGGACTGTGGTGATCATAGGGCTGGCTATAATTTTTTCACTTCAGCTTGAAAATATTATAGGTGTTATTATGGCTCTTCTTTCTGCTTTTCTGGCATCTTCTTTTTCTATTATTAATAGCCGGTTTACAAGAAAATATGATCCTTACGCCATAACTTTTTATGAAATGGCTGGGGCAACGATTTCAATTGCCTTGTTTTTTCCTTTGTACCAATTATGGTTTACCAATGGAGCACCTTTACAACTTGGTCTTACAGGAATGGACTTTCTGTACTTGTTAATTTTGGCAGGGGTTTGCACAGTTTATGCTTTTTCTGCCTCTGTTGAAATTATGCGTAGGGTTTCTGCATTTAGTGTAAACCTGGCAATTAATATGGAACCAATATATGGTATATTAATGGCTGTGGCGCTATTTCCTGAAGAAGAGAAGATGACTCCTCAATTTTATCTTGGTGCGGTGATTATTCTTGCTGCAGTATTTTCCTATCCTTTGTTTCAGAGGTTACATAAGCGACGAATGACTAAATAGCAAAAATAAAGGCTTAAAAGTGAAACATTTTTGCTTAATATTTGTTTAAACAAATAAACACTAAAACTTTTAAGTCATGACATATTTAGAAAAAGCCACAAATCTTTACGAAATGATTAATGGAGGTAAGCTTATGGATGCCTTCGAAAAGTATTACAGTGAAAATGTTGTAATGCAAGAGAACAGCGAGGATCCTAGAAAAGGTAAGGAAGCAAACAGAGAATACGAAAAGAATTTCCTGGGAAGCATCGAAGAGTTTCATGGAGCAGGCGTAGACAATATTACTTCTAATGAGGATAAAAAAGTAACAATGGTTCAGTCATGGATGGATGTTACTTTTAAAGGAGATCAAAGAGTGAAAATGGAGCAGGTTGCTGTACAGCAATGGGAGGGAGACCAGATTGTACACGAAAGATTCTTCCATGAATAAAATTTCATAGTCCTGCATTCATAATGCGGGACTATAATTTCCCTTTCCAGACAAGGTATTCTGCCAAGCCATCTGTTTCTTTAGGTTCATCTTTAAAAATTCCGAAAACGCTACTTCCGGAACCTGTCATCGAAGCATAGACAGCTCCTGTTTCATATAAACCATTTACTAATTGTCGTATAAGTGGATATTCTTCAACGATAGGCTGTTCAAAATCATTTTTAAGATTTCCTTGCCAATTTTCCGGACCAGATTTTATCAAATCAATCAATGAGAAATCAATTTTATTGGGAGAAATCATACCATAGGCCTTCGGTGTGCTGATATGGATACCCGGATTGAGTAAGATCAAATAATACCCTTTCAATGAAAAGTCAATTTCTTCTAATTCATCTCCTCGTCCTGTTACGAATGATGGCTCATTTTTTATGAAAAAAGGACAATCACTACCAAGATCTGAAGCATAAATTTCCAATAGTTCATCCTCTAGATATAGTTCAAATAAATCATTAAGTAGCTTGATAGTAAACGCACCATCTGCAGAGCCGCCACCAAGTCCGGCTCCCATTGGAATTTGCTTGTGTAAATTTATCTGAACAGGATCGATATTGAAATCTTTCCTAAGAGCCTTGTAAGCTTTTAATATCAGGTTGTCTTCATTTTTGCCGGGAATTTTTAGACCTGTAGTTTCAAATGAAGTTTTAGAGGCAAAGTTTATTTCCAGAATGTCCTTAAAAGGAATTGGGTAAAAAACACTTTCTATATTATGAAATCCATCTTTTCTTTTTTCGGTTATATAAAGGCCGAGATTGATTTTTGCATTTGGAAAACTGATCATAGATCGATTGCTATTTTAATTGAAGGCTAAAATAAAAAAAGCTGCCTTTAAGACAGCTTTTAGTTATATTATTTTTGCCAGTGGTCGATCACTTTTTGTGTTATACCGCTTGTACTGAATCCTCCATCGTGATACAAATTTTGCATTGTAACCATTCTACTTAATTCCGAAAACATTAAAATACAGTAGTCGGCACAACTTGTTGCATCTGCATTTCCTAATGGAGAGATTTTATCAGCAAAATCAAAGAAGGTATCAAAACCTCCTACACCTGTTCCTGCAGTTGTCATTGTTGGAGACTGAGAAATAGTATTAACTCTTACTTTCTTAAGTCGGCCATACCGTTCTCCATAACTTCTTGCAATACTTTCCAGAAGTGATTTTGCCTGGGCCATGTCGCTATAATCAGGGAATGTACGTTGGGCTGCAATATAAGAAAGACCTAGGACTGAACCTCCCTCGTTTATGAAGTCCATTTTTTCAGCTACCTGAAGCATTTTATGAAATGAAATCGCAGATACATCAAGTGATTTCATCATCCAGTCGTAGTTAAGATCTCCGTAATCTCTACCTTTTCTTACGTTAGGTGACATTCCGATAGAATGAAGAATGAAATCAACTTTACCACCTAAGATCTCTTCAGACTTTTTATAAAGATTTTCAATATCTTCAAGACTGGTAGCATCTGCAGGGATTACCTCAGAATTAGTCTTTTCAGCTAACTCATTGATTTTACCCATTCGCATTGCTATAGGAGCATTGGTTAATGTGAACTCAGCGCCTTCTTCTTTAGCTCTTTCAGCTACTTTCCAGGCAATTGAATTTTCATCTAATGCTCCTGTTATGATACCTTTTTTTCCTTTTAGTAAATTATAAGCCATGGTTTTATTGGTTTCTTGGCGTGCAATTTAAATTTTTCACCGCTAAATCTAAAGAATTATTTAGTTTGATAACTTATTAGTATTTCAAACTCATTGAATGTCTGAGATTTATCTAGAGGTAACCGGTCATAATTTCTATAGCTGCTATATTTCCCACTGAATATGAAATGCTGAATTTTGTATCTCAATGTCAAAAAGTGCCTTGAAGTTTTACCTGCTCCAAGATTTACGTAGGGAAATGAATTATAAAATCCATTTTCATAAAAATAGACTCCACGATTATTTTTTGAAATTCCTAATGAAGTTCCCAAAGTACCTGATAACTGATTTATTTTAAACAATAGTCTTTGTGAATATCCATATGCATAGCTTTTATTTGAATTGGTAGCTTTTCTATATTGAAATTGAAGATCCCATTTTAAATTCTCGCTGATATTCATTCTTCCTTTTAGTGCTGATTTTAAATTGGTTTTTCTAATCCTGTATCTGCTTTTTTTATCTTTGACTTGATCAGGCCCTTGCTGACTTTCATAAGCAACTACTAATTGAAGAGATGAAAATGGAGAATGTTTTAAAAGTATTTTGGATCCTAATTCTTCATTTAAAGCTGGTAAGGGAAGGAATCTTGAAATAGTTGTGAGTTTACGAATGTCAAAATATAAAATCGCTGAGAGACTTTTACTTTCCTTAAATGTTATGGCCTGATAAATGCCTTTTTCACCTGCAGGATTTGCCCTGGCACCAATTCCATTTCCAAAAAGGGAAAAATAATAGGGGGTGGTATATCGTAATTGAATTAAATAATCCCAGGATTTATTTATTGCAATAAGGATACCCTGGTTTGTTGAAAAGTTTTGTTGAAAAGGTAAATAGCTTATCTCACCAAAAAAGGTTTTGTTTTTATATGTATACTGATGAGCCAGACCAAAATGAAGTTGCGATCTGTATGGAGCATTTATCGAATTGCTTGCATCGAAGATATCAGACCAATGATTGAAATCCGAAATAAAGGCAATATAACCATTCTCTCCCAGGCTCTTTTTCATAATCATCCCACTGTTAAATAATTTTGCTGTCTTCCTGTTTAGTTTTTCACTTTCTGAACGGTGAATGCCTGATCGATAAAGAGTAATTATTGTATCATTATTTATCCTTGCATCGACAGACTTATATGAAAGAAAGCCTGTTGCTGTCAATCCTGGTTTAATCTCTCTGTTAATTGCTATACCTCGCAAGTAATGAAATTCATCAAATCCTCCATATGGTCGGACATTGCGTTGAACTCTTATTTGATTATGGACGGGAAATGAACCTAAACTGGAAAAGAAAGCGTTGTTAAACCTGGTTCCCTGACCAAACCCTGGTTTAAAATCCCCGATAATCAAGGTGGTTTTCTTTTTGTTGAATTGAATATTTCCTCCAAAATATTCTGGGTATATCATTTGGTTTTTACCTTCAATAAAGAATTGTTCTCCGGCATCTTTCTCAAATTTTAAATTGATTGAATAATTTTTTCTATGATAATCAATACCTGTTCTTGTTTTGAGGTCATTGTATTTAGCATCAAAAGCTGATCGATTTGTTATTTCAAAATGAGATTTAGTTGGTTGAATTGTATTTATATAGATGAGAGGTCTTAAGTATTTAATTTTTTCTTTTGATAAACCTTTTATCATATGTAATTCTTCAATCAGATAAATGTCACCAAATTTTTCTATATGTTCTTTTAAAGCGATAATTTCATTCAGCGTTAAGAATGGGATTTTTAAAAGATCTTCTTTAGAGGCGTTATTGATATCAACAGGATTGTTTCTTAAATCTTTTAGAATCTGGGTAAGATCTTCAATGTCAAGTTGAACATCGGGGTTTTGGTTCTGATAAAACCATATTATCGATTCTAAATCCGTTTCCTGCGCGTAGTTAATAAAATTTATAAACAAAAAGAGGATAACTATAAATTGCCCTTTCATTACAACTTATATTTTAGGTTGAAGCCATGACTTAAAGGAAAATCAGGAATCCATCGTGAACTGTAATGGATAATTACTTTTTGCAAAATCAAATGAATTCCTCCATTTAATCCTGAAGGACTGATATTTGTGCCAAAATCAAATCTTAGCGAATCTTTAATCAGATTTGAAATCGCTATTGAACCAGTTAATTCATCTTCCAGCGAAGATCTTAGGGCACTCGATAAAAAGAGTTTTTCAGATATTTTGTGTCCAAAACCAAGTCGGTATTCGTAATAATAAGGTGTTCTGTGTTCATTGTTCCAGTTGCTATGAGTTAAGTTTTTTACTGATGCAGCGATCAGTGAATTTTCTGACACCTGAAATTTCCCGGCTATGTCAATCGAATAAGTTAGATGCGACCTGATTTCAGTCATTGTGAGCTGATCGATTCGAATTGAAGAACCAAAGGAAAAATTCTCTTTTTTTATAGCTCCTTGTATTACGATCTGGTTTGAGTACATATTTTCACCACCAAAATGGCTAAAACCTGCACCTATAGAATAATTTTCACCTGGTATTGTTATTGCTGTTGTATATAAGCCAACTAATGGTTGACTAAAAGGGATATAATATCCGGCTTCAATGGTAGTTTTTTTATATCTTAACATTGCTACCGGGTTATCGAAAAAAGTTGTTTCCTGGTTGGATGCTATACCTGCAGGTCCTAATCCGGTGAGATCACTTACCGGAGATAAATTTTGTCCAATAATGGTATGCATCGCCAAGACAAAAAGGATGAGTCTTAGCATTATCATAGTTGAATTAGTATTGAAAGATTTTCAAATATATGAACGTACTCGGATATATTAAAAAGCTTGTGGTATTATTTTTGATATTAAACGTTTACTATTCTTATGCCCAGGATACAACCTATTATGACACTGAACATATAAGGAGTATTACCTATTTGCTGGAGGAGGGAGGTCAGAAAATAGAAACTTATTATAAGAATGGCAATAAGTCAGCAATCGAGCATTTTAAAGAGGGGGATCTTGATGGGGTTGCAACTTACTTTTATCCTGATGGAACAACAAAGGCACAAGAAATTTGGGAAAATGGATTACTTCAAGGAAATGCAAAATATTTTCACTCTAATGGAAAATTAGATAAAACTGGAGAATACGAAAAGGGGTTATACATCGAAGAATGGAAGCATTATCATCCGAATGGAAATCTCGAACGAATTGTCTTTTATAAAAACGGGCTTCCTCACGGTCAATGGAAAGTGTATAACGAAAAGGGTGTTCTTATTCAAAAAGGTTATTATGAAAAGGGTAAAGAAGAAGGAAGATGGTTTTTTTATACTGACAAAGGGAGGTTAGAGTTCGAAGGGATGTATGAGAATGGAAAGAGGGTAGGAGACTGGTATTATTATGATAAAAGAGGTAGAAAGTCTAAACTTGATAAAGATGATTATTAAGTTATAATGCGGTCTTAATATTAAAGAAAAACCTGCTTTGCCCTACTGAATTAAATGAATATTCAAATCTCATTACAAAATCGTAATAAGTCACGAGGTCAAAACCCATTCCATAACCAAAATTGATCTGGTTCACCAGGTCATTATCAGGGCCGTAATCAATTCTGTTATCTACGTATCCAATATCGAAATAAGATTTTACATATAAAGCTACAGGAACAGTTCTGAATTGCTCGATTGGCATCCATTTACCTAACTTAAATAGATTAGTGAACAGCTCTTTTTTAAAGGTTGATTTATTTAAAATAAAGTGCTGACCATCGATCACATTCAGTTCAAATCCACGAATAATTTCTTTGCTATATCCAAGTCCCCTGAAAACGAAATATGGCTGTTTTGGAGGGAAAGAAGCTTTGCCACTGATTCTATTACTAAAATAGTAACCCTTCCCCAGATCCAGGTATTTTGCGTATTCAGCTTGCAAGGCAGTTTGAAATGCTCCGGATAGAATTCCAGTGCCAAATTGAGTTACACTTCCACCAAGAAGAAATCCTCTGAGTGGATAAGCAGTTACATCCCTGAGATCTCTTGTGAACTGATAACTCATGGTGAGAAATTGTTTTTCAGTATCTCCATTCAGAAAGTAATCCGGATTTTCAAGAGCAACTGTATCATCAATTTTTATATTTTGATAAGCCAGCCTGAAGCTATGTGTATTTTGAATCGATTCCCGTATACGTAAGGTCTCAGATATTCTGAATTCTCTTTTAATTTTGAATTCTGAGTCTAAAAATTGCTGTCGGTTATTTTGAGTAGCAAATGGGATGTTTCTGTTGTCATTAAAAAATACTACTGTTTCAAGTCCTGTTTTCAGACCTTTGTTTATGTATGGAATATTGTAGCTAACTAAAAACTCCCGCGTATAACCAAATTGTAATCCCAGGTTAAGAGTTTCATCCATTCCTCTTAGATTGTACTGGTACAACCTGACTCCATAATTAACGCGTTCCAGAGATTTCCCTTGGTTTATCCACCATTCACTGAAATTTCTATCCGCTAATTCAAAAACAATAGTTGGAAATGTATACCACCTTTCTTTTAATTGGACCAGAATATCTATTTCACCCTGGCTTGCAGGAATAATTCTCAGTTCGACAGTGACAAACAGGCTGGTATTAAAAATATTATTTCTATCTCGCGTAAGAAGGTCTTTTAATTGGGCAACTTCAATAGTTTTACCTGGCTGAAGTTGCATTTCACGGAGTATTATAATGTCTTTAGTCTTTTTGTTTCCAACAATAAAGACCTTGCCAATCGTCACTGTACTATCATTAAGTGATTCATCCAGAGTGACGCTGGTGGTATCTTTTTGTGCCTTTAAGGTAAAGGAAACAATAAATAAAATCAGACTTATATACAGCCGCATTAAAAGTTTATTCAATTATAAAAAAGTAATCTACCTTTTAGAATACAATATTGCATTTTTATGTTGTTAATTTATGCAGTATTTTAGATAAAATAATGGCAGAGGATTATCAAAATTATACAAAACAACAATTGATCTCAAAGATCCGGGAGCTTGAAGAAGCAAATTCTCCTGAAAATAAAAAACTGCATGCTCAGCAAGAAACTAAAAAAAGGAGAGAGGAGCTGACCGGATTATTGAATAATGCTGACCTGATGACTATTACCATTGGTCTTGGAGGTATTATACAACATGTTAATAATAATACCTGCAATGAGCTTGGCTATAGAAAAGGAGATTTAATTGGGAAGGATGCATTTGATATATTTGTTACAGATTCTCATCGGGATGATCTCAGGTTGATATTTGACCAGATATTTAGGGGTAGGATGGTGCAGCAAGGGTTTCACCTTCAGGTAAAACGCAGGAACGGTTCGATAATGCCTGTTAAATTCCGCTCCCTGTTATTTTATAATGAGGAGGAGATTGTTGAATCGATAACTATTATCGGTGAAAATATCGAAGATCAAATCCATGCTCGTGAAGCATTAAGACTTAGTGAAGAGAAATTCCGAAAAATCTTTGAATATTTCCAGGATATCTATTTCAGGTGTGACCTTGATGGAACTCTTACAATGTTAAGTCCCTCTGTTGAAGAACACACAGGATATTCACCTGGTGATCTGGCAGGAAAGAATATATCTGATTTTTATCTTTTTAATCCCAAGACTAAGGATCTGATAAGGAGATTAATACAGCATCAGCGAGTTAGAGATTTTGAAGTTAGTATTATACGCAGGAATGGAACAATCTTACAATGCCTGTGTAATATTAGGTTCATCTACAATGATCTAGGTAAACCAGAGCAGATTGAAGGTGTGGCAAGAGATATTACTCAATTAAAAAGAGCAAATATCGATTTAATGAATGCCAAAGAGATCGCTGAAAAATCATTGAAAGTAAAGGAACAGTTTCTTGCCAATATGAGTCATGAGATCAGGACGCCAATGAATGGTATAATTGGTATGCTCGATCTTATCTCAGATACTCATTTGGATCAGGAACAAAAGAAGTATATCGGAATTATAAAAAAATCATCTGGTACTTTACTTAATATTTTGAATGATATTCTTGATCTGTCCAAGATCGAAGCCGGGAAAATGCAGATCAAAAAGTCTCCAGTTAATATTGAGGATCTGCTGGACAAATCAAAGTCATTATTTTCACAGAAAGCTGAAGAAAAGGGGATTAAATTTAAGTATCATCTTCATAAGTCGGTGCCGGAATACCTGATGGCCGATGAAACCCGGCTGCTTCAGATCATGTCAAACCTTATTAGCAATGCGATTAAATTCACAAATACTAATGGAGCTATTGACTTAAATATCAGATCTAAATTTAATAGTGAAGGCAAACATCTAATCAGGGTTGAAGTATGTGATTCGGGGATAGGTATACCGCCTGACCAAATTAATGAGTTGTTTAAGTCTTTTAATCAACTTGATAATAGTACCACAAAGAATTATGGAGGTACCGGGCTTGGCTTAGTTATATCAAGAAGGTTATCGAAGCTGATGGGAGGTGATATAGGAGTGTCGTCAGCTCCCGGCATGGGCTCGATGTTCTGGTTTACTTTTCAGGCCAATGAAACCGAGGCTCCTGAAATAGAAGAAAGACCAATAGAGGAATATTCATCAAAGAATTATTTTGAACACCCTCCTAAGATTTTATTGATAGATGATAATTTGGTTAACCGACAGGTTGCCGGAGAAATTCTTCAAAAATCGGGTTGTAAAGTTACCATGGGGGATAGTGGCCTGAAAGCAATTGAGTATCTGACTGATGAAAAGTTTGATATAGTTTTTCTTGATATTCAAATGCCTGATATGGATGGTGTTGAAACCTTGCAAGAATTATTAAATAGAGATCTGCTAAATGAAACGCCTGTTGTTGCAATGACCGCCTATTCCATGCAAGATGACAGAGAAAGATTTTTAAAGAGTGGGTTTGACGATTATCTGCCTAAACCAATAAAGGCAAAAGATTTGATAAATAAGGTGAAATCTTTGATGGGGGTTGATCTTAAAAGGGCGCAGGACGATATAAAAAATAACGAAGAACAGCGACCTCGTCTTATCGTCAACGAAAGAACAGTAGCAGAACTTGAAAAATACGGAGGTAAGGAATTAATTGATCAGGTTTTTAATGATTTTAAAACTGAAACAGTCGAACTGATTAGAGAGATAGAATCAGGATTGATGAAACGAGATTATGATATAATCAAGAAAAGTTTACACACTATCAAGGGTAATGCCGGAACCCTTGGTATTGAGAAGGTTGCAGGAATCGCTGAAGTCATCGAAACACGCATTAAACAACAAAATTATGAAGGTCTCATTGAGGATATTTCGTATTTAAAATCTATATTTGGAGAATTCAGAAATAGTTATCAGAGTATATTAAACCTCTAAAAGAGATGTCATCAGCAAAAAAAGTTTTGATCGCGGAAGATAGTTCAGTAATCCAAAATCTTACTAAAAAAATACTAACAATACAGAATTATAAGATCACTTCTGCTAAAAATGGCGAAGAAGTAATCAAATCATTGAAGGATACTGATTTTGATGTGATTCTTATGGACATTAACATGCCAAAGATGGATGGTATGGAATGTGCCAGGCAGATCAGATCAATGGACGACAAAGAAAAAGCAAATACACCTATCATTGCGATTACAGGTAATGCTAAAAATTATTCTATGGATGATTTTACTTCAGTGGGTATAAATGATTATATACCAAAGCCAATCAATTTTGATACATTAGTAAAAGCAGTTAAAAAATACACTTCATAATATGGAAGTAAAGTATACTAAGTCGTTTTTAAATAAGCTTGAAGATGTTTTTGCTGAGTCTGATTATATCCTTCGGTATGAAAAAGGCAATTTTAAATCGGGTTACTGTATACTTAATGATAATAAGGTAGTAATTGTTAATAAATACTATACACTTGAAGGGAAAATAAGTTGCCTGATTGAAATTCTTAGTCAGGTAGATTTAAACACCAAAGACCTGTGTGATAAAAATCGAAATTTTTATTTAGAACTCACACAAACTTCACTTAAGCTTTGAGGATAACTTTTTTAGGCACCGGAACATCACAGGGCGTACCGGTTATTGGATGCGAATGTGAGGTATGCAGATCAATTGATTTTCGTGATAAGCGATTAAGAACTTCAATCCACGTTGAAGTCGATGGTAAAAGTTTTGTAATAGATACTGGTCCTGATTTTCGGCAACAAATGATCAGGGAGCGAATACATGATCTTGATGCTGTGATTTTCACTCATGAACACAAGGATCATGTAGCTGGGTTAGATGATGTAAGAAGCTTTAATTTCCGGCTTAAGAAGCATATGCCTTTGTATGCCACTCAAAGAGTAATCAATCAGCTTGAAAATGAATTTCATTATGCTTTTGGGGAAATAACCTATCCCGGTGCTCCAAGGTTTGAAATCAATCAAATTGAGAACAAACCTTTTAATGTCCAGGGTGTAGAGTTTATACCTATTGAGGTTTATCATTATAAATTACCTGTTCTTGGTTTCAGAATTAAAGATTTCACTTACATTACTGATGCAAACAGTATATCTGATGAAGAATTGGAAAAAGTAAAAGGATCACGAATACTCGTTCTTGATGCACTTCAACGAGAAAAACACATTTCTCATTTTACCTTGGATGAAGCTGTTGACTTAATCCAAAAAGTAAATCCGGAACAAGCCTATTTGATCCATATTAGTCATCGAATGGGCAGACACAAGGTTGTTGATGAAGAACTTCCTGAAAACATATCACTAGCTTACGACGGTCTTAAGATCAAATTGTAACCATGCATTTAACAGCCTATTTTATTTCAGATCAGGCAAATGAATTGAATAATTATTTTAGGGGAGGTGATGAGCCACATTACCTGGCTGAATGTTATTCACAAAACCGGGACGAAGTCATTTTCGGGTTTGCAAATTCTTCGAATGAATTTTACATTAAAGCCAGTTTTGATCCTAAATACTCATTTTTAAGTTTTCATTCCGATCAAAGTCGTGCAAATAGAAATTCTGTAGAATTATTTACGGAATTACTGGATAAAAAAGTAGTAGGAGTCTCTGAAATTAGAAATGAAAGGGCCTTTACCATTGATTTTACAGATGGATTTCGTTTGCTTTTTAAATTATTCGGGAATAGATCAAATATCCTGCTTTTTAAAGAAGAGGAACTAATTTCATTATTTCGAAATGATCTTCAGGCAGATAAGGATTTAAATTTAAATGATCTTGGTAATGTTCTGGATTTAAGTACCGAATCTATTATACAAAGATTAAAAGAGAACAAACCTCCCATTGTTTTATGGGATAAGGATATTTTAAAAGTCTTTAAAGAAAAAACTCAGGCTATTGAAGATATCAATGATCAGGCTGAAGCTGCATTATCCCTGCATGATGAATTGTCAGAAAGTGATCAATATTCAGTGATATTCGATCAGGAAAAATCAAATTACATTCTTTCGTTGTTAAATCCGGAGCATTACGAAAATGATAATGTGAAATTTGTAACCAAGGATCCATTAGAAGCATCAACGAAATTATTTTATTCTTTCATAGGTGTTTTCGCCCTTTCAGAGCTTAAAAAGAAGATCAATTCATATATTGATAAAAGGCTTAAGCAAACCAGATCATATATTAAAAAGTCTGAAAAGAGGCTTGAGTATCTTGAAAATGAAGCCAGGTTCCGGCAATTTGGAGATATTTTAATGGCAAATATGCATAGTATTTCTCCAGGTATCAAAAAGGTTGAACTTCAGGACTTTTATAATAATAACCAATTAGTTGAAATCCCTTTAAAAAAAGGTCTCTCGCCTCAGAAAAATGCTGAAAACTATTATAGAAAGGCAAAAAATCAGGAAAAAGAAATAGAAATGCTTTTCGAAAAGATTGAAGAAAGTAATGAAAGAATTGACGAATTAGATTCGCTTAAAAAGTTTATTCAAAATGAAAACGACCTGAAAGCATTAAAAAAGACAGTAAAAAATCTGGGGCTTGATTCAAAAGGCAGGCAGACTGAAATAATAAAGCCATACAAACCGTATGAAAAGGACGGGTTCCAGATATGGGTCGGGAAAAATGCCTCTGCAAATGATGAACTGACTTTAAAATACGGCTACAAAGAAGATTTATGGTTACATGCAAAGGATGTGCCCGGTTCCCATGTATTAATTAAGCACCAATCGGGTCGGGAAATTCCCCGGGCAGTAATAGAATATGCTGCTGCATTGGCTGCTAAATATAGCAAGAGAAAAAACGAAACATTATGCCCTGTTATAGTGACTCCAAAAAAGTATATAAGAAAGGTGAAGGGGAGTCCTGCAGGTGCTGTAAAGGTAGATAAAGAAGAAGCGGTACTCATGATTGAGCCCGCTCCATAAAATTTTATTAATATTCCCAATACCGGATCAGATCATATCTATTTTTAAGGTATTGGTTCTTTTCTTTTCTTCTAAAGGCATACTGGCCATCTGTACTATAAGGTCTCCTTTTTCTACATACCCCATCTTTTCGATGATCTTTTTCTGATCTTCGAAGGTTTCATCGGTAGTTGGACCCCCATCATAATAAACACCTCTCACGCCCCATACAAGGCTCAGGACATTCAATAATTTCTTATTACTGGTAAAGATGAATATACTTGCCTTCGGTCTGTGACAAGAGGCTCTAATGCCTGTATAGCCTGAGTTGGTGATGCCGAATATAGCTTTTGCTCCGGTTCTTTTTGCAAGACGACATGCCACAAGGACAAGATTGTCACTAACAAAAGTAGGCGACTCGTCTCTTACGTAACTGGTATGGTGGAAATATATGCTTTCTGTTCTCGATTCAACAATGCTAATCGTCTTAGCCATACTGGTTACAGATTCTACCGGGTATTTACCAGCTGCACTCTCAGCTGAAAGCATAATAGTATCTGCTCCATCCATTACGGCATTCGCAATGTCATTTGTTTCAGCCCTGGTGGGTCTTGGGTTTTCAATCATGCTTTCCATCATCTGAGTAGCGATGATCACGGGTTTGCCCATCAGATTACATTTGTGTACAATGCTTTTCTGTATAGTAGGAACTTCTTCCATCACCACTTCAACACCAAGGTCTCCACGGGCAACCATAATAGCATCAGTAACCTCAATAATTTCGTCGATATTTGCTACAGCCTGAGGTTTTTCAATTTTCGCAATGACCCTTGCAGATCGGCCTGCATCTGAAATTCGTTCCTTAATATCCCGAACATCATCAGCCTTTCTGACGAAAGAAAGGGCTATCCAGTCAACATCCTGTTCCAGTCCGAATTCAAGATCTTTTTTATCTTTTTCAGTTAAAGAAGGAGCAGAAACTTCTGATTGAGGCAGGTTGATTCCTTTTCTTGATTTTAGAGGGCCACCATATACGATTTCAGTAACAATTTCAGTAGGATTTGTGGAAATCACTTTTAATTCGATCTTACCATCGTCTATGAGGATCATTTCACCCGGTTTTACATCATTGACGATGTCCTTGTAAGTTGTTCCGATTCTTTCAGCGTTACCAACAATGTCCTCGGTAGTTATTGTTAATTTATCACCTTCCTTGATGATTACCTCACCGTTTTCAATTTCCTGTGTCCGGATCTTAGGTCCTTGAAGGTCCTGAAGTAAGGCGACATGAGTTCCAAGTTCATCATTGAGTTCGCGGACATATTGAATGACTTTTTTATGGTCATCGTGAGTCCCATGAGAAAAATTAAGCCTGAACACATCTGCTCCTGCTTTTATAAGTTTTCTCAACATATCCTTATTGTTACTGGCGGGACCAACAGTAGCAATTATTTTAGTTTTATTAAACTTTATTTCGTCTGACATGAGTTAAAATAATAGGTTTTCTTTTGACTTAATCTGTGTGTAATTTATTGGTGTTATAAAGTTTATTTCATTTAAGGTCTTGATTTTATTAATTATTTCATCGGCATTAAACGAATCACTTTCCTTAATAAGAAACAGGAAATCAAATTGTTTTAATTCAGGGATTAAAAACAAATTCCCCACGCGTTCATGATTGGTAGCTTTGTTTTCTATTAACTTCAGGTATCCAGCAGGTGTTTCATAAAGATAATTACAAATTTCAATATTTTCATTACCGCTTTCAAGTTGAAAATCATTTTCTTTCACCAACTGAATATTTAAAATTTTATTTAAAAGCCACGCTAACTTGTAAGCTTTAAGAGTACAAGATATCCCAACTGCCTTAAAATCAATAATTAAGCTTTTTTCAAGCTTGGTTTTCTTCATTCCTGTTTAATTTTCAATGTTAACAAGCATTTCCTGACTCACAATAATAGCCTGGAGAAAAAGTACATTCAAACAAGGATAATTTAGTTATTTTTGAATATTTTAGTTACTGTATTGCGAAATAGTTAAGAAATAACATCAAATAAGTCAGTTATTGCTTTTATTAATAACTTTATTGAATTTGTTTGATTTTATAACATTAAATCTATTTCTTTGCAGTGGATTTTAACTAAATACTTTTAGCGATGTCTGAAATAGCACAAAAAGTAAAAGCAATTATCGTTGATAAGCTTGGTGTAGAAGATTCAGAGGTAACACCTGAAGCAAGCTTTACAAATGACTTGGGAGCAGATTCCCTTGACACTGTTGAACTGATCATGGAATTTGAAAAAGAGTTCAATATTTCTATTCCTGATGACCAGGCTGAAAACATTCAGACTGTAGGTCAGGCAATCAGCTACCTCGAGGAAAACGTTAAGTAATTCTTATCTAATCTAAACGTATTTCATTTCACATTATATGAAATATACGAGACGAGTTGTTGTAACAGGAATTGGCGCGCTGACTCCAATCGGTAATACTGTCCAGGAATACTGGGGCGGTTTAGCGAAGGGAGTCAGTGGTGCTGCTCCTATAACCCGCTTCGACGCAGAGAAGTTTAGAACTAAATTTGCGTGCGAAGTCAAAAATTTCGACCCGAATGACCATTTGGATCGCAAAGAGGCGAGAAAAATGGATCCATATACATGGTACGCGATGGTCACGGCTGAAGAGGCTTTTAACGATAGTCAGTTAAAAGATTTCGATTCTGACCGTGCCGGAGTGATCTGGGGTTCAGGAATTGGTGGATTAAGGACTTTTACTGATGAAGTAATGTCTTTTGCCAATGGTGATGGAACACCTAGATTCAATCCATTCTTTATTCCGAAAATGATCGCTGATATTTCAGCGGGTTATATATCAATCAAATATGGCTTTAGAGGTCCTAACTTTGCTACGGTTTCTGCCTGTGCATCGTCTACTAATGCTATTATTGATGCAATGAATTATATCAGATTAGGACATGCTGATATCATTATGACTGGAGGGTCTGAAGCTGCTGTTACCGAACCAGGTATGGGTGGTTTCAACTCAATGAAAGCGCTTTCTGAGCGCAATGATTCACCAGAAACTGCATCAAGACCGTTTGATAAGGATAGAGATGGTTTCGTTCTTGGAGAAGGTGCTGGTGCACTGGTTCTCGAAGAATATGAGCATGCAAAAAAACGAGGAGCGAAAATATATGGCGAAGTGATCGGTGGAGGTATGTCTGCTGATGCTCATCATATTACCGCCCCACACCCTGATGGACTTGGAGCAACTAATGTTATGGTCAATGCATTGAGAGATGCAGAGATTGATCCTTCAGAGGTACAATATATTAATGTGCATGGTACTTCAACTCCTCTGGGAGATATGAGTGAAGTGAAAGCCATACAAAAAGTATTTGGTGATCATGCATATAATCTTAATATTTCATCTACAAAATCGATGACCGGTCACCTCTTAGGTGCTGCTGGTGCAATCGAATCTATCGCATGTTTGATGGCGATAAATAAAGGGATTATTCCTCCGACCATTAATCATTTCACTGATGATGAGGAGATTGACGGACGATTGAATTTTACCTTTAACGAAGCACAGGAAAGAGAAGTAAACATTGCCCTTTCGAATACCTTTGGTTTTGGAGGTCATAATACTTCAGTGATATTCAAAAAAATGGTTGATTAGTGTGGAGATTGCTTCCTCGCATCATAGCGAAATTTAAATACCGTAAAGGTAAAAATAAAAAACTTTCAGAAGCTGTAAGGAATATTGTCGGGTTCAGACCCGTCAATATTCACTTATACTTCTTAGCCTCTCAACATACCTCTGTAGCACAATTTAATGTAGCTGGTAAGCGGGATAGTTATGAACGACTTGAATTTCTGGGCGATGCCGTCCTGGGAATGGTAGTAGGTGAGTATCTATTCAATAAATATCCGTATAAAGACGAAGGGTTTTTGACGGAGATCCGTTCAAGAATCGTCAATAGGGAAAGCCTCAATAAGCTTGCTAAGAAAGTTGGAGTAAGTAATTTTGTTGAATACAATCCCGGTGGGAAAAAACATAATTACAAATACGTATTTGGCAATTCTCTAGAAGCTCTTATCGGAGCAGTTTATTTAGACCACGGATATCACAAGTGTAGAAAGTTTATAATCAGACGATTGATTATTCCTCATTACGATTTAGAAAAGCTTATTAAGCAAAATACCAATTTCAAATCAAGAGTGATTGAGTGGTCTCAAAAAAATAATACCTCTATTGATTTTGTTGTTCAGGAAATCGAAACCGAAGGCCATCTAAAGGAATTTAAGGCCGAATTGATCGTAGATGGCAATAAACTTAGTGAAGGTATTGGTAATAGTAAGAAAAAAGCTGAACAAATTGCTGCAGAACGTGCTATAGATAGTATCTTCGATAAGAAAGATTAATATCTTTAGTTTATGAAAAAAATGCGTTTGGCAGGTGCCGCTCTAAATCAAACTCCCTTAGAATGGAAAAGTAATCTGGCTAATATCAAAGAAGCCATTTTACAAGCTAAAAATTCCGATGCAGATATTTTATGTCTTCCAGAACTATGTATCACCGGATATGGCTGCGAAGATCTTTTCTTGAGTGACTGGCTCCCTGAAAAAGCTTTTAAGAAATTGGAAGATATTGCTACCTGGGTAGAAGATTGTTTTACAATAGTGGGTTTACCTGTTAGATTTAAAGGTAAAACCTATAATTCAGCAGTTGCTATTTATCAAGGTGAAATTCTGGGGTTTTATTGCAAGCAATTTCTGGCTGATGAAGGGGTCCATTATGAACCTAGATGGTTTTCACCATGGCCTGCAGAGTATGTTCATTATATTGAGTTTAACGGACGTAATTATCCAATAGGAGATATCACTTTAGATCATAAAGGGATAAAAATAGGGTTTGAGATATGCGAGGATGCCTGGAGGGGAGAAGAAAGACCAGGTTACCGGTTAAAAGAACAAGGTGTTGACCTGATACTTAATCCCAGTGCTTCTCATTTTGCTTTTGGGAAAAGCCGGTTTAGAGAGCATCTGATTGTTGATAGCAGCGAGATATTTGACTGTGTTTATTTATATTCAAATCTTCTCGGCAATGAAACAGGACGGATGATCTTTGATGGTGAAGTTTTTATTGCCCAAAAAGGTAAGCTTATTCAAAAAAATCGCAGGCTTTCTTTTCAATCAGTGAATCTGGTAACAGCTGATGTTGATTTTAGCGGTGAAGAGGTGCCTCAGGAGTTAGCCTATGATGACCAGGATAAATACCTTGAATTTGATAAGGCTATCGCGTTAGCGCTTTTTGATTACCTTAGAAAAAGCCACAGTAGAAGCTTTGTCCTTTCATTGAGTGGGGGAGCTGATAGTGCATGCTGTGCTATAATGGTTGCTGAAATGGTAAGAAGGGGAGTAGAAGACCTGGGGATCGAAGGATTCATAGCTAAATCAGGTATTGCTGATCAGGGCTATGAAAATGTTGAAGACCTGACTAGGAATATGTTGTATACAGCATATCAGGCTACCAAAAATTCATCTGAAGAGACTTTCCTGGCTGCAAAAGAAATTGCAGAATCAGTTGGGGCTACTTTTTATTCCTGGAGTATTGATGATGTAGTTGAGGATTACACAAAGATCTATGAAAATACCACAGGAGAAGAGTTAACATGGGAAGATCATGATATTCCCTTGCAAAATATTCAGGCAAGGTCCAGGGCACCTATGATCTGGTTATTGACCAATGTGAAAAAAGGATTGTTGTTAGCTACCTCTAACCGTAGTGAAGGTGATGTAGGATATGCCACCATGGATGGCGATACTTCTGGAGGTATATCTCCAATTGCCGGAGTTGACAAAACATTTATTAGAAACTGGTTAAAATGGGCAGAAAAGGAACGTGGGTTTTATGGATTAAATAGAGTAAATAGTTTATCTCCAACAGCTGAACTAAGACCTTCAGAACAGCAGCAAACTGATGAGTCGGATCTTATGCCTTATCACATCCTTAGTAAAATAGAAAGAGAAGCTATTTTTCACAGAAAATCTCCAGTTGAAGTTTATGAAACTCTGAACTTTGAAAATCTCTGTGAAAAAGAAACTTTGAAGAAATATATTATAAAATTCTTTAAGCTCTGGTCTATTAATCAATGGAAAAGAGAAAGATTTGCACCTTCATTTCACCTTGATGAATTTAATGTTGATCCAAAAACCTGGTGCAGGTTTCCGATTTTAAGTGGTGCTTTCAATGAAGAAATAGAGGAGTTAAAAAACTTTTAAATCTATTATGGCTAACCCACTTGTAGTTTTTATAGGAGGACCAACAGCAAGCGGTAAAACCGGACTGGGGATATCGCTAGCAAAAAGATATTCAACTTTTGTGATCAGTGCGGATTCCAGGCAGATGTACCAGGAAATGACTATTGGTACCGCAAAACCATCGTCTGATGAATTATCAGAGGTAAAGCACTTTTTAGTTGATGACAGAAGTATCGAAAACCCTATGAATGCCGGGGATTTTGAAAGAGAAGCCCTGGATATAATAAAGCAATCAGATAATGAGATAATATTTGTTGTTGGCGGTACCGGATTATATATGAAAGCACTCTATGATGGCTTAGATGATTTTCCGGAAGTTCCTTCTGAAATAAGGGAAGAGTTAAATCAGAAATATGAAACCTCCGGGATAGAGGATTTACAAAAGGAATTAAAATCAGCGGATCCGGAATATTACCAGGTAGTTGATTTAAATAACCCGAGAAGGCTAATAAGGGCTTTAGAGGTAATTAAAGCCTCTGGCCAGAAGTACTCAGTCCTTAGAAAGGGTACGTCCGGTAGAAGCGATCTAAACACTCTTAAATTGGCAGTAGAGGTTGATAGGGAGAGATTGTATCAACGTATTAATCATAGAATGGATAAAATGATTGATAAAGGATTATTTCAAGAGGCCGAATCTTTATATGAATTTAAAGAATTGCAACCGTTAAAAACTGTGGGTTACCAGGAGGTAATCAGTTATCTGGATAATGAATACGATTATGAAGAAGCAGTGAGGTTGCTGAAGAGAAACTCACGAAGATATGCTAAAAGACAGCTGACCTGGTTTAAGAGAGAGAATTTTGAATGGATAGATCCAAAAGATTTTGATTCAATAACAGAAAGAATTGATAAAGAACTAGAGAAAATAAAAAAGGGCTGAAAAACAGCCCTTTTTTTATATACTTAATATTTCTACCATTCGGATAAGGTCTTTATTTAATGGTTTTTGTTTGGTAATGCTATCTCCAAATGATGTGAACGTAACTTCATCATTGATCACACCAACCATAACACCGGTTTTGCCGTCCCTTAATCCCTCTACAGCTGAAAGTCCTAATCTACTAGCCAGGATCCTGTCCTGAGCTGTAGGAGTTCCACCTCTTTGTACGTGTCCTAAAATGGTTACTCGGATATCCTTAAGATCTTTAACTTTTGCTTTAACTTTTTCAGATATTTCAAAGGCGTTACCTTCTTCATCTCCTTCAGCAATTACAACGATACTTGAAGTTTTGCTACGGCTCCAGCCTTTTTGAAGCGCTTCAATTACTTCATTAATTGTAGTTTTTGTTTCAGGAACCATGACCATTTCTGCACCACCACCAATTCCGGACTGAATTGCTATATAACCAGAGTCGCGACCCATAACTTCAATAAAAAATACCCGGTCATGTGAATCTGCTGTATCTCTGATATTATCTACTGCGCTTAGAGCTGTATTAACTGCTGTGTCAAAACCAATGGTTTTGTCAGTGCCATAGATGTCATTGTCAATAGTACCAGGGATTCCAATAACAGGAATACTATACTCTTCATAGAATATTTTAGCTCCGGTAAACGTACCATCACCTCCAATTGCTATTAATGCATCAATGCCAAATTTTTTCAAATTGTCATAAGCCTTTTTTCTTCCTTCAGGCTCCCTGAACTCCTGACATCTGGCAGATTTGAGTACTGTTCCTGCTCGTTGAATAATGTTACTTACAGAATGAGAGTTAAGAGGTATTATATCACCTTCAATCATTCCCTTATATCCATATCTTATGCCGTATACTTCAATACCATAGTAAATGCACCCTCTGACTACCGCTCTCAATGCAGCGTTCATACCCGGCGCGTCACCACCTGAAGTAAATACACCAATTTTTTTCATGCCTATTTTACCCTTTTTAAATTAATTCGCATAATATTAATTTATTTTCAATTCATGCGGTAACTTCAAAATTTATATTTGCAAAGATTTGACAAAACTTAAATTAAATGCACAATATTTTAATAATTTCTTATTATTGGCCTCCCAGCGGAGGGGGAGGAGTACAACGATGGTTAAAATTTACCAAATATTTACCAGAGTTTGGTGTAAAACCTATTGTCTTTACTCCGGAAAATCCAACGTTTGCATTCAAAGATGAGTCACTTCTGAAAGATATAGATGAAGAACTGGAAGTTATAAAATTCCCTATTTGGGAGCCTTATAAATTGTTGCCGGGGAAATCAGATAGTGAGAAAAAAGCCGGGCAGGCTTTTGATAATAAAAACCGAACACTTTTCCAGGAAATGATTGTCTGGGCCAGAGGTAATCTTATTGTTCCTGATCCACGAGTATTTTGGGTAAAACCATCAGTTAAATTTTTGTCTCAATGGCTTAAAGATAGAAATATCGACATGATTATTTCTACTGGCCCACCTCATAGCATGCATTTAATTGGTCAGAAATTGAGTAAAAAAACTGGCATACCATGGATTGCTGATTTTAGAGATCCGTGGTCTGAATGGCATCAGTTAAAACATCTGAAGGTTTCTTCTCCGGTATTGAAAATTCACAGAATGTATGAAAAAAAGGTGTTTAAAAATGCAAAAGCGGTTATCACTGTAAGTCCTGGAATGGGTGATGATCTCCAAAGATTAGGTGCAAGAAATGTCAAAGTAATTAGTAATGGATTTGATCACGAAGATATCCCGGAGAAATTAAATGAACTGTCACCAAATAAATTTTTAATTTCATACGTCGGTACAATTGATGATCTGAGAGATCCCAAGCCATTTCTAAAGGCATTAAAGCAATGGCTGGATGAATATCCGGCACGTATTGAAGAAACAGAAGTTAGGATTCACGGCATAATAAGCGAGTCATTTTTTGGTAATATGCTTACTGATCCGACATTAGATAGAGTTGTTAAAATTGGAGAATATCTGTCACATGATGAGGTATTTGATCTGGTTGGACAATCAGCAGCTCTTCTTCTTTTGCTATCAAAGTTTGCGAACAGTAAAGGGTTTTTGACAGGCAAATTATTTGAATATGTCGCATCAGGAAGACCAATCATTGGCGTGATAGACGAGGAAGGTGATGCTGCGGAATTAATCAGAGATGGTGAGTATGGATGGGTTGCCGATCCTGATGATATTAATAAAATTAAAGCGAATATTGATTTGGCCTATAATCAGTATAAAGATAATAGTAAAGATGGATATAAGATTCGTAAGGAGTCACCCTATTCAAGAAAAAACCTTTCAAAGAAACTTGCCTCAGTTATTACAGAGGAGATCGGAAAGAATTGAATTTTTAGATAGATGAACAAAAAAAGAGGCAACTGAATTTAATCCAGTTGCCTCTTTTCATATTTGTTTTTTCTTTAATCTTTTTTACTAACGAAGGAGGAACCTATTCCAATAATAAGAACAATAATTAATAGCCATGAACTTGTTGCAGTTATTGGATTCAGACTATAATATACTTCAGGACGGAAATTTAAAATAATTTCAAAATCTCCGCTGCTATCAATTTCAATTGCTCTTAATAAATAGTTTACTCTTTTAATAGGGGTTTCTTTTCCGTTTACTGTAGCCGTCCAACCTTCCGGATAAAATATATCACTAAATACAAATACTGCTTTTCCGCTGGTTTTTGCATTATAAACAAGGTTGCTTGGTTCATATTTCGTCAGAGAAATCTGAGCATTTGCATTATAGCTGCCTGGAGTCACTTTGTACTCATCATCAGAATACACAAGTGCTGTAGATTCAGTATTGACCGATGAAAGATTTTCAAGAACAGCCTTAGCCGAATTTAATTCTTTCACTTGAGATACTGCCCATGCCGGACCATTTGCCTCCGGGTTTTTTATTACCTGTTCTGCATTATTACCATACTTTATATATTTGGTGTTAAGCATATTGATAACAGGAATTGAGTTGAAGGAAGCATTTCCAGACTGTAGGTTTTGAACCAGACTTTGCATTTCAGGACTAATATTATATTCTATCAGATCCTGGTACCTACCTAATTTTGCACCGTGATAACCACCAATTGATTCATGGAAATAAGAAGTTCTCGCTTCGTTAAATGGGTTGGCCAGGTTTAATACGCGGTAATGCTCTGCCGGGTCGGATAAAATTGCTTGATCCGCCGGGGTTTTTGTTATGTTTAATGCATTTCTCGCTTTAACAAAATTTTTGTCACCAAAATATCTATTGTCTACACTCCAATGATCAATGAGCACTAAAACGATGATAGCTATCATTCCAATGTTCAGGCTGATTTTCTTTTTCATGGTAAAGAAAATTGCTGCTGCAGCAAGCAATACATAAATCAACGATCTGAAGCTGTCAGCCCTCATAAGAGCAACTCTGTCCTCCTTGAGAGCTTTCGTGAACCATGCAGGAGCATTTAATTGTTGATCTATAGCTCCTGAAGTATTAATCCCACCGGAAACTAAAATTACCAATAAGCAAATGCCAGATGCTACTCCTACACCAATTAAAAACTTCTTTTGTATCGCTTTGTTGAATTCATTTTTTAATAATTCATTTAAGCCTATAAAACCTAAAAGGTTTATTGCAAAAATGGTAATGATAATTGTGAAAGTAACCGATCTGAATTTATTGTAAAGAGGAAAGTGATCAAAAAGGAAGTAATTAAGGGTTGGGAAGTTATCTCCCATGGATAAAAATATACCGATAACTGATATTGTAACAATCCACCATTTATTTCTTGAGTCGGCAAATATGATCCCTATTATAAACAGGAAACAGGAAATTGCACCAGCATAATATGGAGCTGTAAGTCTTTGATCACCCCAGTAAGTAGGTAAGCTTTTTATTTGAGAACGAATCTGATTTTGAGGAAAGCCCTGTGCAGCCATTGCATTGGCTACATTACTATCTTCACTTAGTTCTTCACCTTGTGAACCTCCATAAATGTTCGGGATGAATATAGTCATCCATTCAAATGTTCCATTACTATACTCGAAAGCATAATCCTTTGAAAGCCCTGTTTGATCTACCGATTCTATAGGTGATTTTCCTCGAATAGAATATTTACTGTATTTGTATGTAGCAGCCATTTCACCAGCGAATGTTCCAACACCTATAATTGCAGCGACAACCAAAATTCCTACTTTTTTCAATAGTGAAGAGAATTGATTTTCCTTAATAGCAAATACTAATTCATTAATACCAAAGGCAAAAACAATAAATAATAAGTAATAAGTTATTTGGAGGTGATTCAACCTGAGGTGTAGAGCTAAAGCAGCAGCAGTTAAAGCGGCTCCCAAAAGAAGTTTATCCCTGAAAACCAGTTTAATTCCTGCAAGTACGAGAGGCATATAAGCAATAGCTCCTATTCGGGCATTATGACCAGCACTTAGGCCAATGATTATAAAACTTGAAAGTCCAAATGAGATTGCTCCGGCTATTGCAATGTATGGTCTGACTTTATAAGAGAGCAACAAAATATAAAATGACAGAAATGCAATAAAGATCATTTTTACCGGGTGAGGTAATGCAATACTGAATATTTGATGTAACGCTTTTACAGGACCATTGCTCCAGTTTACATTCACAAGGTAGGCCGGCATTCCGCTAAACATACCATCGGCCCACAATGTTTCTTTGTCAGAGTTTTCTCTATATTCAATAACAGATTGTGCTCCGCCTTTCCATTGAGTAATATCGTGCTGGTTAATAGCCATATTATCAAAGAAAACCGGAGAAAAGAATCCTACAGTTATAAGTAAGAAAACAATAATTGCTATAATATGAGGAAGAACTTCCGAAGCGAAATTTATTTTTTTCAATTTCATTATTGAGATGATTTATTTCTTTGCCTATCCTTTATAAAAAATACCTTTCTGACGCAGGTGTACTTAAAATCTAATTGTAAATTTGAGGCAATATCAGCAAGGATTTTGGATTATACAATTCATGGGCTGTTAAATGAGGTAATTTTGCTTATTTTTGCGACAAAATAAAACTGGATATGTTCGAAAATCTTTCATATAAATTAGATAAGGCCTTTCAGACGTTAAAAGGTAAAGGTCAGATCACCGAGATCAACGTAGCTGCCACAGCTAAAGAAATACGTCGGGCATTAATTGATGCCGATGTTAACTATAAAGTAGCGAAGGAAGTTACTGATACGATAAAAGAAGAAGCTCTTGGCAAAGATGTACTCACTACAGTTTCTCCAGGTCAGTTATTAATTAAGATCACTAATGATGAACTGACTAAACTAATGGGAGGGAAGCAGGAAGATATATCTCTTGAGGGATCACCTGCAACTATTCTTATCTCAGGTCTTCAGGGTTCAGGTAAAACTACTTTTAGTGGTAAACTTGCTAATTATCTGAAAAAGCAGGGACGTACAGTTTTACTTGTAGCCTGTGATATTTACCGTCCTGCAGCGATCGATCAGCTGAAGGTATTAGGTGAGCAAATAGGAGTTGAAGTTTATTCGGAACCTGAAAATAAAAATGCTGAACAGATTGCAGAAAACGCAATTAAATATGCGAAGGACAATGGGAAGAGCACGGTAATTGTCGATACGGCCGGTCGTTTGGCGGTTGACGAGCAAATGATGAATGAGATCGAAGGATTGAAAAAATCACTCGACCCATCAGAAACTCTCTTTGTTGTTGACTCAATGACAGGTCAGGATGCTGTTAATACTGCAAAAGTATTTAACGAGCGATTGGATTTTGATGGTGTTGTACTTACCAAATTAGATGGTGATACCCGAGGTGGTGCTGCTCTTTCAATCCGGACTGTTGTAGATAAACCAATTAAGTTTATCTCAACAGGAGAGAAAATGGACGCCATCGATAAATTCTTCCCTGAGCGTATGGCAGGAAGGATTCTTGGAATGGGTGATGTTGTGTCTTTAGTAGAGAAAGCGCAGCAAACTTTTGATCAGGACGAAGCTCAAAGGCTTAATAAAAAGATCAGGAAAAATCAGTTTGATTTTGAAGATTTCTTATCTCAGCTACAGCAGATTAAAAAGATGGGTAATCTTAAAGACCTGATGGCTATGATACCTGGAATGGGGAAAGCAATTAAAAATCTTGATATTGACGACGACTCATTTAAACCGATAGAAGCAATAATCTTTTCTATGACTCCGGAAGAAAGGTCAAATCCTGATGTTATCAATGGTAGCCGACGACAAAGAATTGCAAATGGTAGTGGGACTACTGTTCAGGAAGTGAACAAGCTGCTAAAGCAATTTAATGAGATGAAGAAAATGATGAAAACAATGAATAAAATGTCCGGAAATAAGCGGGCAATGTCTGCAATGAACATGTTTAAAAAATAATTCTGGAGAAGTTAAAGAAACAAAACCCGAAGGAACACTTCGGGTTTTTTTATGCCATAAAAAAAGGCCTTTTTAAAAGGCCTTTGAAATATTTATTTGAGTGCTTAAAGATTATCTGTATAAAACAGCATTTACAGCATCAATAGTTCTTTTAACATTTGGTAAAGTTGCTTCAATCAAAGTAGGAGCATATGCCAAAGGAATATCTTCATTGGTAACTCTTTTAACAGGAGCATCCAGATAATCAAATGCATAATGCTGGATATGGAAAGCAATTTCTGAAGAAATAGAAGCCAAAGGCCATGCTTCTTCTACTACTACCAATCTATTTGTTTTCTTTACAGACTCTACGACTGTTTTATAATCAATAGGTCTCACAGTTCTAAGGTCGATTACTTCGGCTGAGATATTATCTTTACTTAGTTCATCAGCTGCCTCAAGAGCTATTTTCATCATTTTGCCAAATGAAACGATTGTCACATCATCGCCTTCACGTTTGATATCTGCAACACCAAGAGGAAGTAAATACTCATCTTCAGGTACTTCTCCTTTGTCTCCGTACATCAATTCAGATTCCATGAAAATAACCGGATCATCATCTCTGATAGAAGATTTTAATAATCCTTTAGCATCATACGGATTTGATGGAACTACAACTTTTAAACCAGGAGTATTTGCATACCAGTTTTCGAAGTTTTGTGAATGCTGAGCAGAAAGCTGTCCTGCATTACCCGTAGGTCCTCTAAATACCATCGGAACAGGTACCTGTCCACCAGACATGTAAAGCATTTTAGCTGCAGAGTTAATTACCTGGTCGATTGCTACAAGTGAAAAGTTGAAGGTCATGAATTCAATGATAGGTCTCAGGCCATTCATCGCTGCACCAACTCCAATACCAGCAAATCCAAGTTCCGTAATTGGTGTATCAATAACTCTTTTTGCACCAAATTCATCCAGCATACCCTGGCTAACCTTATAAGCACCATTGTACTCAGCTACTTCTTCACCCATGAGAAAGACATTTTCATCTCTTCTCATTTCTTCTGACATAGCTTCGTTAAGTGCTTCTCTGAACTGTATTTCTCTCATTTTTAACTTCGTTTCAAAACTGGACAAAAATAGCAATTACAAGCTAATAATAAAAGCTATTATCTATTTAGCGTTTTGTGAGTAAATAAAAAAAGGTTGCCCTTATGGACAACCTTCTTATTAGAATTATAAATTTCTTATTTCAATGCCTCAGTGAAAGCAGCGTTTCCAGCTACTGCAGCAAATTCAAGATCTGAAAGAGCTTTTTGCTTCAGTGATGGATCAGCTGTTACAGCTTCTTTAAGGTGAGAAACAACTTGATCAACATTGTTGCTTCTAGCCGCAGCTACTGCAGCAGCATAATGTGCTTTTGCAAAATCGCTATCAGCTGCAATTGCATCCTCGAAAGAAGACATTGCTTTTTGAGTTTCTCCGTTTAACAACTGTGCTAAACCTTTGTTGAATAGGTTAGTAGCAGTTTCATTTGCGTTAGAAAGAGAAGTTGTAGCAGGTCCGTACTCAGCCATCATGATTTGAAGAGCACCCTTCACACCATTTAGACCAGCCTGGTTATCTGCACTTGCACCCATTCCGTCAGCAGCCATTGCTGTAGCATAAGCCTTTTGAGTGTTGCCCTGCATAGCGTAAGCAGTTGCAAGGTTAATGTGAGCTGGTGCATTTTCTTCCATTCTGTTAGCAATTTCAGCTTCGTTTATAGCTGAAGAAACCATTGCATCATCACCTGATTCATTTGCTTTCTCAAGATAAACAGCTGCAAGGTTGTTGTGTGCTACCCAATTATCTTCTTTTTCGATTGCTGCTTTGTAAATAGCTTCTTTCTCATCAAGAGAAGGAGTTAAAGTAGCACCG
Organism: Mangrovivirga halotolerans; assembly: GCF_026241165.1. Taxonomy (GTDB): domain Bacteria; phylum Bacteroidota; class Bacteroidia; order Cytophagales; family Cyclobacteriaceae; genus Mangrovivirga; species Mangrovivirga halotolerans. The sequence continues at coordinate 235,044 of NZ_JAPFQN010000001.1, read as the reverse complement.
TAAAGAAGCTCTTCCATAGAAAGAGTATCAGAACTAGCATTTCCTTCAGCTATACCTTTAGCAAGTACAGAAATTTCAGCATCTGTTTTCTTCTCTTTTACTGTTAAGATTTCAGTCTCTGAGAAACGTAACTGAGGATAAACATCTCTGAACATTTTTCTGTAGAAAGGAAGGTCATGTAACTGATCTTCTTTTTCTTCGAATACACCAGGACCATTTACGATATCGTAAACCTGCTGTTTCTCTTCTTCAGTGATTCCATCATAGTTTGCTAATGAATCTTTTAATGGAGTCCAGTCGCGAACAACTTCTTTAAGAATAAAGTTGATGCTGTCAGCAGCTCCTTTGTAATCATATCGATCCATTTGATCTTTATAATACTTTTCGATTACCTCAGCACGGTTTCCTGCAAGATCAGTGTTAACTGTTTCAGGACCTTCTGGAGAGTGAGAACCAGTGATAGTCACAGTTCTTGTTACGTTCTTCTCAGCGATGAAGCCTCTGAATTGTTCACCTCTGTCACTTCTTCTCTCAGAACTTCTCAATACTGAGCTTCCTTGTAAGAAGTAAAAATTAATTTCAGTTGGGATTAATTCTTCCTGATTGTTATATCCATGATCCGCATAAGCAGCGAAAAATGGCTCTTCAACCAATTTAGAAGTTGTAATTATTCCAGGAGCAACTGTCATTCTCTCAGTTTCCTTGAATTTTCCATTTTCAGGATTTGAAGCAACGCCCATTACCTGAAGTTCACCTTTGCTCATCGCTGGCTCGTAAGGGAAAGAAAATGTTTTGCTTTCTCTTGGTTGCTCTTCGCTTGCATTAGGATAATCTTCAGCTTTGAATGAAACTTCTCCTACACTTACTTCTTGATCACCATAAACATAATAGTTTTTGATGGTGTACACTTTGCCTTTTTTCAGCATCTTAACAGGAAGTACTGCAGACATTTCATACTCAACTGTATCTGCATGAACCTCTAATGGGTTCGGAGTTACAGTCAATTGTTGCTCCTTAGCCGACTTCGTCATCTGGCTAAGACTACAACCTGACAATGCCAACATTCCTGTGATGGCAGCGGCAAAGACTAGTTTTCTCGCTTGAGTCATAATTTAAAGAAATTTTGATTGATCGTGTTTTCTTAATTTAAAGCTCAAATATGTTAAATTATTTGATTTCTACAAAATAAATGGACTTCATATCCTCCTATTCAATGAAAACAATTATATTTGATACTATGAAATTGAAGCTTGTGGATAAAATACAGGAATATTTTGAGAAGCGCGCCTTTGGTGTTTGTAGTGCACTGGGCGATAAACTTGGAATTGCTTCTTCAAGTGTACGTCTATATTTTATCTATGCCTCCTTTTTAACTTTCGGGTCTCCTTTGATCTTATATCTTGTGTTGGCATGGATAGTAAATATTCGTAAACATTTGCGAAGACGGAATAATACTATTTGGTATTAATTTTTGTTTCCAATTCCTCAAAAGCACTTTTACCTTTTAGATAATGTTCCAGAATCAATGAGGCATTCAGGACACCCGACATTTTTGTGCTTTCTGAGGCTGATTTAATATCATGCCTTTGACTTATCAAGTTACGAAATTCTGAGTAGACTTTAAAATGAGCCCTAATTACTGCCCAAAAGTGTTTAATTCCACTGTCAAAGGAGATTTTAATTGCAGCAGGTGCATCTAATAGCAAACGTAGAAAGAATATCCATATCCACTTTCTTCCAGGATAATTCCGTATAATCATCCGTAGATTATTTCTGAAATTAAGATAGGTTTTAAATGGCGATTGCTTTTGTAATGTACCACCTCCAAGATGGTATACTGTGCTTTCAGGAATACAATAAAGTTGTTTGTCTAATTTCTGGATTCTCCAACATAGATCTATTTCCTCCATATGAGCAAAAAAATCTTCAGCAAATCCTCCTGATTTTTCAAAAATGCTTCTTCTGATCAGCATGCAGGCTCCTGATGTCCAGAAAACTTTAGTTGGGTAATCATATTTCCCTGTATCTTTCTCCAGATGATTAAAAATTCTACCCCTGCAAAACGGGTAGCCTAGTTTGTCAATAAATCCTCCTGCAGCTCCTGCATATTCAAAATACTCGGGTTCCCGCAGAGAAAGGATCTTTGGCTGTACTGCAGCTACATCAGGGTTTTTGTCAAGAAAATCAACTAAAGGGCTAAGCCAGTTTTTTGAAACTTTAATATCTGAATTTAATAATAAAAGGTATTCATTATTAATGTTTTGAAGTCCTCGGTTGTAGCCGCCTGCAAAACCGTAATTCTTATCGAGCTCTATAATCTTTATAGTTGGATGATTTTCCTTAATCCATTCTACAGAATTATCAGTACCTGCGTTTTCAATTACATAAATATCAGCTAAATCAGAACTTTCCTTAATTACTCCCGGTAAATAATTTTGTAAATGGGGGAGGCCATTGTAGTTTAGAATAGCAATTGCAGTTTTTTTCATTCAGCTTACTTCATTAAGCTATCCAGGTCAAGACCGGGGATATTCGGAATCATTCCTTCTGTTTTGGATTTCATATGTGCTCTTGCCTCTTCCTCAGCTTGTTCCATTGCTTTATTAATAGCAGCTACTGTAAGGTCCTGGATCATTTCTCGATCATCAGGATTGATAAGGGATTCATTGATTTCAATTGATATTACCTGCTTTTGACAATTTACAATAGCAGTAACCATTCCGGCTCCGGCCTCGCCTTTTACCTGAATGTTGGCAAGTTCTGCTTTTGCCTCTTCCATTTTCTTTTGGGCTTCTTTGATTTTGCCCATCATATTCCCTAGATCAAACATTTTCTTACCTTATTAAAGTTATACTTCCTTTTTGATTAAAAGGGGCTCCGGTTTCTGTTACTCCTTCGATTACATACACATAAGTTCCGGATTCCACTTCCTCTCCTTTAACGATTCCATTCCATGTGGGGTTGTTATTGTCTAATTCCTTGATGAATTCTCCCCAGCGATTGTAAAGATAAATATTATAGTTGGATATAAAACGTCCGAAAAATGTGATTTCGTCATTCAACATATCTCCATTAGGTGTAAAAGCAGTAGGATGTATGACAGCAGGTGATAAATCAGCCGGAACTAAGTTGCTATACACTATTGACCCGTCAGAAAGAAGGATTTTGATTCTTAAATAGGCTCTTTGAACAATATTTACAGGTTTTTCTATTATGCTTAGATCTTGCCCGGCATATAATGTTTCCAGTAAATTATAATCTTGATCAAGATATTGTACTTCATAATCTACTACAGAGTATTCTTCACTTATATATTCAGTCCATTGAAGGTCAGCTGTGCCACTTGAAACAATGAATTCACCATCCAAAATGGTTGGGCAAATTACCGGGTCATTTTTAGAAAAATTCCCGCAATTATCAGCTGTTCTTACAGAGTAGCAATTAATAAAATCAAGATCTGTGGCTTCATCAGTATATTGTTCAACATTAACTCTGTCTATAGGTACCAGTTTACTATTGTTTGTTGATTTTAATATCTGGTAATCATATTTGGGATCTGGAGAAGTCCAGGTTAAAGAAATGCTTTCATCTATATTAATATCAGCTATTAGATTACTAGTAGCTGGCAGAGGCTCATTAAATAAAGCTGTGAGTGTTACAGTGTTAGATGTCATCGAAAAACCATTCAAATCATTGGTTCCTGCATAGAATGTTTCAGCAAAATAAACATAATCCTGGTTACAAGTAAGATCAGTATCATTCCAGGAACCAGTGTTTGTGGCAGGGGAAACATCATCAAAAAGATTGCCATCTCTGTAAATAGCCAGATTACTTAATGGGGTGGTGCTAGTTACCCATGAAATCTGATTTTGTGCATTAGTAGCCTGTCCGGTTATTCTTAGGTTACATGCATTTACAGATTGCACAAAGGTGTTGTCACAGGCATCATATGCATCAACACGAAAGCAATAAGTATTTGCAGCTGTATTAAGACTCGTTACTGTTCTTGAAGTTTCAGTTCCGGTAATTGTATCTAATTCAGAAAAACCATTTGTACTTGTTGATTGGTATAACCTGTAGATGTTATTGTCTTGAAGGTTGAAGTTTAAGGTTATCCTGCCATCTGAGCTGGAATAATTTTCAGTGATTACTTCGGTAAAATCTGCCTGTGTTAAACCTCCTGAAATCAGGTTAACTCCTTCAGTAACGGTTGGGCAATTGCCTGCGTCCCCTGCAGTATTATTGTTTCCTTCAACAACTATGTTTATAGGATTAGGGATTATGCTATATGTATGTCTTACTTGTGTTTGTGGAGAATTAACTGCTTCTGGAGACGATCCATCACCATATCTTATAGTGAAATTTTCAAAATTTTCATCTCTCGAAAAGTCGATCAGAATTTCATTATTTTTACAAGTGAAAATATCGAATTGTGGACTTGTCCCGGCTGGAAGAATCGTAATTGTTAGAAAATCAGTTTCAGGATCGCTTGCTCCTGCATTTTTTATATAGGCAATTGTGTAAATTCCTGGTTCAGTATATTCATAAGATTCATCTTCAACAATGCCGGCGAAGTTCCCATTAAATTCATATATAAAGCCATCTGCTTCAGAAGGTTCAGTGGGAGAAACATTAACTGTTAAAGGAGCACAGCCTGAAGCATAATCAGCAGTAAACAACCCATTGTCACTATCAACTTGTCCAAAAGCAAATTGATAATGACAAAGAATAGCTAAAATAAAGGTTGTTAACTTAATTATATTAGTATCTCTCGATCTCAACACGTTTTAAAAAATTAGATGCATTGACAATGTCATCATGTAAAACACGGTCAATATCTATAAACGAAACTTCTTTACAAAAATTATTGAGAAAATCTTCAAGCAAAGGGCTTGTTTTCAGTGGTCTTCTGAAAGAAATAGCCTGAGAAGCACAAATTAATTCTATCCCAAGAATAGAATAAAGGTTATCAATAACTTTGAAAGCTTTAACAGCAGAATTTGCTCCCATACTCACATGATCCTCCTGTCCATTGGATGAAACAATTGAATCAGTTGAAGAAGGAACTGCTAATTGTTTGTTGCTACTTACCATTGAAGCTGCAGTATATTGAGGAATCATCAGGCCCGAGTTTAATCCTGGCTTAGCGACTAGAAAATCAGGAAGGTCTCTGGATCCACTCACAAGCTGGAATGTTCTGCGTTCAGAAATATTACCAAGTTCTGCCAGGGCAATAGCTAAAAAGTCCAGAGCCAAAGCTAAGGGCTGTCCATGAAAATTTCCCCCACTGATTATTTCATCTTCTTCGGGGAAGATATTAGGATTATCTGTAACACAATTTACTTCGGTGACAAATACATCGTAAGTGTATTTCAATGCATCTTTACTTGCGCCATGAACCTGTGGAATACATCTGAACGAATATGGATCTTGCACATGTTTCTTAGTCTGCTTGATCAATTCACTGCCTTCTAATAATTTTCTTATGCGTTCAGCTGTGGCAATCTGACCTTTTTGAGGCCGGATTTTATGGACAAGAGCATTAAATGGCTCAATTCTTCCGTCAAAAGCATCTAGTGATGCAGCACCTATAACATCAGCAAGGGTACTAATTCTCTTTGCATGGATAAGGCACCATACTCCAAAGGCACTCATGAACTGAGTTCCATTTAATAAAGCAAGGCCTTCCTTAGCCTGAAGCTGGATCGGTTCCCAACCCATTATTGTATTAATCTCTTTTCCACTCAGAATGTCATCTTTATAATGAACTTTTCCTTCTCCAATCAAAGGCAGGCATAAGTGAGCTAATGGAGCAAGATCGCCAGATGCCCCTAAAGAACCATATTCATATATTATAGGGGTAATGTTGTTATTGAACATTCCGATCAATCGCTCAACTGTTGATAATTGAACTCCTGAATTACCATAGGAAAGAGACTGGATTTTCAATAATAACATTATTCTCACGATCTTGGGATCTATTTCTTTTCCAGCTCCACAAGCATGAGATTTTACAAGGTTTTCCTGTAATTTGCCCAGATCCTCTTTACTAATACTATGCTTGTATAATGATCCGAAGCCTGTGTTTATTCCGTAAATGGGTTGGTCGGACTCCTGAATTGTTTTGTCAAGGTACTCACGACACCTGATGATATTACCTTTAGCTTCTTCTGAAAGCTCTATTTCTATATTGTGAGTTACCAGATCATTGATCTTATCAAAGTCCAGATGCTTGCTGGAAATAAGATGTTTTTCTTTTTGCATTACTTAGGGGGTTAGGGGTTATGCTGTTATTTCAATTTTTCAATGATTTGGTCGATAGTAAGAGACTCCTGGTCTCCCGTTTTCATATTTTTAAATGAAAGTAATCCGCTTTTAATTTCTTCACTACCAATAACTACAACATATGGTATATTCTTATTATTGGCATAAGTAAATTGTTTCTTGGGTTTTGCCAGGTCAGGATAAATCTCTGATGATATATCATTAGCCCTGAGTTTCGAAATTACTCCCAAACCATATTTTAAAGATTCATTGTCAAAATGAGCAATCATTACATCAATGGATTTCAAACCTTCATCAGGGAATAATTCAAGTTCTTCCATAACGTCATAAATTCGGTCTACTCCGAAAGAAAATCCAACGCCAGAAAGCCCTGGCATACCAAATACTCCTGTCAGGTCATCATATCTTCCGCCACCGCTAATGCTTCCCATTTTTACTTTTAATGGCTTTACTTCGAAGATAGCTCCGGTGTAATAGCTAAGGCCTCTTGCTAGGGTGAGATCAAGTGATACTTTATCTGTCGGGGTATTGGTTGAATTAAGAATATCGAAAATTTCTTTAATTTCCCAAGTCCCTTTTTTACCTGTTTCAGAATCCCTGAATAAAGACTCTAATTCTGATATTTTGTCTTGATTAGATCCGGACAAATTTAAAACAGGAAGAATTTTCTCTAGCGATTCATCACTAAAGCCTTTTTCTTTAAGTTCTTCAAGCACTTTTTCCATGCCGATCTTATCCAGTTTGTCTATTGCTACAAGAAGATCGCTTTCTTTATCGCTGGCTCCCGCGAGGTCAGCCAGAGCACTTAATAATTTTCGATTATTAATTTTGATCTCATAATTTTCAAGACCAAGTTTTCCGAAAACTTCGGTCATCATCATGATAATTTCAGCTTCACATATTAGAGAGTCAGTACCGACTACATCGGCATCACATTGATAAAATTCTCTGTATCGACCTTTTTGAGGTCTGTCTGCACGCCAAACAGGTTGAATCTGGTACCTTTTAAAAGGAAGGTTGACATTGTGTCTGTTCATTACAACGTAACGAGCAAAAGGAACTGTCAGATCATATCTCAGTCCTTTTTCTGCAATTTTAGGTAGCATTGCTTTTTCACCAGCTTCATATTCCGCCGGAGAGGTTTTTTTCAGGAATTCGCCGGAATTAAGAATTTTAAAAAGTAATTGATCTCCTTCATCTCCATATTTTCCGGTTAAAACCGAGAGGTTTTCCATCGAAGGAGTTTCCAGAGCTTGAAACCCGAATTTTTCGAAGGTGCTCCTAATCTTATTAAAGATGTAGTTTCTTCTGGCCATTTCTTCCGGCCCGAAATCTCTGGTTCCTTTTGGTAATGAAGGTTTTTGCATTTTATAGGCTACTTTAAAATTTTTGCACAAAACTAGGAAATATTCCTTCTAACTGCTATTCGAAGCAGGGTATATGCTAATAGAAATATTAAAAAGCTATATTATTTAAGATAATTTTAGTGATTTATATGTTAATATTTAGTGAGATTAAAAAATTATTGTACTTTTGCATTCCAATTAACAATACAGAACAAGAATTTTAAATTATATATAGCGATGGCAGTTACTAGATTAAAAAGAAAAGCGCTTAAGAATAAAGCAAGGTCTTCACAGAGAAAGCAAAAAATGAAAATTCAAAACTTTCAGCCTACTGTCAAGAAAGTAGACGTTGAAGAAGCTGCTGCAGAATTCAAGAAAGGGACTAAGAAGCCTGCAAAAAAGATTGCAAAAGAAGAAGAGAAAAAAGCAGAAGAGAAAGAAGATTAATTTTTTCTTCCTCATTAAAAAATATAGTGCCCTGTTTTTCGACAGGGCATTTTTTATTTTAAAGATGCCCGGTTCCCCAGTTCTATTACCTCAAGATCTGAGATCTTACTATTATTAATTGTAAAACGAAGAATGGTTTTGATCTTATGAAATCCTGTTTTCCCGGCAGCTCCGGGATTCATGTGAATTAAATTTCTTTCACGATCAGGGATTACTTTAAGAATATGGGAATGGCCACAAATAAATAAGCCCGGGTTTATTTCATCTAGCTTTTTCTTAATACGGGCAGTATATTTTGGAGGATAACCACCGATATGGGTAATCCATACTTTTAATCCTTCAATAGTGAATATTTGATCTTCAGGCACTTCATTAATAACCTCTCTACCATCAATGTTACCAAAAACTGCCCTTACAGGTTTGAACTTTTCAAGTTTGCGTAGAACTGAGATATCACCAATATCTCCGGCATGCCAGATTTCGTCGCACTCTTCAAAATATTTAAAAACTTTTTCTTCCAGGTGACTATGTGTATCGGATATCAAGCCAATCCTCATGTTTATTTTATCTTTTTTATACGCTTCTGAACTTTATCACTTGTAATCTCCTTATAAATGATATTCCCGACAAGTTTTGACTTTCCTTTATTAATTTTGATCATTTCTTCTGCAAGCTCAGTCATTTTCATGTTAAGATGAGAATTGCGTTTTCCGATTTGTCTGCCAGCCCAGTCTATTGCTTTTAGAACAATTTTTTCTTTTTCATTAATACTGCCATTTTTTATTAGATCAAAATATTTTTCAAATTCGATATTTTTCAAGTGTTTGTTATGGACAGCAGATGCAGCAATGGTTGCAAAAGATGCTCTTCGTTTATAGGTCTGCTTTGAATCTACCCATTCTGAAATCAGATCATCATAAAATATGGTTTTATCAAGAAGATCCATACATAAATGGTCGCAGACTGCCCAGTTGTCTATGTCGTTAGCCCATTCTTGAATTGTGTTCTTGCTGATTGTTTTGGGGTTAGCAATTATAGAAGCCAAAATACGAGCTTCAAGGTATTCTGAATCCCATAAATTTTGAGCTAATTTATTATTTTTTGGTTTGATGCTTTTTGCTATCCTTCTTATTTCCGGGTTCCGAACCCCAAGGGCTTTTTGAGAGGAAATTCCGAATTTTTGTTTTGATATTCGATCACTTTCCGAGCCAGCTTGTTTAAGCTCTTCAATAATCTCCTGATATCGTTCATCTGTACCCATAATTGTAAAAAATCTTACACTTGTTTATAAATCTACATCGAAATAGAAATTGTTGAAACAAAATCTGTTTAATGTGCGTAAATTTGTACTATATAAAGAGTTTCCCAAGAGCTTTTTATATCTGTTAAGTATTTTTAATCTTTTTTAATATTCTATCTATGTTGGACCGGAGAGTTTTCTCAGGACTGTTGTTTTTTTGTGTGTATTCATTGCAGGTTTTCGGGTCGGAAGATTTTTCGGAAAATAGTTTGAGAGCAACAAGGTTCACTTCAGAGCAAAAAATAAATATAGATGGTGATCTTAATGAAGAGATCTGGAACGATGTTAATTTAGAAAATTCAGAAAAGTTTATTCAACGTGTACCAGAAAATGGTGCCAAATCGAACTACAGATCATCTGTAAAAGTGATTTATGATGATTTTGCTATATATGTTGGCGCCAAATTATTCGATCCTAATCCTTCAGAAATACCAGTTGAAATAGGGCAACGTGATAATCGAGGATTAAATTCTGATTATTTCGGAGTTTTCTTTGATACATATGCCAAAGGTCAGAACGCTTTTGGATTTCAGGTAACATCCGCTAATGTACAGGCAGATGTTTATTATACTCAATCAGGAGGAGATACAAACTGGGATGCTGTCTGGAGTAGTGAGGTGAAAATCACAGACGAAGGATGGCAGATTGAAATGAAAATACCTTATTCTGCACTGAGATTTCCGGAAAATAATATCCAAAACTGGAAGGTGAATTTCATGAGGAGAATTCGGGAAACCAATGAAGAGTCTTATTGGAACTTTGTAGATAATTCAATTTCCGGATTTGTAAATCAGTTTGGCAGGTTAGAAGGATTGAAAAATATAAAACCACCTGTAAGATTGCAGTTATACCCTTTTGTTGGATATGTGGGAGTAGTAGAACCTAATGGCAGGATGTCTAATCAGGCATCTTTTGGAATGGATTTAAAATATGGACTATCTGATGCTTTTACTCTTGATATGTCACTTATCCCGGATTTCAGCCAGGTTCAATCCGATAATGTAGTACTGAATCTCTCTCCATTTGAAGTTAAATACGCTGAAAATCGTCCTTTCTTTACTGAGGGAATTGAACTTTTTGATAAAAACGGTCTATTCTATTCGAGAAGAATAGGACAGGCGTCAGGAGAAATAGCCGGAGAATATTCTGATCTTGACAGTACCGCAATTTTTCCTGGAGACCCACCATTGATCAACTCATTAAAAATTTCTGGTCGAACTAAAGGAGGATTAGGTATTGGATTTCTAAATGCCGTGACTAATAGAACTGAAATGACGGTGATCAATACCGAAACAGGTAAGAGAAGAAATGTTACTGTTGATCCATATACTAATTTCAACGTAATGGTTGTGGATCAAAATCTTAAGAACAACTCTAATTTCAGTGTAATTAATACCAATGTTACCCGGGGAGAAGCCGGCCGGGATGCAAATGTTACAGGTGCTGAAATCAGGCTCAGAGATAAGAAGAACAGATTTCAATTTTATGGTTTTGGAGCATTGAGCAATGTTTGGGAAAATAATGCAAATGGTGAAAGAGTGCTTGATCAGGGATTTTCTTATCAGATATCAGCAAGTAAGATTAGTGGTAATTTAAGATATGGAGTGAATAGAAGCGTAGAATCAGATAACTATGATATAAATGACCTTGGGTTTTTAAGGGCGCCTAATGATTTTAATCATAGTGCTTTTATCGGATATGAAAAATTTAATCGATTTGGCATATTTAACAGGGCAGAAGCATACGTGTCAGCATCTTATAATATGCTATATGAACCGCGAGTTTTTACAAGGGCATCCATAAATGCATCTGCCTGGGCCCAAACTACCAGTTTCTGGAGTTTTAGCTGGAATGCTTCTTACAGACCTATAGGTGAAAATGATTACTTTGAGCCTCGTGTGGAAGGAAGATTTTTTAATAAGCCAGAGAATCTTAATACCGGAATAAATATCAGGTCAGATAGTAGAAAAAGAGTTAGCTTTAGTTTAAATGGGGGCTTTTGGACTTTGCCGGAAAGAGATCAATTTGATAACTGGGTCTCAATTTCACCAAGTTTCAGAGTTTCTAATTCACTGTCACTAAATTATAATTTATCATATTTACAGGTCAGAAATGAATATGGCTTTGTTAATCTGGGTGAATCACATGATGATGATTTTAATATTTACTTTGGGAGAAGAGATCGAACAGAGATAAATAATACAATTTTTGCCAGGTATACATTTAATCCTAAAATGTTTTTTACAATAAGGGCAAGGCATTATCTGTCTAATGCAAATTACGAGGAGTTTTTTGAACTTGGAAAGGACGGAAATATGAAGGACACAGAATTCGGTGACATTTCAGAAAACAATAGCTCGGAATATGATGTGAATTTTAATTCTTTTAATGTAGATTTTGTTTATTCATGGCAGTTCGCTCCCGGAAGTTTTTTAACATTTAGTTGGAAAGATGCAGCTATTGAGCAAACTAACGTAGTTCAATCATCTTATAGAGATAACCTGGACGGTATACTGGAATCAGGCCATACCAATAATTTTTCTTTGAAGCTTACTTATTTTCTGGATTACTTATCTATTCGCAAGATGTTTAATAAATCTTGATATATTCATCTACCGATTTTTTAGTTATTGCAGGAACATAAGTTTCATTTGCCGGATACCCTATTGGTAATAAAAGGAAAGGCCTTTCATTTTTAGGTCTTTCTAGAATATCCTGGAGAAAATTCATTGGTGAGGGTGTATGGGTAAGAGTTACCAACCCTGCATTATGGATAGCTGAAATCAGCATGCCACATGCCAGGCCAACGGATTCATTAACATAGTAATTATTTTGTTTTTCACCGTTTTCAATTTCAAATACCCTTTTGAATACTATGATTAAATAAGGAGCTGTTTCAAGAAAAGGCTTGTGGTAATCTGTGCCAAGATGTTCCAGGTCTTTCAACCATCTATCACTCATTCTTGACTCATAGCTTTGCTTTTCTTCTTTTTCAGCAGCTTCTCTAATCTTTTTCTTAATTTTCGGGTCTTTCACTACGCAAAAAGTCCATGGTTGTTTATTTGCACCACTGGGAGCCGATGAGGCTGTTTTCAGTATGTTTTCAATAATCTCATAAGGAACTTCTTTTTCTGAATAATCTCTTACTGATCGCCTGTTTAAAGATAGTTTTAGTAACGATCTTGATCTCTCAATCATTTCTTCAGTAGAATAAGAATCCTGGTAATAGCGCTGATGAGTATAACCGTTAATTTCTATTGTGTCTTTAGGATCGATCATTTGAATACATTCTGATATTAAAATAATAAAAGTAAGTAATTCTTTTTTATAATTATGTCGGCTGAAAGCTATCTTTGACAAAAATTCAATCGGAATTGAGATGAAAAATGTATTCTTATATTTATATATATCAATCTTTATTTTTTCCTGTGGAGAAAGCGGTGACCACACCGAAAAATTTAAAGACGCTAATTCTCTATTAAAAAATGGCGAGTATGAATCTTCTATCGAACTTTATAAATCAATTTTAGGAGATTCTGTAATAGATAAGAGGATATATAATAATCTTGGGGCGGCGTATTTAAGAAGTGGAGAGCCAGATTCAGCATTGTTTTATTTAGAGAAAGCAATACAACTCGATGAAAATTATTATGATGCCAGGTTAAATAAAGTTCAGGCTTTATTGGCTATGAGAGATTTTAGGGGAGTTGTAAATGAGTCTTCACAAATGGAGATAAATTATCCTGATTCGACTGTATTGAAATTGATGACTGGAATGGGCTCAATGCAAATTGGAGACTTTGAAAAGGCTAAAGAAAAATTTTTAATAGTTTTAGACAGGCAGCCTGAAAATATTGATGCAAAAATAAATCTGGCGACAATATATTTATTTAGTGGAGAAACAGATGAAGCCAGAGATCTTACTCTTTCAGTAATAAGCCAGGATGCTACCAGGCATGAGGCTTTTAATTTGTTTGGGATGATTTTATTGGCAAATAAGGACTATAATGCTTCTCTTGATGCTTTTGACAGGGCAATTGAATTAAAAGAAAATGCCAATTATTATAACAACAAAGCCCAGGCTTACCTCGCCATGGGAGAAGCAGACCAGGCAAAAAGAATGCTCGAGAAAAGCAAAAGCATAGATAGTGATAATTACTATTTATGGAGAAATTTCGCCTGGTATCATTCAATTAAAAATACAGATTCAGTCGGTTATTTTTTAAATAAAGCTCGTAATATGGATGATTCTGAATATTTAATAATTGAAGAAGATTCCATTTTTGATAGATTAAGTTCTACTCATTAATCTATCGATAGCAGATTTCATTTGTTTTATTTTTTGTTCGTGATTTAATACAAGAGGTGGAGCAGCACGTTCGTTACAATCTACAGCCGGGCATCGCTCACAAGTTTCATTTACCATCCTTGTATTTATTCGTTCATCATTAGAGAATTTTATAGTTTTTCTCAGTTTACTATTAATAAGAATCCCAATTGAAATACTATAATTCACAGTTTTAGTTCCAGGTCGGGGCATGGCCACTGTAAATAATAAATATTCATTTTCACCATTAATATACCTTGACTTCTGAGCTTTAAGTATCGGATAAATAGATTTTCCTGTTTTTTTTAATTCTTCAAGGTCATCCATTAAAGTTAAACTGAGCCATCTTCGGCAATAATGTTGATTTAATGCAGTAGCGTGAGGGTTGTGCAATCCTGCGAGGTGCATTTCTTTAGTCAGACTAATGTCTTTATTCTCCTCATTTCTGGTAAATCGAAGGAAAAAGAGCTGCTTGAGTCCAAAATGCTTAGGTAAAATATTGGTCATTCTGTGGAAAAATACTTCCGGAGTGCAATGATACTTTTTTATTATACTGGTAAAATCATCCGGAGACCATTTTTCGTTATTGAATAGTGTTTTAATATCAGTGGTTATGGCTTTTTCTCTTATTAAAAGCGCACCAGCAAAATAGGCCGCCCTAAAATTGTTGAGCACCTTTTCGAAGCTGTTAACTTCCAACATAGAGCCTGCATACTCGCGTGTATCTAATTTTAGGAATATATACCCGATCTCTTTAGCTAAAATGAAAGCTTTTTGTTCACTAGTTAAATATTTATTTAATAATAGCATTGGTTGTTTTCCCGGTACCAATAATGATCTCAAATCTCTTAAAGAATTGTGTGTGTCCTGAAGAGTATAGGAAATTTTCACTCCAAAGTCTTCAATAAGAATTTTTTCCAAATGTTTGTGTTCCAGGATTTCATCTTTTGTCAGATGAAATTGTTGGTAAAACTTATCTACTTGTCTTTCGAGTTCGTCAAAGTAGTTTTCATTCATCTCCTGATAAGTTCGGAGTACTGAATAATAAAAATTTTCAACCCCCATATCGTAATTTCTGCCAATTTCAATCAAAGTTGAAATAAATGCATTGAACTTAGTTGGAGTGGTCATCAGGAGATTAATAAGCTCTACAGGTTCTATTCCAAAAATCTCCAATGGCAATTCATTTAAAATATTTGAGCGAATTAGGTCGGCAATCGGAGCTAGTTTTTTGCCTAATTGTAATGAAACCAACCAGTCGTATGTGACTTCAAATTGCTCAGCGAGTGCAGCTATTTTGTCAGCTTTAGGATACTTTTTTCCTTTCTCTATTTCATTGAGATATGATACCGAAATGCCCGTTTTCTTTGATAAATCGGACAAACTTAATTCGTTATCCATTCGTAGTTGCCTGAGTTTTAGGCCAAATATTAATCTGATGTTTTGTTCGTTGATTTCCTGCATAGTCTAGATCATTTTCGCGTAATATAACAAAACGGCGTAAATATTTCAATAGCGAAAATTCGCTTTTTATTTGTTGTTCGCTCCTCTACATTTGTAACAGTCATAAACAAAAACCAAAAAATATTATGATTGACCAACTGGAAAAAATAGAAGGTCTGCAAATAGTAGCTCCCAGTTTAGATACAGGAAGAGAACTCCTGACTGAAGATGCACTTGAATTTGTAGCAGCCTTACACAGAAAATTCAATAATCGAAGAAAGGAATTATTGGAAAAAAGAAAACAGGTTCAGGAATCAATTGATAACGGCAAAATGTTGTCTTTTCTTCCTGAAACTGAAAATATCAGAAATTCTGACTGGACTGTAGCTCCAATACCTGAAGACCTTCAGGACAGAAGAACTGAGATTACTGGTCCGGTCGACAGGAAAATGGTTATTAATGCTCTGAACAGTGGCGCAAAAGTCTTTATGGCTGATTTTGAAGATGCAAACTCTCCTACATGGGAAAATTGTATTAATGGTCAGATTAACTTATACGATGCAAATAGAAGGCAGGTAGATTTCACAGCCGATAGTGGCAAGGAATATAAATTGAAGGAAGATCCTGCAGTCTTAAAAGTAAGGCCTAGAGGGTGGCATCTGACAGAAAAACATATAAAAATTGATGGTGAAGAAGTTTCGGCCTCATTATTTGATTTTGGGATCTATTTCTTTCACAATGCTAAAGAATTATTAAGCAGAGGAAGTGGTCCGTATTTCTATCTGCCTAAACTAGAAAGTCATCTTGAAGCCAAATTATGGAATGATGTTTTTGTGATGGCTCAGAATTACCTGGAAATACCTCAGGGATCTATAAAAGCTACAGTTTTGATCGAAACAATTTCTGCAGCTTTTGAAATGGAAGAGATCATCTACGCTTTAAAAGAACACATGGCGGGCTTAAATGCTGGAAGATGGGATTATATATTCAGCATTATCAAAAAATTTAAGACCAATCCTGATTTTATAATGCCCGATCGCAGTCAGGTAACAATGACTACACCATTTATGGCAGCTTATGCTGAGCAATTAGTAAAAGCATGCCACAAAAGGGGAGCTCATGCGATTGGCGGAATGTCAGCATTTATTCCTTCAAAGAACGAAGAAGTCAATAAACAAGCCTTTAAAAAAGTAAAGCAAGATAAAAAGCGAGAAGCATCAATTGGTTACGACGGAACCTGGGTGGCTCATCCTTTACTTGTACCTGTGGCGATGGAAGAATTCAATAATGTTTTATCTGAGGGTAAGGTGAATCAGAAAGACGACCTGAGAGAACAAGTAGAATTCAAAGCTGATAACTTGTTACAAATTGAAATAGAAGGTGGAAAGATCACTGAAGCCGGTTTCAGAAATAATATAAATGTTGCGATTCTATATATAGAAAGCTGGCTAAATGGCGTAGGTGCTGCAGCCCTTTATAATCTGATGGAAGATGCAGCTACTGCTGAAATAAGCCGGGCACAGATTTGGCAATGGCTTCATACCGGAGGGTTGAAGTTTGCTAATGGTAACCCAATAGATTTTCAAATATATGAGCATTTCTTAAATGAAGAACGCAAAGCGATCGAAGAAATGCTGGGAGAAGAAAGAGTGGCCTCAGGCAATTTAAATAAAGCTGTCAGGGTCTTTGACAACCTGGTAAAAAGTCAGGAGTTTCTCCCATTCCTAACTCTTTTAGCATACGAATATTTAGATTAATTGATAACCAAAACATACAATATCATGAATAAGAAAGAACAAATACAGGAATTACAGAACGATTGGAAAACTAACCCGAGATGGAATGGTATAAAAAGACCATATACCGCAGAGGAGGTTATAAAATTGAGAGGTAATTTCAACATAGAATATACAGTAGCCAAGCAAGGAGCTGAAAAGCTATGGGCAAAATTAAATACTGAAGAATTTGTAGCCGGACTTGGTGCTTTAACAGGAAATCAGGCTGTTCAGGAAGTTGAAGCCGGATTAAATGCAATTTATCTAAGTGGATGGCAAGTTGCTGCAGATGCCAATCTTGCCGGGGAAATGTATCCTGACCAATCACTTTATCCTGCAAACTCAGTACCGATGGTAGTTAAAAGGATAAATAATGCACTTCAACGTGCAGACCAGATACAAAGTGTTAATGGTACCGGCAATACTGATTATATTGTACCAATTGTAGCTGATGCAGAAGCTGGATTTGGTGGAAATTTGAATGCTTATGAATTAATGAAAGCCATGATCGAAAACGGCGCTTCAGGCGTACATTTTGAAGATCAGTTATCATCTGCAAAAAAATGTGGTCACCTTGGTGGTAAAGTTCTCGTACCAACGCAGGAAGCAGTTAATAAACTTATCGCTGCAAGACTTGCTGCAGATGTAATGGGAACTCCAACTATTATTATTGCTCGTACGGATGCTGATGCAGCCAATTTGATCACTTCAGATATTGATAGCAGAGACCATAAGTTTATCAAAAAGGAAGAGGGTAGATCTCCTGAAGGATTTTATAATGTACGCAATGGCATAGAGCAGGGTATTGATCGTGCATTATCCTATGCACCTTATGCCGATCTTTTATGGATGGAAACCAGTAACCCTGATCTTGGCCAGGCCAGAGCATTTGCCGAAGCTATACATGAAAAATATCCTGGAAAACTATTAGCATATAATTGTTCGCCATCTTTCAACTGGGCAGCTCATCTTACTGAAATGGAAATGGAGACTTTCAGAGAGAAATTAGCTGAAATGGGATATAAATTCCAGTTTATTACTCTTGCAGGTTTCCATGCACTTAATACTTCAATGTTTGAATTGGCCAGCGCCTATAGAGAAAAAGGAATGGCTGGATATTCAGCTCTTCAGGAAAGAGAATTCGCTTTACAAAATCAAGGATTCAGAGCTGTTAAACATCAGGCTTTTGTTGGAACTGGCTACTTTGATGCAGTTCAGAATACAGTTACCAGTGGCTTGTCTTCTACTAATGCTATGGCAGGCTCCACAGAGACAGCTCAATTCAATTAATGATTATACCCGGTGAATTAATTCACCCAACCTGTTAGTAATAAGTGCCACCCGAATGTAATATGGGTGGCACTTTTAGTTTAAGATTTATTTGGACTTATTCTAAACAAGAGCTATTTTTGTTTCAATGAAAAATCAGGAATCACATTTGGTCTACAAAAATTGCCTCGGAAGTATTTCTCAAAATGATGAGAATTATGCTTTTGAATTATCAATTCATGATAAATCAGTGATCCTGACACCTCAACAATTTCTAAGGCTCAAGAATAAAGTGAAGAATTTTAATCTTGAGAATATGTTACTTCAGAATTCAAATCCAGTAGAAATTTTGATCGTACCTGAGAAAGATGAAATTTTCGTTTTAACATGCATCGAAATGGTTCAAATTAGAGATCTTTTCGATGGAGCAATGGTGATGTTATCGCTAAATTCAATTCTTCAGGATGCTCTAAATCCTGCTTTATTTTAAAATATCCCTGATTTAGACTTATTCTGAATTGGTTTTTTACCACTGTTTTTCAGTAACTTCTTTTTACATTTACAGTTATTAAAGTATAAATAAAATCTTATAACCATGAAAGATTTAATAAGATTGAATACATCACTGACTGAAAAAGTTGAAAGTCAGTTGAACGAACAAATAAGAATTGAGGCTGCCTCAAGTTCTCATTATCTTGCTATGGCATCCTGGTGCGAGGTTAATGGATTTGAAAACAGTGCAGAATATTTCTATAAACAATCTGATGAAGAAAGAGCTCATATGCTTAAAATATTTAAGTATGTGAATGATGTTGGAGGTCACGCAGTTTCACCAACAATAACAGAAGTCAGACAGGATTATGGAAGCTTCAAAGAAATTTTTGAGGTTGCATTAGAAAATGAAATAGCTGTTTCAAAATCTATCAATAATCTAGTAGATGTTTGCTACAAGGAAAAAGATCATAGTACAATTAATTTCTTACAGTGGTTCCTAGAAGAACAACGTGAGGAAGAATATGTAGCCAGAAGATGTCTTGAATTATTCGATGTGATAGGAGAGGAGACCCAAGGTCGTTATATGATCGATAGGGAAATTCCTAAAATCACTTACAGAGAGGAATAATAAAGAGATATTTGAAAAAAAATAAAAGCCGGTATTAGCCGGCTTTTTTATTTTCTCATCACTTTTATTTGCTAATATGTCAGCTCTGCTTCAACTCTGATGTTCATCATATATTCAGGCTCAGTACATTCGACACCATCAACACATTTATTTATAGGTTCTGATTCACCAAGACCAAATGCTTGTATTCTATCCTGATCTATATCTTTGAGAACGAGATAATTCTTAATCCCTCTTGCTCGTTCTTGTGTTAATTTCATGTTTTCGACGGCATTACCGCGGCTATCTGTGTGGACGTAAAATTTGATCTTATAAAACTTTTGAGCATTTAAGACTTTTGCAATATTATTTAATTCAGTTTTAGCATCTTCAGTCAAATTAGCTGTCCCATCTTCGAACATTATGTCATCAAAAAGTAATTTTTCGCCTGAAATGACAGGATTCATATCTACTGTATATGAAATCAATCCATAATTGAGACCGAATGATTCGATATCAATAGTTTTCTCAAAGAAACCTTCTTTAGTAACAAATAAGGAATAATCAGATCCTTCTTCCATGATGAAGTCATACATCCCATCGTCACCGGTTGTATACTCATAGAAATGGCCATTGGTCTCATCAACTAAAATTACCTTGGCACCATCTATAAAACCAGAATTTTCTTTATCTCTGATCACCCCTTGTAATAATAAAGATTCAAGGACAAGAGGTAACTTTATTAATTGATTGTCCACAAACAAGTCTGAAGTATTGACGAGGGTTTCTTCTGAAGCAAATCCTTTTCTTCTGGCCATCAATTTGTAGTTTTTATTTCTTTCTAATTGAAATCTAAACTGTCCGTTTCGACCACCAAAAAATTGTTCTAATACTTCACCAGATTCATTCATCAAAAGGATTTCGGCACCTCTGACCTTAAGGTTATTATCAAAGTCCATAATTATTCCACTTAGATGCGGAGTTGGAACAAGACTTTTATTAAAACGGAATACTTTATCTGTATCACCACTTTTAGTCGGTCGGTTAGAAGAAAAATAACCTGACCTCTGATCCGCATTAAAACTGATACCAAAGTCATCATTCTGGCTGTTTATTGGAGCACCCATGTTTTCTACTTTAACAACCTGAGTGTTGTGCACAATGGCTCTGTAAATGTCCATACCGCCAAGTCCGCCATGACCATTTCCGGAAAAATAAAGGGTTTGGTCTATTAGTAATGGAAAAAGTTCGTGCCCTTCAGTATTTACCTCATCACCCATATTTACTGGTACACTCCACTCTCCATTCCTGTAAAAGGTTATGTAGAGATCCATACCGCCTTCTCCTCCTGGTTTATCACTGGCAAATATTAAAGTGTTGCCATCTTCTGATATTGCCGGGTGACCACAGGAATAGCCATCGTTATTGAATGGTAATGCTTCAGGATTTGACCATTTATTTTTTTTCTCATTAATGAGTTCCGAATAAAAAAGCTTAAGCACACCCTGAGGCTTTTCTCTGGTTGTAACAGTACGGGTAAAAATAACCTTCTTCCCTTCATCAAAAAAGGTTATTGGCCCTTCATGATTATTTGAATTGATAGGTGAAGGAAGTTCTATTTTAATTGTCTCATTATTGAAAAATTCAATTTTAAAAAGATCATAATCAGAAACACTGCCTTTAAATGCAGGGTGACCGGTTTTATTGGAGACACCATATAATTGATCATTGTAAATATATGGTGAAAAGATATTTGAATTTTCAGGAGCAATAACTTCTTTAACACTTAAATAGGCAGTGTCTTCAAAGAAGGTGTTTAACTGGTAAATACCTTCCAATTTGTTTTTTGGTCTGCTAACCTCATCAGTATTTTTTCTGTATAAAGTATAAAAAGTACCAGCTTCAGTATATTTACCCTGGCTGCTTAGCACTTCTGCATAATATAAAAAGAAACGAGGTTGATCAAGACCACCTGACTTTAAACCTTCACCAAGCCATTTTGAAGCTTTTGAAGGCTTATTAGTTCGATAATAACATTCGCCTAATTGAAGTTTAATCACATCAGGCACATTTTTATTTTCATCTATCGCCTGATGAAAATATGGGATCGCCTTCTCGAATTGTTTGTCATCGTAATAATTCTGAGCAATATCAACGGGATTTTTCAGGTTTGTGAAAATAGACCCCTGAGCAAATGCATCTGTCGATGAAAAACAGTTTAGCGATATTATAAGTATGATAAAATATTTAATGTCGTTCATCCGGTATTAAAAGTATTTTGGAGTAACCGTAGTATTCTTATCAAAAGTAAATCTATAGCTAAGCATAAGTTCATGAGTACCTGAACTATAAATTCTCCAGTCTTTATTTGTCATGAAATCATAACTATAACCAAATTGCAATCCTTCAGTTACCTGAAGTTTAAGTAATCCTGTAAATGATTCCTGATATCTGTAGGATACTCCTGTCCATAAAACATCACGGAAAATGGCTGTAACATTCATATCAAAACCCAAGGGTGATCCCTTTGCATATTTCACAAGCAAATGTGGTTTAAGTTTAATGTCCGCATTAATATCAAATACATAACCACCGGTAACAAAAGCATGCGTAGTTAATACAGCTTCAGAACTGTCATTTGTATCATCGATATAGATCTCATTCATTTGAGGGATAGAAGCACCCAGGTAAAATTTATCAGTATAATAATATATACCAAAACCAAATGTTGGCTTCCAGCTATTTATTGTCACATTTTTGAAAGCAGGATCGGTTGAAGAAATCTCGGAATAATCCGCATCATAATTTATTACACCGGCTTGTAATCCGAATGACATGATTCCATTATCACTCGGAATACGATATGTTAATTGAGGAATAATAGCCCTGTTAGTGGTAACTCCTATTTGGTCCTGGTACAATAAACCACCGATCGCTATTTTTTGATTTTTCAATGGGCTATGAATTGATAAAGTCTGTGTCGAAGGAGCTCCTTCGACTCCAACCCATTGTTCTCTCCATAAAATTGAAGCATAAAATGCATCCTGGCTACCTGCGTAAGCAGGATTAATCGCAGCACCATTAAACATGTATTGAGAATACATAGGCATTTGCTGAGCCTGGATATTCCATCCTGCGATATTTAAAAAAATAAATATTATTAAAACCCGTTTCATTTGTTACCTTTTTAACACTAAAAATCCTTGCAAGGGTTTAGATGATCCTTCAATGTATAAGAAATAAAAATATGTCCCATCGGGAGCTCCTTCACCACCTAAGTTTAGTTCTGTATTTTGACCTTCCCACCTTACATTAAAATTGTCATAACCTGTGGCCTGATAGATCAAATTCCCCCATCGATTGTAAATTTCTACTCTATTCTGTGGAAATTCTCCGATTCCCTCGATTGTCCAGAAATCATTATTACCATCACCATTTGGTGAAAATCCTTTAGTTGGTTTTAAAGGTTTAATAACTATTTCTTCTTCTCTATAATCAAGAATGCCATTATTATTGAAGTCTGCCGGATTACAAGGATCGCTACCCGCTTCTTCTGAATCAGGGATATCATCACCATCACTATCTGTTGATAGGTAATCAGGAGTGCCATCTTCGTCAGAATCCAGTGGGTTGTTGATATCTTCACCAATTTCAATATGATCTGGTATACCATCCTCATCACTATCCATCACAATAACGGTAATTGCTAATATAGATTCAGCACAAAGACTACCATTATCACACGCTTTATAAGAAATGTAATCCGTACCACTTGAGCAGTTGTTTGCCAGATATTCAAACCCTGTGTTATTATAAGTGATAGTACCAAAGTCACTCTGAATAGAGCCAGTTGAAGATAAATTCACTGGATCATTTTCAGGGTCGCTAAGGTATTTAACTATATTGTCAGAAATCATTTCACCACCTAATACTTCATAAAATAAAGTATCTGCAGAAGGGGCTTCATTAATATTTAATACGGTAATTGTTATAGAGGTTGATCCTTCAAGGTCAGTATTATCAATTGCCCCCAATTGAAGTGTCCAGGATTGTTGTGATTCAAAATCTAAAAGAGACTGATTAGCAACATAAATCTCTCCATTATTTCTTATTCCAAAAGGAGTATCAGGGTTTGTTATAAATAACCGGAGTACGTTATTTTCTGGATCTGTGACAATAGCTGTAGTTATTAAGGTGCCATTAGGACTATTTTCCTCTACAGTTTCATCAGATGCCGAAATTGCCGGTGGTTCCGGAATATCACCAATTTTAATTGTAATTTGGGCTTCACTTCCAAGACCTTCCTCATCTACAACTCTTACAATTATTGTAAATTCAGGATTTACTTCATGATTTAAAACAGAAGCATCTCCCACAGTTAGAGTTCCATCTGCAGAAAGATTAAAATAATCAGCTCCGTCTCCTCCAATTATTTCAAATCCTGCAAAATTACCATCTGGATCTGTTGCCAATAATTCTGAAACAATAGTATTTACAGGAGAATTTTCAACTACTTCCACAAATTTACTATCTGTTGTAGGAGGTTCATTGATATCTATCACTGTCACTTTTATAGTTATGATTGCAGTGAGCCCTCTAATATCAGTTACAGTGATTTCGAGATTAAATTCCGGGGTCTCTTCAAAATTAATTGCAGATGAATTATTTACTTTGATATTACCATCCGAGTCAATTAAGAATGCATTATTAATATTTCCTCCTGTAATTTCAACAGTTTCAATATTGTTTTCCGGATCACTCAGAATTAATGTGGTCAGGAGTAAACCTGCGTCAGCGTTTTCATCAATTTCCTGATCAGTGCCAGATATTGAAGGTGGTTCATTAACATTATTTACTGTAATAGTAATTGTTCCCTGAACCTTATTGCCATTTCTATCTCTTACTTCAATGATAAGTTCGAATGTTGGATTTGTCTCGTAATCAATTGCTGCAGGATTAGTCACAGTAATTAATCCAGTGTTTTTATCAATAGTGAAAGCATTATTGATATTACCTCCAATAATTTTAAACAGGAGGTTGTCATTGTCCGGGTCTGAGGCATCAACCGTAATTACCTCTGTGCCCACCGGTGCATTTTCATCAACATTGGCATCTGTGGTGTTAATAACCGGAGGTTCACCCGCCAAAGTGAAATACTGATAGCCTGATATGCTTTGGGCTAATCCAGAATTAATATCAGTGATTCCAGAGTCATCTACATTATAAATGTCAGAGATTTCTTTATCAAAAACGCTACTTGTTGCATTAATAGCTCCAGTCCAGTTATTTCTGTTTCTGGCAATAACTGTTGTGATTTTGATATCCTGATCGGCTGATATACCAATTTCAGAAAGATCGAAGTACATATCCGTAAATACCGGAACTACACAACTTCCCGCATTTGGATTAGCCAAACTGTGCTGAAATACGTTTTCATATACATTTGTTTCCTGACCGGTTTCAAGATTAAAAATGCTTTTTAATTGTAATTGGAAACCAAAGAAAGTGTAAGTTGATATGGATATTTCTCTGTCAAAACCGGCATGGTCAGGATTTGATTCTATTAATACATGAAGAGAAACGTCATTTGAGTTTAAGTCACCGGATCTAGCTCTGAATATAACCCCGTCATCTGCAGTATTGATTGCGCTATCAGGATTTAAATAATAATAATAAAGCCCGGTTTGATCCTGACCTGTTACAAAATCATAATTCCCGCAATCGCCACCTTCGATAGCATCTCCATTAATCTCATTAGGGCCAGGAATTCCAATGAAATTCAATTCAAATTCAGATGATTCATTAGTTCCTGTAAAAGCGGAACCCGTATTCGTAATCCACCCATCACCATTAGGATCGAGTATTGCATCAATTCCTGCATCAGAAGAAGGTTGGATTATTTCACCTGGGCTTTGGGCATTAACAGCATGCTCCGTTCCTATTAAGATAACTATTGCTAGTAGAAAAATATACCTATACATATCAACAAAAAATGGCGTCTTAGAAAAAGTATCTCAGATTTCAACCTGAAAAATGCAACTAAATAACTGAAATCTAATACAATTAATTACTCAAAACAAATTCTTGTAGTAAAATAGCTGGTTTTGTCTATTTTTAAAGTTTATAAATCAAAGCAAATATAAAATGCTTATGTTAAACCTTATTTATGGAGGAGTTAAATTTTGAGAGTTTTATAGAGAAACTTGAAAGGATATTAAAAAAACCGCTGCCAGGGAGGTCTGCGCAGCTGGAAATGTCTGCCAGATTTGATGAAAATCTTGCTGAAAAATATTTTAATCCTGGCCGGGATGCTAAAATGGGCGGTGTGATGGTCTTGTTTTACCCCGAAGATGATGGAACTATTTCGCTACCATTAATGCTGAGGCCTGAGTATCCTGGGGTTCATAGTGGACAGATCAGTCTGCCTGGAGGAAAGCAAGAACCGGGGGATAAAAATTTAATTGAAACTGCGATAAGGGAAACAGAGGAAGAGATAGGTGTTAATTCTTCAGATATTAATATTTTGGGTAATTTATCTGAGCTTTTTATATTCGCAAGTAATTTTTTAGTGATACCTTCTATTGGTTATCTAGATTACAAACCAGACTTTGTCCCGGAAGAGGGAGAGGTTGAAAAGATTATTCCGTTTCCGGTTAAAAGTTTGATTGATCCGGAGACTGTAAAAACAACAAACATTCAGGCTGCAAGAGGCATCAGATTGCATGCTCCTTATTTTGATGTTGAAGGCCATATTGTCTGGGGTGCAACAGCAATGATGTTGTCTGAATTACGAACCATACTTAAGAACCTATAATTCATGAAAAATTTATTATCACTTTTATTGATTCTTTCTACTTTTTATTTCGGGTTAAGTCAGGAAAAATCTGATTTCGCATTTGAAAATACTTATGAAGAGGGAGTAGAGATAGATCTTTTACGACCTGAAAGTGCCTATTTTCTTAAGGAAGGTCCATTTTTTATCCATTTAGATGATTATATGGAAGTAGGAAAGGACAGCTTGATAATTGAAGCTTACGGGCTGGAAACCATTCCTGATAAAAATTATATAAGATTAAGTGGTTCAAGACATGAAAAAATTAAAGTGAAAATTATTTCCGGAGAGGAAACAATTGCTAAATCATTTTATTTGATCAAAAAACGACCATTAATTCAAAATGATGCTGTTGTTTTTGGTTTGTTAATGTTTATTCTCGGATTGATATTTTACACTTCCGGTAGTAAAATACCATTTTTCAAGAAATTCTATTCAGTAATTCCGGCTCTATTATTATGCTATTTTATTCCTTCTTTACTTAGCTTATTTGGAATAGTAAACGCTTCATTATCTAATGTATATTATGTGGCATCAAGGTTTATGTTACCTGCAGGGTTGGTTTTATTAACGTTAAGTATTGATTTTAAAGAGGTATTAAAACTGGGTCCGAAGGCGTTAATCATGTTTTTCACTGCGACTATAAGCATTATAATTGGAGGTCCGGTTGCTTTGTGGCTTGCATATACTTTATTTCCGGGTTTGATAGGAGAAGAGTTTTTTGATACCTTATGGCGAGGAATGTCAACAGTAGCCGGGTCATGGATTGGTGGTGGAGCCAATCAGGCTGCTATGTATGAAGTGTTTAAACCAAGTGGCCGATTGTATTCAGTTATGATTGCAGTAGATGTTTTGGTTGCCGAACTATGGATGGCGTTCTTACTTATCGGTGCGGCAAGGACACACATCTTAGATAAAAAATTGAAAGCAGATACCTCAGCCATTGATAATCTTAAAAAGAAAATGGAGGATTTTAGTCTTTCAGTAGCCAAAATTCCTTCTTTCAGAGATATGATGATCATTCTTTCTGTTGCATTTACTGCAGTGGCGATTGGTCACTTTGTTGCTGATAATCTTGCCCCATGGTTTTCAACCAACTTCCCTGATGCAAGTCGTAAAATGAGTTTGGGTTCTTCCTTTTTCTGGTTAATTATAGTGACTACTACTATTGGATTTGTATTATCTTTTACCCAGGCACGTAAATTAGAAGGTTCAGGAGCGAGTAAATTTGGGAGTATTTTCATTTACATACTGGTAGCCTCGATAGGTATGCAAATGGATGTTGGTGCAGTAGTTGAATATCCGCAATATTTTCTGATTGGACTGATCTGGATGTCTTTCCATGTCATTATTTTGTTAGTTGTGGCTAAAATAATTAAAGCCCCATTCTTTTTTGTTGCTGTAGGTAGTAAAGCAAATATTGGAGGAGCAGCATCTGCACCCGTAGTTGCAGCAGCGTTTCACCCCTCTCTAGCACCTGTAGGAGTTCTATTAGCTGTATTAGGTTATGCGTTGGGTACCTATGGAGCTTATATTTGCGCATTGTTAATGCAGGCAATTAGCGGGTAATTTGATGATGAAAGATTTAGTGAGTTTTTGCTCAAAATTCAATTAACATATTAGGTTTTATTGCGTTACATGAGTTATGAGTAAAAAAGATGCTGTAAAACATTTTGCTTTTGTATGTAACGGGAAGTCATGCAAAAAGTGTGGTAGTAAGGAATTGGAAAAGAGCTTGTCACAAGCAGCAAAGAAGCATGATCTTAAGGCGGAGTTCAAAGTAATAAAAACCAAATGCACGGGTAGGTGTAAAGAATCACCTGTTTTGATCATTAAGGATAACTGGCATGTGAAAGTAAAGCCGGATGAAGGAGAGAAGTATTTACAAAAATATATTTTAAATTAATAAAAAAAGGGATCGATTTTCGATCCCTTTTTATTTATGTACTTATTATGATTTTAAGCATTTTGCTTTTTGATAAGATTTAATGCAGAGCCCGCTTTAAACCATTCGATCTGACCTTCATTGTAAGTATGGTTAGTTACAATCGTATCAGTGCTACCATCAGCATGAGTAAGCTTTAAGGTAATTGGTTTACCAGGAGCAAAAGAATCAAGGTCAATGATGTCGATCACATCATCCTCAAGAATCTTATCGTAATCATTTTCATTTTCGAAAGTAAGACCTAGCATACCTTGCTTCTTAAGGTTTGTTTCGTGGATACGAGCAAATGATTTTACTAATACCACTCTTACACCCAGGTGACGAGGCTCCATAGCTGCGTGCTCACGAGAAGAACCCTCCCCATAGTTATGATCACCAACTACGATAGAAGGAATGCCTTCAGCCTTATAATGACGAGCTACATTTGGCACACTGTCATATTCTCCTGAAATCTGATCTTTTATACTGTCAGTTTCTTCATTAAAGAAGTTAACAGCACCGGTTAACATATTATTTGAAATGTTGTCTAGGTGACCTCTGTACCTTAACCATGGGCCAGCCATAGAAATATGGTCAGTAGTACATTTACCTTTAGCTTTAATAAGTAGCTTCATTCCAGTGATATTCTCACCATCCCATTCATCGAATGGAGATAGTAATTGTAATCTTTCGCTATCAGGATTAACAATTACTTCAACATCGCTACCGTCTTCTGCAGGTGCTTGATAACCAGCGTCCTCAACAGCAAATCCTTTAATTGGAAGCTCGATACCCTTTGGCTCAGGAAGTTTCACTTCTTCACCTGCTTCATTCTTAAGCGTATCTGTCATTGGGTTGAAAGTAAGATCACCCGCAATGGCAAATGCTGTAACTATCTCTGGAGAAGCTACAAATGAATGGGTATTCGGGTTACCATCATTCCTTTTAGCAAAGTTTCTGTTGAATGAAGTAATGATCGAGTTCTTACGCTTCGGATCATCAGTGTGTCTTGCCCACTGGCCAATACAAGGACCACAAGCATTTGCAAGAACTACACCACCCATGTTCTCGAAAGTTTTCAGGTAGCCATCTCTTTCAACAGTATATCTTACCAGCTCAGAACCAGGAGTAATTGTGAACTCAGCTTTTGCTTTAAGTCCTTTAGCTTGTGCTTCTTCAGCAACTGAAGCTGCTCTGGTAATATCCTCATAAGAAGAGTTTGTACAAGAACCGATTAATCCAACCTCAAGAGTTTCAGGCCAGTTATTTTCTTTTACTTCTTTAGCGAACTGAGACAAAGGAGTTGCCCTGTCCGGAGTAAAAGGACCATTAATATGAGGCTCAAGCTCAGAAAGATTGATCTCGATTACCTGGTCAAAATATTTTTCAGGATCAGCATAAACTTCCGCATCACCAGTTAAATGTTCTTTGATTTTATCAGCCATTTCTGCAACCTCGGCTCTTTCGGTAGATCTCAGGTATTCAGACATGCTGTTGTCATAACCGAAAGTTGAAGTTGTTGCTCCAATTTCAGCTCCCATGTTACAGATTGTACCTTTACCAGTACAAGAGAGAGACTCAGCACCTTCGCCAAAGTATTCGACAATTGCACCAGTACCGCCTTTTACAGTAAGGATTCCTGCAACCTTTAGGATGACGTCTTTTGCAGATGTCCAGCCACTAAGTTTACCAGTAAGCTTAACACCAATAAGTTTAGGGAATTTA
Source organism: Mangrovivirga halotolerans (assembly GCF_026241165.1). Lineage (GTDB taxonomy): Bacteria > Bacteroidota > Bacteroidia > Cytophagales > Cyclobacteriaceae > Mangrovivirga > Mangrovivirga halotolerans. Next base: position 205,269 of record NZ_JAPFQN010000001.1, on the reverse strand, counting down.
AGTTCCCAAGGCATTCCAGCCATAACATCTACGGCATCAGCACCACCTACACCTACAGCGACCATACCAAGACCACCTGCGTTAACAGTGTGAGAGTCAGTACCGATCATCATTCCACCAGGAAAAGCATAGTTTTCAAGAACCACCTGGTGAATGATACCCGCTCCCGGTTTCCAGAAGCCTATTCCGTATTTATTTGAAACAGAACTTAAGAAGTCATAAACTTCCTTATTGTTAGATTTTGCCTTTTCAAGATCCTTGTCAGCGCCAATTTCTGCCTGGATAAGGTGATCACAGTGTACAGTTGATGGTACAGCAGCTTGCTTTTTTCCTGCTTGCATGAACTGTAACAAAGCCATCTGTGCAGTCGCATCCTGCATCGCAACTCGGTCCGGAGCAAAATCAACATACGATTTTGCACGCTCGAAATTCTCAAGCGGCTGATTGTCGTGAAGGTGACTATATAAGATCTTCTCAGTTAAAGTAAGTGGACGATTTACAAGTTGCCTGGCTTTTTCAATTTTGCCTGGCATTGACTCATAAACTGCCTTAATCATGTCAATATCAAATGCCATATTTGTACAGTCTAATTTTAGCTTAAACTAATTTGAGCCACGAAGATAAATAAAAGGAATTAATCTTTAAAGACTATTTAATGGATTAGAGATTTTAAAAGCTATTTAGAGGCTGTCTAAAGAAGAAATAATTATAAGTGTTATATATAAAGGAATTTATACACCCATTAGCGAATTAAGGTCTCTTAAAATTGTATTTTTAATTGAAAAATGGCTATAATTATCATTTAATGATGTAATTTCACGGGATAGTATATGGTTTCTCGTGCTGAATTTTCTTAAGATCAGCCTTATTTTTTAGATTAGTAAAAGAAAATTATCGATAAAAGAGGTTACAATAACGATTTAGAACCTATTTATAAATAAAGTTAAATCCGGATTTTTTTTAATATGAGAAAGGTATTCTTTTCACTATTGCTAATATTAGCGTCTTTCAACGCTTCTTTGTCATTTAACTCTAGTAATGATCCTATTGAATATAAAATAATTGATCAGGGGGATGATATTTTCTCATTAGAGATTGATTTGACTAATAAACAAGAAGGATTGAAATACCAGCTTTTTGAAGGTGAAATGCCTGATTTTGAAATTATAAAAAAGGGTATTGTCACTAATGATAAATTAATTATTAGCGATCTGGATAAAAATAAGGAGTATGTTGTGAAGTTTTTTCAAAGTGATGGAACTAGCTTTCATACCGGACTTATTCAATTTTATAACGGTCAGTAAATATTAAATTATTCATTACAGAATGAGTCAACAAAATTATATAACGAAAAATTTATTTCTGGTTTTATTCTTTATAGTATCTGCATACACAGCCAATGCACAGATATCTGTGACAGCAGTTTCTACAGACATAACTTGTAATGGTGTTGATGATGGAACAGTTACAGTTACCATCCAAAATGGGACCCCAGATTATACTTTATTTCTTTTTGATGCAGATGCATTTCCAGGTGGACTATTACAAACAGTACCTAATATTTCAACGGATACATATACTTTTACAAATCTTGAACCTAGAAAATATCAGGTATTTGTACGGGATAACAATGGTACAGGTCCTTCAGAAGGCTCTAATGAAGTCACCGTTAGTGAACCAGACCCAATAACCTTTGATGTTAATAGTTCTAATATTACTTGTAACGGAGCTAATGATGGAACTATAATCTTTGATAATGTAGCAGGGGGAAATGGTGGTTATGAATATAGTATCGATGGTGGGGCAACTTATCAAAATACAAATTCTTTTACTAGCCTGACACCAGGGTCATATGACCTTATAGTTAGAGATTTAAATAATTGCCTTTCCAATATAGAAAGTGTAACTCTATCAGAACCTGCAGCTCTTTCTATTGGCTCTGTTGATGTAGTTGACGCAACATGCTTTGGAGAACCAGGATCAATTACTATAAGTGGTGTAACAGGTGGTACCACACCTTATGAATATAGTATTGATAACGGGACAACTTTTCAATCCTCAAATGTTTTTAATCCGACAGCCGGAACGTATGATATAGTTGTTAGAGATGCAAATGGTTGTACTGTTACTGATATAGCTACAGTTTCTGAACCTGCAGAAGTCGTTATTGATCTTATTAATACAGACGACGTAGTTTGTAGCGGAGATACAAATGGAAGAATTTCTGTTGATGGAGTCTCCGGAGGAAATGGTCCTTACCGATATAGTATCGATGGAGGAACTACATTTCAGGCTTCTAAAGTTTTTAACAATTTGGCTGCTGGAATATACGACGTTGTTGCTGAGGATGATAATGGGTGTTTATCTGCAATAAACCAGGTAACTATTAATTCAACCCCTGAGGTTGTAATAGATGATATTACCAGTACTGATGTTACTTGCAACGGTAATACCGATGGTGAATTAGCAATAACTGCTTCAGGAGGAAACGGGACTTTTGAATACAGTATTGATGGTGGAGCTACTTTTCAGGCGTCCAATACTTTCTCAGGTCTTGCAGCTGGAACTTATGACGTACAAGTTCGTGACGGAAACGGATGTTTGTCTACTATTACTCAGGCTACAATCAATGAACCAGCAGAAGTAACAATCGACAATCTTACAGCAAGTGATGCACTTTGCTTTGGAGAATCAACCGGTACGATTACTGTCGATGCAGTGTCCGGCGGAAGTGGAACTTATGAATATAGCATTGATGGGGGTACAACTTTCCAGGCTTCGAATTCCTTCACAGGTTTAGCAGCCGGAACCTATGATGTTCAGGTAAGAGATTCAAATGGTTGTTTATCAGCTATTTCAAATATTATAATTGATCAACCAACAGCATTGGCAATTGGTTCGATCGATGCAACTGATGCAACATGTAATGGAGCATCGGATGGAACAATCACTATAAATAATGTAACTGGTGGCACTGCTCCTTATGAATACAGCATTGATAATGGAGCAACATTCCAGACAACAAATAGCTTCGCAGGAATAAGCGCAGGGACTTATAATGTAATTGTTCAAGATGCGAATGGATGTACTATCAGTGGTAATGCAACTGTAAATGAACCAGTTGCAGTCTCTATAGATGCGGTTTCTTCTACAGACGAAACTTGTAATGGAGCTTCTGACGGAACCATTACTATAGATGCAGTAAGTGGAGGAGCCGGAGCACCTTATGAATATAGCATTGATGGTGGGGCAACTTTCCAGACTTCAAATTCATTTTCTGGATTAGCAGCAGGAACTTATGATGTAATTGCCAGAGATGGAAATAATTGTGAATCTGCAGTTAACCAGGTGACAATCAATGCAGCCACTGAGGTTTTAATTGACAATATTGGAACAACAGATGTTACCTGCAACGGTAATACCGATGGTGAATTAGCAATAACTGCTTCAGGAGGAAACGGAACTTTTGAATACAGTATTGATGGTGGAGCTACTTTCCAGGCGTCCAATACTTTCTCAGGTCTTGCAGCTGGAACTTATGACGTACAAGTTCGTGACGGAAACGGATGTTTGTCTACTATTACTCAGGCTACAATCAATGAACCAGCAGAAGTAACAATCGACAATCTTACAGCAAGTGATGCACTTTGCTTTGGAGAATCAACCGGTACGATTACTGTCGATGCAGTGTCCGGCGGAAGTGGAACTTATGAATATAGCATTGATGGGGGTACAACTTTCCAGGCTTCGAATTCCTTCACAGGTTTAGCAGCCGGAACCTATGATGTTCAGGTAAGAGATTCAAATGGTTGTTTATCAGCTATTTCAAATATTATAATTGATCAACCAACAGCATTGGCAATTGGTTCGATCGATGCAACTGATGCAACATGTAATGGAGCATCGGATGGAACAATCACTATAAATAATGTAACTGGTGGCACTGCTCCTTATGAATACAGCATTGATAATGGAGCAACATTCCAGACAACAAATAGCTTCGCAGGAATAAGCGCAGGGACTTATAATGTAATTGTTCAAGATGCGAATGGATGTACTATCAGTGGTAATGCAACTGTAAATGAACCAGTTGCAGTCTCTATAGATGCGGTTTCTTCTACAGACGAAACTTGTAATGGAGCTTCTGACGGAACCATTACTATAGATGCAGTAAGTGGAGGAGCCGGAGCACCTTATGAATATAGCATTGATGGTGGGGCAACTTTCCAGACTTCAAATTCATTTTCTGGATTAGCAGCAGGAACTTATGATGTAATTGCCAGAGATGGAAATAATTGTGAATCTGCAGTTAACCAGGTGACGATAAATGCTGCTCCATCAGTAATAATTGATAATGTTGATGTTACAAATATAACTTGTAATGGAAATTCCGATGGTGAGTTAGTAATAACTGCTTCAGGAGGAAACGGTGCTTTTGAATATAGTATTGATGGTGGTGCCACTTTCCAGGCATCCAATACTTATACCGGTCTCGTAGCTGGAACTTACGATATAGTTGTTAGAGATGGCAATGGTTGTTTAGCAACAGTTCAAGCAAATGTTAGTGAACCAGCACCATTGGTTATTGATAATATTAGCTCTATAGATGCAGGATGTACAACTGGTAATGAAGGAGAAATAACTATCTCTGCATCAGGAGGTACACTTGATTATGAATACAGTATAGATAATGGATCGACATTCCAGAACTCGAATAATTTCACAGGTCTGTCAGCAGGAACTTATGATATTGTAGTTCGTGATGCCAACGGATGTACAGTCTCTTCAACAGCTACAATAAATCCGGGAGCAAATATCACTGTAGATAATATTATTCTCACGGATGAATCCTGTGAAGGAAATGCAGATGGAAGTATCGAATTACAAAATATAAATGGAGGTACGCCACCATATCGATTTAGTGTTGATGGAGGAAATAGTTACCCATATGATAATTCATTAATTGATGATTTACCAGCAGGAAATTATTCATTATTTGTATTAGACGCTAGTGGGTGTTTTGTTGATCTGGGTAATCAGGTTATAAATACCACGCCTAGAGTTACCCCGTCAATTACGATTTCCGCGGATCAAAATCCTGCTTGTACCGGAACAACTATTACATTTATTGCCTCAACATCAGATTCAGGTGTTGACCCTGAAGTTGCATGGTTCGTAAATGGCAGTGAAGTTCAGGCAGATAATTCAGGAATCTACGTAGGTTCATCTTTAAATGATGGCGACCTGGTTTCTGCTGAAGTAAGAATAACCGACCCGACATTTACTTGTGTTACTACAAATACATCCACATCAAATGATATTACTGTTGACTATCAGGATAACCTGGTGGCATCAGTTGATATAATTTCTGATCCAAATCCAGCTTGTGCCGGAGATTTGATAACATTTACAGCTGTTCCTTCTAATGGTGGAACAAATCCATCATATGAATGGTATGTAAATGGAACCCTTCAGTCAGGGGAGACCTCTGAAATATTTACTTCATCGACATTAAATGATAGCGATGTTGTCGAGGTAATTATGACAGCTGATCCAACATTTACCTGTGTAAGTGGAAGTCCGGCTAATTCTACAGAAACTGTTAATATTTCTCCAACTGAAAATCTCACTGTAGATATTACGGCAGATCAAAACTTAATTTGTGAGGATGGATCGATTACTTTCACTTCAACCATTAACGGTGGTGGAACAAATCCTTCTTACCAATGGCAAGTTGATGGCAATGCAGTTGCCGGAGAAACTAACGATACATTTGTTTTATCCGGACTTGCTCCTGGAACTTATGATGTTTCTTTAGAAGTGATTAGTAGTAATCCATGTGCAACGGGTAGTCCGGCTACCTCAACACCGGTTGCTATAACAATAGAACCTAATCTTATTTCTGATATTTCCATTTCAGTGGATCAAAATCCAGCCTGTATAGGTGATGATGTTACTTTTACAGCAAATGTAACTAACGGAGGAACTAACCCTGGAATTCAGTGGAGAGTAAATGGTACTGATATAGCAGGTGAAAACGGTCTGACTTTCGTAACGAACTCTCTAAATGATGGTGATGTAGTAACAGCATTCCTGACTGTAGATCCAACAGCAAATTGTATCACACCGGCAACAGTTGAGTCCAACTCAATTCCAATGTCAATAGGTACTGATTTTAATCCGACTGTTTCAATAACTCCGGATCAAAATCCAATTTGTTCAGGAAATGATGTTTTATTTACTTCAACAGTTAATGCAGTAGGACCTAATCCTACTTACCAATGGCAAATAGATGGAGTTGATCAGGCAGGAGAAAATGGAGACACTTTTGTTGCTTCAGGCCTGACTGATGGTCAGGAAGTTTCATTAACAGTAACAGTTGATCCTTCTTTTACCTGTGCAACTACAACTGAAGCATCTGATGCAGTAATAATTAATGTATCAACATCAATTGATCCATCAGTTACTCTAACAAGTTCGAATAATCCGGCATGTCCAGGAGAAGATATAATATTTGAAGCTCAGCCAACAAATGGAGGAGCTAACCGAACATATGAATGGTTTATAGATGGCAATTTAATTGCGGGTGAAAACACAGAATCTTTAACAGTTAATACGACTACCTTAAATGGTGGAGAAGTTGTTTCTGTTGAGATGACTGTTGACCCATCATTAACTTGTGCCACAACAACTACAGTTTCTGATAATCAAACTATACAATTAAATACACCAACTCCGGTTGGAATAAGTATTACAGCTGATCAAAATCCGGTATGTGATGGAGAGCCAATTACATTTACTGCTACTCTTAGCAATGCAGGAGGAAACCCATCGATTAGCTGGCTGGTAGATAATGTAGTTGTTTCGGGAGAAACCGGATTAACTTATTCAGCTGTTTTAGCAGATGGTCAACTAGTGAAAGCAGTTGTTGATGCAGATCCTGCATTAACTTGTGTAACCAATAACCCTGCTGAATCAAATGAAATAACTGTTAATACAACTAACAACATTAATCCTGATGTTCAGATATCAGCTGACCAAAATCCAGTATGTATAAATGATGTAGTGACATTTACATCTTCAGTAACCAATGCAGGTACTAATCCAACATATGAATGGTATGTAAACGGAACCTTAGTAGCAGGTTTAAATTCAGATACCTATGCTACTGATACCTTATCAGATGGAGATGTAATAAGACTGGATGTAACTGCTGATCCATCATTTACCTGTGCAGCAGCAAATCCTGTTCAATCAAATGAAATAACATTAAATGTTGTTGATCAGTTAACAGCATTTGTGGCGATACAACTTGATCAAAATCCTTCTTGTACTAATGATGATGTAACATTTAGTGTTGCCCTCAGCATAGGCTCAGGAATAAACCCAACTTATGAATGGTTTATAAATGGAAATCCGACAGGTGAGTTTGGAGAAACTTTTACTACCAGTTCGGTTGTAACTGGTGATGAAGTTTATGTCCAAATGACATCAGATCCGTCGGCTAGTTGTGTACAGGGAAGTCCAGCAACGTCAAATACCATTCAGATTCAAAGAGTATCTGAATTGACAATGGATGTTACTATTAATGCAGACAGAACACAGGTATGTGATGGTGAAGAAGTTAATTTTACCTCTCAGACACAAAATGCCGGAGCAAATCCATCATATCAATGGTTGATTAATGGTAATGTAGTAGATGGGGCTATTTCAGCAACATTCACGACCACTACTTTAAGCGATGGAGATGAGGTAAGCCTGATTGTAACTGCAGATCCAGCATTAAGTTGTGTAACTAATTCACCATTTGAGTCAAGTGGAATAATAATTAATGTAGGTGGTCAGGCACCCGTAGCAGTTGATGTTAATGCTTCGGAAACAGCAATTTGTTCTGGTACAGTAGTTTCTTTTACAGCTAATGCTTCTAATGCCGGACAGAATCCATCTTACCAATGGATAATAAATGGTGTAGATGTTTCTGGAGAGACTTCTTCGACATTCTCGACTAGTACTTTAACAGATGGAGATGTGGTTTCCGTTAGAGTTATAGCAGATCCAACTTTAACTTGTGCGGTAGGAAGTCCAGCAGAATCTGCTGGTATTGCAATTCAGGTTGATGATGCGGCACCTACGGCACCTGTTCTTGATCCGGTTACTGATGCAATCTGTGAATCTATTACGGTTAGCTGGAATAGTGTCACCTCTGCATCTTCATACGAATTAGATATTTCTACGGATAACTTTACAACCTTTATTCCTGGTTATGACGGTTTTTCAACTGATCAGACTACTGAGGTTATTAACGGTCTTACACCTGGCACGAATTACCAGGTAAGAGTAAGAGCAGTAAATGGTTGTGGGATTTCTGGAGATAGCAATATTGAATCAGCAACTCCTTCAAATGAAGGACCACAAGCACCTTCAAATATTCAGGCTTCAACAATTGATTGTGATGCATTTACATTGATATGGGATGCAGCAGTCGGAGCATCAGGTTATTTTGTAGATATCGCAACTGATGCTGGCTTCACTACAAAGATTGTAGACAATGCTGATGTTGGTAATAGCCTTAGCTATGATGTTGTTGGTTTAACTCAGAATTCTGAATATTTTGTCCGTGTAGCTGGCTATAATACATGTGCCACAGGTCAATATTCAACTGTAGCTTCTATAACAACAATTGGAACGCCATCTGCACCTGCAATCTCATCATCAAATGAATTGTGTGACAGATACACCGTTAACTGGAATGCTGTACCATCAGCAACTTCATATGTTATCGACGTTGCTTTTGATGCAGGATTTAATACTATACTTCCTAATTACAATAGTAGAGACATTGGAAATGTAAACACTTTTGAAGTAACAGGTATTCCTGCTGAGACTACATTATTTACGAGAGTAAGAGCAATAAACAATTGTGCCACAAGTATAAATTCTAATGTGGTTCAATCGACTACACTTGCTGCAGATGATCCGGCATGTACCGGTGGGGGCACAGGCGAATGTGCCACAGTACAGATTACCCCTGAACCAACAGCTGCAACATGTTCAAATTCTGATGGTGGGGTATTCTTTGATATTGTTCCGGAAACTCCGGCAAATAATGTTGTAGGAGTAATTATTGACATTACCGGACCAGCTGAAAGAACTAATTTTAATGATTTCACCTTTGACGGACTTCCTCAGGGAATCTATGATTATACTGTAGTATATGGTGATTCTTCTTGTATTAAGACAGGTCAATTTACAATAGACCGATCGGGCACAATTGGTGAGCCGGTAGTAACGCAAGTTCAAAACTCAACTTGTGTAGGTAGTCCTTCAGGGTCGGCGAGGGTAACATTCCCTGATGAACCTAATGGAGATGTATTACAATGGTCTGTTGATGGAGTTAACTGGAATTCATTTATCAATGGAGACGTGATCACAGGGTTACCTGCAGGAGCTGAACCATCAAATGAATTGGTAATCAGTTTTAGAAGAAGTGAAAATGATGCCTGTTTTGCAGGAACAACAATAATTATTGGAAATGAGTATGAAGACTATGATGCCGATGTAACAGTGCTTGAAGAAGCAACTTGTAATACAAATGATGGTGCTGTTGAAATCTCCAATATAACCGGGGGTACAGGAAGCTATGAATATCAACTGGATGGAACTCCGGTTGCATTCCCTGCTGATGGAATATTTGATGGATTAACAGGAGGTACTCATGAATTATTGATTATTGATACTGGAGTAGATTGCAGTAAAGCTATTCAATTCTTTGTTCCAAGTCCTGGTTTAGTTGCATTTACATCAAATGCAAGTAATCCTACTTGTGCAGGAGATGGTAGAAACGGAGCAATTGAAATTCAGATAGATCCTTCATTCCTTCCGGGAACTTATGAGATAGCAATAGCTGAACAGCCTGGTGTTGATACTGGTTTTGTATCAGTCCCATCCAATGGAAGATTTGTATTCTCTAATTTGGATCAGGGTACTTATTATGTCGCTGTAAAAGGTATTGATGCCGATGCTTGTCCAAATGAGCAGGTAATTACTATTTCAGGAGGCCCATTAGCGGTTGATTTTACACCACAAGTGATCTGTCAGGATAATCAACAGTTATTGTTGCTTACTGACATTCAGGGTGAAATTGGTGTAGATTTTAAATTGCAGATTAGAGATTTAGCTGGTGGACCAGGTAGCTATAACAGAACTTTTGATATTGCATATAGTGATATTTCAGGAGGAAATTATTTACTCGATGATACTGATGTTTTTGATTTCTTATTAATTGAGGATTTTTATTCAGCACAATTAACTCAAACGCAATCTAATTGTCCTTCGGGATCTGATGTAAATAGTGAAGTCAAAGAATTTATCATTAATCAACCAATATCATTCGTAATCGATAATTATGAAGTGTCATTCCCAGACAGACCAACTGGTTCTTTCCGAGTGACAGATATTATTGGTGGAACTCCTGGATATGAAGTTTCTATAGAACTCATAGAACCAGCTAGTGACCCTAGTCATGCAGTATTTATTGACTGGATGGATGTTCCAAGAAATCCTAATTCATTAAAGTATGAGATTACTTTTGATGAATTATATGCCGGTAATTATTTAGTATCGGTTAGAGATGCAGGAGGTTGTGTAATAACAAAAGATCCAAGCGAGGTAGAAGTGCCTGAAGATCAAAGTATCTTTATACCAAACGTATTTACACCGAATAATGATGGCTTTAATGATACCTTCTATATCAGAAATCTTCCGGATAATTCCAGATTAGTAATCACGAACAGATACGGACGTACAGTTTATGAAACTGATGATTACGATAATGAAGATGGATTTGATGGTGGTGATGAGCCTGATGGTGTTTACTACTACTACCTCGAAGTTCCGGGTGGTGATTCATTCTCAGGATGGGTTGAAATTTGGAAAGGTCCAACTGACTGATAAATTGATAAAAATATATCGAAAATATAAAGCCGGATTTTTTATCCGGCTTTTTTATTATTAGAGTTTGGTTGAAAACGCAGTATATTGTATTATTGGGATCAATTCGAGAAAATCTTTCAACCTTTGATCGAATTCATTTTTTCAACCATAATAATATTTTTATATGCTGGATACCCTTAAGAAAACCAGTGAAAAAAAATCTGTTAGTAAAATTACCGGCAATTCAATAGAATTCGAATCTTTGGCCACGAATATTTCTGCTTTTAGCAAAGTAGAATCCTGGGTTAAAAAAGTAATGTATTCTCGACTGGATGAGATTAAAAATAATTCTTCACCTAAAGAATTTAAAGATTTAAGCGATATACCACAGGTGCCTGAAAATTCTTCTTGGTCACAACTGGTCGAAGAATTTGATACTTCAATTGCCGAGTTATTCATGGTCTCCGTAGTTTTTACCTCACAGTTCCAGCCTTTTTCATTATTACCGTTATGGTCTAATGAAAAATTGAATTACTGGGCCGGGGGAGGGAAGGAAAAGGATCAAACAACTATTTCCCCAACGATAAGAACTATTTTATTTTTACTCGCTGGATTTGATAGCGTAAAAAGAGCCTTGTATTTAAATCAGTTAATAGATAGCAGACTGATAAAAGAACAGGTACTGCATGTAAACAGAGCAGAGACAGAGACTTTTGAGAATGGAATACTCAGGGTTAGCGATGAACATTATTGTTCTCTGATGACCGGGAAAAAGCCTGTTATCCAGGTTTCCGCTGACTTCCCGGCAACATTGTTGACAACCAATAAAAGTTTTTCCGATCTGGTATTAAAAGAGAACACCAAAGAACAGCTTAATTCCTTAATTAATTATGTTAAGTACAGCAATGAATTGTATGAGGATGCAGACTTTGCTAAAAAGGTTAAGAGAGGCTATGTAGCAATGTTATATGGACCTCCGGGTACAGGTAAAACACTCACAGCTTCTGTTCTGGGTAAGGAACTGGATACACCAGTATATGCAGTAGACTTGTCGAGAGTAGTTTCAAAATATATAGGTGAGACAGAGAAAAATCTGGAAAAGATTTTTGACCGACTGGAATCTAAAGAATGCATATTGTTTTTTGATGAGGCAGATGCCCTTTTTGGTAAAAGAACTGAAGTGAAAGATGCTAAAGATCGGTATGCTAACCAGGAGGTAGCTTATCTTTTACAGCGTATTGAGAAATTTCCAGGTCTGGTTTTATTAGCCAGCAACTTTAATCAGAATCTTGATATTGCCTTTAGAAGACGAATTCTTACTTCCATTTTTATATCTCCTCCGGGAAAAGAAGAAAGACAATATTTATGGAATCAAAGTATCCCTTCCGGGTTTCAATTTGAGGAGAATCACGGCCCTGAATATCTTGCGGAAACTTATCAACTCACTGGGGCTAATATTAGTAATATTATTAAGCTGGCCTGTCTGGAAGCTAAAAGCAATGGTTCTGATATTCTTTCTTTAAATATTTTATCCAAGTACGTTAAGGCAGAACAAGCAAAGGAAAGAAATTAATATGTTTGAAAAGGAAATAGCATATGTAGAGCCACTTTCTGCTGTTAATAATCTAAAGGATAAGTATCGGGGAAATGTCTCAATAGAGAATCTTTCTTCTTCTGAAAAAGAAGCGCTTATTGATTTGATAGAGAAAACTTCTGGTATGGAAACCAGAGATATTTCTTCCCTGACAACAAAAGAAATTATTGAAATTCTGGAACCATCGGCTAAAGATGTTTCAAAGGGGACACTTACTAAAAAAGTTTCAGAAATAAAGAAAAGGGCAGGTAGACGAAAACCAAAATTTGCATTTCCTTCAACAGACAAGCCAGTTGAAAATTTTAAGAAGAGAAATCCATTAAATCAATCAACGGATAAGCTGCAAAAAATGCAGCAGATAACCGAGATAAGGAAAAAGAAAGATTTACTTCTAAAGCCGGTCAAAAAGTACTTTAATGGACTTAAAAGAGCAGAAATTGCCTCAGTTAAAGGTTTTAGGGAAAAGAGTAAAATAAGAAAGCAATTTGAAGACTTTGAAAAACAATTAACCAATCAGAAAATTGAGATTGGAACTACTGATTTTATAAAGGAATTAAATAAGAACTTCCCTGAAATTGAATGGCAACAACCAGAGATTGATCTTTCAGGATTAGATAATCAATTAAATATTCTTAAAAACGCTTCTCCTGATAAAATTGCTGAGGATAATAAAGAGGAGAATACGCTAAAAGAAGGGGAAAAGCCTTTAAAAGATAATTCTGAGGATAATAAAAAAGATTCTAAGAAGGAAGATAATAAAGAAACATCAGAGAAAACTGTAAGTGCTGATAATGGCAAAAATAAAAAGGCAGAAAAGGAAAACAAGCAAGCTAATAAAGAGGCCTTAAAATCTACTAAAGATAAAAACCAAAATATTGGCAAATCACCCGTTAGTATTCCTGTTGGATCGGGAGTAAAAAGATCACCACTTCAGCTGGTGAAAAAACCAGAAGTGATTGCAAATACTTTAACAGAAGATTTATCTGAACAACATGATAAAGCGGTAAAGTCAATTCCAGAAATAAAAACACCAACAGGGTTACCAGAAGGGGATACTAAACTACCAGAAATTTCACCAGTTGAAAAGGCTGAAGAAAAGGTAAAAGAGGTCACCACTAAAGAACCAGTTAAGAAGGAAGTTGAATCTAAAGTAGAAAAAGCTCAATCAAAGGCAGTAGAACATCTCCCACAAGATATTAGTGAGTTTCCGGAATCATTGCCGGATCTTGAGGTTGACCTTGGGCCTAAGCCTGATGTACCACTTGAAGGTAAAGCAGATCCTGAAAACATTAATAATTTAAAAGAGGATTCCTCTAAAGAAATTAAGGACAGGAAAGAGCGCTTTAAACAATTTCTAGAGGCAAACAGAGGAATTGACCTGATTAAGCCGAAGCCCGATAATGAAATCTTAAAGGCAAAAGAAAAGTTACAGGAGGAGTCCGAAGAATTAAATACCAATATTCAGGAAAAAGTTAAAGACTCAATTCCTGAAATTGATCAGGGTTTTGCAGCTGAAGCGGAAAAAAGTGTTGGTCAAAAATTACAAGAGGAACAAAATAAACTTGATAGCGGTAAAAAGGATCTTGAATCTAAGAAAGAGTCAGCAAGAAGTGATCTGGATGCTAAAATAAATGAGAAAGCATTAGAGACCGAACAAAAACAAAAGGAAGCCAAAGCAAAGGCACAATCAGACGCAGATGCCAAAAAGAAAGAATGGGAGAAAGAAAATGAGGCTGTATATAAGAAATATGAAGCAGATGCTGCAAAAGCAGATAAACAAACCAGTGATAAAATACAGGATAAACTCACTGAAACTGACAAACAGGTATCTGCAAAATTAAGTGAAACACAGAGTAAAACAGATACTGCAATTGCTGAAGCAGATGAAAAAGTAGAGTCTACAAAGCAAGAGGTCGAACAAGATAAAAGCTGGTGGGATAAAGCAGCAGATGCAGTAGCAAGTGTATTTGATAGTCTAAAATCTGCAATCAATAGTATATTCGACGGATTAGTCAAACTCGTCGAATCGATCGTTGAAGCAGCAAAAGCAGCAGTAAATGGATTAATAGATGCTGCAACCAAAGCTATTACAGGTTTCATAAAGGCATTCGGTGATATATTAAAAGGAATTGTTTCAGTTGTATTTGCTGCGTTCCCCTCAATTGCTAAGAAGTTTAATGATTTAATTGATAAAGCTGTTGACTTTGCGGTTAAAGCCGTTGAAAAAGCAGCAGAGTTACTTAAAAAGGCTGTGAGCATGTTGCTTGATGCCTTTGCGGCAGCAATTAAATTTTATATAGAAGCCTATCGTGTACTTGTAAATGCTGTTCTAAGTGTAGTAGAGGGATTAGTTATCGGATTGATTAAGATATACAAGGGGATCACCAATTTGGGTAAAGCAGCAATTATGTCTCCCGATCATTTTATGGGACAGATGTCCGTTGAACTTCTAGGGCAAGATGTTACCCAACGATTGCCAAATGAACGAGAATTTGCGGAAAATGCTGAAGGTGTAGCTGTTGATGAAACTATTGCCCAAGCAAATATGGTTCGCGAAGATAAGGAATTACTTTCAAAGCAATCATATGAAGAATCAGATGTAGTGGCTGATCAGGTTATTACAGATCTGGAGTTAGATAATGCCTTGCTGGCACAAATTGGTATGATTCCTGAAGGTGGAACTGTAGAATTTGGTGAATCGGATGATAAGGAGCATGGTATGGATGCTGTTAAAAAAGATGCAGTTGATACTTCTGAGACAATGGCAGAAGCTTCCTCATCATCAACAGCTCCTCAAGCAGAAACGCCAACTACCAGCGAGGCACAACAAGCAGGGCCAAAAGTTGGGCCTTTTAATTCTCCAATGGAACGCGCAGCATATTTGGCAGGTACCATGAAGGATGCCGTGGTTAAATGGTTTAGCGATAATAAGACAAAGATTATTTTAAGTCTGATCGGGGCAATAGGTGGATTGATATTAGCAAACATATTAACTGGTGGTGCTGTAATGGCAGCTATACCATTACTGCTTCAGATAGTTGGGGCATTTTTTGCTGTGGAAGGAATCTATCAGATGGCCAAGCATTTTGGATCGTATTTAGGCCAAGCCTGGCCGGGTAATCTGGTTCAGGGTGCGACACACTTAGCTCGTGGACTTGCAGCCTTGACGATCGAATTGGTATTTGCTTTAATTTTTGGAGGTAAGGCAGCGTTAAAAGGAGCCAAGACAGCCGTCAAAACCGTTGGTAAAAAAGGAGTGAAAGGAGCGGTGAAGTCTGGTGCTAAAGCGGCTAAATCAAGTGTAAAGAAATCCTTTAAAGAGACAGGAGAGGCCGTTGGTAAACTTGGGAAAACCGCAAAAGAAGGTGGACAAGCCCTTGTTAAAAACGGTAAGGTAGCCATGAAAGGTGTCCGGAAAGGCATGGCTAAAGGAGCGAAGACCTTTGATGACCTGGGCAAGAAACTCAGCAAGAAGCTAAGGTTTAAAAAATTCAGGATTAGGGTTCAGAAGCGTCGATTTAAACTTGAGGGAGAAGTCAACCCATGGGTGTTATTGGCGAGTGGAGAGGTTAAACATTTTGATGCTAATGATTCAAGAGTAAAGGGAAAACGTGTTGGTAGTAAAGTGAAATTAGATAAGAATAGCAAAACGAATTGGGATAAAGATAAAGATGGTGTGCTAATAGGATGGCAGGATACAAAAGTTTCAAAAGGAAAGGGAATAGATGATAGCCAATTTACAGGTAGTAAGTATGTTCAGGATTTGGATGCTGATGAAGCCAAAGCGATAGATGAATTTGCTGAGTTAACAAATTCCGGAATGACCAATGAACTTAGGGGAAATAGGATAAGAGGGGGAGCAAAAAGTGAAAGAGTTTCTTTAAGAAAGGAAGTTAGGGATGAAGTATATAAAAATGCAGATTCCGGGATGAAGGATGCTAATGGATATACTATTTACCTTGATCAAAAGACATTTAAACCAATACCTAACTATGGAACTCATTATCCTAAAAAGACACCGTTAGGTCATCCTCACCCAAAAGCAGGTCAGCCAGTGCCAGCTAATCTAGTAGGGAAGCCAAGAGCTGATATTGGTCATGTGGAAGGGCAATCTTGGAAGGATAGACTTTCAGAACATAAGGCAAATAATTTAACTAGAGAAGAGATAATCGAATTTGAAAATAATCCAGTATTATATGGTTTGGAAGAGCGTAGTTCAAATAGGAGTCGTAAGTTAGATTAAATAAAATATTGATATGGATAAGTTTTTTAAAGCTGTTTATGATGGCGATGTTGAAATAGTAAAGAGTTGTTTAGAAAAAGGAATTGATTTAAATAAAACAAATGATACTGGTAAAACAGCGTTGCACATTTCAGCAGAAAATAATAATAAGGAATTAATTGAAATGTTAATTAAAAAAGGGTCAAATCCGAATATTTTAAATAAACAAGGATATACCCCTGCTCAATCAGCAACTTTAAGAAATAATTATGAAGCTTTAAATGCTTTACTGAAAGGAGGGGCTGAGATAGCAAAAACGGACCCCAATGGCAACACATTATTAGCAAATGCAGTGATGCATTATCGAGGAGATGATCGGATAATTAAACTATTATTAGAGAAAGGTATTGATCCCAAAATTGAAAATAATCATGGAATTTCTTTATTTAATCTATTAAACATGCCGAAGAATAAAGATATCAAACACTTATTTGAATAAACTTAATAAAAGGAATTAAGAATAAGTTATAAATCCGATATTTTGAAATGACTAGTCCTAAATAAACGATAATGTTTTACAAGGATAATAAAATTAAATAGCACTGTGCAATGGCATGGTGCTATTTTTCTATTTATAGTTCGCAAAGGCATGACAAAAGGAGCGAAAACCTTTGACGACCTGGGCAAGAAACTTAGCAAGAAGCTAAGGTTTAAAAAGTTTAGATTGCGCATTGATGGGCGAAAATGGATAGTTGAAGGACAAATTAATCCATGGGCAGTTATAATGGAGGGGCCGTTATCTGGAGAGATTGTTGAAGTTAAAAATGTAGAAATTCCAAAAGGTATAAGAAAAGGAGATGATTTTGTGAAAGATGGAGAAAAATTGCGTTTACTTTCTGTTGCAGATGACCTACCTACAGCCAGTGCAAATTATAGAGAGTATTTGAGATTTTTACAGGTAAATCATCTAGCTCAAGTGTTATTCATCATATGATAGAAAAAAAATCAAGATATTCTAAATTATTTTCTGATCAGCATATTCACGCCCCAGTGCGATTAAAAGCTATTCCAAAAGGAGATATTAATAGTGCTTTACATTTATCAAAAATCAGGGTAGCGTGGAATAATATGTATGATAGTTTAGATGAATTGTCGAGAAGGGGGCTTATAAATAATCAGGCAGCTATTAAGGCTATATCAAAATATGCAGAAAAAACTGATGATTTTATAAGTGCAGTGTTTGATAAGATTGATGAAATGGCTACTACCCTTGGAAGAACGCCTACTAAAGATGAAATTAAGGATATTGCTCAAAATTGGCTTGATGAAAATAATTGGGATGACATATTAAAAGAATGTTTAACTGACGGAATTCAAAATAGTAAATAAATGAAACCAAAAATATATATTTTAGAGTCTGCATCTGTAGATGGAGAATTAGGGACTGATACCAAAGAATTGGCCACAAATAAATGTGAATGTGGAATTATTCGTCCTTTAATACCAAAGTTTATCAAAGTTGAATATATATTCGATACATGGGAAGGAAGTGATGTATTGGCAGGTTCAAAGAGTTTCTTTGTCTCAGAAAGATTAAAAAATGAGATGATAAATGATGGGATAAAAAGTGTGGAATTTCTAAAAATAGAAGCTTCAAAAAGGGAGTATTTTGAAATAGATTCTTCTGTACAGAAAAATACGTTGCCTGATTTTTATTATTTAGATGTTCTTAATAAGAATATATATTGTGTATCAAAAATTTATAATGAAATTGAGTGCAATAAATGTGGACTAAAAAAATGGGAATTAAAGGATAATGGATTAGATGCTTTAATAAAAGGCGTTACAGGTGAAGGAAGTGAAGAAAGTCTTAAAATTAAATATGATTCCTGGAAAGGTGAGGATATTTTTTATTGTGAAATGCATAATAAACCCATAATTACTGAACAATTTCTAAGTTGTATTAAAAAGTTTGACATTGGTAACTTGAAATTAGGAAATGCTTCTTGGATATAGATTTTCAGTTTAGTTAGTAAGATTAAAAAAAATATTTGAATTCTAATTAGAAAATCGATATTTCATATTTGGAATCAATCGTCTCAAGAATGTAAAACATATTACGATGACATTATAATTATTCTATATTAAGAAATGAAGCCTTCAGTTAGTATTGAAGGCTTTTTTTATGATTAGATAAATTTATCAGAATAAATAAAATTACTATGAGGAATTAACCTTTTATTGGTGCCCAAGCTGCTAATTCAGAGGATAAAAAATCGATCGGCGAGGCAAAAGAGGCCTTAGGTAATTTATGGTATACAACCAAGTAAGGTGGCAGGACACTTGTTGAAAATGGGAAAGTAGCCTTGAAGAGTGTCCGGAAGAGCATGACAAGCGGGGCAAAGACTTTTGATGATCTGGGTAAGAAATTAAGTAAGCGACTTAGATTTAAAAAATTCAGAATTAGAGTTCAGAAGCGTCGTTTTAAGCTTGAAGGAGAGGTGAACCCATGGGTGTTATTGGCAAGTGGAGAGGTTAAACATTTTGATGCTAATGATTCAAGAGTAAAGGGAAAACGTGTTGGTAGTAAAGTGAAATTAGATAAGAATAGCAAATCTAAATGGGATAAAGATAAAGATGGTGTGCTAATAGGATGGCAGGATACAAAAGTTTCAAAAGGAAAGGGAATAGATGATAGCCAATTTACAGGTAGTAAGTATGTTCAGGATTTGGATGCTGATGAAGCCAAAGCGATAGATGAATTTGCTGAGTTAACAAATTCCGGAATGACCAATGAACTTAGGGGAAATAGGATAAGAGGGGGAGCAAAAAGTGAAAGAGTTTCTTTAAGAAAGGAAGTTAGGGATGAAGTATATAAAAATGCAGATTCTGGTTTGAAAGAAGCCAATGGGTATACAATTTACCTTGACCAAAAAACATTTAAACCAATACCAAACTATGGAACTCATTATCCTAAAAAAACTCCATTAGGTCACCCCCATCCAAAAGCGGGTCAACCCGTGCCAGCTAACTTGGTAGGAAAACCAAGAGCTGATATAGGACATGCTAAAGGATAACCTTGGGAAAAAAGACTTGCAAAACATAAAAGAGATGGTTTAAATAGAGAAGAAATAATTGATATTGAAAATAATTCAGCTTTGTACGTTTTAGAAGAAAGAAGTTCAAATAGAAGCCGTAAATTGGACTAAAAATAAAATTATTAATGGCTGGGAGATAACTGTTGAAGATCCTCGTTTGCCAATGTTTTTAGTCCGTGGCGAATGTAAAGTTGAAAGTCTGGCGCCATAAACATCAAATATATTCAACTAAGTGTGGAGCAATCTAAAAATTGTTCTTCAGACAACATACTTCATTGATCAACACGAAGAATAGAATTCCTATTGATTTTTTGAAGTTATGTTGTTTACCTGACTGATTGTAATTGGTTTTAAAATTTTAAAAGAAACTGATGAAGCTTTTTGTAATCTTTAGTTGGAGATTAAATCAAATAGTACTTCTTATTGAGATTTTAAATCATTGATGATAATCTTCTTGATTGGAAATTATTATATTTTTGTCCACATTCTATTAAATTTATTTACAGTAGTCACTCTCTGAGTGATGCTGTAATAATAATTGATTAATTATAAAAACAACATATAACGCATAATATGACTTCAGGATTTTTTGCTCTATTAGATGATATAGCGGTACTCATGGATGATGTAGCTGTTATGAGTAAGATAACCACCAAAAAAACAGCTGGTATCCTTGCCGATGATTTGGCAGTTAATGCCGAAAAAGCTTCAGGGTTTGTGTCATCACGAGAATTAATAGTTCTTTGGAAAATTGCAAAGGGTTCTTTTTTGAATAAATTAATAATTCTACCAATAGCTTTCCTGCTGAGTGCATATTTCCCTATAGCTATTATTTATCTCCTTTTAGCAGGAGGGATTTATCTGGCCTATGAAGGTGCAGAGAAAATTTATGAATATCTGTTCCATAAAAAAGATGCTAAGGAAAAGGTTAAAGTCTCAGAAATGACTGAGGAGCAAGCAGTTGCTTATGAAGAGAAAAAAATTAAATCTGCTATAATTGTTGATTTTATATTGTCAGTTGAGATTGTGATTATAGCCTTAGGTACTGTCGTTGAAGAGCCATTAAATATGCAAATAATTGTAGTTTCAATAGTTACCTTATTAGCTACTGTCGGAGTTTATGGTTTGGTAGCTCTGTTAGTTAGAATGGATGATTTTGGTTTAAAATTAATAGCTGAAAGCAATTCTAAAATATCAAAAAACATTGGTAAAGCCATGGTGAAAACTCTTCCAGTTATAATTAGAAGTTTAGCTGTAATTGGAACTATTGCTATGATATTGGTTGCTGGCGGAATATTTGTTCATAACCTTGATTTCGTTCATGACCTTATACATAATTTTCCTTCAATTTCAGGTGAATTTCTAGTGGGATTGGCTATTGGGATTATAGCTTTATTTGTTGTAAAAGCCATCTTAAAAATAAAGCAGGTAATATTTAAAAAATAACTATTAATTGGTAAAGCAGGGTAGGGCAATGAGTTGACTAGATAGAAGAAAGTTTACTACAAAATGAGGTAGTCTTTTTAATATAATATTAGATTTTCACTTATAATAATGTTGTTTTTCATGTTATAATATGGCTATTGTTTTAAATTTAATAAGAATAATTATAAAAGTGCCGGAATGAGAAATCAACTAAGAAAGCTAATAACTACATTGTCTATTTTGATCATAATTGTATTTATGATCTTCACAATAAATCAGTTGGTTGATCTCTATGCCAATTTAATAGTCATAAATGAAACTCTTGCTGTAGTAGTAACGATTTCTGTTATAATTATTTTGATAGGCCTCTTTACTGTTCCTCTTGTTATATTTATTAGACTTCCAAAGGCTATTGCTAAACCATTGTCAGATGATGAATTTCCTGAATACCGAAAAAAAGTAATTGCCAGGTTAGCAACTAATAAACTCATAGGAGGTAAATATGATCTCTCAACGGAAGAAGGCATTTTAGACGCTCTTACCTATTTAAACAACGAGGCTGATAAAGTAATCCAGGAAACAGCATCCAGTGTATTTTTGACAACAGCTGTTTCACAAAATGGTAAACTGGATGCATTTACTGTTTTAATTACTCAAACTCGTATGGTTTGGAAAGTATCTCATATTTATTGGCAACGACCTGCTTTAAGAGATATGATAAATTTATATGCTAATGTAGGTGGGGCAACATTTTTAGCCTCAGAAATAGAAGATCTGGATCTCTCAAGACAAATAGAACCCATAATAAATGCCATGGTTAAGAGTCCCGGTAGATCGCTGCCAATTGTTGGTCACGCAGCCCATATTATTACCGATTCACTTTTAGAAGGATCAACTAATGCATTTTTAACTTTAAGGGTAGGCGTGGTAACTAAAAGATATTGTGGTGCTATAGGTGATTTGGATAAAAGGGAGGTAAGAAAAAACTCTTATCTTGAAGCTTCGGGAATGTTAAGAACACTTGTTTATCAATCATCTTCAAAAGTTGTAAAGAGTCTTATAAAAGCAACGAAAGATACTGGCGTAAACACAGTGAAATCTGGTTTTGGAGCCATTAATAAAGCCGCTAAAAATGTCAGAGAAAAATTGGAAAATCTGACAAGGAAATCTAATAAAGACTTAGAGCAGCCACCAGAAACTGATTCTAATTAATCTCATAAGGAAATTAATTGATTATTATTTAGCTTTTAAAAGAGGTTGAAATAAAGAGCAAAAGCTACTAAAGCTACAATTAATAATATTGAGAAAATTACCAGGGATTTACTTTTTCGATATAGTTTGACTGATGTGATTAAACCCATTAAGGTAAAAATGAAAATGCAAAAGAATAAGTTGGTTAATCCCTGATCATGGGCATCACTTAGATTAAATAGTTTGGCCAGGTCTACTAAATAACTGGTGAGAAATCCTGAAACGATAAATCCAATATTTATTATAGTATATCTCAATATCATATCTGTATTTAAGTTTCAGGAGCTTTTTTTTAAGTTCAAATCAAGATTCCTGTACTTGGAATTACTCATCATTTAGAATATATTTTATTATCAGTTGTAGGTATCTTTGTCAATTATTATAGCTTTTATTACCCTTGAAGGATAATAAGACTAGGAAACCTGGTAAATCAATTGAGTGGATTTCAGAGGCATAAAAGAACTAATCCTGCAAAGTCTCTTCAAGATCTATATTATAGTAACCACCAACGTTAATAGTTCTTTTTTCTGAACTTTTTACGATCGTATAGCAAACATCGATCATATTTCTAAGTTCACATAATTGTGTAGAAATGATGAGCTGCTTATATAAAGCATTAGTTTCCTCATACATTACTTTTAGCCTTCTCAAGGCTCTTTTTAACCTTTCTTCTGACCTCACAATACCAACATAGTCGCTCATTAGAGTCTTTAGTTCATTCATACTGCAAGTGATAAGAACCAATTCTTCAGGAGGAACAGTTAGATCCGCATTCCATGCTGGTAAATTTTTATTAATTTTTACCAAATCCACTTTTGAGGAAATATCCTCAAAACAACGATGAGCATAGACGATGGCTTCAAGCAATGAGTTGCTCGCGAGTCTGTTAGCTCCATGTAAACCTGTTCTTGAGCATTCACCACAAGCGTATAAATTATTAATATTGGTTCTGCCATTAAGGTCAACATTTATTCCCCCACAAACATAATGGGCAGCAGGAGCTACTGGGATATATTCTTTAAAAGGATCGATACCAATATCAATACATTTATTCAAAATATTAGGGAAGTGTTCTTTGAATTTGTCATTATCTAGATGAGTGCAATCCAGAAAGACGCACTCATCACCAAGCCTCTTCATTTCCCTGTCAATAGCTTTTGCAACGATGTCTCTGGAGGCCAATTCACCCCTGTCATCGTATTTAAACATAAATCGTTCACCCGATCTGTTTTTTAATTGAGCACCAAATCCTCTTACCGCTTCTGAAATTAAAAACGATGGATTTTCTT
This sequence comes from Mangrovivirga halotolerans, assembly GCF_026241165.1. Classification (GTDB taxonomy): domain Bacteria; phylum Bacteroidota; class Bacteroidia; order Cytophagales; family Cyclobacteriaceae; genus Mangrovivirga; species Mangrovivirga halotolerans. Next base: position 181,458 of record NZ_JAPFQN010000001.1, on the reverse strand, counting down.
CTTGTTTATACAGTGCAGTAGGATGGAATTGAACAAACTCCATGTCGCGCAATTTAGCCTTAGCTCGATAAGCCATCGCTATTCCATCTCCAGTAGCTATTAATGGGTTGGTGGTTGTTCGATAGACCTGACCAATTCCACCGGATGCCATTACAGTAAATTTAGCTTTAAATGTCTCTATAGAATCAGTTTTCTGGTTGAGAACATAGGCACCATAGCAGTTTAATTGTTTTCCCTCTTCATATTTATGTACCCTTTCAGAAACCTGGTGTTCAGTGATGAGGTCAATCGCGAAATGATGTGAAAGTAATTGCAAATTCGGAAGCGACTTGATCTTATTTAAAAGAGTCGATTCCATCTCAAACCCGGTAATATCTTTATGATGAACAATTCTCTTTGCGGAATGTCCACCTTCAAGGCCAAGATCAAAATCTCCATCTGGGGTTTCGTCGAATTGCGCTCCCCAGGAAATTATTTCTTTAAGTCTGTCAGGGCCTTCCTTAACTACAGTTTCTATCACTTTTGGATCACCAAGCCCCGAGCCAGCCTTTATCGTATCGTTGATGTGTTGTTGAAATGAATCCGACAATTCATCTAATACAACAGCAATGCCTCCTTGTGCATATTTGGTGTTTGATTCACTTTCATCTGCTTTGGTAATGATAGTGACTTTTTTATCAGGAAACTTTTCGGCAAACTTTATTGAGAAAGTTAATCCGGCCAGGCCGGAACCGATTACCAACACATCGCTTTTAGGCATAGATTAAAAAGTTATTTAGATAACTCCAGCATTCTTTCGATCGGTTTTAAAGACTTTAATCGAAGTGATTCATTAATATTTACTTCAGGAGTTTCGTATTTCATACAAACATATAACTTCTGAAGGGTATTCATTTTCATAAAGCCACATTCTGAGCAGGCACAAGTATTATCTTCATTAGAAGGAGCCGGAATAAGAATTTTTTCGGGCACTTCTTTCTGCATTTCATGGAGTATGCCAGCTTCTGTGGCTACAATATACTTATTGTTTTCATCATTTTTGACAAAATTTATCAGTCCACTTGTTGAACCGATATATGAGGCTGTTTTCAATATATGACTTTCAGATTCCGGGTGAGCTATAATAGTAGCATCCGGGTTTTCCTTATGTAATTCAAGTAATTTGTCTATAGAAAAAGCCTCATGGACAATACAGCTACCATCCCAAAGAAGCATATCCCGACCAGTTTCTTTAATTAAATATCTACCAAGGTTTTTATCTGGAGCAAAAATGATTGGCTTATCCTCAGGAATTGAATCAATAATCTTTTTTGCATTAGATGAAGTACAAACAATATCACTTAAAGCTTTAATACCTGCAGAACAATTAATGTAAGTTACCACCACATGGTCCGGGTGTTGCTTAACAAATTTTTCAAATTCTTCAGGCGGGCATGATTCTGCTAATGAACAACCTGCATTAAAATCAGGAAGAACAACCTTCTTGTTAGGATTAAGAATTTTTGCGGTTTCAGCCATGAAGTGAACCCCGGCAAAAACAATCATATCCGCATCGGTTTCAGCTGCCTTTTGAGATAGACCCAAACTATCTCCAATATAATCTGCGATTTCCTGTATCTCTGATTCCTGGTAGTAATGAGCTAGTATTACTGCATTTTTTTCTTTTCGAAGCCTGTTGATCTCTTCAACTAAATTAACGCTTGATGGTATTTCAATATCCAGAAATCCTTTTTTCTCAACAGCTTTTATGTCAATATTTTTAATCATCATTTTAGATAGTTGCTGGGCAAAGTTAATCAATAATTAAATTTCACTACACAAATAGTTTACGCCATTCTTTATATTAGGTTTACCAAAGAGCCAGGCTTATTATATATATTGTAGCGCCAACACCAAATATTGCCAGGCAGTAGGGGATAAGCCGACTGGCTTTTAAGCCTGTTATTCCTAGTAAAGGTAAAGCCCAGAAAGGTTGAAGCATGTTAGTAATTTGATCTCCGTATGACATAGCCATAACCATTTTGCCCATTGGAACATTAAGGGATTTTGCAGCATCGATTAACACAGGGCCTTGTACTGCCCATTGACCTCCGCCTGAAGGAACAAATACATTAAGAATTCCTGCACTTATAAATGTAAATATTGGTAGGGAATCTTGTGAGCTCCAAAACACGAATTGATCAGAAATAGTTTCTACTAAACCTGAATACTTCATTATCCCCATAATTCCAGCATATAATGGAAATTGTAAAATTATACCTGCACTTTCTGACACAGCTGAAGTAGCTACTTTTTGAAACTTAAGTAAACTACCCTGACCAATAATACAGACACCAAACAAGATGAAATTGATGAAATTCAGATTTAAAAATGCTAAAGCAGAATTATATTCTTGATTGAAGATCACCACTGCTATCGCTGCAATAAAAAGTATACCTAATATTGTCGAGGTAATTATACTTTTTTCCATACCCATTGAATCTTCTTTTTGATACGGAGGCTCTCCAGGGTTAATATCTTTCTCACCATTCTCTTCTTTCTTTTCTTCTTGCTCTTCCTCCTTCTCTTCATATAAGAATGAAGGGAGGTTTAAGCTTCGTCCGGTGATTTGATTTCTTGCTAAGAGCCCAAGTGGAACAAAAACTATAATAGCTACACATGTTAAAATATTTTCAGTAGTAAAAATAGTTTCGCTTACAGGTAACACCCCCATTTGATCAACCAGAAAATGGTCGGGTTCAGCTACGGTTAAAGGAGCAGATCCGGAAAGACCGCCGTGCCAAATCATCATTCCTGCATATCCAGCAGCTCCAAGAGCTCCATAATTAAGTTTCCAGTTATTTTTCGCTGCAAGCTCTCCAGTTTTTCTAACTAACACCGCTCCGAAAATTAAGCCTAATCCCCAGTTTATCCACCCCATGATCATTGAGCTTATGGCAATTATTAATATTGCTTTGGCATTTGAAGTGCACCTGCAACTAAAAAAATTAATTGCCTTATCAACCATTGGAGTTTTGGCCAGTGTATGTCCTAATATTAATATTAAAGACATTTGCATAGAGAAAGCCAGAAGGTCCCAAAAGCCTTTGTTCCAATACTCTAATGTTGCCATCGATTTATTTAGAATCCCTGATTCTTCCTCTGAACCAAGAATAATCGATAGGATCATGGTAACAACCGTAAGGATAACTGCTATTCCAAACGGAGAAGGCAAAAAATCAAAATAACTTTTTCTATCTGGATGTCTCATTAATTTTTAATTTTCTCCAACTTACTACAGATTGCTTAAAAAATGAAGCGTATCAATATTGTCAGCGTAATCCCAGGGTTTAGGATTTTGTGCTTCACCAAAGTCAATATACTTATTATCTTTTCCAACGATACATTGAATTTTGTCATCTACAGATTCAAGATAATTAAGAAGTTCTTCTTGGTTTTTATATTCTTTATAATAAACTACGCTAATAGGAGATACTATTTGATTTTCAGCCTTTTTTAATAGTAAAAATCCATTATCAAAGTGTTTTTCATTATTTACTAGATAAATAGATTTATTGTAATCGTAGTTATTATTGTATTTATGGTGATTTATAATAGAGTTAAATCCTTCTATTGCCTCAAAAAAGCTTTTAAACTCGTATCCTTCAGGAACCAACAATAAACTAACGTTTCGACATCCTAACCCGAAATAAGTAAAGATATCATCCCCAAGATTTTTTAATTCTTCACTGGATTCTTTACCTGTCAGAATCGCGGCGGAGGTTCGATTACGTCTTATGATGTTAGGATATTTTCCAAAGTAGTAATCAAAATACCTTCCTGTATTATCACTACCTGTTGCTATAACAGCGTCAAAATCTTTTAATTTGTCCACAATATCAACTTTTTCAGATAGTTGTGGGTTTAATTTAAATAATTTGTTTAATATAAAACTTATAATTACCTGATCTTGAGAACTATATTTAACTTTAGCAATGTGACCACTCAAAAGTATACTTAATAAATCATGAAATCCGACCCCAGGTATATTGCCAGCCATTACTATACCAATTTTCTTTGGTGAGCTAACAGGAATGTCAGGGTATTTATTAAGCCATGATCTTAAATTTTCCTCTTTGAGGAGGGTAGCGATTCCCTGAACAGCTTTTTCTACAGACTCTTTAGTAAACCATGGATTCCTTTGGCCCGCTTTAAAGGCTAAATCTTCCAAAGTTTCTTCGCTTAAAGAATTGAGTTCGTTTCCTAATTCTATCCAGGTATCTATTTGTGGGTGATTCATGTTTATTTAAATTTGATTCAAAAATAATCAAATGAATGAGAAATACGTATAATGAAAGTAATCTGGTTTGATTGCAAACTTTAAGTGCGTATTTTTGTTACGCAATAAAAAAAAGACAACTACTACTATGGCAATAATGATCACAGACGAATGCATCAACTGTGGTGCATGTGAGCCCGAATGCCCCAATACAGCTATCTATGAAGGTGGTGTTGAATGGACCTGGGGCGGGGGTACTGAACTCGACGAAGTTGAACTTGAAGATGGTTCCTCAGTAGATGCTGATGAGCCTCAAGAACCGGTATCTGACGAATTTTATTATATAGTTCCGGCTAAATGTACGGAGTGCACAGGTTTTCATGAAGAACCTCAATGTGCAGCTGTTTGTCCTGTGGACTGTTGTGTACCTGATCCGGATTATGAGGAGACTGAGGATGAGTTAATGGAGAAAAAAGCGTGGTTACACGGAGAATAAATTTTAAGCCTTCCTGAATTGGAGGGCTTTTTTTATCTCATTCTTTTTCTTTTGTTCAGGTAGGTCAGCAATACATTTTTAAGATCTTTCCTGATATCCAATGGTACAAAGTCCATTTTCAATTCTCTGCATCTGTTTTCAATCATCGCAAATTCTTTCAGTTGAGTTTTATAAAACTCTTCTTTCACTTCACTTGGATTTAATTTTAACTTTTCCCCGGTTTCTTTATCAACAAAAAGATATGGCCTGTCATCAAGGTTTAAATTGAGCTCAGTTTCACTATCATATACGTGAAAGATTACTACTTCGTGTTTTTTATGCTTGAGATGCTGAAGCGCAACAGAAACTTCCTCTAATTGTTCTGCATCAGAAATAAAATCTGTAAACAAAATCACCAGAGATCTTTTATGAATAGTTCCGGCGACAGTATGTAACACATCACTCAGTTTGGTTACTCCTTTAGGAGGTTGGTTTTGTAATTCTTTTTCAAGCAGTGAATAAATATTAGAAAGATGATTTCCCGTTGATTTACAGTCGGTTTGATTATCCATTTTATCACTGAAAAAACCAACGGAAACAGCGTCTCGTTGTTTTTGCATCAGGTAACTTAGAGCTGCAGCTGCAAGAAGAGAAAATTGTAATTTTTCCTTTTCAGGTTCAGGGTAGTGCATACTTGCAGAATGATCGATAAGTAATCTACACCGGAGGTTGGTTTCTTCTTCATATCTTTTGGTGTAGAGTTTATCTGTACGTGCATATACTTTCCAATCAATGTGGCGGGTCGATTCTCCTGTATTATATGGGTTATGTTCGGCAAATTCTACTGAAAACCCATGGTATGGAGATTTGTGGTGACCTGTAATGAATCCTTCCACGAGTTGCCTCGCTAGAAATTCAAAATTCTTATAGATTTTATTATCCTGATCTTTCATTATTATTGAAAGTTAATGATACGGTTAATAAATCACTAAAAATTAATTGCAGGATTGATAATTTGAATGAAAATAATTTTTCCATTTGCATTTATGAATATTTATATACTATATTGGTGACTAAAATTGGATTGAGAATGAAAGGTAGTCGGGTAGATTTCCAGTCCTTCCGGTTGTTTTCATTCATGATTATTTAAACTTAAACTTTTGAATTGTGGAAGATAACAAAGACAAGAATGAGTTATTCGCTCAACGTGTGAAAGCGGGAAAGAGGACTTATTTTTTTGACGTTAAAGCAACCAGGTCAAATGACTATTATTTAACAATTACTGAAAGCAAGCGTCGTCATAAAGAAGATGGATTTTATTACGAAAAACATAAAATCTTTTTGTATAAAGAGGATTTTGATAAATTCATTCTTGCCCTTCAAAATACAGTAGACCACATCAAAACCGAATTACTTCCTGAGGTTGATTTTGATCAGTATAGACCTAAAGAAGAAGAAGAAGCAGACGAAATTGGATCGTCGTTCGGTGATGAATTGAAATGGGACTAAAATAAAAACTCAAATGGCTTACCAAATTAGGTAGGCCTTTTTTATTTTTAGCCATGTTCCAAAAAAGAATCATATATGTAGTTCTGGGTGTAGCACTTTTTATTTTTCTCGCCTGGTTTTTCTCCAATATATTTGTCTATATAGTAATCTCGGTAATTTTTGCTGCCATTTTAAGAGGACCGGCAAATTACCTTAGCCAGATATCTGTTTTTGGGTTTCAGGTACCAAGGGTAATTGCAGTTATTTTTAGTTTCCTGGTACTGTTACTTGTGGTGTTACTCTTTATCATTACATTTATTCCCCTTATTTCTGACCAGATAAATGTTCTTGCTAATTTAAATTACGACAAACTCTTCAGGACAGCTGCTGAACCAGTTAACTGGCTGGAAGAATTTCTTATTAATAATAATTTGACATCAGAGTCAAGAGGATTTATTAAAGATTCGATAAAGGATAATTTTGTTGGGTTTATCACTAGAATTAACGTTAGCAATTTATTAAATACATTAGTAGGATTTACCGGTAGTCTTTTTATTGGAATTCTTGCTGTTGCCTTTATAACTTTTTTCCTTTTATATGAAAAAGGCATGGTAAGAAGGCAATTTAATAAGTTAATTCCTAACAGTTATTTTGAAGTAACTATTACTGCCATAACTAAGATAGAGAGACTTTTAACTAATTATCTCGTGGGTCTGTTATTACAAATGACAGCAATATTTACAGTCGCTTCTGTTGGTTTATCTATTCTCGGCATCAAATATGCTATAACGATCGCTTTATTTGCCGCTTTGGCTAACCTGATACCTTATGTCGGCCCGATAATGGGGGCTACCTTTGGGATTCTGATCGGTTTAAGTACCCAGTTATTAGGAAATGGTGATGGTGGATCATTGTTAATACTTGTAGTTAAGATTTGTACAGTCTTTGCAGTAGTACAGATCATGGATAATATGATTTTTCAACCATTAATTTTTTCAAAAAGTGTAAAAGCTCATCCTCTTGAGATTTTTGTTATTATCTTTGTGGGCGCAAATCTGGCGGGTGTCGTCGGAATGATTGCAGCTATCCCTGTATACACAGTGTTGAGAGTAACAGTATTGGAGTTTTATAGTGGATATAATCAATATTACGTTTTTAAAAATAATTAAGAAGAATGGGTTTACAGTGTGGCATTGTTGGGCTACCTAACGTTGGTAAATCAACATTATTTAATGCATTGTCTAAAAATAAAGCGGAAGCAGCGAATTTCCCTTTTTGTACCATCGAACCAAACGTGGGAGTAATTAAGGTACCTGATGAGAGATTAGGTATTCTTAAAAATCTTGTGGATCCTGAGAAGGTTTTACCAGCGATTATTGAATTCGTTGATATTGCCGGACTTGTGAAAGGAGCTAGTAAAGGTGAGGGGCTTGGAAATAAATTTCTTGGTAATATCAGACAGGTAGATGCTATTATACATGTTATCAGATGTTTTGAAGATGATAATATAGTTCACGTAGATGGTAAGGTGGATCCTGTAAATGATAAAGAAGTTATTGATACTGAGCTTCAACTAAAGGACCTTGAAAGTGTTGAAAAGAAAATTCAGAAGGTAAAAAAGATTGCCAATACAGGTGATAAGGCTGCAAAAGCAGATCTGGAAGTGCTTGAAAAGTTTAAAAAGACTTTGGAGTCAGGGAATAATGCCCGTGCTGTGGAGGCTACTGATGAAGAATTGAAAGTAATTGAAGATATACAGTTATTAACCGTTAAGCCTGTTATCTATGTTGCAAATGTAGATGAGGATTCGATAATTTCTGGTAACAAGTATGTTGATGCTTTGAAAGATTCAGTAAATAATGAGAATGCCTTAGTAATCATGGTTTGCGCATCAATTGAGTCTCAAATTGCAGAGATGGATGATGAAGAAGAACAACAAATCTTTCTTGAAGAGTATGGTCTTAAGGAAAGTGGGTTGAACAGGCTAATCAGAGCATCTTATGAGCTTTTGGATTTGATTACTTACTTCACAGCCGGTAAAAAGGAAGTCAGAGCATGGACCATTCGAAAAGGATGGAAGGCGCCACAGGCTGCCGGGGTTATTCATACTGATTTCGAAAGAGGTTTTATTCGGGCTGAAGTGATTAAACTACCCGATTACGAACATTATAAAACTGAACAAGCGATTAAAGAAGCTGGTAAGGTGGGTGTTGAAGGAAAAGATTATATTGTAAAGGATGGAGATATAATGAATTTTAGATTTAACGTCTGATAATTATTTTACATTCATAAAATTTAACAGCAATGCGACATATAATTTATTTGGCATTGCTGTTTTTTTATTTTATGTTTGAGCATTAGATGGTTTAAAAACCATGTCGTAAACCGTTATAGCAAGGTCCTCGATAATTAATTTTAAATTTTTTCTTAAAAAAATTATATTATCTTGCTGCGATAAAATTTTTTTGTGTATTTTAGTTAAACACGATCTATTATTATTTCATTATTGCAATTACCATATTTGACTTAATAGTAGTTTTTAGCCGTAACCGTAAACTTTATTTTTTTGAGCTTTGAGAATTCGTATAGTTTTTTTACTTAAGAACCGTGGAGGATTTGTTCCATTCCACCATCAATACCTTTTAGCACAATTGATCAAAGGTCTGTTGTTGAAAGGTGGTAAGAAGGAGTATGTAGATTTCCAGGATTACAATTTCTCCGGGTTAAAAGGGCAAACCAAGATTAGTAGAAATGGTCTTCATTTCTATTCATCGAGGGTAACTTTAGTTCTTGCCTCTGGAAAAAAAGAATTTCTGGATTATTTTCTTTCTGTCCTCTTTACAGAAAAGCAGATTGAAGTCGGAAATCTTCATTTAACCCCTGAGATGGCTGAATTGGAAGCAAAGCCTGATTTTGAAGAGGAGATGAAATACATATGTATTTCTCCAATGTTGATCATCCCACCATCTTTAGATTATAGAGAAAGCAAAAAATTCATTAATCCAATGGATGAAACTGTGTCTGATCTTCTTTATGATTCTACAATGGCAAGAATGGAAGCTTCAAATCAGTTTCCAGCAGAAAAATTCAAAGACTATTTTAAATTTCAGGTCGTTCCAGATGTGAATTATATCAGGAAGATCAATGAATCTCAGAAAAAGTTTGCCAGGATCTATCCTGCTTTTGATCAGGATGTTAAATATGAAGTCAGGGGTTATACTTTCCCTTTTACCTTATATGCACACCCTGATGTTCAGGAATTCCTTTTCATTCATGGCATTGGACATTTCACCTTTAAAGGTTTCGGAATGCTGGATTTGGCAAATCATGATCCATCAAAAAGGACTACTAAATATCACCATAAAAATATTGAGGAAAGAAAATCAACTCCAGCTAGCTGATCAGTCATTTACTTTAAAAGATTGATAACCTACAGGAAGATCTCCTCTTCCTCCAGGAGGACGATAATATACCAGGATTTGATAATCATTTTCTGTATCAAAAAAACTACCCTCGTAATAATATGAGGGTTTTTCTTTGTCCTCTACATAGAATAAATAGTTATATCTACCTTGCTTCAAAAGTATAGTATTTTCATACACTCCTTTTGCCGGATTATATATCATCTCCGAACTCTGATCTTTTTTCCAATAATTGAAAGCACCGATAATATATATTTTACCCTCTATTTTGTTTGATTCAAGGGTAACAACTGTTTCAGCATATTCAGAAGTTAATGATGTTTCATCTCTGAGACTGTTACTGATATAAAACTGACCATCGAGATCATCGTATACCGGTCGGGCATAAGCAGAATTCGATCTTCTTTCTGCCGGGAGTAGTCTTACTTTAGGGAATACTCCTTCAGGGCCATCATGAGTAACCTGAAGCCCCCTTAAATCTATAAATCGAAATTCATTCCATCCCAGAAACTCATTTTTTTCATCTACTGATTCAAACCTGAGCTGTTTGGCATTTTCATTGATAAAAGTCGGAGAAATATTATATTTCATATTATCCCATCTTTGGTTTTGTAAGACTATTGTTTTTAACTCACTTGCAGGGTTTTGAACATTAAGTCCTCCGTAACTAACAATGTAGTTTAATCGTTGATTTTTTGCCCTCCCAACAACAGAATTACTTCTTTCCAGGTTGGCTCCGATAGATGTTTTTTCATCATAAATTATGCACCGGTGGGTGAAAAGAATTTTTTCAGGATCCTGATCACGATAAACTATGACAGCATAATTGCCGGGTAATTTTACTCGTGGCAATTCAAAACTATAATGGACATATGGAGCTTTTGTATTCATTGAAAAGTCAAAATCTTCAATTAACCATTCATTGTATTGATTTAAATAATCTCTTTCAAAAAAGTCTGAAGGAGTCCAGTCTGCATTACAATGGATTAATTTTACATATAAATACCCTGCATCATATGTAAGTTCATCAAACTCTAAAAATAGTTTCGAGCGACTATTAATATTTATTACTGGAGGGGCTGTTGGATTGTAAACATTATTTTGAACAGCATAAATGTTCGCTGTACGAATTTTACTGTCATAAATTTTATTTTCATATATTTCTATATCATTACCAAGCAAATTAAATGGCCTTGGAAATATGATTAAAATCAACAGTATTAGGTGATTAGAGAAGATTGTGTTATATATTTGTTTTAGAGTTACAACCATAATTATTATTTTAGTGTCTTAGTACTAACGCATGGCTAACGAAAAATTACTTATTGAAGCTTGTAAAAGGCAAGATCCAAAAGCTCAAGAGGAATTGTATCAGCAATTTTCTCCGAGCATGTATGCCGTATGTCTTCGATATAGTAAGTCAACGTTAGAAGCTGAAGATATTTTACAGGAAGCATTTATAAAAGTTTTCAGGAAGATTTCAACTTATAAAGGAGAGTCTTCCCTCGGATATTGGATTAAGAGAATTGTTATAAATACAGCGATTAATAGTCAGCGTAGCAAACTTTATATGTTTCCGATGGTAGATGTGGCTGATGCAAATATTGTTATGCCAGGAATTGATGCTTTAAATAATCTAAATCATCAGGACTTGCTGAAAATGATAAAGTCATTGCCTGATGGATGTAGAGTGATTTTTAACTTATATGCTGTTGAAGGATATAAACATAGTGAAATAGCAGAAATGCTTGAAATTTCTGAAGGAACATCCAAATCGCAATTTGCACGGGCCAGACAATTGTTAAGAGAAATGGCTCGGCAGAGAGATATTTTTAAAAATGAAAGAGCAAGATAGCGACCATACCAAAGAATATTGGGTAAATAGACTCAATGATCTGGAAGTAACACCCCCACCATCAGCATGGAGAGGTGTTAAGTCTGCTATGGATGCTGACAGAGCCTCCAAATACAAAAATACTGCCCGTTTTTACAGAAGAATTGCAGCTAGTTTATTATTACTATTAATAGGTCTCGGAGGATTAGGAGGTTATTTGTTTAATCAGAATTCTGAACTAAAAGATGAAATAGCAAATTTAAGTTCTGAACAAACTCAATTTGCAGTTTCAAATACAGAATTTGAAAAACAGGGCAATCAAATAAATCCTTTTGAATCGAGTAACAAGAAAAATCAAAATATTGAGATTTCCGGAAATGATGAATATTCTCCACTAATTGCCGGAACAGAACTTAAGGAGAGTTCCCTAAAAAACAGGGTAAAAGATGAAGATCTGAAAATTACTGACCAGTCTTTACCTTCAAAAGGAAATAAGGATGCTACTCAATATTTTACAGAAGAAAACTCCGGAAATACTTTTGCAAGTACCTTTGTTAATACCCAGGACAATGATCCTAAGGTAGATAAATTTTTATATTCTCAAGATGAGAATGAGCAACAGCTTGACTTCCTTTCCGGAAGAGCATTTGCATATAATCTGGAAGTTAATACTGAAGATCCGGAACTAAATGGAGTTATTGTTTTGGATTGGGATAAAGTTACCAGATTAAAACCTCAAAGCATTAGAAAACCAAATAGCAAAAGAGCTGAAAACATTTGGTTAGGATTTAATATGGGATCTGGGTCAGTGAATCAGAATTTCTCTCAAAGTGAGCTGACGTTAGCTGAGTTAATGGAAGAAGAGATTGAACCTATGGTCTTGACTGAAACATCTGGTTTTAATACTGATGCAATACCGGGACCTAGTTATGTTGCAGGCCTTGAACTAGGTGGTAAACTCACCGATAGGGTAGTTCTTCAAGGCGGATTGAATTACTTATATCAGGAGGCAATAAGTTCCTCAAATGTAGCTTTTTCAAGAGATCTCAATAGTGTTTCTGAAACTTTGAACATAACAAATATTAGGGACTTAAAGGAACAAAGAAATACTACTGAACTGTCGTATATTCCTGATACCGAATTAACCACTGCCTATGAATACCTTAGTTTTCCTCTAGAAGCAGGCTATATTTTATTAGATAAAAGATTTTCTATCACAGGAAATGCAGGTGTAATTACTGATGTATTTATGGCTGGTAAGGTCACAGCCCGTCATGGTCTGTATGAAGTTACTAGATTTGGGAACGATGGAGAATCTCCATATAATTCTTTTAATTTCAGAGCTTCGGGTGCTCTGATGTTATCTTATGACTTGAAAAGTAATTTAAGGCTTTTATTAAAGCCTCAATACACCCATGCTATTTCATCTTATACCAAAGTAGGCACTAGTCTTAATTCAAACCCTTATTCGCTAATGTTATCAGCAGGTTTGAAATACAAATTTAAATAAGTTTACAACTATTCTCTTCTTATGTGTGTCCATAGTTTAATGGATGTGATTAGTTAATTATAATTTTTTATCCATAAAATCACATTTTATGGTTTTAGCAAACAATTCACAATGAAAAAAGGTTTTACGGCAATAGTGGCGGCAGTTTTTCTAATTATAATATTAGATGCGATATTTAATTTAACATCGGCAAAGACATATCCGGAATATGGCACTTACACCGGAGTATTATATAAAGTTGATGGTGAGGATAAATCTGAAGAGGAAACTTTTGAAGTATCGTTCAACTCAGGAAATTATGAGTTGATTATTGAAGGTAAAAAAATTGCTGATGGTAAATACCGGTTAATAAATGATAAAATCAAGTTTATTAATTCTATTGGTGAAGTAAGTGATGTAAGTCATGTTTTTGATGGATCCTTCAAAAGGATAAACTCGGGCACACTTTTTGTGTTGGAAAGAACATTAGACGAAATAGTGTATAGATTACACTTGGAAAAAAATAATTTCAATGAAGAAATTTAATTATATATCATCCGAATTTTCTAGCTCATCAACTAATACAAGCCAGGTATCACTTAGCGACTGTAGTTTATCTTTAACTTCTTCGTATCGCTCTGTTAACGCTGTTGACTTTTCTTCATCAGAGAAAGTTTCCGGTTTTGCTAATTCGCTTTCTAGTTTTTCCTTTTCAGATTCCAGAACAGAGATTTCTTTTTCAACATCATCTACTTCTTTCTGAAGCTTTTTTAACGATTTTTGCTTCTCCTTAAAGACATCTTGATCGGTGGTCTTTTGTTTCTCTTTTTTATTCTCAACTTTTTTCTTTTCTAATGGCGAAGGTTTAGCATCCTTATCAAGAGTAATGTCATTTTCTTTTAGCCAAAGTTCAAACTCTTCATAAGTACCAGGATATTCTTTTAAAATACCCTGATCTATGTACCATATTTTGTTTGCAACTGATTTAATAAAGTGTCGGTTGTGACTAACAGTAACAAAAGTACCTTTGTATTGATCTAAGGCTTGGATCAACATATCTACAGAAAAGAAATCTAAATGGTTTGTAGGTTCATCCAGTAGTAGAAAATTGGCTTCTGAAATGATAGTTTTAGCTAATGCTACCCTTGATTTTTCTCCTCCTGATAAAACTTTGATTGGCTTATGAACATCATCACCAGTAAACAAAAAACATCCTAATAAATTTCTTAACTCTAACTCACTCTTACCACTACCACTCTCCATTAATTCTTGTATAATGGTGTTTCTTAAGTTGAGTGCCTCAAGTTGATGCTGGGCGAAAAAGGATAAGTGTACATTATGGCCTTCGATTCTCTCACCATCAAAATTCTCATCATTTGCTATGATGCGAAGCATTGTTGATTTTCCCTTTCCATTGGCTCCGATCAAAGCTATTTTGTCTCCTCTTAGAATATGCTGAGTTGCATCTTTGATCACTTCTTTATCTCCGTAGCTTTTTTCTACTTCATTAAATGTCATTACCTGCTTACCAGATGGTCTTGATAAAGAAAATGAAAAGTTTATATCGACTGTTTCATCCTGAACTTCCTCGATCATATCCATTCTCTCTAGAGCCTTAACTCTGGATTGCACTTGCTTGGCCTTAGTAGCTTTGGCTCGAAAGCGCTCGATGAACTTCTCTGTTTGCTTTATTTTTTGCTGCTGATTTTCATATGCATTTTGCTGGAGCTCTTTGCGTTGTTCTTTTTCTTCGAGGAAAAAAGAATAGTTACCATTATAAACATTTAACTGTTGCTGAGATATTTCAACGGTTTTGCTGGTGGCCCTATCCAGAAATTCCCTATCGTGGGAAACGATAATTACAGCACCTGAATAATTCATCAGATAATTTTCCAGCCATTGAATTGAAGGAAGGTCAAGGTGGTTTGTTGGCTCATCCAACATCAATAGTGATGGTTTCTCCAGGAGCAATTTTGCCAGCATAACTCTCATTCTCCAACCTCCAGAGAATTCCTTGAGAGGCCGTTGAAGATCTGAAGTTTTAAAACCAATTCCTTCTAATACTTCTTCGGCAGATGACTGTAATGAGTATCCATTATTGCTTTCAAATATATCCTGTAACTTGCTGTATTCATTTAGTACTTCTTCACTGTAATCCGTCTCCATTTTTTTAGCTAATTCATCCATTTTATGTTTAACATGGATCAAATCACTAAAAGCCTGCATGGCTACATCAAGAATTGGATCATCACTGATAAATGAAAGCAAATCCTGGTTCAGATATCCAATTGTACATTCCTTACTTTTAGAAATAGAGCCTTCGTCTGGGGTCAGATCGCCATTGATTAACTTTAGCAATGTTGATTTACCAGTACCATTAAGCCCGACCAGGGCTATTTTATCTTTTGAATAGATATGTAATGAAGAATTTTTATATAAAGCTCTGTCTCCGAGAAAATAAGATAGTTCCGAAATTGAAATCATTTTGCAAAACTACATTAATTAGCGCATATGGAACAATAATCATTCGAAAGAGTTTAATAGATTATAATATGCTAGTCGATTAAAATAATGTTACCATGAAAATTAAACTATTTAACAACATATTTATAGCAGTAGTATTACTCGGTAGTTTTTCTTGTAGTAATGATGAAGAAGCAAAGGAGGATACCGTTGAGGCCACAGTAAATGCTCCGGATGAATGGGCTAATGATGATGGTTTGAAAATGGATGAATTAAATTTACCTGAAGGATTTGAAATTTCAGTTTATGCCAGGGTAGAAAATGCGAGGTCAATTGATATGGCTGATAATAACATTCTATTTGTGGGGTCCAGAAACGCCGAGAAAGTTTATGCCGTGGAAGATAAAGATAATGATGGCTATGGTGAAACTGTCCATATTATTGATGAAGACCTATGGCAGCCAAACGGCGTGGCCTTCCGGAAAGGGGATCTTTATGTAGCAGAAATTAACAGAATCTTAAAGTATCCGGATATTCTGAATAACCTGGAAACCCCACCGGAACCAGAAGTGGTTTATGATGATTACCCTGAAAAAACACATCATGGATGGAAATATATAGCTTTTGGTCCTGATGATAAATTATATGTACCGGTAGGGGCACCATGTAATATTTGTAAAAGTGAGGATGAAATTTTTGCGACAATAACGAGAATGAATCCTGATGGTAGTAACATGGAAATTTACGCTGAGGGGGTAAGAAATACTGTGGGATTTACATGGCATCCTGAAACAAAAAAAATGTATTTCACAGATAATGGCAGGGATCATCTTGGTGATAATTATCCTCCATGTGAATTAAATTATGCTCCCGAAAAAGGAATGCATTTTGGATACCCCTATTGTCATGGTGGAGATATTGCTGATCCGGAATTTGGGGAGCGAAGGCCTTGCTCTGATTTTGTCAGACCAGCGCAAAATCTAGGACCTCATGTGGCTCCTTTAGGATTAACTATTTACTCAGGAGGGGATTTCCCGGAAGAATATAAAGGAAAGGCACTCATTGCTGAGCACGGAAGCTGGAACCGTAGTAAGAAAATAGGTTATCGAATAACTATGGTCGATCTTAAAAACGGAGAAGGTACTAGCTACAAGCCTTTTATTGACGGATGGTTAAATGAGGAAGAGCAAACCGTATGGGGAAGGCCTGTCGATGTGATTGAATTAGAAAACGGATCCCTGATGATATCAGATGATTATTCAGGAACGATATATAAAGTTTCGTATAACAAAGAGGGATAAAAAAATAGCCCGGTTATACCGGGCTGTTTTTTTTATTCTGAAATTTGAAAATCGATCGGGATGCTCACTTTTGTTTTGTCCCAGGTCATAGTCATATATGTCTTGTCCTGTCTTTGTTCAAAATCAATTGTAAATGCTTCCCATGTTTCTTTAGTTTCTGCTGTTGGTACATCAAACCTCATCACATCATTTTCTTTATTATAATTGTAAGCTCCCCACAGACCAAGTTCTTTATTTACAATTATATTCCACTTGTCTTCCTGCGGAATAGCAAACAAAGAGTATGTTCCTGCTTCAAGGTCTCTTCCTGCAATTTTAATATCCTCAGTAATCGTGATCTCAGTTGCTTCATTAGCACCTAATCGCCAGACCTTACCATAAGGTACCAGGTCGCCAAATATTACTCTGTCTCTTTTATGGGGACGAGAATAAGTTACCTTTACATATGAATCTTCATTTTTTACTGTTTTGACCTCCAGAGGGCTCAATCTTGGAGTGACAGCCTCCTGAGCAAACACGTTCAGGGTCGAAGAAAATAAAAAGATTAAAAAGACAGTGGTTAATTGGTTCATTTGTTTTTGTATTTATTCTTAATATTGCCAAATATACACAATAAATGTGCTTAATTTCCAAATCTATATAAATGGAACGACCACAATTCGATGATATTTTTATGGAACTTGCTGTTAATCTGGCAAAACGTTCTCATTGTATCCGGCGACATGTCGGAGCAGTACTGGTTAAAGAAACCAGAATAATAAGTATTGGTTATAATGGTCCGCCTGCAGGAACACACAACTGTGATGAAGAATTTCCGGATAAAGGGTGTGGGAGAGATAGTAAAGGTAGTTGTACCTTAGCCTTGCATGCAGAGCAAAATGCTATAATCTATGCTGTAAAGAATAATGCTTCTGTATCGGGATCTACGCTTTATGTTACTCTGTCACCTTGCATTGCTTGTGCAAGAATTATTTATAGTATGGGTATCAGAAAAGTGATATTCCTAAAATCTTATGCAGAATATAAAGGCCTGCCAACTGATGAAGGGGTGGATTTTTTAAGCAAATTCGGGGTTGAAACAGAGCAATATAGTGGAAACCTGAGTAATGTTACTCATATGATCTAGATGATATTTACTTCACGTTCTAAATCTATACCGAATTTATCGTGGACACTTTTTAAAATTTGTTCCGACAGATCATAAATTTCCTGTCCTTTTGCATTTCCGTAATTAACGAGAACAAGGGCTTGCTTTTTGTGTGCACCGGTATTTCCGACTTTTTTACCTTTCCATCCACATTGTTCTATTAACCATCCAGCAGGAACTTTTACAGTTTCATCTGGTTGGGAGTAACCCGGGATTTCAGGGAATTTAGTTTTTAATCTGGCATACTCCTCAGATGGAATACTGGGGTTTTTAAAGAAGCTACCTGCATTACCGATCTGTTTTGGGTCAGGGAGTTTTGAGCTTCTGATTTGGATAACTGCATTACTAACATCCCTGGGAGTAGGAGAGGATATTCCCATTTCCTCAAGAGTGTTCGAGATAGCTCCATAAGAAATATTTGGTGCAGGAACTTTTGAGAGAATAAAATTAACCCTGGCAATTATGTAATTATCACGCTGGGAAGTTTTAAAAACACTGGTTCGATATCCGAATTGGCATTCCTCGTTATTGAACCTTTCCAATTCCTTTGTTTCTCTGTGAACAGCATCTAGGTGTTTGAAAACTTCTTTTATTTCAACTCCATAAGCACCAATGTTTTGCATAGGAGCTGCTCCGACTGTTCCTGGGATCAAAGAAAGATTTTCTATGCCATAATATTTATGATCAAGGCAATACAGTACAAAGTCATGCCATATTTCTCCGGCACCTACACTTAATTCAACTTCTTTGTCTGTTTCCTGTACTACTTCAATTCCTGTAATTTTATTTACAACGGTGAGCCCCTGAGGGTTGTTTTTGAAAAGAACATTACTACCCCCACCAAATACATTTAATTGTAGATTATGAGACCTGGCATAATCTATTGCCTCTCTGATTTCTTCTATCGAATGTATTTCTGTTAAATATTCAGCGATAGCCGGTACTCCAAAAGTGTGGTAGTTTTTTAAATCTGCCTTTTCTCTGATCTTGATCATATCTTAGTATATCAATCGCAATTATAAGAAAAATTGCAGTCATCACATTAAAAAAGAGAGACATGGTTGCCTCTCTTTTTATATTTTTATCTTTTATCAGATTTATAACCCGAGATCCTTTTTTATTTTTTCCGCTTTCTGGTTTAATGAATCAAGCGAATTATCAAACTCAGATATTTCTGCCAGGTCTTTTTTAACACTGATGTAAAATTTTATTTTAGGCTCTGTTCCAGATGGTCGAGCTGATACCTTTGACCCATCCGCTAAGAAAAACTGAAGTACATTTGATTTGGGCAGATCGATCGAAGTAGTATCACCACTAGCCAGATCTGTAGCTTGTTGAGTGAGATAATCACTTACTTTTGTTACTTTGATGCCACCTAATGAGTCAGGAGCTTTCATTCTCATATCTTCCATCATTTTACTGATCTCCTCTGCACCGGACTTTCCTTTTTTCGTTAAGGAAAATAAATATTCATTATAATGTCCGAATTCCTTATAGATCTCAAGTAATAAATCAAATAGTGATTTATTTTTACTTTTAGCCCAAGCAGTCATTTCAGCGATCAATGCACATGATGCAATAGCATCTTTGTCTCTTACTGCATCTCCAATAAGGTAACCATAACTTTCTTCACCACCGACAAGATATTTTTCTTTACCTTCAAGCTTTCTGATTAAAGCAGCTATGTGTTTAAATCCTGTAAGAGTATCATATGATTGGACACCAAAGCCATCGGCTATATCTTTAATTAATTCGGTAGTTACGATTGTTTTGACAATAAATTCATTTCCTTCAAAACCATTTTTTTCTTTGTAAGCCTGAAGGACATAATATATCAAAAGAGCCCCAGTTTGATTGCCGTTTAGTAGTTGCCATTCATTATTATGATTTTTTACAGCTATACCTACTCTGTCACTATCAGGGTCAGTTGCCATTAGAAGATCAGCATCAATTTCTTTAGCCTTATTAAGGCCCATTGAAAGAGCTTCTGATTCTTCCGGATTTGGATAGACAACGGTAGGGAAGTCGCCATCAGGCTTTGCTTGCTCTTCCACAATATGAACTGATTTAAAACCGAACCTTTCCAGAATTTCCGGGACAAGGGTAATGCCGGTTCCGTGCAGAGGCGAATAAACAATTTTCATTTCTGAATTGCTTTTAATGGCCTCTTCATTTAATGACAATGATTTTATTTGATCAAGATATTTGTTGTCGACATCTTTTCCGATTGGAATTATCAGATCCGGATTTCCTTCAAATTTAACCTGGTTAAAATCAGTGATCTTATTTACTTCTGCGATAATATTCTTGTCATGAGGTGCAATAACCTGGGCTCCATCGTCCCAATAAGCTTTATAACCATTATATTCCTTTGGATTATGAGAGGCAGTTAATACCACACCACTTTGACAACCAAATTCCCTTATAGCGAATGACAATTCAGGCGTTGGTCTTAGGTCTTCAAAAAGATAAACCTTAAAACCGTTACCACTGAAAACATTAGCAGTAATTTCAGCAAATTTCCGACTGTTGTTTCTTGAATCGTGCGCAATGGCCACTTTAATTTCCTGATCATCAAAATTCTGTTTCAGGTAATTGGCTAGTCCCTGGGTGGCCATTCCGATGGTATATTTGTTCATCCGGTTGGTGCCGGGACCCATTACACCTCTGAGTCCGCCTGTTCCAAACTCCAGGTCTCTGTAAAATGAATCTACAAGTTCATCATTATTACCATTACTCATCAGTTTTTCGATCTGGGATTTTAGATCCTGATCAATGTCACTTTTTAACCAATGATCTATTTTTTGTTGAATTGACTGCTCCATAGAAATAATTTAATCTAAAAAAATAAAGACAACCTGAAATTAACAGATTGTCTTTAAAATAGTAAAATTTTTATTTAAAAATTACAAGTTCCCTCGTAATTCCTGTTCTCTTTCAATTGCTTCAAATAAAGCTTTGAAATTTCCTTTTCCGAAAGACTTAGCGCCTTTTCTTTGGATTATCTCGAAGAAAAGAGTTGGTCTATCCTGAAGAGGCTTAGTGAATATTTGAAGAAGATATCCTTCATCATCTCTGTCAACAAGAATATTCAGGTCTCTTAAAGGCTTAATATCTTCATCTATCGATCCGACTCTGTCAAGTAAATCATCATAATAGGTAGCAGGAACTTCAAGGAATTCAAGTCCTCTTTTTCTAAGTTCACCAACTGTTTCGATGATATCATCTGTAGCAATAGCAAGGTGCTGAACACCAGCTCCGTGATAGAAATCAAGATACTCTTCTATTTGAGATTTTTTAACACCATCTGCAGGTTCATTGATAGGGAATTTAACATATCCATTACCATTAGAAACCACTTTAGACATCAAAGCAGTATACTTGGTGCTGATATCTTTGTCGTCAAAAGTAACTAATAAGTTGAATCCTAATACATCCTCATAGAATTTCACCCATTCGTTCATCTTTCCTAATTCTACATTACCAACGGCATGGTCAATGTATTTGAATCCAACACCTTTAGATTCAACAGTGCTTTCTTTTGGCTCGAATCCAGGCATGAATGGACCTGAGTAATTGCTTCTTTCAACAAACGTATGAATTGTCTCTCCATAAGTGTGAATAGAAGCAGTTTTTACTTCACCATTATCATCCTTAAGAGTTTTTGGCTCAGCGTATGATTTAGCACCTCTTTTCATCGTTTCGTAATATGACTTTTCGGCATCATCAACCCAAAGAGCCATAACTTTTACTCCATCACCATGTTTTAAAACGTGCTGGCATATTGGAGAGTCAGGATGAAAACCTGATGTAAAAACAAATCTTAGCTTATCCTGCTGAAGTACATATGAAGCCCTGTCTCTTACGCCTGTTTCGGGGCCGGCATAAGCAACTAAATCAAATCCAAACATATATTGGTAGTAAACAGCGGCTTGTTTTGCATTACCTACGTAAAATTCTACGTGGTCTGTACCATTAATCGGTAGAAAATCTTCCTGGTTACTCATATTTATTTATTGGTTAATGTCACACAAATTTAAGTCTTTTGTGATAGAATTTAAAGCTTTACAATAACACTTCACTTTAGAAATATAACAGAACATAATATTATATTTTACAGGTAAGAAAAGGTTGCTAAAATATCTTACTATTTCTTGCGTTAGTCAGGCTCAATGAGGAAGTTTGTATAAGATAAACCCCAAAAATCATGGAAATAGAAAAGCTAAATGAGGCGATTACAGAGATAGCCGAAAAAAGGGCTGCTCTGACAAAACTCAAGAAAGGTGATGACCGGTATGATCTTGTAAAAAATGATCTTGACCATTTAGAAGCGGAATTTAAAGAGAATTTTTATGCCGACATGAATGAGATCCTATATCACGTACATGATGAATTTTGTCCGGACAATGAAGTCTGGAGTCCAATAAAATACTTTGCTGAAGAATATACAATAGGTGATGGTGGTAAATACACTGCTGCTGATGACCAGGGCTTAAAAGTTCAGGTAGATGATTTTAATGGAAAAGAATGTCGTTTAGTTATTTTACCATCCCCGGCACGTATAGAATTAAGAGTCGAAGGCGAGCCAACAGTCGTTGCCTGGCATATGGACGAGGAAAAAGTTTAAATAAAAAAGGGGCTGATTAAAGCCCCTTTCTTTATTTATAACCTAATACTTTCCTTACTTTATCGAGTGTTGGTCTGGCTATTTCCCGGGCTTTTTCTTCTCCCTTTTCCAGTTCGGCATGAAGTTGAGGGAGATTCTCCATATAGTAGTTATATTTTTCTCTTTCTTCGCTGAACTTATCCAATATTAATCCCAGCAGTTCTTTTTTAGCATGGCCATAACCAAAATTTCCGGCAAGGTATTTTTCTCTTAATTGTTTAGTTTCTTCTTCAGTACCTAAAAGACTGTAAATGGCATAAACGTTACAGCTATCAGGATCTTTTGGCTCTTCTAACGGAGTACTGTCAGTGATAATAGACATCACCTGTTTTTTTAATTGCTTTTCAGGCAGAAATATATCGATTGTATTACCATATGATTTACTCATTTTCTGACCATCAGTACCTGGGATTGTCATTACTTTTTCATCGATTATTGCTTCAGGCAATACAAATACTTCTCCGTATTTTGCATTGAAGGAAGAGGCAATATCCCTTGTCATTTCAAGATGTTGCTTTTGATCTTTTCCGACAGGCACATATTCAGCATCATATAAAATAATATCACAGGTCATTAATACCGGATAAGTAAATAATCCTGCGTTTACATCACTTAGCCGATCTGACTTATCTTTAAATGAATGTGCATTTGCAAGCATCGGAAAAGGCGTGAAGCAGTTCATGTACCAGGTTAATTCACATACCTCGGGAATTCTTGATTGTCTGTAGAAAAGATTTTTGTCAGTGTCGAACCCACATGCAAGCCATGCTGCAGCAACGGCATCGACATTTTTTACTCGTTCTTCCCCGTCCTTAATAGAGGTTAATGAATGCAGGTCTGCTATAAAAAACAGAGAATCGTTATTTTCTTTTTTTGATAGTGCAATAGCGGGTTTGATCGCACCTAAAATGTTGCCGAGGTGAGGTTTTCCCGAGCTTTGGATTCCTGTTAATATTCTTGGCATGATATTATCTTCTATTGTTATTTAAAGGTGCCAAAGATAACTAAGGATTATTTAAAAATGTAATTTGTTTTTTATTAACAATTGTTAATTAAAGGTTCTTTTTGGTATTAATGATTAGATTTACGATGATTTTAAATTTTTCAAATATGAATAGGTTAATTATTATATTGTGTTTCACGATCTTTTTAGGTTTGGAAATGTTAGGCCAGGCCCAAATAGAATTTCGTAATACAAAACATAATTTTGGAGAGATAGAAGAGGAGGGAGGACCAGTAAAATACACTTTTGTATTTGAAAATACCGGTAATGATACACTGAAGATAAATAATGTCAGGGCTAGTTGTGGCTGTACCACTCCAGCCTGGACTAAACAAAATATTCTTCCAGGAGATACAGGATATGTTATAGCTCAATATAATCCTTTTAACAGACCCGGAGGGTTTAACAAATCACTTACAGTAAGTTCAAATGCTGAAAAGCAAGTAACTACATTACAAATTAGTGGCAGGGTAAAACCTAAACCAAAGGGGCCTGAAGATGATTTCCCAACCCCGATGGGAGATCTCAGAGTGAAATATCGTGCCCTCCCTTTAGGTAATATTACAAATCAAGGTGTGGTGACAAAAGAATTTGAGATTTACAACCAGGGTGAGGAAGAGATAGTTTTTGATCCGAATTTAATAGAGTCTCCAGAGCACATCACGATTTCATTTAATCCTTCAAATCTTGCTTCTAAGCAACGAGGTAAGCTGATAGTAGCTTACGATACTAAGAAGAAGGATGATCTTGGTTATTTTACTGAGCCTGTAAAATTTGTGACCACTGAGGATTCCGATAGTTTGAAGACTTTATATGTTACTACCTTTATTAAAGAGTATTTTCCTCCTATGACAGAGGAAGAACTCGCAAGTGCACCTAAAATTTCTGTATCTGATCGTAAGCACGATTTCGGTGCCTTGAATGAAGGAGAAACTTCTGAATATGAATTCACAATTTCTAATTATGGGAAAGAACCATTGGTGATTAGAAAAATCCTTGCCAATTGCAGTTGTATTACAACTGAAATTAAAAAGGAAAAGATAAAGCCAGGACAAAATACGACTGTTAAAGTAGTATTAGACAGTGAGGGAAGAGTGGGGTATCTGACCAA
This sequence comes from Mangrovivirga halotolerans, assembly GCF_026241165.1. GTDB lineage: Bacteria > Bacteroidota > Bacteroidia > Cytophagales > Cyclobacteriaceae > Mangrovivirga > Mangrovivirga halotolerans. The sequence continues at coordinate 156,801 of NZ_JAPFQN010000001.1, read as the reverse complement.
AAACCTCACTATTTTTAGTAATGATCCACGTAAAAGCACTTTACAGGTAACTATAAAGGCTAAAATTGATAATTAGTGATTGATATAGAGATATTATTAGCACGAGGCCTTATTGTAAGGCCTTTTTTTATTGTATTCGCTTGAATTTTGTCTACAATTTGCGTAAATAAGGCTATCGCAAACTTATAAAAGGCTAAAAATGAAAAATCAATTTAACTCGATCTTATTATTTTTTATAACTGCATTTGTTTTTGCAGCATGTGGAGGTAATTCAGGAGATGAAGCTTCAGAGGATAGTGAGGCAGAAATAGAAGTTCCTGAAATGGAAACTGAGGAACCTAATTTCTGGGAGAAGACAATCCAGGATGTTGATGTTTATAAAATAGAAAATGAAGGCGGATCATCTTTATCTCTGGATGAATTTCTTGAGGAGGTTGGGCCATCAATTTCAAATGCTGCAGATATAGAGTCTGTAAAAATAATAGCATTGAAGGATATGGGAGATTGCAGGCTTCTGGCATTTAAGACTCTTGCCGGCACTCGTTCTCAGATCGGATTAGTTACTGTAAACAAAAATTTTGAAGCCGGAGTTTTAAATTGGTATCCCGAAAAAGATGAGGGAGGTGAAGTGTCTCCATCTTCGGATACATTATCTAATATTTTATATACTCCAAGTGGTGTTAGAATAGAAATGTATCACTCTGCGGATACTACAAGTGCTTTTAATATTGAAGAATTAGAGCTTACTGAAGATTGCGATCTTGTAGTAAAAGAAGACTAATAAAAATTTAAAACCGATGATTGGGCAGCGGATATTAATTCGCTGCTTTTTTTAATCCACTTTTTTAAATGATAGTTTTCCCCTTTTGTTTTGAAGGGTCATTTTTCTTTTCTCAAAAGTGTAGTCTAACACGCCAAAAGTAAGGATTTCCAGGAATTGGGATTCCAGACTCTCAGCCTGACATTTCATTTTTGTACCCGATATATCTGTTACTATTAGTGAGGATTGGTTAAAGCTTAACTTTCCTTTTACTCTGTTACATCCAGTAAATCCTGTCAGATGCCTTTGAGTGAGATTCAATTCTAAAAATGGTGATTGTTTAAAGACTATGCCCGGATCAAGAGGTTTGTCATTGATCGCAGCTAAAACCCAAATGTCATGAAGCCTGTAGTCACCTAAAAATCTGCCACAACCTTCAAGAGTAACAGGTTCATCCATACTAATTAATTTTAGTGTTGCTGTAACCGAGTAATCAAAAGTTTCTTTTAATTGATCATCAAAACACTCCTGCTTATTTAATGTCAGGGTTAAATTACTCTTCTCAGATTCAATTACATAAATCAGTGTGTTCCCACTGTTGTCAGCAACATTTTTAGGAACAGGGGTTGTATAATCTATTTTTTTATCCGGATACCTAATATGGATATTGCCATCAAAATCTATATCTATTTCCCATTTAGGGTGATGTCCGGAACCAGTGAAATCAATACCCTTTATTGCTTTGTTAATATAATAGCTTGATGTACGAGGTTTTGATGATTTTTCAAGAGAGCCGATTTTAGAATTATTATCTGTTAATAGTAATTTCCCATTAACTACTTTTAGTTTTTTATACTCCTTTTGATCGTCCGCAGTATAAAGATTTAATATATTATCTTTTAAACTCCAGTTACCTTTCTTGATTAATTCATTTCCTGCCTTATCTTGATGGACAATCAACTCGTAAAATTTGTTATTATCAAGAAGGGTAAGTTCATAATCAATTCCACTACATTCCTCACAATCAATAGTACCAACCCATGTTGCTAAAATATCTTCTTCAGAAACTTTTTCACCTGCTTTTTCGCTGGTCTTACAGCCAAAAAAGAAAATTATAGAAATAGAAAAGTAATAGAAATATTTCATTTGTCTTTTAATAATTAGAAGATGATAAAGTTATTTTAATTGTTCGTAATCTCCCGGCCACATCGGGATCTTTTTATTGTAGACTTTATCGACAATTATGTTCCTGATTTTTAATCCATTAGAAGAATTGGAGAAATACACAAAACCAAGATCATTATTAGCATCATAAATCACATAAGATTTAAAGGAACCATTATCTCCCCAGTGAAATAAATAATTTTCATCTTCATTATTACTCATTATTCCTATTCCCGGAGCCCATTTAATTTCGAAGTTGTTCACCGTGTCTACTTTGACTACAGGATCCAGAATAGTTGATTTATCCTTTAGGTATTGCTGAAACATCCTGGCGTATTCTTGTGCATTAGAATGTAATGATGCCGAAGCTAATGTTATATTGATAATTTGCTTACTTACTCTCTCATTATTTTCATCATAAGGCGAGGAGGTGTTTTTATCAATTTCCGGATAAATAAAAGTGGAGTTTTCGGTATTTGCAGTGCCAAATATTGTTTCCGAAGCAATTTGCTGGAAAGGTTTGGAGGATACTTTTTCAATAGCACCTTGGAGCCATAAATAACCTTCTCCGGAGTAACCGAATTCACTTCCCGGTTCGAACCTGAAGTTCAGGCTATCTGTTTTGTTAAACACTTCTGAAAGAGAACCTGCCATAGTATTTGGCATTGCTCTCCAGTTTGGAAGTCCGGATTGATGACTAAGAATAAGAAAAGGTGATACTTTTTCCAGGTAATTGGTATTATTAGTTACTGCTTGATCATAAAAGCTAAGCAGTGACGTATCAAGAGGGAGTTTATTTTGAAAGTTTTTTAGATAAATATGTGCTACTATGGGTTTTGACAGAGAAGCGGCTTCAAACTTAGTTGTTCTATCAACTTCAATGGAATCAGTTAAATCAGCATATCCGGATGTATGAACAATTAAAATTGAATCTTTAGTAAAAACACTCATTGATATGCCCGGTATAATCCCGGTTTCTGTTAAGGAATCCAGGGTGTTTTTCAGATCAACAAATGAATTGTTATCATTTGATTCATCCTTCGCACATGAAGAAATTATTATAATGAGAAAGGTAAAAGTATATATTAACCTTTTCATTGTTGAATAATCTCTAATAGATAAGCTACCTGTGCTTCTTCATAACCATAAATTGGGGCTGCACTTTTAAATTTCTCAATTAATTTTAGTTCATCTTTTTCTTTATCTTTCTGTATTTTATTGAGAACCTTTTTAGCATAGGTAAAACCATTGTAATCTGATTCAATTACTCTTATTACTTCAGACAGAAGAGGAAGTATTGAAGAAAGAGGCCGTGATAATTTATGCATAGCTGCAAAATTTTTCTCGCAATAGGCAACCCATAGATTTTGCAGGGTAGTAAATTGATGATAAGTTAAGTTTATTTTATTCTTGAATGTCTTTGCTATTTGAAGCTTATTCATGTTCTCAAAACCATTTTGGTGTCCTACAGAGGGTAGTACCAACGATAATTCTTTGATAATATTAAAATTTATTAAGGAACATGTAAACCAAAGGTTCACCTGACTCATAATGTCATGTTCGAACCACAGATTCACCTTTGAAAACTTCTTAATGGCAGGGATTTTCATTATCTCTGGCATTGATTCACCATAGTAGACTTCTTCGGAAATCCCATAGGCATCTTTAAAAAACTGTGCTCTTTCTTCAAATAACTTTGGTAAGGTGTCATTGGAAACCGGACCTTGAGATAAAGCTTCTTTAATCACTATCTTTTTACCAGATGCCTCTTTAGGCAATCTGTTTAAAAGTTTATAACTGTTTATTATATGAACATTCATGTAAGGCAGATTTTATGAAAATATATGATCCGTTCTGAGCGGAAATGTCGGCAAATTACCTTCAAAACGTAGATTTAACAAGTTTAATTTTTGATCATATTACTTTTTTCCATTTGCTGCACCATATCTTTAATAGTTATATTGAATGGTCTGTAATTTATTTTTAGGTTTTTAGTGCTTTTTGAATTATCAAATCGCAATGGATACCCGATATTCTTCTTGACAAAAGAAGAATTAATTCCAAATAATGGCCCCACTATGTATAAAAGCCATTTAGGACTTAAGGATTTTGGGAGTTTATATTTCTTGTCAGATTCAATTCTTACAGCTTCAGCCATTTCCAGAACCGAAACACTTTTATTGGATAGAATATGTCTGCCAGAAACGTTTTCCATTTCAACAGCATTAGCATGAGCGATAGCTACATCTCTGACATCAACCACTCCGAATATCAGGTCCGGTGCTCCAAATTGCAATTTACCTCTCAACATTTCACCCATAAACTTGAGGCTTTCTGAATTGGAAAATTTGGTAAGAGAAGGTCCCATCACAAAGCTGGGATTAATTACTGCTAAAGACCATTGTTCCTGTTTATCGTGTAGCTCCCACGCTTTTTTCTCTGCAAGAACTTTGGAATATGGATATGGCTGATGGTCTTTATTACTTGTTGTGTTCCAGTTTTCTTCTGTAAATTCATTGAGTCCCTGATCTTGCATATCTTTTGCATCACCATAAATTGCAGCTACACTTGAAGTGAGAACAACTTTTTTTACTGTGGCAGTTTTTGATGCTGATGACAATACATTTTCAGTACCCTCAAGGGCAGGTTTAACAAGTTCTTCTATCGGATTTTTTACATCAAGAATAAAAGGAGAGGCCATATGTACTACTGTGTCACAATCTTTTATTGCTTCATCATACGATCCGAACCTTAAAAGATTTGCTTCGTAAACTTCCAACTCACCCGGACTCTGATTTGCTATATCCTGCAGAAAATTATATTTCTCTTCATTTGATTTATCTCTTACCGTTAGTTTAACTATATGTCCTCTTTCAAGAAGCTCTTTAACAACCCATGAACCGATATAACCGGTTCCCCCTGTTACCATTATTTTTTTAGCCATAGCGTGATTATATGTTTAATGACTTAATTTAATCATTAAACTTAAGAATATAGGAGTCAGGTACCTGATATCTGATGATATGATTTTAAATTAAAGCTGAAGGCACTGCCTCTTCCAGGGCCTGAATTTATACTTATGGCCGTATCGTGTAATTCCATGATTTTTTTAACTATTGCAAGGCCTAATCCGGCACCTTCCTGCTTTATATGGTTTTCTGTTTGTCTGTATCTGTCAAAAACAATAGCTTGTTCTTTTTCGGTCATACCCGGTCCGGAATCAGCTATTGTTACTTTTACTCCATCATCTGATCTTGAAAGTAATAGTTTGATCTGCCCATTTTCTGGTGTGAATTTAAGAGCATTTTCTATCAGGTTTTGAATAGCTCGTTCGACCAGACTAATGTCAGCAAAAACCATAGGTAATTGATCTGCAGTTTTTTCAATGGAAATTTCAATGTTTTTACTTTCCGCTTTGAGTTTGAATTTATTGATAATATCCATGGCAAGGTCGGTGATACCAAAGGGTTCTTTTTCTGGCTCGATCTGTCTGGATTCAAGTTTTGAATATTCAAAAAGTTGAGAAATAAGATTTGAAAGCTTTTCTGAGCTTTCCTGAATTATTGTCAGGTAGTTTTCTTTATCAGAGTCGCTTAGCGATTCTTTTTTAATCTGTAATGTTTCAACGTAACCTTTCATAATCGAAAGCGGCGTTCTCAGATCATGTGATACATTTGCAATTAGTTCACGTCTCAAATTATCCACAGATTTAATTTCCTCCATGTGTCTTACAATTGTATCTGCCATTGCATTAAAATTTGTGGCGAGAACAGAAAGATCAGAATTTTCAGCATTTTGGATCCTTATATTGTAGTCACCCTCAGAGAATCTTTTAACGGTACTGGTTATATCTCTAATGTTTCTGGTTAGGTAATATAAAGCAGCAAAGCCTATTAACAGGGTGAAAATCATTGTGATAATTGTAGCACCTATACTCATCCGGGTGAAATAGGAAGTAAACAACGAAGTATATACTGCCTCCTGCTCATGGCCTTCAAGTATTATATAAATATATCCTTGATGTCCATCTACATTAAATTCAGCGGCAGAAAAAATTTTCTTTTCATTTTTATCCCTTGGATCATCCCCCGTGATATAGTCATTTCCTTTAGATTCTATGAATTTTTTAATTGGTTGTAGGTCAACTTTTTGAGTGGGTGCATCGGGATCGGAATGATCAAGGACAACTGAATACAGGATGGCACCTGATTTATCCAGAAGATAAACTTCAATAGACCTGTTAACTGCCATCATATCATGCATGATGTCTCCAAATAGTTCTTTATTTACACTTCCATCTTCTAAATAGGGAGATTCATTTTTAAATTTCTCTTCAATCAGATGATTAGCAATGTTCGCATTTAGCTTCTGGGTAGTTTCATGATAAAGCTTAGAAGTAAAATAAAAAGAAAAAAAGATGTAGATACTTCCCATTAGAATGATAAGGAAGAAAAATGTCAACATTAATTTTTTAATGAATTGAATGGAAAGTGTGTCTTTGATATTCATGTTCAGATGATTACTTCTTCATTAAATTTATAACCGATACCCCATGTTGTTTTTATATATTTCGGGTTGTTCATGTCCGGTTCGATTTTGGCTCGTAATCGGTTTATGTGGGAATTAACTGTATGCTCGTAGCCATCAAAATCATAACCCCAGATTAGCTTTAAAAGGTCAGACCGTGAATAACTTCTGCCTGGGTGAGCAGCCATTAGGGTCAGAAGTTCAAATTCTTTAGGTGATAGTTCAACCTTATCATTCCTAACAATTACTTTTCGTTTTTCAATGTCGATAGTCAACTCTTCAAATCGAAACGTTTTAGACTCCGGGCTGGTGATTCTGTCCTCGATCATTTTGGTTCTGCGAAATATCGCTTTCACCCTGGCAATGAACTCACGAATGCTAAAAGGTTTGGTGATATAATCGTCAGCTCCCATTTCCAGCCCGAGTACTCTGTCAATTTCTTCTGATTTAGCGGTAAGCATTATAATTGGAGTTCCTTGCCGGGCACGGACCTCCCTGCAGACATTTAAACCATCTTTTTCTGGCAGGCTTAAATCAAGAATGATCAGATCAGGATCATGAGACAAAGCTATATCGACGCCTGTATTACCATCATAGGCTTTTAATACCTCGCAATTGAGGTCTTTGAGATGTATTTCAAGTAAATTGACTATCTCAGGATCGTCTTCAATTACCAATACCTTTTTCATTGCTATAAAGGAAAATAAAATGTATCACAGTTCTATCACAGGAGTTTTACATTTCCCTGTCTATCAAGGTATGAAATAATGACAGATAAGGTGAGAGATCATCTAAATTATTGTATGAATTGTCGCCTGGTTGTCTGTTTAGATATTATGTTTATTTGTCTGAGTTTCCAGTCTTAAGTTCAAAGGGCTGAGAATTATAATTTTTTAGTTCCAGAATATTGCCAGGCATATTATATCCTGAATCATTGAGCGCATTCCATACTTTTCTCATCGCATCAGTTTTAATGTCAAACCTTCTATATTGGGTGTCAAAAAGATCAACCCAGATAGTATAATTCAGATTTGCTGTGTTTGATCCATATTCTGTTAGATAAACTGTAGGCTTTGGTTCTTTAAGAACCCCATCCACATCTTCAAGGGTTTTGAGGATTATCTCCGCTACTTTACCAAGATCGGAACCATAATCAATTCCTAAAGGGATTTCATATCTGAGGTATCCGTCAACAGTGTAATTAGTGAGATTGTCTTTAATAATTCTTGCATTAGGTATATATACATCTTTGCCATCATAGGTTTTGATACGGGTTAATCTTAAACTCATTTCCTGAACCCGGCCTTTTTGATCACCAATTTGGATAAGGTCTCCATGCTTAAATGGACGGTTAAAGGCCATTATTAGTCCTGCTATAAAATTTTCTCCGATATCTTTAAAAGCAAATCCGAAAACTATAGCCACTACACCTGCTCCTGAAAAAATACCCACGATTACATTACCAAAACCCATCACTCGCAGAAAAACGAGGATACCAACAAGAAAAATTGTGTAAAAGATAATGTCAGTGATAAACTTAGCCATTACAAAATCCTGAATTCGCTTTTGAAGCCTGGGACCAATAAGACTTTTTATTCCCCTTGCAATGAAATAAAATACCAGAAAGAGAACTATTGCTACAGTAAGTTTTGGAAAAATTTCTATCAATTCATCAGAGTAGATGCTGATTTGCTCATTAAATGAATTACGGATCTTTTCGAACATAGCTTTTCAATTTTATATAGAAGGGAGCGAGTTTAAATTAATAAATAAGTCTTTAAGATTTGCTATGTAAGGAAGGTAAATATGAGACAAAAAAAAGGGCCGAAGCCCTTTTTAATATCTTTTTAGTCCAGATTATAAATTTGCATTATATCATCCAGGATTTTTTTGAAGTCAATTTCCAGATCGATAAGTTTTCCGGTCTTAATATCGAAAACCCAACCGTGAACCTGAATACCTCTTTCTTTACTTGCAACCTGAACATCAGCAGTTTTTAGTACATTAACACATTGTTCCTGAACATTTAATTCAACAAGGCGTTTGTATCTTTCTTCCTCGTCCTCTATGCCATCCAGTTCTTCCTGGTGAAGTCTGTAAACATCGCGAATATTTCTTAACCATGGGTTCAGTATTCCAAGATCAGCTGAATCCATAGCAGCCTTAACACCTCCGCAATAATAATGACCACATACTACCACGTGGTTGACCTTCAGGTGTGAAACGGCATAATTTATAACTGAAGCACTGCTAATATCTAGATTGGACACTACGTTAGCTATATTTCTATGAACAAACACATCTCCGGGGCCTAATCCCATAAGTTCTTCAGCAGTAACACGACTGTCTGAACAACCTATATATAAAATTTCAGGGCTTTGGCCTTTTGCAAGATTATCGAAATAATCAGAATCAACATTTAATTTTTCCTTTATCCAGGATTCGTTGTTTTTAAATATTTCCTTTATGTCCATTATTAATTTTGTTTATGTATAGTCAAATTTAATTACCATTGTTTAAACAACGTAGGAAAATTTAAAATAATCCTCTTTTGGAATTAGTCTTCAATATAACTTTTTGATGTTTTAAAGAGTATTATCCAAACCTTTAATATATGCTCAAGCTTGTTTCCGCTTCCCGCCTTTTTGTTAGAAGGTTTAAAAAGGGGCGGGTGAATGGTTTATAATAAAAAAAGTCCCGCTAAAAACGGGACTTAATTTTTATTCGAATGCCGGAATACCGGTGATTTCTTTTCCAAGTATCAGAAGGTGAATATCATGGGTTCCTTCATAGGTAATTACTGATTCGAGGTTTGCCATATGCCTCATTATTGGGTAATCACCTGTAATTCCCATGCCACCATGAATTTGTCGTGCTTCTCGTGCAATTTTCAATGCCATATCCACATTGTTTCTTTTAGCTAAAGAAATCTGTGCAGTAGTTGCCTTACCTTCATTGAATAATTGTCCTAATCTTAAATTCAGAAGCTGTGCTTTTGTAATTTCTGTAAGCATTTCAGAAAGCTTTTTCTGAGTCAGCTGAAAACCACCAATGGGTTTGCCGAACTGAATTCTTTCTTTAGAATATCTGACAGCCGAATCGTAGCAATCCATAGCAGCACCAATTGCTCCCCATGCAATGCCATATCTGGCAGAGTCAAGGCACATCATTGGAGCACCAAGTCCGCTTTTACCAGGTAAAAGATTTTCCTTTGGAACTTTTACATCATTAAAAACCAATTCTCCGGTAGTTGATGCTCTGAGGCTCCATTTTCCATGCGTTTCAGGGGTTGTAAACCCTTCCATACCTCTTTCTACAATAAGGCCGTGAATTCTTCCTTCTTCATTTTTTGCCCATACAACGGCAACGTCTGCTTTTGGTGAGTTAGAAATCCACATTTTAGCACCATTTAAAAGGTAATGGTCGCCCATGTCTTTAAAATTTGTGACCATGCCACTTGGATTAGAACCATGGTCAGGCTCAGTTAATCCAAAGCAACCGAGCATTTCACCAGAAGCCAGTTTAGGTAAAAATTTCTTTTTTTGTTCCTCAGATCCAAATTTATATATAGGATACATGACAAGAGATCCCTGAACAGATGCTGTTGACCGCATTCCAGAATCACCTCTTTCTATTTCCTGCATAATCAGGCCATAACTGATATAGTCTAGTCCGCCACCACCGTATTCTTCTGGTATGGTAGGGCCAAAAGCACCAATATCTCCAAATTTCTTTACTATTTCGTAAGGGAAATGAGCTCTTTCCGCCCAATCCTCGATGTAAGGGGTAATTTCTTTCTTAACAAAATCCCTGATAGAAGACCTGATAAGCTTGTGTTCTTCAGTTAGCAAATCGTCGATGTTGTAAAAATCAGGTGATTCAAACAGATCCTGTTTTACTGCTTTTTTGTTTTCTGCAGTTGTTTCGGTATTCATGCGTTTTAAGGTTTGTTGTTTATCAAGTTCATCAAATTTACAAAGACATTTTTATTTCAAAGATATTCTTCAATATAAAAAGTCAATCATAGTGATCTATTTGCGCTAAAACATATTAAATGAATAAATTGAATAGTGGTTAGTCTTAATATTCTTTCATCCACTAATTTATATAGTATACTATGTGTATTTTTGCATTTGATTTTAAGGATAACTCCCTTACAGCATCATGGTTAAAGAATTATCATTAAAACTACCACCTCATTTAGCATATCAGGAGGAGGAGTTAAAAAGAATTGTTTCATCAGAAACAGGGTATGGAATTGAAAATATTGAATTCCTGATCAGGAAAAGATCAATTGATGCCCGAAGAAAACAAATTGTCATCAATGTAAACCTGGAAGTTTATATTAATGAACCCGCACCCAATCCGGTACCAGAGCCAAAAGAATATCGGGATGTTTCCGGAAAGCCTGAAGTTATAATTGTAGGTGCCGGACCAGCAGGTCTGTTTGCTGCTTTAAGGGCGATCGAATTAGGTTTTAAACCAATCGTTTTTGAAAGAGGAAAGGATGTCAGATCCAGAAGACGTGACCTGGCTGCTATTAACAAACACGATATTGTTAATCCAGAAAGTAATTATTGCTTCGGAGAAGGTGGGGCTGGAACATATTCTGATGGCAAGTTATATACCAGAAGTAAAAAAAGAGGTGATATTATGAGAATTCTCGAGATCCTTGTTGCTCATGGAGCTCGAGAAAACATTCTTTATGAAGCACATCCTCATATTGGAACTAATAAACTACCTCCATTAGTAGCCTCTTTAAGAGAAAGCATTTTAAAAGCTGGTGGAGATATTCATTTTGAAACCAAGGTTACCGATTTTATTCTTGAAAAAGGAAGAATGAAAGGAGTGGTTACCGATAAGGAAGAATCTTTTGAGGGAATAGGAGTGGTTCTTGCTACAGGACATTCTGCCAGGGATGTATTTACTCTGTTGAACAGAAGAAATGTAGACATAGAATTTAAGCCATTTGCCTTAGGGGTCAGAATAGAACATGACCAGGAATTGATAGATAGTATGCAGTATCATGCAAAAAGCAGAGGACCTTATTTACCTCCCGCAGCATACAGTATCAAAACACAGGTTGACCTTAAATCAGGCAGACATGGTGTATTTAGCTTTTGCATGTGTCCGGGTGGATTTATAGTTCCGTCTGCCACTTCTCCGGGAGAACAAGTGGTAAATGGAATGAGTCCCAGCCGAAGAGACGGGCAATACGCTAATTCAGGTATGGTCGTAACTGTATCGGAAAACGACCTCAGGGCGTATGAAGAATATGGTCCATTAAAAGGAATGGTTTTTCAGTCTGAAGTAGAGAAAAAAGCATTTACTGCCGGCGGAGAAAGTCAAAAAGCCCCAGCTCAAAGAATGGTGGATTTTGTGAATAGAAAAGTAAGCACTACATTAAGAGATACATCATACCAGCCGGGACTTGTTTCCACAGATCTGAGAGAATATCTCCCTGATTTTGTAAGCGAGTCTTTAAGGCAGGGATTTTTGAATTTTAAACGTAAGATGCCGGCATATTTCACAAATAGTGCTCAATTAATAGGAGTGGAAAGCCGTACATCTTCACCAGTTAGAATCCCTAGAGACAGAGATACGTTAGAGCATATAAAGATCAAGGCACTGTATCCATGTGGAGAAGGAGCCGGGTATGCCGGTGGAATTATGTCAGCTGCCATGGATGGAGAAAGGTGTGTAGAAAAACTAATTGAATCTTATGGATAAGAAAAACAAGAAAACAGTAATAATAGGAGCGACACCAAATCCTGCCCGCTTTGCCTTCAAAGCTGCAGATATGTTCAATGGACATGAAGTTCCTTTTGTACCCGTAGGCATTAAAAAGGGAGAGGTTTTTGGAGAATCAATTAGAGATTTAAGACAAAAACCAGATATTGATGATGTTCATACTGTGACCATGTATATTGGTACGCGACATCAGGATGAATGGATGGATTATATAATTTCTTTAAAGCCTGAAAGAATAATTTTTAATCCAGGTACGGAAAATTATGAGTTTTATAAGAAGGCCGAAAGTGCTGGAATTGAACCTGTTGAGGCCTGTACGCTTGTTATGTTGTCAACTGGTCAGTTTTGATTGAAAGGCATAATTATTATTTTTGAAAATATAGTTTGAATAAATCTGTTTTTAGCACTTTATTACGTATTTTTGAACGTTTGTATAATTCAAAATTTATATAATTTTGGCAGAAAAAGGAAATAGTTACTCGGCCGGTAATATTACAGTTCTTGAAGGACTGGAAGCTGTAAGAAAAAGACCAGCGATGTACATTGGTGACGTTGGTGTAAAAGGTCTTCACCATTTGATTTGGGAGGTTGTAGACAACTCGATCGATGAAGCGTTAGCCGGGTACGCGAAAAATATATCAGTTACTGTTCACAAAGATAATAGTATCACCGTCGAAGATGATGGGCGTGGTATTCCTGTGGATATTCACAAAAAAGAAAATAAGTCTGCGCTAGAGGTTGTAATGACTGTATTGCACGCAGGTGGTAAATTCGATAAAGACACTTACAAAGTATCCGGTGGTCTTCATGGGGTAGGGGTGTCTTGTGTGAATGCACTTTCGGCAAACCTCAAGGCGACTGTTCATCGGGATAATAAGATATACACTCAAAGCTACGAGCGTGGGGTTCCTAAAACACAGGTTGAGTCTATCGGAGATACGGAGCTTTCAGGTACTACCATCTGGTTCAAGCCTGATACGGATATCTTTATTGTTTCGGAATATAAGTACGAAACAATTGCATCACGTCTGAGAGAACTTGCGTACTTGAATGCAGGTATCAAGCTTCAATTGACTGATGAGAGAGAAACTGATGACGATGGTAATTACCTTCATAGCGAGTATTTCTCTGAAGGCGGCCTTCAGGAGTTTGTTGAGTATCTTGATGAGTCAAGGGAAAAACTTATCCCTGCTCCGATTTATATCAATAAAGAAGACGGAGAGGTGCCAGTTGAAGTATCTCTAAGTTATAATACTTCTTATTCTGAAAATGTTATTTCTTATGTGAATAACATTAACACGATTGAAGGTGGTACTCATATTGCCGGTTTCAGAAGAGCTTTAACAAGAACTTTAAAAGGTTATGCTGACCGATCAGGTCTTCTTGAAAGAGCAAAGGTTGAGATTACAGGTGATGACTTCCGTGAAGGATTAACAGCTGTTGTTTCTGTGAAAGTTGCAGAGCCTCAGTTTGAAGGACAGACTAAAACAAAACTTGGTAACTCAGATGTGTCGGGATTTGTAGATAGTGCTGTTTCTCAAATTCTTTCTGATTATCTGGAAGAAAACCCAAAGGAAGCAAGAGCTATTGTTCAGAAAGTTATTCTTGCTGCACAAGCTCGTCAGGCCGCTAGAAAAGCAAGGGAAATGGTACAAAGGAAGAATGTACTTACTTCTACCGCCCTTCCTGGTAAGCTTGCCGACTGTTCTGAAAAAGATCCTACTATATGTGAATTATACCTTGTGGAGGGAGATTCTGCAGGTGGTTCGGCTAAGCAAGGTCGTGACAGGGGATTCCAGGCAATTCTACCGTTGAGAGGTAAGATTCTTAATGTGGAAAAAGCTCAGGAGTATAAAATTTACGAAAACGAAGAAATTAAAAATATTATCACAGCGCTTGGTGTATCGTTCGGAACGGAAGAGGATAAAAAAGCGCTGAATATGCAGAAATTAAGGTATCATAAGGTTATCATCATGACGGATGCCGACGTTGATGGTTCGCACATCCGAACACTTATCCTTACTTTCTTTTTCAGATATATGAGAGATCTTATCGAAAAGGGATATCTCTATATTGCACTTCCACCACTTTACCAGCTGAAAAAAGGTAAAGATGTTAGATACTGCTGGTCTGAAGAACAACGAGTTCAGATCGTTCAGGAATTAGCAGGTAACGGTAAGGAAGAAAATGTAGGAGTTCAGCGCTATAAAGGTCTTGGTGAAATGAATCCGGAGCAGCTTTGGGAAACTACCATGAATCCTGATAATAGGGCGTTAAACCAGGTTACCATTGATTCAGCAGCAGAAGCTGACCACCTTTTTGGTGTATTAATGGGCGATGAAGTAGCTCCTCGAAGAGAGTTTATCGAGAAAAATGCTAAATATGCTAATCTCGATGTATAATTGATGAAAATAAGACATTAATTCGTAATTTAAAGCCCCACTCAAATGGGGCTTTTTTTTGTTCACTGAAACCCGACCTACCAATGGCAACTATTCATTCTAAAAAGATTGAAGAGTTAATACAGGAATCTAAATATATCAGCCGCGACCTTAGCTGGCTGCAATTTAATTATCGAGTTCTGGATCAAGCCCGAAAGGATGATAGAACCCTGATTGATCGTTTGAAATTTTTGGCAATAACCAGTTCGAATCTTGATGAATTTTTTATGATCAGGATTGGGAGTTTATACAATTATATAGACTTCGGGAAGGAAAGAATTGATTATTCCGGATTAAGCGAATATCCTTTCAGAGATAAATTATTCGATGAATCTCATAAGTTCTTTAATCTTCAGATGAAGACTTATACTAAAGAATTAGCCCCGAATTTTAAAGATTATGGCATAAAAGTTCTCAAATTTAACGGGCTCCATAAAAAAGAAAAGGAAAAGGTGACTGATTACTTTAAGGAAACGGTGTTTCCAATGTTAACTCCGATGACCTATGATGGTATGCATTCTTTTCCTATCCTCATGAATAAGGTTCTGATCTTTGGAGTGGTGACTCAAAGTAGTGGTAATGGTATTCAAATGAGTAAAAAGAATACTTCACGAAGTAAAATTTCTTTTATCCAGATACCGAATAACCTGCCACGTTTTTTTGAGATCAGAAGAGAAAGGGAGATCGTTTTTATTCCAATAGAAGAGATTGTCAGAGAACATATTAGCTGGCTATTCAGAAATGTCGAGATCATTTCGGCTGACTTGTTCAGGTTAACTCGAAATGGTGATTTCACACTTGAGGAAAGCGATGATATTGAAACCAATTTCTTAGATGAATTAAAGAGTAAGCTTAAAACCCGTCAAACCGGGAGGGTAGTTCGAATTGAGGTGGAGGCGAAGTATAATAAGAATTTACTTAGATTTCTTAAGAAAAGATGGAATCTGGAGGACTTTAATATTTTTAAAGCTCCTGCCGGAGGATTAATAGATTTCACTAGTTTCTGGCAGATCATAAAGCATAACGAGTTTAAGCATCTGCTTCCGAAATCACCACCTCCAAGGGATCCAATCAACTATCATGCACGTGAAAATGAGGATCTGATGGAAGTACTTAAGGAAAAAGATGTTCTGTTGCATCATCCATATAATAGTATAAGTCCGTTGATC
The DNA here is from genome assembly GCF_026241165.1 of Mangrovivirga halotolerans. Classification (GTDB taxonomy): domain Bacteria; phylum Bacteroidota; class Bacteroidia; order Cytophagales; family Cyclobacteriaceae; genus Mangrovivirga; species Mangrovivirga halotolerans. The sequence goes on along the minus strand of NZ_JAPFQN010000001.1, from coordinate 140,989 downwards.
GAATTACTTGAACGATCGGCCGAGGATCCTCAGGTACTGTCTATTAAGATGACAATATATCGTCTTGCTAAAGACAGCCGGATAGTTGAAGCCTTATTAAAAGCAGCAGAGAATGGGAAAAACGTTGCTGTCCTTTTCGAAGTTAAAGCAAGATTTGATGAAGAAAACAATATCAGGCAGGCTAACAGGCTTAGAAAAGCAGGATGTTATGTTATATATGGTCTGAGTGCCGTTAAAACCCATACAAAATTATTAAATATTGTCCGCCAGGAAGGTAAGAAAGTAACCAGCTATGTCCATCTTGCCAGTGGTAATTATAATGAGGATACTGCCACTTTATACACTGATATAGGTATTTTAACAACGAAAAATGAATATGCCCATGATGTATCTGAATTCTTTAATGTGATTACAGGACATTCGGTACCTGGCGGTTATGAAACTCTGTTAACAGCCCCGAGAGACATGAGGGAACAGTTAATATCATTGATACGCAATGAAGCTGAAAATGCTAAAAAAGGTGGTGAATCAGGCATCGTTATCAAAATAAATTCACTGCAGGATGATGTTATAATAGATGAGCTTTATGAAGCTTCAAAAGCAGGAGTGCCTATTCGATTAATTGTGAGAGGTATTTGCTGTCTGAAGCCTGGAGTGAAAGGTTTATCAGATAATATTAAAGTAATTTCTATAGTAGGTAATTATCTGGAGCATTCTAGAATTTACTATTTCCATAATTCAGGGGATCCTAAGTTATATGGTGGTAGTGCGGATGTAATGGTAAGGTCGCTTGATAGGAGGTTAGAATCGCTTTTCCTTATCAAGGATGATGTGATAAAAAATTACCTTATTAATGTTCTGTATTATAATTTGATTGATAATGTCAACTCATATAAAATGAACAGCGATGGTACTTACATTATGAAGCAGCCTTCAGATAAAGAAGAAATAATAAGTGTTCATGAAGCTTTTTATAATCTAACCGAAGAAAAGCTTGAGGAAGTAGACTTGTTGAGTATTTGATATGAAATTAGCTGTAATTGATATAGGCTCAAATGCAATCCGTTTCCAGGTGAATACTGCCAAGGTATTCCGCGGTTTAGTTTATAGTAAGAAGCTTGAGTATGTCAGGTTTCCTTTGCGCCTTGGAAAGGATGTGTTCAAACATGGCCGGATTAAAAAAAAGAAAGTTGAAAAATTCGTAGAGTTGATGTCTGTATATAAAAGCCTGATGGATCTGTACGAAGTAGATGATCATATGATCTGTGCAACATCAGCTATGCGGGAAGCAGATAACGGACCTGAAATTGCAAAAAAAGTGAAGGAAACTTCGGGTTTGAAGATAAAAATAATCGATGGTGATGAAGAGGCATCCATGATCAATAATGCTTTAAAGCAATATATTGCAGATGGCATGGTAATTCACGTGGATGTTGGTGGAGGTAGTACCGAGTTGAATATATATAAAAACAGGAAAAAGATAGTTGCACATTCATTTAAACTAGGTTCAGTTCGTAGTCTAGGCCATCATGATAATCCGAAAACATGGGAAAAGATACACTCGTGGATTGGGGCTCAACTAAAGAATTATAATAAAAAAGGTCTTCCTGTTTCAGCAGTAGGCACAGGAGGGAATATTAATAAGATAAGGGATATTTCAGAAGGTGGTGAAAAAGGATTTGTAACTACCGATCAAATCAAAGAAGTTAAATCCAGACTTTCTGAAATGACCTATGAAGAACGAGTGTATTTGTTGAATCTCAACGAAGATCGTGCTGACGTGATTTTACCGGCTGCTGATATTTACCTGGCTGCAATGGAATGGTCAGGTGCTGATCAAATGGTCGTACCTACAGTAGGGCTTAAAGATGGAATGATTCAAAAGTTGATCGATAAATATTTTGAGGAAGAAATGGCCTTAAAAATATAAAAAATTGTTATTAATGATTTTAATAGAATGACTAAGGCATTAAAAATCTCTTAAAAGTTTTATTATTTCCTTATCATTTGTTTATTTTGTTATTGCTTATCAAGAAAGACTGAGGGATTGGGCCCTGCGAAGTCTTAGCAACCTTGGTTAAACTTGGTGCTACTTCCCATCTCGGCCAGACCGGGAAAAGATAAGTTTCAAGCCTGCCTGAAACTCTTTCTTGATAACTAAGTTTTAAATAAGAAAGAGTGGATATAAAACTAGCATTAAAAAAACGAATATTGATTCTCGATGGAGCCATGGGTACCATGATTCAGCGATATAACCTCGATGAAGAAGATTTCAGAGGCGAGAGGTTTAAGAATCACAAATCTTCATTAAAAGGTAATAATGACCTTTTAAGCATTACCCGTCCGGATATAATTGAAACCATTCACAAGGAGTACCTTGCAGCTGGAGCCGATATTTTAGAAACTAATACTTTTAGTAGTACTTCGATCGCCCAGGATGATTATAACCTTAGTGAGATTGCTTACGAACTTAATTATGAGTCAGCGAAAATAGCTAAAACCGCTGCAGATGAATTTACCAGGGCTAATCCTGAAAAACCCCGTTGGGTGGCGGGGTCAGTAGGGCCAACTAATAAAACAGCCAGCCTTTCTCCTGATGTTAATGACCCGGGCTTTAGGGCAGTTTCTTTTAATGATCTTGTTAAAGCATATAAAGAACAAATTAAAGGTCTTGTTGAAGGTGGTTCTGACGTTTTATTAATCGAGACAGTATTTGATACTCTTAATGCCAAAGCAGCCCTATTTGCTGCTCAAGACTATTTTGATGATGGAGGAAGAACTGTTCCAGTAATGGTTTCAGGAACGATAACCGATGCTTCAGGACGAACATTGAGCGGTCAGACCACTGAGGCTTTTCTTGTATCTGTCTCTCATGTTGACCTTTTATCAATAGGCCTTAATTGTGCTCTGGGGGCCAAACAATTACGTCCTTATTTACAGATATTGGCCAAAGAATCGACTTTTGCCGTTAGCGCACACCCTAACGCAGGATTACCTAATGAATTCGGCGCTTACGATCAGACTCCGGAATCGATGAAAAATGAAGTGGAAGTATTTTTAAAGGAAGGCCTCCTGAATATTCTGGGAGGTTGTTGTGGCACAACGCCCGAACATATAAAACAACTTGCTTTATTAGCTGAAAAATATCAGCCAAGAAAAGGAAGTGAAGAAAAAATACCTGTTTAATGAGTGAAAATAATTTTACATATAAGCCATTGAGATTAAGTGGCCTGGAGCCATTGTATGTTACTCCGAATGCTAATTTTGTCAATATTGGAGAAAGGACGAATGTGACTGGTTCCAGGAAATTTCTTCGTTTGATCAGGGAGGATAAATATGAAGAAGCGCTGGATGTTGCCCTTGATCAGGTAAGAGGAGGAGCCCAGGTTATAGATGTCAATATGGATGAAGCCATGATTGACGGGAAAGCCGCGATGGTCAAATTTTTACATCTCATGGCATCGGAGCCGGAAATTGCAAGGATCCCTGTAATGATCGATTCTTCTAAATGGGAGATCATTGAGGCTGGTTTGCAATGTATCCAGGGAAAAGGCATTGTGAATTCCATATCATTAAAAGAGGGGGAAGAACAATTTTTAGAACAGGCCAGATTGATTAAAAAATATGGTGCTGCTGTAGTTGTTATGGCATTTGATGAAGATGGACAAGCAGACAATTATCATCGGAGAATTGAGATCTGCGAAAGATCCTATAAGCTGCTTACTGAAGTAGCTGATTTTCCAGCAGAGGATATAATTTTTGATCCGAATATTTTTCCGGTAGCTACGGGTATGGAAGAACACCGGAGAAATGCTTTAGATTACTTTGAAGCTACAGCATGGATCAAGCAACATTTGCACGGAGCGAAAGTGAGCGGAGGAGTCAGTAATGTTTCATTTAGTTTCAGGGGAAATAATAAAGTCCGGGAAGCTATGCATGCTGCTTTTTTATATCATGCAATTAAGCATGGAATGGATATGGGAATCGTGAATCCTACAATGCTTGAAGTTTACGATGAAATACCCGATGACCTTCTGGAAAGAGTTGAGGATGTTTTACTTGACAGGAGGGAAGATGCAACAGAGCGGTTACTTGATTTTGCAGAGACTGTTAAAAACGATAAAAGAGAAGATAAAAAAGCGGAAGAGTGGCGTTCCGGAACGGTAGAAGAACGGTTATCTCATGCTCTTGTAAAAGGGATAATCGATCATATCGAAGAAGATACAGAAGAAGCTTATCAGAAGCTTGGCAGACCTTTATTAGTTATTGAAGGGCCTTTAATGGACGGAATGAATATAGTTGGAGACCTATTTGGTTCCGGTAAAATGTTTCTTCCGCAGGTAGTAAAGAGTGCAAGGGTTATGAAAAGGGCCGTTGCCTATTTAACACCTTACCTCGAAGCAGAAAAAAAGGCCAATCCTGATCAGAAGCCTAAGGCAAAAATCCTTTTGGCCACAGTAAAAGGAGATGTGCATGATATTGGTAAAAATATAGTTAGTGTTGTACTTGCCTGTAATAACTTTGATGTAGTTGATCTGGGAGTGATGGTTCCTGCTGAAAAAATTCTTCAGGCAGCAATTGATGAAAAAGTAGATGCAATCGGCCTAAGCGGGCTTATTACTCCTTCATTGGATGAGATGGTTCACGTCGCCAAGGAAATGGAAAGGTCAGGTTTTGATATGCCTCTTTTAATCGGCGGAGCAACAACTTCCAGAATCCATACGGCTGTGAAGATCGACCCTCATTATTCAGGTATTGTTACTCATGTGCTGGATGCAAGCCGATGTGTTTCAGTATGTAGCAATGCTCTTTCCGATGAAAGGAAAGACGAGTTTAAGCAGAACCTGAAAGAAGAATACGCAAAAGCAAGAGCTGACCATGCCAGTAAAAAACAGATCAAAAAATACATTTCTTATGAGGAAGCAATTCTGAATGCAGAACGGCAGGATTGGGAAGCATATGAAACTCCCCAGCCAAATAAAATCGGCACATTTGTGTTTAATGATCTCAATCTTGAAGAGTTGATTCCATATATTGACTGGACGCCTTTTTTCTCTGCATGGATGCTGAAAGGCAAATTTCCGCAAATATTAAATCACGAAGTAGTTGGTGTCGAGGCTTCTAAACTGTATTCTGATGCCCAGGATATGCTTGCAGAAGTAATTGAAAACCGGGGCCTGAAGGCTCATGGTGTAGTTGGTATATATCCTGCCATCAGAACCGCTGCAGATACGGTCAGTGTTATGGATGAATCAGGAAAGCCTCATTTTGATTTTGAATTTCTGCGTCAGCAAGGTCAAAAGGGTAAGGGATTGCCTAATTTATCATTAGCAGATTTTATATCTCCTTCTGAAGCCGGTAAGACTGATTATATCGGTGGATTTGCCGTTACAGCTGGTGATGGAATTGAAGATCTTATTAAGGAATACGAATTAGATGATTATAAACAAATAATGATAAAAGCATTAGCTGACAGACTTGCTGAGGCTTTTGCTGAATATTTACACGAAAAAGTCCGTAAAGAAATTTGGGGCTACGCAGTTGGAGAGAGTTTTGAAAATGAGGAGCTAATAAAGGAGAAATATATAGGGATAAGACCTGCTCCAGGATATCCGGCTTGTCCCGATCATACTGAAAAGATCAAGCTTTTTGATTGGCTCAAAGTGCCAGAAAATACCGGCATTACTTTGACCGAAAGTATGGCTATGTATCCTACTGCTGCGGTTTCTGGTTATTATTTCAGTCATCCTGAATCAAGATATTTTGGTCTTGGGAAGATCGAAAGAGATCAGGTTGAAGAATATGCAAAAAGGAAGGGATGGAATATAGAAACCGCCGAAAAGTGGTTGGCACCAAATTTAAATTATGATCCGGAAAAACTGGTTATACAAAATTAAACTGAAGGCATTTTTACATATACAATATGAAAGTTACTGAGCATTTTGAGAAGGCTGATAAAACACTTTTTACTTTTGAAATTCTACCGCCACTAAAAGGAGAGAATATACAAAAGCTTTACGATCATTTAGATCCCCTGATGGAATTTAAGCCTCCATTTATCGATGTTACTTATCACAGAGAGGAGTTTACTTATAAAAAGCGAGAAAATGGACTTCTTGAAAGACAAGTGATCAGAAAACGACCTGGTACGGTAGGTATATGTGCTGCGATAAAAAATAAATACAATGTAGATACGGTGCCTCACCTGATTTGTGGTGGATTTTCAAAAGAAGAAACTGAAAATGCATTGATAGATCTTCATTTTTTAGGTATAAATAATGTTTTGGTGCTTCGCGGTGATGCAATGTCAAGTGAACCAAAATTTAGAGCTGAAGAGCACGGCCATAATTTCGCCTCTGAGTTATTGGAGCAGGTTAAAAATATGAATGATGGCATTTACCTTGACGAAGACCTGACTAATGCAGAGCATACTGACTTCTGTATTGGTGTAGCAGGATACCCGGAAAAGCATTTTGAAGCTCCAAATATGGCCACAGATTTAAAATACCTCAAATTAAAGGTGGATATGGGTGCTCAATATATCGTCACTCAAATGTTTTTTGATAATAAGAAGTATTTCAAATTTGTTGAGGATTGTAGGAAAATGGGTATTAATGTTCCTATTATTCCAGGGTTAAAACCAATTACTACCTTAAATCACCTGAGTTCATTACCGAGACATTTTTATATAGATTTACCGGATGACCTGGTAAATGAAGTTGAAAAATGTAAGAATAATGCCGATGTCAGGGAAGTAGGGGTAGAATGGGCTATTCAACAATCGAAAGAATTATTGGAATTCGGAGTTCCCAGTTTGCATTTTTATAGTATGGGTAAGGCAGAACCGGTAAGAAGGATCGCTTCAGCTTTATTTTAGTCAGTATGGTTGTAGGTTGAAATTGCTTATGCTATTTTAGAAAGAAAAAATGCAAATTGTAGAGTGCCCGAGAGATGCCATGCAAAGCTGGCATTCATTTATCCCTACGGAGAAAAAAATACAATATATAAACCAATTATTAAAGGTTGGATTTCATACTATTGATTTCGGCAGTTTTGTTTCCCCAAAGGCAATACCTCAGATGAAAGATACAAAAGAGGTTTTGTCACAATTGGATCTGTCAGACACCAGTTCAAGGCTTCTGGCTATTGTAGCAAATGTGAGGGGAGCAAATGATGCGGCGGAATTTGAGGAGATTGATTACCTCGGATTTCCTTTATCTTTATCAGAAACCTTTCAATTAAGGAATACAAATAAGACTATTCAACAAGCTAAAGATAGCCTTCGGGAGATTCAGGATATTTGTAAGAAAACCGATAAAACATTGGTGACTTATTTATCTATGGGCTTTGGGAATCCTTATGATGACCCTTATAATGCAGATTATTTATTGCAATTCACAGAAGAATTAAGTGAGATAGAAGTTGAAATCGTTAGTTTAGCTGACACTGTAGGAAGTGCGAAGCCTGATGATATTGAATTTGCATTTAAGAACACGATCAATTCATTTCCTGATATTATTTTTGGAGCACATTTTCATAGTACTCCTGATAATGCTGAAGAGAAAATTAAAGCAGCATATGATGCCGGATGTCGAAGATTTGATGCAGCAATGAAGGGATTTGGAGGGTGTCCCATGGCTAAAGACGACCTTACAGGCAACATCGCTACAGAGACTTTAATGAAATTTATTGATAAAAATGACGTGGATATAAATATCGACCATACTCAGTTTCAGGCTTCAGAAGCAATGGCGAGTAAGATATTTATATAAAAGGTTAGTAGAAGCACTTTAACCTTACATCATCGTTTTATAACATTAGGTCACTATTTGTATATTAAAGGTATATACTTGTACCTGGTCAATAAAACAAACTTTTTTATGAAAAGACTAACTTACTTTTTAATAATCGTTCTAACTGCGTTTAGCCTTCAGGCAAGAAATAATAGCGCTAAAGAAATCACTGAAGAAGGAATGAAGTATTTTGAAGCCCGCAATTACAGAGAGGCTTTAAAACTTTTTAATAAAGCGATCGAGGTGGATGAGAATTATGATCCTGCATATTTTAATCGTGGAAAGGTTAAGAAAATTCTTCAGGATTATAAAGGAGCGATGCTTGATTTTAACAGGGTAATTGATATTAACTCTGAAGCACATGAAGCCTATTATGAAAGGGGTGGTGTTAAATTTGAAATGCAGGATTACTACGGCGCTATTGCTGATTTCACGAAAGCAATTGAGTTAAACCCGAGTTTTGTTGATGCTTACTATATGAGAGGTCAGGCCAAACTTGAGCTTGAAGCTTATAAAGATGCAATAAATGACTGCTCGAGAATTATCGAGATGGAACCAAAAAACCCGGATGCTTATTATCTAAGAGGTGTTCTTAGAGTAGAATATGGGCAGAAAGAGGATGGATGTCTTGATTTAAGTAAGGCGGGTGAACTTGGTGACTTCAACGTTTATGAAGTGATCAGAGAAAAATGTAACAAATAAAGTAATTTGTAATTCAGTATAAACAAAAGCCGCTTTATAGCGGCTTTTGTATTTTAAAGGGTGAAGGTTTTTCCGGGGAGTGCTTTAATGACTCCCTGTAATTCCAGAGATAATAATATAGAAGCCATTTTGGGTAAAGGAACCTGACTCATCCAGCTTAGTGCATCTACATGCAATCCATCCGGATTGTCTTGAAGAACCTTAATAAGTTGTCTTTCCTCAGAGCTAAATAAGGAAAGGTCAATTGCTTCAGGAATAATTTTATTTTGAACTTCATTAATATCCCAATTTAACGCTTCGATTATATCAGTAGCTTTCGTGACTATTGCTGCAGTATTTTTTCTGATTAATTCGTTACATCCTGTGCTATAATTTGAAGTAAGGTTTCCCGGTATAGCAAAAACTTCCCTGCTATAACCCTGAGCCAGATCTGCTGTGATAAGTGCTCCACCTTTAGCAGCAGCTTCCACAACTAAAACCGCATCAGCGATACCAGCTACTATTCTGTTTCTCATAGGGAAATTATGATGATCAGGAAGAGTGCCCGGAGGATACTCTGATAACAGACACCCATCTTTAATCATATCTTTGGCTAACGTTTTATGAGAAGCTGGGTAGATCATATCCAGGCCATGGCCTAAAACTCCAACCGTAGGTATATTGTTGGTCATAGAGGCTTTGTGTGCTTTAGCATCTATACCTTTGGCTAATCCACTGATGGTTAATATTCCTTTTTGGCCGGCAAGTTCCCTGATAATTTTTTCTGTTATTTGAAGACCATAAGAAGAAGCATTTCTTGTTCCGACAACTGCAAGGGCTTTTTTACTTTTAAGGGTATTGAAGTTGCCTTTATAATATAGAATTAATGGCGCATCAACGCATTCTTTTAATCTGAGAGGATAGTCATCGTCATAAAAAGAACAAATCCCAATTTTCAGTTTATTACATTTTAAAATTAGATCCTCAGCTTTTTTAAGGGCATTTTCTTTCGCTTCGGTGGTAATCCTTTTAATAAATGCGTCACCTATCCCGGGTATGCTTTTTAGTTTGCCTCTAGGCATAAAAAACAACTTCTCAGCAGAACCCAAATAGCTGATTAATAGTTTAGCTGTTTTTGAACCGATACCAGGGATATACTGCAATGCAATAACATATTGCAGGTTATCCTTCATAAATAAAAATTACTTTAGTCAATAAATCTTAATCCAGTTTCCTTTTTAATTCAGTTAGAAATTCACGAATGTCTTTCAACTTTCCGATCACTTCCAATTTGGAAACTATTTGTTGGTTGTTATTTTTTAAAGCATCTTTTGCCCCTTGCAAGGTATATCCTTTTTCTTTTACAAGGTGATAGATCATTTTAATGCTTTCTATATCTTTTTTAGTGAAAATCCGGTTGCCTTTTTTGTTTTTTTTAGGCTTGATCACGTCAAATTCAGATTCCCAGAATCGAATGAGGGAAGGTGCTACATTGATTATTTCAGCAACTTCTCCGATTGAAAAATATTTTTTTTCTATTTCTTTTTCCTTATACGGCACTATTTGAAGATCTTTTTATCCGGTTTCTAAAATCCAAAATAAGTAATTTTTCCTGAATCATCAATGAATATTTTTGATTCGGGAAAATCTTCTGCCGTTAGTTGCTGTAACCTTCTGATTACTCGTTTGTCTGGATCTATCTTTGGAATTCCCCGGCCTTCCTGAATTATTGGAACGATATCGCCATATAAAAACTCCCCATTCCTGGTTGTGTAAACTTTTACTAATGGGGCTATTCCGTTTACTCCTCTGAGATTGAATCGATTGTAAGTAGCAAAGTTTCCTAGAGAATAAGAAATGAATCGATTATTGTATACTTCTAGTGCTCTGGTAACATGTGGGCCATGACCAAATACTATATCAGCCCCATTGTCGATTACCCAATGAGAAAATTTGTAAACATTGCCTCGGTTTTCTCCATAAAAAGTTTCAGTTTCCCTGGTAACATGCTCGTGTTTTGACCCTTCAGCTCCACCATGGAAACTTACAATGACAATATCATTAAGGCTATCGAGATGTTGGATTATTCTTGCGGCAGCTTCATAATCAGTTATGCTCTGAGTAGCAGTATTAGGGGCAAATGCAGCAAAGCCATATTTGATGCCATCTTTTTCAAACATAGTATACGGTTTCACAGACTGACCTGCATGATGTATTCCATATTGATCAAGTGTCTTCATTGTAGTCAATCGACCGGTATTACCAAAGTCACCAGCATGGTTGTTGGCGGTACTCATCACATCAATACCTGCATCGACAAAATGTTGAGCATAATATTCCGGAGATCTGAAAAGGTAGCATATACTCGGATCTTTACAATATTTAGGTTCACCACCCTCATCAAGTAATACACCTTCTAAATTTCCAAAAGTAATATCCGCATCCTTTAGATATTCTTTGACATAAGCCAATTGATATTTTCCGCTATCAGAAGGGAGATATTCTGGTTTTGGAAAATTAGTGCCGATCATGATATCACCTACACCAATGACGCTAATTGTGTCGAGAAGAACATTGATCTCATTAGCTGCATACTGAGCTTTTATTAGAGCCTCGTTATTGTTCAGTGCTAAGTTGCCAAGAAGAAACGGAGTCTCGGTCAGATCTTTTTTCACTATGGGTGCAGGAGGTGTAATTCGTTTACTTCCTGCACAGGATGATAATAAAACAATAAGAACTGTAAAAATTATTAAAAGCTGGTTTTTCATAATTTGATGCTGAATGAGTTTAAAAAAAAGCAACACATTAAATAAAGGTGTGTTGCTTTAAAATATTGTATTTGACTATCTATTACCCAAGTGACTGGTTTTCGATAGATGCAAGGTCAAGTAATTTTTGATATTCTTCGTCGGTTACATCCATGATCATATATAAGATCGGATCGACTTTTTTACCATCTTTCATGATTTCATAATGACAGTGTGGAGCTGTTGAACCACCGGTATTACCAACTTTCCCGATAGTTTCTCCCCTAATCACTTTTTGGCCCACTTTTACAGAAATTGTCTGCATATGGGCATATCGGGTTTTAAATCCATATCCGTGATCGATCTCAACATAATTACCATAACCGGTTCTTTTATTTGATCGCACGACTCTGGATATTTTTCCATCGCCTGTGGAGTAAATAGGGGTGCCTCGTGGAGCAGAGAAGTCTATTCCCCAGTGCATTTTACGAACTTTATAAATCGGGTGCATTCTCAAACCATATCCTGATGCAAGCCTTGTAAGTTCCTGGTTTCGGATTGGCTGTATAGCGGGTATACTCGCCAGCATTTTATTTTTATTTTCTGCAAGTTTCTCAATCTCATCGAAAGACAGGGACTGCGCATACATTTCCTTATTAAGCTTATCAATCTTCTTTCTGGTATTTGAAAGTACATCCGGCAGATCTAATTCTCTGTATTTTTTATATCGATCGGCACCACCCATTCCCATTTCACGGATTGAAGATGGTAGCGGATCGGCTTCCATAATCTGCCTGTAAATTCTTTCATCTCTCTGTTGCAGGTAAGCCACATAGTCTCTTTGCAGGCTTATTTCTCTCTGCCAATTAGTCAGAGAATCCCTCAAAGCACGGTTTTCCTGCTTTAAAATTTGCTCTTTAGGAGAGTCAAAGATAAAAAAGTATGCTAGTACGAGTCCAAAAGCGATCAATACTGAAACGAACATGAAACCCATAAAATTCAGCACCACATCCCATGTTGACACTTTCACACGCTCATACTTACAAGTTTCTGTGTCGTAATAATATTTTATTCTAGCCATTTGTCGTATACAATTTTAAAACTTGTATTTTTGCCCGACATGTTAAATAATGATTAACAGAATCGTTGGTCAATTAACGGTAACGGCAAATATCGGTAAAAAATAATGAAATATTAAATTAGATTATTGCCAAAAATCTATTAATGTACGATTTTATAAAAAATTAAAGGTAATTCATGAATTCCGCAGAAATCAGGCAGCAATTTTTAAATTTTTTCGAGGGAAAGCAGCATAAAATAGTTCCTTCTGCACCAATGGTAGTAAAAAATGACCCTACCTTGATGTTTACTAACGCGGGGATGAACCAGTTTAAAGATTACTTTCTGGGAAATACAGATCCTCAGGATAAACGGGTAGCTGATACCCAAAAGTGCTTAAGAGTATCAGGAAAGCATAATGACCTGGAAGAAGTCGGTATGGATACCTATCACCATACCATGTTTGAAATGCTTGGTAACTGGTCTTTTGGAGATTATTTCAAGAAGGAGGCCATTGCATGGGCATGGGAATTGCTGACCGAAGTTTATAAACTGCCAAAAGACAGACTTTACGTCACTGTTTTCGGGGGAGATAAAGATGATAACCTTGATTTTGATAAAGAAGCTTTTGATCACTGGAAGGATTGGATAAGCGAGGACAGAATTCTTTCAGCTGGAAAAAAAGATAATTTCTGGGAAATGGGAGATACTGGCCCGTGTGGTCCATGTTCTGAAATTCATATAGACCTGAGATCTGATGATGACAGAAAACAAAAGGAAGGCAAGGAACTAGTTAATGAAGACCATCCTTTGGTTGTGGAGATATGGAATCTGGTTTTCATGGAATTTAACAGGAAAGCTGACGGTTCCCTTGTCGATCTTCCTAATAAACATATTGATACCGGGATGGGATTTGAAAGACTTTGTATGGCGATTCAGAACAAAGCTTCAAATTACGATACCGATGTCTTCATGCCACTTATTAATCATTTGGAGAAAAAAGCCGGTGTGAAATATGGTTCTGATGAAAAAACAGATATTGCTGTAAGGGTTATTTCTGACCATATCAGAGCAATTTCGTTTGCTATCGCTGATGGACAGTTGCCTTCAAATAATAAGGCAGGATATGTTATCAGAAGAATATTGAGAAGAGCGGTCCGATATGGTTATACTTTCCTTAATTTTTCATCTCCTTTCTTGTTTGAGCTAGTAGATGTTTTAGCAGAGCAATTTAAAGGAGTTTTTTCAGAGCTTGAACAACAAAAGGCTTTTGTCAGTAAAGTGGTAAAAGAAGAAGAAGCAAATTTTCTTCGTACACTTGAAAATGGCCTTAAGCGTCTGGAGCAAATAACTTCCAGTCTAAATAAAGGTGATGTTATCAGTGGAAAGGCGGTCTTTGAGCTTTATGATACTTACGGTTTTCCGGTTGATTTAACAGCTTTGATCGCAAGAGAAAAAGGTTATTCTATTGATGAGCCTGGATTTGAGGCTGAGATGAAGATCCAGAAGGATAGATCAAGACAAGCTGCAGTACAGGAAAAAGGTGACTGGATGGTGGTAGAAGAAGGAGAGGAAGTAACTTTTACCGGTTATGAAGAACTCGAAACGACATCCAGATTATTAAGATACAGGGAAGTAAAAGATAAAAAGAATACTATATATCAATTGGTATTTGAAAAGACTCCGTTTTATGCTGAGTCTGGTGGACAGGTAGGAGATAAGGGTATCGCAATTGGTGCTGATGAAAAGATCCCTATTTTTGATACGAAAAAGGAAAATGATCTGATTATCCATTTTTCTAAAAAGCTTCCTGAAAACCTTAATGCGCAATTCGAACTTAAAGTGGATAGAGAAAAAAGAGTGAAGACAATGAATAATCACTCCGCTACACACTTGCTACATGCAGCTTTAAGAAAAGTTCTGGGAGATCACGTTCAACAGCGTGGGTCATTAGTATCGCCAGAGGTATTAAGATTTGATTTTTCTCATTTTCAAAAAGTAACAGATGAAGAAATTCGTGAGATTGAGAAAATTGTCAATGATAAGATCAGGGCAAATATTGAGTTAAGCGAAAAACGAAATGTACCGATAGAAGAAGCTAAAGAAGCCGGTGCTATGGCGTTGTTCGGTGAAAAATACGGTGATTTTGTTCGGGTCATTACTTTTGATAAAGATTATTCAGTAGAGCTTTGTGGTGGAACACACGTTCCATTTACAGGACAGATCGGACTTTTTAAGATCATATCAGAAGGTTCAGTAGCAGCAGGAGTAAGAAGGATAGAAGCGATTACTGGTTCTGCAGCTCAGGAATATATAGAAAAGGAACTTCAACTTTTAAATGAAGTAAGAGAGTTGCTTAAAAATCCTAAGAATCTCGTTCAGGGATTGACAAATGTGATCGAAGAAAGGAACAAGCTTTCAAAAGCAATGGAAGAAGCTAATAAGGAGAAAGCCCAATTAGTTAAAAAACAACTTTTCGAGAAGATCGAAGAGAAGAACGGAATGAATATTCTTACTGAGAAGGTTTCATTACCTGATGCTGACTCTTTAAAGAATCTGGCTTTTCAACTTAAAAATGAACACGGACCTATCATAGCTGTGATCGCTGCAGATATTGCCGGTAAGCCACAGATCGCTGTTGTGATCAGTGAAGAACTTACTAATGATGAAAGAAACGCCGGCCAGTGGGTCCGTCAATTAGCTAAAAATATCAAAGGTGGAGGTGGCGGACAGCCATTTTTTGCTACAGCCGGAGGAAAGGATGTCAGTGGGTTGGATAATGCTGTAAATGAAGCCAAAAAACTGATTCAGGAAAAAATATAATTCTTATGGAGATTTCCGGACAACAATATGAGCCTGTGATCGGACTTGAGGTCCATGTTCAGTTGAACACAAAAAGTAAAATATTTTGTGATGATCCGGTGAAATACGGTGCTGATCCGAATACATTAGTGAGCCCGGTTTCTCTGGCCCATCCTGGTACTTTACCCGTGGTAAACAGGGCTGTATTGGGTAAAGCAGTAAAGTTAGGCCTGGCTTTAGAATGCAAGATTGCTCAAAAAATGTATTTTGACAGGAAAAATTATTTTTATCCTGATTCTCCAAAAGGTTATCAGCTTACTCAAGACAGAACTCCTGTTTGTAAAGGCGGTGGTGTTAATATAAAAACGGAATCCGGTGACAAATTTGTTTCGCTCGATAAGATTCATATGGAGGAAGATGCCGGGAAATCGATTCATGTTGAAGGAGAAGATTTCTCAAAGATCGACCTCAACAGGGCCGGAACCCCTTTGTTAGAAGTGGTAACTAATCCATGTATGTCCACTTCAGCAGAAGTGGCCTTATTTTTAAACTACTTACGAAGACTCGTTCGATGGCTGGATATCTCCGATGCCAATATGGAAGAAGGTTCATTGCGTTGCGATGCTAATGTGTCGATTAAACCGGTGGGATCTGAAAAGCTTGGCAACAAGGTCGAAATTAAAAATATGAATTCCGTCAGGAATGTCCAGAAAGCGATTAATGCTGAAATAAAAAGGCAGGCAGAGCTTATTCGATCAGGTGAAACTGTAATCTCAGAAACAAGGTTGTATGATCTTGAAAAGAATCAGACGCGAGCCATGCGAACCAAGGAAGCATTAAACGACTATCGTTATTTTCCGGACCCTGATCTTTCAGAAATCGAACTTTCAGATAGCTTTATTAATGAGATTAAAAGTGCAATGCCTGAATTGCCTGAAGAAAGAGAACAAAGATTTATAAACGAATATGGCATTGAGTTGGAAAAAGCTCGGATAATCTGTGAAGAAATATCTCAGGCGAAATTTTTTGAATCAATGTTGAAGGAAAATATAGATCCAAAGGTTGCTTCAAACTGGTTTGTTGGACCGGTGAAAGG
This sequence comes from Mangrovivirga halotolerans, assembly GCF_026241165.1. Lineage (GTDB taxonomy): Bacteria > Bacteroidota > Bacteroidia > Cytophagales > Cyclobacteriaceae > Mangrovivirga > Mangrovivirga halotolerans. The sequence continues at coordinate 124,811 of NZ_JAPFQN010000001.1, read as the reverse complement.
TTTTATAAATCAAAATAGCGAAATCAAGCTTGAAAATATAAACCCAAAGGCTCTTAGCTCGTTAATCGAATTAAGTACTTCTGGTAAAGTAAATCAGCATGTAGCAGTGCGAGAACTTTTACCAGAGGTGATGGTAAATGGCACTAAGCCTGAGAAGTTGGCTGCGGAGAAAGGTTTACTTATTGAATCTGATGAAAATGAATTATTAGATTGGGTCAATGAAGCTATTTCTCAAAATCCTGAAAAAGTAACAGCCTGGAAAAATGGCAAAAAGGGCTTGTCAAAATTTTTTATGGGTGAAGTAATGAAGAAAAGCAAAGGTAAAGCTGATCCCAGACAAACAATTTCCTTGATAGAAGAACAATTGAAAAATCAATAAACAACTTATGAAGCTATTAAAATTTAGTTTTATTCTATTTTTATTAACTGCAATAATTTCTTGTAATGAAACCGGAAATGATACTGAAGAATCAAACGGTAAATATTCAGGGAAAGTACAGGGAGAGATAATAAATGGAAGTGCTGTTGCACAGGTTACTGTTTCAAGGCAGGAGAATAACAGATTCATTGTAATCGATACTCTGCAAGTTGATGAAGATGGTAATTTCGAAGGAACATTGACAGTATCTCAACCTGCTTTTGTTGCTTTTAATTTTGGTAATAACGAACAAGTTTTTATTCCATACGATGGTGATGATATAGAAATGTCTATCGATATGGATAATCCAAAAGAATCAGTTAAGATAGAAGGCTCAGACGACTATAATTATTATAATGAGGTTAGTGAGATGGTCAAAAACTTCCAGATGGAAAACAGGAATCTCATGCTGGCTTATCAAAAGAATGCATCAAAGAAAAATATGCAAGCAGCTGATTCTCTAGCTGAAGTTATTAGAAAGAAGCAAAAGGGATTTCAAGAAGAATTAAAAAATAAGATAAATGATATCCTTCCTTCAATCGTAGGTATTGAAGCTGCAAGATTATTACCTGTTGGTGAAAATGTGGATTTCATGAGAAATTTAGTGGCCAAATATGAAGAGGCCTATCCTGATGCTGATTTCTACATGCCATTTAAGGACCAGGTGGGTAAGGAAGCTAAACTCGCAATTGGAGCTGAAGCACCTGATTTTGCATTACCAACGCCAGATGGTGATACTGTTAGGTTAAGTGATTTCAGAGGAGAATACGTGCTAGTAGACTTTTGGGCTCAATGGTGCAAGCCATGCAGGATGGAAAATCCAAATGTTGTGGCTGCTTATGATAAATATAAGGGTAAAGGATTTCAGATTCTTGGAGTTTCATTAGACAGAAGCAGAGATAAATGGCTGCAGGCAATAGAAGAAGATAATTTGACCTGGACACAGGTTTCTGAATTGTCTGCAACACAATCAAAAGTTGCTGATTTGTATAATATTACAGGAATACCATTTAGTATTTTAGTTGATCCGGAAGGAAAGATTGTGGCTAAAAATCTTCGTGGACAATCACTTCACGATAAGCTTTCAGAGATATACGATACGGAATAACAAAGAATATAATTTAGATGTGAAGGTGGGGTGAGAACTCCACCTTTTTTTGTGCTTTATCTCTTTTGAATAAAATATGTTTTTAAGGTGGAATAAAATTTGTTAGAGCATTGGTGAAATAAAAACTAAAACCATGAAAACGGATAATTACACGAAGGTACTATTAACCATCATCGCCCTGAATTTGACATTCATATCGTTTCAAAATATAAACTTATTCGATAAAGCTTATGCTGAAGGTCCTAATCCGACTTCAACTCAGTTTACTACAGTTCCTGTCAATGAAAATGGAACTATTGATGTTAGGATAGTGGACAGTGAAGAATTAGATGTCAACATAACGGATATTAATACCTCGGATGAACTAAAGGTTCGTCTGGAGGAAGTTGACCGCAGTGCTTTCTTTTATACTACTGTACCTGTTAAGATTAAAGAGTAGTAATGATTAACTTAACGGCATAATTTAATATAATGCCTGAAATCATCGAAAATCACTATGTTCAAAATTATGCGCCCCTGCAAAGATTAAGTGATTATGCAGTGGGGGTTTTTAATGATCTGCCTTCCAGGAAAAGCGTTAAAAAGGCAATAACTAAAAACAGGCTTTTAATCGATGGTGATATTGCAACAACAGGTGTATGGGTAAAGGAAGGAATGGTTATCTCTCTGCTTGAAGAAAATACCCCTACAAGGCCTCAATATTCGATAGATATTCCTGTTGTCTATGAAGATGAATATCTTGCAGTAGTGAATAAACCCGGAGGATTATCCACTAGTGGTAATGTCTTTAAATCTCTTGAAAATGCATTACCTGTTAACCTGAATTGTAATAAGGACTATCTTCCCAGACCTGTCCATCGATTAGATAGTGCAACTTGTGGTCTTGTGATTGTTGCTAAAGATAAAATTACCCGGATAAAACTAGGGGAATTATTAAAATCCAGAGAAGTAAATAAAATATACCATGCTGTAGTAACCGGAACCCCCGATGATTGTGGGAAAATAGAAGAGGGAATCGAAGGTAAGCATGCAGAAACAATTTATGAAAGGATTGGTACATCTAAAGATTCCAGGTTTTCACTCTTAAAATTATCACCACTAACTGGTAGAACACACCAGTTAAGGATCCATTGCTCAAATAGTGGATTTCCGATAGTAGGGGATAAATTATACCATGGATTTGATAGGGGGAAGGGGCTTTTTTTATGTGCTAATAAATTAGAATTTAACCATCCGGTCACTAATGAAAAATTAACGTTAGAGATCGATCTACCCAGGAAATTTACAAAGCTATTCGGATCATAGATATAATATTTTATCTTTATTAGATGAGAGTATTATATTTTGCAGCAATTATTCTTTTTATAAATAATGGTTTCCGTGCTCAATCTAATGTTGAAACTAATCAATTGACTGACTATTCAGCTCTTGAAAATCTATTTATCGAGTGGAGAGAATTTGAAATGCCTCCTTTAAAAAATGGTGCTCCAGATTATAGCAGAAGCACTTTTGATAAAAGGTGGCCTGACTTTCTATTACTTAAGGATAAGTTAATGGCAATTGATACAACTGGATGGTCTGTTTCCCAAAAAGTAGACTGGCATATCGTCTTTGCTGAAATGAATGGATACGATTTCAATTATAACATCCTAAAGCCATGGGTGAGGGATCCTGCCTTTTATAAGACTTTATGGATGGCCAGGAGCGATGTGCCAGCCCATGAGGGGCCTACGCATCATAGAACTACAGAACTATGGTCGTATGAATTCCCTTTGAATAAGGGGGATAAAAAGGGTCTTATTAATGATCTTGAAGTTATCCCCATCCTTAATAAACAAGCAAAAGAAAACTTGACGGGAAATGCAAAAGATTTGTGGATTACAGGAATCAGGGATATAGAAACTCAAATAATAGACCTGCAAAGTATTAAAGAGCTTCCGGGAGTAAAAAATGATAAGAAATTGATAAATGTAATTGAGGAAGCAATTGTATCAACTAAGGATTTTTCTCAATGGTTAAAAGCTGAAGCAGAAAACAAGAACGGACCTTCAGGAATTGGAAAAGAAAATTATACCTGGTATTTACAAAACGTCCACCTTGTTCCCTTAACCTGGGAGGATGAGGTCATGCTTATGAAAAGAGAACTGGCAAGGGCATGGTCTTCACTAAAACTTGAAGAACATCGAAATAGGAGCCTGCCAAAACTTGATGCTGTCAATACTAAAGCTGATTATACTGAACTTGCTCAACGTTCGGCTGAAAGTTTACTAACCTTTTTAGAAGATGACGAGATAGTTACTGTCAAAGAATATTTTAAACCGGCTTTGGAAGCTCAACTTGGTAAATTTGTTCCGGAAGATAAACGTCATTTTTTCTGGATAGGGGCTCATTATGATCCCAGACCACTGTATTCACATTTCTATCATTGGTTTGAACTTGCAAGGATGGATTCAGAGCCTAATGAAAGTATTATTCGGAGAGGTCCGTTACTTTACAATATTTTTGATTCGAGAAATGAAGGTCTGGCTACAGCTGTGGAAGAAATGTTTATGGATGCCGGATTATATGATGATGATCCGAGAGTTAGAGAAATAGTTTATATTATGATCGCCCAGAGAGCTGCCAGGGGATTGGGCTCGTTGTACGCTCATGCAAACATGATGTCAATGGAAGATGCTGGTGGCATCCATACTGAATATACCCCGAGAGGGTGGATGAAAACAGAAAAGGAATTAATGATCTTTGAACAGCATCTTTATATGCGTCAACCGGGATATGGGACAAGCTATATTACCGGTAAATATCTTGCTGAAAAAGCAATGATGGAATATGCCTTGCAACAAGAAATTGGGGGAGAGGACTTTAGATTAAAACAGTTTTTTGATACCCTTAATTCTATTGGGAATATCCCGATGACTCTTGCAGCCTGGGAATTAACAGGAGAAAAAGCTGAATTTTAATAATATAACAGATAATCAATAAGATGAAGCTTAATCCGAACATAAAGTATATCATTGGTTCAGTTTTATCATTGCCACTTTTTCCTTTTCTTATTTTTGATGGATACAAAATCAAGAGGACAATTCCACAACTTCCTGAAGCCAAGGATTTAAACGGTTTTATAGACAGGAATTTTGAAAAGACAATAAATTTAATTGCAATAGGAGAGAGTACAATAGCAGGTGTAGGTTCTAGAAGTAATGCACAAGGATTTACAGGAATATTGGCAAAGGAATTAGCTGAAATTTATCAGTCAAATGTAAACTGGAAAGTATTCGCAAAAAGCGGATATACTGTCAGAGACGTAAATAGAGAATTGATTCCTAAAATAAAAGAAGAAAAAGTAGACATTATAGTTGTTGGGCTTGGTGCAAATGATGCTTTTGAGTTTAATTCACCCTTCAGGTGGAGAAATCAACTACGATTATTAATAAAAAATCTCAGGATTAAATATCCAACAACCCCGATTTACTTTAACAATATGCCACCGATAAAAGAGTTTCCTGCTTTTACCACATCATTAAAATTTACTTTTGGAAATCTTGTTGAAATATTAGGGGACGTATTAAATGATACTGTAAAAGAGTTTGATAACGTATTTTATAATAAAGAGGAAATTAAAATTAGTGAGTGGGAAAGAAAATATAGAAATTATCTTGAAACTGATATTCAGTTTTTTAGTGATGGCGTCCATCCTACAGAATTCACATATAAGATTTTAGCAATTGACATGGCCAATTTTATAGTAAATAAGACAACTAAAATTAGTTAGTGGCATTATTTTTGAAGCCTTAAAAATCTAATTTATTTTCAACTAGTAAATATTGAGTTATGAGATTTTTATTACTACCTGGTTTCATTTTTCTTTTTCTTACAGGTTTATCATCCTGTAGTTTAGAGAATGACTGCCCAACGTGTTTTACTCCTCCCGAGCCATTTAATTTTGAATTAGTCGATAAAGAAACCGGCGAAAATTTATTTTCCAACGGAACGTATGAACTTGACCAAATACAAATTATAAATATCGTGGATGAATCTACTATTGAATATGATTTCATCAGTGAAAATAATATCAATATTATTCAATTAAAATCAATTGGATGGGAAACAGAAATTGTCAATTATCGGTTTGATCATTCCGGTAATGAGCTGTTTAAACTTAAAGTAGATGCGGTAAGAAAAAATGATGATTGTTGTAGCTACACTGAATATAACGAGGTGGTTATTTCTAATGTAGAATATGAATTTGTGGAGGAAACAGGTGTATTCAAAATAAAGATATAATTAAAAAGGTGAGAATATTCTCACCTTTTTTTAATTGAATATTTCTTTCAACCCTTGCCAGAGTTTCATTTTAAGTTCTTTATTAGCTGCAACAGTTTCCAGCTTGTCGCACAACAAGGATTTCACATCACCAACGTCATCCACTTCATATAAGTTTTGGCCTGCAAATGGTCCCTGTAGAAGTTCTTCACTACCAAAACTGATTACTACCTCCTGCGGTTCAATCATAAATAATGAATCAATTTCTGTAGTAAGTGCGATATCTTCCATATTTAAGTTTACCGCACTTATTACCTTGATTAAAAAGGCTTTTTCAGGATCTGATAATTGAGATGCATAAATACTTACAGCCTTTTTATTTCCTCCTTCGTATAGTGCAGGGCTATCAGCCTCCGGAATTTCTGGTGAGGTTTGTTCTGCTTCGACAACAATTTCTTCTGATGAAGCCATACTTTCAACGGATTCCTGAGTTTCTGGTTCAGTAGATTCAACACTTGAACTTTCTTCGGTAATCGAATCATCTGATTCTTCTGGAATATCAGGAACTTTATTTTCACCGGAAGTCAGATGGAAGTCAATATCATCCTCCTTTAAAAAAATAATATCATCAAATACCAGGGGAAGGTGATCATTTTCCTGATTATCCATATTTAATCTTCTTTTAATGGTTCTAAATTTTCAAAAAGAGCCTTCAATTCTGTAGCCTCAGCAGGTTTCATCCGTTTTGCTAAAACCAAACGTAATTGCCTCCTTCTAAGTGCTCCTGCATAATGTTCTTTTTCTTCTTCTGTTTCCGGTACCACTTCCGGAACATCAATAGGACGCCCACTTTGATCAACGGCAACAAAAGTAAAAAAGGCACTATTACAAGTATAACGTTTATTTGCCGGAATATCCTCAGCAGTAACCTCAATAAATACCTCCATGGAAGAACTAAAAGCCCTGGTGACCTGTGCTTTTAGCGAAACGACATTACCTAGCTTTATAGGTTTTCTAAATGAAATATTATCTACTGAAGCAGTAACAACTACCCTGTTAGAATGCTTCTGAGCGGCAATTGCCGATACAATATCCATCCAATGCATTAATCTTCCTCCCATAAGGTTGTTTAATGTATTGGTATCGTTTGGAAGAACCATTTCAGTCATTGTTACTGCTGATTCTTTAGCAAATTTCTGCTTTTTAGCCATTGTGTTTTTTAATTTCCCCAACCGTGTTTTCCTTTTAAAGGTACAAAACTAAATAAATCGTATTCTTTTTTCGAGATTTTGTTCTCTTCAATTTTTTTAACTTTTACCATCTTTTGCCTTTGGTTATCCCCGACAGGAATAACTAAAATACCTCCGACTTTTAATTGTTCTATCAATGGTTTTGGAACAATTGGAGCACCTGCCGTTACAATTATGCGGTCAAAAGGTGCATGCCGGGGCACACCTTGAGAACCATCACCTTGTAAAAATGTTGCATTGTAACCCATTTTTGGTAAAACTTTTCTTGTTTGTTCGTACAGTTTCTTCTGGTATTCAATTGTAATGACTTTAGCTCCTAATTCCAGTAAAATACAAGCCTGGTAGCCACTTCCGGTTCCAATTTCAAGAATTTTGTTCCCGGGCTCAACTTCCAAAAGTTCTGTCTGAAAAGCAACGGTATATGGCTGAGAGATAGTTTGGCCTTCACCAATAGGAAATGCCTTATCCTGGTAAGCGTGTTCGAGTAAAGCCTGGTCGAAAAAATAATGTCTTGGGACATTATTAATTGCTTCGAGTACCCTGGTGTCCCGAATACCCTTGTTTTCAATTTGTTTTACAAGATTTCTTCTTAAACCTTTTGTACGGTAGTTATCTTCAAATACTGCAGCAAACACTTTTCCGGATATTTAGTATTATTGTAAATATTTACAGTAAAGTTAACTCATTAGATATAGTTTTGGATATATGTTCACAGGAATCATAGAAACTCTGGGGAAAGTCATTGAAATTCAGACTGAAGGTTTGAATAAACATTTTGTAGTTGAAAGTGAAATCAGCAATGAGTTAAGTGCTGATGAAAGCGTGAGTCACGACGGTGTTTGTCTTACAGTTACAGATGTTGAAAATGGCACTCACAAGGTGACTGCTGTCAATGAAACATTAAAGAAATCAAATCTTGGTAACTGGAAACCTGGGGATAAGATCAATCTGGAAAGGGCAATGTCTGCTAAAGGTAGATTTGATGGACATGTAGTTCAGGGACATGTCGATCAGAAAGCCGTAGTTTATGAGATTGAAAATGCCGAGGGAAGTACAGTTTTTACTTTTAATCTAAGTGAGCCTTCACCTTTAATGGTAGAAAAAGGATCAGTTACTGTCAATGGAATAAGTCTTACCTGTTTTGATGTGACTACCCAATCTTTTAAGGTTACTATAATTCCTTATACCATGGAGCATACCAATATGGGTAAACTTAATAAAGGCGATGATGTAAATATAGAATTTGATATTATAGGAAAATACGTAAAAAAATTAACAGAATATTACCGCTAACAATATTGAAACATTATATTGTAAAAGCGTTCAACTAGTCGGAAGATTTTTTATTATATGGATTATAGGTGTATGATTGTTGACGATGAGGCTTTATCAAGAGGTATAGCTAAAAATTTCGTCGAAAAAACAAAGGGCTTAACATTAACTCAAGAATGTAGTAGTGCTATCGAAGCAATAAATGTTCTCCAGGAAGATGATGTTGATATACTATTAGTAGATATCAACATGCCGGAAATGACTGGTATGGAGCTCATGAAAAGTCTGGATGAGAATTACCAGGTTATATTGATAACAGGGGATGAGAATTATGCTATCGAGGCATTTGAGAATAGTGCTACAGACTACCTTGTTAAACCAATAGAATACAGTCGTTTTATAAAAGCAATTAATAAGGCTAAAGCTAATATTGATGCTTTTAGACAACGAAATGAACGGTTTGATGAAATTTACGTCAAATCTGATTCGAAGTTGGTCAGGTTACAACTTGAGGAAATTTATTTTATTGAAGCTCTGGCTGACTATGTTATGATCAATACTGCGAATAAGAAATATATTGTTCACAGTACGATGAAGGGATTGATCAACAGGCTACCTCAGAGTATGTTTGTAAGGGTACACCGATCTTATATAGTAAACACCAAGAAAATTGAATCTCTTGAAGATCTCAATATCGTTATTAAAGATAAATATATTCCAGTAGGAGCTAGCTATAAGGAAAGCTTCATGAAAAGATTAAATATATTGAAATAGAAAAAGGCCTGATCTCAGGCCTTTTTATTTATCCAGTCAATATCTTTTTTAAGCAAATCAATAGTTTTTTGCTCGGTTTTATCTGGTTCATATTTATATGGCCACATTGCGTAAGGAGGAAGGCTTGCGAGAATTGATTCTGTCCGACCATCAGTGTCTAAACCAAATTTTGTGCCTTTATCCCAGACCAGGTTAAATTCGACATATCTTCCACGTCTGAGATTTCTCCACTTAATATTATTTTCATTAAAGTTATCCTGATGATGTCTCTCCATCATTTTCTTATAAAAAGGAGCAAACATTCTTCCTACATCCTTTACAAATTGAAAAATCTCTTCCTTTGGCTTATCGTTTAACCGATCAAAGAATATACCTCCCACACCTCTGGTTTCTTTTCTATGCTTTACATAAAAATAGTCATCAGCCCAGGTTTTAAATTTATCATAGTAATCCGGGTCGTGATTATCGCAGATTGCTTTTAATTCAGTATGAAATTCCTTTGCGTCTTCTATATTAACATAATGAGGAGTAAGATCTATTCCACCACCAAACCACCATGTGCCATCACTCATTTCGAAGTATCGCACATTCATATGTATTATTGGCACAAAGGGATTAAAAGGATGTTGAATAGTTGAAACACCAGTTGCATAAAAATCAGCATTTGCAAGATTTAAGGCATCCAGTATTTTCTTTGGTGTTTCGCCATAAACAGCACTGAAGTTTACAGCTCCTTTTTCAATGATATTACCATCAGCTATAATACGTGTCTTACCGCCACCACCACCAGGTCGTTCCCATGCATCTTCAATGAATTTACCTCTTCCATCTGTGTTTTCCAGAATATCACATATTTCGTCCTGTAAAGAGGTGAACCAGTTTGTAATAGAATTTTTATCAACCATACCACAAAGAAACAAAAAAAACAGGTAGAAGAGTTCTACCTGTTTTAAATTTTATTTAACTATCTATTTAATTATTCCATTCTAAATACTATTGGTATAGTGACTTGTTGTCTTACTGTTATTCCTTTATTCCTGGCAGGAATCCAATTTGGTGATTTAGACATTACTCGTATAGTTTCTGCATCACAACCATGACCGAGTCCTTTGAGTACATTTAATTCGCTTAAAGAACCATCTTTTTCAACAATAAAGCTAACATACACTTTTCCTTGAGTTTTGGTTTTAACAGCTTCTTTTGGGTAACTTAAATTTTTTCTCAAAAATTTGCCAAAAGCCTCAGGTCCACCATCGAATTGTGCCTTCTCCTCTGCTGTGATGTGAACAGAATTATCATCTTCAAGTTGAATTGATAAATCAACCGTACCAATTGCAACTTCAATATCTTCTTCTGAATCATTTTCTGATTGCGCAGTTGTTTCTTCCTTATCCTCTGCAGAATTATTTTCTGCTGTCACAGTTGTTTCTTCCTTAACCTCTACAGGGGTAGTTTCAGACTGTTCATCATTTTCCTCCTGTTCCTCGGATTCGTTAACACTAAATGATTCTTCTTCCTTTTCAGATTCGTTTGATGCTGTAACATTTTCATTGACAACAAAAAAATGTTGATCCTGACCAAAGTAGTCTGATTTTAAAATCGAAAGTTCGTTAACCTTTTGCTTGTATTCTTCTTTTTTTTCTTCGCTCGGAGCTTTTAACGATAATAAACGATAAACAAGTTGACCCTTGTCATATAATTCCTCATTTAGTTTTGGGGCATAAAATAACAGCCATTCGAGATGCGGCTTCGATCCAGCCCAGTCCTTGTTAACTAAGGCCTGATTGAATGATTTCCATTCCTTTTTTGCCTGTGCTTCATCTTTACCCCAATTCCAGTTAGATTGGGCCGACAATGAAAAACTAATAAATAGCACTAATGTTCCGATTAAAATTCTTAAAGTCCCCATAAAAAAAATTACTTTAAGGTATATATTAAATTTTTGAAGTTAGTAGTACAGAAATCCTGCCAATCTTCAAAACCTATTACATCACAATATTTACCTGTTTTTATAAAGTTTTCCGATTGTTTATCAAAAATTTCATCGGTTAAAACCTCATATTGTATATGTTTGTCCGGAGAAAAATCATGGTTCCACGGAGTTTTATCAATACAAAAATAGAAGTTTTTATCAGATAGAAAACTTTTTTTGGATTTTATTGCACTTTTCAGATCGTTTAATGGCTTTCCTTTTAGAATTAAGTGGAGACTAATGAATTTTCCCCACCATATCATAGTTCTGATAGTAAAGATATTTTTACGGTCAAAAATTGCAGGATAATCCAGCACGAGATAGGGAAGGCCTTTATAATTATTTCCTTTGGAAACCTTTCTGTGACTAGACGACAAAAATTGAATATTTTGATTAGAAGAGTCATTCAAAATAGCTTCATATTCGTGTTGAATATCATAGAGAAAAACCTCCAGTTTTTTATTTACCTCCTTTGAGAGACGCCAAAATTCAACTTCTTTTAAACATTTTATTTCATTTTCTGATAAATTAAGGCTCATTAATGATGTTGGTCTGGTCTTTGGATTATTTTAATAACCACCTCGTGTTTATCACCATCTTCGTCAGTAAGATGGAGAGTAACTGTTGGATTATCGATCTCGGTATTTTCTGTAATATGAATTTCTTCATCGATACCAATTTCTTTGGCTATCTCATTTTTTAGATTTGAAATAGCTTCAGCAATCTTTACCTCAAGTACGCTTGGATTGTATTTTGATGTTTTCATTGTTCTGGTCGGGTTTAAAAAATGGGAAGGGAATAAATCCCTCCCTGAATAATTTACCATCTGATCAAAGCGGATGCCCATGTAAAACCACTGCCAAATGCAGCAAGACATACCAGATCATTTTCTTTTATTTTACCTTCTTGTTTTGCTTCGCTTAGTGCTATTGGAATAGATGCAGCCGTAGTATTACCATATTTTTGAATATTACTTATGACTTTCTCATCTGATAGCTTCATTGTTTCCTGAACAAATTTTGTGATTCTTAAATTTGCCTGGTGTGGTATAAGTACATCTATATCCTGAGGAGAATATCCATTATGTTTCAAAGCTTCACTGATTACCTCCGGGAATCGCTGTACTGCGTGCTTAAAAACGTAGTTTCCGTTCATAATCGGATAAATCAATCCTCCTGGCTTCATCATATCTTCAGTAAGTCTTTCATGTCCAGAACTACTTGGAGCCACTACGCATAACTCTTTTGCAAATTTGCCTTCTGAATGTAAATGCGTTGAAAGTATTCCTTTTTCGTTATTTTCCGATGGACTTAATACAACAGCACCTGCTCCATCACCAAATATAACTGAAACACTTCTTCCCTCATTGCTAAAATCTAATCCACTACTGTGAATTTCAGAACCGATAACCAGAACATTATTATACATGCCTGTTTTAATGAAATTATCACCAACTGATAAAGCATATATAAATCCTGAACATTGGTTTCTTACATCCAATGCCCCTATGGTATCAATGCCCAGCTCTTCCTGAACAGTAACTCCAGGGCCAGGAAAGAAATAGTCAGGAGATAATGTTGCAAATACTATGAAATCTATATCCGAAGGTTGAAGTCCAGCATCATCCAAAGCCATTCTGGCAGCTTTAACACCCATGTTTGCTGTCGTGTCTATATCGGGGTTATAGTAACGGCGTTCTCTGATGCCGGTTCTTTCTCTGATCCATTCATCAGATGTATCCATTAGTTTTGCAAGATCATCATTGGTTACTACTTTTTCGGGGACGTAGTGACCGACTCCTGCTATTCTTGAGTTTTTCATGTTTATTCTTTTAATGTCAATTTAATTAAAAATTAACTTTCAAATTAATCAAATTAGGGTAAAAAAGCATTTTAATTACCCTTGGTTAAATCCAATAATTTGAAAAATCTAATTAATTATTGAAAAAGAGTATAATTTCCATTCTGATCAACAGGAGGAGCAGGTTCAATTAAGGCAGGGCCATCACTATTTGGGGAATTGATTAAAGGAGCAATTGAATAAAAAGAAAGAAGTTCTTCTTCAGGAGCCTTTAATAAATCAATTAGTTCATCAGTGGTAGAGTCAGGGTCAAGCCAGATTTTTTCCTGGTCTTTATTGAAAATTACAGGCATTGAATTGCTGATCTCTGAAATATCATCATTTGAATTAGTTGTGATTATTCTGAAGGTATGAACCATTTCTCCATTATCAGCCTCATATTCATCCCATATTCCCGCGAATGAAAAAGGTTCATTATCATATCTGATAACCCGGTAAGGAATCTGACTTTTTTTTCCGAGTTTCTTCCATTCGTAATATCCATCTGCGGGAATGATGCATCTTCTTTCGGATAAAGCTTTTTTAAAACTGAATTTTTCAGTCAGGTCTTTATCTGAAGCAGAATATAATTTATGGCTAACAGATTTATTCTTAGCCATGTCTGGTGTGATTCCCCAATAAAACCAACTGATACCTTTTTCTTTCCCGGAAGTTATAACAGGCATGAGTTTAGTGGGCGCAACATTGTATGCTGCTAATAAGTCTTTTTTAAACTCTACATTAAACCTAACTTCAAGTTTTTCTTTCTTTGATATCAGTGAATATCTACCGCTCATTAAGAATTTTTTTTGTATAATTCAAAACTATTAATTTAACATCCAAAATCAAATCCGAAATGGGCAATTATTTCAAGTTATTGTGCTTTTTATTTTTAACTCAACCCTATTTTCTTTTAGCACAAGAACCCATACTGGAGCAGCATAAACCGGGTCAGAAGTGGCAAGCTGAAAATCGGGGTAATATTACTTATGTATTTCCTTCGGCACATAGTCAAACACTAAAAAGAAGCTTTTTAGTTTTAGATTCTTTAAAGTCAAGTATTTATACAGGGATCGGCCACAAGCCAAGGCATATTCGGTTAATTTATAATAATCAAACTATGGTAAGTAATGGTTTTGTGACTTTCTTTCCATGGCGATCAGAAATTCAAACACCTCCATCTCAGGATTTTTCTCTTAGTGGTAATGCCCCCTGGTTAAATATGGTGTCAATCCATGAGTATCGCCACGTAGTTCAATTGGATGCCATTAATAAAGGGTTTAACAAGTTTTTATATGTTTTATTTGGTGACCAGGTTCTTGCTGGTATCCGGACCATTTCAATTCCAGACTGGTTTACAGAAGGGGATGCCGTTTTTATTGAAACTATGCTTACCCCGGGTGGAAGAGGGAGATTACCTGCTTTTTATCAGCCATGGTTATTAAACCTTAAAGAGCTCGGAGATAAATATTACGAAAAACAATATCTTGGTTCATATAAACACAATATTCCAAATCATTATGTTTTTGGGTATCTGATGTCTGCATATCTATATTCAAACTACGATTATGAAACTGTCGGATCTACTATGGTCAATTCAGGCACAAATTGGTTTTTTCCTTTTTCATATGGCCTGGCATTAAAAAAGAAAACGGGAAAAAACTTATATCAGAATTATGAAGAAATGTCGTCTTACTATAAATCTCTGATTCCTGAAGAAAATGCAGTTGAAGGTTTAGTGTTTAAAAATAATATTAAACGTTATACCAATTATGATTATCCTAAATATTATAATAACGGAATTTTATCAGTAAGAAATGGCATCGGTGATATTTCCCAGGTAGTGTTTACCAGAAATGATAAAACCAGAAAGGTTAAGACAGCAGGTCTGATTTATCAAAATAATCAAACCTCATTGGCCGGTGATAAGCTTGCATGGGTAGAATATCTACCTGGGAGAAGATGGCAAAAAGTGACCAATACGCAGGTAAGAATTCTCGATATCGAATCGGGAAGGACAAAAAGGATCATGAAAAGAGAGGGTGTAACCAATTTTTTATTTTCCAATACGAGAGATAGAAGCCTGACATTACATTATTTTCATGATCAGGGACAGGTACTGAAAGTTCATGATTTGCAAAAAGAAAAAGTATTATTTGAAATAGAATCTGATCTGGATCAGCAGTGGATATCTCCATTCTGGGTGAATGAAAATCGCATTGGTTTTTTTGAACAGAATGGAAATCAATATGTTCTGGTGATAATTAATATAACAAATGGATTTCGAAAGGAATTAAATGTAGGTAATGGAACCCCAGGACCTGCTCAAAGTTACAAAGGTCATATCTTTTTTTCTTATCCTATAGATAATATTGATCACATCATTGCGATTAATAGAGCAAATGGAGAGATCAGGCAAATAACAAATGCCGGGCACGGGAATTATTTTCCTTATATAGAGGATGGTCAAATGATTTATAATGTTCTCACAGCAGCAGGAAGAAATGTTGCCCAAAAGAATGTAAACAATTTAGATCAGTTTCCTGTAATTGAGCTTACTCCAATAAAACCCTTTGGTTTAAATGATTTTGATAGTCAACTTCAACAAAAAAATTCCTTTACAGAATCGGATAGAAAAAATGAGACAAAGAATAAATCTCCAGGAGCTTTAATGCCTTTTGCCTGGGGTGTTGAGGTTTTAAATGACGACCTGGATATGTCCATTGGTCTTAGAGCAAGAGATGCCCTAATGAGGTATTCTGTAACAGGAGGGTACAGAATTTCTTCTGATTTGGACGAAAGAGGTTGGTTTTCCCGATTCAGTTACCAGTCATTGCCTGTTATTCTCGATTTCGAATATGAAAATCTCCAAAGAAACCTTGATAGAACAATTGAAGGGAGTACTGTCAATTTTAACTGGAATGAAGAAATTATTTCTGCCGGATTAAGATTGCCATTGAATTTTACCAGCGGGAAATATTTTAATAATTTCTTGTTAGGAGCTTCATTTAATCAGGCCATTATTGAAAATTATAATCAAGATATCAGGTTTTTAGATCAATTAAGTAATGGGACATTTCAATTTACAGATCTGACATTAAGGTTTAGCCATATTTTAAAAACCTCACACAGAGATTTTTTACCTCGTTGGGGTTTTCAGGTAAATGCAGGTAACAGAATCAGTTTGGATGACGATGACTTTTCGGCCTCTCAGGTTTATGGTTGGGGAGATATATTTCTGCCTGGATTCTTTAAGCACCATAGTTTTAAATTAAGGGGATCCGGATACTGGCAGCAGCTAACGGGAGAAAGTTTATATATTTTTAGTAACCGAGTTCCTTTAGTGAGAGGGTATTCTAATAGATTATTTGGTAATTATGGAATGTTTTCGTTGGAATATAGTCTACCATTGTGGTATCCTGATATAAAAATAGGTCCCTTTATTTACTTCAAACGATTTCGTGGAAGTATATATTACGACAGGGGAAAGGGTGTAAACAATGAGAATAATTTCGTTATGAATCAGGAAAGTTATGGTGGAATTATTAAAACAGACCTGAATATTATGAGGTTAAGAAGAGATATAGTTATTGGAGTGGATATTAATTACAGACCTGATACCAAAAATGTGTCATATAACTTAGTTTTGAATACATTTGTATTTTAATGGTTAGATTTAAATAAAATCAGTAAAAAATTACTTGTTGAGATATTGAAACATTATTTTTGGGTCTGAGTTCAAACTTAGCTCCCTGTAAAATAAAATAAATTATGGCTGAAGTTATTAAAATGCCAAAGATGAGCGATACCATGGAAGAGGGTGTTATTGCTCAATGGTTGGTAAAAAAAGGTGATAAAGTAGAATCTGGCGATATCCTTGCAGAGGTTGAGACTGACAAGGCAACTATGGAATTGGAATCATATGAAGATGGTACAATACTATATCTTGCCGCTGATGAAAAAGATGCTGTACCTGTGAATGGTATCATCGCAATAATCGGAGAAGAAGGGGAAGATATTGATGATTTACTTAAAGAAGTAGAAAACGAAGATGGAGGCTCCTCTGATTCAGAAGATAAATCTGATGATGATTCCGGAGATAAAAAGGATAAAGAAGAAAAAGAGGATAAAGAAGAAGACTCTGATTCTTCTGATGAAGATATTGATACTTCAGATATCAATGCAGAGATCATTCGTATGCCAAAGATGAGTGATACAATGCAAGAGGGTACTATTGCTTCATGGAATAAGAAAGTTGGTGACAAAGTAGAGTCTGGAGATATATTAGCTGAAGTAGAAACGGACAAAGCTACTATGGAGCTAGAAGCATATGAAGATGGTACTTTGCTTTACATCGGTGTTGAAGAAGGAGATTCTGTAGAGATAGATGGCGTTATTGCTGTAATTGGTGAAGAAGGTGCTGATTATGAAAAGCTGTTGAAAGCTTCAAAGCAAAAATCGGGAGATAAGAAAGAAGAAAAAAAGGAAGAGAAAAAAGAAGAGTCAAAATCAGAATCATCAGATAAGAAAGAAGAGAAGTCTGAAAGTAAAAAAGAAACATCTGGTACTCCTTCACCTCAAAGAACATCAGATACTAGAACTGAAGGTGGTAGATTGAAAGCTTCTCCACTTGCTAAAAAATTAGCTGAAGATAAAGGATATGATATCCGCACCATAAAGGGTAGTGGTGAAGGTGGACGTATTGTAAAACGCGATGTGGAAAATCATACTCCACAACAAGCTGCTGCGTCTAAAGCTTCAACACCAATGCCTGCTTCTGTAGGTGAAGAGAGCTTTGAGGAACAAAAGGTTTCTCAAATGAGAAAAACAATTGCCAAGAGGCTTGCTGAAAGTAAATTTACTTCACCGCACTTCTATTTAACCATGGAAATCAACATGGATAAAGCAATAGAAGCAAGGAAAAGCCTGAATGAGATTTCTCCTGTTAAGATTTCATTCAACGATATGGTAATCAAAGCATGTGCAGCTGCATTGAAACAACATCCACAGGTGAATTCTTCATGGCTGGGAGATACCATAAGAATAAATCATCATATTCACGTGGGTATGGCTGTTGCAGTTGATGAAGGTTTGCTTGTACCTGTAATCAGGTTTACTGATAACAAGACATTATCACAAATCGCAGCAGAAACTAAAGATCTGGGAGGAAAAGCTAAGAATAAACAACTTCAGCCAGCAGACTGGGAAGGAAATACATTCACAGTATCAAATCTCGGAATGTTTGGAATTGAAGAATTCACTGCAATTATAAATCCACCTGATGCATGTATTTTAGCTGTTGGAGGAATCAAACAAACTCCGATTGTAAAAGATGGTGAGATAGTGCCAGGTAATGTGATGAAAGTAACGCTTTCTTGCGATCACAGAGTAGTTGATGGTGCAGTTGGATCAGCATTCCTGCAAACTCTTAAGAGCTTGCTTGAAGATCCTGTCAGAATTCTTGTTTAAGAAAATAACGATTTTAAAATTATCCCGTTTGCAATTCAGACGGGATAATTTTTTATAACGATATTATAGATATGGAAAAAATAAAATCGACAACGGTTGTCGCGATAAATCACAATGGACAGATAGCTATTGGAGCCGATGGACAGGCAACAATAGGTAACACAGTAGCAAAAAGCAATGTTAAGAAGCTGCGTCGATTAAATGACGGTAAAGTTCTTGCCGGATTTGCAGGTTCAACTGCAGATGCCTTCACTTTATTGGAAAGGTTTGATGAAAAACTAGGCAACTACAACGGGAACCTTAAACGAGCTGCTATTGAGCTTACAAAAGACTGGCGAACTGACCGATACCTTAGAAAGTTGGAGGCTATGCTTATCGTTGCTGACAAGGAAAATGTATTAATCCTTTCAGGTACCGGTGATGTTCTCGAGCCTGACCATCAAATTGCTTGTATAGGTTCCGGAGGCATGTATGCCCAAGCTGCTGCATTAGCATTAAAGCAAAATGCAGCTAATTTATCAGCAAAAGAAATGGTTGAAAAATCTCTAACCATTGCTGCCGATATTTGTATCTATACTAATCATAATATTATCTTAGAAACCTTAGACTAAATTATTAGAACTATGAAGATCTATCACAACCCAAGGTGTGCAAAAAGTCGTGATACACTAAAGATCATCAAAGAAAAGGGTGTAGAGCCTGAAATTGTTGAATATCTCAAGGAAACACCTTCAAAAGAAGAATTGAAAGAAGTTATAAATATGCTAGGGGTTTCGCCACAGGAAATTATCCGAAAAGGTGAAGCTGATTATAAAGAGAATTTTAAGGGTAAGGATCTATCTGATGAAGAATGGATAGATGCTATGGTTGAATATCCTAAGCTGATAGAAAGGCCAATTGTAATTAAAGGAGATAAGGCTGTAATTGGGCGACCTCCTGAAAATGTGAATGAACTTCTTTAAAATCTTAAGTCCGGTATATCACCGGACTTTTTTTATTTATTACAAAAATTAAAATGCCTTGGATTAACACAATTGTTATTATTGTTTTTTTCCATATTGATAATGTGTATTTGTCTGTTTTTACCTAGGTAAACATCTTGGTATAAAAACTCTATTACATCATCGAATTCACTTGTCCATGGTCTGTCATTCCATTCATGGCCACCTCCACAACCAGTTACCATATAAAATGGTTTCCCCAGGCTTTGTAGTTTTTTCATGATGGAATAGCTGCCATAAAGCATCAGGTATCCGGGTTGATTGCCGCCACAGTAATGATGAGGAGCTTCATCATAGGGGACAAGATTATCGCAAGTGCCATGAAATAATTGAGTGGGAATAGCAGTTGAATCATTGACCCAATCAATATTTGGAATAGCCCCGGCCATACTTATTACTCCGGCAAATTTAAAGTCTTCATCTAATATACCCTCCTGAGTTTTTTTCCAGTATGCCGAATTTACAATTGCTTCAGCGCCAGCACTACTGCCAGATAAAATGATCATTTCAGAATTGATATTTAGTGAATCACCTTTTTCTATAAGGAATTTTATAGCATGGTTTATTTCTTTTGCTGTTTCATAAAAAACGTTCATTTTAGTTGATGCAGGCTGGTCACAACCAAAGCCTTTTCCTTTCATCATCAATGTGTAACTAACAGACGCAACAGCATATCCTTTTTTAGCTATTCTTTCACAAAAATCAATAATTTTAGGTTCATTTCTCATGCCTCCCCCAAATCCCCCTCCATGAACATAAACTACTAAAGGCTTATTCATGTCATCGTTTTCGACAGGATCGTAATAATCAAGCTCCAGAATTTGTTCATTATTTCTAAGATAAGTAAGAGTGTTGCGATCTATTCGATTAAAGTTATCAGTATAATATTTTTGGGCCTGAATCCCGGTTAAAAATCCGGGAATCATAAATAACAGAAGCGATAAATAATGTTTCATATGCATTTTTTTAAAGAATCCCCGGAGAAACCGGGGATCCTAAACCTAAATAAACATAAATCACCTTATAAGTGACAACCTACTAGTAGGTACCTTTGTATTTGTGATCAATTTTAGTCCCATAGTCTTTTCTTACAGGTATATGAAGACCATTGGTTTCTTTCAACCATTCGAACAAGTCTTGATTTAAATTTTTAGCTATTTCTTTATATTCCGGATTCCTTATCAAATTGTTGGCCTCCCAGGGATCTTCTTCAAGATTATATAGTTCGTTTATATCCCAAATCCCATGATAACGGATGTATTTATACTTATCTGTTCTAACTGCATAAGTAGTAGGAGTTTGTGGAAAAGGTCGTTCCCAAAAGTATTCATAATAGATTCTTTCTCTCCAATCAATTTCCTGACCGTGAAGAAGTGGTACAAATGATTTTCCATCCATATTTTCAGGTTTATCTAATCCCGCCATGTGTAAAATAGATGGGGCTATATCAATATTCTGAACCATTTTTTCGATATCTTTTCCTTCTTCACCCATATGTTGGGCCCCATACAATAGGAGAGGAACTCGGATGGATTCCTCATAAGCATGTCTTTTATCGATCAGGCCATGCTCTCCAAATGAAAATCCATTATCTCCCATGTAGAAAACTATTGTGTTTTCTAACAAACCTTCTTCTTCCAGATAATCCAGAATTTCACCTATGCTTTCATCAACCGAGAGTAGTGTTTCCAGATACCTTCTGTAAAAATCATCAAACTTTATTTGACCATGGTACATGTAATCGACACCATGCCAGCTGTAGCGCTGTTCTTTTACCCATTTCGGAACATCTTCGTAATTGTAATAGATATCGGATGATCCGGTAACCTTCGGATTCATGGTTGGTGGATATTGAGGGTCTTTACCTGCATATTCATCAGCATGCCTTTCTGCCGGCTGAAATTCTGAATGAACACCTTTATGTGAGACATAAAGAAAGAAAGGTTGCTGGTTATTTTGCTCCTTCAAAAAATCCAGACTGTATTCTGTAATGAGATCCGTGATATATGAACTATCAGAATATACTTTTTCTGTTCCATTGACATTTAGTGTTGGATTGTAATAAACACCCTGTCCACGAAAGCTAACCCAGTAATCAAAGCCCGGTCTGGCACCTGCATGATGTTCCCCCATATGCCATTTTCCGACGTATCCTGTCTTATAACCAGCTTCCTGAAGATATTGTGGGAAAAAGGTAACTGAGTCAGCTACCGCAGACTGATTATCAACGACACCATGATGATGCGAGAATTGGCCTGTAAGAATTGAGGCCCGGCTTGGTGAGCATAAAGAAGTAGTTACAAATGCATTTTTAAAATGCACTCCTTTCGTTCCCATTCTGTCCATATTTGGAGTTTCCAGAAAAGGTACTTTACCAGTAAAACCCATAAAATCGTATCTGTGATCATCACTTAAAATAAATACTACATTTTTGGGTTTAGAAACTGAATCAATTTTGTTGAGGGTTAAGTTTTTTTGCTTATCGCTAGAACCTGGTTCGTTAGACTCCTCTATTGTTTCTGATTTTCCACATGATATAAGAACTACAGCCAGCAGTAGAGTAAAATATTTCATTAAATCAGTTTTCATGATTAGAGTGTTTAGTTCAGTTTGGTTATTTTAATTCCATTTACAAATGAATCTTCCCTGGTATCAGAAGGGAATTTTATAATAATATCAGACCTTGTGTAGATATTAGTTACCGCATTGATTGGATAATATTTCTTGTTAGTTTTTTCTATCAATACAGGGGTGTTATTAACCAGAATATTTAAATTCTGGATGTCAGAAGAATTCAATCTGGAAAATAATAATTCTACCTTGTAATAGCCTGCAGGGCAATTGATTTGGTAGGTTTTAAGACCTTGATTTTGTGTTTGATAAACAGGGTCTATCCTGGTGTTGATTATATTTTTGTCTGTTCCGATTCCTCTGTCACGTGGTCTGTAAAATTCACCACCCACATAACCGAAAACATTATCAGGTGTGTATTCCTGGTCAGGAAGCCATAATACGCCGGTTTTGTCATCATAAAAATAAAATGTTGATCCTGCATTAATTGCAATTTTATTAGCGCCCTCGTAAAAATTTGTCGTTATAAGCTCAATTTGATGAACGTCAACAATATTTGAATCTCCGGCAATAGAGTTTGCTTCCAAAAGAAGTCGCCCAGCAGGCTTTTTATCTAACTCCCATGTTACTAATCCATTTTCCACATTTTTTGTACTAATAAGTTCATCGTTGGCATACAGTGTAACGCTACTTAAGTTAGTTACAATTGAAACAGGGATTTTGTGGTTGGAGGGATATTTTATTCGTGAATTGCCCAGAATTTTAAGATATGGCTGGTTTGATAATTTTGACTGATAAATAAAATAGGAATCTTTCGGTTTGCGATCAAAAGTCATCAATCCTTTGTTGTTCACACCTGGGACAGCATCATTCCTTGATTCACTTCCAAAATCAAATAAATTCCAGACAGCGGCACCTGATAAAAAGGGAATGTTTTTAATTTGATTAATATGCGAAAAGTGAAACTTACTTTCCCAATCCACTGAAAAATCAAAACGGATCGGATCATTTGAAAAAATCCGGGGATCAGCACCTGCACCGTATTCCGTTACGATCATGGGTTTGTCAGGTATTTTTGCATGGGCTTTATTAAGAAATTTCGTAAAACCTTCAAACCCTTCTGCATACCAACCATAGTATAAGTTCCATCCCACAATCATTGGAATATCAGTTAACCCTGTTGAATGATATATTTCCAGGTCACCATGATTTGGAATCATTGTGTATCTGGTTGGATCAGTATTTCTGGCGATTGAATCTAGTTTTTTGGCAAAATCGACTATTTGATAAATCTTAGCACTATCTTTTTTAAGGTTCCTTCCCAGAAACATCTCATTCATATACGCCCAGACCAGGATGCTAGGATGGTTATAATACTGATGGATCATTTCCTGAAGCATATGCTCAGAATTTTCATAAAACTCTTTAGAATCTGTTATATCATGATCTAGAGGAATTTCCATTGTAACGATCAGTCCCAGTTTATCACAGGCTTCAAGAACAGCAGGATCTTGAGGGTAATGGGCAGTTCGGTAAAAATTAGCGCCCATTTCTTTAAGTAATTTTAAATCTCTGAAATGATGGTCGTTATTAATAGCATTTCCCTGGTCTAAATAGTCCTGGTGACGATTAGCCCCAATGAGTTTCGCAGGTTTGCCATTCAGGTAGAAACCTGAGTTCGGATCAAATCTAAAATATCGGAAACCAACAGGATGTGTGAAATCATCAAAAATGTTTCCTTTATCATCTGTTATTGTGGTTTTAAGTTGATAGAGATAAGGATTTTCAGGAGACCACAAAACCGGACTTTTTATCTTCAGAGTTTCGGAAAAATCATTTAACCCTACAATTATTGATAATTTTTGCTTTTTATTAATTACTTCTTTTCCGAATCGATCAACTAAAGTGCTTATTAAATAAAGGTTTTTTGCTTCATTTGATTGATTAGTGATCTGTCCTGATAAGTTTATCAGACCACTTTTATTTACTACTTCCGGTGTTATTTTTACTGCGGTTGATCCCAGATTTGATTCTGTAAAATGGATCTTATTATTTAATAAGATCCATATATCCCGGTACATTCCACCATAGAAATTAAAATCCCCTTTTAAAGGAATTATGTCAGGATCATGGGAGTTATCTACCTTTATCAGCAGTTCATTTTTTTCTTTTAGTCTAAGTTTTTCTAATGGAACATTAAAAGATGTGTATCCCCCAATATGTTGATATATTTCTTTATTGTTTAGATAGACTGTAGCTACCTGGTTAACCCCCTCAAAACGTAAAGTAATTGATTTTTCCGACCATAAGCTGTCAGTGCTAAATGTTTTTTTATACCAGCCTAGTCCTCTGTAATATCCTTCCTGGTCATCATATGGGTCCAATCGATTCCATGTATGTGGTATTTGAACGGAGCGCCAATTTGTGGTATCGGAAATACTAAACATCCAATTGGAATTAAATAGCATTTTCTGAGCTATAACATCCGAGAAACAGATGCTTAGTAGGTATAAGCAAATAATATGAATTTTTTTATTCATGGAAATACCTGAATTTTTAGAAAAAAGGATACCCAAATCGGGTATCCCTGTACTACCATTATTTTGAACTCTTTTTATTCCAGGTTATCATTTCTGATTGAGTGTCAGCTGAGTTTGTTCCGATCATTATTTCAAATTCTCCTGGTTCCCATATTTTCACAAGCTCCTTTCCACTATCAGAATCCGGATAAGTATAATATTCCAAATCCTTTGTTGTCAGATTAAATTTTACCTCACGGCTTTCTCCGGCTTTGAGGAAAATTTTTTCAAACTTTTTCAATTCCTTTACAGGCCTTGTGGTAGATCCTACCATATCCCGGATATATAGTTGTACTACCTCCGCGCCATCTTTAGGACCTGAATTTGTTACCTGAACGCTGACTTCCAAAGAAGCATCTCCGGTTAAATCAGTCGAACTTAATGACATATCACTATATTCAAAATTTGTATAGCTGAGGCCATATCCAAATGGGTAAAGAGGTGTATTTGGAACATCGAGGTAATTGGATTTGAATTTTTGAAACCATTCCTTGGTAATAGGACGACCTGTATTTTTATGGTTGTAGAAAATAGGTACCTGGCCAATATTTCTTGGAAAGGTAACTGAAAGCTTTCCCGAAGGATTTACATCACCAAATAAGACATCTGCTATCGCATTCCCTGTTTCTGTTCCTCCAAACCAGACATTGAGTATTGCCGGAACATTTTCATCTTCCCAGCTCAAATCTAGAGGTCTTCCGGTAAATACTACCAGAATTACCGGTTTGCCTGTTTTAAGTAATTCTTTCAACAAATTTCTTTGTGTCTTAGGTATTTTAATTGATGTCCTGCTAGAACTTTCTCCCGACATTTCGGAAGATTCTCCAATAGCCGCAACAATAACATCCGATTTATCTGCTATTTCCACTGCTTCTTTAATCATTTCTTCTTCGGAACGGGAATCTCTGTAAGTTGGCTTTCCGAAGACACTAATCCTTTCATCTAGCTTGGGGTCTTTGACAAAGTTAGCTCCCCTGGCTGTAAGAATTTCCACGTCGGAACCGACAACATTTTTTAATCCGTCCAGGACAGAAACACTATTCTTAAAATCTGCAGCTACACTCCAGGTTCCTGGCATGTTTTCTCTATTATCAGCCATTGGACCGATGAGAGCTATCGTGCCTTCTTTTGCTAATGGTAATGTATTATTGTCATTTTTGAGTAGCACAAAGGAATTTGCAGCGATCTCCCTGGCTTTTTTTCTGTTCTCTTCAGTGAAGATTTCTGTCTTTGAACGATTCTCATCCATGTATTTATACGGATCATCAAAAAGTCCCAGCATATATTTTGCTTCCAGAATTCTTCGGCAAGCCTTATCAATATCTTCTTCCTTAATTTTTCCTTCCTCAAGTGATTTTTTCAATGTAGTAAGAAAACCTTCGCCTACCATATCCATATCGATACCTGCTTTTAGCGCTAATGCTGATACTTGTTGAAGATCTCCCATTCCATGAGCGATCATTTCATTTATCCCAGTATAATCAGTGACGATAAACCCATCAAATCCCCATCGTTCTCTTAACAGATCTGTCATCAGCCACTTATTTCCGGTTGCAGGAATACCGTCGATTTCATTAAAAGAGGCCATTACACTTCCCACTCCTGCATCAACAGCTCCTTTGTAGGGAGGTAAATATTCATTGAACATCCTTATTCTACTCATATCTACAGTGTTGTAATCTCTGCCAGCTTCAGAAGCACCGTATAAAGCAAAATGCTTTACACAAGCCATCATCGTATTGTTTTTTGTCAGGTCATCACTCTGGTACCCCTTAACCATGGCGTAGGATATTTGATATCCGAGATATGGATCTTCTCCCACGCCTTCTGCAATTCTGCCCCACCTGGGATCCCGTGAGATATCTACCATTGGAGAAAATGTCCAGGCTATACCATCTGCAGTAGCTTCATTGGCAGCTATTCTTGCAGATTCTCTGATCATATCCATATCCCAGGTACAGGATAGTCCGATAGGTATAGGGAAAACTGTTTTGTAACCATGAATTACGTCCATAGCAAAGATCAAGGGTATTCCCAAACGACTTTCTTCAACAGCCACCCGTTGGGCCTCCCTGATTTTATCTAGTCCCCTGATATTAAATAAGCCACCTACCTTTCCTTCCTTAATTTTTACAGCAATACCCGAACTTTGAGCAAGGCCGGTGCTGATATCTCCTGCAGCTGGTAAATTTAGCTGTCCAATCTTCTCATCGATTGTCATTAAGTTCATAAGTGAATCGATCTTCGCATCATATCGGCCTGCTTCATCAGAAGAATCCTGAAATGCCAGGACACCTATCAGGAAAGATGCCAGCGCTATTCCGATTATAATTAATGATACTTTTTTCATTTTCTCGGTTTTTAAATGTCAAACAGTATATTTTTATTTTGAACTATCGTCAAAATGAGGACTTTTGAATCCCAGTTTTTTTAACCCTTTTTGAATGTCTTCATTTTGCATAAATAACTTCCAGAGCAAGCCGGATTTGTGATTTTCCATCATCACAGCTATAGGTCCCTGGTCAATTGCCAGGTACCTTTGAATGAACCAGTCATGTTCGGGGTTAAATGCATCATAAAAACCATATGGTCCTAAAAGCTGATCTCCATATTGGTCATAAAATCCTCTCATAGTTTCCATTGAATATTCTGGAGTATAAGGAATTGATGATAATGCAGCGGTTGGTGATATCGTTCCGTTATCTCTGCCAGGAGCATGGGCTTTATAGCCTGTTTCACCTCCTTCTTTTCGGGTGTAACTGGCAGTCAGGCCCCAGCAATTTTCTCCATATCCTTCAAAGTTTTCCGGGTTTTCAATGCACCATTGCCTGTTAATCAACGTGTGATTTTTATTTTGTTTCCAGTAATTAGCATATTGGTCTTCAAGACCATTGGGATCAAGACCCAGATAAGAATAATGCGCCCAGAACAAGGGGCCGCCATATACAGGTGCTCCATTGCTTTTTAGAGGTAATTCGTATCCATATGTTACCTGGTCTGATTTAATGTCACCCCCTCTTGCCCAACCTTCGTGGTAGACTTCGGGATCAATGCTATAAGTAGGAGAGGAGGCCGCAAGAATATAATATATCAGGCATTCATTGTACCCTCGGACCTGGTGATTCATTTTCCAGCCAACATTGGGAGACCAATGCCAGTATAGAACATTTTCGTCCTTTGTGAACCAATTCCACTCTGCTTCTGCCCAGAGTTTGTTTATTCTTTCAACCAGATCTTTTTCTTCTTTATTACCTTCTTTGAAATATTCTCCAACCGTCAAAAGACCTTGAAACAGGAAGGCTGATTCTACACCATCAGCTCCGTCGTCAAATTTACTGAATGGCTTTACTTTTCCAGATTCACCATTTAACCAGTGAGGAAATATGCCGTGAAACCTGTCAGCGGATTCAAGAAATGATACAATTTTGTTTAACCTTTGGAAACCTTCTTTCCTTGTTATGAAATCCTGTTCAATACCTGATAAAATTGCCATTATTCCAAAACCACTGCCTCCTGTAGTAACAATGTGGGCATCATTCTGAGGATAAATACCATCTACATGAAGCCTTTCTCTTGCCATGCCAGAATTAGGTTCAGCACCTTCCCAGAAATATTGAAAAGTACGGTAATGAATCAGCCTGTATAATGAATCATCTGAGATAGAAGAGACCGTGTCCTCAGAATTTGAAGTTTCGCTCTTGTTTTTTGATTCTTGACAACTAGATATCACAGAAATGATAATTAGTAAGACAGTTGCGAAAATATAGAGATTGTTCTTTTTCATTTATTACTAATAATTAAATCCAAGTTTATTTAAACCGTTTTGAATGTCTTGATCAGTCATAAAAAGATTCCATAACATTTGAGATCTGTGGTTTTCGATCATTACTATGATTGGACCCTGATCAATTGCCAGGTACGAAGATGCTACCCAGTTTTCAGTAAAGTTAAAGGCATCATAAAATCCATATTCTCCCCATAATCGATCCCCCAGAATAAAGTAGAAGTACTTTAAGACTTCCATAGATTCTTGTGGAGTATAAGGTATTGAAGAAAGAGCCGCTGTAGGGGTTATCACTCCCAGATCATTGGTTGGACTATGTGCGGAGTAACCAAGGTGATTATCTGAAGCTGTGAGTCCCCAGCTTTGTTGAGAATAGCCAACAAAATTTTTAGGATTACTGATGCAATATGCCCTGTTGATCAAGGTATGAGCAATTGTTTGCTCATTGTAATCAGCATATTGATCTGTTAAATTTCTTGGGTCAAGTCCTAAAAATGAATAATGTTCAAAGAATAATGGTCCTCCAAGCTGATTTCCGAGAGGTAAAATGATATTAAAATAGGTATTTCCATTTACAATACCTCCAGAGCGCGCCCAACCTTCATGATAAACTTCTTCTGTAACAGAATGAGTAGGAGAGGAGGCAGCTAATACGTAAACGATCAACGCTTCATTCCAACCTCTTACTTTAAGGTTTTTTTCAAAATCATAATTGGGAGACCAATGCCATGTGATAGAATTTTCTCCTTGTGTATACCAATCCCATTCTACTTCTTCCCACAGTAAAGTGATTTTATCAATTATTGATTTTTCATCAGGGTTTTGTGGATCCAGATATTGTCTGACTGTTAGTAAGCCCTGAATCATGAATGCAGTTTCAACGATATCACCTCCATCATCATTGGAGCTAAAAGGTATTGTGTTTCCGGTAATACCATTCATCCAGTGTGGCCAGACCCCATGAAACCTATCCGCTGTACTGAGAAAATCAACAATTTTCCCCAGGCGTGTAATTCCTTCCTGTCTAGTTATAAATCCACGATTTATGCCAGCTAATATTGACATCACTCCAAAACCTGAACCTCCTATTGTCACGAGGTCACCTGAAGTATTTCGTTCTCTTGCAAGACCTGAGTTAGGGTGCCCAAAATCCCAAAAGTATTTAAAAGTCTGGGCCTGGACTTTAGTTAATAATTCCTCTTCAGATATTTCAGGATATTTAAGGGTGGAATCTACTTTGGTGTCAACAATTACATTATAGCCTTCAAACGGTTCGCCCTGTGATCCTAAATTACCACTTTCGATAGTGAAATTATACCGGTTAAGGTATCTTAATTTACTACTTGTAGTGATCATTACTGTTTGATCATTATTGCTGTAATTAAAAGTAAGGGCAGGAGAGGAAGGGCCGGATAGATTAACTGAACTTTCGAATTCCGAAGGATTTACCGGATCTGAGAAATTAATTGAAGCATTTAAGTTTAGTGGTATATTTTTAATTGTTCCTCCAGAGGTACCATCCTGAGATCCGAAAAATACCTCTGTAATTTCAATATTACCCATTAAAGTTTTGAATTCTACGGTTACAGATTCAATTGATTGCCCCTGACTTCCTCTTAAATTAGAATTTATATTAAGTGAATATGTCTGGTTATTTTCCAAGGCACCAACCGGGGTTATATTCACATTTGATCCCTGGGAACCAACATTATAATTAAAAGCAACTTGCGATCCATTTGTTGTCAGTGAGACCGCAGATTCAATTGTGGTAGCATCAATTGAATTACTGAAAATCAGATTAATAGACCGATCTACAGGGATATTTTCATTTGGTTGTCCGGGTATAATTTCAATGTTTCCTATAAAAATATTTTCAAGTGTTAATTCAGGTGAATTTTCGTCATCTGAACAACTTGAGAAAATAATAATTAAACAAAAACAGTGTAGAAGTATATATTTTAATTTGGGCATAGTAGAAAATAGAACAACCGGCCGAAAGGTATCGGCCTGGTTGTTTTAATTAGAATATGATAATACTATTATGGTCTTTCGTTCTCGTAAAGAGTAGTGACCTCTTCCTGGGTAAACGCTCTGTTAAAGAACCTTACTTCGTCGAGTTCACCAGTCAGATAACTTGCCCAGGGTTGATTTCCTGTTGCGGAAGTTAAACTTGGATCAGTTTGAAATTGAACTGCTCCAAAAACCATCGGTCCGGTATTTTCAAAGTTAAGAGGTCCACCCCAACTGCTAGTTGCAGTGGTAGTCAATACCCCATCAACATAATAATTAAAGGTCGACGTTGATGCATCATAGGTAACTACCTGGTGAGACCATTCTCCAAAGAAACCGGATAAATCATTTACATCAGTGATCCACGTTTCATCGGCAGAATTATGAGTAATGTGCAATCTGATGCGGGTTGCATCCGGATTACTTCCATTTTCAACAAAGAAGTCAAAATTACCCCAGAATCTTTCGATGTTGGAAAAGTTGACTAATCCAAGAACACCATCTATTCCGCCACTATTGTCAGAATCAACAAATTCAGGTCTTACCCAGAAAGAAAGCGTGAAGTTTTCAACACCTGTAACATTATCAGAAGCTTCGAAAATTGCATATGCTTGTCTGGCTACGTCTAAACTTAATGCCTGACCAGCTACTCCCTGTGCGAATTGAACATTAGATCCTTCACCAGTATTAAGAGTTACCAGATCAATTATCTCACTGTCAAAAGGAATATATAGAACCTCTCCGTCCATTGGCTGGTAAGGTTCTTCTTTCGAGAAGTTAACTGTATTGGTTGTTGTTTTTCCATTTACATCAACTGCAGTTACACTTACCGTATGTTCTCCATTTGCTAAATCAGAATAGGTTACCTCTCCGATAAACCTTCTATAGTCAGTAAAATCACTTTCACTAAAGGAAGCTATTTCGCTACCATCAACGCTTACGCTAACAGTTTCAAGCCTGATGTCATCACTTGCTTCAAACCGAATATTAATAGATGTCACGTCTTCGAGTACACGTATTTTAGTTCCTTCAACCGGGAAGTCAATTGTTACTTCAGGAGCTTCCTCATCAGGGCCCGGATCTACATTTGAAATGTCGTCAATGTATCCATCATCACAGGCAAAAATTGACAGGATAAATAGCAAGTTTATATATTTTAAAAATTTCATATCTCTACAATTTTAATTTTATAATTCATCCAATTGGGGTAGCAAATCCAATTGAGCAAGTGGGTAAGGAATGAACCTGTCTTCAGGGCTTTGGTAATTTCTACCTGCATAATTTAATTCCTGAGTCATGTCATGGCGAACCAGGTCGTAAAATCTTATTCCCCATTCCATACCAAATTCTGCAAACTTCTCATCAAGAACATCTTGTAGAGTAACTCCGGATAATGGAAGTAATCCAGCCCGGTCTCTCACTTCATTGACTGCTTCATCAGCCGACATCGCACTGCTTGTTGCTCCCATAGTCAAAGCCTCGGCGTGCATTAATAAAATTTCAGAATAGCGTATAGCGATAAAGTTTTTACCTGTTCCATAGGCAGTTCTGCCCGGGGTTAATTGATTGGAAGGTAAATAGTGTTTACCGCTCGTAAAATTTGCCCTGGAATAGTTATTAATTATATCACCATCCCGGGTTACGTTATCAATCCAATCAGGCAGAGTAGCATAATCAGGATCTGACTCAATTTCTGCAATTCCATCAGGAGTAAAAAGAACCGTTGTTTCCAGTCTTTCCTGCTCACCTCGGTCAAGCATGAATTTTACATATTTTACAGAAGGTTCCCAGAATCCCCATCCTGCACTGGCACCCTCTACCGCGGGTGTCCAGCCCTGTGGCCCAAAGAATGCATATAAATAAGATTCATTTTCTCCAGCTCCCTGGTTAAAATCTGAATATTGTAATTCTAATAAATTCTCACTATTCAATTTTCCTGGCTTTTTCCAAAGAGAATAATAATCGCTTTCAAGTACAAATCCTCCATTATTAATAATATCTGAGGTTGCATCAGCAACTGCCTGCCAGTTTTTTAATTCCAGGTTAGCCATTGCCTTAACTGCCATAGCAGTATAAGCTGTAACACCACCGGGTATATCAGTACGTTCATTAGGTCTGACGTTAGGCAAGTTAGGTATAGCTTCATCCATTAGGTCTGAAATATATTGTAAAGCATCCTCTCTCTGGGTTACAGGTGCTTCATACAGATCCTGAGGAAATTCTGATGGAGGGATAATAATATCTCCCCATAATCTGATCGCCTGAAGCATTTCAAATCCGATCATTACCTGGGTTTCAGCAATATACTGATCTCCCAAAGCCGGGTTTGGATGGAACTCCTGGTATTTCCGGATTTCGCTTATTGCCCCTTTCCAACGAATAATGTCATCATACAGATTCAACCATGTTGAATTATACATCCAGAATGATCTGTCATAGTTATATAGATCAGTCTCTATAAGTGGCACCTGGTCTCCAGCTGCGTTTACATCATCTCCTCGAACTGAAATCAAAGGGAACGTTTCCCATTGCAAATTATATAGAAGGTCATAAGAACCGTTTATCATTAAAGTCATACCCTCTGAGTCGGTATAATCAGTTTCTTCAACTGGAATTATATCTTCTAAGGGATCGTCGAGATTATCACATGATATGAATGCCGAGCTAAAAATCACTCCGGCCATTATCATTTTAATTAGTTTGATATATTTATTTTTCATCTTAATCCTCCAATTAAAGTTTTACATTTACGCCAAGGGTGTAAACTGCAGGAATAGGGTATGTCTGACGGTCAATTCCATTTGGAACTTCCGGATTAAACCCATTGTAGTCGAATACAGTTAATGGCCTTTCAGCTGTGACATATATATTAAAAACCGGAATATTATTTCCGATAGGATCATTACCTCTGATAGTATAACCTAATCTTACATTTTGGATTCTAAAATATGATCCATCCTCTACATAATAATCACTCATTGCCTGGTTATACCCTTTTCTCAAACCAGCAGCAGATGGATATTTGTTAGAAGTGCCTTCTCCTCTCCATAGATTGTTGGCAAGTTCTGCATCAATATTCGTGTCAGTTGTGAATATGATTTCTCCACGTTTTCTGTTTAAAATGCTATGTCCGGTTTGACCCTGGAAATTAGCGCTGAAACTTAAGTTTCTCCAATTTATACCAAAATTAAACCCATAGGTAAGATCGGGGAGATATGAACCTAATACGACTCTGTCAAGATCATTGATGAAACCATCATCATTTTGATCTTTATACCTGAAGTCTCCAGGTTCAATTCCCTGCTCATCAATAAATTCTTGAGTAAGTCCACTGCTGGATATATCGCCTTCACTCTGGAATACACCAATGACTTCATATCCATAAAATGCTTCTATGGGTTGCCCGATTATCGATCGCTGCCTGAATTCGGCCTGACCTGAGTTTAAATATTGCTGTCCACCCAGGTAAGTAACTTCATTGTCTAGAGTAGCTATATTACCCCCAATTGAATAAGAAAGATTTTCATTTATGTTATCACTCCAGTTTGCTGTAACTTCCAGACCTTTGTTTCTAAATTCTGCCTGGTTTTCCCTTATTGTGGCTCGTACTAGAGGAAGTACAAGGTTGACTACTCCATCTTTTGTATCTCTGATAAAATAGTCTGCATCTAAAGCTAACCTATTATTAAACCATCTAGTGGTTATTCCAATATTGGTTTCCTCAACTGTTTCCCATCTATCCACGAAATCGAACCATGTTTGGACTACATTTCCCGGTGTACGTGTATCATCAACAGCGAGAAACCTTCTTTCAACGGTAGCAGAACCAATCGAAGGAGCAACAGCATCATTACCAAGTTGTCCCCATCCACCTCGAATTTTAAAGAAATCTATAAATTCAACATCGAAAAATTCTTCCTCAGATAGTACCCATCCAGCTCCGATAGTGAAGAAATTACCCCACTTTTCCTGGTATTTATTGTTCCCTTCTCTTCTATATGTACCATACAACAGATATTTTTCATCATAATTATATGCTACTCTTCCGAAAAATGAGTGATAGTATAGCTGTGAACCTCGGTCTCCAGATGCATCTGAATCAATTCCTTCGGTATTAAAATCTATGTACCATAGTTCTTCGTTATTAAATGTTGGTTCAGGATCTATTTCATTTCCTCTAAGAAATATTGCTTCACTGTATTCATCTCTGTATGAATAACCGGCTGTTACTGTGAGATTATGTTTATCAAAATTTTCATTTAATGTCAAATAGTTATCCCAGATCTGCCAGTATAGTGATCCATTATCTTTGAAAATCCCTGACTGGAATTGGGTTTGCCCATCATTGTACCTGAAATCTACATTTCTTCGATTTACATTTTCAAAACGGTAATTATATTGAGTTTTAAATGTTAACAAATTGGGTATTACTTCAAAATCCAGATAAATATTACCAATTATCTTGGCAATGTTATTCCGGTTATCATCATAAAATAAATTATAATAAGGGTTTTGAGAACCACGATATCCAAGTAATTGAGCGTTGGATAAATTGATCGGTGAAGCATCAGTATTTAGTTCATCATAAACCGGAAGAATTGGCACGGCAAAATATGTTCTAAACCATACTGCATTTTCACCAACATATTGCTGAGAATTACTAATATTGATATTACTACCTACAGTCATCCATTCAGTAATATTAAAATCAAGCCTTGTTCTAAAGGAAAGCCTTTCAAACTTGTTCCTGGTATGTCTCATCATACCATCCTGGGAGAAATAGTTTACACTGGCATAATACCTGCCTTGTGATCCGCCTCCGCTAAAACTGAGGGTATGGCTTTGAATAGGAGAATAATCTTCTAGTACCTCATTGTACCAATCGGTGTTTACAGCAGGTATATTTGGATTGACCTCACTTCTACCAAATCGTTGAAACGCATTTTCAATAAATGAAATATCTGCTTCTGCACCAGTTTCATTAATGTATCTGACAAATTGCTCTGAATTAGACATTTTCAAAACATTCTGAGCAACCTGAACTCCATAATACCCATCGTAATTGATCTCAGCTGACTGATTGTAACTACCTGTTTTGGTTTCAATTAGAACAACACCGTTAGCAGCTCGCATACCATAAATTGCAGATGCTGACGCATCTTTCAGAATATTGATGGATTTGATATCCGATGTGTTTAGAAAATCGATATTATCTACCCAGGCACCATCTACAATAAATAGCGGGTCTGAATTTGAAAATGAACCAATTCCTCTTATTCTGACAGTAGGTGCAGCTCCGGGAGCTCCACTGTTTACTATTTGAACGCCTGCAACTTTTCCCTGAAGGGATTGCATTGCCTGAGCAGTGGGTGTTTTTGTGATCTCTTCTGAATCAACTGTGGCTATTGCTGATGTGAGTTCTCTTTCTCGTTGAGTACCATATCCAATAACGACCACTTCATTTAAAGTTTCGACATTTGGATTTAAGGCAATATTAATAACACTTCTGTTATTAACCGGGACAACTTCATTCAGGTAACCTACATAACTGAAGACCAGATTTGCATCAGGAGGTACATCTAATGTATAATTACCCTCTACATCCGTAACGGTTCCATTTTGTGTTCCTTCTACTACAACATTTACACCGATCAAGGGTTCCTCAGAAACCACATCAGTAACTTGTCCAGAAACTGTGACCGACTGTGCAAACAATTGATAGTGAAACAACAAAAATGCCGTGGCTAAAAGCAATTGTAAGTAGTGTTTCATGTTTATTTTGGATTTTTTTGTGAATTCGATATCCGGTTTTACGATATCGTTACATCTATTTTATCATGTTCCTGACATTTATAAAAATTTTTTATCAACTTATTTAGAATACTTAATTAGGCGTTGATTGCCATTTGTATTAGAATAGAAACAATAAAAAATGGTTATTTATATAAAATTTAAACTAGTTATTGAATTTATTGTCTTATAAAAAAAACATAACTATAATTGATGGTATTCTACGAAAAATTTAAAAACACTTGTTTTTTTTATGGTATATTAAAAATTAACAAGAAAAAAATGAGCTCTTTTTAATATGTATTTCAAATTGCACAATATTGATTTATTAGATGATTTAAAGATTGCTTTAATCTTAATAATATCTATGTATAGTGCAATTGGATCTTATTCTGATGATAGAGACAAGAGGTATCACCCAATAGAAATTTCTGACTCGGTTGATCAACAAATTTTTACTTTAGTTGATCTGCCATTTTATGTTGACAGTACAAAAGAATTGAGCTTAAATGATATCCTGGACAATCCCTTATTATATTTTCAATATGATAGAAATTACTCTCCACGTAAATTCAAGGCTGGAAATAATTATTGGGTACGAATAGATGTGAAAATTCCTGAGAGCTCAAATAAATATTGGCTTTTGGAATTTTACGATCAAACCATAGATGAAATAGTTGTTTTTAAACCTGAAAGTAAGAATTTCAAAAATTTAGCTTCTGTTAATTATGCCCAAATTGAACTGGGCGATAAAAATCAATTTGATGATAGAACTTTTCAGCATAAAAATTTTGAGGTTCTAATTAATCATACAGAGGCTGGTGTTTATAGTTATTTTATAAAGATTAACTCGCATAGATTTGCCGATATCCGAATTGCTGTAAGGTCGGTAAACAGGTTTGTATATTATTCTCTTAATGAATATTTTCTTTTTGGTCTGCTGTATGGAATGATTCTGATTATCAGTATTTATAACCTATTAATGTATCTGGTAATTAAGGAAAAGAAATACCTCTACTACATTTTTTATATTCTAAGTGTAGGGTTTTATGCGATGTGTGTTGATGGTATTGCCTTTCAGTATCTGTGGCCAAATTTTCCGGAGTGGAACGAAATTGCATATGGAGTATTCCTCTATTTTATTATTCTTTTTGCTTTATTATTCAGTAAAAAATTCCTTGTAACAAGGATTCATGCCCCTGAACTTAATGCAATAATTATTTCGTTGATAATAATCAGAAGTATATTCTTTTTATACACTCTTCTATTTGATCAAAATTTGTTTGATCATCGGATACTCGATATTCTAATCATGGCATTTATTTTTTTTACTGGTATAATGGTTTGGCTGAGAGGATATTTACCTGCCAGATTTTTTGTTGTTGCCTATGGTGTATTATTTGTTGGTTTTTTCATTAAAGCATTAGTTCTTTGGGGTGATATACCCTTTAATACATTTTTACATTATTCATTAAGAATTTCTTTTATAATTGAAATGATTCTGCTTTCGTTTGCCCTAGCAGACAGGGTAAGAATATTAAAAAGGAATCGTGATAAGGTCTTAAAAAGAATGATGGCTGAACAACAGGATAATCTGCAGATGAAAGAGCAGTTAAACCAGGAGTTGGAAAAAAAGGTTACAGAAAGAACAAAAGAGCTTTTTGAAAAAAACCAGCTTCTGGAAGTTTCCTACGACAAACTTAAAGATCAGGCAAGCGAAATATATACGATTAACAATTTACTTGACCTCGAAAACTGGAAGTTAAAAAACAGATTAAAGAGTGTAGTTAAAGGAAGGATGTTAATGAAGAAATTAACATTTGAAGAATTTGCAACTGTTTTTCCTGAAAACGATAAATGTTTGCACCAGGTAGCACACATGAAATGGAATGAAGGTTTTAAATGCAGAAGATGTGATAATAAGAAATATTCGGAAGGATCAAAGCCATATTCCAGAAGGTGTAGCAAATGTGGTTATAACGAATCTGCCACAGCATATACATTATTTCATGGAATTAAATTTCCTTTAGTGAAAGCTTTTTATATTCTTTACGTTGTACTTAATCATGAAGACTACTTGTCTTTAGAAGAAATGGCTAGAGTTTTAGGTCTTCAGAAAAATACAGTGTGGAATTTTAAAAAGAAAGTAAATAACTTTCTCCATGATGAAGAAGAGCATGGACATATCCACGCCTGGAAAGATGTCATGATAGATTTAGAGATTATAGAATCAGAAGATAAAGAAAACAAATAAGAACTATTTATAATACACGCTTGCTTTTATATTACTTGAATTTAATCAGCTTATGGGAATTTTAGAAAAATTGTTTGGTAATGATACGAAAGAGAAAAAGAGCCATCTTAGGAATTTAATATTAGTAGCTTTAGTGGATGGGAAAATTGATAAGAAGGAGCTGGATTTATTAAAAAGGCTATCAGAAAATCTTGATATAAGTAAGTCTGAATTTGAAAATCTTATTGAAAATCCTCACATAGGAGATTTTGTAGTTCCTAAAAGTTATGATGATAAAATGCTTCAAGTTTTGGATCTGGTGGCAATGATTATTGCTGATGGTAAGATACAGGATGAAGAAAGAGATTTATGCAAGTCGATTGCATTAAAATTGAATATTAATCCAAAAGTAATAGATGATCTACTTTTAAAAGTTCGTGGAGATCTTGAAGCAGGAAAGCCAAAGGAAGAAGTGATAAGAAGTTTATACCAGGAATAGAAAAAAGCCGATTAATTTCGGCTTTTTTTATCCTTCATAATATTCCTTAATACTTTTGTTTTCATTGATATGCCTGATAGCTGTGGCAAGAAGAGGTGCACAGCTGATTACCTTAATTTTATTATTAATTTCAATATTTGGGAAAGTATCACAAACATAAAGGTTTGATAAGGATGAATTTTCAATCTTTTCTCTTGCATTTCCTGACAATATTGCGTGGGTACAATAAGCTGAAACAGAAAGGGCACCACTTTTAATAATAAGGTCAGCAGCCTTACATAAAGTTCCTGCTGTATCCACCATGTCATCGATTATAACCACATTTTTTCCTGATACGTCGCCCAGGATCTCCATGTTTGATATTTGATTAGGTTTAAGTCGCTCCTTATGAATAACAGCCATATCACTGTTTAATTCATTCTTGTATTTCTTAATCCTTTTTAATCCACCAAAATCAGGACTGCATAGGCATAAATTATCTTTAAAATTATCTTTAATATGAGGGATAAATACTTTTGAAGTATCCAGATGATCAACGTGAATTTTATAAAAGCCTTCAATACTGTTAGTATGAAGGTCAATAGTAATCAACCTGTTGACTCCAACATCCTGAAGGAAATCAGCAACTACCCTTGAGGCAATCGAGGTTCTGTCTTTGTCTTTTCTTTCCTGCCTGCTATGTGGTAAATAGGGGACAACACAAATAATTTCTTCTACGCTTGCTCTCCGAGCTGCATCTACAGCAAGAAATAATTCAAATAAGTTGCTATAGGGCATATTAGCCTGGGCAATTATAAAGATCGTCTGGCCTCGGACTGATTCATCAAACCGAACAAAAACTTCACCATCAGAAAATTTTTGAGAATGAAATTTACCAACCGGAACATTAAGTAATGAAGCAACTTCTTTCCCTAACTTTTCTGTATTGGAAGTATAGAATAATTTAAAATTGGAAGACATTTATATATTGTTTGAGCGCCTAATTAATTATATCAAAGATACTTTTTCAAAATCAAATTGAAAAGAGGTTTATGTTCAGGAGCTATGTCATCTCCAGCCTCCATTTTTTTTATTTCATTGAGAGAAAACCATTTTAATTCCTCTATATCATCCCGGGCATGGATATTACCCTCGATATATTCACAACTATAAAAAGAAGTAATAATTTTATCTCTTTCATACCTGTATCGCCAATCATCTACTTTAAAAGAACCTTCGTACTTAAGTTCGCCATGTTTAATTTCACCAACTTCTTCAATTAATTCCCTTTGTGCAGCAAATTCGAAAGATTCATCGGAAGGATCAGAAAAACCGCCGACAAATCTCCACCATATTTCCTGAGGTTTTCTTGCGAGGAGAAATTCTGTATGTTGGTTTTTCCATAAGGCAATATCAACAGTAGGAAATACCTTCGGGTATTGCTTTACTAACGCATCTCTCACACCGATAAGATAATCATTCTCGTTTTCTGGCAATACAATTTCATCCGAACTATCTAATTCCTGTACTGTGGTGAATTGTTTATATTTTCCCGTATATCCTTCTTTACCTTCTTCAGACATGAAAATAATTTTGTCAATCAATGCACCAGTCGTATTAATCAGGCTATCAAGTTCTTCAGACCATTCTTCATCAGATGGATTATCAGGGATGATCTCAATCAATGATTCGGGAAATGCTTTTTCTAGCAGTGTTTTTCTTTTATGAGCTGAATAAGGATGATATGCTGTTGCTGTTAATTTGGAATCGGTGATTACAAATATAATATTTGCATTGTCAAGGTCGCTAAATAAATGCTTGAACGAATAAGGTAATTCAAGCCATTGAAATTGACCAACTACATAAGTTTTTGGATTATCGTAAGTATTTATTGTCATTTTTTACAAATAAATATACATTCGGTAAGTAAATTAATTCCACACAACAAATAAAGTGAATTTCCTTAAAAAGAAAATTTCTGGCTGGGGTAATTACCCAATGATAGAAACTAAACTTAAGCAACTGACCGGGATCGATCAGTATGAAAGTATCTTGAATTTTGACGAACCTAATATTGTAAGAGGTTTAGGGAGAAGTTATGGTGACCAGGCTGTACTAGCTAATGGCTTTACTCTAAAAAACAGAATGTCAAGAATAATAGCATTTGATGAAGATACGGGTTTATTAAAGGCAGAAAGTGGAATTTCTATTGCCGAGATAATTGAGGTTTTTATTAATAAAGGATGGTTTCCACCGATCGTACCAGGAACAAAATTTGTTACACTTGGAGGAGCAATAGCTAATGATATCCACGGAAAGGCACATCACGTAGACGGTACATTTGTGAATTGTGTTTCTGAGTTTACTATGATAACCCCTGAAAAGGGTAGACTAATCTGTTCCCGATCTGAAAATGAGGAGATCTTCTACGCCGCTTTTGGAGGATTGGGTTTGCTAGGATGGATAGATACAGTAACTATTCAATTAAAAAAAATAGAGACATCTTATTTTAAAACTGAGGCTGTGAAAGTGAGTAATCTCAGGGAAATGATTGATGCTTTTAGCGAATATGACCAAAACTACCGATATAGTGTAGCTTGGTTTGATCCATTAGCTAAAGGCGAAAGCTTGGGAAAAGGAGTATTGTCTTTAGGGAACATTGCAAGGTTGGGGGAGATTGATTCAGGAAAACAAAAATATCCTTTAAAGCTTCACAGTCAAAAAAAGCTTGATCTCCCGATGTTTCTACCTAATTTTGCTTTAAATAAACTTTCCGGTCAAATTCTCAATAAAATTATAGAATATTCCCAGGCTAATGCTCCGGAGTTAACTCATTACGATAAGTTTTTCTTTCCATTAGATGCCATAGGACAATGGAATAGAGGATATGGCACCAGAGGATTTATACAATACCAATTTGTAATTCCCATGAATGATGAATATAAAATTCTCAAGGAAGCTATGAATTTGATCTCATCGAGTGATTGTACTCCTTTTTTGAATGTGTTAAAAAAAATGGGCGAGGGATCAAAATATTTATCATTTCCAATGGAAGGGTTTACTCTTGCGATTGATTTTCCTATTTCCAAAAAATTACCTGCACTAATTAGAAAGCTTGATGATCTTATTTTATCGGCAGGAGGAAGGGTTTATCTTGGAAAAGATGCTTTTCTTGGAAAAGAGGTTTTTAGGAAAATGTATCCTCAATGGGAAGAGTGGCAAAACGTGAAACTCCAGCTGGATCCTGAAGGGAAAATACAAAATGAAACTTCAAAGCGTTTAGGTTTACTGTCTTACTTATGATCAGGAAATTATTTAATCAACTAGGAGTAGCTATTAAATCATATAGCTATAGTTTGAATTTTGTTTTTACGAAGAAACCAAAATGGCTGATCATTCCTGCATTAGCAAACTTCATATTATTACTGGTAGTAGTTTCTGCTGCTATTTTGTATGCAGATGAAGTAATAACCTGGGTTTTTGGAATGTTGTCGTTATCGCCCGACGATTCCTGGTGGGGGAGGTTTGTTTATTGGATGAGTTTAATTTCGATCAGAATATTTGTGATTTTATTGTTTATAAAATTCTATAAATATCTGATGTTGATATTATATGCACCAATCCTTGTTTGGCTAAGTGATTCTTTTCAGGAGTATATGACTGGATATAAAAGACCTTTTTCATGGTCTTCTTTCTTTTCTGATGTATGGAGGGGGATAGTTATCGCAGTGATTAATTTGATAATTGAATTTGGACTTTACTTTGTGCTATTTTTTGTTACGATTTTATTCCCGGTGTTGTCTGTAATAACTCCGGCTTTATCATTTTTAATAAGTTCGTATTTTCTGGCTTTTGCTTTTATTGATTACAGGAATGAATATTTTGAATTATCTGCATCGGGAAGTAGAAAGTTTGTTTGGGCATATAAGATTTTTGCGGTAGGTATAGGGATAATGTTTAATTTAATGTTATTCATACCTGTTATTGGAGTCATGGTTGCTCCCTCTATATCACTTGTCGCAGCTGGATATGGAGCCAATGTTATAGACCGGAGAACTAGATATAACCGAATAAAAAATATGCAACATACCCGACAAACTCTTTTATAAGTTTACTCCACAAATAGATGCTGTCGACACTTGGAATTATAAGATCATCCGGATTCCAATCATTTTCTTTAGTATAATAATCTACAGGAAATGGAACAATATTTTCTCCACCGGCTTTATTAAAACAAGCTTTTGCTCTTCTCATATGAAAAGCTGAAGTAATAAGTAAAGCATTTTCTGATGATATATTCTTTTTCTCTAATATTTGAGTGGAAAAGATAGCGTTTTGAGCTGTGTTTTGTGATAAACTATCAATTATAATGTCTTTTTCAGGTACATCACACATCAAAAGAACTCTTTTTAATTTTGATGCTTCTGATTCTTTGTCATTTTCCAAACTGCCTGCACCACCGGAAACCAATATTTTTTCAATATAACCTTCCTTATATAATTGGATGGTATGTAACAATCTGTCAGCACCTTTGTTAAAATATACACGGTCATTGGTAGGTGTATCGTATTGAGTGATTCCTGTAAGAAGAATTCCAATTTCGTAATTCTTTTGCAGGTCTGTGAATTTGACGGGTGGTAACTCCCACATTCTAAAGGCATTATTTGCTAAAAAAGGGTTAGAAAATATTAAAAAAAGTGAAGAAAATAACATTATGAACACTTTTTTAAACTTCTTCCGTTTAACAAAT
The DNA here is from genome assembly GCF_026241165.1 of Mangrovivirga halotolerans. Classification (GTDB taxonomy): domain Bacteria; phylum Bacteroidota; class Bacteroidia; order Cytophagales; family Cyclobacteriaceae; genus Mangrovivirga; species Mangrovivirga halotolerans. Next base: position 81,250 of record NZ_JAPFQN010000001.1, on the reverse strand, counting down.
AGTGATAAGATTGCTAAAATAGCCAGAATTGTAACCGGCATAATCATGTAATAGAAAACTTTGGAAAGAATGAAAAACATGCATTCAATTAATTATCTTTAAAGACTATATTTTGCCTGAAAAACAAAGATGGTATATTTTTTGAATTGATAAAATAGTAACAATATTTAAAGTATGCGAGAGCTTAATATATCAAAAAAACTAACTGCATTAATCATTATGGTATTACTGCTTTTTAGCGGTAATATCCATGCATCTCAGGTTTCTGCAGATACATTATCTAATATAGAGCCGTCTAAAGATCAGTCTGAAGAAATTCAGATTATGACTGCTTTATTACTTAGACATCATTATAGAAAGGAAAAACTCGATGATTCACTTTCTGCAGAAATATATGATAATTATTTGAATTCACTGGATCCAAATAAACTGTATTTTACTGCATCGGATCTTGAACCATATAATTTATTCCGTTTCAGTTTTGATGATTTCGTAATGCAGGGAAACCTCAACTTACCTTTCCAGATGTTTAACAGATTCAGGGAAAAGTTGATTTCTCGCGTTGAAGAAAACATTAAAACTATAAATAATGGATTTGATTTTAGTAAAGACGAGTATTATGATGCTGACAGGGATGATGCAAAATGGGCAACTTCTGAAGATGAACTTGATGAAAACTGGAGAAAACTTCTTAAGAGTCAATATTTAAGTTTAAAACTTGCTGAAACAGATTCTCCGGATTCAATTCTTATTAGCAGATACGAAAGAATGAGAAATATCTTTTTAAGATATGACAGGCAAGACGTTTTCCAGTATTTTGCTAATGCATTTACGTCAACTTTTGACCCGCATACCAATTATTTTTCTCCAAGAGCGAAGGAAAATTTTGATATTGAAATGAGTCGAAGCTTAGAAGGTATTGGAGCAACATTAGCTACTATAAATGATTATACAACTGTTATGTCTATCGTGCCCGGTGGACCTGCAGACAAATCTGATGAACTTTTTGCAAACGACCGCATCATAGCCGTTGGTCAGGGTAAGTCTGAGCCATTTGTCGATGTTGTTGGCTGGAGGGTTGAAGAGGTTGTAAAATTAATCAGAGGACCAAAAGGAACTTTAGTGAGATTAAAGGTATTACCAGCCTCTGAAGGTGCCAACGCAGTTGCTAAAACTGTTACAATAGAACGTGATAAAGTAAAATTAAAAGATCAATCAGCTAAGCTTGATATGATTCCCTACAAAACCCAGGGTAAAGAATACAATTTTGCTTTGATCGACATACCTGCATTTTATTTTGACTTTAAAGCTTATCAAAATAATGAAAAGGACATTAGTAGTACCACTAATGATGTGAAAAAACTAATAAAGGAGGCCAAAAGTAAAAATGTAGATGGAATTGTAATCGATCTTAGAAGAAATGGAGGAGGTGCCTTACAGGAGGCTATCAATTTGACTGGTTTATTCATTGATAAGGGGCCTGTGGTACAGGTGAAAAATAGTTATGGATCAGTAGAAGTTGGTACTGATACCGATGAAGAATTGGTTTATGGTGGGCCGCTTGCTGTGCTTACAAGCAGAGAGAGTGCTTCAGCCTCTGAAATTTTTGCAGGTGCGATTCAGGATTATAAGCGTGGAGTGATCATTGGGGAAGTTACTTATGGGAAAGGAACGGTACAGAGTGTGGTAGATCTTGCCAGGTTTATTAAGAACCCTGATGGCAAACTGGGTGAATTGAAATTAACACAGGCTAAATACTACAGAATTTCTGGTAACAGCACTCAAAACAGAGGTGTAATACCTGATATTGAATTCCCAAGTGTGTATGACTATTCTAAATTTGGAGAAAGCTCACTAGAAAATAGTTTACCCTGGGATGAGATAAAATCTGCAGATTACAAGCAGGTTTCTCTGATTAATGACAGATTTTTAAGTGATTACAGATCTGATTTTAAGAAGCGATTAAATGCTGATTCTAATCTTAAAGATTATGTGAATGACGTGAAAGAAGCTCGTGATATCAGAAGTAGCACTACGATCTCTTTAAATGAACAGGAAAGAAAGAAAGAGATAGAAGAGCAAAATAAGAAAAGAGCCAATTCAGACATGCTGGATCAGGAGTTGGAAGAAGATGAAATCAAAACCGGAGAGAAGAAAACCGAGATTGATGATGTGATGGTTGATGAAGCGTTTAAATTCATTTCAGCTTACATTACAGCCAAATTAGGGTGATAATTTAGAGGTATATAATTATAATTTGAAACCGGGAATTTTTCCCGGTTTTTTTATTTGTATTAGCTATAAAATGACAGTATAAAATTGTGATAAAAAGCATCATGGCTAAGTTTTTATGGCTGATAGATATGGTGATCCTTAACCTGAAAATTAGTATAGGATAACTAATTACAAAGATCTGGATTAAGGAAATGAAAAATAGGTTATAATATCAATTGTCTAATGGATACAAAAAAAGACTGACCTTATAAAGGCCAGTCTTTTATTATTAGCTAATTATATGTTTTAAATCTACATAGTTTCAGATACCATTATATCACCGAGAAGTACATCCCAGAAGCTTACTATATCTCCACCAATTTGAGTTTCTTTTTTCTTGACATAGACCGTGATATCCTTCTTTGTAGTATCCTTATACACAATGTTATCTCCGGAAACACCTTCGAATTTTTGATAAATGGTAATTACTCCAACATATTCACCATTAGGTAAAGGTTGTAAATCGGATATATATTGAATGTCAAACCAAGTTATGTTTACCTGGTCATAATTCAGAGCCATTAATCTTCCAAAATATTCTTTAATGGCATAATACATAGTCTCGTCACTATTTACTGAACTAACCCCAACTTCACTTCCTTCAGCAAATAGTTCCAAAGCTCGATCGATTACCCTGTTAGCTTCGCTAAACGGAGTTGCCTTACTACCAATAATTGAAATATACTTACTTAAGTCCCTGATCTTCTCCAGAGCTAAAGAATCTATAGCTTCAAGATTGTCATCATCAGGACCTCCCTGGGCGTTCGCATTAAAAAAGGAACCTGCGAACAGAATAAAAATAAATATGAATATCGACTTGTTAATCATTTTCTTTTTCTATTTGGATAACACTAGCTTAGTTATCTTTTCGTCTTTATTTACAGTGATCTCATAAATCTTAAGATTAAAAGTTTTTTTATCCTTTAAATAATTAAGATACTGTTCAATTGTCATAGGTCTGTCAAAAACAGGCCTGTCACCTGAAAAAGTCACCACGGTTAACACCGGAGTTTCTTTACTTTCAAAATAGCTATAGATCTCTTCTATTTTATCATTTATTTTATCGTAGAAGAATGTTTCACTAAGTTCAGCAAGTTCATTGAAATCTTTGTTAACCCGTGTGTAAGTTTCCTTAGGGACAACATAAGTTTGCTCTACTACATTTTCTTTTTCAGCGGGTTCAGTAGAAGTATTATCAACTGAAACCTGGTTATCAGATGCAGCAGGTTGACTCGATTTACAAGATGAAAATGAGATCAATACAAAAGAGATCATTAGTAATAGTACTCCTATTGAGGTTCTTCTCACGACAAAAAAATCTAAAATGAAAAAATGTTACTGTTTTTAATCGACATCAAATATCAATATTAAAAATTATTTTTAACAATTAAAATAATAAAAAATCATTCTATGTGATATTTATGTCTTTTTTAACCCATTCAAAAACTTTGCCAACTTGTTGAATAGTGATTCTTACAAGCCAACGTAAGGTGAAACTTAATTATTATTTGAACTTTAAATGTTAATTATATAATTTACGACATTATTTTTAAACTATATATGTTTTTTTATTTATAGGATAACCTAGTAAAAGTTATTTTTTTAAATTTTTGAAACCAGCTAAATCAAATACTTTTCGAAAGTAAGGGAAATGCCATGAGGCTAATTATTTGCTCTATATTATTTCTATGCGTCTTTGCAACGGACGTTTATGCACAACGTGCTCCGGCATGGTCTAACTTCTATATGAATCCTTATGTTGTTAATCCCGCTATGGGAGGAATTTATGGCCGTGGGTTAGTAGAAGTTAATTATAGACGCCAATGGGTCAAAATTAATGAAGCTCCTTCAGTAGCAAGTCTTGCTCTTCAAATGCCATTCGAAAATCGCGTGACTTTTGGTCTTAATATATATAATAAAAGCTTCAGTTTGTTTAATACCACTTCTTCAAATCTGACTTTGGGATATACTGTTCCGTTTGAACGAGATCACTATATTAGTTTTGGCCTTGGAGCGGGAGCAAATTTCAATAGTATTGATTATGGATCATTAGATGATTCACAATTATCTGATCCTGCTTTAGGAGCATTAGGTGAAAATACTGTTTCATTCCAGGCTCAATTTGGAGTTCATTATTTTATTAAAGGGTTAAATCTTTCATTAACTCTCCCGGCTCTTTTTAAGGAAAATGTTTTAAACAGTGAAGATTTTGATCAATTTTCCTTTGAACCTGTCGATGTACTTCATGGCATGGCTTATTACAATTTTAAGCTTCCAACCAATGATATCACGGTTACACCTTACGCTATTTACAGATATGGTTCTACGGGTCAGAGTTATTATGAAGGTGCTTTAGTAGTTGATCTGAGAGAAATATTGTGGTTTGGAGGAAGTTACAGACAAGATTACGGGCCTTCTCTTCTCGTTGGGTTTGGTCAGCCAGATAAATTCAAAATCGGGTATGCATATGAATTTGCAAGTAATATAGATGTTGGTATCCCTGGAGGAACCCATGAAATACAAATACAGGTATTGTTTGGTAATAATATTGATATATTTAAAGGTTTAGCTAAAAAGAAACAGAAGGAAAGAGCTCAGCCTGATTGGTTAGATGAGTATTATACCAGAAGAGAGGATGTTCAGACAAAGTCTACAGAACCTCCAATAGTAGAAGTGGAACCAGAGCCCGAACCCGAACCAGAACCGGAACCAGTTCCTGAACCGGAGCCTGAACCGGAGCCTGAGCCTGTTCCAGAACCGGAGCCTGAGCCTGTTCCAGAACCTGAGCCTGAACCAGAGCCTGAGCCTGAGCCTGTTCCAGAACCAGAGCCTGTTCCAGAACCAGAGCCTGTTCCAGAACCGGAACCGGAGCCTGAACCTGTTCCAGAACCGGAACCTGTTCCAGAACCGGAGCCAGAGCCTGTAGCGGCTGTTGAGCCACCGATTGAACAACCTGATAAGGTTTATAAAGAAAGTGATGATCCGAATGGTCTCAAACCTGGTCACTATGTTGTAGTAGATCAGTTTGATAGTGAGGCTGAGGTTGAAGCTTATATAGAAAAAATGAGACAAAGAGGTTTTTATGGCCAGTATGGTTATAGTTCAACCTTAAAGAAATTTATTATCTATACTTTTAAAACTGAAAGTTCGGAAGACGTATTGATTGAAAGAGACAGAGTTAAAGGTATAAGTTATTATAAAGATGCTTATTATCTATATGTTGAATAATTGAGCACATGAGAAAGATACAGATCGTTATATTTTTTTTAATATTTATCGGAGCTGACATTTATGGCCAGATACCGGTAATAAATTCAATTTCTCCAACTGATACCACAGTAAATGGTATCGTGACTATCCAGGGTGCTGGTTTTGGAACTGCATCCTCGGATTTAGATGTGTCTTTTGGAGGCATTAGTGCGAATATAGTAGACGTAACTACCAATGTCATCCGAGTTAGAGTTCCTGCAGGAGCTCATCATGCTCCTATATCAGTACTTAGAAAATCAAGCGGAAACATTTCTTATTCAAAAGAATATTTCGACTTAAGCTATTCTGGAGTGCCTCTTAATGCCTCCAGTTTTGAAGCTGCATCTATTCAGAGTGCATTAGGACCCCAATTTGATATATTAGGTGGAGATTTCGATAATAATGGGCATAATGATGTAGTAGTAGTTTACCCTTCTCCTCAAGCTAATTTTTCAATTTATTTTAATAATGGAACGGGTTCATTTTCAAAATCAGACGTTGTACTTCCCGGGCCTGCTAAGTTTGTAGAAAAAGCCGATTTTAATGGTGATGGAAACCTGGACCTTGCTTTTACTCAGGATAATAGTCAGGGTAGTCTGGTTTATGTTATGATCAATAATGGTAGTGGAGGTTTTACCGGAGTGCAAAATTTAAGTATAGAAGGGAATAATCCAAACGGTTTAAGAGCAGCAGATTTTGATAATGATGGCAGACTTGATATTGCAGTAGTTAACGAAACCAATAGTAAATTGGTCAGTATATTTCGTAATCTAAGTTCTGGTGGAGTAACAAATTTTGAATCTACACCAGCTACTTTCCCGATAACAGTGGACAATGCTCGTGGCATGGCCATTGGTGATTTTAATAAGGATGGGAAAATGGACCTTGTTGTGAATGCAAGTTTAGGTGCCGAGGTGTTTGTTATTAAAAATAATAGTACCCCGGGTAATTTTAGTTTTTCTCCTTATCAAACATTTACAATTGGCGGTGACTTGACCAGAGTCCTGGTTGCTGACTTTGATAACGATGGCTTTGATGATATTGCAATATCCAAGATTCAAAATCAAATCTCAATAATCAGAAATACATCATCGGAAGGTGGGGATATCAATTTCTCATCTCCTTATTCATTTACCTCATTAACCAGTACTTATGGTATAGAGGCTGCTGATATTAACGGTGATGGAAATGTAGACGTTGTTGTGAATAGTGCAGCTTCAGCTCAGATAAGAGTGTTTATTAATACAAGTACACCGGGCTCTATAACTACAACTACATATGATCTGACAGTACCCTCTCCAGGGCTAGCTATTAAGGCAGCAGATCTTACTGGAAATGCAAGACCGGATTTATTTTTTACATCCAGAACTGCAAATAGTTGGGCTTATTTAAAAAATATTAATTGCATTTTACCTGAAACGAGTCCGCCCTCGTTTATGAGTATTTGTCTTGGAGATGTTAGGAGAGTGTATGCTACTCCTACAATAACGGGCCAATACGCCTGGTATAAAGATAATGTATTGCAAAAACAAGGTGCTGATAATTTTCTGGACGTATCTCTTGGTGGAAATTATACAGTAAGGCATATTGAAGGAAGTTGTAATGCTTCTTCGAATGTTTTAGGTGTTGTATTAAATAATTCTACATCTCCGAATGAACCTGCTGCTTCAAATGATGGGCCAGTATGTCCTGATGGAACATTGACTTTATCTGCAGGGACAGTTTCTGGAGCAACATATCTGTGGACTGGCCCAAATGGGTTTGAATCAACTGAACAAAACCCTGTTATTTCTGGGTTTAATGTTGAAAATGCTGGATACTATTATGTTCAAACTGTAAGTGGAGATTGTAAAAGTGATCCTGTAGAAACCTATGCAGGTCTTGCCAATTTACCCTCTTCATCCATCATACCAAATGGGCCAACATCATTTTGTGACGGTAATGACGTAGTTCTTGAAGTACCAGCTTCTGCAGAGATCACCGGTTTTACCTGGAAAAAAGATGGAAGTGTAATTAGCGGGGCTACTACAGGTAGTTTGACAGTGACTGAATCCGGTAGCTATAGTGTAATAGTAGAAAATACTTCAGGCTGTACTCAAGAGTCTGATCCTGTGGTAGTGACTGTTACTGCAGCTCCTGTCTCGGATTTTACGATAAGTGGAAATTTATGTAGAGGATCCACGCTTAGTTTCTCAAATACATCTTCTGTTGATGGAAGTCAAACAGTAAGCTATAATTGGAATTTTGGTGATGGTAATTCTTCAACCGAATTTGAACCAACGAAAATTTTTAATACAGCTGGAACATATGATGTAAGTTTAACTGTTTCCTATGGGGCTGCCTGTCAGGATGTATCCACTCAGACGATTACTGTAGAGGATGCTCCAGTAGCTAATATTGAATTAGTGTCAGGAACTATGCCTTTCTGTGAAGGGGATTCTGTTTTACTTCAGACGGTATCTGAATATAGTTCTTATGAATGGTCGAATGGTTCAACCGGAAGACAGGCTTATTATACTAGTGGAACTCAGGCCACTGTCTCTGTCAGCAGTGGAGCTGGTTGCCCGGGAGCTGGTAGCTTTACATTAAATACTTTACCTGCTCCTACAATAGATATTACTGCTGATCAAACAGAGATATCTCGTGGTGATACAGTAACATTAACCGCCAGTGGAGGAGTAGACTATCTATGGGAACCTGCTGAATATGTTGATTTTCCAGATATATCCAATCCTTACGCTTTCCCTGCTGAAACAACTACCTTTACAGTATTTTCGACTGGATCAAACGGCTGTGTCGGATCTGCAGAAATAACAATTACAGTTGAGGGGTCGTTTGAATTTAAGACTAATAAAATCCTTTCACCTAATGGCGATGGAATTAATGATACCTGGGTCATCCAGAGTATTGATCAATTCCCGGGATGTGGTGTTAAAATTTTTGATGAATTAGGAAGAATTCTTTTTGAAGCAAACCCATACAACAACGATTGGGATGGCACTTATAATGGTGATTATCTTGAAAAAGGAGCTTACTATTATGTTATCCAATGCGAAGATGATAACATAGGGGGGAGCGGTAGTATCGTTTTAGTTCGGTAATTGAAATATTTCAATTTCTAATAGAATTATTGGTTACCTTTGCTAGATGAAACGAATATATTTATGGATAGAATCCGAAATATATAAGATAAATAGACTTTTAGACCAAACCATATTTAACTCCGATGAATATTTTTTATCAACACAAAGGAGACAATTTTTTAAACCAGCTAACTATTAAAGTATTTGCTTTATTTGTGTTAGCCTCTTTGTCTTTTACAGCTAATGCTCAATTTGATACTAAGTTGTGGTTTCCACCGGTCTGGAATGCCAATCAGCCAAATCTTAATGCCAGGTCTGAGTTTTTAATCACTACCAAATTTCCTGTAGCAAATGTCAGAGTTTATACTGTTGATGGTGCTGTGGATCAAAATTTTGTAGTCAGACCCGGACAACCCGCAAATATGGCTTTGAGTCCGACATTAGGGATGACCCTGAATTTGAATCAGGTTGAAAATTCTAAAGGATTAATTGTTGAGTCTGATTATCCTGTTCAGGTAACTTATCGACTTGCAGCAGTGAACAATCAAAATATTGTGACTCTTAAAGGGAAACAAGCCCTGGGTACTTTATTTTATGCAGGCTCCCAAACAATAAATATGGACCGTCAATACGCCAGAGGTAAAGAGCATCACTTTATCTCGGTTATGGCTACAGAAGATAATACTATAGTAACTTTTGAATTGCCGGCATCCTATCCTTATAATTTTGCCGGGTTAGGAACAAAAAATCATTCTGTAACATTAAATGAAGGCGAAACTTACCTCGTCAGAGGGGAAGGGCCATTACAACAGGTAACCGGAACAAAGGTTTCTACTAATGGTAAAAACATAGTTGTTAATTCTGGATCGGAGCATACCAGGATTGAAGGGCCAGGAGCATCATCTGCAGAAGGCGGTGCAGACCAGCTTGTGCCAATTGAAAGAATTGGTAATGAATATATTGTAATGAGAGGAGAAAATGATCCTGAATTTGAATACAGTATAATCGTAGCTACTGAAGATAATACTCAGATATTTATAGATGGTGCGGCTACTCCGGTTACAACTCTTAATGAAGGAGAGTACTATAACTTTATGCTTGGCGGACCTTATACTGACGTTGGAAGAGGTCATTATATTACTTCAAATAATCCAATATATGTTTATCAGGTTAGTGGATCTGACCCTGGAAGGGTAAGAGATGAAGTCGGTATGGCTATTGTTCCTCCATTGTTTTGTGCGGGTAGTAAGTACATAGAATTTGTTCCTTTTAAAAATTATTCTCAGAAACAACGAATAAATATTGTTCTTCCTCAGGAAGGGTTATCGTCATTAACGTTTAATGGACAATCATACACTTCTTATACAGGAGTTTCAGTATATCCGGTAAACGGTAGGCCTGACTATTATGCCGTTTCTTTTCCGACTCAGCACGTTAGAAGCCAGGATAACCTGATAATCACCTCTGATGAATTCCTACAAGTGGGATATATGACTGGTGCAAGTGGTACGGGTACCTATGGTTTCTTATCCGGTTTTGGTAGTAAAATCGAAACTGTAGATCCATATCACTATAATAATACGGGAGAAAAGGATTATACCTCAATTTATGATTTTGATTCTGATTTGGCTACCCCGGGTTATCAGGGTGTTGTGCAGGGAAGTACAGTGGATATGTGTATTTGGGGAGAAAGTTGTGCTCCGCCTAATCTAGTAAATGATGTTAGGACTTCAGGTAAGGGCGAAGAAGTACAATTCACGCCAGCAACTGATTCATGCTTTACCTATACTGCTTCCAAAACTTATTACGGGAAAGATACAGTCGAAGTACAGATAATTAATGAAATCGGTGCAGTAGAAACAGTTTTCATTATTGTTGATGTGATTTCGGCATTAGATTTAGCCATCGACGAAAATTCGATTAATTATAATGCTCCAACATGTCCCGAAACTGATTTTACCGTTTCATTTGATATTACTAATCTTTCAGATATTCCATTCAATGATAATCTTGATATTACCTTTTATGATGGTGATCCGACGGGGAGTGGGGCACGGAGGTTGAATACGATTTCCGTTCCCATAAATAATTTGAATGAAAATGATGTATTTACTGTTAATGATGCTCAGGTTGAAGGTACGGGAGAAGCAATCGTAGATCTTTACATTGCCATTAATGATAATGGTACAAGTGGAATTCCTATTAATTTTCCTTCCACAATAATATTAGAAACAGATTATACAAATAATATAGGTGCACAGCCTGTGCCTGCTTTACCATTCCCTCTTGAAGCAGAAAAACTGAAAGATAATATTAATTGTGATCCAGCATATCCGGATAATGGAGCTGCAAGGGCAAATGTAATTATTAATGGAAATGTCCAAACTACTGGTTATAGTTACCGATGGTTCGATGGACCAACACCTGTGACTGGTAATGCAGATTTTACTCAAAGAACATATCCAAATCTGGCTGAAGGAACGTATAGTGTCTTCGCAATTAACGATCGATTTGGATGTCAGTCTGATACTGTAGAAGTAGAAATAGGTGTACAAGCTGAATTTTTCTCAGCAGACATCGAAGAGATATCACCATTGACTAATTGTGTAAGTCCAAATGGTGCTCTTAGAGCAACTGTTCCAACTGCAGACGATGATGATTTTGATTTTTACTGGTACAATGATGAATTTGTACAGGATAACACAACTCTGGTTGGTGTTGGTCAATTACTAGAAAACATTGATGAATCAGATTATACTGTAAAAGTAATAAATAAAAATACAGGGTGTTTTGAAATCACAAGTGCTTCGGTTTCTGATCAACGTGTGATTCCGAATTTAAACCTGGATTCAGAACCTCAAACAGTCTGTAATCCTGCTAATGGCCGTGTGATTGGTGGTATAGATCAAAATCCTTTGGATTATGACTTTACCTGGACTAATGAAGAAAGTACTTTGATCAGCAATAATCAAAATGTTGATCAATTAGAAGCCGGTATGTATTACCTAAGCGTAGTGAATCCAAATACGCTTTGTAGCGATATGGATTCTGTTGAAGTAGAGGATAATACTCCGGAAATGGATATAATTCCTCAAAACAATGGGTTAGGTGATTGTTTTGCTACTCCTCTGACCGCTACAGCAACGTTTTCTTCTAATGGTTATCCAGTGGTAGATGCAGAGTTTAACTGGTATTTCGGCAATGATATTCCTCCAACTGATGGATTGTTTGCAACAGGAGATGAAATTGAAAATGTTCCTCCGGGAGATTATGTCATTGAAGCAATTGACCCTGCTTCAGGATGTTCAGACTATAGACCTTATACAGTCGATGTGAATGCTATCGTACCGGAAATTAATGCGAATCCTTTCTCTTCCGATCAATGTGTTCCATTTAATGGTAGAATAATAGGAAACGTCACTAATATGCCTTCAGATAAGGAGCATACAGATTATGTGTTTTATGTTTTTGAAGGAACAAACAGGAAAATAATAGAAGAAGCAGATTTTGAATTTGTCGGAAATGCTACGGGTCCTGGTATGGAGGCTTTAGGTTTGGAGCCTGGAGACTATACCATTGTGGCTAAGCAAAGTTTTGGATTCGAATGTGAATCAGAACCTTATACCGTACCCGTTGATGATGACGCAGATTATCCAAATTCAATTGATGAAAGTATATTAAATGCTAACTGCTTAAATGCTGAAGGTAGAATAACCCTTACTTCGAATCAACCATATAATTTCCAATGGTTTAGTGGTGATATTGAAAACGATGAAACGGTTAATGATCTTAATCTGACAGATAATAATACCACTCAAAGTCAGTTAAATAATCAGCCTTCGGGTTATTATTCCGCAATTGTTACGAATCCAAATAATCTCTGTCAGGATAGTGTAGTTACTTTCATTGATATTCCAACCCTTGATGAGTATGTTTTAAGAACTAATAAACATGATGATCCATTTTGCTTTGTAGATAGTGGCCGTGTGTCAGTTTCTCTGGTGAATACTGAATTTAATTATCCTTTTGAATTTACATACAGATTAGAGCGTATAGACGAGTCAGGAAATTCAATTGTAATACCATATACAGGAGATCCAACTAATCAAACATACCTATACAGGCAACTTGCTCCATCTGATTATAGAGTCTCACTAATTCAATTAGATGAGAATGGTAATCCTGCATACAACTGTAAATCTGAAGAGGTAGTAGTCGATAACTTGGAAGAAAATCCTGAAATTATTGCGGAGGCTACGAGTCCGTTGACTGTATGTAGTCCTCGAGATCCAAATGGTCAAGCTGAGGTCAGAGTGACAAATGGAGATATTTTTACACATTCTTTTGAATGGACAATAAAAGATGAGCAGGGAAATCAAACCCTAGTAGCTAGAGGATCTGAAGTATATAATTTACTTGATTCAACATATACGGTTACAGCAACTAATAATTTGAATTATTGTCAGAATACTACTACGGTAACTATTGAAGATGCCAGAGTATATCCTACGGTCATACCAGAATTGATTAAAGGTAGAGAGAATTGTATTGAGCCTGATGGTATCCAAAATGCCTATGTTCCAGGTGTAGACGATCAGGATGATTATCAATTTGAATGGTATGATTTGGTTGATGGTTCTGATGAATTAGATACATTAGATCATTACTACACAGGGCAGACTTACGATATGTTTAATATTGGTGATTATACAGTAGTGTCAATTAATAGAGCTACATCGTGCAGAAGTGAAGCAGTGTATGCCTTTGTTCCAGATGAACGAGTGTATCCTGAATTCTATACAAGAGCAAAACCAGCTGAGTGTGATTACAGTAATGGTTTCGCCAGGGCTGTAGTTACAAATGATGTAGATGTGGAGTCTATTCTTTGGGATATGGGAGGAGTCTATAGTTTTGGTTCTGATCTGATCAATATTCCTACCGGATTATACGAAGTAAAAGTTACTACCGTTTTTGGATGTGCAGACTCAACTGATGTAACTATAGAACCAGACATTTTTGTGTACAATGGAGTTTCTGCTAACGAAGATGGTAAGAATGATCACTTTATAGTTGATTGTATAGAGTGTTTTGAGAATAATAATGTTAAGATATTCAATAGATACGGGGATCTTGTTTACGAAACAGACGGTTATACTAATGATTATGATCCTGAAGCACAATGTCAATCAGCAAATGATTCTTTAGGAAATAATTTTAGAGGAAATGGAAACCGTGGTATATATGCAGGTGGTAAAAAGTTACCAATCGGAACATATTTTTACGTGATAGATAAAGGAGATGGTTCTGAACCTAAAAATGGTTATCTGGAACTAGTGAGATAAAAAAATGCCAGCAATTATAATGAAAAAATCAACTTTAATATTAGCAATAGCTTTCATTTCAATGATGGGATTGAAAGCTCAGCAAAGACCTGTGTTTTCACAGTATATGTTCAACGGTATGGCCATTAACCCGGCCTATGCCGGTGTGCATGAAACTATTCATGGAATTGCTTCCTACAGAGATCAATGGATCAATATGGATGGTGCGCCAAAAACACTTTCTTTTGCAGTTGATTCAAAACTGTCGAAAAAGAATATTGGACTCGGTCTGATGATAACCAATGACAGAGTGGGAATCCATTCGGATATTGGAGTTTATGCAGCCTATTCTTATAAAGTTAAGACAATGGGAGGAACATTGTCTATGGGTTTACAAGCTGGTTTTAATAATTTGAATTCAGATTATACAAGGCTAACTCTTGATGATATTTCAGATCCTAATCTTCAGGGAGTAAACAATTCATTTAATCCTAATTTTGGAGTAGGTGCTTACTGGCATAATAATTCAACATACGTAGGATTATCTGTGCCTTATATTCTTCACAATAACACTTTTGATAAAAATGACATCAGCACTGTTACTGAATCAATAGAAAGAAGATATTATTTTTTAACGGGAGGTCATGTATTTCCTGTATCTCAAAACCTGTTGATAAGACCAAGCGTTCTTTTAAGAGTTCAGGAAGGGGCACCGGTAGGTACTGATATTAACCTGAATTTCGTGCTTTACGGAAGGCTTAATCTTGGAACATCATATCGTACCGGAAGGTCTCTGGTTACATTTTTCCAGATCCAGGCTACCAGAGAATGGAGTTTTGGATATGCTTATGACTATGTATTTAGCGATCTCAATCAGTTTAACAGGGGCTCACACGAATTTATTATACAATATGGAGTCAATATCGATAATAGTCATAAATCGATGCCATGCCCTTCTTATTTCTTAAGATAAAAAGTAATATTATTATTCAATGATTAATGGTTGAGGACTAAAGCTAATAATAAAAATAAATATTGCTAGCCATCCAATTACTTTTCTCCATGGAGATAAAGGCTTATTGTATAGGGCCGGTGGATGATATATTCCAATAAACCTCCCTATAATCAGACCAAAGAATAACCATCCTGAATATCCCTTTATATCAGGGAAATAAAAGTTTATAAAATATTGTATGCTGTATATCCCTATAGCAATGATGATCTTTGTCATAGGGTCTTTAGATACTCTGCCCATTATGAAATAAAGAAACAGTAGATATAGTGGTACAGCTAACATTAGATCTGAAATAGCCTGCCTGCTGTTTATAAATCCAATACCTGCATATAGAATAAATAAAATAAAGAAAGTGAGGGAAAGTTTCCCCTGTAATTTTCTTCCAAAAAGCCCAAATAAGACATGTCCCCCATCTAATTGACCAATTGGTAATAGATTAAGAGCTGTAAATATTAAAGCGAGATAGCCTACAAATAAAAAGGGATAATGAAAAAGTTCGTGCTTATTTGGTAGCAATTCTGGGTTATCAACAACGTAATTTTCGAAGAATAGTGATAAAAGATTATCTCCAACTAAAATATCAATAGTATTCTCGTCTGATTCTGGTCTGAAGTTAAAACCTTTTCCTTCCACATTATATTCAGGGTGTATTTCGAATTGATACTCTTGAGGTGGAAGGTGAGAATATCCATACCAAAGTAAACCAAAAGCAATAATAAATCCTGCTAATGGCCCAGCCACTCCAATGTCAAAATATTCTTTACGACTTTTTACTAATCCTTTTAATCTTATTACGGCTCCCATTGTACCTATAGTAATCGGAAGTAAATATGGTATAGGAGGGAAGGGAATATAAAAAGGTAGAGTGGTTTTTACCTTATGTTTAATGGCTGTAAAAAAATGGCCAAATTCATGGACCGTTAGAAAAAGAAGAAACGGCCAGGCATACATGAAGCCGGAATACCAATCATTTTTTGTCCAGTCAGCAATCATACTAACAGGTTTTCCTTTCACCCAGAATACCCCGGCCAGAATTGTAGCGCCAAAAGTCAGTAAAAATAAAAATAAATGCTTTAGTATATCTTTTGCAGAAAAATGATTATCTGTCATGATTAAAATAATTAATTAAGACTTCAGGTCCATCTACATGAATTGCATTTATTCCCAATTGTTTCGCGGAAATAATATTTTGTTTCAGATCGTCAAAGTATAATGTTTCGGCAGGCTCCAGTTCATTTTCTTCAAGAATTTGCTGAAATACTTCCGGATTAGGTTTTCTTTTTTTCATTGTAAATGAATAGTACGTTTTGTCAAAAAAAGAACTTATATCATTTACTCCTGAAGTTTGTTTTAATACATCATTAACTCCATAAATGTGTATTGGCGAAGTATTACTCATGAGATACAGGGAATAATCATCCTTTAATTTTTCTAGCAGAGATATTCTTTGATGTGGAATATCAAGCAACATTGCATTCCAGGCATAGTCCAGATCTTCATCGCTTAAGTTATGATTTAGTATCTCCCTCATTTCATCTCGGAACTGTTCATCAGTTAATTCACCCAATTCATATCTTTCTGTTATTTTGGAATCAAAAATTCTCGATTTAGCTGCATCGACATCTCCGTTGCAATAAGATACTAGTTTAGAGTAGGTTAAGTCGGTGTCGAGGTTGATGATTACACCACCAAGATCAAATATTATGTTTTGAATCATTAATTTTTCTTTAATCAGTTTGGGATTTTATACTGCAAATATGTAACATTGCATTCCCAATTCAAAGCTGATGTAACAAAGGCTTTTCGGGCCCTTAGCTCAGTTGGTTAGAGCACCTGACTCATAATCAGGTGGCCGCTGGTTCGAGCCCAGCAGGGCCCACATTAAAATTAAGCTCCACAATATTTGTGGGGCTTTTTTATTAAGGCAGTATCTAGCTGGTCGTCTTTTATTGCAATATTTATTGTCAGTAAAGTTCATTCTGATATTTTTTCATAAAAGAGAATTTTAAAAAGGTGATTGATTAAAAGCTCTGCTGGATCTATTATAATGTATAGGAACCTCAATCATTAGTACACTTAGTAGAGGAATAATCAGTATCACATTCTTATAACTGATAATAATCTAATTTCATATCTCCTTTCAAAAGGAAATTTCGGCTCACTTAACTTATCATCCTTTTCTTTTGATAATACTTTTTAGTCTGGTTTAAGTCCTTTTACAAGGGTAAATATTTCAGTTTCTGTAAAATCTGTCCTTTCTGGATAATTGCAAAATACACCCTCTAATATTGGGAAAAAGCCCTTCGTGTTTAGGCAAGATATGATTGTATAATTGTTGTATCAGTTATTAAAAGCAAATGAAGGACATTAAAAATAGTTCGAAAAATTCAGAAGCATCAAATAAGAGAAAGTTGAGAAAACTTCTTCTTCTGGAATTACTCATAATAGGTCTAAGTCTTGTCATTGCCCTAATTGCTTACATTAATTACCTATAAACATGAAACTTAAACACACTGTTTTCATAATTCTAATGTTATTCCAAATACAAATGATTTGGGCTCAAAGATCAATTTCAGGAACTGTCAGGGATTCGCAAGGTGAAGGATTGATTGGTGCCACAATTCATATTGAAGGAACACAAATTGGCACAACAGCAGGAGTCGATGGAAGCTTTGCCTTGGAGGTGCCTTCGGAGGAATCAGTGTTAGTAATAACTTATATTGGATTTGATCCTAAAAGAGTAGAAGTAGGAGATCAAACGTCTTTTGATATTGTCCTTCAGGAAAATATTGAATTGCTCAGTGAGGTAGTTGTTGTTGGCTATGGTGAGGTTAAGAAAAGTGATCTTACCGGGTCAGTAGGATCTGTTGACCCTGAGCAAATTCAAAAACTTGCAACTGTAGACGTAGGCAGAGCTATTCAAGGAAAGGTTGCAGGCGTACAAGTTACTACGAATTCAGGAGCACCAGGCTCTGGAGCAAGTATCAGAGTGCGTGGTGTTGGATCATTTTCTAACTCAAACCCTCTTTATGTTGTTGATGGGTTTTTAACTGATGACATAAGTAATATATCCCCTAATGATGTAGAGAATATCGAAATATTAAAAGATGCTTCCGCTACTGCTATTTATGGTTCAAGGGGAGCTAACGGAGTGGTGATAGTCACAACTAAAAAAGGCTTGTCAAATGGAGTTCAGGTAGAGTTTAATGCATACTACGGAACGCAAACAGCCTGGAGAACAATTGACTTGCTGGATGCAGAGGGATATGCCAAGACATATCTTGATCTTAAAGGCGGACAATTGAGTGGAATTGAATCTGAAGATTTAAGGTCTTGGATTCAGCAAACTTTATCCGGGAATAATGAAGGGACGGACTGGCAGGAGGAAGTACTCCAAAACGCACCAATTCAATCTTATGATGTAAGTGTTAGAGGTGGTTTTAAAAAATTAAGATACAGCATTGGAGGAACCTATTTCAATCAAGAAGGTATAGTGGTAAATTCTTATGGAAAGAGATCACAGGGAAATATTCAATTGGAGTTTAATGCTACTGATAAACTCACATTATCAGGAGGAATAAAGTATTCTTTAAACGAAAATACTGTATATAATCAGGGTACTTATACGAGCATTTTAGGTACTGCTGTTAGAAAAGACCCTGTTAATCCAATTATAGATCCTATTACCGGCAATTGGGATAGAACGAATTTAACAGACATTGAGAATCCTGCCAGACTAGCTCACATAAGTCAGTTTAGGCTTCAGGAATCTGAAAGAATACAACCAACCTTAGGACTATCCTATGAAATTACCAAGTCGCTTACTTTCAAAAGTAATGTTACCTGGGATAAGAGAGATATCATTGGGAATTTCCTGACACCGGTTTACACAACTGTAGAAAGTAAAAACCTTGATGATAATGGGGTTCCAATTATTAATCCACAAGAAACAAATACTACCGAAGAGCTTCAGGTTCAGACAAATAATTTAAATGTTCTGCAAAATTCTAATACTCTTACCTATGATAAGACAATTAATAGTCATAGTGTAAATGCAGTTTTGGGATTTGAAATTTATCAAAGTGATGCCAGTAACATTACTGAGCAAGTTTTCGCGGACTCTGTAGGAGTAGCGGATCCGTACAGGGAAAGAGCTTTTAATTTGATGTCATATTTTGCCAGGGTTGTATATTCTTACGATAGTAAATATTTGCTGACAGCAACTATTCGTAGGGACGGGTCCAGTAAATTTCCTGAAGAAAACAGATGGGGTACATTTCCCTCATTTTCTGCAGGCTGGAATGTAGATAGAGAACCATTTTTTCCTCAAACAAAAATTATTACAGGATTGAAGATAAGAGCAGGCTGGGGAGAAGTGGGGAATCAGGAACCTATTCAACCATATGCCTTTTATTCTGTTTTGAGTCCAGGTTGGCAATATGCTTTTGATAATAATTCACCTTATCAGGGTTACGCCCCGACCTTTATACCCTCAGAGAATATCACATGGGAAGTCTCCCGAATGACAAATTTTGGATTGGATTTTTATTTCCTGGATAACAGGTTGTCTTTAACCACAGAGTATTACATAAAAGATACTAAAGATTTATTAGTTGATTCACGGTTTGTTCCTGCCCCTGTATTTGCAGGAGCACAAGCCCCCACTTCCAATGCAGGTTCAATGACAAACAAAGGTCTTGAGATCACTCTTGATTTCAGACAGGAAATTAAATCCTTTACTTTTAATATAGGTGGAAATATTTCATTTATTGATAATGAAGTTACTGCTATAGGAGCTGCAGATAATATTCAGGGTGCAGCATACGAACCTAAAACTCAGATACCGGCTACTCGAACTGTAGTTGGTGGGGAATTCGGTGCATTTTATGGACTACAATCTCAAGGAATTTTTCAAACTCAGGAAGAAATAGATGCCCATAGTGCTCAACCAAGGGCAATGCCTGGAGATGTAAAATGGTTGGATCACAACGGTGATGGGGAAATTACTGTACAGGACGCTGTTTTACTCGGTAGCCCAATTCCTGATTTCACATACGGATTTTACTTAAATGCAGGATTCAAGAATTTCGATTTCAGTGCTTCTTTTATGGGGAGTCAGGGAAATGAAATCGCCAATATTATGACCTATTACTATGGAGGTTCAGATGTTGTTGATAATAATCTTTTGAAATCCAGAGTTGACAATGCATGGACAGGTCCTGGCACAACAAATACTACTCCTAGATTAACAGAGTCCGTCACTCAAAATGATTGGTTTAGCGACAGATACATTGAAGATGGTTCTTTTCTAAGATTAAGAAATATTCAGTTAGGATACACATTACCTGATCAGATGACAAATAAGGTTAAGCTAAGCTCAGTTAGATTTTACGTCTCAGCAGATAACTTATTAACCTTTACAGATTATTCAGGCTTTGATCCTGAAGTCGGGCTGGCGTTTAATGGCGATCCCTTTGGGAATGGTGTGGACCTCGGTAATTATCCACAAGCCAGAACTATCATTTTTGGTACGAACATTAAATTTTAATATTCATGAAAGCAATATATTCATTCTTAATTCTTCTGTTGTTGATTACTTCTTGTGATGATTATCTTGTTGAGGAGCCAACAACCGAAATAACAGAGTCAGATTTTTTTACTTCTGAAGAGAATGCAATCAGGGCTGTAAATGCAGTATATGATCCATTAGGTTGGGGGGAATCCTCTATTCTTGGTCCTGGTGGTCATTCCTATGAATTTATAATTGGAGATATATGTACTGATGATTCCGAAAAAGGATCTACAAATGGCGATCAACCCGGAATTACTTTTCTAAAGAACTTTACTTCTGGAGCAGGATCGAGCAATTTGTCAGTCATGTGGAGTAAACACTATGTAGCAATCGCCAGGGCAAATTTTGTTCTCAAAAATCTTGAAAATGCTCCTCTTGACCAGTCCGTTATTGATGAACTTGAAGCTGAAGTAAAATTCATAAGAGCATATAGTTATTTTTTGCTGGTAAGAATTTTTGGGCCTGTTCCGCTATTTGACAAACCCGTAACTCCAGAACAGATTAATGCCAAGGACTTTACAAACACTCCTATCAATGAAATATACCTTCAAATAGAAGAGGATCTTAAATTTGCAATTGAAAAACTTCCAGTAAAAGGGGTGAGGGAGATTGGTAGAGCTAATAAAGGAGCGGCCGCTGCTTATTTAGCCAGAGCGATCATGTATCAGCTAGGTACAGATAATACGAATCAACACACGTGGCAGGAAGTTTTAGATTTAACTAACAATTTTATTGATGGTCTGTATGGTAGTTATTCCCTGGTGTCTAATTATGCAGAGCTGTTTGATCCAATAGGTGAAAACAATAATGAATCTATTTTTGAGATTCAATCCATTGACAATGATATTGACCCATATAATGAAGGACCTTATGTTGGTTCGGAATGGTCTATTTTCCAGCATCCCCAATTTATGGGCGGGTGGGGATTTAATACTCCAACTGATGATTTAGCAAATTCTTTTGAATCTAACGATCCCAGAAGGCATAATACTGCTTTGACAATTGGAGAGCATGCTTACGGAATTGAAATGATCGAGAGTATAAGAAATCAAACAGGATACTATCCAAAAAAGGCAATATTACCTCCAGGTACTTGGGGATCAGGTGGAGATGGCAAGAGAAAGGGTTCAGAATATAATGTGCGAAAATTCAGGTATGCCGATATACTTTTAATGAATGCGGAGGCAGCCTATTATACTGGTGATCCTTCCCAGGTAGTACTCCGACTAACTGAAATAAGAAACCGTGCAAGCCAAAGTACTTTCCCTCGTGGATATGATGCAAATGATCCTGAAGGATTTACTCCTACCGGCTTTTCACCTTTAGACAATACTGTTATCCCATCATCTGGTCAGGAATTGCTTGATTTTATTTATCTGGAAAGAAGAAGAGAATTTGGCATGGAGCAGCTAAGATTTTGGGATTTGGTTCGAACCGGACGTTACGTCACCACTATGGAGAACAAATATGGAACTCCCGGTTCAGTAATTCTAGATCACTCGTTTGTTTCTGGAGGAGAAAGAACTGAAGGTTTGACAATTGTAAACCCTATCCCGGTTTTTCCTATTCCAGCTTTCGAGGTAGCTGATTGGGGTATACTTCAAAATCCCGGATATAATTAATAAGTAACAAATTAAATAAACCTATAAATCATGAAATTGAAATTTAAAACCTTATTGATGAGTCTGACAATTGTTCTAGGAACAATGGTCTTATTGAATTCTTGTGATGACGATGATGATCCACTAACTTTTGATTCAAACCCGGAACAATTTTGTGCCGAAAATCCAGCAGATGCAAGATGTTTTGATTTTGATCCTGATGCGTTTTGTGATGCAAACCCATTTGATAATAAGTGTTGTATTCCTACTCAGGATGTAGATTGCTATTGTACCACAGGAGATAATGGCACTACAGATACAGAATATTGTTGTTTATTTAAATATAATCCAGAATGCTTCTGTACTGAAAACCCTGATGATCCACAGTGTGCACAGGACTTTGGAGTTGGAAATGGTATTGGTCTGGTTATTGATTTCGAATCAGGAACAGAATCTTTCGCACCTGATTTCTATAATCCTTCTGGACAAGTTGAATTTAATGGTAGCACCGAAATAGAAGCTGTTGAAGGTGATAGTTATATCTCGCTTGTTATGGCTGCAGATGATCCGGCCAGAGACTGGCATGATTTCAAATACTGGCCTTCTGCTATGGATAGTGATCCGGATAATGATAATGAGGCTCTTATAGACTTTTCTACAATGGCAGATCCTCATTTAAATTTCTGGTTGAATACAGGTGCAGATAGCGCAGCACTCACAATTGATTTTCAAACACTATTTGAGGATGGATTAGTTGGAGAGTGGGCTTATCACACTTTTCTACAGGATGCAACAAATGGTAAATGGAAATTGTATAGCGTAAGCTTAACTAGATTGTTTAGTAACGATGAAACCTTAGCAGAAGAAATTCCTGGTTTGGCGCTTCCAAATCAATCATGGGGTGGAACGGATAAAGAGTTTTCATTAACCAGTTATAATCACCAGATGATCAAATTTGCATTAATGGCACAGGACTGGGCTATTATGGGTGACTACGAAGCTCATTTAGATGCAATTTCCATTACAGATGGACCTTTAGAGCAATTACCGTGGATAGAGTAAAATAATGAAATTCGGTTAATGCACAATCAATATAAAGGCCGGCTCAAATGAGCTGGCTTTTACTTACCAATTCCTATGAAAAGAATATTATTTTTCCTTGTTGGACTTATATCGAGTGGTCTTTTGTTCGCTCAATCTTCAAGCTTATCACTTATAGATGAGAAAGCTACTAGAAAAACTAAAAACCTGTACGTATTTCTGGGAACCTTGAATAAGGACCAAATTATGTTCGGGCATCAGGATGATATTTTATACGGTCTTGACTGGAAGTATAACCTGGGATCCGATGTGGAATTAATTTCAGGAAATCGCCCTGCAGTTGTAGGCTGGGATATTGGTAAGCTCGGCCAAGAGGTAAATATTGATAGCTTTCGATTCGAACAGATTATCAAAGGAATAAAATATGTCTATAAGAAAGGTGGTATAAACACAATTTCATGGCATATGGATAATCCGCTGACGGGTGGTTCATCCTGGGATAAAGAGTCAGGTATTGGTGAACTATTACCTGGTGGATCAGGCCATGAGGCCTATCTTAATAAGCTGGATGAATTAGCTAGATTCATTAAGAAATGCAAGGTAGGATTGTTCACCAAAATCCCAATTATTCTCAGACCTTTTCATGAGCATAATGGTGATTGGTTTTGGTGGGGTAAAGCCTTCAATAAAGAGGAAGAATATATCTCTTTGTGGAGGTTTACTGTAGATTATCTGAAAAATGAAAAGAATTTACATAATCTGATTTATGCATTCAGTCCTGATAGAAGCAGGATGGAACTTACGTGGGAAAGTTACCATTACGGATATCCGGGAGATAATTATGTTGACATAATAGGTCTGGATAATTACTGGGATATGGGGCATCCGGTCAATCCTAAACCTTCTGAAGAGCAATTATTAGATTTTGCGAACAGCATAAAGTTAATTACCAACATTGCAAATAAGAGAAATAAGCTTGCTGCTTTGACCGAAACAGGAAATGAGACTGTTAAACTTCCTAATTGGTATACTCAAAGATTATTAGAACCATTGAAAAGTAGCAATGCTAACCTTGCATGGGTACTTGTATGGAGAAATGCTAATAAAGAGCACTATTTTGTTCCCTATAAAGGTCATCCCAATGAAGAGGATTTTATTGCCTTTGAACAAGATGAAAGCACCTTGTTTCTTAAGGATATTAGAAACCCATACAAGAAGAGCAAATGAGGTTTTTATTTATCCTATCTCTTTTATTTCTGACCCTTGATGTGATTTCACAGCAGGCCGATGCGGGTAGAGATACGGTGGTAATGGCTGAGGTTTTCCCTGCAAGTTTTACCCTGGATGCTTCAGGAAGCACTTCCGAAAATCCCATTTTAAATTACTTCTGGGTGTATCAGAACGATACTATAGGTAATGACATTTCTCTGGAAGTTTCAATATCTGAAAAGCAAAATCGGTTCACCCTAATTATTGAAGATGAACAAGGAAATACAGACTCAGATATCGTGGATATTTTTCTAGGTCATACCACAAATTATAATAAAAACAGACTTCCTCTTCGGGGAAATACCCTGCCAAGATTTGTTTCCGGCATGAATATAGCCTGGAAGGACTACGCTAACGACCTTAATGAGTTTACCCCAGCGGACAAAGAATACTATAAGGAAATGTTTGATTCAATAACTTCGAATGGCGGCAATGCTGTTCGTTGGTGGCTTCATACAAATGGAGCAAACACTCCTGAAATCAATACAAATGGTTTTGTAGTAGGGATTGACCTGGAAACTATTCAAGGGATGAAACAAGTTCTTGATATGGCTTATGATGAAGGGATAGTAATCAGCATGTGCTTGTGGTCATTTGATATGTTACAAAATCAAAATCAGGATAGAAGTGCCTTAAAGTTACTTCTTACCGATTCGGTTAATATTCAATCTTACGTTGACAATGCGTTGATTCCGGTATTAGAATTATTAGGAGACCACCCGGCCGTAATGACCTGGGAAATATTTAATGAACCAGAAGGAATGACTTCTAGATTTGGTTGGACTCCTGATCGAATAGAAATGTCTGATGTGCAGAGGTTCGTAAACATGTGTGCAGGGGCTATTCATAGAAACACTAACCAGGCATTGGTGTCGAACGGTGCATGGAATATAAGAACAAATACAGATGTAGATGGATTTAAAAATTATTACTCCAAAGAAAATCTAATAGCCGAAGGTGGCGATCAAGACGGGTATTTGGACTTTTATCAGGTACATTTCTACCCCGAACATTTTGGGCCAAATCAGTCACCTTTTCATCGTCCGGCCTCTTATTGGGAACTAGATGCTCCCGTAGTCATCGGTGAGTTCCCCGCAGATACTGTCGCAGGCCGTATTAATCCAGGGTTTTCGGTTGAAAAAGCTTATGAATTAGCTGTTCACTATGGGTATGCAGGAATAATGTCCTGGTCCTGGTCTTCGACATCTGATTTTAACAGAGATTTTAGTACCACTTCAAGGGGATTGAATGCTGTATCTGAGCTAATTCCTGACGACCTGGTAATACCAGCTGATATAGATATCGAAAGAATACCTTATGTGCTAAAAAATATAACACCCTATAGAGCTATTGTTGAAGATATTAGTGGAAATGAAGTTTACCTTGATCTTAAAAATTTCTTTAATGATGAGGAACAAGGAAATGATTTGAATTATAGCATCCTGGAAGTAACGGGTGAAACAGGAACTATACCAGTAATTCAAAACGACTCTGAAGTGGGGTTGGAATTTACAGATCCAAAGCCAGGGCTAACTCAAATTAATTTTCGGGCTGCAGATAATATTGGTTGGTATGCAGAAACTAAGTCAGTGGTTTTATTGGGGAGTTATGAAGGGAATGCACAAAATCAAGCTTACTTTAAACCAATCTATACTTCTACCGAAGCATTTGAAAAATTTAATGTCTATGCAAATGATGGAAATACAGCTACTGCCTGGGAGAGTAAATCATATGATTATGATACGTTAGTAATTGATCTCGAATCCAATTTAAGTCAAAACTTTTTTTCTATACAATGGGATAATTTATCCATTTCAACATTTGAGTTTCAAGTATCTGAAGATAGCTTGACGTGGCAAACTATCTTCGATGAAACGTATGGACTTAGCTCGGAGATTATTTATACAACAAATGAATCTATCTCAGGGCGCTTTCTTAGGTTATTATTGGCTAACAGTGATGAAAATCGAAATTTTAAGATTAATGAAATTACCTCAGAGTTTATTGAAAACAATCAACCACCTGAGGTAATTAAGCCCATTGAAGACTTAACCCTGCAACTGAGCAACGTTAAAAATATTAATAATTACATCAGGTTTGAAGATATTTTCATAGATGTAGAGCACCCACAATATTTAACTTTTCAAATTGAAAATTCTAATGATAATCTGGTTCGGCCTTTATTTTCAATTGGTGGTGTAGGTCTTACTTTGATTTTTGAAGATGACCAAACTGGTTCTTCTGTAGTAACTGTTACCGCCGTTGATCCATTTGGTGAAACTGTTTCAACATCTTTCAACATCGTGGTAGAGGATGATTTTCTTGGAATCCAGGAGGAGCTAAGTTCAATAATCATTTACCCTAACCCGGTAGAAAAAAGGCTGACTCTTGATATGAGCCGTCAAAATGAGATTCCTAATCAAATAGCTATTTATAATTCAGGAGGGCAATTAGTTGATCAATTTCAGAATTATAATCCTATTAAATCTTTAGATATAGGAGATTATACCCCTGGAATATACATTATTCAATTTATCTCTGATAGTGAGAAGTTATTCAAAAGATTTATTAAAAGATGAGAAAAAAGCTATACATAAAAATACACTATGTTGTTCAAAACATAATTGCAAATCCGTCAAGATCCATTTCGATGCTTTTATCTGGCTATTCAAATTATTTAGGAGAATACCTCAATCTTAGTCATCAGATTAACTCATTTCAGTTTTTAGAAAATAATTACCAATCACATGGATAATATTAAAAGACTTTTAAATGATCAAGAAGAGCTTCTGTCTAGAAAGAACGAAGTCGTACAAGATACTGGCGTTTTTAAAAGATATAAACATCCAATAATTACCTCAGATCACGTACCAGTTTTCTGGAAATATGATTTAAACCCTGAATCAAATCCATTGATGCTTGAAAGACAGGGTATCAATGCCGCATTTAATGCAGGCGCCATATTGTATGATAATAAATTCACCCTGGTGGTAAGGACTGAAGGCAATGACAGGAAATCATTTTTTGCGGTTGCCCAAAGCGACAATGGAATTGATAATTTCAGATACTGGGATTATCCAATCACCTTACCCCAGACTGATGAGCCCGATACCAATGTTTATGATATGAGGCTCACTAAACATGAGGATGGCTGGATATATGGATTGTTTTGTACCGAACGCAGGCCCAAAAACGCACCTGAATTTGATCAATCCGTCGCAGAAGCAAAGTGTGGTATTGCGAGGACCAAAAATTTAATTGATTGGGAAAGATTGCCTGATCTTGATTCAGGGAAAAGCCAGCAAAGAAATGTGGTCCTTCATCCAGAATTTGTCAATGGAAAATATGCCCTATATACAAGACCTCAGGATGGGTTTATTGATGCCGGAAGTGGTGGAGGAATTGCATGGGCGCTGATTGATAATATTGAAAAGCCAATAGTCAAGAATCAAAAAATTATAGATCCAAAGGTGTATCATACCATCAAGGAAGTGAAAAATGGTCAGGGGCCGACACCTATCAAAACTGACCAGGGGTGGCTTCACCTGGCCCATGGAGTAAGAAATACTGCCGCTGGACTGAGATATGTTTTATATATGTTTATGACTTCTTTGGATGATCCATCAGAAGTTATCTATTCCCCAGCTGGTCACTTCATGGCTCCCAGGGGCGATGAAAGAATTGGCGATGTTTCCAATGTCCTATTTACTAATGGATGGGTAGAGAAAAATGGAGATGTTTATATCTATTACGCTTCTTCGGATACCCGAATGCATGTCGCAACCAGCACAGTTGAGAGATTGATTGATTATTGCAAAAACACACCTGCTGATGGATTGACTTCTTATGCTTCCGTGAAAGCACGTAATGGTCTGATTAAAAAGAATTTAGAATATATGAAGAATGCAAAGCTTAGATAAGAATCTTGTAATAGGGAAATTGCCAATTTCCGAAAAAGTAGCTTATGGCCTTGGTGATTTTGCATCTTCTATGTTCTGGAAGTTGTTTTCCATGTATATGCTATTTTTTTATACCGATGTGTTTGGTATCTCGGCAGCTGCAGTTGGAACTATGTTTTTGGTGACAAGGGTATGGGATGCAGCCAATGATCCTATTATGGGTGTTATTAGCGACCGTACAACAACCAGGTGGGGAAAGTTCAGACCCTACCTTCTTTGGGTAGCAGTACCATTTGGTTTAATAGGTGTATTAACGTTTACCACACCTGATCTTAATGAATCAGGTAAGTTGATATATGCTTATGTGACATATACTTTAATGATGATGGTGTACACAGCTATAAATGTTCCTTATGGGTCTTTAATGGGAGTGATGTCTAATGATGGTGACCAACGAACATCGCTGGCTTCCTGGAGGTTTATTGGGGCTTTCTCAGGGGGGTTGTTTGTTACAGCTACTGCAAATTCTTTGATTGAATATTTTAGTAAAGGCAGAAGTGAGGCAGATGGCTTCCAGGTAACTATTACAATTTATGCAATCGTTGCGGCTGTACTATTTATTTTAGTATTTCTTGGTACAAGAGAACGCGTTATTCCAGAAGAGGAAAAATCTGGAACTCTTAAAGATGATGTAAAAGATCTTTGGAAAAATAAGCCCTGGTTTATCATGCTGGGAGCTAATATTTCAACGCTCATTTTTATTTCAATGCGCGATGGATCTATTCTTTTTTACTTCAAATATGTAGTTGGTGATCAGGTTGTTAAAGTTTTTGGCAATACCTATGAGTGGTCATCTGCAAATCTTTCTTCTGCATATATGTCTATTTGGTTAGCCACCAATATCATTGGTGTTGTCTTAGCTAAACCACTTTCATCTCGCTTTGGTAAGAAAAATACTTTTATTCTCTCAGCATTAACCTCTGCCATATTCAGTTTTGCATTCTTTTTTGTCGAACCGAATCAGATTTTTACTATTTACGGATTAAACATTCTACTTGGTATAAGTTCAGGCATTGTATTACCCCTTGGCTGGTCGATGTACGCAGACATAGCAGATTATTCTGAATGGAAGACTGGAAGACGAGCTACCGGGCTTGTATTTTCATCGGGGTCTATGTCTCAAAAATTTGGTTGGACAATTGGAGGTGCATTATCAGGTTGGATGCTGAGCGCATTTGGGTTTGAACCCAATGTTGAACAGACAGAAACGGCTATTCTGGGAATAAGACTTATGATAAGCGTGATTGCGGGGCTGGGAGCATTTATGGCATTTCTTTTTATTCGATCATACAAACTGGATGAGGAAACAATGTCAAAAGTAAAGAAGGATTTGATCAAAGAGAAAGAAAAGGATTTTGTAGCAGCTTAGGTATGAAATGATTCAGATTTATATGATAAAAGAATTAAATCCTCTGGAATTCAAAAATGAGCTGATCAATATTTTGGATTATTGGTCAACTAATATGCAAGATGAAACCCGTGGCGGTTTTTATGGAAGAATTGATGGGAAGAATGAATTACATGAAAAAGCTAATAAAGGAGTAATCCTGAATTCACGAATATTATGGACCTTTTCGGCTGCTTTTAATCTAATATCTGATCCGAAATATAAAAAGATAGCAGATAGAGCATTCCATTACTTTATCGATCATTTCATAGATCAAAAGTTTGGTGGAGTTTATTGGTTGTTGGATGTTATTGGGAATCCAGTAGAGACAAAAAAGCAAATATACGCTCAGTCTTTTGCTATTTATGGATTGACGGAATATTATAAAATTACCCGGGAAGAAAAAGCATTATCTATCTCTATAGATCTTTTTAATTTAATTGAAAAGCATGCTTTTGATCCTGATAAAAATGGATACTATGAAGCTCTTGATCGGTCGTGGAATCCCAGAGATGATGTGAGATTAAGTGAAAAGGACTTGAATGCCCAAAAAACTATGAATACCCATCTTCATATTCTTGAAGCATATACAAATTTATATCAGGTTTGGAAAAATGATAAATTAAGAGATAAATTAAAAAACCTAATTGATATAATGATTGTTTTGTTTGTATCTTCAGAGAATCACTTTAATCTTTTTTATGATGATAACTGGAAGCTTCTAAGTGATGAGTTTTCATTTGGGCATGATATAGAAGGTAGTTGGTTGTTGTTTGAAGCCGCAGAAATTCTGGATGACGAAGAAATTTTAAGAAAGGTTGAAAAAACAGTTATTGACATGGTTGAGGCCTCACTGAAAGGAATGGATTCAGATGGTGGACTTATGAATGAAGGAGATGAATCCGGTATTACAGATTCTGATAAACATTGGTGGCCTCAGGCCGAAGCATTGGTGGGGTTAATCAATGCCTGGCAACTAACAAAGAATATAAAGTATTTGGAACAAGCGTCTAAAACCTGGATATTTATTAAAAGTAAACTTGTGGATAAGGAGCATGGAGAATGGTTTTGGAAAGTATCTAAAGAAGGAGTGAAAGATACGGAGGAAGATAAAGCCGGCCCCTGGAAATGTCCCTATCACAATGGTAGAGCAATGATAGAATGCTATTTGCGATTAAAGAATTAGTTTAACGGGTCAAATATATGAGAGTTAGGTTTTTAATACATTTTATTCCCATTTTTTACTCAGTGTTTAGTGTATTTGCACAGACCGATATCAGGTTTGAAAATATGGGGATGGAACGAGGCCTTTCTAATATGAACACTTCCTGTATTATCCAAGACTCATTGGGGTATATTTGGGTTGGTACCGATGATGGCCTTAATAAATTTGATGGATATGAGTTTACCACCTTTACCTATGGTTCAAATGATAATGAAAATTTAAATATTAGTAATAATAGAATTTTTGATTTGATCGAAGGAGATTCAAGTAATCTTTGGATAGGTACATATGATGGGCTAAATAAATACGATAGACGACTAAACCGGTTTTTTACTTATCGCCCTGTTTCACAAAAAAATAATTCTGATGCTAATATAATTTATTCTCTTTTCATATCAGGTAATTCTATTCTATGGGTCGGTACAGGGGCTGGATTATATGCATTTGACACTCAAAAAAACATATTTATAGATTTACCGGAAAGTTTTCAGTTATTAAATGCTCAGACTATTCATAGCATTTTAAAAGGACCCGATGGTTCTTTGTTTGTTGGAGCTGAAAATGGAATTTACATTGTTAAGAATAATCAAATTGAACTCTTAAATACAGAATTATATAGTTCAAGAAAGATAATATCGCTTTTATTTGATAAGGACAACAATCTCTGGGTAGGCCATTTTAATTCAGGAATAAGCATTATTGACTTTAGTGATTCGACTAGTACTTTTCTTAGGAAAGGTCCTGAAAGCTTGTTGCCTGATAATTATGTATATGACATCACGCAAAATGAAGCAGGGGAGATTTGGGTAGCAACTGATAATGGATTGTCGCTATACAAAGGAGATGGGATATTTGAAACTTACACGAGTACAGTTGGAGATATTTATAGCCTGTCGAGCGATATTATTACAAGTATTCTCATTGATGATCAGGAAAGAATGTGGGTATCTACCCGACTGGGAGGGATCTGCATGTACGACCCTTATCGCCATCAATTTAATCACATTAAAAAGAAAGGTTACGAACCAGGGAGTTTGTCAAGTGATAAAATCACAGGTTTTACGGAGACTCAAGATGGCAAACTTGTCGTTGGAACTGATGGGGGAGGAATTAATATATATAATGAGAAGGACCATTCTTTTAAAAAATTAACAAAGAAAGAAAATGGTTTGGCAAGTGATAAAACGTTATCCTTAAAATATGATAGTAAAGGAAATCTGTGGGTAGGTACCTGGGGGAATGGCTTAAACAAGATATCTCCAAGTGGTCAAATCACTCATTATGTTCATAATGAAAACAACAAAAATTCTTTAACAGATAACAATATTTATGAGATTTTCGAAGATTCTAAAAAGAATATTTGGATTGGAACATGGGGAAATGGAATTAGCAAATATGATCCCATAAATGACCATTTTATAAATTATACACATAATCCTGATAATCCCGAATCATTTGCCGGGTCCGCAATAAATCAAATTGCAGAGGATTATAACGGAGATTTATTAATTGTAACTGAATTCAAAGGCTTGGATAGATTTGATCCTGAATCAGGTAAGTTCCAGCATTATAAAGCTGGTGATGAATCATCAATTGCCCTTAATGCATTGAATAGTGTATTGGTAGACAGCAAAAATAGAATTTGGATTGGAACGAATGGGGCAGGACTTAATTTATACGACAGGGAAACTGATTCTTTTAAATTGTTCACGACAAAAGATGGTTTGCCTAATAATGTGATTGTCGGCTTACTTGAGGATGAAAAAAGTAACATTTGGATCAGTACAAATAGAGGTATAAGTAAATTCGATCCTGTTTTAAAGACATTTCAAAATTTTGATGTGGATGATGGATTGCAAGGCTTTCAATTTATGCCTAGAAGTTCGTATAAACTTTCTGATGGTAGATTAGTGTTTGGAGGAAATAATGGGTTTAATCTTTTCAATCCATATGATATAAAGACAGATAATAATTCTCCAAATGTTTATCTCTCAGGAGTTAGTTTGTTTCATGAACCTCTTAGGGTGGGAGGGAATCACGATATTCTTAAAAACAGTCTGCTATATACTGAAAGTATAACCCTGAAAAACGATCAGAATTTTTTCACTATTCATTATACAGGAATAAATTTTACCTCTCAAAACGACATAGTTTATGCATACCAGATGTCGAATTTGAATAATGATTGGGTGTATTTAGGTAAAGAAAGATTTATATCATTTACCACTTTGAAACCTGGTGATTATACCTTTCGGGTAAAAGCATCTATTAATGGTGTCGATTGGTCTGAAAATCCTGCGGAAATAGCAATCAAAATTTTACCTCCGTGGTGGAAAACTATCTGGGCATACATATTATTTAGTGTAGGCTTTATTATGCTTTTGATTGGCTTTAGGTATCTTATAATTGCCAGAACTACCTACAAGAATAACTTAAAACTAGCCAGACTTGAAAGGGAAAATCTTGAAAACACTAATAAAGCAAAACTTCAGTTTTTCACTAATGTTTCACACGAGTTTCGAACTCCACTCACTTTGATTTTAGGACCAATTGAAAATCTTATTGAAACAAGTACTGATAAGTTTACAAAAAAACAATTAAGGATTGTTAAAGGAAATGCATCCAGGCTTCTTAGACTTATAAATCAACTTTTAGATTTCCGTAAGGCAGAATCAGGAAACCTCAAAATTAGTGTCGCAGAGGGGAATTTTGTAAAGTTTGTTAAAGAAATTAAATTATCATTTGACTCCAGGGCTGAAGAATTAGGTATACTATTTAATATTTACTACTCTTCAAACATAATTAATCTATATTTTGACAGGGATCAATTTGAGAAAATCCTTTACAATTTACTTTCTAATTCATTCAAAAATACTCCCAAAGGAGGAGAGGTAACGATTAAAATTGTCGAAAACCACGAAACTGTTGATTTGATAGTTGAGGATAATGGTATTGGTATACCTAAGGAGAATTTTGAAAAAATATTTACCAGATTTTATTCAGGTGAAACAGCAATAGGAGGGACTGGGATCGGTTTGGCACTGGTAAATAGCCTGGTCCGCCTGCATCATGCAGAAATTACTTTTAATAGTATTCAAAATGAACTGACGGAGTTTAAAATTACAATTAGGAAAGGTAGCGATCATTTTAATGAAGAGCAGATAATTGACGATTTTAGAAATAGTGAAAAGATTGAAAAGTATCTGGATGACGCATTGATTGCAAATGAGGAAGACTTAAAGGGAAATGAAGTAAATAATATTGATATAAAGGATTTTGATAAAATCCTTATTGTGGAGGATAACATTGATGTCAGATCATTTATAAAGTCTACATTCTTAAGGAAATATATTGTTTTAGAAGCTTCAAATGGAGAAGAGGCTCTTGAAATTGCAATAGATGAAGTTCCGGATTTAATTATAAGTGATGTAATGATGCCTGTAATGGATGGAATCACTCTTTGTAAAAACCTCAAAACAAATACAAAGACCTCTCATATTCCTGTTATTTTACTTACAGCAAGAACATCGTTAATTTTCGAAACTGAAGGTTATGAAAGTGGGGCAGATGATTATATTTCAAAGCCCTTTTCGAGTAGTTTGTTAAAAGTACGAGTAAATAATTTAATTCGACAGAGGAGGAAGCTTAGAGAAATTTTTAATGAGAGAAATGAACTTCAGTTAGAACCAGGTATGATTTCATTTACCTCATCAGATGAAGTTTTTATAAAGACAGCTTTAGAAAGCATAGAAAATAATATGTCGAACTCTGACTATTCAGTGGAGGATCTTGGTAGGGATGTAGGATTGAGTAGAATGCAATTATATAGAAAGCTAAAAGCCATGTTAGGTCTATCTGGCAATGAATTCATAAGGAATATCCGGCTGAAAAGAGCAGCGCAATTACTTAAAACCGGTGAATATACAGTCTCTGAGGTTACATACTTG
This sequence comes from Mangrovivirga halotolerans, assembly GCF_026241165.1. Taxonomy (GTDB): domain Bacteria; phylum Bacteroidota; class Bacteroidia; order Cytophagales; family Cyclobacteriaceae; genus Mangrovivirga; species Mangrovivirga halotolerans. Next base: position 46,307 of record NZ_JAPFQN010000001.1, on the reverse strand, counting down.
TGTGGTTTTTCTGATCTTCAATATTTTAGGAAATGTTTTAAAAAACAGTTTAAAGTAAATCCATCAAATTATAAAGAAGAAGCCCATAATGGTTTAAATGAGAATGAGGACCAATTGTAATATTTACCTGTCATATTTGGTAGATATGACCCTGTATTAGTGTCATTGTTTTATAGAATTTCGTCATATGAAATTCAATGTATTTTTAATTCTGTTTTTAATAAACACTTCATTTTACTCTCAGGAAATTGATTTCATAAGAGTTGATTCTGGTCATTTTTATCAGGGTAAAGAAAAATATAGTTTCCTCGGTGCTAACTATTGGTATGGCATGTATTTGGGAATGGAATCAGGACCTGGCGATAGGGATCGACTAATAAGAGAATTAGATCATTTGAAATCACTGGGAATAAAAAATCTACGAATACTAGGGTCCTCTGAAGGAAGTGGGATGTATCAGATAACACCTGCGTTATTGGTTTCCAAAGGCAAGTATAATGAAGCGGTTTTTAAAGGGTTAGACTATTTCTTAAATGAAATAAGAAAACGAGACATGACCGCTGTTGTGGTGTTAAATAATTTTTGGATGTGGAGTGGAGGGATGCCTCAATATATTTCCTGGGCTGAAGGTACAGAAATTCCCTTGCCTGATATTGAAAAGAATGGCACTTGGGAGCCGTTTATTAATTACTCTCTTTTGTTTTATGATAACAAAAAAGCACAAAGACTTTTCAGGAAGCACTTAAGAAAGATTGTTAACCGCCGAAATACAATATCCGGTATTAAATATAAGAATGACCCAACCATACTTTCCTGGCAATTAGCCAATGAGCCAAGGGGGTATAATAAAAAAGAGGAGTATAGGGTATGGATTAAAACAACATCTGATTTTCTGGATCGAATTGATGGGAACCACATGATTTCACTCGGGGCTGAAGGAGATGGAGGATCAGAAAGGGATGGGATTGATTTATATAAAGACAATCATTTTGAAGCTATTGATTATGCAACAATTCATCTTTGGATTCAAAACTGGGGCTGGTATGATCCTTATAACGTGGAGACATTTTCAGAAGCAATTCAAAAAGCACAACAGTATTTGGATAATCAATTAAATAAAGCAGCTAAGTTAAAGAAACCTGTTGTTATTGAAGAGTTTGGGGTTAGTAGGGATAATGCTGATTTTTCAATGACTTCACCAATTCACTACAGAAATAAATTTTATGAATATCTATTTGATTATACCTATAAAAATATAAAAGAAGGTGGTTTGATTCAGGGGTGTAACTTCTGGTCATGGGGAGGAGAAGGAAAGGCATCTGAACCGGGAGGAATGTGGGGAAAAAATAGTGATTTGATAGGGGATCCCCCACATGAGAGACAAGGATGGTATTCTGTATATGATCATGATACCACCACTATCAAAATTATAAATGAATATGCAATCAAAATTAATGAATTAGTAAAATGATAAAGTATTTTAAAACAGGTGTATTGGTTCTAATTGGGATATTAATTGTTTATCAGATCTATATTTTTTTTAAGCCTGATAATAATGATAAGCCTTCTATCCCGAATATATCACTAGTCCTTTTAGATAATACTATAACATCAGTTGCAAGTTTAGGAGATAATAAACATACAATTGTTTTTCTGATAAATTCTCAATGTGATTACTGTAAAATGGAAATAGGTGAGGTTAAAAATTATATGGATAGCTTTGTGAACACAGAGGTAGTATTTGTGTTATTTGAAGAACTGGAAGTGATTAAAGATTTAAAAAAATCTGTTTTTCCGGAAGAAAGCTCATCTATTACTTTTGCTCAGGCCAAGAAAGAGGAAGTTAATCCATTTTTAGAAAAAGAATTAGTTTATCCATATATGCTATGGTACGATGATAATGGTATTCAAAAAGTACAACATAGAGGTCTTTATCCAATTGAAAGAATAGTTGATTCTATTAATAATAACGATTAATCATAATACAATTGGATTTACCAGAGATATTTAAAATTAAAGGAGTAATGCAAAATTATTCCTGGGGAGGTGAATGTTTCCTTCCTCATTTGGTGGGTATTCAGCCTGATGGTAATACCTATGCAGAGTATTGGATGGGAGACCATATTAAAGGCCCTTCAATAGTAGAAAACAATGGTCAGTCCCTTAAAGAACTCATTGAACAAAAACCGATCGAATTATTGGGTTATCCTGTTTTTAAAAAATTTGGAAGGCTGCCATATTTGTTTAAGGTGTTAGATGTAAATGACATGTTATCCATACAAGTTCATCCTTCCAAGAAAGAAGCTGAAAAGGGCTATACAAAAGAGAATGAAAAAGGAATACCTCTCAATTCTTCTTATAGGAATTATAAGGACAACAATCATAAACCTGAGATTATGGTTGCCCTTAGTGAATTTTGGCTTTTACATGGATTTTTATCAGATAATGATTTAGGTGATAATTTAAAACAGGTGCCAGAATTAGCTCATTTGTTGCCTGTCTTTAAAGAAGGCTCTATTAAAAAGTTATATCAGCAAGTGATGCTTGAGCCACAATCAGAAACAGATAAAGTATTATCTGCATTAAAAAGCAGACTTTTATCTTCTAAGCTTGAATGGAATAAGTCGAGCCCGGAATATTGGGCAAAAAAAGCATTTGAATCTTTTTGTATTGATAATAAAATGGATAAAGGTATATATTCCATATTCTTTTTCAACATTGTCAAATTGAATCCAGGAGAGGCAATTTTTCAAGATGCAGGAATTCCCCATGCATATTTAGAAGGTCAGAATATGGAATTGATGGCTAATTCTGATAATGTATTACGGGGTGGTCTGACACAAAAAAATGTTGACGTACCTGAGTTATTGAGAAATATTAAATTTGAGTCTATTCTACCTGTTAAATTAGAAGGTGAACTTCAGTCTGATAACATAGAAAGAGTTTATAAGAGCCCTGCGAAGGATTTCGAACTAAGTCAGCTTTCTTTATCAGTGGATTCTTTATATTCAAGCATTTCGAATAATCTGGAGATTTTTATTGTGCTTGAGGGAGAAGTGGTTGTTTCTGGTCATTCATTATTAAAACTAAATAAAGGTGAGGTTTTTGGTGTGAAAGCAGGAGCAAAGTATACATTGAAAAGTAATGAGAGTGCAATTATCTATAAAGCAAAATGTCCTGTAGAATTATGAATCAATTAAATGAGCTTAAGATTATATTTTGATAAAAGCTTATCCACATTGTTCTTAATAGCGTTCTGGCCATTCTAAACCCATAGCAGAAGCTGTGATAGGTCCAACGATACCATCATCACCATCTAACCCGAAGTTTACTTCCTGAAACTCTAAAACAGCTCTCAGGCTTCTTGAACCAAAATCTCCGTCGATTCTTCCTTCATAAAAATTTTTGTTCTTGAGAATTTTTTGAACTTCCTTAACCAATTTACCTTGAGACCCATATCTCAAACGGGGTGATAATTTCGTGTTTCCTTGTGTAGCTACTTTCAAAGCATCCTTTCCGTTTAACAATAAATAGTTAAAAGACTTCTGATCAATATCGTATGCATTTTGCCTGAAATATTTCCAGGGACCAGTTTCAGGGAGTAAATCTAAATTTGGGTCTACTCTTCGTTTGCATTTTGGATATCCTACGATTACCTGGCAACCTGCACTGGCAAAATTCTGATCACTAGCGCTCATGCACCAGGCGGCATGAATATTATCGTAAGGTCTAGTGTATTCCACTCTGTCATCATTATCGTAATCAGCATCATCCATTGTTCTTCTTACTGGTAATTTATTATCTTGTCTGAATGCCTCATGTCCTGTAGGTTTTCCTGCTTTATGCCATCCTTTTCTATAATCACTATAATATCCCGTAAGTAACATATTAGTACCTCTGCCATTTTTAGGAATAGATTTGCTAACATAGTTAAAATGAGGTACTGTACTTCCCGGGAAGAGAGCAATTCCTTTTTCTTTATGATACTGACCTATTATGCAGTTGGGATGTATATGATCGTAGTTTATTATTTCAATAGTGTGTTCCTCTTTAAATTCCATTGAATCATCATGTATCGTCGTACAACCTCTTAAACCAAAAAATATCATTTCGTTTTCTGGAAGCATAAATTGATTTATCACTGATAATTTTTGTAAGTGTGATGCTTTAAATATGAACATAACTTCAGGGGTAAAATGGAACTTAAAGGATTACGAAAAAAAAGTAGCCATTATAATATTTCAATGCCTTTCTGAATTTCTTTAAATTCTTTTCAATATTAAATACCCAAGGTTGGGTATATTTTTAAGGTCTTAGAATGATTAAAAGGGTTAAAAAGTTAATTAGGCTGTATTTAAACTAAATAATTAAACCCGGAATTTGTTTTAGAATAATATGTTGATTTGTCGTTGTTTTGACACTATTTATTCTGTGATTATGGTTGTTAGTCAAACAATTAAATCTTAAATTATGTTATAGCCGTAAATAGTTCTAAACACCAAGAGTATTATGAAAAATAAATCCATCAACCTAATAGCCATATTGTTTGTTGCTACCTTGTTTATAACAAGCTGTTCAAATTATAATGAATACGTAACCGATTCTGATTATTCATACAAAGGAGTCTTTAAGAAATATAAAACTTTTGCCTTCGTGGATATGTATTCAGAACATCCGATTGATACTACCCTTGAGAATATGATACGGGATGAAATTTTCTATCGTATGAATGTAAGAGGGTATAATTACAAGGATAAGAATCCTAATATTTTGGTTTTCTATAAGTTATATGAGGAAGATTTTAAATATACAGGCTACAATCAGCCAGAATTAGAATATTATGTAAAGTATCAGCCTGATGATGAAGAAGAGATCGAAAAGAACGATGAGGCTTATGATCCCATAAAGATACCGTTAGTAAGAGGGACTATGCTTATTCAGCTCATGGACCGTAAAAAAGGAGCTACAATATGGCAAGGATATGCCAGTGGTTTATACGCAGGTACCTATACAGATAATCAGAAGATTGTTAAAAATGCCGTCCGATCTATTTTTGATCGTTACCGACTATTTGTTGAAGAACAACAGAGGGCTTCAGGAACCTTTTAAGCGTTCATTCTTAGGAATTTTATTACCTTAACATAAAAAAATACAATTGATTTTATATATTTGAGGTCAATTGTATTTTTTTATGGTTAGGATTTATTACTTCATACTTGCATTTACGTTTTTAATCCCTGCTACTTCTTTTTCTCAGCTTTATATGGGGCCTGAAATAGGAGTAAGTCATGGCTATTCTTATATCGGAAGTAGTTCTGAAAGAGAGCGATCTACATATAGTTTTAAGCCTGGTTTTTCTGCAGGTCTCTCTGTTCACTATGATATTTCTGATGTATTTGCGATCCAAAGTGGAGCATTATTTACTGTAGAGGGTAAAAACCAAACTCAGACTGAGTTAAACTACAAAAATAGAGCTAATTATCGATACCTTGATTTTCCTCTGAATCTAAGGATTAGTTTGCCTACTGGTAATAGCCGATTCTTTTTTAGTGTGGGGCCATCTTTAAACCTTTTTCTGGGTGGTAGTGGAACAATTACACCCCAAGTTGGCAGTCCACTGACCTTTGAAGAATTAAATTATACTTTTAAGGAAGGACCAAGAGATGGAGATCGATCCACTTTTAATGCTTCTGATTTAAACAGGGTTGGATGGAGTATGAATTTTGGATTTGGATATTTTTATAAATTTGAGCGAGGTTATATCGTTTCTCTTGAAGCGCAATATAGAAGAGGGCATTCAAATATTGGAAGGGATGACGAAATTTTTGTTGATCCTTATGGTGAGTTTTTGAACGTTAAACATGATATAGAAAGCTCACCTCAGTCTTTTTATATCGGAGTTACTTTACTTAAGCAAGTTAAATTTTTCACAATCCAAAGAAAAAGTCATAGTAGAAGATCAACTGGTCCTAGGCGATAAATATCACGTTCTTTGCTGGATGTAAAAAGATGGATCTATACCAACGCCGTGTTTAATGAGAATTAGTTTGATAGCTTTCTTTCAAAGCCACATATCCGCCTGAAAGGTTTTTTACTGAAGTAAAACCATTAGCCTTCAGTAGCTTCATGGCAATTAATCCTCTTTTTCCTGTTTTGCAACAAACTACGATATCATGATTTTTGTACTGGATGATTTTTTCCAGGTTTTTTGGTAGATCATATACGCTGATATGAATAGTACCGATAGGGTCTTCCTCATGCTCCCACTTTTCTCTCACATCAATAGTTATCAAGGTGGGCATATTCTCCTTTAGGCTTAGGTATTCCTGTGGTGATAAGTGGTTTTTCATTGAATAATAAATTTTAACTTGATCGGACTATTGTTAATGTCGATTCCATGAAAGATGTATAATCCTTCAGGAAGATTTTGCAAATCTATTATATTTTCTTTTTTATATTCATCATTTTGAAGAATCAACTGGCCTTTAACATTATAAATTGACCAATGGTTAACACTTTCGGTTAGCTTAATATACCCATTAGAAGGGTTTGGATATATTTTTATTTTATTAGAAGTGTTGTCTGGTGATTTAATTCCCGTAATGATTTCCTGTTTTCCAAATACTGGCCGTATCATGATACTTCCTTTTACTTCTCTGTTTTTTTGCCAGATTCCATCAAGGTTATAAAATATTTTATCCCCATTATCGGAATTTTTATCCAATCCGACAGGCAATCCAAAATCAGCAAACTTTTGAAACCCAACATAAATTGTGTCTTCAACAAATACTGGATCAATTTTGTATCTGGCAGGGGAGCCGTCACTGGGCAGGATTACAGATGCTGTTCTTTTATTTTGATTTTGCGATAAATCAGTTGAAGCATAAGGTACAATTAGTTCTCCCGCATCGTTTAAGAAATAAATATCTATTGCAGTTAATGTATCTGATTTAGGTATAATATATTCAGCTACTATAATAGAACCACTTCCATTGGCTTGCGAACCAGCCTCTGGTTTGTGATCATCGTAAGCATAATAATCTATAAAAGGATATTTAACGCTAACAGTATCATTGACTCTGAAATCTACAGAATTGTAAAAAATTGAATCATCAGGTTGAGAATAAAAAAAGCCTTCAATGAAAAGACTATCACCTTCATAATTTAAAAGGTAATTTTCCAGAGTGTTAATTTCCTTTTCGGGTATTGAATAATATAATTTTTGACCAAGCCTTGAAAAAAGTGTGTCCTTAACGATTGGCTTTTGCAATGAATCTATAAGTTCTCCTGTTTCAGCATTTAAAAGGTTCATGCCATATTCGACTACTCTTAAATTCGATGAAAGGCTTTTTCCAAATACCCCAATTGGTGAAGTGTTTGGAGGGATGTTTTCCTTCAGGTGGTCGAGAGGCATTGAGAAATACTGTCCAAATAGCTGACCAGGCATGCTAACTAAAGCTCGGTCTGGATAAATTCCTTCACGTCCGTCTTCATTGTTTAAAAGAGTTATATAATCAATATTCCAGGCATCAAATGGACCCGACAGATTTCCGTAATTCCGAAACCTGAACATAAATTTTTGATGAAATAAGGAATCAGGAATTTTTATAGATTGGTAAAAGAATGTATCTGTTTGTGTTAAATCTGATCCTGATATACTCAAAGCATTGATCCAATTTTCTGAGGGAGATAAAAATTCAATTATCAGAGAGTCTTCACTGTCTGGTATCTCTCCAAAACCTTGTTTTTGATAGTAAAACCCAAGATAAGTTGAATCTCTTTGATTAGCAGGGATCATACTAAGATCAACTATGTGAGAAGTCAATTCATCAGCATAACCATTTACATTGGCATTTGAATATGGTGTCCCATTTCCTCTAGTTCCGTCAAATCTTATACTACCTATAGAGGGGATGTTCTTCCCCCCAGTTTCTAGTATTTCAACATTTTCATTTATCAGCCATAAATTCTGTTTAAATCCAGTTCTATGGTCAGAAAAGTCATCAAATAAAGGAATTTGATTAATTAATGTGTCATTTGATTGACGTACGACTGCAAAAGCACTAGTTTTTCCAGTTTGGGAGGTAATCATTACTTCCTCAATCTGGGAAAATGCACTATTCCAGAAAATAATAAATATGGATATGTTCAGTAGATATTTAAACATACTAATTAAAATCAGGAGATTCTCCTCTTCCTGAATTCATTAATTTCATTTCTTCTATTGCAGAACTGTCAACCTCGACAATCCAAAGATCTATCAACGTACCAGTGTAAACTTTTTGACCGGCAGGAGGCATTTGTCTAAGAACTGTACCAGGTCCAGCTGAGTCTGCAGGTACCGATTGCTGAAAGATCTCTCCAATTTTCAAGCCAGAACCTAAGAGAATCGTTTCTGCTTCAAAATAATTTAAACCTTTAATATTAGGGTTATCTATAGGAGCTCCCTGGTCTCCGACAACCAGATCTACTGGTGTGCCTTTGTAAATCATTGTTCCAGGCTCTATAGTTTTTCCATCAATTTGTTGATCCAAAACAAGGTTAGCCATACCCGGTTCATAAATTATCTCTCCAACTTCTAAGCCATAACTTTTTAATTCTTTCATGGCACTTTTCACCCCGGAATCGACCAGTTTTGGCATTTTTATTTCTGGTGGGTGAGAAGCATTCAAAGTTAATGATACTACTCTTCCTTTTTTCACCTTAGTACCTGGCTCTGGATATTGCTTCAATACTACTTCAGCAGGGAAATTTTTATTGAAGTCAGAATCAGGTTTAATTTCATATTCCAGATTTCTGGATAAAAGATCTTCTTCAAGATCTTCAATGGTTTTTAAAGTAACATTAGGAACTGTTATCACTTCTCCGTGAAGAGTGATTTTTGGTAATATCACATAAAATACCAAATAAAGAATAAAAAACGTTGCTATAAGAATAAGCCCGATATTAAGTAGAAGGCCTTGCAATGTATTTGATTTCGGAAAAAATTTTTTAAAATTCATATTTTACTCTAATCCTGAATTAAAGTTAGTTTTTAAACGTGTTTTTCTTTCAAAGCGATATATTGCCTCAGTAATAATTGTATCGATGAGGCTTGAAAAAGTGTATCCATCATGCTTCCACATCATTGGAAACATTGAAGAATTAGTGAATCCAGGAATTGTATTAATTTCATTAATGTAACACATTCCCTGGTCTTCCTGGTAAAAAACATCTACTCTGGCAAATCCCTGGCACCCAACCGCTTTGAATGCATTGATGGATAGATTCTTAATAGTATTTTCTATGTTTTCAGGTACTGAAGCAGGAATTTCCAGCTTAGCAGCTTTGCTATCAACATATTTTGCCTGAAAAGTATAAAATTCATATTCTTTGTCAACGACTATTTCTCCTGGAACAGAAGCTTTTATTTCGTTGTTTTCTACGAGCACACTGCATTCAAGTTCCCTGGCTGAAACAAACTCTTCAGCGATTATTTCATTATCGTATTTAAAGGCTTCTTTCAATGCTGTTTTAAAATCTGCTTTGGATTTTACTTTTGAAACGCCCACTGAAGAACCAAGGTTTATAGGTTTAATTATAAAAGGAAGCCCTAATTTATCAGTAATGAATTCAAATTCGGGATCGTCCTGGTATGTGAAATAAAGATATTTACAAACAGGAATGCCTTGCTTTTCAAGTATTTGCTTAGTGAAAAATTTATTCATTGCAATGGAAGAACCCATTACATCAGATCCCGCATAAGCAGTTCCGGTAACTTCCAGCATTCCTTGAATATTGCCATCCTCACCATCTGTTCCATGAAGTGCAGGAAAAGCAACATCAAAAAGTAAGTTTTGCCCTTCTGCGGTTGAGAAAGACATTTTACCATTGTTGAGTTGTAAAGATAAAGGTACGCCTTGAGTTATATTATTAATAACCTTGTCCGTAAGATACCATCCTCCGGTTTTGGATATTCCTATACAATAAACCTGATATTTCTCTTTGTCTACTGCATCAAATATGTTCTTTGCAGATCTGATAGAAATATCATGTTCCACAGATTTACCTCCGTATAAAAGTGCTACTTTCTTTTTTTGCATTGATAATTTATAACTGGATGGCTAAAATATTAAAAAATACTCTATATATATTACTGCCTGAGGATTCTTTTAGTTGTCGTGAAAGTTTCTCCTTGAATTTGAATAAAATATATTCCTGAACTTAAATTTCTTAAGTCTTGACGGTAATTTTGATTAAGCACATTTTCTATTCGATTTTCTTCCAGAATTTGACCTCTACTGTTTATTAACCTTATGTTGAGATCCTGTATTTTATCAAGATAGAATGAGATGTTCGTATAATCAATTGAAGGGTTTGGATACACTCTTACATCAGGTTCATTCAAAAATAATGGCTCTGGATTGTTACTCAGAAATAATTCGATGTTGTCGAAATAAAAATTATTACTACCATTGTTAATACCCTGAAATGCCATTCTTAAATTTTTTTCTCCAGCATAATCTGTAAGGTCAATAAATACCCTTGTCCAGTCAGAGATAGAAGAGGGTTGCCATGATCCTCTAAAAGGTTCAGAGTTTAATGTACTTGCTGAAATGGTTGCTAAATTTACATCAAAGCTTTCGCCACCATTTGTAGATAAAAGTATATTTAATATATCAGTTATTGTACCTGAAGCAGGTCTGTAGCTTACATCAATAAAAACTGAAGCTTCATTAGTTTCGGAAAGATCAAATTCGGGTGTAATGATTATTGGGTTACCAATTGTTTCAAATATATTGTCAAAAGTTCCTACTATACAAGACTCTCCCGAAGGTGAAAATACTGAATTAGTATACTGCCATTTTAATTGATTTTCTTCATCAATATTCAACCAATTGGTTGGTCCTTCGAATCGTTCTCTAAATGGTACAACCAATTGAAAAGGATGATAATAAAAAGTCTTGTTTTTAGTGTTGTCAGATAAATTTTCGTCTTCGGAAAAATTAATTTTCACTAAAATTTCCTGTTTAAAATTTTCAGATTCTAACAAAGTCAGGTCAGCTCCAGATACAATAACTGATTCCCCTGCCGGGATGGGAGAGGTAGGTGTTAATGTTATTCTGTTCGATCCACCAATAATATCTATAGTGAAATCTTCTACAGCCGTTTTTCCTGCATTAATGATTTCAAACTCAGGAGTCAAAATTTCATCTGAATGAATTAATCCAGGATATAATATATCACCTATTCGAAGGTCATTGTTATATTCCTCAGGGGGAATCAGGCCCGGAGAAGTCAGAAGGCTTGCTCTTCGTGGACTTTCATTTAAAACTATATGCATTCTGGAAGATTGATCCCGGGTGAAAATGTTCATGCATTCATCACGAGTATAATCCATATAATTTTCAAACATATCTTCACTTTCACAAGTAAAACTAATTTCCGGACAACCATTTGTAGAAGTTAACTGATTTGGAGTGTCAGCTACATAATCACTGGCATCACAACTTCCATCACCCCAAATATGTCTTAAACCAAAAAAATGGCCAATTTCATGAGTAAGGGTCCTGCCTTTACTGGATGGGACTGTATTAAATCCTGTTCCAAAATATTCATAATCTATAGCTACTCCATCAGTAAGTCTATTATCTGGAGCAATTTCCAATCCAGGTAAATCACTAACTGGAAACTGTGCATAACCTATTAGAGTAAAGCTCAGGTCTGCAACCCAAATATTAAGGTAGTCTTCCGCAGGCCAATAACTTGAAGACTTAAGTTCAAATTCATCAGATTGGCTCAACGAATATGAATTCTGAGGACCTTGTGTTCGGACGATACCTGTAGTGGGAAGTCCATTCGGATCTTGTTTTGCCAGGACGAATTCTATTTGAGTATCAGCAGCGAAGGGTTTGAAAAAACTTCTTGTAAAAACTGAATCAGCATTCATTCTCCTGAAATCTTCATTTAGTGTTTCCAGTTGATTAAGAATCTGCTCTTGAGGAATATTAGTTTCGACTCCCAATTGCTCTCCATTATGTACAATATGGATTACAACGGGAATTTGAACCACATTACCTTCATTGAAATTAAATATTTTATTGGATTCTGATTCTTTTTTATTTAGCCACCGTTCAAAGTTTAAGACCTTTTTTTGATATGAGTCTCCATACTTTTGCTTAGATAATAAAACAGTTCCGCACTTTTCTTGCGGAAAGGCACGGAACTGAATCAATATTATTATAAGAAGAGCTAAAAAATTAAATCTTATCATTTTATATCATAGTGTCGGGTAATTTGGCCTGGGGATCTCCGGGTTTAGTAATATTAATTGCCTCAACACCGTTTATTTCAGGAACTGCTTTTTTGACAGCTTCCTCAACTCCGGCTTTTAGAGTCATCGTACTCATCGGACAGCTTCCACAAGCTCCCAATAACTCGATTTTAACAATATTATCCTCGTTGATATCCAACACCTTTACATCGCCACCATCAGCCTCTAAATAAGGCCTGATATTATTGATAGCTTCTTCAACTTTTTGTATGAGTGTCATATATAGAGTTACTTGAGTTCTACAATTTTAGTTTTATCCTGTTTAGCGTTCCTTATTGCTACTTCCTGAGCAAGACTTCTTGCTAGTGCTCTGAAGTTATCTGCCACAGGCGAATCTTTCATTGTTACAGGATAGCCTGAATCTCCGCTTTCGCGAATGCCCATTACTAAAGGAATTTCCCCTATAAACGGTACATTATTTATCTCAGCAAATTTTCTTCCACCACCTTCGCCGAAAATGTGATATTTATTATCAGGTAATTCCTCCGGAGTAAAATAAGCCATATTTTCAACAATTCCCAATACAGGAACGTTGATTTGTGGCTGCTTAAACATTGCCAATCCTTTTTGTGCATCTGATAAAGCAACCTTTTGCGGAGTGGTTACGATAACTGCACCTGTTACAGGTACTGTTTGTACCAGTGTAAGGTGAATATCGCTTGTTCCTGGAGGCAAATCGATCAATAGATAATCTAATTCACCCCACTCTGTATCGGTGAAAAATTGTCTGAATGCTGAAGATGCCATCGGGCCTCTCCATACTACAGCCTGATCTGGAGGAGCTAGGAATCCTATTGACATAAGCTGGATGCCATATTGTTCCAGTGGTTGTAGTAGGTTTTTGCCATTTACTTCTCTTACACTAGGTTGTTCTTTTTCACAATTAAACATTGTTGGAATAGAAGGACCAAAAATATCCGCATCGATAATACCTACTTTCGCTCCTTCATTTTTTAGCGCAACTGCTAAATTGGCTGTGATCGTAGATTTTCCTACACCTCCCTTACCGGAAGCCACAGCAATTATATTTTTAACCTGAGGCAAAACAGGGGAGTTGTCTCTTATTGTTGTTACTCTGGAAGTCATATCGATATCAACCTCTATATCAGAGCCTAAATTTCTTTCAATAGCTTTTAAACAATCATTTTTGATTATTTCCTTTAATGGACAAGCAGGAGTAGTCAAAACAACTTTGAAGCTTACCTTTTTATCTTCTATTGCAATGTCTTCAATCATGCCTAATGTAACCAGGTCTTTCTTTAGATCCGGGTCGATCACCTCTCCGAGTGCACTGAGTACCTTTTCCTTCGTTATTGCCATATTAATCTTTTGATCTTCTACTTTGGTAACGTTTGACTTAATAATAAGTTTAAACAAATTTTGTGCAAGTTAATCATATTTTTTTTCACTACTACATGAAATTAATTTCAATCAAAAAACATATTTAGTTAATTTTGTATTTTGCGGAAAACGCATAGCTACTAGCATATTTAAAAAGGGAGAAATATTGAAGATCTCAGATGATTCTATAGAAAAGGTTAAGTCGTATGTCGATATTGTTGATGTTATCGGGGAATATGTCCAGTTAAAAAAGGTAGGGCAGAATTATCGCGGTCTTAGTCCCTTCACCAATGAAAAAACTCCATCTTTTTATGTTTCTCCCTCAAAAGAGATATTTAAATGCTTTAGCTCCGGTAAAGGAGGTGATGCAATTAAGTTTATTACTGAATTTGAAGGGGTAGGATATCTCGAAGCAATAAAGATTCTTGCTGATAAATATGGAATTGAGCTTGAGATGGAGGAGCTCTCAGAGGAAGCTATTCAAAAACAATCAACAAGCGAAAGTCTTTTGATTGTTCTTAACCATGCTGCTGAATATTTTCATCAAACGCTTAAAGAAACCGACGAGGGTAGAAATGTCGGACTATCATATTTCAGGGAGCGTGGCTTCAATGAAAAGATCATTAATGAGTTTGATTTAGGCTATAGCCTTGATAAATGGGATGGACTTTATAAAGAAGCTTTGCAAAAAGGCTATCAGGAAGAATATCTCGATAAGGCAGGCCTGATAATAAAAAAAGAAGATAAGGTCTATGATCGTTTCCGGGGCCGGGTGATGTTTCCTATTCATAACGTCAGCGGTAAAGTCATTGCTTTCGGAGGCAGGGTTATAAAGTTAGATCCTTCTAAAAAGCAACCGAAATACGTCAATTCTCCTGAAACTGAAGTATACCATAAAAGTAAAATACTATACGGTATTTTCCAGGCTAAACAAGCTATTCGTCAATTTGATGAATGTTATCTTGTTGAAGGTTATACTGATGTTATCTCTATGCATATGTCTGATGTGGCAAATGTTGTGGCTTCCAGTGGCACTTCTTTGACAGATGATCAGATTAGACTCATATCAAGATATACTAAGAATATAACTGTTCTATTTGACGGGGATGCTGCCGGAATTAAAGCCGCCATGAGGGGGATTGATATGATTCTCGAGAAAGGGTTAAATGTAAAAGTCCTCGTATTTCCCGAAGGTGAGGACCCGGATAGTTACAGTCAGAAACTAGGAACTGAGGAGTTTAAAAAATTTCTTAAAGAAAATGCTACTGACTTTGTATCATATAAATTAAAAATATACTCTGAAGAGGCGAAAGTAAGTCCTCAGGCAAAAGCAGATTCGATCAAAGCGATTGTAGAAAGCATTGCGAAGATACCGGATCCAATTAAGAGGACAGTTTACACCCAACAAGCAGCAACACATCTTAATGTAGATGAAGATTTATTAATTGCGGAAGAGAATAAGCTTATTATTCAGAAAAGAAGGAATGAGCAGAAGCAATCCGCAAAAGATAGATTCAGGTATGAGTCAGATGAGCCTCTTCAGAAAGAAGAACAGCCTGCTGAAGAAGAAAATCTTGCATTAGCATCTCATGTTGATAATTACATCCAATCACAGGAGTCGGAATTGATAAGAGTCCTTATTTCTTATGGAAATCATGAAATGGATGATGAAGGAACCCTTATAAGCCATTTTATCCTGGAAGAATTGGAGGATATTGAAATGATTACTCCTGAGTTTAATGCTATTCTCACTCAATATAGAGAAATTGCACGGGAAGGAGGTACTCCTGATATTAGTTACTTCATGACCTTTGGAGATGAAGTTTTACAGCAAAGGCTGGTAAATATGTTTATTCAACCTTACGAAGTAAGCGAAAACTGGCATAAAAAACATTTGATCTTTGTTCCTTCTGAAGAAGAACAATTGCATAATGTCATCAACGGTGTGATATTGCGGTTGAAATTAGCATATGTTAAGAAAATGCTTCATGAAAATAAAGAAAAGTTGAAGGAAATTAAGGATGAGGATGAGATCATTCAAAGTATGAGAATTCAAAAAGAATTAAAAGAATTGGAAAGGGAATACGCTAAAGCACTTGGAAACGTGGTGATTTTTAAGTGAAAATGTATAAAGAAACTGTATTTTCCTACAATCGTATGATATAGATGTGATTCATATTTAACTTTAAACCCATAATTCAGTTAATATATAAAGTAATTAGAACTCAATAAACAATGTTAGATAAAATAGAAGATGCCATAGAGGCGATTAAAAGGGGAGAGGTTGTAATTGTTGTAGACGATGAAGACCGTGAAAATGAGGGTGATTTTGTCTGTGCGGCAGAGAAGATCACTCCTGAGATAGTAAATTTTATGGCAACTCATGGACGGGGATTAATTTGCGCCCCTCTTATTGAGGAAAGATGTGAAGAATTAGGTCTTGAGCTAATGGTGGGGAAAAATACCGCTGCCTATGAAACTCCGTTTACTGTGTCTGTTGATTTAATTGGACATGGTTGTACAACCGGAATTTCAGCATCAGATCGGGCTAAAACTATCCAGGCGTTAGTCAATCCGGATATTGATCCAGAAGAACTGGGTAAACCCGGACATATATTTCCTTTAAAGGCAAAAAAAGGAGGAGTATTAAGAAGAGCTGGCCATACAGAAGCATCTATAGATCTTGCCAGATTAGCAGGTCTTGCTCCTGCCGGTGTTTTGGTTGAAATCCTTAATGAGGATGGTACAATGGCTCGCCTTCCTGATCTACGAAAAGTTGCTGATAAATTTGGTTTATTATTAGTTTCAATCGAAGATTTGATCAGATATCGCCTACAGAAAGATAGCCTTATCAAAAAAGAAGAAGTGGTGAGTATGCCAACTGATCATGGTGACTTCATGTTGCATCCTTATGTTCAAACGAATACCGGAGATATCCATATGGCATTGGTAAAAGGAACCTGGGAACCTGATGAGCCTGTAATGGTCAGAGTCCATTCTAGTTGTGTGACTGGCGATATTTTTGGAAGTTGTCGTTGTGATTGTGGTCCACAGCTTCACAAAGCTATGGAGATAGTAGAGAATGAAGGAAAAGGGGTAATTATTTATATGAATCAGGAAGGTCGTGGAATTGGCCTGATTAATAAATTAAAAACCTATAAACTTCAGGAAGAAGGTATGGATACTGTAGAGGCTAATTTACATTTAGGATTTAAAATGGATGAAAGAGACTACGGTGTAGGGGCTCAAATTATCAGGGATCTGGGCATCAAAAAGATTCGTCTAATAAGTAATAATCCGAAAAAAAGGACTGGACTAATAGGGTATGGCCTGGAAATTGTGGATACTGTGCCTATAGAAGTAAAACCTAATCAGCATAATGAGAAATATCTTAAAACTAAGCGAGATAAAATGGGACATTCGATTCTTAAAAACCATTAGGCTTGCAGTTATAATATTTTTTGGATTTTTATTCATCAATGATAATTTATTAGCACAACAGTTTCCCTCTGAAACGTTTCATCCCGGAACTGCAATTCTGGAAGGCGATAAAAGAATCAGCGGTAAATTGAAATATGACCTTGAAAATAATATTATTCAGGTTATAAATAATGGTGTTATCCAGACGTTTACGTCCCAAAAAGTGGTTTTTTTTATTATTGAAGATCAGGTGTTGGGGATAACCCGAAAATTCTATTCTCTTCCTTATGAACGAAATAACTATCAATCGATGATGTTTTTCGAACTTTTAGTGGAAGGAGACTTAACCTTGTTAGGCAGGGAATATATAGATACTCGGACAACTACAAACAATAATAGTTTTTATTACAGAAGTTATTGGGTTGAAAGTTATGTTCTGCGAACTAATTTTTATTTCTTGAGAAAAGGTGGTGAAATCAATTTTTTCGAACCTAAGAAAAGGGAGTTATTAGATATTATGGACGATAAATCTGATCAGATAAAACAGTACATTAAAAAAAGACGTTTTGATATCGATCGTCCCGATGACTTAATGGAGATTACAAAATATTATAATAACCTTAATGAGTAATACAAATAAAAAAAAGCCCCTTATTCTTGTGTCTAATGATGATGGGATAACGGCTAATGGAATCAGGAAGCTTGTAGACCTCATGAAACAGATAGGAGAGGTAGTTGTTGTGGCTCCTGATAGTCCACAGTCTGGAATGGGGCATGCGATCACTATTGGAAATACACTCAGGTTATTCAAAGAAAGAATTTTCCCTGAAGTTGAAGCGTATAAGTGTAGTGGTACACCAGCTGATTGTGTGAAATTAGGTAAGCACCATGTTTTAAAAGAACGGACTATTGATCTCGTAGTTAGTGGCATCAACCATGGAGCAAATACTTCTATTAGTGTGCTTTACAGTGGCACAATGAGTGCTGCTATAGAGGGAGCAATTGAAGGTACTCCTGCTATCGGGTTCTCTCTGTGTGATTATGACCCTGAAGCTGATTTTGATCATGCCGATGAATGGATATTAAAGATTGCTGAGCAAACTTTAAAAAGAGGCTTGCCAAAATACACTGCGCTTAATGTAAATATTCCACCAAAAAGAATTGAAAAAGTAAAAGGTATTAAAGTTTGCAGGCAGGCTAATGCAAAATGGGAAGAGGTTTTCGACCAGCGTAGAGATCCTAATGGAAAGCCATATTTTTGGTTAGGAGGAAATTTTGTTAATTTTGACAAAGGAGAAGACAACGATGAATGGGCAATTGCAAATAATTATATTTCTGTAGTTCCCTGTCAGTTTGATTTAACGGCACATCATGCAATAAATTACATGAATGAAGAGTGGGAATTGTAGTAATAAGTTACATTATATTTCAGATTTTCATTTTAAATAGTATTTTTGCTAGATAATTCTAGTTGTGAATTGTTTATTAAGGGTTAAAATATAATAAACGCTAGTTTTTTTAGTTAGAGCATATAAAGGCATCGGATTTGAATGAAACCATTTAGTTTGGTTATTTTTTTTGTATTAACAGCGTTGTTATTACAGAGTTGTCAGGAAAAGATGATTTGCCCCGCGTTTCAGAGTTATTATATACTCGATGAAGATGAACGTGAGGCAAGGTTTTCTTATTTTGCAGACAGCATATCCCCGAAAATGACTGCTTCAGTCAAGAAGACCGACTATGGTCTAATTTCTCCTTCAATGTATTTCAACATTATTAAAAGAAATGAATACAAGAAGAGAAGTGCTGACATGCGCACCATTCCAATGGAAGTAGTTTATCCTAAAGAGAAAAAAGAAGATTCTGTATTTCACATTGATGACGGTGATATTCCTAAAACTCAAAAGGAAAACAGATATGAAATGGATGCTGATATAGATAGACAGCTTATAGATACTGCTTCATATTATACTCCAGAGGAAGAGCCTGTTTTGGCAAATGAGGATCAGCAAAAAGATAAATACAACATCGATCAGATGAGTTATATGTGGCTCATTGGAAATGATATACTTGAGCAGCGTCAAATGAAAATTGATTCCGTCTGGACAGATCACCTTGAAAAACAGGAGGAATTAAATGAAAAGTTCAAAGAGGAAGATGCCTTTGATGAAGAGGGACAACTAGGAGAGCCGATGGGGGATGCTGTTGAAGAAGAAGCCCCTAAAAAGAAATGGTGGCAATTCTGGAAAAAGTCTGGAAAGAAGAAAAAGAAAAAAAATGAAGAGGAAGAAGCTCAGGAGACTGAAGCTGTTCCTTTGGAAAAGGAAGAACCAGTTGAAGAAGAAGATGACGATGGTTTTTAATATTAAACGATAAAACCAGGTGTCATTTAACTTTAATATTAGTCCATTCATCGCCTAAATCTCCTTGTTTACATATTAAATAAATTTATGTTCTCGGCTCTTTTAGATAATTAATATCTTTCGGATGTAAAATTGATACTATCCGAATTTATGTTAATGGATCTAAACATCTTACCTTCAAAAAGAACTCCTCTTATAGACTATAAGTTTGAAGATGACAGGATCACTATATCTGGTCGATCAATACCTGAAAATGCGATTGATTTCTTTAACCCACTTTTTAAATGGGCTGATTTTTTCTGTTCAGACCCAGACAGAAATAAATTGAGTATTGATATAAAGCTTGATTACTTTAATACCAGTAGTAGCAAATGTCTGATCGAGTTCTTTCGAAAAATGGAAAGATGTAGTAAAAAAGGGAAGGAAGTAATCGTCAATTGGATTTATGATAGAGAGGATGAGAGCATGCACGAAACCGGAGAGGATTTTATGCAAATTATAAATCTTCCTTTTAATATAATGACGACTGAAGAAAATATTCAAAATAAATGAAAAGGGCGATCAAACGATCGCCCTTTTTTATTTTGATGTATATTTGACTTATTAGTATTACATCATACCTGGCATTCCGCCGCCCATTCCTGCAGGAGGCATTCCGCCGCCACCTTGCTCTTCATCCGGATCATCAGCAACAACACATTCTGTAGTTAACAGAAGAGATGCTATTGATGCCGCATTTTCAAGAGCTAATCTTGTGACTTTAGTCGGATCGATGATACCAGCCGCATAAAGATTTTCAAACTTATCTTCTCTTGCGTTATAACCGTAATCATCTTTGCCTTCTCTTACCTTTTGAACGATCACTGACCCTTCACCGCCAGCGTTGAAGACGATTGTTCTAAGTGGAGCTTCAAGAGCAGAAAGGACTATGTTGATACCAGTGGTTTCATCTTCATTGCGTCCTTGCAGATCTTTGATTGCTTCTACGGCTCTGATCAGAGCAATACCACCACCAGGAACAATTCCTTCCTGTACAGCAGCTCTGGTAGCGTGAAGAGCATCATCTACTCTGTCTTTCTTTTCTTTCATTTCTACTTCAGTAGCAGCACCAATGTAAAGGATGGCTACACCACCAGAAAGTTTAGCTAATCTTTCCTGAAGCTTTTCTTTATCATAGTCTGAAGTAGTGTTATCGATCTGAGCTTTGATCTGATTGATACGAGCATTGATCTGGTCTTTATCACCAGCTCCGTTAACGATAGTTGTGTTATCCTTATCAATGTTTACTTTCTCAGCCTGACCAAGCATATCGATAGTTGCTGCATCAAGTTTGTATCCTCTTTCTTCAGAGATTACAGTACCACCAGTTAATACAGCGATATCCTCAAGCATTGCTTTTCTTCTGTCTCCAAATCCAGGAGCTTTTACTGCAGCAATTTTCAGAGATCCTCTGATCTTGTTTACAACAAGTGTAGCAAGAGCTTCACCTTCAACATCTTCGGAGATAATTAATAAAGGCTTTCCTGTCTGAGCAACTTGCTCAAGAACTGGAAGTAGTTCTTTCATTGAAGAGATCTTCTTATCGAAAATAAGAATGTAAGGATTCTCCAACTCAGCTTCCATTTTCTCTGTGTTAGTAACAAAGTATGGAGAAAGGTAACCTCTGTCAAATTGCATACCTTCAACAGTTTTAACTTCTGTTTCGGTTCCTTTTGCTTCTTCAACAGTAATTACACCGTCTTTTCCTACTTTATCCATCGCATCAGCGATCATTTTACCGATCTCATCGTCATTGTTTGCAGAGATAGTACCTACCTGAGCGATTTCATTTGAGTCGTTAATATCCTTAGAGATTTTTCTAAGTTCTTTAACTACCTCAATAACTGCTTTGTCGATACCTCTTTTCAAATCCATTGGGTTAGCTCCGGCAGCAACATTTTTAATACCTGCATTAAAAATTGCCTGAGCTAAAACAGTAGCTGTAGTAGTACCATCACCGGCATCATCTGCTGTTTTAGAAGCAACTTCTTTTACCAGTTGAGCCCCCATGTTTTCTACAGGATTTTTAACCTCGATCTCTCTAGCTACAGAAACACCATCTTTTGTGATTGTTGGTGCTCCGAATTTTTTATCGAGAATTACATTTCTTCCTTTTGGTCCAAGTGTTACCTTAACTGCGTCAGCAAGTTTATCAACTCCTTTTTTTAGAGCTTCTCTTGCAACTGTGTCAAATAATATTTCTTTAGCCATGTTTCTTAAATTTTTATAAACCCTTGATTTTATAGTATTGCGAAAATGTCAGACTCCCTCATTATGAGGTAATCTCCACCATCGACAGTGATTTCGGTCCCTGCATATTTTCCATAAAGTACAGTATCACCGACCTTAACTGTCATTGGCTCATCTATTTTACCGTTACCGACCGCTACGATCTTACCTTTTTGTGGTTTTTCTTTTGCAGTGTCAGGAATGATAATTCCAGATGCAGTTTTTTCTTCCGCTGCAGCAGGTTCTACCAGAACTCTGTCTGCCAAAGGCTTAATGTTAAGTTGTGACATATGTGTATTGATTTTAAGCGTTGTTATTGCTAAATTTTACATGGTGCATTGTGCACATTATGTGCCAAATGAAATTATTTCATTTAAACGGTCATTTTTTCACATTTTAGTCACTCTTCATGTCATGCTTTTTATGAGTGGCATGAAAATAGTGACAAATAGGCATGAATTCTGGTAGAAATTATGTCAGTGTTGTAAAAACGTGTCATTGAAACTTTTAAGCCTATGAAAACATTAAGTCCAAACTGGATCACTGAAAGTCCAATAGACTTCGAATTTAAAAAGTATACTTTGTTGGCATACTTGCAGCGTGTTGAAAACTTTTTTAATGAGTTTAAGTTATATCCTGCTTTTTCTGATCTGATCTTTCATTATAAAAATCTGCATACACTTAAAGAAAATAAGGAATTGTTGAAAGAATCCTTTCCTAAAGAAATTTCTATGGAAGATTTTCTCAAACTTAAGTTGGTTTATAAAGAAATTTTGGATGATGATGAAATAATTAAGGCAATTGAAGATTTAATTTACTTTTCAATGCCTCAAATGAAGATCTGGCTCGAAAGGGGAGAGGAAATTTTCGTTTCTGTTGGCGAGGATATGAAAATAGAACCTGTAGGTATAGTGCCTCTTTATAAGGAAGAGGGGTATTTATTATTACAATTATTTAATGGTAGAAAAAAAGTGTTTAGATATAAAACCGGTATTTTTGAGAGACCAGAAGATACTTATCGTGGGCTGAATTTATCTTTTTTGCAGGATATTGAATTGGGAATAGGAGATACAATGGAAGGATATAAGATGCGTTTAGCAAGGTTGAATAAAGAACTTCCTAATCCCGCTGTTTTTTATATTTCAACAAAGAGGGATTTGCCTTTCGAGGAAACTTTAATGCCGGTTTTAAAGGTTAATTTTTTGAAATACATATCACTTGCCTCATAAAAAAAGCCCTGATCAGATCAGGGCTTTTTAATTAAGTATTTTATGTATTATTGAACAGTGTCTGATTCAAGTTCTGCAGGAGAAGTTAATTCATCATTTTGAGGAATAGCTGCAGGAGCTGCATCTTCCTGTACCGCTTCTACATTTGTACTTTTTACAGTATCACCACCTTTTTCAATGAATTGAGCACTTACCAAAGCCAGAGCAACTATAAATACTAATAATGCCCAAGTGGTTTTCTCAAGAAGGTCAGTTGTCTTTTTTACACCCATCATTTGATTAGCTTGTCCAAATGTTGATGACAATCCGCCACCTTTTGAATTTTGAGCTAAGATAACCAACACCAACAATACTGCTGCGATAATAATTAAAGAAAGAATTAAAATATACATGTTTTTTATTTTTCCAGCTTACTAATTTGACTTGCAAAGTAAGCCTTTTTTTGTGGATATTTCCAAATTAATTTTTTATAAATTTCAATAGCTT
The DNA here is from genome assembly GCF_026241165.1 of Mangrovivirga halotolerans. GTDB lineage: Bacteria > Bacteroidota > Bacteroidia > Cytophagales > Cyclobacteriaceae > Mangrovivirga > Mangrovivirga halotolerans. The sequence continues at coordinate 22,887 of NZ_JAPFQN010000001.1, read as the reverse complement.
TTTTAGTCTTCCCTTGCTTTGCATAAATGTTAGCGAGTGTTTCTGACACAAGATTCTCATTTACAGATGTGCTGTCTTTGGCAAGGTCTCTCATTTCTTCGTCGGTGAGCTCTTCCTGATCTTCTGAACGGAACCTTTCTATATTAGGGCTTCGACTAATAAAGGAATCAATAATATCCTTTTGTCTGTCTTTTTTATCTTTATCTGATTCCTCTTCAGAATATTGTTCGGATTTCTTTTTAAGACTATCAAGAATAGACCCTTTTGATCCTGATTCAGGTTTTTCTTGTTCTTCTGAGGTATCCTTTAACGACTCTTCTTTTTCCTCTTCTTCGTCATCAATTTTTTTGACTGAGGCTATATCTGAATCGTCATCACTTTCTTTATCAGTTTCTATTGGCTTTTTTTTTTCTTCTTCTTCCTCTTCTTTTTCACCAGAATCCCCCATGCTTTCTTTAAGAGAAGCTAGGTTAGCCATTAATTCACTATAAATGTCATCACCACCTTCACTCTCTTTAGATTCTTCTTCATCTTCATCAGAGACACTTTCTTCACTGCTGACTTCAGAATCAGATTCTTCACTTTTTACTTCCTCATCTTCGTCATCCTCCGAAGGGTAATCATAGCCTGACGCCCATTCAGTTTCATCCTCTTTTTGCACTGCTTCTGAATCATCCTCTTTTTCTTCAGTTTCAGATTTATCCTCGTAAGTAGTGCTCTCATCTGATGCCGACTCATCATCAGATTCAAACTGTTCATCATTTTTTTCTATGACAATTTCAGCATCTTCTACTACATTCTCCTCTTCATAAGAGGAAGAATAATTATCCTCTTCTTCAGATTCAGCAGACTGAGATCCGGAACTTTCCATATATTGTTTTAAAACGTCTCTGTCGTAAGTATAGATCGCGGCTTTGTGAAGGGCATCCTGTGAGTCATCTGCTTCTTTATGCTGTTTTATTTTTGCAATAAGCATATGAAGAGCCTGGTAATATGGATACCTTGCTGCCAGATCTTGAATTTCAGCGAATTGATCGTCAGAAACTCTTTCCGGATCGTTTAAAAAGTTAATTAAGTCGTGTTTAGAAACCATGAATTTTAAAGTCTTGGCTTAAAAGAATAAAAAAAATCACCAATTAGCAACAGAAGTATTGAAAATATCCAATATAATCTGTTCAATTATATTATCCACATACTGTTGTTCATTCGCATTGAGCGGTGCAGTATTCGGGTCATAGTCTTCGTAAAAACTAAAAGATCTATTTGTGAAATTCTGCGATTCGTCATAAGTATTTATGAATGTTGCAGTCACCGTTATTGTTAATCTTTCCTGAGCAGCTTGATCTATACTATTATTACCAGTACCTGCGCTAACCCCTCTTAATGATGCTCTGTAACTTGTTATAGCACCTTCTAATTGAAGATCGCCTCCATAATCTACGATTGATAAATTGGAGTTTCTTTGAAAATATTCTTTCAATTGCTCTGTAAATTGCTGTGCAATCGTCGGTGGTCCCTGACCGGTATCATTAAAGAATGTACTGATTGAAATAGTCTTTACTTCAGGACCGATACTGATTCCTGTAAAAGAATAGTTTACAGAACAGGCGTTGAGTATGAAAAATAATACGAGAAAAAAATATTTATTATGCTTCAATTTCATACTGTTTAATTTTCCTATATAGTGTTCTTTCGGATATTCCGAGATCTTTTGCTGCGTATTTTCTTTTATTATTGTTTTTTCTGAGGGCCTTGATAATCAGTTCTTTTTCTTTATTTTCTAATGAAAGGTTTTCTTCCTCTTCTTCCGGCTCATGATACACATCTTCATAATATGCTTCCTCATCCTCATCGCTTTCAGTATTCTGATTATCATGCAGAATAAATGGTGAATCATTTTCAGTACTGGTTTCAGCAGAACTTCCAGGTCTTTTAACTTCTGGTAGTGATGACCTGTATTTTATGTCTTCAAATAATTCCTGGTTTTCCCGGATTATTTTTGCACCATCTTGTTGATCATTGAGAATTGATACTACCAGTTTTTTTAATTCTGTCATATCTTTTCTCATATCAAATAAGATCTGATATAAAAGATCTCTTTCATTAAGACCCTGGGTGTTTTCTTGTTGAAATATTGCAGGTACGTTTCTCGAACTATCAGGTAAATATGTAGAGAGAACTTCAGCATTTATTAACCTGTTTTCTTCGAGTAAAGAAATTTGCTCAACAAGGTTCTTAAGTTCTCTGATATTACCCGGGAAACGATATTTTTTGATTAAAGCCTGAGCGCCTTCATCCAATTCCACCGGTTTGACCCTGTAATTTTCAGAAAAGTCAGAAGCGAATTTTCTGAATAATAAAAGAACATCATCGCCTCTATCACGAAGTGAAGGAACGTAAATGGGTAAAGTGTTTAATCTGTAATACAGATCCTCACGGAAATCGCCTTTTTCTACAGCCTCCATAAGGTTGACATTAGTAGCAGCTACCACTCTGACATCTGTTTTTTGCACCTTTGAGGATCCAACTCGTATGAATTCACCATTTTCAAGAACTCTTAACAGTCTGGACTGTGTTGGTAATGGCATTTCTCCAATTTCATCAAGGAATATAGTGCCTCCCGTGGTTACTTCAAAATATCCTTTTCTACTATCGTGGGCACCTGTAAATGCACCTTTTTCATGACCAAATAATTCAGAATCTATTGTTCCTTCTGGAATAGCACCGCAGTTTATGGCGATAAACTGCCCATGTTTTCGATGACTGAGCGAGTGAATTATTTTAGAGAAAGACTCTTTTCCACTACCACTTTCGCCAGTAATTAAAACAGTCATATCCGTCGGAGCTACTTGTATTGCCCGTTGAATGGCATGGTTCAGCTCCGGGCTGTTACCTATTATTCCAAAACGTTGTTTTACACTTAATATATCTGATTGATGCATTTGTCGGCCCTTGTGTTTATTCGACTACCTCTCCAAAAAGTGTTGCAGGGGTGCAATCGTGTACCAAAACATTAACGTATTGGCCTTTTTCCTGGTTTCCTCTTGGGAATATAATTACTTTATTTTCGGAATTCCTTCCCTGTAACTGCTCATCACTTCGTTTAGATGTTCCTTCAACCAGTACTTTATGAACTTTGCCAATCGCTTTTTTATTGCGTTCTAAAGAATGTTCTCTTTGTTTATCAATGATCTCCTGTAATCTTCTTTTCTTTACTTTTAGTGGAATATCATCTTCATATTTTTTGGCTGCAAGAGTACCTGGTCTTTCACTATAAAAAAACATATACGAAAAGTCGTATTTAACATAATCCATTAAAGTGAGAGTGTCCTGATGTTCTTCTTCTGTCTCAGTGCAAAAGCCAGCTATCATATCTGAAGATATCCCACAGTCATCACCGATAATTCTTCTGATTGCATCAACTCTGTCAATATACCATTCCCGGTCGTAAGTCCTGTTCATTAATTTTAAAACACGGCTATTACCGGATTGTGCAGGTAAGTGTATGTAATTACATATATTTTCGTACTTGTTCATTGTTTCAAGTACTTCGTCAGTAATATCTTTTGGATGAGAAGTGCTAAATCTAACCCTTAAATCGGGACTGATTTTTGCAACCATTTCTATAAGATTTGCAAAGTTTACAATTGAAACATCGCTTTCTTTTTTTTCTTTTCTCTCAAGCCTTCCTTTATTATTCTCCTCTGAAGACCATTTGTAAGAATCAACGTTCTGGCCTAGCAATGTAACTTCTCTGTAGCCTTTGTCGAATAGTTCTTTAGCTTCTGCTACTATTGAATGTGGATCACGGCTTCTCTCGCGGCCTCTTGTAAAAGGAACTACGCAAAAAGAACACATGTTGTCACACCCTCTCATTATACTTATGAAGGCTGAAACTCCATTGCTATCAAGTCTTACAGGACTAATGTCAGCATAGGTTTCTTCTTTTGATAAGAATACATTAACAGCTTTATTCCCATCATCAACTTGCTTTATTAATGTAGGAAGATCCCGGTAAGCATCAGGTCCGACTACCATATCGACAATTTTTTCTTCTTCAAGAAGCTTGTCTTTAAGTCTTTCAGCCATACAACCCAGAACACCGATCATCATTTCAGGTCGGTCTTCTTTTACTTTGTTAAATTGTGAAAGCCTGTTTCTGACAGTTTGTTCAGCTTTTTCTCTTATAGAGCAGGTATTCAGAAAAACAACGTCAGCTTTAGAGAAATCAGAAGTCGTATCAAACCCTTCTCTTTTCATGATAGAAGACACAATCTCGCTATCACTGAAATTCATTTGACAACCATAACTCTCTATATAAACTTTTCTGTTTTTTCCGGTATTTTCTTCCTCACTTACCTGAACTCCACAAGCTTCTTCCGACTGCTGCTGTTCTTCAGTTAAAATATCGATATCACTGATTAACTCTTGCTTACTCATATTTTAAAGCTATTATCCTATTATCAATATGCAAAACTACTAAATTGGATTTAGAATTTATGACAAAATGTCAGCAAAAAAAAAGGCAGTCATTTGACTGCCTCTTCACTTCGTATTTTCTTTGATTCCTTACTGAACTTCAGCAACCTCTTCTGCCGGAGTAGCAGTTAGATCGATACCTACATTAACTGTGTTGTAGATGAATTTATCTTTTGCTTTATCAGCAACACTTGCTTCATCACCATACATTAAACCCCAGTCAGTTCTGTCGATATTGAATTTAGCTTTAGCAGTAAGCTTATCACCTTCCTTATTTACGTGAGCAGGGAAAGCAACATTTTTTGTAGTTCCTCTCATTGTAAGGTTTCCGCTTACCCAATGAGTTGGATTTTCTACCATAAATTCTTTCGCTGATTCAGGAGTGTATTCTGTTTCGAACTGATCTTTAACTTCAACAGACATTGTTGATGGATCAAATTCCTTTACTTCAGTGATTTCGAAAGTAGCTGTCGGAAAAGAATCAGCAGCGAAAAAGTCTGGAGACATCAAATGACCAGTAAGCTTGTCATACATGTCTTCATCATCATTAGGATCATTTTCAAGATCTAGAACATCAAGACCTGTGATATTCATAGTAAATGAACCACTTGTGATATTTCCGTCTTCTACGAATAATTCTCCTTCAGAAACCGGAATGTATCCATTGTGTTTACCTGTTGGTTTACTTCCAATCCATGTTACCTGACTATCATCAGTAGGAGTGTAAACTACTGCAGTAGCCCCCGCTTCCGCAGCTTCTTTTTCTTCACTAACAACAGCATCTCCTGAGTTAGAACTTCCTCCGCAAGCAGAAAGCATTAATGCTGTAACTGTAGCAAAAGCAATACCTTTAAAAATTTTCATAACAATCGTGCTTTAATTAATTTTATTGGTTTAACGACAAAGTTAGACTTTTGTTTAAACAAATTTAAATTTAATGGGAAAATTTTTATCAATTCACGACATATATCCAACAGTTGGAAATGATTGCTGGTTTGCACCTAATGCTTATTTGATAGGAGATGTTAAAATGGGAGATGAGTGTACAGTCTGGTTTAATGCAGTAGTACGTGGAGATGTGAATTCAATCAGGATTGGCAACAAGGTCAACATTCAGGATCAGGCTGTGATACATTGCACCTATAAAAAATATGATGTTAAGATTGGGGATAATGTTTCAATAGGACACGGAGCAATAGTTCACGGATGTGAAATAAAAGATAATGTATTGATAGGGATGGGAGCTATCGTAATGGATGGAGCTGTTATTAATAAAGGGGCAGTAATAGGTGCCGGAGCAGTAGTCCTTGCCAACACTAATGTTGAAGAAGGAGCTGTATATGTTGGTAATCCTGCAAGAAAAATCAAAGATGGAGGAGAAAAGATGAAGGAACTTATTCAAAGAACAGCAGATAATTATCCGATGTATGCTTCCTGGTTTAAGGATTAACCGGGAAATACACTCCATTGACAATAATGAATTTTGTTTCACCGGAAATTAAATCCTGTATAAGAAATGTAGCAGGACTAAGTTTTTCCGGTGACCAATCTTCGTGAAGAGGTAAAATATTTAAAGGCATAGAAGTGGATTCTTTGGTAAGAGATAATCTGTCAAGTTTTACACTTGCGATCCCTTTTTTATGCAGTTCTTTGAAATTTAAACTTTTAACATCTTCAATGTTTGGTACGGATTGGCTATATGTGTTAACAGGTTTAATCAAGCAGTTTGTGGCGTCAATTTCATCAAAGCCTTTCAGTGTGCTTAAATCTCCCAATTCGGAAATGAAACCGAAATAATAATATTTGCTTTTTCCCTGCCATACCCGTTCCCGCTTGATCCCCAGATCAGCTATAAATTGCTGACCATCTCGCTCCAGCGTTGCATTTCTAACTATTACATCAAAATAAAATTCAGAGATGGAAGGTAATTCATTGTATTTTTGAAGATCCTTTTCATTATAATCAAGATCATCAGTGTACAAACAAGTAATTAATATTGAAAGGAAATTCAGTTTTCTGAGTTTTTCTTCGTTTTCATCACCTGGAACATATCCTGACTCGATAAGTACCAGGCCAGAGTTTTCAGCCTGAAAATTATCACCAAAGGCTCTTGGTTCAAATTTATCATCATACTTTCCCATTGGAATGTGTTGGTTTTCAAGTGAACCAATTTTTTCCACGATCTTGTTTATTAATGAAATAGCTCTTTTTCTACTGACAGTAAGAGACCGTTCTTTATCTGGAGCGGTTGCAAGAAAAGATAATTCCACATGCTCCCCGGTACTTTCACAGCCATAATATTTACTTTGATTATGCATATTCAAAGAATATTCAGGCTGAAAATCATCAAAAATCATTTTTAATATTTTTGATTCGGGAGCTGTCAATCGAAGTGCATCTCTGTTGAGGTCAATATCCCATGCATTTTCTCGTGTATGGTGTTCTGCACCATCAGGATTAACCATAGGCACAAAAAGCATGGTGCATTTTTCTGAAATATATTTTATTAATTCATCAAATTCTTCAGGATGGTTCTGAATAAAATAAAAAAAGTCCAGAACAGCGCGAGTTGCGGTAGGTTCATCTCCATGCATTTGTGTCCAGGCCATGATTTTGATTGGTCCACGACCGAATTTGATACCAAATATATCTCTCAATTCTACCGATCTCCCCAGTTTTTTAACCTCAAATTTATTTTGGTCAAGTGAGGTTATTTTTTCAATTAGGAAATCATACGAAGGGAATCTGAAATAATTATCTGCATCCTGTAAGTTAAGGAAGTTGTTACAGATTGTTTTTAAAAATTTTTCTTTAGTATCTTTCTCCATTCAAAAAATTATTTAGAATCTTTTCAGTGAAAATTTAATGAAGATCACAAAACCATCACCAGAAAATTATCCCTCTTTCTACGGATCTTATATTGATTCAGTTCCCGAACAAATAGAACCATTTTTGGAAAATCAATGGCATGAAATTAAAACTTTTATTTTAAATACTTCTAAAAATAAATTGGATTATAGGTATGGGCCTGACAAATGGACAATTGCTGAGGTTTTTGGCCATATAATCGATGTTGAAAAGGTAATGGGATACAGATTGCTTGCATTTTCAAGAAAAGATAATACCTCGATACCAGGATTTAGTGAAGATGATTACGTCCGGAATTCAGTTTATATTAATATGGAAAAAGAAGATCTGGCTGAATGGTGGCAATATGAGCGAGGAGCCAATCTTATGATGCTTAATGCTATTAGTCAGGATGCACTTGAATTTGTAGGCAATGCTAATGGAGCGCCAATTAAAACCAGTGCTCTACCTTATATTTTAGGTGGGCATGCTCAACATCATGTTAATATTTTAAAAGATCGTTACAAAATTTAGTTAAATTAAGATAAACCCTCAGGCAATATGAAATTTTTACTTAAAATTCTATTTACAACATTGGCAGTATTTGCCGGTGCCTATCTGATTCCGGGAGTAGAAACTGAATCATTTACAGTGGCTCTTATTCTTGCTATAGTTTTGACAATTCTGAATGTGACTATAAAACCCTTGTTGGTCATTCTTACCATACCCATAACCGTAGTTACACTGGGATTATTTCTTCTGGTGATCAATGCGCTTATTATATTATTGGCTGATTACCTTGTTGGTGGGTTTTATGTGAGTGGTTTCTGGACAGCATTATTGTTTTCCATTGTAGTTTCGATTATGGTGAGTATTTTTGAATCGTTTGACAAAGATTAAATATGAAAGATATAATAGATAGAATTAAAAAGGAGAAGAAAGCCTATTTGATGAATGAGGAGGAAGATAATTCTCCGGAATATGCCAACTTTTTTTTTCTCACCGACAAAAATGGTGAGGAGGAACTAGTAAATGCGGTTTTATATACCCTGGAAATGTATTACCAGTCTGAAGTATTTGCCAAAGCTGAAGAAGAAACCTTAAAACGTCATCCGGAATACGCCAAAATGCAAAAAGGGAAGGAACTTCCTGAACACAAAACTGAAGAGATCGAAATGTTCCTGACGGAGGTCATGGATCAAATTGAAGAAGACGGAGAGATACAAGTAAGTGAGCATATTTATGAAGAATATGAAGATGAAGTGCTTATGGTGGAAGCAGGGTTGAATATTCCTGAGGTGTCTGAATCGGAGATCGTTAATTTCATTAATAAATTTAATAACGATGAAATTTCATTAGATGATAGTCTGTATTCATTTGAGCTTGACTAATAATTCTGCTAACAATTTATTATTTAGTTCAGTTAAGAATTTATGTTAAAAGTAGCTTGGGCAGATTCTTATTGTCATCCATTACCGGAAGGACATAGGTTTCCAATGGAAAAATATACATTGCTCCCTGAACAATTGTTATATGAAGGTACGTTGGAAAACGATAATTTTTTCACACCAGCCATTCCCAAAGATGATGTGATTTTTTCTACTGTACATTCTGAAGAATATATAAAAAAACTAAATCAACTCACCTTATCACGTTCTGAAGAAAGGAAAACCGGATTTCCTTTATCTGAAGGTTTGGTAAAAAGAGAAAAACAAATAATTCAGGGATCGGTAGATGCCACAGAGTATGCTTTAAAATTTGGCTGTGCAATGAATATTGCCGGGGGTACTCATCATGCATTTACTAATAGAGGTGAAGGTTTTTGCCTGTTAAATGATATTGCAGTTTCTGCTCAATACCTAATTAACAAGCATAATTTTGATAAAATTCTAATTGTTGACCTGGATGTTCATCAGGGAAATGGTACTGCAGAGATATTTAGAGGGAATAGAAAAGTCTTTACCTTTTCGATGCACGGTAAAAATAATTATCCATTACATAAAGAAAAATCAGATCTTGATATTGAATTAGCTGATGGAACCGGAGATGAAGTTTATCTTGATATTCTCGATGAATACTTAGGTAAATTGATCGAGAAACACGAACCTCAATTTATATTTTTTCAAAGTGGGGTAGACGTACTTAAAACTGATAAGCTTGGTCGATTAGGGCTTTCCGTAAACGGTTGCAAAGAAAGAGATAGAAAAGTTCTTGAAAGCTGTAAGGTTAATGATATTCCGGTAATGATCAGTATGGGTGGTGGGTATTCTGAAGATATTAAATTAATAATTGAAGCACACGCAAATACTTATAGACTGGCACAAGAGCTTTTTTTCTGATAAATTATGTAACAAACCTCTTTTTACATGAGTTTTTAGTTATATGAAAGATCAGGTGGCCTTGCGGATGAGTGCTCTTTATGCAGTCCTTTTTGTAACACTTCTGTGGTGTATAAAGGCCCTTGAAATAGCTATGAACCTAAGTTTAGGGTTTCTTGGAGTCTTTCCCGGCAATGGGAAAGGTATGCTGGGAATATTTACAGGACCTTTAATTCATGGGAATTTCGACCATCTGATTAGTAATAGTCTTCCTTTGTTGGTATTGATCACAGGAACATTCTTTTTTTATAGAAAGGTGGCAGTCCATGTGTTCCTGGTAATATACATGTTAAGCGGATTTCTCGTTTGGCTGTTTGCCCGTGAAGCATATCATATTGGTTCATCAGGAATTGTTTATGGATTAGTCTTCTTTTTGTTTTTTAGTGGCTTATTCAGAAGGGAGTATCGATCTCTGATTATTTCTTCAGCTGTATTTTTGTTATATGGGACTACATTTCCCGGGATTTTGCCTGGGGACCCCTTTATTTCATTTGAATCGCATTTAGCAGGAGCATTTTCAGGGTTGATTGGAGCGTACATATATAGAAGGCATCCGCTATTGGGATTGCCCAGTATTCCTGAAGATAAAGTTAATAATGACGAGGAACCAGTAGATAAGATAGAGCTTCCCGATTACACCAAGTCTCATACAGGTAAAGAATCAGATGCGATAAATTATACATTTAAAGAAAAAGAAAGTAAATAGAATTTCTTCAAATCAAATGTATTTATATCTTTGCAGGCGATATAAAACATGAAAAGTAGAGATTTTATGAAAAACATTTTTAAGTATAGTTCTGTCCTAACAGTTGCATTGCTGTTTTTTGTTTCATGTAACCAGCAAGGAACTTCAGAAACTGCGGAGGGTAAGGAGAGTGAGTCAACTACTTCAGATGTAATTGCATCGGATTTAAAAGTTGGATATGTTAATTCCGACAGTCTTACTAAAAACTATAAATTCTATCAGGATGTTCTTGAAGAACTAGAATCTGAGAGAACAAGGTTAGAGAGACAATTGGAAAGCAGAGCTCAAGGTTTACAAAAGGAATTTGAAGATTATCAAAAATCTGCTCAGAATTTGACAATGGGTCAGGCTAGAAATATTGAAGAAAACCTGCAGAGAAAGCAGCAAAACTTAATGATGCAAAGGGAAAACTTTGCTCAAACTTTAAGGCAAACAGAAGCAGAAAAGACTAAGGAAGTTGTAGATAAGATTAACAAATTCATTGAATCTTACAGCAAAGAAAACGGATATCATATAATTTTAAAATATGAGAGCGTTTGGTATTCTGATGAAAGAATGAATATCACTACTGATGTTGTAGACGGATTAAATGCTTCTTATGAGGCAGAGAAAAACCCTTCTGAAGAAGAAAAAAGCACTTCTGAACAAGATTCTATCAAATAATAATTTCAGGTAATAAGATATAAAAAGAGTGGCATGTAATAACTGCCTCTCTTTTTTTTATTAATTTTTATTGATTTGCTATCAATTTTTTTATATTTAGATTATGATTTTTTGATATTTTTTTAATGTAAATCAATGATAGACAAGCTTATTGGTCTGATTGGAGCCCGGCCGGATGAAAAAGAGAAGGTGATGTTGTTGCTGGCAAAAGGGTTTTTTATGGGTATATTCCTTGCGGGATATACAGTTACCGCCCAGACCTTATTTATTAACAGAATAGGAGCCGATAAACTTGATACAGCATTTGTATTGACAGGATGTCTAGGGGTTGTTGTTACCTGGGTTTATTCAAAAATACAGCATAATCTACATTATTCTAAACTCGTAATTGGCAATATAGTCCTTGTGACTTTCCTCATTCTTGGGATTCGTATTTGCTTTCATTTTTACGGAAGCCAGGATTGGTTGATTTACTTATTGTATATTTTGTATGGCCCGATTAATGCTTTGATCATACTGGGGTTTTGGGGCGTTTTCTTACGGTTATTCAATCTACGTCAGTCAAAAAGAATTATAGGAGGAATCGATAGTGGTCAATTGAGTGCTTCAATTTTGACCTTTTTTACTTTACCTTTTTTAAATAAATTTACAGACCCTTCGGATATATTAATTATTACCAATGGTTCATTGATAATCTCCCTGGCTTTTCTGTTGGTAATTGTGAAAAAATACGATATCGATTTTACTAAGATCAAGACAAAAGCAGAAAAGAGAAGTCTGAAATTCAAAAATCTTTTCAAGCGAAAATACATCGTATTGCTATCTGTATTTTTGATCGTTTCAATGATAGCGTTCAAATTTATTGAGTTTATTTATTCTAATGCTCTTGAACAGAGATATGTAAATGACGAACAAAGTCTTTTTGCCTTTATTGGTATCGCCAATGGTACTGTAATGATATTGAGCTTTTTGATCCAGACCTTTGTTAATGACAGAATAATAGCAGATTATGGGGTTAAAACAGCTGTCCTGGTTATGCCGGTAATTTTAGGAACCCTGAGTATAGTTGCTATTTTTATTACAACTGCTTTTGGTTTCTCAGGTGTTGAATCCGCTGGTTTTGCGGCATATTTCATTGTTATAGTTGGGGCGTATGTTTTTACTAATTCGCTTCGGGATGCAATGGAAAATCCAGCCTTTAAATTATATTTCCTTCCATTAGAAGACAATATCAGATTTGATATCCAGACCAAAATTGAAGGTGTTATCGGTCAGGTTGCAACCCTGGTAGCAGGTGGTTTTATGCTTTTGCTTTCATATGTAAATCTTGAAAGAGCTTACTTCTTGTTATCATTGTTGTTCATTGTAGTATTAATGGTTTTTGTAGTAAATGCCTTGCACAAGCAATATAATGAAGTCCTTCATCGGAAATTATCAACGTTAAAAAAGAATGTTAAAAGTACTGATTCTAATCTACCTTTTAATTCTGCAGTTTTGAGTCATGACGTTATTCTGGGATTATTGAAATCAGATTTAAATACGGTTAAATTAAATTTAGAATTGGTTAAAAAAATCGAACCGGGCCAGTACTATGATCTATTATATTATTTACTAAATAGTGATAAGGAAGAAGTGGTAATGCATGTGCTAAAATTAATTACTGAAATAAAGCCACTTTCATCGTTACAACCATTAAATAAAGTTATAGAAAATACCAAGCATAGCCAGGTTAAGATGATGGCTGAGAATGCAAGATCAATGATCTACCATTTTAAAGGCATTATGGATGAAGGGTTTTTGCTTGATCAAATGGCAAGATCAGCCAATGTCAATGAAAGAGAATTTGTTGCTCATTATCTTTCTAATCATGAATCAAATAGTAAAAATGACAATCTTTTACATTTGTTATTAAGAGATCCAAATAATCAGGTAAGAAAGTCTGCTATAATTGCAGTGGGGAAAATAAAAAGACCTGAATTTTGGCCAATGCTTTTAGAATTGATTCAATCTAATACTTTTGGTTCACTCGCTCAAAAATCACTTTCTCTTATAGGAGATCCAGTAATAGGCAGGCTTGAAGCAGTATTTTATAAGTCAGGACAGTCATTACAAACCATGAGAAGAGTTTTGAAAACTTATGGCAGAATCGGTTCTGAAAAAGCAAAAGAAGCGTTATGGAATAAAATGGATTATCCAGATAAGCAAATTCAACAAGAAGTATTAGGTAATTTATCTGGAATTGGTCTGGTGGTTAATGCTGAAAGAGCATCGAAGATCAAAGACATAATAAAGAGTGATTTAATTAATATAGTATGGAATCATCTTGCTATACGAACAGTTCGTATTGATATGGATAACCAGTTAATAGAATCACTTGAAGAAGAAAACCGAAAGACTTTTGATCATATTTACACTTTACTGGCAATGATCTATGATAAATCTTCTATTGCAATTGTTAAAGAAAATATTGAAAGTAATAATCCTGATAATATAACATTTGCCATAGAATTATTAGATGTATTTCTGGATGATGATCTTAAGGAATATATTATACCAGTTTTAGATGATATACCTATAGAAGATAAGTTGTCAAAACTTAACATTTATGATCCTTTTGTGGATGCAACAGATGCAGATCTTTTTAAAAGCATCATCAATAGGGATTATAATCAAATAAGTCGATGGACTAAAGCATGTGCTTTATTTAATATGGCATTTTTAGATGAAGACGATATTGTTTCAGATGACCTGATTGCCCAACTTTTCAATCCTGATCAATTACTGTGTGAAACAGCAGCATGGGTAATATACTCTCATTCTCCTTATGATTTTCAAATATTAAGTAAAAGAATTCCGGAACAGTCAAAAAGATATATTACCAAGTTAATTCCTGAAATAGATAATCACAATATAAATGATATTTTCAAACTAAAGTTTGGAAAAGCAAGATTCCTTAAGAAAATAGAGTTATTCAATACTTTGAGTACGAGTGTTTTAAATGAAGTACTCGAAATATGTGAGGAAGTTTATTACCCTGAAGGAACTACTTTGAATATTAAGGGTAAATATAGTTTTAGTGATCTGATATTAATATTTAAAGGAAAGCTCTCATTAGTTAATAATAAAGGAGAGACATTCAAATTCGGAAATGGTCACGTCATCGGAGGGGGGATACATCTTTCAGGTGATGATTACTTTTCTGTAATTGAAAAAGATATAATTGGGTTAAAAATTAAATATGATGATTATCTCGAATTACTAAATAATCATAAGGAGGTACTTGAAAAGGTACTGAGGTTGAACAATAGACAGTTCGTTTTGTGAAATTGGTAAAATTATATTTTTCCATCTATTGTTTGACTCTTTTTAATATTTACCTATATTAGTAATAATTTTTTAAAAAGAAAGAGCCAATTTTTTTTAAAAGTGAAAGAAACCTGTGAAATCATATTATGTTATTCAGAGGTTGATAACTCCAACTTTGAATCTGGAAATAAAGGGTGGATTGATCAATTCGTAATAATATTTCAGAAATTTCTTGATCGAATTTCTGAGAGAAAATGCATAATTCATAAATTATCTGATGATGAGGATACTTATGAAGATGTTGATATATTCATTCCCGTTATCAGCCCTAATTTTCTTCAATCTGAAACTTGTCAGGGGTATTTGAGGAAACATCTTAAAAGGATGTCTAACGATCCATTAAAAATTGGTAATAGTGTTTATGCCCTTGTTTATCTTCCTGTTTTTGAAGAAGAGTTGAATAATGTGGTTAAAGAATCTCCCAAAGTTGATTTTTACGAATTAGAGCCATTTTCGGATGTGCCTGTGGTATATGAAGCAGAAAACGAAGACGGTATAAATCAAAAATATTGGTCCCGTGTTTCTGATCTAAGCTCTATGGTTATCAATTATATAAGAAATGAAATTAGTATAGGAGATAGCGGAGATCGTTCATATTTTAAAAATGAATCGAAAAACATATACGTCGCGAATGTTGTAAATGAGTGCCTTGAGGCAAGAGAGGCATTAATCAGGGACCTGAAGAGACATGGATATAATGTTTATCCAAAAGGCAGCATGCCTGATAACAAAGTAGAGCTGAGTGCAAAGATTAAAGAGGAGTTATCTTATTGTTCTGTTTCAGTTCATATGCTTGGCGGAGAATATGGGCATATATCAGAAAAATTCAGAACCAGCATTTCTGAACTTGAACACGATCTTTCCCTTGAACGTGCAAACCAGGGAAATAATAAATTTAAAAGAATAGTATGGTTGTCTACCCATTTGACAGAAATGTCAGATAGACAAAGGTTTTTTGCAGAAAGAGTTATACAGCAATCTGAAGATAAGTTACTGACAGAAATAGTGGATTTACCGCTTGCAGAATTTAAATCACTTGTGAGGAAGTTTATTAATAGTGATCAATATCAAGAAGATATAAATCTTGATTATAGTGCAGGAGATAGTGAAGGGACGTATTTGATGTACAACGATTACGATAAGCACAATGTGATCTCATTAAAAGAAAAGTTGAATAAACTTGGTGTCAAGTATTCAATATGTGAAAATGAGGGGAATGCTTTTGATACCTTCGAAAGGCATAAATATTTGCTTAACAATTGTTCTTCCACAATAATTTTTAATACAAATCAGAATAAAGATTGGATTACATCAAGATTAAGGGACGTGCTTAAGTCAAAAGGATTGGGTAGGGCGCACAGCTACGAATTTAATGTGATCTATACACCAGATTGTGATATTAACACTGATTTAATTGATAAACTGGAATTTCCTATCATACTGCAAAGTGATGATTTTGAGAAGAAATTGGAGGGGTTTTTAGCAAAAACAGCTAATAATTAATGAGCGATAATAAGGATCATATAAAATTTTTGACTGAAGAAAAGTTGTTTATTCCTTTTCCCGGCCTAAGACCATTTAGTCCGGATGAAAGTCATTTGTTCTTTGGTCGTGAGGGGCAGAGTTCTGATATAATTACAAAGCTTGAAAAGCATAAGTTTGTTGCCGTAGTAGGAGATTCAGGAAGTGGTAAATCTTCTTTAATGTATTGCGGGTTACTCCCGATGTTACAGGGTGGATTTATTAATAGTGCAGGAAGTAAATGGGAAGTTATAACTCTAAGACCGGGTATATCGCCAATATCCAATCTTGCGGAAGCAGTATTGAAGGTATCAGATATTGATAACAACGATGCTGAAGACTTTGAAATAAACCAAGCTATAAACTCTACAATTTTAAGGGGATCTTCATTGGGTCTGGTTGATCTGATAAGACAATATAGGAGAGATGAAGAAAAAAGTTACCTGATACTGGTTGATCAGTTTGAGGAATTATTTCGTTACAGGGCCAGTACAGAGCATCATAGTGATGCTGTAAATGAGTCCATAGCATTTGTTGATCTTTTTTTAGAGGCAATAAATCAATCTGAACAGCCCATATATGTAGCCCTGACAATGAGGTCTGACTTTATTGGAGAATGTGCTCAGTTCCCTGAGTTGACAAAAAAAATAAATAATAGCCATTACCTGATTCCTCAGCTTAGTCGTGGGCAAAAGCAACTGGCTATAGAAGGTCCCGTTGCAGTTGGTGGGGGAAAAATATCTAAACGATTAACTCAGCAATTGTTAAATGACATCGGAGATACCCAGGATCAATTACCATTAATGCAGCATGCACTGATGCGAACCTGGCAATATTGGGAAGATAATCGAGAGGAAGACGAATCTTTAGATATAAAGCATTATAATGCTGTCGGAACAATCCGGGAGGCACTGAGTTTGCATGCAAATGAGGCCTATGATGAATTAAACTCAGAGCAAAAGCAAATTTGTGAAACCTTATTTAAAACAATCACCGAAAAGAAAGGAAGTGATAATTTTGGTATTCGAAGGCCTGAAAAAGTCTCTTATATCGCTACTGTTTGTGGTTGCTCTGTATCTGAACTCATAGAAGTAATTGACAAATTCCGTGAGCCTGGAAGATCCTTATTGATGCCTCCTTATAACAAGGAACTTGATAGTGAATCCGTAGTTGATATTTCTCATGAGTCTTTAATGAGGATTTGGATAAGGCTGAGAAACTGGGTTGAAGAAGAGTCTGAAGCAGCTCAAATGTATCTCAGGTTATCTGATGCTGCTGAAAAGTATCAAATGGGAAAGGCATCATTGCTTCGTCCACCGGATCTCCAGCTTGCATTAAATTGGCAGGAAAAATATAAACCGACTTTACAGTGGGCACAGCGATATGACCCGTCTTTTGAGCGGGCGATGGTCTTTCTGAAAACTTCAAAAGAAGAATATGAAAGAGAACTTCTCTTAAAAGAGCAATTACAAAAAAGAAAACTACGAAGAACCCGCCTTGCTGCTATTTTGTTTTCTGCTATTGCGGTGATTTGTACTATTTTCTTATTGTTTGCCTTACAGCAAAGAGAAGCAGCAATATATTCAGCTCAGATAGCACAGGAAGAATCTGAAAGAGCAGAAAGAAAGGAAGTAGAAGCTAATTATCAGGCTGAAAAAGCAAAAAATAACTTGATAATTGCCGAAAGACAAACAAGATTAGCTCAGGAAAGTGAGGAAAGAGCCAAAGCCGAGGCAGCTCGAAACGAACTGTTGAGAATAGAAGCCCAGGAAGCTAATTTAAGATTGCAAGTAAGTGAGGCTGAAGCAAGAAACGAAAAGAAGAAAGCTGATTCTTTAAGAAAATTAGCTGATCAGAAAAGGGAAGAGGCAATTCAGCAAAGGCTAAAAGCAAATATTTATGCTCAGGATGCCGAGTTTGCTAGATACAGAGCTATTGCTCAGAGTATGGCTGTTAAGTCTGTGCAGACTGATGAAGAAGACTTAAAAGGATTGCTCGCTCAACAAGCGTACTTATTTAACCTAAATTATGGTGGAAGTATTTATGACCCTTATATCTACGATGGATTATATTATGCCACTAAGGAATTGAATAAAGATCCTTTAAATAAAATAAAAGGACATAAAGATGCTATCCGAGCTATTGCACATTATAATAATTCTGAAGCCTTTGTTTCGGCAGGATCAGATGGAAAACTGATGCTTTGGGAATGGAATGATGGGGAACTGGAAGAAAAAGAGATTTACCATAATGAAGGAGTTGAAAACAGAACTTTAACTATCAGCAACGATGATAAATGGCTTGTTAATGGTACCGGAGCCAATGTGATGCAGATTTTTGATCTTGAAAAATTAAGGAGAAAGCCTAAGGTTGTTAATGGACATTTTGAACCTATTGTAGAAGTCGATTTTTATAAAGGTAATAAAGGAATTGTATCTATCGGATTGGATAGTATAATTGGTTACTATGATTTTGAAGTATTCCATGTGCTTTACAAAACTAAAAGCAGACCAAATGCACTTTCTGTAAATCCGGTTACCGGAGAAATTTATGTTGGTCTTGAAAATGGCCACGTTTTAAAAATGTCAGATGTTTCCAGAAAACCAGTAACCTGGAAAAAATTCGAAGGGCCTGTCACCGCCTTAGAATTTAATAAGGCAGGAACTCTCATGGCTGTTGGTTTAACATTAGCTAATAACAGAAGTGATGTGATTTTAATGCAACCTCAGATTAAAAAACAATATGCTCGTTTAAGAGGTCATAAATCAGCAATTACAACTTTACAATTTGGACAAAATGATGAATTGCTAGCATCGGCTTCATTCGACAGAAGTGTGTTAGTCTGGCCGATGTCTGATGTTAACCAATTGCCAATTGTAATGAATGACCATGATGGCTGGGTGACTTCATTGAAGTTTACACAAAATGGTGATTATTTAATTGCCGGTACATCAAGAGATTATCTCCGCATAAGGCCAATTTCTGCTACTATTATGGCTAATGATATGTGTGAGTATCTGAAAAGAAATTTTACAAAAGAAGAATGGTATCAATATGTAGCGCCTGATATTGATTATGAAACAACGTGTGGTGAAATTGTACAATAAATATATACTAGCAGTTCTGATGATTTTATGCATCACAATAGATGTGAATGCACAGGAAACAACTTGTAGTCAGAATCTTCGCAGGGCACAGGAATTATATGACATCGGGCATTTTAAAGATATTCCACCACTGCTGGAAGATTGTATGGACGGCGGATTTTCTAAAGAAGAGAAAGTTCAGGCTCTAAAATTATTTGTATTGACAGATATCTTTAAAGATAATTGGTATGATGCGGATACTTCCATGATCACTTTTCTTCATGCAAAGCCTGATTATAAAATCAATGAGGATTTTGATCCTTCCGAGTTTATAAATTTATACAATTCTTTTAAAACCTGGCCAGCCTTTAGCATTGGAGTAAAAGGAGGGTCTAATATAAGTACAATTAATCTTACGGAATTATATGGGGTAGACAATACCATCGCAGATTCTTCGAGTTCCAGTATCAATTTAGGATTTCAATTTGGTGTAGTGGGTGAATATATGATCAATGAGTCGTTTCAGGCCTTTGCAGAGATTCAGTTTCTACAGAATAGATACACGAAGACTAGTAGCCTATTTGATTTTAATGTACAGGAAGTTAAGGAAAATCAGTCTTGGATTGGTTTACCGATTGGGGTAAGATATACCTTGAAAGGAAATAAAGTTAGACCTTTTGTATATCTGGGTGGAGATATTTCATATTTAATTTCTTCTGTGGGAAATGTAAGTAGGGTTGGTTCGTTTGAGACAAGGCCAATTGTAAGTCCGAACTTTGATTATGTAGAATCGGGAGTCAGAAATCGGGTGAACATTAGTGCCATAGGTGGTTTTGGAGTGAAGATTAAAACTGGTATTCACAATATTTTAATTGATATTCGAGGTCAAAAAGGCTTTCCTAATCTTTCAACCGTTGATAACAGGTATGGAGATCGGGAATTATTATATAGATTCGGATATGTTGATGATGATTTTCAATTAAATGTATTCAGCGTTAGTGTAGGTTATATTTATTCAATATATAAGGTTAAAAAGATTAAGGATAAGAAGCTGTGATTAGGAAGTATTTTTACATATTGATAGGATTTTTCATTGCCTTTGTTAGCGGATGCGACAGTGTCAATGTTGAGCCTGAGAAAGAGCGTATCTTTGTTAAAATGTATGGAGGAGAACAAAGAGACGAAGGTGTTGATGTTTTAGAATTATCAGATGGCGGATATGTAATCCTTGGAAATAGTTATTCAAATTACGGAGGGCAATTTGGGGGGCAGGATATTATTGTGATCCGAACAGATGCTCAGGGAAATGAACTATGGAGAAAAAGATTGGGTGGACCTGGATTTGATGAAGGAAAAGATATCTTAATAGATCCTGCAGGTAATATTTTAGTAGTAGGAAGTAAAGGGCTTAACAATGGTGTGAAATTAGGGTATATTTCAAAGATTTCTATGACAGGGGAGCTATTGATGGAAGATAATTTCGGAGATAGCATTAATTCCTATTCCTACAATTCCGCCAATTTTTTTAATGACTTTTTATTTGTTACCGGTAAAACTAGTTGCACAGAATGTAAAAAGGATGGGAGAATAGGAACTGGTGATTCTGTAGATATTCTAACTAGTGCATACCAGCTTTCAAGTTTCACTTTTTTAGATACGATTATTGATGGTTTTCAAGGAGTGGATGAGGGGAAATTTCTATTAAATTTTGATGATTCTGATCTGGGGATAAATCAATTAAATATAGCTATATTAGCTGATGCTTCTCAAGGAATAGATGGTCAAAGTTCCCAAACAGGGGACTTTGTGTTTTTAGTTGATGCTAAATATTTTAGTGAAACCCAACCATCATTTAATAAAGCTTCAAATAATATAGATGGTTATTTAAAAACAACTGATATAGTCTCAAGACCAGGCAATAATTTAATATATTATTTTGCAGCTAATTATTATTCAAGTCTTTCTGATCCAACACCTGAACAAAGAATTATATCGTTTAGAAAAGAGCCATTAGAACCCCCGCAATTTATATCTCAGAGTATTTATAATCTTGGGAATAGTGAAATTAACGGGTTAACCTATTTTTCTACTGAAGCTGGTGCTAGAATAATTACAGCATCTTCAACAAATTATTATAGTGAAGCAGGAAGTAATACTGATATTGTATTACCAGCTTATAGAATAAATGCATTTAATAGCTTTATTGAAGATGTAGAATGGAACACTGTTCCACGGCTACACGGATTTAATAGTAATGATAAAGCAGGAAATATTATTCAAACCTCAGATAATGGTTTGGTTTTAGTGGGGACAATAGGTTTTGATGACCAGATTGAAAGTAATAACACAATGATTTGTCTTATTAAAACAAATTCTGAAGGTTTTGTTGAATAATCATGAATATTAAGATTTAGATATAAAAGACTTTTTATACACGATATTAGAGCCATTTTTTAATGAAAAGCTTAAATGTAATTTTTAATAATAATCGAAATAAGACACAAAACAGTTTCTTACAGCTTTTTCTGTATGTTGTTCTGTTTTTATCAACTTTCTCGGTTTTTTCCCAGGTAACTGTTACACCAGCAACTGGCGGGACTAATATTTGTGGTGATGGGAGTTTTATCCCTTTAAGTAATATTATAGTTACTGAAACTACCAACTCTGACTTTAGTGCCGGGACCTACGATATAGATCTCGTACTTCCTGCGGGATTTGAGTTTAATACTGCAACCGGTACAATAACTGTTTCTAATGGAAATAAGATAACAATAAATACAGCTGCTTATATAACTACATCGACAGCAAGAATTAATATAACCGTATCTTCTGCAACAGGGGGGCCTGCTGATGAACTTACTTATTCAGGATTAGAAGTTCGCTTAACCGGGGCTGCAACATCTGGAAATATTACCTTTAGTGACCCTGGAACAAATGTTTTTGGGCTTAACGGAACAAATGCTGGGAATCTTAATTTTAAAAATGTTGAGGGTATTATATCGGGGACGACTTCTATATGTCCTGGAACAAGTACATTATTAACATTTAATTTGACTGGTGGGGCCGCTCCCTATGATGTCGTTTATAGCGATGGTACAACTAATTACACAGTAAATAATATTACTGATGGGTCAACTGTAAGCGTGTCTCCATCAACGACGACTACATATTCTTTAGTAAGCGTTACTGATGATGCCGGTTGTATAGATCAGGATCCTGCAGGCTCTGCTACCATTACTATCGAATCACCTGTTTCAGGGTTATTGTCAGCCGAACCCTCAGCAATCTGTGCTGGTGAATCAGTTGATCTAAGCTTCACCTTATCTGGATCTTCGACAACGTATGATGTAACTTATACCGATGGCACCACTCCGGTGACCTTAACAGGAATCAGTAATGGGCATGTAGAAACAATCACCCCGACAGCAACGGCTACTTATAGCCTGACCAGCATTACCGCAAATGCTTCAGGATGTACGACTACTTCTAACTTGAGTGGCACACCAACAGTGACCGTGAATCCACTACCGGATGGCAGTCTATCAGGTGGAGCAACCGTATGTGTCGGTGGATCAACGAATTTGACCTTTAACTTTACAGCTGGTACGGCACCATTTGATGTGGTGTATACCGATGGCACGACCAACTTTACAGCAAATAATATCACCGATGGGGCGACAGTAAGTGTCTCTCCATCAACAACGACGACTTATACATTAGTCAGTGTGACGGATGACAACGGATGTAGTGATCCAACACCAACGGGCAGTGCGACCGTAACTGTATCACCACAAGTGAGTGG